>CP119312.1:5000-2405000 GCA_029202405.1 Candidatus Devosia phytovorans | reverse complement strand
TCGCGCCCATCATCATCGCATTCTTCTTCGCCCAGAAGCAATTCATCCAGGGGATCGCCACGTCCGGTCTCAAATAGCCAAAACCTGACCTAAACCACTGAAGCCAAACAACATCGCTGCGGCGATGGAGGATAGTCTCATGCCCAAAATCACGCTCATCGGTGCCGGCAGCACCGTCTTCGCCCAGTCCATCATCGGCGATGTCCTGTCCAATCCGGCGCTGCAACACGCCACCATTGCCCTGCACGACATCGACGCCGAACGGCTCAAAACTTCGGAAGTGGTGGCCCGCCGGATCGGCGAAACGCTCGGCATCCAGAACCTGCGCGTCGAGGCCAGCCAGGATCGCCGCGCCATGCTCAAGAGCGCCGATTTCGTCATCCTGATGATGCAGGTCGGCGGCTATAAGCCTGCCACCGTTACAGATTTCGAAGTCCCCGACGGCTTCGGCGTCAACCAGACCATTGGCGATACGCTGGGCATCGGCGGCATCTTCCGCGGCCTGCGCACCATCCCGGTGCTCTTCGACATCTGCCGCGACATGGAGGAGCTCTGCCCCGACGCGCTGCTGATGCAATATGTGAACCCCATGGCGATCAACTGCTGGGCCATCAAGGACAGGTTCCCCCATATCAGGACCGTCGGTCTCTGCCACTCGGTGCAGGAAACATCCCATCAACTGGCTGAAATCCTTGGCGAAAAGCCGAGCGACCTCAACTATCTCTGCGCCGGCATCAATCACGTCGCTTTCTATCTCAAGTTCGAGAAGGTGCTGGCCGACGGCACTACGGAAGACCTCTATCCCCGCCTCAAGGCTATTGCAGAAGCCGGCACCGCGCCCGATGAAGACCTCGTCCGCTTCGAAATGCTCAAGCGCGTCGGCCATTTCGTCACCGAATCCAGCGTGCATTTCTCCGAGTATAATTCGTGGTTCTTGAAGCGCGGCCGGCAGGACCTGCTCGACAAATACAAGCTCCGCCTCGGCGAATATCTCTACCGCTGCCAGGACCAGATCGCCGAATGGCATGAACTGCGCAAGGAGCTCGAAGGCGATGCCCCGCTCGAGGTGGAGCAGTCCAACGAATATGCCGCGGGCATCATCCGCTCCATGGTGTCAGGCGAAAAGGGCCTGATCTACGGCAACGTGCCCAACCGCGGCCTCGTCGCCAACCTGCCCGAGGATGCGGTGGTCGAAGTGCCCTGCCTCGTCGATCGCAATGGCGTGCAGCCGACCAGGGTCGGTCGCATCCCCTCCCATCTCGCCTCGATCATGCAGTTGTCGATAAACGTGCAGCGCCAGACCGTTGAGGCAGCGATATCAGGCAAGCGCGAGCATATCTACCACGCCGCCATGCTCGATCCGCACACCGCGGCCGAACTGTCGCTGGACGAAATCTGGCAGCTCTGCGACCGTCTGATCGAGCGGCATGGCGATCTCCTGCCACAATATCGCTGAGCCGATTACCCGCGGAAAGGACTGAACATGGCTGCCCTCTCGCTGCGCAATGTCACCAAGTCGTTCAACGAGACCGATGTCATCAAGGGGGTGAGCCTTGATATCGACAAGGGCGAGTTCGTCGTCTTTGTCGGTCCCTCGGGCTGCGGAAAATCCACGTTGCTGCGCATGATCGCTGGGCTCGATCATGCCACGAGCGGGGAAATTGCCATCGACGGCAAGATCGTCAACGAGGTCGAGCCATCACGGCGCGGCATTGCCATGGTCTTCCAGTCCTACGCGCTCTATCCGCACAAGACAGTGTTCGACAACATGGCCTTCGGTCTCCAGATCGAGCGGCGGCCCAAGGCGGAAATCGAGCAGCGGGTCACCGCCGCCGCCCGCATTCTCCACATGGAGGAATTGCTGCGCCGCAAGCCCGGCCAGCTCTCCGGCGGCCAGCGCCAGCGCGTCGCCATCGGCCGTGCCATTGTGCGGCAGCCCAAGGTCTTTCTCTTCGACGAACCGCTGAGCAATCTCGATGCTGCGCTGCGCGTCGACATGCGCATGGAACTGGCAAAGCTGCATCGCGACCTCGGTGCCACCATGATCTATGTGACGCATGATCAGACCGAAGCCATGACGCTGGCCGATCGCATCGTCGTGCTCAAGGACGGCGTGGTCCAGCAGGTCGGCTCCCCCATGGAGCTCTACGAAAACCCCGCCAACCGCTTCGTTGCCGGCTTCATCGGTTCTCCGCGGATGAATTTTCTGCCCGCCGAGGTGATTGCTGTTGCTGATGGCGGGGCCACGCTGCGCCTTTTCGACCGAGAGGTCACAGTGTCCAAAACCGCCGACTGGTCAGTCGGGCAGGCGGTCACCCTGGGCATTCGCCCGCATGATCTGGTGCTGTGTGAAACCGGCAGCGAGATGCTCACCGGAGACATAAGGCTCGTCGAGCGCGTCGGGACTGAGACCATCGTCAGCCTGGACTGCGGACAGTCTGCAGTCAGTGCCGCCTTCCCTGGCCGAACGGCAATAGACGACAACCAGCCGCTGCGGCTGACCTTCGACCCGGCGCGCGTTGCTATTTTTGCCTGACACCGGCTACGGCTGCGGATTGAGCTTGCGCCACTCCTCGTATTCAGGACGGGCATCGTCGTGCAGCGGATAGTATTTCTGCAGCGGCGCGCCCTGCATCAGTTTCATCCGTGAAAAGTCCTCCCAGTCATGACTCTTGTGCGAGCGGTCGATAACCGTTTCGGCCAGCGCTGCCGGCACGCAGACCGCGCCATCGTCATCGGCCACGATGATGTCGCCCGGCATCACCGTCACCCCGCCACAGGCGATTGGCACGTTGACGGCGAAGGGCATGAGATTGGTCTGGGTGTGAAAGTTGGGCGTCCAGCCGCGGATCCAGACCGGAATGTCGAGCTTCTTGAGATTGGGCTGGTCGCGCAGGCACCCGTCGATCACCATGCCGGCCCCGCCCCGGCCCTTGAAATAGGTGGACATCATGTCCCCGAAGACGCCGGAACTCATGTCGCCGCGCGCATCGACCACGACCACGTCACCCTCTTCGACATGATAGAGCACGTGGCGGTGCAGCTGCTTTTCCGGGTCGGTATATTCGCCATCGCCGTAGAGATCTTCGCGCTTGGGCATGAACTGCAGCGTCAGTGCAGGACCAGCCATCGCCTTGCCGGGCGACCACGAAACCGGACCCTGGATGTGACAGTTGCGGATGCCCATATGGGCCAGGGTGCTGGAGGCTGAGGCGGCGCCAATTGCCAGAATGGCGGCGACGACATCCTTGGATGGTCGGGTAATGCCTGGGGTATGCGTCATGTCAAAATCCTACCAATTGGTCACTGAACCGTCGGTGCGCCGCAGGTGCGGCGCCTCCCAGAATTTGAAGCTCTGTTGCCTGATGCGGGCTTCGTCAACCTCGACGCCGAGGCCGGGCGCGTCGCTGACCGGATAGACCGCGCCATCGAGCTTGGGCTGAGTGGTGAAGATGCCGGCGTCGTCAAAGCCATGGTAAAGCTCGCCTGGCGACGCACGCGTCTCGAGCCAGGCGAAATTGGGCACCGCGGCCGCGAAGTGAATGGTCGCGGCCGTGCAGATCGGCCCCAGCGGATTATGCGGCATCATGTCGACGTAATGTGCCTCGCTCCAGCCGGCGACCTTCATCGCCTCGGTCAGTCCGCCGACATTGCAGATGTCGACGCGATTGAACTGGTGAATGTCCCGCTCGATAAAGGGCAGGAACTGCCACTTGCTGGCAAATTCCTCGCCGATGGCAAAGGGCACGTCGGTCAGCTTGCGCAGCGCCTCATAGGCTTCCGGCGTTTCATCACGGATCGGCTCTTCGAGGAAATCCAGCGTGCCGGACGGCATCTTCTGGCAATAGCTGGCCGCTTCGGCTACCGACAGGCGGTGGTGATAGTCGACGCCCAGCACGACGCTATCGCCCAGGGCCTCGCGTGCTTTGACGCACCATTTGGCGGTTTCGGCAATCGAGGGGCGCGGCTCGTAGACGCCACTGCTGTCATGGTCGGCGGGGAAGAGGCGGATGACATCCCATCCGAGGGCCATCAGTTCTTTGGCCTGCTCGATCATCTCCGGCCCGCATGGCCCGCGCGTCGTTGCGAAAGTCGGGATATGGTCGCGCTGCTTGCCGCCCAGCAGTTGATAGACCGGCACGCCAAGCGCCTTGCCCTTGATGTCGTGAAAGGCAATGTCGAGCGCCGAAATGGCGGCGGTCAGCACGCGCCCACCCTCGAAATACTGGCTGCGATACATCTCCTGCCACAG
Source organism: Candidatus Devosia phytovorans (assembly GCA_029202405.1). Taxonomy (NCBI): domain Bacteria; kingdom Pseudomonadati; phylum Pseudomonadota; class Alphaproteobacteria; order Hyphomicrobiales; family Devosiaceae; genus Devosia; species Candidatus Devosia phytovorans. Next base: position 2,400,748 of record CP119312.1, on the reverse strand, counting down.
CGCCCCGATCGCCATCGGATCGCGGCCGATCAGGAATTGGCGATAATGCTCCAGCGCGCCGGCCACGGCCTTCTCGCGGCCTGACAACCCGCTTTCGCCCCAGCCATAGACGCCCTCATCGGTCTCGACCTTGACGATCAACTGGTTTCGCGTCCCGACCCAGACAGGGTAGGGGATGATGGCGGTGATCTTCATTCAAGCCGCCTTCAGCGCCATGGTGGTTGCATCGTCGAAGATATGCAGGCGCGCCTGGTCGAACTCGACAAAGACCTCTTCGTCCGGGGCGATCGGCGTGCCCGGGTCGAGGCTGACATTGACCACGCGCACCGTTGATGAAGACCTGGACGAAGGTGACGTCGCCGGTCGGCTCGACCGTATAGACCTTGGCGGGCGCGGTGCCGGGATGCGGCGGTCTTGTGGAGCTTGAGGGTCGAGTGGCGGGCGCCGAGGACCACCTTGCCATTGGACGAGCGGTTGCGCCTTGCGCACGTTCTCGTCCGACAGCGGCAGTTCCCAGCCTTCGGGACTTCGCAGCAGCGCCCGCTGTGCCCTGGCCCGTCACATCGAGCGGGATCAGGCTCATGGCCGGGCTGCCGACGAAGCTAGCGACGAAAGTGTTGACCGGGTTGGCGAAGACATTGGCCGGGCTGTCGTATTGCTGCAGCAGCCCGCCATGCATCACGGCCATCTTGTCCGCCATGGTCACGGCCTCGAGCTGGTCGTGGGTCACGTAGACGACGGTGGCATTGAGATTGTGGTGGAAACGCTTGATCTCCGAGCGCATCTGCACGCGCAGCTTGGCGTCGAGGTTGGAGAGCGGCTCGTCCATCAGGAACACCGCCGGATCGCGCACCAGCGCGCGGCCGAGGGCAACGCGCTGCTGCTGGCCGCCGGAGAGTTCGCGCGGCTTGCGCTCGAGCAGGTGCGTGATGTCGAGAAGCTTTGCCGCATCCTTCACCTTGCGCTCGATTTCCTCCTTGGGGAGCTTTCGCATCTGCAGCGGGAAGGCGAGGTTGTTGAACACCGACTTGCTGCGGGTAGAGCGCGTAATTCTGAAACACCATGGCGATGTCCCGATCCTTGGGATCGAGCTCGTTGACGATCCGATCGCCGATGGCGATATCGCCACCCGACATGGGAATCAGCCCGGCAATCAGGTTGAGCGTCGTCGTCTTGCCGCAGCCCGAGGGCCCGACCAAGGCGACAAATTCCCCATCCTCGACGGTGAAGGACACATTGTTGACCGCATAGATGGAGCCGTAATTCTTGACGACGTCCTTGAGCACGATTTCGGCCACGAGCAATCTCCCAAATATCAGTGTTTGACGGCGCCTTCAGTCAGCGCGCGGACGAAGTATTTCTGCAGCACGAGGAAGAGCACGACGACGGGCACGCTCATCAGGAAAGTGGCCGACATCAGGCCCGGCCAGTCGGTGGCGAATCTCGGTAGAAGAAGCGCTGGATGCCGACCGGCAGGGTCATCTGGCTCGTCGCGCGACAGGAACGTGTAGGCGTAGACGTATTCGTTCCAGGCCCCGATGAAGGAGAAGATCGAGGTGGCGATGATGCCCGGCGTCGACAGCGGCATGACGATCAGAAGGAAGGCCTGGAAGCGCGTGGCGCCGTCGATGCGGGCGGCCTGTTCGAGCTGGATCGGGATGTTGTCGTAAAAGCCCTTGAGCAGCCAGATCGAGAGCGGGAGGCCGAAGGTCAGGTAGGTCAGGATCAGCGAGCCGTGGGTGTTGACCAGGCCCATCCAGCGCATCAGCAGGAACAGCGGCATCAGGAACACCACGGCCGGGAACATGTTGCGCACGAGGACCGCGAAGAACAGGAAGTTGCGGCCGGGGAAACGGAAGCGCGAGAAGGCATAGGCCGCCGGCACCGCCACCACGACGCCCAGAATGGTTGTCAGCAGCGAGACATAGAAGCTGTTCCAGAAGTAGAGCAGGAAGTCTCGACCGATCTTGCTGCCGGGGTCGAGCAGCTTGAAGTAATTGTTCAGCGTCGGCTGGGTCGGCCACCATTGCGGCGGATATTGCATGGCCGCGAACTGGGATTTGACCGAGGTCAGGATCATCCAGGCCATGGGCAGCATGGTGAAGAGGAAGCAGGAAGCGTGAGGGTGGCGCGCCCAGCCCAGCGCCACCAGTCGACGCTTTTCTTGACCACGGGCCGCTTGGCCCCGCTCGGTAGCTCGATCGTGCTCATTCGCCCGCCCTCGCATCATCCCCGCGCGTCAGCGCTTTCACGTAGAAATAGCCCAGCACCATCATCACGATGAACAGGATCACCGCGTAAGCCGAGGCCACGCCCCATTGCTGCCGCCCAAAGGCGAGCTGGTAGATATGGGTGATCCAGATATGGGAGGCATCGGCCGGGCCGCCGCCGGTCATCACAAAGGGGATGATGAAGGAGTTGAAATTGGCCACCATCAGCAGCAACACGGTCACCATGGACACGCCCTTGAGATGGGGGAAGGTGACGTGCCAGAAGCGCTGCCAGGGGCTGGCGCCATCGACCTGAGCCGCGCGCAGCAATTGTTCGGGCACGGTCTGCAGGCCCGCCATCAGCATGACCATGGCGAAGGAGAATTCCTTCCAGACATTGACCACGATCAGCGAGGCCAGAACGGTCCGGCGATTGTCGAGGAAGTTGATCGGCTCGTCGGTGATCCCGAGCTGCACCGCAAGGGCGCCGATGACGCCGAAATCGGAATGATAGAGCCATTTCCACACATAGGAGGCGGCCACGGCGCTGATCACATAGGGGATCAGCAGCAGGCCGCGCATCAGCCCGCGACCGATGAATTCGCGATGCAGCGCCAGCGCCGCGCCGAGACCCAAAATGAAGGCGAAGAAGGTCGAAGCGATGGTCCAGATGATCGTCTGGATAGTGACCTCATGGAACACGTCCGAAGTCAGCACGCGCGTATAATTGTCGAGCCCGGCCCAGACCTTGTCGCGCATCTGCAGGTTCGAGGGCGTCGAATAAAAGCTCAGCTCGATCGTATAGTAGATCGGGAAGGCAATCACCACCAGCATGACCAAGATCGCTGGCAGGACGTAGAGATAGTCGGTGCGGTTGGCGATGATGCGCTTGAGCAGGCTTGGCCGCTTGCGCAGGCCCGAGGCCTTCAAGGGGGTGGCTACCCTTCCCGTCGCTAGGGTCACGATTCCGTCCTTTCGTTGGTGACGAAGGCGCTGGCGGCAAGGCGCCGCCAGCCGGAGCGTGGGTCGGCGGACTAGAGTCCGCCGCCGACCAGGGAGTCGATTTTGGCGGCCGCATCAGCTGCCGCTTCCTCGACCGTCATGCGTTCGGTCAGGGCGTTCTGCAGCATGTCAGGGACGATGATGTTCATGATCTCGGTCGCTTCAGGAATGACCGGGAAAGGGATGCCACTGGGCAGCATGGAGGTGGTGACGTCGAGGAACTTGATGGTGTCGAGGCGTTCCTTCATCCACTCCGTCTTGAAGCCAGCGAGGTTTCCAGGATTGGATCCAGTCCAGGCGAGCTTGGTCGACCATTCCGGGCTGTTCCAGAAGCAGGCGAAGGCCTTCGCCGCCTGCTCGTCGAAACCACCTTCGACATATTCATTCTCGACGAAATGCATGTTCGAGCCGCCGAACACCACGGCCCGACGATCCGGCCCTTCCGGGATCAGGCCATAGCGCATGTTCTCGACCACGCTGTCGGCAATGGCCTTGTCGTCGCCGCTGGCCTGACCGGCGAGGTCCACCATCTTGGCATATTCTGCCGGGTGGGCGATCATCATGGCCAGTTGGCCGGCGATGAAGGGCGCCTGGTTCTCGTTCTGCGTATTGGTGAGGGCCGAGGTCGGCACGGACTTGTCGCGGACATACATGTCGTAGGCGGCCTGCAATGCGGCGACCGAGCCTTCATTGCCCAGTTCGACATCCTGATAGGTCGGGCTTTCCGAGCTCTCATCAAGCGCGCCGCCACCGAAAGCCCATAGCTGGGGCATGAAGCGGAACGGCGTATTGCCGGCATTCTGGCGCGCCACGAGGCCATAGCCGGAGATTCCCAGCTCGTCGTGGATCTTCTTGGAATAGGTGACCACGTCATCCCATGTCGCCGGTGGCGTCTCAGGGTCGAGGCCGGCCCGTTCGAAGATGTCGGCATTCCAGATGAAGCCCATGGTTTCGTTATTGGTGGGCACCCCATAGGTGGCGTCCTGCCAGGTCACGGATTTCATGGCGCCAGGCCAGAAGTCGGCGGTCGGATAGCCGATGTCTTCCGGGGCCAGCTGCTGGAAATAGCCCTTGGAGGCAAATTCCACGCCGCCCAGGATCTGCAGGCGAACCACCATCGGGCCGGCATTGCCGAGCAGGGTGGTGCGCAGCCGATCGAGCAACTGGTTGTAGTCGATGTTCTGCGCATCGGTATCGATATTAGGATAGGTCTCGGCCCAGGCGGCCCAGAATTCGTCGTTGATCTTGTGCTCGATCTGCGGCGAAGCCTCGGTGGGGCCAGTCCACCAGTAGGTCAGCCGGCCGGTGTAATCGAGCGGCACCACCTCGGCGCAATGTCCGGCGGTGTCATAGGTCTCGGTGCCGGCAATCGACTTGATATATTCGGGCGACCACTGGCTGAGATCGACGCTCTGCGCATAGGCGGTGGTGGATAGCAGCGATGCACTCGTCAATGCCGCCATCGCACAGGCCATGGCTTGCCGACGCGTCATCGCGCCCGACCGCCGGGGGCGGTCATGCATATTGGTCATTGATAGTCCTCCTCATGCGGAAGACCGTTCAGCCCCTCCGGCCAAACCTGGGCTTCCTCGCAGCCTGGCTGCGCCTCCTTGGGGCCAGGCTTTGCCCGTGTCACCCATGGCCTCGACAGTCCCAGACAAAATTCTATGTGTCAAGAATGTTTGGATCGTACATTATTTTCGTGATTTCGCGTACGGATCATCTTGGCTTGGCTCAAAAAGACGCCTACACAGGCGGACATGGGCGAAACGAGCGACATCGACGCAAGGCCCCCAGAGGCCAATTCCAGCGTCTACGAAATGATCCGCGAGGATATCGTTTCGGGTGCCCTGGAGCCCAATGCGCGACTCAAGGTCGCCGATCTGGCCGCTCATTACGGCACCTCCACCAACCCGATCCGCGAAGCGCTGCAGCAATTGCGCGGCGAAGATTTCGTTGTCATGGAGCCCAATCGCGGCGCCCGCGTGCGGCCGATCGACGAAGCCTTCGTGCGCGACATCATCGAGATCGAAATGCTGATCGAGCCGGCGCTGACCAAGTGGTTTGTGTCGATCGTCACAGATGCCGACATCGCCGATCTCGAGGCCATGCAGGCTCAGATCGAGGAACTCAACTTCGCCGATCCCAAAAAGCATGGCGAACTCGATACCCAGTTTCACCAGCTTATCTACGACCGCCACTACAACCGGCACGCTGCCGAACTGTGGTGGAAGCACCGGGAAATCCTGCGCGCCATCAGCCGCCGCTTTCCCACTTCGCTCAGCCGCCGCCAGTCGGTGCTGCGCGAGCATCGCGAATTGATCGATGCCATCCGCGCGCAGGACGCCGATAGAGCGGCCGCCGTGGTAGCGCGACATGTGGAGGGTTCGGGCCGGCACATCATCGAACAGATGGGGCTGGCCAGACGCAACGGGCCGAGGAGGATAACGGCCTAGACGCTTTCAAATGGGAGGATTTGATGACGACAGGATTGGGCGGTCTGAGCATCGCCGAGACGATCGAAACGAATATCCAAACCAGTTCCAACCCGAGTGAACTCCGCATCACCGACATGCGCGTTGCCGAAATTGTCGGCGCGCCCTTCGTGACGGCGATCCTCAAGATCTATACCAACCAGGGCATTGTCGGCCTGGGCGAAGTCCGTGACGGCGCCAGTGCCACCTATGCATTGATGCTGAAAAGCCGCCTATTGGGCGAAAATCCCTGCGACATCGATCGCCTGTTCCGCCGCATCAAGCAGTTCGGCGGCCATGGCCGGCAGGGTGGTGGGGTCTCCGCCGTCGAAATCGCGCTCTGGGACCTGGCCGGCAAGGCCTATGGCGTACCGATCTACCAGATGCTGGGCGGCAAGTTCCGCGACAAGGTCCGCTGCTACTGCGATACCGATGCCGAAAAGCCCAGTGGCACCGAGACCGGCAAGCGCCTCAAGGCCCGCATAGACATGGGCTTCACCTTCCTCAAGATGGACCTGGGTCTGATGCAGGTTGCCGACGTGCCCGGCGCTGTCGTTGCACCAGCTGGCTCGTTGGAGAGCTATCGCATCCACCCCCAGCGCGGTGCGATCAAATCCATGCAGGACCGCCGTGCCCGCAACGCCGTCTATGACACGCACAACGTCCGACACCCCTTCAGTGGCCTGCATTTCACCGACAAGGGCATCGACCTGCTGGAGCAATATATCCACGAGGTGCGCGAGGTCATCGGCTACGAAATCCCGCTGGCCATCGATCATGTCGGCCATATCTCGCTGCAGAACGGCATCCGTCTGGCGCGCCGCATCGAAAAGTACGTCCCCGCCTGGCTCGAAGACGTCATCCCCTGGCAATATACCGACCAGTATCGCCAACTGCAGCAGGCGACCACCGTGCCGATCTGCACCGGCGAGGACATCTATCTCAAGGAGGGCTTTGAGCCCCTGCTCAAAAGCGGAGGCCTCTCGGTCATCCACCCGGACCTGTTGACCTCTGGCGGCATTCTCGAAACCAAAAAGATCGGCGATATGGCGCAGGACCACGGCGTGGCCATGGCCATCCATATGGCCGAAAGCCCGATCGCTGCCATGGCCGCCGCTCATGTGGCGGTGGCGACAGAGAATTTCATGGCGCTCGAATATCACAGCGTCGAGGTCGACTGGTGGGACGATATCGTCACCGGCCTGCCCAAACCTTTGGTCCAGGACGGTTTCATCACCGTGCCGGACAAGCCAGGCCTCGGCATCGACGACGTGGTCGACGAGGTGATCAGCCAGCATCTGCAGGATGGCGTCACCGGCATCTGGCAGCCCACCGACCAGTGGGACAGCGAATACTCCTGGGATCGGACCTGGAGCTGACAGAAAATTCTTTGGCGAGGAGGCCAGAAGAATGAAGATCACCGATCTGCGCTGCGCGGTCATCGGCCGCCACCCCATCGTGCGCATCGTCACCGATGAAGGGCTTTATGGGCTGGGCGAGGTGGAATATACCAAGGCCTACCTCAAGCCCTGGGTGCTGCATTTCCGCGACGCGCTGATCGGGGAAGACCCGACCGACGTCGAGCGCTGCATGCTCAAGATCCGTCAACGCGGCAGTTTCAAGCCCTATGGTGCCGCCGTCAGCGCCATCGAGCATGCCCTGTGGGACATTGCCGGCAAAGCCGCCAATGTGCCGGCCTACAAGCTGCTCGGTGGCAAGGTGCGCGACAAGGTGCGGGTCTACAATGGCTCCATCCGCAAGAAGCGAACCGGCGACCGGCCGGAGGATTATGCAGCCGACGTCAAATGGATGATGGAGCAGCCGCAGAACTTCTTCATGGTCAAACAGGGCATCAGCTTCCACTCCAACATGAAGGATTCCGTGGAGGACTTTCACTACGGCCCGCGCCAGACCAAGGCCGGCTATCATGGCGCCATGGATCAGGGGCAGATTTCCGAGCGTGGCTTCAACCACATGCTGGATTGCGTTGCTGCGATGAAGGAAGTGCTCGGCGACAAGGTGTCGCTGGCGCTCGATTGCGGTCCGGGCTGGTTCCTCAACGACGCCATCCGTTTCGCCCGCGCGGTCGAGAAATATAATCTGATGTGGCTCGAGGACATGCTGACCGGCGACTATGTGCCCTGGGTCAATCCGCAGGCCTATCGCGAGCTGACCGTCTCGACCTCGACGCCGATCCACACCGGCGAACAGATCTATCTCCGACACAATTTCAAGGAGCTGATCGAAACCCAGGCTGTGCGGGTCATCGGGCCCGATCCCGCCGATATCGGCGGCATTGCCGAGCTCAAATGGGTCGCCGAACATGCCTACATGCATTCGATCATGATGGCCCCGCATGGCACGGCCAACGGGCTCCTGGGCCTCGGCGCGCTGATCAATGTCTGCGCCACGCTACCGGCCAATTACATCGCCTTCGAATATCCCAGCGCCTCCGATCCCTGGTGGGAAGACATCGTCATCGGTCTGCCCCACCAGATCGTCAAGGACTCCATGGTCGACCTGCTCGAAGCGCCCGGCCTCGGTCTCGACATCGACCCTGAAGGCGCCAAAAAATACCTGCTGGAAGAGGATGCCGGCTTTTTTGATTGAGGAGTATTGTCGATGAAATATCGCCATCTGGGCCGTTCGGGCCTCCTGGTCTCACGCCTGTGTCTGGGCACCATGACTTTTGGCAACAAGGATTGGGGTTGCGATCAGGAGACCTCCAGCGCCATCGTCCGGCGTTTCGTCGAGGGCGGCGGCAATTTCATCGACACGGCCGATGGCTATAGCGGCGGCGACTCCGAACGCATGCTGGGCGTTGCGCTCAAGGATTATGAGCGCGACCATCTGGTCATCGCCACCAAATGCTGGTTTCCCAGCGATCCCGCGCCGACCGCGAGGGGTCTGTCGCGCAAACATATCATTGAGGCCTGTGACCGCAGTCTGAAGCGCCTGGGTCTGGACTATATCGACCTCTACCAATTCCACGGCCCCGATCCCTATACGCCGATCGAGGAAAGCCTGCGGGCCGCCGACGACCTCGTGCGCGCCGGCAAGGTCCGCTATCTCGGCTGTTCCAATTTTTATGGCTGGCAGGTGTCCAAGGCCAATGCCGTGGCCGGCGCCAGCGGCTATGAGCCGCTGGTCTCGGCCCAGCATCTCTACAATCTCCTGCGTCGCGACGTGGAGCGCGAAATCCTGCCCGCCTGCCACGATGCCGGCGCCGGCATGATCTGTTGGAGCCCCCTGGCCGCCGGCATGCTGTCGGGCAAATACCGCGAGCAGTCCGCGCCCGATGCCCAGTCCCGCATCGGCCACCAGGCCGCTATCGCCCTGCCGCGCTACTGGTTCGACGACGCGCTCAAAATGGTGGAGAAGGTCGTTGAAATTGCCACTCGCCTCGACAAGATGCCCAGCCAGATCGCACTCAGCTGGCTTTTCGGCGACCAGCGCGTCACCGCTGCCATCATTGGCGCCCGCCGTGTCGAACAGGTTGCCGAAAACCTGGTCTCGGGCGATCTCGACCTGTCAGCCGAAATCTACGACGAGCTGACGCAGGCCATGCCGCTCAAGCGCGGCTATCCGGACGAGTGGATCAGCAACAATGTGCCCAAGGCCTTCGAGCAGGTGGAATTCGCACCGCGTCACATGACCCGACTGCCATAGCGTTCGGTCGGTCAGTTCTCGTGGAAGGCCCGCGACATGCTGTCGGTCACCGGCTTCACCAGATATTCGAGGAAGGTGCGCTCGCGCGTCTTCACGAAAACTTCCGCCGGCATGCCAGGCGTCGGGTGAAAGCCTTCGACACGCGCCAGCTGCTCCGGCGCAATGCCGACCCGGGCGATATAGACCTCGTGGTTCATGTCGGCGGCATCGGCGATGGTGTCGGCTGACACATAGATTACCTCGCCATCGAGCACGGGCGTGGTGCGCTGGTTGAGCGCCGTCAGCCGCACCGTGGCCGGCTCGCCCTGGCGCACCTCGTCGATCTGCATGCGGGGAATCTTCACTTCGACAATGAGCGGCACTTCGGCGGGCAGGATTTCAAAGATCGGCTTGCCGCTTTCGATGACGCCGCCGGTAGTATGATAAAACATGCGCACGACCGTGCCGGTGACAGGTGCCGAAATCGTGGTGCGGGCGAGTACGCTATTGGCCTGCTGGATTTGTTCGCGCACCGCATCGAGTTCGGCTTCCACCGATTGCATTTCATCGAGCGCCGACTGGGCGATCGTGTCATTGGCCTGGATGATCTCCCGGCGAAACTTCTCCGCCTGCGCCTGGGCTTCCTGCACCTCGGATTCAAGGCGCGCGATGTCGCCCTCGGCATCGGCGACCGAACGTTCGATCGTGCGCACATCCGATTGCGTGGTCACGCCCTTGGCGCGCAGGTCCAGCATCACCGTCTGGTCCTCGCGCAGCAGCGCGAGCTGACGCTGCATGGATTCGATCTGGCTGCGGCGGCCGGCGACGCGAAAGTCCAGCGCGGCAATGTTCTGTTGCATCAGCGCGGTTTCGTTCTCGAGCTTGCTGCTTGCTGCTTCGAAATTGCCGCGTTGGCTCTCGATAATGGCCGCAACCTCGGGATTGTCGAGTTGTCCCGTGACGGAGGCCGGCAGCACCATTTCAGAGAGGTGGTTGGCCACGGCATTGAGCCGGGTCCACACCATTTCGAGGCGGATCAGGCGGAGCTGCAATTGCTGCGCTCCGGCATGGGCGGCCGTCGGGTCGAGCAGCAGCAGCGGTTGACCCTGGGTGACATGGTCGCCCTCGCGCACCAGCAGATCCTTGACAATGCCGCCTTCGAAATGCTGAACGATCTTGTTTTCGCCCGTCGCCACAAAGCTGCCCGGCGCGATGACGGCGGCCGACAGGGGGGCCGTAGCCGCCCAGCTGCCGAAACCGGCGAAAGTCACAAAGATCAGCCCGAGTCCGAACAGGACATAGTTGCGGATCGAGCGGGGAACGCCCGAATACCACTCCAGATTATGCAGATCACCCGTTGTCGACATGGCTCAGGCTCCTGTCGCAATCGGCGCCGAGGCCGGTGCGGCCAGGCCCACATCGCCCGATGTCGTCTTGTTGCGCGCCAGCGCCGTCATCACTTCGGTGCGGCTGCCAAAGAGCGACACCGAGCCATTGTTGAGCACCAGGATCTTGTCGACGACATTGAGCAGAGCCGGGCGCTGCGTGATGGTGATCACGGTAATATTCTCTTTCTTGGCATGCATTAACGCCTTGGCCAGGGCTGCCTCGCCGGGCGCATCGAGATTGGAATTGGGCTCGTCGAGCACCACCATCTTGGGACTGCCAAAGAAGGCGCGCGCCAGGGCGATACGTTGCTTCTGCCCGCCCGAGAGTGGCGCACCATCGGCGGCCACGAAGGTTTCATAGCCCTGAGGGAAGGAGGCGATGAGTTCGTGCACGTCGGCCAGAACAGCCGCGTCGAAGATCGATTGATCCGTCACATCCTCACGCATGCGGGCGATGTTGGCCTTGATCGTGCCCGGGAAAAGTTGAACGTCCTGCGGCAGATAGCCGATGCTTTCGCCGAACTGGCGTTGGTCCCAGTTGCGCAGGTCCATCATGTCGAGGCGCACCGAACCCGAGGTCGGCAGGATCGAGCCGACCAGCATCTTGCCCAGCGTCGTCTTGCCGGCGCCGGAATTGCCGATCACCGCCAGGGATTCCCCGGGAAGTAGCGAGAAGGAAATGCCGTTGAGCAGCACCTTCTTGTTGGGCGGTGGCACGAAGAGCAGGCGCTCGACATCGACCCGGCCCTTGGGATTGGGCAGGATCAGGCGTTCGAAGTTGAAGGGCGAGGACTGCAGCAAACCCCTGATGCGCGCAAAAGAAGTGCGGAACTGGGTGAAGCCGTTCCAGCCTTCGATAGCGCCCTCTATCGGTGATAAGGCGCGGCTGGCGACGATCGAGCCGGCAATCACCATGCCGCCAGTGATGTGACCTTCGATGGCCAGCGTCGCGCCCCAGCCGAGCATGCAGACCTGGGTCAGGAGGCGAATGCACTTTGAAATGCTCGCCATGATGATGTTGCGATCCTGCGCGTCCACATGGGCGGTGAGCGAGGCGGCAGTGTCGCGACCCCAGATACGCACGGCTTCAGGGATCATCGCCAGGGCATTGATGATCTGCGAATTGCGCGACATGGAGTCGAGGTGCAGCGTGGCGCGGCTTAGATAGCCATTGGCTTCGGCGAATGGTTTTGCCGTCAATCGCTGGTTGATCAGCGCCACGACAAGCAGACAAAGTGCTGATCCGACAACGATATAGCCAAGCTCTGGGTGGATCAGGAACACCGCCAGCACGAACAGCGGCGCCATCGGCGCGTCGAAAAAAGCGAGCAGCGTGCCCGAGGTAATGAAGGCGCGCACCTGCTGCAGATCGCCCAGCACCTGATAGTCGCGGCCATTGCCATGCAGCGAGGCGCGGGCCGCGGCGCTGAGGATGGGCGAGCCGAGCTGCACCGCGACTTCGACCGCGGTGCGCATCAGGATGAAGCGCCGGATGGCATCGAGGACGACCTGCATGATCACCGCGCCGACGATGACGGCGGTCAGCATGATCAGCGTATCGAGCGAACGGCTAGTCAGGACGCGGTCGGAAATCTGGAACAGATAGATAGGGATAGCCAGCACCAGAACGTTGATAAAGACGGTGAAGCCCATGACGATGGCAAGGTTTGTCCGCACCACGCGGATGCCGTTCTGCAGGCTTTCGGTGAAGGTCGGCGCGCTGGTCCGTTTGTGGAAAGTCTTGTCGGCAATGGCTTTTTTGACTGGAGCAGGCTTGGGCTCGACGGTCTTGGCTTGGGGCGACTTGAGCGGGCCGCGATCGGCCTCGATGATTGGCGGTGCATTGCGCGCCGGTTTGGGCTCGGGTGCTTTGGCCTTGGGCGCTGGCTGCTCAGCGGGCTTGCTCTGCGGTGGCAGAATTTCGGACGTTGCCAGAGGGATAGTCGGTTTTTCAACGGCTGGTTTTGTCGGAGCAGGCGGCCCCTGGACTTCGGGCTCGACCACCGGCGCGATCGGCATCGGCGGGGCGACGGTCTGTCCGGCGAGGAGCGCGAGGGCCGCCTTGGCATCGATGCCACGGCCGTCAGCATGCTGGACGACTTCTTCCGGCTTGGCTTTGTCTGGCTGGCCGGCCGGGGCATTTTTGAGCAGGCTGGGCGCGGCGGGCAGGGGACCGACGAAGGGCGTCGATCGAACCGGGGAGGTCGTCGCCTCGTCGAGCTTGTCAAAACCGATCATTTTCGGCTTGTCCATCTCCGCCGTGATCGCTGTGGCGACGATCACATTGGTCTTGCCGAGCAGGGCCTCCTGTTCGTCGACCATGGCGTCGAGCTCGGCACCGGCCGTGGTGATCTGGAACAGCAGATGGTCGATCTTGGCGGCGCGCGACGGATTGCCCTCCGCCAGACTGCGCAGCACCACATTGTCCCAGGTACCTTCGAGTTTCTCGTGTTTCATAAGACGGTCCTAGGCCAAGACGGATTGCATGATGTCGGCGGGTGGGCCGTCGGAGGAAAGTGAGTTGGACGAGAAGGGGCCATCATCCCCAAGAACGTCGGGAACATCGTGGTCGAGGAAGGCGATGACCTCGGTCACCAGCGCGTCGCCCGGGCTGGCCTGAGGCGCAGCGGCCAGGATATTGGCCTGGATCAGGATGGCATCGGAATAGTGCTCGCCCGCGACATAGGCCGTGTCGCCCATGCCGTCGTAGTCAAAGATCGTCGCCTTGTTCACCAGCGCATTGGCGCCGGTGTTGATGTCCCAATTGGTACCGGGATGGTCGCCGATCAGCCTGGCCTGCTGCAGCGCTACGAAATCGGCGTCGCCCAGCACGTTGGTTTGCTGCAGGAACCGCATGTCGTAGATGTCGCCAGCAACATAGAGCACGCGCAAGGCGCTCAGCCCCTCGAATACGGCATCGGCGCCAAAGCCGCCGGGCATGTCATTGCCGCCGGACGACAGGGTCGAGGCCGCTTCGGAAATGTGGTCGGGCATTGCCGACTGGATCTCCGCCGGCCCGATATTGTGGATGCTGGCCTCGTTCCACAGCAGGTTGCCCTGGGTCGCCAGGTTGTTCGTACCGCTATGGCCGCCACCCAGATACTGGATCGTGTCGTTGTCGTAGAGGATATTGGTCTGGACGATGATATTGGCGTCGTAGAGATTGCCGCCGACGATCACCAGGTCGAAATACTTGCCCAGATCTACAAAGCTGATGGCGTTGAAGCCGATGTTCTCGCCGGTGGTGACCACGGTGTTGAGACCAACGGCGCTCATCACGTGGATGTCCTGGTCGGACTGGAAGGTGAACTGCTTCATCCATTCGACAAAGACCAGATCGCCGGCGACCACCGTTACGTTCCAGCTCAGCGGCATGACACCCGGATGGGTTTCGGCCGATTTGCCGAGGCTGTCGCGCGTTTCGTAGTCGAAATTGGCGATATTGTAGGCCTGCGTCGTGGCCGCCGAGACCAGATGCCCATCGGGCGCGCCGATCACCGTGTCATAGTCGCTATAGGCGTTGATCTGGATGATGGCGTCGAGCTGGTGATAATTGCCCTGCACCGCCAGGATTGAGGTGCTGAGGCCGCCATTGACCACCGCGATCTCGTTGACCAGCAGGTTGCCGCCCGCGTTGAGCTGCATAGACTGCACCGCATCGTCGAACACGATGCTGACGGGCTGGCTGTCGTCCTCTTCTGCGGCGATCTCCTCGGGCGCCTCGCCCGTCATCACCTCGACCATCTTTGCAGGCAGGTGATCGAGCAGATCGGGCGCGGGCTCGCTCGAGGCGAGGCCGTTGACATAGGTCCCGCTTGGCGCCTGCACCACGCTGGCCTGCTCAAGCGCCGCATCCTCGCCCAGCGAGCCGATGCGGGCGGCGGTGTCGGTGAGAAAGCCGGCGATGCCGGTGTAGTGCGAAAAATCCGGCTCGCCGATCAGCGCATTGACGATGGCGTCGGCGTCGGACTGAAAGCCCAGGATCGCTGCGGCCGAGCCGGAGACAAAGGTGACGCTACCCTCGAAATCGCCAATGATCACAATGTCATTGTCGTCGAGGATGATGGTCTGGTTGATGAACGCCAGGGTCGACAGCGGGGCGACGCCCTCTGCTGGCAGATAGGCAGCCTGGCTGTCCGGATCAAACGCCGGCGCCTCAGGCAGGTGGCCCGGCGTTGCAGCGGCCTCGACCCGCTCGATTGGAACTTCCGGCGCATTGGCATGGGGCCGCGCGTGGCCGTGGATGGCCCAGTCCGGCCCGGCATAGGCAACATCGGGATTGGAATCGAGCAGCCCGTATTTCTGCTCGAGATCGGGCACACCGCCCGCAATCAGCCCGGGAATATCGTCGGCAGGCGGCACATAGGCGAACTCGGAAAAGTCCAGCCTCACCCTCATGTCTTCGACCGAAAGTTCGAAGTAACCTATGAAGTGGGCGACGATTTCGTTTGTGGCATCGTAAGGAAAAAACACCTGCAGTCCCCCCGACGGCTTGCCGGCATAGCAGTCAAACCGAGCGTCCAGAATGATCTGCGCGCCGGGGCGCGCAGATCGGGGTCAGCAACGACACTTATGCGTCGTCGTCGCCGTAGTTGTTGTCGGCGATATGGTCGCCGCCGGAGATGTTGATGTTGACCGCGTTCTGCTGGAGGTTGGCACCGACAACCACTTCCATGTTGAACGCACTGCCCGAGGCATGGGCGCTGCCATCGGCAGTGTTGCCCACCGAGCTGTCGTCGCCAGCACCACCGCTCATGGAGTTGCTTGCGGCAAAGATCCCGTCGCCACCATTGGCATTCGCGTTGAAGCTCGACCCGCCATAATTGGGGGTGAAGCCGCTGATGCTGTCGTTGTCGATGATGTCGGCAACCTGGTTCAGCGCGAAGGCATGGCCAACGTCGCCGAACGTGCCGTTGAAGACATTCTCGAAGCCGACGTCATCACCCGGGTTGAAGTCCAGGGTGCCGCTGTTCGCGAAGATGTCGCCGAAGGACGAGTCCGCCGTGTCGATATCGAGGAAATCGTTATCGGCATTGAAGGAGTTCTCGTTGGTGTTCAGCGAGTCCGAGATCGTGGCTTCGAGCGTGATGTCTGCATTGGTGCTCGCATCATTGATCGTCGTCGTCGTGTTGTGCGAGCCCGAGCTGTCGTTGTTCGAGTCGCTGATCGTGGTGGTGGTGTCGTTATCCTGCGAGGCATCGACATTGTAGGAGTCGCTGACATCGTTGTCCTGCGAACTGTCCGTGTTGAACGAGTCGCTGATGTCATTGTCCTGCGAATTGTCGTTGTTCGAGTTGTTCTCGGACTGGTCGTTGAACGAGTCGTTGATCTCGCCGGCAAAGCCGTAGGTCTGCGTCTTGTAGGAGTCCTCGATCGTCTGGCTGTTGAACGAGTCGTTGATCGAGTTGTCGGAACTGTCGTTGTACGAGTCAGCGACATTGGTCGAATTGTCGGAGTTGTCCGAATTATCCGAGTTATCGGAATTATCCGAATTGTCGGAGTTGTCGTTGAACGAGTCAGCGATATCGACGGCGAGGTCGAGATTGCCGGAGTCGTTGATCGAGTTGTCGGAATTATCGGAATTGTCCGAGTTATCCGAATTGTCGTTGAACGCGTCGTTGATCGAGTTATCCGAGCTGTCGGAATTGTCCGAGCTGTCGTTGAACGAGTCAGCGATGGCGACATCGAGATTGCCGGAATCGTTCACCGCATTGTCGGAGTTATCCGAGTTATCGGAATTGTCCGAGTTATCCGAATTATCGTTGAACGAGTCTGCGATCGAGTTGTCCGAGTTGTCGGAATTATCCGAATTATCGGAGTTGTCGGAATTATCCGAGTTGTCGTTGAACGAGTCGGTCAGGGCGACGTCGAGATCGAGATTGGTGTTCAGCGAGTCATTGATCGAATTATCGGAGTTGTCCGAGTTATCCGAATTATCGGAATTGTCTGAGTTGTCCGAATTATCGGAATTGTCCGAGCTGTCGTTGAACGAATCCGCGATGGCCACATCCAGATTGCCCGAGTCAGCGATCGCGGTGTTGGTCGAGTTGTCGTTGAACGAGTCATTGATCGAGTTGTCGGAGTTATCCGAATTATCGGAATTGTCCGAGCTGTCGGAATTGTCGTTCAGCGAGTCCGTCAGCGCGAAGTCGATGTCCGTGTTCAGCGAGTCGTTGACCGAGTTGTCGGAATTATCGGAGTTGTCGGAATTATCCGAATTGTCGGACGAGTCATTGAACGAGTCCGCGATATCGACCACCACATCGACATTGTCCGAACCATTGGACGAATTGTCGGTGTTGGTCGAGCTGTCGTTGAACGAGTCCGCCAGCGCGACATTGCCGGAATCGGCTGTATTGGTGGAGTTGTCGTTGTTGGAGTCGTTCGTCGAGCTGTCCGAATTGTCATTGAACGAGTCGGTCGCCGAAGCGTCGGTCGTGACCGAATTGTCCGAACTGTCGTTGAACGAGTCGGCGATCCCAACATCGAGATCCAGGTTGCCTGAATCGGCGATGGAATTGTCGGAATTGTCGTCGTTCGAATCCATGCTGTTGTTGGAGTCGTTGGTCGAGTTGTCGGTGTTGGTCGAGCTGTTCGACTGGTCGTTGAACGCATTGTCGAGGGTGACGTCCAGGTCGGTGTCGAACGAGTCATTGATCGAGCTGTCGGAATTGTCCGAGCTGTCGGCCTGATTGGTGGTGTTGGCCGTATTATTGGTCGTGTTGTTGGTGTTCTGCGAGTCCGTCAACGATGCATCGACATTGCCGGAATCGGTCAAGGACGTGTCGTCGTCGCTGGTGGCAACATTGGTGTTGTTGTTGGTATTGCCACTGTCGACGGTATTGAACGAGTCATTGGTGCTCAGATCGCTCATGAGCGCCGTATTGTAGGTGTCACTGGCCATTTCGCCTCTCCTGATGGAAGATGCGGGTGGACCGGGTCTCTCTTCATTTCAAACGAGACCTTGGGCTCCTCCGCTCCCAACCCCAAGTATTTTGCAAACCCTTGAGGCCGCCTGAGGAATGATCTCCGTCAGGCCACATCATCCTGTTGCCGGCGTCAAAAGATAGAAAGCAGCCAATTCGATCAGTGGCTTTCGATCGGCTTGTATTTCCGGATTTGCGATGTCCGGAATTACCGCAAGAACAAATTCGCCTGCATTATTTTGATCTTAGCTCAACAGGGCGAGCGAATCTTGGATCATTCTGTGGTGATCGTAAGATCTATTTCCATATGCTTCTTAACCGAAAAACACAGGAACTAATCAAAGTGATCGATGTCACCCTTGAGTCACGACCACAGTGTTAATACTCTGTTAATCAGGGAAGCGCGTGGCTGAGGGAGGAAATAGTGAGAATTGCATCGGAAAATCCGGGCGAAGTTCAGGTCGACGCAAGTCAAAGGCGCAGGACTATTGTTCTGCTTGCCTCTCGTCAGGCCATGTATCAGTCACTGGCCGAGACATTTCAGCAATATTTCGCCGCTTACGATGTGAGCCTGGTTGAAAGTCGCGGGCGACTGGCCGCGTCAAATGGCCTGGTGCTCATCCTGGTGAGCGCAAGCGCGGAGGCCGGGGTGGAGGACCTGGTCGCGGGCGTGCGCCAGCAGGCGCCGGGCATTCCGATCGGCCTTCTGGCCGAACAGGGCGCCGACCTTGCCGATCTGGCCACCAGCGGCGTGGTGCAAGGCATATTGCCGCTGTCCCTGCCGCTGGACGTGCTGATTGCCATTGCCTCGTTGCTGCTGTCGGGAGGGCATTATCTGCCTGCAGACCGGTTGAAAAAAGCCGCAACGGACCGGGTTCTGGAACGCGCGACGGGCGAGGCAGCGGTTCTGCCGGCGCTTGAGGAAACCATCTCCATCACCGAAGTCGCAAGCCTCACCATGCGCGAAGAACAGATCCTGCAATATGTCTCCGAAGGCTTTCAGAACAAGCTGATCGCCAACCGCATGGCGCTCTCCGAACACACCGTCAAGGCACATGTGCACAAGGTCATCGCCAAGCTTGGCGTGTCCAATCGCACCCAGGCTGCGGCAGCTTTCCTGCGCCGCAAGAACGGCAGCGGACGCAATCCCGAGGGGAGCCGTTTCGAGGTGCGCCAGCCATGACCCGCATGGATCAGGTGCTGCAGCTGGTCGGGCAGATGAACTATGCCTGGACCAATACGGAGTCGCTGTTCATCTACCTGATCGCGCATCTTTCCGGGACCAACAAGGAGGCCGCGATCGTCATCTTCCTGACGCTAAACACGACGCGGGCGAGGCTTGATCTGATAGAGCGACTGGCAAAATTGAATACGGTTAACGACGAGACGCGCAAACGGGTGCTCGACCTGACCGAACGATTGAAGGACGAGGCCAGGATCCGCAACAAGTATAACCATTGTATCTATTCGTTCGATGCCAATGGCGAGTTCGGCTCTACCCAGCTCATGCGAATCAATGATTTCGGGGATGACCTGAAATACGGCAAAGTCGAACTGCTCGATGATTGTGAAATCGTGCGCATCAAGGGTGCAATTCAGGGCGTGACGTCAGTCAATCGCGATATCTGGAAGTTTATCCGTGACAGCAATATTGCCACGTGATTTCCAGGATGCTCATAACTTCGTCGGTGGGTGGGGCGGGCACTCATTGGTGTCCGCCCTCGACATTTATTTCAGTGTCGCGACCAGTTCATCCAGCACGTAATTCATGGCTGCAAATGTCGTCGGATAGACGTGGAAGCGCGACATGGAGATGAACCGACCATTTTTGGCGGCCGGCAGCAGCTCGCGATAGCCGGGAGCGATCTGGTCAAACTCTGTCATGATGGTTTCGAGGCTCTCGCCACGATCGCTGATATGGGTGAGGAAAGCATAGTCGCTGTCGACTTGCGCGATGACCTCGGCGGAGAAATTGGCCTCCTGCTCGGTCTCGGGCACCTGGTCCATAATGCTGGCATGGGTGAAGCCGAGATCTTCAAGCACCGTGGTCAGTGCGCCGTAATTGCGGAACACGCGCAACTCGCCGCTTTCGGTATTGGGCAAGATGGCCGCATAGCTGGGAGCAGGGCGATCGCCGAACAGTTCGGCACGAACTTCGTCGATGCGTGTCTCATATTCCGCATTGAGTTCGTCGAAGCGCTCGGGGCGCGCCACCCAATCGGCCAGCGTGCGGTAGTTGGCCAGCGGCGGCTGGCCGTTCATCGGGTCAAAGATCACGGTCGGCGCGATGGCTGCCAGCTGATCGCGAAACTCGATCGTGTCGCCGAGATTGCCGATGATCAGGTCGGGCTTGAGCGCGGCAATGCGCTCCATGTCCAGCTCGCCATGCACCGAGGCCATCTCGATCTGGTCAAATCCCAGGTCGTAGAGCTCGCGGCCCGAGCGGACGAAGTAGTTGCCCTCGTTGTCGAGGCGGCCGGACGAGCCGATGAGATTGCCGCCTAGCTCATAGGTCATCACCGTTGCGGTCCAGTCATGCAGCGACACGATGCGCTGCGGATCGACGGGAATTTCAACCGTGTAATTGGCATGGTCGGTAACGGAGCGCATGTCCTGCGCCACGCCGGGAAGCGTCAGGGCTGCAAGGGCGAGGGTGGAGACGAGTGGTCCAAGAATTTTGTGCATTGGTCAGTCCGTTGGGGGGTGAAAACGAGGAGCTTTGCTGGCGGGCATTCAAGTCTCCCGCGAGGTGAACCGCTGTCCCAGCCTTGCGGCCAGGATGAAGGTCAGGACGCCGACCACGGACACCATCACGCCGGCTGAAATGATGATGGGTGCGAACAGCGTCCGGCCCAATGTGTCGGCCCAGAGCAGGATCAGCCCGCCGGCCAGCATGGCGGTGACGACCACTTCTGTCGGGCGGTCGCCGACCACGCGGCGGGCAATGTAGGATGACATGAGGCCGACAAAGGCCACCGGCCCGCAGGCCGCGACCACCGGCGCCGCAAAGGCCGCCGCCAGCAACACGTAAAAGGCGTGGATGGCCAGCGCCCTGACGCCGAGCGCCCGCGCCGCCTCCTCGCCGAGCAGCAGCGGCGCCAGCATGCGGCTCGACAGCAGCAGCGCCGGCACCAGCACCACGAACCATTGCAGCACCAGCCGCAGGTCCGCGCCATCCACCGTCGACAGCGTGCCGCGCGACCAGGTGACGAGGCGCGAAAACTGCATGGCCGAGCCCGAAACCAGAATGACCTCTATCAGGGCGCCCAGCACGATATTGATGCTGAGGCCGACGAGGATGATGCCGCCGCCGCTCAGCATGTTGCGCCCCAGGCCCAGCACCAGCAGGGCCGTGCCCAACGAACCCGCGAGGGCGAGGAATCCGAGATGCTCCACCGGGATGGTCGGGTAGAGGAAGCTGGCGCCCATCACCACGACAGTTGCGCCGCTGGAGAGGCCCAGGATGCCGGGGTCGGCCAGCCCGTTGCGCGACACCACCTGCAGCAGATAGCCCGATGCGGCCAGCATCGCGCCGGCAAGCACGGCCACGAGAATGCGCGGCATGCGGAACAGGGCGACGCTCCTGGCACTGTCGCCGAGCGCATCGGGTGCGGTGAACAGCGCCGCCAGTGCATCGGCAAGGCTGGTCTGCATCGAACCCAGATTGAGCGCGCCAAACATGCTGACGAGCAGGCCGATAGCCAGGGCTGGCGCGACCAGAAGGAAACGCCGGCTGACCGGCAGGCTGACATGGCGGCCGAGCCGTAGAACCACAACCGCGCTCATGCGATCGACCTCCGGCGGCGTGCCGACCACAGCACGAGCCCCAGGAAAACCAGCCCGCCGGTAAAGCCCATGACCGTGCCGACATTCATCACCCGCGGTGCGATGGCGGTACGCGCCAGGATATCGGCCGAGGTGAGGACGACCGCGCCGCCCACCATGCTGAGCCAGAGCGACAGTCGGCCGATCTCTCCGGCGATGGAACGCACCATATGCGGCACCACGAGGCCAACGAAGCCGATGGGCCCGACCACGGTGACGGCGGTCACGGCCAGAACCACGGCGGTCAGCAGAGTGCCGCCATAGACAAGGGTCACATTGACCCCCATGGCTGCCGCCTGTTCCTCGCCCAGCACGAGAATGTCGACAGCGCGCGAAGCGATCACCGCGGCGATCATCGCCAAGGCGCCGATGGGGGCCATCGGCGCCAGCGCGACATAGTCGAAATTGCCGATATTGCCGATCAGCCAGCCGATGAGATTGGCGAAGCCGTCCGCATCCAGCGACACGACGAATGTGGTGATGGCTGAAAACAGCGTTGCCACCATCGAGCCGGCGAGCACCAGATTTAGGCGCGGATCACCCTGACCCTTGAGGATGTGGCTCACGCCCAGGGTGAGCAGAATGGCCGTCACGCCGCCGGCCAGCGCCGGGATGAACTGCGCAACCCCCGACATGCCGAAGAAGAACACCGACAGAACGACGAAATTGGTTGCCCCGGCGCTGATGCCCAGGGTGGAAGGCGACACCAGGCCATTCTGCATGATCTTTTGCAGCAGATAGCCCGCCGCGCCGAGAGCTGCGCCGGCGTAGACCGCCACGGCCAGCCGTGTCAGGCGCTGGAAGATGACGATGACATGGGAATAATTGGTCGAGTCATAGGCGAGAAAGGCGTCGCGGATCAGCGTGAATTCCATCGGCGCCGCGCCCAGCCGCAGATGCAGCACGCCGAGCCCGACAACCACTGCGGCCGGTATCGTTGCCAGCAAGAGCGTGCGTGTCATTTCGCGATCGTTTCGGGCACGTGGAAGACCGCTCCATTCGCGTGCACCACCTTGGTCCGGACGCCGAACACTTCGGCGACGATGTCTTCGGTCAGCACCTCATGAGGCCGGCCCAGGGCCACAAGGCGGCCCTCGTTCATCACTGCAACCCGGTCGGCGAACAGCGATGCCTGGGTGAAATCATGCAGCACGGCAATGACTGTACGGCCCGCATGGGCCAGTTCGCGCGCCTTTTCCAGAATGCCGAACTGGAACCGCAGGTCGAGATAGGTGGTCGGCTCATCGAGCAGCAGGATGCCCCCGTCCTGCGCCAGCGTCATGGCCATGCGGGCGCGCTGCAACTGGCCTCCTGAAAGTTCGCCGACGCGTTGCGTCTGCAGCGACTGCACATGCATGGACAGAAGCGCGTCGGCGACCAGCGCCTCATCTTCGCGAGATTGCCGGGAGAGCAGGCTCTGATGCGCGAAGCGCCCCATCGACACCAGGTCATGAACCGTCAGATTGGGCGGCACATGACCGGCCTGAGTGAGCAGAGCGATGCGGCGGGAGATTTCCTTGCGACCGAGCGTGGCGAGATCAGTGTCGCCTGCCAGGATCTTGCCGCTGTCGGGCCGGGCCAGCCCGGACATCAGGCGCAGCGTCGTGCTTTTACCGCAGCCATTGGGGCCTACGATGGCCAGGAACTCACCGGGCTGCGCCGTAAAGGTCAGATCATTGAGGATCTTGCGGCCGCGGATCGAGAAATGCACGCCTTGTAGGCTGAGCGAAGAGATGGCGGGCATGTTGAGCGCAGTCTGCAGGTCGAATTGTCGTGATCACTACCATCGCAAATTTATGATGACAAGGATCATGTTTACTTCCTCCCCGCTCAATACGGATTGCTGTCGAGGATTGGTCATGTAATCCAGTGTTTTCGTGCACCTGTCGTGGAAGGCGTTTGAAAGCCCTTCAGTGATTGTCGTGCATGCGACCTAAGGAGGAGAGTTTGGTTCATTCGGATCTGACGGCCAGGCTGGAGGAGCGGCGCTCCGAATTGCCGACCGTTCTCCTGCGTGTTGCGGAATACCTCGACCAGAACCGCTTCGACGTGCTGTCGCGGTCTGCCCTTGCATTGGGGGAGGCGACGGGCACATCGGACGCCACGGTGATCCGCGCTGCCAAGGCGCTTGGCTACGAAGGACTGGCGGCACTGCGCCGCGAACTGGCCGAAGAAATGGCCGCCCGGAGCCCGGCACGGGATCTCGGAGCCAGCATCACGGCTGCACAGACGGATATGGCACTGGCCATCCGGCAATCGATCGAAGCCGGCCGCAGCCATCTTGAGCACATGCTGGGCGCCGACGTGCTCGAGGGCATTCGCCTGCTTGCCGAGAACTTGCACCAGGCCGAGCGGATCGTCTTTTTCGCGATTGGTCCGACCCGGCATCTGGTGCGCTATGCCGAGGCGCAGCTGCGGCGTCGCGGGCGCAAAGTCCATCGGCTCAGCCACACGGGCAGCATGCTGGCGGACGATCTCGCAGGTCTAGCTGAAGGCGATGCCATTCTGGCGCTATCCTATGGCCAGCCCTATCACGAAATCGACGTGACGCTCTCCGAGGCCGCGCGTCGCAACATCCCCGTTTTCCTGCTGACTGACAGGGCACAAAGCCCGATCAGCGCCCGGGTCCGCCATACGGTCACGGTGCCGAGACGCGCGGATCAGGGCGTGGCACTGCATATCGGCACCATTGCGCTGCTCGACAGCCTGGTGACCGCACTCTCGCTGTTGGACAAGGATCAGGCCGTCGAGCACCTCAAGAATGTCGAACGGCTGCGTCGGGCGCTGGCCCAGCACACTGACAGGAGCAATGATTGAACAACTGGCTAGCCGCCGCCAAGGCCTGGGCGAAGCGTATCAAGCGGGATGTGGTGGCCTTGTGGATCGGGGCGCGTGATCCCCGCACGCCTTTGGCGGCCAAGGTGGTCGCGGCGATCGTGGCAGCCTATGCCCTGTCGCCGGTCGACCTCATCCCCGACTTCATTCCGGTCCTCGGCTATCTAGACGATGTTCTGCTCGTGCCCCTGGGCATCCTGCTCGCCGTGCGGCTCATCCCGGCGCCGCTGATGGCCGACTTTCGCCTCGCGGCCGAGGCGCAGTTGCAAAGGCCGGCCAGTAAGGCCGGCCTTGTTGTCATCATCGCGATCTGGGTGGTGATCGCCGTGGTTCTGGGCGCCTGGTTCTGGCGGTCCATCACCTGAAATCGTGGGCAGGACAGATGACATGTCACCTGTCCTGCCGGTTTGGTCAGTGCCCGGTCGTGGCCTCTTCGCCATGCTCCATGTCGTCCGGAGCCTTGGGCATGAAGCGACGGGTGAAGGCGCTGAAGCTGTCGATATAGGTCAGCAGCACTGGCACCACGAGCAGCGTGAGTGCGGTCGAGCTGATCAGTCCGCCGATCACGGCATGGGCCATCGGAGCGTTCTGTCCCGTGCCAAGGGCCAGCGGCACCATGCCGAAGATCATTGCCAGCGTCGTCATGATGATCGGGCGGAAACGCGTCACGCCGGCTTCAACCAGGGCCTCATAAAGGTTCCACCCCTGCTTGACGTGCTGGTTGGCATTGTCGACCAGAAGAATGGCGTTTTTCACCACCAGACCCATCAACATGATGAAGCCAATGGCCGAGAACATGTTGAGCGTCGATCCTCCGACCAGCAGGCCCAGCATCACGCCGATCAGGGCGAGGGGCAGGGAGCCCATGATGGCGATCGGCTGCAGGAAACTGCCGAACTGGCTGGCCAGCACGAGGTAGATGAAGACCACGGCCAGCAGCAATGCCGAACCAACCGATCCCATGGTGTCGGCGATCTGCTCGACTTCACCGCCGAACGAGCTGCGGTAGCCCGTCGGGAAGGTGATGTCGCCCACGATCTGCTGCAATTGCGGCGTGATCGCGCCGAGTTCGACACCTTCGAGATAGGCTTCCACGGTCACGCCGCGCTGCAGGTCCTCACGGTTGATCGTGGCGGGGCCGGTGCTTTCCACGACTTCGGCCACCTGGCTGAGGGTCACCATTTCGCTCGACCCCGATGTGCCCGACTGGGCGATCGGCAGATTGCCGATCGCGTCCACATCGTCACGCAACTCGGGCGGCAGGCGCACCATGACCGAATAGATCTGGCCATTGGGCGCCGTCCAGTCCGACACGTCCTCGCCGCTGATCAGCGGATTGAGCGTGCTGGCGATCTGGGTCATCGTGATGCCGAGGTTGTCGGCCAGATCCTGGTTGATCCGGATCCCGACGACCGGCTGGGCATCGTCCAGGCTCGACTTGATGTTGATCAGGCCATCGACCTGCTCGAGCTGGGCCACCAGATCATCGGCCAGACGATCCAGCACGACGAAGCTGTCGCCGAACAGCGTGATCGACACGGGGGCGGAACTGCCGCCCAGGCCCGATGCGGCCGACACCTGGAAGGTGGCACCCGGCACGGCCTGCAGAGCCTGACGGACCCGCGGCATGATCTCCTGCGGTGTGACGTCGCGTTCGGCCTGGTCCACCATGGTCACGGTCATCGTGCCCGTATTGGACCCCGATGCCGCCGTGCCGCCAGCGATGGTCGAATAGACGGTCTCGACCTCGGGCAGGGCACGGATGATGGTTTCCGCCTGCCGGACCTTGGCTGCCGTGAACTCCTTGGACGAGCCGGCCGGCGCTTCGACATTGATGGTGAAGATGCCATTGTCGGTCGTCGGGATGAACTCGACGCCCACGCGCGGGAACAGCAGGAACGCGCCGACGAAGGACAGCAGAGCCACCAGCAGCACCGACTTGCGCCACTTGAGGCCGAGGTGAATGAGGCTGCGATAGCCCTCCGTGAACCAGTCAAACAGCCGGTCGAACTGGTGCACCAGCCGGCCGATCGGGCCCCGCTTGACGTTGGGATTGGACGCCGGATCGTACCAGACGCTCGACATCATCGGATCGAGCGTAAAGGCCACGAACAGCGAGATCAGCACTGCAACCGACACAGTGACGCCGAACTGCAGGAAGAACCGGCCCATGATGCCGTCCATGAAGGCCACCGGCAGGAACACCGCGACAATGGACAGCGTCGTGGCCAGCACGGCGAGCCCGATTTCATTGGTGCCGTCGAACGCCGCCTGGCGGTGCGACTTGCCCATATGCAGGTGGCGCGTGATGTTTTCGCGGACCACGATGGCGTCGTCGATCAGGATGCCGACGGCAAGCGACAGGGCCAGCAGCGTCATGATGTTGAGGCTGAAGCCAAGGAAGTTGAGCGCCACCATCGTGCCGATGATCGAGATCGGCAGGGTGAGACCCGTGATGACGGTGGAGCGCCAGGAGTTGAGGAACAGGAAGACGATGACGACGGCGAGGGCCGCGCCTTCGAGCAGCATGGCCTGAACTTCGTGGAAGCTCTCTTCCACCGGTTCGGCATTGTCGACCACGACCTCGATATTGACCTGCCCTTCGGGCAACTCGGTCGCGAGCAAGGTATCGATGGTGTGGCGGATTTCTTCCGCAACGCCCACGGTATTGGCGCCCTGCGTCTTGAGAATGTCGACGGCCAGTGCGCGTTGGCCGTTGAGAATGGCAAGGCTGCTGGCCTCGCCGGTGCCATCTTCGATGGTCGCGACGTCGCGCAGCGTGACCGGCTGACCACCCTGGTTGCCGACATTGATGTCGTAAAAGTCCTCGGACTCCTCGATGCGACCCAGAACCTGCAGCGACTGCACGATGCTGTCCTGCGTGATCTGGCCGGCGGCAAGGTCACGATTGGCGTTCTGCAACGCCTGCACGACCGCGCCCGGGCTGATATTGTAGGCCGAGAGGCGATCGGGATCGATCTGGATATTGAGCTGGCGCGGCACGCCGCCCACCACCGTCGCACTGCCCACGCCCGAAATATTGGACAGGCGGGTGACGATGATGTCTTCGGTCAGCGTTGTCAGGTCACGCTCGGACAGCGTGTCCGAGCTGACGGCCAGTGACAGCACGGGCAGGGCCGATGGATCAAAGCGCAGCACGCGCGGATCACCGGCATTTTCCGGCAGGTCGGCGCGGATCGGGTCGATCTTGTCGCGCACTTCCTGGGCCATGGCCTGGGAATTCTGCTCTAGGTCAAAGATCATCAGGACCATGGCCTGGCCCGACTGTGCGGTGGACTGCACCGTGTCGAGGCCGGCAATGGTATTGACCGCGTTTTCGATGGGCTCGACGATATCGGCTTCCACCGCCTCGGGCGAGGCGCCGGGGTAGCTGACGACGACGGCAACGACGGGAAAGTCGACATCCGGCATCTGCTCGATCGGCAGGCGCTGGTAGGAATAGACACCGAACACCATGATCGCGACCATGATCATGGTCGCAAACACGGGGTGATTGACGCTGATGCGCGTGAGAAACATCGGTTATCCTTCTACCAGTTCGTAGGCCTCGCCGGCCTTCAGTTCGGCAAGCGGGGACGAGATGACCTGGTCACCCGCTTGCAGCCCGGTGACTTCCACCAGCGAGCCACGGCTCCACTGGCGGACGGTTTCGACGGGCTGGCGCTCGAGCGTCGTCCCGGCGAGCTTGAGTACGAACTGCCCCTCGGCATCTTCGCGCAGCGCTGCGGCCGGCACGGCGATGGCATTGTCCTGCTCGATGACCGTGATATGGCCGGTGGCGAACATGCCACCGCGCAGGCGGCTCTCGGCATTGTCGATGTCGATATAGATCGGCACGGTCCGCGTTCCGCTCATCGCCACCGGATTGACGCGGGTGACTTCGCCGGCGAATTCCTGGTTGTCGAGGCCCGTGACGCTCACGGTCGCAGCCTGGCCCGGATCGACCAGCGCACTCGAATTGGCGGAAGCTGCAGCTTCAAATTCCATCCGGTCGAGGTTGACGATGGTGAACAGCGCCGTGCCGGTCTGGACGGTCTGGCCTGGCTCGACGGTGCGGGCCGACACGATGCCGGTGAGCGGCGCGGTAACGGTGGCGTTCTCCACGGCGAGCTCGGCCGTCGCCACGGCGCTGTCGAGGGCATCGAGCTGAGCGACAAGCGCGGCCGTGGCCGAGCGGGCCTGTTCAAGCGCGGAGGCGGTGACAGTGCCGCGGATCGCCAGCTGTTCGGTGCGCTCCAATTGCTGTTCGGACGACTGCAACTGCGCGCGGGTGGCGCTGGCGGTGGCCCGCTGCTGGTTGAGCTGCAACTCGAGTGTGGCCCGATCGATCTGGGCCAGCACGTCGCCCTCGGCGACGCGATCACCGGGACGAACCATCACCGTCATGACGCGGCCCGAGGCCTGCGCCGACACATCCGAACGCTGGCCGGGGACCAGGGTGCCCGTCACCTTGACGGTATCGCGCAACATGGCTTGTTCGATCGTCGTGGTCTCCGACTGGCGAACCTGACGCGCGACGGGCGCCTGCTCGACCGATTCCTCGGCCGGCGGGCTGGGCTGCAGGAAGATGAAGGCGCCTATGCCGACAACGATAACGACCGGGATCAGCCAGGGCCAGATGCGACGCTTGGGCTTCTGCCCCTGCGCGACACGCTCGGCATTGCGCTTGTCGTGCCGGCTCTGCGCCCATTCCGGCTTTTCGTGTGCAGTGCTCATTTCGTGTCCTTTCGCGTCGTTCCGTCTTCGCGGAGCGAGGTCGCCCAGTGGTCTAGTATTTCTGCCGACTTCTCGAAGAAGTCCTGCATGTCTTCGGCACGCTCGGCGGCCGGTGGATCTTCGCTGCGCATGTCAACCACGCAGCTTTCTATGGTCTTGGCATGGCGCCGGAACCGGTCGGCCAGCTCGCCCAGCATGTCGAAGTCGCGGAAGTTCGAGATCTGGTAATAGTCCTGGCGGTCGCCAGAATGCGTCGTGAGGTTGATAGCGCCGCGGCGCGCAAGGGTGCGGGCATTGGTGCTGACGCTGGCCCGGCTGACCTTGAGCCGATCGCTGATCTGGCTGAGGCTGAGCTCGCGGCCCTCGATGATCAGCAGACCCATGATGCGGCCCGCAATGCGCGTGTCGCCGCCGTCCTGCGAGATCAGGCCAAATTCTTCCACGAAGCGTTCGGTCGCCAGCATGCTGTCATCCTTCCAAGCGTTCAGTCCATATTGAACGAACAGGACGAAGTAAACCCTCGTTCCATGCATAGGCGATCAGCGGCACCGCATGGCGGTATCCCATTTGGATGCCCAATTCGTTTCCCGAGCCGACGGCAGTTGCCTCAAAATCCACCGCATCAAATATGATTGAACAACTCCACTTAATGTGCGATGTCGCCTCATCGTCTTTTTGGAGAACCGCCATGTCATCCAATGACCGCGACGCGACATTTGCTGCAGTGCGGGCTGCGATGATGGCGTCTTACGCCGGTACGCTGGCCTCCACCCGCCTGTCGCCCCTCGAAGCCCTGGAGTGTCTGTCGGCAGCGATTGGCTCCATCTATCGCGAGATCGCCGACAGCCATCTTGATCCTGACGGCTGCGGTTGCGGCTGGCTGCCCAATGAAGTGCTGGACATTGCGACGCTTGAGCAGGCAATTAGCGCCCATGCCGGTCGCGAGGAGGACGACTCCTGCTTTGACCTTCGCTCCATGAGGCCTGTCGGAAACGGCTGAGGGCCGTTCACCAAAGTAGTGCCTGAATGATCAAACGGTTCTTTTCTTACTACGCCCCCTACAAGGGCCTGTTCGCGCTGGATTTTGGCTGCGCGGTTCTGGCAGGGCTGTTGGAACTGGCCTTTCCCATGGCCGTCGCCTATTTCATCGACCAATTGCTGCCGCGGTCCGAATTCGGCTTCATCCTGATCGCCGGTTCGGCCCTGCTGGCCATCTATGTGTTCAACACGGCCCTCATGGGCGTGGTGAATTATTTCGGCCACATGCTGGGCATCAGCATCGAAACCGACATGCGCCGGCAGGTCTTTGATCACCTGCAAAAGCTCAGCTTTCGCTTCTTTGACAACAACAAGACCGGTCACCTGATAACCCACGTGACCAAGGATCTCGAAGACGTCGGCGAAGTGGCCCACCATGGTCCCGAAGACGTCTTCATCGCCGTGATGACCTTTGTCGGCGCCTTTGCCCTGATGTTCACGGTCAACTGGAAGCTGGCCCTGCTGACCACCTTGATCGTCCCGGTCATGACCTGGCTGGTCAGCCGTTATGGCGCAGCCATGACCGAGAACTGGCGCAAGCTGTTCCGTCAGGTTGGCGAGTTCAACACCCGCATCGAGGACTCCATCGGTGGCATCCGTGTGGTGAAAGCCTTCGCCAACGAGCCGCATGAAGCCAAGCTTTTTGCCGGCAACAACTCGGCCTATCGCAGCACCAAGCTGCAGGCCTATGCCTATATGACGGCCTCGATCACCATTACCTACCTGTCGACGCGCCTCGTCCAGCTCATCGTCATGCTGGTTGGCTCCTGGCTGGTGGTGCAGGGCGAATTGACCTATGGCGGCTTTGTCAGCTTCCTGCTGCTGGTCAACGTCTTCATGCGCCCGGTCGACAAGATCACCAGCGTGTTGGAAAGCTATCCCAAGGGCGTCGCCGGCTTCCGCCGCTTCACCACCCTGATCGATACCGAGCCCGACATTGCCGACCGCAAGAACGCCAAAGTGGTCGATCACCTGCGCGGCGACATCGTCTTCAAGCAGGCTTCGTTCTCCTACGAAAGCGGCCGCAAGGTGCTCGACGGGCTCGATCTCGTCGTCAACGCCGGCGAGACCATCGCCGTCGTCGGCCCGTCCGGCGCCGGCAAGACCACGCTCTGCTCGCTGCTGCCGCGCTTTTATGAACTCGACAGTGGCTCGATCACCATCGACGGCATGGACATTCGTGACATGACCCAATCCTCGCTGCGCAGCCAGATCGGCATCGTGCAGCAGGACGTTTTCCTGTTTGGTGGCACCATTCGCGAGAACATTGCTTATGGCCAGCTTGGTGCCAGTGACGAAGCCATCTGGGAAGCGGCGCGCCGCGCCCGCTTCGATACGGTCATCAAGCGGCTCCCTGAAGGGCTCGATACCATGGTCGGCGAACGCGGCGTCAAACTCTCTGGCGGCCAGAAGCAGCGGGTTGCCATCGCCCGCATCTTCCTCAAGAACCCGCCGATCCTGATCCTCGACGAGGCGACCTCGGCACTCGACACGGCAACCGAAGTGGCCATCCAGCGCTCGTTGACCGAGCTGTCACAAGGTCGCACCACGCTGGTCATCGCCCACCGTCTGGCCACCATCCAGCATGCCGATCGGATCGTCGTGATTGACGAAACCGGCATCGTCGAAGAGGGCAGTCACGATACTCTTTTGGCCGAGGACGGCGCCTATGCTGTGTTGCACAAGGCCCAGTTCGGCTATCTGGCGGGGTAGAACATGCGTTGGCTGAAAAAACTGCTGGGCAACAAAGTTCGCGACGCCGAGCAGGCAGAGCCGGTCGAAACCGCCGCCCAGAAGTCCGAGGCTTCGGTCGCACCGCGACCCATCAACGAGATTGAGGAATTTCTGTTCGAAGCGGCCGTCAACGCGGACGCCAGACCGGGGTTCGAACGGGCCCTGCTGGAGGCAAAGCTGTTTGTCGCCACCCCGGCACCGCCCGCCATCGAGGGCATGCGCACAGTAGGGGAGGGCGAATACCTGAACCTTATGAGCGTGCGCAGCCCGGACGGGGCGCTGGTGACGGCCATCTTTACGGCGCAGGAGCGGATTGCCGATGTCTTCGGTGACGGCGTCGGCTTTGTTGCCATGCAGGGCAGGGAATTGCTGTCCCTTGTCGAAAGCGGTGGGGCATGGCTCAACCCCGGTTTTCCCTACAGTGTACATTGGGCTCCCGACCATGTGACGGCGCTGCTGGGCAAGCCGGTGCGGCATACCGTGGCCAAGGACACAAATGTCATGCTGGGCACGCCAGCAAATCCGCCGACGGCCCTGATCCGGGATCTGCAGCAGGTTCTGTCCGGCAATGCCGGGATCATTGAAGCCTGGTTCGCCCTGGCCCATTGGCCGGACGAGGAAAGAAGCGCCTGGTTTCTGGACATCCGCGCCAGCCTCAGCGCGGAAGAGGTCCGAGCATTGCTGGACGAGACGCTGAGAAACGCAGATTACGCGGGCCAGCCGCTCGATATGGTGGTGAACCGGGCCGATGACGTCGTCGGGGCGGGCATTCGCCTCGTGCCGGTCGAGACGCACTGACGTCTGCAAGGTTTGGCTCTTCAGCGCGCACCGGTGCGCGCGCCTGCGACATGACATCCCTGTTGGTAACTGTCATCGAACAGTCAAAAACACGTCACCCAACTGTCAAGGAGCGTTGTTAGGGCACCGGCGTTCGCTTTGAAGGCGGACCGGTAGGGGGCTTTCCTGCCGTTGTTTCCGACATGCAGGAGAGACCCTATGGTTCGCCTTTCGCTGGCCGCTTTGGCCGTTGCGCTGACCTCGACCACCGCCTTTGCCCAGACTGAAATCAGCTGGTGGCATTCCATGGGCGGCGAACTCGGCGAACGCCTTGAGGCTATCGCTGCCGACTTCAACGCGTCGCAGAGCGAATACGTCATCGTCCCGTCCTACCGCGGCGAATATGAAGAGAGCCTGGTCAACACCATCGCCGCCTTCCGCGCTGGCGAGCAGCCGACCATCGTTCAGGTCTACGAAGTCGGCACCGGCACCATGATGGCCGCCAAGGGCGCCGTCTATCCCGTCTACCAGCTGATGGCCGACCACGGCGCCAACTTCGACCCGTCCGTCTATTTGCCAGTCGTGACCGGCTATTACACCGACACCGAGGGCAACATGCTCTCCATGCCCTTCAACTCCTCGACCCCGATCCTGTACTACAACAAGGACGTTTTCGAGAAGGCCGGCCTCGATCGCGATGTGGCGCCCAAGACCTGGGAAGACATCGAAGCCTTCTCCAAGCAGATCGTTGATTCCGGCGCTGCCACCTGCGGCTTCACCATGGGCTATGCTGCCACCTGGGTTGGCCTCGAGAATGTCTCGTCCCTGCACAACGTGCCCTTCTCGACCCTTGAAAACGGCTTCGGCGGCCTCGGTGCCGAACTGACTTTCAACGGCGAAATCCAGGTTCGTCTCTGGGACAAGCTCAAGGAATGGTCCGACGCCGGCTACTTCGCCTATGGCGGTCCTGCTGGTGGCGCTGATACCGCTCCCAAGTTCTACGCCCAGGAATGCGCCATCAACATGGGCTCCTCGGCCGGCCGCGCTGGCGTGGTTGCCAATGCCAAGGACTTTGAAGTCGGCTTCGGCATGCTGCCCTATTTCGGCGACGTCGACGGCGCACCGCAGAACTCGATCATCGGTGGCGCGACCCTCTGGGTCATGACCGGCAAGTCGGACGAAGAATACACCGGCACCGCCCAGTTCCTGAACTACCTCTCGACCCCCGAAGTTCAGGCTGCCTGGCACCAGGCCACCGGCTACCTGCCGATCACCACGGCTGCCTATGAGCTGAGCCAGGAACAGGGCTATTACGAAGCCAACCCGGGTTCGGACATCGCCATCAACCAGGTGAACCTCAACCCGCCGACCGAAAACTCCAAGGGCCTGCGTTTCGGCAACATGCCCCAGATCCGCATCGTGCTCGATGAGGAACTGCAGGCTGTGCTGAACGGCGACAAGACCGGCCAGGAAGCCCTGGATTCGGCAGTCGAGCGCGGCAACGCCATTCTGCGCGAATTCGAAGCGAACAACGCACAGTAAGCCTTTGCAATCGCTGAAAGGCCGGTCCTTTTGGGCCGGCCTTTTGACTTGTTTACGACTGGATGGAAGCGGGCATGGAAACCAAGCGCACGATTTTTCCCAACAAGGGTCTGCCCTACGCGTTCATTGCGCCGCAGCTCATCATCACCCTGATCTTCTTCATCTGGCCTGCCGGGCAGGCGGTGAAATCCTCCTTCGAGCGCCAGGACCCCTTCGGCCTCTCCACCACTTTCGTCGGCTTCAGCCATTACGCGCGCCTGCTGGCCGATCCGAGCTACCTTGCCGCCATCGGCCGAACCTTTGTTTTTGCCGGCGCGGTGACCGTAGTTTCGATGGGTCTCGGCCTGCTGCTGGCCATGGCCGTGAGCCGGGTCATCCGCACCAGCCAGTTCTATTCGACCATGCTGGTCTGGCCCTATGCCGTAGCCCCAGTCGTGGCGGGCATCCTCTGGTGGTTCATCTTCAACACCGGCACCGGCATCTTGCCCTATGCGCTGAAAGCCTTCGGCGTGAACTGGAACCACCAGCTCAACGGCACTCATGCGATGATCCTGATCATCGTCGCTGCCAGCTGGAAACAGGTGTCCTACAACTTCCTGTTCTTCCTCGCCGGCATGCAATCCATCCCCCATTCGCTGACCGAAGCGGCCGCCATCGATGGCGCCGGACCGCTCAAGCGCTTCTGGACCATCATCCTGCCGCTGATCTCGCCCACGACGTTTTTCCTCTTCATCGTCAACGTTAACTACACGATGTTCGACACCTTCGGCATCATCGCGGCCACCACCAGCGGCGGGCCGAACCAGGCGACCAGCGTTCTCGTCTACAAGGTCTATTCCGACGGCATCATCGGGCTGAACATCGGCTCGTCCTCCGCCCAGTCCGTGCTGCTCATGCTCATGGTCGTCATCCTCACCTTCGTGCAGTTCCGCTTCGTGGAACGCCGGGTCCAGTATTGAGGCGCGCTCACAATGGTTGAAAACCGTCCCATCCTCGATTTCCTCACCCATGCCGTGCTGATCCTGGGCGTGGTCATCGTCGCCTTCCCGGTCTATATCGCCCTGATTGCAGCGACCCATCACGCCTCCGAGCTCAGCTCGGGCCTGATGCCGCTGCTGCCGGGCGGCGAATTCTTCAACAACATGTCGCTGGTGTTGTTTTCCAAACTCCCCGGCCTGCCGCCCTTCTGGCTGATGGTGTGGAATTCGACGCTCATGGCGTTGATCATCACCGCCGGCAAGATCGCCATCTCGATCATCTCGGCCTATGCCATCGTCTATTTCCGCTTCCCCGGCCGCATCATCGCCTTCTGGATCATCTTCATCACGTTGATGCTGCCGGTCGAAGTGCGCATCCTGCCCACCTATGAGGTTGTGGCCAACCTTGGCATGCTCAATTCCTTTGCCGGCCTCACCATTCCCCTGATCGCCTCGGCCACGGCAACATTCCTCTTCCGCCAGTTCTTCATGACAGTGCCGGACGAGCTGATGGAAGCCGCCCGCGTCGACGGGGCAGGGCCGCTCAAATTCTTTTGGGATATCCTGCTGCCGCTGAGCCGCACCAATATCGCCGCGCTCTGCGTCATCCTCTTCATCTACGGCTGGGTGCAATATCTCTGGCCGCTGCTCGTCACCACCAACGAGAAATACTACACGCTGATCCTGGGCGTGCAGCGCCTGTCGGCCACCGCCGAAGCCGAGCCGCAGTGGAACATCATCATGGCGGCGGTGATCCTCGCCCTGCTGCCCCCCGTCCTCATCGTCATTTTCATGCAGCGCCTGTTCGTCAAGGGCCTGGTCGAAACGGAGAAATAAGTCATGGCCACCATCAATCTCAAAGGCGTCAAGAAGACTTATCCCGGCGGCCAGCAGGTCGTGCATGGCATCGACCTCGATATTGCCGATGGCGAACTGGTCGTGCTGGTCGGCCCTTCCGGCTGCGGCAAGTCCACCCTGCTGCGCATGATTGCCGGGCTCGAAACCATCACCGACGGCACGATTTCCATCGACGGCACCGAGGTTAACCGCAAGGAACCGGCCGAGCGGGACATCGCCATGGTGTTCCAGAACTATGCGCTCTATCCCCACATGAGCGTGCGCGGAAACCTCGAATATGGCCTCAAGAACCGCGGCACGCCGCGTATAGAGATCGATCGCCGCGTCAATGAAGCGGCGCGTATCCTCGAGATCGCGCCCTTCCTTGATCGCAAGCCGCGCCAGCTTTCCGGCGGTCAACGCCAGCGCGTCGCCATGGGTCGTGCCATCGTGCGCGAACCCAAGGCCTTCCTCTTCGACGAGCCGCTCTCCAACCTCGACGCCAAGCTGCGCGGCCAGATGCGCATCGAAATCCGTCGCCTGCAGCGCAATCTGAAAACCACCTCGGTCTACGTGACCCACGACCAGCTCGAAGCCATGACCCTGGCCGACCGCCTGGTGGTGATGAATGGTGGCAAGATCGAGCAGGTCGGCAAGCCGACCGAGCTTTATGACCGCCCCGCCTCGCTATTCGTCGCCGGGTTCATCGGTTCTCCGCCAATGAACCTGCTCGACGTCGAGGAACTGGAGGCACTGGGTGTCGTGCCGGCAAAGCTGCCAGCCGGGACCAATATCATGGGCGTAAGACCCGATGCGGTGCAACTGCGCGCCGCGCAGCCAGGCGATCTGGCCCTGACAGGCACGCTCGAACTGATCGAGCCCGTGGGCGGCGAAAGCCACCTCTATGTCCGTGTCCAGGGCCTCAAGCGCGAGTTCATCCTGGTGGTGCAGGGCCGTCCCGATATGGTCGAGGCCGCCAGGATCGACTTCGTCGTTCCTGCGGCTGCGCTACATCCCTTCAACCGCGAAACTGGCAAGAGGCTCTAAAGCCGGTCGCGGAAGCGGCGCTGGTAGTCGGGATTGTAAAGCGAGGACTCGCGGAAATCCGCCTCGCCCAGCCCGCGTCCGACAAAGATGATCGCGGTGCGCTCGACCGGTTCGGCCGCAAAGCGCGCCGCGATGGTTTCAAGCGTGCCGCGGATGATCTTCTCGTCCGGCCACGAGGCGTGAAAGACAATCGCCACCGGGCAATCTGCGCCATAGAGCGGCGTCAGTTCCGCGACCACACGATCCAGTGCGTGGATGGCGAGATGCACGGCCAGTGTCGCCCCGGTGGCACCAAAGCCCGCCAAAGTCTCGCGCTCCGGCATGGGCGAGGCCCGGCCGGATATCCGGGTGAGCACAAGGCTTTGCGCCACAGCAGGTATCGTCAGCTCGCGCTTGAGCGCAGCAGCGGCGGCCGCAAAGCTCGGCACGCCCGGCGTCAGGGTGTAGTCGATGCCCAGGCGATCAAGCCGCCGCATCTGCTCGGCCACGGCGCTCCACACCGACAGATCACCGGAGTGAAGGCGGGCCACATCCTCGCCTGCCTGCTGCGCGCGGACATATTCCGCCTCGATCTCGTCCAGCGACATCGGTGCCGTATCGATCAGCCGGGCACCAGGCGGGCACCAGTCCAGCATCTCTTTTGGCACGATCGAGCCGGCGTAGAGACAGACCGGCGCGGCCCTCAGAATATTCATGCCGCGCACGGTGATCAGGTCCGCCGCGCCCGGACCGGCCCCGATGAAATGCACCGTCATGGTTTGCTCCATACCCATTGCGTGATCGGCATGGCTGGGCGCCAGCCGGTCATCGAGCCGATTGCATCCGCACGGGAGATATCGATGCGGATGAGTCTGCCGCCGAGCGCTGCCTGCCGAGCGAGGAGCAGGGCCTCCATCTCCAATGTCACCGCATTGGCGACCAGCCGTCCACCCGAACGCAGCGCTGCGATCGCCGCCTCGATGACGCCTGGCTCTGACCCGCCACCACCAATGAAAATCGCATGCGGCTGTTCAAGTCCTGCAAGAGCCTGTGGCGCGGCGCCATGAATCACCGTGAGATCAGGAACACCCAAGGCCTTGGCATTGCGTGCAATTCTGCCGATACGTTCGACATCCAGCTCTATAGCAGTCGCTTTAAGAGACGGATCTGCCAACATCCACTCGATCCCGATCGAGCCGGACCCAGCGCCGATGTCCCACAGCAATTCGCCCCGCCGCGGAGCGAGTGCGGCGAGGGTCAGGGCGCGGACTTCGCGCTTGGTGATCTGCCCATCATGCTCGAACAGGGCGTCGTCCAGCCCCGGGGTCAGCGGCAGCACGCGGGCATCGGGCAGGGCGACGACGCTGACAGCGCAGATGTTGAGCGGGTTGATATCGGCCAGCGCAAAGCCCATCGCGACCTGCGAACGCACGGTTTCGTTTGGGCCGCCAAGAGCTTCAAGCACGGTGATGATGGAGATGCCGAACCCCGCATCGGTCAGCAACCTGGCGATTTCCGCTGGACCATGCTCGTCCGATGTCAGCGCCAGGATGCGGACGCCGGGATGCAGATGCGGCCGGATCAGTTCGATCGGTCGGCCATGCAGCGACAGCGTCAGCACATCCTGCAGCGGCCAGCCCAGCCGGCTGGCGGCGAGGCTGAAGGCAGACGGCTGCGAGAATGCCTGCATTTCGCTGGCATCCAGCCTGCGCGTCAGCGTGGCGCCGACGCCGAAATGGAATGGGTCGCCCGATGCCAGCACGCAGACTTTGCGACCGCGCAGGGCGAGAATGGCATCGACTGAGTCGGAGAAGGGTGACAGCCACGGCCGTGCCTCGCCCAAAACCAGCGAGGCCGCGAGTTCCAGATGGCGGGCGCCGCCAAAAACGAACTCGGCCTCGGCAATGGCCGCCCTGGCCGCCGAACCGAGCCCATCAAGACCATCCTCGCCAATGCCGACGATCGAGAGCCACTTCATGCCGGGCCACCTGTCGAGCGGGGCGAATAGACAAGCGGCGTTTGGCCCTCCCGTTCGATGATCCGAGTTTCGGCCGAACCGATGATGACGCAGGTGGCCATGTCGGCGACCTTGGGATCGGCCTCCGCCAGCGACATGATGGTAATGGCCTCGTCGGGGCGCCCCGCGGCGCGACCAAAGATCACCGGCGTCGACCAGGGCAGCACTTCGCGAAGGATGGCAAAGGCCGCGCCGAGCTGATGCGGGCGGGCTTTGGAAATGGGATTATAGAGCGCAATCACCAGGCCCGCTCCGGCCACCGCGCGCAGGCGGGATTCGATGACCGTCCAAGGTTTAAGATTGTCCGACAGCGAAATGGCACAGAAATCATGGCCGAGCGGCGCGCCGACACGGGCGGCGACCGCCAGCATGGCGGTGATGCCCGGAACGATCTGAAGGTCGACCTCGCGCCATGACGGTGGCCCCGCTTCCAGCGCTTCGAGGACGGCAGCGGCCATGGCAAAGACGCCGGGATCGCCGCCCGAGACCACGCAGACCTGCTCGCCCGAGGCAGCAGTGTGCAGAGCGTCTTTGGCCCGGGCCAGTTCCTCGCGATTGTCCGAGGCGACGCGACGCTGGTCTTGGCGCAGGGTCAGCCGATCGAGATAGGGGCCGTAGCCAAAAAACACATGACTGGCAGCGATCGCGGCCAGCGCTTCGGGCGTGGTCTGCTCGGGATTGCCGGGACCAGTGCCGACGATGAAGAGCTTGCCGCTCATGGCCGCGTGCTCCAGCCAGGCACGAGGACGATGGCGAAATAGGGCGCGACATCGTCCGCCTTGTCGGCAAGGCGCATATGATGGCCGCTGGCCATGGTGCCGCGCTCGACATAGATGGCACGATCCAGATGGCCGGCGGCCGCGATGGCGCGGCGGATCTTCGGCAGGTTACGGCCAATCTTCATGATGACGGCGCCGTCCGTTCCCTCGAGCCGGTCGCGCAACGCGTCCTCCTCCAGCGTACCGGGCAGGATGGAGAGAATGTCGTCGCCCTGCACCAGCGGCAGGCCGGCCTGCGACCAGCAGCCGGACATGGCGGTGATGCCGGGTATGACCTCGGTGTCATAGCGCTGTGCCAGCCGGACATGGATATGCATATAGCTGCCGTAAAACAGCGGATCGCCCTCGCTCAGCACGGCGACGCTGCGGCCGGCATCGAGATGGGCGGCAACGCGGGCGGCGGCCTCGGCATAGAAGGCCGCGGTGGCTGATTTGTAGTCCTCGTGCCGGCGGTCGATTTCCGTGGTCACGGGATAGCCAAGTGGCTCCTCGACCTTGCCGGCAAGCAGATCGGCGACGATGGCGCGGGCATTGCTGGCATTCCCCTGCTTGGCGAAATAGGCAATGACGTCAGCACCTTGGATGGCGCGCACGGCCTTGAGCGTGAGCAATTCCGGGTCCCCCGGACCCGTGCCGACGCCGAACAGCTTGCCTGTCATATGCCAGGCCTCGCCAGGGCATTGAGCGCCGCTGCCGTCATGGCCGAGCCGCCGAGCCGGCCGCGCACGATCGCATAGGGCACGCCATAAGAGTTTTCAGCGAGCGCAGCCTTGGATTCCATGGCGCCGACAAAGCCTACCGGCATGCCGATGATGGCGGCTGGCTTCGGCGCACCGTCGCGCAGCAGTTCGAGCAGGAAGAACAGCGCAGTCGGCGCATTGCCGATGGCAACAACCGATTCTTCCAGTCGCGGCAGCCACAGCTTCAGCGCGGCGGCAGAACGGGTATTGCCGATTTCGGCAGCGATTTCAGGCGTTTGCGGATCACGCAGCGTGCAGATGACCTCGTTGCTGGCCGGCAAGCGAGCGGCGGTCACGCCGCGCGCCACCATTTCGGCGTCGCAGAAGATCGGTGCACCATCGGCCAGAGCAGCGCGGGCCGCGGCAACAAAGCCGGGTGCAAACTCGAAGTGCTCTGCAGCGTCGACCGAGCCGGCAGCATGGATCATGCGCACGGCGACATCCGCCTCGTCGGTGGAAAAGCGAGACAGATCAGCCTCTTGGCGAATGATCGCGAAGGACTGGCGATAGATCGCCTCGCCGTCCCTGATGTAGTCGTATGTGGTCATCGTCATCCCTGGCCGAGCGCGCTGGCGAGGTTATCGGCCTGCAGCACTGCCCGTGGCGTATCGCCCGCCCTGCCGTCAATGACAAGACCATAGCCATCGGCCCGGCCCACCAGCGTAATGTCGCTGGCGCGCGGATGGGCGCAGCCCTTGGAACAGCCCGAGACATGCAGGTGCTGGTCCTGTGGCAGATTGGCCGCCAATTGGGCTGCGATCAAGCGTGCAGGGACATGGCCGGAGGCACAGCCCTCGCTGCCGATACAGGCACTGATGCGCTGCCGCGGATCGTCGGTTTTCGTAATGAAGCCAAGCGTTTCAGCCATCGAAGGGAAACTCGGATCAGCGCCGATGGCCAGCAGCGCATGGTGTGGCGCAAGACGGAACTCACCAACGCCATGAAGGGCGGCCTGGTTAGCCAGAGCCACCAAAGTGGCGGCGCTAGCCGAGCCGAAGGGCAGGGCGATGCCCGTGGCTTGACCATGCATGAGGGCAAAGACACCCACTGGTCGGCTGGCATCCGCGAGAATTTTTGTAGTGCTGCCAGGCAGATCGCTGGCGCGCGCTGCAGGTCCAAGCGCGGCGATCTGGCGCAGGATGCGGAGGGTGGCACTGACCTCGTCATGACGAATGACGGGGACCGGCATGCGCCCAGCGACAGACAGGGTCCAGTCTCCTGGGCCCTTTGCGACGAGGCGGATATCGGTGTTGAGATTGCCGAGGCCGATCTGTCCCCCACCGTCCACCACCACGCTCACCTTGGGCCCAAGCCGGTCGGCGAGCGAGGCCGCAGCAACACGGATGGCGGCGGCAATGGGCCATGGATCGGCCAGCTCACGGGGATCGTCGCCGGCCAGTGGTGGCGTTTGCACAACCAGGCCGCGCTCTATTTCGACAATGGCCTCAATGGATTGCGCGAAACTCGGCACGGCAGCTTGCGTCAGCCCACGCACCTGCAGATTGCCGCGAGCGCTGATTTCGATGAGGCCATTGCCATGCTGCTGGGCCAGTTCGGCGATGCCTGCCAGTTGCGCTGGCGTCAGCCGCCCCCCGGCGACCCGCACCCTTGCCAGCAGGCCGTCACCGGTCTGCATCGGCGCGTGGAGCGACGGGCAGGCGCCGCGACGGCTGGGTTCAATGGGCAGGGCGGTGGTCATGCGGTTATTTTAGCGGATCGCCGGCTCCGGGGGAATTGCGCTTCGTCAATTCGCCTTGCGCAACAGATAGGTGTCCATGATCCAGCCATGCTGCTCCCGCGCCGCCTTGCGGGTGGCGACAATCTCGTCGCGGACGTTGCCGAGGCGGCCGGAAAGCACGATCTGGTCGGGCGTGCCGAGATAGGCGCCCCAGAAGATTTCCATGTCCTGATCGGCATTTAGGAAGGCCGTCTGGCCGTCGAGCAAGACCACCGTATCATCCTCCACCGGGCCGAGCCGGCGGCCCGTGGTGATATGGATGGGCTCGCCGATGCGGTTGAGCGCTATGCCATGGGCAGCGGTGAGCGCCTGGATGCTGGTGATCCCCGGAATGACCTCGACGGCGTGGTCGCCGCGCAACCGGTCCATGATGCGGATCGTGCTGTCATAAAGCCCGGGATCGCCCCAGACCAGGAAGGCGCCGATGCCGTTTTCTGGTAGGGGTGACAGGAGGTTGGCGAAGATTTCTGCCAGCGCTGCGTGCCAATCATCGACGCCAGCTTCGTAGTCCGGATTGGCAGCATTGCGCCGTGGCACGGCATAGTCGACGGTGCGGCTTTCCGGATTGGTGACATAACGCGCGATGATCTCGCGGCGCAGGTCCGCCAGGTCGGATTTGCCCGCGCCCTTGTCTGGAATGAACAGCAGATCGGCGCGGTTAAGGGCGTTGATCGCCTGGATGGTGATATGTTCCGGGTTGCCCGAGCCGATGCCGACGATGAGAATGGTCTTCATGCCAAGGTCCTGAAAAATCAGTCACATTATGCTTCGTTCGGGCTACCATTTTGCGGCAGTCGGCTAGCAGACTGTTAGCATCGAGCGTCACCTTCGACGCGGATTGGTGAATCTGGTGATTAGGCGCGCCCTCGCCTGCGGTCAATCTGCTTGACCTTCCCATGGGGCAGGCCCGCTTGCTGATATCCGACACACTGAAAGGTCTCGCCATGAAGACGATGATTGCCGCCGCCTCGCTCGCCCTCCTGCTCACGTCGCCCACATGGGCGCAGGATCATTCCGGCCATGCCATGCCGGCGGATAGCGAAAGCGCATCGAGCCAGGCCTTCGCGACCGCCAATGCAAAGATGCATGCGGACA
Organism: Candidatus Devosia phytovorans; assembly: GCA_029202405.1. Taxonomy (NCBI): domain Bacteria; kingdom Pseudomonadati; phylum Pseudomonadota; class Alphaproteobacteria; order Hyphomicrobiales; family Devosiaceae; genus Devosia; species Candidatus Devosia phytovorans. The sequence goes on along the minus strand of CP119312.1, from coordinate 2,357,403 downwards.
TGGCCATGGAGCTGACCGGCAATGCCGACGTGGATTTCATCCGCGGCATGATCCCCCATCACCGGGGCGCGGTGGATATGGCAAGGATCGTCCTCGAACATGGCAGCGATTCCGAAGTGAAGGCCCTGGCCGAAGCGGTGATCACGGCGCAGGAAGCCGAGATCGCGTGGATGCAGGAGTGGCTGACCAAGAACGGCCACTAAGCCTTGACGTAGACCCAGGCTTCTTTCCCCGACGCCAGCGTCACCAGCACGCGCTTGTAGTCGTCGACTTCATAGTCGTCGGCGGCGGCCAGTTCGGCCTCGGTGATGGCGAAGACCTTGCCAGAAACCGAGTCGGCGGGATTGCCCGTCGGGATGACGATGGGATGGCTATTGCTGCCGCTCTTGCGGATGACCTCGGGATCAGTGATCTCGACCCAGGACTGGGCATAGCCGGGCATGGCATCGGCTGTGCCGTCGAGCAGACGGTTGAACTGGGCGCGTTGCACCTCCTCGAGCTGCAGCGTGCCATAGGAAAACAGCAGGACGTTTCGTTCAGTCATTTCAATCCTTTCCAACACGCCCGACCGAATTGCGCACGATCAGCTCGGCGCGCAGCAGCACTTCGGTGTTTTTCGGCGGCTTGCCTTCGAGCAGGGCCAGCAGCAGATCCATCGCCTCTTCGCCGATCTTGAGGCGCGGCTGCTTCATCGTCGTCAGCGAGGGGGTGACGAAGCTGGAAAAGGAAATGTCGTCAAAGCCCATCACCGAATATTCGCGCGGCAGGTCGTAGCGGCGAGCGTTGAGGGAAATAATGACACCCAGCGCCGTCGCATCGTTGACGCAGAGGAAGGCGGTAGGCAGCACGTCGCGCACGAACATGGCCTCGGTCGCCTGGCGGCCGCTTTCGGTCGTCCCGTCGCCATCAAGGATCAGCCGTGGATCAATGGTGATGCCTGCGCTGCCCAGCGCCGCGCGATAGCCAGCCTCGCGCAACTGGTTGACCGCCTTGCTGGTCGAATGGCCGATAAAGGCAATGCGGCGGTGGCCCTGGCTGATCAGGTGTTCGGCGGCGACGCGCGAGCCTTCGAAATTATCGACGCCGACAAAGGGTATGTCGCTATTGCTGACCGGCTCGTTGACCGCGACCATGGGCGGCAGGCGCGCTTCGCCCGCGTCATTGCCAAAACCATAGGGCAGGTGGCCGGTAAAAAGGATCAGCCCGTCGGCCTGGTTGGAGCTGATGAAGCGCAGATAGTCGGTCTCGCGGGTGGCGTCATTCTGCGTATTGCCGATCAGCACGCCATAGCCGCGCTTGCTGGCCTCGGTTTCGAGCCCGACGAGAATATTGGAAAAGTTCGGGTCGCCCACGTCCGGCGCCAGAATCAGGATCATGTTGCTTCGCCGCATGCGCAGCGAGCGGGCCATGGCATTGGTCGTATAGCCGGTGCGGGCAATGGCCTCGTTCACCCGGCGACGAGTTTCGTCGGCCACCTTGGTCGGCTCGTTGATGGCGCGGCTGACCGTGGCGATGGACACGCCGGCAATCGCCGCAACGTCATCGATCGTGGCCAGTTTCTGGTGCTGCACTTCAGATTGCGTCCATTTTGACCATGCCGGCCTGCAAACGGCGGTCTTCTGCGCTTCCGGTGCTCACGTGCAGAACGCACGCTGCGCTCCGGTTCTCGAACACCACCATTTTCGGCTCGTCCTGCTCAAACTGTCTGCGCAATCTGATGCTCCGCACGCCCGCTGGCGTCCCGCCATCGCCTTTAGCAGATGGTTTGTCGGGCGCCAGACCTCCCCACACGGTTATCCCGTTTTCGCTTTCTGTAAACCTTTACATCATTCATGAAAACCTTTACATCAATCAATCATCGACGAAGAGCAGGACAAGCCAGCCGCGTCGGGAAACAGGGAGGGGCTATCACATGACCAGTGCCGAAGGCACGTCCGCGACGTCCATCCTGTCAGCGAGCAGGATCTCCAAGTCGTTTGGCGAAATCCCGGTGCTGTTCTCCGTCGATTTCGACATCAGGCCGGGCGAGGTCCACGCCATCATCGGCGAGAATGGCGCGGGCAAGTCGACCCTCATCAAGATCCTCTCCGGCATCGAACAGCCCACCGCCGGCTCGATCGCCTATGATGGTAAGACCGTGGTCCTGCCGCCCAATGGCGAAGCCGAAGCCATGGGCATCGTGCTGATTCACCAGGAGCTGAACCTGGCCGAACACCTGACGGTGGCGGATTCCATCTTCCTCGGCCGCGAAATCAGGAAGTTCGGCTTCCTCGATCTCAAGGAAATGCGCCGCCGCGCCCATGACGTCATGGAAGCGCTGCATGTCCATGTCGATCCCGATGCGCGCATCAATACTCTTTCGGTCGCCGACAAGCAGATGGTGGAGATCGCCAAGGCCATCAGCCGCGATGCGCGCGTGCTGATCATGGACGAACCGACCGCCGTGCTCTCGGTGGGCGAGACCGAGACGCTGTTCGAGCAGATCAGGCGCCTCACCGCGCGCGGCGTGGCGGTCATCTTCATCTCGCACAAGCTCGACGAGATCATGGCTCTGGCCCAGCGCGTCACCGTGCTGCGCGACGGCCAGCTGATCGCCACGGTGTCGACCGAAGCGCTGACGCCCGACTCCATCGCCCAGATGATGGTCGGCCGCGAGCTCTCCAACCTTTATCCGCCCAAGCATGAACCCGATGTTGATGCGCCGGTGGTGCTCTCGGTGCGCAATCTGGTGGCGCCGGGCGTCAGGGATGTCTCATTCGAGCTGCGCCGCGGCGAAATCCTCGGCTTTGCTGGCCTGATCGGCTCGGGCCGCACGGCGGTGGCAGAGGCCATTGTCGGGCTGACGCACAAGAGCGCCGGCGAGATCACGCTCAATGGCAAGCCGGCTGACTTTCCGGACGTCGCCGCCTCGGTCGATGCCGGGCTGGCCTATATGACCAAGGACCGCAAGGGCAGGGGGCTCCTGCTCAATGTCGGCCTGCAGCCCAACCTGACCCTGCTGACCCTGAAGAAGCACCTCAACCACGGCTTTCTCGACGGCAAGAGCGAGGAAAAGGCGCTGGAGCGCGCCACGCGCCGCTTCGATATCCGCGCCCGCGACGCCTCGGTGCGCGTCGGCCAGCTGTCGGGTGGCAACCAGCAGAAGCTGATGCTGGGCAAGACCATGGAAAGCGAGCCGGAGATCATCATCATGGATGAACCGACCCGCGGCATCGATGTCGGCACCAAGCAGCAGATCTATCATATCATTGCGGCGCTGGCCGCCGAGGGGAAGTCGATCATCGTCATTTCCTCGGAAATGCAGGAGGTCATCGGCCTCGCCCACAAGGTTCTGGTGATGCGCAACGGGCGCCTCGCCGGCACGCTCGAGGGCGGCGAGATCGGTGAAGCAGAAATCATGCGGTACGCCGCAGGCATCAAACAGGATGGGGACGATGAGCGTATCAGCGCATGAGGGAGCCAAGCCGGCCAAGGGGTTCCGGCTTGATCTCAAGACCGCGGGACCGCTGCTGGCGCTGATCCTGCTGGTGGTCCTGGGCTATTCGCTCAATCCCGCCTTCCTCAACGAGGGCAATGTCACCAATATCCTGACCCGCTCGGCCTTCATCGGCATCATCGCGGTGGGCGCGACCTTCGTGATCACCGCCGGCGGCATCGACCTCTCGGTCGGCTCCATGGCGGCCTTTATCGCCGGCGTCATGATCATCATCATGAACTCCGCCGTCGATGCCTGGGGCGCCTCGCTGGCCACGGTCATCCTGGGCATCGGTTCGTCGCTGGTGCTGGGGGTCGGCGCCGGCTTCATCAACGGCTTTCTGACCACCAAGGCCAAGATCGAGGCCTTCATCGTGACGCTGGGCACCATGGGCATCTATCGCTCGCTGGTGACCTATTTCGCCGATGGCGGCACGCTGTCGCTCAACAATGGCGCCCGCGATATCTATCGCCCGGTCTATTACGACAGCTTCCTGCGCATTCCCTATCCGGTCTGGGTGTTCATCGCCGTCGCCATCATCGGCTGGGTGCTGATGAACCGCACCGCCTTTGGCCGCTATTGCATGGCCATCGGTTCCAACGAGCATGTGGCGCGCTATTCGGCCATCAAGGTCGATCGGGTCAAGACCATGACCTATATCCTGCAGGGCCTCTGCGTCTCGCTGGCGACGATCATCTATGTGCCGCGGCTTGGTTCGGCCTCGTCGGCCACCGGCGTGCTCTGGGAACTCGAGGCCATTGCGGCCGTGATCATCGGCGGTACCATGCTCAAGGGCGGTTTCGGCCGCATCGGCGGCACCGTCATCGGCGCGCTGATCCTGACCTCCATTGGCAATATTCTCAATCTCACCGAGATCATCTCCAACTACCTCAATGGGGCAGTGCAGGGCGTGATCATCGTCGCGGCGGTCTATCTGCAGCGCGGCTCGCTGACCAGCAAGCGCAAGAAGGCGGAGTAAGGCGTCGCGCGACGCGCAAAGAAGAATTCCAGCCCGCAGGGGCGGATAAAGCGGCGCCAGGGGAGCTGGCGCCAAACATTGGTAGGGAGGACTAACATTATGTCATTGAAGGCTATCGCATTGGGCCTGTTGGCCACCTCCGTCCTGGCCGGATCGGCCATGGCGCAGGACCAGATCAAGATCGGCGTCTCCATTCCGGCCGCTACGCACGGCTTCATGGGTGGGCTGAACTGGCATGCTGCCGAGGCCGAAAAGCGCCTCGAAGCCGCCAATCCCAATATCGACCTGATCATCGTGACCGCCGACGGCCCGGCCGACCAGGCCAGCGATCTCGAAGACCTGGTCTCGGTGCACCAGATCCAGGGCCTCGTGGTGCTGCCGTTCGAATCCGAGCCGCTGACCGAACCGGTCCGCGCCGTCAAGGATAGCGGTGCCTTCATCACCGTCGTCGACCGCGGCCTGACCGACACGTCCATCCAGGACGTCTATGTTTCGGGCAACAACACCGAAATGGGCGTCAACTCGGCCGAATACATGAAGACCCGTCTCGGCGATGGCGACAATATCGTCATCCTGCGCGGTATTCCGACCGTGCTAGACACCGAACGCTTCGACGCCTTCATGGGCGCCATCGAGGGCTCGGGCATCAATGTGCTCGACAACAAGTTCGCCAACTGGAACCGCGATGACGGCTTCGAAGTGATGCAGGACTTCCTGTCGCGCTTCCCCGACATTGACGGCGTCTGGGCCCAGGACGACGACATCACCCTGGGCGTGGTCGAAGCCATCAAGGCCGCGGGCCGCGAGAGCGAAATGTTCGTGGTCGGCGGCGCCGGCATGAAGGAAATCGTCAAGGGCGTGATGGATGGCGACGAGCTGGTGCCCGTCGACGTGCTCTATCCGCCGGCACAGATCGCCACGGCCATGGACGTGACGGTCAACCACTTTGTCTCCAACGGCCCGGTCGGCGGCACCTATATCCTGGGTTCGCCACTGATCACCAAGGAGAATGCGGCCAACTTCTACTTCCCGGACAGCCCGTTCTAAAGTTGGTTGGATAGAAAATAATGCAGAGGGCGCCTTTGGCGCCCTTTGTTTTTGCTGGATACCCCCTCCTAACCTCCCCCTGAAAAGGGGGAGGGATCCGGCCGGCGGGCGGGCAATATCACGCCCCAAACTCGATCAGTCCCTCCCCCTATCAGGGGGAGGATAGGTGGGGGTATCCCATTGAAAACGCGTCTTCGCCGAATTTTCCTAAAACCCGATGCTTCCTCGGGAACCAACCGTTACGCCCCCCGTTCCTGCCGCGAGCCTCGGGTGACGCCGGACCATTTGGTGCCATTGGGGCTCACCAATCCTCTCTCTTCTGTCGGATTTGCCTGCATGCGAACGTCATGCAGGGGAACTAACCTCGTATCGAGGTTTTCCTCCTGTGAGGAGAAGAGGAGAGACTGCGATGACCTATATATCTGGTTTTGTCGTGCCCGTTCCGGCGGACAACAAGGACAAATACAAAACGCTGGTCGACAACAGCGCGGACCTGTTCAAGGGCTATGGCGTCAGGCGGCTGATGGAGGCCTGGGAGGATGACGTGCCCGATGGGCAGGTCACCGATTTCCGCCGCGCCGTGCAGGCCAGGGAGGACGAGGTGATCGTCTTTTCCTGGCACGAATATCCCGACAAGGCGACGGCCGATGCCGCCAGCGAAAAGATGATGCACGACCCGGCCATGGAAGCCATGGGCCGCGACATGCCCTTTGACGGCGCGCGCATGATCTATGGTGGTTTCGCCGAAATCTATCAGCAGGGCACGAAGGGCAAGCCGGGCTATGTCGACGGCTCGCTCATCCCCGTGCCGACCGCCCGCAAGGATGAATATCGCGCCGTGCTGGAACGCCAGGCCGCCGTGTTCAAGGAATTGGGTGCGACACGTTTTGTCGACGCCTGGGGCGATAATGTCCCCGATGGCCAGCACACCGACTTCAAGAAGGCGGTCAGTGCCAGGGCGGACGAAAGCGTGGTGTTTTCCTTCATCGAATGGCCCAGCAAGGCGCATCGCGACGCTGCCTGGCCAAAGATCTACGAAGACCCGCGCATGCACGAGGAAGGCACGCCGGGCGACGAAGCTCGCCGCGTCTTCGGCGGCTTCCTACCACTGGTCGACGACTAGGCTTCAGGCGTGTAGCCCGCCTCTTCGATCGCCGCCTTGCCCTTGGCGGCATCGCCGGTGAAGCGCACCGTGTGGGTGCCGAGATCGACGGCGATCTCGGCGCCGGGCAGGGCCTCTTCGAGCGCCTTGGTGACCGTGCCGACGCAATGGCTGCAGGTCATGTCGTTGACGGTGAATGTGGTCGTTTGGCTCATGGTCAGTGTCCTTTGGTGGCCGGCTTTGCGCCAGCGAGATCGTCGAGGATGGGGCAGTCGGGACGGTTGTCGCCGCTGCAGCAATGTGAGAGATGTTTCAGCGTTTTGACCATCGATTGCAGCTCGGCAATCTTGGTTTCGAGCGCCGATATGTGCCCGGTGGCGATCTCCTTGACCTCGGCACTGGCGCGCGACTTGTCCTGCCAGAGGCCGAGGAGGGTGGACGTTTCATCGACCGAGAAACCCAGCGTCCGGGCGCGTTTGACGAAGCGCAGCACATGCACTTCGTCGGCGCCATAGACGCGGTAATTGCTGTCGGTGCGCAGGGGCGCGCGGATCAGGCCGATGGATTCGTAATAGCGGATCATCTTGGCCGAAACGCCCGAGGCGCTGGAGGCTTCACCGATATTCATGACTGAACGCCTTTCACCGCCCGCAGGCGCTGCGCATTGCTGACCACCAGCACCGAGGAGAGCGCCATGGCGCCGGCCCCGAACATGGGATTGAGCAGCAGGCCGAAGGCGGGATAGAGCGCGCCGGCGGCCAGCGGGATCAACAGCACATTGTAGCCAAAGGCCCAGAAGAGGTTTTCCCAGATATTGCGCATGGTGGCGCGGCTGATGGTGAGGGCATTGAGCACGCCTTTCAGGTCGCCGCCGAGCAGCACGACATCGGCGCTCTCGATGGCGGCGTCGGTGCCCGTGCCCACGGCAATGCCGATATCGGCTTCCGCCAGCGCCGGCGCATCATTGATGCCGTCGCCCACATAGGCGACGACGCCCAGCGAGCGCAGGCTCTTGATCGCAGCCACCTTGTCGGCCGGCAGCACTTCGGCGCGCACTTCGTCAATGCCCAGCTGGCGGGCGATGGCTGCGGCGGTGCGGCGATTGTCGCCCGAGATCATCGCGGTCTTGAGGCCCATGCCATGCAGCGCTGATATGACCGCCTTGCTGGTCGGCCTGATCGTGTCGGCAACAACGATGGCCGCGGCCAGCTTGTCATCCATCGCGGCAAAGACCGGCGTCTTGCCCGCATCGGCGAGCTTTTCGATCGCATCGGCAAAATCGGAAAAATCGAGATGGCTCAGGTGACGCTGCGAGCCAATGGAGACCAGTCGCCCATCGACCCGGGCGGTGACGCCATGACCGGCATGCGACTGGAACTCGGTCACCGCGCCCAGCGAAAGCCCTGCCTTTTCGGCAGCAGCGACGATGGCCGCAGCGATCGGATGCTCGGACTTTGCCTCGACGGCGGCGACCAAACCCAGCACTTCGTCATGGGTGAAATCATCGTCGAGAATGAGATCGGTGAGCGTGGGCCTGCCCTCGGTCAGCGTGCCCGTCTTGTCGAAGGCGACGACCTTGGCTTCGCGCAATTGCTGCAGCGACTCGCCGCGGCGGAATAGCACGCCCAGCTCGGCAGCCCGGCCGGTGCCGACCATGATGGATGTCGGCGTGGCGAGGCCCATGGCACAGGGGCAGGCGATGATCAGTACGGCCACCGCATTGACCAAGCCAAAGGCATAGGCCGGCTGCGGACCGAACACGACCCAGACAGCGAAAGTGGCAATGGCCAGCGCGATGACCATGGGCACGAACCAGGCGGTAATCCGGTCGACCACGGCCTGGATCGGCAGCTTGCCGCCCTGCGCTTCCTCGACCATGCGGATGATCTGCGCCAGCATCGTATCGCCGCCAACCTTGGTGGCGCGGAAGCTGAAACTGCCCGACATATTGAGCGTGCCTCCGATCACCTCGGCGCCGACGCCCTTGGTGACCGGCAGGCTCTCGCCCGAAATCATCGACTCGTCGACATGGCTCGCGCCCTCGACGATTTCCCCATCCACGGCGATCTTTTCGCCGGGGCGGACCATGATGATATCGCCAGCCACGACCTGCTCGATCGGCAGCTCGATGAGCGTGCCATCACGCGTGACGCGGGCGGTTTTCGCCTGCTCGCGCACCAGCCGCTGAATGGCCTCGCCGGTGCGACCCTTGGCCAGCGCTTCGAGCCAGCGCCCGACAAGGATCAGCGTAACGATAACGGCGGCCGCCTCGTAATAGACATAGCGCGTGCCCTCGGGCAGCAGCGCCGGCGCGAAGGTGGCAACCACCGAATAGAGGTAGGCCGCGCCGGCACCCAGGGCGACCAGCGAATTCATCTCCGGCGCGCCGCGCAGGAGCGCCGGAATGCCATGCTGGAAGAAGCGCCAGCCGGGCACGAACAGCACCACGCTGGTCGCCACGAAATAGGCGATCCACAGCACCTGCATCGGCACGGCGGCCATCAGCCACATGTGGAAGGGCATGTAGAAATGCCCCAGCATTTCCAGCACGAAGATCGGCAGGGTGAGCCCGCCGGCAATGAGCATGTCGCGGCGCAGAATCACCGCGTCTTCGTCGTGGTGTTGATGGCCGGAATGATCGGCATGATGGTGTTCCGGCACTTTTTCTGCCGCATAGCCAACCTTCTGGATGGCCTTGATTAAATCACCCTCGGCGCCGCCCGTTATGGTGGCGCGTTCAGTCGCAAGGTTGACAGACGCCGCCGTTACGCCAGAGACTTTCAAAATTGATTTTTCCACCCGCGCCACACAGGAGGCGCAGGTCATGCCTTCGATATTGAATTGCATTTTGTCTTTTTGGACGTGTTCAGTCATGGTTTTTCACCTCGTCCCCATGCATATAGACCTTCCCATCATGGGAAGGTCAAGGCCCCCGGCAGCCGCACGCGTTCGAGAGTGATCGCCATGCTGCAAAAGGCCAGATCGCGGCCCGGCGAACCCTGCATTGGCATCGATCAAACTGACCTGCGGCAGGTTGGCACTGCGACAGTTGCGCAACTTAGTGCGCCCTCGGCGCAGGCGTATATCGATCCTGTCAGGAGACGAAATGCCATGCAGCACGTCAGCAACGACATCGAACGCATAGCCAGACCCGTGCCCACACCGGCGCTCTGCCAGGCCTGCAGGGGGATGCACCAGGGCATCTGTTCTGCCCTCACCCCCGAACAGCTCCTGGCCATTTCCCATCTGACACGCCGCGTCCGATACGAGGCCGGCGAGGAGCTGATGGCCGATGCCGAGCCCATCACCGCCTATGGCAATGTGCTGCGCGGCGTCATCAAGTTGACCAAGGTGCTCGAGGATGGGCGTCAGCAGGTGGTCGGGTTGCAATTTGCCCCCGATCTGCTTGGCCGCATGTTTGCCACCGAGAGCCGGGTCACGGCCGAGGCGGCGTCCGATGTGGAAGTGTGCCTCGTGCCCAAGGCGGCGCTGGAAGCACTGGTGCGCAGCAATCCCGAACTCGAACATCGCGTGGCGCTGCAGGCCCTGCGCGATCTCGACGAGGCGCGCGACTGGATGGTGACGCTGGGCCGCAAGACGGCAGCCGAAAAGGTCGCGAGCTTTCTCTATCTCATCGCCAGCCATATCGATCCGGCCGGGGCGGTCACCACCTTCGACCTGCCACTCAGTCGCGCAGACATCGCCGATTTTCTGGGCCTGACCATCGAAACCGTGAGCCGCCAGATAAGCCGCCTCAAGGCCGACGGCGTGATCGAGATCGAACACTATCGCCACGTCGTCGTGCCCGATCTGACGAGGCTCCGCCTCCGCTGCGGCTAGGTTGCGGATTGTCGGCCTTTGCCCGTGGATTCACAACCACGTATGTGAAGCTGTCGGAAAAAGCCTATCAATCGAGCCGCCCGTTTCGCAGGGTCATCACGCGATCCACGGTGCCGTCGGGAATGCTGGCGTGGGTGACGACAATGACGGTCCGGCCCTGTGCGGCTGCGCGCAGGGTTTCAAAGAAGCTCACTTCGGCCGTGTGGTCGAGACCCGTGGTCGGCTCATCCAGCAGCAGGATTTTTGCCGGCGACAGCAGCACGCGGGCCAGACAAAGGCGGCGGGCCTGACCAGCCGAGACCGTGCGGCCGCCTTCGCCCAGCAGCGCATCGAGACCGAGCGGCAGGCCCTGCACGAACGCGCCGATGCCCGCGGCATGGAGCGCCGCCCAGAGCGCGTCATCGTCAGCCTCGGGCCGGCCGATGTGAAGGTTGGCGCGGATCGTGTCGTTGAACAGCGGGCTGTCCTGGCTGAGGAGGGCGAGGCTGGCGTGCAGGTCCGCCAAGCGCAGATGGTCGATCGGGACGCCACCCAGAGTGATGCTGCCGGCCTGCGGATCGGCCAGGCGCAGCAGCAATGTGAGCAGGCTCGATTTGCCACCGCCGCTGGCGCCCTGGATCGCCAGATGCTCTCCCGGCCGCACGGTGAGGTTGAGCTCGTCGAGCACGACAGGACCACCATAGCCGAAACACACGTCACGCAAGGCGATCGTCATGTCATCCCGCAGGGCAAGAGGCTTCACTGGATCGACAACGACGATCGGCATTTCGGCAATGGCGGTCAGGCGCTCTGCGGCGGCCATGGCCGTGGTCAGCTTGCTGACGCTGCGAAGGATGACATTGGTGGCTTCAAAACTCCCCATGATGGCGAGCAGCAGCCCCGCCAGCACGGGGCCATCGACCTGTCCGGCCTCCAGCGCCACAAGACCCAGCCAGAGCGAGCCGACCAGTGCCAGGGTGGCCAGCGCTTGCACGGCAAAACTGCCGAGGGCCGTGAGGCTGGCGAGATGCCCTCTGGTCGCACTCAACCGGGCCGCGGTGACGTCAAAACCGGCCTGGGCTGTGCCCAATACGCCAAACACGGTGAGATCGGCATGGCCTTCGATGCCGTCGAGCACGGCAGCGCGCGCATCGGCGGCGCGGGTGACCATGTCCTGGCCTGTGTCGCGGCTGACCAGCACGAGGCCCGCCGGCACGACGAGAATAGCGCTGGCATAGAAGAGGCCAAAGACCAGCGCCGCGCCCGGCAGCAGAAAGGCCATGACAGCGGTGAGCACCGTGCCGATGACCAGGGCGGCGGTGATTGGTCCGATGGCGACGAGAAAGGCCGTGTCGAGCGCATCGACATCGGCGGTGAGGCGACTGACAAGATCGCCATGGCGCAGGCTGCGGTCGCCCAGCGGCAGGCGAGGGAAGAGCCGGGCAAACAGCCAGCCGCGCAGATCGGCCAGGAGGCGCAGTGTCGCGTCATGCCCCACCAGCCGCTCGCCATAACGCGCCAGGATCCGGATGAAGGAAAAGGCACGTACCAGCGCCGAAGGCACGAAGAGATTGAAGGCGAGGCCCAGCGTGGTGATGGCGGCGGCGGTGACGAACCAGCCCGAGGTGGCGAGGAGGGTCACGCCGGCGCCAAGGGCGATCAGCGACAGCAGCAGCGCCAGGGCAAAGCCGGTGAGCTGGCTCATGAACAGGGCGCGGAAGGCGAAGAGGGATTTCATGCGATGCTCCGATCCCGATGCGGCGTTGCCACCGGCAGCAGTTTTTCGCCGGCAATGCGCCAGACCCGGTCCATCTGCGAGGCGACGGCCAGCGAATGGGTGGAAATCACCAGCGTGCGGCCCTTGGCATAGGCCCTGAGGTCGTCGAGCACGGCCTGTTCGAGGTCGGCGTCGAGATGGGCGGTCGGCTCATCGAGGAGGATCAATCCGGCATCGCGCAGATAGACGCGCGCCAGGGCGATGCGTTGCACCTGTCCACCCGACAGGCCAAAGCCGCCTTCGCCCAGCAGGGTATCGAGCCCCTCGGGCAGGGCGTCGGCAAAGCCGGCGGCATGCGCCAATTCGGCCGCGCGCCGAATTTCGGCATTGCTCGCGCCGGGGCGGGCGAGGGCAATGTTGTGGGCCATGGTGCCGGCAAAGATACGCGGCTTCTGGCCCAGCATGGTGACGCGGGCGCGCAGCTCAGCCTCGGGCCAATCGGCTAGCGGGCGACCGCCCAGGGCCATGCTGCCCTCGTGATGGCGCAGCCGGACCATGGCTTCGAGCAGCGTCGACTTGCCGATGCCGCTCTGGCCCAGGATGGCGATATGCTCGCCGGGCGCGATGGTGAGGTCAGCGCCTTCGAGGAGCGTGCGGGCATTGTCGGGCGTGCGCAGGGTCAGGCTGCGGATAGTGACGCCGATGGCGCCGGTATTGGGGATGAGCGGTGCATCGGCGAAGCTTGGCACCTGCCTGGGCAGGGTGCCAAGCTGCGCCTCGATCTCTCCAATCCCCGCCTTGGCGGCGGCGCGGTCGTGATAATGGGCTGCCAGCGTGCGCAGGGGATTATAGACCTCGGGCGCCATCAGTAGCAGGAACAGGCCCAGCTCCAGCGTCATCGGCGTCGACCGCAGGTGCAGGAAGTCGATGTAGGTCAGCCCGATATAGAGCGCCACGCCGGCGACGCCGAGTGCCGCAAAGAATTCCAGCACGGCCGAGGACAGAAAGGCGATGCGCAGCACCCGCAGGTTGCGCTGCCGCAAGTCGTCGCTGGCAGCAACAATGCCCGCCGTTTCCGCCTCGGCACGGCCGAAGAGTTTGAGCGTCATCAGCCCGCGCAGCCGGTCGGCAAAGCGTCCAGTGAGGAGACTAAGGGCGCGCGCCTGCCGCCGCGTCGCCACCTGTGCGCCAAGGCCCGCCAGCGCCATGAACAGGGGAATGAGCGGCGCGGTGACGAGGAAGAGGAGACCCGCCAGCCAGTCGAGCGGCAGGATGACGGCGCCAAAGGCCACGGGCAGCACGCTCGCACCGATCATCGCCGGCAGGTAGCGCGAAAAGAAGGCATCGAGCGCTTCGACCTGATCGACAATGGCTGCGGTCGCAGCGCCGGCCTGCGCCCGCTCGGCCTCGCGCGGCGAGCGCGACAGCAATTGACCAAACAGCGCGCCGCGCAGCTGCGTCTTGATCGCTTCGGCGGCGGCTGTGCCGGCACGATCGCCGATCGCCCCCAGCGCGGCGCGGATGATGAGCAAGGCCAGGATCAGCGCCACGGCCGGCCCGAGCGTCGATATGGCCGCGCCACCTTCGATCGCCGCGCCGATCACATGGGCCAGCGTCCAGGCCTGCCAGATCAGCAGGGCACCACCCAGGAGAGGGGCGGCAATGGCGAGGCCCAGCCAGACGCCACCGTTACGGGTCAATCCCGATAGCGTCTTCCCGTTTTGGCGGTCTATCGTCTGACTGGCTGACATTGGCACTCTCGCAATTCGATGCCCACACCATAGCCGGACCGACAGAACCACCTTTGATCTGAATCAAGGAATAGCCCGCACTTATTGCCTATGACGATTGAACTTTCCGCCCCTCGGGGTGCGTCAATCATAGGGGCCCTCATGCCATGATCGACATGACCGTTGTCGAACTCTCGCGGTGGCAATTCGCCGTCACCGCCATGTATCACTTCATATTTCCGCCGCTGACCATTGGCCTTTCCGTGATGATGGGCATCATGGAAAGCGTCTATGTGATGACCGGGCGCGAGGTCTGGCGCAAGGCGACCCTGTTTTGGGGCACGCTGTTCGGCGTCAATTTTGCCATGGGCGTCGCTACCGGCATCGTCATGGAATTCCAGTTCGGCATGAACTGGAGCTACTACAGCCACTATGTCGGCGACGTCTTCGGCGCGCCGCTGGCCATCGAGGGCTTGATGGCCTTCTTCCTTGAAGCCACCTTCATCGGCCTTTTCTTCTTCGGCTGGGACCGGTTGAGCAAGGTCGGCCATCTGGCCGTCACCTGGCTGACGGCGCTGGGCGCCAATTTCTCGGCGCTCTGGATCCTCATCGCCAATGGCTGGATGCAAAACCCGGTCGGCGCCAAGTTCAATCCCGACACCATGCGCATGGAAGTCACCGACTTCATGGCAGTGATCTTCAACCAGGTGGCGCAGGCCAAATTCGTCCATACCGTCAGCGCCGGCTATCTCTGCGGCGCGGTCTTCGTCTTCTCCATCTCTTGCATTTTCCAGCTCAAGGGCAAGCATGTCGAGATCGCCAAGCGCTCCATGGTGGTTGCCGCCAGCTTCGGCCTGGCCTCGGCCCTGTCGGTGGTCGTGCTGGGTGATGAAAGTGGCTATGTCGCGACCGAACACCAGAAGATGAAGATCGCGGCCATGGAGGCCAGCTATCACACTGAGCCGGCACCCGCTCCTTGGACGGTTCTCGCCTGGCCGGGCGAGGATGGTGGCGCCCCCAGTTGGTCGATCCAGATCCCGTGGATGGGTGGTCTCATCACCACGCGCTCCTTCGACAAGCCCATGCCGGGCATCGAGGAGCTGGTCGCCCATGCCGAAACCCGCATCCGCTCGGGCATGGTGGCCTATGACGCCCTGCAGGAGATCCGGGCCGACGGCAACAATGCCGCTGCGCGCCTGACCTTCGAGCAGCACTGGCCCGACCTCGGCTATGGCCTGCTGCTCAAGCAGTATCGCGAGGATGTCGGCAATGCCACAGACGCCGAGATCGCCATGGCGGCCGAATATACCGTGCCCGATGTCTGGCCGCTGTTCTGGACCTTCCGCATCATGATGGGCCTGGGCTTCTTCTTCATCGCCTTCTTCGCGCTGACCTTCTGCCGCGCGTCGCGCGGCTGGATTGGCACCAATCGACGCATGCTGTGGCTCGGCGCCCTGCTGCTGCCGACGCCCTGGATTGCCATCGAGTCGGGCTGGTTCATCGCCGAATATGGCCGCCAGCCCTGGGTGGTGGAGGGCGTTCTGCCCACCTTCTACGCCGCCTCGGGCCTCCACTTCTGGGACCTGGTCATCTCGCTGAGCTTTTTCACCCTGCTCTATACTACCCTCGCCATCATCACGGTCCTGCTGATGATCAAGATCATCAAGGCCGGCCCGCAGGACAAGCTCTTCTCCGCCGACGAAAGCGACGACGAGGACTTCGTCGTCGCCGCTCTCCCCGCAACCGCTGCCAACAAGGGACTTGGATCGTGACCGCCATTCCGCTCGACTACGAAACCCTGCGCCTCATCTGGTGGCTGCTGCTCGGCATTCTGCTGATCGGCTTTGCCATCATGGGTGGCCGTGACCTCGGGGTAGGGGCCCTGCTGCCACTCGTCGCCCGCAAGGACGACGAACGCCGTGTGCTGATCAACCTGGTCGGCCCGACCTGGGAAGGCAATCAGGTCTGGCTGATCCTGGGCGGCGGCGCCATCTTTGCCGCCTTCCCGCCGCTCTATGCGGTGAGCTTTTCGGGCTTCTACCTCGCCATGATCGTGATCCTGCTCGCGCTGATCCTGCGGCCCGTCGGCTTCAAGTTCCGCGGCAAGGTGAAGGATGCACGCTGGCGCGCCACCTGGGACTGGGCCCTGTTCATCGGCGGCTTCGTGCCGGCGCTGATCTTCGGCGTCGCCGTGGGCAATGTCTTGCTCGGGGCACCCTTCCACCTCGATGACACGATGCGCAGCTTCTACACGGGCAATTTCTTCCAGTTGCTTATGCCCTTCGCCTTGCTGTCGGGCCTCGTGAGCCTCGGCATGATTGCAACGCAGGGCGCCGCCGTCATCGCCGCGCGCACCGAGGGCATCATTGCCGAGCGGGCTCGCAGCTATGGCAGCCTGATCGCCATGGCCACCATCCTGCTCTTTGCCCTGGCCGGCGTCTGGGTAGCGCTGGGCATCGACGGCTATGCCATCACCAGCGCCGTGGACGGCAATGCCGCCATCAATCCGCTGGCCAAGACCGTGGTCCTGACCCGCGGTGGCTGGCTCACCAACTACGGCACCTATCCCTGGATGATTGCCGCGCCCGTCCTCGGCTTCCTGGGCCTCCTCGGCGCCTTGTTCGGCCTGCAGGCCCGCTGGCGCTTTCCAACGCTTCTGGCCTCGAGCCTTGCCATCTTCGGCATCGTCTCGACGGCGGGCCTGTCGCTCTTCCCCTTCCTCTTGCCCAGTTCGACCCTGCCACAGGCAAGCCTCACGCTCTGGGATGCTTCGTCCAGCCATCTGACGCTGTTCATCATGCTGATCGCCACCGCGATCTTCCTGCCGATCATCCTCGCCTACACCGCCTGGGTTTTCCGCGTCATGCGCGGCACGGTCAGCACCACCTCGCTCGAAAAGAACCCAAACGCCTATTAGGAGACGCTCATGTGGTATTTCTCGTGGATCCTCGGCCTGGGCCTGGCCTGTTCCTTCGCCATCCTCAATGCCATGTGGTTCGAGATGCGCGAAGACCGGCGCATCGCCATTGAAGAGGGCAGGGAGCCCATCCAGCGCTAAACGCAGGTCTCCTGAAAGCGCCGGCCATCCCGCGCATGGCTCTTTACCGGATGGTCAAAAATACCTTAACGCGGGCATCGCTGTGGCGGTGTCCGTTTTTCTTCGTGAAATCAATGAGGTGGCGGGCGGAGCAAAAGTCGGATGCCTAGACTCTGGGCACTCCAACCTGAACCCAATATGACAGCCATGCCTCTTTTGTTTGCACAAAATGCATAACGGATGTGCAGCAAGTCCATCTTCTAATCACGACGGGCCGGGTCTACATAGGGGTCATCAAACGAAGGGGAAACCGAAATGAACATCCGCCAGAAAATCGCACAGTTTGCTCAGTATCAGCGCACCATGCGTGAACTCAACGCTCTCGACGCCCGTCAGCTCAATGACCTCGGCATCACCAAGGGCGACATCAAGAACATCGCTCGCGGCACCTACGCCAACTAAGCGATATTAGACTTGCTGTCTGTTAGATGAAGGCGTCCACCAGGGCGCCTTTTGTCTATTCTGGGGTCTGCAATGACTAGCGGATCAGATCCGCAGACTTACCGCCTAGGACGGTGACAAGGTCATCCGGCCTCATCCGGATCTGCAGCCCGCGCTGCCCGCCGTTGAGGAAAATTTCCTCCTCCAGCGTGGCCATTTCCTCGACGCAGGTTGGCACTGCTTTCTTCTGTCCGAAGGGGCTGATCCCGCCCACCTTGTAGCCCGTCAGGCGCTCGGCATCCGCCGGCTTCATCATATGCGCCGACTTG
Organism: Candidatus Devosia phytovorans; assembly: GCA_029202405.1. Classification (NCBI taxonomy): domain Bacteria; kingdom Pseudomonadati; phylum Pseudomonadota; class Alphaproteobacteria; order Hyphomicrobiales; family Devosiaceae; genus Devosia; species Candidatus Devosia phytovorans. The sequence goes on along the minus strand of CP119312.1, from coordinate 2,339,727 downwards.
CCGCCGAAGGCCGCGGCCAGCTTTTTCATGTTCACTTCTTCATCCGACGGCACCACCACGCAGACCGGCTTGCCATCCACCTCGGCCATCAGCGTCTTCAGCACGATCGAGGGCGAAACGCCCATGGCCTCGGCCGCCTGCAACCCGACGCGATCGGCATCGGGGTTGTAGTCATAGGTGGCGGTGGTGAAAGCAAAGCCGGCCTTGGTCAGGGCAAGCGTTGCGGGCGTGGTCTTGGACATGGGGCGGAGGATATTGGTGCTGCGGGCGTGGTGGAAGAGGGTTTTTGCGGGTCCCCCCTCCTAGCCTCTCCCTGATAGGGGGAGGGACAGATCCAGCTTGGGGCACGATCTCGCCAGATACGCGGCGCGGTCCCTCCCCCTTATCAGGGGAGGATAGGAGGGGGTACCCCCCCAAAAAACTCTACGGCCTTCTCTCCACCACGCGATATTCCATCGCCCCGATATCGCGCAGCAAATGCGGGGAGGAGTGGATCAGGTCGACCGTCACGCGCCGGCGGCGGCTGTGGATGCGGAACAGGCGCCAAACGCTCCAGCGCGGCAGGGTGATAGCGCATTCGGCAGACTGGGTGATTGCGGTCATGGCTATAACCATCCTTATGCAGATGGCCTCTCTCTGGTTTGCCTATGCTCACAAGATGGCTGGTAATCCGGTTGATCTCCAACTAAACGTCGAGAGGTTGGCATAAGGAGATTTGATCCATGTCGAACCTGCCGCCCCTGACCGCCGTGCGCGCCTTCGAGGCTGTCGCCCGCCATCTGAGCTTTACCCGCGCTGCCGAGGAACTGGGGATGACCCAGGCGGCGGTGAGCTATCAGATCAAGGTGCTGGAGGAGCGCGTCGGGGCGCCGCTCTTCCTGCGCAAGCCGCGCCAGATCCTGCTCAGCGAAACCGGCGCCCGCCTGGCGCCACAGGTGTCGCAAGCCTTCGACATGATGCGCGTGGCTTTCGCCGACATGCGCGGGCAAGTCGACAACCTCCTCTCGATCACTTCGGTGCCGACCTTTGCCAGCCAGTGGCTGGCGCAAAACCTCGGCCTGTTCAACGTCGCCCATCCCGAGATTGCCGTGCGGCTCGACAGCTCCAGCGCCCTGGCCGATCTCGCCAATGACGACTTCGACCTTGGCATCCGCACGCTGCCCGGCCCGCAGGGTAAGGGGCTGGTGCATCACCTGCTGGTCGAAGCTGATTTCACCCCGCTGCTCAGCCCCGCTCTGGCCGCAAGCGTCGGCGGCATCACCCGGCCCGAGGACCTGCTGAAACTGCCCATGCTCGATCCCGAGGACGAATGGCTCGGCCAATGGTTTGCCGCTGCCGGCGTGCCCGGCTATTCCATCGAAGGACGGCCGCTCAGCATGATGGGCCTGCAAAGCCTTCTCGCCACGGCCGCCATGGCGGGGCGTGGAGTCTCCATGCTGACACCCGCTTTCTTCCGCGACGAGATTGCCTCTGGCCGCCTGATCCAGCCGTTTGATCTCCTGGCACCAGCGGGCCGTGGCTATTACCTCGTCTATCCCGAAAGCCGCCGCAACAGCCCCAAGATTCGGGCCTTTCGCGACTGGATTATCGAGGCCAGCAAGTCGCTCAGGGACTAAAACATGGCCCGGTCGCGGGCGACGATCTCGGCCAGAAAGTCAGACACCAGCGCCACGCGGCGAATGCTGCGCAGGTCCTCATGCACCACGGTCCAGTAGGAGCGGGTGAGGCTATGCCCGGGCAGCACCGGGACCAGCCCCGCGTCGCCGCCGGCCATGAAGGTGTGCAGGATGCCGATCCCGGCGCCCGCCCGCACGGCTTCCGTCTGGCCCATGGCCGAGGACACCGCCAATGACGAGCGCCAGCCTTTCAAAAACTCGCCGGTATAGTCGAGCGAGGCGGTAAACAGCAGGTCTTCCACGTAGCCGACGAGACGATGATCCGAGAGCGCCTCCAGCGTCTCTGGCGTGCCATGGGCATCGAGATAGCGCTGTGCCGCATAAAGCCCGAGCCGATAGTCGGTCAGCTTGCGCGCCACCAGCCGCCCCTCGCGCGGCCGCTCCAGCGTCACCGCGATATCCGCCTCGCGCCGCGACAGCGAAAAGGCCCGCGGCACCGGCACCAGTTCGATCCGCAGGCCTTTGTGCCGCTCGGCCAGCTCGCCCAGCCGCGGCGCGAGAAAGGCCACGCCGAACCCGTCTGGCGCCCCGACGCGCACCGTTCCCTCGATGAGGCTGTCGGCCCCAGCCGCCTGGCTGGCCGCCAGCATGGCGCTTTCCATCCGCTCGGCATGGGTGAGAAAGCGTTCGCCTTCGCCCGAGAGTTCGCTGCCATTGGTCTTGCGGGTGAAGAGGCGTGCGCCCAGCGCGTCCTCCAGCGCCGTCAGCCGCCGCGCCACCGTCGCATGGTTGAGCCCAAGGCTGCGCGCCGCACCCAGAATCTGCCCGTTGCGCGCCACGGCGAGAAAAATCCGCACATCATCCCAATTCATCGCACTTCAATTCCCGCACAACCGATGCAAAATCTATCGCATTGCGATGCGAGGACTATAGCGCGATGACAGGCCCGATAACAGGGAGACATCGCGTGCGCACCATTGGCCATTTCATCAACGGCAAGCAAACCACCGGCAATAGCGCCGAATTTCAGGACGTGTTCAATCCGGCGACCGGCGAAGTGCAGGCCCGCGTGGCGCTGGCGACCGAAGCCGATCTCGATGCCGCCGTGGCCTCGGCCGCTGCCGCCCAGCCCAAATGGGCCGCTACCAATCCGCAGCGCCGCGCCCGCGTCTTCTTCAATTTTGTCGCGCTGATCAATCGTGACATGCAGGCTTTGGCCGAACTGCTGAGCCTCGAACATGGCAAGACCGTCGACGACGCCAAGGGCGATATCCTGCGCGGTCTGGAAGTCGCCGAATTCGTCGCTGGCGCGCCGCACCTGCTCAAGGGCGAGTTCACCGATGGCGCGGGCCCGGGCATCGACATGTATTCCATGCGCCAGCCGGTCGGCATCGGCGCCGGCATCACGCCCTTCAATTTCCCGGCCATGATCCCGCTGTGGATGCTGTCGCCAGCCATTGCCGTGGGCAATGCCTTTATCCTCAAGCCCTCCGAGCGCGACCCGTCCGTTCCGGTCAGGCTCGCCGAACTGGCCGTGGAAGCCGGCCTGCCGCCGGGCATTCTCAATGTCGTGCATGGCGGCAAGCCGGTGGTGGATGGCATCCTGCACCACGATCAGATTGGCGCAGTGAGCTTCGTCGGCTCGACCCCGATCGCCCGCTATGTCTATGCAACGGCCGCTGCCGAGGGCAAGCGCGTTCAGGCTTTTGGCGGCGCCAAGAACCACATGATCATCATGCCCGATGCCGACATGGACAAGGCCGCCGATGCCCTGATGGGCGCCGGTTTCGGCTCGGCCGGCGAGCGCTGCATGGCCGTTTCGGTCGCCGTGCCGGTGGGTGACGAAACCGCCGATCGCATCGTCGCGGCTCTGAAACCCCGCATCGAAAAGCTCAAGGTCGGTCCCGCTTCGGACAAGGCCAGCGAAATGGGCCCGGTCATCACCAAGGCCAGCCAGGACAAGATCAAGGGCCTGATCGACAAGGGCGTGGAGCAGGGCGCCGACCTCGTCATCGACGGCCGTGGTCTCAGCCTTCAGGGCTATGAGAACGGCTATTTTGTCGGCCCGACCCTGTTCGACAATGTCACCGCCGAGATGGACATCTACAAGGAAGAGATCTTCGGGCCGGTGCTGAGCGTTGTCCGTTCAAAGACTTACGAGGATGCGCTCAAGCTCACCATGGACAATCCTTATGGCAATGGCACGGCGATCTTCACCCGCGACGGCGACGCGGCGCGCGACTTTGCTGCCCGCGTCAATGTCGGTATGGTCGGCATCAACGTCCCGGTGCCGGTGCCGCTGGCCTATCACAGCTTCGGCGGCTGGAAGGCGAGTGCCTTCGGCGATCTCAACCAGCATGGCACGGATTCGATCAAGTTCTGGACCAAGACCAAGACGGTCACCGCCCGCTGGCCGAGTGGTATCAAGGATGGTGCCGAGTTCCAGATGCCGGTGATGAAGTAGGTGCGGGCATAAAGCTGCCTTATGCACGACCAGTCGCTTTTGGCTGGAATGCGCTAGCAGACTGTTAGCATCGACGCGCCGAACGCGTGAAAATGGGCGGCTGACGCAAACCGTCAGCGGCCCTTGCCGTATCTTCCTGCGGGAGTGTTCGCACGGAGCTCCCACATACACGGTGTCATCCCGGCCTTGAGCCGGGACCCATCTCGAGATGTCTGTCCTGCCGCAAGGCCGGCGTGCTTCTCACGACCACCTTGCGGCTGTGGTTCGATCTCAGGATGGGCCCCGGCTCAAGGCCGGGGTGACATCGAGTGTGGGGCTTGTGCAGTGAGACCCGGGTCATCGCCCTGGAAACAACAAAGGCCCGGTGATCGCTCACCGGGCCCCGTTTTCCGTCTCTGGGAGAAGATCGAAACTGGTTTAGACGATCCCGCCCGAGCCGCCCTCAACCGCCGGCCGCACTTCGGCGACCTTCTGGCGGTAGCCGGAGGCGCGGTAGGTGGCGAGCAGGTCGATGGCGCCGCCCTTTTCAAGGCGCGACATGGCCAGGATCGGTTCCACATCGGTGCGATAGGCCTGGCGCAGCTGCTGGGTGGCGGTCAGCGCGTCATTGGCTTCCTGCGCGCCCTTGAGCGTCGTGCGGTCGACGAGGAGCGCCTGCGCATAGGCGCGCTGCACGTCCGAGGCGCTGAGCATCAGCGACTCGATCGGGTCGGTGACATTATGCGACTGGTCGAGCATATGCGCCGGGTGGAAATCGGGCTGGCGGTTTTCGATGTCGACCAGCTCGTTGAACACCAGGAACAGGCGGTAGGGGTCGATGGCGCCGGCGTCGAGATCGTCGTCGCCATACTTGCTGTCATTGAAATGGAAGCCGCCGAGCTTGCCGAACTGGGCAAGGCGCGAGACGATCATCTCGATGTTCACATTCGGCGCATGGTGGCCGAGGTCGACGAGGCACAGGGCCTTCTCGCCCAGCTCTTTGGCGATGATGTAATTGGTGCCCCAGTCCTGCACGACCGTCGAATAGAACGCCGGCTCGTACATCTTGTGCTCGGTATAGAGCTTCCAGTCCTCGGGCAGGGCAGCGTAAACTTCCTTGGCCGAGTCGAGGTAATGGCCGAACTGGTCGGCAAAGTTCACCTGGCCCGGAAAATTCGAGCCGTCGCCGATCCAGATGGTCAGGGCCTTGCTGCCGATGGTCTTGCCGATTTCGATGCACTCGATGTTGTGCTCGATGGCCTGCTGGCGCGTGCCCTTGTCGGCATGCGACAACGAACCGAACTTGTAGCTCTGCAACTGCCCGCGGGCATCCGAGAACGTGTTCGAATTCATCGCGTCAAAGCCGAGGTTGAAGCGGCTGGCAGCCTGCTTCAACCGGTTCGGATCGGCCTTGTCCCACGGAATGTGCAGCGAGATGGTCTTGCTGGCCTGCGACAGCTGGGTCACCACGGCGCAGTCTTCGATCTTGTCGAAGACGTCGCGCGGCTCGCCGGCGCCGGGAAATTTGGCAAAGCGCGTGCCGCCGGTGCCCACGGCCCAGGAGGGCAGGGCCACGGAGAAGTCGGCAACCTTGGCCTTGATGGCATCGATGGCAATGCCGCGACGATCGAGGCGCTCGCCCAGCGATTCATAGTCGGCATGCAGGTCATCGACCCGCTTGGCATTCTCGGCTTCGACGACGGATGTGTCGATCATGTATTCGGTCATTTTGTTTCCTCCGCTCCCTCCACAAACTCGGTGTCATCCCGGCCTTGGGCCGGGACCCATCTTGAGATCTCGGGATGGGCCCCGGGTCGAGCCCGGGGTGACATCGTGGGTGTGGCGAGATTTTGCCCCGATGGACTACCGCGTGAACGACTGGGCGTTGCCCGCGTCGACATTGATGATGTTGCCGGTCGACTTGGCCGAGGCTTCCGAAGCGAAGAAGTAGATGGCTTCGGCGATGTCCTCAGGGAACACCGAACGCTTGAGCATAGAACGCTCGCGATACATCTCCTCGAGACCATCCTTGTCGGTCTTATAGGTCGATGCACGCTGCTCCAGCCATTCGCCGGCCCAGATTTTCGAGCCACGCAGCACGGCGTCGGGATTGACCACATTGACGCGGATCTGCTCGCCTGCGCCTTCGAGCGCGAGGCATCGTGCCAGGTGGATTTCCGCAGCCTTGGCGGTGCAATAGGCCGAAGCGTTGGGCGAAGCGGCGAGACCGTTCTTGGACGCCACGAACACCACATTGCCGCCGATCTTCTGCTGACGGAACAGGCGGAAGGCCTCGCGCGAGACGAGGAAATAGCCCGTGGACAGGATGTCCATGTTCTTGTTCCACAGCTCGAGCGTCGTCTCCTCGATCGGTGCCGAGGAGGCAAGGCCGGCGTTGGACACGAGGATGTCGAGGCCACCAAACTCCACCACGGCATGGGCGAAGCCGGAAATGACCTGCTCTTCCTTGGTGACGTTGATGTTCACCGGGCGCACGAAGTCCTTGCCGAACACGTCGCTGAGTTCGGTCGTGGCGGCGTCGAGCGCCGTCTGGTCGATATCGGCGATGACGACGCAGGCGCCTTCCCGCAGCAGGCGCGCTGCGGTGGCCTTGCCGATGCCGCCAGCGCCGCCGGTGACCAGCGCAATCTTGCCAGCCAGAGCCTTGGGCTTGGGCATGCGGGCCAGCTTGGCTTCTTCAAGCAGCCAGTATTCAATGTCGAAGGCTTCCTGCTCGGGCAGGCCCTGATATTCGCTCACGGTCGACGAGCCGCGCATCACGTTGATGGCGTTGACATAGAACTCGCCGGAAATGCGGGCGGTGGCCTTGTCCTTGGCGAAGGTCAGCATGCCGACGCCCGGGATCAGGTAGACCACGGCATTCGGGTCGCGCACGGCGGGCGAATTGTCGTGCTTGCAGCGATCGTAATAGGCCTGGTAGTCGACGCGATAGGCGGCGATCTGGTCGGCAAGGCCGGCGATCACGGCATCAACATCCGGGTTTTCCGGATCGAAGTCGATCACCAGCGGACGGATCTTGGTGCGCAGGAAGTGGTCGGGGCACGACGTACCGAGCGCCGCAAGCGGACGCAGATTGTTGGAATTGACGAATTCCAGCACGGCCGCGCTGTCATCGAAATGGCCAAGCTTGTGGCTGTCTTCCGAGATGAAGCCGCGGATCTTGGGCATCAGGCGGGCTGCGACGGCACGACGGGCATCGGCATCGAGGGACGTGGTCGCCGCGCCGCCAAAGATGGTCTTGCCTTCCGTCTGCTGCTCGAACCACTCGATCGCCTTGTTGATGATGTCGATCGTGGTCTGGTAGCATTCCTTGGGCGTGTCGCCCCAGGTGAAGAGGCCATGGCTCTCAAGGATCAGGCCCTTGGAGTTCGGGTTTTCTTCGCAATACTTGCCCAGCCACAGGCCGAGCTCGAAGCCCGGTTTCTTCCACGGCAGCCAGCCAATGCTGTCACCGAAGATCTGCTGGGTCAGTTCCTTGGAATTGACCGAAGCCGCGATGGCAATGATCGCGTCGGGGTGCATGTGATCCACATAGGGGTGGTTCACATAGGCATGCAGCGGGGTGTCGATCGACGCGGCGCGCGGGTTGAGGTTGAACGTCGCATGCGGCAGGTAGCCCACCATTTCGTCTTCGAATTCGACGCCGCGATAGAGACCCTTCAGCGCCCGCAGCTTGTCCATATAGAGCGTCGAAAAGCCATCGAGCTTGATCGAAGCGCTATCGCCGCCCGAACCCTTGACCCACAGCACTTCCACGGTCTCGCCGGTCAGCGGGTCCTTCTGCATGATCTTGGAGGAGGTATTGCCGCCACCATAATTGGTGACGCGCTTGTCGCTGCCCAGCAGGTTGGAGCGATAGACGAGGCGTTCCGGCTCGCTCATCGCGGCGGCTTTTACGTCGTCCCAGAGGTTTGCGAGGCGCTTGGGCGCGGTGGTGGACATGATAGACTCCTCCCATTGGGTATTGGTGGTCGCGGATTGGGCCGGACATGGCCACGATCAATCATCACTGTCAATCACAAACAGTCATTACCGCGCATATCCCGCTAACATGTTTTGAAGTTGACGGTTTGATGATTGACACTGATTGAAATACCCGATTAGGAATGCGTCAGGGAGATAGCTGCCTTGCACGAAACTGAACGCCAGAGAGTGATCATTGCTGCTGCGCAGACGCGCCCGGTGGTAACCGTGGCCGAGCTGTGCGAAGTGACGGGCTCGTCTGAAGCCACCATTCGTCGCGACATTGCAGCGCTGCATGTGCGTGGTGAGGTACGGCGTGTGCGGGGCGGGGCCGAGGCGGTCAATCCGCCCGAGCAGACCGCGCTGATGGGGCGCCCCTTTTCGGTCAACGAAACGATCAACATCGCGCAGAAGCGGTCAATCGCCCGCGCCGCCGCCGAACTCTGCAAGGATGGCGAGCCGATCATCATCAATGGCGGCACCACCACCTTCCAGATGGTGCATCACCTGACCGGGCGTCGCCTGTCGGTTTTCACCAACAGCTTCGCCATCGCCGAATTCCTCATCCACAACTCGCGCAATTCCGTCGTCATTCCCGGCGGCACCGTCTATCGCGAGCAAAATGTCATCCTCTCGCCCTTCGGTGGCGTGGTGGCATCCCACTTTTATGCCAAGCGCATGTTCATCGGCTGCCAGGGCATCGGCCAGCACGGATTGATGGAGGCCGATCCCATGGTCGTCCAGTCCGAACTGGCCCTGATCGGGCAGGCCGACGAGCTGATTGTTCTGGCAGACTCATCCAAGTTTTCGGGCAGATCGAGCCTCATATTGTGCGGGCTCGACCGAATTGCCGCCGTCATCACCGACAGCGGTATCCGCGACGAAGACCGTCAGATGCTGGAAACGGCAGGCGTGCGGCTCATCGTGGCGGATTCGAATGCTCAGGCAGACCAGCAAGCAACGGTCGCCTGAGATGGACTTTTCGATCACCAAGTCCCAGGGAGGGATTATCCAATGAAACTCTTGAAAGTACTGGCTGCCACCACAGCCGTTGCCATGCTGCTCGCCGCGCCGGCCTATGCCCAGACGCGCATCGCGCTCGTCGTCAAGTCGCTCGGCAATGGCTTCTTCGACGCCGCCAACAAGGGCGCCCAGGAAGCTGCCGCCGAACTCGGTGACGTCGAAGTCATCTATACCGGCCCGACCGCTGCCACCGCCGAAGCCCAGATCGAAGTCGTCAACTCGCTGATCGCTCAGCAGGTCGACGCCATCGCCATCTCGGCCAATGACCCGGACGCTCTGGTCCCGGTCCTGCAGCGCGCCATGCAGCGCGGCATCAAGGTCGTGTCCTTCGACTCCGGCGTTGCCCCCGAAGGCCGCCAGATCCACCTCAACCCGTCGGACAATGCGCTGATCGGCGAGACCATCATCAAGCTGGCCGCTGACTACCTGCCTGAAGGCGGCCAGGTTGCCATTCTCTCGGCCGCTTCCACCGCGACCAACCAGAATGCCTGGATCGAAGCTGCCAAGGCCGCTCTGCCCGAGAAGTTCGCCAATATCGAACTCGTCGCTACCGTTTACGGCGATGACGACTCGGTCAAGTCGACCAACGAAGCCAAGGGCCTGATCTCGTCCTACCCCGACCTCAAGGCCATCATCGCTCCGACCACCGTCGGCGTCGTTGCTGCAGCCCAGGTCGTCACCGATCAGAACCTGATCGGCAAGATCAACGTCACCGGCCTCGCCCTGCCGTCCGAGTTCAAGCAGTTCATCGACAATGGTGCGTCGCAGGCCGTGGCCCTGTGGAACCCGATCGATCTCGGCTACTCGGCCGTGTTCCTCGCCAATGACCTGGTCAAGGGCGAAGAAGCCGCTCCCGGCGCGACCTTCTCGATCGGCCGCGTTGGCGAAGTGACCCTGGACGACACCAACGCCGCCGCCATGGCCGTGCCGTTCCAGTTCGACGCCAGCAACATCGAAGAATTTTCCAAGATTTACTAAGCGAAACCCGGCCCGGCGCTTCGGCGCCGGGCCGACCCTCTCCTGCGTGAGGGAAAGAATGCAACCACTGGTTCCACATACGCGATGTCATCCCGGCCTTGAGCCGGGACCCATCCCGAGATTTCAGTCCTGCCGCAAGGTGGTTCGATAGTCGCCACGACCTTGCGGCTGTGGCGCGATCTCAGGATGGGCCCCGGCTCAAGGCCGGGGTGACACCGTGGGTGTGGAACCAGCAGTTGAAAGCAAAAGGCCCCACTGCATGACCGACCCCATCCTCACCCTTTCGGGCATATCCAAGAGCTTTCCCGGCGTGCGTGCGCTCAATGGCGTGTCGCTCGAACTCTATGCCGGTGAAGTCACCGCCCTGATCGGGGAAAACGGGGCCGGCAAGTCCACCCTGGTCAAGACTCTGACCGGCATCTATCAGCCCGACGAAGGCGAGATCCGCGTCGGCGGCCAACTCGTCGCTCTTCCCACCGCTCATTCCGCATCGGCTGTCGGCATCACCGCCATCCATCAGGAAACCGTGCTCTTCGACGAGCTGACCGTGGCCGAAAACATTTATCTCGGTCACATGCCGACCAACCGTTTCGGCATGATCGACTGGAAAAAGACCCGCAGCGAAGCACAGAAGACGCTCGATTCCATGGCCGCCGGTGTCGACGCCTCGATCAAGCTCAAGGAACTGGGCATTGCCAAAAAGCACCTCGTGGCCGTGGCCCGGGCGCTCTCCATCGACGCGCGCGTCGTCATCATGGATGAGCCGACCGCCGCGTTGAGCCAGAAGGAAATCGAAGAGCTCTATGTGCTGATCGAACTGCTCAAGCAGGACGGCAAGGCCATCCTCTTCATCAGCCACAAGTTCGATGAGATCTACCGCATCGCCGATCGCTTCACCGTCTTCCGCGACGGCGAACAGGTCGGCAAGGGGCTGATCAAGGAAACCAGCCAGAGTCAGATCGTTCAGCTCATGGTCGGCCGTCCCGTCGACCAGGTCTTCCCCGAGCGCAGCACCGCCATCGGCGAAGTGGTGCTGGAGGCCAAGGGCCTCAGCCATCCCACCGAATTCCATGATGTGAGCTTTGCGGTCCGCAAGGGCGAAATCCTGGGCTTTTATGGCCTGGTCGGGGCAGGGCGCTCCGAAGTCATGCAGGCCGTTTTCGGCATGACCCAGCCCTCCGCCGGTTCGCTCGTCCTCGAAGGCAAGACCATTGCACCAAAATCGGCTGCCGACGCGGTGGAGGCCGGTATCGTTTACGTGCCCGAGGAACGCGGCAAGCAGGGTGTCATCACTGGCGAACCCATCTTCATGAATGTCTCGCTGCCTTCGCTCGGCAAGACCAGCAAGTCCGGCTTCCTGCGCATGGCCGAGGAATTCGACCTCGCCCGCACCTATACCGAACGCCTCGACCTGCGCGCCTCTTCGCTCAGCCAGAATGTCTCGACCCTGTCGGGTGGCAATCAGCAGAAGGTGGTGATCGCCAAATGGCTCGCCACCCTGCCCAAGGTCATCATCCTCGACGAGCCGACCAAGGGCATCGACATCGGCTCCAAGGCCGCCGTGCATGGCTTCATGGCCGAACTGGTGGCGCAGGGCCTGTCGGTCATCATGGTCTCGTCCGAACTTCCCGAAGTCCTGGGCATGAGCGACCGCATCGTTGTCATGCGCGAGGGCCTTGTCATCGACACGCTTGAAAACAAGGGCCTCAAGCCCGAGACGCTGGTACGCCTGGCTGCCGGTATTGCCGAGGAGCAGGCAGCATGAATCGCCTTCTGAAACATCGCGAGATCTTCCTGTTTCTCGCCATCCTGGCTGTGCTGGTCCTCGTGACCCTGCGCTTCCCGCGCTTTGCCCAGCCCGGCAATCTGATGGCCATTTTCGATGACACGTCCATCCTGATCATGCTGGCGCTGGGCCAGATGGTGGTCATTCTGACGCGCTCGATCGACCTCTCCATGGCCGCCAATCTGGCGTTGACCGGCATGATCGTTGCCATGCTCAATGCCGCTTTCCCCGGCGTGCCGATCCCGCTGATCATGGTCGCCTCGGTGCTCATTGGCGCGGCGCTTGGCGCCTTCAACGGCGGCCTGGTCTGGCTGCTCAACATTCCGCCCATCGTCGTGACCCTGGGCACGCTGACCATCTATCGCGGCCTGACCTTCGTCATTTCCGGCGGCGCCTGGGTCAATGCCTCGCAGATGAGCCCCGATTTCATCGCCCTGCAGCGCACCATCTTCCTTGGCCTGCCGGTCATGAGCTGGATCGCCATTGTCACCGCGCTGATCTTCTGGCTGACCATGACCCGTACCGCGCTTGGCCGCGCCATCTATGCCATCGGCGTCAATCCGACCGCCGCCGTCTATACCGGCATCAATGTCGGCCGCACCAAGTTCTGGGCCTTCGTCATCGCTGGCGCCGTCGCTGGCCTTGCCGGCTATCTCTACATCTCGCGCTACGTCATCGCCTCGACCGAAGTGGCGCGCGGCTATGAGCTGACCATCATCGCCGCCTGCGTCATCGGCGGCGTCTCCATTGCCGGCGGCATCGGCACCGTGGCCGGCGTGCTGCTCGGCGCGCTCTTCCTCGGCATCATCAACAATGCCCTGCCGGTCATCGGCATCTCGCCCTTCTGGCAGATGGCCATTTCCGGCACCGCCATCCTGCTCGCCGTCGTGCTCAATGCCCGTGGCGAACGCCGCAAGGGCCGCATCATTCTCAAGAAGGCAGCTGCCGCATGACCGACACTTCCCTGCACCGCAGCCTGCCCAACCGGCTCGACAATCCGCTCAAATCCGCCGTGCTGAGCTGGGAGAGCCTGCTGGTTCTCGTGGCCCTGGCCATCTTCATCCTCAACGCCATGAGCTCGCCCTACTTCCTCAATGAGTGGAGCCTGAGCGACATGACGTTCAACTTCACCGAGAAGGCGCTGATCGCATTGGCCATGGCGCTGCTGATCATCTCCGGCGAGATCGACCTCTCGGTCGCCTCGATCATCGCGCTGGCCTCCACCATGATGGGCTTGGCCCTGCAATATGGCGCCGACACACCCATGCTCGTTGCCATCGGCATCGGCGTCGGTATCCTCTGCGGCGCCTTCAACGGCTTCCTCGTGACGGGGCTGAAGCTCCCCTCCATCGTCGTCACCATCGGCACGATGAGCCTTTTCCGCGGCATTGCCTATATCGTCCTCGGCGACCAGAGCTTTAACGGCTACCCCGCCAGCTTCACCTGGTTCGGCCAGGGCTATGTCACCTGGGTCATTTCCTTCGAACTGGTGCTGTTTGCCGTCGCCGCCGTGATCTACTGGGTCGTGTTGCATCGCACCAATTTCGGCCGCCGCATCTTCGCCATCGGCAACAATGACGTCGCCGCCCAATTCTCCGGCGTCCGCGTCGACCGCATCAAGTTCGTGCTCTTCTGCCTGACCGGCCTGATGAGCGGCATCGCCGCGGTCCTCTTGACCGCACGCCTCGGCTCGACCCGCCCCTCGATTGCCCAGGGTTTTGAGCTCGAAGCCATCACCATGGTCGTGCTCGGCGGCGTCTCCATCCTGGGCGGGGCCGGCTCGATCATCGGCGTGGTCCTTGCAGCGCTGATCGTTGGCCTCGTGACCTTCGGCCTTGGCCTCCTCAACGTGCCGGGGATCGTCATGACCATCTTCACCGGCTCGCTGCTGATCGTCGTCATCGCCCTGCCCATCCTCTGGAAGATGATCAAGGAGCGCCGCGCATGATCGAGGACAATGGCTGGGAAAAGCACGCCTTCAAGATGAAGCTCAATCCCGGCATGGCGGCGGAATACAAGAAGCGCCATGACGAGATTTTCCCCGACCTGGTCGATGCGCTGCACGATGCCGGCGTAAAGGATTATTCCATCCACCTCGACGAAGAGACCAACACCCTCTTCGGCGTCCTCTGGCGCCGGGTCGATCACACCATGTCCGACCTGCCCGGGACCGAAGTCAACCAGCGCTGGTGGAAACACATGGCCGACATCATGGCAACGGACGAAAACAACGTGCCGGATTCCACCGATCTCGTGCCGCTGTTCTGGATGAAATAGGCATCGGGGCACGCCCTCGTGGTTCGAGGCTTTGCTGCGCAAAGCACCTCACCATGAGGGCTGTTGGTTCATCGCACTCCCAGTAGCCCTCATGGTGAGGTGCGAGCCTTCGCGAGCCTCGAACCACGGGGGCGTGGCACTATGCATTTCCCCCGTGATCACATACGTTCACCGCCATGAACGAACGTCCTTCGGCCCTCCATTCCACGCCCATCACGCTCAACGGTAAACCCTTGAGCTTTTCCGATATTGCCCGCATCGGCGCCCGCAAGGTGCGCCTCGTGGCCGATGCTGACGCCATGGAGCGCGTCGCCAATGCGCGCGAGGTCGTCGAGACCGCCATTGCCAATGGCCAGCCCGTCTACGGCTCGACCACCGGCGTCGGCGCCATGAAGGATGTCGAGTGGACCGATGACCAGCTCGATGCCTTCAACATGGGCCTCGTCCGCGCGCATCACTTCGGCACCGGCGATGCGTTCTCAAGCGACATCATCCGCACCGCCATGGCGATCCGCGTCAACATGGCGCTGACCGGCCGCGTCGGCTGTACGACGGGCCTCGTCGATGCCTTCCTGGCGCTGCTCTCGACCGACGTCGTTCCCGTCGTCCGCCGCACCGGCTCCATCGGCTGCGCCGACATTGGCCTGATGGGCCAGATCGGCGCCGTACTGACCGGGGCAGGGGAGGCGATGTTCGACGGTCGCCGCCAGCCGGCTGAGGAGGCCCTCAATGCCGCCGGGCTGAAGCCCGTCCGCCTCGCCCCGCGCGATAGCCTTGCCTCCATTTCCACCAATGCCGTCGGCTATGCCGCCGCGGCGAAGGCCATCCGCGACGCTGCTGCCGTCACCCGCGTCATGCTGGCTACCGGCCTCACCACCGCCGGAGCGCTCGGCGCCTCGCGCGATCCGTGGAAGGCCGTGGCCCATGTCGGCACCGAGCGTGAGGCGGGGATCGGCGCCTGGCTCTATTTCAACGCCAAGGGCTGGGACTGGCCCGACGCCACCCATATCCAGGATCCGCTCTCGCTGCGCATGATGAGCCAGGTCTTTGCCACCGGCTTCGAGACGCTGGTTGCCGCCGGCAAGACGCTGATGGCCGCCACCGGCCGCACCGACGACAATCCGGTGGTCGCCGGCGGCCAGGTCCTGACCTCCGGCGGCTCGCTGCCGCTCGACGTAACCGTCTTCCTGCAGACCGCCCAGCTCGGCCTCGCCCATATCGCCCGCAACAGTTTCAATCGCTGCGTGCTGCTCGGCAATGGCCAGCGCCGCGACCTGCCGGTCAATCTCGTCATGCCGGGCTGCATCGCCACCGGCTTTGGCCCAGTCATCAAGCTGGCCGGCGAACTGTTTGCCCGCGTCCTCACCATGACCAATCCCATCTCGGCCAATTCCATGGTCGTGGCCGGCGGCATCGAGGACGAGGCGACCTTTCTGCCGCTGGTCGTGGAACGCCTCGAACGCCAGGTCCTGGCCCTGCGCCGCCTCGCCGCCATCGAGGCCATGCTCTCGGCCCAGGCCATGGACATCTCCGGCGATACGCCCGGCAATGTCCCTGGCATCATCTATTCGCTGGTGCGCCGCCATGCTGACACATATCGTCAGGATCGGCCTTTATCGGCAGAGGTCGAGGCCGTCGAAGATGCTCTGGCATCGGACGAACTCATGAACGAACTAATTTCTCACTCAGCGATTATGGAGTTGGACGAGTTTTTCGCTTTGGGGCCAGTCAGCTAGCAAGCACGGCCTCGCTCAATTCTCGCAAGACGTTACGTTAGGGACAGCCGGGGCCACGCGTCAGTGGATCGCTCGGAGAAAACGGAGAAACCAATGCGCCTCACTTCCAAGCTTCTGACCGCGGCCGCCGCGCTCGCCATCACGGTGTCCGCAGCCAACGCCCAGGTCGTCGTTTCGTCCAAGATCGACACCGAAGGTGGCGTTCTGGGCAATATCATCAAGCAGGTGCTTGAAGCCAACGACATCGCCGTCACCGACCGCATCCAGCTCGGCGGCACGCCCATCGTGCGCGAAGCCATCACCGCCGGCGAAATCGACATCTATCCCGAATATACCGGCAACGCCGCATTCTTCTTCGAAAAGGCCGATGATCCGCTCTGGAACAATGCCGAAAGCGCCTATGCCGAAGCCGCCAAGCTCGACTATGACGCCAACAAGATCGTCTGGCTCTCGCCCTCGCCCGCCAACAACACCTGGGCCGTGGCCCTGCGTGGCGATGTCGCCGAAGCCAATAGCCTGACCACCTTCACCGAATTCGGCGCCTGGGTTGCCGGCGGCGGCGAGGTCAAGCTGGCCGCATCGGCCGAATTCGTGAACTCCCCGGCGGCGCTGCCAAAGTTCCAGGAAGTCTATGGCTTCACCCTGACGCCCGACCAGCTCGTGACCCTTTCGGGTGGCGACACGGCCGCCACCATTGCCGCTGCGGCCCAGCAGACCAATGGCGTCAACGCCGCCATGGTCTACGGCACCGACGGCGGCATCGCCCCCTCGGGCCTGGTGGTTCTGGAAGACGACAAGGGCGTGCAGCCCGTCTATCAGCCTGCCCCGATCATCCGGGAGGAAGTGCTCACGGAATACCCGCAGATCGAAGAACTGTTGAAGCCGGTCTTTGAAGGCCTGACCCTCGAAGTGCTGCAGGAACTCAACGGTCGCGTGCAGGTGGGTGGTGAGGCTGCCGCTACGGTTGCGACGGACTACCTGACGCAGGGCGGTTTTCTGGAATAACATCTTAGGGGTGGTGCACGCCGCCACCCCATTCTTTGGTTCGCACCAAGTGAACTACACCCTCGATGTCATCCCGGCCTTGAGCCGGGACCCATCCCGAGATCGTGTCACAGCCGCAAGGTGGTTCTGACGGGCACGACGACCTAGCGGCCGTGATGCCATCTCAGGATGGGCCCCGGCTCAAGGCCGGGGTGACACCGAGTATGCGCAAAGCGCTGTGGGCACTCCCGGCGCTATCAATCAGAAGGCAGTTCAAGCCAGCATGAGCATTGCCGACACATCCTCATACCGCCCGCGCCGGATCGCCATCGACAAGCTCGGCGTCCTCATCGGCCTGATCATCCTCGCCGGCGCCGTCCTGCCCTTCGCCCTGTTCCGCGCCAATCGCATCGTGCTCGGCGAGTCCCGATCGCTGTTCGACGCCCTGCCCAGCTTCCAAGGCGGCTTTCTCGTCGGCGTCCTCGTCGTCAGCTTTGCGGTGGCCGTTCTGCGCACGTCCGTAGTCGGCAAGCTGACGGCCGGCTTCGGTGCACTGGCGGTTCTTTTCGTGCTGATCGGCTGGTCGGCCACCTATCTCACCCCGCCCGAAGACACTTTCGCCCGCGTCTCCCCCGGCGCCGGTTTCTGGCTGCTGGTCTTCGCCTTTGCGCTGCTCGTCACCGATGCGCTGACACGGTTGAAGTTCAAGCCGCTGATCCGCATCGGCATCCTTGTCGCCGTATGCCTCGCCATCGCGGCGCTGCTGTGGAGCGGCGCCTGGAACAATCTCTCCATCCTCAAGGAATATGGCACGCGCGCGCCCGCCTTCTGGGCCGAGGCCCGCACCCATCTGGCGCTGGCCTTCGGCTCGGTCGCCATTGCTACCGTCATCGGCATTCCGGTCGGCATAATGTGCTACAAGATCAAGCCCTTGCGCGCCGGTGTTCTCAATGTGCTCAACATCGTTCAGACCATTCCCTCCATCGCGCTCTTCGGCCTGCTGATCGCGCCCTTGGCCTGGGTCGCCGCCAATATCCCCGGCGCCTCCGCCATCGGCATCTCCGGCATCGGGGTCGCACCGGCCATGGTCGCGCTCTTTGCCTATTCGCTGCTGCCGGTCGTTTCCAACACGGTGGTGGGCCTCCAAAGCGTGTCGCCCGCCGCTGTCGATGCCGCCAAGGGCATGGGCATGACCGGGTCGCAGCGCCTCTTTGCTGTCGAACTGCCGCTGGCTTTCCCGGTGATCCTCACCGGCATCCGCATCGTGCTGGTGCAGAACATCGGCCTCGCCACCATTGCCGCTTTGATCGGCGGTGGCGGCTTCGGCGTCTTCGTTTTCCAGGGCATCGGCCAGACGGCCATGGACCTGGTGCTCCTGGGGGCCGTGCCCACCGTGGCCCTGGCCTTCGCCGCCGCCGTGGTGCTCGATGCACTTGTAGAAATGACTTTGCGCGGAGGGCGCCCGGCATGATCGAAATTGACGAGATCACCAAATCCTATTCCGGCACCGTCGTGGTCGACAGGGTCAACCTCACCATCGAGCCGCATTCCATCTGCGTCATCGTCGGCACCTCGGGCTCCGGCAAGACCACGCTCATGCGCATGATCAACAAGCTGGTGACGCCCACCTCTGGCCATATCCGCATCGATGGCGAGGACATTGCCTCCATTCCCGCCTACGAGCTGCGCCGCCGCATCGGCTATGCCATCCAGGGCCATGGCCTCTTCCCGCATCGCAGCGTCGGCCAGAACATCGCCACGGTCCCGAAACTCCTCGGCTGGGACAAGAAGAAAACCGCCACCCGCGTCGATGAATTGCTCTCGCTGTTCCAGCTCGATCCGGCCCAGTTCCGTGACCGTCTGCCCCATGAACTCTCGGGCGGCCAGCAGCAGCGCGTCGGCGTCGCCCGCGCCCTGGCGGCTTCGCCCAATATCCTCCTGATGGACGAGCCCTATGGCGCGCTCGATCCGGTCATCCGCGCCAAGGCGCAAGAAGACCTGCTCGCCATCCAGCGCAAGATGGGCACCACCGTCGTGTTGGTCACCCATGACATGGAAGAAGCCATCCACCTCGGCGATACCATCGCTGTGATGGACAAGGGCAAGCTGCTGCAATGCGCCAAACCCTCCGAGATCATCGCCAATCCGGCGACGCCCTTCGTTGCCGAACTGATCGGCACCAGCGAACGCCCCTTCCGTCTGCTGTCGCTCGCCAAAGTCTCCGACCATATCGAGCCGGGTGAGGGCGCCGGTGAACCCATCGAAGCCTCCGCCTCGCTGCGCGATGCCTATGCCGAACTGCTCTGGTCGGGCCGGCCCGCCCTGCCGGTGCGCCGCGATGGCGCCGTGGTCGGCCAGGTCACGCTCGCCGCCCTGTCGCGCCTCGCCGCGAGGCCGCAATGACCATTGGCAATCTCATAAGGCTGGTCGCCTTCGTCGCCTTGGCGCTGTTCCTGATCAATCCGGAACTCTTCGCCGGCTTCTTCAGCCTCTTCACCAAGAACGGCCAGCCCGCCATCTACAATCAGGGCGGCCTGCTCGACATCACGCTCAACCACCTTGCCATCGTGCTGGCGGCAACGCTCGCCTCGACCATCATCGCCGTGGGCCTCGCCATCGTGGTCACCCGCCCTTTCGGCGCCGAATTCCTGCCGCTGTCGCGCTCGCTCGCCAATATCGGCCAGACCTTCCCGCCGGTCGCCGTGCTGGCCCTCGCCGTGCCCATGCTCGGCTTCGGCACCGCCCCGACGCTGGTCGCGCTCTTCCTCTATGGGCTGCTGCCGATTTTCGAGAACACCCTGACCGGCCTCACCAACCTGCCACCCACCGTCACCGACGCCGCCAAGGGCGTCGGCATGACCGGCTGGCAGCGGCTGGTCAAAGTCGAACTGCCGCTGGCCCTGCCGGTCATCCTCGCCGGCATCCGGCTCTCGGTGGTGATTTCGCTGGCGACGGCCACCATTGGTTCGACCGTTGCCGCGCGGACGCTGGGCGAGGTGATCATCGCCGGCCTGCTCTCCAGCAACACGGCCTTTGTGCTGCAGGGTGGCTTGATCGTCGGCGTGCTGGCTGTCTTGATCTATGATGCGCTCTCGGCGCTCGAACGTCTGCTGATGGCCCGGACCGGGCAACTGGGAAGGGCCGCGGCGTGAGGTCTGTGTTCCCGCCCTCGTGGTTCGAGGCTCGCAAGGGCTCGCACCTCACCATGAGGTCTCAGGGGCCTTTCTGATGACAGAGGTTTCAACTGGCTCTTCCCTATCAGTAGCCCTCATGGTGAGGTGGGAGCGAAGCGACCCTCGAACCACGGGGGCGTGCCACCTCAAATCTCGAGGAAACTAGCATGTCCGATTTCGATCTCGTCCTTTCCGGCACCGTCGTGCTGCCCGACCGCATTGTGGAAGAGGGCTATGTCGCCGTCCGCGATGGCAAGGTGGATCATGTCGGGCAGGGGGCTTCCCCGGCCGCCAGCGAAAAACACGACCTCGGCAATGCCCTGATCCTGCCCGGCGCCATCGATGCGCAAACCCATTCGCTGAGCCAGAAGGACCAGGAGGATTTCATCTGGTCGACCCGCTCCGCCGCGGCCGGTGGCGTCACCACCATTGTCGACATGCCCTATGACGAGGGCAATCTCGTCTGCTCCGCCGAAGCCGTCCGCATCAAGGTCGATCACGCCAGCCCGCAGGCCCGCGTCGATTTCGCCCTCTATGGCACGATCAACCCTGAAGAAGGCGCGGCCCGCATTGCCGAACAGGCCGCTGCCGGCGTCGCCGCTTTCAAATTCTCCACCTTCGGCACCGACCCGATCCGCTTCCCCCGCATTCCCCCGGCCCTGCTCGAAGAATGCTTCGCCGCCGTGGCGAAAACCGGCCTCACTGCCGGCGTGCACAATGAAGACGATGAAATGGTCCGCGCCGCCATGGCCAAGGTCAAGGCGGCGGGCATCACCGACTATCGCGCCCATGCGCTGAGCCGCCCGCCGCTTACCGAATTGCTGGCCTCGCTGCAGATCTATGAAACCGGCGCCGTCACCGGCTGCCCCGCTCATGTCGTTCATTGCTCGCTCGGCCGCGGCTATGACATCGCCCGCAGCTACCGCGACCAGGGCTATGCGGCCACCATCGAAGCCTGCATCCACTATCTGACGCTCGACGAGGAAAACGATGTGGCGCGGCTTGGCGGCAAGGCCAAGATCAACCCGCCCATCCGGCCGCGCGTCGAGGTGGAAAAGCTCTGGGAGCATGTGATGGCGGGCAATGTCACGCTGGTCTCGACCGACCACGTCAGCTGGTCGGAAAACCGCAAGACCAACCCCGACATGCTGGCCAATGCCTCCGGCGTGCCCGGCCTCGAAGTCATGGTGCCGCTATTTGTCATGGGCGCCCTCAAGCGCGGCGTGCCGCTGACCTGGGCGGCAAAACTCATGGCCGAAAACCCGGCCCGCCACTTCCGCCTCGATCATATCAAGGGCGCGCTCACCCCCGGCTGCGACGCCGACATCACCGTGCTCTTCCCCCGCCCATCGCGCTATGACGCGGCGGCCAGCGGGCACAATGTGGTCGGCTGGAGCCCCTATAACGGTATCGAACTGCCCTGGACCGTTGGCCTCACCTATCTCCGCGGCCAGCAGGTCTTTGACGGCACCAGCGTCGCCCAGCCCGGCACCGGCCGCTTCGTCCGCCCGGAGCCGCGCGCATGATCCCCAATGCCCCCATCCGCGCCACCCGTATCGCGGCCGATATCGACGCCCTCGCGGCGATCACCGAGCCCGGGCGCCCCTGGACCCGCCGCGCCTTCACGCCCATGTTCCTCGAAGGCCGCAAGTGGCTCGAAAAATCCATGCAGGAGGCTGGCGCCGTCACCCGCGTTGATCCCGCCGGCAACCTGATCGGCACTATCCCCGGCCGCCGCCCGGACCTCGGCACCATCATGCTCGGCTCCCATTCCGACACCGTGCCCGATGGCGGCCGCTACGACGGCATTGCCGGCGTCATCACGGCCCTCGAAGTCGCCCGCGCCTTGCGGGACCAGTCGATCATTTTAGACCACACGCTTGAAATCGCTGATTTTCTCGCCGAAGAAGTGTCGATCTTTGGCGTCTCCTGCATCGGCAGTCGCGGCATCAGCGGCACCCGTCCCGCCGAGTGGCTGACCCGCGAGAGTGACGGCCAGACTCTGGAGCAGGCCATAATCGCGGTCGGCGGCAACATGCTCCACCCCGCCCAGCGCGACGATATCAAGGCCTTCCTCGAGCTCCATATCGAGCAGGGCCCGGTGCTGCAGAACGAGCAACTCGACATCGGCGTCGTCACCGCCATCGCCGGCATCACCCGCGTCGAAATCATTGTGGAGGGCCGCGCCGACCACGCCGGCACGACGCCCATGAACGCCCGCCAGGACGCGCTGACCACCGCCGCCTGGATTGCCCTGGGCGTCGAGGAACTGGCTAGGGCCCTGTCCGCTGGCGAGGAACATTTCGCCGCCACCGTCGGCGAATTCGAAATGACGCCCAATGCCGCCAATGTCGTCCCAGCCCGCGTCCGCATGCTGATCGACGCCCGCGCCGAAAACCGCGACGACATGGAGCGTTTCATCGAGGAGCTGGGAAACGGCGTTGCCGCCATTGCCGAAAAGACCGGCGTCACCGTCCAGCCCATTCGCATCGTTTCCGACAATCCGCCCACGCCCGGCGATCCCGACCTGCTCGACGTGCTCGACGCCGCCTGCGAAACCGCTGGCGCCCGCCATCGCCGCATGGCCTCCGGCGCCGGCCACGACACCGCCTGGATGGCCCGCATCACCAAATCGGCCATGATCTTCGTGCCTTGCGTCGACGGCCGCAGCCATGCGCCGGACGAGGCTGCATCCACCGACGACATCGCGCTGGGCGCATCCGTACTTCTCGAAGCGGTCAAGACGCTCGATATCACACTGCAAGGGGGAATCTGAATGGGCCGCATCCTGACCGAAAAGGACGTCGAAGCCGCCGTGCGCGGGGGCTCGATCTATGCGGCGGGCGGTGGCGGCTGGGCCGACCACGGCCGCATGCTGGGCACGGCGGCCGTCAATGCCGGCCAGCCCGAACTGGTCTCGGTGGAAGAGCTGGATGAAAACGACTGGGTCGCCACCGCCGCCGCCATCGGCGCGCCGGCCTCGACCACGCCCTGGGAAATGCAGGGCGTCGATTACATCAAGGCCGTGCAATTGCTGCAGGACGCTCTGGGCGAAAAGCTGAGCGGCCTCATGGTCGGCCAGAACGGCAAAAGCTCCACCCTCAACGGCTGGCTGCCCTCGGCAATCCTGGGCACCAAGGTCGTCGATGCCGTAGGCGATATCCGCGCCCACCCGACCGGCGACATGGGCTCCATCGGCATGGCCGGTTCGCCCGAACAGATGATCCAGACCGCCGTCGGCGGCAATCGCAGCGAGAACCGCTATATCGAGCTGGTCACCCGCGGCGCCACGGCGAAAGTCTCGCCCATCCTGCGCACCGCCGCCGACATGTCGGGCGGCTTCATCGCCTCCTGCCGCAACCCGCTGCGCGCCAGCTACGTCAAGCAGCACGCCGCGCTGGGCGGCATCTCGCTGGCCCTCAAGCTCGGCGAAGCCATGATCGCGGCCGAGGGCAAGGGCCCCGGCTCGATGATCGACGCCATCGTAGAGACCACCGGCGGCACCATCCTCACCAAGGGCTATATCACCGACATCGACGTCACCTACACCAAGGAAGCCTTCGACATCGGCAAGGTGACCATTGGCGAGGGCGACAAGGCGACGACGCTCCACATCATGAACGAATATATGGCCGTAGAAGACGCCGGCGGCACCCGGCTGGCCACCTTCCCCGACGTCATTACCACGCTCGACGCCGCCGGCCAGGCACTCTCCGTCGGCCAGCTCGGCCGCGGCCTCTATATCTTCGTGCTGCACGTCCCCAAAACCATCATTCCGCTCAGCTCATCTGTGCTGGATCCGGCGGTTTATCCCTTCGTCGAAGACCGCATGGGCATCGATCTGGCGAGTTACGCGCTGGATCGGGGGCGGCGGGCATCGGACGCAAAAGACTAACCCCACACTCGATGTCATCCCGTCCTTGAGCCGGACCCATCCCGAGATCGACCCACAGCCGCAAGGTCGATCGAACAAACACCTTGCGGCAGGCCAGAAATCTCAAGATGGGCCCCGGCTCAAGGCCGGGGTGACACCGTGGGTGTGAAACCACCGGTGGAAACCAGAACAGTCTGTTGATGCCTCCGGAGAAGGAGCAAAAAATGCCCACACCCAATCCCCGCCACCCCAATTTCCCCATTCCCGGTGGCCCCGAGCTGCGGGCGAAGGGCTGGCGCCAGGAAGCCCTGCTGCGCCTCCTCGAAAACGTCCTCTCCGTCGGCGAGAACCCCGATGACCTCGTGGTCTATGCCGCGCTGGGCAAAGCCGCGCGCAACTGGGCCAGCCACAAGGCCATCGTGCAAACCCTGCTCAGCATGGACGAGGACCAGACCCTCATCATCCAGTCCGGCAAGCCGATTGGCCTCTTGAAAACCCACTCAAAAGCCCCGCTGGTCATCATGGCCAATTGCAATCTCGTCGGCCAATGGGCCAAGGCCGAGGTCTTCTACGAGCTGGAAAAGAAGGGCCTGATCTGCTGGGGCGGCCTCACCGCCGGCGCCTGGCAATATATCGGCAGCCAAGGCGTCATCCAGGGCACCTATGAAATCTTCATGCGCATCGCCGAAAACCGCTTCAACGGCTCGCTCGCCGGTCGCTTCATCCTCACCGCAGGCCTGGGCGGCATGGGCGGCGCCCAGCCCCTGGCCGGCCGCATGGCCGGCGCCGCCATCCTTTGCCTCGACATCGACGCGGAACGCGCGGCCAAGCGCAAGGCCATCGGCTATCTCGAAGAAATCGCCCCCGACCTCGATACGGCCCTCGCCATGATCGAAAAGGCGGTCGCCGAAAAGCGCGCGACGTCCATCGGCCTTGTCGGCAATGCCGCCGAAATCTACCCCGAGATCGCCCGCCGCGGCATCGTGCCCGATATCGTCACCGACCAGACCAGCGCCCACGACCTCGTCTATGGCTATGTCCCCAAGGGCATGAGCATCGAGGAGGTGAAACGCCTGCGCGTCGACGGTCAGGGCCAGTTGATGGCCGCCAGCCGCGCCTCGATCGTCGACCACGTCCGCGCCATGCTGGCCTTCCAGCAGGCCGGTTCGGAAGTCTTCGACAATGGCAACCTGATCCGCACCCATGCCCAGGCCGGCGGGGTCGAAAATGCCTTCGACATCAAGATCTTCACCGAAGCCTATCTGCGCCCGCTGTTTGCCCGCGCCATCGGCCCCTTCCGCTGGATGGCGCTGAGCGGCGACCCCGAGGACATTCGCAAGATCGACGACAAATTGCTGGAGATGTTCCCGGACAACAAGATCGTCACCAATTGGGTGAAACTCGCCCGCCAGCACGTGCCCTTCGAAGGCTTGCCCGCCCGCATCGCCTGGCTCGGCCACGGCGAACGCACCGCGCTGGCCCGCGCCGTCAACGCCATGGTCGCCGATGGCACGCTTGCCGGCCCGGTCGCCTTCAGCCGCGACCATCTCGATGCCGGCGCCATGGCCCATCCCAATATCATGACCGAGAGGATGAAGGACGGCTCCGACGCCATTGCCGACTGGCCCTTGCTGGATGCCATGCTGCTCTGCTCCTCCATGGCCGATCTGGTCGTCGTCCATTCCGGCGGTGGCGGCTATGCCGGCTACATGACCTCGGCCGGCGTCACGGTCGTGGCCGATGGCACGCCCGGCGGCGACGAGCGCCTCGATCACGCCCTCACCAATGACACGGCCCTGGGCGTCATGCGCTATGCCGATGCGGGGTATGACGAGAGTTTTGATGAGATCGAGAAGAAGGGGATTGGACACATAAGGGTCTAGGATTGTGCCACGCCCTCGTGGTTCGAGGCGCTGAAGAAGCGCACCTCACCATGAGGGCTGTTGATTGCTCAGTGTCTCTGGAACCCATCTCCCAGTAGCCCTCATGGTGAGGTGCGAGCTCTTGCGAGCCTCGAACCACGGGGGCGTGCCACGATCCTCCCTCATAACCCCATCGTGAACACCTCTCGCGCAACGCCAGCATGCGTCACCCGTTGGGCTCCCGTAACCCACGGAGACCACTGCATGATCCGCCTCGCGCCCCTGCTCACATCGACGCTGCTGACCACGGCCCTCCTGGCTGGCCCGGCCTTTGCACAGGCCGAAACCGCGCCACCCAATGCCCCCGATCAGACACCCGCCTTTGAGGGTCAGACCCGCGCCCCCGAGCCGGAAACGGCGACGGCAGTCACCACCGAAGTGGTGGCCGAAGGCCTGCCGCATCTTTGGGCCATGGAATTCCTCCCCGATGGCCGCATGCTGGTCACGGCCAAGTCCGGCGCCATGCATATCATCGGCGAAGACGGCACACCCGGTCCGGCGATCACGGGCGTGCCCGAAGTCGATGCGCGCGGGCAGGGCGGCCTGCTCGATGTCGCGCTGGCGCCCGATTATGAAGAACGCCGCGGCGTCTATTTCTCCTATGCCGAGCCCCGCGAAGGCGGCAATGGCACGACGGTCGCCATGGGCACGCTGGTGCCCGACGACAATGGCGGCGGCGAGCTGCAGGATGTCCAGACCGTCTTCCAGCAGACCCCGACCTATGACGGCGACAAGCATTACGGCTCGCGCCTGGTCTGGGGCCCAGACTATGAACTCTATGTCACCGTCGGCGAACGCTCCGACGACGTGACGCGGCCCCAGGCCCAGGAGCTGGAAAGCGGCCTCGGCAAGGTTTTCCGCATCACCGAGACAGGCGCGCCCTTCGAAGGCAATCCCTTTGCCGAGACGGAAGGTGCACTGCCCGAAATCTGGAGCCTTGGTCACCGCAACACCCAGTCGGCTGCGCTTGATGGCGACGGCCGCCTGTGGATCGTCGAGCATGGCACCAAGGGCGGCGACGAACTCAACCGTCCCGAAGCCGGCGTCAATTACGGTTGGCCCGATGTTGCCTATGGCGTCGAATATAGCGGCGAACAGATCGGCGATGGCGTGACCGAAAATGCCGAAACCACCCAGCCAGCCTATTATTGGGACCCGGTGATCGCCCCCTCCGGCATGGCCTATTATGCCGGCGATGAATTCCCCGCATGGGAAAACACCTTCATCATCGGCGGTCTGGTATCGCAGGGCCTCGTGGTCGTCCATCTCGATGGTGACACCGTCGTCTCCGAAGAACGCATCCCTCTCGAAGCCCGCGTCCGCGATGTGAAGGTTGGCCCGGATGGGGCGGTTTATGCGGTGACGGAAGATCCCCAGGCTGGGACGTCGACGATTGTCCGCGTGACGGCTGGATAGGCGCCTAAACCGCGATGCCATGAGAGCCACGCTCGAATGGCACCCGGCCACGCCCTCGTGGTTCGAGGCTTTGCTGCGCAAAGCACCTCACCATGAGGGCTGTTGGTAGATCGATTTCTTCGTAGCCCTCATGGTGAGGTGCGAGCCCTTCGCGAGCCTCGAACCACGAGGGCGTGGCAGGGTGTTGATAAAGCTCGCTACACCTCATTCCGCCAACTAAACTGCGGCGAATACCCCAGCATCCGTTTGGCCTTTTCGATGGACAGCAGCGTCCCGTTCTGCGTCATGTTCCCCTTGGTCGGGACCCCGGGAAACACTTCCGCCAACAGCGACATGTTCGACCGGCTCATCACCGTATCTGCATTGGCGATGATGAAGGCTTCGAACCCCTTGAAATCGGCCTGGATCGCCCGGCGCACCGCCTGCGCGCCGTCACGCGCATCGATATAGCCCCAGAGGTTCCATTTCCGGCTCTTTGGATCGGCGTCGAACTTGGGAAAACCGGCATAGTCCTCCGGGTTCATCACATTGGAAAAGCGTAAGGCCACGATGCGCAGCTCCGGGTCCCAGCGGCAGAATTGTGCCGCCATGGTCTCGTCCAGAAGCTTGCCCAGCGAATAGGCACTTTCCGGTCGCGGATAATACTCCTCGTCCACCGGCGCATAGGGCGGCGGCGTGTCGAAGGGCAGGCCGAGCACCGTCTCGCTCGAGGCAAAGACAATGTTCTTGATGCCTGCCAACCGGCTGGCTTCGAAGACATTATAGGTCGTCGGCACATTGTCGGCGAAGGTCTTGGCATTGGCCGCCAGCCCCGGCGCCGGAATCGCCGCCAGATGCACCACGGCATCGAACGGCCCCTTGCGCTCGTCGACGCCGCCCAGGATCGCCGCGGCCACTTCGCCGAAATTGGTCAGGTCGATCTTGATGCTCGGGCAGATCGGTTGCTTCAGTGCCTGCTGATCAAGGTTCAGCACCTCATGGCCATGCGCAATCAGGTCCCGCAGAACCGCCTGTCCCAGCTTGCCGCTGCCACCCGTGACCACAATCCTGCTCATCCTCGTCTCCCTTTTGTTGGGCACAAGACTAGGCGGTAAGCCGTCGGCTGCCAATCGTTCCGTCCCACCCAAATGGGTGAGGCGAGGCAGCGCGAACTGGTGTTCAAGCACGCAATGTTCACGCAATGCGCTGCGCACAGGATGAACGCATTCTGAACAGACCCATCACGGTCAGTTCAACGGCGTCGGGGCATCATGCCTCCACAATCGACATGTCCAGGGGGACATCATGAACAAGCGTCAGGAAAAACTGCTCATCGCCACGCTTTGCGGGCTGGTGATCGTTTCGGCCGGTGCCTTTGCGGTGCAGCCGGCCATGGCCAAGGCCAAACCCGAATCCCGCGTGCTGATCGTTCAGACACTGACCGTGCCGCAATTTTGATTTCGTGCCGACCTCCAGATTGACTTTTCCGGTCCTGCGCTGTTCCTCAAGGACAGTCTGGACCGGAGTTTTTTCTGATGGATGCCAACCCCATTCTTGCCGAAACCCTGCGCGGCAACTGGGTCGAAAACCGCCATCGCGGAGCCTGGGTCATTGTCGATGCCACGGGCGCAGTCATCGCCTCGCAAGGCGATATCGAGCGCCCCATCTTCCCGCGCTCCGCCATCAAGTCCATGCAGGCGTTGCCGATCTTTGCGCGCCAGGCCGAGGGCAGGTTCCATCACAGTGACGAAGAGCTGGCTCTGGCCTGCGCCAGCCACCATGGCGAAGATGCGCATGTGAAGACCGCCAACCATCTCCTCACCCGCATCGGCCTGTCTGCGGCCGATCTCGAATGCGGCGCTCATGCCCCCACCAATGCCGCCGCCCGCGAGGCGCTGCGGGCTTCGGGCAGCGAGCCGAGCCCCCTGCATAACAATTGTTCGGGCAAGCATTCCGGCATGCTGAGCGTGGCCCTCGCCATGGGCGTGCCGACGGCGGGCTATGTGGGCCGCGAACACGAAGTGCAGAAGGCCGTGCGCGCCGCGGTCGAAGCGGTGATCGGCGAAAGCCTCAGCGAAGAAAAATGCGGCACCGATGGCTGCTCCATCCCGACCTTTGCCGCGCCGCTCCGCGCTTTTGCCCTGGGCTTTGCCCGCATGGCATCGGGGCAGGGGATTGCGCCTGACCTCGCCACGGCCGCGCAGCGCCTGTTCGACGCCGCGACCCGCCATCCCCATCTCGTCGCCGGCACCGGCCACCCCGACACCATGCTGATGGCCGCCTTCAAGGGCCGGCTGATGCAGAAGGTCGGCGCCGAAGGCGTGCAATGCGGCGCCATCCGCGACAAGGGCTGGGGCTATGCGCTGAAATGCGACGACGGCAATATCCCGGCCAGCCAGGCCATGCTGGCCGCCATGCTGCTCAAACACGCCGATCCCGACGCTGAACAGACAAAAATCCTGGAAGGCCTGGCCCACCAGACCATCAAGAGCGTGCGCGGTGCTGAGGTCGGGGAGTTGCGGGCGGTTTCCTGAAACCCACCAACCTCCCCCCCACCCCCGATGTCATCCCGGCCTTGAGCCGGGACCCATCTCGAGATGGATGGGCTGCCGTAAGGTATTGGTGATCAAGCACAACGACCTCGCGGCCGTGGAGAATTATCGAGATGGGCCCCGGCTCAAGGCCGGGGTGACATCGAGTGTTTGGGTCGCCCGGTGACGGCCCGATCAAAAAATCACATTCGCATACCTGGCCGCATTCACTGCCAGATCCGTCTCCACCACCTCGTCCCAGGCCATGCCCACCACGTCATGCGCGCTGGAGGAGATCACATTGTCCCCGATCCGCACTTTGCCGGCGCCCTCGACCACGCTGACGCCGATCCCGTAATTGCTCTCGGTCACCACATTGGCTGTGATCACCACATTGCGCAGGAAGGCTCCATAGCCCGCCGCAATGGCGACGCCCGGCACCTGGGTGACGGTATTGCCCGAGATCGCCGTGTCCGCCTCGGCAAAGATGCCGATCGGGAGCGTGTCGGGATTGACCGCCGATACCGGCAGGATATTGCGCACGATATTGGCTGAACACACCGCCAGCGCCCCGCCGACATCGAAATTGGTGATCGATATGCCAGTCGCGGCGGTGTCCACGATATTGTTGGCGATGATCGAGCCGGAGAATTCGAACTCGGAGAAAATCGCCACCTCGCCGGAACGAAGACACATATTGCCGCTGATCTGGCTGTTCCGGGTGCCGTTCAGCCGCACGGCGGTAAAGGCACAGTCGGCGATGTGATTGTCGGCGATGATCACTTCATCCGCCTTGAACACATTCACCCCATTGCCATTCTGCCCATTGCCGCCGCCGACCCAGTCGACATTGGCGATGCGGTTGCTGGAAATGATGGTCCCATCCGACCCGCTCTCGCTGCGCCAGATGCGGATACCGGCATTGCCGCAGCCATCGATCCTATTGCCGGTGATCAGCAGTCCAAGACTGTCCATGGAGTGGATGGCGGCGTCGCCGAGATTGTCGAAAGTACAATCCCGAATCCTGGCCCCGGCATTGCTCAGCGACACCCCGACATCGGCATCGCTGAAACGGCAGCGCTCGAGGGTGATCTCCGAACTGTTTGAAATGGTCAGCGCATTGGTCCCGCCGCTGATCGCAATATCGCGCAACACCACCGAAGCCATATCGGCAATGCGCAGGCCAGACCCGTCGGGAAGGATCGCGATCTCGGTCTGACCCGGCACGCCTTCGACGATCACATTGCCGGGCAGGTCGAGGGCGCTGATGCGGATCGTCCCTGTTGGCAGTCGCACACTTTGACCGGCAGCGCTGGCCCGTTCCAAAATTGATCGTACAAGTTCGGACTGGTCATCAGACAAGTTGCCCACGAGCCCCTCGCTCGATGCGTCGAGCATGCCCTGCGCATGGGCTGCGACGGGCAAAACGGCGGCACTAGACAAGCATGCTTTCAGCATGCTGCGACGGCTGAGGCGAAGGGCATGGGTCATGGTCCGATCATGCCTTTCCAGACCTGGACTGCCTACTAGCAATGGAAAACAGAGTTACGAGTTGTCCCACACTCGGGCAGGCGGCTATAAGAACGCAACGCAAGGCAAGGGTGCGCAATGCTCGCTGACGACAAGATTTTCCTCGGGACCAGCACGCAGCCCGAATATCTGGCGCTGAAATATGGCAACCGCCACGGCCTCGTCACCGGCGCCACGGGCACCGGCAAGACCGTGACCTTACAGGTTATGGCTGAAGGATTTTCCGCCGCCGGCGTGCCGGTCTTTGCCGCCGATATCAAGGGCGATCTGAGTGGCGTCGGCAAGCTGGGCGCGGCCCAGGGCTGGCAGACCCAGCGCGCCAGCGACATCGGCTTTATCGACTATAAGGACGACGTCTTTCCGGTAATCTTCTGGGACCTGTTCGGCCGCCAGGGTCATCCGATCCGCGCCACAATTTCCGAAATGGGTGCCTTGCTGCTGAGCCGCATGCTGCAGCTCAACGACACCCAGGAAGGTGTCCTCAACATCGCCTTCAAGCTGGCCGACGACGAAGGCCTTTTATTGCTTGATCTCAAGGATTTACGCGCTCTTCTGGTGGAGATCCAGGAGCGTAGCAAAGAGATTTCCACCCGCTACGGCAACGTCTCGCCGACCTCCATCGGCGCCATCCAGCGCGCCCTTCTGGTGCTCGAACAGCAGGGCGCCGAGAACTTTTTCGGCGAACGCTCGCTGGAAATCGCCGACCTGATGCGCGTTGACCGCGACGGCAAGGGCTTCATTTCCATCCTCGCCGCCGACGAATTGATGCGCTCGCCGCGCCTCTACGCCACCTTCCTGCTCTGGATGCTGAGCGAACTTTTTGAGGAGCTTCCGGAGGTTGGCGACGTCGACAAGCCCAAACTCGTCTTCTTCTTCGACGAAGCGCACCTCCTCTTCGACGACGCGCCAAAGGTGCTGATCGACAAGGTGGAACAGGTCGTCCGCCTCGTCCGCTCCAAGGGTGTCGGGGTTTATTTCGTCACGCAGAACCCCGTCGACATCCCCGAATCGGTGCTCGCCCAGCTCGCCAACCGCGTCCAGCACGCCCTCCGTGCCTATACCCCGCGCGAGCAGAAGGCGGTGCGTGTCGCCGCCGAAACCTTCCGTCCCAACCCGGCTTTCTCGACCGAAGAGGTCATCACCCAGCTCGGCATCGGCGAGGCTTTGGTCTCGGTGCTCGAAGCCAAGGGCATTCCCTCCATGGTTGGCCGCACGTTGATCCGCCCGCCGTCGGCGCAGGTCGGCCCGCTACTGCCCGAGGAGCGTCGCGCCATCATCGCCAACTCGCCCGTCGCCGGTCTCTATGACACTGTCGTTGATCGAGAATCTGCCTTTGAAGTGCTGGCCAAAAAGGCGCGCGACAAGCAATTGGCCGAAGAGCGCCAGCGCCAGGATGACGAGATCAGAAAGACCGAGCGCACCTATCAGGACGATAGGCCTCGCCGGACGTCCACCCGCCAGACTCCGGCCGAGGCCGCGATGAATTCGCTGGCCCGCACGGTGGCCAATCGCTTGGGAAGCGCGCTGGTGCGCGGCATCCTGGGCGGCTTGAAGCGGGGGCGATAAACCAATGACCGACCTCAATAATACCTCACCCATCGTCGCCGTCTTTGCCTCCGACAGGGGGCCGGGCGATCCCGAACGCGCCTCGATCATGAGCCAGGCTGGTACCTATTTCGCCAAGCGCGGTGCCCGCCTTCTCTGCCTCGCGGAGAACGGCGTCATCCCCGTGCCGTTGATAACCGCGGCCCGCGCCGCCGGTGGCCAGGTGCAGATCGTCGGCGACACCAGCGTCGTGCTGCCGCCGGCCCTTAATGGCGTGACCATGGAAGCCCTCGCCATGCGCGAAGAGCGCCTCGCCCGGGTCGCCCAGCTGGCCCATGCCTATGTGGCGCTGCCCGGCTCGCTCGCCTCTGCCTCCGCCCTGTTCGGCGCCTGGGTCGCGGCCAAATCACTGGGCAAGGCCCCTCCGGTGCTGATGCTCAACCGGCACAAGGCCTATGAAGTCATGCGCGGCTACGCGGCGGACGTGCTCTCGCCGGGGCTGGCGGGCTATGAACGCGCGGTTCAGTTTGCGGATAGCGTTGAAGATTTGTGGGCAAGATTGAGCCGGCTGGTGAACGAGGGGAGGTAACCCCTTGTTATTATGAGCGGCAATCGCTCGCTCCACACACGCGATGTCATCCCGGTCTTGAGCCGGGACCCAGCCTGAGATCTGTGTCCTGCCGCGAGGTAGCTGTGCCTGTCACCACTACCTTGCGGCTGGGGCCCGATATCGAGATAGGACCCGGCTCAAGGCCGGGGTGACACCGTGAGTATGGGGACAATACTGCCCCTAAAGTACGGAGGGTTCTCTTACCCCTCGAGCCCCGGATGCCGTGGCTTGCGCCGGTCCGGGAACAGCTGCACGACATTGTCGGTGTAGCGGCGGGCCGGTGCCGGGTGGGGCACGGGCATGAAGATGCGGTTGCGGCGTTCCGGGCCACGGTAGCTGCCGAAGACGCCGACAACACTGCGACCGCGCAGGCGGACCTGGATGCGTTGCAGCAGGTGGCGCGGCGACATGGGCTTGAGCACGACCTCGTCGATGCCGGCGCTGATCGCCTGGTGGCGCATCGGCGGCGTGATGGTGCGGGTGAGGGCGATGACCGGCACATCCTGGCTGATCAGCTCGCCATTGAGGCGGATGCCTTCGACCATCTCATAGGCCGGGCGGCCATCGCGGTCGAAATCGCAGACCAGGATGTCCACCGGTGCGATGCGCATATAGGCGATCAGCTCGATCTCGCTGTCGAACTGGCGCACCTTGAGGCGCGTATCGCCCGCCACCACCATCGCCAGCAGCGATGATAGCGCAGGATTCGCCGCGATGATGGCAACGACCTTGCTAGGTGCGGACAATGGCTTCCCCCGAATAGTAAATGAACCGTTACCACGCACGGCGGCGTGATTGAAGCGCCGGGTTCGGCAAATGGCTAATGAGCGGGGGAAAGCGCCACAAAAGCCTGTCGGACAAAGAAAAGCCCGCCAGAGGCGGGCTGAACGGATCGGATCGGGAGAGTCTTTCTTTCGTACCCCCACCTATCCTCCCCCTGAAAAGGGGGAGGGACCCTGCGGTGCATGTGGCACGATAGTGGATAGCCCCGATCTGATCCCTACCCCTATCAGGGGGAGGTTAGGTGGGGCTATCCTCCAAGCCTTACGCCGTGGCTTCGTCGAACATCAGCTCGACATGTTCCCAGTTCACGAGGTTATCGAACCAGGCTTCAAGGTACTTCGGGCGCGCGTTGCGATAGTCGATGTAGTAGGAGTGTTCCCACACGTCGACGCCCAGCAGCGGCTTGCCGCCATGAACCAGCGGCGACTCGCCATTGGCAGTCTTGGTGACTTCGAGCTTGCCGTTCTTGATCGACAGCCATGCCCAGCCCGAACCGAACTGGGTGGTGCCGGCAGCGATGAAATCGGTGCGGAACTTGTCGAAGCCGCCCAGGTCGCTGTCGATCGCAGCCTGCAGCTTGCCCGGCAGCTTGTTGCCGCCGCCATTGGGCTTCATCCAGTTCCAGAAATGGACGTGGTTGTAATGCTGGCCAGCGTTGTTGAAGAGGCCGGCATTCTTGCCGAAGCTTTCCTTGACGATGTCTTCGAGCGGCAGGATTTCGAGGCCCGAACCTTCCAGCAGCTTTTCGCCGTTGGTGACATAGGCCTGGTGATGCTTGTCGTGATGGAATTCAAGCGTTTCGGCCGACATGTAGGGGCCGAGGGCATCATAGGCGTAAGGCAGCGGCGGCAGAGTGAACTTGGTGGACAAAGGGGCCTCCATTTGGGTTAGACGCTGAGGGATAGTCGGCCTTTGGTATAGGCCGAATGTGACGACACAACAATCAGTTGGGTTTGAATGTTTCCAGTCCAACGGCATGTAGTGCGAAGGCATAGCATTCGGCGGTTTCCTTGAGACGGTCGAACCGCCCCGAGGCACCGCCGTGGCCAGCCCCCATATTGGTCTTGAGATAGAGCGGGGCCGTGCCGCTCTTGGTGGCGCGCAGGCGCGCGACCCACTTGGCGGGCTCCCAATAGGTGACGCGCGGATCGGTGAGACCGGCGAGGGCAAAGATCGGCGGATAATCCTTGGCTTCGACCTGCTCGTAGGGCGCGTAGGCGGCGATGCGCGCATAATCCTCGGCCGAGGCCAGCGGATTGCCCCATTCGGGCCACTCCGGCGGGGTCAGCGGCAGTGTCTCGTCGAGCATGGTGTTGAGCACGTCGACAAAGGGCACCTGTGCCAGGATACCGCCCCAGAGGTCGGGGCGGAGATTTGCGATGGCGCCCATCAGCATGCCACCGGCCGAACCGCCCTGGGCAACGATGCGCCCTTTGGCGGTATAGCCCTGCTCGATCAGCATTTCGGCGGCGGCGATGAAATCGGTGAAGGTGTTGGTCTTGTGCTCGCGCCGGCCCTGCACATACCAGCGATAGCCCTTCTCCATGCCGCCGCGAATATGGGCCGTGGCATGGACGAAGCCGCGATCGACCAGCGACAGGGCGGAGATGGAAAAGCCCGAAGGCATGGACATGCCATAGGCGCCGTAGCCATAGAGCAGGGTTGGGGCCGACCCGTCGAGCGCGAGGCCCTTGCGATAGAGCAGGGTGACCGGCACCAGCTCGCCATCGCTCGCTTTGGCAAAGAGCCGGCGCGTTTCATAGTCATCGGGATTGTGGCCCGAGGGCACTTCCTGCTCCTTGAGCAAAGTGCGTGTGCCGGTGTCGAGGTCGACATCATAGGTGCGCGACGGCGTGGTCGGCGAGGAATAGGTGAGGCGGAACACCGACGTATCGAATTCGTAGCCAACCGACATGCCCAGCGAATAGGCCTCTTCGTCGAACTTGACGGTCTCTTCCTTGTCCGTGCGCAGGTCGCGCACGACGATGCGCGGCAGGCCCTCGAAACGTTCGAGGCGCAGCATGTGGTTCTTGATGACAATGGTATCGAGGATCAGCACGCCCTGCTGGTGGGACACGAAATCGGTCCAGTTGGCGGCATCCGGACGATCGACCGGGGCGACCACGATCTTGAAGTCTTCGGCGCCATCGGCATTGGTGCGGATATAGAGCAGGCCGTCGCGTTCCTCGATGTCATATTCGCGGTCGGTGACCCGCGGCGCGACCACGCGCGGTGCGCCGCCGAGCTCTGCATCGATCAGCCAGCATTCGCTGGTCTGGTGATCATGCGCGTCGATGACGATATATTTGTCGCTCTGCGTGCGGCCGACCCCGACGAAGAAGCCGGGGTCCTTTTCCTCGAAGATGATGGGGTCATTGGCCTGGTCGGTGCCGATGACGTGAAGCTTCACGCGCCAGGGCCGGTGGTTGTCGTCATATTCGGTATAGTAGATGGCGCTGGAATCATTGGTCCAGACATAGGAACCGGCGGTCTCGGTGATGACTTCGGCGCTATCGGTGCCGGTGTCGAGGTCGCGAATGACGATGTCATAATATTCCGAGCCGGCGCGGTCGGCGGCCCAGGCGAGATAGCGGTGGCTGCGGTCATGCTCGGCGCCGGCAAAGCCGAAGTATTCGTCACCGGCTTCCACATTGCAGTCAAGCAGCACGGTTTCTTCGCCGCCTTCGCGCGGGGTGCGCACGATCAGCGGATACTGCTTGCCCTCAAGCATGCGCGAATTATAGGCGAAGGGACCGTCAGGCGAAGCGATGCCGCTGTCATCCTCCTTCATACGGCCGCGAATCTCTTTGTAGATCTTGTCCTGCAAGTCGCTTGTCGGCTTGCCGAATTCACTCTCGTAGTAAGTATTTTCGGCGTCGAGATACGCGCGGATCTCGCTATCCAGCGTCTCGGGCTTCTGCATGACCTCCTGCCAATTGTCCGCGCGCAGCCAATGATAGGGGTCGTCACGCTTTATAGTGTGGAAGGTGACGGAATGAGGCTTGCGAGCGGCAGCGGGAGGCGTGAGCTTGGTCATGGAACGTCCGGACGAGAGTGGTCTCTCCACATAGGCTCGATGGAGTGCCAATGAAAGAGGGCCTTGGCCCGCTTGATTTTACGATAGGCATCCGTATTTATCCGCATTGCGGCCCGGATCGAATTACAGGGTGCCGCCTGCGTTCACGGTGTCCGGTTTGTCGGCAAGCGCAAATAGCGACAGAAGAACTGGCCATTCGGCGCGGCGACTAATGAGATGATCAAACTGGATCGTGTTTTTTCCAGTAATTGTCGCTGCCTGCGGCGAATCATCTCGTCTTAAAGTATCATTTTCCAGCAACCACAAGATATCGCATCACTGATCAATCACTGGTCTCTGGTGAGCGTTACCAACTAAAGTCGAAAAGTAGCCCAAGTTATAGGGGATGAATTAGTGGGCGGTAACATGTTAATTGTGGCGTATTGGGTTGCGAACCACAATGAACAGTCCTAGGAATGAATCATGGTTGTGACCGCCCCTGTCTCAACCCAATAAGAATAATGGAAGGTCGAAATATGAATGACATCACCGGTTCGGCGACCGGATACGAGCACGATCTGATCGAGCTCAGCTCCGACATCGTCTCCTCCTACGTGGCCCACAACTCCGTGAGCCTGACTGATCTGCCCAAGCTGATTGCCGATGTACATTCGGCACTGCGTGGTTTGCAGGGCAATGAAGTGCAGACGCCTGTCGAAGAACTCAAGCCCGCCGTGCCTGTACGCAAGTCTGTTGCAGCCGACTACATCATCTGCCTGGAAGACGGTAAGAAGTTCAAGTCGCTGAAGCGCCACCTGCGCACCCACTACAATCTCTCGCCGGAAGAATACCGCGAGAAGTGGGGCTTGCCCGCAGACTACCCGATGGTTGCTCCCAACTATTCGGCGACGCGCTCCAAGCTTGCCAAGGACAATGGTCTCGGCCGCAAGGCTGCCTGAGACTCGCCTGCGCTATACCACGATACGTCGCGTCCGTCCGGACCCCGGCGATAACCAAATTCAAACGGTCGCTCAAAAGGCGGCCGTTTGACATTTTTGCCCGCTGCTTCCAACTCTTTTTCCGCGCCAGGGCGTTCACGCTAAATCTCTGGCACTGCCGGATTCCCCAACAGAGCTTCTACGCAGATTTACCAAGTTCTGCGGTGACTTTTCCCCGCCCCCTCTTGTCTGGTTCAGAATGTAGGAATTAATTCTTACATTTTGGATGGACTAGATCATGCATCATACGCCTTCCACGACCCTTTCCCGCCGTGCCAGAGCGTGGCGCCGGCTGTCGAAATACCGTTG
Organism: Candidatus Devosia phytovorans; assembly: GCA_029202405.1. Classification (NCBI taxonomy): domain Bacteria; kingdom Pseudomonadati; phylum Pseudomonadota; class Alphaproteobacteria; order Hyphomicrobiales; family Devosiaceae; genus Devosia; species Candidatus Devosia phytovorans. The sequence goes on along the minus strand of CP119312.1, from coordinate 2,301,214 downwards.
CGACGACGTCATTGCCTTGGTCGCGCGCACAAAACACGTTTCCATTTACGACCTTGTCGGGCGCAGTCGCGGTCCGACCACGTCGCGGGCGCGCCAGATCGCCATGTATCTCTGCCACGTCATCCTGAGCCGCAGCCTGAGCGAGGTTGGCACGGCTTTCGGACGCGATAGGACTACTGTCTCCTATGCCTGTGCGCTGATCGAAGACCTGCGCGACGATGTCGTTTTCGACCGCGACCTCTGCTTGCTCGAAGACATTCTGGAGGCACGGCTCCATGTCGCGTGACGAAGACACAGGACTGCTGCGCCTTGCCATGGCGCGCGGCGGCGAACCGGCCTTTCTCGCGCCGCATCAGCTCGAGGCGGCGCAACGGCTGGAGCGGCTGATCCGGCGGGCCCAGGTCATGCAGCGCGTGACTATGTCTTATAGTCCGGCCAGCGTCGGCACCCGCAACCGCTCCGCCAATGGCGTCGAGACCGCCAGCGACAGCGCCGCTGCGGCACGCCAGAAGCTCAACCAGCTCGCTGGCCGGCTGCCGCCCGACTGCTGGGGCGTGCTGCTCGATGTCTGCGGCCTGGGCAAGGGCATGCAGCAGATCGAGGTAGAGCGGCGCTGGCCGCGCCGCAGCGCCAAGCTGGTGCTGCGCATCGGGCTCGACCAGTTGGCAGACCTGTTCGGCCTGTCGCCCGCGGCCGAGGGCGTCCAGCAGGGCAGGGCGCGTCACTGGCTGCCGGACCGGCCAAGGATGTTCACCAAGGAACAGCCTTAACTATGTAATGGACGGTAATGATTGGCCGGGGAAAGCCGTGGTAAAGCACGCTCATGCGGCACAAATTCATCTCGATCCAATATCTGCGCGGCCTGGCGGCTCTGCTGGTCCTGGCCTCGCACGCTCTGCTTTATCCCCTGGTCGAGCATACCCTGTTCTATGGCCGCATGGGCTGGCTGGGCGTGATCCTGTTCTTCGTCATCTCAGGCTTCATCATGGTCGTGGTCACCGGGGATGAGCGCTTCTCGGCCGGCGATTTCCTGCGCCGCCGCGCCATCCGCATCGTGCCCATGTATTGGGGCGCAACCCTGTTTGCCGCGGCGCTGGCCTTTTTCCTGCCGGAGCTGTTCAAAACCACGGTCTATGATACCGGCGAACTGATCCTCTCGCTGCTGTTCATACCTTTCCACAACCCCGAAAGCGGTGGCATTCATCCGCTCTACAAGCTGGGTTGGACGCTCAACTACGAAGTCTTCTTCTACGTCTGCTTTGCTTTGCTCGCATTCCTCAGCGCAAAGATGCGCGTGGTCTGGCTGACACTGGGCTTTGTCGCGCTGTCGATCATCGGCGCGACGCTCGTGCCGCAGGATGCGATCGCCAAATTCTATACGACCTTCATGCCGCTGGCCTTCGTCGCCGGCGCCTGGCTGGGCTATGCGACGCTGCGCGGGCGCTTGCAGCTACTATCGGGCAAGACAATCGTGCCGGCGGCCGCGCTGGGGGCCGTGGGCCTTGTGGCGGGCTTTGGCGTGGACCATGCCAACCTCGTGGAGGATTGGCAGGCCTTCATCGGCTTCCTCGCCTTCGCCACGGCGCTGGTGCTGCTGGCGGTGCGCTTTGAAACCACCGTGCCACGCGTCAAACTGGCCGAACTGATCGGTGATGCGTCCTATTCGATCTACCTGATCCACATCTATGCCGTGGCCGTGGTCGCCGATATCGCCTTCAAGTTTCTCGATCCGGCAAACCTTTGGGCCTATGCCGGCGTCTCGACCCTGGCGGTCTTTGGCGGCACCCTGGGGGGCATCGTGGTTTACCGAGGTCTAGAGCAGCCCTTGTTGGGCATTTTCAGCCGGCTGTTCGGCAAGCGGCGGCGTACGCCGGTGGCTGCACCGGCCGAATAATCAGGTGAGGGCCTTGGCCTCGCTGCGGATGCGATTGACCATGGCGACGAGGCCATTGGAGCGCTGCATACCCAGATGCTCGCTGAGCCCGACCTTGGCAAACCATGCGATCGCATCGGTTTCGGCAATCTCTGCCGCCGGACGGCCTGAGTAGAGCGCCAGCAGGATCGCCACCAGGCCCTTGGTGATGATGGCATCGGACTGGCCGCGAAAACTCATGACCTTGCTATCGTCGACGCTCGACACCAGCCAGACGTTGGAAACGCAGCCTTTAACCCGGTTGAGGTCGGTCTTGTCGGCATCATCCATGCCCGGCAGCGCCTGGCCCAGCTCGATCACATAGTTGAGCCGGTCCTCCCAGTCGTCGAGGAAGGAGAGGTTTTCGGCAATGTCCTGGAAGGCTTGGGGCTCGGTCATGGCTGCTATCTAATGGCTAGCGCTGCCGAAGAAAAGACCGCAAGCACGAGCTGGTGCTTGCGGCCAAGGACCAGGGGCCCGTCGGGTCTGTGTCGCTTGGGGAAGTGACACGGGCGGCTGGTATTCAACAGGAGGCTCCGCGAGCCTCCTAGCTCTCCCGGTGCAGCCGCGGCATGGGAACCGGGGCCACGCTGATCGCCGCGGGAATCTCCTGCAGGGGAACGACGGCGACGGGCGGAGGGGTCTGGGTGGCGAAACTATCAAGCGTCTGCGTGGCGATGGCCTTGCCGCCGAGGCACTGAATTGAGTCGCATTCGATATTGGCGATCTGCTCGGCAATGATCTGGCTGCCGGCGGCCATGGCCTGCTGCGAAATCTCGTTGGCATTGGGCAGGTCGACGCCTGGCTTGATCACCATATAGGCGACGGTGAGCCAGAAAACCGAGCGAACAACTGCAAACATGAGCAAACCTGAAATCTGTCGCAGACCGGGTTGCAGCCTGCAAAACCCAAGCTAGCCGGGGCTTGTTAAACCGCGCTGGGATTTTTCGATAAAATTTTATGCAAATTGCAATTGCCCTGTCCGCGTGAGGCAAGACCTTGTTTACGCTAATCGCCGAAAGCGCCTCCCGACGGGTGCTGAAGACCCTCCCGGACCATCGAACTTAAGAGCGAATTTAGCTCTCCGGCCGCAGTGTGGGCCCAACAAGACCTGAACCCATTCAGGCAGTCTGCCCAGGCAGTCACTTCTTGCGGGACCCCTAAGGCAACCGCAACCGCTGGCGTCGTTTTGTGAGTATTGCGTATGCGTAGCCTGTTCTCTTTCGGCGAAAGCAAAGAGATGTCTCAGCGCGCTTCTGGCAACGGCCAGCGGCCTGAGATGCTGCGTCGCAAGACCCTCGCCAACAATGCCCGCCTGATGATCCTGCTTGGCGCGCTGAGCATGCCGGTCGCCGTCTATGCCATTGTCATCGGCGCCATCTTCCCCTTCGTGATTGCTGCACTGACCCTGGCTGGCGGCATGATCACGCTGGCGCTGCATCAGCGCCGCCTGTTCGATTTTGCCGCCGCCGGTCAGGTTTATGCCCTGCTCGCCGTTGGTGGCCTGCTGACCCTGGCTGACAGCAATATGGGCGATGCCGGCCTGGCCATTGCCGTGATGGCGCCGGTCATGGCTGCGTTGCTCGGCAAGCCCGGTCTGCGCCGCCACAGCTGGGCCATGTTTGCCGGCATTCTGGTGGTCGCGGGCCTCTCCAGCCTCCTTTCCATTCCGCTGCTGACCATCCATGGCCCCATCCTGATGGGTACCAGCGTGATTGCCTTCATCGCGGCGGCCGTGCTGATCATCCATACCGCCAACCGCATCAATGCGGCCTATGAAGTCTATGACAAGGCGCAGATGACCGCCTACCGCCACCTGATCGAGCATGTGCAGGACGGCGTCATTCGCTTCTCCAGCGAAGGCGATATCCTGATGGCTTCGCGCTCGTCAGAGAAGCTCTTCGGCTGCCGCCGGTTCGAGCTGGCCGATGGCGGTCTGGTCGGGCGCCTGCATGTGCTGGATCGCCCCGCCTATCTCAACGCCTTTGCCGACGCCAACCAGTCCGGCCGCGCCCGCACGCTCGAAGTGCGGCTACGCCAGGATGATCCGCGCGCGCAGTCCAATCTGCCCCATTTCATCTGGGTCGAGGTCAGCCTGTCGCCCGTCGTCGATCCCGATGCGGATGGTCAGCGCCGCGAGGTCGTCGCCCTGTTCCGCGACGTGACGCGCCGCAAGGATGACGAAATCGCCATGGCGGAGGCCCGCCGCGCTGCCGAAGAGGCGTCCGACGCCAAGTCGCGCTTCCTCGCCACTATCGGTCATGAGCTGCGCACGCCGCTCAATGCCGTCGTCGGCTTTTCGGAAATGATGACCAGTGGCATCGGCGGCGAACTCAGCGACACCCATCGCGAATATGCCGGCCTGATCCACCAGAGCGGCAAGCACCTGCTCGAAGTGGTGCGCATGCTGCTCGACATGTCCAAGCTCGAAGCCGGCAAGTTCGAACTGCAGACCGAGCCCTTCGACGTCGAGGACATGATCGTCCCCTGCTTCTCCATGGTCGATACCCTGGCCCAGAAGCAGGAGGTGACGCTGGTTGCCGACGTTGCGCCCAACCTGCCCATGCTGGTGGCCGACGAGCGCGCCTGCCGCCAGATCCTGATCAACCTGATGTCCAACGCCATCAAGTTCAGCCATCGCGGCGGCCAGGTGACGGTATCGGTCAAGCGTCAGGGCCAGAGCCTTAATATCTCGGTCGCCGACCAGGGCGTCGGCATGCCGCCCGAATCGCTGCAGCGCATCGGCGAGCCCTTTTTCCAGGCTCATGACGGTCTCGATCGCCGCTATGAAGGCACGGGTCTTGGCCTCTCGATCGTCAAGGGCCTCGTCGACCTGCACAAGGGCACGCTGCGGGCCATGTCCGAAATTGGTTCGGGGACAACCGTGACTGTTTTACTGCCCATAAACGGTCCGGCAATAAAGACCGAGGAAACTGGCTCGGTTACACCCTTCCGCAAAGAGCCGGCCGCCGCTCAGATACACCCATGGCAAGACGAAAAAAGAAAAGCGCAATGACGGCTTCAACCCTCTCGCGCCCGCTTCTGCTGGCGGGTAGTGCACTCGCGGCCCATATGGGCCGCGCGGGCCTTTGGTCCTTCCATCGCTATATGCGTGCGCCGCTGGCCTCCTCTGGCCTTTTGGCCATGGTGACCATGACGGCTCTGGCCGCGAGCAATGCGCTCTATTTTCAGACCGCGCGCCATCCGGCGCCCTTCTTTGCGCCATCCCCGGCAGTACCGGTCGCGGTGGTTGATTCGGACGTGGAGCCCCAGCCGCAGCCCATGCCCGAAATGCGCCAGACCGCCGTGCTGCCTGCCGTGACCTCGCCCGAGACCACGGGCAGCGTCACCAGCGTGCCGGCTGCCGCGCCGGTCATTCCCGATGCCCCCGTGGGCAACAAGGATGCCTTTGCCGTCCAGAAGAAGCTGACCGAGATCGGCCTCTTCCGCGGCACCGTGGATGGCTTTTACGGCCCGCAGACCGCGACGGCCATCCGCGCCTTTGAAACCCAGAACGGCATGACCCCGACCGGCGCCCTGACGCCGGGCGTGGTCGACGCCATCCTCAAGTCCGATACTGCCGGTCGCGTGCCCGTAGCGCAGCAGCCCGTGCCCGTGCAGCCCGCGCCGGTGCAGCAGGCCGTGATCCAGCAGCCAGTGGCGCCCGCACCGCAGGTCGATGTGGTGATCGCGCGCGTGGCACCCGTTTCGCCGATCGACAGTGCCGTCGATACGGTGGGCAATGCCGCCGCCAGCACGCTTGATTCCATTGTCGCCGCTGTCGATGGCGGTCGCTCCACTCCGGCCTCGACCAGCCCGGCGCCTGTGCCCCAGGCTGCCCTGCCAGCCGTCGCGCCTGTTGCCGCGCCGCCTGTCCAGGTCGCTTCGCTTGAACTCATGGCTGCACCCCGGCCCGCTACGGCCGTCCAGTCAGAAGCCGTGCCGCAGAACGTGCTGCCCGCCAATAATGTGCAGCTCGTCAGCCAGATCCAGCGTGGCCTCGCCAGCCTTGGTTTCTACCACGGCTCGATCGACGGCCATCCCGGCGATGGCACCGCCCGCGCCATCCGCGAATTCGAGAATTTCCATAGCTATCGCGTGACCGGCCAGATCAATCCCGACCTCGTCGGCCTGCTGCGCCAGGCTGGCGCGTCCATCTAACGCGTTTTCAGCAAAAGTGGAGACGGTTTTGCGGCTCGAAAACGCGACATCGCCGTGAGCACGCTCCGCAGCGATTTGTGGTGCAGCGCCTTTGTGCGCCGCCACAATGACTTGGGCCATATGTGCGTCGTAGCCCGCCGCGGCGACGCCATTGCCGGCCAGGTCTTCATCGAAGTCGATCACCTCGACGGCACCCGCTCGCTCTATACGCCGGCCCCCATGGCCAGCCGCGACAACGATGCGCGCCTGGTCTTCCAGCGCCGCTTCAGCCATGTCGAACCACCCAAGGTAACCGACCGCATCGCCCAGGAGGCCAGGTTTGACCCCGATCTCTGGGTGATCAGCCTGGATCATCGCGGCGATGATATCGGCGTGGATGTGGTCTAGAGCCTAGCTCGCGCGGCGGGCGCCGATGCGCGCGAGGGCTTCGATGGCTTGGTCGACGACGGGATTGTGCGCCGGAGCCAGCACCTGGGCGCGGCGGCTGGGCTGGGCGAAAGGCTTGTATTCGGGCTTGCCGAGTTCAAGCAGGTTCACCTCGCCACGCCAGGCGCTCATCAGATAGGCCATGGATTCGGGCGGCACGCTGGCGAAGAGATTGGCGAAATCGGCCAGGGCACGCGAGCGCTCGCTGTCGTGGCTGGTGGCGTGGATCAAGACCTTGAGCCCATCATAGGCCGTGCAGCCGAAGGCGCGCAGGATGACGAACAGTGAGGCGCCGGTGACGTCATGCGCGATCTGGCCGCAGCGCACTTCGTCGAGACCGGTGATCTGGCTGAGCAGGCGCGTGACTTCCGGACGGCGGTTTTCCGAGAACAGCTTCATCAGCGCCTTGGTCAGGTCCTGATTGGCGACCGTCAGCAGTTCGATGGTCTTGCTGATCGGCGCAACCGGCGTCTGGCGCTGGGTGAAGGCGCGGATGACCTTGACCCGGTGATTGTCGGAGAGATCGAAAAAGGCGGGTGCCAGAAGGGCCGCGTCGAAGTCGTCGCGCTGTGCCAGCGCCTCGGCAACCATGTGGTCCATCTGGGCGGAGCGGGCGAGGGCGCTGAGATAGGCGCCGCGCGGCACGATATTGGTATTGGCGGCAAGGGCGCGATAGACCTTGCGCGAATTCATCTGAAAAAGCTTGGCCAGCACGACGTTGGACAGGTCCGGCCGGGCCGCGATGACCGAAGCGGAGGGCACGTCGTAACGGGCAATGATGTCGAGCATGGTCGGTTCAGACAGCTCGGCTGCGGTGGTCAGGAAGCTGTTGAGGTCTTCACCGATATTGTCGACCACCAGCTGTTCCAGCGCGGGCGACAGCATTTCGGCGCGGCCGAGGATGGCTGCGCCCTTGGCGCGGGCCTGGGCGCTGGCCGTGGGAAACAGCCGTCCGGCAAGGGCTTCGAACTGTTCCAATTCGGGAACGGTCGGCTTGCCGCGTCGCGCATAGGCATCGCAGGCAGCAATCAGCAGTGTGTTGGTACGGTCGACGCCACCAGTCTCGATGAGCAGTTGAAACGTCTCGTAGGGCTGAAAACCAAGCATTTGTCGCGGACCGTTTATCGGAATCGCATCACATTCGATGCCCAGCCACTTTTGCCTCCAATTCGTTAGCAGACTGTTAACCTTGACGATCTCTTAATGCGGACATTGGCAGTCGGGCGAGGGGCGTCGCTCTACTGAACTGCAAACACCATTCGCTGCCTTTAATGGGACTGAAGGGGCGTCATCGCTGGAGGACAGCTTGGGAAAGCTCGTCAAATTCGATCTGCGGCAGAGAGCCGCCAATGCCGAGGCGGGCATAGCGCCGTCTGGGCCCGCCCAGATCCTGATCTTTACTGGGGTGCGTTATGAACGCGGGCCGCTACCATCGCCGTCGACGCAGCTCGATCCTACGCGGCCCAAGCGCAAGCGTGGATAAGTTCTGGTTTGTAAGCGGGGCAATCGTCCTGGCCGGCATGATTGCAGCCTGCAGCGTTTCGCGGCCGGTGGGCGATTTCGGTCGCGCCGCACCCAGCTGGACGCATGACACCGCCATGCCGGCAGCCGGCGATCTGGTCGCCGAATATGGCCGGCAGGAGCCGGTCAGCAAATTCAACAAGACCGACCAGGAAAACGAGATGCATGATCGCGTCTGGCGTTTCCTCGTCGCCGCCCATGCCAAGGACTGGTTGTTCGACACCCATGTCGAATTGCAGCGCACCCGCATCACGCCGCCGCGCGACGAGACTTTCACGGTCGAGCGCTATTATCTCTGGCTGAAGGGCGAGAGCTACAATTCTTCCCGCACGCGCTATGCGACGGTCGGTCGGCATGTCACGGCCGATATCGATACGCTGCCCACCACCTTTGCCGCCATTTGCGCCGTGGTCGAGATCGATCGTCAGCGCGCCGTGGCCTATGCCGGCCTCAACCGGCAGATCGGGCCCAATGTCGGCGAGAACATGCGGGCGCGCAAATACGAGAACGACGCCTTCATCGACTGGTTTGTCCGCGCGTTGAACTATCGCTTCTCCAGCTATGACTATGCGCTGGACATGCTGCTGGTCGAGACCCCCCATGAGCAATCCATCGCCGTGGACGATGCGCTGCGCCGCATGAAGACCTTCGTCGACCGCGCCAATCGCTACGATTTCTGCGGCGATGGCGGCAGGTTGCCGGGGCAGGGCACTGTCGTCATTCCGTCACGCTACCAGCATAGTGGCGACACCGAGGTCGTGCTGCCCAAATAAGCGGTCGATGCTGGCGCGCTTGGGGGCGGGATATGGCGGAAGACAGCCAGCAGAGAAACGGCAGTGCCAGCGAGGTGTTTCTCGCCTTGCTCAAGCTCGGCCTGACGTCGTTTGGCGGGCCCATCGCGCACCTTGGCTATTTCCGCGACGAGATCGTGCTGCGCCGAAACTGGCTGGGCGAAAAGGCCTATGCCGATCTCGTGGCGCTGTGCCAGTTCCTGCCGGGCCCGGCCTCCAGCCAGGTTGGCTTCGCCTTGGGCCTGTGGCGTGCCGGGCCACTTGGCGCGCTGGCGGCCTGGGCGGGTTTCACCCTGCCATCAGCCCTTCTGCTGGTGCTATTTGCGCTGGGTGCCGGAGCGCTGGATCATCCCGTGGCCCAGGGGGTGCTGCATGGGCTCAAACTTGTTGCCGTCGCCGTGGTGGCGCAGGCGGTCTGGGGCATGGCCAAGAGCCTGACGCCGGACCGGCAGCGCGCCGGGATTGCGCTCGCGGCTGTCGCGGCTACGGTGATCCTTGCTGGATCATCAGGGCAGGTGGTGGCGATCGTGCTGGGTGGGGTGGCTGGCCTGCTGCTCTGCCGAGGCGGTGCTGTGGCGGTTGAGAACACCATCCGATTTGGCATCACCCCTTTCGTGGGGCTTTTGTGCCTGGCGCTGTTTGTCGTGCTGCTGCTGGGCTTGCCGTTGTTGGCGGGACTGGGCCATGGAGCGGCCCTGTTCGATGCTTTCTATCGTGCTGGGTCGCTGGTGTTTGGTGGCGGCCATGTTGTGCTGCCGCTGCTCGAAGCCGAAACCGTGGCGCGCGGCTGGGTCAGCCAGAGTGATTTCCTTGCCGGCTATGGCGCGACGCAAGCCGTGCCCGGCCCGCTCTTCACTTTTGCCGCCTATCTTGGCACAGCATCTGATGGCGTATTTGGCGCAATCATCGCGCTGATCGCCATCTTCCTGCCCGGCTTGCTGCTGCTGGTCGGCGTATTGCCCTTCTGGGATGCACTGCGCGGTCGCCCCTTGGCCCAGGCCGCGATGCGCGGCGCCAATGCGGCAGTGGTCGGGATTTTGGGCGCGGCGCTCTATGATCCGGTCTGGATCAGCGCCGTGTTGAGCCCCCGTGATTTCCTCCTGGCGCTGACGGGCTTCCTGGCACTGGTCGTCTGGAAGATTGCGCCATGGTTGGTCGTGCTGGCGCTGGCGGCAATTGGCGGCCTGCTGGCGCTCTAGGGCGCTACCGTGCCGCAGCTCACCGCCGCCAACGATCGGGCAAACCGTTCGGCCATGACCTGTTGCGGCGGGGCGAGGCGGACGAGAATCAGCAGCTTGTCACTGGTGGTTTCGACCACCAGCGTGCCCTCGGCGACATCGATCTGTTGCTGGGCCAGCAGACGCGTCTGGTCGGCGTTGAAAATCCCCAGATCCATCACCTGGCCGATGCCGTCGCGATTGGTCGTGGAATAGGCGACCTTGCCGGAGGTGTCGAACAGCGCCACCGACCAGAAGGCATCGGGCAGCGTGCCGCGCACATAGGCCGGGCCCTGGGCAAGGTCGACGCGGCAGAGGCCATAGACCATTTCGGGATCAAGCCCCAGCGGATTGGGCTGGCCGGCAGGGACGGAATCGAGAATGACCACGCGATTGTCGGCCTCGATGGCGGCGACGCGCGTCCAGACCGACTGTTCCGTCAGGGCGGGCAAGGTGAGGATCACCACGATATGGATAATGCCGCCGAGCACGAGGCCTGCCAGCAGCCAGAGCAGGGGACGGATCATACGCAGTCCCCCCGATTGATCGCCGGCATGGCCTGATCACTGGAGAGGCCCGAAAAGGCTGCCGTGTCATAGAGGCGGAGCACCAGCTGGAACGGGCCCGAACCCGTGAGCTCGAGCCAGGTGCCGGGGGCGAGGCGCGTGCCCACATGGATATGGAGGGCGCCATCATTGTCGCGAGTCACATCCGTGCTGCGCAACGAAGGCGCGACATCGGGGGCGGCGACATTGATGCCGGCCTCGTCCTGCGCCACGAGCGTCCAGAAGCTTGCCAGCGGCGTCATGCCGACGATGCTGTAGCTGCAGTCCCGGGTCAGCGCCTCACCATCGCTGTCGCTGGTGGCGGTAAACTGCAGGCCCTCGGCCTGGCCCAGCTCGAAAGCGGCAGTGCGCGCCAGATGGGCCCGCGTATAGGGATTGGGCGCGCTGGAGCCAACATCGGGCCAGGCATGCCAGGGCCCGACCTGCGCCACGCCGAAGAACCGCCCGTCAGTCAGCGCATAATAGCTCAGCCCGAAACCAACGCCGAGCGCCACGGCAATCATCATCAGCAGATACAAGACGAAGCGCACTGGTCAGCGGCTCGACAAAGCGGGGAAGATCATGGGCGGCGAAACCTGCGCGCTGGGTGGCTCGCCCAAGGCTATAGCAAGGGGGGCAGGTGTTCGGAAGGGTGAAGGTGTCTTGCGTGGCAAGTGTGTGCGGACAATAGTACGTCCACAAGCGTTAATTGGGGCGTGAGATGTCGCCAGCCAAGTCAGAGCGGATCAAACTTACGGCCTCTCTTCTGAATTCCCTGTCGTCCGGTACAATATTGGCAGCACTGGTGGCGCCCTATGTCGGTATCGGTATGGGCACGCTATCGACTCAGACCGACCTGTTCAATCTTTTCAGCCTGTCGGTGTTTGGAGTTGCTGTCGGAGCTGTGTTACATTTGGGGGCAAGAAGAACCCTAGGAAAGCTGGAGGAGTGACATGACAACCTTGCTGCTTTGGCTTTGGGGGCCGAGCGTTGCCTTGTTCGTGATCGGCTTTGCCCTCTACATCAATCGCCACGACAAGATGCATCCGGGCGAATAGTTCGATGAGCGCCAGTGTGCTCATGCGGCGTCGGATCGATTTTCCATTTTCGGCTGAAGCTTGATTCCCAGCGCGTTCATGACGCCGAGGAACGTGGAGAGGCGAGGGTCGCCGTCGCGGCTCAGCGCGCGATAAAGCGCTTCACGGTTCAGGTCCGCATCCTTGGCGACTTGGGCCATGCCGCGTGCACGGGCAACAACGCCCACGGCATGGGCCACGTAGCCCGGGTCGCCGCTATCGAAGGCATCTGCAAGCAATTCTGTCTGGGACTCGTCGTCCTGCAGAAACTCTGCGGCGTCGAAGGGAAGGGCTTCTTTTGCCATTTAATACTCCTTGGCCAGCACCTTGGTCGCAGCTATGTCCCTTTGTTGCGAGGACTGGTCGCCCCCGCAAAGCAGGATGACAATCGCGGTGCCGCGTCGAATGAAATAGATGCGGTAACCGGGGCCGTAATCGATCCTAAACTCGCCGATGCCATCGAAATATTTCACGTCGCCTAGAAGCCCGCTTCAATTCTCGTGATCCGAATGGCAATCTTGCGGGCGGCAACCTTGTCTCGCAGCGCCTGGTGCCATTCGCTGAAAGTTTCAGTCTGACGAACCGTGATCACGATTGTAGCTTATAAGCTACATGTCGAGCGTGGTCAAGATTGGAGCGGAGTGAGGGAGCTACAGCCCCTGTGTCGCCGCTGGCACCTGGGCGCTGGCCTGGTTGGCTGACCCGCCTGTCGCGCTGATCGTTACGGCCAGCAGGTCGGCGAGATCGACCAGTTTGCGTGCGGCGGCGGGGGTGAGGTTGGGAGGGCGCTCGATTACCTCTTCGTCCTCGGCGGGATCGGCATCGGCGATCACGGTCTGCTCGGGGACGAAATCGACGCCAAACACCGGCTGCACGTCGATATTGGTATGGGCATAGGCCATGAACTTCTGCCAAGCGATGGCGGGCAGCGTGCCGCCGGTCAGGTTGTTGGTGGAGTGATAGTCGTCATTGCCGAACCAGACGGCGGCGACGAAATTGCCGGTGAAGCCGCAGAACCAGGCGTCGCGATAGGACGAGGTGGTGCCTGACTTGCCCACGACCGGCACTCCGGGCACGTCGGCGCGACGACCCGTGCCGCCGGTGACCACGCCGCGCAGCATGGAATTCATATTGGCGACAGTGGTTTCGCTGAGAATGCGTTCGCGCGGCGCATCGGGATTGAGATCAAACACCTGTTCGCCGCGCAGGGTCGTCATCCGGGTGATGCCATAGGCCTGGGTCTTTAGGCCATGATTGGCGAGGACGGCGTAAGACGAGGTCATGTCGAGCACCGAAACCGAGGCTACGCCGAGCGCCAGCGAGCGGGTGACGGGGTAGTCGGCTTGCAGACCCATCCTGTGGCTGAGCGATGCAATCGGATCGCGGCCGGTCTTGATCGAGAGGGTCACCGGCACGGTGTTGAGCGACTGGGCGAAGGCCGACGCCAGGGTGACATTGCCCTTGTAGCTGCGACCGTAATTTTGCGGGCACCAATTGCCGATGCAGACCGGACGGTCGGTGATCGTGTCACTCGGGGTGAGGCCAAGCTGCTCGAAGGCCTCGGCGTAAACGAAAATCTTGTAGGCCGAGCCCGGCTGGCGGGTGGAAACCACGGCGCGGTTGAACTGGCTCTTGCCATAGTCGGTGCCGCCGACCATGGCGCGGATGGCGCCCTGCGTGTCGGTCACGACCATGGAAGCCTGCGTCACGTCATACTGTTCGCCCTGTTCGCGAACAGTCGAAACCACTGCCTCCTCTGCATATTTCTGCAGGGTCGTGTCGATCGTGGTGCGGACGACGAAATTGTTGGTGGCGTGCTGACTGGTTTCGATCAGGCGCTTGGACTGTTCGAAGGCCCAGTCGAGGAAATAGTTGGGCGAATTGGCATCGGCAGCGCGGCTGATCGGGGTGGCGGGGTGGCGGCGGGCGGCGGTCACCTGGCCTTCGGTGAGAAAGCCCGAGGCGACGAGATTGGAGAGCACGACATTGGCGCGACCACGGGCTGCGGCCAGGTCGATATGCGGCGCCCAGCGGCCCGGTGCCTTGTAAAGCCCTGACAGCATTGCAGCTTCTGCCAGGGAAATATCCTGGATGCGCTTGCCGAAGTAGTAATCCGCCGCGGCGACGACGCCGAAATTGCCGCCGCCCATATAGGCGCGGTCGAGATAGAGCTTGAGGATTTCGTCCTTGGAATAGTGCCACTCCAGCCAGACGGACAGGAAGGCCTCGACGATCTTGCGCTCTATCGTCCTCTCGGAGCTCAGGAAAAGCTGTTTGGCCAATTGCTGGGTGATCGAAGAGCCGCCATGCAGCGAACTTTCGCCCGAGGCATTGGTCATTAAAGCGCGTAACGTGCCGACGACGTCGATGCCGAAATGCTCGTAGAAGCGCCGGTCTTCGGTCGCCAGCGTTGCCTTGATCAGATAGTCCGGCATGTCGGCCAGGGCCACGGAATCGTCGGAACGAATACCGCGGCGCCCAATCTCGGTGCCGAATCTATCAAGAAAAACAACGGAATAGTCTTCCGCCTTGTTGAACTCGCCCGAGGCGGTGACATCGAAAGCCGGCAGGGCCAGCGCCACCATCAGCACGCAGCCGATGGCGAGGAAAGAGAAGGCGTCGGAGAAAATCTCGACGAAAAAGCGCTTGAAGCCGGCGACATGAAAAATGGACATGACGTCGGCAAAGTGCGTATAGCCACGGCCCAGCGACTGCCAGAATTCGTAGAGCGAGGAATCCAGCCACGCATCGGCCGCCAGCATGCTGGACGACTTCTTGCGCTTCTCCTTGGTGTAGAACGGATCCTGCACTTTTCACCCCGGTTGGTGACGGAAATTGTCCGCTCCGGACGCGCAACGCAACACAATCGCTGGAATATGATTGCGCTCCGGCGCCGACAAGAGCAAACCGGCAACACGATTACCGCCCGCGAGTTAAGATGGCCTTTTGGGAAGAGAAATCGCTGGACGAAATGAGCGACGCGGAGTGGGAAGCCCTCTGCGACGGTTGCGGTCGCTGCTGCCTGATCAAGCTCGAGGATGAGGACAGCGGCTTGCTGATCACCTCGGACGTGCGCTGCCAATTGCTCGATGGCGACACCTGTGGCTGCACCGACTATCCCGGCCGTCAGGCCAAGGTCCCCGACTGCATCAAGCTGACGCCGCAGAATGTCACCGAGATCAAGTGGATCCCCACCACCTGCGCCTATCGGCGCATTGCCGAGGGCAAGGGCCTCGCCTGGTGGCATCCGCTGGTCTCGGGCGATCCGCAAACCGTGGTCGATGTCGGCGTCTCGGCACGGGGTAGGACGTTTGCGGAGCAGGACATCGCGCCCGATGAGTGGGAAGAGCATGCGGTAGACTGGCCCGAGTGGGAGCCGCCGGAAGCTCTTTGAAGTAAGATTAACTATTGATTGACCATCTTGTGGCCTGATCTCGCCTGCGTGAGCCTTTATCTCGGCGGCCCAGATGACGTTACTTGCGACTTCCAAAGATCAGACGGGTGACCACTTCTGGAGCAGGGTGCGCAGCGCCCTGCACGCCATGAGGCCGATGAAGCAGCCCGCTTATGGCCAGGCGGCGATCGCGCGGTCCATCGGCATGAAGCCCAAGCTCGGCACCCTGATCGAGGAAGAGCTGGAGCAGGGCTGGAGCAATGCGGCGCAGCACAATGTGTCGCTGAGCCTGCTGGTCATCGAGATCGATCGCGCCAACGAATATTACGCCGCCTATGACAAGCCGGATACCGATGCCGGTGTGCTGGCGGTGATGCGGACCATTGTCGACTGCCTGCCGCGTGCCGGAGACAGCTGCCTGCGGCTGGGTCGGGGCGGCTTTGTCGTCGTCCTGCCGGACCTGCCGGCGCTGATGGCACGGACCCTGGCGCTGAAAATCACCGACGCCGTGCGCCGCCAGTCGGTGGCCAACAAGGTCAGCCATGCCGGTGTTGTAACCGTCGGCATTGGCCTTGCCGTGACCAACCCACTCGGCAATTACGATCGCCGCTTCTTCGAGGCCGGCGCCGAGGCGGTCAAGAAGGGCCAGCGTCGGGGCCTCGGCAAGCTCGAGATCATGGACCTACGCCCGCGCATCGAGCGCAAGCGGCAGAAGCACCTGAAACAGGCCAGGGCCGCCTGAGCTATCTGACAGCCGCCATTTCCGCCAGACCCTCCGCCCGCGTGATGACGGGGCGATAGCCCAGGTCGCGCTGCGCCTTTGAGATGTCGAGGGTGATTTCTACCGCCGAGGTTGCATAGGCCTGTAGGGTCAGTGGCCCCTTGATCTGGCCGCCGGACAGGCGATGCAGCATGTCGCCGAGCCCGGCGATAAGGCGCAGGAGCGGGCGGGGTACGGTCTTGTCGGGCGCGGTGAGGCCCTGGCTGGCCAACATGCCGGTGACGAAGTGCCTGAAGGGCAGGTCATCGTTGTCGCTGAGGAAATAGACTTCCCCGCCACGCCCTTTTGCCAGAGCCAGCTCCACGCCGTGGCAGAGATTGGCGATATGGGTGGTCGAGGTGAGATAGTTGCCGCCGGAGATCCAGGCGAGCTGGCCGGAATGGGCGGCGGCGAGCAGTTGCGGCATGGCAGTGGTGTCATCGCGCCCCCAGACGGCACGGGGGCGAAGGGCGACGACGCGGAAATCTGCCGAATTGGCGGCGAGGGCGATCTGTTCGGCTCTGGCCTTGCTGGCGGAATAGGCGCCGGCCGGGCGGCGGGGCAGGGGATGGTCTTCGGTGACGCGGACCAGCGGGCGCCCGTCGGCGAGGACGGATTCGGTGCTGAGATGCACGGCGGTGGCTATGCCGGCCGCGGTTGCGGCAGCAAATACCGCGCGCGTGCCCTCTTCGTTGATGCGGAACTGGGACGGTGAGCCATGGCCGTGGTCGGTGTCGGCGGCAGCGTGGATCAGGGCATCGCAGCCGGCCATGACGGGCACGAGGTCAGCGTCGGGCAGGGCGCCGAGCACGGGAGTGGCGCCGAGGTCTGTGACCAGCGCGGCGGAGGCCGGCGAGCGGACGAGGGCCACGACGGCAATGCCCCTGGCGGTGAATTGGCGGATGAGGTTGCGGCCGACATAGCCGCTGCCGCCGGTGAGGAAGATCTTGGCGAAGGGCATGGCGGGAGCATTCGCCGCAGCGGGGGCTGCGTCGGTAAATTGGGTCATGATCGGGCTTTCGCTTCTAGGTCTTGGGCGTGGTGGTCACCAGCCAGTCGATCTCGCCGATAATGCGTAGGCGCTCGTCGGGGTCGAAATGGTGGAAGTCGAGATATTCGAGGAATTTGAGGCCTTCCAGCGCCAGATAGGCGAGGAGGGCGCCCCGCGGCGAGGTCGCGGTGTCAAGGATATGGGTGACGGTTGCGGCCTGGCTCTCCTGCATGCGCTGGCGCAGGCCGCCATCCATGGCGAGGGCCGCGGTGAGATTGAGGGCGGCTGGGCGGAAGGCTTCAGGTGGCGGTTCGGCGGCCACGGCAAGGCGTGAGCGGATGGCGGGGCTGTCGCGGTCGGTTAGGCCGCCTTCGACTTCGGCGTGCCGGGCGTGGTCATTGCGGAAGGCGCGCTCGACAATGGCCTCGATCAGCGCCTGCTTGGTCCTGTAGTCATAGATGACACTGGCCTTGCTGATGCCGGCCTCTCTGGCGACGGCATCGAGTGTCAGTGCCGTAGCGCCATCGCGGGCGACAACGGCTTCGCCGGCATCGAGAATGGCCTGCTGGTCGATGACACGTTTGCGTCCCATAAGAGTGCCTTGTTTTTATTTCCGACCGGATGGTTATAAATATTTTGGCCGGGAGTCAAGACTTGGGAAGAGGTGTGGGATTGGGGATGTCCGGTTCGGGTACCTCGGCCACGGTGTCACCCCGGCTTTGCGCTGGGACCCATACTGAGATCGCGCCTCGGCCTCCAGGCAAAGAGGCAGACCGAGAGACCTTGCGGCAGCTGGGAAAATCTCGAGATGGGTCCCGGCTCAAGGCCGGGATGACATCGAGTATGGGGCGCGGATGGTGAAACAATCGCTGCATCGCAGAGGTTGCCGGCCTTGCAGAGGTTGCCAGCGGCGGCGTGAGCCCTTATGAGACCCCTCCCTTCTACATTCCCCAGCAGGACGGCTTGCCATGACCCTCGTTTGCGGCCTCGATTTCGGCACGTCCAATTCCACCATCGCCCATCTCGACAGTGGCGGCGTGCCGCATCTGCTCAAGCTCGAGGCGGGGCGCGAGACCATCCCCAGCGTCATCTTCTTTTCCTTCGAGGACGATCGCATCCATTTCGGCCGACAGGCCGTGGCCGAATATGTGACCGGTGCCGAGGGCAGGTTGATGCGCTCGCTCAAAAGCGTGCTGGGCACGGCGCTGATCGGCGACAGCACGCGGGTGAAAGCCCGCTCCTATGGCTTCGTGGAAATCCTCGGAATTTTCATCGCCGAGCTCAAGAAGCGCGCCGAGGCCGAGCTGTGGGGCTCGGTCGATAGCGTCGTCTGCGGCCGTCCGGTGCATTTCGTGGATGACGATGCGGCGGCCGATGCGGCAGCGCAGGGACAGCTCGAAGGCGCGGTGCGGGCGCAGGGTTTCAAACATGTCGATTTCCAGTTCGAGCCGATTGCCGCAGCGCTTGACTATGAGCGGCAGGTGACCAGCGAACGCCTTGCGCTGATCGTCGACCTTGGCGGCGGTACCTCTGACTTTTCCGTGGTGCGCGTCTCGCCGCAGCGGGCCAAGGCGGTGGATCGCGCTGGCGATATCCTTTCGACGGCGGGCGTCCATATCGGCGGCACCGATTTCGACCGGCTGCTGTCCATGGCCAAGGTCATGCCCGAGCTGGGCCTCGGCACCAAGACAAGGGATGGCAAGCGCCACCTGCCGGTAGCGCCCTATCATGACCTCTCGACCTGGCACCGCATCAACCGGCTCTACAATGCCCAGACCCAGCGCGACCTGCGCGGCACCATGCGCGAGGCAGAAGCGCCGGAGCGGGTGGAAATGATGATGGAACTGGTGGAAGACCGGCTCGGCCATCGCCTGGTGGGCGCCGTGGAAGCAGCCAAGATCGCGCTCTCCGATGCCGACAGCACCGATTTCAGCTTCCCCGTGCGCGACCGGCTGATCGAAACGGAGATGACCATCGCCGACTTTACAGCGGCGCTGCATCATTCGGTGCAGCGCATCGAGGCCACCATTGCCGAAACGCTGCGGCGGGCAGGGGTGGAGAAGGGCGAGATCGACAGCCTGATCCTGACTGGCGGCTCGACCCAGGTCCCGGCCATTGCCAGCCGGCTGCGCGAATTGTTCCCCGACGCCGAACTGGTCCGCACCGACGTGCTGGGCAGCGTGGGCCTGGGCCTGGCGCTGGACGCCAGGCGCAAGTTTGGCTGAAAGAGCGCCGGCGCGGGGCCGCGCCTAGCGCGAGCCGGTCAGTGCGGCTGGTGGCACCAGGCGTTTCTGTGGCGCCTGGGTCGTCGTGAGCTGTTCTGAAACCCAGCCCTCAAGACTCGGATTGAGGTCCACAAGGAGCCAGCCATTCTGCCGGTCGATGACCCGCAGCGCCGTGCCGCGCGGCAACGTCATGATCAGGGGACCGGCTGTGTCGGGCGTGTGGCGGACATTGAGGGACGCGACATTGACGAAACGGGGCGCGGAAAGCGGCGCCGATGCGGATGCTGGTGATGCCGGCGGCGCCGATCTGGCGGCAGGACTGGCGCTGCCGCCGGTCGCCGGGCGGTCCACCATGGCGAACTGATAGATGCCGAAGCCGATGACACCCAGGATGACCCATCCGGCCCAGTTCGAATTCTGCTTTTTCTTCGCCATGAGTCGCCCCCTGTCCGGGTCTATCTAACCGCATTGGTCTTAAAGGAATGCGTGCGGCGGCGGGCATGGTCGATGAGCAGACGATCGCCAGATGGCGTCGAGCAGCGCCAATTCCGACGACGTGCCTGATCGATCGCGCAGGGCGCTCTTGCCGTCCTGTCCCATCCTTGCCAAACAGGCGGGCAGGGGAGGAACCTGCATGGCCGTGCCAACCATTCACCTGGTCTTCAAGACCCATCTCGATATCGGTTTCACCGATCATGCCGCGCCGGTACGGCGGCAATATCATGAACAGTTCATTCCCCAGGCGATCGCCACGGGGGAGCATTTCTTTGCCGAAAATCCCGAGGCGCCCGCCTTCATCTGGACGACCGGCGCCTGGCTGATCTGGGATCATCTGCAGAGCCAGGATGCCGCGCGGGTGCGGCGGCTGGAGCGGGCCATCGAGCGCGGGCTGATCGCCTGGCATGGATTGCCCTTTACCACCCATACCGAGCTGATGTCGCCGGCCCTGTTCAGGGCCGGGCTGAGCTATGCAGAAGAGCTCGACCAGCGCTTTGGCAACACGACCATCGCGGCCAAGATGACCGATGTGCCCGGCCATACGCTGGGCATGGTGCCGCTGCTGGCGGCGGCTGGGATCCGCTTCCTGCATCTGGGCGTCAATACGGCGAGCCCCGTGCCCGATGTGCCGCCGATCTTTGTCTGGCGGGCGCCCGATGGCGCCGAAGTGGTGGTGATGTATCAGGCCTCCTATGGGGCGACCGACTTCCCGGCCGGGCCCGATATCGGCCTCAGCTTTGCCCATACCAATGACAATATCGGCCCGCAAAGCGTCGGCCAGACCGTCGAGGCGCTGCGGGCCATGCGCCACGACCATCCCGATGCCAGGATCGTGGCATCGACGCTCGATGCTTTTGGCGCGGAAATGTGGGCGCGGCGGGCGCAGTTTCCGGTGCTGGAACAGGAGATTGGCGACAGCTGGATCCATGGCACGGCCAGCGACCCGCAAAAGCTGGCGCGCTTCCGTGCGCTGCAGCGGTTCTACGACGGCTTCGAGACGCTGACGCCGCAGCGCCGCGCCTTTGGTCGAGGCCTTGCCATGGTGGCCGAGCACACCTGGGGCGTCGATGTGAAGACCTATCTGCGCGATGACAAGGCCTGGGATCGCAGCGACTTCGAAGCGTCGCGCCGATCGGACTATCGCTTTGCCTATGCCGAACAGTCCTGGGCCGAACAGCGCGGCTACATCGATACGGCCCTGCAGGCGCTGGATGGTGCGGACCGGGCCGCGGCGGACGCCGCGTTGGCCGGGTTGACGCCGCCTGCGCCAGCGGTGCCACAGGCCGGCCTGCAGTTGGAGGACAAGGGCTGGACGGCCGATCTTGATGCGACGACGGGCGATGTCCTGCGGCTCGTGGCGCCTGACGGGCAGGTTGTGGAGGGCCAGGATGGGGCGTTGCTTGGCTATCGCCACGAGAGTTTTGACTCGGCAAGCCTCCAGACCCATCTCGACAGCTATCTGCAGCATTGCCTCGAATGGGCCATTCTCGATCACGACAAGCCGGGGCTGGAGCGTGCGAAAACGGCGCGGACGGCGCGCTTTGTGCCGCGTCACCTGGGCGTCGATGGCGGGGTTGGCATCGCCGAGCTGGAGCCGGAGGCGCGTGACGCGCTGGGCGGTCCGGCGCGGCAGGAAATCCACATCCAGGGGATCGATGCCGATCAGGTGGCGGTGACGCTGGTTTTGCGCGACAAGCCGGCCAATCGCATGCCCGAGGCGGGGTTCTTCAGCATCAGGCCGGCGGGTGCGAACGAATGGCAGCTGGAAAAACTGGGGCTGTGGCATGCGGCCGACAATATCGTGCGCCGCGGCGGTGGCCAGTTGCAGGCCGTCACGGCAATGCGGGCGCGGCTGGGGCAGGGCGCCTTGACCGTTACGCCGCTCGATGCGGCGCTGGTGGCGCCGGCGCTCGCGCCCTTCATGCCCTTCCAGCCCGAAGTTCCCGACTTCGGGCAGGGGGTGGCCTTCAACCTCTACAACAACAAGTGGGGCACCAATTTTCCCATGTGGTGGGAGGGAAGCCAGGTGTTCCGCTTCATCCTGCGGCTGGATCGGGCGTGAGGCGCAACGGTCAGCCGGCGGCCAGCGCCAGAAGGCGCGCAACCTCGTCATGGACACCTTCGGCGAGGCGAGCCGCCGCGACGATCGGCAGCCAGGCCAGGATAGTGTCGCGTGGTCGCCCCGCAAGGGTCGAATAGGCGTCGAGATAGGGCTCGGCCAAGGCAGGCGCGTGGTGCAGGAACAGCAGATAGCTGCGACAGGCATCGGCCTCGGATGGCCCTGTGGCCGCGTCGAGCCAGTCGACGACGACGGGTGCTGCCGCGCTGCCCATGATATTGCCGGGATGGAAATCGCCATGGCAGAGCGCGTCGCCTTCGGCGAGAGTGTCGAGCCGCGACAGCAGCTTGCTGCGCAGCGCGTCATCCAGCTGGCGGGCATTGCCGATATCGCGCCGCAGTCTCGATTTGAGCGCGGGCAGCGGCTTGCCGCGAACCTGGTGGATGCGGATATGCAGCGCCGCGATCGCTGGGGCGTCCCAGGCCACAGCGGGCCGGGCGGCGCGGCTCATTTCCACCCCCCAGCGCCCGTCGTAGAGCCCAGCGGCCACGACCCCGGGTATGGGGAGGCCCGTGTCCTCGAGGAGGGCCAGCGTGGCGGCTTCGCGAAAGGCGGCCGCCTTGCCTGCGCCGTCCCGGTAGAGCTTGAGCACGTGCTCGCCCCTGGCGAACACCTCGGCCACGCGCCCACGCCCAAGCGGGATCTGGCTATCGACTGACCTGCTTGCCTCGCCCGCCACGATCAGGCGACCGGGGCGATCAGGCTAACCTTCATGTCATGCGCCTGATAGACCAGCGCACCATCGGCGAAGACGCGGCCATCGGCGGCGCCAACCACCAATCGGCCGCGCCGCACCTGGCGCATGTCAATCTCGTAGCGCACCAGCCGGGTCTGTGGTGTGATCTCGCCGCGGAATTTCACCTCCCCCACGCCCGAGGCGCGGCCCTTGCCGGGCGACCCGGACCAGCCAAGCCAGAAGCCGACCACCTGCCACATGGCATCGAGCCCCAGGCACCCCGGCATCACCGGATCGCCGGGGAAATGGCAATTGAAGAACCAGAGGTCGGGACTGATATCGAGTTCGGCCACGACATGGCCCTTGCCATGCGGACCGCCGTCGAGCGTGATCTCGGTAATGCGGTCCATCATCAGCATGGGCGGCGCCGGCAATTGCGCATTGCCGGGCCCGAAATAGCCGCCATTGGCGGAGTTCAGCAGGTCGAGCTTGCTGTAGGACGATTGCGGCACGTGATGGTCGGCGGGATTGAACACGAAAGATCCTCTCAGGCTGACGATGGCGGCGGGGTCTGTTCCGAGTGTGAGAATATCTATCTCACCTTGAGCAGCACGGCGTAGAGCAGGGCAGACAGGATGAGATGGGCGATGACGAAGCGCATCAGCACCTGCGTTCCCGTCCAGCCGGCCTGCTTGCGGAAATGGTCGTGCAGCGGAAAGCGGATGCGGCCGAAAACCAGGATCCTGAAGAAGCGCTTGAGCGCAATCTTGACGATGCCCGTGCCGCCATTGGCAAGGATGACGAAGCCCACGACCACGATCAGCAGCACATTGTGGCTGGCGCAGACCAGCACGCCGACCAAGAGGCCCAGCGGCCGCGACCCGGCGTCGCCCATCAGCACGGTGCTCGGTGGGGCATTGTGCCAGAGATAGCCGGCGAGGCCCCCTACCATGATGAAAGCCAGGCTGGCCCATAACCCGGTGCGGGCATCAAAGGGGATCAGCAGATAGGTCGCCGTCGCCTCGTCGCCCACCACGCCATAGAGCAGGAAGCCCAGGAAGACGGGCGAGACCACGCTGAGGCTGCCAGACAGTCCATCCACCCCGTCGCTGCAATTGGTGGCATTGATGGCGATCCAGATCACGCCGAGAAACAGCAGGAAGACGGCAAAGGCGGGCAGCGTAAAGGAGCCGCTTACCAGCGGAAACCACAGGTCCACCGTCGTCGTGCCGCCCACCAGCAGCGCAGCCGACAGTCCCGCCGCCAGCAGATCGAAGGCAGCCAGCTGATATTGCGACAGCCCGCCCGTAGCATCGTCGACAAAGCCGACGGCGGCAGCCAATAGCAGCACGCCGAGGAACAGGACCAGGTCCGCTCGCCAGGGCACGAAGATGAGGACGGCAGCGGCAAAGACCAGCATGAGAAAAAGACCGGCGCCCATCGGCTTGCCCACGCTCTTGTCCGCATCGACGGCAAAGGCCCGGCCACGATCGCGCGGCAGGCGATGAACAATACGGGGAATGCCCAGTACGGTGACGAAAAAAGCGCTGCAGGCCCCCAGAGCGATCAGCAGCATGTCGGAGCCAAGCAGGCGCATGGCGCCAAAGAAGGGAGACAGGAGGTCCGACAAGAACGGCAACAAGAGACGTCTCCTGCTTGAATGCTACAGAACCTGCACAAGCCCAATCATCGCGGCAAGCCTGCCCTGGCGGTCAGGCCGAGGCAGGATGGGTGGCAATGACCTCGACCATGGCGGCAACAGGCTGAGCGAGCCAGCATTGAAGTCGCCAATGAAAACAGGGCACGCGGCAAATCCCGGAAAAATCGCTCAAAGAAGCGCAGGATGAAGGCCAATCGGGAAGAAGACAAGATGGCACGGCCACGCGGTGAGCGGCCGAACCAATGCGGCGCAGGACGGCTTGGCGTGGGGCCTATGCGATTTCGGCGCGGCAGCGCAGTTCGAGGCCGAGCAGTTGCGGGGTGTTGGAGACTTCCGCGACCTGGAAGGGCAGGCCGAGATAGACCACGCGATGGCCGCGGCTGACCTTCGGCACATGGGGAATGTGGAAGATGTGGACGGTGACCGGATCGGTCTGGCCCTCGTCGAGCCTGAAGGCCTTGGCCGTTTCCCAGACCGGGACCTTTTCGCAATTGGGTAGGGTGCGCCAGGTGACCGCCATGTCGCCCTTGGCCGGCCCCTTTTCCTGAATGCGGATATATCGCTCGACGTCGCGTGCCATGATTGGTGTCCCCCTCAATCAAGCAATCATTACGATCTGTTTTATTGATGATGTTTGAAGATTGCAGTCATGTTGCAAGGAAATTTCTAAAGACCTTCAGTATTTCGCGCGGATTGATTGATCCGATTTCAAGTGCGCCAGAATTTGGTTTTCTCCCGGGCTTTGAGCGGGGCGGGCGCGCTGGCCGGCCAATCCGACAGTTTGAAACCGCTGGAATCGAAGTTTTTTCCGGGGCGTGGCAATATCTTGGCCGCGGAAGTGCAGAAATTTCGTGGGACTTTTCCCCGCGTGACGCTGGCATGCTATGGTTATGGCATGGTCGGAAAAGTGGGTCACAACGCTGTAGCGGGGACCTGACAAACCATCCGAGGACTTCATGACAGCAGTAAAAAGTGGCGACGGTCCGGACTGGATCGCGATCCGGCGCGCCTATGAATTGAGCGACGACAGCATCAAGCAGATCTGCACGCAGTTCGGCGTGACCAAAGGGCAGTTCGAGAACCGTTGTCGCAAGGACCGCTGGCTGTCGCGCCAATTGCGCAACAGCGACCGCAAGGGCTCGACCTTCAGCCGGCTCTTCGCCCTGCTCGAGCGGCAGGTAGCCAAGCTGGGCAATTCAACCGGCGAAACGCTGAGCGAAACGGAGACACGGCAATTGACCGACCTGATCAGGAATTTCGACAAGATCGCCAGCATGGAAGCGGCCGAGAACAAGATCGAGATCGTGCCGCCGAAGCGGGACATGGCCGAGAAGCGCGAAAAGCTGGCAAGACGAATTGACCAATACAACCGCCGCTGATGGAAGAACCCAGGTCGCCGCAATGGTCGACGGCGAGGTGGATGCCAAGCTCTACGACTGGTCGCACTGGTCCTACGAACAGCAGCGCGAGCCCGAGGGCGACTGGACGACCTGGCTGTTCATGGGTGGGCGGGGTTGCGGCAAGACTCGGACCGGCGCCGAATGGGTGCGCAGCCTCGCGCAACGCAAGATATCGCCCATCGCTCTGGTGGGCGAGAACATGGCCGAGGCGCTGACCATCATGGTGCGCGGCGACAGCGGCATCGTCGATGTCTGCGCCGATGGCGAGCAGCCCACGATCAAGGGCAACCGGCTGGTCTGGCCCAATGGGGTGGAGGCTTTCCTGATGTCCGCGTCCGATCCCGATCGCTTCCGGGGGCCTCAGTTCGCGGCCGCCTGGTGCGACGAGGTAGCCAAATGGCCCAATGCGGAAGCGGCATGGGACCAGTTGCAGTTTGGCCTCAGGCTGGGCGACCGGCCAAGGCAATTGGCGACGACGACGCCACGGCCGATCCCGCTGCTGCGGCGACTGCTGGCCGATGAGCACACCGTGGTGCGCCATATGCGAACGCAGGATAATCACGCCCATCTGGCTCCACGCTTTCTCGACGACGTCGTGGGTCGCTACAAGGGCTCCGTGCTCGGGCGGCAGGAGCTGGATGGGGAGCTGATCGAGGACATGCCGGATGCGCTGTGGCAGCGATCCATGTTCCGGCGTTTCGAGGGGGGCGCGGTGGAACGCATTGTCGTCGCGGTGGATCCGCCGGTGACGGGGACATCGCGATCCGATGCTTGCGGCATCGTCGTGGCCGGCCGGGTCGGCGAGGGCGCGGCGGTGCTGGAGGATTGCACCATGCATGCGGTGCAGCCCATGCAATGGGCGCGCCGGGCGGTGGCGGCCTTTCATGCGCATGGTGCGGATGCCATCGTGGTGGAGGTCAATCAGGGCGGGGACCTGGTGCGCGAGGTGATCCGACAGGCCGATGCCCAGGTGCCGATCCGCGAGGTGCGGGCCAGCCGGGGCAAGTGGACAAGGGCCGAGCCGGTGGCAGCGCTCTATGGGCGCGGGCTGGTGAGCCACGGCGACGGGCTGACCGCGCTGGAGGACGAAATGTGCGCCTTCCGGCTCGATGGGCTGAGCAATGGCCACTCCCCGGACCGGGTCGATGCGCTGGTCTGGGCTGTGACAGACCTGATGCTGGGGCCGATGGGGCCGCGGATCAGGCGGTTGTGGTGATTAGGTCCAGGGGTTGATGATACGCAGACCGAGATCCCTGAAGTCGTGCTCGTCACGAGTGACGACCGTCAGGTTGTGCACAAGGGCGGTTGCGGCAATGATGGCATCATTCATCGGGACGGTTCGAATGCGCTGCAGTCTGGAGGTCATCAGGGCGACCTCTGTGTCAACACTGAGCGTGGCTCGATCGAACTGTTGCAGCAGGCTTGAGAACCACATGCGGAGCGCCGGGACATGGGCGTCGTGGCGATGTTCCGAGCGCAAGATGCCGTCCTCGATCTCCATCAGGGACATGACCGAGATGTATTTGGCCTGACCGGCGACGGTGTCACGCCAGGCAAACAGCTTCTCGCGCCCCTCGCGGCGTCGACGCAGGTCCGACAGGATATTTGTGTCGAGGAGCAGGCTCAATCTTCGAAGAGATCCGGTGAAAAGCGAGATGACCAATGCACGCGGGTCGGTAGCTCAAGTTTGCCGTCAAACTCCGGTCCGCCGGTCTGCTCCAATTCGGCAAGGTTGGGCACAGGAGCAAACGACGCCGTGGCGGCGCCGAGAACGGGTTGCTGCCCCAAAGGGGGAGCGCCCATGTCAGAACGTTGGGTCCGTAGCTTGGCGTGAGCCATCTTTGAAGCCTCGCATGTTCACGATGAACATATAGAAATAGGGACGTTTTGACCATGCCGAACTGGATCAACCGCCTGTTTCGCGGCGGAGCAAACACGCCTGTCGAAGCCAAGGCCTTTGCCGGGCATTCGCTGCTCAGCCTTAGCCAGCTCGGGGCGGCGAACTGGAGTGGGCGGGGGTTTGCGAGCCTCGTGAACCAGGGCTTTGCCCGCAACCCGGTGGTCTATCGCTGTATACGACTGATTGCCGAAACGGCCAATCGGGTGCCGTTGGTGGTGAGCGAGAATGGCAAGCGGCTGGATGAGCATCCGCTGAAGGACCTGCTCGGCCGGCCCAATGGGCGGCAGTCGGGCAGTGAATTGCTCGAGGCGGTTTATGCCTATCTGCAGACCAGTGGCAACGCCTATCTGCAGGCGGGAATCGTCGATGGGGCGGTCAGGGGCCTGTTTGGCCTGCGGCCGGACCGGATGAAGGTTGTGGCCGGGGCGGACGGTTGGCCGGAGGCCTATGACTATACCGCCGGCGGGCGGACGATCCGGCTGCGCCAGGATGGCGGGCCGGTCGCGGCGGTGTTGCACCTGGCGCTGTTTCATCCGGCGGACGACCACTATGGCATGGCGCCGCTCGAAGCGGCGCAGACCAGCATGGACATCCACAATGCTGCCGCCGAATGGAACAAGGCGCTGCTCGACAATGCGGCGCGGCCGAGCGGGGCGCTGGTCTATTCGGCCGGCGCCCAGGGCATGACGCGGGACCAGTTTGATCGGCTGAAGGTCGAGCTGGAGGAGAATTTTACCGGCACGGGCAATGCCGGTCGGCCGATGCTGCTCGAAGGCGGGCTGGACTGGAAGACGATCGCACTGTCGCCGCGCGACATGGATTTCATCGAGGCGCGCCACGCGGCGGCGCGGGATATCGCCCTGGCCTTCGGCGTGCCACCCATGCTGCTCGGCATTCCGGGCGACAATACCTATGCCAATCTCGCCGAGGCCAATCGCGCGCTATGGCGACAGACGCTGATCCCTCTGGTGCTGCGGGTGGCGGATGAACTCAGCACCTGGCTGGGCCCGGCGTTTGGCGGGGCGGTGGTGACGCCGGACTTCGATGGGGTCGAGGCGCTGGCCGAGGACCGCGCGGCGCTCTGGGCCAGGGTCAGTGCGGCGGAGTTTTTGACGGATGCGGAGAAGCGGGCGCTGGTGGGGATGTGATGATGCGGCCGGAAATCCGATCTCATATCGCAGATCTCAGGCTGACGCTGGCGCTACGCCGCTTCTGGCAAGCTCTTGATAGACTTTCCCACAAGTACCGTCCGGACCAGCCCAGAGCTCCAAAAGGGACATCAGAGGGTGGGCAGTGGATACCTAGCGCTGGCGCAGTAACGGGTCAATCAGGAGCCAGCCAACGCGTTCGCGTTGCGCAAAACTTCAGCATAAATCCGATCATCACGCCCGAGAGGATGTTTCACATCATCAATTCTCACGGCTTTTACACACCAAGAACGCGACCCAACAACAGCAGATTTTTGCTTCAGTTTTCGACCCCGGAAGCCATACAGAGTATAGTAGACGACCTGTATCGCAGGCATACGGTGCCGATGCCTTGGACGCATGGCAACCTCTACGAATTTTCCGGCGACTTTGTTGAGGTCGATCTGACCACGGGCGCCGTGACCCCGCTGTTGGTGGGAGTGGACAAATACGGACAGCTAACCGATAGAGTTAGAATTCGTTTCGATCCCGTAACGGGACAAATCCATCAGTTGTATCCAGTCGAAATGTGGGGAGCTGATTGAGATGAAGCACAGACTTGTCATCGTCAGAACCGGAACGTCAGACAAGCTCGCCGCGCTTGTCCGAACCGGCAAGAACCTGACCAGAGACGATTTTCCAGTCGTGGATGAGGTTTCAATCCGTCTTGCTGCACCGGTCGCGTGGGAAATCCCGATCGACATCAAAGCGGGCAATTCTGTGGTCGAGTGGGGACTATACTCGCCGGACAGCATCGACAGCTGTGACCCTCTATCCTTGTTTCGTGTCCATGCAGACCAAGAATATCGCCTGCAGTTCATCGATTGGTTGGAGCATCTTGTTGCTGCCGGTGAAGGCTCTCTGGGAATAGACATGGAGGGTGGCTATGCCGCGATCGTCGTGTCGGGCACTGCGCCAACCGTGACGTTGTCGGCCTGGACGTATCCCGACCGGCTGGAATTTGCCGTTCGCATCGAGCGCCGGGTTCTGGTGCGCGACTTTTACACCGCGCTGAACGCATTTTGGGAAAGCGACGTCTTGAAGTCTGCCTGGGCGCAGTGGTCGAGCAAGCCCAAGTGGCGCCTGCGCTCGGCGATCGTGGAGACTTATCTGGCATCGTCGGGAGTATAGGTATGGCTAATGATGCGCCGGATGCGCCCGCAAGCTTCTGGGCTATCGCCATGCGGTTTCATCAGGACGTTCTCGACTTCGTCGAAGCAAAGGACACGGCGCTTGCGGACTATCTCGTGATGGGTCTGTCGGAGGAGGAACGCCGAGAACTGGCCGGCTTCTTGGACAAGGTGCTTATCCTGCCCAATTCGGGCGACCGTCTTTTAGATCTGTGGCGACGGTCAAAGGCGGATTTCGGCTTCACCTCGGCTGCTCATATCGACTCTCTTTTCGGGCTGATCCGACGTCGGCTTTAGGGCCGAGGCCATCTGCCAGCTATGCATGAAACCCAAGGCCCGCCCCTTCGGCGGGCCTTTTCTTTGCCCGGAGGGAGCAATGGACGACCTGACCAAAACCGTCATCGAGCGGGGCGACCTCGCCCATCTTGCGCTGTTTCTCTGGGCCAGCGGGGCTTCGGGGCTCCTCGTCTGGAGCCTGCGCGAGATGGCCAAGGTGAATCAACACTTCAACGACTTCGTGCAGGAGATCGCCAATTTGAATCGCCTGTTTCGCAAGGAGGACTAAAGCCATGGCAAACAAGCCAAATCGCGAGAATGCGCAGCAGACGTTCCGGCAATTTGCCTGGAACCTGGCGGGGACTTTGGCCAAGACCAAGCCAGTGTCAGCCAAGCCGGGCAAGCGCTGATGGGCGCCATTGCCATCGAGGCGGATGGACGGTTTTCGGGCTATGCCAGCCTGTTCAATATTCTCGACAGCGGTGGCGACGTGGTCATGCCGGGGGCCTTTGCCAAAAGCCTCGGCAAGCGGCGCGACCGCGTCCGCATGCTGTTCCAGCATGATCCCAAGGAGCCGGTCGGCATCTGGGAGACCATTGCCGAGGATGGGCATGGGCTGTTCGTTGCCGGGCGGCTGGTGCCGGGGGTCGAGCGCGCGGATGCGCTGCGCAGGCTGATCGCGCAGGGGGCGCTGGATGGTTTGTCCATCGGCTTCCGCACCGTCAGGGCGACCCGCGAGGGGGGCACGCGCAAACTCTGGCAGATCGAGTTGTTTGAAATCTCGATCGTCACCTTTCCGATGATGGAGGCGGCGCGCATCGCGCCGGCCTCGCTTTCCACCGGCGCTGCCATTGTGGCGGCGACCGACGCTATCCGTAACCGATAGGATATCCAAACAGATGGACATGACCAGTGACGGCCTTGAAACCAAGGCCGGCGCGGGGAGCGACATTGCTGCGCTCTTCGCCGAATTTTCCGGCGCCTTCGAGGAATTCAAGCGCACCAATGACCAGCGCATCGCCGAGATCGAAAAGCGCGGCTCGGCCGATACGCTGCTCGAAGGCAAGCTGGATCGGCTGAACGCCGTGCTCGACGGGCAGAAGGCGGCGCTCGACCGCGTGGCGCTGGAGCGCGCCCGTCCGGCGCTCGATGGCAAGGCGGCGTCGCTCGGCGGCGAATACAAGGCGGCTTTCGCGTCCTACGTCAAGCGCGGCGAGGAAAAGGCGCTGCAGATCGGCGTCAATGCCGATGGCGGCTATGTGGTGCCGCCCGAGACCGAGACCGAGATCACCAGGCTGATGACGGCGGTATCGCCGATCCGCGCCATTGCCGGCGTGCGGCAGGTGAGTGGCGCGGTCTACAAGCGGCCGATTTCGGTCACCGGGCCGCAGGTGGGCTGGGTCGGCGAAACGGCGGCGCGGCCGGTGACCAATAGCCAGACCCTGGCCGAGCTCAGCTATCCGACCATGGAACTCTATGCCATGCCGGCGGCGACATCGGCCTTCCTCGACGATGCGGCGGTGGATGTCGGCCAGTGGATCGCCGAAGAGGTCAATGCGGCCTTTGCGGCGCAGGAAACCACGGCCTTCGTCACTGGCAATGGCGTCAACAAGCCGACGGGGTTCCTGGCGGCAACTGCGGTCAACGAGATCAACTGGAGCTGGGGAAACCTCGGCTATGTGCCGACCGGCGTGGCGGGTGCGCTGCCGGCAACCAGTGCCAGCGATGTGCTGATCGATCTGGTCTATGCGCTCAAGGCTGGTTATCGGCAGAATGCCAGCTGGGTGATGAACCGCAAGACGCAAGGGACCCTGCGCAAGCTCAAGGATGCGGACGGGAACTACCTGTGGCAGCCGGCAGCGACGGCCGATGGCAAGGCAAGGTTCATGGGCTTTGACCTGGTCGAGGCCGAGGACATGCCCGGGATTGCGGCGGGGTCGATGTCGATTGCCTTTGGCGATTTCAAGCGGGGGTATCTGATCGTCGACCGCCAGGGGGTGAGCGTGCTGCGCGACCCGTTCAGCAGCAAGCCCTATGTGCTGTTTTATACGACCAAGCGGGTTGGTGGCGGG
This sequence comes from Candidatus Devosia phytovorans, assembly GCA_029202405.1. Lineage (NCBI taxonomy): Bacteria > Pseudomonadati > Pseudomonadota > Alphaproteobacteria > Hyphomicrobiales > Devosiaceae > Devosia > Candidatus Devosia phytovorans. Next base: position 2,269,277 of record CP119312.1, on the reverse strand, counting down.
ATTGCGGACTACGATGCGATCAAGCTGCTGAAGTTTGCTGTCAGCTGAACGCCGGCGCGTCCACACACTCGGTCTCAACCTTCTCCCCTTGAGGGAGAAGGTGGCTCGGCGAAGCCGAGACGGATGAGGGGTTCTCTGCTTAGGCACTCAGTTTGCGGTGCCAACCCCTCACCCTGGAAATCCGCTGAACGCGGATTTCCTGTCCCTCTCCCTCAAGGGGAGAGGGTTGTCGACTGAGGGTTCAGCGACAAGCAAAACCAAAAGGCCAAAAACATGATTTCATACCTTCTCGCGGGGCCCGCGGAGGAGCCGGTTTCGCTTGGCGAGGCGAGGGCGTTTCTCAAGCTCGATGACACGACCGAGGATGCGCTGATCACGACACTGATCGGGGCGGCGCGGTTGCATGTCGAGGGCGTGACCGGGCGGGCGCTGGTGGCGCAGGGCTGGCGGCTGGTGCTGGATGACTGGCCGGGGGACGGCCAGCTGCGGCTTCCCGTGACGCCTTTCATGGCGGTGACGGAGATCACCGCTTTTGACGTAGGCGGCGCGGCGCATGTGGTGCCGCTGGGGCAGTTTTTGAGCGAGCCGGATCGGCTGCTGTTGCCATCACTGGTAACCGGCATGCCCGTGCTGCGGGAGCGGCAGGGGATCGAGGTGGACTATGTCGCCGGGTTCGGTGTCGAGCCGGGCAATGTGCCAGCGGACATTCGCCAGGCGATCCTGATGCTGGTGGCCTATTGGTTCGAGCATCGCGACGCGGTGATCGTGGCTGGTTCAGGTGCTCTGGTGCCGTCGAGCTTTGATCGCATGGTCGGCCAGTACAAGCGGGTGCGGCTGTGAGCGGGGATATCCCGCCCTTCGGCACGCTGACCGACCGGGTGCAGTTGCGACGCCGGGAAACCATGGACGAGGAGGAGGGCGGGCAGGTGGCGCTCTTCGTGCCGATCAGCGACCTCTGGGCGCGGGTGCGTAGTCTCGCCGGGCGGCAGGGCACCAGCATGGATGGCAGGGCGGTGGAAATTTCGCATGCCGTAGTGCTGCGCTTTCGCAATGACGTGCGGCCGGGCGACCGCATCGTCTATCGCGGGCGCAATCTGGATGTGGTGAGCGCGGCAGATCTCAATGGCCGCAAGGCCTATCTCAGCTGCGCCTGCAGCGAGACCAGTTTCACGGGGTAGGGCGATGCAGGCGATTGCACTGTTGCAGGGGGCGCTGGTGATGGCGCTCCGGGCGGATGCTGAACTGGTGGCGCTGGTGGGCGCGGAGGGTGTTTTCGATGCCGTGCCCAAGGGGCGGGCGGCGCCCTATGTGGTGATTGCCCGGCATGACGGGATCGCAAGGGATGGCGACCTGGCGCCAGTGCTGGAGCACCGGCTGCTGATCCATTGTTGGAGCGACCAGCCGAGCCGCAAGCGGGCGCTGGATATGGCCGAAAGGGTGGCAGCGGTGGCCGAGAGCTTTGTGGCGACCGGCATCGTCGTGACGCATCGCGATCATCTGCGCACGGAAACGATGATCGACCGCAACAGCGGCCTGGCGCGCGCCGCAGTGACACTGCGGTTTTTCTCCGAGCCAATCTGAAAGGACCAAAAAATGGCCGCACAGAGCGGGAAGAATATGTTGCTCAAGCTCGACCAGACCGGGTCGGGTAGTTTTCTCACCGTGGCCGGGCTGCGCACGCGGAGCCTGGCCTTCAATGCCTCGAGCGTCGACACGACCGACCAGGAAAGTGCCGGGCGCTGGCGCGAGCTTCTGGCGGGCGGCGGGGTGAAGCGCGCTTCGGTCAGCGGGGCGGGGGTGTTCAAGGATGGCGCCTCGGATGCGCAGGTGCGGAGCCTGTTCTTTGCCGGCACGATCCGCAACTGGCAGCTGACGCTTCCCGACTTCGGCACGGTGCAGGGCCCGTTCCAGATCGTGGCACTCGAATTTGCCGCCGACCATGCGGGCGAGGTGACGTTTGATCTCGCGCTGGAGAGTGCGGGCGAAGTGACGTTTACGGCGCTCTAGGAGATCATCATGAGAAATCACCTGCGGGGTGAAATCGACGCTGAGATCGGCGGCGAGCGGAGGGTTTTGTGCCTGACGCTGGGGGCGCTGGCGGAGCTGGAGAGCCGGTTGCAGGCGGGGGATCTCGTCGGGTTGGCTGAGCGGTTCGGCAGTGGACGGGTGTCGGCGCGGGACCTGACGGCGATCCTGGGCGCCGGGCTGCGTGGCGGCGGCAATGACATTTCCGACGATGACCTGGCGCGCTTTGCCATCGAGGGCGGGTTGAAGGGCGCGGCCGAGATCGCGGCGCGCCTGCTGAGGGCAACCTTTGGAGAGGCAGCATGACGCCCTTTCCCTGGGAGGCGGCGATGCGCTTCGGGCTGGGCGTGCTGCGCCTGCCACCACGCGACTTCTGGCGCATGAGCCCGCGGGAGCTGGCGGCCGCCTGGGGCGCGGTGGTGGGCGATCGCGGGGCGCCGCTGGGGCGGCGTGAACTGGACATGCTGATGGAGCGCTTTCCCGATGGCCGATGAGCTGTTTCCCGATGGCTTCGAACGCGAGCTCGGCGATGTGTCGCTGGAGCTCGAGCGGATCGAGGACCTGGCGGCCGGCGTGGCGCGCAGTGTGTCCACCGGCTTTCGCGGCGCACTGCTCGACGGCAAGTCGCTCAAAGCCATGCTGGGCGATATTGCGCAGGGCTTTGCCGATATCGCGCTGAAAGCCGCCTTCAAACCGCTCGGCGATCTCGCAGGTGGTTTTATGAATTCCCTGTTTGCCGGGACCAATCCGGCGCTCGGCACAGTCACACCCTTCGCCAAGGGCGGGGTGATCGCGACGCCGAGCTATTTTCCACTGGGCACGTCGTCAGGCCTGGTGGGGGAGCGCGGGCCGGAGGCAATCATGCCGCTGGCCCGCGGCTCCGATGGACGATTGGGCGTCGCCGGTGGTGGCGGCGCGGTCAACGTGACCTTCAATGTGGCGGCCAGCGATGCGCGCAGTTTCGTCCAGAGCGAGGCGGAGATTTCGGCCATGCTGCTGCGGGCGGTGAAGCGGGGGACACGGTCGAGTTAGGAAGAGTACCCCCACCTAACCTCCCCCTGAAAAGGGGGAGGGACTAGATCGAGATTAATCCACGCTCTTGCCCCATCCACCACGCGGTCCCTCCCCCTATCAGGGGGAGGATAGGTGGGGGTATCCAAAGGAAATCCATCATGGCCTTTCATGCAATCCGCTTTCCGCTCGACGTCGCCCTGGGCGCGCGGGGTGGGCCGGAGCGGCGGACCGATGTGGTGACGCTGGCCAGCGGGCGCGAGCAGCGCAATGGGCGCTGGGCGCATTCACGGCGGCGCTACAATGCCGGCTATGGGGTGAAATCGCGCGCCGACATGGCGGCGGTGCTGGCTTTTTTCGAGGAAAGGCGCGGCAGATTGCATGGGTTTTTGTGGCGCGATGGGCTGGATTTTTCCAGCGGTGGCGCGGTGCCGACGGCGCTGGACCAGAGGATCGGCACGGGCGACGGCGTGCGCGCGGAGTTTCAGCTGAGCAAGCGTTATGGCGCTAGTTTTGATCCCTATCTGCGGCCGATCACGCGGCCGATTTCGGGTTCGGTGCGCGTGGCGGTGGCGGGGCTGGACTTGCTGAGTGGCTGGACGATCGATCTCGCGACGGGTGTCGTGGGCTTTGCCACGCCGCCCGCCGATGGTGTTTCGGTAACCGCGGGCTTTCTCTTCGATGTGCCGGTGCGCTTCGACATGGACCGGCTGGACGTGGAACTGAGCAGCTTCGACGGGGCCGAGGTGCCAAGCATTCCGCTGGTGGAGATCTTGCCATGAGGACGCTGGAGATCGGCTTTGCCGCACATGTCGCGCAGAGTGAGACGACGCTGGCGACCTGCTGGACGCTGGTGCGGCGCGATGGGGTGGTGCTGGGGTTTACCGACCACGATCGGGTGCTGAGCTTTGGTGGGACGGATTACACACCGGTGAGCGGGCTCGATGGCAGCGAAGTGCCGGGCAAGCTTGGCATGGGCGTCGAGACTTCGGAAGTGCTGGGCGTGATCAGTGCCGAAGCGATCACGGAAGAGGATATCCTGCTCGGGCGTTATGACGGGGCCATGGTGGAAACCTGGCGGGTCAACTGGGCCGATGTCAGCCAGCGGGTACAGTTGCGGGTGGATGTGATCGGCGAGATTGTCCGTGAGGACGGCTTGTTTCGCGCCGAGCTGCGCTCGGGCCAACAGGGACTCAATGTCACGCATGGGCGGATCTATCAGGGGCTGTGCGACGCGACCGTTGGCGATGCGCGCTGTGGATTGGCGCTGGACGGGCCGGAGCGGCAGGGCTTTGCCACTGTCATGGCGGTGGAGGATAGCCACAGGGTGGTGGTGAGCGGGATCGGCCATTTTGCCGAGAATGCGTTCGGTTTCGGTTCCGCATTGTGGACGGACGGGAAACGCGCGGGGCTGCGCGACGGTGTGCTCCAGCACCAGCGGGTGGCTGGAGGCGATGCGCTGGGTTTTGGGGTGAAGGTCGGGGACTGGGTCATGCCGGGCGATATGCTGGTGGTGACGGTGGGCTGCGACCGGCGCTTTGAGACCTGCCGGACCCGCTTTGCCAATGCGGTCAATTTCCGCGGTTTTCCGCATATTCCGGGCAGCGACTATGTGCTGCGCCATCCGCGCCAGGGCGATGCGCTGGATGGGCGGGCGGTGGTCAAGTGAGCGCGGCGGTGGTGGTGGCGGCACGAGCGTTTCTCGGCACGCCCTATCGGCACCAGGCGTCCACCATTGGCGCTGGCTGCGATTGCCTCGGGCTGTTGCGCGGCGTGTGGCGGGCGGTGCTGGGCGATGAGCCGATGGAGTTGCCGGCCTATCGGGCGGACATGCGCGATCCGGTCAACGCCGGGGCGCTGCGGATCGCGGCGGAGCGGTTTTTGATTGCGGAGCATGGGCCGTTGGCCGCGGGGCAGGTGTTGCTGTTCCGGCTGGGTGGCCTGGTCGAGCCGAAGCATTGCGGGATTTTGGTGGGCGAGAGCCGGTTCATCCATGCGCAGGAGCGGCTGGGTGTGGTGGAGGCGAGTTTGACTGAGGCGTGGGGGCGGCGGGTGAGCGGGCGGTTTCGGTTTCCAACCACTGAAAGCGCCCCAACCACGGTGTCACCCCGGCCCTTGAGCCGGGGCCCATCTTGAGATTTTCCAACGGCCGCAAGGTGGTTGGGATCGACTGAGAAACCTGGCGGCGGAACGCAGATCGCGGGATGGGTCCCGGCTCAAGGCCGGGATGACATCGAGCGTGCGGCAATGGCAGCGAAAAACGCGGCTTTCTTCGAGGACCAAGAAAATGGCCACTTTGGCATTGTCGTTGGCTGGGCAGTTCGTGGGTGGACTGGTCGGCGGGCCGATTGGCGCGACCGTGGGGCGGGCGCTGGGCGCGCTGGCCGGGAATGCGGTCGACTCGGTGTTGTTCGGCGAGCGTACCGCGCCGGAGGTCGGTGCCGATATTCGCCTGCAATATTCCAGCGAGGGCGGGGCGGTGCCGCGGCTTTATGGCTGGAGCCGGCTGAGCGGGAATATCATCTGGGCGCGTGAACTGGAACTGCTGGGTCAGGAAAGCCAGGGCGCCAAGGGCGTGAGCCAGCCCAAGGAGGACGTGGTGGGCGCCAGCTTTGCCGTGGCCTTCTGCGAGGGCGAGGTGGCCCATATGGGGCGGATCTGGGCCGATGGGCAATTGCTCGATACCCAGGGGCTGACACTCCGCTTTTATCGCGGCACCGAGGACCAATTGCCCGATGGGCTGATCGAGGCCACGCAGGGTAGCGTGGCGCCGGCCTATCGGGGCCTGTGCTACCTGGTGGTGGAGCAATTGCCGCTCAACCGGTTTGGCAATCGCATTCCCCATCTCAGCGTCGAACTCTGCCGGGTGGTGGGGGATCTGGAGCGCGATATCACGGCCGTGACCGTCATCCCCGGCGCGACGGAATTCGGCTATGACCCGACCCCGCGGCTGCGACTGCTGGGGCCGGGCGAAACGACGGGCGAGAATGCCCATGTCGTGGGGGGACAGAGCGACTGGACCGTCTCCATCGACGAGCTGACGGCGCTCTGCCCGAACCTCAGACAGGTTGCGCTGGTGGTGGCCTGGTTCGGCAATGACCTGCGCTGCGAGCACTGCCTGATCGGGCCGCGGGTGGAAGCGGCGGCGCGCAGCGTGCAGGGCGTCCAATGGCGCGTGATGGGGCTGGGGCGGGGCGATGTGCCCGTGGTCAGCCAGCATCAGGGGGGCCCGGCCTATGGCGGCACGCCCAGCGATGCCGCGGTGCTGGCGGCGATTGCCGACCTCAAGGCCCGGGGGCTGAGGGTTACGCTCTATCCGCTGGTGATGATGGATATTCCGGTGGGGAACGGGCTGGTTGATCCATATGGCTGGGGCATGCAGGCGAGTTACCCCTGGCGTGGGCGGATCACCTGCCACCCGGCACCGGGGCAGGCGGGGACGCCCGACAGGAGCGCTGTCGCGGCTGCACAGGTGGCGGGCTTTGCCGCGCGCTATCGGCAGATGGCGCTGCATTATGCCTGGCTGGCGCAGGCAGCGGGTGGCGTCGACCTGCTGGTGCTCGGGTCGGAAATGGTCGGGCTGACGACGGTGCGCGGCGCTGGCAACAGCTTCCCCTTTGTCGAGGCGCTGGTGGCGCTGGCGGCGGAGGTGCGGGCCGTGGTGGGCGCGGGGACGCGGCTCACCTATGCGGCCGACTGGAGCGAATATTCGGGCTATCAGCCCAATGGCGAGAAGTTTTTCCACCTCGATCCGCTCTGGGCATCGCCTGCGATAGATGCCGTGGGAATCGACAATTACATGCCGGTCGCCGACTGGCGCGAGGGCCATGGGCATAGCGATGCTGCGCTGTCGGCGGATGGATATGACCTCGAGTATCTCAAAGCCAATATCGCCGGGGGCGAGGGGTTCGACTGGTATTATGCCAGCGCGGCGGATCGCGCGGCGCAAATTCGCAGCCCGATCAGCGATGGCGCCTATGGCGAAGCCTGGGTCTGGCGCTTCAAGGATATCCGGAGCTGGTGGAGCCATACGCATCACGATCGGCCGGGCGGGATGCGCAAGGCGACGCCGACGGCCTGGGTGCCGGGGAGCAAACCGATCGTCTTCACCGAGCTCGGCTGCGGCGCGGTCGACAAGGGGGGCAACCAGCCCAATATTTTCGGCGATGCCAAGAGTGCCGAGGACGGGCGGCCGTATTTTTCGCGCGGCACGCCCGATGCGCTGATGCAGCGGCAGGTGCTGCGGGCCCATCAGGGTTTCTGGCGCGATCCCGCCAACAATCCGGCCGGCATGGTGGATGTGGAGCGCATCCATCTCTGGACCTGGGACGCGCGGCCCTATCCGGCTTTTCCCGGGCTGACCGATGTGTGGCGCGATGGCGAGAACCATCGCAATGGCCATTGGCTGACCGGCCGGCTGGGCGGCATGGCGAGCGATGAACTGGCCGCGGCGATGGCGGAAGATCATGGCGTGAGCCTGAGCGCCGAACCCGCCGCGCCCTTCGTCACCGGCTGCGTGCTGGGCAGTGCGACGACGGCGCGGCAGGCGCTGGAGCCGTTGCTGGGGGCGACGGGCCTATCCATGCGCAATCGCGTGCACGGGCTGCATCTGGGCAAGGCGCGGCGGGCGGTGGCGACTTCAGTCGAGCCGGACGCCCTGGTGCTGGAGGAGGGCGCGGTGCTGTCGCGCCGCTCACCCGATCCGGCCGAAATGCCGGGGCGGCTGGCGCTGACCTATCAGGATCGCGAGCGCGATTATCTGGCGGCCACGGCGACGGCGCTGGTTCGCGCGGACGGGCCATTGGTGGCGCAAAGCGTGGCGCTGACGCTGGATGGCGCCAGCGCGCGGCTGGCCGCCGAGCGCATGCTGGACGGGCAGGCGGCGCGACGCGAGGTGCTGGAATTTGTGCTTCCGCCCAGTGCCGTGGCGCTGGAGCCGGGGGATCTGGTTGCGATCCATGGACTGGCCGAGGGGCCGTTCGAGATCAGCGAAATCCGCGACGGTCTGGCACGCAAGGTCGTGGCGCACGGCCTGCCATCGGGGCTGGCACTGGCGACGGGGGTGGATCGCGGCTTTGCGCAGGGCACGGGCGTCGCGCCGCGCTCGATCCCGCTGGTTGTGGCGGCGCATCTGCCGCCCTTGCCGAGCGAGCCGGCGCGCAGTCGGCTGCTGCTGGCCGCCCATGCCCAGCCCTGGCCGGGCGTGGTGCAGGTGGTGGATGACGCGACCGGCGCCAGCCTCGCCGAGATCACGCGGCGTGGCCTGGTGGGCGAACTGCTGGTGCCGCTCTCCGCGGGGCCGCAGGGGATCTGGGACCGGGGCAATGTCATTGAGATCAACCTGCTGGCTGGGCATCTGGCTGCAGCGGACGAACTGGCCGTGCTGGCCGGGAGCAACCGGATTGCCGTGCAGGGTGATGGCGGCGACTGGGAAGTCATCGGTTTCGTCAAGGCGGAACTGATCGCGCCGGGACGCTACCGGCTGAGCCAATTGCTGCGCGGACAGGATGGCACGGGTGTCGGACCGGGTTCGGTTGGCCATCGCATGGTGGTGCTGGATCGGCGAGACGCGGGATTGCCGGTGGAGACGCAATGGCTCGGCGAGAGCCGCGACCTGCGCATCTATGCCGGCGCGCGCGATGTCGAGGGCAGCGACCTGGCACTTGAGCTGGGATTGGATCCCGTCCTGCCACTTCCGCCGGTGCACCTTCGGGCGCGGCGGGTGGGCGGCGATGTCGCTCTGCGCTGGATCCGCCGCAGCCGGGCCGATGGCGACGGCTGGGGCGTGGCGGAAAGCCCACTGGAGCATGTGCCAGAGCGCTATGCGGTGACCATCCGCAATGGCGCGACGGTACTGCGGAGCTTCGAGAGTGCTGCCCCCGCCGCCACCTATTCTGCCGCGCAACAGGTCGCCGACTTCGGTGGCCCGGCGGATAATTTCACTTTCACCGTGGCGCAGGTCAGTCCGGTGTTTGGACCCGGAGATGTGGCGCAGGGAGAGTTTGATGGCTGATCGCTTCGATATCTGTCTCGACGAGGTGCTGCGGCACGAGGGCGGCTATGCCGACCATCCGCAGGATCCGGGCGGCGCCACCAGTATGGGCATCACCCACAAGACGCTGGCACGCTGGCGGCAGGTGTCGCCCTGGTGGGACCTGCCCAAAAGCGCGGTGAAGGATCTCACGCGCGCCGAGGCGGGGAAAATCTATCGGGCAGGCTACTGGGATCGCTGCAAGGCGGACCACCTGCCACCGGGACTGGACCTGGCGCTGTTCGACTATGCCGTCAATTCCGGCCCCGATGGGGCGATAAAGGCGCTGCAGGCCATATTGGGCGTGCTGGCCGACGGGCAGATTGGTCCGCTGACCCTGGCGGCGGTGGCCAGGCGTTCCTCTCCCGGCCTTGTCACTGCGCTCTGCGACCAGCGCCTCGGCTTCCTGCAGCGTCTCGGCACCTTTGCCACCTTCGGTCGTGGCTGGACCAGCCGTGTTGCATCGGTGCGCAAGGCCGCGCTGGCTGTCGCCGGCGCAGAAAATATCAAGCCAATTCAGATCCCTGAAAGGAAAACCATGATGGACATTCTCAACGGCTACAAGACCTACATCGTCTCGATTTTCATGCTGCTTGCCGGCGTGTTGCAGATGCTGGGCGTCGACCTGCCATCACTCGATGGGAGCTCGGCAGGGCAATTGGTGATGGACGCGCTGGCGGTGCTGTTCCTGCGCCGGGGGCTGAAGGCGGATATCGGGGCGGCTTGAGCGATCCATTGCAACTTCGGACTGTCTGACCGATATTGGAAAGACAACAGGCGAATGCGTGTTTGGCGCGATCGCCGATCTGATCGAACTTAATGGACCCAAGGGAGCGTGACGCATGGCAAAACGCATGTTCAGCGTCACGGCCCATTGGGACGATGAGGCGAAGGTGTTCTATTCCGAAAGCGATATCTTTGGCCTGCATGTCGAGGCGGCCACGATCGAGGAATTCGAAGAGATCATGATGGATCTGGCGCCCGAGCTCGTCATGGCGAACCATGTCAGTCCGGAAGACTTGAAGACCATGGCGCCGAAAGATCTGATTCCGGCCATACTCTGGCAACGACCCGCCGGCAAAGCGGCCTGATATGGTCGACGGATATTACGCATCCGTCGTAAAGATATTGAAAGCCAACGGTTTTCGCTATCTGGTCAACGCAAAGGGTTCACACGAGAAATGGACGAATGCAAAAGGCAAAGTCGTTTCTGTGCCGCGCAATCTGATGAGCCGCCATACAGCCAACAGCATTCTGCGCGATGCCGGCACGTCCATCAAACTCTAGGTTTTGCCGTTTTTGCCTCATTCATGTCCCATTCAGCAACGGCGTCATAGTTTGTTCTCATGAAAACCGTGACCCTCAAGACGCTTGTTCCGATTGTCGTTGCGCTGCTGCTCGGCCTGGCCTCTGCCGGGACGGCGCAGGCGCAGGCCTGTATCGACAGTTCGGCGGAGATCCAGGCGCTCATCAGCTCGGGCCAGATCATCAGCCAGTATGAGGCCGTGGCCTCGGCAGGCTATAGTGCCGATCAGATCCTCAATTTCCGGCTCTGCGACCAGGGCGGGCGTTATGTCTGGATCATCGGTGTCCTCAGTGCTGACGGCACCGCGCAGAATCTGACAGTAAGCGCACAATAAGCAAACCAATCGCGCGAGGCGGGCATGCGTATTCTTGTTGTCGAGGACGACACCAATCTCAATCGCCAGCTCAAGGAAGCGCTGACCGAAGCCGGCTATGCGGTGGACGTAGCTTTCGACGGCGAGGAGGGCCATTTCCTCGGCGATACCGAACCCTATGATGCCATCGTGCTCGATATCGGCCTGCCACGCATGGATGGCCTGTCGGTGCTCGAAGAATGGCGCCGCGGCGGCAAGACCACGCCGGTGCTGCTGCTAACCGCCCGCGATCGCTGGAGCGACAAGGTGCAGGGCATCGACGCCGGTGCCGACGACTATGTCGCCAAGCCTTTCCATATGGAAGAGGTTCTGGCCCGTATCCGTGCCTTGGTGCGGCGCGCGGCGGGCCTGGCCTCCAACGAGATTGTCGCCGGCCCGGTGCGGCTGGATTCCCGGTCGGGGCGGGTGACGGTCAATGGCCAGTCGGTCAAGCTGACCAGCCATGAGCTTCGCCTTCTGAGCTATCTGATGCATCACAAGGGCAAGGTCATTTCGCGCACCGAGCTGACCGAGCATCTTTACGACCAGGATTTCGATCGCGACAGCAATACGATCGAAGTCTTCGTCGGCCGCCTGCGCAAGAAGCTTCCCGATGATTGCATCCAGACCGTGCGCGGACTGGGCTATCAGATCGCGGGAGACTAGGCGCTGACCGTGCCCAGCCAGACCAACGCGAGTGAGGCGCCGGCGCCGACCAAGCCGCAGGGCCATTCCCTGCGCAAAGGCTCGATTGCCGCTTCGCTGTTCTGGCTCTCGGCCGGCTGGCTGGTGGTGGCGCTGGTCGCGACCGGCTTCCTGCTGACCGACCTCTATTCCCGCGCTCTCGATACCTCGCTTGCGGAATCGCTCGATTTCCATGTCGAGAGCCTGACCGGTTCACTGCTCGAAACCGGCGATCCCACCAGCGACGCCATCACCCTCAGCGATCCGCGCTTCGACCGCCCGCGCTCGGGCTGGTATTGGGCCATCCGCGACGCCAATGGCACGCTCTATAACCTCTCGACCTCGGCCGTGGGCATCGACATGCCCGTGCTCGAAGGCGACCGCGACAGCCGTGGCCGGCGCACCGAAATCCTCGACGACGCCTTTGGCACGCGCATGCGGGTCGTCGAGCGCACGGTGACCGTGGCACCGACGACCTTCCAGATCGTCGTGACCGGCAATCTCAGCGAAATCCTCGACCTGGTCGGCGACTTCCGTGGCCAGGCCTTCATCGTGCTCGGCGCGGTGGGGGTCATGCTGGCCATCATGAGCGCCATCGTCGCCCGCTTTGCCATGCGCCCCGTCGACAAGCTCAGCGCCGCCATCGAAAGCGTGCGGGCCGGCGAGAGCGTGGCGGTGGGCGGCACCTATCCGCGCGAAATCGCGCCACTGGCCGAAGAGGTCAACGAGCTGCTGCGCTCCAATACGCAGATCATCGAGCGCGCCCGCAACCAGGTCGGCAATCTCGCCCATGGGCTGAAGACGCCGATCGCCGTGCTGCGTAACGAAGCAGCGGCGACAAAGGGCGATCTGGCCGATGTGGTGATGAGCGAAAGCGAGAAGATGAGCACCATGGTGTCCACCTATCTCGAGCGCGCCCGGCTCGCCGCCCGCACGTCCGTGGTGGGCAAGAGGGCCGATGCCACCATGGTCATGGGGCGGCTGGTGCGGGTGATGGGCAAGATTCATCCGGAGGTCACGGTGACCCTCAATCGTCCCGAGCCCGGTCTGCCCTGGTTCCGCGGCGACGAGGCCGACCTCGAGGAAATGGCGGGCAACCTGCTCGACAATGCCTGCAAGTGGTCCAGGGGGCAGGTGCGGGTGATGCTGTCGTCCGAGCGCGCGGAAACCGGCGCCATGCTGCTGGTGCGGATCGAGGACAATGGACTGGGTCTGAGCGACGAAGATGCGCAGAAAGTGTTGCGCCGCGGTGTCAGGCTGGACGAGAAAACGCCCGGAACCGGACTAGGGCTCGATATCGTCAAGGAACTGGTGGATGTCTATGGCGGCAGCCTTGCACTCAAGCGCGCTGCGCTTGGCGGGCTGCTGGTCGAACTGCGATTGCCTACGGCCCGACTCGCTGGTGCGGCCAAGCCTAATGCAACTTGACGCACTTTCGCCGCATTGCGACAACAATGAGCCACTCTAAACGTCCATCGGAACGCAGACATATGAACCGTATCGCTCTCTTCGCCGCTCCGTTGCTTGCCATGACCCTGGCCGCCTGTACCTCCACCGGCCCGACCCAGATCGCGCAGGCCCCCGTGGTTGCGACCCCGGTCATCGCCCAGCCGCTGGTGCCGACCCCGGCTCAGACCACGCAGCAGGCCCTGCTGACCACCAGCGTCTCCAATGGCTTTGTCGATGCGGCCGCGCTTTCGGTCATGACCTCCAAGGATTCGGCCGAAGCCAATAGCGCCCAGTTCTATGCGCTGCAGTTTGGCCGCCCCGGTGCCCCGCGCGCCTGGACCGGTGAAGCCGGCACCACCGGTTCGGTGGCGGTCGGTCCCTATGTCCGCGTCAACAATCTCGACTGCCGCGACTTCACCCACACGGTCAAGGCCAAGGGCCAGGACTATGTCAAGAAGGGCACGGCCTGCCGCGAGCAGAACGGCAACTGGGCTGTCGTGCAGGGCGCTGCTTAATCTTTCATCGTGACGGCGGTGGGAATGGATTGTTTACCGAAGCCCGTTAGGGTTTTACGATAGACCACCAACTCCACCGCGTTGATGCAGCAAGCAGCCACACAATCCGACACAGCGACGACCCGCCGCGCAGGCCGCGCGGCGACGCGCCCTTTTGCCGGCGTGATCGATCCCGTCATCGTGCAGGATCCGGCGCAGTTCGCCTTTGCCGGTTCGATTTTCCGCAGTCACGCCGAGGCCGCCTGGGTCTGGGTCTATCGCGACCTCTGCCCCGAACTGATCAATCCCGACTCCCTGGCCGACGGCAGCTTTGAGGCGGCCGCGCTCGAAGCCATCCTGCCGCAGATCCTGCAAGCCATGAAGGCCGGCATCGACACTGCCTCCGCTGATCCGGAAAAAGACCGCCGCCTGCGCGCTACCCTGGGCAGCAAGGAAGCGCGCGACGCCTTGCCCAATGTGGTCATGGCCCTGCGCAGCCGTGCGTTGCTGGTCAAGGCACAGGCTTTCGGCAAGGCCATCAACGGCATGGCCGATGACGCAGCCATCGGCGCGGCGCTGCAATCCATGCCGCTCAAGGACCAGGCGCTCTCGGCGCTGCTGTTCCATGCCGCGTTACCGCAGATCACCAATCCGACGCGGCTCACCACCTCCATCATCAAGCTCAGCGGCAATGCCACCGAAGCGGCAGTGCTTCGACTGGGCTTTGCCCCGGTGATCGACGCCATCCTGGCTCATGCGCAGAACAAGGTCTTTGCCTTGCAGCCAGTCGGGCCCTTCGCCGATATCGACCTGATCTGCCGCAGCCTCGAACGCTTCCATCGCCTGGTGCGCTCGCTGACCGGCTATATCGAATTTGCCCGCGGCAGCCGCTGGGCGCAGATTATCTCGGCCATCACCAAGCAGGTGTCCGACCGCGTCGAACCACGCCTGCGCGATGTCGTCTCCGACATCAACCTGGCGCTGCGCCGCGGCCGCGAGGGCCATGACCGCGTTGACAATGATGCGCTGCTTTCGGCGATCAACGGCGTCTATCTCCTGGCCACCATCCGCGAATGCCGTGACTCCCTGGCTCTCAATGCCCTGTTCGACCAGGCCTGGAGCCAGAGCGGGGAGGCGCTGGAAATGCATCTGCAGCGCAATCTCGACCTGATGCGGCAGAACCCCGGCGATGCCAATACCGGCGCACGGCTCGACGCCGGTATCAAGATGGCCGAAATCCGCTTCAACCCGGAATATGCCGAGACACTGAGGCGCGCCCGCGCCTCGGCCGAGCGCCGCAGCTAGATCCAGATCGTCGCGCCAGCGAATGTCCTGGCTGGCGATCGCGCCACCCTCCACCACCCACATGCGCGTGTTCCCTCATGCGGCCAAACGCGCATGTGGCAATGCGTCCGCTCCACAATCGCGTGTTTTGGTGGTTTTTCGGCGCGCGTACTTTATAGATGTTCCAAACTTGCCGCTCGTCGGCGTCAAGCGCTCAGGACCCATGCTTTTCTGGTTCATTGCCTCAGCCATCACCGCCATCGCCTGTGCTGCACTTTTTCACGCAGCGCGCCGCGGCACGGACAATGCGACCGCGCCCGAATTGGACGATGCCAACAGCCATTTTCGCCTCGTGCTGGCGGGAATCGATGCTGACCTTGCGGCCGGCAAGCTGGCGGGTGCCGAAGCGCAGGCGGCCCGGGGCGAGCTGGCGCGCGAAATTCTGCGTGCCAAAGCCGAGGCCAACAAGACCCAGCCCAGCGGCACCATGGGCAATGGCATGCTTCTCGCAGGCATCGGCGGCATCGCCGCACTGACCCTTAGCGTCTATATGGTCCTTGGCAGCCCCGACCTGCCGGCTGTGCCCCTGGCCGGTCGCGAAGAGGTTGTCGCGCAATCCATCGATCTCGACGTGGCCATCGAGCGCATCGAAAGCCAGCTCACGCAAAATCCCGACGACCTGCGCGGCTGGACGGTGATCGCCCCCGCCTATATGCAGCTCGGCCGCTTCGCCGACGCCGCCAATGCCTATCGCCGGGTCATCGAACTCGGCGGCCCGACAGCCGACCTGCAGACGCGCCTCGCCGAAACCCTGCTGATGGCTGCGGACGGGCAGGGCTCGGATGAAGCCATGGATCTGCTGCGCGCTGCCGCCGCCGCCGAGCCCGCACACGTGCTGTCGCGGCTCTATATCGCTGCCGAACTGACGCGCATGGAAGACTATCCCGCAGCCAAAATGGCATGGGAGGAGGCGCTGGCGCTCTCGACCGATGGCAGCGAACCTTGGGTCGCCTCGGCCCAGCAAGGCCTGGCGGTGGCCGAAAATGGCGGTGTGGTCGAAGCTGGCGATGCGCAGGCCGATGCGGTCGCCGGCATGGTCAGCGGGCTCGCGGCCCGGCTCGAGGCCGATGGCGGCACGATCGAGGAATGGACGCGACTGGTGCGCTCCTACATCGTGCTGAACGATCTGACCGCTGCACAAACTGCCTATGACAATGCCGTTGCGGCCTATCCCCAGGCCTTCGATCGCGGCGATCTCGATACGCTGGCGCTGGCCGCCGGCCTTACGCTGAATGGAGGCACGCCATGACCGTGCAAATGGCGGTTCGCAAAAAGGGCTGGTCGCGCAAGCAGAAGCGCTTGGGCATTATCGCCGGCCTTGGCCTGGTGCTGGCGCTGGCGACGACGCTGGTGCTGATCGCCCTGCGCGACCAGATCGTTTTCTTCTATTCGCCCAGCGATGTCATTGCCCGCGAGGTTGCGGCCGGCACGCCGATCCGCCTCGGGGGACTCGTCGCCGACGGCTCCTGGGTCCGCACGGGCCAGGAGAACGACTTCGCCATTACCGACGGGGCAGAAACCGTGGCTGCCCATTACACCGGCATTCTGCCCGACCTGTTCCGCGAGGGGCAGGGCGTGGTGGCCGAGGGCGCCATGCAGGAAGACGGCACGTTCAAGGCCACCAATGTGCTGGCCAAGCATGACGAGAATTACATTCCCAAGGAAGTCGTCGACGCGCTGAAGGCCAGCGGCGAATGGCGGCCGGAGACCGCGCAGTGAGCATCGAACTCGGTCACTTCGCCCTCATTCTCGCCTTTGCCATTGCAACGATCTCGACCATCGGCGGCTATGCCTATTGGCGCAGCGGCGCGCGTATCGCCCAGGCATTGAGCCAGGGGGCCGTACTGCAATTCGTGCTGGTGGCCGCCGCTTTCGCCGCGCTGATCCAGGCCTTCGTCACCTCCGACTTCAGCCTCCTGCTGGCGGTTAACAATTCCCATTCCCTCAAACCGCTGATCTTCAAGATCTCCGGCGTCTGGGGCAATCACGAGGGCTCGCTGGTCCTCTGGATTTTCATCCTGGTTTCCTTCGGCGCCATGGTCGCCGCCTTCGGCCGTCGCTTGCCCGATGACCTGATGGCGCTGGTGCTGACCACCCAGAGCATGCTGACTGCCGCCTTCACCGGCTTCACGCTCTTTACCTCCAATCCCTTCGCTCGCGTGCTTAATCCGCCACTTGAGGGCAATGACCTCAATCCGGTGTTGCAGGATATCGGCCTCGCCATCCATCCGCCGCTGCTTTACGCCGGCTATGTCGGCTTTTCGATCTGCTTCTCCTTTGCCATCGCCGCGCTGATTTCCGGCCGCATCGACCAGGCCTGGGCCCGTTGGGTACGCCCCTGGACCATGCTGAGCTGGACTTTCCTCACCCTGGGCATCGCCATGGGTTCCTACTGGGCCTATTACGAGCTTGGCTGGGGCGGCTGGTGGTTCTGGGACCCGGTAGAAAATGCCAGCTTCATGCCCTGGCTGGCCGGGACGGCTCTGCTGCATTCGGCGCTGGTGATGGAAAAGCGCAATGCGCTGAAAATCTGGACGATCTTTTTGTCCATCATCACCTTCTCGCTGTCGCTGCTCGGCACCTTCCTCGTCCGCTCCGGCATCCTGACCTCGGTGCATACCTTTGCCGCCGACCCGACCCGCGGCATGGTCATCCTCGCCATTCTGGCCGTATTGATCGGCGGCGCCTTCGTGCTCTTTGCCATCCGCTCGCCATCGCTGCGCCAGGGCGGGCTGTTTGCCCCGATCAGCCGCGAGGGCGGGTTGATCCTCAACAACCTGTTCCTCTCGACGGCCGTTGGCGCGGTGCTCGTCGGCACGCTCTATCCGCTGCTCCTCGACGCCCTGACCGGCACCGCCATTTCGGTCGGCGCGCCTTTCTTCGATCTGACCTTCGGGGCGCTGATGGCGCCGCTCCTGCTGGTGCTGCCCTTTGGGCCGCTGCTCGCCTGGAAGCGCGCCGATGTCATGGCCGCATCGCAGCGCCTGATCGGCGCGGCGGCGCTGGCCATCTTTGCCACCATCCTGATTTCGGCGCTGGGCGGCATTTCGATCTCGCTGGCCCCTCTCGGCCTGCTGCTCGGTTTCTGGGTCGCCTTCGGCGCCGTGGCCGAACTGGTCGACCGCAGCAAGATCGGCCGCATTCCGTTCGGCGAAAGCATGCGCCGCCTCGTCGGCCTGCCGCGCTCTGCCTGGTCGACGGCGCTTGGCCATTTCGGCATCGGCGTCACCGTGCTCGGCATTGTCGCCGTGACCGCCTGGGAGACCGAACTGGTCACCACGCTCAATCCTGGCGAAACGGCGCAGCTCTCCGGCTATACGATTGCCTTTGACGACTTCAAGCAGGAGCAGGGCCCCAATTACATGGGCGAAGAGGGACATTTCATCGTCACCGCCCCCGGTGGCGAAACCCGCGACCTGATGGCCGAGCGCCGCATCTATGTCGCCAGCGGCATGCCCACCACCGAGGCGGCCATCACCACCTACGGCTTCTCCCAGCTCTATCTCCAGCTCGGTGAACCGCTCAGCGATACCCACGTCGTGCGCATCTGGTTCAAGCCCTATATCACCCTGATCTGGATCGGCTGCCTGTTCATGGCCGCCGCCGGCGTGGTTTCGTTGACCGATCGCAAGGTGCGCATCGGCGCGCCGCAACGTGCCGCGAAGCCTGTCGCGAGTCCCGCCGAATGATGTGGCTCCGCGTACTGCTATTGGCCCTTTGCCTCGCGACGCCGGTGCTGGCGGTCAGCCCGGACGAAGTCCTCCCCGATCCCGTGCTCGAACAGCGCGCCCGCGACATCTCGGCGGGCCTGCGGTGCCTCGTCTGCCAGAACCAGTCGATCGACGACAGCGATGCCGACCTCGCCAGGGATCTGCGCCTTCTGGTGCGCGAGCGGCTGGTGGCGGGTGACAGCGACGAAGCCGTGCGGCAATTCCTCGTCGATCGCTACGGCGAATTCGTCCTGCTCAACCCGCGGGTCAACAACCATACGATCCTGCTCTGGATCGCTGCGCCCGCACTCTTGTTGGTCGGGCTAGGCACACTGGTGGCGCTGGGGCGGAAGAAGCGGATTGCTGCGGGTGGATTGACCGCCGAAGAGCAGTCGGCGCTGGACGAGCTGAAGTAGCTGTGGCGTTGTCCACCTAATCAACCCCAACCACGGTGTCATCCCGGCCTTGAGCCGGGACCCATCCTGAGATTTTTGGTCTACCGCAAGGTCGTCGACATGACCACCTCGCGGCTGTGGCTCCATCTCGGGATGGGCCCCGGCTCAAGGCCGGGGTGACACCGAGTGTTTGGGTCATCCTGCGTCCAGATAACGCCCCAATCCCGCCACCAACATTGCCAAGGTTTAATGTTGGCGCAACTTCTCCGAAAGGCGCGGCATTCCATATCTAGGCCCATAAGCTGTTGAGGGCTTGCCCAAGGAGATTGTCTACATGCGCTCGTCCATTCTCAAGCGTACCAGCCGCTGGCTCGGGGCATCCGCCCTGGCGCTGCTGGTCGGTATCGGCGGTGTCTCGACCGCTTTCGTCATGACCGGCCAGGCGGCCAATGCGCAGGTGCAGAACGTTGCGCAGATCACCGTGCCCGAGGCAGCGCAGCCCCATGCCGGCTTTGCCGACCTCGTCGAGGCGGTCAAGCCTGCAGTGGTCTCGATCCTGGTCGAGGCCGAAGAGGCGCCCCAGCAGGGCGGTCCGCGCGGCCGCGACTTCGATTTCAACTTCCCCGACCTGCCGGAAGGCCATCCCTTCAAGGACTTCTTCAACCAGTTTGGCGGCCCTGGTGGCCCCGGCAATCGTCCCGACCAGCCACAGGCCCCGCGCCACTTCATGGCCGCCGGTTCGGGCTTCGTGATCTCGGCTGACGGCTATATCGTCACCAATAACCACGTCGTCGAAAACGCCACCAAGGTGACGGTTGTCTTTGAAGACGGCACCGAAAAGGTCGCCGAAATCGTCGGCACCGACGAGCGCACCGATCTGGCCGTGGTCAAGATCGAAGGCGAGGACCTTCCCTTTGTCGGCTTCGAGAACGATGCCAGCCGCGTTGGTGACTGGGTCGTTGCCGTGGGCAATCCCTTTGGCCTTGGCGGCACCGTGACCGTCGGCGTCATCTCTGGTCAGGGTCGCAATATCGGCGGTTCCAACTATGGCGATTTCCTGCAGATCGACGCTGCCGTCAACACCGGCAATTCGGGCGGCCCGGCCTTCAACACCCAGGGTGAAGTGGTCGGCGTCAACACCGCCATCTATTCGCCCAATGGCGGCAATGTCGGCATCGCTTTCGCCATCCCCGCTGCCACCGTCAAGGGCATTGTCAACCAGCTGATCGACTCGGGCACCGTTACGCGCGGCTACCTCGGCGTCGGCATCCAGGACGTCAACCGCGACATCGCCGACGGCGTTGGCCTTGCCAGTGCCAAGGGCGCCATCGTCAGCAATGTGGCTGAAGATGGCCCTGCCGGCCCGGCCGGCATCAAGTCCGGCGACATCATCACCGCCGTCGATGGCGATGCGATCGATGACGCCCTCGACCTCAGCCGCACCATCGCCGGCAAGTCACCCGACTCCTCGGTCGAGCTGACCATCTGGCGTGATGGCGCCGAGACCACGCTCTCGGTCCAGCTCGGTACGCTTAACGAAGAGGCTCTGGCCCAGGCCGACGAGCCTGCCGCTCCGACCCCGCCGGCAGCGCTTCCCAGCGAATCCAGCGTCGGTCTGACCCTGGTGCCGAACTCGGATGGCAATGGTGGCCTGCTGATCCAGGACGTCGATCCTGAATCCGCTGCCGCCCAGAAGGGCCTGACGGTTGGCGATGCCATCCTCGAGGTCAACAATGCGCCGGTCAATTCGCTGGACGAATTCGAAGCGGCGCTTGACGCGGTCAAGGCTCAGGGTCGCAATACCGCCCTGGTCAAGGCCAGCCGCGACGGCAATGACACGTTTATCGGCCTGCCGCTGGGCGACAACTAAACAGACCGGCCCCGGGCTTCATGCCCGGGGCCATTACCTTCCTGCCAAAGCCTTGGGGGCTCCGGTGAAAATCCTGCTGATCGAAGACGACCGCGAAGCCGCCAGCTACCTGATCCAGGCGCTCGATGAGGCCGGCCACATCACCCACCACGCCGCCGATGGCGAAACCGGCTATGCCATGGCCTCGGGCATGGATTATGACGTGCTGATCGTCGATCGCATGCTGCCCCGCCGCGACGGCCTGTCCATCGTCGAGAGCCTGCGGGCCGAAGGCGATAAAACCCCCGTTCTCATTCTTTCGGCGCTCGGCGAAGTCGACGACCGCGTGACCGGCCTGCGCGCCGGCGGCGACGACTATCTCACCAAGCCCTATGCCTTCACCGAGCTTCTGGCCCGCGTCGAAGTGCTCGCCCGCCGTTCCAGCCCATCAGAAGCCGCCACCGCCTATGAAGTGGCAGGCCTCAGTCTTGACCGGCTCTCCCGCAAGGTCGAGCGCGATGGCGAGACCATCCTGCTGCAGCCGCGCGAATTCCGCCTGCTCGAATATCTGATGAAGAATGCCGGCAAGGTGGTGACCCGCACCATGCTGCTCGAAAATGTCTGGGACTATCACTTCGACCCCCAGACCAATGTCATCGACGTGCATATGTCGCGCCTGCGCTCAAAGATCGACAAGGGCCACGCCAGCCCGCTGCTGCATACCGTGCGCGGCGCCGGCTACATGATCCGCGAGTAATCCGTGAACCGGTTCCTGCAACTCTGGCGGACCTCGACGGTCAGGCTGACGGCGACGTTCATCCTGATCTTTTCGCTGTTCGCCATCCTGCTGCTGGCCTTCATCACCTGGCAGTCCTCGGTGCAGATCCAGCGTCAGCAGGCCGATGCCATCGACCGCGAGGTCCGTGTCTTCCAGCGCATCGACGCCAACCAGGGCATTCGCGCCCTGGCCTTCGCCCTGCAGCGCGTCGCCACGGCGCCGGGGCCGGGCGTCTATTATCTCGGGGATGCCAGTGGCCAGTATCTGCTCGGCAATGTCACCGACGTGCCGGCCAACGTGCTGATCGAGCCGGGCATCTATAGTTTCGACTACGAACGCGCCAATCCCTTCATCGACCCGCCGCCTGACGCTCCAGACTCGCCCCATGGTGTGGCACCGCCCGCCAAGACCGGCTTTGCCGTGGTCCGCTCGGTGGAATTGAGCAATGGCATGCGGCTGGTCGTTGGGCGTGATGTCGTGGAACGCCGTGGTTTTTCCGCCATCATCGTGCAGAGCTTCCTGTTCGGCGTGCTGGGCATCATCCTCTTTTCGCTGATTGCCGGCGGCCTCACCGCCCAGCGCGTGCTCAAGCGCATCGACACCATCCGCGATACCTCCACCAAGATCATGTCGGGCAATCTCAGCGAGCGCGTGCCGGTCACCCGGCGCAATGATGAATTCGACGGTCTGGCTACCAATCTCAACGCCATGCTCGACCGCATCGAGCAACTGTTGCAGGGGCTCAAGGAAGTCACCGACAATGTCGCCCATGACCTCAAGACGCCGCTGACCCGCCTGCGCAACCAGGCCGAAACCGCCCTGCGCGACGGTGCCAGCGACGAAACCCGCCAGCGCGCGCTGGAGACCACCATTGCCGAAAGCGACCGCCTTATCCAGACCTTCAATGCCCTTCTGATGATCGCCCGCGCCGAAGCCGGCGCCCCCTCCGGCGCCCTGGCCGATGTCGACGTCAGCGCCGTGGTCGCCGATGTCGCCGAACTCTATGGCCCCGTGGCCGAGGACGAGGGCATTCTGGTCGAGACCTCCATCGCCGAGGACGTGCATCTCCACGCCAATCGCGAACTGATCGGCCAGGCCATGGTCAACCTGCTCGAAAACGCGGTGAAATATGCCAAGCCTCAAGGGGAAGGGCAGGGGCGCATCACCGTCGGCCTGCGCCGCGATAAGGACCGGGTGTTGATCGAAGTTGCCGACAACGGCCCCGGCATCCCGGTAGAAGACCGCCAGCGCGTGCTGCAACGCTTCGTGCGGCTTGAAAAAAGCCGCTCCGAGCCCGGCTCGGGGCTTGGCCTGTCGCTGGTCAACGCCGTGGCGAGCCTCCATGGCGGCAGTCTCCGCATCGAGGACAATATGCCGGGAGTGCGGGCTGTGGTGGATCTGCCAGACAGGAAGGATACCCCCACCTAACCTCCCCCTGAAAAGGGGGAGGGACAGATCGGAGCTTTCTCAGATCGTGCCACATCCACGGGGCGGTCCCTCCCCCTATCAGGGGGAGGATAGGTGGGGGTACTCGGATGTCGCCCCACCCGCCTTGCCGCGCGGGATCGGCCAAGCTATGCCTGAATTATGACCTTCCTGCTCAATGCCCTGCCGTCCGCCGACACGCCGCGCTTTGATGCCTGGCTTGCCGACCTGTCTGCCGATCAGCGGGAGGCGCTGCAGGCTGCGACGCCCACCCTCGGCCCGCTGCTCGAATCCGCGCCCTATCTGCTCGACCTTGCGCAGGCCAATGCCCAATGGCTGATCACCACCCTGGCCGATAGCGCCGATGGTGCCTTCACCGATATCATCGACGTCGTCGACACCCTCGGCAAGACCGCCGCCAGCGAGGAGGCGCTCGCCCCTGTCCTGCGCATTGCCAAGGGCCGCACGGCGCTCTTGGCGGCGCTGGCCGAAACCGGCGGCGCCTGGACCACGGCGCAATCGACGGCGGCGCTCTCCGATCTTGCCGATGCCGCGCTCGATGCGGCGCTGAACCTGCTGATGCGCCAGGCTGCCGAGAAGGGCCAGCTCGCCATCCCCGCCAATGAGGCAACTGCCGCCAATTCCGGCCTCGCCATCTTCGCCCTCGGCAAGCATGGCGGGCAGGAGCTCAACTATTCCTCCGACATCGACATCGTCGCCTTCTACGATCTCGAAAAGCAGGTGCTGGCCGACCCCTCTGAAGCCACGAAAATCTACTCCCGCATGGTGCAGAAGCTCGTCGGCCTGATGGAAGACCGCCAGGCCCATGGCTATGTCTTCCGCACCGACCTGCGCCTGCGCCCCGATCCCGGCTCGACCCCGGTCGCCATCTCGTTCGAAGCCGCGCTCGCCTATTACGAAAGCCGCGGCCAGAACTGGGAGCGCGCCGCCTGGATCAAGGCGCGGCCCTGCGCCGGCGACAAGCGCGTCGGCGAGGCTTTCCTCAAGGAGCTTGCCCCCTATGTCTGGCGCAAGCATCTCGACTTCGCCACCATCGCCGATATCCAGGCGATGAAGCGTCAGATCAACATTGCCAAGAATGTCGGTGACATTCGCGTCGAGGGCCACAACGTCAAGCTCGGCCGCGGCGGCATCCGCGAGATCGAATTCTTCACCCAGACCCAGCAGCTCATCGCCGGCGGCCGCGACAAGACACTTCGGGTGAAACCCACGGCGCATGCTCTGGCGGCGCTGGCCGATGCGAACTGGATTACCCCCAGAGCCGCGACCGAGCTAACGCAGACCTACTGGTTCCTGCGCGCCGTCGAAAACCGCCTGCAGATGCTGCGCGACGAGCAGACCCATGTCATGCCCGCTTCGGCGGATGAAGTGGCCATCATCGGCCGGCTGATGGGCTTGGACGACCTGCGCGAATTCGAGCGCGACTATCGCGCAGCACTGGAACGCGTCGTCACCTATTATTCCGAACTCTTCACCGAGGGCGAAACCCTGGGCTCGGGCGAGGGCAATCTGGTCTTCACCGGCAATGACGACGATCCCGAAACGGTGGAAACCCTCTCTGCCATGGGCTTTGCCAATCCCTCCAGGGCCATCGAAACGGTGCGCAGATGGCACTATGGCTCTTACCCGGCCACCCGCGCCTCCGCCGCCCGGGCCCATCTGACCGAACTCCTGCCGGCCCTGCTCAATACGCTCAGCACCGCCGGTAATGCCGACGAGGCGCTGGCCAAATTCGACAATTTTTTGTCCCGTCTCCCCACCGGCGTGCAGCTTTTCGCCCTGCTGCGCAGCCATGCCAACCTGCGCACCCTGCTGGTCCAGCTGATGGCCTCGGCGCCGCGCATGTCGGAAGCGGTCATCCATCGCGCCCATGTCATGGACGGGCTGATCGATCCGGCCTTTGCCAATGACGTCACCCATCGCGACGTGCTGATCGCCAAGGTCGACGCCTTTCTTGCCGAAAGCCGCTCCTATGAGGAGATCATCGACCGCGCCCGCATCATTGGCCAGGAACAGAAATTCCTCATCGCTGCCGGCCTGCTTTCCGGCACCGTCAGCGCCACCGGGGCAGGGGAACAGTTCACCGCCCTCGCCGAAACCCTGGTCAATCGCCTTTTCGACAGCGTCCGCATGGAATTCCAGCGCCGCCACGGCAGATTGCCCGGCGGCAAGGTGGCGCTGCTTGCCTTCGGCAAGATGGCCAGCCGCGAAATGACGGTCACTTCCGACCTCGATTTCATCCTGCTCTACGACGCGCCGGATGAAGAGTCGGATGGCGAAAAGCCCCTCAGCACCAGCCATTACTATACCCGCCTTACCCAGCGCCTCGTCGCGGCGGTGACCTCGCCCACCGCCGAGGGCGTGCTCTACGAGGCCGATATGCGCCTGCGGCCCTCGGGCAATGCCGGCCCGCTGGCGACAAGTCTCTCCGGCTTCCGCGCCTATCACCGCGACGACGCCTGGACCTGGGAACACCTGGCGCTGAGCCGCGCCCGCGTCATCATGGCCGACGGCGCTTTCGGCGACACGGTCGCCGCCGCCGTGGCCGAAGTGATGGTCCGCCCGCGCGAGGCCGGCAAGATTGTTGAGGATGTCCTCTCCATGCGGGCGCTGATGGCAAAAGAACGCCCGGCGCGCCACCCCTTCGATCTCAAGCTCGCCGAGGGGGGGCTGGTCGATCTCGAATTCATCGCCCAGTCGGCCCAACTGCTCGCTGGCCAGACCGTCGCCCGCCCGCAGGCCTCGACGGCCCGCGTCCTGACCCGGCTTGATGAAGTGGGCCTCGTTCCCCAGGGCACGCGCCTCGCCGAAATCCACGAGCTGTATTCCACGGTGCTGCAGGTGATGAGCTCGGCCCTAGTCAGCCCGTTCAAGGCCGAAGCCTGGACAGAGGCCTTCAAGGAATTGTTGGCGGGGCTAACGCATTATCCGAGCTTTGAGCTGCTGGAGCTGGACCTGCGCAAGATGCGCGATGAGGTAAGCGCGGCGGCGGCACAATGGTATGAAAAGGCGCGGGGGCTTTAGCATCCTGCCACGCCCTCGTGGTTCGAGGCTCGCAAGAGCTCGCACCTCACCATGAGGGCTACTTGTGGGCTGTTGCTACACCGCGTTCCCAGTAACCCTCATGGTGAGGTGCTTTGCGTAGCAAAGCCTCGAACCACGAGGGTGTGGCACTATTCCTGTCCAGCCTTCCGCGGTGGCACCGGCGTGCCCCTCTGTTCCAGCGCCCGCTTCACGCTATCGGGAATCTCCCGGCAGCCGCACTGTTCGGCATGTTCGATATGCCATTCCACGCGCTGCTCGAGATTGGCATTCCTGGGCATGCGATGGGACTCGTGCCAATCGCGGTTGATCATTCTGCTGCCTGCGCTCCGGACATGCCGGCCAAGGGGAGGGAGATGGCAACAGTGGTGCCCAGGCTCGGCGTCGAGTCAATCACGAGGTTTCCGCCGCTGAGCTCGGCAATGGTGCGGGCAATTGAAATCCCCAGGCCCGGCCCTACGCCCTGGCGGGTAAAGGTGGCATCACCCAGGGCGAATGGCTGGGAGAGGGAGGAGAGCTTGTCTTCGCTCATCCCCAGGCCCGTGTCGGTGATCTCGATGACCACGCCATCGCGCGCCGCATAGGCCGCCAGGGTCACCTGCCCACCCTGCGACGTGAAGCGCAGGGCATTTTCGACAATATTGCAGACCATGCGGGAAAGCCCGAGCTGGTCGCCCTGAACGATCGCCTCGCTGGTTTCCCCGAGGACGAACAGCACGCCCGCCCGGTTGGCTTGGCCCTTGAAGCGCTGCACCACGCCATCGAGCACGCCATCGAGATCGATCAGGTCATTGCGCAGTGCCTTCTGCCCGCCTTCGAGTTCGGCCAGGTCGAGAATGGTGGCAAAGCTCTGTAGCAGGTGCTCGCCCGAGGCCTTGATCGACTGCACATAGTCCTCGTAGCGCTCGTCGCCGAGCGGCCCATAGGTCTTGTGGCGCATCAGGTCGGCAAAGCCGATGATGTGGTTGAGCGGCGTGCGCACGTCATGGCTGAGATGGGCGAGGAAATTGGTCTTGGAGCGGCTGGCCGCTTCGGCCTTGAGCTTTTCCTCGTGATAGCGGCGGGCGAGCAGGCGCTGTTCCTGGCGGATGGCATGCAGCATGGTATCGGTGCGCTTGGCTTCGGTCACATCGCTCACCAGCGTCATGAAGGCGCCCTGGCCGAGCGGGCGCTCGTCGATCAGAAGGCACGAGCCGTCTTCGCGATGCAGCTCGAGGATGCGGCTGCCGTCATCGTCATTGAGCAGCTTCACATAGCCGCCCATGCTCAGTTTCTTGACTGCTTCCTGATAGGTGGTCTTTCCGCTGCCCAGGTTCAGCCGTTCGCGATATTGCTCGTTGCAGACGATCAGCTTGCCGCTTTTCGTCCAGCAGGCGACGCCGAGCGGAATGGCGGCCGCCAGTGTCGAATAGCTGTCGCGCTGCATGGCATCGGGCATGTCGTCGCGGCGCTTGCGCGAGGCCAGCAGCACCGCCAGCCCCACCAGCGCAAAGGCGGCGGCGGCCCGCTGCGTCACGGCGCCCCAGACGTTTTGCTGCTGCGTTTCCATCGCCAGCACGCCATGCGGCTGCGCCGGCACGATCATGCCCGCCATGATGGAGGAGGACGGCACGGCAGCAGCACTGACAAGGCTCGCCCGGCCGATGGCGATATAGCGCCGATTGGTCAGCCCGATTTCGCCCAGGGCATCGGCCGTCGACATGTCGGAAATATCGGCGGCAAGTGCCGAGCCGATGATCGCCAGCTCGCGTCGCGCATCGCCAAAGCTGCGCGCCGTATCGAAAATCACGAAGGCCAAGGCAGCGACGAGGCCCGTGACCAGCACGGCATGGGCGATGGGGGTCAGGTTGAATTGCGGCAGGGAGAGCCCGAATGACCGGGCCTTGCTGGCGGTTCGCTGCTCAACTGCCTTGCCCTTGCCAGTGCCGAATCCGGCTACGCTGGCGCCGGATGCCTCCGCCGTCCGCATGCAATTCTCCCGGTGTGAAAAGCGGGTATGTCCGACCCGTGATTTGCCCTTAACAAACAATGAATCACGCGGACTCCGCTGTCCATACCCCCGATCCGGCTCTCGCCGACGTGATCGGAAATAGACGAGTCGATAGAGTCACTTAGCGAGCGAAAAAAATTGTTCCACAAAATCGGCTAAGCCGTTGAATCGAAACGCCGGACTTGGGAAATTTCCCAATCCCGACGCGGGGTTGCATTGTGGACTACGTAGGCTCTTGATCCGAGTTTTCCACGCACTCGATGTCAGCCCGGCTCAAGGCCGGGGTGACACTGTGGGTGGGGCGACTCCGGCGATATCTACCCCGCCAGCGTCCGCGTCAGGATGTCCGCCGTATTGCGGCTGAGGCTCTTGCCCTGCAGGCCCGTCAGCGCGGCTTTTGCCGCCTCTCGCCGACCCGCATCCAGCATCGGCCAAATGCGGAAGCCGGTGAGGACGCGCGCCGCCACCTGCGGGTTGACCTTGTCGACATCGGCCACGAATTCGGCGACGAAGCGGAAGCCCGCGCCATCGGCCCGGGTGAACTGGGTGACATTGCCCATGGCAAAGCTGCCCACCAGCGCGCGCAGCCGGTTCGGATTTGTCCTGGGGAAGCTCGGATCGGCGAGGATCGCCTTCATGTCGTCGATCACCCCGTCGCGCGGCTGCGCCGCGGTCACCGCCAGCCACTTGTCCAGTACCAGCGGATCGGCGCCATAGCGGCTGCGGAAGTCGGCGAGCAGGGCAGGGGCAAAGCTCGTGCCGGCAAAGGTGCTGGAGCCCAGCGCCGCCATCCGGTCGGTCATGTTGCGCGCGTCGTCATACTGCGCCTTGGCCAGCTCTGTCGCCCCCGCTGCGCCGCTGCCGACCAAGAGGCCCAGCGCGCGATTGCGCAGGGCGCGTCGCCCGGTGCTCGCCGCATCGGGCGAATAGGGCGCGTCGCTGGCGAGGCGCTCATAGGTCGCCTTGAGTGGATCGGCCAGCGGCAGGAACAACGCTTTCAGCAGATCATGCCACACCCGGTCGATCGCATCGGGATCGACATCCCGCCCGATCTCGCGGCCGATCAGCTGCTCATCCGGCAGCGACAGGGCCAGCGCCTTGAAGGCATCGTCGAGACTGTCGCTGGCCAGCGTGTCGCCCATGGCCTGGCTCAGCGCCGCAACGGCCTCCTGGGTCCAGGGCGTGCCCTTGACCGCATTGACCGCCAGCGCCATGCCGACATTCTGCAGCGCCTGCCAGCGGTTGAACGGATCACTGTCGTGCCGGGCGAGGAACAGCTGGTCGTCTTGACTGGCCTTGCTCTCCAGGATGACCGGCGCCGAAAAACCGCGCAGCAGCGACGGCACGGGGCGGTTGGCAATGCCGGTGAAGGTGACCTCGGCGCTCTCGCTGTTGAGCACGATCATCTCGTCGCGCACTTCGGCGCCCGAAACGCCGCTCCAGCCCATCGGACTGCCATTGGGGCCGAGCAGGCCGAACTTGATCGGCAGCACGCGCGCCGCCTTGCTCGGCTGGTTCGGCGTCGGCGCCGTCTCCTGCCTGAACTTCAGCGTATAGGTCTGCTTTTGAACATCGTAGACTTCGTCGACGCTCAGCCGCGGCGTGCCGGCTTCGAGATACCAGATCTTGAACTGGTCGAGGTCCATGCCATTGGCATCGGCAAAGCTGGCGAGGAACGCTTCGATCGTCGTCGCCTCACCGTCATGGCGTTCGAAATAGAGGTCCATACCCCCACGGAAGCCGGCTTCGCCCAGAAGCGTCGCCAGCATGCGCACGATTTCGGCGCCCTTCTCGTAGACCGTGGTCGTGTAGAAGTTGTTGATCTCGCGATACTGGTCGGGGCGTGGCGGGTGGGCCAGCGGGCCGCCGTCTTCCGGAAATTGCGCCGAGCGCAGCCCCACCACGTCGGAAATGCGTTTCACCGCTCGCGAGCGTTCGTCGCTGGTGAATTCCTGGTCGCGATAGACCGTCAGCCCTTCCTTGAGGCAGAGCTGGAACCAGTCGCGGCAGGTGATGCGATTGCCGGTCCAGTTGTGGAAATATTCATGCGCAATGACCCGCTCGATGCCGTCGTAATTGCCATCGGTCGCGGTCTCGGGCTGGGCAAAGACCAAGCGATCGTTGAAGATATTGAGGCCCTTGTTCTCCATCGCGCCGAAGTTGAAATCGCTGACGGCCACGATGTTGAAAATGTCGAGGTCATATTCGCGGCCAAAGCGCCGCTCGTCCCAGGCCATCGAGCGCTTGAGACTGTCCATGGCCCACAGGCACTGGTCTTCCTTGCCATGCGTGCAATAGATCGCCAGCGCCACCTTGCGACCCGATGCCGTGGTGAAGTTGTCGCTGATCGAGCCGAGGTCGCCCGCGACCAGCGCAAACAGATACGCCGGCTTGGGGAAGGGGTCCTCCCACACGGCATAATGCAGTCCGTCGCCGGCATCGCCCTTGTCGATGAGATTGCCATTGGCCAGCAGCACCGGCGCTTCACTCAGCAGCGCCGTCATCCGCACCTTGAACACGGCCAGATTATCCGGCCGGTCGAGATAATAGGTGATGCGGCGAAAACCTTCAGGCTCGCATTGCGTGCACCAGGTGCCGCCCGAGCGATAAAGACCCATCAGCTTGGTATTGTTCTCTGGCTGCAGCGTCACCTCGGTTTCGAGAATGAACTTGCGCAGCGGCGGCTCGTAGACGGTCAGCCCGTCATCATCGGCCGCATAGTCCGACAGCATCAGCGGCGCGCCATCGATGGCAATTGAACCCAGCACCAGCCCGTCGCCATCCAGCACCAGCGGCGTGCCCGGTGCCGTGCCCTCGCGCGGCTCGACGGTCAGCTGTGCCCGCACCCGCGTGTTCTCGCTGAGGATCCGGAAGTCCAGGTCCACAGACGTGATTCGATAGGGGCTGGGGGCATAGTCCTTGAGATAGATGGTGTGCTCGGTCTCGGTGCGCATGAACTGATCCGTCAAAATCGTCGGTCTGAAATTGTCTGTGGCCCTGCCGCAACAGCAGTTTTGCCGCATTCGTGTAACCTAACGGGGCTACACCCGTTTCGGTCCCTCTTCTACGCCAAATTGACTGGCCTTGGGGAGAGGCATAAGTACAGGTCGCGACGCTGCTCCTCTGCGCCAATCTGGGCGTATCGAGCGCGAATTCCACATTCTCCGGTCGGCATCGCCTCGGCCCGGACGTCTTGCTCCCGGGAGGATCGGGCAGGACGTGTCGGCGCGATCCACCGCTCAACTGTCTGGTGACTGCAATGCTGCGTTGGTTTGAACGACGTCTCGACGCCTATCCTGCTGGGGAACCCACCCAGCCACCAAAGGGCCTCTGGGCCTTTTGCCTGCACTATTCGCACGGCGCCAAGAAGTGGCTGGCCCTGATGGCCTTCGCCGCCGCAGCCGTCGCCATCGGCGAAATCATCATCTTCGGCTTCATCGGCGACGTGGTGAACTGGCTGGCCGGCGCCAATCCCGAGACCTTCCTTGCGACCGACGGCTGGAAGCTGGCGCTGATGGGCGCCATGATCGTCTTTGTCCTGCCCGCTTTCGCCCTGGTCTCGACGCTGACCATGCATCAGACGCTGCTCGGCAATTTCCCCCAGCGCATTCGCTGGATGAGCCATCGCTACCTGATCCGCCAGTCGATGAGCTACTTCCAGGACGAGTTCGCCGGCCGCATCGGCGCCAAGCTGATGCAGACCTCGCTCGCCGTCCGCGAAGTGGTGATGAAGCTGCTCGACATGCTGGTCTATGTGGTCGTCTATTTCACGGGCGCCGTGGTGCTGGCCGCCGCGGCCGACTGGCGCCTGGCCATTCCCTTCCTGCTCTGGCTCGTCGCCTATGTCTCGATGATGTTTTACTTCATCCCGCGCATGGGCAAGATTTCCCAGGCGCAGGCCGATGCCCGCTCGATGATGACCGGCCGCATCGTCGACAGCTATACCAATATCGCCACCGTCAAGCTGTTCAGCCATTCCAACCGCGAAGAGACCTATGCCAAGGAGGCCATGGATGGCTTCCTCGACACAGTTTACCGCCAGATGCGGCTCTTTACCGTGCTCAACATGCTGGTGCTCTGGTCCAATGCCTTGCTGCTGGCCTCGGTCGGCGCCATGGGCATCTGGCTGTGGATGCAGGGCGTCATGAGCCCCGGCGCGCTGGCCGTCTCGCTTGGCCTAGTCATGCGCTTCCAGGGCATGAGCCAATGGGTCATGTGGGAAATGTCGGCCCTGTTCGAGAATATCGGCACGGTCAAGGACGGCATTTCCTCCTTCTCGCTGCCGCGCGTCGTCTCCGATGCCAGCGACGCCAAGCCGATCGGCAAGGTGGCGGGCGATATCAAATTCGACAAGGTCTCATTCCACTACGGCAAGAATTCCGGCGTCATCGACGACCTCAACCTCCACATCAAGCCGGGCGAAAAGATCGGCCTCGTCGGCCGGTCCGGCGCGGGCAAGTCGACCCTGGTCAACCTGCTGCTGCGCTTCTACGACCGTGCCGACGGCCGCGTGCTGATCGACGGGCATGACATCGCCCATGTGACGCAGGATAGCCTGCGCGCCAATATCGGCGTCGTCACCCAGGACACCTCGCTCCTCCATCGCTCGGTGCGCGACAACATTATCTATGGCCGCCCCGATGCGACCGAAGAGATGATGCGCGAAGCCGCCGATCTCGCTGAAGCCTCCGCCTTCATCGAGGGGCTCTCCGACCTGCAGGGCCGCAAGGGTTTCGATGCCCATGTCGGCGAACGCGGCGTAAAACTGTCCGGCGGCCAGCGCCAGCGCATCGCCATCGCCCGCGTGCTGCTCAAGAACGCGCCGATCCTGGTGCTGGACGAAGCCACCTCCGCGCTCGATTCCGAGGTCGAAGCCGCCATCCAGAGCCAGCTGCAGCTTTTGATGAAGGGCAAGACGGTCATCGCCATCGCCCACCGGCTCTCCACCATCGCCATGATGGATCGGCTCGTCGTGCTCGATAAGGGCCGTGTCCTCGAAACCGGCACCCATGCCGAACTCGTCGACACCGGCGGCATTTACAGCCAGCTCTGGCACCGCCAGTCCGGCGGCTTCATCGATGCCGACCAGACGGAAGAGGCGGCGCAGTAGCTTCGGCTTTGCACTGACCTGTCCGCACCCACGGTGCTTAACCCTCTCCCCTTGAGGGAGAAGGTGGCTCGGCGCAGCCGCACCGAATTCGCGAAAGCGAATTTCGGTTGGGATGAGGGGTCCTGCGCTATCCGACTATCTCTGGGCATGGGATAGCGCAGCACCCCTCACCCTGCTTTTCTGCTGAACGCAGAAAAGCTGTCCCTCTCCCTCAAGGGGAGAGGGTAGAGCTCCGCTGCCCTAACTCGCCGCCCCGAACATGCGGCTGCGGTGGAATTCCCATGTGCTGCGATCGCTCGAAAGCTGCTCCAGCATCTCGGCCTCGCTGACCGGACGGCCAAACAGATATCCCTGCATCACCGTGCCGCCCAGGCCCAGCAGGGCATCGAGCTGTTCCTCGGTCTCGATCCCCTCGAAGACGCAGGAAATCCCCAGGTTCCGGCACAGGTCGATCGTGGTCTTGATGATCGCCCGGCTGGTCGGATCCGCCGTCACCTCGTTGACGAAACTGCGGTCCACCTTGATCCGGTCGAGCGGCAACTTCTGCACATGGGTAAGGCTCGAATGGCCGGTGCCGAAATCGTCGAGCGCGATGCGCGACCCCAGCGCCAGCAGTTGCAGCAGCGCGTCATGGGCCTGTTCGAGATCGCGCAGGATGGCGGTTTCGGTAATCTCGAAGTCGATGCGGCAGGGTGTGCCGTGCCGCTGCACCAGCTTGACCATGGCGTCGATCGTCGTTGCCGAGGCCAGGTCATTGGCCGAAAGATTGACCGACAGCCGCAGCGACCGCGGCAGCTTGGCCGAGACCGCCAGCGCCTGGCGCAACACCGCCAGCGTGATCTTGCCGATCACCCCGATCCGCTCGGCCATGGGGATGAATTCGGCGGGCGACACCAGGCCCAGCACCGGGCTCTTCCAGCGCGCCAGCACTTCATAGCCTGTGGCCCGGTTCAGGGCGATGTCGAACTGCGGCTGGAACATCACCTCGATTTCGCTCTCGAAATCGCAGGTATGCAGCGCATGCTCCATCTTGCGCACCCGGCCGAGGTCGGCGGCATGCTGGTCGGTAAAGACCACCGCCTTGCCGCGCAGCTCGCGCTTGGCCAGCCAGGTGACGTAGTCGGCGCGGTCATAAAGCGTATAGGCCGTATCGCCCGGCCGCGACGCGGCAAAACCGGCCGAAGCCGTCAGATGCACAATGCCCAGCGGCGTCTCGAAGCTTGGCCGCATCGCCGCGGTCAGCACATCGCCACAGGCCTGCATCGCCGCTTCGCTGGTCATCTCCAGCATGATCAGTGCGAAATTGTCATTGTCGAGCCGCGCCACCAGCGTCGAGGGGCGGCGCAGCGCATTGATGCGGCGCGCCACGTCTTCCAGCACCCGGTCGCCGGCAATCTTGCCAAAGATGTCATTGACCGACTTGAAGCTGTCGAGGTCGAGCCGGGCCACCGCGATCTGCCGGCCTTCGGCCTGGGCCTGTTCCAGCGCCAGCGACAATTGACGGTCGAAAGCGCGTCGGTTGGCAAGGCCCGTCATCGGGTCCACATTGGCCAGCCGGTAGTTGTCATCCGACAGGCGCTGCGTTTCCTTCTGCTTGCGCTCGAGGTCGAAGCGCGACGCCACCAGCGCGCTGAAATCGCGATAATTGCCAAACAGCAGCCACATCAGCGCCACCACGACCACGACGAAATTGAAGGCCAGCGCGGCAAACACCGCATTGCCACCCGTGGCGAACACCGCAGCAAAGGGTAGCATGACGCTCAGCGCCACGATGATCGCCGCGCCGCGCAGATGCATCAGGCAGAACATGCAGCAGATGCTGGTCATCGCCATGTAGAAGGCGACATGGGACTGCTGAAACGCATCGCCATAGGGGAAGAGGCTCAGCGCCCAGGTCGAAAAGCCGATGCCAAGCGCACCCGACACCCGCGTCGTGCTGCGCAGCATGTGGCGTGCCGAGACATGATCGATGGGCTTGCCCTGCACGCGCCACCACATGGCGATACGGGCGATGCTGGCCAGTGACAACAGGCCGGGAACATAGAAGCGTAAAAGCTCCGGCGCATTCCTGTGCGTGGCCGCCAG
Source organism: Candidatus Devosia phytovorans (assembly GCA_029202405.1). Classification (NCBI taxonomy): domain Bacteria; kingdom Pseudomonadati; phylum Pseudomonadota; class Alphaproteobacteria; order Hyphomicrobiales; family Devosiaceae; genus Devosia; species Candidatus Devosia phytovorans. The sequence continues at coordinate 2,234,176 of CP119312.1, read as the reverse complement.
CACCAGCGAATTGATGAGCAATATCCCATACATCAGCGGCACTTGCCGGCTGAAGGCGCGCGCCTGTGCATGCACCAGATCGGGATCGTCCGGCACAGTAAATACCCGTAGAATAGTCTTCAGACGCGTCATGCCTTCTGGCTCCAGAGCCAGAAAATAGGGGTTAAATCCCTAATAGACCGCAAAATTGCATGGGTGCTCCTGCATCAATTGCCGCGCCGGTCACTATAGCAACGATGCAAAAATTCCGAACTCTGGTCGCTATGCCATTGGAACGCCCCGATGTTCCGGCTAGAAGGTCAATGCAATCGATTGCGCCAGCAATCCGCGCATTATCGCCAAATACAGTCGGGCACCCTCGCAAAGTGCCTTGAGGAGACGACTATGGCCATGCCAGCCACCTATTCCGCCCTCGATCTGACGGGCCAGTTCAACCTGTCATCCCCCACCAGCGAGATCCGCACAGCCATTGCCCTGCCGGGCGATGTGCATCACGCGCTGCTCGAGGCCGATCTCATTGCCGATCCATATTTCGGCGAAAACGAGAAAAAGGTCATGTGGGTCAACGAGACGGCCTGGTCCGTCGAGCGCAGATTCACCGCCAGCGCCGCCGATGTTGACGGCTACCTGACCCTGACTCTCAGCGAGGTCGATTGCATTGCCACGATCCTGCTCAATGGCGAGGTGGTGGCGAAAACCCAGAACAGCTTCCTGCGCAACGATATCGACGTCACCGGCAAGGTGCACGAGGGCGACAACACCCTGCGCATTGAATTCGACATCGCGCCCGACGTCGCCAAGGCGCGCGCCGAGGCCCATCCGTTCCCGATTCCCTTCACCAAGAACTACCAGACCAATGGTCTGGCCGGCGTGCACATGAACTTTATCCGCAAGGCGGCCTGCCATGCCGGCTGGGACTGGGGCATCTGCCTCATGCCCATCGGCGTCTACGGCACCATGAGCCTGCGCAAGTCACGTCTGGCCCGCCAGGAGAGCGTTCAGGTCGATCAGGCCCATGGCGAGAAGTCGGTCGAACTCTCGATAAAGACTCGCCTTTTCGCCTTTGCTCACGGTGAGGTTGAACTGAGCCACACGATAGACGGTCAGGTTATCAGTGATAAGGTCTCGCTGCAGAAGGGCGAGAATGTCTTCACCCACACTGTCACCATCCACAATCCGAACCTCTGGTGGCCGGCCGGGCAGGGCGCCCAGCCGCTCTACGAGCTGGTGACCGACCTCGAAGGCGAAAAGACCACCCGCCAGCTCGGCCTCAGGCAGCTCGAATGGATCGTCGAGCCGGACGAGATCGACCACAGCTTCAAATGCCGCATCAACGGCCGCGACATCACCATGATGGGCGCCAACTGGATCCCCGCCGACGCCATCCCCTCCCGCATCACCCCAACGGTCATCCGCGACCTGCTCGAAAGCGCCAAGGCGGCGAACATGAACATGCTGCGCATCTGGGGTGGCGGGCAGTATGAGCCCGATTATTTCTACGAGCTCTGCGACGAGCTCGGCATTCTGATCTGGCACGACTTCATGTTCGCATGCATGAGCTACCCGTCCGACCGGCCCTTCCTCGAAAACGTCCGCCAGGAAATCACTCAGCAGGTCCGACGTCTCAGCCACCACGCCTGCATCGCGCTATGGTGCGGCGACAACGAGGTCATCGGCTCGCTCAGCTGGTATCCCGAAACCAAGGCCGATCCGGGCCGCTATATCGCCAATTACGACCGCCTCAATTCCATGCTCGGCAATATCGTCGAGGATGAAGATCCCATCCGACGCTTCTGGCCCTCGTCACCCTCGCTCGGCTACATGGACTTCTCCGACGGCTGGCATTCCGACACCCGCGGCGACCTGCACTATTGGGACGTCTGGCACTCCGCAAAGAGCTTTGAGGCCTATCGCTCGGTCAATCCGCGCTTTGCCTCCGAATTCGGCTTCCAGAGCTTCACCTCTATGAATGTCATCGAGAGTTTCGCCGAGGAAAAGGATCGCAATCCGTCCTCCCCGGTCATGGAAAATCACCAGCGCAATGCCGGCGGCAATGCCCGCATCCTCGAAACCATGACGCGCTATTTCCGTTTCCCGCGCGATTTCGACCAGATGGTCTTCCTCAGCCAGATCCAGCAGGGCCTCGCCATCAAGACCGCCATCGAATACTGGCGCTCCACCAAGCCGCGCTGCATGGGCACGCTCTATTGGCAGATCAACGACATCTGGCCGGTCGCCTCCTGGTCGAGCCTCGACTACGGCGGCCAGTGGAAGCTGCTGCAATATATGGCCAAGCGCTTCTTCCTGCCGGTCAATGTCGTCGCCGTGCCACACCACGAGGACATCGCCACCAATTCGCGCGGCACTCCGGTCGAAAACGCCCCGCCCACCGCGATCCGCCTGCGCGGCATCAACGACACCGGCCGCCCGGTCAGCATTTTCCTCGAAGTGCTGGCGGTAAAGGTCGGCGGCGGCACGCGAACGGTCTTTACCGGCAATAGCGCCATTGGCCCCGACGGCGCCGTGACGCTGGCCGAACTGCCTTTCGCCGACCTTGGCGAAGACGAGTTCCTCTTCTTCTCCTGGCGCGACGCCAAGGGCAGGCTGCTTGGAGAAAACGACTATGTCCCGAAACCCTACAAGGCCTATGAACTGGTCCAGCCCAAGGTGCGAGCTGCCTGGTCAGATGTCGATGGTCAACTCGTCCTGACCCTCACCAGCGACCAGCCGGCGCTCTTTGTCACCGCCACGGTCGATATTCCGGGCTATTTCTCCGACAATGCCGTGACGCTTCTGCCCGGTCGCCAGACCGAGCTGACCTTCACTCCACGCCATGGTGCCACCCCGTCGCCGGCCGAACTGGTACGCTCGCTCAAGGTCCGCAACCTGTCGGAAACTTTCTGATCCCAGCGGACGAAAACCACCGCCCCTGCGGTTGACAGGGGCGGTGCCGCTCGGGCTCATGGGAAGAGGTCGCACACTGGCGGCCAGACGGACTGATCATGACCACCGCCCCGCTCGAGCGCCGCCTTCTGGGCATCGGCCTCGCCATTGCCGCCTATTTCCTTTTCGTTTGCCTCGACAGCTCCGCCAAATGGCTCGGCCTCGTCGGCATTCCCGCCTTCCAGGTCATTTTCGTCCGCTATGCCGTCCATTTCGGCCTGGCCGCCGCCATCAACCTGCCGAGCAAGGGGCTCTCCCTGCTGCGCACCAAAAGCCCGAAGCTCGAATTTCTCCGCGCCCTGGCGCTGCTCGGCTCTACCCTCTGCAATTTCACCGCCGTGCGCTACCTCCCGCTGACCGTCACCGGCGCCATCGGCTTTACCATTCCCCTGATCATCACCGCGCTGTCGGTCTTCTTCCTGCGCGAAGTGGTCGGTTGGCGCCGCTGGACGGCCATCGCCATCGGTTTCATCGGCGTGCTGATCATCGTCCGTCCCGGCACCGAAGTCTTTCACCCGGCGACCCTGCTGTCGCTGGGCGGCGCCACCTCCTACGCCTGCTACGCCATGCTGACCCGGCGCCTCGCCGGCGTCGACTCCGCCGGCACCCAGCAATTCTATGGCGCCGCGCTTCCCACGCTGGTCCTAGCGCCCCTGGCTTTGGCGAACTGGGTCTGGCCGAGCACGCCGGCCGACTGGCTGGTGCTGTCGCTCATCGGCATCATTGGCTTCACCGGCCACCAGTTCATCACCGTAGCGCACAATTTTGCACCCGCCTCGGCCCTGGCGCCCTTCTCCTACGCGCAGATCCTGTTCTTCGCCCTCTCCAGCTGGCTCATCTTCCAGCAGCCCCCCGACCTCTGGTTCTTCCTCGGCGCCCCCGTAGTCATGGCCAGCGGCCTCTACATCTGGCTCCGAGAACGGGCCCTGCACAAGCAGACCACGGCAGTGGAGGTCGCAGAGGGCTAGAAGCCAGTCAGCAGCACGTCGATGGCGTCCATGATGTCATCGTGATATTCGGCGATCGATCCGAGACGGTGCGTGAGTATTCTGATGGACACCGAAGCCATCTGCTGTGGCAACAGCACATACGATCCGCCGTCAAATTGCAGGATCGGGTTTAGCCGCCGCGTACGTCGCGCCGTATTCTGCAGTGGTTCCAGTGGAACGACGAGGCGGCTGACGATGTCGGATAAATAGTTGGTTTGGACATCTACCACCAGGCCATCACCCAGTCGAAAGACATCGTACCGCGCCATCAGAACAACCGATACTTCTCAAGCGGGAGCCCATGCTCTTCGACATGGCGATTATAGTCCGCGATCGCCTCTTTGCTGTCCTCCAGCCAGACTTTGCGCATTTCAACGACTTCCGCTTCCGACATGCTCGCCTTTGCGTCGCGGAACGCTTTCGACGGCAGGTCGAGAATTCTCAAATAGTCGTCGCGCGTTAGGCGGGGCGTTTTGGGCAGAGCATTGGCCATCGCAGCCTCCTGTTCTCCGCCATCATAATCCCCGCCCGTCACCCCATCAACTCTTCGGGTTCTCCGTCACTTCCTTGATCGGCGCTTTCTTTTCCGCGCTGCCCTGGGTGATCAGCCGGGCGCTGCGCTGGCCGCTGAGATAGATCCACAGCCAGCTCATCGCCACCGACAGGCGGTTCTTGATGTCGATCAGGAAATAGATATGGGCAATGCCCCACACCCACCAGGCGAGCCCGCCCTTGAGTTGCAGCCAGCCAAAGTCAATCACCGCCGCACGCTTGCCGATGGTCGCCAGGTCCCCCGCGTGATTGTAGTGAAATGGGCTAGGCGTAACGTCACCCTCAAGACGTTTCACCAGAAGTCGTGCAGCATGCTTGCCCGCCTGCTTGGCCGCATCGCCAACCCCAGGCACCGGCTTGCCATCGGCCTTGTTGATCGTCGCCGTATCGCCGACCACGAAAATCTCGGGATGCTCGGGCACCGTCAGGTCTGGCAGAACCTTCACGCGCCCGGCCCGGTCAGCCTCGACACCCAGCCATTCTGCCGCCGGCGACGCCTGCACCCCCGCCGCCCAGATGACACATTCGGCATCGAGCCGCGTCTCGCCATAGACCAGCCCGTCCTTGTCGATCGTCGTCACCGGCTGCCCGAGGATCACCTCGACCCCCAGTCCCTTGAGGGCACCAAGACTATAGTCCGACAGTTCCGGCCGGAAATTGCCCAAAACCTTGTTGGCTGCTTCCACCAGCACGACCCGCGCCGCTGCCGGGTCCGAATGGCGGAATTCGCCTTTGAGCGTGACCCGCGCCAGCTCGCTGATCGCCCCTGCAAGCTCGACGCCCGTCGGGCCGGCACCGATGATGACAAAGGTCAGCAGCGCCCGGCGCTTGACCGGATCGGGCTCGCGCTCCGCCGCCTCGAAGGCCAGCAGCAGCTTGCGGCGGATCGTCGTCGCATCCTCCAGCGTCTTGAGGCCTGGGGCGAATTGTTCCCATTCGTCATGTCCGAAATAGGCATGCCGCGCGCCGGTCGCGAGGATCAGGCTGTCATAGGGAACGCGGCTATCGTTCTCCAGCAAGACGCTTTTACTGTCGACATCGACGCCCGCCACGGTCGCCAGCAGCGTCGTGACGTCATCGCGTTTGCGCAGGATATGGCGGATCGGCCAGGCGATTTCCGACGGGCTTAGCGAAGCGGTCGCGACCTGATAGAGCAGGGGCTGGAACAGGTGGTGGTTGCGCCGATCGATCAGCGTCACCTCGACCTCTGCGCCGGACAGCGCCTGCGCTGCCGCCAGGCCACCAAAACCACTGCCGACGATAACCACGCGATGCCGTGCCATGCCGTCTCCTAACGCCGCTACGCTATATGCAAGGGCCTTCGAGGTACATCGGTTAGGCGAACAATACTATGGCATTGCCATGCGCTGAATGAACTGCAGCAATGTGGATTATTGAGCTAATACATTAGTTTAACTGATGGCTGCACGCCAACGCGCCGCATAGTCGGCAAGCCCCGCCACATCGAGCGGCGCCACCGGCACCCTGTCTGCTGCATGGCTTTCGCTCGCGCCAAACAGCATGCTCGCACCAAGGCTCGTGCCCGTCGCATCCCCCGAGGCATGCACGTCGACGCTGGTCAGGGCGGCAAGCGCCTCGGCGAACAGCGCATTGCGCGCCAGCGGTCCCTCGATGATGATCTGCCTGCCCAGTCCGCACAGTTCGAGACAGGCCTCCGTCACCAGCGCCAGATAGAGAGAAGCGGCCGCCGTCCGCTCTTCGGCGGACAATTGCTCCACTGGCCGCGTCCAGCCGCCCTCGGCATTGGGGAAAGGGCCGACACCCGCATTGAAGTTGGGCTGCACGCGGATGTCTTCTTCAATCACCCGCGCGATTGTCGCCGCACTCGGCGTCCTGATCTCAGGCACCAGCTGGTCGAATTCGCGCCCGCCCATGAAGCGCGCGGTCGGCACGGCGCGGCCAAAGGCATCGACATTGGCGAGGCTATCCCGCGCCGGATCCAGATGCGCCGTATCCCCGCCCACCGTCATGGCAATGGTCCATGTGCCGGTGGAAATGATGGTGAAAGGCACTTCGTGCCGGCCGAGATGGGGCAGCAGCGAGGCATTGGAGTCATGAATGCCGCAGGTCACTGGGATTGCGGTGGTGAGCCCCGTCGCCTCGGCCACTTCGGGCGTCAGGTAGCCAAGCACTGAAGCCGCCGGCTTGACCGCCGGAAACAGTTTCGCCCAGCCCTCCGACGCCACCATGGAGGAAAAAGCGCCCTTGGCCGGCGCCCACAGGTCCGTATGGCAACCCAGCGACGTCACCTCGCTCGCCATCTGCCCGGTCAGCCGCCACGCCCAATATTGCGGATAGGTGAGAATTGCCGTCACCCGAGCGAAGTCCGCCGCCTGCGTCCGCGATTGCCAGAAGATCTGCGCGCCGAGGTTGAGACCATTGGGCAGGCGCGGCGACAGCGTTTCGGTAAAGTCGGGCCGCGCCGCGGCATAATCGGCCGAGGTTTGTTCCGTCCCGGCAAACTCATAGTCCAGCACCGGCATGGCCAGTGCATCGCCCGCCAGCAGCGCCGCCGTGGCGCCATGCGTGGTGATGGAAATGCCGTCCACCCGGTGCTCGGCATGCAGCACCAGCAGGCTTTCGGTGATGAAGCTCCACAACCGCTCGACATCGGCATGCGGGTAGGGCCCGTCTTGCCTGACCACATTGGGCGTGCTGCGCGTCGCCACCTGCTGCTGGCTGCCCGAGTCGATCAGCACGACCTTGGCATTGGTCTTGCCGATGTCGATGACGGCAATGTGGTGGGGCAGGGACATGGCACATGCTCGCAAACAGGGACGCTGCTGCGGCATATCCGAGATTCAAAATGAAAGCCAGACTGCTAACATGTTAGCAGTCTGGCATCTGTTTCAAGCGCTTACTTCACCACCAGCACGGGAATGGTCGAATGCGCCAGCACTTCGGCGGCCTGGCTGCCCAGCAGCAGGCGACCCAGCCCGCGTCGGCCATGCGAGCCCATCACGATCAGGTCTGCTCCATTCTCCCTGGCGGCGCTGACGATAGCGTCCGCCGCGACGCTGGCCGGCACATGCTGTGTCTCGATGTCCAGCCCGCTGGCCGCGGCCAGCTCGCGCGCAGCGTTGAGCGTCACCTCGGCCGACCTGGCCTTGACCTCCTCCATGTCAGGGATCACGGAACTCGTATCCACCGCCATGAATTCGGAACCCGGCGCCACCAGCACCGACGGCTCCGTCGAGGTCACGACCAGCAGCCTGGCATTCATCTCCTTGCCCAGCACCAGCGCGTGGCGCAGTGCCTTGGTGGCGAGTTCTGATCCATCAATGCCGACGACGATCCGGGTATACATGGCGATTTCCTTTCCGCTTTTGCCCCACACTATGCCTGCGCCGCACAGCCAGTATTGATCCAGATCATGCCCGCTGCATTGCCCCGCCGGGTTTTCGGCTTTATGGAAACGCCATGCAGCAGATAGTCCCGACCCCCGCCGACGCCATCCAGCGGTCCCGCCGCTTTTCCGTCGCGCCCATGATCGACTGGACCGATCGGCATTGCCGCTATCTGCATCGCCTGCTGACGGGCGAGGCGCTGCTCTTCACCGAAATGATCACCAGCGCCGCCATTGTGCATGGCGATGCCCATCGTCACCTGCGGCTCAATCCGGACGAAGGCCTCGTCGCCCTGCAGCTCGGCGGCGCCGATCCGGCCGAGCTGGCGGAAGCCATTCGCCTTGCGCAAGACTACGCCTATGCCGAGATCAATCTCAATGTCGGCTGCCCCTCCGATCGCGTGCAGTCGGGCAAATTCGGCGCCTGCCTCATGGCCGAGCCGGACCTCGTCGCCGACTGCGTCCGCGCCATGCGCGACGCCACCGATCGCCCTGTGACGGTCAAGTGCCGCATCGGCATTGACGATCAGGACACCGAGGAAAGCCTCGATCGCTTCGCCGATGCGGTGGTCGGCGCCGGCGTCGACGCGCTCTATGTCCATGCCCGCAAAGCCTGGCTCAAGGGCCTGAGCCCCAAGGAAAACCGCACCATTCCCCCGCTCGACTACGATCGGGTGCATCGCCTGCGCCAGCGTTTTGCGCCGCTGCAGATGATGATCAATGGCGGTCTCGAAACGCTGGAAATGGCCGAAGCCGAGATGGCCCATATGGATGGCGTCATGCTCGGCCGCGCCGCCTATCACACGCCCATGCTGCTGGCCGAGGTCGACCGCCGCTTCTTTGGTGTCGAGCGCGATGCGCCCAGCCTTGAAGGCATCATGCAGGCCATGGCCGACTATACCGACCGCGAACTGGCCCAGGGCACCAGGGTCAACAATATCGCGCGCCACATGCTGGGCCTCGCTACTGGCCTGCCCGGTGCCCGCCAGTTCCGCCAGATTCTGAGCGTCGACGCCTGCAAGCCCGGTGCTACCTCGGATGTCATGCTGCGGGCCTTCGAGGCCGTAAACCGGCCAAAGCTGGCAGAAGCCAGTTAATTCGCCAGTTCCAGCGAATTCTGCGTCACCGAATAGCGGCTCAGCGTTTCGAGGAAGGTCATGCCGAGCAGGCTCTGCTCCAGCGCATTTTCCTCGGTCACAAAGGCCACGACACCCTCGCGCACGATGCCGCCCACCTCCATACGCTCGAGCCGCACCCGCGCCGCGCGGCCCGTGCCATTGGCGGTGGAGACCGGGATGGTGAAATTGAGCCGCTTGGTGGAAATGCCGGCTGCCTCGGCATCGGCAATGGTCAGAACCACCGCGCTGGCGCCGGTGTCGAAGATCATTGGCGTCGTATGTCCATTGATCGTGGCATTGATCTCGAAATGCCCGCCCATGCCGCGCCGGAAGGTCGCAAGGCCCTGTTCGGCGTCCACCACGGCGACACCGGGCTGAAATTCGCCGGCCACCCGGCTCGCCACCCCTCCGAGTTCGTCGCGATAGGCATAGGTCACGCCAGCCACGCCGATGATCACCAGCCACAGCATCAGATTGCCCAATAGCTCGGTCGCCTTGCGCCGCCGCGTGAACAGCCCGCCGGCAAAGACGATCAAAATGACGAGGAGAGGGATCAGCTGCGCCGTCTGCATCTGGGTGAGCCCCGCAACGGCGCCGACATCGGCATTGATCAGCAGGGCCAGGCCCGCCGCCACCAGCAGCGCAATGCCGATAAAGATCATGCCCGCGCCTCCAAGTTCCGCAACATCGTCAACCTCATAAAGGGAAGACGTGAGTCATTTTCAAGGCTTCAGACAAAAACCAGCAACGCGGTGAGGACCCCAATCTCGCACAACGCCCCAGCCGCGCCGATCAGATCGCCGGACTGACCGCCCACCAGTTTCCGGCACAGCAGCGTCCAGCCGACCACCACGACAACCGCAACAAGCAACGCTGCAATCATGCCAGCAACACTCGTCGCCGGCACGCCAAGCACGAACAGCAGCACCGCTGCAAACCCCGCTCCCACCGCAAAGCTTCGCCCCGGCACCCGTCCCGCCGTCGCCGACGCGCCATCACGCCGCGCCGGCGGCAGCACAACCGCCAGCCCCATCGCCGCCGACCGTCCGACGATATTGGCCGCCAGCCACTCCGCGCCTGCCGCCAGTGGATTGACCGCCGCAATCGCCCCCAGCGCCATCACCCGCAACAGGATGAACAGCGCCAGCGCCGTCACCCCATAGGTGCCATGCCGGCTGTCCTTCATGATCTCCAGCCGCCGCTCGACGCAATGTCCGCCAAACAGCCCATCCATGGCATCGGCCAAGGCGTCCTCGGCCATTGCGCCGCTGACCACCGCCATCGCCCCGACAGCCAGCGTCGCCGCAAAATAGCCCGGCAGCCCGATCCACACACCGCCCACCAGCACCAGCGCAGGTCCCAGCCCGATGACAAGGCTCGCCAGCGGCAACACCATGGCCATGCGTCCGAGGTCTGGCCTCACATGCGGTGAACGCCCCGTCGGCAACCGCGAGAAGAACCGCAGCGCCATAATGAAATCACCCCAGAGCCCAGAAGCCTGCACCTGGCTCGGCGCCTCGGGATCGGCGGAAGGCTCATCCGGGTTCAATTGCTTTTCATCCTGCAATGGGCAACAAGTCGCCCACTTCCTATCCCGAAACTTCTGTGAATAGCCATGCCCGCTCTCAACCCCGCCTATGCCGACGTGCTCGAGCTTCTGACCATTGCGCCCGATGGCGATGAAGCCGCCGTCGCCGCCGTCCGCGCCCGTGAAGCCCAGCTGACCAAGCCGGCCGGCTCGCTCGGCGCCATGGAAGGCCTGGTGGAGTTCCTCGCGCGCTGGCAGGGCAGGGCACAGCCCCGCCTCGACAATCCCATGGTCACCATCTTCGCCGGCAATCACGGCGTGACCGATCAGGGCGTCTCGGCCTTCCCGCGCGAAGTCACCGCCCAGATGGTGGCCAATTTCACCAATGGCGGCGCCGCCATTTCCCAGATTTGCGCCCTGCACGAAATCAACCTGCGCGTCTTCGAACTGGCGCTCGAACTGCCTACCGGCGACATTACCCAGGAAGCTGCCCTCGACGATCGCATGTGTGCCGCGACCATCGCCTATGGCATGGAAGCCATTGCCGGCAAGCCGGACCTGATCTGCCTCGGCGAAATGGGCATTGGCAACACCACCGTCGCTGCTGCCGTCTATGCCGGCCTCTACGGCGGCGTGGGCGCCGACTGGGTCGGTCGCGGCACCGGCATCGATGATGCCGGCCTCGCCCGCAAGGCCGACGCAGTCGACCGTGCCCTGGCGCTGCACCGGGCCGAACTCGACCATCCGCTGGCGGTCCTCGCCCGCCTCGGTGGCCGCGAAATCGCCGCCATGCTCGGCGCCCTGATCGCTGCCCGCCACCAGAAGGTCCCGGTCATCGTCGATGGTTTCGTCGCCACCGCCGCCGCTGCCGTTGCCTATGCCGTCAACCCCGCCAGCATCGACCATTGCCTCTTCGCCCATGTCTCGGCCGAAACCGGCCACGCCCGCGCGCTGGGTGCCATGGGCCAGAAGGGACTGCTCGACCTCGGCATGCGCCTCGGCGAAGGCACCGGCGCCGCGCTTGCTGCCGTGCTGGTCAAGACGGCCCTCCACCTCCACAACAACATGGCAACCTTCGAAAGCGCATCGATCAGCGGCAAGCAAGGCTGACGGCGACGTTTCCACCATGGCCGAGACCGACCTCTATCTCCCGCTGAAGTCCTTCATGGAAGGCGCCGGCTACACCGTCAAAGGCGAGGTCAATGGCTGTGACCTCGTCGGCGTCCAGGATGGGGAGCCGCCAGTGGTGGTCGTTTGCGAGATGAAGCTGAGCTTCAATCTCGAGCTGGTCATGCAGGGCGTCCAGCGCGCCACCTATTGCGACGAGGTCTGGCTGGCGGCGCGCCTGTCGCGCTCCGGCAAGGGACGCGAGCAGGACGCCCGTTTCCGCAATCTCTGCCGCCGTCTTGGCTTCGGCCTCATCACCGTTGCGGAATCCGGCGACGTGGAAGTCGTCGTCGCCCCCTTCGCCGCCACGCCCCGCCGCGATGCCAAACGCCGCTCCCGCCTGCTCGACGAGCACAAACGCCGCGTCGGCGATCCCCAGAAGGGTGGCGGCCGCGGCAAGCCCATCATGACCGCCTACCGCCAGGACTGCATCCTCTGCGCCACGGCTTTGCTGTCCGGCCCGCAAAGCCCCAAGCAGCTCAAACCCATCGTCACCCGCGCCCCAACCATCCTGCGCAGCAATGTCTACGGCTGGTTCCAACGCGAAAGCCGGGGCGTTTATGGCTTGACGGAGTTGGGCAGAGCCGCGGTGCAGCCGGTGGCGGGGTAGTCGGCCTCACTTGCTGGCTGTCCCATGGGGTGGTACAGTACCTCGGCAGGTGAAGCATGATTGTCGGTTTCCGCGATAGTTGGCTGAAGCAATTCTTCGCGGACGACAAACGTTCGTCGCGAATTCCGCCAGATCTGGAAGATCGACTTTTTCGCAAGCTGCAGATGCTCGACGATGCTGCTGTCGATAGCGACCTGCGGGTACCGCCAAGCAATCACTTCGAGAAGCTTCGCGGCGGTTTGGATGGCCGGTATTCCATTCGTGTGAACCAGCAATGGCGTCTGATCTTCATCTGGTCCGAGGGCGAGGCCTCCGAAGTCTATCTCGACAACCACAGCTATCGGTGAGGTGCAAAAATGTTGATGACCACACGGCGTCCTGCCAGCATTGGCGAGATCCTGACCGAAGAGTTTCTGGAGCCCATGGGCCTCACCCAGTCGGCGCTTGCCGAGGCCATGGGTGTGCCGCGCAAACACGTCAACGAGCTCTGCAATGATCGTCGCACGGTGACCGCCGCGACAGCCCTGATCCTTGCGCGCGTCTTTGGCAATAGCGCCGACTTCTGGCTCAACACCCAGCGCCGTACCGATCTGTGGAAAGCGCTCAACGATCCCGCCCAGCGTGAGCGCATCGATCGTGCCCAGCCTTTGACCGACGCCGCCTAGGCCTTACCGGGTGCGGTGGTGTCGGCACCCTCCGCCGCCACACGTCCTGTGCTAGGCTGTCGTCCGGAGGATGCGATGCGTGAATTGATCCTGAAAATGTCCATGTCGCTCGATGGCTTTGTCAGCGACATGGAGGGCCGCAATGCCTGGATGTTCGGTGGCGACGAGGAGGCCAAGGCCTGGTCGGTCGAAAATGTCGCCAACGCCAGCCTGCACATCATGGGCAGCCGGTCCTTCGAGGCCATGGCGCCCTTCTGGCCCGTCTCGACCACGCTTTTCGCTCCGCCGATGAACCAGATCCCCAAGGCCGTGTTCTCGCGCCGTGGCGCTGCCATCCTCAAGGCCGCAGAGCTGCCCGCCGATGCCACGCTCCAGCCCGGTGGCGAAAGCTGGGCCCAAAGCCATGTCGCCAGCGGCGATCTCGCCGGGGAAATCACCCGGCTCAAATCCGAGACCGGCAAGCCGATCCTCGCCCATGGCGGCTACAGTTTTGCGCAAAGCCTCGTCGCCAGCGGGCTGGTCGACCAGTTCGTCTTTGCCATTCATCCCATCGCGCTGGGGCAGGGGCATTCGCCCTTTTCGAGGCTCGAAGCGCCGCTGCCCCTGACGCTGGTCAGCTCGAGAACCTTTCCCGGCGGCGCCATGGCGCAGGTCTATCGGCCGACAGGTCGCTAGACGACCTTCGTGCCCATCACGATATTGCCCAGTGCCCGCACCAGGCTTGCCTCGACCTTGCCGTCTGCCGCCATGGCGTTGAGGATCGTCAGTGCCTGCCGCGGCGTCTTGGCTTCCTTGTAGCTGCGCTTCTCGATCAGGGCGGCGTAGATATCGCAGATGGTGATGATGCGCGTCAGGTCGTCGATCTGTTCGCCCGCCAGATGATCGGGATAGCCGCTGCCATCGAGCGCTTCATGATGGTGCCGCACGCTGGCCAGCGTCTGGGCATCGATCGTGCTGTGCTGCTTGAGATAGTCATATCCCGCCACCGGATGCACCTGCATGATCGCCTGTTCGTCCGGGTCGAGCGCCCCCGGCTTGTCGAGAATGCGCAGCGGCACCACGGCCTTGCCGATGTCATGCAGCAGTCCCGCCAGCGTCAGCCGCATCACGTCCTGCCGCGACATGCCGGTCTTGCTGCCAAAAGCCGATGCCATGCCGGTCACCAGCATGCAGTGCTGGAACGTGCCGAAGTGATAGCCCTTGACGGTCGCCAGCCAGTCATTGATCCCCGCCAGCGTCACCGCGTCGGCAATCTGCTCGCTCGCCAGTTGCGCCCCTTCGGTATCGAGCTGCGCGCCGGCAATGATCGCCTTGAACGAGGCGTCGAGCGCAGTGATGCCCGCGCCGATCGAGTTCATCACGGCCACGCTATGCGGACTGTCGGCGGGCAGGTTGAGCTGTTCGCGCACGGCCTTGTTGATCTCGGCGCTGCTCGCCGGTTCGGCCAGCAGCACGTCGGCGCCCAGCACCGCCGCATGTACGCTGGTCACGCGCTTGTCCAGATCGACGAGAAATATGCGTCGGCCCTTGCCGCGATTGGCCAGCACAGCCTTGAGCTTGCGGACCGTGTCGAGATTGCTGAGCGCCACGCGGATGACGATATTGGGGTCATTGGCAAGGTGATTGCCGGAAAACTCGTCCAGCGTGATGGCCTGTGCGCCGGTTTCCCGGGCCAAGGTCGCGTTATTATCCGCATTATCTTCGTAAACAAGAAGAATGACCGACCCACGGCCATATGTATTCAGCATTTTGCGACTCCCAATAGCAATGTGCTAGCAGGAGGATTGTTGATTGAAAGCTAATTACTGTTGTTTTCCAGCAAAAGTGTTGGCTTAGCCGGCTTCCGAGAAAATCTCGAGGCGGTTGCGCTTCTCGACGACGGGAGCCAGCGCGTCCATCACACGGGCGCGCGGGAAGGTGGCGATCACTTCGGTGCCGAAACGCAGCTTGCTGAACAGGTCGAACCGGCCCTGGTGCAGCTCCATGATCTTCTGCACGATCGGCAGGCCCAGGCCCGCGCCCTGTTCGGCAGTCTTCTGCGCCAGCGAGCCCTGGCCGAAGGAGGAGAGAACGGTTTCGATCTCGTCCTCGGGAATGCCCGGGCCATTGTCCTTGACCGAAACCATCTGGCCGCCGTCGCCGCTGCGCGTCACCACCAGCGTCACCTTGCCCGACTGCGGCGTGAACTTGATGGCATTGCTCAACAGGTTCAGCACGACCTGGCGGATGGCGCGCTCGTCACCCCAGAGTTTGGGCAGGTTATTGCCGACATTATAGACCAGCTCGATGCCCTTGGACTTGGCGCGCAGCTCCATCATGCGGCGGCAGTCCTCGGCGATATCGACCAGCGACACCACTTCCTCGTTGAGCTCATACTTGCCCGCCTCGATGCGGCTGAGGTCGAGCAGTTCGTTGATGAGGTTGAGCAGGTGCTGCCCACTGCCGTGGATGTCCCCGGCATATTCCTTGTACTGCGGCACCTGGTGCGGGCCGAGCAGTTCCGATTTCAGCACTTCGGAAAAGCCGATGATGGCGTTGAGCGGCGTGCGCAGCTCGTGGCTCATCGTGGCGAGGAACTGCGACTTGGCGATATTGGCCTGCTCGGCATGCCGGCGCGCCTCGTCCGACATCTGCCGGGCTTCTTCCAGCTCGCCGATCAGCGCGTCCTTTTCCGACTGGTGCGAAATCGTCTCGAGATTTGTCGCGTGCATCTGGCGGGCCAGATAGACGAAGAACACCTCGCCCAGGATCACCACGGCACCCAGCGTGTAATTGAGCGTGCCACCCAGCGCCAGCAGCGTGCCGGAAACCGTCAGCATGACCGGCGCGGTGCTCACCACCGTGGCCGAGGGCAGGGCATTGGTAGAAACGGCATTGGCCGCGATGGAAACCAGCACCATGGCAAACATCACCGGCACCAGCGCCGTCACATCCGCCACTAGGGTGAACAGCGCCAGCGTCGACCAGGTCAGGCCATGGATGGTTTCGCCGGCCACGAAACTGGCGGTCCACTGCCGGGCGTTGAATTTTGACGGTTCGCTGGTGCGGAAGCGATGCGCCAGCAGCGCCACGATCACGAGGCTCAGGATCACCATGCCGGCCCAGAGCGTGGTGAACACCACCGGGACCCAGAAGCTGGCAACGATCGACAGGATGGAGACAATGGCGGCGATCGGCAGGGCGGCATTCAGCCGGGCCTGCGCATAGTCGCGCATGAGTTCGAAATCATAGTCCGCGCGGGTGCCCGAGCTGGATGTCAGGCGCTGACGCGCATCCAGCACGGTCTTTTGCGCCGCGCGCTTGCTGTCCCGTCCCATCTGCGAACGGACGTCATCGGTAGCAACCGGTGGGGACGCCATGGACTCATTACTCATTACTAAACAAATGCGAACATAAAACGCGTCCGCTACTCTGCTGAGCACACTAGGACCACGTAGTTAACGGGTGGTGAAATCCGGCGCCGACAACTTTATCCATTCTCCATTTTTCGCACCCGCCGCGGTGGCCTGCTGGCCCTGCTCGTGCTGGCGGGCGTGGCCGCACTGGTCGTCGCACTCGACCAGCCCCTGCCGCCCGTGGCAGGGCAGGCGCGCGTCAGCGACGGCGACAGCTTCCGCCTTGGCGACGAGCGCATCCGCCTGCTCGGCATGGATGCCCCCGAACTGGCCCAGCAATGCGACACTGCTGATGGTTCAAAATGGACCTGTGGCCGCTCTGCCCGCGATCGCATGGCCGAACTTTTGTCATCCGGTGCCGTCGATTGCCGTCCCGAGGGCCGCGACCAGTATGATCGCCTGCTCGCCACCTGCCGGGTCAACGACCAGGACCTTGGTGCCATCATGGTCGGGGAGGGGCTTGCCGTGTCCTCCGGCGGCTACTGGACCGAGGAGGCTGCCGCACGGCGCGACAGCCGTGGCATCTGGGCCGGCAGCTTCGATCGCCCGCGCGACTGGCGCGACGATGAGGCCCGCCCGCACAATGCCCTCTCATGGCTGGGCGATCTCTGGCCGTAGAGGTCCTGGTTAACAGCTTGTAAAATCAGGCCGTCGACTTATTTTCGCGCAAGATTATTGCTAGTCCATGCCAGATGTGGCAGTAAATCTTCCGCTTTGGCCGGGATTTCGGTCGAAACGCGCAAACTGATTTCGCGGGGGCGTTATGGCTTTGGACAAGATCGACCGAAAAATTCTCACCCTTCTGCAGAAGGATGCCACCATGCCGGTCGCCGAGATCGGCCGCAAGGTTGGCCTGTCCACCACCCCCTGCTGGCGCCGTATCCAGAAGATGGAAGAAGACGGCGTCATCCAGCGTCGCGTCGCCGTCCTCGATCCGGCCAAGGTCAATGTCGGCGTCACCGTCTTCGTTTCGGTCAAGACCAACGAGCATAATGAAGCCTGGATGCGCAAGTTCGCCGGTGTCATCGACGAATTTCCCGAGGTCGTCGAATTCTACCGCATGAGCGGGGATGTCGATTACCTGATGCGCGTAGTCGTTCCCGATATTGGCGCCTATGACACCTTCTACAAGCGCCTGATCAGCAAGATCAATCTGACCGATGTCAGTTCGGCTTTTGCCATGGGACAGATCAAATACACCACGGCACTGCCGCTCGACTTCGCCATTGTCGTTGACGACGACAAATAAGCATGCCTCTCTTGGAACCCCTGCTGCGCCGGGTGGTTGAGCAGGACTTCCGCGGGAACGGAATATGCTTCTAGGCTTCGAACATGTCGGCATGACCTCGTCCAATCTTGATCGGACGATCGATTTCTACTGCGGTCTGCTCGGCCTGACGCTTGCCCTGCGCAAGAAGAACACCCGCGGCGAGATTGCCTTCCTCGATACCGGCGGCGGCATGCTCGAAATCGGCTCGCCCTATGCCCCGGTGACCCGCTCCCGCGATGTGCCGCCCCATGAATCGGGCCTGCGGCACATCACCTTCGCCTTCGACGATGTCGATGCCATTGCCATCAAGCTGCAGGCTGCCGGCATCGAAATCCTCGAAGCCCCACGCCCCGCCATCTTCACCGAAATGCTCACCCGCGTCGCCTTCGTCCGCGACCCCGACGGCGTGATCGTCGAACTGGTAGAACGCGCCGAGAAGCGCTAGGGACGGGCTTTGCGGGGGCGACCGCCCTGGGCGCCATTGGCCCGGCTTGCGGCTACCTTGGCTTCGGACCGCGACTGGCCGCCCTTGCGTTGCGCCATGAAGGCCGCCGTGCCAAACACACCACGCATCAACCCATCAATGGTGAAATCCACATCCCGGCTTTCCCAGTGTAACCCGGTCTCGCCCAGCAGTTCGACTTCGGCCAGTTCGTCGTCGCTGGCGTCTTCCAGCCCCTGCAGCGATCGGGCCGGGATCAGCAAGGCCGCCCCATTGCTGAAATCGACGAGCACGCGGCCAGTCTGGCGGTCAAAGCGCACCTGCGATGGGTTGGGGCTGCGCGCCCGCTCTATCTCACCGCGTTGCGTGGCCGCCTCGTATTCGTCTTCAGTGATTTCTCGCTGTGACATGAATTTCTTCCCACTTCGCCAAAAGCATCGAACGGTGCTCAAACACCACGGCCTTTGCCCGCGACAAATCCCGTTTGCTCATCCCGCGATGGCTGAGCAGGGAGACCTCGACGATATCGATCCTTGCATCGCCGTCGCCATAGACATGCACATGCGCCGGTTGGTGATCGTTCTGGTAGATCACGAACCGCATTCCACCAGATTGCAGTACCGTGATCATGACCAAAATAACCTATCTTGTTGGGTTATTCAACGCGACTTTCAAGGCGTCCAGCGCCTTACTCAAAACCCCATGCATCTCCCGCCGCGCCCCGTCCGGCAGCACGAGGTTGAGCTTTTGCACCGTGTGATCATTGTAGAGGCTCACCATGAAGTCCTGCACCGAAAGCTGCTGATATGCGCTGAGCGGCACCGCGACCGCCTCGACGACCACGTCAAACCCATCCCGCCGGCTACAGAGCGCCATCACAGCGCCGAGGGCCGGACTTTGCTCTGCCATTATGGCGCGAAAGGCCAGGATGTCGCCGGCGTCCCTCGTGAACAGCCGGTCGACCTGCGCATCGAGCAAGCCCGCCACCAGCATGGCCTTGCGCACCGACAGTGGCGCAGCCTGCGCCGCTGCCCACGCTTCCAGCAGATAGTCCTGATGCGCCTGCAGACTATCCAAGATGCTTGCGGAAGAAGTCGAGCGTTCGCGCATTGGCCTTGGCACAGGCATCGGCGTTGAAATTGCCGGGCCGGGCGCTGTTGCAGAAGCCGTGATCGGCCGGATAGGTGTAGATGTCGGCTTCCGGATGCCGGGCCTTGAGCGCCTCGATCTGCTCGAGCGGAATGCCCTTGTCCTGGTCACCGAAATGCATCTCGGTGGGGATGCGCGGCGCCAGGTCGATATAGTTCGGCACGCCGCCGCCATAATAGCCCGAAGCCGCGCTCAGCCCCATGCCTTCATGCGCCGCCGCACGCCAGCTCACCGCGCCGCCAAAGCAATAGCCGGTGATCCCGACCTTGTCGCCATCCGCAGCTGTCGTGATCGCCGCTGCCACGTCGAGCAGCGCTGTCTTGTGGTCGAATTTCTTCATCAGCTCGCCGATCACGGCAAACTGCTCCGGTCCGTAATTATTGCTCTCGTAGCCAAATTCCACCCGGTCGAACATCGCCGGCGCCACGGTCAGAAAGCCCTCGGCGGCATAGCGGTCCACTTCGCTGCGGATCCAGTCATTGAGGCCCCAGACCTCCTGGATCAGCACCACGCCGCCGATCGGCTTGCTCGCTGGCCTGGCCGCATAGGCATTGAGGGTGAAGCCATCGCTGGCCGTGATCGTCGTTCTTTCGCCCATTCTAACCTCCGGTGACGCTCATGTGGCGGCCCAATGCGGGCTCGGTCTTGCTGCGGTCGATGACGAAGTCATGCCCCTTGGGCTTGATCGCCATGGCGTGATCCATGGCGGCGTCCAGCCCCGCGGCACCGCCCTCGCGCCAGGCGTCGCGCAGGTTCACCTGATCGTCCTGCCCCAGGCACAGATACAGCTGCCCCGTCGCCGTCAGCCGCACGCGATTGCAGCTCTCGCAGAAATTGTGGCTCATCGGCGTGATGAAGCCGAGCACACCGCCGGTCTCCGCCACATGTTTGTAGCGCGCCGGCCCACCGGTTTTCTTGTCGATCGGCGTCAGCGTATAGCGCCGCGCCAGCCTGTCATGCAGTTCGCGCAGCGGCAGATAGGCATCGACGCGATCCATGCCGACCTCGCCCAGCGGCATGCCCTCGATCAGCGTCAGTCCCATGCCACGGCCATGCGCCCAGGCCATCATCGGCTCGATCTCGTCGTCATTGACGCCGGCCATCGCCACCATGTTGATTTTGATCGCCAGCCCCGCCGCCTGCGCCGCGTCGATCCCGGCCATCACATCCTCAAGCCGGCCGCGCCGGGTGATCGTCCTGAACCGGTCCGCATCCAGCGTATCGAGCGACACGTTGATCCGCCGCACCCCGGCCGCGAACAGGCCTTCCGCATGCTTGGAAAGCTGGCTGCCATTTGTGGTCAGCGTCAGCTCGTCCAGCCCCCCGCCAATCCGCCCGCCCAGCTTCTGCACCAGCGCCATGATATCCCGACGCACCAGTGGCTCGCCGCCAGTCAGCCGGATCCGCGTCGTGCCCCGCGCGATAAAGGCATTGGCGATCGCCTCGATTTCCTCAAAGCTCAACACCTCCCGCTTGGGCAGGAAAGTCATGTCCTCGGCCATGCAATAGACACAGCGG
The DNA here is from genome assembly GCA_029202405.1 of Candidatus Devosia phytovorans. Classification (NCBI taxonomy): domain Bacteria; kingdom Pseudomonadati; phylum Pseudomonadota; class Alphaproteobacteria; order Hyphomicrobiales; family Devosiaceae; genus Devosia; species Candidatus Devosia phytovorans. Next base: position 2,213,463 of record CP119312.1, on the reverse strand, counting down.
AAGTCGCAGCGATCCGTCACCGAAATGCGCAGATAAGAAATCTGCCGCCCGAAGCGGTCGATCAGCGGTCGGGCAGGGGAGGCGACTATGCTCATCCCCCCAATCTATCCATTCCCCCATCACTTTCAAAGCATTGCCCAAAGAAAAAGGGTGCCGGCGGGCACCCTTTCCAAACGGATCGGTCAGTCTTGCGCTAGAGACGGGCCCAGCCTCGTAGGCCGGGCGCCCCCTGCTAATGATTCACGATGATCTTGGCGCCCACGGCAACGCGTTCGTAGAGGTCGGCCACGTCGTCATTGGTCAGACGGATACAGCCCGACGACACCGCCTGGCCGATCGACCACGGCTCGGACGTGCCATGCACGCGATAAAGCGTCGAACCAATATAGAGCGCGCGGGCGCCCAGCGGATTGTCGGGGCCGCCTTCCATATAGGCCGGCAGGTCCGGAACGCGCTTGCGCATGGCGGCAGGCGGCGTCCAGCCGGGCCACTCGGCCTTGCGTGTGATCCGATTGGTGCCCGACCAGGTAAAGCCGTCACGGCCGACGCCGATGCCATACTTCAGGGCCTTGCCGTCTTCCAGCACCAGATAAAGGCGACGCTCGCCGGTCTCGATCACGATCGTGCCAGGCTTCTGGCTCGTGGCATAATCAACGATTTCTTTCTTGATCGCGCTCTGGCCAGCCCGCGGACGCGGCGCGATGGTTGAGGCTTCGACAAACGTGCCGGTGGTGCGATCATAGACCAGTTCAGCCATTGCGGGCATGACGCTGGTTGCCGACAGGATAAGGGACAGCCCGAGAGCCACCATGGTTTTGGTATTGAGCATCTGACGACTTGGCCTCTGAAATAGAGCGAGGAATCAAGTCTCCCGCCCCCAGGAATTTTTGTTGCTTACGCGCTTTGCCATGCAGCGAGAAGGGCCGATTGCCCCCAATTCGCCACCGTTTTTTCACGTTCAACAAAATGTGTTGCAGGCAAGTTACACTGCGCGTTCACCAATGCGTGATCGCGCCGCAAAGGTGGCATTGACTCCATGGCAAACCCCTGCAATTGCACGGCCACCAACTGCAGGATGCGACGATGAGCGAACACCTGAAGCGCGAGGCCGCCGCCATGGCCCTGGCCAGCCTCCACTCCGGCATGCGCCTGGGCCTCGGCACCGGCTCCACCGCGAAGCATTTCGTCGAACTGCTCGGCGAAAAGGTTGCCCAGGGCTTCGAGTGTATCTGCGTGCCCACCTCTGAAGTCACGGCCCGCCAGGCGCTCTCGCTCAATATCCCGCTCTCCGATCTCGATACGCTCGATCGCCTCGACGTGACCGTCGACGGCGCCGACGAGATCGATCCCCATCTCAACCTGATCAAGGGTGGCGGCGGCGCCCTCCTGCGCGAAAAGATCGTCGCTGCAGCCTCTGACGCCATGCTGGTCATTGCCGACGGCTCCAAGCTCGTCGACACCCTCGGCCGCTTCCCGCTGCCTATCGAGGTCAATCGCTTCGGCCTGGGCGCCACGCGCCGCACCGTGGCCGAGGTCATTGCCGCCCATGGGGCCGAGGGCGAGTTGCGCCTGCGCGAGACGGCGCCATCCACGCCCTTCGTCACCGACGGCGGCCACCTCATTCTCGATGCATTTTTTGGCCGCATTTCGCAGCCAGAAGCGCTGTCACGCGACTTGCTTGACATCGCCGGGGTAGTGCAGCACGGGCTGTTCCTCAAAATGTGCAAGACGGCTTATGTGGCGACCGCGGATGGCGTAAGAACGCTGGCGGCTAGCTGAACTGATCAATCAAGTGGGGAAATCGATGATGACCGGTCTTATGACGCGCGCCAAGGCGCTGGTGGCTGTAGTGATGAGCGTGGCGCTGTTTGCCGTTGCCGCGCCCGCAATGGCCCAGGAAGTGCCACCCGAACAGCTGGCCCTGGCCCGCAAATATGTCGACCTGACCGACAGCGCCGGCGTGTTCGAGATCACTCTCGTCGAAATCGGCCTTGGCAGCCTGTCCCAGCTCACCCAGCAAAATCCCGAGCTGGCCGACGAGATCGACCTGGCCATCGGCAAGGTGCTCGAGACCTATCAGGGCCGCAAGGGCGAGTTGCTCGACCAGTTTGCCCGCGTCTATGCCACGCGCTTCACCGTTGAAGAGCTGCAGCAGATTGTCACCTTCTACGAGAGCCCCACCGGCCGCAAGCTGGCCCGCGCCAATACCGAAGTGAACTCCGACATGCAGGCGATCCTGCAGGTCTTCACCAACAACACCCGTCCCGAATTCTACGCCAAGGTCCGCGCCGAATTGCGCTCCCAGGGCTTTGAAGTCTAGTCAAACCACGACTTCCATGGCAGCAATCGGACCCCGCCTTGTGCGGGGTCTTTTTTTATGCGATCTGCCACCCGATATTCATCGTAAAATACCGATGATGCAAAGGAGCGCCTGCCATGTCCGATAGCTATGATCTCGTCGTTATCGGCGCTGGCTCCGGCGGTGTCCGCGCCGCGCGCATGGCCGCCACCTATGGCGCCAGGGTCGCCATCATCGAGGAATTCCGCGTCGGCGGCACCTGCGTTATCCGTGGCTGCGTGCCCAAGAAGCTCTACGCCTATGCTTCCCGGTTCCACGACATGTTCGACGTCGCATCCAGCTTCGGCTGGGATGTCGAGGCCAGCTTTGACTGGCCAACGCTGGTCACCGCCAAGGAAAAGGAAATCACCCGGCTCGAGGTCGCCTATACGGCCAATCTCGAAAAGCCCGGCGTCGAGATCATCAAGGACCGCGGCGTCGTCACCGGGCCCAATTCGGTGCATCTCGTCGAACAGGATCGCGAACTGACCGCCAGATATATTCTCGTCGCCACCGGCGCGCGGCCCAACGCGCCCCATATCCCCGGCGCCGAACTGGCCATCACCTCCAACGAAGCCTTTGATCTCGAAACCCTGCCGCATTCGATCCTGATCGCCGGCGGTGGCTATATCGCGGTCGAATTCGCCGCCATCTTCGCCGGCCTCGGCGTCAACACCACCCTGATCTATCGCGGTGACTGCATCCTGCGCGGCTTCGACGAGGACATCCGCCGCGGTCTCGAAGCCGGTCTCATCGACCGTGGCGTCAAGCTGATCTACCAGACCACCATCAGCGAACTCCGCCGCGCCGGCGACGACATTTCCGTCACCTTCAGCGACGGCGTCACCGCCCCCTATGGCCAGGTCATGTTCGCCATTGGCCGCACGCCCAATGTGCATGGCCTGGGCCTCGACAAGGCCGGCGTCGTGCTCGAATCCTCCGGCGCCATCAAGGTCGACGCCTTCTCGCAATCCTCGGTGCCCAGCATCTACGCCGTGGGCGACGTCACCGGCCGCGCCCAGCTTACCCCGGTCGCCATCCGCGAGGGCTGGTATTTCGCCGAGACCGTATTCAACAATAACAAGCTGTCGGTCGACCATTCCCTGATCCCGACCGCCGTCTTCACCGACCCCGAAATCGGCGTCGTCGGCCTCACCGAGACCGAGGCCGCCACCCATGGCGACATCGACGTCTACTGCGCCCGCTTCCGGCCGATGATGAACACGCTATCCACCCGCACCGAGCGGATGATCCTGAAATTGATCACCGAAAAGGACGGCGGCAAGATTCTCGGCTGCCATATCCTCGGACCCGGCGCCGCCGAAATGATCCAGCTCGTCGCCATCCCCATGGGCATGGGCGCAGTCAAGGCCGACTTCGACCGCGCCATGGCCCTCCATCCCTCTGCGGCCGAAGAACTCGTCACCTTCAAGAGCCCGACCTACACCTATCGCGACGGGGAAAAACTCGGCGGCTGACCACCTCGCATGCACTGCGAGGGGAGATGGTTGGTATCGCGGCTTCCAATCCCCGTTTCAAAAGCCGAATTATTCCTGCGTCCTCAGCCGATGGCGACTTTTTCATCCGACTTTTCCCCGCCCTTCAATCCTCGCGCATACTCTCCCCATTCCCGTCACACATGCGGTGCCGACGCAGCACCGGGTGGGGAGGCTGGAGATGGGGGCGCCCATTTGGCCGGGCTGAAAGTCGGCACCTAGGCTTGCGATAATAGTCCCCGGTGAGTTCCGGACCCGGTGAGAAAACTTCAGACTGTGACAGGGCGGCCGTTGGCTCGCACTTCACTAGTAGTTTCTGGGCTCATGGCCGCCCGTCATCCGTGAAAACCGCATTGCAGGCGGCGCTTCTGCACGACCAAAGTCTGCCGCGATTATCCTTGTCCACAGCGCCCGCCCTTGGTATTCCCGCGCCAACAACGAGGAAACGAGCCGATGACCACCTGGACCCCCGATAGCTGGCGCAACAAGCCCATCTCCCAGGTTCCGGCCTATCCCGATCCGGCGGCCCTGGCCGAAGCCGAGCGTCAGCTCGCGACCTTCCCACCGCTGGTCTTTGCCGGCGAAGCCCGCGATCTCAAGACCCGCCTCGCCGCCGTGGCACGTGGAGAAGCCTTCCTGCTGCAGGGTGGCGACTGCGCCGAAAGCTTTGCCGAGCATGGCGCCGACCACATCCGCGACTTCTTCCGCGTCTTCCTGCAGATGGCGGTGGTGCTGACCCACGGCGCCAGCAAGCCCGTGGTCAAGGTCGGCCGCGTTGCCGGCCAGTTCGCCAAGCCGCGCTCGGCCGATACCGAAACCATCGATGGCGTCGAACTGCCCTCCTATCGCGGCGACATCATCAATGCGATCGAGTTCAATGAAGCTGCCCGCGTGCCCGATCCGGACCGCATGCTGCAGGCCTATCGCCAGTCCGCCGCCACGCTCAACCTGCTGCGCGCCTTCTCCATGGGCGGCTATGCCGAGCTGACCCGCATCCACGAGTGGACCGTCGGCTTCATGAAGGGCTCCAACTGGAACACCCGCTACGAGGAAGTCGCCCGCAAGATCGACGACGCCATCACCTTCATGGGCGCGCTCGGCCTCAATCCCGAGAATACGCCGGCCCTGCGCCAGACCAGTTTCTTCACCAGCCACGAAGCCTTGCTGCTCGGCTATGAGGAGGCGCTGACCCGTCGCGACTCCATTTCCAACAATTACTACGCCACCTCCGGCCACATGCTGTGGATCGGCGACCGCACCCGCCAGCCCGATGCTGCCCATGTCGAATATTTCGCCGGCATCCACAATCCCATCGGCATCAAATGCGGCCCCTCGCTGCAGAGCGACGACCTGCTGCGCCTGCTCGATCGCCTCAACCCCACCGACGAGGCCGGCCGCATTACGCTGATCGCCCGTTTCGGCAGCGACAAGATCCACGATCATCTGCCGCGCCTGATCGAGACCGTGCAGAAGGCCGGCCGCACCGTCGTCTGGTGCTCCGATCCCATGCATGGCAACACCATCAAGGCCTCCACCGGCTTCAAGACCCGTCCGCTCGATCGCGTGCTCTCGGAAGTAAAGAGCTTCTTCGACATACACCGCGAAATGGGCACCTATGCCGGCGGCGTGCATATCGAGATGACCGGCGACGATGTCACCGAATGTGTGGGCGGTGTTTCGGCGGTCACCGAGGCCACTTTGGCCGATCGCTACAACACCTATTGCGACCCGCGCCTCAATGCCAGCCAGGCCCTCGAACTGGCCTTCCTCGTCGCCGAGGAAGTCCATGCACAAAAGCCACCGCGCCAGCGTCTCGTCGCCGGAGAATAAATTATTGGGGCAGGTGAACCGGACGTGAGGCAGCGCGTTGCAGATCGGCCTTTTGGCCAGCTATAGTCCTGACCACTGATCCGCCTACGAAAGCAGAGCATGCCAAAGTCGCTCTTCCCTGCTGCCAGCCCTGAAGCGCGCGAGCGCCTGGAGCGGGATCCCACGCTCAAGCTGATCAACGAGTTCGACTGGTCGAGCCACCCCCTGGGTCCCATTCCGGGCTGGCCGGAGAGCCTGCGTGGCTCGGTACGCTTGATGATGTCGACGGCAACGCCCATGGTCATGCTGATCGGCACCGAGGGCTACCTGGTCTACAACAACGCCTATGCCGTGTTTGCCGGCGGACGGCACCCCGAGATTTTCGGCATGCCGGCAGCCCGGGCTTGGCCCGAAATCGCAGACTTCAATCGCGGCAATATCGAACGCGGCCTGCGCAACGAATCCTGGTCGCTGACCGATCAGGAACTGGCGCTTAATCGCAATGGCCAGCCCGAGCCGGTCTGGATGGATCTGCGCTACAGCGCGGTCGTCGGCGAAGATGGGCAGTCGATGGGCACGCTGTGTATTGTCCACGAAACCACGGGTCGCATGCTCGCCCAGAAGGCGCTGGCCCGCAGCGAGGAGCGTCTCTCCCTCGCCCTCAATGGCTCAAGCCTTGTCGGCACCTGGGACTGGGATGTCGCGGCCAATATCGTGACTTCAGACGACAAATTCGCCGCCATGTTCAATCTCGATTCGCTGAAGGCCGGCCTTGGCGTGCCGATCGAGGAATTTCTCGCGGCCATCCATCCCGATGATGTCACCCGGGTGGGCAACGAGATTGCTGCCGTTCTCAAGGACGGCTCGCCCTATCGCAGCGAATATCGGCTCGTCGACCAGCAGGGCGCCACCCACTACGTCAGCGCCTCGGGCCGTCCACGCCTTGACTCCAATGGCGTCGCCACGCGCTTCCCCGGCGTCATCGTCGATATCACCGAACAGCGCCATATCTCGGACGCCCTGGCCGAGAGCGAACTGCGCTTCCGCACCCTCGCCGACACCATGCCGCAAATGGTCTGGTCGACCCTGCCCGATGGCTATCACGACTATTACAACGCCCGCTGGTACGAATTCACCGGCGTGCCGCAGGGCTCGACCGACGGCGAAGGCTGGAACGACATGTTCCACCCCGAAGACCAGGACCGCGCCTGGAAGGCCTGGCGGCATAGCCTCGCGACCGGCGAGCCCTACCAGATCGAATATCGCCTGAAGCACCACACCGGCGCCTACCGTTGGACGCTCGGCCTCGCACTGCCCATTCGTGACGCCGAAGGTCAGATCCTGCGCTGGATTGGCACCTGCACCGATATTCACGAGACCAAACAGGTCACCGAGGAACGCGAACTGGTGGCACAGGAACTCAGCCACCGCATCAAGAACATCTTCGCCGTCCTCACCAGCATCATCAGCCTCTCGGCGCGCAGCAAGAGCGACGAGGTCAAGGCCTTCTCGACCGAACTGCGCCAGCGCATCTATGCCCTGGGCGAAGCGCATGATTTCGTGCGTCCGCACAGCCACGTCTCCCGTCCGCCGGAAAATCAGGGCTCGCTGAAATCACTGATCGACCGCCTGATGCAGCCCTATGGCAACGAGGAGGGCTCACGCATCCTCTTTGATGGCGACGACGCCCAGATCGACGATGGCGCCGCCACGCCTTTGGCGCTGCTCTTTCACGAACTGGGCACCAATTCGGCCAAATACGGCGCCCTCTCCCTCGAAGCGGGCAGGGTGGGCCTCACCGGCAGCCAGAGCGACGACCGCTATCGCCTGTCCTGGAAGGAAATCGGCGGCCCCGCCATCGAGCGCGAAGGCGAGCTTTCGGGTTTCGGCTCGCGCCTGATCACGCTCAGCGTCGAGGGCCAGATGCGGGGCAACCTGCAAAGACTCTGGGAAACCGACGGCCTGCGCGTCGAGATCGACCTGCCGCTCGACACACTGCGGCGATCCGGGAAGCTGCAGAGCTGACAGGCTCGATGACTGGCTCGATGACTGGCTAGTTGTGGATCATGCTGTCCGGCCAGCTGAAAAGCTGCAGCCGGGCAGGAGGCGCCGCATCTGCTTCCTGGCGACGGGCCACGGCATAGGCCACCACGGCCCGCAGATCGCGGTCGCTGGCCGGCTTGGCCAGCACGCCCACCGTTCCGGGAACGCCGTCGCCGAGCTGGGACGGATTGGCCGTCATATAGACCACGGTCACGCCATGCGTCTGCGCCAGGATGCGTCCGATGCCGATGCCGGTGGGACCGTCCTGGAGATTGAGATCGACCAGTGCGATATCGGCCTGCGACGCCAGCGCCAGCGCCGAACGCTGGTCATGCGCGATGCCGATGGGGTTGAACCCCATTTCCTCGATCACATGCTCGATTTCGGTCGCGACAAAAATCTCGTCCTCGACCACCAGAATACGCATCATCAAAAAACTCTTCGGACCAGAAGGCCTGTACTGACTTCGGGGCAACTCCCAAACAGGGCGCACGGTTGCCAAAAATGGCGCGTAATCTCGCACCCTGTGATCAAATCTGCACCCATGCAGTTACCAAAGTCCCAACTCATTGAGCTTAGCGGGATTTTAACCCTAACACATCATGAATGGTCTCCAACATTTGGCAGAATGCCGGAGGCTGTAATGAATCGGATCATTCTGGGCACCGTGGCCCTCTCATCCCTGCTGGTCGCCGTGCCGGCTTTGGCTGCGGACTGGATGGCTGCCCCGGCCCTGCGTACATCCTATCCGAACAACTGGCAGTCGAGCGATGCCAACCCGCTGACTTACGAGACCGGCATCCGCTACTGGTATTCCCTGGGCTACCAGGAACACAATATCGGTGATTTCTCCGAGTCCAATGAGACAAAGACCTCGTCCGGCGAAATTTTTGCCCGCATCAACGACCTCTCGACCCAGTCCTATGTCGAAGCCACCGCGGGCTACGGCGTCGCCCACAGCGGCAGCTACAGCGTCAATGGCGGCGCAGACGTCGACCTCCCTGCGGCCCGCTTGGGCTATGTCGGCGCCGACTTCGGCTGGCTCGCCTTCGGCGACGAAACCGCGCGTTTCGGTCTGATGACGGGCTACCAGTTCACCAAGGACTCGCCGGACACGGGCAGCGCCAATTTCCTGACCACGCCGGCTGTTACAGCGGGTGGGGCGCCATACTCCATCACTGGGGGTGGCGATAGCGAGGTCAACGACTTCCGTGTCCACGAACTGAAACTGGGTCTGGCTGGCCGCTTCGATGGCGGTGCTTTCGACATCACTGGCGAGGCTGCGGCAATTCCCTATTCATGGATCGGCGGCACCTACGGAGGCTTTTCTGTCCCGGGTCAGTCAGGCCTGTTCCGCCAGACCTCCGCAGCCCAGATCGAAGGCAACGGCTATGGCGCCAGCGGCAAGCTCATGGTCGGCTTCCATCCGACGGAGAACCTGACCATTCGCGTAGGCGGCAAAGCCTCCTACCTGACGGGCCAGTATGACGCGACCTACGACTCCGTCATGCTCGACAGCACTGCCGACAATACGATCACCGCTCAGCGCTGGATTTTCCGCGACAACCCCTTCGAGATGATCCGCTACGGCGCTCTCCTCGAAATCTCCGGCAGCTTCTGAACCTGCTTCCCTTGCCCTCCCGAGGGCAAATCGCTAAGTCTTGCGCGCGTCCGGCTCCCTGCCGTGGCGCGCGTTTCATTTCCAGCCTCGGGTCAGCAGCATCGTGACAGACCGCCTCAGAATTGCGCTCGCGCAGCTCAATCCCAAGGTCGGCGATCTCGTCGGCAATCTCGCCCTGGCGCGTCAGGCCCTGGCCGATGCCACGGCCGCAAAAGCCGATATCCTGCTGCTGAGCGAGCTTTTCCTCACCGGCTATTTCCCGGATGATCTGCTGTTCAAGCCAAAGTTCGTAGCAGACGCCATCCAGGCGGCGCATGATCTGGTGGCCGACACGAAGGGCAAAAACACCGTCGTGATCCTGCCCACGATCTGGCAGGACAAGACGGGCCTCCACAATGCCGTCGTCGTTGCCGAAAACGGCGAGATCATCGCCACGCGCTACAAGCGTGAACTGCCCAACAATGACGTCTTCTACGAAAAGCGCTATTTCGCCGCCGGCCCGCTGCCCGATCCCGTGGTCATCAAGGGCGTACCCGTCGGCATCCCGATCTGCGAAGACATCTGGCACACTTCGGTCTGCGAGCACCTCGCCATGCGCGGCGCCGAAATCATGCTCTGCCCCAATGGTTCGCCCTATTGGACCAACAAACAGCATGTCCGCAAAGACCTCGTCCGCGCCCGCGTTGCCGAAGACGATGTGCCCATGCTCTATCTCAACCAGGTCGGTGGCCAGGACGAATTGGTGTTCGACGGCGCATCCTTCGCCATGGAGCCCGGCAACAAGCTGGTCTTCCAGGGCAAGAGCTTCGAAACCGACTTCATCGTCTCCGACTGGGTGATGGGCGACAATGGCTGGACCTGCGCCGATGGCGAAGTCACCGAACTGACCACCACTGATGAAGCCCCTTGGCTCGCCTGCGTCCTCGGCCTGCGCGACTATGTGAAGAAGAACGGCTTCAAGCAGGTCGTGCTCGGCCTCTCGGGTGGCATCGACAGCGCCGTCGTCGCCGCCATGGCCGTCGATGCCCTGGGCGCCGAAAACGTCCACTGCATCATGCTGCCCTATCGCTACACCTCCGAGGCCAGCCTCAAGGACGCGAAGGACTGCGCCGAGGCCCTTGGCGTGCGTTACGACATTGTGTCCATTGGCAATCCGGTCGATGACGCGCTGGTCGAACTGGCCCCGATCTTCGACAACCGCGCGCCCGATCTCGCCGAGGAAAACATCCAGTCCCGCATGCGCGGCGTCGTGCTCATGGCCGTCTCCAACAAGCTCGGCTCGATGCTGCTGACCACCGGCAACAAGTCGGAAATGGGCGTTGGCTACGCCACCATCTATGGCGACATGAACGGCGGCTACAATCCGCTCAAGGACATGTTCAAGATGGAGGTCTATCGCCTCGCCGCCTGGCGCAACAGCCACGTGCCCGGCGATTGCAAGGGCCCGGCCGGCGAAGTCATCCCCCAGGCCATCATCGACAAGGCCCCCAGCGCCGAACTGCGGCCCAATCAGACCGACCAGGACAGCCTGCCGCCCTATCCGGTGCTCGACGCGATCCTGAAGGGCATTGTCGAAGACGAACTCTCCATTGCCGAGATCGTCGCCCAGGGCCACGATCAGGCTCTGGTCGAACGGATCGAGCGCCTGCTCAATATCGCCGAATACAAGCGTCGCCAGTCCGCCCCGGGCCCCAAGCTGACGGTGAAAGCCTTCGGCCTCGGCCGCCGCTATCCCATCACCAATGGCTACAAGGATCGCGTGATCGGATGACGACCAGCCCCAATATCATCGTCCGCTGGGCGCCATCCCCCACCGGTCGCATCCATCTCGGCAATGCCCGTCCGGCCCTGCTCAACTGGTTCTACGCCCGACGCCACGGCGGCCAGTATGTCCTGCGCATGGACGACACCGACCACGCCCGCTCGACCCGCGAATATGCCGACGGCATCGAAGTGGACCTGGCGTGGCTCGGCGTCACGCCCGACCTGCTCGTCCGCCAGTCCGAACGCACCGCGCTCTATGACGCTGCCGTCGAAAAGCTCAAGGCCGCCGGCCGCCTCTATCCCTGCTACGAGACCGAGGACGAACTCGACCGCAAGCGCGCCCGCGCTCGCCTCCTCAACAAGCCGCCGATCTATGATCGCGCTGCCCTCTCGCTCACAGACGAGGACCGCGCAAAACTCGAAGCCGAAGGCCGCACGCCCCATTGGCGTTTCAAGCTCGATGGCCGCCCAGTCCAGTTCGAGGACCTGATCAAGGGCTTCCAGACCGTCAACACCGCCTCCATGTCCGACCCGGTCCTGGTGCGTGGCGACGGCTCCTATCTCTACACCTTGCCCTCCGTGGTCGATGACATCGATCTCGGCATCACCCATGTCATCCGCGGCGAGGACCACGTCTCCAACACCGGCACGCAGATCGAGATTTTTGAAGCCCTGGGCGGTACGGTCCCCACCTTCGCCCACCACAATCTGCTCACCGACGCCGAAGGGCAGGGCTTCTCCAAGCGTCTCGGCTCGCAGTCGATCAGCGATTTCCGCGATGAAGGCTATGAGCCCATGGCTGTGGCCATCATGGCCAGCCTCACCGGCACGAGCCTGCCCATCGAGACCTATGAAACCCTCGATGAAATCGCCAACCGGCTCGATTTCGGGATGATCAGCCATGGCGCGGCGCGTTTCGATCCCGTCGAACTCGACAATCTCAACGCCCGCCTGCTGCATGCGCTGCCCTATGAGGGCGCTGCAGCTCGGCTCTCCGTCCTGGGCCTCGAAGGCGAAGCCATGTGGCTGCTGCTGCGCGCCAATCTGCGCAAGTTCGACGACATCGCCGATTGGTCAAAGCTGGTCACTGGCCCGGTAGAGCCCGTCATCGCCGAGGAAGATCGCGATTTCCTGGCACTGGCCAAGGCCCTGCTGCCGCCCGAGCCCTGGGACGAAACCACCTGGGGCACCTGGACCGACGCGCTCAAGACCGCCACCGGCCGCAAGGGCAAGGCGCTCTTCCTGCCGCTGCGCATGGCCCTGACGGGCCGTCACGATGGTCCCGAGCTTAAGTCCCTGCTCCCGCTGGCTGGGCGTAAGGCGTGTCTGGACCGACTACCCTGACCACCTTGTTGCCGAACTGCACGAGGCGCAGGTCCGGCTGGCTCGCCGTCTGAACCGGCCGCGTTACGGCAATTTCGCCCGGGCCGGCCGGACGCACGCGGGGCAGGGGCACATCCACCACCACAGCCGCCTGCAGCGCAGGCGCCACGACTGCCGCCACCGGCATCTGCCGGCGCGGATCGCGCAGCGGCAGCGGGAAGTTGAGGTCCGCCGTCTCGATCATCGTGCGCGTCGAGCCATCGCTGCCCGTCGCCACGCTCATCGTGCCCTGCGAAATCGCCGGCACCTTGCAATTGGCCGTGGCACTGGTGTCGAGTTCGGTGCGGTAGCGGAAGGCGGCCCCCAGCGAGGTATAGCTCTCGCCATACTGGTTGCGCATCTGCTCGGGCTCCTGGCCCGGATTGTCATAGAAATAGAGCTCCACCGGCGTCGTCGGACAACTCGCCTGGCATTGCTGCGCATCCTGGCTCACATAGTCGGGCAGCGTGGCATAGCTGATCGGCCAGAAATAGCCGTCGCTCAGCCGCACGCAGACCGTCCGCACCGTCTGATAGCCCTGGTAACCCCAATAGCCGCCGCCATCGACCATCTGCCCATTGGTGAAATCGCCTTCCGACGTCGTGCCGAAAATACGGTCGAACACCGACTGCCGTTCATTGCTGAAGCCGGCGCTTGAACCGGCATTGCAGCCGAACCGCGCCATTTCCTGCAGGATCGCTTCGCGCTGGCCGGCCACGGCATTGGCCGAGTCCACCTGCTGGCTGACCTGCGATGCCACATCGCGCAGCCGCAGCACTTCGCGGCCAATCTGCTGGCATTGACGGGTCAGCTGCTGGCCGGCCCGCGCCGCATCATTGCAGCCCTCGCGCACATAGCGGCTTTCCATCTGCTGCACATCGCGCGCTGCCTGCTGCGCGGCTTGCGAGTTCCCGCCCATCTGCCGGAAGTCGGCATTGCGGTCGAACTGGCGCAGCGCATTGTCGAGCTGGGCGCATTGCGCCGCCTGTGCATAGGCCGTGTTGACGTCCAGCACGAGCAGCATGGCCGCCAGCACCGTCAGGATAATGGCCCGTGTGCGATTGCTGCCCAAGCTCTGTCCTCGAATCTGATCCCGGACGCGTCGCGCGTCCATGTGTCGGCCTTAAGGCAAGGCGGCCGCGTTTCCAATTTGTAAACGCGCCAAGCCTCAGACTCTCCACCATTGCCAACACTATACCGGTCACCGCGCGGCGTGGTAGCGCTGCAGGGCCACACAAGTTCGAGATTGCGCCAGAATGAAACTTGCCACGCTTCGCAATACCCGGCCCGACGGCCAGCTTGTCGTCCTTTCCAGTGATTCCGCGCGCTATGTCTCGGCCGGCCGCATCGCCCCGACGCTGCAGGCCGCGCTCGATGACTGGTCCACTCTGGCCCCGGCCCTTGCCGCGCTCTCGGCTGAGCTCGATGCGGGGGCCATCGCCGGCCAGCCCTTCGACCCCGTCCAGGCCCTTGCGCCGCTGCCGCGCGCCTATCAGTGGATCGATGGCGCCGGCTATCTCAGTCACCTCGAACGCGTCCGCAGCCTCAAGGGCAGCAAGGATGAGGAACTGCAGTCCACCCGGCCGCTGCTCTATCAGGGCGGCTCCGATTCGCTCTCCGCCCCCACCGATCCCATCCGCGTCACCGATGCCGATCTCGCCCTCGATTTCGAAGCCGAAGTCGCCGTCATCATCGGCCACGTTCCCATGGGCGCCGACAAAGCCACGGCCAGCGCCGCCATCCGCCTCGTCACCGTCTGTAACGACGTCTCCCTGCGCCGCCTTGTGGTCGATGACCTGCAGAACGGCTTCGGCTTTTTCCACGCCAAGCCTTCCACCAGCTTCGCCCCCGTCGTCGCCACGCCCGACAGCCTCGGCGTGGCCTGGCGCGACAATCGCCTGCATCTGCCCGTCCGCATCGAGGTCAATGGCACGCTCTACGGCCAGCCCAATGCCGGCACCGACATGCATTTCGACTTCGCCGACCTGATCGTCGAAGCCGCCCGCACCCGCGACCTCGCCGCCGGCACCATCATCGGCGGCGGTACCGTCTCCAACCGCCACGAAGAAGCGCTGCCGATCAAGCGCGACGGTATCGGTTTTGCCTGCATCGCCGAGGCCCGCACCGTCGAAAAACTCAAATACGGCCGTGCCCGCACGCCCTTCCTCAAGCCCGGCGACCTGGTCCGCATCGGCGCCATCGACAACGACGGCAGGGCGCTCCTCGGCGACATCCTGCAAAAGATCGTCCTAGTCTAACGTCTTGAATCCGCTAGCGAGCTCCTGACGCCAACACGTTGCAAATGTTTGATAACATTCGCGTGTGGGCGTTGGGCCCGTCATCTTGCCATGCAACTCTGACCCCGGTGCAAGTTGAGGTGCAACGAACAATGTCGATCAAGAAGATTTCCGCCATGGCCATTGCTGGCCTGATGACGCTGGGCGTCGTGGCCACCGTCGCCCAGGACGCCTTTGTCGCGCCTGCCACGCCCGAGGAAGCCGTCACGGCGCGCAAGGCGATCATGCGCACCAACGGCCAGACCCTGCGCAGCGCCGGCCCGCTGACCGGTGCCGAGGCCGTCGCCGCCATGCAGACCCTGCTCGACGACTATACCAACATGCCCGCCCTCTTCCCCGAAGGCTCGATCGTCGGCGACAGCGAAGCGCTGCCTGCCATCTGGGAAAACTGGGAAGGCTTCACCGCCATCATCGAAACCGGCCGCGCCGCTGCCGAAACGGGCTTGGCTGCTGCCGAAACCGGTGATGCCGCCGGCTACGCCGCCGCCCTTCAGGCCATCGGCGCCACCTGCGGCCAGTGCCACCAGCAGTTCCGCTCGTAACAGTTCCATCGCCTCCAAAGCGATTGGCGGTCCCTCGGGACCGCCTTTTTTATTTTCGGCTTGCTTTCCGCCCACACGCCGTTCAATCATGCCGCCATGAAGAACCAGATCATTCTGATTTCGACCTGCATTATTACCTGCTAACCACTCGTTGGCGGCGCGGTCTTCTTCATCCAAACAATCTGATACCCGAAGAGCCGTCTGCCAGCACAAATGCGCTTGGCCCAGAGGACGGACCATATGACTTCGCTGACGCTCTACAATACGCTCTCCCGCACCAAGGAGGCCTTTGCCCCCATCGATGCGAACAATGTGCGCATGTATGTCTGCGGCCCCACGGTCTATGACTTCGCCCATATCGGCAATGCCCGCCCGGTCATCGTTTTCGACCTGCTGTTCCGCCTGCTGCGCCACACCTATGGCGCAGAGCAGGTCACTTATGTGCGCAACATCACCGACGTCGACGACAAGATCAACGCCCGCGCCCTGCGCGATTTTCCCGATCTGCCGCTGAACGAGGCCATCCGCCGCGTCACCGAAAAGACCGAGCGCCAGTTCCTCTCCGATGCGACGGCGCTGGGCGCACTGGAGCCCACCATCCAGCCCCGCGCCACCGACAATATCGAGCAGATGCAGGTTCTCATTCGCGACCTGATCGCCAACAATCACGCCTACAATGCCTCGGGCGAAGTGCTGTTCGATGTCAAGTCCATGCCCGACTACGGCCAGCTCTCGGGCCGCAATCTCGAAGACAATCTCGCCGGCGCCCGCATCGCCGTGGAAGCCCACAAGAAGAACCCGGCCGATTTCGTGCTCTGGAAACAGTCCTCCGACAGCGAACCGGGCTGGGACAGCCCCTGGGGCCGTGGCCGCCCCGGCTGGCATATCGAATGCTCGGCCATGTCCGAGCGCTATCTCGGCCAGACCTTCGACATCCATGGCGGCGGGCTCGACCTGATCTTCCCGCACCACGAAAACGAAATCGCCCAGTCCCGTTGCGCCCATGGCACCCACGCCATGGCCAATGTCTGGATGCACAATGGCTTCCTTCAGGTCGAAGGCCAGAAGATGAGCAAGTCGCTCGGCAATTTCGTCACCATCAACGATCTGCTCGAAACCGGCACCATGGGCGGTCGCGCCTGGATCGGCGACGTGCTGCGCCTCGCCATGCTGATGACCCACTATCGCGAGCCCATCGACTTTTCGGTCAAGCGGCTCGAAGAAGCCGAGGCCAAGCTGCGCGACTGGCAGCGCGCTGCCCGCGGGGCCGAGGTTGCCGAAGGCGATGCGCCAGATGACAGCGTGGTCAGGGAACTGGCCGACGACCTCAACTTCCACCGCGCCTCGGTGGCGCTGGACTTCATCGCCAAGAAGGCCAATCGCGAGGAGGGCAATGCCCGTCATTGCCTCGCCGCCACCCTGCGCTTCCTCGGCTTCGGCCTAGATAGCCTGCTCACCTCCGACGACGGCTGGGAAGCGCCCCCGCATATCGCCAAGGCCATCGCTGACCGCCTCGACGCGCTCAACGGCAAGGATTTCGCCCGCGCCGACGCCATCCGCAACGAGCTGACCGAACAGGGCATCTCGCTGATGGACTACAAGAACGAGGCCGGCCAGCGCGCCACCAAATGGGAGATGAAACGGTGATAGAGCGCCCCGAAGCCCATGCCGGCGGCTGCCAGTGCGGCGCCGTCCGCTTCAGCGTCACCCGCCTCGGTCGCGGCTCCATCTGTCATTGCCGCATGTGCCAGAAGGCCTTCGGCGGCTTCTTCGGCCCGCTGGTCACCGCTCACAATGCCGTCTGGACCCGTGGCGAGCCGAAGTGGTTCCAGTCCTCCAACGCCGCCCGCCGCGCCTTCTGCGGCGATTGCGGCACGCCCCTGGCCTATGAAACCCGCTTCGGCCTCGAGCTGGCCATCGGTGCCTTCGACCATCCCGAGGTCGCGGCCCCCGAGATCCAGGTCAATCCGCATGAAAAGCTGCCCTTTTTCGAAAAGCTCAGCAGTCTGCCGCTGCGCGAAAATGCCGACGAGTGGAGCAGTTTCATGGCCGGCATCCATTCCAACCAGCATCCCGACCACGACACGGCCGACTGGCCGCCGCGCGGAGACAAGTGATGGATCGATACGCCATGGAGGTCAGCGGCGGCTGCCAATGCGGCGCCGTGCGCTATCACGCCACCGAAATGCTGGACAATGCCCACATCTGCCACTGCCGCATGTGCCAGAAGGCCGTGGGCAACGTGTTCGCCGCCCTCGTGGCCGCGCCGCGCGAAGCCATCACCTGGACCCGTGGCACGCCCGCTCGCTTCCGCAGTTCTGAGCATGTCGACCGCGGCTTCTGCGCCCAATGCGGGACGCCGCTGTTCTATGACAATGTCGAGGGTGGTCGCGTCAACTTCACCATCGGCTCGCTCGACCATCCCGAGCTCTTCCCGCCCCATGCCAATACCGGCAACGAGGGCAAGGTGCCGTGGTTCGAGACGTTGATCACCATCGAAAATGGCGGGGATACCGAAACCGGCCAGGAAGCCTGGGCCTCGGCGATCAAGCAGACCAACCACCAGCACCCCGACCACGACACATCGGATTGGCCCTGATCCAAAGGGCCAAAAACGGAGTGTTCCCAGCAAAAGTGGCCACCGGTTTCGCGGTTCGCGAATACGACAAGACAAACACGACATTTGAGTTGAGCTAATGTCCAAAGACCGCCTCTATCTCTTCGACACGACCCTGCGCGATGGCGCCCAGACGGCTGGCATCGAATTCTCGCTTGAGGACAAGATTTCCATTGCCCGTCTGCTCGAAGAGCTGGGCGTCGACTACATCGAAGGCGGCTATCCCGGCGCCAATCCGGTCGATACCGAGTTCTTCGAGACCAAGCGCACCAGGAGCGCCAAATTCACCGCCTTCGGCATGACCAAAAGGGCAGGGCGCTCCGCCGCCAATGACCCGGGTGTCCAGGCTCTGCTCAACTCTTCCGCTGAAGCCACCTGCTTTGTTGCCAAGACCTGGGACCACCAGGTCAAGATCGCGCTCGAAATCTCGCTGGAGGATAATCTCGAAAGTCTGCGCGACACTGTTGCCGGCGCCGTTGCCGCCGGCAAGGAAGCGCTGATCGACTGCGAGCACTTTTTCGACGGCTTCAAGGCCAATCCCGACTATGCCCTGCAATGCGTGCAAACCGCCCTCGACGCCGGCGCCCGCTGGGTCGTGCTTTGCGACACCAATGGCGGCACCATGCCAACCGAAGTCCGCGACATCATCACGAAAGTCCTGGCCGTCGCCCCGGGTGACCACCTCGGCATCCATGCCCATGATGACACCGGCCAGGCCGTCGCCAATACGCTGGCTGCCGTCGAGGCCGGCGTCCGCCAGATCCAGGGCACGCTCAACGGCATCGGCGAGCGCTGCGGCAATGCCAACCTGATCACCCTGATCCCGACCTTGGCGCTGAAGCCCTGGTACGCCGAGCGCTTCGAAACCGGCATCGATGCCAGCCGCCTCTCGCGTCTCGCCCAGATCTCCCGCGCCTTCGACGATCGCCTCAACCGCGCCCCCATGCGCCAGGCGCCCTATGTCGGCCGTTCCGCCTTTGCCACCAAGGCCGGCATCCATGCTTCGGCCCTGCTCAAGGATTTTTCCACCTATGAGCATGTCCCGCCCGAAAGCATTGGCAACGAACGCGCCATCATGGTCAGCCAGCAGGCCGGCAAGTCCAACCTTTTGACCGCGCTCGCCCGCCACGGCATCGACCTCGCCAAGGACGATCCCCGCCTCGAAAAGCTGCTGCGCGAGGTCAAGGACCGCGAATCGCGCGGCTATTCCTACGATGGCGCCGACGCCTCCTTCGCGGTCCTCGCCCATGAAGTGCTCGGCACGCTGCCTGAATTTTTCCAAGTGGAGAATTATCGCGCCAGCGTCGAACGCCGCCACAATGCCCAGGGCGAGGAAATCACCATGACCGAGGCGGTGGTGAAAATCCGCGTCGAGGGCGAATTACTGATGTCCGTCGCCGAGGGCAATGGCCCGATCAATGCGCTGGATCTGGCCCTTCGCAAGGACTTGGGCAAGTATTCGGCCCGCATCGAAGACCTCGAACTGGTCGACTTCAAGGTGCGTATTCTGGACGGCGGCACGGGCGCGGTCACCCGTGTACTGGTCGAGAGCCGCGATGGCACGGGCGAGCGCTGGTACACGATCGGCGTTTCCCCCAATATCATTGATGCCTCCTTTGAAGCTCTGTATGAATCAATCACCTACAAGCTGTTGAAAACTGAGACGGCAGCGGGCACGATCTAACCGGGCAGAGCTGAACACTGCCGAAACGGTTCTGGAGGATGAACTGGCCGACACTGCTCCCAAGAAACCTCTTGCTCTCACCGTCGGGGCAGCAGCGGTTACCCTCGTCGTTATCGTCGGCGTGCTCACCGGTCCGACCATCGTCTCCTGCTTCAATTCTCCCGACGGCATGGGCGTCTGCCTGCGCGGCGCCATGACCAATGCGGGCCTGCTGCCGCAGACGGTGGTGGCGGATACGGAAGAGCCGACCGAAGCACCGCAGGATGTCGCCGTGATCGCCCCCGCAGAGGCGCCCGAGCCTGAAGCCACGGTCAGCCCCGGGCCCGAACTCGCCGTCACCCCGCCCGCAACCACCGACGTGCCCGACAATCTGATCGGCGCCACTTTCGGCCTGCTGCGCGCCGAGCCCGATGGCTCCGTCGTCATCGCCGGCAGCGGCACGCCGGGCACCGAAGTGGAAGTCTATTCCAACGATGCCCTGATCGGCTCTGCCACCGTCGAGCCGAGCGGCGACTGGGTCATCGTCCCCGATGCGCCCATCACCCCCGGCGGCACGGAAATCACCCTGGCCGAAGCCGGCAAGGAAGGGCGCTCGGCCCAGTCCTTCGTTGTCGTCATCAATGACGACAAGACCAGTGAGCCCCTCGTCGTCGCCAGCACGCCTGGCGCCGCCAGCGACATTCTTCAGGGCCTTGATCGCCCCGCCATCGACACCCAGGTCGCCACTGCCGATCCGGTCACGCCGCCAGCCCCCGCTGCGCCCGAAACCACAACGCCTGCCGCCCCGGCTGCAGAAACGCCGGCCGAACCTGCCGCCACAGCCCCGGCACCCGTCGCGCCGGCTGCCGATACGGCGGCAACGCCACCTGCGGCTCCAGCGGAAACCCCGGCACCCGCCGCCGAACCCACCATTGTCGCAGCCGATCCTGCCCCGGCCACGCCACCCGCATCTGCCGCGCCGGCCGTTGCCACTGTCGCACCCACCATCGACGCCATCGAGATCGAAGGCGACCGCACCTTCTTCGCCGGCGCTGCCGATGAAGGCGCCAATGTTCGCCTCTATGTCGATGATGCCTATGTCGCCGATTCCACCGTCTCCGACGGTCGCTGGCTCGTCGAGGGTGGCAATGTGCTGACCAAGCCCACCCAGCGCGTCCGCATCGACGTCCTTGCTCCCAACAGCGCCGACGTCACGGCCCGCGCCGAAGTCGACTTCCGCATCGAAGCCCCGGCCGAGGAAGCGCCCACCGCCGTTGCCCAGGCGCCCGAGCCTGCAGCAACCGAACCGGCACCGGTCGCCGAAGCACCGGCGCCCGTAGAAACGCCCGATGTCGCCGTCGCCGAAGCCACACCTGCTGTCACGCCGGAAACCGCCACTGACGCCGTGCCAACCCTGGTGGCCATTTCCGTCGGCGGCCCCGATTCCGAGCGCTTCGCCGCCGGCAAGGCCATCATCCGTCGCGGCGACAATCTCTGGACCATCGCCCGCCGCGTCTATGGCGAAGGCATCCGCTACACCACCATCTACGAAGCCAATACCGGCCAGATCCGCGACCCCAATCGCATCTATCCCGGCCAGGTTTTCGACCTGCCCAACTAAATAACTGCGCAGAAAATGGCCCGCTGACAGGTGGGCCATTGATTATTGTCGCGCCCTTACCCATTTTATCGGTAAATGACGATCAACCCAAGACACGCACCAAGACACGCCATGCACGACGACGACATTGCCAACATCATGCGAGCGATGGGCCACCCGGTGCGGCTCAACATCCTGCGCATCCTGGCCAAGCAGGAGCGCGGCGAATGCTGCTGCGCCGATGTCACCGATGAACTGACCCTGGCCCAGTCCACCGTCAGCCAGCATATCAAGGTCCTCCTCGACGCGGGCCTGATCGAGCGTCGTCCGCGTGGCACACGCAATTGCTATATCGTCCAGTATGACCGGCTCGCCGCCCTTGGCAGCGCCTATTCCGGCATGATCGCGGGCTTCGCCCCCGCACCGACAAAACTGGAAGCGGAACCCGCCTGATGTCGTCTGACAGCGCTGCGCCTGCAAAACCGTCCGTTAGCGCGGACGAAGGCTCCATCTTTTCGACCATTCGCAACCTCTGGGCCTATATGTGGCCCGCCGATCGCCCGGATTTGCGCTGGCGCGTCGTGCTGGCCATTGGCGCCCTGCTGGCCAGTAAGGTCGCCACCACGCTGATCCCCTTCGCCTACAAGGGCATCATCGACAACCTCGATGGCTCCGCCCCGAACAATGCCGTCGTCATGGGCCTCGCCGTGCCCATCGTGCTGGTCATTGCGTACGTCCTCGGCAACATCATCGATGCCGGCTTCCAGCAGCTGCGCGACGTCTGGTTCGCCAGCGTCGGTCAGCATGCCGTGCGCAAGCTGGCACTCGAAACCTTCCACCACATGCATCGCCTGTCGCTGCGCTTCCATCTGGCGCGCCGCACTGGCGGGCTCAGTCGCGTCATCGAGCGCGGCACCAAGGGCATTGAAACGGTCGTCCGGTTCGCCATGCTCAACATCGCCCCCACCATCGTCGAATTCGTCGTCACCGCCGTGATCTTCGTCTGGCTCTTCGGCGTCAGCTATCTCGGCGTCCTCGTGGTGATGATCTGGGGCTACCTCTATTTCACCATCAAGGCGTCGAACTGGCGTATCGCCATCCGCCGCGACATGAACAATTCCGACACCGATGCCAATGGCAAGGCCATCGACAGCCTGCTCAATTACGAAACGGTCAAATACTTCGCCAACGAGAAGATGGAGGCCGAACGCTATGACGCCTCCATGGCCGGCTATGAAAAGTCCGCCATCCGCATCTGGACCTCGCTGGGCTTCCTCAACTTCGGCCAGGCCGTCATTTTCTATGCCGGCTTCCTGATCATCTCGATCATGGCCGTCGTCGGCGTCATGAACCAGACGCTGACCCTGGGTGATTTCGTCCTCCTCAACACCTTCCTCATGCAGGTCTATCGCCCGCTCAACTTCATCGGCTTCGTCTACCGCGAGCTGCGCCAGGGCCTCACCGACATCGAGGAAATGTTCAAGCTACTCGACCAGAAGGCCGAGGTCGTCGACGCGCCCGATGCCAAGCCGCTCGCCGTCACCGGCCCGGTCATCCGCTTCGACAATGTCACCTTCCACTACGATCCCGAGCGTCCCATTCTCAAGGGCGTGAGTTTCGAAGTGCCCGCCGGCAAGACCGTCGCCATCGTTGGCCCCACCGGCGCCGGCAAGTCGACCATCTCCCGGCTCCTCTACCGCTTCTATGACGTGACGGGTGGCGCCATCACCATCGATGGCCAGGATCTGCGCGCCATCACTCAGGAAAGCCTGCGCTCCGCCATCGGCATGGTCCCGCAGGACACGGTGCTGTTCAACGACACCATCGGCTACAACATCGAATATGGCCGCCCCGGCGCCAGCCGCGAAGACGTCCGCTCTGCCGCCGCCATGGCCCAGGTCGGGCCCTTCATCGAGAGCCTGCCGCATGGCTATGACACGCCCGTCGGCGAACGCGGCCTGAAGCTCTCGGGCGGCGAAAAGCAGCGCGTTGCCATCGCCCGCACCATCCTCAAGGCGCCGTCCATCCTCATCCTCGATGAGGCGACGTCGGCCCTCGACACCAAGACCGAGCGCGACATCCAGTCTGCCCTCGACGTGGTCTCGAAAAACCGCACCACCGTCGTCATCGCTCACCGTCTGTCCACGGTGGTCAACGCCGACGAAATCCTCGTTCTGCGCGAGGGCATTGTCGCCGAACGCGGCAGCCACACAGCGCTTCTCGCCCAGGATGGCCTCTACGCCCAGATGTGGAGCCGCCAGCGCGAAGCCACCGAGGCCGAAGAAAAACTCCTCGAAACCGCCAACGACCCCGACGGCTTCGTCAAACGCGGCACCCCGGCAGCGGAATAGCCTGCTGGGCGGGCGCCAAACTCGATCGGTCCCTCCCCCTATCAGGGGGAGGTTAGGAGGGGGTACCCTCTCGGGATAGGCCCTTCCGGGTTGACGACCATCCTCCGCTCGATCACATATCAGGAACCTGCGCCGCCCCAGCTTGTTGCTCCAGCACACAAGTGATGGAGCATTGCCATGACGACCACGCTCACCCCCGCCGCCGACCTCGCCCGCGGTGCCAAAACCCCGTTCCCCGGCGAAACCGCTGAATACCGCGCCGCCCGCGAGGCCCTGCTGGCCGAAGAGATCGAGTTCCGCCGCCACATGACGCGCCTCAGCGCACAGCGACAGGCGCTGCCCCCCGGTCCCGTCATCGACAAGGACTACCGCTTCCTCGACGCCGATGGCAGCGACCTCAGCCTGCTGGACCTGTTTGGCGACAAGGATACGCTGGTCACCTATTTCTGGATGTATGGTCCCGAGCGCAAACGTCCGTGCCCCATGTGCACCAATTGGCTGGGGAGCGTCGAAGGCAATGCCGCCGACATCAAGCAGCGCGTCGCTTTCAAGATCCTCGGTCGCAGCCCGGTCAAACGCCAGCGCGACTTCGCCGAGGAACGCGGCTGGAAGCATCTCGATTTCATCCAGACCCTGGGCGACGACTACGCCAATGACCTTGGCCTCATCATGGAGGACGGCGGCGAAATCCCCGCCTTCATCGTCTTTAAGCGCGATGGCGACGAGGTCCGCCTGTTCTGGGCCAGCGAAATGACCGGCGACATGGCCGACCCCGACCAGGATCCCCGCGACGCCCCCGACATCGCCGCGCTCTGGACCATCCTCGACTTTACGCCCGAGGGCAGGGGCAAGGACTGGTACCCCAAGCTCAGCTACGACTGATCGAGTGAGAAGGGCTCGGTGTGCTCGTGTAGCCAGCGCTCGATGACGTCCTTGTTGAAAGTGCCGCCCTCGATGTTGCGGTAGATAAACGCCTCGATATCGTCATTGCCCGGATAGATATCGACGCCGTTCAATTGCAAAAACAGTTCGACGCAGGCGTAGGCCACGCGCTTGTTGCCGTCGATGAAGCCATGGTTCATCGCGAGGCTCTCCCAAAGGGCGGCGGCTTCTTCGATCAGGTCGGCATAGTAGCCGGTTTGCGGGCGCAACAGGGCTGACTCGATCAGCCCTGCATCCCTTATGCCCTTAGCGCCACCAAACTCCTCAAGCATCCGCCGGTGGATGCGAAGGGCCTCTTCCAACGTCAGGTAGCTTGGCATCCCCGCTTACCTATTTCGCCAGTGCCTCGTAAAGTGACCTGCGCCGCTGAATGCTGCGCTCCAGCAATTCTTCCACGAGCGGACGAACCTGTGGGGCCGCGTTGGCAGATTTCATCTGCTCATACTGTTCGGGTGACAGCATGATCCCGACATCACGCCCGTTCTTCTGGATACGCACCGGTCCAGCCTGCGCCATTTCCAGCACTTGCCCGAACTTGTTCTTGGCATCAGTTGCGTTGAATACAGCCATGGCGACAAACTCCGTCAGCTAAAATAGCTAACCGCAAATATAGCTAAATTAGCTAACTATGCAAGTGCATCAAACCAAAAGGCCCGCATTGCTGCGGGCCTTTCGTCTGTCTCGTTATTCTGCCGCCTCAGGCCGATCCGGTCTGTTGGCCGCATCCTTGCCCTTGTTGTCGAGGCCTGCGTCCGGGCTGACAATATAGCGCTTGCTGCCGTCAGCGTCGGCCGGGATTTCCACGGCCATGCCGTCGAACCCTGCCGGGGCTGCCGCCGCCGGCTTGCGCCAGCCGCCGCTCACATAGTTGCGCAGGCGATCGAACTGGTGCCCGGTACCCTTCATCTGTCCCCAGATCACGCTTGGGGCGGTGATCAGCACCGGCACCATGACGAGGGTCAGGGCGGTCGAGAAGAAGAGGCCCGAGACCAGCGCTGCGGAGAGGTGGATGAACCACGAACCGGCCAGCCCGCCGACCACGATTTCGCGGCGGATGAAGTCGAACTCGACATTGGCCCACATCGGGATGACGCCGAGTGCCGTCAGGAACGCGGTCAACAGCACCGGGCGAACGCGCTGCCCGATGGTCAGCAGCATCGCCTTGACCGGCTCCACATGCTGATGGCGGTTGTAGTCATTATAGGTGTCGATCAGCACGATGCCGTTCTTCACCACAATGCCTGCCAGCGCCACGATGCCCAGGCCCGTCATGATCGCCGAAAAGCTCATCCCCGTCGCCAGCATGCCCAGCAGCACACCGGCCACGGACATGATGACCGTCGAGAGCGTCACCATCACCTGGTAGAAGCTGTTGTACTCGAGCAGCAGGATGAAGAAGATCAGGAACATGGCGGCGCCAAATGCCTGCACGATAAAGGCATTGGCATCGCCCATCTGCTCTTCAGCGCCGGTATAGGCCACAGTGATGGAGTCGGGGAAATTCTGTTCCTCGACCCACGCCTGGACCTCGGCCACCTTGTCGGCGGCATAGACGCCCTCCGGCAGGTTGGCGAGACCGGCAGCCACCGGCATCTGGTAGACCTGGTTGCGCCGCTGGATATTGGCGACCTTGGGCACGGCCGTGCGCTCGATGAAATTGCTCACCGGCACCATGCCATTGGACGTGGCGATGCGCATCGAATCCAGCGCGTCGAACGTGCGTTCGTTCTCCGGCAGGCGCACCTTGATGTCGAGTTCCTTGCCGGTCTCTTCATCGCGATAGGTGCCCAGTTCCACGCCCGAGGTCACGAGCTGCACATAGGGTGCGAGTTCGCGGACGCCGATGCCGTATTTGCCGGCCTCGTTGCGATCAATGGTGATCTGCCAGTCGATGCCGGGGGAGGGGCGACCGTCTTCGATATCCACCGTATTGGGCATGGATTCCAGATGCGCCCGGATCGCCGCGACGACCGGAACCAGGTCGTCATAGTTGGTGCTGTCCACGCGCAGGTTGATGTCCTTGCCCGCGGGCGGGCCATTCTCGGCCGCCAGCACCTGGATATCGAGGCCCGAAAACTGCGTCATCCGCTCGCGGATCTGCCCGAAGATTTCCTCGGCCTTGACGCGATTGTTGTAGTTGGTGAGCTGCAGCTGGAAATTGGCCAGCGTGTCGGGCGGCATGGTGCCAAAGGCGCCCGTGTCACCAAACTGCATGATCACGTCCTGGATGCCCTGGACCTGCATGATCTCGTCGCCGATCTCGCTCATCATGTCGCGGATTTCTTCCGGCGAGTAATTGCCGCGACCGACCACGGCCACCGTAGCGAATTCCGGTTCCGAAGCCGGGAAGGCCTCGCTGCCGGTCGGGTTGGTGGCATAGGCGACAAAGATCGCCACGATGATGCCGAAGCCCACCGCCAGCGTCGGTATGGGCCAATGCAGCAGATGCTCCATGGTCCGCACATAGACGCCGGTGACGCCGCGCACCTTCTTGGCGTCGAACTTGTCGGGATACATCACGACGTCGGCAGCTTCCTTGGCCTTCTCGTCCACATGGGTCGAGGCGATCACCGCGCCGATCACCGGCATGAAGATCAGTGCCGAGATCAGCGACGCAATCATCACGATGATCACGATGGTCGGCAGATAGGCCATGAACTTCCCGATGATGCCCGGCCAGAACAGCAGCGGCACGAAGGCGCCCAGCGTCGTCGCGGTGGCGCCAACCACCGGGATGAACATCTTGCGCACGGCCAGGATGAACGCCTCTTTTTTCGAGACGCCTTCCTGCAGTTTTCGCTCCGCATATTCGACCACCACCACAGGGTCGTCGACCAGCACGCCCACCGCGATGACCAGGCCAAACATCACCATCATGTTGATGGTCATGCCCAGCATCTGCGCCACGAGGAACGCCATCATGAAGGACAGCGGGATCGACAGGCCAATCATGATCGCCGGACGCACGCCAAGCGTGGCCACGCAGGTGATCAGCACCAGCGCCACGGCCGTCAGCACCGCTGCTTCCAGCGAGCGGAACATCGAATTGGTCGTTTCCGCCTGGTCGAGGAAGAAGGAATACTGCACGCCCGACGGCCAGTCCTTGGCAAATTCTGCAGTCGCTGCGCGCACCTGGCCCGATACGTCGATGATATTGGTGCCGAGCTTTTTGGATACGCCCAGGATCAGGGCAGGGGAGCCGTTGACCGTGGTATAGGCGGTCGCGTCTTCCAGCGTCCGGGTGATCGTGGCCACATCGCCAAAGGTCACCACGCTATTGCCGTCGGTCTTGAGCGGCAGGTTGTAGACGTCGGCCGGATTGGTGATCAGGCCCGGCACTTCGATATTGAACGAGCCCTGGCCGGTGTTGAGCGTACCGCCCGGCACCACCATATTGTTGCGATTGAGCGCATCGAGCAGCTGGCTGGCAGTCAGCCCATAGGCTTCGAGCCGCAGCAGGTCGATCTTGACCTCGAGGATTTCGTCGCGCCCGCCGGAAAGTTCTGCCTCGCGCACATCGGCCAGGCCTTCGAGGTGATCCTGCAGGTCCTCGGCGCGGCGCACCAGTTCCTTTTCCGGCGCATTGCCGAACACGGCCACGGAAATGATCGGCGTGCCGACCAGGTCGATTTCCGCCACGATTGGCTCATTGGCCTCGTCGGGCAACTCGGCCTTGACCGCATCCATGCGGGCGCGGGTATCGGCGAGGGCCTGGTCCTTGTCCGTATTGATGTCGAACTCGAGGAAGATCGAGGCATGGCCGGTGGTCGAGGTGGAGCTGATATTCTCGAGCCCCGGCAGGGTTGCCAGCTCTTCCTCGGTCGGCTTGGCGAGGAGGTTTTCCGCGTCACGCGGCGAAACGCCCGTCTGGCTGATCGAGACGTAGAGATAGGGGACGTCGATTGCCGGGAAGCTTTCCTTGGGCAGCGACACATAGGCCGAGACACCCGCGCCGACCATGATGACCATGACGGTCAGCACGACACGCGGCATCCTCAGGATTCTGACGATGAAGTCGAGCATGATCAGACGCTTTCTTCGCTGACAGCGGGAGCATTCTCATCGGACGAGGCGTCGACCGCCTGTCCTGCAGACACGTTTTCCTGGCCGACGGTGATCACGTCGATCGTCTCGGGCAGGCCGGTAACCCACACGCCATCGCGCGTATCGCTGACGATGGTGATTTCATGGAAGGCGACCTTGCCGTCCTCCACCGTGCGCACGCCCAGCGTGCCGGCCTCGTCCAGCGTCAGCACCGACTGCGGCAGCAGCTGGCCCTGCGCACTGCCCAGCGTCACCACGGCCTGCGCCGTTGCGCCATCGCGGAAGCTCAGCTCGTCATTGGCAAATTCGATTTCGACCGGGAAGGAACGGGTCGCATCGTCGGCCGTGGCCGAAATGAACGTCACCTTGCCCTCGGCCTGCGCGCCGCTCACCGTCTTGACCACGGCGTCGAGCCCGGTGCGTGCCAGGTCGATACGCGACTCCGGCACCTGGCCGACGAACTTCATCGGATTGAGCTGCACGATGGTCGCGCAGGCCTGACCCTGCGGCAGCATGGCGCCAGCCACGGCCACCGGATCCTGCACCACACCGGCCACCTTGGCCTTGATCTCGGTGCGATCGAGTTCCTGCTGTGCATTGTCGAGCGCAGCCTGGGCCGAGGACACCGACGCCCGGGCGCCGCTCAGCGCCACTTCCACGGCGCGACCCGTATTGGGCGCGGCCAGTCCGCGTTCACGCAGGTCGGCATTGGTGTCAAAATCGAGCTGTGCCTGGTTGAGGCCAGCATTGGCCTGCTCCAGCCCCGCCTGTGCCTGGGCCACGGCGGCAGCGCGCGTGCCACGATCCAGCGTGCACAGGGCATCGCCCACGGCAACCTGCTCGCCCTTGGTGACATGCACCTCATCGACGATACCAGCCGTCTCGGCCAGAGCGCCGACCGAGGATTTCGCCTGGGTGCGGCCGCGCAGCGGCACGTCGATCTGCATCGGCTTGGCGGTGTAGGTCACGGTACGGACCTTCGCCAGCGCCTCATCGGACCCGCTTGCCTCTTCATTGCGCTGGGCAATGGTCAGTCGGGGGTCGGTTTCGGGTTCGGGATGCTCGGCCAGCACGCCGGCATTCGCCAGCGTCTCATGCAGGGGACCATGATCCTGGCCTTCGATGACCGAAACAATGGGTCTTTCCCCATTCCCCGGTCCGCTTCCACCCACCACCAGCGTTCCGGTGGCGAGCCAGGCGCCAGCGCCAAGCAGGATCAACAAAGCCAGTCCATATGAAAACAGTGCACGCATGAATATTTGCCCCTTTACTCAGCCGCGTCTTTGTTCTGTTCGGCTCGCGCCAAAGTGATCAGTTCGTGCATGTGGGTGCGCATATGCGTTTGCGCAACCTCCATGATGGCACGACCGTAATTTATTACCCATGCGTCACTGGCATTGCTGGCGTGCCCTGGGAAGGCATCTTGCAGCTTGCTGTGCTTGTCGCCGAGCTTGTCGAGAAATTCCTGCGCCCGCGCCGCGACCAGATCGCGCGGCAAAATATGCGCATAGCGGGCAAACAGCAGGAACGGGCTGCGGAACACATCCTCGCCCAGCGGCCCGGCCAGCGCCTCGGCAAATTCGTCGCGCCCGGCATCGGTGATGGAATAGATTTTCTTGGCCGGCTTGCCCGGCTGCGGCTCGGTCCGGCTGACAACCAGCTTTTCCGCCTCGAGCTTGGCCAGCGCCGGGTAGATCGAGCCATAGCTGGCTTCGACGAAATAGGCGCACTCACCCTCGACGCACATGCGGCGGATGTCATAGCCCGTCGCATCGCCTTCATAGAGGATGGATAGACACAGGGTCCTGACGTTCATGCGCGCTCCACACGACCATATGCTGGATCGATATATGGCGGCTGTTTATATGCTTGACGAGCATAGCGCAAGCCACACTGCCGCCCCATTGCAGGCCGGCCAATCTGCTCTCGCGTCGCTGACAGACTGTGTCAGCAGTCCCCTCAATCGAGCAGCCGGCTCATCTCCGCGGCCGCCTTTTGCGCCAGTTCGAGGCTCGAAGCGGCCACGAAATAAGGGTTGAGGAAGGCCAGGTCATGCTTGCCATAAGCCATGCGCGCGCCGTCCAGCGTCACCACCGCACCGCCCGCCGCTTCTAGCACTGCCTGTCCGGCAGCCGTGTCCCATTCCGAAGTCGGGGTAAAGCGCGGGTAAAGCTGCGCCTCGCCGCGTGCCAATAGGCAGAATTTCAGCGACGACCCCACCGACACATCCGCCTCGACATCGAGCGTCTGGCACAGCGCCGCCAGCGCCGCATGCCCATGGCTGCGGCTCGCCACGATCCGCAACCGCGTAGCCGAAGCCACGGCAATGCTCTGTCTTTCCGAGGCCAGGCCGTCCTGCACGTTGCAGAACCACGCCCCGGTGGCGTCGCCGATAAAAGTTTCCCCCGTCGCCGGCGCCAGCACCACGCCCAGCACCGGCACGCCATGCTCGACCAGCGCGATGTTCACCGTGAACTCGCCATTGCGTTTGATGAATTCCTTGGTCCCGTCCAGCGGATCGACCACGAAATAGCGCTCGCCCAGCACGGGGATGATCCCGGCGGCCACGCTTTCCTCGCCCAATACGGGAATTCCGGTCGGTCTGAGATGGTCGAGGATCACCGCTTCCGCGGCGGCATCAGCCTCGGTCACCGGCGAACCATCGGCCTTTTTGACGGCCGTTATCGGCCGGGCATAGACATCCATGATGACACGCGCCGCCGCAATCGCGGCCTCAAGCACCAATGTGGTCAATCCCGCATCGGTCTTCGCCTGCATCATCGTCGTCATGTCGCGCTCTCTCCCGCAAGTCGCGCTGCTTTACGCGCGACCTGCAAGGCTTGCAACTGCCCTTAAGGGCAGACCTCAGCGGGCATACTTATCCGTGTGATCCGCCTCGATGATCGCCCTGGTGAGGCTCCCCGTCGCCGGATAGAGCGGGATCAGGCAGGCCTGCAGCGCGTGGTAGATATCGGGCTTGCCCACGAACAGCCGCGAGGTCGGCGTCAGGTCTTCCTTGAGTTCGCTCAGCCAGCCGCCGCGCGCATGGTCGATCACGTGGTTTTCCGCATAGTCCCAGAGCTTGCGATACCAAGTCTGGAAATAGTCATGCGTATCATAGGCCGAAATATAGGCCGCCGCGCCAATCGCCTCGGCCGTCGGCCACCACAGCTTCTCGCGCATGATCGGCTTGTTGTCCCAGTCCAGCGTATAGAAGAACCCGCCATGCGCCGTGTCCCAGCCCAGCTCGATCGACTGGCGGAACAGCTCGCGCGCCGCGCCGGTCATCCAGCTCAGCCGCTTCTCGCCCAGCACCCACAGCTGATAGAGCAGCCGCGACCATTCCAGCCAGTGCCCGGGCGTCGTGCCCGAGGGGCGGAACATCTCATTGCCCTCATAATTTTTGTCCAGCACCCAGTCGGCATCGAAATGCTCGGCCACGCGGTGGTCCAGCGCCACGGCGTTCTTGAGGATGATCAGCTCGGCGATCCGCTCGGCCTTTTGCAGATAGGCCTTGTCCCCGGTTGCCTCGAAGGCTGCCATCAGCGCTTCGGTCATATGCATGTTGGCATTCTGTCCGCGATAGGGCAGCAGCTCGGACCAGTCCTGATTATACTCGTCCTTGACCGTTCCGGTCCCCTCGTCCCAGAATCGCTCGTTGATGATCTTGGTCACATCGGCGATCATCTGCTCGGCCAGCGGATGCCCCACGAGCTTGGCGCTCGATGCCGCCAGCAGCACGAAGGCATGGCCATAGGCCTGCTTGGACCCGTTGACGACGCCATTGTCGTCCAGCCCCCACACATAGCCGCCATGCTCGGCGTCGCGATGCTGCTCCCAGACATAGCGCATGCCGTGATCGACAATCTCGTCCGATCCCGGCCGCCCCAACAGGCTGCCGATCACCGCGCAATGGATCATGCGCGTCGTCACATGGATTTGCCGGGTGGAATTTCCCTCGTCCAGCGGCAGACCCTCGTCATCCAGCTCGAAAAACCCGCCCTTGGGATTGATCGAGGCCGCCTCGAAGAAATCAAAGAGATTGTTCGCCTGCCGCATCAGATACTGCCGATGAAACGGCCGCTTCGGCCACGGGCTCGAATTGGTCTTGGCAAGCGTAACGTCGGTCATGGAACTGGCTCCTTGTTGGCAGGAGCTATAGCTACACTATAAGAACGTTGCAATTGATCTGGGTCGTGGATGTGAGAGAAGAGTACCCCCACCTAGCCTCCCCCTGAAAAGGGGGAGGGACAGATCGAGTTTGTGGCAACATCTCGCCCCGCCCACGGAGCAGTCCCTCTCCCTATCAGGGGGAGGATAGGTGGGGGTACCCCCCACGAAGACTCGGCCGAAGGCCTCACTATCCCTTCTTGTACCAGGCCTCCACGCGCTCGACCTCGTCCGCCGATCCCAGGATCACCGGAACGCGCTGATGAATTCCGCTAGGCACGAGTTCAAGTATCTTTTCCGGTCCCGTTGTCGATTTCCCCCCTGCCGCCTCGACGATCATCGCCATCGGATTGGCCTCATAAAGCAGCCGCAACCGGCCGCCCTTGCTGACGGTCTCGCTGTCCAGCGGATAAAGGAAAATCCCCCCGCGCATCAGGATGCGATGGATATCGGCCACCATCGACCCAACCCAGCGCATATTGTAGCGCTTGCCCGCCGTGCCGGTTTCGCCCGCAACATTCTCGGCCACGTAGGCCTTGGTCGCCGCGTCCCAGAACCGCTCGCGCGCCGTATTGATCGCATATTCGCCCGAGGCGGCGGGCACGGCGACCTGGTCCTGCGTCAAAACGAACGCACCCGATCCATCCAGCGTGAAGATCGCGACACCTGTCCCGAAGGTGATGACCAAACTCGTCGCCGGTCCATAGGCCGCATAGCCTGCCGCCAACTGCTCACTACCCTTCTGCAGCAGGCCCTTGCGCGCATCCAGCACCGAAAAAATCGTGCCAACAGTCACATTCACATCGAGATTGGACGAGCCATCCAGCGGATCGGTCGCCACAAAATACTGGCCGTCATTGCCGAACCGGACTTCCTCATCCAGCTCTTCCGACACCAGAATCGAAATCTTGTCATTGTCCTTCAAGTGCTTGAGAACAATGTCATTCGAGATCACATCCAGCGCCTTCTGCGCCTCGCCTTGCACATTGGTATGCCCCGCCAATCCCGTCTGTCCCGCGATCGGCGCCAGTCGCAGCACCCCGGCAATCTCGGCACTCGCCGCCGCCATCGTGGCCACCACCGAAGCCAGTTTCGGATCGACAGTCTGCGCGGCAAGCCATTGGGTCAGCGTGGTCATCTGGTCACTCACAAGAAGGGCAGGGTGCCTCACTCTCCCCATATGTCGCTGGGATACAAGGCAGACTTTGGCAGCATGGCGCCACGCCCTCGTGGTTCGAGGGTCGCTGCGCTCCCACCTCACCATGAGGGCTGTTGAAGCATCGAGCTCTCAGTAGCCCTCATGGTGAGGTGCTTTGCGCAGCAAAGCCTCGAACCACGAGGGCGTGCCACTATTCTTGCGCCAGATCCGCCAGCAACCCCGCCGCCACGCTCAACCGCGATACCGTAAGCTCCCCCTGCGTCAGCTCCGCCACCGAAGCCGCCGTCCGCGAGATCCCCGGCCGCGCCGCCCATGTCGCAAACCCGCCCTCGGCCTTGAGCACATCCGCCGTGAGGTCGCGCTGCGCCCGCATCAGGTTGGCCAGCGCCCGGTCCAGCGCCATACGATCAAACCGGTCGCTGAGCCGGATATCGCGGCCTTGCTCGATCACCGGCCACAGCCCGAACTGCGCGAACACCCCAAAGAACGCCGCCGCACCATCGACCACGCTCACACCCGCACGTTCGCTCACCAGCACGATATCGCTGGCATAGCTCAGCACCGGCAGTTGCGCGATGTTCCGCGCCACCGTTTCCGGAACACCAAGACCCACGAGCTCGGCACTCTTGCCATCCACCCGAGCCTGCAGCGAAGCGGGCAGGGTGCTCTCCCGCAACACGGACACGCCCGCCGCATGTCGCTCCACGAGACTGACCAGCCCCTGCGTCACGTCGGCATTGCGCAGGAACCACAGGCTTTCCTGCATCAACAGGTCGGCAACCTCGGCATAAAGCCCCAACTGCACATCGCCTGATACCACACCATCCAGCGCATCGATTGCCCCATTGAGCGCCGTCAGCCCATAGACATCGCGCGTCGCCGCATAGGCCAGCGCCACCTCGCCCGGGCTGGCGCTGGTCGCGGCCGTCAGCTCGCTGACAAAGGCCGGCCCGCCGCGATTGATCATCGCATTGGCCAGCACCGTGGCGATCACCTCCCGCTTCAGCCGATGCTGCGCAACAGCCTCGGGATAGGTCCTGTGCAGCGTCTCCGGGAAATAGCGATAGAGCTCGCCCGCCAGATACTGGTCATCAATGGAAACGCCCTCCAGGAGATCGGCATAAAGCGTCAGTTTGGCATAGGCCAGGATCACCGCCAGCTCCGGCCGCACCAGCGCCCGCCCGTCCATCGTGGCATCGCTCGGCAGGAATTCCACCAGTCGGTCCAGCAGGCCGCGTTCTTCCAGCTGCTCGATTAGCTCGCGGTGGTCCGGCAATTCGGCCAGCCCCGCCCGCTGCGCCAGCGAAATCGCCAGCCCCTGCAGGTAATTGTTGCGCAGGCAAAGCTGTGCCACCTCGTCGGTCATCGTCACGAGGAAGGCATTGCGCGCCTCGATATCAATCGACCCATCGGCCAGCAGCGGCGCCAGCGCGATCTTGATATTGACCTCGAGGTCGGAAGAGTTCACCCCCGCCGAATTGTCGATCGCATCCGTATTGATCCGCCCACCCTTGAGCGCATAGTCCACCCGCCCGCGCTGCGTCACGCCCAGGTTCGCGCCTTCACCAATCACCTTGGCCCGCACCTCGGCCCCGGTGATGCGGATCGCATCATTGGCCCGGTCGCCCACTTCGGCATCCGTCTCGCCCGCTGCCCGCACATAGGTGCCGATGCCGCCGAACCATAGCAGGTCCACCTCCGCCTTGAGGATAGCCGTCATCACCTCCGCCGGCGTCGCATGCGGCACGTTGAGCCCCAGCGCCGCCTGCATTTCCGCCGTCAGCGGAATGGCCTTCAGCGAGCGCGAAAACACCCCGCCGCCCGCCGAGATCAGCGCACGGTCATAATCCTGCCAGCTCGAGCGGGGCAGGGCGAACAGCCGCTGCCGCTCGGCAAGGCTAGCCGCCGCATTCGGCTTGGGATCGATGAAGATGTCCCGGTGGTCAAACGCGGCGATCAGCTCGATTTCCGGCGACAGCAGCATGCCATTGCCGAACACATCGCCGCTCATGTCGCCGACGCCCACCACGGTGAACGGCTGCTTCTGGATATCCCGATCCATCTCGCGGAAATGCCGCTTCACCGCCTCCCAGCCGCCGCGCGCCGTAATGCCCATCTTCTTGTGGTCATAGCCGGCCGAGCCGCCCGAGGCGAAAGCATCGCCCAGCCAGAAGCCGCGCGAAATCGCAATGCCATTGGCCATGTCCGAAAAGCTCGCCGTGCCCTTGTCCGCCGCCACCACGAGATAAGGATCGTCCCCATCCCGCCGCACGACATCCCTTGGCGGCACCACGGCACCATTGACCAGATTATCCGTCACATCCAGCAGTGCACCGATGAAGATCTTGTAGGCGGCCACGCCCTCCGCCGCGAAAGCCTCGCGCGGCATGCCAGCCGTCAGATGCTTGGGCACGAACCCGCCCTTGGCCCCCACCGGCACGATCACCGCATTCTTGACCTGCTGCGCCTTGACCAGCCCCAGCACTTCCGTGCGGAAATCTTCCGGCCGATCTGACCACCGCAATCCACCGCGCGCGATCGCCCCAAACCGCAGATGCACGCCCTCGACGCGCGGCGAATAGACCGAAATCTCGCGGAACGGTCGGGGCGCCACCATGCCGTCCACCAGCGAGGAATTGAACTTGATCGCCAGCGCCGGCATGCGCTGCCCCGCCTCATCGCGCTGAAACGCATTGGTCCGCACCGAGGCCTCGATCAGGTTGACGAAGCGCCTGACAATCGTGTCCTCGTCCAGCGACGCCATGGCATCGAGCGCCGCAACGATCCGCTCCCGCGCTTCCTCGGCTGCGACCTCCCGATCGTCCTGCACGGGGTCATGCAGCGCATTGAACAGCGCCACCAGCGCCGAAGCGGCCTCCGCCTGTTTCACCAGCACATTGGCAATATAGCGCTGCGAATAGCTCGTCCCGATCTGTCTGAGATACCGCGACAGCGCCCGCAGCGGCGCCGCATCCGTCCAGCCCAGCATGGTCCGGCTGACCAGCGCATTGAGCTGATCACTCTCGGCCAGCCCATCCCACACCGCGAGCAGCCCTTCCTCGACCGCTGCGCCGCGCGCGCTGAGATCAAAGCTCGCCCCTTCGCTCGGCGCCAGCACCATGTCATGCAGATACCGCTCGACCCCGTCGCGCGGCACCACCGTATAGGTGCGCTCGTCGATCACCCGGAAGCCAAAGGCCTCGATCATCGGCACGCGGTCGCTCAGCGGAATGGCGCTCTCGCGGTGGTAGAATTTGAGCCCCAGCGCCCCGTCCGCGCCCTCGCGCGCCCGCAGCCGTATCGCCACCCCCGCGCCATCGCCCAGGGACCGCAGCACGCCGATATCATCCAGCGCATCCACCGCCGTATTGCGTGACTGATAGGCCGCCGAGAACGCCCCGCGATAATCGCTGATCGTCGCCGGATCCCGCGCCGTCGCCGCCAGCACATCACCGAAATTGGAGGTTAGCGCATCGACATGGTCCTCCAGCGTCGCCCGGCTCGGCTGCGGCGTCGCGCCGGCAATCCGCCCGATGATCACATGCAGCCGCACCAGATCCCCTTCCGGGAAATGCGGATAATAGGCCGAAACGCGCCCGTCATAGACCTGTGCCAGATAGCGCGTGATCCGGGCCCGTGCCTCGCTGTCGTAGCGATCGCGTGGCACATAAACCAACACCGAGACAAAATTGTCGAACCGGTCGATGCGCGGCAGCACCCGCACCCGCGGCCGGTCATAAAGGCCAGCAATCGCCGTGGCGAATTCATAAAGCTGTTCGCCCCCGATCTGGAACAGCTCGTCGCGCGGATAGCTGTCCAGCGCGCTCAGCAGCGTCCGCCCGTCATGCCCCAGCGGATCGACGCCCGACTTGCGCATCACCTCGGCAATCTTGCGCCGGATAACAGGCACGTCGGTATGCGGCGTCGCCAGCGCCTGCGCTGTGAACAGCCCCACGATGCGCAGCTCGCCCGTCGCCGCGCCATCCGCGCCAAACAGCTTGATGCCCACATAATCCATATGCACGCGCCGATGCACCCGCGCCCGCACATTGGCCTTGGTCACCAGCAGCGGTTCGTTACCCGCCATGAAGGCAGCATGCTGGGGCGTCGATTCCACAAAACTCGCGCCGCTGCGCAGCACTTTGAAATCGGGGTCGCGCAAAATCCCCAGCCCGCTGCCCGCGACCGGCGCCAGGCCCTCCGCCCCCAGCCGATATTCCCGCATGCCGAGGAAGGTGAAATTATGCTCGATCAGCCAGTCGAGAAACCGCAGCTTCTCGTCCTTGTTGGGGGCAGGGCTCTGCTGCAGCGCCGCGACACCCTTGCGCAGCCGCTCCAGCATCGCCTGCCAGTCGCTGACCGCCCGCGTCACCTCGGCCATCGTCGCTTCGACTTCCGCTGTCAGCGCCGAAACATCGTCCACCGGATCGCTGTAAATATGCAGCAGGCTCAGCGCCCGCCCGCCATTGGCACTTACCGTGCCATTGTCCACCTTGACCACCGGATGGGTAAACAGCCGCACCGTGCCACCCGCCGCCCGCACCGCCGCCAGCGCGCTGTCGACGATAAACGGCATGTCCGGCGACACTACATCCACCACCAGCGGATCGCCCGTCACGGCCGGCGGCGTCGCGCTCAACCGGCTGCCATCGCCCTCGAAGGACACCAGCAACTGATAGGACTGGCGCAGGTCCGCCTCGAACCGCTCCGGCGTCTGTCGTGCCAGGTCCTCTTTGTCCGTGGCCAGGATCGCCGCCCGGAAGAACCGCGCAAATCCCTCATCCCCAGCCATCAGCGCTTCAGCCCGCTCCAGCAGGTTCGATTGCCCAAGGTCCATTCAACGACTCCCCATCTCGCAGCGTCACTCTAGGCACGCCGCTCGCACCTGTCTGCCTCTCCTTCAACCACTAGCGCGGCGTCATAATGGCAGCATGACAGCAAGGCCCGATTGCTCGACGATCAGATTGGAATGAATTTGCGCAGACCGAGCCTTTTTCTCGCTCTCCGCCATGTTTTTCTCGCCAGAACCTCGAATGCAGCAAACTGTTTTCCCGCGCGTTACAACAGCGCGAGCCCATCGCCTTGCGATAGACGATTGGTCTGGTAGTCTTTTCCCATCGATCTCATCGGGGAGACAGAGATGAAGAACGCTTCAAGATACATCGCCTACGCCGGTCTGGCCGCCTCGCTGATGCTGGGCTTTGCCGTCACCACGGCGCATGCGCAGGATCGCACCCTGATCAACGTCAGCTACGATCCGACCCGCGAGCTCTACCAGCAGTTCAACCAGGCCTTCACCACTCACTGGCAGGAAACCGCGGGTGAAACCGTGGCCATCCAGACCACCCACGGTGGCTCAGGCGCCCAGGCCCGCACGGTCATTGATGGACTCGAGGCCGATGTCGTGACCCTGGCGCTCGAATCCGACATCAACGCCATTTCCGACGCCGATCCGACGCTGATCCCCGCCGACTGGCGCGGCACGCTCGAAAACAACAACGCCCCCTATACCTCGACCATCGTCTTCCTGGTCCGCAAGGGTAATCCCAAGGGTCTCAATGACTGGGGCGATCTCACCAATGATGGCGTCGAGGTCATCACGCCCAATCCCAAGACCTCTGGCGGCGCCCGCTGGAATCTCCTCGCAGCCTGGGCCTGGGCCAAGGCGCAGCCGGACGGCTCCGATGAAACCGCCCAGGCCTATGTCACCGAGCTCTACAAGCACGTCCCCGTGCTCGATACCGGTGCCCGCGGCTCCACCACCACCTTCGTGCAGCGTGGCATCGGTGATGTCCTTCTCGCCTGGGAAAACGAAGCCTATCTCGCCCTCGAGGAACTCGGCCCCGATGCCTTCGACATCGTGACCCCCTCGGTTTCGATCCTCGCCGAACCCCCCGTCGCGCTTGTCGTCGGCAATGCCGAAAAGAAAGGCAATACCGATCTGGCCCAGGCCTATCTCGAATATCTCTATTCCGACGAAGGCCAGGCGATCGCTGCCGCCAACTACTACCGTCCCTTCAAGCCAGAAGCCGCAGCGCCGGAAGACGTCGCCCGCTTCGGCGAGGTCAACCTCGTCACCATCGAGGACTTCGGCGGCTGGCGCGAAGCCCAGCCCCACTTCTTCGGCGACGGCGGCATCTTCGACCAGATCTACACCGGCACGCCGGCGCAGTGATCCAAGGCAATCGTCCTCCCGGACGTTAGGACGCCGGCCCTCGGGCCGGCGTTTTTGTTCTCTCAGGCCGACTTCTTGCGGTCTGCCGCCGCGACAATCGCCTTCGATTTGACCGGCTTGCCATTTCGCAGCGGAATCTCCGCCTTCGATCCATCCGGAAAGTCAGCCACGATGCGCAACTGACCACCAAGCCCGCTGACATAGCGCTGCAGCGTCTTGATCTGCACGCTCGTCACCGCATTCTCGATCCGCGAAATTTCACCTTGCTTGAGGCCCGTCCTTTCGGCGAGGTCAGCCTGCGTGACGGTCAGGGCCTTGCGAACACTCGCCAGGTGGATTTCCGCCATCATCCTGTCTGCTTCGGCAAGAATTTCGGCCTGTTCCTCGGGAGGGCGGGCGTTGAAATGCCTGTCAGCGGGGAGGAAGTCGGATCTCTTGTACCTTGTCATGTCAACTCTCCTGTGCCAGCCATTCATCAAGTCGCGCATCGGCCAAACGGATGAACTTCTTGTAGAAGGCCGTCTGGTTCTCGCCTTCCTTGTCCCCTCCGACCAGGATGACGGCGTTGCGTGCGGGGTCGAACGCAAATGCAAAGCGCCAGACACCGTCGGCGTTGAGCCGAATTTCCTTCATGTTCCCATGACGCGACGCATTGAGCGTATCGACATAGGGGCGTCCTAATGCTGGCCCGTGCTCTCTGAGAATCTGGACGACAGCATCCAGCTTTTTCTGCGTTGAAATGGGCAGCCTTTCCCATTCTCGCGCAAACTTCGGATGTTCCAGAACAACCCAAACACCAGCCATTCCCGCGCCCCCAAGCGCAGAAATTATAGGCCTCAACCTATATCAGTTCAAACTGATAATATCAATGAACAGTAGGCACTTGCTCGATCAGCGAGTCATCATCCTTGCCGTCTGCGCCAATCTTTGGTCCCGCCCAGAACACGATATAGAGCAGTTCCTCACCCGCCGCGTCGGTGATTTCGATCGACCGGGGCAGGCGCGTGTCTCCGCCCGTACTCGCCGCATGCTCGACGATCGCCTTGGCCAGGGCTGCGGCCTTGTGCTCTGCCGCGTCGAGATCTGGCAGTTCGCTGCCATCCACGTCGCGGATCAATTCATCATCGGTGCGGTAATGGAAAAAGAACTGGGGCATGAACGCCTCCCATGGAGCGTTTTCAGCAAAAGTGGATACCGCTTTTGCGGTTCGAAAACGCGACCTTCCAAAAATTTAGAGCAATTTCGGCGTTTCGAAGAAACGGTGAAATGCTCTGAACAGGGAATGCCGGAGCGGGGCAGGAGTTGCGAGCTTGGCACTTTCCGGCGTGTCAGTCGAGCCCGGCCAGTCCGTGATAGGCATGGCGCTGCCAGATCAACGGCGCCCGACTTGTCGTGGTTTCCGCCTCGACGATCGCGCCGGCAAACAGCACATGCGTACCCGTTTCGATAGCGCCGATGACTTCGCAGTCCAGTGCCGTCACTGCGCCCAGCAGCATCGGATGGCCCGAGGGCCAGGCCTGCCACTCGCCCAGCGCAAAGCGCCCGCTCGCCTCGACCTTGCCGGCAAAGGCATTGGCAATGTCGGACTGGTCCTCGGCCAGCATGGCCAGCGAGAAGCCGCCCGTCTTGGCAATGAAATCGGCCATCCGGCTGACGATGTCGATGGACACCAGCACGGCCGGCGGATTGGCCGACATGGAGAGGACGGCTGTCACCGTCCGCCCGATCCGCTCGTCGCCCCGCCGCGCCGTCACCACGCTGACCGTGGAGGCGGTGGCAGCCATGGCCGAGCGGAATTCCGCGTTGCCGATCACCGGCCGTCGCGACTGTCGCAGGTGCATCGTATCGGGCAGGTCGAAATCAGCCATCAGGGTCAATTCTGTCTCCGGCGACAAGCAGGCCGCCCATCGCATCGTCTTCGGAATTTTGTCAGGGGAGGATTTGACCCCGCCCACGATGTCATCCCGGCCTCGAGCCGGGACCCATCCCGGGATGGTGCCTCAGCCGCAAGCTCTATCAATGAAGCTCAGGAAGCATCCCGGCTCAAGGCCGGGACGCAACAGTGGTTACCAGGCGCCACAGGGGCGACCGGATTTCGCTCAGGCTGAGCCGAAAGGGGTGGTGTTCGAGAACCGGAGCGGAGCGTACGTTTGGGTACGTGAGCACCGGAAGCGCAGAACACTGCCCGTTGCAGGCCAGCATCAGTGAAATACGGCGCCCCTAGCCCAGATTGGCTTCGGCAAATTCGTAGTTCGCCAGCTTGTCGAGGAAGTTGGTCACATAGTCCGGGCGGCGATTGCGGAAGTCGACATAATAGGAGTGCTCCCACACATCGAGGCCGAGCAGCGGCTTGCCCTCGCCGGTCGCCAGCGGATTGGAACCGTTAGGTGTCTTGGTGACCTTGAGCTTGCCATCGGTTCCCAGCACCAGCCAGGCCCAGCCCGAACCGAACTGCGTCGTCGCAGCCGTCTTGAACTGCTCCTTGAAAGCGTCGACCGAGCCGAGATCGGCAACGATCTTGGCCTCCAGCTTGCCGGGCAGGGCGCCGCCCTTGGGCGACAGCGCGTTCCAGAAGTGGATGTGGTTCCAATGCTGGCCGGCATTGTTGAACACCGGCGCCAGGTCCGCCTTGCCATTGGCAAAGGTGATGATCTCTTCCAGCGACTTGCCCTGCAGGTCCGCGTTCTTTTCAACGAACCCGTTCAGTGCCGTCACATAGGCCTGGTGGTGCTTGTCGTGGTGCAACTCCAGCGTCTCCTGGCTCATGCCGTTCTCGGCAAGGGCTGAATGAGCATAGGGCAGGGCGGGGAGTTCAAAGGCCATTTGCAGGCTCCATCTTTTAGCTGCGACAGCGCGGCACTTGCATAAACAACGCCTGCCATCTAATTTCCAAGTAATGACTTTGAAAACCTCTGGCGCAAATATGTCAAGCCCAGGCTTGGATAATCGGTTCGACGTCACCGGCATGGGCGCCCCCCGAGCCGGCGCAGCCGCGACAAACGCAACTTGGTCTCCCAGGAGCCCGGCCGAACGCGTGCTGATGGCGCTCAAGATGCATGGCGAACTGTCCTCTTCCGAACTGGGCACCAAGCTTTCCACCACTGGCGAAGCCGCGCGCCAGCAACTGGCGCGCCTCGCCGAAGAGGGCCTTGTGCAGTCGTTCAGCGAGGCAAGGGGCGTCGGTCGGCCCACCCAGCGCTGGAGCCTGACGCCCACTGCCCAGTCCCGCTTCCCCGACACCCATGCAGCTCTCACCGTTCAGCTCCTCGGCATCGTCAAGGATGCTTTGGGTGAAGCCGCGCTTGATACGCTGATTTCCGTCCGCGAAGCCGAGACGCGCAACGCCTATGCCGCCGCCATCGCCGACGACCTGCCGCTGCGCGACAAGGTCGCCGCCCTCGTCGGCCTGCGCTCTGCCGAAGGCTATATGGCCGATTGGCGCGAAGAGGCCGACGGATCCTTCACCCTGGTCGAAAACCATTGCCCGATCTGCGCCGCAGCCACCGCCTGTCAGGGCTTCTGCCGCGCCGAACTCGACGTCTTCCGCGCCATCCTTGGCCCGAAAACACAGATCGAGCGCGGCGAGCACATCGTCTCCGGCGGCCGCCGCTGCACCTATGCCATCTCAGAGATCACGCCATGAGCGACGTCGACAATCCCCGGCCACCACTCGGCACCCAGCACAGGCGCGTTGGTTGGGAGACTCCCGAAGGTCTCGACGAGGCCCTGATCCGCAGGGTTGTCGACAGCTTCTACGCTGATGCCCGCCGCGATCCCGTCATCGGCCCCATCTTCAATCGCGTCGTAGCGCCCGAAGCCTGGCCCGCCCACCTCGCCACCATCGCCGATTTCTGGAGCTCCATGCTGCTCGGCACCGGCCGCTATGCGGGCCGCCCCATGCCCAAGCACATGGCCATGCCCGAGCTTGCCGACGAACATTTCATGCGCTGGCTCTCGCTCTTCCGCCGCACCGCGGAAAACCTCTGCCCGCCCGACATCGCCGCGCTATTCATCGAGCGCTCCGAACGCATCGGCAATTCCTTCCGCATGAACATCTACATGCGCCGCGGCGACGACATCACCACGCTCGGTCCCTTGGAGCGCGAGACCTCTCCCATCTGGACGCCCGAGCGCTAGCGCGGTCGGAAACCGCGTCAAACCAGTTTGCACGACGCTACAAATTTCTGTTCCAACAGCGAAAATTGCGCTTCCTGACTGCGCCAATCTCCAATCCAGCCTGCCGCTAGCACAATTTTCTTTCCCCGCTTGCGTAAACGCCACGACCTCGCTTTGATAAACCCGACCGATCCAATAGGGTCGCGACCGCCGTACCGGTTGAGGGGTCGACATGATGACAGCAGCTACTTTCGCCATCTGGGGCGCCACTTGAGCACCGCGCCGTCCTCCGCAACACGCCGCGCCTGGAGCTTTCGCCAGCCCAGCGTCATTCCCGGCTTCGGGCTAACGCTCGGCTTCACGCTCACCTATTTTTCCCTGATCATCCTGATCCCGCTGGTGGCCCTGGCCGTCCGCTCCGCCGGCCTCGGCCCCGAGGGCTTCTGGAAAGCCGCCACCGATGCCCGCGTGCTCGGCTCGCTCCGCGTCAGCTTCGTCACCGCGCTCATTGCCGCTTCGGTCAATGTGATCTTCGGCACGCTGATCGCCTGGGTGCTGGTGCGTTACCGCTTCCCCGGCCGCCGCATTTTTGATGCCA
Source organism: Candidatus Devosia phytovorans (assembly GCA_029202405.1). NCBI lineage: Bacteria > Pseudomonadati > Pseudomonadota > Alphaproteobacteria > Hyphomicrobiales > Devosiaceae > Devosia > Candidatus Devosia phytovorans. The sequence continues at coordinate 2,168,756 of CP119312.1, read as the reverse complement.
TCATCGATCTGCCCTTCGCGCTGCCCACCGCCGTGGCCGGCATTGCGCTCACCGCCATCTACGCCCCCAATGGCACCGTGGGCGCGCTCTTTGCCCCGCTCGGCTGGCGCATCGCCTACACCCCGGCCGGCATCGTCATCGCCATGATCTTCATCGGCCTGCCCTTCGTCGTCCGCACCATCCAGCCGATCTTGGAAGAGGTCAGCCACGAAGTGGAAGAGGCTAGCGCGACACTGGGCGCCAACCGTTTCCAGACCATCTTCCACGTCATCCTGCCCAGCCTCATGCCCGCCATCCTCACCGGCTTTGCGCTCGCCTTCGCCCGAGCCGTGGGCGAATATGGCTCCATCATCTTCATCGCCGGCAACATTCCCTTCGTCTCGGAAATCGCGCCGCTGCTGATCTACATCCGTCTGCAGGAGTTCAACTATGTCGGCGCCACGGTCATCGCCACCGTCATGCTGCTGATCTCCTTTGCCCTGTTGCTGCTGATCAACCTGATCCAGGCCTGGTCGCGCCGGAGGTATGGCTATGGCCACTAAGCTCACCGCCCGCACCAGGCGCCGCGTTTCCCCCACCAGCGAAAGCCGCGCCGTCCAGTATCTGCTGATCGGCATTGCCCTGGCCTTCATGGCCGTCATCCTGGTGTTGCCGCTCTATGCCGTCTTCCACGAGGCCTTCGCCAAGGGCATCGGCCCCTTCTTTGCCGCGCTCACCGAACACGACGCCCAGGCCGCCATCCGCCTGACGCTCCTGGTCGCAGCGATCGCCGTGCCGCTCAACGTCGTCTTCGGCCTTGCCGCCTCCTGGGCCATCGCCAAGTTCGAATTCAAGGGGAAAGCCTTCCTGATCACCCTGATTGATCTTCCCTTCTCGGTCTCCCCGGTGATCTCTGGCCTCGTCTATGTCCTGCTCTTTGGGGCAGGGAGCTTCCTCGGCCCCTTCCTCAAGAGCTACGGCATCGAAGTCCTCTTCGCGCTGCCCGGCATTGTCCTCGCCACCATTTTCGTCACCTTCCCCTTCGTCGCCCGCGAACTGATCCCGCTGATGCAGGACCAGGGTACCGGCGACGAGGAGGCGGCGCTCTCGCTCGGCGCCAATGGCTTCCAGACCTTCTGGCGCGTCACCCTGCCCAATATCAAATGGGGCCTGCTCTACGGCGTGCTGCTCTGCAACGCCCGCGCCATGGGCGAATTCGGCGCCGTCGCCGTGGTCTCGGGAAAAATCCGCGGACAGACCACCACCATGCCCTTGCAGGTGGAAATGCTCTACAACGAATATAATGCCGCGGCGGCCTTCGCCCTGGCGTCGCTGCTGGCCCTGCTCGCGCTGGTCACGCTGGTTTTGAAATCTGCGCTGGAATGGCGCTTCGGCGAGGAAATCGCCGCTGCTAAATCGGAATAGGATCTATGGAAGTTCGCGTTCAAAATGTGCGCAAGGAATTTGACCGGTTTCCGGCGCTGCATGATGTCTCGCTCGATATCCGCTCGGGCGAGCTGATCGCGCTGCTCGGCCCCTCGGGCTCGGGCAAGACCACGCTGCTGCGCCTCATCGCCGGCCTAGAAATGCCGACCCAGGGCAAGATCTTCTTCGGCGATACCGATGCCTCCGAAAAGACCGTACAGGAGCGCAACATCGGCTTTGTCTTCCAGCATTATGCCCTGTTCCGGCATATGACGATCCTCGAAAACATCTCCTTTGGCCTGAAAGTCCGCCCGCGCTCGACCCGCCCGCCCAATGGCGAGATCCGTCGCCGCGCCATGGAATTGCTCGACCTCGTCCAGCTCTCGGGCCTTGAAAAGCGCTATCCCAACCAGCTCTCCGGCGGCCAGCGCCAGCGCGTCGCACTCGCCCGCGCCCTCGCCATCGAACCCGCCGTGCTGCTCCTCGACGAACCGTTCGGCGCCCTCGACGCGCAGGTCCGCCGCGAACTGCGCAAATGGCTGCGCGAAATCCACGACCGCACCGGCCACACCACGGTCTTCGTCACCCACGACCAGGAAGAGGCCCTCGAACTCTCCGACCGTCTCTGCGTCATGAGCCAAGGCAAGATCGAACAGGTCGGCACGCCCGACGACGTCTACGACCGCCCCACCTCGCCCTTCGTCTTCGGCTTCATCGGTGATTCCAGCGAACTCCCCGTCACCGTCGAAAACGGCGAAGTCTGGATCGGCGGCCGCGCCATCGGCATCCCCGCCGGCGACACACCTTCCGGCAACGCCCGCCTCTTCTTCCGCCCCCACGATGCCGAACTGGTCGAAGCCGATGCAGCCCTCGCCGGCGTCGTCACCACCACCCGCCGCGTCGGCGGCACCCGCCGCGTCGACCTCGCCATCGGCGGCGACAACCATCCGGTCGAGGTAGACCTCCCCTTCGACCACCCCGCCGGCGAAAAAACCCGCCTGGCCTTCCGTCCCAAACGCTGGAAGTTGTTTCCTGCAGGGTAGCGGATACCCCCACCTAACCTCCCCCTGATAGGGGGAGGAACAGATCCAGCTTGAGGCACCAAGTAGCCAAACCCACCGGCCGGATCCCTCCCCCTATCAGGGGGAGAATAGGAGGGGGTATCCGACGAAGACTCCCCTTCGCCGCTACTCTTCATCCCCCTTCACCGCCTCCATGGAAACATGGGTAGATGTATGCGCCACATGGGGCAGGGCGCTGATTTTCTCCCCCAGCACCTCCCGATAATCCGCAATATCCTTCGTCCGCACCTTGAGCAGATAGTCAAAGCTCGAGGCGATCATATGCGCCTGTTCCACCTCGGGGATCGCCCGCACCGCCTTGTTGAATGCCGCCAGCGCACCCTTGCGCGTATCCGATAGCTTCACCTCCACAAAGGCCACATGAGGTAGGCCCAACCGCTTCGGGTCGATCACCGCCCGATAACCCAGGATATAGCCCGCCTTCTCCAGCCGGGTGATCCGCGCTTGGCAGGGCGTTTTGGAGAGGTTCACCCGCCGGCTCAATTCCGCCACGCTGATCCGCCCATCCTTGGCCAGCTCATCGAGAATCCGCCGGTCGATCTGGTCCAAAGTCTCGTAGCTGACGATTTTCATGGGCGCTTGTCCTGCAATATGCCCTTACGATAATGCCTGATCGCGTCCAGCGCCACCACATCAGGCGAAACGCCTGTCAAAGCCGTGTCATTCTCCCGCCAGATTTCCAGTAGACCTCATGGTGAGGTGCGAGCTCTTCGCGAGACTCGAACCACGAGGTCGTGCCCCAAGAGCGCCCCATGTCCGACATCGCCGCCGCCCGTTCCGACCTCCACGCCCGCAACCTCGCCGACGAGACCAAGCTGGTCCGCCAGCTCATCGCCGATACGGGTCTCGACGCGACGGCGCGCCAGAAAATCTCTGCTCACGCCGAGCAATTGGTCAAAACCGTCCGCACCGGCAATCGCCTCGGCCTCATGGAAAGCTTCCTCGCCGAATATGGCCTCGCCACCGACGAGGGCGTGGCGCTCATGTCGCTGGCCGAAGCCCTGTTGCGCGTGCCCGATGCCGAAACCGTCGATGCCCTGATCCACGACAAAGTCGGCGGCTCCAACTGGGCCAGCCATTTCGGCGCCTCCTCCAATCAGCTGGTCAACTTCTCCTCCTGGGCCCTCAGCCTCACCGCCGACGTCCTCGGCGATCCCGAAGTCGGCCCGAAAAACGCACTGCATCGCGCCGTTGCCCGCCTCGGCGAGCCCGTCATCCGCACCGCCGTCGCCCAGGCCATGCGCCTCTTGGGCAGCCAGTTCGTCTTCGGCCGCACCATCGACGAAGCCATCCAGAATGCCAAAAAGCCCGAGGCCCTCGGCTATCGCTACTCCTACGACATGCTGGGCGAAGCCGCCCGCACCAGCGAAGACGCCGCCCGCTATTTCCTCGCTTATTCCCGCGCCATCGCCAGCCTCGCCCCCCACTGCAAGTCGCCCTCCGTCCGCGACAATCCCGGCATTTCGGTAAAACTGTCGGCGCTTCACCCGCGCTACGAGGTCGCCCAGCGCCACCGCGTCATGACCGAGCTGGTGGAAGCCACGCGCAAGCTCGCCATCCAGGCCCGTTCCGCCAACATGGGCTTCAACATCGATGCCGAAGAGGCCGACCGCCTCGATCTCTCCATGGATATCATTGCGGCCGTTCTCGCCACGCCCGAGCTGGCCGGCTGGGATGGTTTCGGCGTCGTCGTTCAGGCCTATGGCAAGCGCGTCCTGCCTTTGATCGACTGGCTCCAGGCCACCGCCGCTTCGCTCGATCGCAAGATCATGGTGCGCCTCGTCAAGGGCGCCTATTGGGATGCCGAAATCAAGCGCGCCCAAGTCATGGGCCTCGACGGCTACCCGGTTTTCACCCGCAAGGCCTCGACCGACATTTCCTATATCGCCGCGGCCAAAAAGCTCTTCGCTTCGCCCAATATCTACCCCCAGTTCGCCAGCCACAACGCCCACACCGCCAGCGCCATTCTCCACCTCGCGGCCGAAGCCGGTCGCTTCAAGGACTCTTACGAATTCCAGCGCCTGCACGGCATGGGCGAGCGCCTGCACGAAGTGCTGCGCACCAATCACGACACAAGCACCCGCATCTATGCCCCGGTCGGCGCCCACAAGGACCTGCTCGCCTACCTCGTCCGTCGCCTCCTCGAAAACGGCGCCAACGGCTCCTTCGTCTACCAGATCGCCGACGAGGACATCCCCGCCGCCACCGTCGCCGAAGACCCGATCGGCAAAGTGCTCGCCCTCGATACCATCCCCAATCCCGCCATCCCGGCACCCCAGGCCATCTTCGGTGCCCGCCGCAATTCCATCGGCCTCGACCTCACCGACCCGGTGACCTTCCCCGCCATGGACGCCGCCCGCGAAGCCTTCCGCACAACCCAGTGGCACGCCAAGCCGCTGACCGTGAAAGCGCCAACCAAGGGCACGGCAGTCGAACTGAAAAACCCCGCCGACCACAGCGACATAATCGGCACCGTCACCGAAGCCACGGCCACCGACGTCGCCACCGCCATCAAGTCCGCCGCCGCCTCCGCCTGGCCAAAGACCTCGGCCTTCGTCCGCGCCACGCGCCTGCGTGCCGTCGCCGATCTTTACGAAGCCAACCGCGCCGAACTCTTCGCGCTCCTCGCCCGCGAGGCAGGCAAATCCTGGGCCGATGCCGTGGCCGAAGTCCGCGAAGCCGTCGATTTCCTGCGCTACTACGCCGCCCAGGCCGAAGCCATCCCTCTCGCCGCCCCGCGGGGTCCCATCGCCGCCATTTCGCCGTGGAATTTCCCGCTGGCCATCTTCACCGGCCAGATCGCGGCGGCTCTCGTCGCCGGCAATCCGGTGCTGGCCAAGCCCGCCCCACAGACCCCGCTCATCGCCTTCCGCGCCGTCCAGCTCATGCTCGAAGCCGGCATTCCCAACAATGCCATCCAGCTGCTGCCCGGCGCCGGCGAGGTCGGCACCGCGCTGACCTCCAACCCCGCCATATCAGGCGTGGTCTTCACCGGCTCGCTCCCCACCGCCCGTAAGATCGACGCCGTCATGGCCTCCAATCTCGATCCCATGGCGCCGCTCATCGCCGAAACCGGCGGCCTCAACGCCATGGTCGTGGATTCGACCGCGCTTCCCGAACAGGCTGTGCGCGACATCCTCGCGTCCGCCTTCCAGTCCGCCGGCCAGCGCTGCTCGGCCCTGCGCGTGCTCTACGTCCAGGAAGACGCTGCAGAACGCACCGTGGAAATGCTCAAGGGCGCCATGGACGAGCTGACCCTGGGCAATCCCTGGAGCCTTTCGACCGACATCGGCCCCGTCATCGACGAAGCCGCCCGGGCTAAAATCCAGGCCCATGTCGATACTTACAAGAAAAACGGGAATCTGATTCACAGGTTGAATACGCCGGAAGGGAAGGGGACCTTCGTTGCCCCCGCAGTCCTGCGCGTAAAAGGCATCGAAGACCTCAAGGAAGAAATCTTCGGCCCCGTCCTCCATGTCGCGACCTATAGGGCAGACGATCTCCCGGCCGTCATCGCCGCCATCAATGCCTCGGGCTATGGCCTGACCTTTGGCCTCCACACCCGGATTTCCTCGCGCGTCCGACAGCTCTCGCAGACGGTCAAGGCCGGCAATATCTACATCAACCGCAACCAGATCGGCGCCGTTGTCGGCTCGCAGCCCTTTGGTGGCGAAGCCATGTCCGGCACCGGTCCCAAGGCCGGCGGCCCGCACTACCTGCCGCGCTTCACCCAGGGTCCCGTTCCCGCCGAAGCCGCGCCGCTCCCGCTGCCCGGCCCGACCGGCGAGAGCAATGTCATGCACACGGCCCCTCGTGCTGCGGTCCTTTGCCTCGGCCCAACCACGGCTGACCAGCAGGCCCAGGCCACCATGGCCGCCACCCTGGGCAGCACGGCCATGCTCGCCGAGCTCGATTTCGACGCCCTGTCCCACGCCACCACCTTCGACGCTGTCGCCTGGTTCGGCGACGAGACCACCCTCCGCGCCATCCGCATCGCCATGAGCGCCCGCACCGGCGCCATCCTGCCGCTGCTGACCTCCATGCAAGACGCCGGCAAACTCCTCCTCGAACGCCACGTCTGCATCGACACCACGGCCGCCGGCGGCAACGCATCGCTAATGGCGACCGCCGGATAAGGAAGAATACCCCCACCTATCCTCCCCCTGAAAAGGGGGAGGGACCCGGTCGGTGGATTTGGCAACATGGCGCCCCAAACTCGATCTGTCCCTCCCCCTTATCAGGGGAGGCTAGGAGGGGGTACACCAACAAAAAAAAGCCCGCGGACATCCGCGGGCCTTTCCAATTCATAAGGCTAGGGATTTACCGCAGCGCCACAGCCATCGCCAGTTTCGCCGGAATCTCCAGCACATCCCTGATCACCTGCACCCGCTCCTCCGTGAAATACCCTTCCACATTGAGCATGTTCACCGAGCCCAGCATTTCATCGCCCAGAAACACCGGCATGTTGACGATCGACTGGCAGCCCAGCGCATTGATCAGCTCGTAATCAAACAGCAGCTTGGAAATATCCTCGATCGTGTTAGCGACATAATAGGCCCGCTGCTTGTGCACGAGGTCGAACCACGGTCCATAATTGAGCGGCTTGGTGCCCGAGGTCGGATAGTCCACCGGATGGCTGGTGAATGCCCGGCTCGACTCTTCCTTTTCCATGTCCACGATCATCACCGTAAACAGCTTCGCGCCCACCACGCTCTGCACCAGCGTCTGCAAGGCGTTAAACGCCGCATCCTGCCCCTTGGCCAGAGCGATCTCGGCATTGAACTGGGCGAGCGCCGTCGTGTGGTCAGTCATAGTTTTTCCTGGTTTTTGTTGGGCGCACCTTGCGATCCACACCCACGGTGTCATCCCGGCCTTGAGCCGGAATCCATCTCGATATCGCGCCACGGCCGCAAGGTGGACGTGGTGAGTTTGGCAAATTACCCCGGCGTCGCCGCCAGCAATTCCCGCGAATACTCTTCCCGCAACTGCCCCTGCTTCAGCAGCCCCACATCGGCCACTTCCACGATCCGCCCATGCCGCATCACGGCCAGTCGGTCGCACAAAAAGCTCACCACCGGCAGGTTGTGCGTCACCAAGAGATAGGTGAGCCCCTGTTCCTTCCGCAAACGCTTCAGCAGGTTCAAGATTTCCGCCTGCACCGAAACATCCAGCGCTGACGTCGGCTCGTCCAGCAGCAGCACTTTCGGCTCCAGCATCAGCGCCCGCGCAATCGCCACGCGCTGCCTTTGCCCGCCCGAAAGCTGGTGCGGAAAGCGGAAGCGGAAGCGATGATCCAGTCCCACGGCCGTCAGCATCTTTTCCACCCGATCGCCGCGCTCGCCGATCCCGTTGATCACCAAAGGCTCGCTCAGCACCGAGTCGATCGTCTTGCGCGGATGCAGCGACCCATAGGGGTCCTGGAACACCATCTGCACCTGCCGCGCCACATCGCGTTCGATGCGATGGCTGCGCGCCTTGCCCAGCACCGAAATCGACCCGGTCCAATCCGGCGCCAACCCCGCAATCGCCCGCAGGATCGTCGACTTGCCCGAGCCGCTTTCCCCCACCAGGGCAAAGCTCTCGCCTTCTGAAATGTTGAGGTTCACCCCATGCACGACCTTGGTGTCGCCATAGGAAATATCGAGGTTTTCGAGGTCTATAGCGCTCATGTGCCCGCCCATTGTGTCCGGTCGAGCACCGGCAATTCGTCTCGTGTCTCATCGATCACCGGCATCGCCGCCAAGAGGCCCCGCGTATAGGGGTGCCTGGCATTGGCCAGTTCGCCCGCCGCGCATTCCTCCACCACCCGCCCCGAATTCATCACCAGAATCCGGTCGCAATAGCGGCTGACGAGGTTGAGGTCATGGCTGATCAGGATCAGTCCCATGCCCTTCTGGGTCACGAGATTATCGATGATGTCGAGCACCTGTGCCTGCACGCTCACGTCCAGCGCCGAAGTCGGCTCGTCGGCAATAAGCAGCTCCGGCTCGGGGATCAGCATCATGGCGATCATGATGCGCTGCCCCATGCCGCCCGACACTTCATGCGGATAAAGCCCCGCCACGCGCTTCGGATCATGGATCCGCACCGCCTCCAGCATGGCGTAGATGCGTTCATTCACCTCACGCCGCGGCAGCTTTTCATGCGTCACCAGCGCTTCGGCGATCTGCTCGCCCACGGTCATCACCGGGTTCAGCGAAAACTTCGGGTCCTGCATCACCATGGAAATCCGCGCGCCGCGGATAGCCCGCATCTGCCGCTCGGACTGTGCCCGCAGGTCCACCCCGTCGAATTCCATCCGGTCGGCCGTCACCAGCCCCGGCTTGCGGATCAGCTTGAGGATGGACCGGCCCGTCATCGACTTGCCCGATCCACTCTCCCCCACAATGCCCAGCCGTTCCCGGCCCAGCTCGAAGGAAATCCCCTTCACCACCTCGACCCGACCCGTATGCGTCGGAAAGCTGACGCGCAGATTTTCGACCGATAGAAGCGGCGCCATTTACTTGTCCTCGCTCTTGGGGTCGAGCACATCGCGCAACCCGTCACCGAGGAAGCAGAAGCCCAGGCTGACGATGATGATGGCAAAGCCCGGCATGGTCGCCACCCACCACTGGTCGAGGATGAAGGTGCGGCCGCGCGAAATCATCGCGCCCCATTCCGGCAGTGGCGGCTGCGCCCCGAGCCCGATGAAGCCCAGCCCCGCCGCAGTCAGGATCACGCCCGCCATGTCCAGCGTCACGCGGATGATCATCGACGAGGTACAGAGCGGCAAAATATGCTGCACGATCACCCGCACCGGTCCAGCCCCGGACAATCGCACCGCCGAAATGAACTCCGCATTACGGATCGTCATCGTCTCGGCGCGGGCAATGCGCGCATAGGCCGGCCACGAGGTAATCGCGATGGCGATGATCGCATTGTTGATGCCCGGTCCGAGCGCCGCGACGAAGGCCAGCGCCAGGATCAGCTTGGGCATGGAGAGGAAAATATCGGTCACGCCCATCAGCGCCCGGTCCACCCAGCCACCAAAATATCCGGCCACCGCACCGACGAGTAACCCCAGCGGCGCCGAGATCAGCGCCACCAGTGCCACGATGGTGAGGGTAATCTGCGATCCATAGATCACCCGCGAATAGATATCGCGGCCCAGCTCGTCGGTGCCCATCCAGTGCGCGCCCGATGGCGGCAGCAGGCGCTGGCCCAGGTTCTGCCCCACCGGCGAATAGGGCGCGATCCACGGCGCAAAGGCGGCCGTGATGATCAGCGCCATAATGATGATCCCGCCCAGCAGCGACAGCGGATTGCGCATCAGCGCTGTCAGCACGCGATAGAAGCGCCCCGCATTGGCCTGAAACCGGGAACTGGGCGAGTCGGCAAGCAGCCAGTCACGTGTCGACATCAGCGGGCCCTCGGGTCGAGGACGCGATACAGCACGTCCGAAATCTTGTTGATGAAGATGAACACCGCGCCGATCACAAGCGTCGCGCCGAGCACGGCATTCATGTCGGCATTGAGCAGCGCCGTGGTCAGGTAATTGCCGATCCCAGGCCAGGCGAACACCATTTCCACCATCACCGAGCCTTCCAGCAGCCCGGCGTAGCTCAGCCCGATCACCGTAATCAGCTGCACCCGAATGGGGTTGAACGCATGTCGCCAGATCACCACGCGCTCCGGCACGCCCTTGACCCGCGCCGTGGTCACGAATTCCTGGCTCAGCTGATCCAGCATGAACGAGCGCGTCATGCGGGCGATATAGGCGAGGCTGAAAAAGCCCAGCACCGAGGCCGGCAGGATCAAATGGCTGATCGCATTCCAGAAAATCTCCCACTCGCCCGCCAGCAGGCTATCGACGAGGATCAACCCCGTCACCGGGCTCACCAGCCCGTCATAGAAAATGTCGAGCCGCCCCGGACCACCCACCCAGCGCAGCCGCGCATAAAACAGCGCCAGCCCCACCAGCCCCAGCCAGAAGGCTGGCATGGAATAGCCCAAGAGCCCCACCACGCGAATGATCTGGTCGATGATGGAGCCCTGCCGGCTGGCCGCGATCACGCCCAGCGGCACGCCGATCACCACGCCGAGAAAAATGCCGATTGTCGCCATTTCCAGCGTTGCCGGAAACACCCGGCCCAGGTCGTCCACCACCGCGCGGCCGGTCGACACCGATTGCCCCAGGTTGCCCGAGAACACGTTGATCACATAGCTGATGAACTGCTCCCACAGCGGCCGGTCCAGCCCCATGGCGATCTTGGCGGCGTCATATTGCGCCTGCGTCGCACGATCGCCCACCACCGACAGCACCGGATCGATCGGGATCACCCGACCGATGAAGAAGGTGATGGCCAGAAGGCCCAGAAAGGTGAGGAAAAGCGTCAGCACGAAACCGGCGACGGCAGATGCAATCCGCCCCCATTTGCGCTTTTTCGGCGGAACGGGGTCAGCCATGGCTGTCGTCTGCAGGTCTTGGCTCAAGCAGATAAACTCCAACAAAAACAGGAATTTACATCCGCAAGATGACTCTCTTGCAGACTGTGAGAACCCTCACATTTCGCTTTCACCATACAGAAAACTTTGCTTATATCAAAAAAATTTTGGTGGTTTGATGACGATCAATGCGCTGGCCAATGTCGATCTGGAGGGGCACCCCCGTGTGGGCGCGCTCATCCGTGCCCGCCGTCGCCAGCAGCAGCTCACCCTCGAAGCGCTGGGCAAATCCGCCGAAGTTTCGGTCGGCTACCTGAGCCAGGTCGAGCGCGATCACGCCACGCCATCGCTGGGCACCCTCGCTAGCATTGCCCGTGCTTTGGGCGTCGGCATCGACTATTTCGTCTCCGCACCCAAGCCTGAAACGGCGCTGACGCGGGCAGGGGAGCGCAACCGCTTTTCCGTCGACGGTTCCTCCATCGTCTACGAGCGCCTCGCCACCGATTTCCCCGGCAATCAGCTCTCCAGCTTCGTCATGACCGTGCCGCCCGGCTATCGCTCCGAAACCGTGGCGCATGAGGGCGAGGAAATCCTCTTCGTGCTCGAAGGCTCGATCACCCAGCGCCTCGATGGCGAGGAAATGATCATGAGCGCCGGCGATAGCCTCCATTTCCGCGGCAATCGTCCCCATTCCTGGTCCAACCACACCGATCAGCCCGCGCGCCTCCTCTGGACCGGCACGCTCACCCTCTTCCGGTCCTCGGCCAAGCCCTCGCGGCAGGTCGGGCCGGCAGCAAAAACCGGCCCTAAGCCGGTGAAGAACAAGAAGATCGTCACATCCAAGGAGAAACGCACATGAAGCTGTTTACAGCCGCACTGCTCGCGACTGCTCTGTCCATGCCGCTCGCGGCTGGTGCAGTTTACGCCGCGACCCCCGGCCGAAGCTCTGGTCATTGCCCAGAACATCGACGACATCGTCGCCCTCGATCCCGCCCAGGCCTATGAATTCTCGGCCGGCGAGATCAACGCCAATCTCTATGACCACCTGGTCCAGTATGCCGCCGAGGACACCACTGTTCTCGCGCCGGGCCTGGCCTCGGAATGGGTGGCCGACGAAGCCGCCAAGACCCTGACCTTCACCATGCGTGATGGCGCCACCTTCGCCTCGGGCAACCCGGTCCGCGCCGAAGACGTGCACTATACCTTCAAGCGCGTGGTCTCGCTCAACCTGACCCCCGCCTTCATCCTGACCCAGCTCGGCTGGACCCCGGAAAACATCGACCAGATGGTCACCGTCGACGGCAACACCGTCACCGTGCAGTGGGAAGGCGATTTCGCGTCGGCCTTCGTCCTCAACGTCCTGGCCTCGCGCCCGGCCTCCATCGTTGACGAAGTTCTGGTTTCCGAGCATGTCGAAGGCGAAGACTGGGGCAATGCCTGGCTCAATACCAATTCGGCCGGCTCGGGCCCCTATGTCCTGACCGACTATCGCCCGGCCGAACTGGTCCGTATGACCGCCAATGAGACCTATTTTGGCGGCGCCCCCGCCATGAAGCAGATCCTCATCCGCCACGTTGCCGAAGCCGCCACCCAGCAGCTGCTGCTGACCTCGGGCGACGTCGACATGGCCAAGAACCTCACCCCCGACCAGATCGCCGGCCTGCCGGAATCGGTCAAGGTGGAAACCTTCCCTCAGGCCGCCGTTCACTTCCTCTCCTTCAACCAGAAGACCGAGTCGCTGACCCCGCCGGCCGTCTGGGAAGCCGCGCGTTATCTTGTCGATTACGACGGCATGACCGAGACCTTCCTCAAGGGCCAGATGGAAAAGCACCAGGCCTTCTGGCCCAAGGGTTTCCCGGGCTCCTACGACGAAACGCCCTATAGCTATGACGTCGAAAAGGCCAAGCAGATCCTGGCCGACGCCGGCATCACCACGCCGATCAACGTCACCCTCGACGTGATCAACTCGGCTCCCTTCACCGACATCGCCCAGTCGCTCCAGGCTGGCTTTGCCGAAGCCGGCATCAACTTCGAAATCCTGCCCGGCACCGGCGCCCAGGTCATCACCAAGTACCGCGAGCGCACCCATCAAGCCATGCTGCTGTACTGGGGCCCCGACTTCATGGACCCGCATTCCAACGCCAAGGCCTTCGCCTATAATTCCGACAATTCGGACGCCAGTTACGCCGCCACCACCACCTGGCGCAACAGCTGGGCCGTTCCGGTCGAGATGAACGACGAAGTCAACGCCGCCCTGGCCGAACCCGATCAGGCCAAGCGCAACGAGCTCTACGTCGACCTGCAGGAAAAGGTCCAGGCCGAAAGCCCGATCGTCATCATGTTCCAGGCCGCCCTCCAGATCGGCATGGCCACCAACGTGGAAGGCTACGTCAACGGCTCCAACTCGGACTTCGTGTATTACCGCCTGGTGACCAAAAACTAAGTCGGCGCAAGTATTGGGCCTCGCGCCCTCCCCAAACTCGGTGTCATCCCGGCCTTGAGCCGGGACCCATCCCGAGATCTTCGAACTGGCCCGCAGGGCAAAATCGCTCCGGTGGAGCGATTTTAGGTGAGAAGGCCATGAGGGCTATGCCCGAATGGCCCAGACGCTCCCTGAACTCGATATGATCCCTCCCCCTATTCAGGGGGAGGTTAGGAGGGGGTACTCTTCTCCTTCATGAAATTGCGCCGGCGGTCTCCAAGCCGCCGTCGCAATCCGAAGCCGGACTCCTCCCTCGTGCCCGGCTTCACATTTCGTTAGGTCGAAACCGATCCACCAGCCACCCACCCAGCCTTAGGGCCGGGCCGCGAGACATCAAGTCATCGAGCGGGGCAGGGACCTCCTGGCCAAGCTCCCCAAACCGGGGCGGGCGGTTGGTGGATCTTTCGGGCTAATTCGAGCGCACGGTCTCTCCACACACTCGGTGTCATCCCGGCCTTGAGCCGGGACCCATCCCGAGATCGAGGTCCTGCCGCAAGGTCTTTGTGACGATCACGACCACCTTGCGGCAGCGACAAAATCTCGAGATAGGCCCCGGCTCAAGGCCGGGGTGACACCGCGGGTGTGGAGAGATGTTGCCATCCCACCAAACCAACTATCCGAGCCACACCATGACCACCCTCACCACCCGCCTCGCCAACCTCCGCGCCCGCATGTCGGCCACCGCCACCGACCTCGTCGTCATCGGCCCCTCAAGCCACATGGTCTATCTCGCCGATCTCTCGCCCCATGGCGACGAGCGCCCGGTCATGCTCATGGTCTCCCAGACCTTCGCCGGCTTCCTCATGCCCGCGCTCAATGTCGATAGCGCCCGCCAGCACACCGATCTCCCCTTCTTCCCCTGGACCGACGCCGACGGCCCCAATGCCGCTTTGGACGATATCCTCACCGCCACCGGCATCACCCGCACGTCTCCCTCCATCGTCCTCGACGAGACCATGCGCGCCGATTTCGCCCTGCTGGTCCTCGATGCCCTGCCGGGCGCAAAACGCCGCTTCACCCAGGACACAGTCGGCTATCTGCGCTCCCGCAAGGACGACAGCGAATACCAGCGCATCAAGGCCGCGCACCTGCTCAACGACCGCGCCGTCACCGCCGCCTTCGCCGCCCTCAAGCCCGGCATGACTGAACTCGACGTCGCCGCCTTCATTGGAGACTTCTACAAGGCCAATGGCGCCACCCTCGAATTCTGCTCGGTCTGCTTCGGCCCCAACGGCGCCTTCCCGCATCACCACACCGGCACGACCCCGCTCAAATCCGGCGATGCCGTCATGATCGACACCGGCTGCCGCCTCGACGGCTATCCCTCCGACATGACCCGCATGGGCTATTTCGGCTCGGCCCCCGAGGCCTACGGCCAGATCCACTCCATCATCGACCGCGCCGTGGAAGCCGCCATCGCCGCCGCCAAGCCTGGCGCGCTGGCCAGCGACGTCGACAAGGCCGCCCGCGACGTCATCACTGCCGCCGGCTATGGCCCCAACTTCCTCCACCGCACCGGCCATGGCCTCGGCATCGACATCCACGAAACGCCCTATATCACCGCCACCTCCGACGTGGTCCTCGACGAAGGCATGGTCTTCTCCATCGAACCCGGCATCTACCTCCAGGGCCAGTTCGGCCTGCGGCTGGAAGAAATCGTCATCCTCCGCAACGGCAAAGCCGAAATCTTCTCCGAAATGCCAAGAACGGCCGTGGCTGCAGGTCAGGAATAAGCGCTGCACGAACCAAAAACTCGATGTCATCCCGGCCTTGAGCCGGGACCCATCCCGAGGTCCTGCCACAGCCGCAAGGTAGATCTGTTCAACGCAACCACCTGGCGGCAGGTCGAGCATCTCAAGATGGATCCCGGCTCAAGGCCGGGATGACACCGGGGATGTTCGTAGGGCAGCGCGCACGATTGCAATTTTGAAAGGGCAGGGACCATCATGACACCAACACTCACCACCCCCCGCCTGACCCTCCGCGCCCACACCGCCGCCGACTTCCCCGCCTGCTGCACCCTCTGGTCAAACCCCGCCGTCACCCGCTTCATCGGCACCCGACCCAGCACCCCCGAAGAGGTCTGGCGCCGCATCCTGACCTATGCCGGCCACTGGCAACTCATGGGCTACGGCTATTTCCTCGCTGAAACCCGCGACACCGGCGAAATTGTCGGCGAATTCGGCCTCGCCGATTTCCACCGCGACATTGCTCCACCCATCGGCGACACTCCCGAAGCCGGCTGGGCTATGCTCCCCCAATTCCACGGCCAGGGCCTCGCCCACGAAGCCCTCACCGCCGTGCTCGCGTGGGTCGACCAGACCATGCCCCGCACCGTCTGCCTGATCGCCCCCGACAACACGCCCTCGCTGAAACTGGCCACCAGGCTCGGCTACACCGAATACGCCCAGACCAGTTACAGGGACGCCCCGACCATCCTGCTGGCGCGGGTGAGGGCTGCTGTAAATCCAAAATCCTGATACAAAAGAAGGGGTGCACCCTTCGCGGATGCACCCCCAAAACTTCACCAATATCCACCAGACGTCACGCTCGATGCTGACAGTCTGCTAGCCAATTCGACCCGAATGCGACGCCGGATCGGATCTGGTGTGTCAGCCTCAGCCGACCTTCACGCGCACCATCTGATACGAGTAGGGCGGCAGTGACACGCTCAGATTGCCATCGGCAATCGCAGCGCCGTCGCCCTTGCGCGGCTTCACTTCATCCTGCTTGCTGGCCGTATTGGTAGCCTCAAGGTTCGGATGCGTCATCACCTGATGGTCGATCACCGTGCCAGCGCCAAAGCCCTGCAGGCTTAGCGAAACATCGGCGGCTTCCGTGCCATGACGGTTGACCAGGAAGAAGCTGATTGTGCCTTCGTCCTCGTTGTAAACGCCTGATACGTCGACATAACCGGCGTTCTGGCCATACTTGCCATCATAGGTCGGGGTATCGACCTTGAGGTCCAGCGCCGTGCCGCGGCCAAAGATCGAGGCGAAATAATAGGGGTAATAGATGGTCTGCGCCCAGGCCGGACCGCCCTTTTCCGTCATGATCGGCGCGATCACATTGACCAGCTGCGCAATGGCGGCGATCTTCACCACATCCGAACGGCGGATGAAGGTGTTGAGGATCAACCCAACCATCAGTACGTCTTCAAAATTATAGATGTCTTCCAGCAGGCCCGGCGCATGCGGCCAGCCTGAGTTGCCGGCGAGCAGCGCCTTGTCCTGCTCCTTGGAGTGATACCAGACGTTCCACTCGTCGAACGAGATATAGACGTCACGCTTGCTGCGCTTCTTGGCCTTCACCTGCTTGATCGTCGAGGCCACGGTCTCGATGTAGGTGTCGAGTTTTTCGGCCATTGTCAGGTAGTTGGCCGTCTCCTTCTCCGGATTGAAGAAGTACATGTGCAGGCTGATATAGTCGACATGGTCATAGGTATGCTCGAGCACGATGCGCTCCCAGTCGGGATAGCTCTTCATGTCCGAATTCGACGAGCCGCAGACGATCAGCTCGAGCGAACTATCGAACATGCGCATGGCGCGGGCGGTATTGGCGGCCAGCTTGCCATATTCGTCGGCGTCCTTGTGGCCGACCTGCCAGGGTCCGTCCATCTCGTTGCCAAGACACCACATTTTCACATTCCACGGCTCCTTGCGGCCATTGGCAATGCGCAGGTCGCTGTAATAGCTGCCGCCTGGATGGTTCACATATTCGAGGAAATTGCGCGCATCATCGACGCCGCGCGAACCCAGGTTCACCGCCAGCATCATCTCGGTACCGACGGTGGCACACCAGTCGGCAAATTCATGAATGCCGACCTGATTGCTTTCCGACGTATGCCAGGCCAGATCCAGCCGGGTCGGGCGGTCTTCGCGCGGCCCGATGCCGTCTTCCCAGTCATAGGCCGAAACAAAGTTTCCCCCGGGGTAGCGAACCACAGGTACATTGAGGTCCTTGACCAGCTGGATCACGTCCCCGCGCATGCCGTCCTTGTCGGCGCTCGGGTGGTCCGGCTCGTAAATACCCTCGTAGATGGCGCGGCCGAGATGTTCGAGAAATGCCCCATACACTCGATCGTCGATCTTGCTGATCGTAAAATCCTTGTGCGCGATGACTTTAGCCTTCACGGCGCGTCCTCCCTTTTATAAACCCGATTATCTGATATATATCAGTTATCGTATTTGTAGCCGAGTTCGCTCCTTACCCGCAAGACCACTGCAGCACAAAAATATGATAATTTGCAGTCAGCGCGCCGTTTGCAGGCGCATGACGATATCCTGGTCATAATTGCCAAAACCGCGGCCGAAAATATTGATCCCGCCGGGATGCTTGGCATCATCCTTCACGCCGACACGCAGCCGGATCGAGTTCCAGCTTTCCAGATCGATATCGGCCAAAGACACCGGCGAGATCTTCACGCCATCGACATAGGTGCCGTCCCCGGTCACTCGCCAGCTCTTGAGCTTGCCATATTGGCTACCCTTCAGCAGCCACCAATCGGGGGTGTAAACCCCGCGCTTGTCACCAAAATCGCCCGGCGACATCCAGGTGCCGATCTCCGTGCCATTCACCGATAAGGTGATATCGCTCGGCCAGTCCGCCGAGGTCCCCGGCACTTCCGAACTCAGCTCCATGGAAAATTCCATGGCCTCGATCCGGCTCTGGCTGAGCTTGGCATTGTTGGGGAACTGATATTCCACATAGCCGCGCGTGAACCAGATCAGCCCCGCCTTCATCCGGTCGGGATCAAGGAATGTCCCCGGCACATCCAGCAGCCCGATGATCCCGTCCACCGAGCACAGCCCGCACGGCGCCGAGACCTCCCAGCTGGTATAAAGCCCCAGCGGCATCGCCACCTCGATCGTATCGGGCAGGGGCTTGCTGTCCGCCTTGAACATCACCAGCACTTCGTCGAAGGTCGAGTGACAGATTTTCTGATTGCCCTTGCGCGCCTTCTGCGTCTCGGTCCGGATCAGCCCGGCACCCTCCAGCACCTGGATATTGGTCGACACCGTCGACTGCGGCAGCCCAAGCGCCTCGGCAATGTCATTGCCATTCATCGCCCCATCGACATGCAACAGCTTGAGAATTCTGGCCCGCACCGGCGACGCCAGCGCCCTGAGAACCTCAATGCCCTCTTCGGGATCGACGACAAGAAAGTTTCGGCTCATGTGGCGGGTCATATCCGGCAAATTCAGGTGATCATGATGTCTATCAGCATTTCTGATGTAATCAACCGGACCCGGGACGCCGGCCCCGGGGTCCGAAACAGCTCTGATCCAGATCAGAGACCAGCGTCCACCAGCGCTGCAGCAAACCGGTCCTTGGCCTTGCCGGGCAGCTTCACCGTTTCGGTTTGCGCCAGATTGGTCGGCGCACCGTCACCCACCACGATGGCCGCCACCATGCCCATGCCGAAATGCGGCAGGCATTTGATGCCGTAGAGGCCTTCCTGGGTAAAGGTCACCACCACTTCCTTGCCCATGCCGCCCTTGAAGGCTTCGGCGCCCTCGGGCAGCACCTCCTTGATGCTTTCCACATTGTGCCCCTTGTCGGTCGGAACGAAGGTCACTGTGTCACCGGGCGCAATCCGCAACCCGGCCGGTTCGAACACCATGGCACCCGCGGCGCCCTTGTTCAGCATCAGGATTTCATGGTCGGCAGCATGGGCCGGCGCGGCAACGGCCAGCAGCATCGTGGCCAGCGTAGCCTTGATAAGCGCGTTCATTATTGTGTCCTCAGGCGAGAGGCGATCCATTCGCGTCTCGTCTGGCCTTTGTGCTGCCGGGGCAGGGCCCGCTCTTTGACACGCATCAAACTTGGCCGAAATGTCGCAGGCCGCGCCTGTCGATTTCGCCGTCCAGCAACACCGAATTGATCCGCATCAATTCATTTTGCCCCGCAAGACCCCATAGTCACCTGGCTCCTTTGGGGCCTCTTGGGAGCCGACGGCCGGACCGTACTCAGCGCGGGCCGGCCGTCTTCATTGGGCAAGTGCTTGCCCAGATCGCGCCGCCCTGCGCCTCAGCCGCGCAGATAGTCCAGCTCTTCGAAATCCACCAGCTCGATATGCTTCACATGCGGAATGCGGATCGTCCCGGCACATTTGAGCCTGGTCAGAATGCGGCTGACTGTTTCCAGCGACAGGCCCAGATAGTCGGCAATATCGGCGCGCTGCATCGACAGGTCGACGACCCGGTCCGTCTTCTGCCGTTCGGCCAGGTCAAGCAGGAAGGCTGCGACCTTTTCCATGCTGTTCTGGCGGCCCAGCACCATCAGATGTTCCTGTGCCCGCACCAGGCTATCCAGCGCCACCTTGAGCATCGACCGATTGAACTGCTCGTTCTGGTTGGGGCGCAGCACGCGGATGCCGGCACTGTCCACGGCCTCGGCATAAAAGTGCCGCTGGTCACCCGATTCAAAACCGAACACCTCGCCGGCAAAATAGAAGGCGCTGATCTGGCGGCGACCATCGGCCGAAACGCGGCAGAGCCGCACCGTGCCGAACTCGACCATATAGAGCTGGCCCGTCGGATCGCCTTGGCCATAAATCGTGGCGCCGGCATCATAGAGGCTCACGGCGCTCGGCTGCGAAAAGGCGAGAATGCCCTCTTCTGCCCCGTTGTGATTGCGGAATTTTGTCTGGATCAGCATTTGGTGGCCCCTGTGTCGTCGAGGGCCAATCTGTCACTTGCCATCCGGCGCCGAAATTCCGGTTGGCCTCCTAGGGACTCTACTTAGCGGCTGCCGCAGCCTTGCCCAGCGCAGCCTCCACCGCCCGGATCACGGCGTCCCCCGTCAGCGGCATGGCGATGACACCATCAATCCTGGCATTGGTCCAGAGCTCGGGCCTGTAGGCGATGACCAGCACTGGCCGTGTGTCCGCATGCAGCAGCTCGCGCGCCCTGCCTCTCAACACCCGCTCATCCACCAGCACGCAATCGAAAAAGGTGCTGCCGTCGCCCGGCAGGCTGGACCCCGCGGTGACCGAATAGCCATAGGCTTTCAGCGCGAATGTCACGGACCTGCGCAGATCGTCGTCAGGCGCCACAACGTGGACGCGGCCGGAATCCATCGAGCCATCTCCCGCGGCCGGAATGGCCAGCGCTGCCATGGCTCATACGCCTCTTCGACAGAGAAGAATTGCCCTGCGTCAACTCTGGGAAAGTTCAGCTGGCCGGCTGCCATTTGACG
Organism: Candidatus Devosia phytovorans; assembly: GCA_029202405.1. NCBI lineage: Bacteria > Pseudomonadati > Pseudomonadota > Alphaproteobacteria > Hyphomicrobiales > Devosiaceae > Devosia > Candidatus Devosia phytovorans. The sequence goes on along the minus strand of CP119312.1, from coordinate 2,148,164 downwards.
CTCAACACCATGCGCACCAGCTCCGACAGGCTCCCCGCATTCATCTTGCCCATCAGGCCGGCGCGATAGACTTCCACGGTGCGCGGGCTCAGTCCCAGCTCATAGGCGATGACCTTGTTGGGCAACCCGTCCACCACGCCCTTGAGAACCTGGCTCTCCCGCTCGCTGAGCGAGCCCAGCCGCTGCAGGATCGCCTGCGTGGCAACATCGTTCTGCGACTGCGAGTCGGCCTGCGCCACCGCCCGTTCAATTGCGGCAATCATCACATCGTCGCTGAACGGCTTCTCGATGAAATCCAGCGCGCCATTCTTCATCGCCTCGACGGCCATCTGCACGTCACCATGGCCCGAAATCACGATGGCCGGCAGCATGGCATTGCTGTCGCGCAGCCGCCGCAGCAACTCCACCCCGTCGATATCAGGCATGCGCAGGTCGGTGATCAGGCAGCCATTCCTTATGCCCGGCGCCACCTGGAGGAAGGCGGTGGCCGACTCGTGGATGCGTGTCGCAAAGCCGCTTGTTGCCAACAGGAAAGCCAGCGAATTGCGCACGGCCTCCTCGTCGTCGACGATATGCACGACGACATCAGCACTACTCATCGGAAATCTCCGTCATCAGCGGCAGCGTGAAAATGAACATGGCGCCGCCCGATGGGCTGCGTTCGACGTGGATCTCGCCGCCATGGGCCTCGATTATGCGTTTGGAGATGGACAGGCCGATCCCCATGCCGCCCGGCTTGCTGGTATTGAACGGCTGGAACAGTTGCGGCGCCACTTCCTCGGCGATGCCGGGTCCGGTATCAGAAACCGTCACCTTCAACATGTCATGGTCCAGCTTGCTGAGGCGCACCTCGAGCAGTTTCGGCTCGCTGTCTTTCATCGCCTCGATGGCGTTGCGCAGCAGGTTGATCAGCACCTGCTGGATCTGCACCTTGTCGGCAAGGATCAGGCTCACATCGTCTTCATAGATGAAGTTGGACTTGATCCCCCGCTCGCGCGAGCCGACGAGGGCCAGCGCGCCAGCTTCTTCCACCAGTTTCTTGACGTCATGCGGCCGCTTTTCCGTGTCGCCGCGCGTCACGAATTCGCGCAGATGGCGAATGATGTCGCCGGCGCGCAGCGCCTGCCGCGCCGTTTCGTCCAGCGCTTCGCGCAGCATGCCTGCATGCTGGTCTTCGATCTTGAGCAGCAGCCGCTTGGAGCCCTGCACATAATTGGCGATCGCCGAGAGCGGCTGGTTGAGTTCATGCGCCAGCGTGCTGGCCATTTCGCCCAGCTCGTTCAACCGCGCCAGGCGCGCCAGCTCCGTCTGCGCCACCTGCAGCTGTGCCGCATGCTCTTCGCGTTCGGTCAGGTCGCGGATGAAGCCGGTGAAATAGCGGCGGTCACCGGATTTGGTCTCGCCCACGGCCAGCTGCATCGGAAAGGTCGAGCCATCCTTGCGCAGCCCCACGACGACGCGGTCGATGCCGATGATCCGCTTCTCCCCGGTGTCGAGATAGCGATGGATGTAATTGTCGTGCTGCTCGCGATAGGGCGTCGGCATCAGCATGCTTATATTCTTGCCCACCACGTCTTCCGGCCGATAGCCGAACTGGCGCACCGCCGCCAGGTTGAAGGATTCGATCAGTCCATTGGGATCGATCACGATGGTGGCGTCCGGCACGGTGTCGAGGATCGATTGCAGATGCGCTTCCCGCTGCATCACCCGGCTGCCGCTGGCCTTGGAGCGCTCGCGCTCGCGCCGCCACGCAGCGCCCAGCCAAGAGAACATCACCCCGATCAGCAGCAGCAGCGCCAGGTCGGTCTGTGCGGCCATCGGGGAGGGGCCCTGGCTGGCAAATACATAGGACAGGGGCAGGGTGGCCAGCGTGGTGATCAGTCCGGGTATGACGCCACCCAGCACCACGGCCACGACAATGGCCGGCATGAACAGCAGTCCTGCCGCCGAGGCACCCAGCAATTCGTTGAGCATCAGGCGCACGGCAAAGCCTGCCGCCAGCGCGCAGGCGGCAACGGCGAGGGCGATGATTTCGGGCTGATATCGGTTTAGCTGGCGAGTCGGCATGGCACGTCTTGAATGAGGCGTGCCGGATAGTAGTGTTATTTCATGACGTTGGCGACCGTCTCTGAATCGGATTGAGAGTTTCCCGGTGCGCGCCGTCTATTGCGTGATACAGAGCGGGCTGCCCGGCACGGTCAGCGCCAGCGCCAATGCACCGGCGACGATCATGAAGACCCCCGCCGCCTGCCGGCCCGGTCGGCTGCGGCGCGCGCGCGCTCCGATCAGCGTCAGCGTCGACAGCACCACGGCGGGAAGCGTGCCCAGCCCAAAGGCCAGCATCAGCAGCATGCCGTCGGCCACATTGCCGGTGACCAGCGAATTGAACAGCGCCGCATAGACCATGGCGCAGGGTGTGATGCCCCAGACCAGGCCCGAGATCAGCGCCAGTTCCACGCCGCCACCCGAAAGCGCCGCACGAACACCCGCCAGCCCGCTCGCCAGCGGCATGGTCAACCGGTCCGCTAGCGCCAGCGACGGCACGAACCCGGCCGTCGACAACCCCAGCCAGAGTACGACCGCCCCGGCTACCCATTGCAGCGCCATATGCACGCTGGCCATTTCGAGCCTGGCTTGCAGGCCTGCACCGAACAGGCCAACCACAGCGCCGAGCAGCACATAGGAAAGGATGCGCCCCGCCTGCATGGTGCCGATCCGCAGGGCAAGCTGTTTCCGATCGCGATCATCGCCACCCAGCATCAGCAGGGAACAGCTGATCGGCCCGCACATGCCGGCACAATGCAGGCTCGATCCCAAGCCCAGCAGCAATCCCCAGATGATCGGTGACGGGATCATCTGTCCGGCGCGGCCAGGGCCGTCAGGATTTCGCGCTCCAGCGCGATCCGGCGCCGGCGCGATTCAAAAAAGCTGCGCAGCATATAGCCCAGCGCATCGGTCGAAACGCTGCGCGATCCCTCGGCCAGTTCGCGCAGGGTCTCCTGCAACTCCTCGGCATAGCTGAGGTCTTCCGCATTCTCGCGGAGGATACGGCTGACGGTCGCGGTCAGGTCGATCATGCGGCTCGGACCGCGCTCGGCGAGCTCCTGCGTCAGCGCTTCCTGCTCGCTTTGCACCACGCGGGTCATGATCGGCAGGATGGCGCTGGCCGCGTCCCGGCACAGGGCGACGTCGATTTCCCTGGGCAGGCTGTCGGCAATGCTTTCGAGCGTCTGGCACAGTCTGATCTGCTCGGCATGTCCCGCCATGACGTCGCGGAGCGATGACCCACTCACAATATCCAGCATTGTCCACCTCCGCCTCACCAGCGCGTCCACACTTATTCGCACGCAGCCTCGGCACATTGACAAAAGTCAAAGTGAATGCGGCCGCGTGAAGGTAAGCCCCGAATTGCCGACCCGCCCAATGCGTCGGCGGAACCGGATAGGGGGCGATGTGAGATACATAGGTTGGGTAATAGGATTGGGTGTCGGAACCCTCGGCGCCGTCATGCTCGCGGGGCTGGCGGTGGACGATGCTTTCCGCATCCACATGGGAATTCTGAGCGTCGTGCTCGGGCTGGCGACCATCACCGCCATGCGGCTGCCGCAGCCGGCAGCGCCTGAATCGGCCACCGAGTACATGGATGGGCCGATCCGCATCGGTTCCCTTCTGACGGTGTTCTGGGGCGTCGTCGGCTTTCTGGTCGGCGTCATCGTCGCCACCCAGCTCGCCTTTCCCGAACTCAATTTCGGTCCCTGGCTGAACTTCGGCCGCCTGCGCCCGCTGCACACCAGTGCGGTGGTCTTTGCCTTCGGCGGCACGGCGCTCATGACCACCAGTTTCTACGTCGTCCAGCGCACCTGCCGGGCCCGCCTCTTCGGCGGTGATCTCGCCTGGTTCGTCTTCTGGGGCTACCAGCTGTTCATCGTCCTGGCCGCCACCGGCTACCTGCTGGGCATCACCCAGGGCCGCGAATATGCCGAGCCCGAATGGTATGTCGACATCTGGCTGACCATTGTCTGGGTCTGTTACCTCCTCGTCTTCCTCGGCACGCTGCTCAGGCGCAAGGAACCCCATATCTACGTGGCCAACTGGTTCTACCTGGCCTTCATCGTCACCATTGCCCTGCTGCATGTGGTCAACAATCTAGCCGTCCCGGTATCACCCTTCGGCTCGCGCAGCTTCTCTCTCTTCTCGGGCGTGCAGGATGCGTTGACCCAATGGTGGTATGGCCACAACGCGGTGGGCTTCTTCCTCACTGCCGGCTTCCTGGGCATGATGTACTACTTCCTGCCCAAGCAGGCCGAGCGCCCGGTCTATTCCTACCGCCTGTCGATCATCCACTTCTGGGCCCTGATCTTCCTCTACATCTGGGCCGGCCCGCACCACCTGCACTATACCGCGCTCCCCGATTGGGCCCAGACCCTGGGCATGGTGTTCTCCATCGTGCTCTGGATGCCCAGCTGGGGCGGCATGATCAACGGCCTGCTCACGCTGCGTGGTGCCTGGGACAAGCTGCGCACCGATCCCATCATCCGCTTGATGGTCATCGCCGTCGCCTTTTACGGCATGTCGACCTTCGAAGGCCCCGTCATGTCCATCAAGTCGGTCAATGGCCTCAGCCACTATACCGACTGGACCATCGGCCACGTGCATTCGGGTGCTTTGGGCTGGGTCGGCATGATCAGCTTTGGCGCCATCTATTTCATGGTGCCGCGCCTCTGGAGCCGCCAGCGGCTCTATTCGCTGCGCATGGTCAACTGGCACTTCTGGCTCGCGACCCTGGGCATCGTCATCTACGCCGCCTCCATGTGGGTCTCGGGCATCATGCAGGGCCTGATGTGGCGCGAATACGATAGCCAGGGCTTCCTGGTCTATTCCTTCGCCGAGACCGTGGCAGCGCTTCAGCCCTACTACATCATGCGCACCTTCGGCGGCCTGATGTATCTCGCCGGCGGTCTGGTCATGGCCTTCAACATCTGGATGACCGTCGCGGGCAAGCTCCGCGCCGAGCGCCCGATGCCCGTGTCGCCCCAGCTTCAACCCGCCCAATAGGAGTTACCACCTTGTCCATCCTAGACAAGCATGGCGTCATCGAACGCAACGCCTCCCTGCTGCTGGTGGGCTCGCTGATCGTCGTCTGCATCGGCGGCATCGTCGAGATCACGCCCCTGTTCTACTTCCAGAACACCATCGAGACGGTGGAGGGCATGCGCCCATACTCGCCCCTCGAGCTGGCCGGCCGCGACATCTATATCCGCGAGGGCTGCTACGTCTGCCACAGCCAGATGATCCGCCCCTTCCGCGACGAGGTGGAGCGCTATGGCAACTACTCGCTGGCCGCCGAGTCCATGTACGACCACCCCTTCCAATGGGGTTCCAAACGCACCGGGCCCGATCTCGCCCGCGTCGGTGGCCGCTATTCCAACGAATGGCAGGTCCAGCACCTCACCGACCCGCGCTCGGTCGTCCCCGAGTCGATCATGCCGAGCTATTCCTTCCTGGCGAAGGCCACGCTCGACTACGACACCATCGGCGCGGCCCTCAATGCCAATGCCATCGTCGGCGTCCCCTACGACCAGGAGATGATCGACCAGGCCGCGCTCGACCTCGTCGCCCAGGCCACCCCCGATGCCGACACCTCCGGCGTGCTCGCCCGCTATCCCAAGGCGGTGGTCGGCGATTTCGACGGCGATCCCACCCGCATCACCGAGATGGATGCCCTCGTGGCCTATCTCCAGATGCTCGGCACGCTGGTCGATTTCGACACCTACAAGCCCGAAGACAACCTGAGGTAGGAGCCCCGCCATGGACTACACCGTCATGCGGCATTTCGCCGACTCCTGGGGTCTCGTCTACCTCTTCGGCATCTTCATCCTGGTCGCTGGTTTCCTGCTGCGACCCGGTGCGCGTGAACAGGCAAAAGACGCCGCCCGCATTCCTCTCCAGAACGACGAAGGAAATGGCCCAAGATGAGCACGCAGGACAATACGGGCATCGCCCACGTCAGGGACCGCGATGACCTCAGCGGCGTCGAAACCACCGGCCACGAATGGGACGGCATCAAGGAGCTCAACAATCCGCTGCCGCGCTGGTGGCTCTGGACCTTTTACGCCTGCATCGTCTGGGCGCTCGGCTATACGGTACTCTACCCGGCCTGGCCCCTGGTCTCCCAGGCGACCGGCGGCGTGCTCGGCTATTCCAGCCGCGCCGACTTCGCCCAGACCATGGCTTCGGTCACCGAGAGCAATGCTCCCATCCTCAGGGCCATCGCCGAAACGCCCATGGCCGACATCCTGGCGGACGCGGACCTGACCCGCTTTGCCACCGCTGGCGGCGCCTCGGCCTTCAAGGTCAACTGCTCGCAATGCCACGGCACCGGTGCCCAGGGCAGCGCCGGCTATCCCAATCTCAACGACGACTCCTGGATCTGGGGCGGCTCGATCGACGACATCTACGCCACCATCGCCCACGGCGTCCGCTCCCCCACCGACCCGGACACGCGCTACAACTTCATGCCCAATTTCGGCACTGACGAACTGCTCGACCGCGACTCGATCAGGCTGCTCGCCGCCTATGTGGCCAGTCTCTCCGGCATGGAGGGCGGCGTCACCTCGCCGGAGGCAGAGACGCTCTTTGCCGACAATTGCGCCTCCTGCCACGGCGAGCGCGGCATCGGCATGGCCGAAGTCGGTGGCCCCAGCCTTGCCGATCAGCTCTGGCTCTACGAAGGCTCGCTTGCTGCCATCACCGAACAGATCAACCAGCCCAGGCACGGCGTCATGCAGGCCTGGTCGGAAAAGCTCGACGACGTCACCATCAAGCAGCTGGCCGTCTATGTGCACGGCCTCGGTGGCGGGCAGTAGCCGGTCTGCGCAACAGGTCCGCCGCCGGCATGCATCCGGCACAGGCACAGGGGACGCCTCGGCGTCCCCTTAATCACTTTCCGATTGACCCAGATCAATGGGTTGGACCGCCCCCAGGGCCAGTTTGCGGCCAAGAGGCAGCAGCATGATCATCATCGACAACACCAGGCTCCCCGAAACGCACGACGTTGAGGCCGTGAACTCCGCAGGCCATCGCCAGGCCGCGCTGTACGAAGCGCGAAAGAAGATTTTTCCCAAGCGGGCTTCGGGTTGGTTTCGGCGCTTCAAGTGGCTGCTGATGCTCGTCACCCTGTCGATCTACTATGTCACGCCCTGGCTCAAATGGGACCGCGGCCCCTTTGCGCCCGATCAGGCCGTGCTGCTCGATCTGGCCAAGCAGCGCTTCTACTTCTTCTTCATCGAAATCTGGCCGCACGAATTCTACTATGTTGCCGGTCTGCTGGTCATGGCCGGGGTCGGGCTCTTCCTTATCACCTCGACCGTCGGCCGCGCCTGGTGCGGCTATGCCTGCCCACAAACCGTCTGGGTCGATCTCTTCATCGCGGTGGAACAGTTGATCGAGGGCGACCGCAACGCCCGCATCAGGCTCGATGCGGCGCCATGGTCCGCCGGCAAGCTTGCCCGGCGCGTCACCAAGCATTCTGTCTGGTTGCTGATCGGTCTCGCCACCGGCGGCGCCTGGATCTTCTATTTCGCCGACGCGCCATCGCTCCTTGTCGACTTTTTTACCCTCAAGGCCCCCGCCGTCGCCTATTTCACCGTCGCCATCCTCACCGCCACCACCTACACCTTCGGCGGCCTGATGCGCGAACAAGTCTGCACCTATATGTGCCCCTGGCCCCGCATCCAGGCGGCCATGCTCGACGAACATTCCCTGACCGTAACCTACAATGACTGGCGCGGCGAACCGCGCGGCAAGGCCGCGAAAAAGGCCAATGCCGCCCAGAAGCCCGTCGGCGACTGCATCGACTGCAAGGCCTGTGTCGCCGTCTGCCCCATGGGCATCGATATCCGCGATGGCCAGCAGCTCGAATGCATAACCTGCGCCCTCTGCATCGATGCCTGTGACGGCGTCATGGACAAGCTTGGCCGCGAGCGCGGGCTCATCTCCTACGCCACCCTCAGCGACTACACCTCCAACGTGGCACTGGCGCAGGACGACAGGGGCCGTATCCAGCCGTCACGCATCCGCGACGCCGCGGGCCAATTCCTGCCCACCCTGCGCCACACGCGCTGGCAGTCGGTCCTCAGCCTGCGCACCCTGATCTATTTCTTCGCCTGGGCAGCCATCGGCGTCGCCATGCTGGTGGCGCTCTCCATGCGGCCCTCCATCGGCCTCAACGTGCTGCACGATCGCAATCCGCTCTTTGTCATGCTGGCCGACGGCTCGATCCAGAACGGCTTCGACGTCAAGGTCCTCAACATGACCAACGAGTCCCATGATCTCGTGCTCTCGATCGAAGGCCTGGATGGCGCCACGCTGTCCGGCCCGGGCCTCGCCGATCAGGGCAAGACCCAGCTCGAAGTCAGCGTCGAGCCCGACCTTGTCCTGCCGCTGCGGGTCTATGTCCGGTCCACGGCGCGCGACCTCCCCGAACAGACCGACTTCACCATGGTGATCACCAGCGCCGACCACGCCATGTCCGCAGAGGCAGGCGTCAGGTTCGAAGCCCCGGAGAAATGACGATGCACACGACCCGCCCCCGCGAATTCACCGGCAAGCACATGCTGCTGGTCACCTGCGCCTTTTTCGGCGTGATCATCGCTGTCAACGTCTTCATGGCCGTCTCCTCGGCCCGCACCTGGACCGGCCTCGTCGTTGCCAACAGCTACGTCGCCAGTCAGGAATTCCAGGTCAAGGCCGATGCCGCCCATGCCCAGAACGAAGCGGGCTGGACCATGCACGTCGGCTATAAGGATGGGCAGCTCGTCGTCCTGCTGCGTGACGGCGAGGGACCGCTGGATCTGGATGGCGTCTCTGCCTTTGTCCGTCGCCCGGTCGGCGGCCATGACGACGTTGCCGTGCCTCTCGCCAGAAGTGGCGATGCCTATCGTGGGCCCGTCGGACTGACCTCCGGGGTTTGGGATATCACCGTAACCACGGCCGACACGGCGCTCGGCGCCATCGAGCGGGAAACGCGGATCAGCGTGCCATGACCCCGGCGACCGCGCAGGGGGAGCTGCTCGAATTCATCCAGGCCGGGCCCGATGGCGCCCGCCGGCTCAATCTCGCCGTCCCCGACGCCTACTGCGCCACTTGTATCCAGGCCATCGAAGGCGCGCTGAACGCTCTGCCGGGTGTGCGCCTTGCCCGCGTCAATCTCGGCAAGCGGCGCGTCCAGATCGATTTCGACCGCGAGGCCGACTTTGTGGCCTTTCCCGATGCCGTGGTCAGAAGCGGTTATCGCAACCATCCGATTGATCCCCAGGATCTCGACGACCGCGATCCGGTGCTGCGCGAGCTTGTCTACAGTCTCGTAGTCTCCGGCTTCGCCACGCTCCATGTCATGTTCTTCTCCGAGGCGATCTGGACCGGCGTCGAGGGTGAGGCGCGAACCCTCTTCTACTGGATCTCGGCACTCGTCGCCGTGCCCGCCGTCGCCTATGCCGGTCGCCCCTTCTTCCGTCCGGCCTGGTCTGCCCTGCGCGTCTGGCGTGCCAATATGGATGTGCCGATCGCCATCGCCCTGATCGCCACCACGGCCATCAGCCTGCTCGAAACGCGGCTCGGTGGCGAGCATGCCTATTTCGACGCCTCGACCATGCTGCTGTTCTTCCTGCTGATCGGCCGGACGCTGGATCATGTCATGCGCGGTCAGGCGCGCCATGCCGCATCCAACCTGGCGCGCCTCGCGCCGCGCGGGGCTCAGCGCCTCCTCGACGACGGCACGCTGGCCTTTGTTCGCCTCGACGAGATTGAGCCCGGCATGTGCCTTTTGCTGCGTTCCGGTGACCGCGCGCCGGTCGATTGTCAGGTTCTGTCCCAGGCAGGAGCGGTCGACCTGTCGCTGGTCAATGGCGAATCCATGCCGCACGAAACTCTGCCCGGCGAACAACTGCCTGCGGGCGCAATGGTGCTTGATCGTCCGCTCAAGGTTCTTGCCGCAAAGCCCGCTGCGGACTCCTATCTTTCCCGCACCGCGGCGCTCATGGAAGCAGTCGAGACCACGCGCACCCGCTATCGCCGCATCGCTGACCGTGCCGCCGATCTCTATGCGCCCATGATCCATCTCGCGGCGCTGCTCACCTTCCTGATCTGGCTCTTCCTTGGCGCCGGCTGGCGCCTCTCGCTGATCAATGCCGTTGCCGTGCTCATCGTCACCTGTCCCTGCGCCTTGGCCCTGGCTGTGCCGATTGTCCATGTCGTGGCCGCCGGCCGCCTCTTTTTCAGGGGCGTGCTGATGAAGGACGGCGCGGCCCTCGAGCGTCTTGCCACCGTCCGCACCGTGGCCTTCGACAAGACCGGCACACTGACCACGGGCAGGCCCATTCTGGTCGGTCAGTCCTTCGGCAACCCCGACCTGCTGCAGGTCGCGGCCGTCATCGGTGCCGCCAGCACTCATCCCCTCTCGAAAGCGCTGGCCGCTTCGGCAGCGGGTGAACTCCACGCCGATTGCCACGAGGTCCCCGGATCGGGTGTCGAGGCCCGCATCGGCACATCCTTCTGGCGCCTCGGCAGCGCCGGCTTCTGTGGTGCCGAGGATGATGGGGCAGGCGAGGGGAGCCGGGTCTGGCTCGCCCAGGACGGGGCGCCCGTGGCGGCCTTCGATTTCGCAGATGACCTGCGGCCTGACGCCCCCCAGACCATTGCCCGGCTCAAGTCCCAGCAGGTCGGCCTCGTGCTGCTCTCAGGCGACCGGCGCGGCAGCGTCCAGCGCGTAGCGGCCCGCCTGGGCAATATCGCCGCCCGCTTTGCCCTCTCGCCCCAGGCCAAGAGCGATGCCATTGCCGAACTGCGCGAACAGGGCGCAGTGGCCATGGTGGGCGACGGGATCAATGACGCCATTGCCCTGCGCGCCGCCGATGTGTCCTTCGCCCCCGCGGCTGCAGCCGACGTCGGCCGCGCCGCCGCCGATTTCGTCCTGACCAACGACCGTCTGGCCGGCATACCCTTCGCCCTGTGGCTGGCCCGTCGGGCCGACGCCCTGGTGCGGCAGAACCTGGCGCTGTCGGTGCTCTACAACGTCGTCATGCTGCCACTGGCGGCGCTTGGCTACATGACGCCCCTGCTGGCGGCCATCGCCATGTCCTCCTCTTCCCTGATCGTCGTTCTCAACGCCCTGCGCCTCCGTCTCGCGCCGGGGCCCCAACTAAGTAGATTGGCAAAATGAGTGGTCTTGTCGTTCTGATCCTGTCGGCCATGGGCCTCGGCGGTCTGGCGCTTGCCGGCTTCTTCTGGGCCGTGCGGGCAGGGCAATACGACGACATCGAAGGCGCCGCCCAGCGCATCCTGCTCGATGACGACAAGCCCTGACATTTGATCGGGGTCAAAGTTCTTCCCGGCCGATCATCCTAGATGGAATGATCGAAATCCGGGATGCGCGCCATGAGTGAAGATATTGCCATTAAGCTGACCAGGCCGGTCCCACGCTATACCAGCTATCCCACCGCACCCCATTTCCACACCGGCATCGGCCAGAATCAATATCTGACCTGGCTGGGCGAACTAGCTGAAGATGCTGAGGTTTCCCTTTATCTCCATCTGCCTTTCTGCGATCGGCTCTGCTGGTTCTGCGGCTGCCACACCAAGCAGACCAACCGCTACTCCCCGATCACCGTCTATCTCGAAGCCATGGCTGCCGAGATCCGCACCATCGGCGCCGCCGTCGGTAACCGCCCGGTCACCGCGGTCCATTGGGGCGGTGGCTCGCCCTCGCTCATGTCGGCGCAAGATATCGCCCGCACCACCGAAATGCTGCACGAGGCCTTCAACTTCGCCGAGCAGGTGACCTTCAGCGTCGAGCTCGACCCCAATGACATGAGCGACCACAAATATGCCGCCTGGGCCGCCGCCGGTCTCAACCGCGCCAGCATCGGCGTGCAGGATTTCGATCCCAGGGTGCAGCAGGCCATCAACCGCATCCAGACCTTCGAACAGACCCGCCATGTCGTACAATCCGTGCGCGCGGTGGGCGTCACCTCGCTCAACATCGACATGCTCTACGGCCTGCCGCACCAGACGCTCGAAGGGGCCGTCAACACCGCCCGCCAAGTCGCTTCCCTGCGCCCCGAGCGCATCGCCCTGTTCGGCTACGCCCACGTCCCCTGGATGAAGAAACACCAGGGCATGATCGACGTGGCTTCGCTGCCCGATGCGCTCGAGCGCTTCCGCCAGAGCCAGGCCGCCGCCGCCGAACTCGTCGCCCAGGGCTATGAGCGTATCGGCTTCGACCATTTCGCCCTGCCACACGACAGCCTCGCCCACGCCAGCCGCACTGGCAGACTGCACCGCAACTTCCAGGGCTATACCGTCGACAGCCACGCCGCCCTCATCGGCCTCGGTGCCTCCGCCATCGGTCGTCTGCCCCAGGGCTATATCCAGAATGTCGTCTCGACCCACGAATACATGCGTCGCGCGCTCGACGGTCGCGGCGCTGTCGAGAAGGGTGTTGCTCTCACCGATGACGATCGCGTTCGTGCCTATGCCATCGAAAGACTGCTCTGCGATTTCGCGCTCGACTTCGACGACCTGCGCAACAAGTTCGGTGCGGACGCAGAGCCGGTCATCGACGACGCCATCGCGGCCGTGGCCGACGACCCCAACCACATCGCCGTGATTCATGGGCAACGGCTGGACGTGCCGGAAAATCGCCGGAGCTTTGTCAGAAGTCTTGCAGCATGCTTGGACGCCTACCTGCAGTTGGGTCCGGCACGCTATTCCAGGGCCGTGTGATCATACAAGTTAATGATTTGTATGATGAATTTTTCTTGAGCCTCATCAACCGCTTCGGCGCCGTAGCCGCCCCGTATCGGGGATGATCACATGGCGTTTGTTGCGGATGACAACCACCTCCAGCCGCCGCAATTCCGTCAGCTGCCGCGACACCGTCTCGATCGACAGTCCCAGAAAATCCGCCATGTCGCTGCGGGTCAGCGGCAGGTCATATTCGATCGCATTCTGCGCCGGCCCAAGATCAGGATTTTGATGCAGGGCAATAAGATAGAGGAAACTGGCAACCCGCTCCGCCGCCGACTTCCGCCCCAGCGTCACCATCCATTCCCGCGCCTCGTCCAGCTCGCGCAGCGCTTCCTTCATCAAATGCCGCTCCAACTGACGGCTATCCTCCAGCAGCGTCTCAATAATTTGCCGCGGCACCAGGCAAAGCTCCACCTCCGACGCCGCCTCGGCCGACATCGCATTCGACCGGGCATGGATCCGCCCGATGAAATCATTGGCAAATTTCAGCCCGACCACCTGCTGGCGGCCATCCTCAAGCACCTTCATCAGCTTGATGACGCCGCTTATCACATTGGCGTAGCTGGTAATTTCCGTCTCGTCCCCGAACAGCTCGGCGCCTGGCTCATGCCGGCTATGCCGCGTATTCCGGGACAGCAAGGTCAGCTGTTGCCCATTCAGCGCGCCACAAATTCCATGATGCCGGACGCTGCACTGGCGACAGGAGCGAGGTTCATCCTCATACTGCAGATCACCGCTCATTCTCGCTCCTGATCGTGCCGGGGACAGACGATCACTAGCTCGGGCGAAGGCGGAATCGATTGACCCAAGTCAAGGAAATCGCACGCCATTCGCCCAAAATGGACCACGAAACGCCGACCAAGGTATTGCAATGCTTGACAAAAATGAGCTGGCCAGGAGAATCCGCCGTCCCGAATTGCTCGAACGGATCATGACCCCTCGCCAAGCGGCAGATCGCCTGGCCGACGGCATGGTCGTCGGCATGAGCGGCTTCACCAAGGCCGGCGACGCCAAGGCCGTCCCCCTCGCCATGGCCGAACGAGCCGCTACCGACCCGTTCAGGATCACCCTGATCACCGGCGCCTCGCTGGGCCACGACGTCGACCGCATCCTCACCGAAGCCGGCATCCTGGCCCGCCGCATGCCGTTTCAGGCAGATGCCACCCTGCGCGCCGCCATCAATCGCGGCGAGGTCATGTTCATCGACCAGCACCTGAGCGAGACCGTCGAGCACATCCGCTCTGGCCAGCTCGGGCCACTCGATTACGCCATCGTCGAGGCTGCCGCCATCACCGAGTTGGGCGGCATCGTACCCACCACATCGGTCGGTAATTCAGCCAGTTTCTCCGTTCTTGCCAAGAAGATAATCGTCGAGATCAACCTGTCCCAGCCGCTCGAACTGGAAGGGCTGCACGACGTCTATTTCCCCTCCAAACGACCCACCCGCTCACCCATCCCGATCGTGTCCTGCGAGAGCCGCATCGGCTTCCCCTATGTCTCGATCGACCCGGACAAGATCGAAGCCATTGTCATCACCCACACCGAGGACAGCGCCTCCAGCGTCGAGCCGCCTGATGCCGATACTGCTGCCATCGCCGGTCGGCTGATCGCTTTTTTGGAAGGGGAGGTGGCCAAGGGCCGTCTCGACATGACCCTCCAGCCCCTGCAGGCTGGCATAGGCTCCATTGCCAACGCCGTTCTTGCCGGCCTCGCGGACGGGCCATTCCACCATCTCAAGATGTATTCCGAAGTGCTGCAGGACTCGACATTTGACCTCTTCGATGCCGGCAAGCTGGTCTTTGCCTCCGCCTCGTCGATCACGCTCGGCGCCGCTTGTGCCGCCCGCGTCTTTCCACGGCTCGCTCAGTACAAGGACCGCCTGGTGCTGCGCCCGCAGGAGATGAGCAATCATCCCGAAGTCGTTCGCCGCCTTGGCATTATCGCCATCAACACGGCGCTGGAGGTCGACATCTACGGCAACGTCAATTCGACCCATGTCAACGGCACGCATATGATGAACGGCATCGGTGGCTCCGGCGATTTCGCCCGCAATGCCTACCTGTCCATCTTCGTCACCAAGTCATTGGCCAAGCAAGGTGCCATTTCTTCCATCGTGCCAATGGTCAGCCATGTCGACCATACCGAGCATGACGTCGACATCATCGTCACCGAATGCGGCCTTGCCGACCTGCGGGAACTGGCGCCGCGCGAACGCGCCCGCGCCATCATCGACAACTGCGTTCACCCGCTCTATCGGGACCAGAGTGGCGATTATTTCAAACGTGCCTGCCAGCGCGGTGGCCATACCCCACACCTGCTCGAGGAAGCATTCAGCTGGCACCAGCGCCGCCTGGACACCGGCACAATGCTTCGCCAATCATGAGAGTTTGCCGGTCAAAAATGCAGTGGCCCGTCCGGTCAGCGAGACCATTTTTTCCAGACCGTCCAGCCGTCTAGATGGCGGTGAATGGTTGGACCGGGGTGGAGCGCTCAAACCCGCCCCGGTCCGATCGTTCAGGCCTCCCGCCACGCCCTGCCAATGAGGACGAAGAAGACCGGAACGAAGAAGAGGCCGAGCACGGTGCCGGCCATTGTGCCGCCCATCACGCCGATGCCGATGGCATTCTGGGCGCCCGACCCGGCGCCACTGGCGGTGGCCAGCGGCATGACGCCAAGCAGGAAAGCGAGCGAGGTCATGACGATGGGCCGTAGACGCAGGCGCGCTGCACCCATGATGGCGTCGATTACCGACATGCCCTGGTTCTTGAGATCGCGTGCGAATTCCACAATCAGGATCGCGTTCTTCGCCGTGAGCCCCATTGTCGTCAGCAGGCCAACCTTGAAATAGACGTCGTTGGATTGGCCAAACACATAGGCGGCGAGCAGGGCGCCAGCCACGCCGACCGGCACGGCCAGGATCACCGAAATGGGGATCAGCCAGCTTTCGTAGAGAGCGGCAAGGCAGAGGAACACCACAAGGATCGAGACGGCATAGAGCAGGAGGGCCTGCGAACCAGACAGGCGCTCCTGATAGGACAGGCCCGACCAGGCCGTACCGTAGCCGCCATCCATCTCGGCAACCAGTGCTTCCATTTTGTCCATGGCAGCGCCCGACGACACGCCGGTGGCATTGGACCCGCTGATCGAAATCGACGGCGTGCCGTTGAAGCGCGACAGGGAAGCCGAGCCTTGGATCCATTCCGTCGTGGCAAACGAGGAGAAGGGAACCATCTCGCCATCATTGTTCTTGGCGAACCAGCTTTTGATGTCCTGTGGCTGCATGCGATATTGCGCATCGCCCTGCACGATCACCGGCTTGATCTCGCCCTCATAGATGAAGTCGTTGACATTGCTGCCCGAGAAAGCCGTGCTCAGCACCGCATTGGCCGCAGACAGGTCGATGCCCAAGGCACCGGCGCGCTCCTGGTCGATCACCACCTTGAGCTGGCTGTCGAGATCCCCGGAATTGCCACGAATATTGGTCACTTCGCTGGTCTGCTCGGCCAAGTCCGCCAGATCATTGCTGGCCTCGCCCAAGGCGTCCGAACCGGCATTGGACTGGTCGAGCAACACCATCTCAAAGCCATTGGACTGTCCAAGACCCTGGATGGCCGGCGGCGCCAGGGCAAACACCTGCGCATCGCGGATCTGGTTGAAATAGACCAGCGCCCGTTGTGCCACTGCCGAAGCCGACAGGCTGGCATCGGTGCGCTCGCTGAAATCCTTGAGCCGCACGAAGCCCATGGCGCTGTTCTCGCCACTGCCGCTAAAACCGAAGCCCAGTGTCATGAAGACGCTTTCGACCGCATCGGCCTCCTCGGTAAGATAGTAGTTCTCGACAATATCCATAACTGCTTGGGTGCGGGCGGCATTGGCGCCCTCAGGCAGACTGATCATCGTCATCAGCACGCCCTGGTCTTCTTCGGGAATGAAGGAGCTCGGCAACTGGGTATAGAGCCAATAGGCTCCCCCCAGCAGGGCGACAAACAGCACAAGCACACGCAGCGGACGAACGACGAGGTAACCGACCGAACTGACATAGCCGCCAGTCAGCTTGCCAAAGCCCGTGTTGAACCAGCCAAAAAGATTGAAGCGTCGCGGGCGTTCGGGGTCATGTGGCTTGAGCATCAGCACACAAAGTGCGGGCGTAAGCACGAGCGCGACCACCGCCGACAGGATCATGGCCGAAGCGATGGTCACCGAGAACTGGCGGTAGATTACGCCAACAGAACCCGAGAAGAAGGCCATGGGGATGAAGACGGCAGTCAGCACCGCAGCGATGCCGATGACGGCGCCGGTGATCTCGCCCATGGACTTTTCTGTCGCCTCACGGGCCGACAGATGTTCTTCGCCCATGATGCGTTCGACATTTTCCACCACCACGATGGCGTCGTCGACCAGCAGGCCGATGGCCAGCACCATGGCAAACATGGTGAGCGTATTGATCGAATAGCCCAGCGCCGCGAGAATGCCGAATGTGCCGAGCATGACGACGGGCACGGCGATCATCGGGATCAGGGTTGCGCGCCAATTCTGCAGGAACACCAGCAGCACGACGAAGACCAGAACAATCGCTTCGATCAGCGTATGGATCACCTTCTCGATCGAGAGTTCGACGAAGGGTGTCGTTTCGTAGGAATAGACGACTTCCACGCCATCGGGCAGGGCGTTTTCGAGCCCATCCATCGCCGCATGTACGCCCTCAGCCGTGCTGATTGCATTGGCGCCACTGGACAATTGCACACCAAATCCCGCTGCCGGCACACCGTTGTAGGTCGATTCCTGACCATAGGATTCCAGGCCCAGTTCGACCCGTGCCACGTCGCCGAGGCGGACCTTTGCGCCGTCTCCGGCAGAGACCAGGATGATGTTTTCGAATTCCTCCACTGTCTGCAGCTGGGTCTGCGCCGTGATGGTGGCGCGCAGTTGTTGCCCGTCTGTGGTTGGCGAGGCGCCGAGCGTACCGACCGAAACCTGCACATTCTGCTGCTGAATGGCGGAGCTCACATCGCTTGGCGTCAGGTTGAACTGGGCCAGCGAGAGCGGATCGAGCCAGATCCGCATGGCATAGCCTGAACCAAAGGACTGCATGCCACCGACACCCTCGACTTGCTCGATCACGGGTTCGACGGTTGAACTCATGATGTCGGCAAGCTCCTGGGAGCTGAAGCGACTGTCATTGGAGATGATATTGCCGATCATCAGGATGGAGCTGCCGGAGCGGTTTACCGTCAGGCCCGATTGCTGCACGGCATCGGGAAGCCGGCTTTCCACCAGCGCCAGCTTGTTGTGCACCTGCACCTGGGCGATGTCGGGATCGATGGAACTGCCGAATGTCAGTGTGACATTAGCCGAGCCGGTGCTGGACGTGCTCTCCATGTAAAGCAGGTCGGTGAACCCGGTCATGGCGGACTCGATGACGGTGGTCACCGAGTTTTCGACGGCCTCTGCGCTTGCGCCGCTATAGGTGGCGCCGATGCGGATCGTGGTCGGCGCGATTTCCGGATATTGCGAAATGGGCAGGGAATAGATGCCGACTGCACCAGCCAGTGAGGTCACGATGGCCAGCACGATGGCAAACACTGGACGGGCGATGAAAAAGCTGGCCAGCGAGCGGCGACTGGGCAGGGCGGCGCCGGGCGCGGCCTGGTTATCAACAGCCGACATCAGTTGGCTCCCTCTGCAGGCGCTGCGCCTTCCGACGGTACTGCTGGCGCCTCCTGATAGATGACGCCGTTGGCTTCCATGGTCACTTCCAGCGGGCTGATGGCCGTGCCCACCTCGATCTTCTGCAACCCGTCGACTATAAGCTGGTCGCCGGCGGTGATCCCGTCGGTTACCACCCAGGCATTGTTGACGACCCGGCTGGCGGCCAGCACGTGCTGTTCCACGGTTTTATCCGCACCAACGAAATACGCCGTGGGCAGGCCATCTTCGTTGAAGGTCACCGCGCGTTGGGGCACGAGGAAAATACCGTCCTGATCGCCAAAGCTGATCGTGGCGCGCACGAACATGCCGGGCAGCAGCACGCGATCCGGGTTGGGCATGCTGGCCTGCAGCGTGAAGGTGCCGGTCGTCTCGCTGACCACCATGTCCATGCTGGAAACGCTGCCCTCCTGATCATAGGAAGAGCCATCCTCAAGCGTCAGCGTCACCGCGAGACGTGGGGGCTCTGCGGTGTCAGATGGCGGCTGCCGGTCGCGCGATGATTGGCGGGCAGACAGCAGGTTGGCACTGCTTTCGACGAGCGTGATATCCACCGGGTCGACCTGCCGGATCGTCGTCAGTGCCTCTGTCTGGCTGGCCGTCAGCAATGACCCGACCTGCACGTTGATCGTGCCAAGAACGCCGCTGATAGGCGCCGTTATGGTGGATCGTTCCAGTGTCAGGTTGGCCACGCGCAACTGTGCCTCGGCGCTGGTAACTGCCGCCTGCGCCTGGGCCAGCGTGACAAGCGCCGTATCGAGCTCAGCCCGGCTGATACCGCCGGAAGCGTTGAGGGTCTGGTAGCGCTCGACTGTCGCTTGCGCTGTCGGAACCTGAGCCTGAGCGCTTACCAAAGCAGCCTCGGCCACTGCCACGTCGGCCTCGTAGGTTGCCGGGTCGACCTTGGCGATCACCGCGCCGGCCTCGACACGCTGACCCTCCCGCACCTGCACCTCAGTCACGACGCCCCCGACCTGCGGGCGAACATCGGCCGTCGCCGAAGCGATTACCCGTCCGGGCAGGACCGTAGTGATCGGCGTTGACTCGGGCTGGAGCGTAATAACGCCGACTTCAATCGGCCCAGTCGCGGCAGCGCCGCCGGGAAATTGTGCGAAGGATGGAGCAGTGGTTGCCATGAGCATGGCGAGAGTGAGCGCGAGCTTTTGCATGATGTCCGGAGCCGGTTGACGGAGTGCTTCTGGATATTTTGATTTTCTTGTTTGATGGCGCCAGTTTGCTGGTCGACAACGATCCTTTGCCGAATGTGTCAACGCCGGACAAATTTGTTTCCGAACATTGCTCGTCGCTTGTCAGCAATGTTGCGCAATATGTGGCCGCTGGACGTGTCTGGCCGGTGCGTTATGTAAGACCGAGGAGGCCAATCATGGTGGCAAACATTCTGGTGGTCGACGACGACCCCGAAATCCGGCGTCTGCTCAGTCGCTTTTTGACCGAGCAGGGCTTTCGCACGGCTGCAGCCGGGAGCCGTGCCGAATTCGATGAGCGCATGGCCGCTGGCCAGTTCGACCTCGTCATCCTTGATGTCATGCTGCCGGATGGATCGGGCCTCGATATCTGTCGTAGCCTGCGCAATCGCGACGCGCGTATCAGCATCATCCTGGTCACGGCTCTCAAGGAAGAGGTGGACCGCATCGTCGGGCTTGAATTGGGCGCCGATGATTATCTGGGGAAACCCTTCAGTCCGCGGGAGCTGGTAGCGCGTATCCGTGCCGTGTTGCGACGGGCAGGGGATATTGCCCCGGCAGTCGGCCCGCGCGAATGCTACAGCTTCGCCGGCTACGTTGCGGACCCGACCTCACGCACGGTGACGGGTCTCACCGGCGACGCCATCGACCTGACGGGTGCCGAATTCCAGCTGCTGCAGGTTTTGCTGGATCGCCCCGGCCGTATTCTCTCTCGCGAGCAATTGCTCGACCTCACCCAGGGTCGCGAGGCCGCGGTGGTGGATCGCTCCATCGACGTTCTCATCAGCCGCATCCGCCGCAAGTTTCGTGAGGCCGGACACGACGACATCGTCAAGACCGTCCGCAATGGCGGCTATCAGCTTTCCATGCGGGTTGAACGCGTCGAGGCTTCACGTTGACCCGGCTGCAGATCCGCATTGCCGGCATCCTGATCGGCGCCATCTGCCTGGTCGTGGCGGTGGCGAGCCTTGTGACCTTCGTCGCCATCTCCTATCCCGCGCCCGACCGCATGGCGGGGCCAGTGG
Source organism: Candidatus Devosia phytovorans (assembly GCA_029202405.1). NCBI lineage: Bacteria > Pseudomonadati > Pseudomonadota > Alphaproteobacteria > Hyphomicrobiales > Devosiaceae > Devosia > Candidatus Devosia phytovorans. The sequence goes on along the minus strand of CP119312.1, from coordinate 2,127,424 downwards.
CGTTCCAGATCCGCGCGCTCTACGGAGCCGCCAATATCGGCCCGGGTTCCTTCCCGCATCTGACCGCGGATCAGGTCGCTCGCCTGGGGGAGCCTGTCGAAGACCTGACGCGGGCCATCACGAGCCGCCTGCAGTCCGATGACATCAGCGTCCCGGTCGCGGTCTATCATGACAAGACCGCCGACACGCCGGTTGCCGTGTTGCAGATGGCAGGCGAATACATCGCCATCGACTTCCCTCATGACACCCTGCCACCCATCGATTTCTGGCTTATCATGGGCGCCTGGATGGGTTTGATCGTTGTTGGCGTGATCCTCGTCTCGCTTATAATGTCCTATCGCGTCACCCGGCCCTTTGCCGTGCTGGAACAGGCATTGGTCACCATCGGGCCGGATGGCGTGCTGCCGCCGCTTCCAGAAACGGGCAGTCACGAAACCATCGAGACGGCGCGCATGCTGAACCGGCTGTCCTCGCGCCTGCGCGGCGCCATGGAAAGCCGCATGCGTCTGGTCGCCGCCGCCGGACATGACTTCCGGACTCCCATGACGCGCATGCGATTGCGCGCCGAATTCCTCGACGACGACGATCGCGCCGCCTGGCTGAGGGATGTCGATGAACTTGAACGCATTGCAGACAGCGCCATCGGCCTCGTCCGCGAAGAGGTGACCGACGCGCTTGTCGAACCGTTGTCGCTGGACCAACTGCTGCGCGACGAGGTGGAAGATCTCGCCGAGCATGGGCACGACCTTACCGTGGCACACCTCGACCGGATCACTTTGGCGCTGCCGCCTCTGGCTACCCGGCGCGCCATTCGCAACCTGCTGATCAATGCCGCAACGCACGGCAAGGGCGGCAGCGCCGAGCTCATTGCGTCTACGGACGAAGTGTCCCTGATCATCCGCGACAAGGGTCCGGGCATTCCGGAAGATCTCATCGAACGCGTCTTTGAGCCCTTCTTCAGGGCCGAGCCGGGACGGCTGCAAACCATTCCTGGAGCCGGACTTGGCCTTGCCCTCGCCGCCGAAATCATCGAGCGCTACGGCGGTCGCCTATCGATCTGCAACAGTCCTGACGGTGGCTTGCGGCAGACGGTGGTCTTCCCGCGAACCCCATAATCAGGTGCGCCATTGTTGAAGGATGGTATCGAACGCCATTACACTGCCGACAATGGCGGGTCCCGATCACATTATTTTTCCAGTATTTCATTCCGTCGCTGAAGCTTCTCAGAATACACCCCGAGATACGCAGGATGCCTCAAGCATTTCAAACTTATGGGGGGAGCTAGTTCTGTCAATTTGAGATGTGTTCTCGGTAGCGATCACAATTAAGCATCGGCGTGGATTTATCTACGGCTGTGCTTGGGCTGTATTTCAGCTGCGTGCTATATCCACTTCCAGCGGCTGAAATAGCGGCCTCGGGGAGTGTCCAGGGTGCACAATCGGAAGTTAACGGCTACCGCGCTCGTCACGCGGAATTCGGTGTCTTACATCGAGAATGTTTTTGCGCAGAATGAAGCGCGCCAGCCCCTGGTCAATGTTCCCGACGAAGCTTTCGCGCAATCGCTGACCGGGATCGAAATCGATCGCTGCATCGTACCCAAGGACGAGACCGGCTGGTTCACCGACCATCACGCCCTGATCCGCGATGACCGCCCGGCGCAGGTCACCTACACCTCCGGGACAGAAGGCAAGCCCAAAGGCATCGTTCTGACTTACGCCAATCTTGCCGATGCCGCCGACCGCATCATCAGCCAGATGGAGCTGACGTCCGAAGTCCGCGAATATGTCGGCGTGCCCGTGACCTATAGCTTCGGCATCGGCCGCATCCGTGCCGTCAGCGCCGCGGGCGGCCGCGCCTACTTGCCTCCACACGGCTTCGATCCGCTCGAACTGGCCCGCATGCTTCGGTCTGACGAGGTCAATTCCCTGTCCGCCGTGCCGACGCTGCTGCGGATCGTGCTCAAGACCCCGGGTGTGATCGGCGATGCCGGTCGCAAGCTTCGCTGGCTCGAAATCGGCTCGCAATATATGTCCGGCGCTGAAAAGCGCAGCATCCGCGACCTCTTTCCCAATGCCCGCATCGTACAGCATTATGGTCTGACCGAAGCCTCGCGCAGCACCTTCCTGACCATTTCCGATGCTCCGGATGACGTGCTGGATTCCGTCGGCAAGCCTGTCGGCGCGACCGAAGTCGGCATCTCCGATGAGGGCAAGATCCGCATCCGCGGCCCGCATGTGGCCCGCTGGCGTCTTAACAGCGATCAGCTGGTGAGCCTCTCTGATGTCGAGGGCTGGTTACAGACCAGCGATCTCGGGCATTTCAAGGATGGATACCTCTATTTTGATGGTCGCGCCGACGACCAGATCAATGTCGGTGGCGTCAAGATCAATCCCGATGTCCTGGAAGCCAGGATCACCAAGCGCCTGGGGCAGGGCGCCAATATTGTCGTTTCAAAAGTGCCGGATCCGCTGCGGGGCGAGGGGGTGCTTGTCGTTGCGGAATCGGCCGACCTTGCCATTGACCGCCTGTTCTCCGCATCGTCCGAGGCGCTGAAGGAGCTTGGGCTGCAGGCGGGTGATGCGCTCCATGTCCGGATCATGCCATCCATCCCGCGTACGCCAAACGGCAAGCCGCTGCGCCGCATCCTGACAGAAGAATTTGTTCAGCAGAATGCTGCGAAGGAAAGTGTTGCGACCGCTCCGGAGACGGCGCCTGAGGCAAAAGATGTTGCCGCCTTCTTCCGGGATTTCTTCCCGGGACGCAGCATCGGCCAGCAAGACAGCTTCGAAACCATGGGCGGAGACTCGCTGAGTTATATCCAGTTCTCGCTCGGCTTCGAGGATCGCTTTGGCGCGCTGCCCAGCGGCTGGGAATCGCGAACGGTCAGCCAACTGCAAGCACACATGGATGGTCTGGGGACTTCTGTGGCAAAGGTTGGCGGGAGGGCCTCCTGGCGCACGCTGGAGTCGGCGACATTGACCCGCGCCTTTTTCATGATCTGCATTGTCGCGCTACACCTCGACACCTTCGTCTACAGCAGCAATTGGGGCGCAGCCTATTTCCTGTTCATGCTCTGCGGCTACAGCGTCATGCGCTTCCAGTGGCCCGAGATCAGTCGGACCGGAAAGCTGGGGACCCTGTTCAGCAGCGTCATCCGCATTGCCATACCCACATTCCTGGTCCTCGCAATCATGCAGTTGCTGGCCAGAACGCTCGAGGTAAAGCCGCTGTTGCTGATCTCAAACTGGTTCGATCCGGGCGAATATCAGGTCTACTATTTCTACTTTTCTGAAATCTACATGCAGCTCCTGCTGGTGGTGGCGGCCTTGCTCGCCTTCCCCGCAGTCAGGGATTTCCTGCGCAAGCAGCCCATGGTTGCCTGCACGACGTTGATCGTCCTGTCGATAATACTCAGCGCATTGGTCGAGCGGGTGTGGGACACCATGTACCTCTATCATCGCACGCCGATCTGGTATCTTTGGACCGTCGGCTGCGGCATGCTCATGGCCAGCGCACGTGACCTGCGCAGTCGGATCGTGGCCATGGCGATCGTGGCTGTGGCCGTCGTAATGCATCACTGGTTCACTTCGGCCAGCGCCTACATCATCGGTGCCTCTGCACTGCTGCTGTTCTGGCCCGAGATCACCGTACCATCGACGGTGAAGACCGTGATTGCCGAAATCGCTGGCTCCTCGATGTTCATGTATCTCAGCCATGGCCAGATCAAGTCGCTGGTCATCCGACTGTTCCACGGCCCGATGCCCTGGCTGGCCTTCTTCGGCGCCATCGGTTTCGGCATCCTGTCGTCCCGCATCTACAATTGGGCCGAAGGAAGGTTCCGCTCATTCGCCAGCGCGCATGGTTGGCTCGGCATGCGTCGAACGCCATAGGCGAGCTCCCATAGGGCCATGCCTGCAGCGTGCATGATTTCAGCACCACTGGTTAAGAGCGCGCAATCAGGGCGCGCTCCTCGGCGTTCGATAAAGCCTCTCTGGAGGCCGGCGCGTCACACTTGGGTGTAAGCCAATTATGCCGATAACCAGGTACGTCTCAAGCGCCTCGTCCCAAGGCAAGGGCATTGTGAAAGTCGTTGTAATTACAACAGCCTTCGTATCTTAGCCCATATTGATGAGGCGATGCAGTGAGCCCTCCATGGCGCGAGGCATCAGCCGTGGACCATCTGCATTTGGCCTATTGCGGACCAGAAATGGTTGTGTTTAGTTAGCAATTGCATACGAATGCAAAAGGGGTGCATACGTATGCAATTATCGCAGGGGAGTGCGGTTGGCTGTTGGCCAGCACAAAGCGCAGGCACCAGGTGCCGCAACGTCAGGAGAACGATATGAAGCCCATTCTTATGCTGGCCGTTTCGACGATGGCCGTGGCCCTCGGGGCAGGTGCAGCCTATGCCGAATGCGGGATCGAAGCCGGTTCGGTTCGCATCCTGAGCAATGATTTCGAGGCCCTGCGTCTCGTCAATTCGACTGCCGAGGAATGCGCAGGGGACGGCGTGACAGTGACGGCAAACGCCAATGCCGAGCACAAGAACCTCCAGGTTCCCGCGCTCTCGATCAATCCCGCCGAATATACCGTGGCCGTGGTCGCCAACAATTCCATCGTGCCGCTGCTGAACGCCGACCTGATCCGTCCGCTGGATGATCTGGTTGCCCAGTATGGCCAGTCGCTTCAGCCCAACCAGCTCATCAAGATCGACGGCAAGGTGATGGCCGTCGCTTTCATGGGCAATGCGCAGCATCTCTTCTACCGCAAGGACCTGCTCGATGAGGCCGGTATTGCCGAGCCCAAGTCCTATGAAGACATCCTCGTTGCGGCCGACAAGCTCAAGGCCGATGGCGTGATTGCCACTCCACTGGCTGCTTCGGACAAGCCGGGCTGGGATCTGGCCGCCGAATTCGTCAACACCTATCTCGGCACGGGCGGCGAGTTCTTCGCGCCGGGCTCGGCCGAACTGGCCATCGACAACGAAAATGGCCTCAAGACGCTCGAGACCATGAAGGCGCTGACGACCTATATGGATCCTGACTATCTGACCTTCGACGCCAATGGCATCCAGGCCGAATACAAGGCTGGCAAGGTTGCAATGATGGTGCAGTGGGGTTCGCTGGCCGGTGACATGCTCAAGGGTGACGGCGCGGCAGAAGGCGTTGTCGAAAACACCGTGATGGCTGGCGCACCGACCATTGCTGGCGGCACCACTCCGGCTGTGGCCCTGTGGTGGGATGGCTTCACCATCGCCAAGAACATTTCCGATGAAGACGCAGCGGCGTCCTTTCAGGCCATGGTGCATGGCATCAGCCCAGAAATGGTTGCTGCCAACCCGACCGTTGCGACCTGGCTGGTCGAGGGTTACGAGCCCGGCCCGAATGCGGTTGGCGTGATCGCCACGGCCAACGCCGGTGCCCGTGCCTATCCGATGCAGCCCTATATGGGCCTGTTGCACACAGCGCTCTCGTCCGAGCTGGCGGAATACATGGCCGGCACGGAAGATGCCGCTCAGGCACTGAGCGATGTAAAAGCCGCCTATGATACCGCCGCTAAGGAAGGCGGCTACCTCTAGGGTCTGTCGCGACGCTGACGCGTCACGCCTGCCAGACGAAATTTCCTTCCGATAGGGGCGGTTGGGAGGAGCGCTGGATGCTGCGATGTCGTAGCCTGTGCTCCTCCCTGATTTCTCCCCGCGGAGGGGAATGCCGGCTGAAGTCCCGAACAGACGGGCTGACGTCGGCCAATACTCGCCAGCTCAGCTTCCGAGGAGGCATTGCATGCCGCACAAGACATTCTTTGCCTTCATCCTGCCCTCGCTGATTGCGATGGTCCTGTTCATTGCCTTGCCGATCGTCTCGGTAGTGGTGCAGAGCTTTCATGTCGAACACGGCCGCATCCTGGTCGAAGTGGAAAGCTGCCAACCGTTTGGCGGTTGCACCACGGAGACTCGTGTCGATACCGCTGCCATGGCCGAGCTGCGCGCCGAACAGCCCATGGGGCGGTTCAATGGATTTGGTACCTACCTCAATCGCGGGCATCTGGCGGTCAACGAAATCGGCGCCATCCTCGCCAACAACAATGGCTTCGGCGATATCGTCACCCGCATCTATAACCTGCCTTTCTACAAGGCCCTGAGCTTCACGCTGGTGTTCTGCTTCGTTGTCACGCCGCTTGCCATGGCGTTGGGCTTTGCCATCGCACTCGCCGTCAACACACTGCCCAAAGTCACCAAGGGGCCGGTGATCTTCTTCTCGCTTCTGCCCATGATCATCACGCCGCTTGTCGGTTCGCTGATCCTCTATTGGATGATCCAGCCCAACGGCATCATCGGCGCCAGCCTGCGCTACCTGATGAACGACCCGACCTTGTCGTTACGGCAGTCGCCCATGCTGACCTGGCTGTCGCTGCTGTTCTACGGCGTCTGGACCAATGCCCCCTTCAGCTTCGTGGTCTTTTACGCGGGCTTGCAGACCGTGCCGGGCGATACGCTGGAATCGGCAATGATCGACGGCGCCAGCCGCTGGGAGCGCATCCGCTACGTCATCATCCCCCATCTTGCCCCGCTCGCGACCTTTGTCGCACTGGTGCAACTGATGGATAACTTCCGCGTCTTTGAGCCCATCGTCGGATTTTCGGCCGAAGCCAATGCGACCTCGCTGAGCTGGATGATCTTCAACGACCTGTCCGGCGACGCGCAACTGTTCGGCTCGGCCGGCGCTACCTCGGTGCTGACCATCGTCGGCGTCATCATCCTTCTCATGCCGGTGCTGCTCCGCACCTGGCGCGAATTCAACCACAAGGTGGTCTGATATGTCCGATGCCACTGTTTCGCAAAAGCGTCCGCTGCCGCTCAATGTCCTGATCTATGGCTTCATTGTCCTCTGGGTGGTCCTTGCCGCATTTCCGTTCATCTGGACCGTCTGGGGATCGTTCAAGGTGGAACCAGATTTCTTCTCGCGGCAGAGTTGGTGGAATGCAATTTTTGGTACCAATACGCAGATCCAGAATGATGGCAGCTCCTTCACCGGCAGCGGCTACTATGGGGCCTGGGTGACCAAGGAATTCTGGCGCGCTGTGGGCAATACGGCGATCGTCACGGTTTCGGTGACGGTGATCTCGCTGACGCTGGGCACACTGGGTGGCTACGCGCTCGCGCGCTCGGGCCAGCGCTATGCCTTCTGGATCCTGATCATCGCACTCGTCTTCCGCGCCATGCCGCATATCACGCTGGTTTCCGGGTATCTCTTGCCCTTCTTCCAGCTCAATATCTGGGGTGTGCTACCCACCTCGATCATCGTGCTGGTGGCGATCAACCAGCCGTTCACGCTGTGGATGCTGCATTCCTTCTTCCTGTCCATCCCCAAAGATCTCGACGAAAGCGCCATGGTCGACGGTTGCTCGCGCTTCGAGGCCTTCCGCCGCGTCATCATTCCGGTGATGTGGCCAGGCGTGGTGACGACGGGCCTGTTCAGCTTCCTTCTTGCCTACAATGACTTTGCCGTCACCTCGATGCTGCTGAGCGCCGACAACCAGACCATGGTTCCGAAAATTTCGAGCTTCCTCGGTTCGGTGCAGGAACAGGGCAATGTCATGTTTGCCGTAGCCGCAGTCGTCTCGGCGACCGTGCCGCTGTTCATCCTCGTGCTCTTCTTCCAACGCCAGATCGTCAGCGGCCTGACCGCCGGCGCAGTGAAAGGCTAGACCCATGGCTCAGATCCGCCTCAAGAACGTTTCCAAGCGCTGGGCCAATTTTGTCGGCGTGGACAATTTCAACCTCGACATCGCCGACCAGGAATTCCTCGTACTTCTCGGCCCCTCCGGCTGCGGCAAGACAACGACCATGCGCATGATCGCGGGCCTCGAAGACACTACCGAGGGCGAGATCTGGATCGGCGACCGGCTGGTCAACAAGCTCGAGCCCAAGGATCGCGACATCTCCATGGTGTTCCAGAGCTATGGGCTCTATCCGAACATGACGGTCTACGAGAATATCCGCTTTCCGCTCAAGGTGCGGAAGGTGCCGCAGGAGCAGCACCATGAGCGCGTCATGGCGGCGAGCAAGATGGTGGAGCTCGACGATTTCCTGCAGCGCCGCCCGGCGGCCCTTTCGGGTGGCCAGCGCCAGCGCGTCGCCCTGGCCCGAGCCATTGTGCGCGAACCCAACGCCTTTCTGATGGACGAGCCACTGTCTAATCTGGATGCCAAGCTGCGCGTCTCGACCCGCGCCCAGATCAAGAACCTGCATCACACGCTCAAGCGCACAACGATCTATGTGACGCATGACCAGATCGAGGCCATGACACTGGCCGACCGCGTTGTGGTCATGAACAAGGGCCTGGTGCAGCAGGTCGGCACGCCGATGGAAATCTACGATCGTCCGGCCAATACTTTCGTCGCGAGCTTTATCGGCTCCCCGGCCATGAACCTAATCAAGGGCACGATCGAGAGTGGCACCTTTTCCGGTGAAGGTATACGTGTCGAGGGCCTCGCAATGTCGGCCAGGGGGCCGGTGACCCTGGGTTTCCGTGCGGAAGATGCAACTCTGGCCGAAACCGGCGGGCAGATCGAAGCGCCGATCTATACGGTGGAACTGCTGGGTGAAGCCACGATGATCTCCATGCGCGTCGGCGGCGAGCTGGTGTCGATCAAGGTCGGCAAGGATTATCGCGCCGAGATTGGCGAGACAGTACGGATCGCCATCCCGTCGTCGGCCTGCCATCTCTTCGACCATTCCACCGGTGCCCGGATCGCCTGAACATGGTCAGTGCCGACAAGCCCGCAAGGCAAGCCTATTTCCGTGACCGTGCCGAAGCGGCCGGCCTCAGCCTGACAGAAGTTGAGGCAGATGGGCTCTATGGCCTTGCTGCATGGATGAGCGATGGCCTGGCTGCGCCGACCCCTGTCGCGGATGCGGACGATATTCTCGATCTCGACATTGCCGAGCAGGGACGGCGGCTGCGCGATGGCCGACTGTCTTCCGTCGGGCTCATCCAGGCGACACTGCGGCGCATAGTCGAGCGCGATGCTGCCTACATGGCCTTCTATATCGTGGCGGCAGAGCAGGCGCTCGCCGACGCCGCCAAGGCCGACGAAGAACTTGCAGCCGGAACCGACCGCGGTCCTCTGCATGGCATTCCCGTTGGCATAAAGGACATGATCGACGTCGCGGGCTTGCCAACCACAGCCAATGCGCCGGGACGCGCTGACGCGAGGGCAGAGGCCGACGCTGAAATCGTCCGCCGATTGCGCGCGGCCGGTGCCATCATCATGGGCAAGCTGGCGACCTATGAATGGGGGACAGTCGGCCCCGACAAGAGCGGATTGTTTCCACCGGCCCGCAATCCCTGGAACTTGGCGCATATTACCGGTGGATCGTCATCCGGTTGTGCGGTTGCCGCTGCAGGCGGTCTGCTGCGTACGACCATCGGCACCGACACCGGCGGCTCGGTTCGCGGCCCCGCCTTTTACTGCGGCATCGTCGGGTTCAAACCGACCTACGGATCCGTACCGAAAGACGGTGCGCTGACCATGTCGCCGAGCATGGATCACGTCGGTCCCATGAGCCGCACCGTGGCCGAGGCTGCACTGACTTATGACATCATCGCTGGCCGGTCCGGTGCAGACGCATCGACGCGCCTTTTGGGCGAACCTATCCGTGGGCTGCGGATCGGCTATGCCCGTAATTGGTTTGCCAATGACGCACAGGTCATGCCCGCGGTCTTGGCGTCAATGGATGACGCAATGTCTCGACTGAGCCAGCTCGGCGCCGTTGTGACTGAAATCGAACTCCCGGAATATCGGACCGTCGAAATCGCGGCGGCGGCAGTACTGCACAAGGAAAGCTTTGACTTCCACGCCGAGGATTTGCGAGCGCATCCCGAGGCCTATGGGCGGCGCGCCTATCTCAGTCTGGCCGCAGGCTTTGCTGTTACGGAAGAAGAGCTTGCTCGGGCAAAGCGCATAGCCGCCGACTTCACGCGCGACCTCGATCAATTCCTGACAACTTGTGACGTCATCGTCACGGCGGGTGCCCTGACGACGGCATTGGAGGCGGCGCCCTTCGAAAAAGAAGCGGTCTGGACGCCGATGCGGACCATCGGCTTCAACCTTACTGGTCACCCAGCCCTGGCGCTGCCGATCGGCTTCGACAAGGGCTTGCCGATCGGTATGCAGGTAGTCGGACGGCACAATGACGAGGTGCGGGTTCTGCAGGTCGGACACGCCTTCGAGCAGGCCAGTGACGTGACCCTGCAGCATCCGCCGTGGCCCTTGTGATCCAACCAAAAGTGAGCTGATCAGCGTCACACACTTGCAGTATTGCATACGTATGCAGTAACATGCACCAACGCAGAACAAGAGGGGAGGCTGCCATGCCGGTCTGGCTGAAGCGCGGTAAGGATGTTGAGGAGCGGGCAGAGGCGGATCGTCAGGTGCGCGCGACGGTCGAGACTATCCTCGCCGATGTCGAGAAGCGCGGCGACGAGGCCGTCCGCGAACTCAGCATCAAGTTCGACAAATGGGATCGTAAGGATTTCCGGCTCAGTCAGCAGGAGATCGACGCCTGCATGGCCCAACTGACCGATCAGGATCTGCATGACATCGAATTTGCCCAGAACCAGGTCCGCAATTTCGCGCAGAAGCAGCGTGACACCATGCTCGATCTCGCCGTCGAAACGCTTCCCGGCGTAACGCTTGGTCACAAGCATGTGCCGATCAGCTCCGTGGGCTGCTATGTGCCCGGTGGCAAGTATCCCTTGCTGGCCTCCGCCCATATGTCCGTGCTGACTGCAAAGGTCGCTGGTTGTCCGCGCGTCATCACCTGCGCACCGCCCTTCAATGGCAAGCCCGCACCGGCCATCGTCGCGGCCCAGGCCATGGCGGGTGCGGATGAAATCTATGTGCTCGGCGGCATCCAGGCCATCGCCGCCATGGCGATCGGCACCGAAACCATTGATCCGGTCGATATGCTCGTGGGTCCGGGTAATGCCTTCGTCGCCGAGGCCAAGCGCCAGCTCTATGGTCGTGTCGGCATTGATCTCTTTGCTGGTCCGACGGAAACGCTGATCATTGCCGACGAAACGGTCGACGGCGAGATCTGTGCCACCGATCTTTTGGGCCAGGCCGAGCATGGGCCCACTAGCCCGGCCATCCTGCTGACCAATTCGGAAAAACTCGCTCGCGAAACCATGGCCGAGATCGAACGCATCCTCACCATCCTGCCGACTGCCGACATTGCGCGGCAGTCCTGGGCCGATTTCGGTGAGGTCATCGTCTGTGAAAGCCACGAGGAAATGCTGGCCGAAGCCAATCGCATTGCCTTCGAGCATGTGCAGGTCATGACCGATCGGGACATGTGGTATCGCGATGCCATGCGCAATTATGGCGCCCTGTTCCTCGGGCCGCGCACCAATGTTGCCTATGGCGATAAGGTGATCGGCACCAATCACACACTTCCCACCATGAAGGCGGCCCGCTACACCGGCGGCCTCTGGGTCGGCAAATTCCTCAAGACCTGCACCTGGCAGACCGTCACCAGTGACGAGGCTTCGGCCACGATCGGCGCCTATGGTTCGCGCTTGTCGATGCTCGAAGGCTTTGTTGGCCATGCCGAACAGGCCAATATCCGGGTCCGTCGCTATGGCGGTCGCAATGTGCCCTATGGTACTGCGGCTTCACCGCTCACCAAGGCTGCCGAGTAAGATGGATTTGCCCCGCACGCCCAGCTTTCGTCTCGATGGAAAACGTGCCCTCGTGACCGGTGGCACGCGCGGGATCGGGCTGGGGGCATCGGTGGCGCTGGCTGAAGCTGGCGCCCTGGTCACGGTGGCGGCGCGTACGGCTGCTGATATCGAGGCCGTGGTACATGCAATGGCCGAAGCCGGGCTCTCTGCCGAAGGCGTGGCCATCGATATCACCGATTTTTCGGCTGTGCGGCAGTTCGTCGAGGAAAGTGAACCCTTCCACATCCTGGTCAATTCGGCCGGGACGGCGCGGCATAGTGCGATCCACGGCATCACCGAGCCGGACTACCAGGCCGTGATGCAGCTCAACCTCGCCTCCACCATCTTCGTGTCGCAGGCGGTGGTCGGCAAATTGCGGGCAGCAGGGCAGGGCGGCTCGATCATCAACGTCTCGTCACAGATGGGACATGTTGGCGGTCCAAATCGCGCCGTCTATTCGGCAAGCAAACATGCTGTTGAAGGCCTGACAAAGGCCATGGCCATCGAGCTTGGGGCCAGCAATATTCGCGTCAATACTGTGTGCCCGACCTTTATCGAAACCGAGCTGACGGCAAAAAACCTGAGCGATCCCGATTTCCGCTCCTGGGTTTTGTCCAAGATCAAGCTGGGGCGACTGGGCCGGGTGGAGGATATCATGGGGCCAGTCGTCTTTCTGGCATCCGAGGCTGCGGCCCTCGTCACGGGCACGGCGCTGTTGGTGGATGGCGGATGGACAGCGGAGTAAAAAAGCCCGGAGTGACCTCGTCCGAAGTGGCGCGCCATGCAGGCGTTTCCCAGTCGGCCGTGTCACGCAGCTTCACGCCAGGCGCCTCCATCGCCCCCAAGACGCGGGCCAAGGTGCTCGCGTCAGCCAAGGAACTGGGCTATCGCCCCAATGCCATCGCCCGATCGCTGATCACCAATCGATCGCGCATCATCGCCGTGGTGATGGCCTATCTGGAAAATCTCTTCTATCCCGACGTGCTCGAAGAACTGGGCCGGGCGCTGGCGGACGAGAATTACCACCTGCTGCTGTTCACCGGCTTCATGGATCGAGACAGTGACCCTGTCTTCGACCAGCTCATGCAGTATCGCGTGGACGGTATCATCCTCGCCTCCACTTCGCTCTCGTCTGAACTGTCCGAGGAATGCGCTACGGCCGGAATTCCGGTCGTGCTGTTCAACCGCACCACCGAACGCGATGCGGTTTCCAGCGTCACCACGCGCAACCGCGAGGGTGGCAAGCGGGTCGCCGATTTCCTGGTGGCTGGCGGGCACAGGAGCTTCGGCTATATTTCGGGTCTCGAAAATTCATCGACCAATCGCGACCGTCACCAGGGCTTTGTCGAAGGTCTCGCGGCGCATGGCTTTGGCGCCCCGATGGTCGAAACGGGCAATTTCTCCCGCTCCGAGGCGGAGGCTGCGGCGCGCAAACTGCTGTCGCGGCCTGACCGGCCCGAGGCGCTTTTCGTCGCCAACGACCACATGGCCGTGGCGGTGATGGATATTGCGCGGCACGAATTCGGCCTGCGTATCCCCGACGATCTGTCCATCATCGGCTACGACGATGTGGGCCCGGCGCGCTGGACCTCCTACGGCATCACCTCGATGAGCCAGCCGGTCAAGCGCATGGTCGAGTCCACCGTCGATATCCTGATGGACCAGATCGCCAGCGGCGAGATCGAGGCCGAACACCGCATTCTTAACGGCGACCTGGTGGTGCGCAGCTCCGCCCGCCTGCCCAAAGTCGGCGTCGTCGAGATCGACGGTCGTCGCATCTATAAACCCAGCCAGAGCTAGCGAAATGTCTGACCCGTCAGGATTTCAACCCTTCTGTGACCTGTGTTGCATACGAATGCAAAACTGTTATCCTGCTACCGGAGAGAGGATTTTATCATGACTCAAAGCACCTGGACTCAGGCTGAAATGGAAAAGCGGCTGGTCCGCTACGCCGACCTCAAGGGCCTGCGCAACGCCTTCATCGACGCGCGCACACCAGGCTCGGACCGGAAAGAGAATTTCACCATCATCGGACCCGGCGTCAGCGAGAACAAGGCGCAGGTGGTGCATATCCCCGAAGCTCACGGCTTCAACTTCGGTGCCGCCCGCCAGCCCTTCGGCTGCACCAATAGCCAGCATAGCCACCTCACCGCCGAGACCTTCCTCGTCCACACCGGCAAGTGGCGCTTCGTCTTTGGCGCCAACAAGGATGAAGGCTATCTGGACGTCGAGCCGGGCGACGTGGCGACCGTCCCCACGCATATGTTCCGCGGCTTTGAAAAGCGCGACGAGGGCACCGGTTTCCTCGCAGTGGTGTTGGGACATGACGATCCGGGCAAGGTCGTTTGGGCGCCCAGCGTCTTCAAGATGGCCGAGGATTTCGGGCTGAAGCTGCTCAAGGGTGGCAAGCTGATCGATACGACGATCGGTGAGACAGTGCCGGAAGGTGCCGAAATGGAACTGCCGCCTGACGAGGCGAAGATGAAAGAACTGGCCACCCCACCGATTGAGGAGCTGGCCAAATATGCCCTCAAGCCCGTGCAGATGCATGGCAATCCGAACTCGCCGCTGGCCGGCGAAGGAGTTGAGGAAGCGGCGCTGATCGGCGACGTTGATGCCCAGGATGGCTTCAAGGCCGGCCCCATCATCGGCCACTGGCAGCACGATTTTGCGCTGCGTCGGCTGAAGCTTGAAACTGGCGCGACCATCGCCCTGCATGCCCGTCAGGAGCAGGAAGTCATCTTCGTGCAGTCCGGCACGCTGGAGGTGAATTGGGCTGACGGTGCGCTGATCCTGGGGGCAGGCGACACGCTGACCGTGCCGGTTGGCCTCGCCCATGGTTTCCGCAATCCGGCCTCTGCCGATGCGATTGCCTTCGTCGTGCGTGGTGCCGCAGCTCCGGCCGCCCCCGTCTGGGCCGAAGCCAAGGCGGCCGAATAGGCCCACCAGTCGTTTCGGACCTCGCCCCTTGCCGGGCGAGGTCTCTTTGTTTGAGGAGGATTTTTCAATGCCGACCATTTCCCCAGACGTTCTGGAGGCTCTGCGCAAGGCGGATACGCCGACCGTGTGCAATGCGCTGGAGCATGTAATGGGCGGGCGCACGGCCGAGGGTTTTACAAAGACGCCAGTGGTTTGCGCCGATCCGAGCCTGCCGCCCGTCGTCGGTTTTGCCCGCACGGCAAAGATCCGCGCCACCTCGGCGGCGCAGAAGCCAGCGGCGGAGGTACGGTCGCTGCGGATGCAATATTACGAATATGTCTCGGCCGGTGACGAGCCGCATGTCGTGGTGATCGAGGACACCGATTTCCCTCATGCCATCGGTGGTTTCTGGGGCGAAATGCAGGTGGCGCAGCACAAGGGTCTGGGCATTGCCGGCACGGTGACCAATGGCGTGCTGCGCGATCTTGGCATGCTCGACGAAGGCTACCAAGTGATTGCCGGATCGGTGGGGCCCAGCCATGCCTTCGTGCATGTGACCGAGCTCGATTGCCCGGTCACAGTCTTCGGAATGGCCGTGCGGCCGGACGACCTCATCCATGCCGACCGGCATGGTGCCGTGGTCATTCCGGCCGAGCACATAGAGCGCATGGCCTGGGCCATCGACGTGGTCATGCGCAAGGAAGTGCCGATCCTGACGGCTGCCCGGGCGCCAGGCTTTACAGTGGAAAAACTGCGCGCTGCCTGGCTCGAGGCGGACAAGATCAGCTGACGTCAAACATCTGATGGAAAACAAAAAGGCCGGCTTTCGCCGGCCTTTTCTTTAGGCTTTGGCCTGCATGCGGTCGAGCCGGAGTTGGGCGGCCCGGCGGTGGCCTTCGAGGCCTTCGCTGGCGGATTGGCGGGCGGCTGGCGGAGCGACCTGTTTGACGCCGTCTTCGTCAAGCCACTGATGCGTCGCGATTTTCACATAGGCGCCAACCCAGAGGCCGCCGGTATAGGCGCCGGCACCCATGGTGGGGAGGGTGTGGTTGGTGCCCGAGCATTTGTCGGAATAGACGACGCTGGCCAGTTCACCGATGAACAAGCTGCCGTAGTTCCTCAGTTTTTTGGCAAAGCCCTTGGCGTCTGCGGTGTGCACCTGCAGGTGCTCGGCGGCGATCAGGTCGGAATAGCCGATCATTGCTTCCTCGCTGTCACAGACGGTGATCTCGCCGTAATTTATCCAGGCCTCACGGGCGGTTGTGGCCGTGGAGAGGGTTGCGAGCTGGGCTTCGACTTCCTTGGCGACAGCCTCGGCCAGCGCCTTGTCCGTGGTGATGAGGCCAACGCGGGTGCGGATGTCGTGTTCCGCCTGGGCGAGCAGGTCGGTCGCGATCATTTCGGCATCGCCAGTGGAGTCCGCAACGACAAAAATCTCAGACGGGCCAGCAAGTTGGTCGATGCCGACCGGGCCGAAGACCTGGCGCTTGGCCTCGTTGACGAAGGCGTTGCCGGGGCCGACGATCTTGTTGACGGCGGGGACGCTCTCGGTGCCATAGGCCATGGCGGCGATGGCCTGGGCCCCGCCGATGCGGAAAATTCGGTCAGCACCAGACAGATGGCAGCCGGCGATCATGGCCCTGTGGGCATTGGGCGGCAGGCAGGCAATGACCTCGTCGACGCCGGCGACCTTGGCCGGGACGATCGTCATTATTGGTGCGCTGAGAAGGGGATAGCGACCGCCGGGGACATAGCAACCGACGCGCTGGATCGGGATGACGCGGTGGCCCATGTGCACGCCGGGCAGGGTCTCGACTTCGAGCGGCAGGATGGTGGCGAGCTGCGCTTCGGCGAATTTGCGCACATTGGCGATGGCGAATTCAGTATCCTTGCGGGTCTGCGGATCGAGCCCTGCCAGTGCGGATTCTCGTTCCGCAGCAGTGACTTCGAAGACCCCGATATCGGACTTGTCGAACTTGGCGGAATACTCGCGCACGGCCGCGTCGCCATTCTTGCGCACATTGGCAATGATCTCGCTGACCAGGGTCTCGACCGGCGCATTATCACTGATAGAGGAACGCTCGGGCGCCTTCACATAGGTGACGCCGGGAAAGGGGGAATTGGCAGACTGGGTCATTCGCAGATCACTCCGAGAGCGTAGCAGATGGCGCCCATACGTTAGCAGACTGCTAGCATCGAGCGTCACCAATGGGTCGTTTTTGATCTTGCATACGTATTCAAATTTTGCCAGAATTTTTTGACGAAATCGGTCTTGGCCATTGGTCGAGGCCTGCCCCGATGGTCGGGGCGGACTTGGGTTGATGAACGAAACGATCCCCGCTGCCAAAGTTCAGGAGGGTGCCGCAACGGCGCCCCTGCCGCTGCTGCTCTTGCCCGGCACGGCCTGCGACGCACGCCTCTTCGCGCCGCTGTTGGACGCGCTCGACGTGGCGGTGACACTGGTTGGCGACATGACAGGGGCGGGGTCCACGGCGGAGCTTGCCGAACGCATCCTGGCGGCTGCACCGGAGCGGTTTGCGCTCCTGGGTTTTTCGCTGGGCGGCATTGTGGCGCTGGAAATGATGGCACAGGCACCCGGGCGGATTTCTCGTCTCGCCCTGGTCGACACGACACCGCGGCCTGATCCCGCCGCCAATGCCATCAAGCGCCGCGCTTCGGTCGACAAGGCGCGGACTGAAGGCATGGACGGCTATATTG
The DNA here is from genome assembly GCA_029202405.1 of Candidatus Devosia phytovorans. Lineage (NCBI taxonomy): Bacteria > Pseudomonadati > Pseudomonadota > Alphaproteobacteria > Hyphomicrobiales > Devosiaceae > Devosia > Candidatus Devosia phytovorans. The sequence continues at coordinate 2,110,061 of CP119312.1, read as the reverse complement.
GCGATGCCTGGGAAAAGCTCGTGGCACCGGAGAATCTTGGTGACGCGACACTACGCGAGCTGATCACGGCCATGGCGCGCGATGCCGGGCCGGATGTGCTGGCAAGCCAGTCGGAAGTGGCGATCCACCGCGCCGACGGCCGGCCGCGACTGGGCGCCATCGCCGTGCCGACACTGATCCTGGCAGGGGAGGCCGAGCAGGTCTGCCCGCTGGAGGCGCATGAGGAAGTGGCGCAAGCCATCCCCGGCGCCCGATTTTTTACCATTCCAAAGGCGGGACACTTCGCCCCGCTTGAAAATCCGGCCGCAGTGGCGCGTCATGTGCGCGCCTGGCTGGAGCAAACCGATGCCATTCCGGCAGACCAACGAGGAGCGATCATGAGCGAGACCACCAGCAATCCCAAGGCCAAGGGCAGTTCCGCCGTGGCATTGGAGGAAAGCGTGCTTCAGGTGGAGCGCCGCGACTATCCTGATCTGGCCCCGACCGACCGTCCGCGCAGCCAGTCGCTCGACGGCTTCGACGACATCTATACCGACATTGTCGACTACATCATCCGCTGCACCCACAAGATCTGGGACGAGCGCGACATCGGGCTGATCTATACCCATTACACGCATAACTGCGTGCTCTATGGCACCACCGGCACGATCTACAATCGCGAGGATGTCGTGCGCGACACGATCCAGCGTCTCGTGAGCTTCCCCGAGCGTCGCGGCATGGGCACGCAGGTGATCTGGAACGGCAATGACAAGGACGGCTTCTATACCAGCCATCTGGTGACCGGCTCGGGCCGCCATACCCAATATGGCCATCTCGGCCAGCCGACCGGCAAACCCTTCGTGTCGCGGACCATTGCCGACTGCATGATCCATCGCAACATGATCTATCGCGAGTGGGTGGTGGCCGACCAGATGGCGATCATCAAGCAGCTCGGCCTTGATCCCAACCATTTTGCCGCCCGCACCGCCAGGCAGAAGTTCGACGCAGGGCTGACCTCGCTCGATATCGGCGAGAACCGCCGCTTCCTGGGTCAGACCCGCCCGAACGAAAAGGCGGACCTCAGCCTCGCGCATAACGATATCGAAGCGCAGACCATCGAGATGCTGCACGAGGTTTTCGTCAAGCGCATGTTCGGCCGCATCGCCCAGGACTATGCACCGACCGCGCAGTACCATGGTCCGCTGATGAAGGAGCTCTATGGCGTCGCTGCCATCATCCACCAGCATCTGGGCCTGATCGGTTCGCTGCCCGATGCGAGCTACGAAATCCAGCATGTCGCTTCCAACCCCTGCGAAGAGGGCGGCATCAAGGTCGCCGTGCGCTGGGTGATGGAAGGCCATCACCTCGGCTATGGTATCCTGGGCGAACTGGGCGATCCGACCGGCAAGCGCGTGCAGGTGATGGGCATGAGCCACTATCACTGGAAGGGCGGCAAGATCGTCGACGAATGGAATGTCTATGACGAGCTGAGCCTGCTGGTGCAGGTCAAGCTGGGGCAACTGGCCTCAGAGGCCGGCGTGCCCGAGAACTAGATCCCTCATCCAGCCGCGGGAAGGTTCAGGCCTTGCCGCGGCCGGCGATGATGTTGCGAACCTCGGTTTCCACCGAGTCGAGAATGGCATTGATCGCGGCCACAGCCCCGTCGACGTCTTCCGCCAGGATGGCGTCGGCCAGGTCGCGATGCATCGGGAAGGAGCCGAGGCCGAAATTGTCGGCAGCAAAGGGCGAGGCGCCGCCGCGCTCCAGCGCATTGTCGAGATTGCGCAGCAGCTGGCCATACATGGGATTGCCCGAGGCGTCGTAGATGGCGCCGTGGAAAGCATGGTCGGTTTTGCGCCAGGGACGGCCCGCGTCGACCTCGATGAGAAGCAGGGTGCAAAGACGGGCTATTTCCGCGCGCTGCTCCCGCGTCGCCTTGGTTGCCGCCTTGCGCACCACGTCATTTTCCAGCGTCCGGCGGATCTCCATGAGGCGCAGCAGGGCCTCGCCTTCCATCCGCACCATGGTCGGGACCAGGCCGCGCGAGGTTTGCACCCGGGCGGAAAGATAGGTGCCATCGCCACGCCGGCGGCGAATGATGCCCAGGCCCTCCCAGCGGTTGAGCGCCTCGCGAATGGTCGAGCGGCCGACGCCCAGCGTTTCTGCCAGCGAAACTTCTGGCGGCAGGCGGTCGCCGATCTGCAGGCCCGCCCGCTCTACCATTTCGGCAAGTGCATCCAGCACCGCCACATTGCGCGAGCGGTTTTCCAAAGGTTCAAGATAGCGCAGCGCGGCTTGCCGACTCACGATGCTCATCCTCCAGGCGATTGGCTGCCGCCAATCACCACATCCTGGCCTCGCTGTCAGCCATGTGCGCGTTGCGGCGCACCCAGTTCCAGCAATTCGCTCAATGCTTCGATCAGCCGGTCCATCTGCGGCCGGGAGTTGTAGCCCTGCACCGACACCCGGGCGATGCAATGGTCCTGCCATTTGAACACCGGGATCTCGATGCGATAGCGATCAAACAGCAGCTTGTGGATTTCCGCCGTGTCGCATTCCGGGATTGGCATGGCGACCATCTGTGGCGCGCAAAACCCCGGTGATGACAGCGGCGCGAGGCCGGTCAACTCGCCAAGGCGGCGAGCCGTATCCTGCGCCAGCTGGGTGCAATGGGAGATGACGGAGGTCCAGTCATTGTCACGACGGAAGCGCAGGGCTTCTGGCACGGCCAGCCAGGCAGATGGATCGCGCGTGCCCTGCACCTCAATCTCGTCGATGAAGGGCGAATTGCCGAAGGCGCCCTTGGCGTCGGGCTGCTTGCTCTCGGCGGTCCAGCCGTGGCTGATGACCAGCGGGTCGATCATGCCCTGCATCTCGGGCCGGGCGTAGAGGAAGGCCGAGCCCTTGGGCGTCATCAGCCACTTATGGCAATTACCCGAGTAGAAATCGGCGCCCAGCTCGTCCAGCGCCAAGGGGATATGGCCAGGCGTATGCGCACCATCGATCACCGACCAGATGCCACGGCGACGGGCCTCGGCAATGGCGGGAGCAATGGGGAAGAGCAGGGCCGTGGGCGAGGTGATGTGGCTGAGGAACAGCACCTTCGTGCGGTCGGTCATGCCATTGACCAGCGCTTCGGTGAAGGCGGCTTCCGAAGTCAGTGGCATGGGCACCTTGACGACGACCACCTCGGCCCCGGTCTGGCGGCAGACGAAGGCCCAGGTCTTTTCCAGCGCCGAATATTCGTGATCGGTAGTGAGGATCTGATCGCCCGGCTTCAGCGGCAGCGAGCGCGCCACAATGTTGAGCCCGCTGGTGGCATTGATGACGGCGGCGATATTGTCCTGTGCCGTGCCCAGTTCGGCGGCCAGTGCCACGCGCGGCGCGGCCATCATTTCGGTCAGGCGGCGGCCGAGGAATTCTACCGGCTCGCTCTCGAGTTCGCGCTGGAAGCCCTGATAGGCGTCGAACACCGGGCTGGGGCAGGCGCCGAACGAGCCATGGTTGAGGAAGACGACATCCTCGCGAAGGAGGAATTGCCGGGCAAGATTGTCGGACACGTCAACGGCCTTTCAGGGTCGGATCGAGGGCATCGCGCAGCCCGTCGCCGAAGAGGGATGTGGCAAGAACGGTGATGGCGAGGGCAGCAGTCGGAAAGACGGCCAGATGCCAGTAGAAGAACATGAAGTCGATGCCCTCATTCACCATCTGGCCCCAGGTTGGGGTCGGCGGTGGCACGCCGACACCGAGGAAGCTGAGGCTGGCTTCGAGCATCATGGCCAGCGGAATGGCCAGCACGAAGCCGACGATGATCGGGCTGATCGAATTGGGAATGAGGTGGCGGCGGATGATATACCAGGGCGAGGCACCCAGCGCCTGCGCCGCACGGACAAATTCCTTCTCGCGGAAGGCCTTCACCTGCGCGCGCACCAAAAGACACACCTGAACCCAGCCGAAGAGCGCGGCGATCAGGACGATCATCACATAGCCGCCACGAGTCATCGAGCCGAGCAGTAGGGCCGCCAGCAGCGGCGGGACGACCGAGAAAAGTTCGATCACCCGCATGATGAACCAGTCGGTCCTGCCGCCGAAATAGCCGGCCAGCGCACCGAGCGGAATGCCGATCAGCACCGAGAAGCCGGCGGCGATGAAGCCGATGGAGAGCGAAATCTGCGCGCCGTAAACGATGCGGCTGAAGAAATCGCGTCCGAGATTGTCGATGCCGAACCAGTGCTGCTCCGACGGGAAGGCCAAAGCCTCCGTAAGGAACAACTGGGCTTCGGGCGGGTGGCGGGTGATCAGCGGCGCCAGGATTGCCATCAGGATCAGGATGCCGAGGACGAGACCTCCGCCGACGGCGGCCTTGTTGCCGAGGAAGCGCTGCCAGGCGAACCAGAGCGGGCTGCGCTGGCGGATGATCGGGGGTGCGGCGGCTATATCGGTCATTCGGCGCCTCCGACGCGGATACGGGGATTGATCAGGGCGTAGACGACGTCGGCGAGCAGATAGGCGATGCAATACATGAAGGTGATCATCAGCATCAGCGCCATTTCGAGCGGATAGTCGCGCTGCTGGATGGAGGAGACGAAATAGGAGCCGAGGCCCGGAATGCGGAACATGGCTTCGACGAAGATCGAGCCGGTCGCCGTCCCGATGAACATGGGCAGGAAGACCGTGACCAGCGGAATGGCTGAATTGCGCAGCACATGCTGGAAGATGATGCGGCGCTCGCTTAGGCCCTTGGCGCGCAGCACGGTGACGAATTGCCGGCTCATCGTGTCGAGCATGGCCGAACGCGTGTAGCGGGCATAGGTCGCCAGCGGGATCAGCGCATAGCAGACGATGGGCAGGATCCAGCGCTCGGGCTTGCCCCAGCCGCTGGCGGGCAGCCAGTTGAGCCAGACGGCAAACACCAGGATCAAGAGCATGGAGGTGATGAAGACGGGAATGGTCAGCCCGATGGTCGACAGCGCCGAGGCGACATAGTCGATCCAGCTGTTGCGGTTGAGCGCCGCCGCCATGCCCAGCAGAATGCCAAGTGGCGCGCCGATCAGCACGCCCAGGCCACCAAGGACGAGGCTTGGCACCCAGGCCCGGGAGAGCAGGCCGAGCACGGTTTCCCCGGGGCTCTGATAAGGCACGCCGAAATCGAGGCGCAGCACGCCAGCCATGTAGTTGAGATATTGCACATAGACCGGCTGATCGAGGCCGAGCTGGGCCATCATCTTGTCGCGCACGGCCTGTGACACCGGCATTTCATTGGCGTCGAACGGCCCGCCGGGAATGGCATGCATGACAAAGAAGATGATCAGCGAGACCACGATAAAGGTCACGGCGACCGAGAGCAGGCGGCGAATGATGTAACCGAGCATCCGTTTCTCCTCAGGTCGTGACGATGGCTTCGACGCGATGGCCGGGGGCGATGGTGACCAGTCTCGGTTCGGCATGCGGTGCCGATCCGGTCTGGATCACGGTGAAACGGGGCGTCGCGGCGTCGATCTCCTCGCCGGTGAGGAAAGTGCGCGCGCGCTTGTCGCGTGGGTTGGTGGCAGGAACGGCATCGAGCAGGGCTCGGGTATAGGGATGCTGCGGCTCGGCAAAGATGCGCGCGGTCGGCGCCTCCTCGACCACGCGGCCGCGATACATGACGACGACGCTGTCGGTCAGCGATTTGACGGTCGACAGGTCATGGCTGATGAACAGCATGGAGAGGCCCAGTTCCGCCTGGAGTTTTTTCAGCAGGCCGATGATCTGCGCCTTGACGGTCACGTCGAGGGCCGAGGTGGGTTCGTCGGCGACGAGGACGCTGGGCTCGAGCACGAGGGCACGGGCGATGGCGACGCGCTGGCGCTGGCCGCCCGACAATTCATGCGGATAGCGGCTGGCAAAGCTGGCATTGAGGCCGACCCGGGTGAGCCAGTCGAGCGCCTTGGCCTCTTGCTCCCTGGGCGTGCCGATCTTGTGGATATGCAGTGGCTCGGCGATGATCTGCACCAGGGTCATCATCGGATCGAGCGCCGAATAGCTGTCCTGAAAGATGATCTGCATCTGCTTGCGCCAGGGCTTCAGCGCTTCGGGCGAAAGCTCGGAAATATCGGTGCCATGCAGCAGGATCTGCCCGCGGCTGGCGTCGGTCAGGCGCATGGCCATCATGCCCGTGGTCGTCTTGCCCGAACCGCTCTCGCCGACAATGGCAACGATCCGGTTACGGGGCAGGGCGATATTGACCTCGCGCACCGCATGGAAATCGGAATAGTCGGTGCGAAAGCCGCGCCGGCGACGAATGCGATAGGCCTTGGCCAGCCCACGCAGTTCCAGCGCCGGTGTTGCCTCGTCGTCGCCGCGCGACGGTTCGAAACTGGCGTGCAGGCTCGCGAGCAACTGCTTGGTATAGGCATGCTGCGGCGCATCGAAGATCTGCTGCACCGGGCCCTGTTCCATCACTGCACCCTGATACATGACCAGCACGCGATCGACGGTTTCGGCTATGACGCCGAGGTCATGGGTGATCATGATCAGCGCCATGCCGAATTCGGCCTGCACCTTTTTGATGAGCTGGAGGATCTGCGCCTGGATGGTGACATCGAGCGCCGTGGTGGGCTCGTCGGCAATCAGCACCTTGGGCCGGCAGGACAGCGCCATGGCGATCATCGCCCGCTGCAGCATGCCTCCGGACAGCTGATGCGGATAATAGTCGAGCACGTCGCGCGCATTCTTGATCTCGACGCGCAGCAGCAATTGCTCGGCCTCGATCCGAGCGTCCTTTTTGGAAAGCTTGCGATGCGCCTGAATGGTTTCGACAATCTGGTGGCCTATGGTGAAGACCGGATCAAAGGCCGTCATCGGATCCTGGAAGATCATCGCCGCGGCCCGGCCGCGCAGCCGAGCCAGGTCTTCCTTGTTAGCCTTCAGCACATCCACACCATCGAGCCGCATGGCCTTGGCCTGAACTTCCGCCGTGGCCGGCAGCAGGCGGAGCAGGGCGCTGCAGCTGACCGATTTACCGGAGCCGCTTTCGCCGACGATGCCGAGGCTTTCCCCCTCCTCGAGGCTGAAGCTGATGCTGCGAACGGCCTCGACGGACCCGCCATAATGGCGGAAGGTGACCTTGAGGTCTTCGATCTCGACAAGTGGCATATAGTCTGGCCCCTGAAATGCCTCCCGGCGAACCGGGAGGCACAGATGAAACGCTGGATCAGTTCTTCGTCAGGTGGGTGAAGAAGTAGTGGCCCAGCCGGTCGAGCGGGGTGAAGCCCAGCGCATTGGGCGTCGAGGCGTCGCCACCCAGCGCATCGGAGATCACTGCAGTGGTGATCGGATGCACCAGCGGCACGATCAGGCCCTGGTCGATCATGACCTGCTCGGCCTGCCCATAAAGATCCTTGCGCACCTCGGGATCGGATTCGGAGTCGGCCTTGGCGACCAGCTCGTCATATTCGGGCACGAAGTAATTGTGGCGCCCGCCATTGTAGAAGATGCCGTAGAAGTTGGACGCATCGAGATAGTCGTATTCATAGGGGGCGATGAAGATGTTGTTCTTCTTGCCGCGCATGCCGTCCATCCACTCCGGCCCGGGCAGGATGCGGATGGCCATGTCGATCCCGAGCACTTCCTTGAACTCGGCCTGCAGATACTGCGCCATGGGCGGGACGATGGCGGAGTTATAGCCGCCTTCCTCGCGGATCCAGACTTCGATCGCCGGGAAGCCCTCGCCATTGGGGTAGCCGGCATCGGCCAGGAACTGCTTGGCCTTGTCCGGATCGAACACGGCTTCCGCCGCGATCTCTTCATTGTAGCCAGGATAGCCCGGTGGCAGGATCGAGCCGGCCGGGATGGCAATGTCCTTGAGGACGGTCGAGGTCAGCTCGGCGCGATCCACGGCATAGTAGAAGGCGCGGCGCACATTGACGTCGTTGAACGGCGGCGCGTCGAGGTCATAGGCGATGTAGGAGGTGGCAAACACCGCATTCTGGCGGATACCATCAGGGAAGCGCTGCGTTGCGACTGGCACCTGGCCGGTGTTGAGGAAGGAATAGTCGGCATCGCCGGCAAGGAAGGCCGGGAGACCGACTTCAGGGGCGTTGAGCGTCGGGTCGAGCTCGAGACGATCGACCATTGGCTGCCAGGGGCCGGTATAGGTTTCCGACTTGGTCAGGACCACCGAGTTGTTGGATTTTTCCCAGCTCTCGATCGAGAACGGGCCGGAGGAGACGATCGACTCGACATTGAGCGCCCAATCGTCGCCCAGCTCGTCCACCTTGTGCTTGGGCACGGGGTACCAGAGGCTGGTGACCGAGGGGAAATAGGGTTTTGGCGCATTGGTGGTGACTTCGATGGTCAGATCATCCACGGCCACAAGGCCCAGCGTATCGGCCTCTGCCGTGCCTTCGGTGACTTCCTTCCAGCCTTTGATGCCGCCGGCGAAATCCCAGTACCAGGCAAAGTCATAGCCGCTGGTGGCAGCGCGCTGCAGGGCAAAGACATAGTCTTCGGCGGTCAGCGGCTCGCCATCGGACCAGACCAGGCCCTCGCGCAGCTTGAAGGTCCAGGTCAGGCCATCTTCGGACTGCGACCAGCTCTCGGCCGCCATCGGCGTCAGCTCGAATTCCTTGTCGAAGGTGGCGATCGGCACCTGCAGCAGTTCGGACCCGGTGCCGCGATCATAGACCGTCTTCATATAGTCCATATAGGTGCCGGCGGTCGAACCGGTCGGTGCCACGATCGTGGTCTGCGCCACGACCGGAAGCGTCAGTGCCGTGGCCAGCGCCAGCGGTCCAACCATGCGATGCACGAAGTTCATAGATTTCCCTCCATCAAAACGAGCGATGACATTCCCTGCATGCCGGCGCCGGCCATGGCCGCCCCCGACGTCTTGCTCTTGCCGTGGTTTGCCCGGCGCTTCGGAAAACAGACCCCTCTGCTCTCCAAATGACATATGTCTGACAAATCTGCTCGGACGTGGCAAGCCCGTTTGGGGGAGATGTGGGGAAGTCCGCGCAGCCATCAGGCTACAGTGGCACTGGTCCTGGACTGCAGCCGGGGCGCGAGCAGGACGACGCCGAGGGCAAAGGGGACAAGGCAGGCGAGCGCGTCGCGCAGCCCGACCTGGTCGGCAATGAAGCCGACGACCGGCGGGCCGATGACATAGCCGGAAAAGCAGATCAGCGACAGCGATGCGATGTTCATGGCGGCGGAGCGGCCGGGCTGATGCGCCGCGGCCGTTACCGAAATCGGGAAGATCAGCGAGGCGGCAAGGCCCATCAGCGCAAATCCGAGCAGGGCCGCCCAGACGCCGGGGGCGAGCCAGAGCATCAATAGGCCCAGCACGCCCGAAATGCCGCAGCAGCGTGCGATAAAGACCGGTCCCAGACGATCGACCAGCCGGTCGCCAGCCAGCCGCGTTGCCGCCATGATGGCGGCAAAGACACCGAAACCCGCGCCTGTCAGCGCCGCCTTGGCGCCATGCTCGCTGCGCAGATAGACTGCGGCCCAGTCTGCCATGGCGCCTTCCAGCACGCAGGCGCAGAAGGGCAGCAGGCACAGCACCAGCAGCGGCACATCGGGCAGGGCCAAGGCCGGCCCCGGCGCCGAAGATATAGGACTCTGGCCAAGATTTGCAGTCGAGACATAGGCCAGCACCAGCAGGAGGGGGGCCGTTGCGGTGAGGGTGATACTGGCATCGAGCTGCAGCGCCAGCGCCAGGCTGCCCAGCGCCGCACCGGTGAGATTGCCCACGCTCCACAGCCCATGACAGCTCGACATGATCCGCCGGCCGACGCGGCTTTCGACGGCATCGGCGGTGGCGTTCATGGCCACTTCCACCCCGGCAATGCCCGACCCGTAAAAGAACAGAGCCACCGCAAAGCTCGGCAGGTCCCAGGCGAGGCCGGGAAGAATGGACGTCAGGGCCAGCCAGAAAAAGCTGATGCGGATGGCGGTCCGCTCGGAAAAGTGCGCGATGACCAGCGTGCCGACCAGCGGCAGCGACGACATGATGCCGAGCGGCAGGGCGGCCAGCGCCAGCCCGAGCTGCCCGACATCGAGGTCCAGATCCGCCTGGATGTCCGGCAGATGCGGCAACCACTTGGCGATGATCAATCCGTCGAGAAAGAAGATCAGGCGAATGGCAGTAACCGGTGACATCCCGCGCCCCCACGACTGACAATACGCAAGTCTAAGCAGTATTAAGTGCGGGAGTCGAATTTAAAAGACGGGATATTCACCGGGGATAGTGCATCGACTGCTTGGGGAGGAACCCCTTAAGCCCCTACATTGGCAATTCGGTGCGCTGATAGAAGCCATCGATGTCTGATCCGAGGCCACAGAAGCGGGCTGCGGCACCGCTATCGCTGACGAAGGCACCTTCAGGACCAACACGCACCTCGATGACCAGCGCTTCAGCGCCAATGTCATCGGCAGTGATCGTATAGAGCTCACCCTCGAACGGCACCACGCTTGCCGCAATGACGTCATCCAGGTCCTGCGACCCGACGGCCTCCAGCTCGCAATCCGCCGCCGTCGCGTCCCCATTGGGAATGCCGCCAGCCCGGAAAGTAACCCGCCAGTCCTCGCCCTCTTCGGTCAATGTCATGACCGCAGCAGCCGGCTCCGTCCGCTCGAACGCCGCATCAACGGCTTTACTCTTGGCCTGAGCCGAACCACAGACCAGCAGGCTCAACAGGACGGCGGCGGTCGACTGGATGTTCATTGGAAGCTCTCCGATTTGATGGGGTTCTCGTATCCGGATTCGAAGACGGTTATAGGTCAACCGGTATATTCGAGAACAAACCCATGCCATTTCCCCTTAGCGTGGGTTTTTCTTTTGAGATTTTTGTCTGTAAGCGCTGATTTATGTTGCGCTTTGTTCACCCAACCGCGCCCGGCCCTCAGCGGGAAAAAGATAAGTCAGGGTTTACTTGTTGGGCAATTAAGTCATTTCAAGCGTCCGGTCGAGCGAACTTATCCTTCACATCCTTGTAGGAAATCGGGTGGATCGCGACCATGTAATACCAGTCGACAAATGCTTTCATGAGCCCAGCAAACGTCATTTTGGGCATCGGACCATTGACCGGTGCGCCGCCGTTCTGCGCAGCATCCAAAGCGCGAAGAATTTCGGTCATGTCCGGCTGTTCATCGAATGATCCCATTCGAGCTGCCACAAATTTGGTGAAAGCTGGCTCTAGTGGATCGTTAGGCTTCAAGTCGCCTCGCTGTCCCATAAGCATGCGCATTGCGGCAGCAAAGTGAATCAGCGCATCCCCAGCTCTGGGCATATGAACACTGCTGGAGGCCAGCGCCTCTAGACCTGCAGCATAATAGTCAAAGAACATAGCAGGTCTTGGGCCAAACGCTGGCATTGGAAGCGCGGTTAACACTGCCATGAGCCGCGCCATATCGTCTTCATTGAGCGCTTTCCTATCCTTGCCCCAATCCAACGGCTCCTCGCCTTTTTCGAGAACTACCTGCATTGCGGGGTTCTGCAGATCATCGATCCTTTCATACCATTTGGTCGTATCTTCCGCGAACCGCCACCACCAAGTTCCAAGGGTGGCGAGATTGAGAGCGACCGTGAAGTGGCGTGCCAGCGCCCAGCCGAAATCATAGACAGCCGCTACCGGCACGTTATCGTGGAGTGTCAGATCGACTATCAGCTCGGGCTTTTTCGCCACTGGCGAAAGCTGGATCGCCTGCATCGCAGAGTTCCACGTTTTCAGAGGCCCAGGTCTTATTGAATGCGTCACCGAATAAAGTCGGAACCGAATTCTCCATTTCGGTTTCTCACCCTTCTTAGGCAACACTCTGGCTAGCTCTAGCGCTATGGCTTCATGCTCTGACCGCTTTCGTTCATCGAGCTCTGATTTCAGCCAAGCGGTCCAGATTGGAACGTCATCGAGCTCGATAAGCTTGGCCAATGATGACTTGGAGAAAATGAACGCTCTGGTCTCAGCCCTACCGCTCGCCCTCAAGAACCAAGTAAGTAGCTCCGCTTCCGAATCTTCGAAATGCTCCCGCAAAGTCTGAGATCGGGCGAGCGCCTGCCGGGCTCTTGCCAAGTCCAAGAGTCCTTGAGCGTCATCGGCAGACACGTTGTCGCTGGGGACGCTAACGGCTTTGGCGGTCACGTCCACGTAAAGACCTGCCACGCGTTTGCTGTGTAATGTCTCCGCCAGCTTTTCGGCGTCCCTGATTGCAGCGGGATCAACCGATTGGGCCGTCAGCATCCCGCCAAAGAAGCACCAAAAAAGCTTCTTCTGGTGGTCGGTATGCTGTTTGTCGCTGAACGGCTCGATTGATCCATCCGATAGGTCGGCCATTCGGTTGAGCGTCAGAAAATGGTGTTTGCCAATCTCTTCCAATGCCAAAACCGCAAGATGAAAGGCGATGTTAGGTTGACCAGAATCCAATACGGCAACTGCCGCTGCGATTAGGCTATCCGCATTGTCGAGACACGCTGCCGAAGCTGCAAAATAGAGATCAGACTCAACCATGCTGCCCCGTAGCTCCCTGTATGATTGCGGGAGCGTAAACGGCGGTGGCATACGATCGCAAGACATGCCACAGCCGCTAGCGAAACATGCTAAAAAGGCCTGCTGATGGAGCTAGCTAAATCGTTGATTTTTTTAGAAAAAAGAATTGGCTGGGGAACCTGGACTCGAACCAAGATCGACGGAGTCAGAGTCCGCTGTTCTACCATTGAACTATTCCCCAGCAGCGGTGGGCCGCTGGACCGGATTTGCCGGTGCGCGGTCTACATAGACAATGATTTTTCAGATTGCAAGCGCCTCTGACATGGCCTGTGTGCAAACCCGTGCCATTGCGCTGGCGAGCCCCTTGCACTACCGTCGTTTTCGACACGCAATGAACAGTGCGCCGGGCGCCGCCGGCTAGGCCGGAACGGGCGACCGCGCACGACAGGAGACTACAGTGACCGATTCCGATCGGTCCGCCGCCACAGAATCGTCCCTGGACGAGCCGGCGGTCCGTATCTCGCAGGAGCACAGGCCTGTGGGCAGGGCAGGGGGCGATCCGTCCCCGCACCGAACGGACAAGCGGACACCCAACGCCCCGAATCCGCGCCGCCATCGCGGTCCCATTTATGCCGCGCTAGACCTCGGCACCAACAATTGCCGCCTGTTGATTGCCCGCCCGCATGACCACGGCTTTCGCGTGCTCGATGGTTTCACCCGAATCGTCCGGCTCGGCGAGGGCGTTTCGGTCACCGGCCGGCTGGGCGATGCCGCCATGGAACGCACCATGGAAGCGCTGCGCCAGTGCCGCAACAAGCTGCGCGAGCACCAGCCGACACGCATGCGCCTGATCGCCACCGAAGCCTGCCGCGCCGCCGAGAACGGCCCGGCTTTCCTGGCGCGGGTCAAGGCCGAGATCGGGCTCGATCTCGAGATCGTCGATCGCCGTACCGAGGCCGAGCTTGCCGTCACCGGCTGCGCCGACCTGATCGAGGGTGCAGCCGCCGGCGCGCTGATGTTTGATATCGGCGGTGGTTCGTCCGAACTGGCCTGGCTCGATTTCCGCGGTGGCCGGCCCAAGTCGCAGGGCCGCATGTCGGCCTCGATTCGCTCCTGGCAGTCGCTGCCGGTGGGCGTGGTCTCGATTGCGGAAAAGTTCGGCGGCGTCGATGTGACGCCCGAGGTTTTCGAAGCCATGGTCGCCCATGTCTCGGAACACCTCAAGCAGTTCCGTGGCCGCGAAAAGCTGCGCCAGATGATCGGCACGCATCCGGTGCACCTGATCGGCACCTCTGGCACGGTCACGACGTTGGCCGGCCTGCACCTGGGGCTGGAGCGCTACGAGCGCCAGAAGGTCGACGGGCTGTGGATGCGGCGCGCCGAGGTCGACGAGACCATGAACGTGCTGCTCGGCATGCCCTTCGATCGCCGCGTTGCCCATCCCTGCATCGGGCGCGACCGGGCTGACCTGGTCCTGCCCGGCTGCGCCATTTTTGAGGCCATCCGCCGCGAGTGGCCGACCGAGCGCGTCCGCGTTGCCGATCGTGGCTTGCGCGAAGGCATCCTGATTTCACTGATGGATGCCGATCGCGTCCAGGCGCGCGCATCGCGCTATCCGAGGAAGAATTCCAATGGTTGACAAGGCACTCGGCACCGGCGGGCGCAAGTCCGACAAGGATCTCAAGATCCGCGTGAAATCGGCCAAGGGCCGTAAGGTCTCGTCGACGAAATGGCTCGAGCGCCAGCTCAACGATCCCTATGTGGCGCGCGCCCGCGCCGAAGGCTATCGCTCGCGCGCCGCCTTCAAGATCAAGGAAATGGACGAAAAGCATAAGCTCTTCCACAAGGGCACGCGCGTCGTCGACCTGGGCGCTGCGCCCGGTGGCTGGAGCCAGATTGCGGCGGCGGCCGTCGGTTCGACCGATGAAAATCCGCTGGTCGTCGGCATCGACTATCTCGAAATGGACCCGATTCCCGGCGTGATCCTGTTCCGCAAGGATTTCACCGAGGATGATGCCCCCCAGATGCTGATCGACGCCATGGGTGGCAAGAAGGCCGACCTGGTGATGAGCGACATGGCCTGGCCCACCACGGGCCACCGCCCAACCGACCATCTGCGCATCGTGCAACTGATCGAGATCGCCGCCGACTTTGCGCTCGACGTGCTGGCGCCCAATGGCACGTTCGTGGCCAAGGTTTTCCAGGGCGGCACCGAGCACGAGCTGCTGCATATGCTCAAGCGCCACTTCCGCAGCACCTTCCACGCCAAGCCAAAGTCGAGCCGGCAGGATTCGGCCGAAGCCTATCTCATCGCCAAGGGCTTCAAGGGGCATCGCGATGGCGACGCCCATTTCGGCGATCGCGGCGAAGACGAATAGGCTTTAGTGCAGGCCGCCGCTGTTGGTGAGCTGGTGTCCCGCATTGTTGGGCAGGCGCCAGAACAGCAGCGTTGCGACGAAACCGACGGCGGCGACGACGTAAAAGGCGATGTGGAAATCGCCCAGCACCAGCGCCTCGCCGCCGCGCAGCTTGTGCGTCAGTTCCAGGATGCCGCCGCCCAGCGCCACACCCATGGCAAACATCAGCTGGCCCCAGACCTGGCTGATCGTATTGGCCTGACCGGAATCCCTGTCCTCGATATCGGCGAAGGTAAAGGCATTGGAGCCTGTCCAGAACATGGATTGCCAGAAGCCGGTGAACACCAGCACGCCCAGGATCAGCGCCATCGGCGTGGTGGGCACATAGCTGCCCATGGCGACGATGCCACCGGCCGAAACGGCGGTTGAGATCACCAGCGGATATTTGAAGCCGAAGCGGGCAAACATCCAGTTAGCGACGAATTTGGCGATCAGCGCCCCCACGGCGCCGGCAAAGGTCACCATGCCCGATTCGAACGGGTTCATGCCGAAGGTCAGCTGCAGCATCAGCGGGAATAGGAAGGGCGTCGCGCCCTGGCCGAGCCGGAAGAATGTGCCCGCCACCACGGCGGTGCGGAAGATCGGATAACGCAGCAACCGCAGGTCGAGCAGCGGATATTCGACGCTGAGCGCATGCCGCACATAGACAAAGCCAAGCCCGATCCCCGCAGCGGCAGCGATCGCGCCATAGAGCGGAGGCAGGGCCGGCAGGCTCACCACCGAGCAGCCAAAGGCAAACAGCGCAAAGGCTGCGCCAGCCAGCACGAACCCCTTGCGATCGATCCGCCGCGGCGCATTGCGCACCTCATTGGGCAGCACCAGCCCGACCAGCAGCATGCCCATGATGCCAATGGGCACATTGATGATGAAGATCCAGTGCCAGGAAAAATAGGTGGTGAGGAAACCGCCGAACGGCGGGCCGACGATCGGCCCGATCAGCGCCGGAATGGTAAGCCATGCCATGGCATCGACCAGCCGGTGTCGCGGTGTCGCCCGCACCAGCACGAGACGCGCCACAGGCCCCATCATCGCGCCACCCATGCCCTGCACAAAGCGGGCACAGACAAAGGCCGTCGGTGACGATGAAAAGGCGCAGGCCACCGAGCCGCACATGAACACCAGCATGGCGACGCGAAACACATTGCGTGCGCCGAACCGGTCGGCCATCCAGCTCGAAATGGGGATGAAGATGGCTAGCGCCACCAGATAGGCCGTAAGCGCGAGTTTGAGCGAAATCGGATCAGTGCCGATGTCACTGGCGATGGCCGCCAGCGAGGTGGCGATCACCGTGGAATCCATGTTCTCCATGAACAAGGCTGTGGCCAGCACCAGCGGCACCACGCGCGACGATACCACCAGCCTACTCCTTCTGCACGGTCACGCGGCGATGGCCGGAAACATTGCTTCCCGCATCGGGCGGCAGGCGGAAGTAGATGACGCTCGCCAGCATGCTGAGCCCGCCGACGACGAAAAAGGCGATCTGGAAATCCACCAGCCCGAGCTCTGTGCCGCGCAGTCGCGTGGTCAGTTCCAATAGCCCACCGGCCACGGCCACGCCAAAGGCGACGCTGAGCTGCTGGCACACGGCAACGATCGCCGTCGCCTGGCTGGCCTCGTCGTCATCCACATCGGCATAGCCAATGGCATTGGAGCCGGTGAAGAACACCGACCGCAACACGCCCCCACCGAGCAGCACTGCCATCATCAGCACGGCCGGCGTCGACGCGGTGAACAGCCCCTGGATGGCAATCAGCAAGCCGCCAAAGAAGGCAGCAAAGGCAAGGGTGCGCGGGAAGCCGAACCAGGCATAGACCCGCTCGGCGAGGAACTTGCTGGCAATGGCGCCCAGCGCCGAAATGAAGGTGATGGCGCCCGACTGGAAGGGCGTGAGGCCAAAGCCGAGCTGCAGCATCAGCGGCAACAGGAATGGCACGGCGCCCACCCCGATGCGGAAGAACGACCCGCCAGTGATCGAGGAGCGAAACAGCTTGTGCCGGAACAGCGCCGGATCGAGCAGCGGGAATCTTGTCCGTCGCGCATGCAGCAGATAGAGCACGCCCGAAGTGATGCCGATCGCCAGCGTCAGCCAGCCATAGATCAGCGGCAGGGCAGGCAGGCTGACGACGGAAAGTCCGAACACGGTGCCCGAAAAGGCGACGCCGGCGAGCACGAAACCAACCATGTCGATCGGCCGCGGATTGCGCGCGTCAGGGACGTGGAGGAAAATCCCGGCAAGGATGATGCCGGCAATGCCGATCGGAATGTTGATCCAGAAAATCCAGTGCCAGCTGAGATAGGTGGTGAGAAACCCGCCGATCAGTGGCCCCGTCAGCGGACCGATCAGCGCTGGAACCGTCAGCCAGGCCATGGCCGAGACCAGCTCGTTGCGCGGCGTCGAACGCACCAGCAGCAGGCGTCCCACCGGCGTCATCATCGACGAACCAATGCCTTGGAAAAAGCGCGAGATGACGAAGGTTTCAAGCGAAAAGGAGAAGGAACAGGCGAGCGATCCGAGCATGAAGACGAAGATCGCCAGCCGGAAGATATTCTTGGCGCCGAACCGGTCGGCCATCCAGCCGCTGATCGGGATGAAAATCGCCAGCGCCACGAAATAGGCGGTCAGCGCGAGCTTCAGCGCAATCGGCTCCGTACCGATATCGGCCGCGATCGCTGGCAGCGATGTGGCGATGACGGTCGAGTCCATCTGTTCCATGAACAGGGCGACCGCCAGGATGAGGGGTGTAACGCGGATCAATTGCGGAGCCGGGGAGCGAGTCGGAAGAGCCGCGAACGCGACTGTCCGAACTATGAACCCTGTTTCCGACCCTGCAAAGGCTTGGCGGTGATTTTTATGGGATTGCCTACAGGCGTGATGCGCCCAAACCCTGTTCTGATAGCACCGGCAATCGTCCTTGGGTAGTAGGCTGGACGCAGGCCTGCCGGGCATCGCCACGCCGGGCCGGCCCCTTTGCAAAGCCCGGGTGCAGTGCTATTGACCCTCGCCAACCTGAACCCGCCGCCAAGCAACGGCCGGTTCTGAACTCCAACATTTCTGATTGCATCAGAAGGCAGGAAGGGTCTGGCCTTGGCGAAGATTATTACCACAGCAACCGGCGACTACGCGCTGACCTTTGACGACGTGCTGCTGCAGCCCGCGCGCTCCGACATCCTGCCCACGGAGACCGACATTTCCACCTATGTCACCAAGGACATAGCGCTCAATCTGCCCATTCTCAGCTCGGCCATGGACACCGTCACCGAAAGCGCCATGGCCATTGCCATGGCCCAGGCCGGTGGCATGGGCGTCATCCACAAGAACCTCACCGCCGAGCAGCAGGCCGAGCAGGTCCGCCAAGTGAAGAGCTTTGAAAGCGGCATGGTGGTCAATCCGATCACCATCGGCCCCGATGCAACGCTGGCCGATGCCCTCTCGCTGATGCAGGCCAATCGCATTTCCGGCATTCCCGTCGTCGAAAACGGCGGCAAGGGCGGTCGCGCCACCGGCAGGCTGGTCGGCATCCTGACCAACCGCGACGTGCGCTTTGCCTCCCATCCTGCCCAGCCGATCCGCGAACTGATGACGCATGAAAACCTGATCACCGTGCAGGATGGCGTCTCCAAGGACGAAGCCAAGGTCCTGCTGCACAAGCATCGCATCGAAAAGCTGCTGGTCGTCGACGCCGACTATCGCTGCACCGGCCTGATCACCGTCAAGGACATCGAGAAGGCCCAGCTCAATCCCAATGCCGTCAAGGACGAGCAGGGTCGCCTGCGTGTTGCCGCGGCCTCCACCGTCGGCGATGGCGGCTTTGAGCGCTCACTGCAACTGATCGAAGCCGGTGTTGACCTGCTGGTGATCGATACCGCCCATGGCCACTCCGTCCGCGTTGCCGAGGCCGTCGAGCGCGTCAAGCGCGAGAGCAATTCCACACGCATCGTCGCAGGCAATGTCGCGACCGCCGAAGCCACCAAGGCGCTGATCGATGCCGGTGCAGATTCCATCAAGGTCGGTATCGGTCCCGGCTCGATCTGCACCACCCGCATCGTTGCCGGCGTTGGCGTTCCCCAGCTCGCAGCCGTCATGGCCTGTGCGGAAGAGGGCGCTCGTCAGGGCGTCCCGGTGATTGCCGATGGCGGCATCAAGTTTTCTGGCGACATGGCCAAGGCTCTGGCCGGTGGCGCCTCCTGCGTCATGGTTGGCTCGCTCCTGGCTGGCACCGACGAGGCCCCCGGCGAAGTGTTCCTCTACCAGGGCCGTTCTTACAAGTCTTACCGCGGTATGGGCTCGGTCGGGGCCATGGGCAATGGTTCGGCCGATCGCTACTTCCAGGATGATGTTCGCGACCAGATGAAGCTGGTGCCCGAAGGCATCGAGGGCCAGGTGCCCTACAAGGGTGCTGCCGGCGCCGTGCTGCATCAGCTCGCCGGTGGCCTGCGCGCCTCCATGGGCTATACCGGCGCGCACAATCTCAAGGATTTCCGCGACAATTCCGTCTTCGTGAAGATCTCCGGCGCCGCGCTCAGCGAAAGCCATGTCCACGACGTGACCATCACCCGCGAAGCCCCGAACTATCGCAGCGGGCGCTGATCCCAGGACGACTTCCAGATCAAAACCCGCGGTTCACACCGCGGGTTTTTTGTATTTAGGCCTTGAGCACGATCACCTTGGTATCGACCGGCGTCTTCTCATAGAGATCGAGCATGTCCTGCGTGAGGAGGCCCACGCAGCCGCTTGAAACGCCACGCCCGATCGTCTCGGGCATGATCGTGCTATAGATCGTATAGAGCGTGTACCGTCCGCCCTGGTAGAGATAAAGCGTACGCGCTCCGAGCGGATTGTTGAGACCCGGCGCCATGCCATTGGCATAGGGCGCGGCCTCCGGCTGCCGCAGGATCATCTCACGCGGGGGCGTCCACACCGGCCATTCCGCCTTGCGCCCGATATAGGCGTCGCCGCTCCACAGGAAGCCGGCGCGGCCCACATTGGCGCCATAGCGCGTGGCCATGCCATCGCCCTCGATGCGGTAGACGTAATAATGCTTGGGATCGACGATGATCGTGCCCTTGGCCTCGTTTGACGCATAGCGCACGGTCCGCCGCAGATATTTCGGATCGACCTTGCTGATGTTGACGGCCGGCACCGGAAAACGCTCGTTGGGCAGCGGCCCATAGACCCGCTCCGCCTCGGCAAAACTCATGCCGCCGGTGCTGCATCCGGCAAGCCCCAGCGCCCCGACGGCCGCCGCACCAAGCATGAATGCCCTGCGTCCCAAGACTGCCGAATCTGCCGCCATATCCTCACTCCTCTGCAAGCATCTGCTTCCCTGAGAGTGGGCCCACAATCGGCAATTGGCAATGTCGAAAGGCAGGACGCCAGGTCCGCGCATGGCCCAAAGCAAAACCCGCGGTTCTCACCGCGGGTTTGTTTTAGCCCATCTTGCGTTCGTTCTTGTCGTCGAAGGGGTTCTTGCTGCCCCCTCTGACCCAGAGCCGGATCGGCGTGCCCTTGATCTTGAAGGCTTCGCGCAAACCGTTGATCAGATAGCGCTGATAGGACATCGGCAACACATCCGGTCGCGACGCGAAGAGGATGAAGCTTGGCGGCCGCGTCTTGGCCTGCGTCATGTAGCGCAGCTTGAGGCGACGGCCCGACACGGCCGGTGGCGGATGCCCCTCGACCATGCCGTAGAGCCAGCGATTGAGCCGCGCCGTCGACACATGGGAGTTCCAGTCGCGCTCGATGGCAAAGATGGCGTCCATCAGCTTGTCGATATTCTTGCCGGTCAGGCCTGACAGCGTCACAAGCGGTACGCCGCGCAGCTGCGGCAGCAGGCGCTCGCATTCCTCGCGCAGCATCTTGAGATGCTCGTTCTTGTCCTCGATCAGGTCCCACTTGTTGACCGCGATGACCAGCGCACGACCTTCGCGCTCGACCAGATCGGCCAGCGCCAAATCCTGCTTTTCGAAGGGAATGGTCGCATCGAGCATCAGCACGACGACTTCGGCATACTGGATGGAGCGCAGCGAATCGCCGACCGCCAGCTTTTCCAGCTTTTCGGTGACACGCGAGCGGCGGCGGATACCGGCGGTATCGACCAGGTTGATCACCCGGCCTTCCCATTCCCACGGCACCAGGATCGAATCGCGCGTAATGCCGGCCTCGGGGCCAACCAGCACGCGCTCTTCGCCCACCATGCGGTTGATCAGCGTCGACTTGCCGGCGTTGGGCCGGCCGACGATGGCGACGTTGAGATAGCGCTTGGGATTCCAGCGCAGCGTCGCCTCGTCGCCTTCACCCTCGAGCATGTCCTCGGTGATGTCGACATCGACCTCGGGCATCTCCTCGAGATCGCCGACTTCCATCGCCTCGCTCTCGGCATTCTTGCGGTCGATCGTCGCCGAAACGATGGAATAGAGCTCGGAAAGCCCCAGGCCATGTTCGGCGGAAAGGGCGATGGCTTCGCCAAAGCCCAGCTTGAAGGCTTCGACCAGCCCGGCTTCGGCCGCGCCGCTTTCGGCCTTGTTGCCGACCAGATGCACATCCTTGCCGGCCTTGCGCAACACTTGCGCAAAGCGCTGGTCGAGCGGCACGACGCCCGCGCGTGCGTCGATCATGAAGAGGATGACGTCGGCTTCCTTGATCGCCAGCTCGGTCTGCTGGCGCATCCGGTCTTCGAGACTGCCGTCGGTAACGTCCTCATAGCCGGCCGTGTCGAGAATGCGAAAGGTGAGGTCGGCAATGCGGCCCTCGGCCTCGCGACGGTCGCGGGTGACACCTGGCGTGTCATCGACCAGCGCGATCTTGCGACCGACGAGGCGGTTGAACAGGGTGGACTTGCCGACGTTGGGACGACCGACAATGGCAACGGTGACGGTCATATCATTCCGATCCGGTAGAAGACGGGCAGCCGCGCTTACTGCGCGGCCGGCTCTGTCTCGGGAGCTGCTGCAGGAGCGTCTGCTGCAGGTGTTTCAGGCGTAGTCGCGGCAGGTGTATCTGCAGCGGGTGTTTCCGCGGCCGGCGCAGCTTCGGCTGTCGGCGCGTCATCGCTGACCATCTCATCGATGGCCGTCGCCGCAGCTTCCGCATCGTCCGATGCTGGTGCATCGTCAATGGCGCCTTCGCTCAGCAGCTGGGCCAGGTAATAGCCCATGCGGTTGCGCGTATTGCTCTGCGACATCGGGTCGTTGACCACGGCCTCGAAGCTGGATTGTGCGGCGGCAAAGTCGCCGGCCTTGTATTGGGCCAGGCCCAGCGCTTCGCGCGCGGCATTGCGCAGCGGGCTGCCTTCGGCGGCAATCGAGCCGACGCGGCTGTCGACATCGGACAAAGTGCCGCCATCGACCATCAGCGTACCGGCCAGCACCAGGGCCAGCTCGCGCAGGCGCGCATTGGACTGGCTATTGGCCAGCGCGTCATAGGCGGCAACGGCCTCGGCGACATTACCTTCCTTGGCGAGCACGCCCGCCTTGCGGAACTGCGCCAGCACCGGATAACTGCCCGAGCCATTGGCGATCACCGCGTCAAGCTGGGTCTGCGCCGCAGCAAGGTCACCGCCGTCGATCTCGTCGAAGGCCACATAGAGCTCGTCCGAGGACGAAGCCGCATTGTTGCTGTGATACCAGGACCAGCCTTCATTGACGGCCACGATCGCCACAACGGCAACGGCAGCGCCGATCACGAAGGGGGCAAAACGCCGCCATAGCGAGCGCATGCGGTCACTGCGCAGCTCTTCATCGACTTCGCGGAAAATATTGTCCTGGGACATGGCCTGCCTAAGGTCATCACTTCAATTCGGGCGCACGTTTAGCATGGTCCCCGGGGAAAGCAAATGCGCGCGGGAAACCCGCTGTTTACCGACGCTTTTGCCGAAAGCTTTACCTGTTAAGCCTAGCCTCAAAATCCGGTCCCTGCATTTGCCGGAGACGCTATAAGGCCGATGCGGGTAGCAAGAGTATGAATATGACCAAAGGCCGGGTCGAGACCATCGACGTCTTTCGCGGAATCGCCATCCTTCTGGTGGTTCTGTTCCACTTCACCGCCCGGCTGCCGGCCGAATCCCTCAACATCGCCGAAGGCGCGCCCTGGCGCGTGTTTTTCGGCTGGGTGGGGGTCTATTTCTTCTTCATCGTCTCGGGCTACTGCATCTTCATGACGCTGGAGCGCTCGGCGACCGTCGGCGTGTTCCTCGCCCGTCGCTTCTCGCGCATCTATCCGCCCTTCGTGGCAGCCGTACTGCTGCTCTTCGTCTTCGGCGTGGTCTTCCAGGTCCCCAGCGTGCCCGAAGCCCATTTCCGCACCGTCGAGCCTGGCCTTGGCGACGTTGCGCTCAACCTCTTCTTCCTTGGCGAGATCGGCGAATGGGTCGACGGCGCCTTCTGGTCCATCGCGGTGGAGATAAAATTCTACCTGCTGATCGCCGTGCTCGCTGCCATTTTCGTCGATCCGCCGAAGCTGACGCGCGTGTTTGCTTGGCTGGCCATCGTCATGGCTCCACTTTGGATGCTGTCGACACTCTCGACGCTGGGCACGCCGCCCGTCACGCCGCAATCCTTGCTGAAATTCCTCGTCATCGCGCCCTATCTCTGCTTTTTCGCCGTGGGCATCCTCGGTAGTCGCATCCAGCAGGGCGCGCTTGGCTATCGTGGGTTGATGAACACCAACCTTGTCCTCTCGACGCTGGTCGTCGGCATCGAGGCCTATAGTTTCGAAAACCACGACGGCCTCGTGGTGGCGCTGATCTGCGCCGCGGCCTACCTGCTGCTGGCGCTGGTGTTCTACGCCTATGTCACTGGCCGCAAGATCCCGCATATCCCGCTGCTGACACCTGCCGTGGCCCGCGTCGGCCTGTTGAGCTTTTCCTGGTACCTCATCCACGAAAACGTCGGCCTGAGCTTCCTCGCCACGTTTGATCGCTTCATGCCCGCATGGATGGCGCTGGTGCTGGTCACCGCCACCACCTTCTGCATCGCGGTGGTCTTCTCGGCCCTCTTCGAACACCGCTTCCGCAAGCCTGTCGAAAAGCTGGCCATGGCCGTCCTCGACTGGCTCGGCAGCAAGATCGGTGTCCTCAAATCCCTCCGCGCCACGCCGGCAACGCAGCCCGCGGAATAGAAAATCCCCGCCCTTTTTGAGGCGGGGATTTTGTTGCGCAGCGGTCTGGTCAGCCGAATATCGGCTAACCGATCATTCCCACTCGATCGTGCCGGGCGGCTTGCTGGTCACATCATAAACGACGCGATTGATGCCACGCACTTCGTTGATGATGCGCGTCGCCGTCTTGCCCAGAAAGTTCATGTCGAACTGGTAGAAGTCGGCCGTCATGCCGTCGACCGAGGTCACGGCACGCAGCGCGCAGACGAATTCATACGTGCGGCCATCGCCCATGACGCCCACGGTCTGCACCGGCAGCAGCACGGCGAAAGCCTGCCAGATCTTGTCATACTGACCCGACTTGCGGATTTCATCGAGATAGATGGCGTCGGCCTGGCGCAGGATATCGAGCTTTTCCGGCGTGATGCCGCCTGGGCAGCGGATCGCCAGACCCGGACCGGGGAAGGGGTGGCGGCCGATGAAGCTCTCGGGCAGGCCGAGTTCACGACCCAGCACGCGCACTTCATCCTTGAACAGCTCGCGCAGCGGCTCCACCAGCTGCATGTTCATGCGCTCGGGCAGGCCGCCCACATTGTGGTGGCTCTTGATGGTGACCGAGGGGCCGCCGGTGAAGGAAACCGACTCGATGACATCCGGATAAAGCGTGCCCTGGGCCAAAAACTCAGCGCCACCGAGCTTCTTGGCCTCTTCCTCGAAGGTCTCGATGAACAGGCGGCCGATGATCTTGCGCTTGGTTTCGGGATCCGTCTGGCCATCCAGTTCGCGCAGGAAGACCTTCGACGCATCCACATGCACCAACGGGATATTGTACTGGTCGCGGAACATGGTCACGACCTGCTCGCTCTCGTTGAGCCGCATCAGACCGTGATCGACATAGATACAGGTCAGCTGGTCACCGATCGCTTCGTGGATCAGGACGGCTGCCACCGACGAATCCACGCCACCCGACAACCCGCAGATGACCTTGCCGCTGCCGACCTGGGCGCGGATCTTTTCGATCATCTTCTGGCGATAGGCTGTCATGGTCCAGTTTGACTCGATGCCGCAGATCTTGTGCACGAAATTGGCATAGAGCTTGGCGCCATCGGGCGTGTGCACGACTTCGGGGTGGAATTGCACGGCCCAGATGCGGCGCGCCTCATTGGCGACAATCGCGAAGGGCGCATTGGCCGAAGTGCCGACCACCTCGAAGCCTTCGGGCAGGGCGACGACGCGGTCGCCATGGCTCATCCACACCTGATGCTCGGTGCCCAGCTCCCAGACGCCTTCATAAAGCGCGGTCGGCTTTTCGACCTTGACCTCGGCACGGCCGAATTCGCGGTGATGTCCAGCCTCGACCTTGCCACCCAGCGCCATGCACAGCGCCTGCTGGCCATAGCAGATGCCCAGGATCGGCACGCCTGCCGCAAACACCGCCGGATCGATCGTCGGTGCATTCTCGTCCAGCGTTGAAGCGGGGCCACCCGAGAGCACGATGCCCGTCGGCTGCATGGCGGCAACCGCGACGGCGGCGCTCTGGAAAGGATGGATTTCGCAGTAGACGCCCGTCTCGCGAATACGCCGCGCGATGAGCTGTGTGACTTGCGAACCGAAGTCCACGATGAGGATCGATTGCGGGCGGTCGGTCAAAGCTGTGTTTGTCATGGCGAGGCCATATCTCCGCCGGAAAGAATCCGCAAGCACAAGACACGCAATCGAGCCTTGCGCAACGAAACAAAATGCGGCGCGTTCTGCCCCAAACCTCGCGGGATGATCAATTGACCCAACAGCGACTGCTCGGCGCAGATTTTCTGCGCGCCGCCGCCTGTGTGCTCGTGCTGATGCACCATCTGGCCTTCCGCATGGATATGGGCAATGTGCCCGCCTGGGCCGCCCCGGTGATGGATTTTTTCGTCATGGGCAGTTTCGGCGTCTCGGTCTTCTTCGTGCTGAGTGGATTTTTGTTGGCCAGGCCCTTCTGGCTGGCAGTCGACAAGGGCGCGCCCATGCCAAGCCTGCGCACCTATGCCCTGCGCCGCGGCGCCCGCATCCTGCCTGGCTTCTGGGTGGCGCTGATCCTCAGCTTCATTCTCAGCATCACCGTCAGCGGTTCCCCACTCGATGCGGAGCGCATCATCCGCGTCGTGGCGGGCTTTTTCCTGCTCAGCGACTGGCATTGGTTCACGCTCTTCCCAGTCGACAACAACGGCCCGCTCTGGTCGATCGGCTTCGAGGTCACCTCCTACCTGCTGTTGCCGTTCTTCCTCGCGGTCCTCTTCGCCCTGCGTCTCAAGGGCTGGGCCGCGCGCTTCGCCTGGCTGGGTGTCATCGCCATGGTCGTGGTGCTGCATCTGATGGTGATGCGCTGGGCGCCGATCGACGAGGTCGAGCGCGGCTGGGGTCACGGGCTGACCGGCGGCGCCAAGGCCTGGATGCCGCGTTTCAATCCCATCGGCTTCTTCGCCATCTTTGCACTCGGCGCGCTGGCAGCTGGCGTGCAGGTCAAGCTGAATCAGTTTCGTCACTGGTCCTGCGATGTCATTGGCCTAATTGCCATTTTCGCGGCCGGTCTGGTGATGGCGCTGCATATTGGCGGCCTCAATGAAGGTTTTGGCCTCTTCGACATCCCCTATGGCTATCCGTGGATGCCGCTGGCTATCTGCGTGGCACTGGTCGCTCTGCCTGGCTCGGTGCTGGTCGGGCGTCTGCTCGACAATCGCCCGGCGCGCTTTATCGCTGAAATCTCCTTCGGCATCTATATCTGGCACTTCCTCATCATCGGTCTCATGGCGCGCCTTGCGCCGCCTGCCTTCGAGGGCTCCGGTGAAAACGGCTGGAGCATCTGGCTGTGGTCCAGCGCCATTGCCATCGCGCTCAGCGTGCTTGTGGCAACGCTGAGCTTTTACCTCCTCGAACGCCCAATGGTCCGCTGGGCACGGGGCCTCGAACGCAAGGGAGAAACACCTAGTTCAGCAGCGCTATCGACAGATTCAGCAGCGTCGCGAAGCTGACCCAGATCAGATAGGGCACGAAGAGCCACGCCGCGATTGTATCAAGCCTTCGCGCGACGAGGATAAAGGCGACGACCAGCGCTACTATGCCGATG
Source organism: Candidatus Devosia phytovorans (assembly GCA_029202405.1). Taxonomy (NCBI): domain Bacteria; kingdom Pseudomonadati; phylum Pseudomonadota; class Alphaproteobacteria; order Hyphomicrobiales; family Devosiaceae; genus Devosia; species Candidatus Devosia phytovorans. Next base: position 2,082,998 of record CP119312.1, on the reverse strand, counting down.
ATCACGGCAAAGGCCGGCCACAGCATTTGCCCGATGAACCAGATCGGCGACCACGCCCAGTTGAGCGCCATCTGGCCAAACCAGATCTTCATCGCATTGCTGCTCGGATCGATCATCCAGATGCGCCAGCCGGCGACAGCGATCATAGCATACAGCGTGAACCACACCGGCCCGAACAGCCAGTTGGGAGGATTGAACCATGGCTTGTTCAGACCCTCATACCAGGCGCCGGGCACCGACTGCGTGCCGATCAACGCGCCAACGCCGATCACCACGACAAGGAAAATGCCCAGCGTGAGCCAGGGGCGGGGAGTCTTGTAGTCGGCGAGGGACGGGACGGTCATGGCAAGGGCTCGAAGTGTCAGGAAACCTGACCTTCAAACGTTGCATGACCCGTCATGGTTCACGCCGCGCGGTGCAACGCATTGAAATAAAATCCGTCCGTAGCGGTCAGTCGCGGCGTCAGCGCAATGCCGCCCTTGGCCGTCGCCACGCCGTCGGGCAGGGCACTGCCAAACGTCTCCTGCCAGAGCTGTTCGGCCGGCACCGAAGCAAAGCCCGGATGGGCCGCGATGAAGGTCGCTACCTGATCGTCATTTTCCTCGGGAAGAATGGAGCAAGTGATATAGACCAGCGTGCCGCCGGGCTTGAGATAGCGCTGGCCCTCGACGAGGATCGCTGCCTGCTCGCCCACGCGCTGTGCCAGAAGTTCCGGCGTCAACTTCCATTTGGTGTCTGGGCGACGGCGCCAGGTGCCCGTGCCGGTGCAGGGCGCGTCGATCACCACACGATCCATCTTGCCCACCAAGTCATCCAATGCGCCGTCGAGCGGCGCCCGCACCTGCACATTGCGCGCGCCATTGCGCTTCAGCCGGTCATAGATCGGCGCCAGTCGATTGCGGTCGCTGTCATAGGCAAAGATCTGCCCCTTGTTCATCATCGCGCCCGCCAGTGCCAGGGTCTTGCCGCCGGCACCGGCGCAGAGATCAAGCACCTGCTCGCCCGGCTTGGCGCCCGCCAGCGCCGCCACGATCTGGCTGCCCTGGTCCTGCACCTCGAACCAGCCCTTGAGATAGCCTTCGTCTGTCGTGACATTGGGCGTGCGCGCATCGCCCGGTCCCGCCGGCATGGTGATGCCGATCGGCGAAATGGAGGTCTCCGCCGGGTTGAACCGCGCCAGCGACTTCATCACCCGCTCGCGGTTCGATTTCAGCAGGTTGGTGCGCAGGTCGAGCGATGGCCGGCCCGCCATGTCCTGCCCCTCGGCAATCCAGTTGTCGCCGAAGGCTCGCTCCAGCGAGGGCGACAGCCATTCCGGGAAGTCCGCCAGCACATGGCCGGGCAGGTTGTCAGGCAATTCGCCGACCACACGGGCCAACTCGTCTTCGCTCAATGCCGCAGGCGCATGGCTGTCGCCGGCAAAGCCCTCACTCATGGCAGATGCGTCCAGTTGCCAGTCCCGCACGGCGACGGCCAGCACCAGCGCCCGCGGACTGTCGCTGCCCATCAGTGCGGCGTGGGAGGCGCGACGGCGCAGCGCATCATAGACCAGATTGCCGATGGCGGCGCGGTCGCCGGCGCCGGCAAAACGGTTGTTCAGCCCCCAGGCTTTCAGAGCCTCGGAGACAGGGAGCTTGCGCGTCTCCACATCGGTGAGGACATCAATGGCGGCAGAGAGGCGACCGGGAAGGCGCATTGGCTACTCAGTTCAGCAAAATCTTGATGACCAGCCATAGCCACAGAAGCGCCAGCACCACAAGGCCGGAGAAATAGACGCTGAAGCGCCGGAACACATGATTGCTCGTCACATGGACGCCGGCATGGACATAGCGCAGCAGGACAAAAAGCCCCGCCAGCAGCACCTCGACCCATCCCGTGCCGCCCACGATCAACGACAGCAGGGCAGCGACATAGAACAACACCGGCAGTTGGAACTGATTGTCGAAATTATTCGACAGCAGCCGCGCCTTGAGCGGATAGGCGCTGCGCTCCACAGCGATGTCACCCACGGCGATCTCGCCCCGCATCACCCGCGGCACCCGTTCCATGCCCATCCAGACGAGGATGGCCATGGTCAGAAGCACCTGGATGAAGACAATCAAAATCAGCAGCTTTTCGGTCAGTGGCATCTAGAACTCCTTGCTGCCTGCATAACGCATCAGACGCGCCAAAGCGGCGCGCATCCGCGACATCTTTTCAATACCCATGGCGCAACCAAAGGCTTTGCATCTATATTGATAGGGCTTAAGCGACCCGATGCTGATTGCGGGGCCGCATATCCAAGAAAAGACCTTGTACGCTGAAATTTTGATCGTCGTCGTCCTGACCATCGTCAACGGCCTGTTGGCAATGTCAGAACTGGCAGTCGTCTCTGCTCGTCCTGCCCGTCTCCGGGCCATGGCCGACCAGGGCAATAGAGGGGCGGCCACGGCCATTACCCTCGCCGAAGACCCCGGTAAATTTCTCTCTTCCGTTCAGATCGGTATCACTCTCGTCGGCATCCTGTCCGGCGCTTTCTCCGGCGCGACCCTTGGTCTGCGCCTGACGGACTGGCTCGAATCCGTCGGCGTTGCCGACAATGTCGCCGACATCCTCGGTGTCGGCGTGGTGGTGGTGCTGATCACCTATATCTCGCTGATCCTGGGTGAACTGGTGCCCAAGCAGATCGCCCTGCGCGATGCCGAAGGCGTTGCCGCCCGCGTCGCCCCGGCCATGAAGATCATCGCCATGGTGGGTTCGCCCGTGGTCTGGCTGCTCGACGTCTCTGGGAAGCTGGTGCTGCGCCTGCTCGGCCAGCATGGCGAGTCGGAAGAAACCGTCACCGAAGAGGAAGTGAAAACCATCATCGCCGAGGCCACCACGGCCGGCGTCATCGAAAGCGACGAGCATTCGATGATCTCGGGCGTCATGCGCCTCGCCGACCGCTCGGCCCGTGGCCTGATGACACCGCGTCTTGACGTCGATGTGGTCGATCTCTCCGACGATGCCGATGAAATCCGTCGCACCATTCTCGATACCCACCGTTCGCGCCTGCTGGTGCAGGATGGCGATGCCGATTCGATCATCGGCGTGGTCGCCATCAAGGATATCGTCTCGGTCTTCGCCAACGGCCAGCCGCTCGACGTGCGCAAGTTCGTTCAGCCGGTGCCGGTGGTCATGGATCATGCCGATGCCCTGGACGTGGTCCGCGCCATCCGCAATTCCACCGTCCATATGGCTCTGGTCGTTGACGAATATGGCCATTTCGAAGGCATCGTCACCTCGGGCGACATTCTCGAAGTCATCACCGGCGTGTTCCAGGAAGAGACCGGCGACGACCCGGCCATCGTCAAGCGCGAGGATGGCTCCTTCCTCGTGGCAGGCTGGATGCCGGTCGATGAATTCGGCGACAAGCTCAAGATCTCCATTTCGCGCGACGCCAAATACGAGACCGTGGCCGGCTATGTCCTGTCCATCCTCAATCACCTGCCCAAGGTCGGCGAGACCTTCGAACACGATGGCTGGAAAATCGAAGTCATCGACCTCGACGGCCGCCGCATCGATAAGGTGCTGATGAGTAAGCTGGCTTAAGGGGTTGTCGCCTAACACAAAAGAGGCCCTTCCGCTTGCGGGAGGGCCTTTTGGTTTCTAGAGGTTCATCCCGAACCAGGTGGTCCGGGCAATCTCGGCCACCGGCTGGAAGCCGCTCTTGCTCCAGAAGGCAATGCCGCCTGCGTTCTTCGAGTTGGCGCCGAGGTGAATGCCCCTCACGCCGCCAGCTCTTGCAGCATCGATCCAGCGTTCCAGCAGCCCCGTACCGACCCGTTGGCCACGCAGGCGGGGCAGCAGGTTCATGTGAATGTGGGCGGGATAGGCCGCGACAATCTCAGCCGGATTGGTGCCGGGCGTCATGATGGCCTCGATCCGCATCCTGTCAGCAGGCTTGACGACTTCTTGCGAAACGTCTGCGTAATGCGTCCGCAGCGGCGGAAACCACTCGCTTTCGAGCCATTCCTCGAATTGTCGCGTATCGAACGTGCCCACGACATAGCCGGCGACGCCCGCATCATCCTCGGCGACGAACACATGCTGGGGTTCAAGCACGCCATAGGGCGCGGCATAGAGATGGCCGACGGCCTTGGGGTCATTGTGCTGGCCCGTCGCATCGGCGCCCGAGTCGCCCGTCTGCAGGCAGATGGCGTAGAGCGCGTCGAGATCGCTCTCGCGATAGGGGCGCAGCGTGACCATCAGATCGCTTCGAAAGCGCCAGTGGTATAGTCGAACAGCTTGCCCGTCTCCTTGAGCGTGGGGCTCAGCATGTCGATCAGCCTGGGGGCAATGTCGGATGGCTTGGGCAGCGTTTCGGGATCTTCGCCCGGCATGGCCTTGGCGCGCATCGCGGTGCGCACGGCGCCGGGATAGAAGACATTGACCTTGACCTTGGTCTGGGCCACTTCGCCGGCATAGCTCTTGGCCATGGCATCGACGGCGGCCTTGCTGGCGGCATAAAGCCCCCAGAACGGCTTGGCCGAGCGGGCCGAGGCCGAGGACACGAACACAGCGCGGCCGGCAACCGATTGGCGCAGCAACAGGTCGGTGGCGCGCAGCAGGCGATAGTTGGCCGTCACATTGACGGCGATCACCTTGTCGAAGTCTTCCGGCTTCACATGGGGCAGGGGGCTGAGCACGCCGAGCTGGCCGGCATTGGCGACAAGGCCATCCAGCGCACCCCAGCGTTCGAAGATCGCCGCGCCCAACCGGTCAATAGCATCGCCATCGCGCAGGTCGAGCGGCACCAGCGTCGCCGAGGAGCCTAGATCCTGGATTTCGTCATCGAGCTCTTCGAGCCCACCAACGGTGCGCGCCACGGCCACGACATGCGCGCCGCGCTTGGCTGCCTCGATGGAGGCCGCATAGCCGATGCCGCGCGACGCGCCGGTGACGAGGACGACCTTGCCCGCAAGGTCTTGATTGTCAGCCATTAACCGGCCTCTTTCAGCAAGGAGATATGTTTCGGCTCGCTCTTGCTGCGGCCGTCGAGATCGGTCAACTGGGTCGGATAGTCGCCGGTGAAATAGTGGTCGGTGAACTGCGGCGCCGCATTGTTGCGCTTCTCGCCGCCCACGGCCTCGTAGAGCCCGTCGATCGACAGAAACTCCAGCGAATCCGCGCCGATATAGTCGCACATGGCCTGGAGGCTGTTGTACTGGTTGGCCAGAAGCTTTTCCGGGTCCGGCGTGTCGATGCCGTAATAGTCCGAATAATAAATCATCGGGCTGGCGACGCGCACATGCACTTCGGTGGCGCCGGCATCGCGCATCATCTGCACGATCTTCAGCGAGGTGGTGCCGCGTACGATGGAATCATCGATCAGCACCACGCGCTTGCCGGCGATCTCGGCGCGATTGGCCGAATGTTTCAGCTTCACGCCAAAGGCGCGGATCGACTGCGTCGGCTCGATAAAGGTGCGGCCGACATAGTGATTGCGGATGATGCCCAGCTCGAAGGGAATGCCGCTGGCCTGTGCATAGCCGATGGCAGCCGGCGTGCCGCCATCGGGCACGGGCACGACCACGTCAGCCTCGACCGGTGCTTCCTTGGCGAGATTTTTGCCGGCGCGCTTGCGAGCGGCGTAAACGCTGCGGCCGCTGACCACCGAGTCGGGGCGGGCGAAATAGACATATTCAAACAGGCACGGGCGTTCCGGAGCGCCGTGAGCGGCCTTGCGCGCCTCGATCGAAATCGAGCCGTCCGGCTGGGTCTCGCAGATGATGACTTCGCCGTTTTCCACGTCGCGGATATATTTGGCGCCAATCATGTCGAGCGCACAGGTCTCCGAGCAGAAGATCGGCTTGCCATCGAGTTCGCCCATCACCAGCGGGCGGATGCCGATCGGATCGCGCGCGGCAATCAGCTTGGTGCGCGTCATCGCCAGCATGGCATAGCCGCCTTCCATCTGGCGGATGGCGTCAATGAAGCGGTCGGTGGTGGAAGAGTGGCGCGAACGCGCCACCAGATGCAGCACCACTTCGGTATCCGAAGTCGACTGGCAGATGGCGCCAGTGGCGATGATCTGCTTGCGCAGGGTCAGGCCGTTGGTGAAATTGCCATTGTGGGCAATGGCGATGCCGCCGGCCTCGAGCTCGGCAAACAGCGGCTGCACATTGCGCAGCGCCACTTCGCCCGTGGTCGAATAGCGGGTGTGGCCGATGGCGATCGTGCCGGGCAGCTTGGCCAGCAGCGCCGGGTCGGTATAGTGGTCGCCCACCAGGCCCATGCGCTTTTCGGTGTGGAACTGGCGGCCGTCGAAACTGACGATGCCGGCCGCTTCCTGGCCGCGGTGCTGCAGGGCATGCAGGCCCAGCGCGGTCAGGGTCGAGGCATCGCTATGGCCCAAAATGCCAAACACGCCGCACTCTTCATGCAGCGTGTCGCCATCGATATCGAAATCGTCGTCGCCAGGATGGTTCACCGGGCTCTCCATGCCAATGCGCCTCAACCGCCGAAGCGTTTTCGGCAAAGGTGGTCACCACCTTTGCGGCTCGAAAACGCGTCCAACAACAAATTCCCGCCAATGGCGGCAGGGCCAAAAGGGGTGTCGCCATCCCATAGCCCAAAGTGTCTCCCCGACCAATGCCTTATGGGGCTGTCAGGGTTGTGGCGAGCGCAGCGCGCTCACCGGAAAATGATCGATCAGACCGCAGGAGCAACGGGAGCTGGCGGCGTCACCGTTGTGGTCGGCGCGGCAGGCGCCAGCGTGCCCGGTTCAACGGTACCATTCTCGGTCCCGTCCGTACCCTCTTCAAGCGGAACGGCCGGCGTTTCGCCATCTTCGGTCAGGCCTGTGCCGCCCTGCAGCATGTCGGTGACCTGCTGTTCGAGGCCCTCTGGCAACAGGCCAATCAGCGTCTGGCCCATATTGCGCAGATGCGGCAGCGACTGCGAATCCGCGGCCCAGCTCGGCAGGTTGTTGGGCAGCAGCCAGGTGCCGAAAATGGTGATGACGATGGCGATCAGGATACCGCGCAGCACGCCGAAGACAAAGCCCAGCGTGCGGTCGATCGGCCCGATGCGGCTGTCGACGACGAAATCGGCAATGCGCATCGTGAGCAGATGCAGCACGATCAGCGCGACGATGAAGGTCACGACCACAGTGGCGATATCGGCAACGATCTGCTCGGCGATATACTGCCGGGCGATTTCGGGATGATACTGCCACATGTAGATGGCGATGGCAGCCGAACCGGCCCAGGTCGCCAGCGACAGCACTTCACGGGTCAATCCGCGCGCGGTTGCCAGGATTGCCGAAATCAGCACCAGCACACCCACACCAACATCGAACGCAGTCAGCATATGTTCTCGCCTAGTTCAGTAGCCGCCCCGGCCTATCGGGCCTCGTTTAGCCGCTTTGGCAGCCAATGCCAAGGCGCAGCGCGCAATCTCCAAAGAAAGCGTTAAGGTTGGGGCGGATTTGGGCGGGTGGGCGCTAGCCACGCAGCCTGGGGGCGGCCTTCTGCCTCCGGTAGTCTTGAGGCCATCGCTGAAGTGATCAAGTTTCCGATGTCGAAGAAATACCGGAATTTTCCAATAGATGCGCGCTGAAGGCAGTTTATCTGGTCCTAACCACCCAGAGTTACGCTTTGTGCAATGCGATGAGGAAGTTTTTCATCACCAGATTTGTGCCGAAACTGATAATTTCTCTGATGGCGTTGCCAGCGATGTTGCAGATTATTTGGGTGGGTCGGTGGTGCGGGGAGCCAGCCCGTGGGTCGGCCCTACATCGGCGCCTCTGGCGGCGTCGGGCACGAATATGCTGTTGCTGAGCATGTGACGGTCCAGACCGAATATAGCTATGTCCATCTCGGCAAGTTCGACGCATTCACCGACGCCGGAACGACCCTCTCTGACCGGCTGTCGTTTCACAAGATTTCGACCGGCCTGAATTTCAGATTCTAGGTGAGGGGCCAGGCCTGTCAGGCAAGGACACGGGTTGGTTCATTCACCCCAAGCCCATGCGAAACTACTTCTGATTTTTTGTTTTTTCGGTCATTGATTAGATATTGGAAGCAAAATCAATTCTTGGAGCCGAATAGGATGACGTCATTTGCTTTGCCGGGCGGCTTTCTACTCGCCGCGGTGATCGCCTGCGCAACACCATCGACGGCGACGGCCCAGACGCCGCTGCCCCATGACACGGCTCTCGCCATCTATTTTGCCGACGAGCAGGGCGTGACCAAGCCCTACCTCTTCTATGATGCCAACCTGCCGTTCCAGATGTCGATGTGCGAAGCCAGGCTCGACTATCTGACCAAGCAATATTATCGCATGACGCGCTCAAATCCCGATTTCAAGGGCAAGACCGCCGTGCGGTCGGCCTGCGTCAGGATCGAAGGCTTCGACTTCGGCAGTTGATCCTTATGGAGCCTATGGGGTCGTTCGTCAGTGAGACGTCGTGCGCACGCCTGTGTGCCAGTCATAGAGTTGCCTCGCGGCCTTGACCGCCTGTTCTTCCGACGGGAAATGGATCGCCGGGGCATGATCCTTGCCCCGCACCTTGGCCCAGGGCTGGAACCCGAGCCCCAGCAAATGCCGGGCCCCATAATTGGCTGCGCCAGGTCGAGTGGTCTACGGAAGAGTTGTCATCAGCCGCCTCCAATGCCGAAGATGGCAGATCACTCCAATTTTAACGATGAGTCGAGTCGGGACGGACTGCGCTATACTCTGCATGTCGCGAGGAGCCTGCCATGAACAGCAATCACCGCATCTACGCCATGAGTGTCGCCAGTGTGTACAAGCACTATGTCGCCAAGGCCGAACGCAAAGGACGAACGAGGGCGGAGGTGGATGAGGTCACCCGCTGGCTGACCGGGCATGATCAGGCCGGGCTTGAGCGTGAACTGGCCAACATGACCACGTTCGAAGATTTTTTCGCCGGGGCGCCAGCCATGAACCCGGCCCGGTCGCAGATCACCGGCATGATCTGCGGCGTGCGCATCGAGGAGATCGAGGAGCCCACGATGCGGGAGATCCGCTATCTTGACAAACTGGTTGACGAACTGGCCAAGGGAAAGCCGATGGAGAAGGTCCTGCGCAAGCCGGCGTAACGCGGCGAGGCGCTAGCGGCTGAAGTCCACCACATAGGTGGGTGTCGATGGCGCAAAGTCATAGCTCTGCACGGCCTGGCGCGATTGCAGCAATTCGCTGGCGCTGAGGCTTGCCTCTTCGGATTCGTCGAGTTCGGCTTGCGTTTCCTCATAGGCGCGCAATGCTGCTTCCGTCTCGATCGCCTGTGCGCGCGGCTGGTCGGAAAAGTCGAGAGGCTGCGGCCGGGCCTCGACTGGGGCTGGCTCGTTCTGCACCGTCTGCCGCTCGGTTGTTGCCGGGGCGACCTCACGCTGGGCCTGGATGGCCGCCTGCCGCACATTGACCTCGCCACGCTGTTCGGCGCGGTCCTGGCGCAGATCCTGATCGGAAATCCGGTCCGCACTGACGCGGCTGACCGGATATTCGGGAGGCGTGACGCCAATTGCTGCAATGCCGATGGCCATGACAGACCTCTGTTCTGGTTAAACGGAGCTTCGGTGCAGTACCGTTTCATCCAGAACCTTCGATAAGGTGGCCTCGCGCCCTAAAATTTTATCGATCTGCCTACCACTCGTCGCGGCTCGGCTCGCGCTTCTTGCCATTGGCGGCGATCCGCCCGACCAGTTCGGCCAGCGTGCCATATTCGGCGACATCGAGGCCCGAGGTGCGATCGGCCGAGCCGAGCTTGCCGGTGGCGACCGATTTGAAGCCCAGCTTGTTGGCCTCGCGCAGGCGCAGCGAGCCATGCGCCACCGGGCGAATGCCGCCCGCCAGCGAGATCTCGCCGAAATAGACCGCGTCCTTGGGCAGCGGCGAGGAGGTGAGCGAGGAAATCAGCGCCGCCGCCACGGCAAGGTCCGCCGCCGGCTCGTTGATTTTGAGCCCCCCCGCGACATTGAGATAGATATCATTGGCGCCGATGCGCACGCCGCATTGCGTTTCGAGAACCGCCAAAACCATCGACAGGCGCGAAGAATCCCAGCCAACCACGGCGCGCCGCGGCGTGCCCAGCGGGGAGGGGGCAACCAGCGCCTGGATCTCGATCAGGATTGGCCGCGTACCCTCCATGCCGGCAAACACCGCCGAGCCCGTTGCATCCTCGTCGCGCTGGTCAAGGAACAGGGCCGATGGATTGGCCACCTGCTCGAGCCCGCGCTCGGTCATGGCGAAAACGCCGATCTCGTCGGTCGCGCCATAGCGATTCTTGACGCCGCGCAGAATCCGGAACGTGTGGCTGGAGTCGCCTTCGAAATAGAGCACCGCATCGACCATGTGCTCCACGACGCGCGGACCGGCGATCTGTCCGTCCTTGGTCACGTGCCCGACCAGCACCACGGCGGCGCCGCTTTTCTTGGCAAAGCGCGTCAGCGCCTGCGCCGAGGTGCGCACCTGCGTCACCGTGCCGGGCGCCGAATCGACGCGATCGGTCCACAGCGTCTGGATCGAGTCGATGATCACCAGATCCGGCGGCGGTCCGTTTTCCAGCGTCGCCAGGATGATTTCGACATTGGTCTCGGCCGCCAGCAGCACATCGGCTTCGCCCAGGCCCAGCCGCTGCGCCCGCAGCCGCACCTGCGCCACCGCCTCTTCGCCCGAGACATAGATGACGCGCTTGCCGCGATTGGCCATGGCGGCCGCCGATTGCAGCAATATGGTCGACTTGCCGATGCCCGGATCGCCGCCGATCAGCACTGCCGAACCCTTCACGAAGCCACCGCCGGTGACGCGATCGAGTTCCGCCATGCCGGTGACCACGCGCGCCGCACTTTCAGTCTCGCCCGACAGCGGCACGAGGTTTGTCGGCTTGCCGCCCGCCTTGGCCGACTTGGGCCCCGCGCCAACGCCGCTGTCCACCAGTTCCTCGACAATGGTATTCCACTCGCCACAGGAATCACACCGCCCCTGCCAGCGGGACGAAACGGCGCCGCACGCCTGGCAGACGAAGGAAGAACGGGATTTGGCCAAGGGTCAGTCCTGAGGGTATGGAGTGTAAGGTTGGGCTTGCACCGAATAGGGCGCAAGGGCATGCCAGATGGCATCGAGAGCAGGGCCGGGATCGCGCAGGATGTCGTCATTCCAGAAGCGGAAAATGCGAAAGCCTTGCCTTACGATATAGGCATCTCGCACGACATCGTATGTGCTTTCCGCGTGTTGAGAGCCGTCAAGCTCGATGACAAGTCTGGCAGACAGACAGACAAAGTCGACAATGTAGGGTCCGAAGGGCAATTGCCGGCGAAACTTGAACGCCTCAAATCGGCGGTCGCGCAAAAACTGCCAGCATTTTTCTTCCGCTTCTGTCGGCTCGTCACGCATGGATCGGGCATAGCCGCGCAGCCTCGGCGTCCGCGCGTAGCGCCAGTCTTTGCGTGCCCGTGGAAGAGACCCCTCATCCGCCCTTCGGGCACCTTCTCCCTCAAGGGGAGAAGGTTGGCCGGTGACCGGGGAGATATGGTGCTCAAAGGTCGGTGGGTGATTTGAAGTTTGAGAGCCACGGTGCCAACCCTCTCCCCTTGAGGGAGAGGGTGGGTCGGCCAAAGGCCGAGACGGGTGAGGGGTTGATTGGGAGCCACCATACCAGCGATCGACCATGTGACCCTCCGCAATTCAGCTATCGCAGCCTAACGCCAGATCATGCACAGTGCAAGAACAAAACCAGAACCTACCCCGGCGGCAAATTCCCGTCACCCACGTAATTGCGGTTGTACCGCCCCTTGAGCGACGTCAGGATTTCATAGCCGATGGTGCCGCCGGCGTCGCCCTGGTGGTCGACATCGAGCACATTGCCCAGCACTTCGGCGCCTTCGCCGGGATTGGGGATGTCGGGACCCAGTTCGGTGATGTCGACCGTGATCTGGTCCATCGACACCTTGCCGATCACCGGGCAGACCTTGCCGCGGATCACCACCTTGCCGCCCGGCCGCGTATTGCTGGCCGACAGCGAGCGGAAGAAGCCGTCGGCATAGCCGTGGCTGATGACAGCGAGGCGGCTGTCGCGCGACAGCGAATGGCTGGCGCCATAACCGACGCTTTCACCGGTGCGCGCTTCCTTGACCTGCAGGATCGGCACATGCAGCGTCACCACCGGCGCCATCGGGTTCTTGCGGCCATTGACCGCCCGACCGCCGTAAAGCGCAATGCCGGGGCGCACCATCTGGAAATGATAGTCGCGGCCCGTCATCAATCCGGCCGAATTGGCCAGCGACGCCGGAACGCCGGGGAACTGGTTCATCACCGAGCCGAACAGCGCCAACTGGGTGCGGTTCTTCTCGTGGTTGGGCTGGTCGGCACAGGCCAGGTGGCTCATCACCATCTGCGGCGCATAGCCCAGGCCCTGGATGCGCTCGCGCACCAGGCCCGCCTCGTTGAGGCGGAAGCCGAGCCGGTTCATGCCGGTGTCGAAGTGGAAGGCCGACGGATAGGCCTCGTTGCGCTCGACGCATTTGGCCAGCCATTCTTCGAGCATCGCCATCGATGAGATGACCGGCATCAGGTTCTGCCTGATGTAGAGATTGGCCGCGCCCGGATAGAGCCCGTTGAGAATGAAGATATGCGCTTCCGGCACCGCGGCGCGCACCGCCATGCCCTCGTCCACCGTGGCAGTGAAGAAGAAGCGCGCACCGGCGGCGAACAGCGCCTTGCTGGCCATGGTCACGCCCGTGCCATAGGCATCGGCCTTGACCACGGCGCCCGTCAGCGCGCCGGCGCTCACCTTGTCGAGCGCACGCCAGTTCCGGGCCAAGGCCCCGAGATCGATAGAGAGTTGGCCCCCGAGCCCCGACGTCAGAGCCATGCCTATTCCATGCGCTCGGGGAGGTAGTCGGCGCGTGCCAGATTGCCGAAGCGCGTGAACTGCGCCTCAAAGCTGAGCTGCACCGTGCCGGTGGGGCCGTGGCGCTGCTTGGCGATGATCACTTCGGCCTTGCCGTGCACCTGTTCCATTTCACCTTGCCAGGTCATGTGTTCGGGCGTGCCCTCTTTGGGCTCTTTGTTCTTGAGATAATACTCTTCGCGATAAACGAAAAGCACCACGTCGGCGTCCTGCTCGATAGAACCCGATTCGCGCAGATCGGAAAGCTGCGGATGCTTGTCATCACGCGTTTCCACCTGTCGTGACAGCTGGGACAACGCAATCACCGGCACTTCAAGTTCCTTGGCCAGGGCCTTGAGCGTGGTGGTGATTTCGGTCAGCTCCTGCACGCGGTTCTGGCTCGACGCCTTGGACGAGCCGGAGAGCAGCTGCAGGTAGTCGACGATCAGGCAGTCGAGCCCCTTCTGGCGCTTGAGGCGCCGCGCGCGGGCGGCAAGCTGGGCCACCGAGATGCCGCCGGTGTCGTCGATATAAAGCGGCAGCTTGCTCATCATGTTGGAGACGTCGACCAGCTTGGAGAACTGGCTGTCGTGGATGCGGCCACGACGGATGTCGGACGAGGAAATCTCGGCCTGCTCGGCCAGAATACGCGTTGCCAGCTGTTCGCAGCTCATTTCGAGGCTGAAGAAGCCGACGATGCCGCCATTGGTGGTCTTGTTGTTGCCGTCGGCCTGCACTTCGTTGCGATAGGCCTTGGCGATGTTAAAGGCGATATTGGTGACCAGCGACGTCTTGCCCATGGCGGGGCGCCCGGCCAGCACGATCAAGTCGGAACGCTGCAACCCGCCCATCTGGCGGTCCATGTCGTCGAGGCCGGTGGAAATGCCCGACAGGCCCCCGTCGCGCTGATAGGCTTCGCCGGCCATCTGGATCGAGGCGGAGAGGGCCGTGCCGAACGGCTGGAAGCCACCGTCGTAGCGGCCCTTTTCGGCCAGCTGGAACAGCTCGCCCTCCACCTTTTCGATCTGCTTGTTCGGCGTCATGTCGACTTCCGACTCATAGGCCACCGAAACCATTTCCTCGCCCACGAGAATCAGGTTGCGACGGATGGCGAGGTCATAGATGGCCTGGCCATAGTCGGCAGCGTTGAGCACGGTCGTTGCTTCGGCAGCAAGCCGCGCCAGATATTGCGCCATGGTGACATCGGGCAGCAGCTGGTCGGGCAGGTGGGTCTTGATCGTGGTCGGATCGGCCGACTTGCCGGCACGGATGATCTTGCCGGCCAGTTCGTAGATGTCGCGATGCACCGGCTCGTAAAAATGCTCAGGCGTCAGGAAATCGGCGACGCGATAGAAGGCGTCGTTGTTGATCAGGATAGCGCCCAGCAGCGCCTGCTCGGCCTCCACATTGTGGGGTGCCAGACGAAAGGACTTTTCTTCGGCCGGATGAAGCCGCGCGATCTCTGCCATGATGCCTCTCGAGCGCTTTCGGGAAAGTGCCGCCACTGTTCCGGTGCGAAAGCGTGCTTTGGTTCAGACCTCGACCGCAGTTGCATGGCAAGGGCGGGCGGCTCTGAGGGGGAGTTAACCTTTCTTAACCACGCAGGGTGGCCAAGAGTCTCGACCTACCGGAGGAGGGGTTTAAGACTCTTTAGCGCGCTGTGATCTCTGTGAACAACGGGGATTGTGACCATCGTGTGTTGCATGTGGGTGGGGCGACACGATGGCAGCCCGAGTCGCAGTCAGTTCGTCAGGGCGTCGGTGAGCGATCCCGCGCCCCACGGCTTGGCGGTTTCGTTCGAGCCGTCCCAGCGCACCTGGTCCACCCGCCACTCGCCATGGCCGGTCTCGATCATCTGGAGGGTCAGAGCGCCAGTGGTTGTGCTGACCGTCGCGACATTGTCCGACACGCCGTCCAGCGCAGCTTCCGTAAAGTCGAAGGGCAGCACACCCTGCCGGTCGCCGGCCTGCATGATACGGTCAAACACAAGGCCAGTATCCCGCATCGTGTCAAAGGCCAGCGAATCGGCGCGCTTGACGTCAGGGCGGAAGAGACCCGTGCCTGGCAGGTCGGCGGTATCCAGCCCCGGCAACAGCATGGTCAGCGGCTGCCGCCCTGACAGAATCATCCCCTTGGGGTGGGGCGACAGCGTCAGATAGGCGCGATACCAGTCCCCCTCGCGCATGGCGGTGACGAAAGTCTCGGCAACGGCGTCGGGCGCCGTGAAATCATATTCGTCGAGGACGGTCCGCGGGGTGGGGAGGTCCGCCGCAGGGCCCGCGCCGGCTTCCGGGCTGATCGACCAGAGTCTGTTGAGCGTGCCATCGCTCCAGGCAATGGACTCGACCCGCCACTCGCCCCATTCGGTCTGCTTGAGCCCCAGCCGCAGACCATCCGTGGCGCCATCGATAGCGGCCTCGGCGCCGTCCGGCGTCTCCATCACCACTTCCACGGCACCATCATCGAAGCTGAACGGCATCTGCCCGTCCTGCGTCGCGCCAGCCAGCATGTCGTCGAACAGCCGCGCCCAATCCATGCTGAGATCGTCGAGCACATCGCGCGGCGCACCCTGCGTACCGATCAGCGCGGGATATTGGAATTGCTCGAGGCCCGGGAAGACCGTGCCCGTCTTGCCGGACGAAACAGCGACATAAAACGCGTCCTTGGCTTCTGGCGACAGCAGATAGTAGGCGCTGAGGAAATCGGCGTTCGCCATGTGGTCGGTGAACTGCTCGGCGACCGCTGTCGGCGAGGAATAGTCGAAGTCGTCAATATAGCGATAGCCTTGGCCCAAAGCTGGCATGGCGCCCGCCAAAACAATCAATCCTGCAGTAAAATACTGTCGCACAGAACAATTCTCCAAATCCGGCAATGACTGGAAATAGAGGCGAGGGCTGTGACGGAAACGTGACCGCTCAGGCAAACAAAAAGGCCGGGCGCTGGGCCCGGCCTTTTTGTTTGTCATGCGCGAGGAGACTAGAGCTCGTCGTCGAAACGGTCGTCCTGCTGCGCGTCTTTCTGGCCGGCTGCGAAATCGCCATTCTCGTCGTCTTCATAGACGGTGACGGTGACGTCTTCACCAGCCGACTGGCGGGCAGCTTCGTCGGTCGAGCGGGCGACGTTGACCGTGATCGACACGGCAACTTCGGCATGCAGGTTCAGCGCAACGGTGTGCACGCCAACCGACTTGATCGGATCGGCGAGGTCGACCTGCGAACGCTGGATGGTGAAGCCATCGGCAGCCAGGGCTTCCACGACGTCGCGCGAAGCGACCGAACCGTAGAGCTGGCCGGTTTCGCCGGCCTGGCGGATGATGACGACTTCACGGCCGTTGAGACCTTCGGCAATGCCGGCAGCGGCATTCTTGCGGTCGTCATTGCGCTTCTCGATGTGAGCGCGCTCGGCTTCGAACTTCTTGCGGTTGGCTTCGGTGGCGCGGAGCGCCTTGCCCTGCGGCAGCAGGAAGTTACGGGCGAACCCGTCCTTGACCGAAACTTCGTCGCCGATCGAGCCGGTGCGGCCGATACGCTCGAGGAGAATAACCTTCATTTCAATAATCCTTTGGCTGTCCCGTCTCGTGGACGGTTAGGAGCCCCGGACCATCCAGAACCCCAGCGGTGTGCCCCTGACAGGCACGAGGCCCACTGCCTGTTGGGGCAGTAGGCCAAACAGGAAGACGTTGGGCTGGATGAGATAGTGGTGGTTCGCGAGAACCGGAGCGGAGCGTACATAAGTACGTGAGCACCGGAAGCGCAGCGAACCGCCGCTAGATCGCCAGCCCAGCGAACTTACTGGACGGCATACGGCATGATGCCGATGAAGCGGGCACGCTTGATGGCCTGGGCCAGTTCGCGCTGCTTCTTGGCCGAAACGGCGGTGATGCGGCTCGGGACGATCTTGCCGCGCTCGGAAACGTAGCGCGACAGCAGACGGACGTCCTTGTAGTCGATCTTTGGTGCGCCTTCGCCCGAGAACGGGCAGGTCTTGCGGCGACGCTGGAACGGACGGCGGGCCTGGGCGGTGGTAAGGTCTTTGATTGCCATAGCGTGTCAGTCCTTCAATTAGAAACGGCGCGGACGGCGTTCGCCGCCGAAGCCACCACGATCACCGCCGCGGTCGGGACGACCACCGCGTTCGCCATCACGATCGTCACGATCGCGCTTCTGCATCATGGCCGATGGGCCTTCTTCCAGTTCGTCCACGCGGACGGTCATGAAACGAAGGATGTCTTCGTTGATGCGCATCTGGCGTTCCATCTCGGCAACAGCTGCGGGCGCTGCTTCGATGTTGAGCAGGGTGTAGTGCGCCTTGCGGTTCTTGCGGATGCGGTAGGAGAGACCCTTGAGGCCCCAATATTCGTTCTTGGTGACCTTGCCGCCGCCCGAAGACAGGATTTCGGTCAGGGCAGTGGTCAGCTCTTCGACCTGCTGCTGGGAAACGTCCTGGCGAGCCAGGTAGATATGTTCGTAAAGGGCCATGGATGCGCCTTCCTTCGTGGTTTTAAACCTGAGCAACGTCTGGCGCGGAGCCTCCTTGAAGCCGGAAAGGGCATCAAAGCAGTCTTGCAAAGAGCGGGAACACGGGAGGCCGGGCGAATGCCCTATTTCTCGTTCTCTCAAACGAAAAACCCTCCGTTCAGCCCCCGGCCAAACGAATTGCTGGGGCGGCTATAGGGGAAAGGGGGCGGATTGGCAAGAGTTATGGAGTCAGGACTCAAACAGCGATGCCAAGCTGTTCAGCCGTCTCGCGGAGGCGTCGATCTCGGGTGAGGAGCTTGCAGTTAGCTGTGGCGATACAGGAGGCAAGCAGGTGCACATCCACATATCCGAGCCCGCGACCGTAAAGCGAAAGCGTTTCGATCATCTTCAGAATATCGTCATGAGGCACTTTCGGCAGATGGTGAAAGCGGCTCAGTCGAGCAATGGTCTGGTCGCGTGATTTGAGACTGCCAAGCGCAAGTTCACCGATAACATAGGGGTGGATGACCAGCGTCCTCTCCCTGATTGCTCGAACAACAGCAAGATTAGTCACGCGAAAATGGTCTATCCAAATCGACGTGTCAGCCAGGATCATTCAATGTCTTGCCTGCTGCGTGGAATGTCCTCAAGCTGTGGCATTGTCCCACCCATCTCGATCAGGCTGCGCGCTGCTTCCTCTCTGAGTAGAGACTGAAGAGCCTCCTCGATCAGCAGGCCGGTCTCGGAAATGCCAGTTATTTTCTTGGCGTCCGCAACCAGCTCCGCATCGATCGTAACTGTGGTCTTCATTTCGACCTCCATCTTCCACATCAAATATCGCACTAGATGCCTTCATATTCAACGGAGCGCCCCGTCCGCCTTGACTCCGCCGCACACTCCCGTCAAACGCCGCGCAACTGGACACTCCCCTTGCGGATTGTCACACTGATGCAAAACCGAGGGCGAGACATGACCAAGCGCGCAATCACCTTTCCGGGGCAGGGTAGCCAGGCCGTCGGCATGGGCAAGGAACTGGCTGCGGCCTATCCCGAGGCCCGCGCCGTCTTCCAGGAGGTCGACGAGGCCCTGGGTCAGCGCCTCTCGGCCATCATGTTCGAAGGCCCTGATGACATCCTGCGCCTCACCGAAAACGCCCAGCCGGCCCTGATGGCGGTGAGCCTTGCGGTGATCCGCGTGCTTGAGAGCAAGGGTGTCAAGCTGGCTGACCACGCTGCCTATGTCGCCGGTCACTCGCTGGGCGAGTATTCCGCGCTCGCCGCCGCAGGCACTTTCTCTCTGGCCGATACGGCTCGCCTGCTCAAGACGCGTGGCCAAGCGATGCAGAAGGCCGTGCCAGTCGGGCATGGTGCCATGGCGGCCCTGCTGGGCCTCGATCTCGATACCGCCAAAGAAGTCGCCTCCGAAGCGGCACAGGGCGATGTCTGCGATGTCGCCAATGACAATGCCCCCGGCCAGGTCGTCGTCTCCGGCGCTACCGCTGCCGTCGAGCGCGCCGTCGAGATTGCCAAGACCAAGGGTGCCAAGCGCGCACTGCTGCTGCCTGTTTCCGCTCCCTTCCACTGCTCGCTGATGCAGCCGGCAGCCGATGCCATGGCGCAGGCTCTGGGCGAAGTCACCATGAACGCACCCGTCGTGCCGCTGGTCGCCAATGTGCTGGCGACGCCGATCAGCGATCCAGCCGACATCCGCCAGCGCCTGGTGGAACAGGTCACCGGCGTCGTGCGCTGGACCGAAAGCGTCGCCTGGCTCACCGGTGCCGGTGGGGTGACCCATTTGGCAGAACTGGGCACCGGCAAGGTGCTCACCGGCCTTGCCAAACGCATCAATGCCGAAGCCGTGGCGACCGCCGTTGGCACGCCCGCTGATATCGACGCCTTCGTCGCTGAACTTACCGCCTAACTCCTGACTCAAGCCATCAAGAGCTTGAATCACAATCTCCATTGGGGAGGACTAAATGTTTGATCTGACTGGCAAACGCGCTCTGGTCACTGGCGCCAGCGGCGGCATCGGGCGCGAAATCGCCAAGGCCCTGGCAGCAGCCGGCGCCACCGTCGCCCTCTCCGGCACCCGCGTTGGTGCGCTGGAAGACACGCAGAAGGAAATCGGCAAGGACTGCCCGATTCTCCCCGCCAACCTCAGCAAGCTCGATGAAGTCGACAAGCTCGTTCCCGCCGCCGAAGCCGCCATGGGCGGCCTCGATATCCTGGTCAACAATGCCGGCATGACGCGCGACAATCTCTTCATGCGCATGAAGGACGAAGAGTGGGACGAGGTCATCGCGGTCAATCTCACCGCCGCCTTCCACCTCAATCGCGCCGTCCTTCGTGGCATGATGAAGCAGCGCTTCGGCCGCATCATCGGCATTTCCTCGGTCGTCGGCGTCATGGGCAATCCGGGGCAGGGCAATTACGCTGCCTCCAAGGCCGGCCTGATCGGCATGAACAAGGCGCTGGCCCACGAAGTGGCGAGCCGCGGCATCACCGTCAATTCCATCGCGCCCGGCTTCATTGCCTCGGCCATGACCGACGAGCTCAATGACAAGCAGCGCGAGTCGATCCTTTCCTCCGTGCCCGCCGGACGCCTCGGCACGGCCGAAGAAATTGCCGCCGCTACGGTTTTTCTGGCGAGCGACGCAGCCGGTTACATCACCGGCCACACGCTCAACATCAACGGCGGCATGGCCATGATTTAAGGCGAAAAGCGCAGGAAACGCCGCTAAATGGCCGGATTCCCGTTGAAAACCGGGGAACCGACTTCTGATAGTGGCATTTCCTGTGCTAATCGCCGCCGTCGCGCCATGTTCTGGCCGCCTTGCAGGCGCTGAAAAGCACGCCTACATTGCCGCGGTCAGCCAACACGGCGCTTGAAGATTTGGCACTCCGCCAATAAGAAGCGAAACGAAACCTCGATTTCGAAAAAGGAAGTCTAATATGAGCGATGTCGCTGATCGGGTCCGCAAGATCGTTGTGGAACACCTCAATGTGGATGCCGAGAAGGTTGTCGAGAAGGCCAGCTTCATCGACGATCTGGGTGCAGACTCCCTCGACCAGGTCGAACTGGTGATGGCGTTCGAAGAAGAATTCTCGGTTGAGATCCCTGATGACGCTGCCGAGTCGATCCAGACTTTCGGCGATGCCGTCTCCTTCCTCACCAAGGCTGTCGGCTAATAGCCGCCAGGATACATTGATATGGAATTACGCCGCGTTGTCGTAACCGGGCTGGGCCTTGTAACCCCTCTCGGCTGCGGAGTTGAAGCCACCTGGGCCAATCTTCTGGCCGGTAAAAGTGGTGCCAAGCGCATCGATGATTTCCAGGTCGATGATCTCGCCTGCCAGATCGCTCATCGCTTGCCGCTCGGCGACTACGCCGACGGCAAGTACAATCCCGATGAGTGGATGGAAAGCAAGGAACAGCGCAAGGTCGACGACTTCATCGTTTACGCGATGGCTGCCGCGACCCAGGCTGTCCAGGATGCGGGCGTCGAGCCCAAGAGCCTCGAAGACCAGGAGCGCACCGGCGTTCTGATCGGTTCGGGCATCGGTGGCCTTGGCGGCATCTATGATGCCTCCATCACGCTGCACGAAAAGGGCCCGCGCCGCATCAGCCCCTTCTTCATTCCCGGCCGTCTGATCAACCTGGCCTCCGGCCATGTGTCGATCCGCTACGGCTTTAAGGGCCCCAACCATTCCGTGGTCACTGCCTGCTCTACCGGCGCCCATGCCATTGGCGATGCCGCCCGTCTCATTGCCCTGGGCGATGCCGACGTGATGATCGCCGGCGGCGCCGAAGGCTGCGTCAACCGCATCTCGCTGGCCGGCTTCTCGGCCGCCCGCGCGCTCTCGACCGGCTTCAACGACAATCCCGAGGCGGCCTCGCGCCCCTATGACAAGGACCGCGACGGTTTCGTCATGGGCGAGGGCGCCGGCATCCTCGTGCTCGAGGACTACGACCGCGCCAAGGCGCGCGGCGCCAAGATCTATGGCGAAGTGATCGGTTATGGCCTTTCGGGCGACGCCTATCACATCACGGCGCCCGCGCCCGATGGCGACGGCGGTTTCCGTGCCATGAGCGCGGCGATCAAACGCGCCGGCATCACCCCGGCCGACATCGACTATATCAACGCCCACGGTACTTCGACGCCGCTTGGTGACGAGATCGAGCTGGGCGCGGTCACTCGCGTTCTGGGCGACGCCGCTCCCAAGACCGTCATGAGCTCCACCAAGTCGGCCATTGGTCACCTGCTGGGCGCCGCCGGTTCGGTGGAAGCCATCTTCTGCCTGCTCGCCATGCGCGACGGCATTGCCCCGCCCACGCTCAACCTCGACAATCCCTCCGTCGAGACCGAGATCAATCTTGTGCCCAAGACGGCCTTCAAGAAAGAGATCAACGTGGCGCTCTCCAACAGCTTCGGCTTTGGCGGCACCAATGCAAGTCTCGTGATGCGCAAGGCCAGCTGAGGCTGGCCGCATCGAAATTCCAAAGGCCCGCAGGCAACTGCGGGCCTTTTTTTGAACCATCACTCTTCCAAAACCGCGATGTCATACCGGCTCAAGAGAAGAATTGTTCACTGCAGGCGCCCGGTACTGGGAGCAACCCTCGCCCCTTGAGGGAGAGGGTGGAAATCCGCGTTCAGCGGATTTACGGGAGAGGGGTCCTGCGTCTTCCCATGCGCTGGCGCAGACCCATTGCTCCATGACCCCTCATCCGCCCTTCGGGCACCTTCTCCCTCAAGGGGAGAAGGCCGATAGAGCACTAAGCTTTGCGGCAGGCGGTCCATCATCCGTGGATAGAGCCATGCTGCTGTGCCATGCCTCTTGTTTTTGCGTTAACGCATCGCCAACAATGCGCCCGGCCATGAGGCTGACTCAAAGCGATGACAAGACCCGGAAAATTGACCCGGGCTCGAAGGTGACCCAGCACGATGAATGACCGCAAGCAGAGGCGCCGCCGCCGCTCCCGCAATGGCTTCCTGGATATCCTTAATGGATTGCTGTCGCTGCTGGTACTCGGCCTGCTGATCGCCGGTGGCGTGGTGCTCTATGGCGCCAGCCAGTTTTATGGCGACGGTCCCACCACCGCTGAAACCACCTTCCGCGTCGAGGCTGGCTCGGGCCTCAGCTCCATCGCGCCGCGCCTCGAAGAGCAGGGCCTGATTTCCAACCAGTATATCTTCCAAGTCGGCAGCCGTGTGGCCGAGACGGCCGGTACCATCAAGCAGGGCGATTTCCGCATCCCCGGCGGCTCCAGCATGGCCGATATCCTGACCGAGCTGACCACCGGCAACCCGATCCGTTATGCGTTGGTGATTCCCGAGGGCCTGACGTCCTGGGAGGTCGTGCAGCGCCTCAATGCCGACACCAACATCGTCGGCGAAATACCTGCGCTTCCTGCCGAAGGATCCATCCTTCCGGGCAGCTATGACTACGTCCCCGGCGACACCCGCCAATCCGTGCTCGACAAGATGCAGACGGCCATGGCCACCGAACTGGCTGCCGTCTGGGAAAGCCGGCAAGCCGATCTGCCAATCGATACGCCCGAACAACTTGTCGTCCTCGCTTCCATCGTCGAGAAGGAAACCGGCGTCGCCAGCGAACGGCCCCAGGTCGCTGCCGTCTTCGTCAATCGCCTGCGCGAAAGCATGCGCCTGCAGTCGGATCCCACCATTATCTACGGCATCACCAAGGGTCAGTCGACGCTTGGCCGCGGTTTGCGCCGCTCCGAAATCGACGCCCGGACGGACTACAATACCTACCAGATCGACGGCCTGCCGCCGACGCCCATCGCCAATCCGGGTATCGATGCCCTCAAGGCTGTCGCAAATCCGGACAGCCACGACTATCTCTATTTCGTGGCCAAGGGCGCGACCCCAGCCGAGGGTCATGTCTTTGCCGAGACTTATCCCGAGCATCAGGACAATGTGGCCCAGTATCGCCGCATCGTCGACGAAGCCGCCGCCCAGGCAGAAGAGGCCCGCCAGGCGCTGGAGGCCGAGGAGGCCGGAGAAGCCACCCCATGAGCCAGTCGCTCGCCAGCATGACCGGCTATGCCCGCGCCAGCGGCGGCGTGCGTGGCGCGAGCTTTGCCTGCGAGGTCAAGACGGTCAACGGCAGGGGGCTCGACATTCGCCTGCGGCTGGCGCCCGGCCTCGATGTGCTCGAGGGCAAAATTCGCCAGCTCATCACCGAAACGCTGACACGTGGCTCGGTGACGCTCAACCTCAACGTCCAGTACGAAACCGGCAGCGAAGACCTCGTCCTCAATCGCAAGGCGCTGGAAACCGTTCTGGCGGCCATCAGCGAGCTCAAGGGACAGGTCGATGCCATGCCGCCCAGCCTCGATGGCATCCTCGGACTGCCCGGCGTTCTGGAACAGCGCGGCGAGCGGCAGGGGGAATGGGGCGAGGGGCCGCAACTGGCCATTCTGTCCACTATTTCGCAGGCTCTGGTCGACCTGGCCGTCACCCGCCGCCAGGAAGGCACCCAGATTGCGCAGGTTCTCCTGACGCGGCTCGACGAAGTCGAGGAACTGGTCGCCCGCGCCGAAGCCCATCCGGCGCGCAGCCGCGACACCATCCTGGCAAAACTCCGCCAGCAGATCGCCGACCTTTCTGCGGACACCAGCCTGTCCGAGGATCGTCTGGCGCAGGAAGCCCTGCTTCTGGCCACCAAGGCCGATATCCGCGAGGAGCTTGATCGCTTGACCGCCCATATCGCGGCGGCACGCCAGCTCATCCGCAACGGCGGCGCCGTTGGTCGCAAGCTCGATTTCCTGGCCCAGGAATTCAACCGCGAGGCTAATACGCTGTGCAGCAAATCCAATGCGGTGGAGCTGACCGCCATCGGCCTTGACCTCAAGGCGGCGATCGATCAATTACGCGAGCAAGTGCAGAATATCGAATAGGATTGATGGCGATGGAATTTCAGCGCCGTGGCGTCATGCTGGTCATCGCCTCGCCTTCGGGCGCGGGCAAGTCGTCGATCTCCCGCGCGCTGTTCGGCGCAGATCCCAATATCAGGCTCTCCGTCTCGGTGACGACACGCGCGCGTCGCACCGATGAGGTCGAGGGAAAGCACTACTATTTCATCGACGTCGAGACCTTCAAGCGCATGCAGGCTGACGGCGAGCTGCTGGAATCGGCCGAAGTGCACGGCAATTTCTACGGCACGCCGCGCGCCAAGGTTGAAGAACAGCTCGCTGCCGGCAACGACATCCTCTTCGATATCGACTACCAGGGCACGCTGCAGCTCTACAAGAACAGCCGCAAGGACATGGTGACGGTCTTCATCCTGCCGCCCACCATCAAGGAGCTGCGCGCCCGCCTCGAGCGCCGCGCCCAGGACTCTGTCGGCACGATCGAGAAACGCCTGCAGAACGCGCGCATCGAGATGGAGCACTTCAGCGAATATGACTATGTCATCGTCAATGAAGACCTCGAAGCCTCGACCCAGCGTGTCCGCTCCATCCTCGCCTCGGCCCGTCTCAACCGTGAACGCCAGCTCAATTTGACGAGCTTCGTCAAGGACTTGCAGAGTCAGATCGATTCAATTTGAGAACGTTCTGCGTGAGGTGAGCGACCATGACTGAGCCTCACCTCCCCACAGTCATCCGACGCGGCACGCCGGAGTTCATCCGCGCCAATATCGCCTTCTTCCTCTCGGCCTTCGCGATCTTCGCCACGCTCTATTCGGTCCAGCCGCTGCTGCCGATCTTTGCCGAGCAGTTCGGCCTCAATGCCGGCCAGAGCTCGCTCTCGCTTTCGGTGACCACGGCGACGCTCGCGGTCGCCCTGCTGTTTGCCAGCCTCGTCGCCGACCGGGTAGGGCGCAAGCTTTTGATGGTCTGGGCCATCATCTCCACCGCAGTGCTGGGCCTCATGCTGCCCTTCGCGCCGACTTGGGAAACACTGGTCGCCATTCGCGCCCTGATGGGGCTGACCCTCTCCGGCCTGCCGGCTGTCGCCATGGTCTATCTGGCCGAGGAGATGGACCCCGAAGCCTTGGGCTTTTCCATGGGCCTCTATATCGGTGGCACGGCGATCGGCGGCATGTCCGGCCGGCTGATCTCTGGCGTGCTCGCTGACTGGATCACCTGGCGACCCGCTTTGCTTGTGCTTGGCGTCATGATCGCCGCCGCGGCCATCGCCGTCGTCCTGCTTCTGCCAACCCCGCATCACTCCGCTCGCTCGCGACTGGGACTGCGCGATCTCGGTCGGCTGATCCGCATCCAGTTCCGCGACGAGGGCCTGCCCTGGCTCTTCCTCTCGGCTTTCCTTTTGATGGGCAGCTTCGTCACGCTCTACAACTACGCCGGTTTCCGCCTCGCCCTGCCGCCCTTCGAACTCAGCCACGCGGTGATCTCGGCCATCTTCCTGGTCTATCTGCTGGGCAGCATCAGCTCGACCTGGGCCGGTGGTCTCGCCCAGCGGCTCGGGCGCCGGAAAGTCTACTGGACGCTGGTGCTGACCATGGGCATTGGCGTGGCCCTGACCCTGGTGCCCTCAACTCCGGTCATCATCATCGGGCTCGCCATCGCCACCATTGGCTATTTCGCCGCCCATGGCATCGCCAGCGCCTGGGTGGCGCGGCGCGCACTGGTCGGCCGGGCCCAGGCCTCGGCCATCTATCTGTTCGCCTACTATCTCGGCTCGTCCGTGCTGGGCACGTTGGGCGGCTATGCCTGGGTGGGCATGGGCTGGAACGGCGTCATGCTGGTCAGCGGCGGCGCCGCCATCGCCGCCCTGCTCGTCGCCTTCCGCCTGATGGTCCTGCCACCGCTGGCCATGCCGGAAAGACCGGCCGAACCGCCAGCGGGCGTCTGAAGAGAGCCTTCAAATGGCGCGTTCCGGCCTCTATGGTTAGGGAGCAGAGGAGGATAAATGCAGGGCATCGAGCTGTCGCGTCGCTTCTACGCAGATATCGTCCGGCCGTGGCTCGGCAGGGCTGCGCCCGGCCTGCGCCACGCCGCAGCTATTGGTGGCTATGGCTCAGAGCTGCTTGGCTTCGACGACGAAACCTCCCGCGACCACAATTGGGGGCCGCGTGTACACATCTTCCTCACCGAAGAAGATTTCGAGGCTTACGCTCGTCGAATGGTCGAGGCTTTTTCAGCCGAGGCCCCGCCCACCTATCTTGGTGAGCCAATTGGGTGGAGAAGCCGACCGCATGCGCCCGCCAATGGCGCAGGGGCGGCGGGCGTGCTCGACCACGGCTTGGAGTTCCATACCCTTGAGTCCAGCCTTGAACGCCAACTCGCTGTCCGCTCGGTGGACAATCTCGGCACGGCGCAATGGCTGGGTTTTGCCGAACAGCAGCTCCTTGCCTTTACCGCAGGGGCCGTGTTCCACGACGACGACGGTCATCTGAGCGCGGCACGCCGGCGTCTCGCCTATTTTCCTGACGATGTGTGGCTGTACAAAATCGCCTGCCAGTGGCGGCGCATTGCCGAGGAACAGGCCTTTGTCGGTCGCGCAGGGCAGGTGGGTGATGAGCTTGGCTCTCGCGTGATCGCTGCCCGGCTGGTGCGGGAGGTGATGCGCATGGCTTTTCTGCTGGAGGGCCGTTATGCCCCTTACCCTAAGTGGTTCGGCAGCAGTTTCGCCAGGCTGCCGCTTGCCGCGCAGCTTTCGCCACACCTTTTGCAGGCGATTGCCGCCGATGCATGGGACGAGCGAGGCGACGCCCTTGCCGCAGCTTATGTGGTTTTGGCGGAGCGGCAGAAGGCCATGGACCGCGCTGCTTTCCAGCCCGTGGTCGGCCCCTATTATGATCGGCCGTTCAACACCATCAATGCCCACGACGCGGTTGCCGCGGCGATGGCCGCGATAGAAGACCCCGAGCTCAGGGCACGTCCGGTGATCGGATCACTCGATCAGGTTAGCGACCTCACCGCGCTGCTGGTCGATCCTGCTCTCTCGCAACGTGTCATGCGACAGATGCCAGGCTAGGATCTAGCTCGCCTGCTGGGCCCTGCGCAGCTCGGGCAGCGCCCGTGCCATGGCCAAAAAGGCCTCGATGGGCAGGTCTTCTGCCCGCTCGTCGCCCTTGAGGCTCGCGGCCGTGAGCAGCCCCTCCACAGCCACGCCGGCGGCCTTGAGGCTCTGCCGCACCATCTTGCGGCGCTGCCCGAAGGCGGCGCGGGTGATATGCTCGAGGTTTTTCACCGTCACGTCCTCGCCTACCGGCTTTGGCGTCAGATGCACCACGGCCGACGTCACGTTCGGTGGCGGCACAAAGGCCTGGCGGCCGACATTGAAGGCGATCCGCGCATCGGTGCGCCAGCCGGCCAGCACGCCCAGCCGGCCGTAGGGATCCTCGCCCGGCTTGGCGCAGATGCGTTCCGCGACCTCGCGCTGGAACATCAGCGTCAGGCTCTCGAAAAAGCTCGGCCACGGATCCATGGTCAGCCAGCCTGTGAGAAGCGGCGTCGCGATATTATAGGGCAGGTTGGCGATGATCCGCGTCGGCCCATCGGCCAGCGCGCGATAGTCCATTTCCATGGCATCGCCGCTGATCACTGTCAGGCGGCCGGGATAGGCCTCGGCCACCTGCGCCAGCGCGGGGAGGGCCCGCGGGTCGCGCTCGATGGCGATGACTTCCTTGGCGCCCTCGGCCAGCAGCGCCCGCGTCAGCCCGCCGGGGCCCGGACCAACCTCGATGACGCGCACGCCTTCGAGCGATCCCGCGACACGCGCAATGCGCGCGGTGAGGTTGAGGTCGAGCAGAAAATTCTGCCCGAGTTCCTTTTTGGCCCGCAGGCCATGCTCGGCGATGACTTCGCGCAGCGGCGGCAGATTGTCGATTTGGCTCATGATGCCGTGGTCATTACATCGGCCATGCGGATGGCCGCAAGAAAACTCGCTGGCGAAGCTCGGCCTGTCCCCGCCAGATCGAAGGCCGTGCCATGGTCGGGCGAGGTCCGCACGATGGGCAGGCCCAGCGTAACATTGACCGCCTCGTCGAAAGCCACGGTCTTGATCGGGATCAGCGCCTGATCGTGATACATGGCCACCACGGCGTCATAGCGCGCCCAGTGCGCCGGATAGAACAGCGTATCGGCGGGCAGGGGGCCGGTCACATCAAGCCCCTCGAATTGCAATTGCGCCACCGCCGGCCCGATGATTTCGAGATCCTCGCGTCCGATCGCCCCGCCTTCGCCGGCATGCGGATTGAGCCCCGCCACCCCGATCTGCGGCGCGGCAATGCCGAAACGATGTTTCAGGTCATAGGCGACCACGCGAATGGTCTCGGCCACCAGCTCTTTCGTCAGCAGGTTCGGCACGTCGCGGATCGGCACGTGGATGGTGACCGGCACGCTGCGCAGCCCGCCATGCGCCAGCATCATCACCGGCAGCCTTTGCTCGCCGCCATTGGCGCAGAGCTCGGCCAGGAATTCAGTATGCCCCGGATGTTTGAACCCGGCATTGTAGAGGCCGGCCTTGTGGATCGGTCCTGTCACCAGCCCGCGGCAGGCCCCGGTCAGCGTCGCCGTCACGGCCTCTTCGATCGAGCGGATCACCACCTTCGCCGACAACGGCGACACCTGTCCCGGCTTGTCGGGCACCAGGCCCTCGAGGCTGACGACGGGCAGCGCCTCGGTGAAAACGTCGATGGCCTCGGCTGGCTCGACCTGGGCAATGGCAATATCCAGCCCCAGCCGCTGCGCCCGTGCGGCGAGAAAATCGGCATGGCCGAAAACGCAGAACGCGGGGAGGTTGAGCTCTCCCCGTCGGGCATAAAGGTCAAGGATGATATCGGGGCCGGCGCCTGCCGGCTCGCCCATGCTGATGGCTAGCGGCTTGTCCATCTCGGCCCCCATGAAAGCTTAGGGCCCGCTCTTGGCGGGCCCGTATGGCTTAGTTGTAGATGATCTTGGCTTCGCTGCGCAGCTTGTCCATATAGGCGGTCACCTGTCCGGAGAGGGCGTCGTTGCCCTGCTCGGCGCGCAGGTCGCTCTTGATGAAGGTCAGGTCCTGCGCCTGGGTCTTCTCGCAGACGGCCAGCATGGAAAGTCCGGTCTGGGTGGCGCGCGGCTTGGTGATGCCGCCGACATTGAGGCCCGCCAGTTCCTTGGCAATTGCCTCGGGCATCTGCGTGGCATGGCGGCGACCGACGTCCACCACGGCCGCATCGGTAAAGCCGAGCGACAGGTCGACGGCCGTGTCACAGCCACTGAATTTTGAGCGATAATTGTTGGCCTGGCTCGACCGGCCGCCACCACCGACAAAGATCACTTCCTTGAGGATGTAATCGAAGGTCTGGTAATCCTGCACCTGGCTGGCGGCTTCCTGGTCGAGCTGGAGTTCCGAGATCTGCACCTGCGGCATCACCACCTGCTCGGTGATGGCATTCCAGGCGATGGCGGCGCGCAGCCGGTCTTCCAGCGTTTCGATGCCCACGCCACCTTGCTGCAGCATGGCAATCAGGCGGTCCTGGCTGAGGTTCATGTTGCGGGCGATCTGCTGCTTGGCCTCGTCGACCTGCGTATTGCTGACCGTGATGCCGATGCGCTTGGCTTCCGAAATCTGGATGGCTTCGTCGACCAGCTGCTTGAGGGCACCGGCCGAACCGCCGCTATTGCCTTCCATCTGGAACAGCCGCTGGCGCTGCGCCACCTGCATGTCGGTGATGGGGGTGCCATTGACGGTCGCGCGCACATTCTGCGCCACGGCAGGCATGGCGGCGCCCATGGTCAGCACTGCACCCACGATCATGGCGCTGGCTGCGCGCCCCAGAAAATTCATGGCCATAGTCATTCGCCTCGCATGGATCCACCCAACCCTCAATGGGGCGGGAATATCGCGCTGTCAATTGCCCCATGAATGAGGCCAAAATCCGATAGAAGTTTACTCAACCACGGCGTTGGTGGCAAAGCCGAAGTCCAGACCCGCCGGGGCCTTGAGCTTGAACGAAGCCGTGACGCGGGTCTCGTCGGGCGAGGTATGGGTCGGCCCGTTGCGATAGGCGTCGGCGCCGATCATCAAATACCCGTCATCATAGGTCACGCCGCCGCCGACCTGCAGGTAGTTGTTCGAGGCGATGTCCCAATAGGTCCGCGCCTGGAGCGACCAGTATTCGGCCACCGGCACGGTCACCGAACCGCCGATTTCGTGCTGGTCCATGACCACGCCAGCCGCTTCGTTGGCCGCGATGAAATTATAGTCCGCCGTGGCCGCCCAGCCGTCATTGGCATAACCGGCCGACAGCGATGCGCGGGTGATCGCCGGCTCCTCGGTATCGACCTGCAGCTTGCCGCCCGCCCTGATGCCGCTTTCAAAGCCTGCATAGGCGCCCAGCACGGCATAGGACGCCGTGCCGCTGAGGCCCGCGCCGACGCCCGTCTGCGCCTGGTCCACCGTGTCGAAGGCATTCTCGCCCGCCAGGTGGAAGCTCTGGCCAGCGACCAGCTCGATATAACTGCCGTCGATGAAATTGGCCTGGTAGCGACCACCCACATTGAGGCGCAGCCCCGTCTCCTGCCGGTCATAGCCGGAGAAGCGGTTGTAGCTGAAGAGGTTGGTGTCATCGAAGACGAAGCTCTGCGCATCGTCATTGGTGATGCCGACCGACGTCGTGCCCGAGCCGCGATAGGCCAGCTGGGCGATCGGCTCGATCAGATGTACGGTCGAGCCGTCATTGGCCGCCACCGGAAAGCGCACATCCATGGCCGCGATCGGCGTCAGGCTGAACAGCGACGTCTCGCCCGGCTGCGTCGGATCGGCGCTGGTGCCATCGTAATAGGCAAAGTCTGTACGGCCACCCAGATAGGGCGTCGCCACGAACCCGCCGCCGCCGATATACTGGTTCTGCCAGCCGGCCTGGACGCTGGCATGCTGCCGACCGCCGGAATAGCCGAAGATATAGGGCACGCCATTCGACGACGTGGTCGAGTCATATTCGCGCTGCACGCCCAGCAGGCGCCCGCTGATCTCGACGCGGCCATTGCCGGGCGCGAGTTCCTGAATGTGGTTGAACCGCACGGCGGGGAGCGTGGCTGCCTGCTCGCCCTGGTCGATATCGGTATAGTCGCCGATCCGGTTGAACTTTTGCACCCGCACGTCGAGGAAAGTGTCATCGGTTACATTGGTCGCATAGACCTGATTGACGCTCGATGTGCCCGTAGTCAGCCCATAGTCGTCGAGATAGGCCGCATCGGTGAATTCGGTGTAGCTCCAGCCTGCGGTCCAGTTCTCGATCGGGGTGAACGAACCCGATGTCTGGATCGCTCCGCGCCAGTCGCGCTGAGCGTCGGCAAAGCCGAAGGCTTCCTTTTCCCACTGATAAAGGCCCGATGCCTTGATCTGGAACGCGCCATTGTCGAAGCGCTGCAGCCATTCGGCGCCGAGCAGGAAACCCTGCCGCGTCATGAAGGTTGGCGTCAGGATGACGTCGGTCCAGCGGCTTGAATAGGCGTAGTAGGGGACTTCGACCTTGTGCCCGACTTCATCGGTGTAGCTGTAGTTCGGCGTCCGGAAGCCTTCCACCGTGCTGGCACTAAGATCAGGAATCCACAGATACGGCAGCCAGGCCACCGGCAGGCCGAGTACTTCGAGCGTCGGCTGCTCCAGATAGAGCGAGCCATCCTCGGAATTATAGGTGATGCTGGAGGTGTTGACCTTCCAGCCGATGCGCTGCTCGCGATCATCGATACAGTCCCCGCAGGGCGCATAGGTCGCCTTGTCGAGAATCGTGCGCAGCGCCGAGGCATAGTCGGCGCTGTCGGCAGTAATGCGCGAGCCGTCATAGGCGGTGATGGTCAGGGCATTGAGAAACGCCTGTTTCATCCCGCCGGTAATGTCGGCATCACTCATCTCGGCAAGGTTGCCCGAGGGATCGAGCACCGTGACATTGCCAGTGAATTTCAGCGTCTGGTTGCTGCGGTCGTAGACCAGATTCTGCCCGGTCAGCGTATAGCCGCTCTGGCGCAGCACAACATCGCCGCTGGCAGTAATGAGGTTTTTGGCACTGTCAAAGGTCAGCGTGCTCGATTCGACCTCGGCCGGGTCGGCGCTATTGACCGGTGCGTTGAAAAAATCCGTAGGAACCAGCGTCTGGGCGAAGGCCGCGGACGAGAAGGTAAGCGCAAGCAGGGCACTGGCCAAGGCCAGGCGACTCGCAGACGTCCCCCTGTCGAAAAGCTTCTTCACGCCCGCCCGTCTTCCTTGTGCAGCAGCACCGTCACGCCAATGACAATGGCTACAAATGCCGGTCCGACTGCCGCAAACGTGGGATCGAGAACGCCGGTCGACCCGGCGCGGTCGGCCATCTCGGTAATCACGAACACAACGAACCCCAATACGATCCCGTAAAGGACCGCAGGACCATAATTAGAGCCTCTTCGATAACCTGCGGTAAACGCAAAAGCAATGAACAGCGAGCCGGTTAGCACAAGCGGCAAAGCCAGCAATTTAATCAGCCGCATCGTCCCCGCCGTGCGGATGTTTGAGTCCACCACGCCGGCCGATAAAAGCCGCGCCAGCTCGAAGAATGTCATGTCCTCGGTAGATGCCAGCTTGAGTCGCATCTCGGTCGGCGTCGAGCTGGTCGGCAGGGTGAAATTGGTGACGGTGCGCGACGGTTGGTCGGCGCTTTTGAGCACTGCGGTCGGAAACACCCATTGCCCGGTTTCGAGCAGTGCTTCCTCGGCCTCGATGCGTGTGGCATCGCCGCTATTGAGGTTGAACACGGTGACATTGCCCAGCGCCGTGCCGCCTTCCTGCATGCCCGTGGCCATCATCACATAGGCGCCATCCTCGCTGCGCTGCTCCAGCCAGATTTCGCCCGGCGGGGTCAGCATGGCGGTATAGCCCTGCGAGGTCGGCTTGAGCACGCGGTTGAAATGCACGCTCACCGTCTCGAGCCCCAGCCCGATGGCGAAGCTGAACAGGATCAGCGCAATCAGCGGCGCCCGGATGATGCGCCAGATCGACATGCCCGTCGCCTGGATCACCGTCAGCTCATGACGCGCCTTGAGGTCGATAAACCCCAGGATCGCACCCATGAGCACGGTCACCGGCAGGGTCTTGATCGTCCATTTGACGGCGCTCATCGCCACCATCACCACGGCCATATGCACGCCGTGCTGCTCGGAGACGTAGTTGAACCGCCAGGTGTCGAGCGATTCGACCAGCGCGATGATGCCGTAGAACACGCCCACGGTGACGAGGATGCGGCTGCCTACCCGGCCCAGGATGACGCGGTCTATGCCGTTCATGTCGCCACCTCCACCGTCGGCGCGCGTCGGGGCCGGATGCGGATCAACAGGGCTGCGCCAGCGACGGCAATCATGATCAGCGCGCCGGCCGCCGTGCCGATCGGGCTATAGGCGCTGAGGCTTCTCTCCCCGAAGGCAATCAGCATGACGATCACCTCCATGGGCAGGCCGAGGCGCATGCGCCTTCCATTGGGAAAGCCCATGATCGCCAGCACCATCAGGGCCATGCCGATGACGCGCAGTCCCTCGGCCATGCGATTGGACAACAGCAGCACCGCATAGGCATTCCACTCGCCCGAGCTCAGCGCTTCCCGGACCAGTGTCAGGCTGTCCTTTTCCAGCATCGGGTCGATCGAGCCGATCGACTGCGACAGCTGGGCGACACTCACGTCATAGCGGTCGAAGGAAACCTCTGAGAAGCGCCCGTCGGACTGGCTATATTGCAGCGTGCCATTGCGCAGCTCGATGACAAAACCCTCGCCATCGGCAGCCACGCGGGCGGATTCGGCGATATAGGTCTGCCGGCTCTGCGGATCGCGCCGGTCATCGGCGAAGAATTGCTGGATTTCGCCGTCGCCTTCGCGCCCGCCGATCAGGATGACCACGCCCGGTGTCACCTGGGTGAAACGGCCCGGCCGCAGCGTCGAGCTCACCAGATCCGCCGCGACGCTGGCATTGAGGAGGTTCAGCCGGCGGATGGCATAGGGCTCGATGAAATTGGACAGCAGCAGCATGACCAGCACACCCGCGCCGGCCACCACGCCCGTGGCGCGCCACAGCGAACCCAGCCCGTAGCTCGTATGGATGATATGCAACTCGCGATTGGCCTGCAGCTGTTGCAAGGCGCGCGCGAGGCCGATGCCGACGCAGATATAGAAGAAGGAAATCACCAGCGGCGGCATGGTCAGCATGGCCTGCAGCGCCAGCACGAGCACATTCTGCCCCTTGACCGAAATCACCTCGAACGAGCGCAGGCAATTGACCAGCCACAACAGCAGGCACAGCACGCCGAGCAGGATCAGCGCATCCGCCACGAACAGACGAGAAAGATAGGCGGTCAGCTTCTTCATGCGGCTTCGGCAGAGTCTCCGGATCGGGCGGACCTTGGTGCAGTTCGGGTTGCAAGACAAGCACGTAGGACCCTGTGCACGGATTTGTCTCAGCCTTGTTGCGGGATTGACGCGGCGGGCAAAGCTCTCAATGTAAGGGCAACCTCAAATTCCGGGCACGCGCCCGCTTTGCCCCAAGGCCTTCAATGTCCCAGCCCATCGCCATCCGCACCGCTCCGCTCGACGGAGCACTCGCCGCCACGACCGTGATCTATGCCGCCGAAGACGCCGCACCCGCCGGCGCTGCGGCAACAGTCTGGTCCGCGACGGGTCTGGACTGGAGCGAGACGGCGCGGGCAGGGGCCTTCAAGGGCAAGCAGGGCCAGGCGCTCGACGTCCTGGGTGCTGGCGGTAAACGCCTGGTGGTGCTCGGTCGCGGCAAGTCCGATGCAGAACTGTCCGCCAATAGCTGGACCGACCGTGGCGGCTCGCTGCTGGCCAAGCTGGCCGCGGCCCGTGCCGAAACCGTCTCCGTGGTCATCGACGAGCCCGGCGCCAGCGCCCTTGCCATCGGTGAGCTGGCGGCCGGTCTGCGCCTGCGCCACTACAGGTTCGACAAATACAAGTCGCCCAGGCCTGACGACGTCTCCGGCCCGCTCGACATCGCCTTGCATGTCGCCGATCCCGCTGCGGCCGATCTCGCCATTGACGATCGCGGTGCAACTGTACAGGGCACGTTGCTGGCCCGAGACCTGATCAACGAGCCGGCCAATGTGCTGGGCCCGGTCGAATTTGCTGCCCGCGCTGCCGAACTGGTCAAGCTCGGTGTCGATGTCGAAATCCTCGAGCCCGAAGCGCTGGAAAATCTGGGCATGGGCTCGCTGCTCTGCGTCGCCCAGGGCTCCGATCGTCCGGCCCGCCTCGTTGTCATGCAATGGCGTGGTGGCAATCCGGGTGACGCCCCGCTCGCCTTCGTCGGCAAGGGCGTGGTCTTTGATACCGGCGGCATTTCCATCAAGCCGGCCGCCTCCATGGAAGACATGAAGGGCGATATGGGCGGCGCAGCCGCCGTCACCGGCCTCATCCATGCCCTTGCCACCCGCAAGGCCCCGGCCAATGTGGTCGGCGTCATTGGCCTCGTCGAGAACATGCCCTCGGGTGGCGCCGTGCGCCCCGGCGATATCGTCAAGGCGATGAACGGCACGACCATCGAAGTCATCAATACCGATGCCGAAGGCCGTCTCGTCCTCGCCGATGCCCTTTGGTACACCCAGGACCGCTTCAAGCCCAAGTTCATGATCAACCTGGCGACCCTCACCGGCGCCATCGTCGTCGCCCTGGGTCACGAGCACGCCGGCCTCTTTTCCAACAATGACGAACTCTCGACCCGCCTGCTCAACGCGGGCCTCTCGGTCAACGAAAAGCTCTGGCGCATGCCACTGGCCCCCGCCTATGACAAGCTGATCGAATCCAAATTCGCCGACATCCGCAATTCGGTCGGCCGCCCCGCCGGCTCGATCACTGCCGCGCAGTTCCTGCAGCGCTTTGTCAACAACACCCCCTGGGCCCATCTCGACATTGCCGGCACTGCCTTTGGTGGCACCGCCAGCGAGACCAACACCTCCTGGGCCCCCGGCTTCGGCGTCGCGCTGCTCGACCGTCTGGTCCGCGACTATTACGAGAAGCAATAGTCAGCATGGCGGAAGTCCTCTTCTACCACCTCGAACCGCGCCCGCTCGAAACCGTCATTCCGGCCCTGCTGGAAAAGACGCTCGAGCGCGGCTGGCGCGCGGTGGTGGAACTGGGGTCCACCGAGCGGGCCGAAGCCCTCGACGCCCATCTCTGGACCTTCCGCGATGACAGCTTTCTGCCCCATGGCCTGGCCGGGGAGGACAGCGACGCCCATCAGCCCATCCTTCTGACCACCGGCACTGACAATCCCAACAGCGCCGAAGTGCGATTCTTTGTGGATCGCGCCGTGCCGCAATCCACCGAAGGCTATGTGCGTGTGGTCTATATGTTTTCCGGGCACGATCCCGACGCCGTTGCCGAAGCGCGCCTCGCATGGCGCGCTCTCAAGGGTAACAATGCGCTAACCTATTGGCAGCAGGAACCCGACGGTCGTTGGGTGAAAAAGGCATGACAGCAGACCTCTCCACCCCCAGCCGCCACACGCTGCCGGAAGATATTTTCGCCATGCTGATCGGCACCATCCTGGTCTCGATCGGCATAGCGCTCTATACCCGCGTCACCCTGACCACCGGCAGCACCGCTGGCCTCGCGCTGCTGCTGCAATATGTCACCGGTATCAGCTTCGGCTGGCTCTTCTTCCTGATAAACCTGCCTTTTTACGTGCTGGCCGTGCTGCGCATGGGCTGGCCCTTTGCCATCAAAACCTTCGTCTGCGTCGGCCTCGTGTCCTTTTTCACCGCCAATATCCCGCACTGGATGGTGCTCGGCCGGGTCGAACCGCTGTTCGCGGCGCTGATCGGCGGTGGCATGATCGGTCTGGGTATCCTGTCGCTGTTCCGCCACCGGGCCAGCGTCGGCGGCATCAACATCCTCTCGCTCTACCTGCAGGACCGCTTCGGCATCCGCGCCGGCTGGTTCCAGCTCGGCGTCGACGGCGTCATCCTCGTCGTCGCCCTCTTTCTCCTGCCGCTCGACAAGGTGTTCTATTCCATCCTCGGCGCGCTGGTGATGAACGCCATCATCGGCCTCAACCACAAGCCCGGCCGCTACCTCGGCTTCAGCTAGGCAGCGCTATCCGTCTTCCGCGCTGCCAGAGTTCAGGATGTCGGTGAGGTGGAGCTCGAACTTTGGCAGGAGACGTGTAACGACTGATCCATCGCGGATGGATTGGCCTACCTGACCTTCTGTTTGCCGGCCGGTGAATTGGCGATCTCTTCGGCCAGGTCGTCGGCATAGAGGTCCATGTAATCCTGCATCAGCTCGTAGCAGAAGATCACTTCCACCGTGTCCGGGTCGTAGAAGGCATTGGCCTCGCCACAGCGCTGCGCATTGAAGCGCACGGTCTCGCGCAGCCGGTAGCGCGTGCGCAACTCGTCCGCCACCTGGTCGAAGACGCCGCTGGAGCGGAACGCATCTGCCGCCGCTTTCAGCCGGCCGCCGACATGGTGATAGGTCACCACCACCTCGGTGCCCATGCCCTTTTTGCTGCCGCTGCCGGCCAGCACGTTATCGAGCGAGCGGTCGACCATGTCATAGTCCCAGGCGCAGCTTTCCTGCCGGTCGCGATCGATGCGATATTCGTTGGCGATCGGCCGGAACGCATCCTCGTCCATGCCTATGGCAAGGCACACGATCTGATAGGCGCGCTGCTTGTCGAGACTATGCGCCGCCGCAAAGTCGCTTTCGTCACCGCC
Organism: Candidatus Devosia phytovorans; assembly: GCA_029202405.1. Lineage (NCBI taxonomy): Bacteria > Pseudomonadati > Pseudomonadota > Alphaproteobacteria > Hyphomicrobiales > Devosiaceae > Devosia > Candidatus Devosia phytovorans. The sequence goes on along the minus strand of CP119312.1, from coordinate 2,045,005 downwards.
GCTGTTATAGGCCACGCCCGATAGCAGCCAGCCATGCGAAGCATCTTCCATCACCTGCTTGGCGACATCGGTGCCCTGGCGAAGCAGGGTCCAACTGGCGAAATTATCCGCCGCATCTTCCTCGCGACCAAGAATCGGCAGGTCGAGCTGGTGGAACAGCAGATGCCCGACCTCGTGATAGAGGACGAAGAGACTGTTGTTATAGGAGAAGCGACGCTGTTCGGCCCGCTGCTGCTTGGTCATCTCCAGCGCCTGGGCGCCGGTCGCCAGAAGGGGCAGGCCAATCGCCAGCCCGAAAAACAGCTTCCTGAACAGGGACATCGTGCACTTTCGGGCCGGTTGCGTCCCGGCCAGAAGACGCCAAGCCGCAGTGCCTGTCAACCGCTCAACACCTTGATCTGGTTACCGTTCCCTTGACTGTGGAAAGCCCTAGCCGCGTTCCGCCGCTTCCAGCTCCGCGCTGAGTTCCAGCCACTTTTCCTCTGAAGTTTCGAGGTCAGCAGCGAACCGTGCCTTGTCCTTGCCCAGCGCAATCAGCTTGTCCGCCGGGCCATTGTAGACCTTGGGGTCCTCCAGCTGGGCGTCGACCTTCTCGATTTCCTTTTTCAGCCGCGCGATCCTGGTCTCGGCATCCTTGATGTCGGCCTTGAGCGGCGCAACTTCGGCGCGCTTGGCCGCTGCCTCCTGCTTGCTCAGCTTGGCCGCGCCCTTGCCGCCACCACCGCTTGGCTTTTCCTTGGTGGAGGTGATGCTGCGCTGGTAGCTGTCGAGATCCTCGTCCAGCTCCTTGATCGTGCCCCCTTCGGCGATCCACAGCGTGTCGCAGGTCGCTTCGATCAGGTGGCGATCATGCGAAATGATCAGCACCGCGCCCTCGTAGTCATTGAGCGCATGCACCAGTGCATCGCGGCTGTCGATGTCGAGATGGTTGGTCGGCTCGTCGAGGATCATCATCCCCGGCCCGCCAAAGGTGATGATACCCATCAAGAGGCGCGCCCGCTCGCCACCCGAAAGGTTCTTCGCCTTGGTGTCCATGCGCGACGTGGTCAGCCCCATCTGCGCCAGTCGGCTGCGGCGCCGCGCTTCATTGTCGAGCGGCATCAGGTCGACCATATGCTCCAGCGGCGTCCATTCCGGCTTGAGCTTGTCCATCTGGTGCTGGGCAAAATGCGCGATCTCGAGCTTCTTGCCCTTGCGCAGCGTCCCGTCCATCACCTCGATGTCGCCTGCCAGGAGCTTGGCAAAGGTCGACTTGCCGTTACCGTTCACGCCGATCAGCGCGATACGGTCATCGGGGTCGATGCGCATGGTCACATTGCGCAGGATGGTCCTGTCGCCATAGCCTGCCGACACCCGGTCGAGGGTGATCATGGGGGTAGGGGGCTCGTCCTTGGGCTGCTGGAATTTGAATGGCGCCGCATATTCGTCGAACATCGCCGCCGGTGGCTTGAGCTTTTCGATCATCTTCATGCGCGACTGCGCCTGCTTGGCCTTGGTCGCCTTGGCCTTGAAGCGATCGACGAATTTCTGCAGATGCGCCACCTGGTCCAGCGCCTTGTCGCGGCTCTTGTTGTTGAGCTCCATCTGCATGCGGCGCGTGGTTTCGAACGTGTCGTAATTGCCCTTGTAGAAGGTCAGTTTCCGATGCTCGAGATGGATGATCGAATTGACCGACTTGTTGAGCAGGTCGCGATCATGGCTGATCATGAAGACGGTATAGGGATAGGTGGCGAGATATTTCTCCAGCCACAGCGTGCCCTCGAGATCGAGATAGTTGGTCGGTTCGTCGAGCAGCAGCAGGTCCGGCTGCGAAAACAGCACGCCCGCCAGCGCCACGCGCATGCGCCAGCCGCCCGACAATTCATGCGTCGGCGCATTCTGCCGGTCCTGCTCGAAGCCGAGGCCCTTGAGGATGGACGAGGCGCGCCCCTCCGCCGAATAGGCATCGATATCGGCCAGTCGCGTATAGATTTCGCCGATCCGGTCCGGGTCGGTTGCCGTTTCGGCCTCGGCCAGCAGAGCCGTGCGCTCCTTGTCCGCCGCCAGCACCACGTCCAGCACGCTTTCGTTGCCCGCCGGCGCTTCCTGCGCCACCGCCCCGATCCGCGCCTTCCGGTCGAGCTCGAACCCGCCTGAATCGGCGCCAATATGCCCTTGGATCAGGTGAAACAGCGTCGTCTTGCCCGTGCCATTCTTGCCCACGAAGCCGGTCTTGGAGCCCGTCGGCAACACGACGGACGCATCCTCGAACAGCTCGCGGCCCTGAATGCGATAGGTCAGACTATTGATATTGAGCATGATGAGGCAATCTGGGAAGAGGGCAGGGGCCGCGCAAGATTTCGCTTCGGCCCGTCGCCGGAAAACTGTTGGCTGTTCGATAAGGTCAACCAGCCGCCATGGCAACCCGCGACCTGCCGCAGCCGTGCCGCTTTGTCGCGCTAGTGCAATGTCCTGGCCGCACTATCTATGGTGCTTACGACCAAAAGGATGACGACATGAACTTCGCCACACTCGGCCTTGCCGCCACCATCGCCCTTGGCACCACCGGCTTTGCCTTCGCGCAGCAAGCCGCTCGCCTTGATGATCTCGACGCCGACCGGCTCAACGCCACCCAGGTCATCATCGAATTCGAATATGACGGCAGCGCCTGTGAAGCCGTTGGCACCGCGGAGGTCGGCGACTTGGTCGACGGCACCCTGGCCGTGACCTTCCCCACCACCAGCACGGCCGAGGTCTGCACCCGCCAACTGGTCGAAATCGAAGTGGAGCAGGCCATCGTGGTGCCCGAAGGCGCCACCCAGGTCGAAGTAACGCTGCTTGCCCCCGATGGCTCGGTCAAGGCAACCGGCACTGACCGCATCGACCACGACTGACACAATCGGATAAAAGGCCGCGCATTCTCGCATGCGCGGCCGTCTTGCAAGCGTCGCAGTTCGCCGCTACAAGGCGCGACCTTTCCAACAGACCCTATTCAAGGATCGACCCCATGGCGCTCGAACGCACCTTCTCCATCATCAAGCCCGATGCCGTCCGTCGCAACCTCATCGGCAAGATCGTCGCCAAGTTCGAGGAAGCCGGTCTCCGCCCGATCGCCCTCAAGAAGATCCACATGACCCGCGCCCAGGCCGAAGGCTTCTACGCGGTCCACAAGGAACGCCCCTTCTTTGGCGAACTGGTCGAGCAGATGATCGCGTCGCCCGTCGTCGTTCAGGTTCTGGAAGGCGAAGGCGCCATCCTCAAGAACCGTGAAGTCATGGGCGCCACCAACCCGGAAAACGCAGCCGAAGGCACCATCCGCAAGGAATTCGCTCTCTCGATCGGCGAGAACTCGGTGCACGGTTCGGACGCTCCGGAAACCGCTGCCGAAGAAATCAAGTATTTCTTCTCCGACGAAGAACTGGTCGGCTAAATGCCCTTCATCAGCGTCCGCATTCTTGAAGGTGCCACCCCGGATCAAAAGTCCGAGGTCATCGCCGGCATTACGGACGTTATGGTCAAGGTTCTCGGCAAGAACCCCGAGATGACCCATGTGGTCATCGAGGATGTTCCGCTGGAAAACTGGGGTGTCAGGGGCAAGTCCGTCGCTGAACAGCGCAAGGACCAAGCTTCCTGATCCCCGCCTGACCTTCGCATTCGAAGGGCCGCCCGCAGGGCGGCCTTTTGCTTTATCTGTGCTATGGTGATTTCACCCCGGCATCGCCCTGCCAATGCAGGGTTCCTTCTCCTTCCGCATAGCCAGCCCTCTTGCTGCTGCGGTCATGACGCCAAACGATTGGTCGGCGTCCCAGAAAGCCAGAAATGTCCCTGCCTGAAACCATTCTCCCGCCCATCGCCCGTGCGCTTGCCGCCAAGGGCTATGAAACCCTGACGCCCGTCCAGGCCGCCATCATCGAAGATGAAACCTCCGGCCGCGACCTGCTCGTTTCCGCCCAGACCGGCTCCGGCAAGACCGTCGCCTTCGGCATGGCCATCGCGCCGACGCTGCTCGAAGACCAGGAGCGCTTCACCACGCTCGGCGCCCCGATGGCGCTGGTGATTGCGCCGACCCGCGAACTCGCCCTCCAGGTGCAGCGCGAACTCGACTGGCTCTATGCCGAGACCGGCGCCAAGACCGCGTCCTGCGTGGGCGGCATGGATGCCCGCACCGAGCGCCGTGCGCTCGAACGCGGCGCCCATATCGTCGTCGGCACCCCGGGGCGCCTGCGCGATCATATTACCCGCGGAGCTCTCGACATGTCGGCCCTGCGCGCCGTCGTGCTCGACGAAGCCGATGAAATGCTCGATCTGGGCTTCCGCGAAGACCTCGAATTCATCCTCGACGCCGCGCCCGAAGACCGCCGCACGCTGCTCTTTTCGGCGACCGTCCCCAAGCCCATCGCCCAGCTGGCGAAAACCTTCCAGCGCGATGCCCTGCGCGTCGCTGCTACCAGCGCCAACGAGCAGCATGCCGACATCGACTACAAGCTGATGCTGGTCCCCGCCGCCGAGCGTGAAAACGCCATCATCAACACGCTGCTCTACTTCGAGGCGGTCAACACCATCGTCTTCGCCTCGACCCGCGAAGGCGTGAAGCACCTCTCCTCGCGCCTGCACAATCGCGGCTTCGACGTCGTGACCCTCTCGGGTGAACTGTCGCAGGCCGAGCGCACCAATGCGCTGCAGTCCATGCGCGACGGCCGTGCCCGCATCTGCGTCGCCACCGACGTTGCCGCCCGCGGTATCGATCTGCCAAACCTCGACCTCGTCATTCACGCCGACCTGCCGACCAACCCGGACACGCTGCTGCATCGTTCGGGCCGCACTGGCCGGGCAGGGCGCAAGGGCACCTGCGTCATCATCTCGCCGATGCATCGCCGCAACGTCGCTCAGCGCGTCCTTAAGGTCGCCAAGCTCGACGTGACCATGATGGCTCCGCCCTCCGCCGAGGAGATCGAGGCCCGCTACCGTGAATCCATCCTCTCCAACGACATGCTGACCCAGCCCGTCGCCGAGACCGAGGCCGAATTCGTCGCTCAACTGATCGAGCGCCATTCCGTGGAAGCCATCGCCGCGGCCTATCTGCGCCAGCAGCTCGCCGCGCGGCCGGCGCCCGAGGATGTCAGCGCCACCATGATGCCCGACAGGCCGGGCGACAAGGACCCGCGCACCCGCGAGCGCTTTGAAGGCGGCACCTGGTTCAAGGTCACCGTTGGCCGCAAGCACAAGGCCGAGCCGCGCTGGCTGCTGCCCATGCTCTGCAAGGCCGGAAATGTTACCAAGACGGCGATTGGTTCCATTCGCATCTTCGACACGGAATCCATCTTCGAAGTCGCCGCCGACAAGGCCGATGCCTTTACCCGGTCGGTCGAAAAGAACGGCTCGGGCGAACGCGGCGTCTCCATCATGGCCGTCGATGGTCCCGGTGAACGCCGCTCCGGTCCGCCGCCGAGCCAGCGTCGTCCGCCCGGCCCAGTGGAACGCTATGACCCCAACGCCCCGCGTCCCGAACGTGCCGACCGCAAGGCGCGCTATGGTTCGGGTGGCATGAGCCGCGACGATTTCGAGGCACCCGCCACTGGCAGCTGGACCCCGTCCCAGGATGCTGCACCTGCCCGTGAAGAGCGTCCCCGTCCGCCCAAGGTGACGAAAGCGCCGCCGAGCAAGGACAAGGGCAAGCCCAAATGGGCCGACAAGGCCGATGCTGGTGCCGCGGCCAAAAAGCCGAAAGCCCCCAAGAAGGATCACAAGCCCAAGCGCAAGCCCCAGGTCTGATCTGAGCCCATGAGCACCCTCCGCACGATCGTCAGCTTCTGGCATGGCCCGATGAGCTGGCTGGAACACCTGTCCATCGCCTCATTCCGGCGCCAGCGCCATCGTGTGGAGGTTTTTGCTTTCGATCCCATCCCCGGCCTGCCGGAAGGCGCCACCTGGCGCGATGCGGCCGAAGTCATGCCGCGTGAAAAGCTGGTCTTCTACAAGGGGAAGGGCACGCCGGCGGTCTTTTCCGACCAGTTCCGCGTCATGCTGCTCAAGCAGAACCGCGGCATTTACGCCGATCTCGACGTCTATGCGTTCAGGCCGATCACTGGTCCTGGCTATATCATGGGCTTCGAGCGCCCCGGTTCGGTCAATAGCGCGGTCCTCTATATTCCGCCTGACGCGCCGCTGCTCGATGACCTGATGGGTGTCTTCACCGGCACCAACCGGCCGCTGCTCGAACCCTACCTTCCGCCCATGCGACGCCTCGAAGTCGCCGCCCGCCGGCTGTTCGGCGATCCGCTCCTGCCCGAAAACATGCAATATGGCGCCACTGGCCCCATGGCGCTGACCCATTATGTCCGCCAGCGCGGCCTCTGGGACCAGGTCCAGCCCGCCAGCGTCTTCTACCCCATCCCCTATGAAGCCATTCCGGCCCTGATGCAGCCCGGCTCCAGCGTCGATACCGCCATCCGCCCGGAAACTCTCGCCATCCACCTCTGGCGCAGCCAGTTCACCAATCGCGGCCGCGGCGACATGCCCCCGCCGCCCCCCGGCAGCGCCATGGCCGAGCTCTGCGCCCGCGAAGGCGTCACGCCCTAGGCGGTCTCGCCCTGCTTGTTGCTCGCCGCAATCCGGCCAGCCAGTACGGCAATATCCTCGGCATATTTCTCCGCCCCCGGCTCGGTATGCTCCGGCCAGTGCCCGAACCGGCGCAGCATGGGCACGAAGGCCGCCAGCTCTTCCGCCGACCAGTCGCCGAGAAAATCACCCATGATCAGGAATTTGTAGGCGCGCACCGCTTCCACCACCGTGCGGCCCTTGTCGGTCAGCTCGACAATGGCGCGTCGCGCATCAGCCTGGCTCACCGCCCGCCGCGCATAGCCCATTTCCACCATTTCACTGACCACGCGGCTGGCCCGCGACGGGTCGATGGCGAGCCGCTCGGCCACCGATGCCACCATGGTCTCGCCCCCCGCCATTTCGCCGAATTCATCCACCGGCGCCTCGATGGCAAACAGCACGTCGAGCTGCGCCAGGTCGATGCCGATCTTGAGGTCGACCAGCGCCCGCTGCCCCAGCTCGCGCTTGAGTGCCCGCCGCCGCCAATTCTGCAACAGCGCATCGATCCGCACCACCGCCTCGACGGTCGCATTGGCTATGCCTGCCTTTTCCAGCAGGGCGTTGATATCGGTCTGGCTCATGGCCGTCCTCGTCGATTTGCATGCCTTGCGCAATTGCATGTCATTGACATGTAAATGCCTTGCGCAGATATATGCTGCAATTGTCTCTATCGCAAGTGGCGCGACTCCTGCCGTGCCTGGCCACAAGGATCGCCCAATGTCTCAGACACTACAACCAGACGACGCGCCGCAGGCGCAGTCCGTCGGCCTCATCATAACGGCCGTCGCCGTCACCCTCTTGCTCGCTTCCCTCGGCCAGACCATCGTCTCGACCGCTCTGCCCACCATCGTCACCGAACTGGGCGGCCTCGATCACCTGACCTGGGTGGTCATCGCCTATCTGCTCAGCTCCACGGTCGTCGCTCCCATCTATGGCAAGCTCGGCGACCTCTATGGCCGCAAGATCGTGCTGCAGGTCGCCATCGTCGTCTTCCTGCTCGGCGCCACGCTGTCGGCACTGGCGTCCTCGATGACCTTCCTCATCATCGCCCGCACCGTGCAGGGCCTGGGCGGCGGTGGCCTCATGGTCGTGGCCATGACCGTCGTCGCCGACGTCATCCCCCCGCGCCAGCGCGGCAAGATCCAGGGCATTTTCGGCGCCGTCTTCGGCGTTGCCACCGTTGTTGGCCCGCTGCTCGGCGGCTTCATCGTCGAACACCTCAGCTGGCGCTGGATCTTCCTCATCAACCTGCCGCTCGGCGCGCTGACGCTGGTCGTCATCGGCCTCGTCCTCAAGGCGCGCCCTGATCGCGTCTCGCACAAGATCGACTACATGGGCTTTGTCCTGCTCACCACGGCGCTTTCCGCCTTCGTGCTGGCCACGAGCCTTGGCGGCAACACCTTCCCCTGGTTCTCGCTGCCCATCATCGGCCTCGTCATTCTGGCCGTCGCCGCGCTCGCTGCCTTCATCTGGGTGGAAGCCCGCGCTGCCGAACCGGTCCTGCCGCTCAATCTCTTCCGTAACAACACCTTCGTCATCACCAATGCCGTGGGCTTTCTCGTCGGCATGGCCATGTTCGGCTCCATCACCTTTCTGCCGCTCTATCTCCAGGTCGCCAAGGGCGTTACGCCCACCGGCTCGGCCCTCCAGCTCGTGCCCATGATGATCGGCCTCATCGGCGCCTCGACATTGGCCGGCTTCGTCATGAGCAAGACCGGCCGCTACAAGCTCCTGCCCATCTGCTCCACCGCCGTGCTCTTCACCGGCCTCGTCCTGCTTGGTACCATGCAGCTCGATACGCCCGCATGGATGATCGCCGGCTTCATGTTCCTGGTCGGCGCCGGCATCGGCCCGGTCAACAGCGTCGGCGTGACCGCCACGCAGAATGCCGTGTCGCAAAACCTCGTCGGCGTCGCGACCGCCGGCAATACCCTGTTCCGCCAGATCGGCGGCTCCATCGGTGTCTCGGTGTTCGGCGCGATCTTTTCCAGCAATCTGGCGGCCCAATTGGGCGGCGCCATGCCGGAAGGCTCGGGCGGCGCCTTCAACGCCAAGGCCATTCAGGCTCTGCCGGACGAGGTCCGCACCCAGGTCGTGGAAGGCTTTTCCGCCGCGCTGCACCCGGTTTTCCTGACGGCCGCCGCCGCAGCCATCATCGCCTTCGGCCTCGCCTTCATGCTCAGGGAACTGCCACTGGCCAACACCCTGCGCCGCGAACCCGAAGCCGAGATCGCCGCCGAAGAACGCGCCGCCGCGGCAGCGGTTGGTGCGCCGGCGGAATGAACAAAGGTCAACCCACGGGTCGACCCTTTTCTCTAATGCATGTCGACGAGCTCGCCCCAACTCGGATCCCAATCAAGACCGTCATCCATTTCGACCGCAATCTTGGTTTCGAGATGGGAGCTCAGAAACACCGCATAGGGCAGGGCTTCTTCAATGCCCTGCGGCGGATTGGCGGTGGGCGAGAACACCCGCAGTCCCGGCTCGGGCAGCGGCCAGCTCACCACGCAGGAGAGGCCTTCAGGCAGGCAGAAGATACGGACGGCGATGACATTTTCATGTTTCGCGGGAGGGACATGGCGATAGAACAAAGGCACGGGATCAGAACTCGATACAGAAACTGACCACAGCTACGGACCGCGCGCCGTTTTGGTTTCACCCAACATGCGTCGGCAGACCATCTTATGGTCCCCAAACGCACTTCACCTTTCGCCGTGGTTAATCTAGAAGGGCCCTGCGCCTGGACGACCTGGCGCTTTTCCCCTTTTCCGTCGGGACGACCCACGCAGTTTGGAGCTTCCAAATGGCATGGGTCTATCTGGTCATCGCCGGCATCTTTGAAATGGGCTGGGCCATCGGCCTCAAATATACCGAGGGTTTTACCCGCCTGACGCCGACTATCCTCACTCTTGGCGCCATGATCATCTCCATCATCCTCCTCGGCATCGCCCTGCGCGATCTGCCCGTCGGCACCGGCTATGCCGTCTGGACCGGCATCGGCACCGTCGGCACGGCCATCCTCGGCATGGTTCTCTTCGGCGATCCGGTCACCGTGGCACGCCTGGTTTCGATCGGCCTCATAATTTCCGGCATTGCCGGCCTCAAGTTCCTGAGCTGAATGCGAAAATCCAAACCCACGACGTCATCTCCGCTTTCGCGGGGATGACACCCTGTTTTCAACGCCTTCGTCCGCGCATTTGAATCAATCTCGCAAGGCTCGGCCACTGTGACAAAAAAGTTCATGTTCCGTCTGAACATGGCTTGCTCCCAATTTTGTTAATGGTGCTTTTTCAGAAGCTTGCTAGATTCGACCCATAGCCGATTAGCGTCGCCGGCCCCCCAAATGACTGGAGAGCAATAGTGCCCTTGCGCTGGCAGGAAGTGGCTGTGCCACTGTTCGTGATTATCTCGCTGATCGTCCTCAAGCATGTTCCCGTCACCTCTGGCCTGCCGCTGGCGCGTGCCGCCGGCGTCGTTGCCTTTGGTTACGCGGCCTTCCTGGCCCTCCGCCTGATCCAAGGTGAGGATGCCGCCAGTGTTGATGGCTGGTCCGAACTGCGCCCTTCCATGGTCGAATATTTCGCATGCTACGGTGCTGCGGCCCTCGCCGTCGTGTTGATGAGCGCCATCATCGTCATCGGCGGCACCAAGCATGTCGAAGCCACCCAGATGATCGCCACCTTCGTCGCCTCGCTGCTGCTCGGTTCAGGCGCCGTCGGCATCGGCCTCGGTGGCCTCTTCACCAAGGTGCGCTGGAACAATACCCTCCTCGAACACCGCAACGCCTTCGGCCGCGAAACGAAAATCGCCTGGTCCGATGTGCGCTCGGTCCGCCCCAACTGGCGCGGCATCACCATCGCCACGCATGACGCCCAGCGCGTCACCTTTTCCCAGTTCCATTCCGGTGCCGCTCAACTGGCCCTCCACGCCACCAGCCGCGCCCGCCGGAATTCCGAGACCGCCACCAAGGCGTTTGCAACTCTCTAAATTGGCCGAAGGCCAAGTCGCTCCGGCGGAGCGACTTTGGCTGAACAGGCCTAAGGTCGAATGACACGCAGGTCTCACGCACTCGGAGCCAACCCTCTCCCCTTGAGGGAGAGGGACAGGAAATCTGCGTTCAGCAGATTTCCAGGGTGAGGGGCTTCTGAGTGTCCCGAAGGGCAAATCGCTCCTGTGGAGCGATTTGAGCGAAGAAGGCCATGAAGGCTATGCCTGAATGGCCAGGCTATCCCATGCTTCAATGCTGAAGGTGAGCGCTGGACCCCTCATCCGTCTCGGCTACGCCGAGCCACCTTCTCCCTCAAGGGGAGAAGGCTGACCGTGGCTCTCGACCAATCCGCCGAAACTGGCACGCATAATCTCACTTTGTTTTGTGTGCGATCAGTCCCTTATGGCTCATTTGCCAAATAGTTTTCCCCACCCCTCAACCCTCCCGCATAATCATCCCGTTCCCGCCGTCACACACGCGGTGCCGACGAAGCATCGGGCGGGGATGAGCTGGCAGCCGGGGTCGCCCGGCACCTGTGTACTGCTGACCACCGGCGTCCTGGTAGCGCCGCTCGATGCAGGCATGGGAAAAGCCGGGTCGTGGGAAGCGGCTCCAGCCTCTTCATACAAAACATATTGGGGGCCTCGCGGCCCCCGAGGTGAAAAGCCGCTTCCCACTCGTGTAATCGCGACGCCGCAAGGCCGGGCGACCAAAAGCCCTGCCCGAATGGCAAAGCGCCAAAGGACCACCTGATCCCGGATTGACGACCCGGGCCGTCAGGTGGTCCCTAGGCGCCAATTCCATTGAGCCCGCTCCGCCGCTCCGGTATTCTCTCCCCATGAACCACGCCGCCCCCATCCGTACCGCCCGCTCGGTCTGCCCGCACGATTGCCCCTCCGCCTGCGCGCTGGACGTGGAAATCGTCGACACCCACACCATCGGTCGCGTGCGGGGCGTCAAGGACGATCCCTATACGGCCGGCGTTATCTGCGAAAAGGTCGCCCGCTACGCCGAGCGCGTGCATCACCCCGAGCGGCTGCTGCACCCGATGCGCCGCATCGGCCCCAAGGGGGCAGGGCGCTGGCAGCAGATCACCTGGGACGAAGCCCTCGACGAAATCGCCGCCCGTTTCGCCGCCATCGAGGCCGAACACGGCGCTGAAGCCATCTGGCCCTACTACTACGCCGGCACCATGGGCCATGTGCAGCGCGACGGCATCGACCGCCTGCGCGCCGCCAAGGGCTATTCTCGCCAGTACGACACCATCTGCACCGGCACCGCCTGGCCCGGCTATATCGCCGGCACCGGCATGCTGGGCGGCGTCAATCCCGAGCAGATGGCCGAAAGCGACTGCGTCGTCATCTGGGGCACCAATGCGGTGCACACGCAGGTCAATGTCATGACCCATGCCATGCGCGCCAAAAAGGAGCGCAAGGCCAAGATCGTCGTCATCGACATCTATCAGACCGCCACCATGGCTCAGGCCGATCTCGGCCTCGTCTTGCGTCCCGGCACCGACGGCGCCCTGGCCGTGGCGGTCATGCATATCCTGTTGCGCGACAATCTCGCCGACCGCGCCTATATGGAAAAATACACCGACTTCGGCCCCGACTTCGAAGCCCATCTCGCTAGCAAGACGCCCGAATGGGCCGCCGAAATCACCGGCCTGACCGTCGCTGAGATCACCCAATTCGCCCATCTCGTCGGCACCACGCCGCGCAGCTATTTCCGCCTCGGCTATGGCTTCACCCGCCAGCGCAATGGCGCTACCGCCATGCATGCGGCCCTCTGCATTCCCGCCATGACCGGCGCCTGGCAGCATCGCGGCGGCGGCGCCTTCCATTCCAACTCCGGCACCTGGGCGCTCGACAAATCCGCCATCACCGGCCCGGCCCTGCAGAAGGGCGATCCGCGCTGGCTCGACATGTCCGAGATCGGCCCGATCCTCACCGGCGATGCGAAAGCTCTCAAGCATGGCGGCCCGGTCAAGGCCGTGATCGTGCAGAACACCAATCCCGCTTCCGTCGCCCCGGACCAGACCCTGACCCGCCAGGGTCTCCTGCGCGAAGACCTCTTCCTCGTCGTGCACGAGCAGTTCATGACCGAAACCGCCGAACTGGCCGACATCGTCCTGCCGGCCACCATGTTCCTCGAGCACAACGATTATTACACCCGCGGCGGCCACACCCGCGTGCTCTATGGGCCCGCCGTCATCCAGCGTCCGGGCGAAACCCGCACCAACCACGAAGTCATCAACGCCCTGGCTCTGCGCCTCGGCCTCGATGAGCAGCATTTCTCGGGCACCGACCGGGAAATCGTCGCCGAGACCTTCCGCCGCTCGAATTATCCGGCCCTCGACGAAGTCGAAAAGACCGGCTTCATCGACCGCGAGCGCCCCGACGACGTCGCCCGCTTTGCCGATGGCTTTGCCTGGCCCGACAAGCGCTTCCGCTTCTCCGCCAATTGGGAAGGCACCCGCATCAAGAAGGGCTATCTCTGGACCTGCGACCCCGCAGACATGCCTCGTTTTGCCGACCACTGGGCCATCACCGAAGCGACCGACGAGACCCATCCCTTCCGCCTCGCCACCAGCCCGGCGCGGGCCTTCCTCAATTCCAGCTTCAACGAAACCCCCGGCAGCCAGAAGCGCGAAGGCGTCCCCTCCGTCTTCATCCACCCCGAAGACGCAGCCCGCCTTGGCATTGAGGACGGCCAATTCGTGACGGTTGGCAATCGCCGCGGCGCTGTGGACCTCACCGCCCGCATCCGCACCGGCCTGCCCACCGGTGTCCTCATCGCCGAGGGCCTCCACAAGAACAAGTCCCATCGGGGCGGCAAGGGCATCAACACCCTCACCAACGCCACCCCCGCGCCGCCCTTCGGCGGCGCGACCTTCCACGATGCAGCGGTATGGATCAGGCCATCCTAGGCGTAGGCACCCCAGAAGAAATACCCCGTCATGAACAGCCCATAAACAATCACCGCCACCCGGATCCACTGTGCCGGAATGCGATGCGCGTTGCGCGCCGCCACATAGCCGCCCAGCGTCACGCCGACCAGCGCGATGGAGCCGTGATACCAGTCGATGGACCCGTTGAAGGCAAACCGGGCCACAGCCACCAGCGCCACCGTGGTGGAGATCACGAGCTTCAGCCCGTTCATCGCATGGATATCGCTGAGCCCCGCCGTCGCCAGAAACGCCAGCAGCAGGATTCCGAGCCCTGCATTGAAAAACCCGCCATAGACGCAGACCCCGGCCAGGAACAGCAGCAGCAAGCCGCTGCCCACCAACTTCATCCCACGCCGCCCGCCGCTCTGCGCCGCCACCAGCGCATTGAGCCGATTGCCAAAGGCGAACAGCAGCACGGCAAACAGCATCAGCCAAGGCACGATGACGGCAAACTGTTCGTCGCTCACCACCAGCAGCAGTTCCGCCCCGACGTAGCCGAACACCGCGGCGATGATCACATAAAGCACCAGCCGGTCGCGGTGCTGCATCACGCTCTTCCAATAACCCAGCGCCCCGCTCGCATAGCCGGGCAGGGCGGCATAGGTGTTCGACGCATTGGCCAGCACGGGCGGGACACCGACAGCAAGCAGCGCCGGGAAGACGATGAACGAGCCCCCGCCCGCCAGCGAATTCAGCGACCCGCCAACAAAGCCGGCGATCAGCAGGAAGAATGTCTCGATCATGGTGGTCAATCCTCGGATGTCACCGCATATCACCGCGCTGTGGCGTGGCACAGCCATGCGTTGACAAATCCGTCCACCGCGCCCATATCCCGCTCAGGTCGCTGGCACCCGCCGCTCGCCGGAAGCAATTCCGATGGTGAAGTCCAGTCCACCGTGCAGAACGAACTCGAAAAGTTCTTCCTTGCAAGGCGGGTCATGGCAATGCGGGCTCCCATGGATCAAGTCGCCTCAATGCATTGAGAGGACTAATCATGTCGTTTTCGCTCGATACCCCATCCGCCCAGACCCTGAAATCCGAAGCCAAGGCCCTGCGCGCCCAGCGCGAGCTGGCCGGTGAAACCTTGTCGCATGGCGCAGCCCTGGAACAGGTCGCCCGTGCCCACGGCTATCGCGACTGGAACACCGCCCGCGCCGCGCTGCCCGATCGGGTCGTCTCGCCCTGGCAGGTCGGCCAGAAGGTTAGGGGTCTCTACCTCGATCAGCCCTTCACCGGCATGCTGATCGGCGTCCAACTGCTCGGCAACATGCAGAACTTCACCGTGACCATCCAGTTCGACACCCCGGTCAATGTCACGCCGACCTTCATGTTCGCCGCCCTGCGCCATCGCGTGGTCTCAACGGTCGACATCCACGGCATTTCCAATGCCATGCGCGGCAACGGCAATCCGCAACTGGTCATGAAACGGGCCGGATGAATTAAACTTGGAGCAGGGCAGCAAACATGCTGCCTTGCCCATCATCGTAACCTGCCGATAGTCTGCTCTCATCAAATCAAAACGGAAAGACGGCAATGACCACTCAGACCAAGCCGATCGAGGCCTACTCCCTGCCCACGCCAAACGGGCAAAAAGTTCACATCATCCTCGAAGAGCTCGGCGTGCCGTGGACCTACCACCGCATCGACATCGGCAAGGGCGAGCAGTTCACGCCCGACTTCCTCGCCATCTCGCCCAATAACAAGATCCCCGCCATCGTCGATCCCGACGGCCCGGGCGGCGAACCGATCTCCATTTTCGAATCTGGGGCGATCCTCAAATATCTCGGCATCAAATTCGGCCAGTTCTATCCCACCGACCCGCGCCAGCAGGTCAAGGTCGATGAATGGCTGTTCTGGCAGGTCGGCGGCTTTGGCCCCATGCTCGGCCAGAACAATCACTTCAACGTCTACGCACCCGAAAAAATCCCCTACGCCCAGAAGCGCTACAGCGACGAAACGCACCGCCTGTTCCGCGTCTTGAACACCCAGCTCGAGAGCAAGGATTTCATCACCGGCGAATATTCCATCGCCGACATTGCTTCGATCGGATGGGCGCAGGGCTGGGAACGCTACGGCATCACCCGTGCCGACTATCCCAATGTCCTGGCCTGGATCGACCGCCTCAACGCCCGCCCCGCCGTCGAACGCGGCCTCGCCTGGGGCAAGGACGCCCCCCAGCAGAGCCTTGCCGACGACAAGGAAGCCCAGAAGATCCTCTTCAACCAGCGCTGACCTGATCTGGCGGGTCCGGCAACACCCGGGCCCGCCTCAGCAATCCGGGGAGCAATCCAAAAACCGCTTGCCATGCAACCCGGTGCCCGCTATCCACGCTCCTGCCGGAGAGGTGGCCGAGTGGTCGAAGGCACGCCCCTGCTAAGGGCGCAGGGCTCTAAAGGTCCTCGTGGGTTCGAATCCCATCCTCTCCGCCACTTACCCCGCTGCCCCAGCGCCATTCACGAAAATCCGGAACACGGCGCCCTGCGGCGAGGGCTCTAGGACGATGTCGGCACCATGTGCTCGCAGCAGCGCGCGGACGATGTCGAGGCCCATGCCGGTACCGCCGCTGTCGCGTCGCGTGGTGAAAAACGGCTGGAAGATCTTCTCGCGATTGCCCTCCGAAATGCCCGAGCCGTTGTCGCTGATGGTCAGCGTGTCACCGGTGGCGTCAAGCGTGATCCGCGTTGCGCCATGCTGGGACGAATTGTCGGCCAGATGGGCAAGCACAATCCCAAGCGTTTCCTTTGGCAGCGGCAGGACGACATCCTCGCCCGAAGCGACAATGTCGAGCTGGCCCCATTGCGCCCGCAGCTCGGGCAGGGCGTCCGCAAGTGTGGTCGTGCCTGCGCCCATCGGCATTTCGGCCTGGGCCAGTTCGCGCAGCCGAGCCACCAGCCGCGTCAGGCGGTCGGTATCTCGGACGATATTGTCGAGGAATTTCTGCCGTTCGGCCGGCGTCATGCTGTCGCCCTCGTCGCGCATCAGCTCTGCCGACCCGCGGATCGCCGTCAGCGGCGACTTGAGCTCATGGCTCACATGGGCCGCGAAGGAACGCATATACTCGGTGCGATCCATCAGCCGCGAGGCCAGATCGAGAAACGCCTGTGACAAGCTGGCCAGCTCGGCCGTGCCATAGGCATCGGGCGGGCGGATGGCGCTGCGCCCACCCAGCGCGATCTGATGCGTTCGGGTCACCAGGGCCTCGATCGGTCGGGTCACGGCGCGGGTAAGAACATAGGCGATGGTCAGCGTACCGATGAGCGAGGTCAACAGCACGCCGATCTCGAGCGTCGATAGCCCGCGCCCGCCGAAAAGGCGCACCATCACGATCAGCCCGGATGGCAGGCCAAGCACGGCCAGCAACACGCCATAGACCACCAGCGCCATGCTCGGGCGCCATTTGATGGGAACTTGCAGCGCCATGGTCACTGTTTCGCCTCCAGTGCACCGAGTCGGAAGCCGACGCCATGGATCGTGGCGATGATGCTGGAACAACCAGACGCCAGGAACTTGGCGCGGATATTGCGGATGTGGCTGTCCACGGTCCGGTCCGACACATGCATGTCCCCACCATAGGCTGCGGTGATCAGCATCTCGCGCGAAAACACCATGTCTGGCCGCGCCAGCAGTGCGGCCAGCACGGCAAATTCGAGCGCTGTCAGCGATACCGGCTCTGCGCCCCAGGTCACGCTATGGGCGCTGCGATCGAGCCGCAGCGCACCCCTGATCAACACGTCGGCCGGCGCGGACAGTCCACCGCCGCTTCGCTTCAGAATGGCCTTGACCCGCGCTACCAGCTCGCGCGGGCTGAACGGCTTGCTCACATAGTCGTCGCCGCCAATCTCGAGGCCGATGATGCGATCGACCTCCTCGTCGCGGGCGGACAGAAACAGGATCGGCACGTCCGACGTCTTGCGGATCGTCCGGCAGACATCGAGCCCGTCGCGCTCGGGCATGCCGATATCAAGCACGATGAGGTCCGGCGCATGGCGCCGCCAGGCGATCAGGGCCTCGGCGCCATCGCGGGCCGAGGTCACTGCCATGCCGGCCCGTTCGAGGGCGAAGGTGATGACGTCGCGAATGTGGGGTTCGTCGTCGACGACGAGAATGCGGCTGCTCATGTCACCTACCTGACGACTACCATGCCGTTGTGCCGTGTTGGCGGTGCCGAGGCAACCGCATGCATGACGAGATAGTCCTTGAGGCGCTGCTCCCGCCACGACCAGTTGCGCCAATCCTGCGGGCCGTCCAGCAATGTCCGGACCAGGTCCGCGCGGATCGCCCTTGCATCGTCCCAAAGCGCCGTACCCGGTACGAGGCGCGGAATCAGCCTGTCGAAGGCTGGAATGGCGCTTGGCCCGAGGTCCCACAGATAGTGGAGGTCCACTGACCTGTCCGCGCCGGTCAGTTCGCGGCTGTGCTCGACATTGAAACGGGCGATATGGGCGGAGAGATCAAGCATGGCCGAGGCGTAGAGCACCGCGGTCAGCGCCAACAGATTTGTGGCCACCAGCCAGCCATTGGACTGTCGCAGCCAGATCCGGGCCAGGATCAGCACCAGCCCGATGGCCACCAGCCCCATCCATATCCCTGCGGCCAGCCGCATCTCGGTCAGCGAATAGACCTCCACATAGAGTTCGAGCCGCAGCATGGCCGAAAGGCAGAGCAGCACGTTCTGCGCGATGAACAGATAAACCAGAGCTCTTATGACCCGGTTGTCTCGCGCCGGGCTGCGCTCCCGCATGGCAACCAGCACGAAAGCGCCGGCGAGCAAGGCCGTGACGATCAGCGGATAAGCACCGCGATGGGCATATTCGGCATGACCCATCCCATCGGGCAGGGCGATGCCGCCCCAAAGATAGGTGAGGTCAAGCGCGGTCTGGACGGCGAACAGCGCATTGAAGACCAGGAGCGAACGCAAGATGGCCGCGCTGCCAAACCAGGAGGAATCCCTGGGTGCAACGACCTGCTCCGGCAATCTGCGACGGCGCCGGCGCAGCAGTTTCGGGCGCAACAGAGCCCAGACGCCCATAGCGACGATCAGCCAGAGCATCAGGCGGAACGGGTCGAGAAGGTCGAACAGGACCTGTGGTTGGAGTGCCGATAGCGTGGTTTCGATCAGCGGATTGGCCGCTGCGAACAGATAGGCAAACACCGCACCCAGGCCGAGCGGCACGATCCAGGCGACCAGCCACAGAGCTGCTTTCCGCCCGGCCTGATGCTGCACTGCCGGGCGCAGGGCCGCTGCGTCGCGCAGCAGGCGGATCGGCGCTGGCAGCAACAGGCGCAGCAGGATCTCGGGCATGCGCTCCAGCCGGTGGGGCACCAGCCGAACCGCCATCAGCGCGGCAAGGCCAAGGCCGAGAGCAGACAGCATGACGCTCAGCAGCGAGGCAGCTTCAATCAGCGGCAGGGACAGGATCAACGCCGCGATGAACCCCATGACGCCCCAGCGGAAACGCTGCCGGCGCCAGGCTAGAATCAGGATTGCAAGCGCCGTGGCGAGTGCGACGAGAAAGACGCTGATGCCGGCATCGACGTCGAACAGCAATAGGTCACTCAGGGCCACCAGCAGGATAGTGGCGCCTCCGGCCCATAACAGCGCTCTTGATCGTTTCGGCGCGGTTCTCGTCTTGCTCTGCATCGGGCTGGCCTCCGTCAATGACATGAAAGGCGCAACCTGATCGCCGTCGCTCCGGCTTGCATGGGATCGGGAGGTCGTCCACCAGCCACCAGCCGTTGTTGACAATGCTTCTGTGGAGCTTAAGGGCGGACTGTAGCGATGGGCGATCAGGATTGCGCATGCCGCTGAAACTGACCGCGCCGCTTGCAGAATTTGTGCAGATCCTCGGGAGATATCGAGGCTGCTGCAACGACGTCAGAGCACGCGCCGTGCCTGTTCTGGCGTCGGCAGCCAGCAGGCGTCCCGCTCGCCGAAGATGCGGTAGCGATGACGCGCGATGAAGCGATAGACGGGATCGCGCAGGCCGCGTGGAATGATCCGCAACAGCGAAAAAATCCGCCACGGCCAGCCAAGCCCTTCGTAGATGGAGAGCACGGCTTCGCTATCGCGCAACGCGCTGTCGCCGGTTACCACCACGATCGTGTCTGGCTCGGCCGGGTCGATGCCGAACTTGCGATAAAGCGCGCTGCCTACCTCGCCCTGCATGGAGGCCAGGAGGAAATGGCCGTGGCGGTCATTGCTGAGGACGAATTGCGCATTGGCCGAGCACAGCACGCACATCGCGTCAAAGACGATGATCGAACGCTGCGAAATTTCGACGTCGCCAACAATATTGCCCATGCCGTTCTTCTCCGCCACCTCAGCCTGCAACCAACATTCCTGCCGGCAGGCGCTCGCGCTTCGCAATCGCACCGGAGGGCAGCGGCCCGACACGCCAAGCCGTGATCAACCGGTCCTGCTCCGGCAAGCCATAGCGCCCGGTCAATTCGGCAGCGGTCTGCGGATCGTCGGCCAGGACCGACATGGGCCAAGCCTGAAAGCCGAGTGCCGACAATTCCAGCAGTCGACGGTAGAGCGCCCGTCCGGTGTCGATCGGATTTTCATCTTCGGGGCGATGGAACAGCAGCACTGCGGCAGCACTGCGCGTCCGGCTCGCTTCCGAAATCAGTGGGGCGACAAGCCCGACCGTGTCCAGAATGGAGAACGCGGGATCGCTCAGCACCAGGCCAGCCCCGAAGGCCTCTATGCGTGAGAGACCAAGGGCCGGGGCCGAGAGGCCGTCGACCCCATAGTTTGGATCGGACGGGCCCAGCCGCATCCACGACAGCAATTCGTGCCGGTAGCGCGCATTGCGATAAAAGGCGAGGCTGGTCCGCTCGTTGAGCGTCGAGATGGCCTCGATCTCGTCCCGGTCGGCGACGAGCGTAATGTCTGAATGCTGACCGGACCAGCTGTCCAGAGCCTGCGTCTGGTCGGTTCGTGCCGCTACAAAGCCGCGCCGCCAGGTGCAGCGTCGATTGACTTGACTGCACAACGGATCTGCCACGCCACCGCCACCAAACTCCAACCGTGCCGCAGGCGTCTCGCCCTGCAGCTCGACAGCACGCGCACAAAGCCCCTGCTGGCCAAGCGCGAGCACCGTGCCTTCAAGCGCCGCGCCCAGCGAAACCCGCAGGTCACGCCCAGCGACGTCTCCGACGGACAGTTGCCGCGCCAGATCGGCGGTCAGCCACAGCGCCCCATCCTCGCCCAGCGACCACCGGGTCGGCTGCGTATTGTGCACGCTCGGGGCGAGGTTGGCGGTGGTCGCGATATGGGCGATATCGATTGTCATGCTGTGGTCAGCGACTTGCGGAACAGGTGGGTCCGGTGCAGCGGCTTCGCGCCAACCCGCTCCATCTGGCGGAGGCTTGCGTGGTTCTCATCCCACACCCAGGTCATGCCCAGCCGCTTGTAGCCGGCCTCGCGCATCCTCGAAAACATGGTACCGATGATGGCGCCCATCACACCCTGACCCTGCAGATCCTTGCGTACCGACATATAGACCGCCAGCGCCCGATCGCGGCGCAGGCGATGGATCAGGAAATGCCACGGCGTCGTCCAGTTGAAGCGCGAACGTATGGCGCAGATGAAGGGATTGAGATCGGGGATGATCAGAACCACGCCGGCCGCCTCGCCCTTGTAGTGCAGCACCGCGGTAATGCGCGGATCGATGATCCAGCGCAGCTCTTTGGCCTGAAAATCGAACTCCTCCCGCGTCAGCGGCACAAACATGGGATTGGCGGCAAAACCGCTGTTGAGCAGGAGGCGGGCCTCCTCCAGACGGTCGGGAATATCCTTGCGACGGATCGGGGCAAAGGACCAGTCAGGTGACGCCAGGAGATCCGTGTGACCCAGCCCCGCCAATGCGGCGGGATCGACGGCTTCGAGATCGACGTCGAAAGTGCGCATCGGGAAATAGGCCTCGTAGCCATTATCCTCCAGGAGGCGCGGGATATGAGCCGGGCCATAGACCTGGTCGACATAGGGCGTAGCGTCAAAGCCACCGGTCACGACGCCGATCTGCTGCATGGCGGTCAGGTTGAAATTGCCCGCGATCGTATCGAAGCCACGCTGGCGCGCCCAGCCCTCGGCCGCCTGCAGCAGCAGGCGCGCGGCCTCGGCGTCATCGGCACAATCGAAATAGGCGAAATACGCCATGTTGGTCTGGTGCAACTGGTTGGATGCGGGATGCACATGGGCACCGATCCGGCCGATTGGCCGGCCGTCGCGGTGGACGGTAAAGAGCGCGAAATTCCCCGCCTCCGGAAACAGCGGGTTTTTCCCGACCGTATAGAAGCGGCGCAGGTCCGATTTCATCGGCGATACATAGGGCGACGAGGCGCCGTAGATCTCGAAAGGAGTATCAAAGAACGCTTCAAAGTCGCCTTCACGCAGTTCCATCACTGTCCTCGCGTCTGGAAATGAGGCTCGCCATGCGCTGCACCAGGGCCAGTTCGGTCTCGATCGCAGAACTGCGCCCGACCGACGGCAGCGTGGTGGCCATGACCAGCAGGGGATGTGCAGCCAGCATCAGCAGATGCGTCGCATCATGGGTGATCAACAGGCTGTCGAACTGCTGGCGAGCGTCTTCGGGCAGCATTGCGATATCGCGGGGCCGCAAGACGGGTTGGCGCGCAAAGGCCGCACGTAGCGTCGGCACATCGAACTGGGCCAGTTCGCTTTCATCGAGGATCGTCGATCCATCGAGCGGTGACGCGGCGGCTACCGATGTGATGAACGCCCGGACCGAGCTGGTGTCGGCAGTGGTCAGCGCGAGCATGATGTCATTGCGCCGGGTCACGGCAAAGGCGTTGACCGTTTCGTTGAGAACCAGCGCCAGGATGCCGGTGCACAGCGTCATGGCCGACAGCTGAACGGCAAAGGCCCAATCCATCTGCGCCATGGCCGTAGCGCTGAGGCCGATGATGGCGCCGAGCAAGGCGGTGATGACAAAAGCAAAGGCGGCATCGCGGCGACCGGTGGTGCCATTGGTCGAACTGATCGCCATCCAGCAGAAAAACAGGATTGCCACGCCCGAGGCCCGCACGGGCACGACCTGTTCGAAGACGCCATAGTCACTGGCGAGGAAGACGGCCAGAACCGGCAGGGCAAAGCGGATGCGCGCGATCACCCGCTTTTCCTGCTCGGTCAAACCATCGTCGCTGCCGGTGATGGCCAGGACGTAAATGGCAGCGAAACTGCCCAGCTGAAAGGCCAGCAAGGCATAGAGCGGCAGGCCCAGATTGCCGCTGACAAAGGCCAGCACGGAAAACAGAACGCCGCCAATCAGGCTGGCCTGCTTCATCAGCGCTGGCGCATGTCGCCGCTGCAGCCCTTCCAGCACCAGCAGCGCAGCCAGCGGGATCCAGGCGGCAAACAGCCGCGTCAGCGTCTCGAAAATCCCGTGGTGGACATTCCATGCCAGGAGCCGCATGGCCAGGACCAGCGAAACCAGGGTCAGCGCGAAAACCAGGCGGCTGCTTAACCCGTCCCGGTCCGGCCGGATGCGCACCACGGCAATGGCCGCCAGCGTGCCCGCAAGGGCAGCGGCAGAGACGACGCTATTGGCAAGCAGCGAATGCAGTGTCGTCACGCTGTGCCCACCAGCCTGGCGATCTGCCGGCGGGCAATCGGCGTCACAATTGCCGACAGCCAGAAGGGCAGGGGCCGCTCGACCTTGCCTTCATAAGGATTGAAGAACCAGCCTCGGTAATCGGTCTTGGTCTGCTGCCCCAGTATCAGCGCGATGGTCTCATAGGCCATCAGCATGCCCGTGGTGATCACCATCGGCGCAAAGGACATGCGCTTGCGTTTGCCGGCGGCCATTTCGCCAGCCAGCGACAGGTCGATATATTTGCGAGCCGAGGAATGCACCATGACATGCTCGATCTCGCGCATGAAAGCGTCCCCGCGCTGTGCGGTGGTAAGCTGGTCCCAGGGCGTGCCCATGGTGGGATAGCCGAGCCGCTCCTCCGGCATGGGTTCTCCCGGCCGGGTCACATAGACCGAGGGCAGCGAGGAGGCATAGGCGTCGATCACCGGCCGACCTGCCGCGCGGGCGCTGCGATATAGCAGCAGGCTCGCGGCAAGGTCATCCGTGCCATTGATGGTCACCGCGCTCGACGTGATGCTCGCTACCGCATGCTCGGGCCAGTCGTCCCTATAGACCACAGTCTCGATCTGGGGATTGATCGTCCTGATCAGTGCCGCGGTGGCCTCGGCCTTGTGCTGCCCCACAGTGTCGGTGAAG
This sequence comes from Candidatus Devosia phytovorans, assembly GCA_029202405.1. Lineage (NCBI taxonomy): Bacteria > Pseudomonadati > Pseudomonadota > Alphaproteobacteria > Hyphomicrobiales > Devosiaceae > Devosia > Candidatus Devosia phytovorans. The sequence continues at coordinate 2,021,235 of CP119312.1, read as the reverse complement.
GCAAACACCTGCCTGTTCAGATTGCCGATTTCAAATGTGTCGATATCGGCCAGGATCAGCCGGCCCACGCCGGCCCGGGCCAGTGCAAGGACGGCCGCGCCGCCCATGCCGCCCGTGCCGCAGACAAAAACCGTCGCCTGCCGCAGCTTGTCCTGCTCCTCGGCCGTGACAAAGCCCAGGTTGCGATCGGTGAATTCGGCGTAGGAAAAGCTCACACTCCGCTCCTCGGCCGCAGCCGGCCAAACTCGCGTTTTCCATCGAGCCACTGGACGACTGGGAGGATGGCGCGCTGCACCAGCGCCATGACGGCCGCCACGGCTACCAGGCCCAGCGCCCCCTTGGGCACCATTTCGCTCAGGTAGCGCCTCGCCGCAGCTAGGTCGAGCTTGCCGATCTGGATCACGTCGTCACCGCGTTCATAGTCGAGATGGGTCTGGCAATAGTCGTTGAACGCTGCCCGCCGGTGCTTTTGCGCCACCTCGAAGCTTTTCTTCAGATTGTCCGATCCGCCGGTATAGGCATTGGTGATGACAAAGCTTTGCTCGTCAAAGCCGGCCTCCGGTCCCACGCCAAAGACATGGCGGTGCGCCGCCATGATCTGCCGCACCAGCACCAGTTGGCGGAACTTGCGTGGCGAATTTCCTTCCGGATCCGGATAGACCTCCGAAAAGGTCTCCGTCACCATGCCCACCACGGCCGGCACCTGCGTGACATTGGATACCCAAATCGGCCGGCCCTGATTGCGGATGAACAGCAGGAAACATGTCAGTCCGTAGAGCACCCAGGACAGTCCCTTGCTGCGCTGGTCGGGATCCACCATCACCAATCCGAGGTGAACAAGCTCCACCGAGCGGCCATCCAGTTCGAGCGCAATGACCGGCAGTGCATTGAAGGCAATCGGCGCGCCGCTTCGCTTGTCGGTCACAAGGGTAATGAAACTGGCCTCAAGCCGCTCGGGATCCCCTGAGAAAATGCCGTAGTCGAGATCCTTGTCGGCAAGCGTCCGCGAGGCGATCGTCCGTAGCTGCGCCACCAGACCCAACAACTCCGCTTGCGGCATCCAGAGGCCCGGCCTCTCCACAATGCGCATCTGCCGGCCTTTGCCCACCGGCAGGGCGAGATCGAGGTAGTGCCTGTCCAAGCTTGAAGCCTCTATTCTCATGGGCGAACAAATGGATAGCACACTGTCGCCGGCGCACAACCGATACGGAGGTCAGAAACCTTCGCCCTCTTACCCTTGAGGCGTTAGAGGAATTTCGCCATCCGGGATCTATCGCCTTTTGCTAGGCCCGATCAAAGAACCCCGCTATCCGCGCAATGATCCTCTCTGCGATATCCTGTTTCGTTCCCGCTCCAAGATCCGTCACGCCATCGCCGGCAACCAGATGCACATGGTTATGATCGCCGCCGAACACGCCGCCTGCCGTCGAGACGTCGTTCGCCAGGATCCAGTCCGCCCCCTTGGAGCGCAGCTTGGCCTGGGCATTGTCGATCAGCGCGTCGGTCTCGGCCGCAAAGCCCACCACGAGCCTTGGCCGCTGCTCGTGATGACCGATCGTGGCAAGAATGTCGGGGTTTCGCACCAAGCTGATCGATAGCTGCTCGTCGTCGCCGCCCTGTTTCTTGAGCTTGCTGGTCGCCACCGTGGCAGCCCGCCAGTCAGCGACGGCCGCGACAAACACCGCGCCGTCTACGGGAAGAGCAGTGGTTGCAGCCTCCATCATCTCGGCTGCTGTCTGAACCGCAACCACCGCCACGTCCTGCGGAGGCGGCAAGGCAGACGGCCCCGAAATCAATGTCACGCTGGCGCCTTCGCGAGCCAGAGCCGCGGCTATGGCATGGCCCTGCTTGCCCGAGGAGCGATTGGAGATGAACCGGACCGGATCGATCGGCTCCTCGGTCGGACCCGACGTGACAAAAAAGGAAAGGCCCGCGAGCCTCTGCGATTTGGACCCCAGCGCAAGACGAGCAGCCTCGACGATGGTCATCGGCTCGGCCATCCGGCCCAGCCCGGCTTCTCCGGATTCGGCCATTTCCCCCGTTTCCGGGCCGACGAACAGCACCCCATCCGCCTTCAAGGTGGCCGCGTTTCGTTGTGTCGCGGCATGGTCCCACATTTTGGGGTTCATGGCAGGCGCGATCAGCACCGGACCGCTGCGGGCCAACAGGATTGACGTCGCCAGGTCATTGGACAGGCCGAGCGCCATCCGCGCCATGAAATCGGCTGTTGCCGGCGCAACGATGATGAGGTCAGCCTCGCGGGCGATGCGGATATGCCCGACATCTGCCCCGGCGATAGGCTCAAACAGGTCCGTGGCAACGGGCGTTCCGCTGACCGCCGCAAGGCTTGTCGGCGTAATGAAATTCCGCGCCGCATCTGTCATGACGCAACGCACGCGCGCACCCTGTTCGCGCAATCTGCGCACTAGGTCCGGTGTCTTGTAGGCTGCAATGCCGCCCGAGACGATGAGGAGGATCTGCTTGTCGCGAAGGCTCATGGCTGCTCCTGCCGTAGGCGGGCGATCTCGAACCGTCGAAGTCTCGGGTCAGCGGGCTAAGACCGCCAAGGCGTCGAGATCGATGTCCAAGATACCCACCAGACTGCGCCCAAAACGGGCTTGCCACGACATGGCCAGTCGGGAGCAAAAAATCAACCGGGCGCTGTGACAACGGCGGCGTCCAATGAACTCTATTCGGGGTCAGCGCGAAGTCGGCGCGGCGCATATCGCGACGGGTCGACTTGCGCGGAGATATGGGCGGCACCTAGCTCCGGCTACGGCCATGATGCGGCTTGGCGTCTTCCTGCACCCCCGAGTTGATGCTGGCGCGGGTCAGCCCGATGTCGTGCAGGATGTGATCGCTGAGGCCATGCAGCTGACGGCGGGCATGGGCAATGCGGCGCTTTTCGCGCCAGGTATCGAGAATGTTGGTCATGATATGCTCCTTTGACCGGCAGCCTTTTATGCCCGCCTCCGCGGCCTCGCCCCACTCGTTCGCAGGGGGTGAACAGAAACCAAGTCTCGGTTCTGGTAAGAAAAAAGCCGCCCCGGCATGATGCGCGGGACGGCGAGTCGACTGGAAGGTCAGATGCCGTCGGCGACGGCCCGGATGGAGTAGCGGCACCCTTTGTTCATCGCCCCACCCGTTTAGGGGGGAGCCTTGCATCGGCCGGCGTTTTCCGCAGCTGTTCCAATAGCGCAGCGGCAAGGCTCAGCAGAACCCATGCGGCGCCCAGACCAATTCCAAGTGTTACGGCGCCTTGCAGCCCGAGCGCTTCATGCCCGATCGCCAGCAGCCCCAGCAGCGCATAGCCGGTTATGGGAAGATCATTGTGGGTTCTATGCATGGTGACCTCGGTGTAAAAATTCGACCACGCTCAAGACCATAGCGCAGTGTTCGGAGTCGCCACCCAAATATGTGGGCAGCAAAAGCGCTGATGTGCCATGCCTGCTTTGCTTGGATATATTTGCCAACCCATGCGCGGAACGCGCGACGATTATTCCTTGTGACGCGTCCTGACGACTAGACCTGGAATGCGGGGCGGCTCAATATGGCCGTGATGTCGGCTAGGACGTCATGCAAGGGAACGACGGGGGTGTAGCCGTTGAAGGGCGCCAGATTGCTATGCGTGGAAGATGAGGCCGATCTGCGCTCCGACATCTGCGAGGAGTTGATCGCGGCCGGCTATGCGGTCGACGAGGCCGGCACGGGGCAGGAGGCCTTGGACCTGTTGCGGGACGAGCGCTACGATCTGGTGCTCTGCGACATCACTATGCCCCGCATGTCCGGCCTCGACCTGCTGCGCCAGGTGCGGCAGGAGCCGGACCTGGCCGATCTACCCTTTGTCTTTCTGACGGCGCTCGCCGGGCGGCAGGACATCATCGCGGGCAAGGCGGCCGGCGTGGACGACTATCTGACCAAGCCCATCGACTTCGACCTGATGCTGATCACCATTGCAGCGCGCCTAGACCAGGTGGCGCGCATCAGGGGCACGCGTTCACCTGACGACGGCGAAAGTCAAAACTTGCGTGCCGCTTTGATGGGCGCAGACGAGGCGCTCAATCGCATAGCTGTCGGGGTCTTTCTGATCGACAGCGAGCGCAAGGTGCTGTTCCGCAACCGCCGCGCCGGCGAATTGCTGGACGAAGCCGATGGCATCAGCCTGGGACGCGAGGGCCTGCTGCGCGGAGAAAAGCCGCAGCAGACGCATGCCCTGCGCGATATCATGGACACGGCCATTGCCCGGGGCGCCGACGGCGCGCGCCAGGGTAGCGAAGCGGTGGCGCTGACCCGTGAAAGCGGCAGGCGACCGCTGATCGCTGTGGCCTGTCCGCTCGGACGGGGTCCCGCTGCCGCTGGCGAGCCAGCGATTGGCTTGTTTGTCACCGATCCGGAATGGCGATCCAGCGATGCTGCCGAAGCAATGGCCCAGCTTTATGGCCTGTCGCCGGCAGAGACGCGACTGGCTCTGGCACTTGTCCGGGGCCTGCGGCTCGACGAGATCGCCGACGACTTCGGCCTGTCGCGCAATACGGTCAGCTACACGCTGAAAAACCTGTTCCGCAAGACCGAGACCGATCGTCAGGCCGACCTGATCAGCCTGTTCCTCTCCAACCCTGTGGCCCGGGACACGGCCTGATCTCAGGCCGCGCGCCGCTGCATCCGGTTCGATGTCGCGTTGGCAATGCCCTCGTTGGCGTCGGCCGCGCGCTGTCTCCGCCCCTTGATGCGCATTGCAGGATCGCTGGCGATAATGGCGGCAATACCGATATCAATGCCGCGCAGAATGTCGGCCAGTTCTGGATAGTCCAGGTCGTTGAAGGCAATCGTATGTGGCAGACGTGCCATGGTTTTTCTCCCTATCTTCAGGCCGTACCGGACATCTGCCGGACGGCCGCGGTGGCAGGTGCCGGGCACTGGGCCCGGCACCGGTCAAGGCTGCGAGAGAAAGCTGTCTCAGGCAGGCGGAATGTTCTGGTTGCGGCTGAATAGATTGGTCGGGTCGTAGAAGGTCTTGATCCGACGAAGGCGTTGCCAGGTCTGGCCGGGATAGCTGGCCTTCAGCATGTCCTCGCCTTCATCACCCAGGAAGTTGACATAGCTGCCGCGCGAGGCGCCACCCATGGCCGAAATACAATCCTCGGCCCAGAGGTCATTGCGCGCAGCGGCCTCTGCTGTCCCATCCATCGCCAGGAACCCAACCAGCATTCCCGCATCGCGGTGCGCATAGGCGCTGGCATCGGCCGGAATGCGCGACACCGCACCGCCCAGCACGCGCACCTGTGCCATGCGCATCGGTGCATCGCAGTCGCCGAGGCGCTCGAGCATGGTTGTCGCCTCGGCAATGCCAAACTCGTCCCTGAACATGCTCCGCACCGAAACGGCCGGCTTCATGTGCGGGTCCTCAGGCAGATACATCATGCCATAGGGCCCGGGACCGACGAGATCGGCGATCGGCTCGGCGAGTGCACGGAATGGGGCCAGGGCCTCCTGAGCATCGGCCGCCGGACCGGCATAACCCATCATGCCGATCAGTACGGTCTGCCCGATCACCTCCGGCGGCAGGAAGGGCAGGGGCGGCGCCGGCATGGCCAGCAGGATGGTCGACAGTTCATCCGGCGCGGCCTCCGCAGCGGCAACAAAGCCGGCGAGGGCTTCTGGCGTTGGCGGCAGTACCAGTGGGCCACCGGTAAATTCGGCCAGCGCGTGGAGGCGGTAGCAGAAGCGCGTCACCACGCCGAAATTGCCGCCGCCGCCATGCAGCGCCCAGAACAGGTCCGGATAACTCTCTTCGGTTACGGTCAGGATATCCCCCGCCGCAGTCACCAATTCGGCAGCGATCATGGCATCCATGGTCAGGCCGAACTTGCGCGTCATGTAGCCAATCCCGCCGCCCAGGGTGATGCCGCCGATGCCGACGGAGCCGGAGTCGCCAAAACCCACCACCACCTTGTCGCGATCAAGCGCCTCGGTCAGCTGTCCGGCGGTAAGACCACTGCCGGCCCAGACCGTCATCGCATCGAGATCCACCTCGATCCCCTGCAGGTCCCGCAGGTCGATCACCACACCGCCATGGCTGCTGCTGTGTCCGCAGACCGAATGACCGCCGCTGCGGACGGCGAGTTGCAACTTGTTGTACCGCGTGAAGTCGATCACATCGGCCACGTCTGCGGCATTGGCGACACGCGCCACCAAGAGCGGCTGGTCGTCCCAGTTGCTGTGGGCGAGCCCGCGCACCAAGTCATAGTCAGGATGGCCGGCAATCATGACCCGCCCAGTAAGGTGTGACGCCAGCGCTTCAATGGCCGGCGTCAACGAGGATGTCGTCATTGGGGCATCGCCCCGCACATGCACGTTCATTTCATTCACTCCATCGACGACACCGCAGAGGCGGTGCGTGGCGGAGCCTGATAGACAAACAGAAGATTCACTTCCCCACTCGTTTGCAGGGTCTGACGAAACAATCGTCGCAATGGCCTAAGAGCTTCGGCATGGTCACAACTGAATATGTTCGAGATGATCCTTCGTCATGAATTGCCGAATATCCGAAAATATCGTTTGCCAGAGACTGTTTAGTTGAAGTTCGTCTTGGCGATTGCTGTTCCGGGCGGGAAATTGCGAAGAATTTTGATGCAGGGGCCTGTTCTCCCGCGTAAAATGGCCTGGGCTTTCACAAAACATATCGGGGCATGCGTCATGTCTTCTTTCAGCTGGACATCATCTCTGCACGTTACACGCGGCGCGGTGACGGTCGCCGGGCTTGCATTGTCACTGGCTGCGGCCAATGGAGCGGAACCGTTGCCCGCCCCGGAAGGCCCGGTCATCCTGCTTGTCAGTGGCGACGTCGGCGTCACCAACACGCCCGAGGGTGCCGCCTTTGACCGGCAGATGCTCACCGAACTCGGCATGAGCGAAATCCACACCTCGACCCCATGGACCGATGGCGTGCAGGTTTTCGAGGGCGTGTTGGCGCGGACCCTGTTCGAACGGGTCGGAGGCGAGGGTGCACTGGTCAAGGCGGCAGCGCTCAATGACTATACCGTCGAGATCCCGATGGATGATTTTCTCAACTACGACGTGCTGCTGGCAATCCAGGTCAACGGCGAGGAAATGCGCGTCAGCGACAAGGGGCCAATCTGGATCATCTATCCGCGCGACGATTTCTCCGAGTTGCAGAACCGGGAATTGAACGATCGATGGGTCTGGCAACTCAAGTCGCTCGAGGTCCAATAGCGTTGCGACCCTGGATTTCGCGGCCCTTCCTCGTTGCGGCTCTCGCTCTGACAGTTCTGTTCGTCCTGCTGCTGACCGCCGTGATCCGCCTTGCCGTCAACGAAAACCGGCTGAGCGGAGAGCCGGCGGAGGGAGTCATCTGGTTTTCCAGCCAGGGCCAGTACGAGGCCATGCGCCTCGCCGATACCATCCTGCTCTACGAGAGCGGACGGATCGCACATGACGATCTTGTTCTGCGCTTCGACCTGCTCGACAGCCGACTCGGTCTTTTTGAAGCGGGTCATCTGACCCGCCGCATTGCGGACATGGGCTATGACGACGAGGTCGCCGCGCTGCGAACCACTCTCGAAAGCCACCGCGTGGGGCTGGAAAACATGCAGCCCGGCGATACGACGGCCGTTCTTGAGCTGCATGAAATGGCGCAGTCGGTCGCCCAGACCCTGCGCGACCTGGCCAATGCGGGCATGTTGGATGGCCGCGACCGGCAGGAGTCGGTGCGAGATGGTCGCCGCAGGATCCTTTTCGAAGTGCTGGGCTATCTTCTGGCAACCCTGCTGGCGGGCGTGCTGGTTGCCATCATTGTTGTTCGCGGCCTGCGCACGACCGTCCGCGCCGAGGCTGCGCTGCAGCACGAGCGCGAAATATCGCGTCTGCACCGCGCCTTCACCTCGGTCGTATCGCATCAGTTCCGCACCCCGCTGTCCATCATCGATGCAAGCGCGCAGCGCATGCTGCGGCGCGGCTCCGTGATGTCGCCGGACGAGATCACCAATCGTGTCAACAAGATCCGCAATGCCTGCCAGCGTCTGACCCGGCTGATGGAGAGCACCCTCAACGCCGCGCGACTGGATCAGGGCGAGATCAGCTTCCATGCCCGGCCCAGTGATCTGCATCAGCTCATCACCGCCGTCTGCGAAAGCCAGCCCGACGAAGATCAAACCCGCATCGTCCGTTCGCTGGACGGATTGCCGCGCATGGCCATGGTGGACACGACGCTGCTGGAACAGGCTGTTCAGAACCTCATCTCCAACGCGCTCAAATACTCCCCCTCGAGTCGCTCGATCCTGGTGCGCGGCGGTAAGTGGGGCGACCATGTCATCATTGAGGTCGAAGATTTTGGCGTTGGCATTCCGGCGGATGAACTGGCCTTCATCTCCGAACGCTTCTTCCGCGCCCGCACCGCCGAAGGCATCGCCGGAACGGGTATCGGTCTCAACTTCGTGCTGCAGATCATGAACCTGCATGGCGGCAAACTCGATATCCGCAGTGTGGAAGGAAAAGGCTCGACCTTCTCGCTGATCTTTCCGCATCGGCAGGTCGATCAGGAGCAGACCGTCGCTGCCCACGCCGAATGAACCGGCGATTAGTCTGGTGGCCAATCCATTGGTGAGCTGATCATCCACGGATAGGTATAGGCAGCAAACTTCTCCACCACCTCAGCAGCATTGGGCGTCTTGCTCGCAACGGCCGCCACCAGCGCCTCGATCAGCCCAAGGATGGCGGTGTCCGAGGGTGGGTTGAACTCGTGATGCGCCTCCACCAGCAGCGCCATCCGGCTCATCGCCGTCAGCGGCGATTTGAGGTGGTCTGTGATCGCCAGCACCGGTATGCCATGCTGGCTGGCGTGCTGTGTCACTACCAGCGTGTCGCGCATGTAGAAGGAAAAGGCGATGGCGATGACGAGATCCTTCTCGCCAAACTTGAACAGCTGCCGCGCCGCGCCAACAACACCACTACCGTTCTCGGCCGTGCGCACCGACTTGCCCGTCAGCTCCAGTCCCACCGCCAAAATATTGGCCAAGCTGGCGGCATTCTCGAATCCGGCAATATAGATGCGCTCCGCATTGACGATCATCTCGACCGCCTTGTCGGTCTGCGCGGCGGTCAGGTTGGCGATGGTCGCTTCGAGATTGGCAATATCCTCCCGCAGCGAGGCGATCATCACGTCTTGCGGGCTCGCGCCCTCGGCCAGTTTCTGCTTGAGCCGCTCTGCCGGGGCAAACAGCGCCTCGAACCCTCGGATCAGCTCACTGCGAAACTCGGCATAACCGGAAAAGCCGATCGCGGTCGCAAAACGGTTCGCGGTCGCCACCGATACGCCCACGGTTTCCACCGCCTCATGGATGCTCATCCGCGCCAGCGTCAGCGGTTCCGCCTGGACGTGGTCGGCAAACTGACGCAGCGCTGACGACAGCTCCGGATAGTGCTGCGCGATGCGCTGCGCGACCAAAGTTTGAGCCGGAAGCCCATTTTTTGTGCGTCGCGAATTTTCTGCCAAAACTGTGCTCACAAAACTTGAAACTCTTGTTACAGGTGATATCAATCCATGTAACAAAAACAACATCTCAGGGTGGGGACGCCGTGATGCTCACGGCGCAAGTCATTCGTCGCCAAGGAGCGTACCGACATATGAGCAAGCTGCCATCTCTTTCTCTCACCCGTCGCCAGATGCTTGTGGGCATGGCTGGCACCGGCCTGGCCATGAGCATACCCGGCTGGTCCGTCGCTCAGGCCGGTGCGCCAGTCACCACGGCCCTCGGCTGGATCCCGAACGCCGAATATGCGGGTCTTTGGATCGCCATCGAGAATGGCTATTTCGCTGAGGAAGGCATCGACATCAGCTATACGCCCGGCGGCCCGAACGCTCCTGGCGTGCTGGTCTCGCTGGCTGCCGGCGACGCCAACTATGCCGGCGCCGACTGGATCCCGCTGTTTGAAGCTCTCGCCCGCGGCAATGACTTTGTCGTTCTCGGCGCTGCCTTCCCCACTAGTCCCGCTGCCTTGATCTCCATGGCCGCCCACCCGGTCAGGGAGCCCAAGGACCTCGTCGGCGCCCGCATCCTCAACCAGATGCCTGCTGACAAGAACACGGTCGACTTCATCCTGACCACGGCCGGCCTGCCGCTTGAATACACCCTCGTGCCAACCGGATTCTCGCCCGAGCCGCTGGTGGCCGGTGATGGCGATGCCTATTTCGCCTTTGCCACCAACCAGCCGATCACCCTGGAAAACATGGGTCTTGAGCGCGACAAAGACTTCTTCGTCACGCTGATGAGCGACCTTGGCTATTCGACCCCGGCCGGCATCATCGTTGCCGACCGCAAATATGTCGAAGAGAACCGTCCGCTGGTCGTGGGCTATCTCAAGGCGCTGCTGCGTGGCTGGATCGAGAATGGCAAGGACCCCAAGGTCGCTGCCGAGCTGATCATCAGCAAGTATGGCGCCGATTTCGGCCTCGAACTGGCCCAGCAGGTCCGCCAGAACGAGCTTGGCCAGCCACTGATCGAGGCGCCGGGCGCTCCCGGCCCCTTCTGGTTCGACCCGGCCGTGGTGGATACCACCATTGCCGAAATCGCCAGGGCCTCGGGCATCGAAGCCATTCCCACGTCGTCCGAGATCGTCGACCTTGGCCCGCTGGAAGAAGCCATCGCGGCCCTCAAGGCCTGATTCTTTCCTGACTGCGGTGGCGGCGCCTCTAGCCGTCACCGCACTTTTCCTGCCGGACCGCAATATGACCGAAGCCGCCATCCGCCTCGACCGTGTCAGCAAGGACTTTGTCCTCGACAATGGCCAGCAGTTGACCGCGCTCAGCGAGATCGATCTCAGCATCGGCAAGGGCGAATTCGTGGCGCTGCTCGGTCCCTCCGGATGCGGCAAAAGCACCATTCTGCGACTGGCCGCGGCCCTTGAGACGCCCAGCACCGGCCGTGTCAGCATTGAGGGCAGGGAGCCCCAGGCCCTGAGCAAGACGCATCGCCTCGGCGTAGCTTTCCAGGATCACGCACTGCTGCCCTGGCTCGACATTTTTTCCAACGTCGCGCTGCCCTTCCAGGTTGCTGGCCGCAAGGTCGACGAAGCCCGTGTTCACGAGCTCATCGCCCTGGTCGGTCTCGCCGGCTTCGAGAAGGCCCGTCCGCGCCAACTGTCCGGAGGGATGCGACAGCGTGCTTCCATTGCGCGGGCATTGACCCTCCAGCCCGACGTCCTCCTACTGGATGAGCCTTTCGGGGCCCTCGACGCCGTTACGCGCCGGCAGATGAATCTTGAGCTGCAGCGCATCTGGAGCGCGCAGCAGATCACCACGCTCCTCGTCACCCATTCCGTCGATGAAGCGCTCTTCCTGGCCGATCGCGTCATCGTCATGAGCGGTCGTCCGGGGCGCATCATCCGCGACATCAAAATCCCGTTCGCCCGCCCGCGCCTCCCTGTGGTCATGCGCGAACCTGGCTTCCATCAATTGGTCGACGAACTGACTCTGGCGCTGGAGCCGGAACTGGCCACACCATGATCCTGCGCAGTGAAACCACGCATCGCCTCGTCCTGGGCGTACTCGGCGTCGGCCTGTTTCTGGCCATTTGGCAGGTGATCGGCTCCTATCGCCTTGCCGGCATGACCTGGCCGCCGCTGACCGACGTGCTGATGTTCATTGCCGATCCCGCGCGGCAGACGCTGTTCGTCCGCGCCATGCTGGCCAGCTTCGCCTCGGTCGCCATCGGCTATTTCGTTGGCATCCTGAGTGGTGTCGCCGCCGCCATGCTGGGACAGGTGCTGCCAATGATGCGGCCGGGCCTCGATCGCCTGATCGCCTTCATCCACGCCGTACCGCTGGTGGCTCTGGCGCCGGTTTTCATGGTGCTGGCCAATCGCGACCTGACACCGCCCGCCATCTCGGCGCTGGGCGTCTTCTACATGATCTACGTGGCCACCACCTCTGGTCTCAAGGCTGCCAGCCATACCCATCGCGACCTGTTCACTGCGCTCGGCTCAAGCCCTGTGAAACGCTTTCGCCGCCTCGAACTGCCGGCCGCCCTTCCAGCACTGGTCTCGGGCATGAAGCTGGCCATTCCCGTGGCCTTCATTGGCACCATTGTCGGTGAATGGTTCGGCGCCTCGCGCGGACTTGGCCTGCTGATGGTCTCGGCCATGCAGAACTTCCAGATCCCGCTGCTCTGGAGCGCCGTACTGATTGTCACCACGGCCTCGCTCGTGCTCTTCGGCCTGATGAGCCTCGTCGAGCGTCTTGTTTACGGACGGTTCCAATGAGCGGCCTGCGCACCTTTTTCTCGCGCTACTGGGGCGTGCTCGGCATTCTCCTGCTCTGGCAGGCCTGGGTCAGCATCTCGGGGCTCAATGCAATCGTTCTGCCAAGCCCATTCAGTGTTGCATCTGACCTCGTCGCCAATCCGGCCATTTATGCCGGCAATGCGGGCAAGACCTTCCTTGTCGCTGTCCTCGGGCTGGCCTTTGGTCTCCTCACTGGCGTGCTGCTGTCGCTGGCCGCCTGGGCCTCCCGCCTGCTGAATGGCCTGCTCACGCCGCTCGGGCTGATTTTTTCCTCAATTCCAGTTGTGGCCCTGATCCCGATCCTGGCACGCCTGCTCGGCTATGACATGCGCACGGAAGTCGCCATCGTTGCGATCGCTGCCTTCTTCCCGACCTTCGTCTTCGTTGGGGCAGGGCTCAAATCCCTGCCGCCCGGCAGCGATGACCTGTTCAAGGTGCTGGGCGCCAGCCCCTGGCAGCGCTTTTTGCGCCTCGTCATGCCGGCCGCCGTGCCCAATATGATGGTCGCCCTGCGCCTAACCGCGCCCGAAGCCGTGCTGGCAGCCATTCTCGCCGAACTGCTCATGGGGACCTCGGGCCTGGGCTTCATGTTCCGCGAGGCCGCCGGGCGCTTAGCCATGGAGCGCGCCTTCGGCACCTCGATCATCGCCACCATCACCGCCGTCATTGTCTTCGGACTGGTTATGTCGGCCGAACGGCGCATCGACGCGCTGTGGAGATAACTCTTCTCTCACCTCTCAGGAGTCCATCATGAAAGTCCAGCAGCCGCCCGATCCGTGGCAGCGCACCACCACCGAACATGGCTTTGCCGCTGACGAAGTCATCTCGGCGCTGCAGAAGTGCACCCGTCGTGGCATGACGCAGAACGTCCTGCTCCTCGCCTGGGAAATGTTCATCACCAGCCCCGAAATGGAAGAAATGATGTGGTCGCGCCTTTGCGTGATCGCCGTCGAAGACATCGGTTTCGGCAACGTCGACGCGCCCGTCCTGGTCGAGACGCTTTACCAGCAGCATCTGCGCTACCCGCGCCCCGCCGGTGATCGATTCCTCTTCGCCGCTCATGCTATTCGCCTGCTGACCGGCTCCAAGAAGGACCGTACCAGCGACGACATGGTCAACTGGGCTAAGCGTTCAATCGAGCTCGGCGAAAACCTGCCCGAGATACCCGATGTCGCGCTCGACATGCACACGCGCCGTGGCCAGGAAATGGGGCGCGACTACCTGTTCTTCATGACGGAGGCCTCTAAGGTCATTCCCGAGATCGAAGACAAGGACCAGAGCTACAAGGACTGGATCCTGAAGGCACTCGCCGACGGCAAGCTCACATGAGCCCGACCCACAAGGTCTATATCGCCGGGCCGGAGGTCTTCCTTCCGAACGGTTTCGACCAGATGCGCATCAAGGGCGAAATGGCTTTGGCGGAAGGTTTTTTCCCCAGCACAATGGCTGAGAACGACCTCGATCCGACAGGCGCCACACCCTTCGAATTCGGCCGCCAGATCAGTGCCGCCAACGAGAAGATGATGCGCGATGCCGATTTCTGCATCGCCAACCTCACGCCCTTCCGCGGCATTTCGGCCGATGTCGGCACGGGCTATGAAGTTGGTTTCATGATCGCTCTCGGCAAGCCGGTCTTTGGCTATACCAATACCAGCAAGCTCTACTACGATCGGCTGCTCGAGGACTATTATGGCAGCAAGGCCGAAAAGGACGCCCAGGGCGTGCTGCGCGGTGCCGACGGCCTGATGATCGAGGATCACGGCATGGTGGATAACCTGATGTATGACGGCGGCATCGCTGCCATCGGCGGCCAACTGGTGCGCCGCGACGTGGCTCCGGATCAACTGTTGACCGATCTCGGCGCCTATCAGGAATGCCTCAAGCTGGCGCGCGAACTCTTCGACGCACGCTGATGGATCGGGCGGCGCCACGCGTCGCCCATCTCCTTCGGCATTGCTCGAGATGTCGAATCCAGTAGACAAATTTGCCATGGTCGCCAAATTGTCATCTATATGGGTTACCGCAGCTTCTCGTCAGTGAACCCAGCCGGAATGTCCTCGATCATGAACTCTGTCGCCCTTGGGGATCTCGTCCTCACCAATGCCCGCATGGTTCTGGCTGACCAGGTTTTCGAAGGTTCGGTCCGCGTCGATGGCGGCATCATCACCGATATCGGTGAAGCCAGCCGCACCGGCGTGGATCTCGAAGGCGACTATTTGATCCCGGGCCTGGTCGAACTGCATACCGATCACCTCGAAACGCACTACGCGCCGCGTCCCAAAGTGCGCTGGAATCCCGTTGCTGCCGTCCAGGCGCATGACGCCCAGATCGCCGCTTCCGGCATTACCACCGTGCTCGACGCCATCCGCATCGGCCTTGACGAGGATACCGATGTCAGCGCCGAGGAAATGCGCATTCTGGCCGGCGCCATCCGTGCGGGCGGCGAGGCCGGCCGCCTGCGCGCCGAGCACCACATCCACCTGCGCTGCGAAGTCTCGGCGCCCGACTGCCTCGAGAGCTTCACCGCCATCCAGGATGATCCGCTGGTGCGCCTGGCGTCGCTCATGGACCACGCCCCGGGCCAGCGGCAGTTTGCCAGCCTAGATGCCTACAAGGCCTATTACCAGGGCAAGACCAAGATGAGCAACGCGGAGCTCGATGCCTTTTCCGAGCGCCGCAATGCCCAGTCGCAGGCCTATTCCGGCCCGCATCGCCGCGCCATCTCCCAGCTCTGCCACGACCGCGGCATTGTGCTCGCCAGCCATGACGATGCCACCCGCGCCCATGTTGAGGAGGCGGTGGATCTCGGCCTGCATATTGCCGAATTCCCCACCACCGTCGAAGCCGCGAAGGCCTCGCGACAGGCTGGGCTCTCCATCCTGATGGGCGGCCCCAATATCGTGCGTGGCAGTTCGCACTCCGGCAATGTCTCCGCCCGTGCCCTGGCCGAAGCCGATCTGCTCGACATCATCTCGTCCGACTACATTCCCTTTTCCATGCTCCAGTCGGCATTCTCGCTCGCCGAGAATGTACCGGGGATAAGCCTCGCGAAAGCCATTCAGCTGGTCACCAAGCGGCCGGCCGAAGCGGCCGGGTTTGATGACCGCGGCGAGATCGCCGTGGGCAAGCGCGCCGACTTCGTGCATGTGCGCGTCGAAGATGGCATTCCTATCGTTCTGACCGTCTGGCGCCAGGGCAAGCGCGTGATATGACTGGAACTTTCGTCGCCGTCGTCGGACCGAGCGGGGTCGGCAAGGACAGCCTGATCGGCTTTGCCCGCGCGCGGCTGGAAGCATCCGGCCGCGTCAAATTCGTGCGTCGCGTGGTGACGCGCGAGGCCGATGGCGGCAGCGAGGATCATGACAGTCTGACCGTGGCCGACTTCGCCGCGGCCGAGGCCGATGGGCGCTTCGCGCTCAACTGGGATGCCCATGGCTTGCGCTATGGCCTGCCCATCGCGCTCGAAGACGAGATCGGGGCAGGGCGGGTGGTGGTTGCCAATCTCTCCCGCAGCGTCATCCCGGCGCTGATGGAGCGCTATCCGGATGCGCTGGTCGTTTCGGTCACCGCCGACCGCGACGTGCTGGAACGGCGCCTTGCCGCCCGCGGCCGCGAAACCCCTGAATCGATTGGCAAAAGACTCGACCGAAAGGTCAGCGATACGTTACCCGCCAGCACCATCAATATCGACAATTCCGGCGATCTTGCCGCCGCTGGCGAGCGGTTTGTCGCCCTGCTGCAGGATGCTGCCGGGCTGGTAAAAGCCTAGACCACCAGTTCCATTCGCTCCGCCGGAAACCGGCTCAGCGCATAGGAAATCGGCTCGCCTTCGGCATCGACGTCGACCGCTTCCGAGACCAGCACGATGGCGCCTGGAACGAGTTTCAACAACTTGGTCTCTTCCACATCGGCGTGGCGTGCGGATATGCGCGTCGATGCGCGGGAATAGTCGGCAATACCATAGCTTTGGAAGGCCATGGTGAAAGACTGTGCCGCGGCCAGCCGCTCGCCAAAATCGGCAAAGCGGCGATAGCTCAGCCATGTCGTCGAGCGCGACATCGGCACGCCATCGGCCATGGTCAGCCCCTCGGTGCGTACCACCTTGGCCCCGGGTTTGATGCCCAGGCCCTGCGCCACCGCGGCACTGGCATTTTCGAGGCGATGGCTAAGACTGAGCGACATGAAATCGCGAGCCTGCCCTTTGAGCCCTTCGCGAAATCGCGTGCGTTTTCCGATCGGATAGCTCAGCCTCTTGGCGCTGCGTACAAAGGTGCCGCGCCCCTGCTCGGCGCCGACCACGCCCTCATCGGCCAGCACGGCCAGGGCCCGGCGCACCGTGTGGCGATTTGCGGAAAATCGTTCCGCCAGAATGGCTTCCGTGGGCAGGCGATCGCCGTCCGCCAGCTTGCCGCCGACGATATCGAGACGGATCGCATCTGCGATCCGTCGCCACAGCGCGACGCCGCCTGAAATGTCCTTTGAGATTGTCATTGCATTTTCACATGATCGGCGTAGGGACGGATTAGCAACATTAGTTGTCTATTACATTAGACAAATCGAGGGTAGCATGCAAACGCAATTTTCCATCAATCCCAATCAGCGCAAGGCTGCGCTTGACGTGCTGGCGGCCGCGCCATCCCGCGCCCTGGCCGAACTCTGGGACGCCTGGGCCGACAAGCCGAGCCATAGCAAGGTGCGTGGCCCCGAGGTCGGGCTGGTCATGTTGCGCGGTCGTGCCGGTGGCGGTGGTGCTCCTTTTAATCTCGGGGAGGCGACGGTCAGCCGTGCCTCGGTCCGCATTGTAACCGGCGAAGTGGGGCACGGGTATAACTTGGGCCGCGACCTCGCAAAGGCGGAGGTCATTGCCGTGATCGACGCCCTATGGCAGCGCGATGCCGCCAAGGTCGAGGCCGAAATTATCGCGCCGCTGCGGGCACTTGCCCAAAAGTCCGACCGGCAGCGCCGCGATGAATCAGCGGCCACACGGGTCGATTTCTTCACCATGGTGCGCGGGGATAACTGACATGGACATGAGTTTTGAAGGCGGTTTCGCCGATCCGGTCCTGGACTCCCAGGCCACGTTTCGCGCCATCATGGATGCGCTGGCCAATCCCGGAAAGCCGCAGGCGCTGGGTAATCTTGTGCTTTCGCAGCATGGCCTGACCGCCGAATTGGGTAACGTACTGTTAGCATTGAGCGATGCCGACACGCGAATCTGGTTGTCGGAAACGCTGCGCCGGCCGGAGGTTGAGGGTTTCGCAGCTTTTCACACCGGCGCGCCATTGGTGACCGATCCCGAGCGCGCCACCTTCGCCTTTGCGACCAGCACCGCGGAACTGCCGAGGCTCGACAGTTTCAATCTCGGCACGCAGGAATATCCCGACCGCTCGACCACCGTGGTGCTCGCGGTGCCGTCGCTGACTGGGGGACGAGATCTCGCTTTGCGCGGTCCCGGTATCAAGGATCACCTCCATTGCAGCCCCACCGGCCTGCCCGACGACTTCGTCGCCCAATGGGCCGCCAATCGCGAGGTCTTCCCCCGCGGCGTCGACCTGCTGCTGGTGGCCGATGGTCAGGTGATGGGCCTGCCGCGCTCGACCCGGATTTCGGAAGGACACTGACATGTATGTTGCCGTAAAGGGCGGTGAAGCCGCCATCGCCAATGCCCATGCCCTGCTGGCCGACCGCCGTCGTGGGGATCGCTCGGTGCCGGCGCTGCGCCTCGACCAGATCGTCGAACAGCTCGGCCTGGCCGTCGATCGCGCCATGGGCGAGGGCTCGCTCTATGACAAGGAACTGGCGGCGCTCGCACTGCTGCAGGCGCGGGGCGACCTGATCGAAGCCATCTTCCTCGTCCGCGCCTATCGCACGACGCTGCCCCGCTTCGGATATAGTCAGCCGATTGATACCGGCGCCATGCTGATCGAGCGGCGCATCTCGGCCACCTTCAAGGATCTGCCCGGCGGGCAGATGCTGGGCCCCACCTTCGACTATACCCATCGCCTGCTCGATCCTTCCATCGTCACGGACGAGGTCGCCGCGCCGCTAACCCGTGACGCCGAGACCGAACAGGCGCCGCGCGTCACCGACCTGCTCGGCCGCCAGGGCCTGATGGAGCCCGATGGCGAGACCGACCCGGATCGCGATGTTGGCGACCTGACCCGCGAACCGCTCGACTTCCCGCTCGACCGCGACCTGCGCCTGCAGGCACTGGCGCGTGGCGACGAGGGGTTCGTGCTCGCTCTGGGTTATTCGACCCAACGCGGCTATGGCCGCACGCATCCCTTCGTCGGCGAAATCCGCATCGGCGAAGTCGAGGTCGAATTCGACATGCCGGAGCTCGGCTTTGCCGTTGCCCTCGGCCGGGTGAAACTCACCGAATGCCAGATGGTCAACCAGTTCAAGGGCTCGGCCAAGAGTTCCGCCGCAGTTCACCCGCGGCTACGGTCTGGTCTTCGGCCAGAGCCGAGCGCAAGGCCATGGCCATGTCGCTGGTCGATCGTGCCTTGAGGGCCAAGGAATTTGGCGAGGACGTGGTCGCCCCGGCCCAGGACGAGGAATTCGTCATCTCGCACTCCGACAATGTCCAGGCCACCGGCTTCGTCGAACACCTCAAGCTCCCGCACTATGTCGACTTCCAGGCCGAACTCGATCTCATCCGCCGCATGCGGGCGGACCACGATGCTGCCAATCAGAAGGAGGCCGCGGAATGAACGCCCTCGCCAGCTACAACTTCGCCTATCTCGACGAGCAGACCAAACGGATGATCCGGCGGGCCATCCTGAAAGCCATCGCCATCCCCGGCTATCAGGTGCCCTTCAGCTCCCGCGAAATGCCTATGCCCTATGGCTGGGGCACCGGCGGCGTGCAGGTCACGGCGTCTATTATCGGTCCCGACGATGTGCTGAAAGTCATCGACCAGGGCGCCGACGACACCACCAATGCCGTCTCGATCCGCGCCTTCTTCGCCAAGGTGGCGCAGGTCGAAACCACGACGCATACGGCCGACGCCACCATCATCCAGACCCGCCACCGCATTCCCGAACGCGCGCTGACCGAGGGCCAAGTGCTGGTCTATCAGGTGCCGATCCCCGAGCCCCTGCGCTTCCTCGAGCCGCGCGAGACGGAAACGCGAAAAATGCATGCGCTGGAAGAATATGGCCTCATGCACGTCAAGCTCTACGAAGACATCGCCCGCCACGGCCGCATCGCCACGACCTATGCCTATCCGGTCAAGGTCGAGGGTCGATATGTGATGGACCCGAGCCCGACGCCCAAATTTGACAACCCCAAGATGCATATGAGCGCCGCGCTGCAGCTCTTCGGGGCAGGGCGCGAGCACCGCATCTACGCCGTGCCGCCCTGGACCGAAGTGGTGAGCCTCGATTTCGAAGACCACCCCTTCACCATCCAGCACTTTTCCGAGCCCTGCGCCCTGTGCGGTGCTGATGAGGTCTATCTCGACGAGGTCATTCTCGATGACCGTGGCGGGCACATGTATGTCTGCTCGGACACCGACAATTGCGAGGAACGCCGCGCCGCCGGCCATGTCGGCGAACTGGGCGTGAAGGAGGCCGCAGAATGAAAGCGGCAATCCCCAGTAGCCCTCATGGTGAGGTGCTTTGCTCTTGCAAAGCCTCGAACCACGAGGGCGTGACGCGATGCATCTGTGCCACGACCTCGTGGTTCGAGGCTCGCGAAGGGCTCGCACCTCACCATGAGGTCTACTGCAATGTTGAGGAGAACCTCGATGTCTGAACCCCTTCTGCGCGTCGAAGGCCTGACCAAATACTACGGCAGCCGCCTCGGTTGTGCCGACGTTGATTTCGAACTCTGGCCCGGCGAAGTGCTGGCCATCGTGGGCGAGAGCGGCTCGGGCAAGACGACGCTGCTGAATTCGCTGTCGGCAACGCTAGAGCCCACCTCCGGCCGCACCATGTACCGCATGCGCGATGGCGAATGGCGCAATATCTATGAGCTGAGCGAAGCCGAGCGCCGCTTCCTCGTCCGCACCGACTGGGGCTTCGTGCACCAGAACCCTGCCGACGGACTACGCATGACAGTCTCGGCCGGCGCCAATGTCGGCGAGCGGCTGATGGCGGTGGGCGATCGCAACTACGGCCATATCCGCGACACGGCGCTCGACTGGCTTGGGCGCGTCGAAATCTCCGCCGACCGCATCGACGACCAGCCGCGCGGCTTTTCCGGCGGCATGCGCCAGCGCCTGCAGATCGCGCGCAATCTGGTCACTGGTCCGCGCTTGGTTTTCATGGATGAGCCGACCGGCGGCCTCGACGTCTCCGTGCAGGCGCGCCTGCTCGACCTACTGCGCCAGCTGGTGGGCGAACTGGGCCTTGCCGCCATTGTCGTCACCCACGATCTCGCCGTGGCGCGCCTCCTCAGTCACCGCATGATGGTGATGAAGGACGGTCATGTCATTGAGGCGGGCCTCACCGACCGCGTCCTCGACGACCCGCGCGAGCCCTATACCCAGCTTCTCGTCAGCTCGATTTTGCAGGTGTGATGATGACCGCTCTCTCCGTCCAGAACCTGGCGAAAACCTTCACCATGCACCTGCGCGATGGCGTGGTGCTGCCGGTGGTGTCCAATGTGAACTTCGAGCTGCATCCCGGCGAATGCGTCGTGCTCGGTGGGCCTTCGGGCGCCGGCAAGTCGTCCATCCTCAAGATGGTCTATGGCAATTACGGCGTCGATGCCGGCGCCATTGTGCTGCAGCATCACGGCGAAGCGGTGGACCTCGCCACCGCCGATCCGCGCACGGTCCTTACCCTGCGTCGCGACAGCATCGGCTATGTGTCGCAATTCCTGCGCACCGTTCCCCGCGTCTCGGCGCTCGATGTCGTGGCCGAGCCTCTGGTCATTCGCGGTGTCGACAAGGCCGAGGCACAACAACGCGCAAGGGACCTTCTCGCCCGCCTCAACCTGCCCGAACGGCTCTGGACCCTGCCGCCGGCGACCTTCTCGGGCGGCGAACAGCAGCGCGTCAACATCGCCCGCGGCTTCATCACCCATCATCCGGTGCTGCTGCTCGATGAACCCACCGCCTCGCTCGACGCCACCAATCGTGCTGTCGTCGTCGCCATGATCGCCGAAAAGAAGGCAGCAGGCGTGGCGCTGCTCGGCATTTTCCACGACGAAGATGTCCGCACCCAAGTCGCCGACCGTATCGTTGACGTTACCGCTTTTGCCCCAAAGGTTGCTGCATGACCCGCCTCAGCGAAACGCCCTTCATCCACCCCACGGCCGAGGTCAGGGATTCAACCCTGGGTCGCTACACCGAAATCGGCGCCGGCTGCCATGTCGCCAAATCCTCCGTCGGCGACTATTCCTACTGCGTCGACAACACGCAGATCGCCTATGCGACCATTGGAAAGTTCGCCAATATCGCGAGCCACGTCCGTATCTATGCCAGCATGCATCCGATGGAGCGGGCTTCGCTCCATCACTTCACCTACCGCTCGGCCTGGTATTTCGAGGGCGAGGAAGATGACCAGGCGTTTTTTGACTGGCGTGCCGGGCAGGGGATCACCATCGGTCATGACACCTGGATTGGCCACGGCGCGGTCATCATGCCGGGTGTCAAGATCGGCAATGGCGCGATCATCGGCTCCAATGCGGTGGTGACCAAAGATGTGGCGGATTTTGCCATTGCCGTGGGTGTGCCCGCCAGGACCATCAAGCAGCGGTTCAGCGATCCGATTGCCAGCCGGCTCGATGCGATGGCCTGGTGGGACTGGAGCCACGACAAGCTGCATCAGGCGCTGCCGGATTTCCGCAAGCTTGGGATCGAGGCTTTTCTGGAGAAGTATGAGTAGGCGAAACTGTGTCACGCCCTCGTGGTTCGAGGCTCGTAAGAACTCGCACTTCACCATGAGGGCTACTGGTAACGCGATGCCTCAGCAGCCCTCATGGTGAGGTGGGAGCGTAGCGACCCTCGAACCACGAGGGCGTGCCTCGATCCCGCGACAACCCGCCACACCGTGCCAGTGCACAGTCATGGAACCGTCATCCAACCGTTATCCTGACGTTACCTGCCCGCCCTAGGTCTGCCGCAGTTCAACGGCCGGGGCAGTCCAATGCTGAAGATTTCGAATGTTTCGCGACGCTTTGGTGACAAACTCGCCGTCAGCGATGTGAATATCGAAATCCCGCAAGGTCAGATGGTTGGCATTATTGGCCGTTCCGGCGCCGGCAAGTCCACGCTGCTGCGCATGATCAACCGGCTCAACGATGTCTCGTCCGGTTATATTGAATTCGACGGCGTGAAGGTGTCCGAGCTGCGCGGCCAGGCCCTGCGCAATTGGCAGCGCGATTGCGCCATGATCTTCCAGCAGTTCAACCTCGTGCCGCGCCTCGACGTCATCACCAATGTGATGCTCGGCCGGCTCAATGGCCGCAACCCGGTGCTGAACCTGCTCCAGGTGTTTTCCGCCGAAGAGCAGCTCGAAGCTCTCAAGGCGCTCGAACGCCTCGACATCGCCCAGACCGCCATGCAGTGGGCCCAGACCCTGTCGGGCGGCCAGCAGCAGCGCGTCGCCATCGCCCGCGCCCTGATGCAGGGTCCGAAAATGATCCTGGCCGACGAGCCGATCGCTTCGCTCGACCCGCGCAACGCCCAGATCGTCATGGACAGCCTGCGCGACATCAATTCCGAGGGCATCACCGTCATCACCAATCTGCACACGCTCGATACGGCGCGTGCCTATTGCGAACGCATCATCGGCATGAGCGCCGGCAAGGTCGTCTTCGACGGCACGCCCGATGACCTGACCACCGATGTCGCCCGCGAAATCTACGGCGCCGACGGGCTCAAGGAGGCTTTTTCCGAGGCCATGACCTCGACCTCCCTCGCGCCGCTCGCGCTCAAGTCCCAAGTCGCCAATCCGGCGCCCTGAAACCTCGTTCCGCTGCCGGAAGCAAGCCCGGCATGCCGACAAACTGCGTCACAAAGGAAGATATCCATGACCGCGCTCCGCACGATCCTCTTGGCCTCCGTGGCCCTCTCCATGTCCACCGCAGCCTTCGCCCAGGACGGTCTCGTTCTGCGCATCGGCCTTGATGGCGGCGAAAACGAAGCCGACCAGCTGCGCCGTTCGGAATGCGTTGCCGAGCCGCTGAAGGCCGCAACCGGCGCCACCGAAGTCCAGTTCTTCCCCTCGCCGGACTATAACGGCATCATCCAGGGCCTGCTCGGCGGCACCATCGACATCGCCATCATGGGCGCTTCGTCCTACGCCGCCATCGAGCTGCAGAAGGCCGATGCCGTTGACCCGGTCCTGACCACCCAGCAGGAAGACGGCTCCACCGGCTACCACACCATCATGGTCGCCCGCGCCGATAGCGGCATCACCGATCTGGCCTCGTCCGAAGGCAAGAAGCTTGGCTTCGCCGATCCGGACTCCACCTCGGGCTACCTGATCCCCAACGTTGCCCTGCCGGCTGACCTCGGCAAGTCGATCGAAGAAGCCTATAGCGAGACCGGCTTCGGCGGCGGTCACGAAAACCTCGTCCTCGGCGTGCTCGACGGCACCTGGGATGTCGGCACCACCTTCGGCTCGGGCCAGGGCGACTTCTCGGAAGGCTACACCTCCGGCAACCTGCGCATCATGGTCGACAAGGGCCTGCTCGACATGGACGATCTGGTCGAAGTCTGGCAGTCCCCGATCATCCCGAACGGCCCGCTGATGGTCTCGAACGCCCTCGCGCCCGAGCTCAAGGAAACCATCACGGCAACCTTCAAGGCCCTGCCTGAGACCGATTTCGAATGCTTCGACGCCTTCACCGCTGGCGGCTACACCAACTTTGTCGACGCCGACAAGGCCATGTACCAGACCATCATCGACGCCCGTAAGTCGGTCATCGGCGGCTAATCGCCAACACTCTGCGGCGGCGCATCCTGCGCCGCCGTTTCCTTTTGCAAGAGACGGTGCCCATGGCCGACATCGCCCCATCCAACGGCCTCACGCCAGCGACCCAGACGCTGCTGCGGCACTATCGCAGCCAGGTGATGACCCGGCGCGTCTATTCGCTGCTGGCTGTTGCGGGCGTGCTGGTGGCGTTGTTCTTCGCGATGAACTACGCCAACGCGGCCAATTCGGGGAAATTCTTCGACCGTCTTCCCTATATGTTCGACTTCGTCAAGAACTTCCTGCCGCGTGATCCCTTCGAGATCTTTCGCGCGATGTTCGATCTGGAATCGCCCTATTTCGACGGCTCGGCCAAGTATAATTACACGTCCGAACGGGTCTATCTGACCGACACCTTCTACATTCCGCACCTGATCTACCAACTGGTGATCACGGTCAATATCGCCATTGTCTCGACCATCATCGGCGGCGGTCTGGCCTTCTGCCTGTGCTTTTTCGCGGCCACCAACCTGGTCGGCGCCGGCGCCGTGCGCTGGTTCATGCGCCGCACCATGGAAGTGCTGCGCGCCTTCCCCGAAATCGTCATCGCCGGCATGCTGACGGCCATTTTGTCCATCGGTCCGATCGCCGCCATCGTCGCCATCTCGCTGCACACGATCGGCGCGCTCGGGAAACTCTTCTTCGAGGTCGTGGAAAATGCCGACATGAAGCCCGACGAGGGGCTGAAGTCGGTCGGCGCCTCCTGGCTCGAGCGCGTGCGCTACGCCATCGTGCCCCAGGTCATGCCCAATTTCGTTTCCTATGGCCTGCTGCGCATGGAAATCAACGTGCGCGCCTCGACCATTATCGGCGCCGTCGGTGGCGGTGGTATCGGCGAGGTCTTCCGCCTCTCCATCGGCCGCGATTATGCCGCTCAGACCTATGCCATCATCATCATGCTGCTGGTGACCATCATCGTCATCGACCAGTTCTCCGGCTGGCTGCGCCGCCGCCTCGTCGGCAACCAGGGTTTCAACGTCGCCAAGGGGAGCGTGTAAATGACCGCCATCAGCGCCGCCGAACGCAGCCGCCTCGAAAAGAAATTTCCCGAAGTTTTCGAGCGCAATTTCTTCAAGCAACATGGCCTCGTCATCGGTCTTGCCGTCACACTCGCCTATCTGGTCTTCTGCTGGTTCTTCTTCAACGTCGGCCCGGCGCTGCAGAACGGCAAGTTGGACCGCGCTTCCATCTACGTGCAGGACTGGTACAGCTGGCGCGCCCAGCCGCGGCTGCGCTTTGGCGACGATGGCGTGGTCACCCCCCAATGGTCGAGCCGCGGCCAGTATCCAGCTGACGCCACCATTCCATGGCTGACCCCGCATGCCGACGGCAGCATGCGCGTGGAGTTCGACGGCGAGGCCAACCGCCTCGAGATTGCGACCACCCAGGTCGAAGTCTATGTCAACGGCACGTCTTACCCGGTCACCATCACCCCCGATGGCGCCTATGCGCCGGCCGATGCGCCTGCTGAAATCGTCCAGGATCGCGACAAGGTCTGGGTCTATTACGGCTTCGAAGGCCAGGCCGAAATCCGTGACAATCAGGTTGCCGTTCAGCGCCGCTTCTTTGGTTGGGCCAATTTCCTCTACGATCCGAAATCGCCGCTCTGGGGCAATGATCTGTTCTCGACCATTGGCCTCGCCTTCTCGGGCGAGCAGGTGGTTGAAGGCAAGTCCAATATCCAGCTGATCTGGGAGCAGTGGCTCGGCAATCAGGCCTGGCAGCATGCCGATATCCTGACGAAACTGTTCCAGACCCTGGTCATGGCCTTTGTCGGCACGCTGCTGGCGACGCTCTTCGCCTTCCCGCTGGCCTTCATCGCCGCCCGCAACATCACCCAGAACCGCCCGGCCAACTGGTTCATGAAGCGCTTCTTCGACTTCATCCGCTCGGTCGACATGCTGATCTGGGCACTGTTCTTCACCCGCGGTTTCGGCCCCGGTCCCATCCCCGGCATTGCGGCGATCTTTTTCACCGACACCGGTGCCCTGGGCAAGGTCTATGCCGAGGCGCTGGAAAATGTCGATGACAAGCAGCGCGAGGGCATGAAGTCGGTCGGCGCCAGCCCGACCTCAGTCAATCGCTATGGCGTCGTGCCGCAGGTGCTGCCGGTGTTCGTGTCCCAGTCGCTCTACTTCTGGGAGAGCAACACCCGCTCGGCCACCGTCATCGGCGCCGTCGGAGCCGGCGGCATTGGTCTCAAGCTGCTCGAAACCATGGGCACCAATTCCGACTGGGACAAGGTGGCCTATATGGTGCTGCTGATCCTTTTGGTGGTCTTCATCTTCGACAATCTTTCGACGGCCATCCGCTCGCGCCTGATCGGCCCGACCGGGCACTGACCGGCATGGCGCGGGATTGTCAAACCCGCGCCAGCCCTCGATTCATTCTCGATGACAGGGCAGGGCCGCTACGCTAGCATTCTGATGCAGGCGTGGCGGCAAACGCGTCTGCCCAAGCTCTTGCCGTAGATTTCAGACGGCCCGGATTGCGCACCGGGCAACCATATTTCCGACGAACATACAGTGTGCGGGCGACCGGCATCGAGCGTTTTAAGCGCCCGTCGCCCTGATCTTGAAGACCATAGGCAATCGATCGACTTCCGTGCGCGAACACCGCGGCGGAAGCCAATGACACCTGCATATTCAACCTCGGAGTTCTTGATGAAATCCCTGTATCTGACCACCATACTTGCCCTGACCATCGCCACCCCCTCCGTTGCCCAGGCCGTGCTGCCGGAGGGCAGCATCAAGAATGTCGTCCTGGTGCATGGCGCCTTTGCCGATGAAACCGGCTGGGAAGACGTTGCGCGGCTGTTGTCGCTTGAGGGGTACAATGTCACCGCCGTGTCCAATCCTCTGACCGGGCTGGCCGACGATGTGGCGTCAACCAAGGCCGTACTCGATGCCCAGGATGGCCCGACGGTCCTCGTGGGTCATTCCTGGGGCGGCGTGGTGATCGGCGAGGCAGGGGACCACCCCAATGTCGCCGCGCTCGTTTATGTCGCGGCCTTTGCGCCCGATAGCGGCGAAACCCTGGGCGCACTCTCCCAATCGGGACCACCCACCGAGGGGGTGCAGCAGATTGTGCCCGACGACAAGGGTTACCTGTCCATCAATCCGGAGGCCTTTCCGGCCGTCTTTGCCGCTGACCTTCCTCCCGAACGGGGCGAGCTGATGGCCAAGGCTCAGCGCCCGCTCAACGGCGCCGTCTTCGAGACAAAGGCCGAAGTGGCGGCCTGGCATGACAAGCCGGTCTGGTACGTCATTGCCAATCAGGACAAGGTCATCGATCCCAATGCCCAGGCCTTCTTTGCCCAACGCATGGGTGCGGAAGTGACCAATATCGACGCCAGCCACGCAGCCTATGTATCCCAGCCCGGCGCAGTGGTGACGGTGATCAAGGCTGCGGCTGCCGGGGAGTAGGTTACGAGAGGCACCAGAGGTTCCCCACCCACGGTGTCACCCCGGCCTCGAGCCGGGGCCCATCCTGAGATGTTCGACATGACCACCTAGCGGCTGTGGCGGGATCTCGGGATAGGTCCCGGCTCAAGGCCGGGATGACACCGAGATTGCGGTACCAACTGCGCTAAAGTCTCGATTTCGGCGCATCTTCTCTGTATCAGCACTGCTGATGCTCGGGGACTGCCTTGGATGACGCCAGACTTTGACTTGAAGGCCCACAACACCTTTGGCCTGCCTGCGCATGCGCGCTTCGGAACCGAAATCACCCACGCCGCCGAACTGGCGCCGCTGCTGGCCGATGCGAAAAGCAAAGGCCTGCCGCTCCGCATTCTTGGCGGTGGCAGCAATGTCGTTCTGCGCCCGCAGTTCGACGGCATCATCGGCCTGATGGGCATCGAGGGTCGCGACATCATCGGGCGGCAAGGCGACCACAACCTTGTCCAGTTCGGCGCCGGCGAAAACTGGCATTCCATTGTCGAATGGACCGTCGCCCAAGGCCTGCCAGGTCTCGAAAACCTTGCCGCCATTCCCGGTACGATCGGCGCCGCGCCGATTCAGAATATCGGCGCCTATGGCGTCGAACTGGTCGACCGTTTCGACTCCCTACTGGCCTTCGATACCGAGGACAGGTCCATCCGTCGCTTCACCCGCGATGAATGCGCCTTCTCTTATCGCCAGAGCTTTTTCAAGCGCAAACCCGGCCGTTTCATCGTTACTTCGGTAACACTGGCGCTACCGGTGGACTGGCAACCAAACCTCAACTATCCCGGCCTCAGCCACATCCCCGCCGACGCCGATGCCGCAACCATCCTGCACGGCGTAGCAGAGGTGCGCGGTCGCAAGCTCCCCGATTGGCGCATGACCGGCAATGCCGGCTCCTTCTTCCACAATCCCATCGTGCCCGTCGAAGTGGCCG
Organism: Candidatus Devosia phytovorans; assembly: GCA_029202405.1. Lineage (NCBI taxonomy): Bacteria > Pseudomonadati > Pseudomonadota > Alphaproteobacteria > Hyphomicrobiales > Devosiaceae > Devosia > Candidatus Devosia phytovorans. The sequence goes on along the minus strand of CP119312.1, from coordinate 1,992,631 downwards.
AACGCCTGCAGGCCGAATTCCCCGAGGCGCCGCGCTATCCTGCGGGCGAGGGGCTGGCAAAGCTCTCCGCCGCCTGGTTGATCGAACGCGCCGGCTTCAAGGGTTTCCGCCATGGCAATGCCGGCGTTTCGCCCAATCACGCGCTGGTCCTCGTCAACAATGGCGGCGCGACCCAGAGCGAGATTAGCGAACTGGCCGCCATGATCGTTGAGGGCGTCGAGACCCGCTTCGGCGTTCGCCTGGTGCAGGAGCCGGAATTGCTGTGATGCGCTGAGAGCGCGGAACCCAATCGCCCGGCGTCCCATTCCTGACCTGCCGGCTGTTTGCCCGGCCGGGGTATTTCATGACGTCTCATACCATTACGCGTAGCCACAAGATGCGGTTCGGAGCCGAACTGCGGCCCAAGAGCACCCGCTTCAAGCTCTGGGCGCCCAAGAGCAAGAGCGTGCAGCTCAAGCTCAAGGGGCAGCGCAAGCCGCTCGATCTCGAAGCCCGCGCCGATGGCTGGCACAAGATCGAAGTGGATGGCGTCAAGGCCGGCACCCTCTACAAGTATCTGGCCGACGGGGTGGAAATTCCCGACCCGACCTCGCGCTATCAGCCCGAAGATATCCACTCCTGGAGCGAGGTCATCGATCCGCGCGCCTTCGACTGGACCGATCAGGAGTGGCGCGGCCGCCCATGGGAAGAAGCGATCATCTATGAACTGCACGTCGGCACCTTCACCGACCAGGGCACGTTCCGCGCCGCCATCGGCAAGCTCGACCACCTGGTCAATCTCGGCGTCAGCGCCATCCAGATGATGCCGATCAGCGACTTTCACGGTCGCTTCAACTGGGGCTATGACGGCGCCATGCTGTTTGCTCCCGACAGCACCTATGGCCGCCCGGAGGACCTCAAGGCCTTCATCGATGCCGCCCATGATCGCGGCTTGATGGTCTTCCTCGATGTCGTGTTCAACCACTTCGGCCCGCATGGCAATTATCTGCCTGCCATCGCGCCCATCTTCACCGAACGCCATCGCAGCCCCTGGGGCGCCGGCATCAATTACGATGACAAGGGCGCCGACGTGGTGCGCGAACTGGTCATCGAAGCCGCCATCTACTGGGTCACCGAATTCCACTTCGACGGGCTGCGGCTCGACGCCGTGCACGAAATCCAGGACGACAGCACCACCCACATTCTCGAAATCATCGCCGCCCGCGTCCGCGCTGCGGGGCCCTACCGGCATGTGCATCTGATCGTCGAAAATTCCAAGAACCAGGAACGCTGGCTGCGCCGCAATTCCGGCTGCCTGCCGGTGCATTACACCGCGCAGTGGAACGACGACGTGCATCATCTGCTCCATGCCGCCGCGACCGGCGAAAACACCGGCTATTACGCCGATTTCGACAATCTGGACGAGCGCTGCGAACGTCTCGGCAGGGCCCTGGCGGAAGGGTTCGCCTATCAGGGGGAAATCCGGCCGCGCAAGGGCGAAAAGGTCGGCGAGCCCAGCGTTGGCCTGCCGGCCACGGCCTTCGTGTCCTACATTCAGGACCATGACCAGATCGGCAACCGCATCTTCGGCGATCGCATCGGCAAGCTGGCCCACGCCGATGCCATCAAGGCGCTATCCGCCGTCTATCTGCTGCTGCCGCAGATCCCCATGCTGTTCATGGGCGAAGAGTGGAATAGCGACACGCCTTTCCCCTATTTCTCCGACGTGCCGCCCGATCTGCGCGAAGCCGTGCTCGAAGGCCGCCAGGAGGAGCTCAAGAACACGCCCGAGCACGAGGACCCCAGCAAGCCCGACGTGCACGAGACCGTCGATCCGACCCTGCCCAGCACTTTTGCCTCCGCCAAGCTCGACTGGGGCAATGTCAAAAAAGCTGACCACGCCGAATGGCTGTGGCACTACCGCCAGCTGATCGATATCCGCAAGACCGAAATCGTGCCGCGCCTGCCGGGCCTCGAGGGCTTTTCCGCGCATTACGAGGTCCTCGGCCAGAAGGCTGTGCTGATCCGGTGGCACATGGGCGACGGCACCACGCTCCGCCTCTATGCCAATCTCGACAACAATTCTCAGGACGGGGTTCCTGCCATCATCGGCCGCCGCGTGCACCTGCAGGGCTTTGCCGAAGAGGGCCTGCTCGGCCCCTGGAGCGTACTCTGGACACTTGAAATCTGACTGTCACAATTCTGTCGATTGTCCCCTGTTAGGACCTGTTGCGCGCTAGACTGAGCCGCAGACTCGCCTCCGGAGACCACCATGAATTACGACGCCGTCCTCGCGGACATGATCACCATTGCCCGTGAAGCGGGCGCCTTGACGCTCGATTATTTCAAGCGTTTCCGCGATCTGGAGATCGGCATCAAGGGCCCGGCCGACTTCGTCTCCGAGGCCGACAAGGAGAGCGAACTGCTGATCCGGAAATTCCTCGGCGAGCGCTATCCGGACTGGAATTTCACGGGCGAGGAATTTGCCGCTGACGAGCGCGGCGGCGATCACCGCTGGCTGGTGGACCCGATCGATGGCACCACCAATTTCATCAATGGCATGCATTACACCATCTCGATCGCCCTGCGGCATGGCAACGAGACGGTCTGCGGCGTGCTGTATAATCCGCCGGCCGACGAGATGTTCACCGCCATGCCCGGGCAGGGTGCCTATATGAACGGCGAGCGCCTCAAGGTCAGCGAACAGGTGGACATCGGTCTGATGAACATTGGCACCGGCCTCCCCACGCCGGGCCTGCAGCTCTATCCGGGCGCCTATGAACGCCTCGACGCCATCCGCGCCCCGATCTCCTCCGTCCGCGTCGTCGGCAGCGCCGCCAACAGCTGCGCCTATGTCGCCATGGGCCGCCTCACCGGCTATTTCGAGGAGACCGGCTTCCTCGACACGGCTGCGGGCATCCTGCTGGTGCAGGAAGCCGGCGGCGTCGTCACCGACTGGTGGGGGCGTGGTCCTGAGGTCTACGAGCGCACGGGAACGCTGATCGTGGGCAACAAGGCGACGCATGCGTTTCTGATCGAAAAGCTCAAGGACGTGCCGAAGAAGGATCCCAAATAAGGATACCTAGACCATCCACACGCGCGATGTCATCCCGGCCTTGAGCCGGGACCCATCCCGAGATTTTTCCACGGCCGCACGGTCGCAGTGCCAATCATCGGCACCTAACGGCCGTGACCTGATCTAAGGATAGGCCCCGGCTCAAGGCCGGGGTGACACCGTGGGTGTTGGAGCGACAGGCGCAGGCCTCACCCCGCCATCCCCACAATCCCCTCCGGATCATCCGACGTGATCTGATCCACCTTCAATCCCAGCAGCCGCTCGACATTGGCGAGGCCTTCGGTATCAGCGCGATTGATCGTCCACGCATCCACGCGTTTCCCCAGCGCATGGAACGCCGCGACGATATCGAACCCCGCATCGTCTGACGTGGTGACAATCCGCCAGTCGAGATAGATCAGGTCCGACTTCGGCGAGGCCGCCACCGCGTCATCGACAAAGCCCTGCAGCGTCCCCGACGCCAGCGCCGCCTTGAAGACGTCCTCGTCGCTCGGATCGAAGCCCGCCCGCATTCCCGGCACCACGCCGGTCAGCATGTCGACCGCCTTGGCGCTCCCCGACGACACGATGCAATTGCCCGCGATCGTCGCCGTCGCCCGGGCAAAATTCTCCAGTGCCCGCGCGTCGAGCACATGCTCGTCTTCCTTGTAGTCAAGCTGCAGCAGCGCCTCGGGATGCACGCCCGCCGTTGCCATCAGCGCACAGAGATCGTCCAGCAGCATCACCGGCTCGTCGATCGGCGCGCCGTCATTGTCGCGCAGGTTCAGCGTGCGGATATGGGCGTCAGCCGTCTGCGCCACCGGACCGCGGTCCGTGGTTTCGCGGTCGAGGGTCATGTCATGCAGCACGGCAAAACCCTTGTCGCCGGTCACCACCAGATCGACCTCGATGCTGGCCCCCAGCCGCATGCCTTCGACGATCCGCTGCCCGGTGAACACCGGATCGCTGGCCCGGCGCCGTCCACGATGCCACTTCAGCCACGTGCGGTGGCCGTTGCGCTCGATAAAGATCGGGTCGGCCATTACGCGTCTGCCAGAACCGGCTGAACCGCCGTCACCGCCGCGACCTCGCCGCGATGCACCACCACGCCGTCACGATAGGCGGCAACGGCCCTAGGCGAGAGGTTGACGCCCTGACCGGATTTGAACAGATCGGGATGGCTGACCATTGCCTTCATGCGCGTGCCGTCGTTCAGTTCGAGATCGACCAAGCCATGCGTGCCATAGTCGGTGACGCGATGCACCTTGCCCTGCCCATTGCTGCCTGCCGCCGCAAGATCGAGCGCCTCGGGCCGCACCGCCAGCGTGGCTGGGCCATCACCGATCGGCAGTTTCGTCGCAAAGCCGGCCTTGGAAAACACGCCATTGCTGACCATGCCCTCGACGAGATTCATCGTGCCGATGAAGCCGGCGACGAACGGCGTGCGCGGCTCGCGATAGACCACGTCCGGCCGGTCGATCTGCTCGGTCTTGCCGTCGCGCATCACGACGATCCGGTCGGCCATGGAGAGGGCTTCGTCCTGGCCATGGGTCACGAACAGCGTCGTGATCTTGAGGCGCTGCTGGATATCGCGAACCTCTTCGCGAAGTCTTTCGCGCAAGTGCTGGTCCAGACTCGCAAAAGGCTCGTCCAGCAGCAGGATTTTCGGCTCCAGCACCAGCGAGCGTGCCAGCGCCACGCGCTGCTGTTGCCCGCCCGAAAGCTGTGTCACCGAGCGCGTGCCATAGCCACCCAGCCCCACCAGCTCCAGCACGCCCTCGACCCGCCGCTTGATCTCGCTGGCCGGCACCTTGCGGAGTTTCAGGCCAAAGGCGAGGTTCCTATACACATTCATATGCGTCCACAGCGCATGGCTCTGGAACACCATGCCCGTCGGCCGCCGCTCGGGTGGCACGCGGGTGATGTCATCGCCATCGATGGTCATGACGCCAGAGGTCGGCGTTTCGAAGCCACCCACCATGCGCAGCAGCGTCGACTTGCCCGACCCGGACGGACCGAGCAGGCAGACCAGCTCGCCATCGGCCACATCGAGCGTGAAATTGTCGACGGCCGTGGTCCCATTGGGGAAGATTTTGGAGACGTCGTTGATTTTGAGAACGGACATTTTCGAAGAATCCTAGCCGCCGAAGCCGCGGGCGAACGAGCCGGAATTCACCACTTTTCGGGCGAACAGCAGCGCGATGAAACTGGGCACCCAGAGCAGCACGGACAGCACCGCGCCATATTGGATGACAGGCTGGTTGTTGATGAAGGAGATCATCAGCACCGGCAGCGTACGCACCTGCGGCGCGCCGATCAGCCAGGCGCCTTCGGTCTCGTAGAAAGTGCCGACAAAGCTGAGAAGGATCGCCGCGGCAATGGTGGGCCCAGCCTGGGGCAGGGTGATTGACCAGAAAACGCGGAGCGGCGATGCGCCGACGTCGCGCGCCGCCTCTTCCATGCGCCGGTCGACCGCCTGGAACGCCGCCACCGGAATCCAGATCATGAACAGCAGCGTGCCAACCAGCTGGATCAGCACCACGCCCCAGAAGGAGCCGATGAGATTGAGCTGCAGGAAAATGCCGGCAATGGCGACAAGCAGGCCAAATTTGGGAAAGGCATGACCGGCGAGGAAGGAGAAGAACAGGATGTTCTTGCCCGGAAAGTCGAGCCGCGCAAAGGCATAGGCGGCCGGCAGGCAGATCAGGGCGGAGAGCGCCGTCACCGTGAAGCTGAGGGTCAGGCTCATCGAGATCGAGCTCCAGACGTCTGCTCTCGCCAGTGTCTGGTTCCAGAAGCGCAGGCCGAATTCCTGCGGAATGACCGACGGATAGCGCCACACATTGGTGAAAGCCCAGGTGCCGACGACGAGCAGCGGCACCACGATGACAATGGTCAGGACCACGGCAAAGACAATGCCGGTCCAGTCCACGCGGGATTTGGTCAGGGTTGCAGCCATCTTACGGCGTCCTGTTCTTGGCGACGGAGCGCACGTAGAAGAGCCCGAAGATGATGCAGAACCCGAAGGTGATCACCGCCTGGGTTATGGCCGTATTGGGCTGCAGCAATTCGCGGAAGGTGCGCTGCATGAACGGCCCCATCATTTCCGGCGCCGCCGGCCCCAGGATATAGGGCAGGGTGAAGGCCGAGAAGATGCCGAGCACGGCAAAGGAAATCGCCACGAGGATCGAATTGGAAATGCGCGGCAGGATGATGTGCCATAGCAGCGCGATCTTTCCCGCGCCGACGTCGCGCGCCGCCTCGACTGCCTGGTTCGACACATTCCCAAGGCCTGATAGCAGAATGAGAACGGTCAGCGGAATATTGTCCCAGACCAGCCCGATCACCGGCCCCCAGGGCGTCAGGTAGGGCGAGCGGATTTTCGGCAGGCCGACGGAGTTGAGCAGAAGGTCGGCGGTGCCATTGGGGCCGAGCACGCGGATGAAGGCAAAGCTCAGGATGATCGACGGCACGAACATCGGAAAGATCGCGAGGCCCTGCACATAGGCGGCGATCTTGGAATTGGAAAACCGCAGATAGAGCGCGATCGGCAGGCAGACGACCAGCAGCAATATGGCGCAGACGCCCGTGGTCCACAGCGTCATCGACAGGTTGGAAAGGCTGTAGCCGTCCGAGAAGAAATAGCTGTAGCTGGCCAGCGACACCGTCTTGCCACCGTCGGGCGTTGGCACCCACACGGTCTGGATGACGGCAGAGATGATCGGCCAGATGACCAGCCAGGCGACGAGCAGCACTGGCGTGGCAACAAGCAGGAGGCCAAAAGGCCTCCTGCGCACTGGTGTGGCGGACCCGATCTGGTCCGAGACGGTCATGGTCACGAATTCGGGTCCACATTCGGCGCCACGGCGCGGTACCAGCCGTCATTGACGGCGGTTTCCCAGTCCCCGCTCGGGAAGCTCGGGATCGATTCCGGAATGATGTCGGCGAAGCGCTCGCGCAGTTCAGCCGAGACATGGTCCCAGCTGACGCCCGGGAAGCCGCCCAGTTCGGTCAGCACGGCCGACTGGATTTCTTCGGTCAGCAGGAAATCGGCCAGCTTGAGTGCCGCATCCTTGTTCGCACCATTGCTGAGCACGGCCAGCTTGGTGAAACCGCCCGGCAGGCCGAGGTCCTGCAGCTGGACGAGACCGGTGGTCTCGGGCAGCACGCCCTGGTCGATGGCCGAAAGCGCCTGATCCGACCAGACCGGGATCATGGTCACGGCCGACTGGCCCAGCAGCTGCACCGACTGCGTATTGCCCGACGTATAGGCGCCACCATCGAACAGCGAGGGCGCCAGATCCTTGAGGATGTCCCAGGCCGGGTTCAGCGTCTCTTCACCCAGCTCGGCGGTGTAATTGTCGACGGTGAACTTGCTCGGGTCCTTGCCATTGGCTTCATAGATGGCGCGACGGACGAAATTGCCGCCCGAACCGCCCTTGTTGGGACGGTTGTAGATGAACTGGCCCGGGTTAGCCTTGATCCAGGCGACGAGGTCTGCCCAGGTCTTGGGAACATTGGCCGGATCGAGCTTGGTGGTGTCATAGGCCAGAAGGACCTGCGAACCACGGTAGGGCATGTTGGTCGGGATGTCGAAAGCCAGCGGATTGATCTTGGAATAGTTGGAGAGGCCAGCCTCTTCAAAATTCACATAGAGCCCCTTGTCGATGCCACCGGTGGTGACGCGGCTGTCGAAGCCTTCGAACAGGTCAGCCTGCGGGTCAGCGCCGCTGTCCAGCGCCGCCAGGGCGCGGTCGGCAATGGCGCCAACGCCGGTGCCGTCACCGCCGTCGACTAGGTTCAGCGTGATGCCCGGGTTGGCGGCTTCGAAAGCCGGCTTCACCGTATTGGTCCAGAAGTCGATGACGTTCTGGTCCGAGCTGAAATAGATGTCGATGACGCCTTCGGCGGCAAAGGACATGCGGGGCAGCATCAGGGCGCCGGCAGCCGTGCCAGCAGCGAGCATGAAATCACGCCGTTTCATTGTAATTCTCCCAAAGTCCGTTCGATAGAACGGATGTTCCGCGCGGCGGTCCGTCCCGCTCGCAGGTTTCATCGATCTGCGTCGACCTCTCCCGGAAGGAAGCTAACTACCGCTGCGGAAATTAGGCAAGGGGGAACCACCGGGCCGGCGACGCACCGACGGTCGGGTACAAATCACAGCTTTGCGACAGTCATGTAACGGCCGTGCCCGGTCCTGTTGGCAGGCCTATTGTGACAGACCTTTGTGACAAAGTAACAATCTGCCATACAACGAAAATTCGACGCTCTGGCAAACACTTGGCCAGACGCTCTGGCTTGGATTGGTCTGCCTGTCACAAACACCACGTGAGGAATTTTGTGTCCTGACAAGGCTTAGACAATTCCCCCAGACAAAAGGCGGCCCGACAAGAAGTCGGACCGCCCCAAAATATTCCAAAAACAGAACATATATTCCGCTTTGCCCCTGTGCCGGAATTGCGCTCGGAATCGCTGGCTCAGAGTCGCGCTGCAAGTTCCTCCAGCTGCGCGGCACAGAGTCCCCAGCCTTCGTGAAAACCCATCTTCTTGTGGCCCTCCGCGTCTTCGCGGGTCCAGTGGCGCGCCACGGCGGTGTATTTCGTCTTTCCCTCGCCAGCATCCTCGAAGGTCAGGATGGCGGTAAAGAACGGTTTTTCCGATGGCGCCCAGTCCCCCACATAGGCATCGGTAAACACCAGCCGCTCATTGGGCACGATCTCCAGATACTGGCCGGGGTTGGGAAATTCATTGCCCTCGGGGTCCGCCATGGTCACCACATTGGCGCCACCGACGCGCAGGTCGAGCTCGACCTTGGGCGTGCTCCACGGCTTGGGCGCAAACCACTGCTTCATCAGCTCCGGCTCGATCCAGCAGCGATAGACCTTGTCCCGCGGCGCATTGAGCACCCGCGTCAGCACGAGGTCGCGGTCGGTATCCTGGGTGGGCAGGGTGGTCATCTCGAAATCTCCGGTCTCGATGTTGCGTTCATAGCACCAACGAATGACGGTTTAGGGATTCGACAGGGGTGGGGGGAGAAAGTTCTGTCGTGACCGACGCCTTAGGTCTAGCCAGTCGGACCCTCAAGCAGGGGTGAATTGTTCACGGTGATTTCGCGCGGACGAAGCGGTTTAGCCTTGCGGATGCAGGACGCAAGTGCAGCGCGCCAAAAGCTCAACAAAGGTTCGGGTCAGGAAGATTTTTGATGCTTGGTGATACTTAACTATCTGAGCTTGCGCAGTTTCTTCTAGTTGTGCTTATTCGGCTTCATTACTTGGGGGCTATAACTATGAAGAGAATTGCGATCGCGCTTTGCGCGACGTCCATGCTTGCTGCTTGCGCCACTCCGCCAAAGGATATTGCGCCGACTTACGTCTCAACCGGGCTGTACGAGAATTTGTCCTGTTCGCAGTTGCGGGCTGAGGCCGAAGCTGTCTCTTCCAGGGCGGCCGCAGCCTACGGTCAGCAGGACAAGAATCGAAGCTCAGATGCGGCAATGACCACCGTGACTGTCGTCCTGTTCTGGCCCGCCGCTTTTTTCATGAAAGGCGATGGAGCAGCAGCAGCCGACGTGGCGCGACTGAAGGGTGAGATGCAGGCCATCGAACAGGTCAACCGCGTCAAGAACTGCGGAATCGTATTTGCTCCGGCAGCATAAGGCTGGGCTGCGAAAACGTGGTGCTGGCCATGGTCAGCACCACTCTCCAATTCAAGGCTGTCGTCGAAGGCCGATACGGCTGGCGCCGTGCAGAACAACAATAGATCTCTGCGGTCCACACTTGGATCATTGGCGGGCTAAGCGCCTCAGTTTTCAGTTGTGCGTAAGCTTGTAAGCGCCGCCCTCAACCTTCCTCCATACCGCGCCAGCAGCGCCTCGGCCTGCTCCTTGCTCGGCACGCCCGAAGCAATCAGCACGCCGACCTTTGCATTGCCGCCGGCCAGATCCAGCGCCGCCCGCGCCTTATCCGCATTCACCCCGGCAATGGCCATGACCATGCCCCGGGCCCGCTCCAGCAGCTTGATATTGTCAGTGACGACATTGACCATATAGCCGTCATGCACATGGCCCAGTTGCATGGCCATCATGGTGGACAGCATGTTGAGCGCGATCTTTTGCGCTGTGCCGGCGCCCATGCGCGTCGAGCCGGCGATGACTTCGGGCGGCGTCGGCAGGCAGATCGCCACATCGACATGGCCGAACAGCGCCGCGCCGCGATTGTTGCTGATGCCAACGGTTTTGGCGCCCGCCGCCCGCGCTGTGTTCACGGCAGCCAGCGCATAGGGCGTCGAGCCGCTGGCCGTTACGGCGATGACGCAGTCCTTCGGCCCGATCGCCTCACGCAGGAGATCGGCCCGCGCCGCGGCCTCATCATCCTCCGGCCCACCTTGCAGATGCTCCAGCATCGATGCTCCGCCGGCCAGCACCATGCGGATACGGTCCGGCGCAATGCCATAGGTGCCCGGAATTTCCAGCGCATCGGCCAGCGCCATCAGCCCCGAACTGCCCGCGGCGGCATAGATCAACTTGCCGCCGACGCTCAGACTGTCCGCGGCAAGCTGTGCGGCTGCGGCAATGGACGGCACGGCCGCTTCGACGACCCGTGCCGCCTCGACCTGGCCCCGCGCCAGAATCGTCAGCGCGTCTTCGGCCGGCAGCGTGTCGAAACCCTGGGCACTGGCATGGGCCTGTTCGGTCAGCGTTGCGCTCATGGCCGTCTCCTGTTCGTGTCGATAATGCCAAATTCATACCACTTGTCCAGCAAGGCGGCTGGCATTCACAGGTGCCCAGCAAAAACCCCGACGGCGGCGGGCCGAATGTCCCGCATGTGTAGAATCATGGATTGCCACTTGGTGAATGGTATTTTATTGGTATTAAATAGCGGCAAGGGCGCACAGGCGCACCGACCTATTTGATTTGCCAATTATAATGATTGATCGCAGCGGGCGAGGGGGAGGACAGGTGGCCGAAGCGTCGAACGGTTTCTTTGCCGAAGGGCCTGTCGTCCTGCCGGCTGGCGGGCCGCTTTACTTGCAGCTGCGCCGCTGGATAGAGGACGCCATCCATTCCGGCGCCGTCAACCCGGGCGATGCCTTGCCCTCCGAGCGCGATCTGGCCACCAAGGTCGACGTCTCCCGCGTCACCGTCCGCAAGGCCGTGCTGCAGCTGGTCAAGGACGGCGTGCTGGTGCAGCGCCACGGTTCGGGGACATTCGTTGCGCCGATCACCCAGCGGGTGGAACAGTCACTGTCCCAGCTCACCTCCTTCACCGAGGATATGGCTCGCCGCGGCATGGCCGTGCGCGCCGAATGGCTCGATCGCGGCATCTATCTGCCCTCGCCGGAAGAGACCATCATCCTGGGCCTGGGCTCCGGCGAACAGGCCGCGCGCATTTCCCGCCTGCGCCTGACCGGCGACACCCCGCTCGCTATCGAACGCGCCAGCCTGTCCTCCCATGTCCTGCCCGATCCGCTGGCCATTGCGGACTCGCTCTACAAACACCTCGACAAGTCGGGCAATCGCCCGATCCGCGCCATCCAGCGCATCCGCGCCGCCAATCTGGGCGAGGAAGACGCCGCGCTCCTCCATGTTCCGGCTGGCTCGGCGGGCCTCAACATCGAGCGCACGTCATACCTGGCTTCGGGCCGCGTCATCGAATTCACCCGCTCCATCTATCGGGGCGACACTTACGACTTCGTCGCAGAGCTCCGCCTGGGCGATTCTCCGGGAGCCAAGCCATGACCGAACAGACCACCTTCATGCGCCAGGAAGTCGACGCCATTCCTCATGTCGTCGCCAATTTCCTTGATCAAAGTGGCACTGTGCTCGATGCCGCCGCAGCGGCCCTGCGCTCCCGCAATCCGGCACTGGTGGCCACGGTTGCCCGCGGCTCGTCCGACCACGCCTGCTCCTATCTCAAATATGCCATCGAGCTGACGCTCGGCCTGCCGGTCGCTTCCATCGGCCCCTCCATTGCCTCCATCTATGGTAAGGATCTCAAGCTCGACCGCGCCGCCACCATCGCCATTTCCCAGTCCGGCAAGAGCCCCGATATCGTCGGCATGACCCAGTCGGCGCGACGCTCCGGCGCCACCACCATCGCCATCACCAATACCGCCGGCTCGCCGCTCGACGAGGCGTCCGACTTCACCGTCGACTTGCATGCAGGCGTCGAAAAGTCCGTCGCTGCCACCAAGACCTTTGCGACTTCGGTGGTTGCCGGTCTGTCGCTGATTGCCCGCTGGAGCGGCGACGAGGCGCTCAACGCAGCCGTCAACGACCTGCCCAAGTCCCTGGCCAGGGCCGTCACCTGTGACTGGTCCGATCTCGTCGCCGCGCTCGATGGCCATACCGCGCTCTACGTACTCGGCCGTGGTCCCGGCTTTGCCATCGCCAATGAGGCGGCGCTGAAGTTCAAGGAAACCTGCAATATCCAGGCCGAATCCTATAGCGCCGCCGAAGTCATGCACGGCCCCGTCGCCATCGTGACCCCCGGCTATCCGGTGCTCGGCCTCGCCGCCCGCGACGCTGCCGAAGCTTCGGTGGCTGACATGGCGCACAAGCTGGCCGGGCAGGGCGCTCTGGCCTTCCTCACCAGCACCCGTCCGGGCGCCGCCAGGGCATTGCCCTTCGCCGCCACGGGCCATCCATTGACCGACCCGCTGGCGCTGATCGTTTCCTTCTATGGTTTCGTCGAAGCCCTGTCGCGCCATCGCGGTCTCAATCCCGACGTGCCGCCCGCCCTCAAGAAGGTGACCGAAACCGTATGAGCGATCTCCTCGCCGTCACCGGCGCAGCCATTTTCGACGGTCATACCTGGCATGGTGATGCGGCGTTGCTGGTGGAATTCGGCCATGTCTGCGGCATCACCGGCGCTGACGCCATTCCAGCCAACGCCCAGGTAGTCCGGCTCGATGGCGGCCTGCTCGTGCCCGGCTTCATTGACCTGCAGGTCAATGGCGGCGGCGGCGTGCTGTTCAACAATGTGCCGACGCTGGACTCCATCCGTACCATTTGCGCCGCCCACGCCCAGTTCGGCACCACGGCGCTGCTGCCGACGCTGATCACCGATACTGTGGACGTCAATATCGCCGCCATGGCGGCGGGAAAAGCTGCAGTGGAGCAGGGTGTTCCCGGTTTTCTCGGACTCCATCTGGAAGGTCCGCACCTGTCCCTGTCGCGCAAGGGCACGCATGACCCGGCGCTGATCCGCCCGATGGACGACACCGACCTGGCGCGCCTGATCGCCCTGCGCGCCGAACTGCCCAACCTTCTGATCACCGTTGCGCCCGAAACCGTGACGCCGCAGCAGATCACGGCACTTGCCGAGGCCGGCATCGTGGTGAGCCTGGGCCATTCGGACTCTGGTATCGACGCAGCCAACGCCGCCTTTGACGCGGGGGCCAGCATGGCCACCCATCTCTTCAATGCCATGAGCCAGCTCGGCAATCGCGAGCCCGGCGTTGTCGGCGCGGTGCTCAGCCACGGCGATGTCCACGCCGGCCTGATCGCCGACGGCATCCACGTCCACCCGGCCGCCATCCGCATCGCACTCGCCGCCAAGTCCGGTCCCGGCCACATCTTCCTCGTCACCGATGCCATGTCCCAGACTGGCACCGATCTCAAATCCATGACGCTCAATGGCCGCACCATCACCCGCGCTGACGGCGCCCTGCGCCTCGCCGACGGGACCCTGGCCGGCGCCGATCTCGACATGATCGACGCGGTCAGCTTCATGCACGCCCGGATCGGCCTCACCCTAGACGAAGCCCTCCGCATGGCCTCGCTTTATCCCGCCGAGGCCCTGGGCATTGCCGGCGACCACGGCCACCTGCAGCCCGGCGCCGTGGCCAGCTTCGTGCATCTGTCGGACGAACGGGAAATGCGCGCCACCTGGATCGGTGGCACGCAGGTCTGGGCCGACTAGCCGCGGCCGATGAACGGCATATTGGTCGCCATCACCGTCATGAACTGCACGTTGGCATTCAGCGGCAGTCCCGCCATATAGGTCAGCGCCTCGACCACATGCGCCACATCCATGGTCGGCTCGGGCATCATCGTGCCATTGGGCTGCAGCGAGCCGCTGTTCATGTGGCTGGTCATGTCCGTCGCCGCATTGCCGATATCGATCTGCCCGCAAGCGATGTTGAAGGCCCGCCCATCGAGCGCGATCGCCTTGGTCAGCCCGGTGATGGCATGCTTGGTGGCTGTATAGGAGGCAGCGCCCGGTCGCGGCGCAGTGGCCGAAATGGATCCGTTGTTGATGATGCGCCCGCCCTGCGGGTTCTGATCCCGCATCGCCCGGAAGGCCTCGCGCGCCACGTAGAATGCGCCGTTGAGATTGGTATTGACCATCTCCTGCCAGGTCACAACATCGAGGTCGCCGAAGGAGACCGCCGGCGCAAACCGCCCGGCATTGTTGAACACCACGTCGATCCGGCCGTATTTTTCCTTCACGCCGGCGAAGAAATGCGCCACGGCGCCCGGATCGGTTACATCGCATTCGCCCCAGTAACCGCCCGTCTCGGCGGTAACAGCCTGCAGCGCCTCGGCGCGCCGCCCGCAGATGGCGACCTCATAGCCTGCCCCGGCAAATCCCAATGCTGCTGCCTTGCCGATTCCGGAACTACCGCCGGTGATGACCGCGACCTTGTTCTGCTTGTCCATGCTTCCTCCATATGTGACGGCGCACAGAGTGGCGCCGCCTAAATTCCTCATTCTGCCCACATTTACGCCGTCGGACGGATGCGTCCATGACCGTGGCGATCGCGCCGGATTTGCGCGCAAGATTTGTCTAAAATACCGTAGATCACCCGGTAACCCCAGCAAAACTCAGCAAATTTAACGGCGCGTTCAGAAAAGTTAACGAATGGTTTCGATCTGTGTGCTGAATCTGCAACAACAGCCCTGCAACCATATTCCTCGGCCGGCAAAACGGCTTTTGCGAGATTGCGTCAAATTTCGTCATGCGTAGAGTGGGTCTTGCGAATCCATGCATGGGATCGTTTGTCGGTCGCAGCGCGACGGCAACACACTGCACCACGATAGTGTGGTCGCGTTACGACAAACTGCTGGGCAACCGGCGCAAAGAATGACTGACTTTGGAGGTCAATTAATGAAACTCAAGAGCCTTATCCTCGGTTCTATCGCTGCTGCCGGTCTGTCGACCGCTGGCTTTGCTGCTGACCTGGGCGTCCTCACCTCGCTGGACGTTTGCGACGAACTCGGCCTGTCGGGCCTGACCATCTCGTCCGACACCAACTGCCTGCAGATCTCGGGCGGCATCACCTACCAGTTCAACTGGGGCAACTACAACGAGTCCGAAGTTATCGCCGGCACCGCAACTGACACCGTCAGTGCCGACGAAGACAGCGAATTCGCTGGCATCTCGAACAACGACTACGAGTCGCGCATCCAGTCATGGCTGAAGTTTGTTGGCACCCAGGGTTCGGACTTCGGTCCTGCCTCTGCTGTCATCAAGATCAAGCATGACGACCGCGTCCGCACCCGTAACGGCGGCTTTGGTTCGCTCGGCAGCGAAGCCCTCTCCACCGATGATGGCGTCATCCAGCGCGAAACCGGCAATGCCATCGTGATCGACGAAGCCTACGTCCAGGTTGGTGACACCACCGTCCTGACCGCGGGTAAGCGCGGTTCGATCTTCAACGAAGGCGACGACGAGCCCTTCAACTTCACCGGCCTGTTCGGTGCTGAAATCGCCGACGCTGGCGTCCTGAACGACGAAGCCGTCGACACGATCGCTCCCGAGCGTGGTGGCGAAGTCATCCAGCTCTGGACCAACATCGGTGAAGGCCTGATCGCCAAGATCGGTCTCGAAAACCTCGGCGGCGACGGCCCGACCCTGCTCGACGCACAGCGTCAGGGTACCCTGGTCGGCGTTCTCGACTATGCTGGTTCGGGCATCACCGCTCACATCAGCGGCGCCCTCGGCGGCATTCTCGACGGCGCCCAGAACGGCGGCGACACCTACATCATCCACACCGGTGCTACTGCAACCTTCGACAACTTCAAGGTTCGTGCTGCTGGTTCGTTCGGTGGCTTCTACGACGAAGGTTCGGTTGAAGGCTGGGGCAACTACTGGAATGCTCTGATTTCCGGCGAAGCCAACTTCGACATGTTCAAGATCGCTCTCTCGGCTGAAGCCGTCAACGTCAGCACCGACGCAGACGTCGACGCTGACACCGACTTCGGTTTCGGCGGCTCCGTTGGCGCCACCGTTGCTGAAGGCATCGAGCTGAACCTCGGCGGCCGTTACTTCAACGACGGTACCGACGGCGTTGCCGACGGCTACCAGGTTGCTCTGCAGCTCATCGCTGCCGTCACCGAAACCATCAAGGTCACCGGCGAAATCGGTGTCTATGGCCACGGTGCTGACGAAGCTCCGGCTGCCACCATCCGCAACGGCGGCGAATCCTACTCCGACTTCTACGCTTCGGCTGAACTCGGCTGGAACCCCGGCGGCGGCTTCTCCTCTTCGCTCGGCGCGAAGGTCCAGGAGAACGGCGCTTACAAGGTTACCTTCAAGGCTGCCAAGTCCTTCCAGTAATCCTCGGATTACTCTCGGATACGGAAAGGCCCGGCTCCCGCCGGGCCTTTCTGCTTCTTGGCGTGTGATTCTGCGTCTTTCACCCATGACGACGCGTCCATGCATGTGCTGCCATCAATAAGCCTCATGAAAACAGCCGCTTAGCCGCTCATTTTCCCTCCCCAAATCACCCGCAAATCATCTACCCTTTCCCCCATTGCGGACTGGATAGGATTTTCGATGATCAGGAATCTCATCAAATGGGTCGTGCCGGGACTGGTAACGGTACTCGGCGGCACAAGCCTTACTCTGGCGATGACATCGGCCGATATCGACCGGGACCTGAACGAGCGCAGCGGTGCGGCAATGGCCGCTGCCGGTTTCGACTGGGTCGAACTTGCTTTCCAGGGTCGTGACCTGACCCTCTCCGGCACGACCACCGATCGGGCCGTTCTGCAGGCCGCCATCACCCGGCTCGACGCGACATCCGGCGTTGGTCAGATCCGCAGTGACGTGACCTTTGCCCCCATGGCGAAACCCTATCTTTTCGAAGCGCGTGTAGCGGAGGAGGGCATCGACCTCACCGGCGGCGTGCCCGACGAGACAACCAGACGCCTGCTCGAGACAAAGAGCCAGAAGTCGTCCAGCATGCTGGAAATGCGCTCGGGCATGCCCGAGCGGACCGCTTTCGTCGCTGGCGCCAATTTTGCCATCGATAATCTCAAATATTTCGATCAGGGTGCCATCACGCTCAGCGACACCTCGCTTTCCCTGAATGGCCGGGCCGCCTCGGAAAAATCCTATCGCGACCTGCTGATCGTTATGCGGGCAGGGGCACCGGCCGGTCTCACATTGGGTGAGGTCAACATCGCACCGGCTTTGGTATCACCTTACCAATGGAGCGCCACCTTCGACGGCAAGACCATCGCCGTCACCGGCTTTGTACCCGATGACGCCAGCGCCGAGCGGCTGCGCACGGCCGAGGTCGGCGGCCTCCCGGTCTCCACCGGTCTCGCTCTCGGGTCAGGTGAACCACAAGGATTTTCAGCGCTATCCGAGCGTTTGCTAACTCAACTTGCGAGGCTCGAGTACGGATCTGTCTCGATAGATGGCGACACCAGTACCATCACCGGCGCACCGCCCTCGGTGGAAATCGCCCAAGCGGTGACGGAAGATTTGCAGAGTGCCAACAGCATCGTCACTCTTGAGGCACCGCGCATTGCCGACTATTGGATGAGCGCCAGCAAGCAGGCCAATTCTTCAATCGTCTTCGATGGTTACGCGCCCGACGAAGCCACGCGCACGGCGCTGGCCGAACACGCGAACGCCGATATTTCTTTCTTCAAGCTGGGTCGCGGCGCGCCGGAGCGTTATCAATCGGCCGTCGACTTTGGCCTTGATGCCCTAGACCAGATGAGAGAAGGCCGTTTTTCCCTGCGCGACAATGTCATGTCGCTCACCGGCCTGGCCTCTTCGACCGCCGACTACCGCACCCTTCTGGATCGACTAGCCGACGGCCCACCCCAGGGTCTGATCCTCGCCATGTCGGAAGTCCGGGCCCCCGCGGCCGCCGATTATTCCTGGTCCGCCAGCCTGTTGGACAATGGCGTGGTCGCCATGTCGGGTGATGTGCCGAGCGCGGAAATCGAGACGGCGCTGCTGGCCACTGCCGGTCCCGGCGCCACCACCAGCATGGTCTATGCGTCCGGTGAGCCGAGCAGTTTTGCAACCTCTGCCGAACTTGGACTGGGCATGCTGACCCTTCTGCAGGATGGCCGGGTCAGCCTTGATGACGGTGCCTGGACCATCACCGGCACCCCGGCCTCGCCCGCTGCCCGTAGCGAGATCGAAACCCGCTTCGCCGACCAGCAACTGGCGGCGGCCGGCTGGTCCATGGCGCTCGGCGAGCCTGTTTCCATAGCGGAATCAACGCCTGAACGTCCGCCCGCAACACCCGAGGCGGATTCGGCAATTCCCGAAGCCCCGGCCGTTGCCGTGACGCGTACGCCGATTGTGGTCGCCGAGCCTGCGCCGGAAGTAGCTGCCCCGCCTGCCGCGGAGGTGGCGCAGGTCGCCGCGCCGGACGGTGTTGATACACCAGTGACAGAACCGGAGCCTGAGACCCTGGCGATCGAACCGGCACAGCCCGTCGTGCCCGAGCCTGCACCGGAGGCCGCCGCGGCGCCGGCGCAACCCGAGCCGGTCGCGGCGCCAGAAATGGCCGAAACGCCCACCGCGCCGCAGCCAGTGCCATCATCCGATTTCGCTGCCTGCGCGGCGCCGGTCGCGCAATTTTCGGCCCGCAATGCCATTTTCTTCGGCTCGGGCGCCTCCAGCATCGCCGTGGAATCCAATGCGGCCCTGGACGAGTTGGCGATCGATCTCGCCGCCTGTCCGCAGGCGACGGTGCATATCGAGGGGCACACCGATACCGATGGCGACGACATGCAGAACATGGCGCTGTCGGTCGCGCGCGCAGAAGCCGTGGTCAATGCGCTGGTGCAGCGCGGCGTGGCGGCAGATCGGCTCTATGCCGTGGGCTATGGCGAAACCAAGCCCATCGCCGACAATGCCACCCCCGAAGGCAAGCGCATGAACCGGCGTATCGTGGTGACGGTCAAAGCAGGCGAGTGAGGCGTTTCGGCAGAAGTGGTCACCGCTTTTGCAGTTCAAAACGCGATAAGGAGATGCCAATGGATCTGGACGGTGTCGTCTACCTGATCGGTTTCTACTGGCCCTATCTGCTGGGCGCAGCGCTGATCGGCCTTGTGGTCGGCTGGCGCAGCTTCAGCGCGCCCAAGGTGTGAGCGACATGTTCAACGCTGCGCTGATGATCGAAACCGCCGTCCTGATCTTCGCCGCCTATCTGATTGGCTGCGTTATAGGATATGGTCTGCGCCGCGTGCTTTACGCAGCGCGCGGCACGCACCTAACTTCCCCTGTGGTCGTCGCGCCCAAGCCCGTCATAGCTCCAGCGCCAACCCCTGAATTGCGCCGGCCGCTCAGTCCCGCTGCCCATCTGGCAGCACGCGCCAACGAGCCGATCGATGAGCCAAAGCCGCTTGTCGCCAGACTGGTGGCGCGGCCACCGGCCCTGAGCACGCCGCGCAATGGCCGTGCAGATGACCTCAAGCTCATCAAGGGCATTGGCCCCAAGATCGAGGCCTCGCTCAATGGCCTTGGCATCCACCACTTCGACCAGATCGCCGGCTGGACAATCAAGGACGCCGACTGGATTGATGGCCAGCTCGCCTTCAAGGGCCGCGTTGCCCGAGAGGGCTGGGTGGAACAGGCCAGCAGGTTACTGAAAGCGGCGGCTTAGGCGGCCTTCCCCAAAGCCTTGGTGCTGATGCGGATGACGAATTCGGCCACTGCTTCGATCTCCTCGCGCTGATCGAAGAGGGCCGGCGAGCCCTGACCGGCTATGGTCAGAGCCGTAGCGTCGGGCCGTCGGCGGGTCATTTCATCGAAGGTTTCGCGGCGCAGCTGGTCGGTCAACTGGGTGCGCAGCAGCATCAGCGGCGCGCAGGTCAGCGCATCGAACAGCGGCCATTGCGCTGCGAGCACGTCATCGAAATTGATGCTGGCCAGCGCCGCAATCAGCCGCGGGTCATAAAGCGGGCGCGCGCGTCCGCGGCTGTCGAGCAGATGCGTGCGGCCCATCAATGTGCCGAGCCGCGCCTCGGGCAGGCCCGGATAGGTGCCACCGAGGATGCGCTTGAACCCGGCACCCACGATTCTGGCGCCGCGCAGCTTTTCGATATGCTCGACATTGTTGCGCAGCCGGACAATGCCGCGTGAATCCGTCACCGGTCCGGAATCGAGCAGGACAGTGCCAGCGATCAGCAGGGGATGCTGCGCCGCCAGCGCCATGCTCACCTGTCCGCCATGTCCCTGGCCCAGGATTACGGCACGGCCAATGCCGAGCGCGGCGATAATGGAAGCCACATCGCGCGCATCGGCCAGCGAGCTGTAGTCCTCGGCCCTCTGCCGATCATCGGCCCGTCCACGTCCCGGCAGGTCGATGAGCACCACTGGCCATTCGCCCCCGCCGGCGCGCCGGAAATAGGCCGCAAAATCGGAAAAATCGCTCATGTTGCGCTGATAACCGGGGATGCAGACGACCGGCAGGCGCCTGCTCGAAAGCGTGCCCGAGACATGCACCGCCGCGCGCAGTCCGGCCGCCAGCGTCACCATGGTGACGGGCAGGTCGGCGAAGGCGGGGTGGTCGGCGGGAACAGTTCTTTTGCGAGCCATGGCGGCAATCTACCCGTCAGAAGGCGTCAGGCAAGCCTGCTCTATCGAATTGTGCGCAGCGCCTGCTGCAGCGGCACCGGACTGTCGCCCAGCCGCTCGCGATAGACCAGATAATTGCCCAGCACGCGCTTCACATAGGTCCGCGTTTCCGAAAAGGGGATCAGTTCCACCCAGATCACCGGATCGACATTGTCGGCGCGCGGATCGCCATAGGCGGTGATCCACTTGCTGGCATTGCCCGGCCCGGCATTATAGGCCGCCGCCGCCAGCACCAGCGAGCCGCCATAGCGGTCGAGCTGCGTGCTGAGATAGGTCGAGCCCAGCAGCGCATTGTATTCCGCGTCACTCACCAGCCGGGCCGGCGAATAGTCGACACCCACCTTGCGCGCCACCTCCTGCGCGGTGCCGGGCATCAGCTGCATCAGCTGCATCAGCCCGCGCGCCCCGGCCGAGGAGACGGCATCGAGCTGGAACATGGATTCCTGTCGCACCACTGCATAGACCGCCGCGCGTTCCGCCGCGAGATCGGCCTCCGCCAGCCGTGCGTCCTGGGGGAAGCTGAAGATATCAAGCGGCGTGCCCCGCTGGTCGGCACTGGTGGCGATGGCAATGGCCACCTGATGCGCGCCGATCTCCTCGGCCAGCTGTGCCGCCAGCAGCAGCTCGCCGCCCTCGCTGAGCGTCGTGCCAAAATTGCGCAGCAGCGGCACGGCCAGCCGCGCCTGCCCGTTGCCGGCGAGGAGGCGCACGGCCCGCACCACGGGATTGGCGTTGAACACCGCTGCGTCCGGGCCAACGGCAGGCAAGGGGCGGATGCCGACACCGGCTTCACCCAGCTCGGTGCGCGCCAACTGCCCATAATAGACCGTGTTATATTGCGCAGCCACCGTCAGTGCGGCGCGGGCGGCGTCGATGTCGCCCAGCTTCACCTCGGCCCGCGCCAGCCAGTAATTGGCCTGGCTGATACTGTCGGGCAGGGTGGTGTGCTTGGTCAGCTCGGTGAAATGGCCCTTTGCCGCCGCCGCGTCGTCGAGGAAGGCTAGTGCGATCCAGCCGGCATGGAACAGCGCATCGACCATGCGCGCTTCCGGGCCGTCCGTATAGCCAGCCGCTGCGCGATAGGCCAGTTCGGGATAGCCGACATCGAGCAGCTTGCGCACCAAGATGCGCCGCTCATACCACCATTCATCGGCGTCGATCAGCTCCGCCGGCGCCTTGTCGAGCCAGCTGACGGCGCTGTCCCAGAGTTCGAACTGCCGGGCGCGTTGCGCGCGCGAGAAGATGTAAACCGCATTGCCCCGCAGGCTCGGGTCGACTTTGTCGAGCAGGGCCTTGGCATCGGCATCATTGCGCGACACGGCCGCCCGCGCCACGATTAGCGATGTCTGAGCCTCCGACAGATGCGGCAACAGCCGCTCGCTGCCGCGCGCCCGATCATGCATCATCAGGTGCATGGCCCGCGCCCAATGCGCATCCCGATCGAGCAGGCTGCCCAGCTTCGCCTCGACCCTGGCCTCCTGCACTTCGGTCAGGAAGTTCTCCGTCCAGATGCTGCGCGTCAGCGTCGTCGCCCGCTCGGTTTCGCCCTGCGCCAGTAGGGCGCCCGCCAGCAGGATTTGCGCGTCTATCGTGCCCGGCGTGGCATCGCCAAGCACATCGGCAATGGTCGCCTCACTGGCCTCGTCCCTGGTCAGCGATTGCTCGATGCGGGTGCGATAAAAGCTCGCCGGCGCGAAATCGGGCGCTTCGGTCGCAAAGGTGCGGATGGCTTCGAAGTCGATCTTGCCGCTGTTGAACTGAATGGCTGCCCACTGGATCGCCTTGCGCTCGACCTCGTTGGCCAATTGTCCCGCTTCGGCAAAGGCCGCCACCGGATCGCCATCGACCAGGGTCTTGAGCGCAGCGCGAAATCCGGCGCTACCCTTGTCGTCGATCGCGGGCGTGGCAACACCCGTCGCCACCGAACCGGTTGTGACCATGTCGACAGTTTCATTGGCCATCGCAGGGCTGGGGGCAGGGCCAACAAGGCCCAGCAGCGCTGCGATGAAGCCGGCCCGCAGGCGCTGCATCATCTCGCGTCTCGCTCTCGGCAATCGGGCTGTGCGCCGTCTTGCATCACGCTTGCCACCAATCCTTGCGGTTAACTCCAGGTTACCCGCGTCGGGGTAAACAGGATGTTGCCGATCCATCGGCATCGCGGCTGCGCCGCAACAAACCGTTGTGATGCGGCCCGATAAAAACTATGGTGCGGCCCGTTCAAGGACCCGTTCGCACGGTCTATGCCATCAAGCCACGGCTGAACTGTGGCGCTCCCAACCTGAGGAAATTTCGACAATGCTGCGAGGATCGATTACGGCGCTCATCACTCCCATGCTCAATGGGAATGTCGATGAGAAAGCCTTCGGCAGCTTTGTCGACTGGCAGATTGCCGAGGGCAGCCATGGTCTGGTGCCTGTCGGCACCACCGGCGAAAGCCCCACCGTCAGCCACGAAGAACACCGCCGCGTGGTGGAAATCGCCGTCGAGACCGCCAACAAGCGCGTCCCGGTGATTGCCGGCGCTGGCTCCAATTCCACCGCCGAGGCCGTGGAACTGGCTAGGTTCGCCGAAAAGGCCGGTGCCGATGCCGTCCTCACCATCGTGCCCTATTACAACAAGCCCAACCAGGAGGGCATGTTCCAGCACTTCTCTGCTGTGGCCAGGGCCGTGGGCATTCCCGTCATTCTCTATAGCGTGCCGGGCCGTACCGTGGTCGACCTGACCGTCGATACCATCGCCCGCCTGCATGAAGCCCATTCCAATATCGTCGGCGTCAAGGATGCGACGGCTGATCTCGGCCGGGCCAGCCTGCAGCGCGACAAGCTCGGCAAGGACTTCATCCTCCTCTCGGGCGAGGACATCACTGCGCTTGCCTTCAACGCCCATGGCGGCCACGGCTGCATTTCGGTGACGGCCAATGTGGCGCCGCGCCTCTGTGCCGAAATGCAGGACAAGTCGCTGGCGGGTGATTTCAAGGGTGCGCTCGAAGTGCAGGACAAGCTCGTGCATCTGCACAAGAATCTGTTCATCGAGCCCAATCCGACCGCCGCGAAATATGCGCTGAGCCGCCTTAACCGCTGCGCCAACGAACTGCGCCTGCCACTGGTGCCGATCTCCCGACAGACGGAAGAGGCCGTGGACTTTGCAATGCGCCACGCAGGTCTTATCTAAGAGAGCATCGAGCGAAAAAGTGGGTACCGGTTTTTCGCGCCGGAGATGCGTCTAGGAAATTTATGGCTCCCAAGAACGACAAAGCGAAAAACGGTGTGATCAGCCACGGTCTCGTGGCTGAAAACCGCCGCTCGCGCTATGACTACGAAATCGGCGAGACGCTCGAAGCCGGCATCGTGTTGTCCGGCACCGAGGTCAAGTCACTGCGCCTTGGCAAGGCGCAGATCACCGAATCCTATGCCTCGCCCGAACGTGGCGAGCTCTGGCTGATCAACGCGCACATTCCCGAATATCTTCAGGCCAACCGCTTCAACCATGAGGAAAAGCGTCCGCGCAAACTCCTGGTGTCGAAAAAGCAGCTGGCCCATCTTGACCAGGAAGTGGCCCGCGCCGGCAATACCATCGTGCCGCTGAAGCTCTTCTTCAACGACCAGGGTCGCGCCAAGCTTTTGATCGGTATCGGCAAGGGCAAGAAGAATTACGACAAGCGCGCCACCGAGCGCGATCGCGACTGGAACCGCGACAAATCCCGCATCATGAAAGAGGGCGGGCGAGGCTAGAAATCAAAAACCCGCGGTGCGAGCCGCGGGTTTTGTTTTAGTGCTCGTCGGAGGTGACCGGCGCGGGCGCCGGGGCAGGGCGAGTGCTGGGCGGACGGCCGACCGTCTTGGCGAGGTCCGCGATATCGATGAAGAAATCGGCCTGGCGCCGCAGGTCGTCCGAAATCATCGGCGTGGAAGTGGTCAGCGTCGACACCACGGTCACCCGCTTGCCCTTGCGCTGCAGCGCCGCAACGAGCGCGGTGAAGTCGCCATCGCCGGAAAACAGCACCATGTGATCGTAGTGCGGGGCGAGTTCGAGCGCATCGACGCAGAGCTCGATGTCCATGTTGCCCTTCACCTTGCGTCGGCCCATGGCATCGGTGAATTCCTTGGCCGGCTTGGTGATGACATTGAAGCCATTGTAGTCCAGCCAGTCGATCAGCGGCCGGATCGAGGAATATTCCTGATCTTCGACGAGCGCTGTGTAGTAGTTGGCGCGCAGCAGATAGGCCCGCGCATTGAAATCGGCGAGCAGGCGGCGGTAATCGATGTCGATCCCGATGGCCTTCGATGTCGCGTAGAGGTTCGCTCCGTCGATAAACAGAACGATCTTTTCCCTATTATCAATGGGCATCTCAGTCTCCCAGACGCTCAACCCGTCTGAAGGTTTGCCGCTGCCGAAGCGGCTTAAAAGGCCTTAATTAAATTCTGCCGCGAAACTTAATTGACTATCCTATTCGCACGTTTCCAGAAATCGGGCAAGAGAGCCTAACATTACCGATACGTAGGGTAGGGATGACAATCCGGTTACACCCCTAGCCTTGTGCTGAAGGGATTGGTCGTGTAGAGGGAGCGTTCATTCCATCCGTTTTGGAGACGTTCGTGGCACGCGTCACCGTTGAAGACTGCATCGAAAAGATCGAAAACCGCTTCGATCTCGTTCTCATGGCCGCGCACCGTGCGCGCATGATCTCGTCTGGCGCGCAGATCACCGTCGCCCGCGACAACGACAAGAATCCCGTGGTTGCCCTGCGTGAAATCGGCGATGGCGCCATTTCGCCAGACGACCTGCGTGAAGATCTCATCCACTCGCTGCAGAAGTATGTGGAAGTTGACGAGCCCGAAGAGCACGCCGCTCCGCTGATCGAAAGCGCCAACGGCGACGACTCGATCAACTTCGACACGATCAGCGAAGAAGAACTGCTGCGCGGCATCGAAAGCCTCGCACCACCAGAGCGTCGCGACGATTAAAGATCGGCCTTGTGCCTGTCAGCACCCTCGGCGCAAGCCGGGGGTGTTTTGCTTTGCGGCAAGGCGCGTAGCGCCCTTTCCATTTTGCGGCAAACCGCTAAGGTCAACTCTTAATCGAGCGGCGACTACCTTCCATGATGCGTCAATACGAGCTTGTCGAACGCGTTCAGGCCTATAACCCGAACGCCGACGAAGCGCTTTTGAACAAGGCCTATGTCTATGCCATGCAAAAGCATGGCTCGCAGAAGCGCGCCTCCGGCGACCCCTATTTCAATCATCCGCTCGAAGTCGCGGCCATCCTGACCGAGCTCAAGCTCGACGATGCCTCCATCGCCGTTGGCCTGTTGCACGACACCATCGAGGATACCGACGCCACCCGCGCCGAAATCGACCAGATGTTCGGCTCCGAGATCGGCGCCATCGTCGATGGCCTGACCAAGATCGAGCGGCTCAATCTCGTCTCGCGCGAAGAGGCCCAGGCCGAGAACCTGCGCAAGCTCCTACTGGCCATCAGCCAGGACGTCCGCGTGCTGCTGGTCAAGCTCGCCGACCGCCTGCACAACATGCGCACCCTGCAATACATGCCGCCCGAAAAGCGGACGCGTATCGCCCAGGAGACCATGGATATCTATGCCCCGCTCGCCGGCCGCATGGGTATGCAGGACATGCGCAACGAGCTGGAAGACATCTCCTTCAAGATCCTCCAGCCCGATCACTACGAGGCCATCACTGCCCGCCTCGACGAAATGCAGGCCGAATATCGCGAGACCATTTCGACCATTTCGACCGAACTCAGCGAACGGCTGGCGATGGAAGGCATCACCGCCCGCGTCAAGGCGCGGGTGAAATCGCCTTATTCGATCTTTTCCAAGATCGAGCGCAAGTCGATTGCGCTGGAACAGCTCTCCGACATGATCGGCTTCCGCGTCATCGTCAATTCGATCGACGAATGCTACCACACGGTGGGCGTGGTCCACACCAAGTGGAAGGTCGTGCCCGGTCGCTTCAAGGACTATATCTCGGTCCCCAAGCACAATGACTACCAGTCGATCCACACCACCATCGTCGGCCCCGGCCGCCAGCGCGCCGAACTGCAGATCCGTACCGAGGACATGGATCGCGTCGCCGAATTCGGTATCGCCGCCCACGCTCTCTACAAGGATGGCGCCTCGGCCGATCTCAGCCGCATCGAAAACGAGAGCCATGCCTATGGCTCGCTGCGCCAGACCATCAGCCACCTGACCACCGGAAATTCCTCGACCGAGGACTTTCTCGAATATACCAAGCTGGAACTGTTCCAGGACCAGGTGTTCTGCTTCACCCCGCGCGGGCGCCTGATCGCCCTGCCGCGCGGCGCAACGCCGATCGACTTCGCCTATGCCCTGCATACCGACATCGGCGACACCACGGTCGGCGCCAAGATCAACGGCTCCATCCTGCCGCTCGTCACGCAACTGCGCTCGGGTGACGAAGTGGAAATCATCCGCGATCAGAACCACGTGCCGCCGATGAACTGGCTGGGCATTGCCGCCACCGGCAAGGCCCGTGCGGCCATCCGCCGGTCGGTACGCCACGCCGCCACCCAGCGCGCCTTCTCGCTGGGCGAGCACGTGCTCAACATGATGCTCGAGCGCGAAGGCGTCATGCTCGACGACGCCGAGGCCAAGGCCCTGGCTGAAGCGCTGGGGTCGCCCGGTCGCCGCGAATTGTTGATTGCCGTGGGCGAGGGCAAGATCGGCTCCGAGCCGCTCGGCGTCGAACTCGCCCGTATCAAGGGCCTGCGCAAGCGCCGCCGCAAGCTCGACCTGCCGGTCGCAGACACCGCCGATGGCTGGTTCGCCCTGCGCTCGACCGATCTCTTCCGCTTCCGCGTGCCCGGCGGCCAACGCTCCGGTCCGCGCGCCAAGACGGCTTTGGCCCAGCTTGATTTCCACATGCCCGTCTCGGTCTCGGGGGAGGGCGTCGTGCCGGGCGATCGCCTCGTCGGCATCCTCCAGCCCGATTCACCCATGCTGGTCTATCCGATCCATTCGGAAGCCCTCATTGACATGCATGACAGCGACGTGGCCTGGGTCGATGTGCGCTGGAACATCAAGAGCCAGGATGACAAGCTCTATCCTACGGTGATCACCATGGAGAGCGTCAACAAGCCCGGCTCGCTGGCGCAGATCTCCTCGGCCATCGCGGCCTGCGAGGCCAACATCAACAATCTGGTGATGCGCATGATATCGCCCGACTTTCACCAGATGATCTTTGAAATCGAGGTGCGCGACCTTGCGCAACTGACCGATGTTCTGGCAACGCTCAAGCGCAGTCCCGGCCTTTCCGCCGTCCAGCGCGCCGGGCTGCGCGAGACGGGCATGATTTCGACGCTCGAATGGGACGGCAAGGTAGACCGGAGATTTGTTGATGACGAAAGATGAAGTGCTGGCTATTTTCCGCGAATGCGGCGCCATGCTGGAAGGCCATTTCATCCTGTCCTCGGGCCTGCGCTCGCCCGTCTTCCTGCAGAAGGCACGCGTGTTCCAGTATGCCCACCAGACCGAAAAGCTCTGCAAGGCGCTGGCTGAACGCATCAAGGCCGAATTCCCGGGCGTAACCAAGGTCGTCTCGCCCGCTATCGGCGGCATCATCCCCGGCTACGAAACCTCGCGCCATCTCAATGTGCCCGCCCTCTATACCGAGCGCGTCGACGGCAAGTTCGAACTGCGCCGCGGCTTCGAGATCGAGCCGGGTGACCAGGTCGTCGTGGTGGAAGACATTGTCTCCACCGGCCTCTCGATCCGCGAATGCGTGGAATCCCTGCGCGCCATCGGCGCCAATGTGGTCGCTGCCGCCTGCCTGATCGACCGCTCAGCCGGCGAGGCCGATGTCGGCGTGCCCCTGGTGCGGCTGATCGAATTCAAGGTCCCCGCCTATCCGGCCGATGCCCTGCCACCCGAACTGGCCGCCATTCCGGCCGTCAAGCCCGGCAGCCGCGGCATCCAGGGTGTGAAATGATTGTCGGCCTGGGCTCGGACCTGATCCAGATCCACCGGATCGCCGAGACGCTGGACAAATATGGCACGCGCTTCACCGAGCGCTGCTTCACCGAGATCGAGCAGCAGAAGTCCGATCGCCGCGCCGAACGCGCCGCCTCTTATGCCAAGCGCTTCGCCGCCAAGGAGGCCATGTCCAAGGCGCTCGGCACCGGCATTTCCTGGGGCGTCTACTGGCGCGACATGGGCGTGGTCAATCTGCCCTCCGGCAAGCCGACCATGAAGCTGACCAATGGCGCGGCAAAAGCGCTGGCCCGCCTTGTGCCCAAGGGCCACGAGGCCCACATCCACCTCACCATCACCGACGACGCCGGGCTCGCACAAGCCTTCGTTATCGTCGAAGCGCTGCCAATCCCTGGCAATTGACCGGGCGCTTACAAACGCCTAACGCTTCGGCACCGTATTTCCGGGGAAATTCATGAGCCAGCCCGCCGACAAGTCCATCAAGAAGTCTGCCGCGAGCGAATGGTGGGAAACCATCGTCGTGGTGGTCGAGGCACTGCTGATCGCCATCGTGCTGCGCTCCTTCCTCTACCAGCCCTTTTCCATCCCCACCGCCTCCATGCAACAGACCATGATGATCGGCGACTATTTCGTCGCCAACAAATTCGTCTGGGGCTATGGCAAGCATTCCTTCTCGCTGGGCCGCTATGGCGACTTCAGCCTGCTCGACTTCGAACTGCCGATCAACAACCGCATCTTCGGTCGCGAGCCCAATCGCGGCGACATCGCCGTTTTCCGCCCGGTGCCGCAGAACATCGAATATATCAAGCGCGTTGTCGGCCTGCCCGGCGACACCATCCAGATGCGCGAAGGCCGCCTCTATATCAACGGCACCATGATCGAGCGCGAGGAAATCGGTAAAGCCCAGGATACCGATAGCGAAGGCCGCACCGTGGAAGTCACCGTCTATCGCGAGACTTTCCCGGAAGGCACCAACCACATCATCCAGGAAATCTCCGACACCGGCGGCCTCGACAACACCTCCGAATATGTCGTGCCGGCTGGCCACTACTTCATGATGGGCGATAACCGCGACCGCTCCGCCGATAGTCGTGTGCTGAGCCAGGTCGGCTATGTGCCCGCCGTCAACCTCATCGCCAAAGCCGAAGCGCGCTTCTTCTCGATCAAGGACAACCTGCCGCCCTGGCAGCTCTGGCAGTGGCCGGCCAATGTCCGCTGGGACCGGATGTTCCAGGGCGTCGATACCCAGCACGTTCCATGAGCCGTTCCGCGCGCAATTATGAAAAACTCCAGTTCCGGCTCGGCTACAAGTTTGCCGATCCGGACCTGCTGCATCGCGCGCTGACCCATTCCAGCGCGCTCTCGCCCGCCAGGCGCATCGAGCGCTCCTACCAGCGCCTCGAATTCCTCGGCGATCGCGTCCTCGGCCTTGTCGTCGCCGACATGCTCTATCGCCGCTATCCCAAGGCCAATGAGGGCGAGTTGAGCCGTACGCTGAACACGCTGGTGCGCAAGGAAACCTGCGCCATCATCGCCCGCACCCTGGGCCTTGGTCCCGAAATGGTGCTCGGTGACAGTGAAGCCCGCACCGGCGGTGCCGAAAAGGAAGCCATTCTCGGCGACGTCACCGAAGCGGTCATCGGCGCCATCTATACCGATGGCGGCATGGGCAAGGCCTATGAATTCGTCGAGCGCATGTTCGCCGAATTCCTGATTGATGGTTCCGCCAACAAGGCCGATGCCAAGACGACGCTGCAGGAATGGGCCCAGGCCCGCGGCCTCGAACCACCCACCTATACCCAGACCGACCGCCGTGGACCCGACCACGCTCCCGAATTCACCATCACTGTCACCCTCGGGGATTTCGAACCGCTCAGCGCCACCGGCCCTTCCAAGAAGATCGCCGAGCACAAGGCCGCCGAACTGTTCCTGATTGCCCAGAAGGTGTGGCAGGAAACCAAAAGTGAAAACGCATGACCTCTCCTGAAGAACTCACCGACACCTCCTGCGGCTTCATTGCCCTCGTCGGCGCCCCCAATGCCGGCAAGTCCACGCTGCTCAATTCGCTGGTGGGCACGAAAGTCTCCATCGTCACCCACAAGGCGCAGACCACCCGCAGCCAGGTGCGCGGAGTGGTGACGCTCGACAAGGCGCAACTCGTCTTCATCGACACGCCTGGCATCTTTGCCCCGAAACGCCGGCTCGACCGCGCCATGGTCGATAGCGCCTGGGGCGGGGCAGGGGACGCCGATATCGTCGCCCTGATCGTCGACGTCGACCGCGGCCTGACCCCGGAACTCGAAAAGCTCGTTGAGGGTCTGGAAAACATAAACCACCCGCGCATCCTCATCCTCAACAAGATCGACACGGTCAAGAACGAGGAACTGCTGAAGCTGTCCGAGACGATCAACGAGAAGCTGCGCTTCGAGGCCACCTTCATGATTTCGGCGCTCAAGGGCTATGGCGTGCAGGATTTCATCGACTGGTGCGTCAAGCACCTGCCGCCCGGTCCCTGGCACTTCCCCGAGGATCACCTCACCGACCTCACCATGGCGATTACCGCCGCCGAAGTAACGCGCGAAAAACTCTTCCTGCGTGTCCACGACGAGATTCCCTATAATTCCACCGTCGAGACCGAGAGCTTCAAGATCCAGAAGGACGGCTCCTACAAGATCGACCAGGTGATCTATCTCTCGCGCGAGAGCCACAAGAAGATCGTGCTCGGCGCCGGCGGTCAGACCATCAAGGCCATCGGCGCGGAATCGCGCAAGGAACTGATGGACATGTACGAAGTGCCGATCCATCTCTTCTTGTTCGTGAAAGTCCGCGAAAAGTGGAGCGACGACCCGGAACGCTACCGCGAAATGGGCCTGGAATTCCCGCACGAGAAGAAGTGAGATCGAGTGCCCGACCTCGTGGTTCGAGGCTCGCTCCGCTCGCACCTCACCATGAGGTCTCAATTTGTCCTGCGCTATCAGTAGCCCTCATGGTGAGGTGCGAGTTCTTACGAGCCTCGAACCACCAGGGTGTGGCACAGAGTTAGCGACATGGAATGGACCGCTGAAGCCCTGCTTATCGGCACGCGCCGCCACGGCGAGAGCAGCGTCATTGCCGAGGCCATGGTCGCTGGCCACGGCCGCTGCGCGGGCCTCGTCCGTGGCGGCCGCTCACCAAAGCTCGCCGCCGCCCTTCAGCCCGGCAACACGCTCCAGCTCACCTGGCGCGCCCGGCTCGAAGACCAGCTCGGCATCTTCTCGGTCGAACTGCTCCACGCCCGCGCCGCCGAACTGATCGCCGACCGCACGCGGCTCTATCTCAGCCAGACCGTCTGCGAACTGCTGCACCTCCTGCCCGAACGCGATCCGCATGACCGCCTGCTTGGCATGGCCGTCCGCCTGATCGACGCCAATCCGCCCGATGGCGCCGCCTTCGCCAAATTCGAACTGGCCCTGCTCGACGACCTCGGCTTCGGCCTCGACCTCACCACCTGCGCGGCCACCGGCGCGACCGAGGACCTCACCCACGTCTCGCCAAAATCGGGCCGCGCCGTCTCCCGCGAGGCCGCGCAACCCTACCTCGATCGCCTCCTGCCCCTCCCCAGCTTCCTTGCCGGGAGAGGCAACGCCTCGCCCCATGCGGTAGGCGATGCCCTGCGGCTGACGGGGCATTTCCTCGATGCCCATGTCTGGAGCCAGAGACAAATCGCACGACCGCCAATGCGGGATGTGCTGATCGAGGAATTCGAGCGGGACGGGGAGTAAGGATACCCCCACCTAACCTCCCCCTGAAAAGGGGGAGGGACCCGGCCGGTGGGTTTGACTAGATCATGCCAAAAACGCGATCTGTCCCTCCCCCTTTTCAGGGGGAGGCTAGGAGGGGGTACTCCTCATATTTCCCCCATAACCCGTGCAAAACCACGCCTTTCCGCCCGCTTGCGCCCAAATTTCCTATAATGCTTTCCTGATTCGTTCTCCCGGAATGCGTGGCCTATGTCTGATAGCGATACCCTCCCGCCTGCCGACGACCAGCGCGTCGTCGATCTCAAGCAGGCCATCGAGGAGCGGTACCTCTCTTACGCGCTGTCGACCATCACCCAGCGCGCCCTGCCGGACGTGCGCGATGGGCTCAAGCCCGTGCATCGCCGCATCATCCACGCCATGCGCCTGCTCAAGCTCGATCCGGGCCAGGGCTACAAGAAGTCCGCCCGTATCGTCGGCGACGTGATCGGTAAGTTCCATCCCCATGGCGACGCCTCGATCTATGACGCGCTGGTGCGCCTGGCGCAGGATTTTGCCCTGCGCTATCCGCTCGTCGACGGGCAGGGCAACTTCGGCAATATCGACGGCGATAGCGCCGCCGCCATGCGATACACAGAATCCCGCATGACCGACGTGGCGACGCGCCTGCTGGAAGGCATTGGCGAGAATGCCATCGACTTCAAGCCGACTTACGATGGCGAAGACGAAGAGCCCGTCGTCCTGCCCTCCAACTTCCCCAACCTTTTGGCCAATGGCTCCACCGGCATTGCGGTGGGCATGGCGACGTCCATCCCGCCGCACAATGTGGTGGAGCTCTGCAATGCGGCGCTGAAAATCATCCAGCAGCCCGACATTGCCGTGTCCGAATTGCTGCACCGTCTGCCCGAGGGCGTGACGCGCGAAACCGACGTGCCCAGCATGGATGACCTGATCCGCGGGCCCGATTTCCCGACCGGCGGCATCATGGTGGAATCGGCCTCCTCCATCGCCCATTCCTACCAGACCGGCCGTGGCTCCTTCCGCGTCCGCGCCAAGTGGGAGATCGAGGAAAGTGCCCGCGGCGTCTATCTGATCGTCGTCACCCAAATTCCTTATGGCATCCAGAAGTCGCGCCTCGTCGAAAAGATCGCCGAACTGCTGTTGGCCAAGAAGCTGCCGCTGCTCAAGGACGTGCGCGACGAAAGCTCCGACGACATCCGCCTCGTGCTCGAGCCGCGCGCCCGCACCGTCGATGCCGTCATCCTGATGGAACAGCTGTTCAAGACCACCGATCTTGAAACGCGTTTCCCGCTCAATCTCAACGTGCTCGACAAGGGCGCCGTGCCCAAGGTGATGAGCCTGGCCCAGGCTATCAAGGCCTGGCTGGAGCATCGCAAGGAAGTGCTGGTCCGCCGCTCGACGCATCGGCTCGAACAGATCGCCCACCGGCTGGAAGTCCTCGCCGGCTATATCATCGCCTATCTCAACCTCGACGAGGTGATCCGCATCATCCGCGAGGAGGACGATGCCAAGGCCAGCCTGATGGCGACCTTCGAGCTCACCGACGTTCAGGCCGAAGCCATCCTCAACATGCGCCTGCGCTCCCTGCGCAAGCTCGAGGAAATCGAACTCCGCAAGGAACATGCCGACCTGACCGAGGAACAGGGCCAGCTCAATGCGCTGCTCGCCTCCGACAAGCGGCAATGGGGCAATATTTCCAAGGAAATCGAGGCGCTGAAGAAGGCCTATCCCTTCTTCAACGCCGATGGCACGCCCCACGCTCTGGGCGCCCGCCGCACCATTCTCGGCTCGGCCTCCAATGCCGATCTGACCGAAGTCACCGAAGCCTTCATCGAGCGCGAGCCGATCACAGTCATCCTCTCCGAAAAAGGCTGGATCCGCGCCCCGCGCGGCCATGCCGTGGAAGTCAATGACGACAAGGGCTTCAAGGCCGGCGATCGCCTGAAGCTTTCGATCAAATGTGAGACCACCGACAAGCTGCTGATGCTGACCACCGGCGGCAAGGTTTATACTCTCGCCGGCGACAAGCTGCCCGGCGGGCGCGGCCAGGGCGAGCCGGTCCGCATCATGGTCGATATCGAGGAAGGCCAGGATATCGTCGATATCTTCGTCTACAAGCCGGGCAGCAAGCGCATCATCGCCTCGACCACGGGCTATGGCTTCATCGTCGGCGAAGACGACATGATCGCCAATACCCGCAAGGGCAAGCAGATCCTCAACGTCACCGCGCCGGCCGAGGCAGCCCTGCTGGTGCCGCTCAATGGCGATCGCGTCGCCATCATCGGGCAGAACCGCAAGCTGCTGGTCTTCCCGCTCAGCCAGCTGGCCGAAATGGGTCGCGGCAAGGGCGTGCGCCTGCAGCGCTACAAGGACGGCGGCATTTCCGACCTGAAGACCTTCTACGCAGCCGATGGCCTGACCTGGCAGGACTCTTCGGGCCGCACCTATAGCAAGCCGATGGAAGAGCTGACCGACTGGCTGGGCGATCGCGCCACCGCCGGCCGTCAGCCCCCCAACGGCTTCCCGCGGAATAACAGGTTCGTGGGGTAACATTCGGCGGGGAGGCCGAAAAAATGATCCGTCACTGCGTCTTCGTAAAATTC
The DNA here is from genome assembly GCA_029202405.1 of Candidatus Devosia phytovorans. Taxonomy (NCBI): domain Bacteria; kingdom Pseudomonadati; phylum Pseudomonadota; class Alphaproteobacteria; order Hyphomicrobiales; family Devosiaceae; genus Devosia; species Candidatus Devosia phytovorans. The sequence goes on along the minus strand of CP119312.1, from coordinate 1,957,433 downwards.
CGCTCCGGCGTCAGCAAGGATGAGCGGGCCGAGATTTACGCCGGCCTCGCCGCGCTGGTTGGCCAGGTCGACGGCCTGATCTCCGCCGACTTTGGCCCCAACGTGTCGCCCGAGGGCCTGGCACAGGGGTTCAACGACGGTTTCATCATGGACCTCGCGGACGAAGCCGCGAGGGATCGCTACCTTGCCGACCCTGCCCACAAGGCCGCTGGCGCCCGCCTGGTCGCCGCCCTCGAAGGCGGGAGAGACGGGCTGATCGTCTTTGATCTCAAGGTCGAAAAATAGTGCCACGCCCTCGTGGTTCGAGGCTTTGCAATGCAAAGCATCTCACCATGAGGGCTGTTGATATATAGAGCTCGCAGTAGCCCTCATGGTGAGGTGCGAGCTCTTGCGAGCCTCGAACCACGAGGGCGTGCACCGGTCATTGTATAGAAAAATCAAACACGACCGGCAGGTGATCGCTCGCCGTCGGTCGTCCGGTGCGGATGTCATGCACCACCACCCCGCCGCGCGTCATCACATGGTCCAGCGGCAGGAAGGGCAGGGTGTCGCGCCAGGCGCCCAGATAATACCAGCTCATCGGGAAGGTCAGCATGTTGAGCGTTTCCCGCACCAGCCCATTGCGCGAGACGAAATCGCGCAGCGCGTAGGACCAGGCCGTCGAGTTGAAGTCGCCGGCCAGGATCACCGGACCCTCGATCGTATCCAGCACTTCTGACAGCGCGCCCAGCTGCTCATGCTGACGCGAAACCGGGATCGGCCAGTCCATATGGGTGGTGATGACGGTGAACTGGTCGCCGTCCGGCTCGGCGAACTTGGCGATGATATGGGCGGTGCGCGCCGTGCCATAGGCATTGTCCGGGCAGGCGCCATCCATCTCCTGCTCGAAGGGAATGCGCGAATATAGGCCCAGGTTCGCCCGCTTGCCGCCCCGACAATGCACGAAATAGGGATAGCGGCTCACCAGCAGCGGGTGCAGATCCGTCGACTGCTCGCCGAAATACTCCTGGAAGACGATGATGTCGGGATCCTCGGCCAGAATGGCGCCGGTGACCTTTTCCATCTCGTAATTCATGCCGAAAAGGTTATGCGTCATCATCCGCACCGTGCCGCTCGCCGGCGCCGCCGGACGCGGCTGCATGGCGGCAAATGTCTCGGGCAGCATGACATTGGCCGAAGCGGCAAAGCCGACAAAGCCAAAGATCAGCGCCGCACTGCGCCACCAGCCGCGCAGGGTGACCGCCAGGATCGGCAGCGCCACGAGCGTCCCGGGCAGCAGGAAGATCTGCGCGTGGTTGAACAGATCGAACACCGGCACGGCAAAGCCGAACAATGCCAGCACCGACAGCGTCACCACGCCCAGGGCGCCCAGAACAAAGCCCAGCCGGATCAGCTTGAAAAGAAAGGACATGGGCAGGCTCGGGGAGGAAAAAGAGTGAGGCGATCTGGCCGAGACTTATGGCGCAACCAAGGCCGCGGCAACCCGAGACGCTATCCCTGCTCGGGCATCCTGCACCAGCCGAGCGTCCCGCGCTGCACCTCGAGCGGCCGATAGAGCGCCTTGTAGGCCATCTTGGGCGATTCCTTCACCCAATAGCCGAGGTAGACATAGTTCAGCGCCGCTGACCGCACCTGCGCGATATGATCGAGAATGAGAAAGGTCCCAAGGCTCCGATGCGCCAGGTCGGGGTCGTAGAAGGAATAGACCATGGACAGCCCATCGGGCATCACATCGGTCAGCGCCACGGCGATCAGCGTCTGGTCTGGATGATTGCGCAACCGGTATTCCACCAGCACCGACTGCACCGGCGTATCCTCGACCATATATTCATAGTCGACGAAACTCATCTGGTTCATGCCGCCGCCGGCATGGCGCGACTCCAGATAGCGCTTGAACAGGTCATATTGCTCGCTGGTCGCCGTAGTCGGACGCACCTCGATGGAGAGGTCGTCATTATTGCGCAGCACGCGGCGGAAACGGCCGGAAGGCTGGAATTCATTGGCCACGATGCGCACCGACTGGCAGGCATTGCAGCCCTCGCAGGCCGGGCGATAGATCAGGTTCTGGCTGCGGCGGAAACCATTCTCGCTCAGCAGATGGTGCAGGCTCGACGCGCGTCGGCCCGACAAATGGGTGAACAGCTTGCGCTCCTGCCGCCCCGGCAAATAGGGGCATGGCATGGCGGCAGTCAGAAAGAGCTGCGTGGTTTCCGGCGTCTGGTCGGTCATCCAGGACCCTTGGCTACGATCCGGGGAGTGTACGCTCCCCGGCCACGGGCCGCAACCTTGTCAATAGCCGCGGTCACTCTGGCCGCGCCAGTGCCGCACCATGGGCGAGCGGCGCACCATCAGCGTGCCGACCACGAGATCGTGGATCATCTGCCGGCGCGGCGTAAACAGCGCAAACAGCAGCGAAATCGGCCACGAAATCCAGGTCGTCAGCCAAAAGATCGCGGCATGGATGATCGCCATCCAGCCATCGAGCGGCTGCCCGCGCGTCGGCGTCAGCACGATGTCCATGAACTGCATGCCCACCGTCGCCCGGCGGCTCGAGCCCAGAGTGGCCGTGTAATAGAGCAGAATCGTCACCGGCACGACAAACACCAGCGCCAGCCAGGCGAGGCCAAAGGTCAGCAGGCCCGCAACCAGTCCTACGAGGCTGAAGCCCAGGATCATCGCGCCCATGATCACCACGTCGATGATGAAGGCGCTCACCCGGCGCGTGAGCACCCCCTCGAACAGCTCGGGTGCGGTTTCCGGATCGGGCAGGGCGGGTCGGACAGTCTCGGTCTGGTACATGCCTCAAACATTGTTATGTCCCGCCCGGCGCGCAAGACCTGCGGTTACAAAAATGTGCTCGGCCTACGCCCCGAGCTTGCGCGCCACTTCCAGCGCAAAATAGGTGAGCACGCCATTGGCGCCCGCCCGCTTGAAGGCATGAAGGCTCTCGATGATCGCGCCCTCGCGGTTGATCGCCCCGGCCGCGGCCGCCATCTCGATCATCGCGTATTCCCCGCTCACCTGATAGGCGTAGATCGGGATGTTGAAATTGTCCTTCGCCCGCCGGACGATATCGAGATAGGGCAGCCCGGGCTTGACCATGATGCTGTCGGCGCCCTCGGCAATGTCCTGCTCGATCTCGCGCAAAGCCTCGTCCGAATTGGCATAGTCCATCTGATAGGTGCGCTTGTCGCCCACGAGGCGACTGCCGGTGCCCACCGCCTCGCGGAACGGACCATAATAGAAAGACGCATATTTGGCCGCATAGGCCATGACCTGGACGGGATCAAAACCCTCGCCATCCAGCGCCTCGCGGATCGCCCCCACGCGGCCATCCATCATGTCCGACGGCGCAATGATATCGGCACCCGCCTTTGCCTGCACCAGCGCCGACTTGATCATCACCGCGATGGTTTCGTCATTGAGGATTTCGCCGTCGCGCACCAGCCCGTCCTGGCCATCGCTCGAATATTCATCCAGCGCCACATCGGCAATGAGACCAACTTCCGGCACGGCGCTCTTGATCGCGCTTAGCGCCCGGCACATCAGATTGTCCGGATTATAGGCCTCGGCACCATTGCTGCTGCGCAAATGGTCCGGCGTATTGGGAAACAGCGCCAGTGCCGGAATGCCGGCATCGCGCGCCGCTTTGGCGGCTTCGACACAGAGATCGACGCTCAGCCGTTCGACGCCCGGCATGGTGCGGATCTGCGTGCGCTCGTTCTGCCCCTCGATCACGAACAGCGGCCAGATCAGGTCGGCCGGGGTGAGCACGCTCTCGCGCACCATGGCCCGGCTCCATTCCGTGCGGCGCGTGCGGCGCAGCCGGCGACCGCCGAGGAATTCCATGTCGTGCTTGTGCCAGGTCTCGGTCATGAAGGGCTCCTTGTTGCCGCGTGGTGTAGCAGCGGGCCGGGTTGCATCCAAGGTCTGGCTTGTCGCAGCCCTTGGCTCCAGCTAGAAACCCGGCATGGATTTCAACGCCCAGCCTATCGGCATCTATATCCGCATCGTTGCCATCATCAGCCTGCTGCTCGGCCTCAACGACGCGGCGCGCCTGCTTGGCGTTGGCCTCGGCGCCGTCAGCCCGGTCGCCACCATGGGCATGACCGGCTTCGTCCTGCTCGGCATCTTCAGCCTCGCGCGGCTCTTCGCGGCGGTGGGTCTGTGGATCAAGGCGAGCTGGGGTGCGGTGCTGCTGATCAGCGCCACGGCGGTCGAACTCGGCCTCTATCTTTTCGGCAATCCGGACGTGCGCATGTCGGCCCTCGGCTTTGCCGTTCGGCTGGTGCTGCTGGCCTCGATCCTTTTGATCTTCATTTTATCGATCCGCCTCGAGCGCGCCCGCGCCGTCGACTGAAACCGGGCGACCCCAGCAGTTTACGCCCGCGTAAGGTTACAGATTTATGCACTGGTGTAACGAAGAATAAAGGCAAATTCTCATTGCATTCCAGTAAGATGCTCTTAATCACGCTGCTTAGGGCGATCTTAGTCCGCACGCCGTAGTTTGGCCTCATGAGATGCGAAAAATCGCACAGACTGCAAAACAGTGAGGCACAAATGGCAATCAAATCCAACGCAGCCGAGGCAATGGTCCCGGAACGTCCCCAGAGCCTGAAGCCGCTTTATCTGGAAGCTGTTTCCCGTGTAGAGCGCCTTCATCGCCGGCTCCTCGACCTGATCAAGGACGAGTTCGACCGTATGGGTTGGGACGACATCAACCCGGTTCAGGCCCTGCTGATGTTCAACATCGGCGACGCCGAGCTGACCGCCGGTGAACTGCGTAGCCGCGGTTACTACCTTGGCTCCAACGTCTCCTATAATCTGAAGAAGCTGGTCGAAACCGGCTATATCTTCCAGGAACGCTCTCGTTCCGACCGTCGCTCGGTCCGCATCAAGCTGACCCCCAAGGGCGAGGAAGTGGCTGAAGTCATCGACGAGCTCTATGACCGTCACCTCAAGTCGATCGACAAGGTCGGCGGCCTGGGCGACGACGAATTCGACGGCCTCAACAAGGCTCTCGCCCGTCTCGAGCGCTTCTGGGTCGACCAGATCCTCTACAAGCTCTAAGTCCCGGAATAGCGGCGTATCTGTTGCGGCTGCGCCACATCCGAAAGCAAACGCCGGTCCTTTGGGCCGGCGTTCACATTTGCGCCGCAAATCAGCGTAAATGGCATCGTTACGATGGTTTGAAACCATTTCCCGCTTATTCATGGTTGTTGAAGTGTTGAAGTTCACATGCGTTTGAGGCGCGTTGTGAGCTGCGGGACGCGATGCTAATTCCTGGATCCCCGGCATGGGGCCAGAACTTTCGGGTGGATAGATGCGGTTGGATAGACGTTCCTTGCTGAAGTACACGGCTGTGGCCGGCGCTTCCCTGGCGATGCCGGCGTTGGCGCGCGGGCAGGAGTCCATTTTCGACATGATGAATCGCGGCAATGTGCTGCGGAACGTCGACAAGGATAGCAATATCGCGGCGGCCGAGGCGCTGATCGCGACCAATGAGCCGATCCTGTCATACGATACGCAGCACAATCTGCAGCTGGCGATTTCTCAGTACGAGCCCTTTGTCGCCAATGGCGGCTGGGAAGAAATCCCCCAGGAAGCCTTCCGCCTCAATATCGGCAAGTCCGGCGCGGCAGTCATCCAGCTCAAGCGCCGCCTGATTTCGTCGGGCGACATGGCGCTGGTGCCCAATATCAATGACCTGTTCGACGAAGCCACCGATCGCGGCGTCCGCACCTTCCAGGCGCGCCATGGCCTGATCACCAATGGCCAGATCGATGAGCCAACCTGGTACGCCATGAACGTGCCGGCCGCCACGCGCCTGCAGCAGCTTTATCTGAACTTCACGCGCGTCCAGAACATGGCCGCCAATCTCAACCCGCGCTATGTCGTGGTGAATATCCCGGCCGCTACCATCGAAGCGGTCAATGACGGCATGGTCGAGCAGCGCCACACCGCGGTTGTGGGTCGCGTCGAGCGCGCCACCCCGATCATGGCCTCCCAGGTCAGCCAGATCAACTTCAACCCCTATTGGCATGTGCCCAAGTCCCTGGTCCGTCAGGACCTGACCAAATACATGCAGGAAAACCCCAACTACCTGGCCGAGCAGAATATTTTCATCTACGACGGCTCCAACAAGGTCGATCCCGCAACCATCAACTGGGCCAATATCAGCGATCGTGAAGTCGGCTACATGTATCGCCAGGAGCCTGGCGCCGCCAACTCCATGGGCCATTGCAAGATCAACTTCTACAATCCCTACGATTGCTACCTGCACGATACGCCGACCAAGGCGCTGTTCGGCGAAAACGCCCGTTTCCACTCCTCGGGCTGCGTTCGCGTCGATGGCGTCAACGCCCTGGTCAACTGGCTGCTGCGCGACAATGGCGATTGGGACCAGACCAAGGTCGACACGACCTTCGAGTCGCTGCAGCGACTCGACGTCGAGTGCAAGGCCCGCGTGCCGCTGCACACGACCTACATCACCGCTTGGGCCAACCGCCAGGGCACCGTCAGCTTCCGCGACGACGTCTACAAGTTCGACGAGCAGGGCAAGGTGACGTTCGAACAGGCTTGAGACCGTAAAATTCGCCCCGGTGGCGCGAATTTAGGTCTCAAGGCCATGAGGCCTTTGGCCGAATGGCACGAGCACCCAGGATATACCGTCAACACCGCAACGCCCTCCATCCGGAGGGCGTTTGCTTTTGGGCGGCACAGAATCTTGCTAACATGACCGGGCAGGGGGCGTGTGATGGCCGACGGTGAAGTCTATTTCGAGTTTGTTCAGGTGGGCCAGCAGATGCGGGTCGCCGCCATCGACGTTGCCACGGCCATCGAAGTCATCGTCATCACGCCGGTCACGGCCAGCAAATACCAGATGCAGCAGATGGCGCTGAACAAGCTGCGCAAGAAGCTCAGCGAGACGCCAGCCGAGGCGCCTCGCAAGCTGTTCTGACAGGAGCGCTTTCAGCAAAAGTGGCTACCACTCTTGCGGTTCGAAAGCGCGACCACGCAGAGGGTTAGAGGTTGCAGCGGCGGCGGATGCCGTCATAGCCCATGAACGTATCGGTCTCTTCGTCATAGGACCGATAGCGGGCATAGCAAGCCGCCACATGGCCGCTATAGCCATCTCCGGTCACACGGCCAATCACCCGATCGCCACCGCCACTGTTGTTGCTATTGGCGAGTGCGCCCCCAAGGATCGCGCCGAAAGCCAGGCCGAACAGGCCCGAGGCAATGGGATCGATCCGGTCACGGCGTGATGAATAGAACCGGTCGTAATCCCGATCGGTCCAGCGACCGCCATAATAGCCGCGGCAGTCGTAGTCATTCGGATAGCGGTCGCAATAGGTCTCGATGACCTGGGCGCGCTGGCCATAGCTGAAGGTGACACCCTGCGCCTGGGCGGGTGCGACGGCGGACACGGCCATGGCCGAGGTGAGGGCGGCGCCGATGACGCCTGCGCGAAGGATGTTCATCTCATTGCTCCTGCAAACAACGTGTGTGCTGCTTCAATGCCGCGCAGAGCCTTACAGTTGCTCGTCGCGCGTCGAATTTACCCAGCTTGGCTCTTTTCCTCCGCCCCGTTCTGCGGCATAACGGGTGGGTTCGCGCGACTGGCGAGAAGAGATGGGACACCATCGGGAAACGCGAACCTTATCCCTGCCGCTCGCCTGGGCACCCATTCGCAACCAGGGGAGCCCCATGTTCACAGCACCATTCCCACGGCCTTGGAATCGCCCGTCGCGGCATGTTAAGGCCACGCCACCATCCTTCGTCGCTAGCGAGGTAATCTTGCCATGACCACTGCCAACACTGCCTCGCTGTTTCCGAACTTCTTCACCAACTCCGTTGCCCAGACCGACCCGGAACTGGCCCAGGCGATCAGCAATGAGCGCACCCGCCAGCAGGACGAAATCGAGCTCATTGCTTCCGAGAACATCGTCTCGCAAGCCGTTCTCGAAGCTCAGGGTTCGGTGCTGACCAACAAATATGCCGAAGGCTATCCCGGCAAGCGCTACTATGGCGGCTGCCAGTATGTCGACGTTGCTGAAAGCCTCGCCATAGAGCGCGCCAAGCAGCTCTTCGGCGTCGCCCATGCCAATGTGCAGCCAAATTCGGGCTCCCAGGCCAACCAGGGTGTCTATCAGGCGCTGATCCAGCCCGGCGATACCATCCTGGGCATGTCGCTCGACGCCGGCGGTCACCTGACCCATGGCGCCAAGCCCAACCAGTCCGGCAAGTGGTTCAACGCCATCCAGTATGGCCTGCGCAAGCAGGACGGCCTCGTCGACATGGACCAGGTGCGCCAGCTCGCCCGCGAGCACAAGCCCAAGATGATCGTGGCTGGTTTTTCGGCCTATTCGCGCGTCATGGACTGGGCCGAATTCCGCGCCATCGCCGATGAAGTCGGTGCCATCCTCTTCGTTGACATGGCCCATGTTGCCGGTCTCGTTGCTGGCGGCCAGTATCCGAGCCCATTCCCGCATGCCCACGTGGCAACCACCACAACCCATAAGACCCTGCGCGGCCCGCGCGGCGGCCTGATCCTCACCAATGACGACGACATCGCCAAGAAGATCAATTCGGCCATTTTCCCGGGCATCCAGGGTGGTCCGCTGATGCATGTCATCGCCGCCAAGGCCGTGGCCTTCAAGGAAGCGCTGCAGCCCGAGTTCAAGACCTATGCGGCCCAGGTCGTGGCCAATGCCAAGGTCCTGGCCGAAACCCTGGTGAAGGGCGGCGTCGATATCGTCTCCAAGGGCACCGACAACCATCTGATGCTGGTCGACCTGCGTCCCAAGGGCCTGACCGGCAAGGCAACCGAGCAGGCGCTCGAACGCGCGCATATCACCTGCAACAAGAATGCCGTACCCTTCGATCCGGAAAAGCCGGCCATTACCTCGGGCATTCGCCTGGGCACCCCGGCCGGCACCTCGCGCGGCTTCGGCGAGGCCGAATTCAAGCTCATCGGTGAACTCATCATCGAAGTGCTCGACGGACTCAAGGAAAACGGCGATGACAATAACGGCGCGGTGGAAGCTGCCGTCCGCGCCAAGGTGAAGACCCTCACCGACCGTTTCCCGATCTACGCCAACTAAGGTCTTTCCATGCGCTGTCCCTATTGCGGTAACGACGACACGCAGGTCAAGGACAGCCGGCCGACCGAGGATTCCGGCGCCATTCGCCGTCGCCGCGTCTGTAACGGATGCGGCGGCCGCTTCACCACTTTCGAGCGCGTGCAGCTGCGCGAGCTGACTGTGGTCAAGAAGAGCGGCCGCAAGGTCCCCTTCGACCGCGAAAAGCTCGCCCGTTCGGTCTACACCGCGCTGCGCAAGCGCTCGGTCGAAACCGACCGCATCGAGCGCATGATCTCCGGCATCGTCCGCCAGCTCGAAAGCCTGGGCGATGTGGAAGTCACCTCCGACCAGATCGGCGAATATGTCATGGATGGCCTCAAGGGCCTCGATGACGTAGCCTTCGTGCGCTTCGCCTCGGTCTACAAGAATTTCTCCGCGGCTGACGACTTCCGCAGCTTCCTCACCGAACTGGCCGAAGGGCAAGGCTCCGTGCGGGACGACGAGTGACCGACCTCACGCCCGAAGACCGCCGCTGGCTCGATGCCGCGGCCCGTTATGCTGCGCCTTTCCAGGGCACTACGGCCGACAACCCCGCGGTAGCCGCCCTTATCGTCGATCAAATCGAGCAGACGCTGATCGCCCGCGCCGTGACGGCAAGGGCCGGGCGCTCACATGCCGAGGCGCAAGCCATTGCCGCTGCCGGCTTCGAAGCCGCCGGTCGCACGCTCTATGTGACGCTCGAGCCCTGCAATGGCTGGGATCGCACGCCACCCTGCGCCGATGCCATCATCCGTTCGGGAATCATGCGCGTCGTCATCGGCGCACTCGATCCATGGTCAAAGGGCTCGGTCGCCCATCTGCAATCGGCGGGCGTCGAGGTAGTCGTCGCCCAGCACGCTCCCAGCATCGCGCTCTATGCCGGCCGCGTCCTGCGCCACACAGATTCGCGCCCTATGGTGAACATTGCCTTGGTGGTCTCCGCCGATGGCCGGATCGATCTCGCCCAGCCCGGCACCCTGGGCCGCAACTGGCTCGACATGCTGCGCAGCCGCTCCGACGCCATTCTCGTCGGCGCAGCCACGGCCAAGGCCGATCCCGACCTCACGGTCCGCCTGCCGGGCCTTGAACGCCGCACGCCGCTCCGCGTGGTGCTTTCGGGCGCCACGGGCGTTGATCGTCGGATGAATCTGATTGGTGGCTTCTCCGGCCATCGCACTGCAATCATTGCGCAAACCGACGTCGCCGTCGACGCGCCCGTCTCGGTCGAAACCATCCGCGTCGCCGGCGACAATGGTCGCCCCGACCTGCGCGAGACGCTCAAGGCCTTGGGTGCCCGCAAGGTGCAGAACCTGCTCGTCGAGCCTGGCCAGCGCCTCCTTGCCGCGATGCTCGAAGCCGATCTGGTCGATGGTGTCTCGCTGCTGACCACCACGGCCAGGCGCGGGGAGGGCGGCACTCTGGCCTCTCCAGATGGGCCGCTGGCCGATCTCCTGGGCGCCGCCGGCCTTGTGGAGATCGAGCGCCAGCGCCTCGGCGAAGACACCTTGCAGCGCTACACGCGTATCCTGCCGCCAGTTTGAGTTGATGTTCGGCTTCCGGACGATTAAGGGGTTGCGGTGCCGCATGCGGCAGCGCGGTGCCCCAACCGCATGATGGAATGAAAGTACCGATGGCCGACGCCCCCAAACGCGATCCCCAAGCCGAACGCCCCGCCAACCAGCGCGGCGCGGCCCGTTTTGCCGCCGTCCAGGCGCTCTACCAGATGGATATCGGTCGCGCGACGCTGGAAGACACGCTGGCCCAATTCGGCACCTACCACCTCGGCCGCGAGATCGAGGGCGAGCAATATCTCCCCGCCGACGCCGATTTCTTCAAGCAGATCGTCACCGGCGTCACCAAGCACCAGATCGCCATCGACCCCGCCGTCGACCGTGCCCTGGCCGACGGCTGGCCGGTGGAACGCGTCGATGCGACGCTCCGCGCCATTCTGCGCGCCGCCGCCTTCGAGCTGCTGCGCCGCAAGGATATTCCCCCGCGCGTCGTCATCACCGAATATGTCGATGTCGCCAAAGCCTTTTACGAAGACGACGCCACCGGCCTCGTCAACGCCGCGCTCGACGCCATCGCCCGCGAAGCCGGCACCGACCTCGCCGGCACCAAATAAGCCTCAGATACAAAAAAGCCCCGGCAAAACCGGGGCTTTTTCTTTGGCTCGCGCCAGAAATCAGAAGCTGCTGAGGATCGAATCCACAAAGCTGCGGTCTTCGCCATAGGAGGGCGTGCGGCGCGACTCGATGGCGACGGTCTTGCCGTCCTGCAACCCGTAGACGGCCTTGTCGGCGACCTTCTTGTTCTTGTCGAAATACACCACCAGCACGGTGCGCGAGTCGTTCATGGTCAGGCCGAACGCCGTCTGGCGCACCTTGGTCTCGACATAATACCAGGCCGACTCGTCACCGAACGTATTGGTCGACTGCGGTGAACCCAGCACCAGTTGCACCAGTTCCTGGCTCTGCCCGGTGCGAATCTGGGCCTGGGCGCTATCGGAAATCTGGTAGCCCTGCGTGCGCGAGGTGATCAGCGACGTGCTGCTGGTACAGGCGGCGAGGGCCATTGCCATCATGGTGACAGCGGCGATCGGCACGAGTTTACCGGAGGCATTGCGCAGGTGCATGAATTTGACTTTCCCGATGGCTCTCGACTATAGGCTCGACAACAAGGCGGCGGCCCTTGTAGCCGCCGGAATGTGTAGCTGCCAACTTGTCGGTCTGGCAAGCTGGCAATGGTACGGTGGGCCTGTTTGCCACCCCAAAAGGCCGATCCAGATGCTGAGCGCGAGCCCATGATCCTGTCTCTGTTCCGCAAGGATACTGCCACCGAACCGGTTTACGCCGTCTATAACGCCATTGTGGCGCAATCCCGGCAGCCGGTTTTCTACGCCGATTGGGGTGTTCCGGACACGGTGACCGGCCGTTTCGACATGATCAGCCTGCATATGGCGCTGCTGTTTCGCCGCCTGCGCGCCGAGACCGGTTCGCAGAAGGAATTCAGCCAGGCCGTGTTTGATCTCTTCTTCAAGGACATGGACCGCTCGCTGCGCGAAATGGGTGTCGGCGACCTCGGCGTGCCCAAGCGCATCCAGAAAATGGGCAATATCTTCTTCGGCCTGCTCGCCGCCATGAACGAAGCCATGGACCGCAGCGACGCCGTCTCTCTTGAACAGGTCCTGGCACGCAATATCTATATGGGCGAGATCACGCCGCAGGTGAGCGCGCTTTCGACCTATCTGATGGCCCAGGATGGCTTTCTCGCCAGCCAGCCACCAGCCGCCATTACCCTGGGTACACTGACTTTCGAGGCCGCCGCTTGAGCGCTGATACGCCCCTTTTCGACGCCATCGTGCGCATCGACCGCCTGCCGGCTACCGGCCGTGACCTCAAGGTGACGCTCGACGAACCAACGCGCGCGCGCCTCGCCGAAGCGCTCAAGCTCACCGCCGTCGACAGTTTCGAGGCCACGCTCGTCGTCTCGCCCCTGCGCGGCGGCATCCGGGCCCTGGGCCGGCTCAAGGCCGAGATCGTCCAACCCTCCGTCGTCAGCTTCGAGCCGGTCGGCCAGAAGATCGATGAGCCCGTCGATCGCGTCTTCCTTCCCGAGCCGCATGGCCACCACAAGCCCACCCCCGGCTCGGAACTCTTCATCGACCTCGAAGACGATGATTTTCCTGATCATATCGACGGTCCCGAAGTCGATCTCAGCGCGCTTATGATCGAAACCCTGGCGCTGGCCATCGATCCCTATCCGCGCCTGCCCGATGAAAGCCTTGATTCTCTGGGCATTGATCTGGGCAACGGACCGTCCGGTCCTTTCGCTGGCCTCGAAAAGCTCAAGAAGTCCACCGATACTGAGCGCTAGAGCGTTTCGGCAGAGTGGTTCCATTCTGCGCTTCGAAAACGCGACCACTCAAAACCTGGAGGTTTTTCAGCGTTTCATCGAAACGGTGAAAAGAATCCGGGGCCTCGAGCCGGGCTTGCACCGACTCCCCTATAAGATATGTTTGCTTGTCTCCTCGCGGAGCACAGAACGGGCTGAAATGACCGATACTATAACAATATCAGTGGATGCCATGGGCGGCGACAACGCGCCGCGTGCGGTCATTCACGGAGCCTTCCTGGCCCTGCGCGAGCGCAAGAACACCCGCTTTATCTTCCATGGCCGCGAGGAGCTGATTGCCCCGCTGCTCGACGAATTTCCGGCGCTGAAGCCGGTTTCCACCGTCCGTCACGCCGAAGTCGTCATCGCCATGGACGAAAAGCCGAGCCAGGCCCTGCGCAAGGGCAAGAACACCTCGTCGATGTGGATGGCCATCCAGGCCGTCAAGGACAACGAAGCCGATGTCGCCGTCTCCGGCGGCAATACCGGTGCGCTGATGGCCATGTCGACCTTTTGCCTGCGCCCCATGGAAGGCATTTCCCGCCCCGGCATCGCCGCCATCTGGCCGACCCTGCGCAGCGACATCATCGTGCTCGACATGGGCGCCACCATCGGCGCCGACGCACGCCAGCTCGTCGATTACGCCATTCTCGGCTCGGCGCTGGCGCGATGCCTGTTCGACGACAACAACCCTTCCGTCGGCCTGCTCAATGTCGGCACTGAAGAGGTCAAGGGCCTCGACTATATCAAGGACGCCGGCAAGATCCTCAGCGAAGCCTCCGGCTCCGGTTTCACCTATCATGGCTTTGTCGAAGGCGATGACATCGGCAAGGGCACGGTCGACGTGGTCGTCACCGAAGGCTTCGTCGGCAATATCGCCCTCAAGACCGCCGAAGGCACCGCCCGCCAGGTCGGCTCCTATCTCCGCAGCGCCCTCAAATCCAATCTCATGAGCAAAATCGGCGCGCTCTTTGCCACCTCCGCGCTCAATGCCCTGCGCCGCAAGATGGACCCGCGCACGCTCAATGGTGGCGTCTTCATGGGCCTCAATGGCATTGTCATCAAATCGCATGGCGGCACTGATGAAATCGGTTACAAAAGTGCGCTCGGTCTGGGCTATGAAATGGCCCGAAGCCGTCTGATCGACAAGATCGGCGAGACCATGACGCGCTTCCCCATCAAGGCGGCTCCGGCTGTCCCCGCAGTAGAAGAACCCGAGGCGAAACCGGCGTGACCAGAACGCGTACCATTATCCGTGGTGTCGGCGGCTACCTGCCCGAAAAGGTGCTGACCAACGCAGACCTCGAAAAGATCGTCGATACATCCGACGAGTGGATTCAGCAGCGTGTTGGCATCAAGGAACGCCATATCGCCGCCGAGGGCCAGTTCACCTCCGACCTTGCGGTCGAAGCGGGCAAGAAGGCCATGGCCGCGGCCGGTGTAACACCCGACGATATCGACCTGATCATCGTCGCCACCACCACGCCCGACTATACCTTCCCGTCGGCCGCAACGCTGGTGCAGATGAAGCTGGGCATGCACCACGGCATGGCCTTCGACATTCAGGCCGTCTGCTCGGGCTTCGTCTACGCCCTGACCACGGCCGACAGCTATATCAAGAATGGCCTCGCCAAACGCGCCCTGGTGATCGGCGCCGAAACCTTCTCGCGCCTGCTCGACTGGACCGACCGTACCACCTGCGTGCTGTTCGGCGACGGGGCAGGGGCCATGGTGGTGGAAGGCATCGAACTCGCCGATGGCGAAGCCGAGCGCGGAATTCTCTCTTCGGCGCTCCGCTCCGATGGCCACCACTGGGACAAGCTCTATGTGGATGGCGGTCCCTCGACCACCGGCACGACCGGCCATGTCCACATGCAGGGCCCCGAAGTTTTCCGCCACGCGGTCGGCAAGATCACCGACGTGGTCTATGCTGCGCTCGAGAAGGCCGACTATACGGTAGACGACCTCGATTGGTTCGTTCCCCACCAGGCCAATCAGCGCATCATCGAGGGTGCCGGCAAAAAGCTTGGCCTCCCACCCGAAAAGGTGGTGATGACCGTTTCCCTGCATGCCAATACATCGGCGGCTTCAGTGCCACTGGCGCTCAGCGTCGCCGTTGCTGATGGGCGCATCAAGCAGGGCGATCTGGTGATGCTCGAAGCCATGGGCGGTGGCTTCACCTGGGGCGCCAATCTCATTCGCTGGTAACTGTATAGACCGCATTGACCATAACCGTTTCAAAGCGTTAGTGTCACATCGGGCGGAGGAACGCAGCGCCCGAATAATGAGCCGCACGAGTGATTTGTGACGGCAGGGCGCTGAGTGATAGGGACGGTTCCCGCGGCATGGCACAGCCCTTTTGGGCGCGCTTACGGCTGTTCTGAACAGGGACATGGGCGTGTCTCGGCGTGGGGATTTGGACCTTTCGGCAACAACGGGGGTGTCAATGACGCAGAAGACGATTACGCGAGCTGATCTGGCGGAAGCTGTCTACGGTTCGGTGGGTCTGTCGCGAACGGAATCGGCCGAGCTGGTCGAACGCGTTCTCGAACTGATTGGCGATGCGCTGATCACGGGCGCCAATGTAAAGCTCTCCTCCTTCGGATCCTTCCAGGTCCGATCCAAGAATGAACGTATCGGCCGTAACCCCAAGACGGGCGAAGAGGTGCCGATCCTGCCGCGGCAGGTTCTTGTGTTCAAACCGTCCAACGTGTTGAAGTCCAAGATCAACAAATCTATGGTTCCTACTGGAAAATAAGCCATCCAGTGAGTCTAGACCTACGTGGATAAGTCTCCAGACGCCTTCCGGACGATATCCGAAGCCGCCGATGAGTTGGACCTGCCGCAGCATGTCCTTCGCTTCTGGGAGACTCGTTTCGCGACCATAAAGCCGCTCAAGCGTGGCGGCGGCCGGCGTTACTATCGCCCCGAGGACGTGATGCTGCTGCGCGGCATCCGTCACCTGCTCTATGATCAGGGTTTCACCATCAAGGGTGTGCAACGCATCCTCAAGGATCAGGGCAGCCGCTATGTCATCGCCGTTGGCGAAGGCAAGCCGCTCGAAGACCTGCTCCCCATGATCGAAGCGGCCGAAGAGGCCAGCGACGAGGCCGAGATCGAAGAAGCCGTGATGCTCTCCAATCCGGCCCTCGACAAGGAAAGCCGCGACAAACTCTCCGACGTCCTCCGCGAACTCCTCGAATGCAAACGCATCCTGGAACGCGCCCGGGAACACTAGGGCCCGGCGGCAAAGCCCAAAAATCGCTCCGGTGGAGCGATTCTAGGGCACTAGGCAAATGAGGCCTGCGGCCGAATGGCGGTGGCGCGGAGCGCAAAGTCGTCCTGTCTGGCGATGCCATTCCAGCAGCCCTCATGGTGAGGTGCGAGCTCTTCGCGAGCCTCGAACCACGAGGGCGTGGCACGACGGTCCCGCACGCACCGCGCTCAACCTTCTCGCCTTGAGGGACTTCGAGGCGGCGGCATAGCCGACAGATCGCTCCAGTGGAGCGATCTGAGCTGAGAAGGCCATGAGGGCGACGCCCGAATGGCCCAGACTTGTCGCGCACTCGATCTCAACCCTCTCCCCTTGAGGGAGAGGGACAGACCTGACGCGTTCAGCGGAAGGTCAGGGTGAGGGGCTTCTGAGTGTCCCGAAGGGCAAATCGCTCCTGTGGAGCGATTTGAGCGAAGAAGGCCATGAAGGCTATGCCTGAATGGCAAGCTATCCCATGCTTTAATGCTGATGGTGAGCGCTGGACCCCTCATCCGTCTCGGCTGCGCCGAGCCACCTTCTCCCTCAAGGGGAGAAGGTTGACCGTGGCTCTCGACCAATCCGCCGAAACTGACACACCCAATCTCACTTTGTTTAGTGTCCTGTCAGTCCCTTACGGCTCATTTGCCAGATACTTTTCCCCGCCCCCTCAACCCTCCTGCATAATCATCCCGTTCCCGCCGTCACACACGCGGTGCCGACGAAGCATCGGGCGGGGATGAGCTGGCAGCCGGGGTCGCCCGGCACCGGCGTACTGCTGACCACCGGCGCCTTGGTAGCGCCGCTCGATGCAGGCGCAGGAAAAACCGGATCGTGGGAAGCGGCTCCAGCCTCTTCATACAAAACATATTGGGGGCCTCGCGGCCCCCGAGGTGAAAAGCCGCTTCCCACTCGTGTAATCGCGACGCTGCAAGGCCGGGCGAGACTTCCGCACGTGTCGAGGGACGAAACGCCAAGGAACCACCTCACCCCGGATTGACGACCCGGACCGTCAGGTGGTTCCGAGGGTGCAGAGCCTTCAGGCGGCGCTGAACCGCGTGCGGCGCTTGCCGGATTCGGTCCAGTAGATCAGCAGCGAGCCACCGATGATCAGCAGGAACCCCGGCCAGAACCAGACGGCCGGGACCTGGCCCAGGGCGATCCAGCCCAAAAGGCCACCCAGCGGCACCTTGAGGTCGCCAAAGGGCTGCAGGTAGGTCGCATCGGCCAGCTTGTAGGCATGGCCGAGCAGATATTGCGCTGCGGCCGTCAAGGCGCCGAGCAGCAGAAGCAGCAATAGTCCCGTGCCGCCCGGCAGGGCAAAGGGGAAGCCGGCGGCAAGACCGGCGGGCGTGGCAGCCGGAAGCAGCCAGGCCCAGGCATTGACGGCCAGCAGCACCAGCAGGTGGTTCGGCGTCATCAGCACCAGCAGCGAAATGGTCAGCGTCTCGGGCGATTCCTCCCGGGCCAGATACTTGGTCAGCACGTCGGTCACCGCCCACAGCGCCGCCGCCGCGATCGGCACCAGAGTGTGGAGGCTCAAGCCTTCGCTACCGACACCGGAGATGATGATGGCGCCAAAAAAGCCGATGAGACCGGCAAAGATGCGGGCCGTCGAGGCGCGTTCGCCCAGAAACAGCGTCGAGCCGAGGATGATGAACAGTGGGCCGGTCGCCAGCAGCGTCACCATCTGCCAGATCGGCACACCCGAGGCGAAACCATAGACAAAGACATGCACGCCGATCGCCGAAACCAGCGCGCGGACTTCATGGATCAGGGGATGCCGCGTGCGCAGATTCTTGAGCCCGATGCGCCGGATCAACGGCAGCGCCAGGACAGAGGCGATGACATATTGCCAGAAGGCCATGCCGGTGGAACTGAGCCCGAAACCACCATATTCGACGGGTGTCGGCAGCACTGATTGCAGCACATTGGAGCCAGCAAAGGCCACGGCCGCCACGACCATGAACAGCGCGCCGGTGGCCGCATTTTGGGAAGACGAGGAAACCTGGTTCATAAAACGTCCTTTCCGTAACCAGTTTCCTCAGGGTTACGAGACGTCTCGCTGCCCAGGCGCCGGCGCAATGATGCGCAGACGCTGACGAAGCAGCGTTGATCCCGTTCTCTTTCATCCGGACTATGACCGTCGGCCCCGGGTTCAAACCGGATCTGCTGACCCCAGGGACCAATTGGTCCAAAGGCGCTCGCGGGCTCAGGCATCGCTGCCTATACCGCCGGTGGGGAATTGCACCCCGCCCTGAGAACTATGCGAAACCATCGTTCCGCAACGATGAAGATAGGGCAGGGATTCTGACGGAGCAAGAGGCAACACACCTGTAACCGTCGTCAGGCAATGAACAGTTTGGAGCGCCCGGCTGAGATAAACTGTGGTGGCTGGACAATTGCCCGCCACATGCCCGATATGCGCCGGACCTTGACCGATGTTGCGGCAGGTCGAACCTGCCTTCCACGGGGAATAGATTTGCTTGCTGGCCCACGCAACCTCATTACCGATATCGTCGGCCTCCGGGTCGGCAATGCGCAAGACCGCCATATCAAGACTGGCGTGACCGTCCTGACTGCCGACCGGCCGTTTGTGGCCTCCGTCGACATCATGGGCGGTTCGCCCGGAACGCGTGAAACCGACCTTCTGGCCCCCGACAAGCTGGTGGAGGACATCGACGCTCTGGTGCTGTCGGGCGGCTCCGCCTTCGGGCTGGACGCGGCCTCGGGCGTGGTGGATGGCCTGCGCCGCGCTGGCCGCGGCTTCCGTGTCGGCGATGCGACCATTCCCATCGTCCCGGCCGCCATTGTCTTCGACCTGCTCAACGGCGGCGCCAAGGACTGGCAAACCAATCCCTATCCGGCACTCGGATCGCGCGCTCTTGACGCCGCCGGCCCAGATTTCGCCCTTGGCACCGCCGGCGCGGGGACGGGCGCCCTGACCGCCAATCTCAAGGGTGGGCTTGGCTCGGCCTCGCTGCTGCTGCCCAGCGGACATGTCGTGGGCGCCCTGGTCGTCGCCAATCCAACCGGCAGCGTCACCATGGGCGATGCTCCCAACTTCTGGGCCGCCCCCTTCGAAACCGGGGGCGAATTCGGCGGACTAGGCCCGCGCCTGTCACCCCTCAGCTTTGAAGAAACCGCGCGCTCCAAACGCGATCCGGCTGGTCCCATGGCCAATACCACCATTGCCATCGTCGCCACCGACGCCCTGCTGACCAAGGCGCAGGTCAAGCGCCTGGCCGTCGCCGCCCAGGATGGCATTGCCCGCGGTGCCAGTCCCGCCCACAGCCAGGTTGACGGCGACCTGGTATTTGCCCTCTCGACACGCGACAAGCCGATCGCCGATCCGGTGCTCGATATCCTGCGCCTCGGCCATGCTGCCGCAGTCTGCCTCAGCCGCGCCATGGCCCGTGCCATCTACCTGGCCGAACCGGCACCCGGCGATCCCGTCCCCACCTGGTCGCAGCGCTGGGGGCAGGCGGACTAAAGAAAGGGCCCCGCAGGGCCCTCTCCTCATTCAGTGCTAGCCGTTGTCCAGCCAGGCCACCTGATCCGGTGTCAGCTTGATCTCGAAGGTCTTGAGGCTGTCGTCCAGCTCGCCGAGTGTACGGGGACCGATCAGCGGGATCGACGGGAAATCCTGCGCCAGCACAAAGGCCAGCGCAATGTGGATCGGGCTGTGGCCAAGCTGCTTGCCCAGCTCGATGGCCCGGTCGCGGCGGGCAAAGTTCTTGTCATTGTACCAGCAGCGCACCAGTTCCTCATTGTCGGTCTTGTCGCGACCGGCACGGTCGGTGAAGAAGCCGCGACCCTGGCTGGACCAGGAGAAATTGGTGACCTGCCGCGCCTTGAGCCAGGCCTTCCACTCGTCGGTCGAAGCGGTGACGCAGCCATCCCAGATCGGCACCAGCATTTCGCTGAGCGCGAAATTGTTGCTGAGCGCCTGTGGCTTGGTCTTGCCCGTGCGCTCGGCATAGGCGACCGCCTCGTCGAACCGCTCCTTGGTCCAGTTCGAGCCACCGAACGGCCCGCGGATGCGGCCCGCCTTCACCTCGGCATCCATGGCATCGACGAATTCGCCCACCGGCACTTCGACATTGTCGCGATGCATGAAATAGACATCGACATAGTCTGTCTGGAGACGGTCAAGCGACTGCGTCAGCTGCTTGGCGATGACGTCGGGATAGACCAGCGGGCTATGCGCCCCCTTGCCGATCAGCACGGCGCCTTCGCGGGTGCCGCGGTTTTTATGCCATTCGCCGAACAGCTTTTCGGTATAGCCCGAGCCATAGACAAAGGCGGTGTCGAAGATATTGCCGCCCTTCTCCCAGAAGGCATCGAGCAGGATGGCGCCCGAGGCAAAGCTGCGGAAGTCCTCAAAGCCCAGCGCCACGGCGGACGCCTGCTTACCAAGACCGGGAATGCTGCGCTTGGGAATGACGCCCGTGTTGGGCCCGAGCTTGCGATTGTCGAGCGTATTGACCCGCGTGGTGGATTTTTCGACCGAGAACTCGATCCCCGCATCCTTGCGCCAGGCGTCGAGCACCCGGGCATTGCCCAAGCTATCGGCCCAGCTCATGCCCGGCGCGGCCAGTTCCTGCCGCTTGGCAAAGATGGCTTCGGCGGCCGCGTCGGCCTCGAACGAATAGACATGGCGCTCTTCATTGACGCTGATCGTCTCGGTCTTGCCATTCTTGATGACGTCGATCCGGCCTGCGCCCTTGTCGCGATTGCCACCGGCAAACCAGAAGTCCGGCACTTCGATGCGGCCTTCCGAGCCGTGGATGCGCAGCACATTGTCGAGATTGGCCATCACCGCGCAGGACACCTGGGCAACAATGCCATTCTCGAAGGTGAGGACCGCTGCAGCCCAATCGTCGGTGCCTTCGGCATTGAGCTTGGCCGTGCCGGAAACCTTGACCGGATCGGCAAAGGGCTTACCCATGGCCTGGCCGGCCACGAAGCGCGACATCGACACCGGATAGCCGCCGACATCAAGAATGCCGCCACCGGCGAGCTTGGAGGCGAACAGGCGATGTTCGGGCTGGAACTTGCCCATGGAAAAGCCGAAGCTCGACTGGATCATCCGCACGTCGCCAATGACGCCCGAGCGGATCAACTCGCCCAGCTTCGCCGTCTGCGGATGCAGGCGATACATGAAGGCTTCGCCGGCGAAGGTGCCGGCCTTGCGATGGGCGTGGAACACCGCGTCGATCTCGAAGGACGAGAGGGCAAACGGCTTTTCCACCAGCACATGCTTGCCCGCTTCGGCTGCCTTGATCGCCCATTCGGCGTGGCCGGTATGTGGCACGGCAATATAGACGGCGTCGATCTCCGGATCGGCCAGCAAGGCGTCATAGCCATGCACAACCTTGGCGCCGGGGAAATCGGTCGCCAGGTTGGGCTTATTGGGATCGCGCGTGGCAATGGCCGTGATCACGCCATGCTTTGAGCCGGCAACACCGCCCCAGAAGGCCTTGGCAATGCTGCCCGGCCCGATGATGCCCCAGCGAATTTTTTCAGACATGAAATGCGTCCTTGTAATTGATGTCGTGGCAAGGCGCCCTCCGGACGAGGGTGCCTGCAGGTTGGATCGGGCCTAGCGGAGGCGCTGGCCGGAGGAGTCGAAAAGATAGGCGCGCCTGGGGTCGATCGAGACCGTCACGCTGTCCTGGTTGATCTGCTGGCGCGATTCCTCGCGTTCGATGACAAGGCGCTCGCCGCCCGCATGGGCATAGAGGTAGCTGGTCGAGCCCAGGTGTTCGGCCACATCCACATCGAGCGCGATGTCGACGCCGCCTTCGCCGGCCTCGCCAAAATGCTCCGCCCGCACGCCGACGATGACTTTGTCGCCAACCGAACCCGCCTGGATCGGCAGGGTGATTTTCGCATTCGGCAGGCCGGTCAGCTCGACCGTGGTGCCGCCAGTCTTGGCCGAAATCGTCCCAGGCAGAAAGTTCATCTTGGGCGAGCCGATGAAGCCAGCCACGAACTGATTGGCCGGATCGTCATAAAGATCGAGTGGCCGGCCGACCTGTTCCACCACACCTTCGCGCAGCACGACGATCTTGTCGGCCAGCGTCATGGCCTCCACCTGGTCGTGCGTCACATAGATGATGGTGGTCGAGAGTTCCTTGTGCAGCCGGGCGATCTCGATGCGCATGTGAACGCGCAATTCGGCATCGAGATTGGACAGCGGCTCGTCGAACAGGAAGACTTCCGGATGCCGCACGATGGCGCGACCGATCGCGACGCGCTGGCGCTGCCCGCCCGAAAGCTGCTTGGGCACGCGGTCGAGCAGAGGCCCAAGCTCGAGAATGCGCGCGGCCTCCTCGACCTGGCGGGCGATCTCGTCCTTGGACTTGCCGGCGAACTTGAGCGCAAAGCCCATGTTCTCGCGCACCGTCATATGCGGATAGAGCGCATAGGTCTGGAACACCATGGCGATGCCGCGCTGCGATGGATCGACCTCGTTCATGCGCTGGCTGCCGATGACGAGGTCGCCGCTGCTGATCTGTTCGAGCCCCGCAATCATGCGGAGCAGGGTGGACTTGCCGCAGCCCGAAGGACCGACGAAGACAACGAATTCCTTGTCGGCGATATCGAGGCTGACGCCCTTGATGACTTCCAGTGATCCGAACGTCTTGCGGACGTCGCGCAGTTCAAGACTGGCCATGTTGATGTCTCCCGTTCGGACTATTTGACCGCGCCCAGCATGCCTTCGACGAAGCGGCGCTGGAGCACAAAGAAGATGATGAGGGTGGGCAGGGTGGCGAGCACGGTGCCAACGAAGATCATGCCGTAGTCGGGCGTGTAGGCCGAGGTCAGGGCCGACACGACCAGCGTGATCGTCTTGTTGTTTTCGGTCTGCAACACGATCAGCGGCCAGAGGAAATTGTTCCAGTTGGCCATGAAGGTGATGATGGTCGCCGCCGCATAGGTCGAGCGCATGACGGGCAGATAGACATAAAGAAAGATCTGCCATTCCTTGAGCCCGTCGATCTTGGCGGCATCACGCAACTCCCGCGGGAAGGCCTTGGTGGCCTGGCGGAAGTAGAAGATGATGAAGATCGAGGCGATGCCCGGCAGGATCACCGCGGCAGCCGTATTGACCAGCTTGGCCTGCGAAATCATCACGAACAGCGGCACCATCAGCGCCGCAAACGGGATGGACAGCAAGAGCAGCAGGAAGGCAAAGATGCGCTCGCGAACCCTGGAGCGGAAGATCTCGAAGGCGTAACCGGCCAGTGACGAGATGATCAGCGTCAGGACCGTGCCGATGCCCGCGATCAGGATCGAGTTCCAGAACACGCGCAGCACATCGATCTGGGTGAAGAAGGCCGCGATATTGTCGAACAGGGCCGTCCCCGGGCTCGACTTGCCGCGGATGATTTCGGCCGACTTGTTGGTCGTGCCGATCGCCATCCAGATGAAGGGGAAGATCGACACGAAAGCCGCGATCGAAAGCAGGACATAGACCAGCCCGCGGCGAATATAGGCCAGGGTCATGCTGTCCTCCTGTCGCGTGCGACGAGGAACTGCAGGAAGCTCAGAATGGCCACGATCACCACGATGACCCAGGACACGGTGGCCGAATAGCCAAAGCTGGGCATGAACTTGAAGGTGAGGTTGTAGATATAGAGCGAGAGCGTCAGCGTGGAGTCCGATGGGCCGCCCTGCGTGATGTTCTGCACCTCGTCAAACAGCTGCAAGGTACCGATTGTGGAAAGGACGGTGGTGAACAGGATCACTGGCTTCAGCATGGGAATGGTCAGGTAGCGGAAGCGCGCCCAGGCGGGGACGCCGTCGATCCGGGCGGCCTCGTAGATCGAACGATCGATATTCTGCAGCGCCGCCAGATAGAAGATCATGTTGTAGCCGGTCCAGCGCCAGGTGATGGCGAGGATGATCAGCACTTTTGCCCAGAACGGATCGGACAGCCACGAGATCGGCGAGCCGATGATATGCAGCGCCAGCAGCGTCTGATTGACCACGCCCTCGGTCGCAAACAGCGACTTGAAGATGGTCGAATAGGCAATCAGCGAGGTGATGCAGGGCAAAAAGATCGCCGTGCGGAAGAAGCCGCGAAAGCGGAGCTTGGGATCATTGAGCGCCACCGCAAAGAGCAGGGCCAGAATGATCATGATCGGGACCTGGACGGCTAGGAACAGCATCGTATTGCCGAGTGCCCGAAGGAACACGCCATCCTGTGTCAGGCGCATGATATTGGCGAAACCGCCAAAGCTGAAGTTCATGCCGCGACCGGTCTGCAGGCTCATCCAGAGCGACCAGACGATCGGGTAGATCATGAACAGTCCGAGCAGGACCAATGCCGGTGCCACGAAGACCCAGCCGTTTATCTCTTCCCGGCGGGTGAGATTTCCTTGTGCCAATGCGCCGCCCTCCCTTGCGGTTGTAACTGGTGGAATGAACCGGGCACCCGGAGGCGCCCGGCCAGTGGGAGTTTACTGGGTCTGCTGCTGGGCTTGAGCGTTGATCGCCTGGAGGGCTTCGTCAACGCTACCACCCTGCGCGATCGTCGGAAGCTGCGCCTCGACGGCCGAGCGCACTTCGTCGGTAAACAGGCCATAGTCGATTGGTGGCACTTCACTCAGCCACTGCGAGAAGCGCTGCCAGACCGCTTCGCCGCCGAAGAACTCGTCCGACGACTGGTAGGCTTCGCCTTCGCGGGCCGCGAGCAGCGAGCCGACGGCGCCCTGATTGACGAGGATTTCCTGGTAGAAGTCGACGTCCTGGGCCCAGATCTGGTTGAGGAAGTCCACAGCCTCTTCCTTGTTGGGCGCAGAGGAGAGCACGAACCAGCTCGAGCCGCCCCAGTTACTGGCGTTGATCGAGCCTTCGAAATCCATGCGCGGGATCGGGGCGACGGCCCACTTGCCGGACTGGTCGGGATTGGCCTTGATCGTGCCGGTCATCCAGACGCCGACGGGCACCGAAGCGGTGCGGCCCGAGGTAAAGGAGCCGGTATAGTCGGCCCAGTCGGACACGGGCTGCACCAGATCGGCGGCAAACAGCGCGGCATAGGTCTCGAGCGACTTTTTGAGGGCGGCGTTTTCAAGGATGTTGAGGCTGCCGTCCTCGTTGAAATACCACTGGCCGGTGGAATGCATCATCGCGCTGACGAGGCCCGTTTCGGCAAAGTCGACGTCGAGCAGCTTGTGGCCGGTCTTTTCCTGCACGACCTTGCCGATCTCGATCAGGCGGTCCCAGGTGATGTTTTCGAGGTCTTCGGCGGTAAAGCCGGCTTCGCTGAAATAGTCCGAGCGATAGAAATAGCCGGTCACGCCGGAATCGAAGGGCACCGAATATGATTTGCCGTCCAGCGTCGCCGCCGCAACCTTGTACTGGGCAAAGGCCGCCATATCGATCGTGTCCGACAGCGGCTCGAAGGCGCCGGGGAAGGACTGGAGATATTTCTGGGCCACGTCGTCCTGGATCAGCACGATATCGGGCAGGCCCTCGGTATTGCCGGCCAGCAGCTGGGTCTGCAGCTTGAGGCGGATGTCGTCCTGGGTGGAGCTGTCATCGATGATGACATTGGCTTCCGGGTTGATGGCCTCATAGCGCTCGGCGGCAAGGCGCATCGCATTGCCGTTGAAATTGGGGTCCCAGACCCAGACGGAAATGTCGCCGGCGAAGGCGGCAGTCACACTCAGCATGCTCACGCCCGTCAGGGCGGCAAGGCGCGTCAACCGCGCAGAATTGCGGATCATTGTAGTCCTCCCTTTTCATTTGCTCTTCCTCTGAGCACTCCCTAGGCTATTCATATTACAAATGGCGTCCATCTAAAAAGGCAGGCGGACTTGGCGGAAAGTAAGATGGACGACCGGACCTACTACGTCCCCGACGCCAATGGCGTGGAGCGCTTGCCGACGGTTCTCTCCATGTTCAATGCTGCCCCTCCCGTCATGAGAGCACCGCACTGGCATGCCCAGGTCGAGGTCAACTACATCGTGCGCGGCTGGGTGCACTACCGCATGAGCGGCCACGATATCCGCTTCGAACAGGGCGATATGGCCCTGTTCTGGGGTGGTTTGCCCCATCAGCTCGACGATGCCGCGGACGACGTTGTCTATGCCGGCGGGCATCTGCCGCTGGTGCACTTCTTTCGCCTCCGCCTGCCGCAGGATGTGCAGTCGAGGCTCATGCAGGGGGCGACGCTGATCACTAGGGCGACCGACGCTTCCGACCCGCTGAACTTCGAGCGGTGGAACAATTATGCGCGATCGGGCGATCCGATGAAGGCCAGCATGGCCATCGAGGAACTGTTGCTGCGCATCGAGCGCGTCCGCTTTGATGCCTATGAACTTCTGCTGGGTCGCGCGCCGGTCGCCAGTGCAGTCGTCGGCCTCGATCACCACTCCTCGCCCACCGTGGTGCGCATCTGCGATTTCATTGCGGATAATTTCCGCGAGGAAATCGATTCGTCCGACATTGCCCAGGCGGCCGACATCCATCCCAAATACGCGATGAACGTCTTCAAGAAGTCGACGGGGATGACGCTCAACGATTATGTGAACCTGATGCGCCTCAGCTATGCCCAGGCCCTGCTGATGCAGGAAAACGCCAATGTGCTGCAGGTCGCCATGGACAGCGGTTTCGGCTCGCTCAGCGCCTTCAACAAGGCCTTCCGCAAGATCTCCGGCATGTCGCCCAGCGATTTCCGTCGCGACATGCGCACCCGGCCGGGTGGGGAACGCACGGTCCCGGCGCAGGCAAGGCTGCGTATCAACTAGGAGATGCGCGATTCGCCCCGAAAGCGATTCCCTGGTTGTGAATCGTGCTGACGGGCACCACATCTTGTGTCATTCCGGCCTTCGGTTCCGACCGCACTCATGATGGTCTCTACGCTTTCAACAGGCCGGTTTCCTGCCGATCAGCGCCCGGTCGCAGGGCTTTTTGCGACAGCTTGAGGGCTTATCACCGCTTTCCCCAGCCACCAGGCCTATCGTGGCTGTCTCGCGTCATGGCACTGTCATTTGCGAGGTCCAGAGGCCGCGACTCGGCAGCCTTCCTTGTCAACGCCCATAAATTGCCATGATTGGCACACGAGCCGTTGACGTAAAATAAGTGTCGCATACTATATGTAGCGTTCGAGGTTACGCCGGGCCGCAAGCGGTCTGTAGCGACGATGGGTGTGCGGCTTAGCCGAAAACGACCCACAGCCAGGGCAGGCGTCCAATACAAGAAGCGGTCCGGTTCACCCGGATTGCTTTCGGACGACCCCACGGGGCCGACCGCGAACACATGCCACCGGGCGAGGTGGCCAATGGGGAACTTGCTGCCACTACAGGTAGTGCGTTGTCCGTTGACGCCTCGCATTCAGAAATTCTCTTGAGGATAGATTGATGACCATCACCGTTTACAGCAAGCCCGCCTGCGTCCAGTGCACCGCCACCACCCGGGCGCTCGATCGCAAGGGCATTGAATATACGGTCGTCGATATCTCCGAAGATGCAGACGCCTACGCCATGGTCGAAGGCCTGGGCTATCGTCAGGTCCCCGTGGTCGTTGCCGGCGAGCAGCACTGGGCCGGCTTCCGCCCGGACATGATCGGCGGCCTTGCCTGATTTCCCAGGGGCAGGGGCATGGTGACGCTCGTCTATTATTCCAGCAGGTCGGACAACACCCACCGCTTTGTACAAAAGCTCGGGTTTTCCAACCTTCGTCTGCCGGTCGACGCCGCCTCCGCTGCCCCCCTGGTCGATGAGCCCTATGTGCTTGTCGTCCCCACCTATGGTGGTTTGGGAAACAAGGGTGCGGTGCCCAAGCCGGTCATCCAGTTTCTCAATGTAGCCGCCAACCGCAACCTGATCCGCGGCGTCATCGCCGGGGGTAATACCAATTTCGGCACGACCTATTGCATAGCGGGCGACATCGTCTCGCAAAAATGCGCCGTGCCGCTTCTCTACCGCTTCGAACTGCTCGGAACGGCTGAGGACGTCGCCAATGTCAGACAGGGACTCGAAGAGTTTTGGACACGCTCACACTAGACCGCACCGAAGAACGCCCTGCCGCCAAGGGTCAGGGCCAGGATCAAAGCCTGGACTTCCACGCGCTGAACGCCATGCTGAACCTCTATGACGAGGCCGGCAATATTCAGTTCGACAAGGACAAGCAGGCGGCCAAGCAGTATTTCCTGCAGCATGTGAACCAGAACACCGTGTTCTTCCACAATCTGCGCGAAAAGCTCGATTACCTGACCACCGAGGGCTATTACGAGCGCGCTGTGCTGGATCAGTACACGTTCAATTTCGTGCGCGACCTGTTCGACCACGCCTTCGACAAGAAATTCCGCTTCCCGACCTTCCTCGGCGCGTTCAAATACTACACCAGCTATACGCTCAAGACCTTCGACGGTAAGCGCTATCTCGAGCGCTATGAAGACCGCGTCTGCATGGTGGCGATGGCATTGGCCCGGGGCGACGAAGTCTTGGCCCGCAATCTCGTCGACGAGATCATGGCCGGCCGTTTCCAGCCGGCGACGCCCACCTTCCTCAATGCCGGCAAGGCGCAGCGCGGCGAGCTCGTTTCCTGCTTCCTGCTGCGTGTCGAAGACAATATGGAATCGATCGGCCGCTCGATCAATTCGGCCCTGCAGCTCTCAAAGCGCGGTGGCGGTGTGGCCCTGAGCCTCACCAATGTTCGCGAGATGGGCGCCCCGATCAAGCAGATCGAGAACCAGTCCTCGGGCGTGCTGCCGGTGATGAAGCTGCTCGAAGACAGCTTCTCCTACGCCAACCAGCTCGGCGCCCGTCAGGGCGCGGGCGCAGTCTATCTGCATGCCCATCACCCTGACATCATGCGCTTCCTCGACACCAAGCGCGAAAATGCCGACGAAAAGGTCCGCATCAAGACGCTGTCGCTGGGCGTGGTGATCCCCGACATCACCTTCGAACTCGCCAAGAACAACGAGGATATGTACCTCTTCTCGCCCTATGACGTGCAGAAGGTCTATGGCGTGCCGATGACCGAGATTTCGGTCACCGAGAAGTACCGCGAGATGGTCGAGGACGGCCGCATCAAGAAGAAGAAGATCAAGGCGCGCGAATTCTTCCAGATCATCGCCGAGATCCAGTTCGAGAGCGGCTATCCCTACATCATGTTCGAGGACACGGTGAACAAGGCCAACCCGATCGCCGGCCGCATCACCATGTCCAACCTGTGCTCGGAAATCCTGCAGGTCAGCGATGCCTCGACCTTCAACGAGGACCTGTCCTATGACCACATGGGCAAGGACATTTCCTGTAATCTCGGGTCGCTGAACATCGCCAATGCGATGGACTCCGAAGATTTCGGCAAGACCATCGAGACTTCCATTCGTGCGCTGACCGCCGTGGCGGACATGAGCAATATCTCGTCCGTTCCCTCGATCGCCAAGGGCAATGACGAGAGCCATGCCATCGGCCTGGGCGCGATGAACCTGCACGGCTATCTGGCCCGCGAGCGCATCTTCTACGGTTCGGAAGAAGGTGTCGACTTCACCAATATCTACTTCCTGACCGTGGCTTACCACGCCGTCAGGGCGTCAAATCTGATCGCCACAGAACGCGGCGAGACCTTCAAGGGCTTCGGCAATTCCAAATACGCGTCAGGCGAATATTTCGACAAGTACACTGACCAAGAATGGCTGCCGGCCACCGAAAAGGTTGCCAAGCTGTTCGAAGACGCCGGCATTCACATCCCGACCCGGGAAGACTGGAAGGATCTGAAGGCCAAGGTCATGATGACCGGCATGTACAACCAGAACCTGCAGGCCGTGCCGCCGACCGGTTCGATCTCCTACATCAACCACTCGACCTCCTCGATCCACCCGATCGTCTCCAAGATCGAGATCCGGAAGGAAGGCAAGATCGGCCGCGTCTACTATCCGGCTGCCTTCATGAGCAATGACAACCTGGAATATTACCAGGACGCCTATGAGATCGGTCCGGAAAAGATCATCGACACCTATGCCGCAGCCACCCAGCACGTCGACCAGGGCCTGTCGCTGACACTGTTCTTCCGCGATACCGCGACCACCCGCGATATCAACAAGGCGCAGATCTACGCCTGGAAGAAGGGCATCAAGACCATCTATTACATCCGCCTGCGCCAGATGGCGCTGGAAGGCACGGAGGTGCAGGGCTGCGTTTCCTGCGCGCTCTGACACAAGGACCCGACATGAACGTTCACATCAAGCCGCTCAGCCGCGTCCGCGCCATCAACTGGAACCGTGTCCAGGACGACAAGGATCTCGAGGTCTGGAACCGCCTGACTTCCAATTTCTGGCTGCCTGAAAAGGTGCCGCTGAGCAATGACATCCCGTCCTGGGCAACGCTCAACCCGCTCGAGCAGCAGCTCACCATCCGCGTCTTCACCGGCCTGACGCTGCTCGACACTATCCAGAACGGCGTCGGCGCCGTTCGACTGATGGCTGATGCGAAGACCCCGCATGAAGAGGCGGTGCTGTCCAACATCTCGTTTATGGAAGCGGTGCATGCCCGTTCCTATTCGTCGATCTTTTCGACGCTTTGCCTGACCCCGGACGTCGACGACGCCTATCGCTGGTCGGAAGAAAACGAGTTCCTGCAGCGCAAGGCCTCGTTGATCATGGAGCAGTATGACAGCGCCGATCCGCTGAAGAAGAAGGTCGCCTCGGTCTTCCTCGAAAGCTTCCTGTTCTATTCCGGCTTCTACCTGCCCATGTACTGGTCGAGCCGCGCCAAGCTCACCAATACCGCCGACCTCATCCGCCTGATCATCAAGGACGAGGCCGTGCACGGCTATTACATCGGCTACAAGTTCCAGCGCGAGCTGGAACGCGTCTCCGAAGAGCGCCGCCAGGAGATCAAGGATTTCGCCTTCGACTTCCTGCTCGAGCTCTATGACAACGAAGCCCGCTATACCGAAGAACTCTATGACGGCGTCGGCCTGTCCGAGGACGTCAAGAAGTTCCTCCACTACAACGCCAACAAGGCGCTGATGAACCTGGGCTACGAAGCCCTGTTCCCGCCCGAGGCCTGCAAGGTCAACGCGGCAATCCTCTCGGCCCTGTCGCCGAACGCCGACGAGAACCACGACTTCTTCTCGGGTTCGGGCTCGTCCTATGTCATCGGCAAGGCCATTTCCACCGAGGACGAAGACTGGAACTTCTGATCTGCAGGGCAGGTCACGTGGGAGCGATCCCGATTTGAAGGGCGGCAGCACAATCGTGCTGCCGCCCTTTTGCTTGTGATGGAACGGTCGCCGCTGACACAGCCGGGCAGGGAGGTCTCCTGCAACGGTCAACCCTCCGCGCTGGTGCGACAAACAAAAACGCCCGCCCTTCCGGGCGAGCGTAGCGTTCAATGCATGGGTAGGGGGTCAGCAGGACTTAGTAGTCGAACTGCTTGGACAGGGTCAGCTTGAATGTGCGGCCCTTAGAATCCGTCTGCGAGAGGTTGTCGCGGTAATCGGCGTTGAAGATGTTCTCAATCGACGCCTGCAGCGTGGTGCCGGCAAACACGCCGGTATCGGGCTTCCACGATGCAAAGAGATCGTAGCTCTGGTAGCCGTCGCGCGGTACCACGGGGCTTGTGGTGGTGGCTGCTACACTGTTTTCGGAATCCGAGACAAGCTTGGCGCGTGCACCCACTTCAAGATTGAACTCGGGAACACGGGCACCAGCTGACAGCACGACGCGGTGAGCCGGAATTGCGCGCAGCGGACGATCGTTGCTGTTGTCGTAGCCCCAGGTCGCCGTATAGGCGAGATTGGCAAAGAACAGGTCCGAGTTATAGGCCGCTTCCGCCTCGATGCCGTAAATGCGGGCCCGATCGACGTTGGCGTAGTAGACGACAGCCGGGAAGGTTGCCGACGAGCGCGAGCCGCTGGTTGCGATCAGGTCGTGCAGGTCATTGTAGAAGCCCGTGAGCTTCAGCGATGCTTGGTCGCCAGACTGGATCAGATCGAAGCCGGACAGCGTGCCGCCCAGCTCATAGTTGACCGCCCGTTCCTTGAGCAGGTCCATGTTCATGCCCGCGCCGCTGTTCTGAACGGTGTAGAGTTCATCGATGGTCGGCAGGCGTTCAGTATAGGCGACCGAGCCGAACACGCCGATATTGTCATTGATGTCGTAAAGTGCCGCGATCTTGGGTGAGAACGCTTCGTTGCTGATATCGCGTGCGCCCGTGATTTCCGCTGAAGGCGAAATGGCGCTGAAGTCGCCGCGCATACCGGCGATCAACGTAAGGCGCTCGTCGTAGACGAACTCGTTCTGCACGAACAAGCCCAGCTTGTCCTCGGTGCCTTCCGGGTGCTGCAGCAAACGCTGGGCACTCGACGGGTTCGGACGTTCGGCAAGGCGATCCTGATGGCTGGCCTGGAAGCCGAAGGTGAAGTAGTTTTCGAAGTTGTCGCCAATCCACTCGACGGTGTTGTCAGCTTTTAGCTGGTAGTTCCGGTACACATAGGTCGTGTCATCCAGAATTGCCGTGCTTGGGACGCCAGGTATGGCCGACGAGGTGCCGTCAGACTGGCTATTCTGCGTGTTCGAATATGAGAGCTGGATATTCGTATCGAGCCAGGGATTGTCGCTGGCCGGATTCTCATACGACAGGACGACAGTGTCGTCGGTCACAGTGCGGTCGGTGAAACCAAAGGCAGTGTTGAACGCCGGATCGATCTGAGTCTGCACATAGGGCTGGTCCGGATCATCCGAATTCCAGCGCTGATAGGACAGGCGGAGCACCTGCTCGTCATTCTCGCCAAACTGGGCAGTGCCCTTGATCAGGCCTGAGAGTGTCGAAAAGTCGGTACCCTGACCGATGGTGCCATCGGCGAAGGTGAAGTCTTCGGCCCGGCGCCAGTTGCCTGCAGCGAGGATGTCGAACGTCTCGTTGAGCTGGTGCGCCCAGATACCCGAGAGCAGCGTACCATCGCCGTTGGAATCGTAGGAGGCCTTGGCGCGGATAGCGCCGGTCTTGCCGTCGGCTATGAAGTCGGATGCGTCCTTGGTGGTGAAGTTGATCACGCCACCGAGGGCACCGGCTCCGTAGAGCGTGGACGACGCAGGACCACGCAGCACTTCTACCTGCTTGTACAGCTCGGGCTCCGAGAAGAACGAGCCCATACGGTATTGCTCGTTGAATTTCGGCACACCATCCACATTGATGATGATGCGGGCCGCGTCAGCGGTGTTTTCGGTCACGCCGATACCGCGGATATTGAACGCCTGGCCCAGGACATTGTCCGAACCGAGCATCGTCACACCGGGAACGCTTTCGAAAATATCGCCAACCGTCGTGGCCTGGGTCTTGTCCAGATCTTCCTGGTCAATGACCGTCACCGCCTGCGGCGTATCGATTGCCACTTTCGGCGCACCCGCGCCGATCACCAGGCGTTCCAGCAGCGTCACATTGGTCGTGTTGACATTCTGTGCTGCGGCGCCCTGCGCAGCCACGATTGCAAGCGCCACGCCACCCATAAGGGTCGCGGCACGCGACTTAACCAGCCCCATTCAAAGTCTCCAGTCGGTAAATTGTTGATGGCTGGCTGGCTTCTGGCTGGCTTGCCGGATCGATTCATGAGTTTGACGATCACCTATTGCGGGCTGTAAATAATATGTCTATGGAAGTCAAGTTTTCTGGTGTCAAAATTGTGGCAAAAGCGCTGCAAGAGGC
Organism: Candidatus Devosia phytovorans; assembly: GCA_029202405.1. NCBI lineage: Bacteria > Pseudomonadati > Pseudomonadota > Alphaproteobacteria > Hyphomicrobiales > Devosiaceae > Devosia > Candidatus Devosia phytovorans. The sequence continues at coordinate 1,923,495 of CP119312.1, read as the reverse complement.
AGCGGATAAGTTTGGAAATTTATCATGTCTGCCAAGCCCTTGCCGGAACCCGAACCTGAAAGCGCTCCAGCGCGCGAGCTCACGAGCGAGGAGCTGTTTGCAGGCAAACCGGAAGTGCTGATCATGCACCGGGGCGCCCCATACCGGCTACGCATCACGCGGCAAGACAAGCTCATTCTTACAAAATAGGCCTCAAAGTGACCTCAGTTGAGACAAAATCCCCCGACGAAATCCGTCAGCTGCGTGCCCTGCATCCCGAGATGCGCGAGCGCGATTTTGCCCGCGTGCATTCGATCTCCGAGGCCGAGCTCGTCGCGGCCCAGGTCGGCAGCACGGCGATTCGGCTCAACGTCGATCTCGACATCCTGCTCAACGGCCTTACGGCTGTCGGCGAAGTCATGGCGCTGACCCGCAATGAAAGCGCCGTGCACGAAAAGATCGGTCCCTACGAAAAGATCGTGCTCGGTCCGCGCGCATCCCTCGTGCTGGGCGCCCAGATCGATCTGCGCATCTTCCCCTCGCGCTGGGCCTTCGGCTTTGCCGTGAAAAAGACCGCCGAAGACGGTGCCGTCAAGCGCTCGCTGCAGTTCTTCGATGCCCAGGGCGATGCCGTGCATAAGGTGCATGCGCGCCCCGCCACCAATGAAGAAGCCTGGAACATTCTCGTCGCCAACCTGCGCCACGAGGAGCAGCTCGACAGCGTCGTGACGGTTCCGGCCGTTCCCGAAGTGCTGGGTGAACCCTCCGACGCCGCCGCCCTGCGGGAAGGCTGGTCCGCCATGACCGACACGCACCAGTTCTTCGGCCTGCTCAAGAAGCACAACCTGCCGCGCCTCGATGCGCTGGAACTGGCGGGCGAGGATTTCGCCTGGCAGCTCGATCACGCCGCCGTCCAGGGCCTGTTCGACAGCGTCGCCGGCACCGACCTGCCGATCATGGCCTTCATCGGCAACCAGGGCTGCATCCAGATCCATGCTGGCCCGATCACCAATATCAAGCCGATGGGCCCCTGGCTCAACATTCTCGACGAGACCTTCCATATGCACCTGCGCCTCGACCAGGTGGTTTCGGCCTGGGGTGTGCGCAAGCCGACCTCGGATGGCCACATCACCTCGGTCGAGCTCTACGACGCCAATCGGGAGCTGATCATGCAGTTCTTCGGCCAGCGCGAAGAGGGCCACGGCGAACGCGAAGGCTGGCGCAATGTGGTGCAGAACCTTCCCGTCTATTCCAAGTCCAACGCAGCGTGAGCCAGACCATGCGCATCTACACTTTCTCTGCAGCCGCCTTGTTGGCCACGATCATCGTCCCTAGCCTTGCCTGGGCGCAGGACCTGACCGAATTTGCCGACTCCTCGCGTCTCGTTTCCATCGGCGGTTCGCTCACCGAGATCATCTATGAGCTCGGCGAAGAGGGCAGGCTGATCGCCCGCGACCAGACCGCAACCTATCCCGAGGCCGTCAATACGCTGCCCGACGTCGGCTATATGCGCCAGCTCGCCCCTGAAGGCGTGCTTTCGGTCAGCCCGACGGCCCTGCTGGTCATCGAGGGCAGTGGTCCCCCTGACGCCCTCGAGGTGCTGTCCCACGCCGGCGTCGAATTCCAGACCGTGCCGGAAAGCTTTTCGGCCGACGGCGTCGTCACCAAGATCCGGGCTGTTGGCCAGGCGCTTGGCGTCACCGACAAGGCCGAACTCCTCGCGGCAAAGGTCGAAGACGAGTTCGCTGCGCTGCAAACCCGTAACGCAGCCGTCACCGAACCCAAGCGCGTGCTGTTCATCCTGTCCAACCAGGGCGGCCAGATCCAGGCTTCCGGCACCGGCACCGCCGCCAATGGCATGATCGAACTCTCCGGCGCCACCAATGTCATCAGCGACTACGACGGCTACAAGGCGCTCTCGGAGGAAGCCATCACCGAGGCCGCGCCCGACGCCATCGTCATGATGGATCGCGGTGGCGACCATTCCGCCAGCGATGCCGAACTGCTGGGCCATCCAGCCATTGCCCTGACCCCTGCCGGCCAGAACAAGGCGATCTACCGCCTCGACGGCGCCTATCTGCTCGGCTTCGGCCCGCGCACCGCGGCGGCGGCCAATGAACTGGCTGATCTGCTCTACGGCGCACCGGCACATTAGGAGGCGATGATGGTGGCCGGCACTGTGCTCGTTTCCGATACTGCCGCGACTCGACGCGAGGCCGGTGATCGCAGCCAGCTCGGCCGGATCACCGTCATTGTGCTCGCATTTGCCTTGATCGTGGCCATGCTCCTGTCCATGACCACGGGCGCGTCCGGCGCCTCGGCCTGGGCTGTCATCGGCTCCTGGTTCGGTATCATGCCCGAGGATTCGGCCCAGTTTCTGCGTGACCAGGCGGTGATCTACAATATCCGCCTGCCGCGCATGCTGCTGGGCGTGCTGATCGGCGCGGGCCTTGCCGTTTCGGGCCTGCTGATGCAGGGCCTGTTCCGCAATCCCTTGGCCGATCCGGGCCTGGTCGGCGTCTCCAGCGGCTCGGCGCTCGGCGCCATCTTCATCATCGTCCTCGGCACCACTGTCTTTGCGCCCTTCACCCAGGCGCTGGGTATCTTCGCCCTGCCGATCGCCGCCTTTGGTGGTGGTCTGCTCACCACCGCCATCCTCTACCGCGTGGCCACCAGCGGCGGTCAGACCGCCATTGCCACCATGCTGCTGGCCGGCATCGCCATCGGCGCACTGGCTGGTGCTGTTTCGGGCGTGCTGGTCTATGTCGCAACCGATGCGCAATTGCGCGACCTGACTTTCTGGGGCCTGGGCTCGCTGGCCGGTGCCACCTGGATCAAGATCGCCGCCGCCGGCCCGATCATCGCCATAGCCCTGCTGGTCGCCGCCTTCCTCTCCAAGGGGCTCAACGCCCTGACGCTGGGCGAGGCGACGGCCGCCCATCTGGGCCTCCAGGTCCAGCGTTTCAAGATTCTCACCATCGTCTCGGTCGCCGCGGCAACCGGCGCCTCGGTAGCGGTCAGCGGCGGCATCGGTTTCGTCGGCATCGTCGTGCCGCATCTGCTGCGCCTCGTCATCGGACCCGATCATCGCTACCTGCTGCCAGCCACCGCCTTGCTCGGCGCAAGCTTCCTGCTGATGGCCGACGCGATCAGCCGCACCATCGTCTCGCCCGCCGAATTGCCGATCGGCATCGTTACCGCGGCCTTCGGCGGACCATTCTTCCTGTGGATCCTGCTGCGGCGCCGCTCCGCCTTTGCCTGGTGAGCGCCATGATCGAAACCGAAAACCTCAGCGTTGACCTCGCCGGCCGTACCATCCTGTCCGGCATCGGCTTTGCTGCACCGGCGGGCAAGCTCACCGCCATCATCGGCCCCAATGGGTCAGGCAAATCGACCCTGCTCAAGGCCATCTCCCGCGACTATCGCTATACCGGAACGGTCCGGATCAACGGACGCAACCTGGCCGATATGTCGGCCATGGAAACCGCCTGCCAGCGCGCCGTGCTACCCCAGTCGAGCACTCTGCCATTCCCCTTCACCGTGCGCGAAGTCGTTGCCATGGGAACCACGGCGGGTCGTCCAGGTCCCTCCGGCGAAGCCCTCCGCTCCCTGCCGGAGCGCGCCCTGGCGCGGGTCGATCTCGCTGACTTTGGTGGCCGCTATTATGGCGAGCTGTCCGGTGGCGAGCAGCAGCGCGTGCAACTCGCCCGCGTCCTCTGCCAGGTGTGGCAGCCCGTCCTCGACGGCCTTCCCCGTTTCCTGCTGCTTGACGAACCGGTCTCGAGCCTAGACGTCAAGCACCAGCTGATGATCATGGACACGGCGCGCAGCCATGCCGATGCCGGCGGCGGCGTCATCGCCGTGCTGCATGATCTCAACCTGGCTGCCATGTATGCCGATCACATCGTCGCCCTCGCCAATGGCCGCCTCGTCGCCGCCGGCACGCCGGCCGAGGTCCTGACCGATTCGACCATCCTGTCGGTCTTTGACGCGCCACTCCGCGTCGGCGTCGTGCCCACGGCCGATGCGCCTTTCGTGCTGCCGCAATCGGCGCAGCACACCTCTCTCCAATCCCGGGTTGCCTGAATGAAAAACGCTCTAGCCATCATCTTCGCCCTGTGCTGCGCCAGTCCAGCCATCGCTCAGGACACGCCCGTGGCCCCGGAAAATGCCGCCGCCTTCACGCTCGAGCTCAATGCCCTCCACCCCGCCGCTGCCGGCTGCCGCGTCACCTTCCTCGCCACCAATGAGCTCGGCAGCCAACTCGACCGTGCTTCGGTGGAAATGGCCCTGTTCGACAGCGCCGGCACCATCGACCGCATCGTTACGCTCGATTTCCGCGCGCTGTCGCAAGGCAAGACCAAGGTGCTGCAGTTCGAACTGGCCGGGCTCGACTGCGACAATGTTGGTCGCGTCCTGATCAATGACATCACCGCCTGCGAAGGTCCCGACCTCGTGGCCACCGCGTGTCTGGCCGGGCTGGTCACCACGACCCGCTCCGACATCGCCTTCGGTGCCTGATCCATGGAAACGGTTGCACACGATTTCTCCATTCTCGGCCTCTTCATGCAGGCCGACTGGATCGTCAAATCCATCATGGTCGGCCTCCTGCTGGCCTCCGTCTGGTGCTGGGCCATCATCGCCAATCGCGCCGCGCTCTATGCGCAGACCAAGCGTGATATGACCGCCTTCGACCGCGCCTTTGCCTCCGGCCAATCGCTCGAGCAGCTGCGCCAGGGGCAGGGCGACAATCCGCCCACCGGCCTCACCGCGGTTCTTGCAGCCGGCATGGATGAGTGGGACCGGAGCCACGAAGCACAGGCCGCGACCCCACATGGACTGCAGACGCGCCTCGAGATCGCGCTCGATCTGGTGGTCACCGAACAGGCCGCAGCCCTCCAGAAACGCCTCGGCGTACTCGCGACCGTCGGCTCTGCCGGCCCCTTCATCGGCCTCTTCGGCACGGTCTGGGGCATCATGAATGCCTTTACCGCCATCGCCACGGCTGAAAATACCAGCCTCGCCGTCGTAGCGCCCGGCATTGCCGAGGCACTGCTCGCGACAGCCCTTGGCCTCCTCGCCGCCATTCCGGCCGTCATTGGCTACAACAAGCTCAGCGCCGACTCGGGCTATCTGATTGGCCGCCTCGACGCCTTCGCAAATCGCCTTGTGGCGCTGCTGTCGCGCCAGCTCGATTCCTCGAAGGTGGCGTGATGGGCATGGGAATGAGCCCGGGCGGGCACCAGCGCGGACGGGGCAGGGGTCGCGGCACGGTCGCCCCGATCAGCGAGATCAACGTCACCCCCATGGTCGACGTCATGCTGGTCCTGCTCATTGTCTTCATGGTGGCAGCCCCGCTGATGGCCATGGGTGTGCCGATCAACCTGCCCAAGACCGATGCTCAGGTCATGCCGATCGAAGCCAAGCCGATCACCATAACGGTGACGCCCGATGGCGCCCTGTCGATCGACGGCGACCCGGTCACCATGGAAACGCTGGTCACGACAGTCGATGGTCTGGCGCAGGATGGCACGGACGAACGCCTCTATGTCCGTGGTGACGCCACCACGGCCTATGGCGCCATCATGGAAGTGATGGGCATGCTGTCGGCCGCCGGCTATGGCCAGATCGGCCTCATCACCGAGCGCAAAGAGGCCAACTGATGCGCATCGCGCTCTCCGGTTCGGCTCTGGTCCATGCCGGCCTTGTCGGGGCCCTGCTGGTCGGCTTCGCCTGGCCGGATGCCGATGACGCGGCTGCCGCCGTGCCGGTGACGGTCGATATCATCCCCATGACCACGGTAAGCACCAATTCGACCGAACAGGTCGACTCCGACAGCACGGTCTCCTCCGTCTCTGCCGGCAATGCGGCGACCACCATCGAGCCGATCACGCCCGACCCCGTTGAGCCGACCACCGAGCCGGTCGAGCCAGTGACCTCTGAAACGATCGAACCTGTCGAACCCACAGAACAGCCGGAGGCCGAGCCCGTCGAGCCGGTCGAGGTCGCAGAAGCGGAGCCAGTCGAGACTGCCGAGCAGGCCGAGCCTGTGCAGTCGACCCAGGTTTCCGAACAGGCAGAGCCCATCGAGCCGCTGGAAGCGGCGCCTCTTGAAGTGGCGGAACTGTCGTCGACGGCAGAGAGCGCCCTGTCGGCCGCGCCAGTGTTGCCCTCCGTGCCCGTCGAAGCCATAGAGCCGCAGCCGGTCGAAACCCCGGTCCAGCCCTCGACGGTGGACGCCGAAACACCTGCGCCGCTCGAGCCTGTCAGCGCCGAGGACCTGTCCACCGCGCCCGTGCCGCATCAGCTCAGCTTCCAGCGACCATCCAAGCCTGTCGTCCACGCCCCAAGGCCGCCGACCCAGCAGCAACAGCCGCGCCCCCAGCAACAGCCCGCGCCGCAGACCGCGGGCAATGGTGGCAACAGCCAGGCCGACTCGGTAGCGGCTGCCGGCGGCGCACCGCAACAGAGCGCCAGCAATGGCAGTGGCGGCAGCGCCGAAGTGGCGCGCTATCCCAGCCAGGTCATCGGCAAGCTCCGCTCCGCCCTGCGCCGCGCCAATGGACAGGCCGGCGAAGTCATCGTGCGTTTCACCGTGCTGTCGAATGGCCAATTGTCCGGCATCAGCGTCGCCCGTTCCTCTGGCAATGGCTCGACCGATCAGGCCGGCATTGCCCTGGTCCAGCGCGCAGCGCCATTCCCGCCCATCCCCTCAGGTGCCGGCCGCGCCGACTGGACCTTCGACGTGCCGCTGGCCTTTGGCGGCTGATACCTCGCCTCGCTTGCCTCTGGCGCCCCGCCTCGACGAAAGTATAGCTTCCACGACGGCTGCCGCCCTGATCTTCGAAGGGCAACGCCACCTGAGGGCTCCTCACTGCCGTAGCCCATGGGCTGCGCGGGAGCCGAACTGGCAAAGCCTGATCCCGGAGAAGCACCATGGCAAACGACACCAACTCCAGCCTGCGCGATGCGGCCCTGCATTTCCACGAGCATCCACGGCCTGGCAAGCTCGAAATCGTCGCCACCAAGCCGCTGGCCAATACGCGCGACCTGTCGCTGGCCTATTCCCCTGGCGTCGCCATCCCCTGCGAGGAAATCGCCGCCGACCCGCAGGCCGCCTACAAATATACGGCCAAGGGCAACCTGGTTGCTGTCATCTCCAATGGCACTGCGGTGCTGGGGCTGGGCAATATCGGCGCGCTGGCATCCAAGCCGGTGATGGAAGGCAAGGCGGTCCTGTTCAAGAAGTTCGCTGGCATCGACAGTATCGACATCGAAGTCAACGAGCAGGATCCCAAGCGCTTCATCGAGATCGTCGCGCCGCTCGAGCCGAGCTTCGGCGGGGTCAACCTCGAAGACATCAAGGCGCCCGAATGCTTCGAGATCGAGGAAGCGCTGCGTGAGCGCATGAATATCCCGGTCTTCCACGACGACCAGCACGGCACGGCCATCATCGTCGCCGCCGCCGTGATCAATGCGATGAAGCTGGTCGGCAAGGACATTGCCAAGGTCAAGATCGTGACCTCGGGGGCAGGGGCTGCCGCCATTGCCTGCATGAACATGCTGATCGCCGTCGGCGCGAGCCGGGAAAACATCTGGATCGCTGACTCTAAGGGTCTCGTGACAAAGGCCCGTCACAACAATGTCGATCGCTGGCGCGGTGCCTTTGCGCAGGACACCGACAAGACCGAACTCAGCGAAGTCATGGCCGGCGCCGACATCTATGTCGGCCTCTCCAAGGCCGGGGCGCTGAAGCCCGAAATGATGAAGGACATGGCGCCTAATCCTCTGATCCTGGCGCTCTCCAATCCCATCCCTGAGATCATGCCCGAACTGGCCCGCGAAGCCCGGCCTGACGCCATGATTTGCACGGGGCGCTCCGATTACCCCAATCAGGTCAACAACGTTCTCTGCTTCCCCTTCCTGTTCCGCGGCGCGCTCGATTGCGGTGCAACCGTCATCAACGAAGACATGAAGGCCGCCGCCGCCCATGCCATCGCAAAACTCGCCCATGAGCCGGGCCTCGAAGCCAGCGCCCATGGCGTCCCGGCAATCTTTGGTCCCGAATACCTCATCCCCAATCCCTTCGATCAGCGCCTGATCCTTCGCATCGCCCCCGCGGTGGCAAAAGCGGCGATGGAAAGCGGCGTCGCCCAGCGCCCGATCGGCGATTTCGCCGCCTATCACGACCAGCTCAATCGCTTCGTCTTCCGCTCCGGCCTCGTTATGAAGCCGATGATCGAGCGGGCACAGGGCCAGGCCACCCGCATCGCCTTCGCCGATGGTGAGGACGAACGCGTCCTACGTGCTGCCCAAGTTCTGCTGGAAGACAGGATTGCCCGCCCGATCCTGATCGGCCGCCCCTCGGTCATCGAAAGCCGCCTCGAACGCTTTGGCCTGACCATTCGTCCAGACAAGGATTTCGAGGTCATCAACCCCGAGGACGATCCGCGCTATCGCGACTACGTCAGCGATTTCCAGGAGCTGGTTGGTCGCAAGGGCGTGACCCCTGACACCGCCCGCACCATTGTCCGCACCAATACAACGGTGATCGGTGCCCTAGCCGTGCGCCGCAAGGAGGCCGATGCGCTGATCTGCGGCCTGCAGGGCCGCTTCATCAAGCACGCCCGCGACATCCAGTCGGTCATTGGCCTGGCCGACAATTCGTCCCAGCTCTCCGCGCTTTCCATGCTGGTCATGTCACGCGGCGTCTTCTTCCTCGCCGATACCTATGTCAACATCGACCCCAGCGCCGACGAGATCGTCGAAATCACCCTCCAGGCGCGCGACCACCTCAAGCGCTTCAACATCGAAGCTAGGGCAGCGCTGCTCAGCTATTCCAACTTCGGCTCGCGTGATGGCGATACGTCGATCAAGATGCGCGAAGTCTATGAGCGCCTCAAGGTCGTGGCCCCGGACCTGGTCGTCGATGGCGAAATGCAGGGCGACCTGGCGATCAACGAGGGCCTGCGCGACCGCTATGTTCCCAACTCCGTGCTGCGCGGCGAAGCCAACCTGCTGATCTTCCCAAATCTGGAGTCGGCGAACCTCTCGATGACCCTGCTCAAGGAGCTCAACAATGCGCTCCCGGTCGGTCCCATCCTGATGGGGACGCGCCAGCCGGCCCATATCCTGGCGCCGTCCGTCACCAGCCGCGGCGTCGTCAACATGGCCGCTATTGCTGCCAGCGAGGCCGTCGCCTGATCATCCTGCCTCCCCCCTCGTGAGGGGAGGCAGCCTTCCCGCGCCATCACATCGCAGCAAGCCTCTGGTCGAAGCTGGTCCCGCCGGGTTACTCACGGGGACGCAAGAAGGATAGCTGGCATGAACGCAATCGAGACCATAACGGCGCAGCTCAGTTTCGATATCGGCGCCATCCCCAGGGATCTGCATATCGCCGGAAAATGGCACGAAAGCGCCACCGGCAAGCGCATCGATGTGGTCGATCCCTCCTCCGGGGTCGTCATCGTCACCATTGCCGATGCCAGCGTCGAAGATGCCATAGACGCAGTGAAAGCGGCACATGACGCCGCGCCTGCATGGGCCGCCACGCCACCGCGCGACAGATCGGAAATCCTGCGCAAATGCTACGCGCTGATGATCGAGCGCCGGGAGATGCTGGCCGAGCTGATCAGTCTCGAAAACGGCAAGGCGCTTCCCGATGCGCTGGCCGAAGTCACCTATGCCGCCGAGTTCTTTCGCTGGTTCGCCGAAGAAGCCGTGCGCCTCAACGGCGAAATCTATACGGCGCCCAGCGGCGCCAACAAGATCATCGTCGAGCACCAGCCCATCGGCGTGGCGGTGCTGATCACCCCGTGGAATTTTCCCGCCGCCATGGCGACCCGCAAGATCGCTCCGGCCCTGGCCGCGGGCTGTACCTGCGTGCTCAAACCCGCCAGCGAAACGCCGCTGACCGCCTTCGCGCTGGCGCAGATTTACCAGGAATCCGGCCTGCCGCCCGGTGTCGTCAATGTCATCACCACCAGCGCCGCTGGCCCGGTCACCAGCGCCATGCTGCATGACAAGCGCGTCCGCAAGCTCAGCTTCACCGGCTCGACGCCGGTCGGCCGCATCCTCCTCAAGGAAGCCGCCGACCAGGTCATTTCCTGCTCGATGGAGCTGGGCGGCAACGCGCCCTTCATCGTCTTCGACGATGCCGATCTCGATCTCGCCATCGAAGGGGCCATGCTGGCCAAGATGCGCAATGGCGGCGAGGCCTGCACCGCCGCCAATCGCTTTTACGTACAGCAGGGCATAGCCGAAGCCTTCTCGCAAAAGCTCGCTGAACGCATGGGCGCCCTCGTCGTCGGCGCCGGCTATGACAGCCGGACTCAATGCGGCCCGCTCATCACCCAGGCTGCCGTCGACCGCGTGGCCGGCCTCGTCACTGATGCCGAGCAGCGCGGCGCCAAAATCTTGGTGGGCGGCAAGCCGCTGGTCCGCGACGGCTTCTACTTCCCCCCGACCGTCCTGTTCGATGTCGCAGAAGACGCCGACATCACCCGCCAGGAAATCTTCGGACCGATCGCCGCCATCACCACCTTCGCCACCGAGGATGAGGCCATCGCCGCCGCCAACAACAGCGACTTTGGCCTCGTGTCATACGTCTTTACATCGGACCTCGCGCGCGGCCTGCGGGTTTCGGAGCGCATGGAAAGCGGTATGGTCGGCCTCAATCGCGGCGCCATCTCCGACCCCGCCGCACCCTTCGGCGGCACCAAGCAGAGCGGCCTCGGCCGCGAAGGTGCGCACCACGGCATCCTCGAATTCTGCGAAACCAAATACATAGCCGCCAACTGGTAACCCTGGCGTAGCAGGATTGGCCCGGCGACGACTAGCCAGGCCGGGCACTCGCCCGCGGATAGGCGACAAAGGCCAGCCGCCTGCTGTCCGGTGACCAGGAATTGACATTGATCGTCCCCTGGCCCCCGAAGCAGGTCGCCAGCAACCGGTTGTTCCCGCCCTCCGGCGACATCAGCCGCAACTCGACATCCTTGTCCGGCGGATGGCCGGTCGTGCCTTCCGGATAGCTGAGATAGGCGACATGCCGGCCATCCGGCGAAACATGGGGAAACCAGTTGACCCGATCGTCAAAAGTCAATTGTTCGATCCCGCTACCGTCTACCTTCATCCGGAAAATCTGCGCATGGCCGGGCTGCGAGGCGGCGAGCTCGGAATTGAAGTAGATCCATTTCCCGTCCGGCGAATATTCTGGCCCGTCGCAGGGCACGCTGACCTCCGTCAACCGCCTGTCCGGTCCACCTGCCGCCGGGATCGTGAACACATTGACCATGCGCTTCCCAGCGGGCTCCTCCACCGCCACATAGGCCAGCGTCTGCCCATCGGGCGAAATGCCATGCAGATAATAGTGGTGCGGTGTCGCATGGTCGTTGGAAATCCGCCGCGTCACGCCGCCGGCCAGCGGCACGGCATAGAGATGGCCGTCGTCCGAACTCACATAGGCCGTGCGACCATCCGGGGAGAGCACATGGTCATTGTTGAGCCGCGTCGCCACACCGCTATCGATCGCCTCCAGCGTGCCCCCGGTCACCGGCAGCCGATACAGCCGCCCGCCGCCATTGACCACCAGCCATTGCCCGTCCGGCGTCCAGTTGGGCGCTTCGATCACGCTGTCGGCGGTGTGGATCACCTGCTGCCTGCCGTCGAGATCGACGATGGTCAGCTGTGCAACCTGCCCCTTTGAAAGGTGACGACCGCGGCGGAAAAACGGGAAAGGCATGGCATCTCCATCAATGGGCCGCTAAGGCGTGCCGCTCTGCAGCGCCCTCGACAGGCGCAGTGCCAGCGCCAAAGCCGTTAGCGTTGGATTGGCAAAACCCGCAGATCGGAAAGTGGCTGCACCGGCGACGAAAAGATTGTTCGTCCCGAACACTTTGAGCTCTCGATCGACAACGCCGTCGCTCGGCGAAGCGCCCATTCGCGCCATGCCCATATGGTGAAAGCCATCCTCGATCCTTTCGAGAAACGCCGGGTCGCGTGCAAGGAGCTGGGGATCGATCTCGACCTCCGCAAGTCCCGCCCTTTCGAGATAGTCGGCAACCCGGACAGCAAAACTGGCCAGCGTTCCAAGCTCCACGCCATCCACGCGCCAGTCGAGCGTCGCCCTCGGCCTGCCAAGCGTGTCGCGCTGGTCGGTCAGCGCCAGCCCGCTCTCGCGCACCATCATCTGCTCGCCTGTGAGTCGCAGCAGGATTCCACCATCGTCAGGATTATAGATCCGGCGATGCAGCAGGAAACGCTCCGCCGTCCGGGCAATCGTATCCAGCAGCAGTGGCAGGTGCCGGAAGTCGAGCCCTTCATGCTCCAGCGCCGTCCGGTTGATCAGGTTCCGCGCCATGGTCTTGAGGGCAGTCAATTGCGCCGTCCGCGCCGAGGTCGAAACGAAATGTGCCGCCACACCCAGCAACCGGTCCCGCCGTTGCGCCTGTTCCGATAGCTTGAGTTTGGGGAGATACTTGAGGCCTCCCAGGACGGCGGCATCGAAGACATCATGGAAGCGCTGGACATCAAGCACGCGCACCAGACCTGCATCGACATCCACATGGTCGACAAAGCCGCGCCCCAGCCAGGGGTTACTGGCCCAGGGCGCCACGCCCGCGCCCTCCAGCGGCAGCATCAGCAGCCGCGCAATCTCGATTGTGCCATTGGCCAGCACGACAGCGCCCGCCGTTATCCGCACATTGCCTGTCCCACTCGTGACGTTCAGCCCGACCCTCTGCCCGCCGCCCTGCAGGAACAGGCTGCTGACCGTGGCGCCAGTCAGCGCAACGAGCCTGGGATTGTCCCTGAGATCCCTGGCAAACTGGCGCGCAAAATTGGGCTCGGGTGCCCAACGGGTCAGGAACAGGTCGAGGTCGTCGCCCGTTGCCGGCGGCTTGGCCCTGAGCTGCTGCCAGACTTCCCGCTCGCTGAGACGTCCGCGCATGCCGAGCAGATCAAATGTTGCCTGATAAGCTTCGGCAAGTTCGGTCGACTCGATCGGCCAGCCGCTCTCCGCCAGCCAGTCGCGTTCGCCAAACACCATGGGTTCGAGCGGTACCAGCTGGCCGCCCCATTGGGTCGTCGTCCCACCCAGCGTCCGGAATCGCCCTTCCTGCAGCCCTGTGAACCGCCGGCCAGCACTCGATATCTCGTCAAAGACATAGTCCGCAGCGTTGGGATCGGTCTGCCCCGCTTCCAGCAGCAGCACCCTCTTGCCGGCACGTGCGAGGTCGGCGGCCAGCAGCAGGCCGACCGCACCTGCGCCCACGATGGCAACGTCTGCATGATTTCCGCCGGGAATGTTCTGGAGGTCGCTCGAAAGCGCCAAGATTTCCCCCTGCTAGAATCGGCGCGGCGAAATGTGAGGCACGATCAAGCAGCAGGCTCCTTTGCAAAGGGCCGCCCCAAACGATAAAAATTGAGCAATATCCGTCGTTTGGGTCAGTCAGTGATGCTGACTGTGTTTCCTGTTGCAGGGGCTTGCAAGCCCATCGTTTGATCTATTCGAATAGTCAAATGGCTAGTCTTTGCCAGAATTTGCCGCTCCAAAGTCGAACAGCAATCTTCGCGACGGTCACTGGGGCAGGGGCATGGCCTCGACTTCGGCCAGGACTTCAAGCATGCCCGCCACATTGGCCTCGGCAATGATCTGTCCCTTTTCGGCGGTCGCCAGACTGGCGTCGCCGACCGCGCCGGCCGGATTGATGTCCGAGGCGATCCAGGCATAGACGTGGCCGAAGGCGCCAGTGGGTCGGAGATAGCGGAACTGTTGCTCGTCGCGGGCCGCGATGGAAACAAAATTCTCCGCCCGGCGCATGTCGACCAGATGCGGCTTGAAATGAAGCACCAGCGAGGTCTCGGAATCGCCGCCATGAATGCCGTGGCGGCGTTCGAGATCGGTCAAAACGTCAGGCGGTGTGAAGCGCCAGCCGCTCTTGACCGCCAGCATGCCGGCGCGCACGCGAAGTTCGCGGGTGACAATGCCCATGATCTCCTCGTTGCCGCCGTGCGAATTGACGAAGACGATTTTTCTGACCCCCGCCCGCGCCACTTCGAGCCCGATCTGCGTCCAGGCATCGATGAGATTGTTGGCCGTGTGGGTGATCGTGCCCTTGGCCCAGATATGCTCGTTGGACTTGCCAATGGCCTGAACGGGCAGGATGCGAATATCGAGACCCGCGGGCGCGCGCTCGGCCAGCAATTCCATCATCGATGTATTGATGATCGTATCGGTGCCGACCGGCAGATGCGGGCCATGCTGTTCCACCGCCGCGATCGGCAGGATGGCAATGGTCTTCATCGGGTCGATAGTGTCGAATTCGCGTGCGGCGTAGTCGGTCCACCAGATCTTGCGGGGCATATGTGTTTCCTCAGGCCGGACCGGCCGCGATGGCTTCGATCTCGACGACAAATTCCGGCCGGGCAAAGCCCGAAACGATCATCAGCGTGGATGCAGGATAGGGTGCTGCAAAGAGCCCGTTCCGGACCGCCATATAGTCGGACAGGTGCTCGCGCCCGGTGACGAAGGCATTGATGCGGACGACATGTTCGAGCCCCAGACCCGCCTCGGCCAGGATCGCAGCAATGTTGTCAAAACAGATGCGCGCCTGTCCCCCGCAGTCGGGCGGCACGACGTTGTCGGCGCCGATGCCGAGTTGTCCGGAGCAGAAAACAAGCTTCTGCCCGGCCGGCACGACAATGCCGTGGCTATAGGGGGCGAAAGGCGGATGGATGTCGGGAGGGTTGAGTGAAGTGGTCATTTGGCGCGGATGCTAACGAGCCGATTTCGCTCTGGCTAGCCCAATTGATACATATTTGCACGCATGGCAGGCATCCGCTGAACATGCCTATTTTTTGGCTTTTCATTTTTTGATCAGTCGGTCAGCATTTGCCCCGGAGAAGCACTCGCACAAATTTCATCCGGCTGAGGGGCCGGAAAGGGGAGCGCATAGCATGCTGAGACTTTCGACTGTCCTGACCGCATCAATCCTGGCGGGCGGCCTCGCGGCTGGGGGCGCCGTGGCGCAGGATAAGGTGACCTTCGCCACCAACTGGCTCGCCCAGGCCGAGCACGGCGGCTACTACCAGGCTATCGCCGACGGCACCTATGCCGAATATGGGCTGGACGTGACCATTGCCCAGGGTGGCCCACAGTCGCCAGGCCGGCCGATGCTCGTCTCCGGCCAGGTGCAATTCTACATGGGCGGCGCCACGGGTGCCATCAACAGCGTCAAGGAAGGCATTCCCACCATTACCCTGGCGGCAATCTTTCAGAAGGATCCGCAGATCCTGATGTCGCATCCAGGCAAGTTCGCCACCTTCCCCGAACTGGCGGGCGCCTCGAAATACATCCTGAGCGCCGATGGCTTTGCCGGCTATTTCAGCTGGATGAAGGCCGCTTGGCCTGACTTCGTTGACGAGAAATACGAGCCCTATCAGTTCAATCCGGCGTCCTTCCTGTCCGACGACATGGCCATCCAGCAGGGTTACCTGACCTCCGAGCCCTATTCGATCGAGACCGAGGCCGGCTTTGCGCCCGACGTGTGGCTGCTGGCCGATCAGGGAACCTATACGCCCTATTCGACGACCATCGAAGCGATGAAGCCCTGGTATGA
This sequence comes from Candidatus Devosia phytovorans, assembly GCA_029202405.1. Taxonomy (NCBI): domain Bacteria; kingdom Pseudomonadati; phylum Pseudomonadota; class Alphaproteobacteria; order Hyphomicrobiales; family Devosiaceae; genus Devosia; species Candidatus Devosia phytovorans. The sequence goes on along the minus strand of CP119312.1, from coordinate 1,907,899 downwards.
CGAAAACCCCGATGTGGCCAAGCGTTTCGTCGAGGCCTCGATCATCGGCTGGTACAACTATCTCTACGGCGACAACACGGCCGGCAACGACCTGATCAAGGCCGACAATCCGGAAATGACCGATGAGCAGATCGCCTATTCCATCGACAAGATGAAGGAATACGGCATCCTGATTTCGGGCGAAGCGGAGACGCAGGGCATCGGTTGCATGACCGACGAACGCTGGAAGACCTATTACGACAATATGGTCGAGGTTGGCCTCTACGACGCCGGCATCGATGTGACCCAGGCCTATACGACCGAACTGGTCTGCCAGGGGCTGGGCGTGGACCTCGTGAAGTAAGCCGACCCTTCGTCTCATCGGCGCCGGCACCTCGGCCGGCGTCGTGGCGACCCTCAAACGGGCGATAGTTCTTTGACTGATACATCTCTTGCCGCCGCACCGGCGACCAATGCGGCCTCGGGCCGTCTCGTGGTTTCGATGCGTAATGTTTCCAAGCTGTTTTCCAATGGCACGCTCGCACTCAAGGGCATGACGCTGGATGTGCGGCGCGGCGAATTCCTGTCGCTGCTTGGTCCTTCCGGCTGTGGCAAATCCACAGCGCTGCGTATCATCGCGGGCCTCGGCGAGGCCAGCAGCGGTACGATCGACTGGCCATCCAGCAAGATCGACAGCCGCGGCAAGCCGCAGGGGGACATCGGCTTCGTCTTCCAGGAGCCGACGCTGATGCCCTGGGCCACGGTGTTCAGCAATGTCTACCTGCCGCTGCGCCTTGCAGGCATGTCCAGATCCGCAGCGCGCCCGCGCATCATGGAAGTGCTGGCCTCGGTCGGCCTTGCCGATTTCCACAAATCCTATCCGCGCGAACTGTCCGGCGGCATGAAAATGCGCGTTTCCATCGCCCGGGCACTGGTGACCAAGCCAAAGCTCCTGCTGATGGACGAGCCCTTTGCGGCGCTCGATGAGATCACCCGGCAAAAGCTCAATGACGACGTGCTTCGTCTCTGGCGCGAAACCGGCCTCACCGTCATCTTTGTCACCCATTCGGTGTTCGAAAGCGCTTTTCTGTCCAACCGGATCGTGGTCATGCGGGCGCGGCCGGGTCAGGTCTATTCCGACCTGCCCATCCTCACCTCCATTGATCGCGACGCGCATTACCGCACTTCAGAAGAGTATCGTGCGACCACCGACACGGTGTCGCGCGCCCTTCAGGAAGCCATCGACATTGGAGCAGCCGGCAAATGAGTGACGCTGCCCCCGCCATCAAATCCTCCGAGGCCGGCACCGACAGTGCCGTTGCCATTGTCGTCGCCAGAACCAGTCTCACCGAACGCATCCTGCGCGTCGTGATCCCGACCGCCATGGTGCTGCTGGCCATCGGCCTCTGGCAATTGCACATCACCGTCAACCAGGTGCCGCGCTACATCATGCCGGCACCCGGCGATGTCATCGTCGCCCTGTTCACCGATTGGCCGACGCTCTATCCATCGCTGCTGGTCACCGTCCGCGTGACGTTACTGGCGCTGCTGCTGGCGCTTGCTGGCGGGGTGGGCCTCGCCATCATCCTCGTCCAGTCGAAATGGGTCGAACTGGCCATTTTCCCCTTCGCCGTGATCCTGCAGGTCACGCCGATGATCGCCATTGCGCCGCTGCTGATCATCTACATCAAGGATTCCCAGTCCGTCCTTTTGACCTGCGCCTTCATCGTCGCCTTCTTCCCCATACTCTCCAACATGGTCGCGGGTCTGAAAAGCGTTGACCACAACCTGCTCAACCTCTTCGAGCTGAACGGCGCCAGCCGCTGGCAGACCTTGCTCTATCTCAAGCTGCCATCCTCGCTGCCCTATTTCGCCGCGGGCCTGCGCATTGGTGGCGGCCTGTCGCTAATTGCAGCGGTGGTCGCAGAATTTGCCGTCGGTTCGGCGGGCCGGGGCTCGGGTCTGGCCTTCCGGCTGCTGGAATCGGGCTATCGCCTCAACTATCCGCGGCTCTATGCGGCGCTGATCCTGCTGATGCTGACCGGCATCGTCATTTTCGCCCTGACCTCGCTGATCTCCTGGCTGCTGCTGCACCGCTGGCACGAAAGCGCCATGCGGCGGGAGAACTGAGGTGGCGATCAACATTCCGGCCGACGGCCACTATACGATCGCCAATGCCACCGTGCCGCTGTCCGTCATGGGTGACGCAACCTCCGGCGCTGTCGGCCTGTTCGACATCGCCATCGCCGATGGCGCCATCTCCAGCGTAAACCCGGCTGGTGGCACCGCTGGCCCCAATGTCATCGATCTCGACCACGGCATCGTGCTGCCCGCCTTCGTCGATCTCCATACCCATCTCGACAAGGGCCACATCTGGCCACGCAAGCAGAACCCCGATGGCACCTGGATCGGTGCGCTGATGGCCGTACTCTCCGACCGCCAGGCCAATTGGGCTGCGGCAGATGTCGAACGGCGCATGGATTTCTCCCTGCGTTGCGCCTATGCCCACGGCACGGCCGCCATCCGCACCCATCTCGACATGGCGCCGCCCCAGCATACTATCACCTGGGACGTCTTCGAAGCCATGCGCGCCCGCTGGGCGGGCCGGATCGAACTGCAGGCCGCGGGCCTCATGGGTCCCGATACCATCCTCGATCCCACCGCTCTCCGCGCCATCGGCGAACGCACCAAGGCCGCCGGCGGCATCCTGGGCGGCTCGACGGCCGTACACCCCGACAATCCCACCATCATGCGCAAGCTGGTGGCAATCGCCGGCGAGCTCGGCCTCGACATCGATCTCCACACCGACGAAAGCCCGGACCCGGCCGCCAATGCGCTGGAATGTCTCGCCGATGCCGTGATCGAGAGCGGCTTCACCGGCAAGGTGACCGCCGGCCATTGCTGCTCGCTGTCGGTGCAGGCCGAGGATGTCGCCAACCGGGTTATCGACAAGGTCGCCCGTGCCGGCATCGCGGTGGTCAGCCTGCCCATGTGCAACATGTATCTGCAGGATCGCGACAATACCGATGGCATCCGCACCCCCCGCTGGCGGGGCGTGACCCTGCTCAACGAGCTCAAGGCAGCCGGCGTGCCGGTGGCCATCGCCTCGGACAATACCCGCGATCCCTTCTACGCCTATGGCGACCTCGACGGCTTCGAAGTCCTCCGCGAAGGCGCGCGCATCCTCCATTTTGATCACCCTCAGAGCCAGGCCTTCAGCTGGGCCCGCGCGGTCGGCGCCGATCCGGCCGCCCATGCCGGCTTTGCCTATCAGGCCACGATCACGCCTGGCGCGCCGGCCGATCTTGTGCTGTTCCGCGCCCGAAGCTGGACCGAACTCATGTCGCGTCCGCAAGCCGACCGCACCGTACTGCGCTCGGGCCTTTCCATCGACACGACTCTTCCCGACTACCGCGAACTCGACGACCTTATGGTGACCAGATGAGCATTGCCGCTTTCCGCGCCGAACTGGGCGATATTCCCCAGGAGGACAATGCCCGCATTGTCCAGCAGCGCAGCCGCGACCATTACTTTTACTCGCCCGTGCTGAAGGCCAAGCTCGACCACGTGACCGCTGAAGTCGTCGTCTCGCCGCGCTCGACCGAAGAGGTCAAGACCGTGCTGCGCGCCGCCTTCAAGCATGATGTGCCGATCACTCCGCGCGGCGCCGGGACCGGCAATTACGGCCAGGCCATGCCCCTGGCCGGCGGCGCCATGCTCAACCTGATGAACATGGACAAGGTGCTCGACATCCAGCCTGATCGCGTCCGCGCCCAGGCCGGCGCCGTGCTGGAAAAGCTCGACCACGAGACCAAGGCCGCCGTGAATGGCGAGCTGCGCTTCCACCCTTCCACCCATCGCATGGCCTCGCTCGGCGGCTTCATCGCCGGCGGCTCGGGCGGCGTCGGCTCCGTCCGCTGGGGCGGATTGCGCAATCTGGGCAGCATTCTGGGCCTCAAGATCGTCACCTGCGAGGCCGAGCCGCGCGAGATCGACCTGAGCGGCGAAGACATTCTCAAGGTCGCCCACGCCTATGGCACCAATGGCATCATCGTCGAGGCCGAAATGCCGCTCGCCCAGGCCTATGACTGGGTCGACATGATCGTCGGCTTCGACGATTTCATGGACGCCTGCCGCTTTGCCGAAGCCGTGGCCCTGCAGGATGGTCTCCTGGTCAAGGAAGTCGCCCCCTGCGCCGCGCCTATCCCGGAAGCCTATTTCAACCGCCACAAGCCCTATCTCAAGGATGGGCAGTCCGTGGTGCTGCTGATGGTGGCGCCGGTCGCCGTGGCCGCCATGGAACTCTTCATCCGCCACCGCCAGGGCGAGCTGCGCTATCGCTCCGATACCGCGACCCCCGAAGAAATCAAGCGCCTGCCGCCGGTCTATGAACTGGCCTGGAACCACACGACCCTGCGCGCCCTCAAGGTCGATCCCGCGATCACCTATCTGCAGACCCGCTATCCGACCAGCGAGCATGTCGAAAAGATCTGTTCCATCCTCGGCGACGAACTGCTGATGCATATCGAAATCACCCGCCAGGACGGCAAGGTGACCTATTCCGGCCTGCCGCTGGTGCGCTACACCACCGAGGCGCGGCTCGAGGAGATCATCCGCATCCACGAGGACAATGGCTGCGACGTCTTCAATCCGCATCGCTTCACCCTCGAAGAAGGCGGCATGAAGCGCACCGACCAACGCCAGCTCGATTTCAAGCGCGAGGCCGATCCCAAGGGCATGCTCAATCCGGGCAAGATGGTGGCCTGGGAAAATCCCGACTTCGATTTCTCCGCCGGCAAGGCCTGGCTCTTCGATGGCCTCAATCCGGTCCATGCTGCCTGATGCGGGTCCATGTCATTCACGCCCATCCCGTCGAAACCAGTTACAACCGCGCCCTGTTCCAGGCCGCGATCGACGGGCTGACCGAGGCCGGCCATGAGGTTGATGCGCTCAATCTCTACGACGAGGATTTTCCCGCCGTGCTCAGTCGCGAGGAACGGCTGGGCTATCATGACGTGCCGGGCAATCTCACGCCTGCGGTCAAACCCTATGTCGATCGCCTGCGCGCCGCAGAGGCGCTCGTCATCGTCCATCCGGTCTGGAACTATGGCTATCCGGCCATCCTCAAGGGCTATTTCGATCGCATCTTCCTGCCCGGCGTGTCCTTCGTCATGCACGGCGGTGGCGATCGCGGCAAGCTCAAACCCAGCCTTACCAATATCAAGAAGGTCGCCTTCGTCACCACCTATGGCGGCAACCGTCTCCGCACCTGGGTGATGGGCGATCCGCCGCGCCGCATCGCCACGCGCTGGGGCTGGGCCACCTTCCGCACGCGACCGGACTATCTGGCGCTTTACGACATGAACAATTGCACGCCCGCCCAGCTCGATGGCTTCCTCGGCAAGGTCAGGGATCGCATGCGCAGCTACTGAGCGCGCTCAGCGCGCGAAATCCCGTGCCGCTTGAGCTTGTCGTAGAATGTCTTGCGTGGAATACCCAGTTCGGCAAGGCAGGCGGCGATGTTCCAATCGTGCCGCTCGGTCGTCTCGCGCAGGATGGCGGCCTCGGCCTGGGCTACGCGATCGGGCAAGCTCGCCGGCGGCAGCACCTGGCCGCCCGTGGCGTCCACTTCAAGGCCCAGCACGAAGCGTTCGGCAAAATGGCCCAGCTCGCGCACATTGCCCGGCCAGTCATGGCTGACCAGAAAATCGCGCAGGATCGGGCTGACCAGCGGTGTCTCGACCTGGAAGCGCTTGGCCGCTCGCGCCAGGAAATGCGCGAACAGCAGGAGGATATCGTCCCTGCGCTCACGCAGGGGCGGGATCGAAACGCTCACCACATTGAGGCGGTAGTAGAGATCCTCGCGGAATTTTCCGTCGCGCGACGCCTGGTTGAGGTCGAGTTTTGACGCCGCGATCACCCGCAGGTCGAGGTCGCGCTCCTTGTTCGTTCCCAGCGGGCTGATGCGGCGCTGCTCCAGCACGCGCAGCAGCTTGACCTGCGTCGCCAGCGGCATGCTTTCGATTTCGTCGAGAAACAGCGTGCCCCCCGACGAGTGCTCGATGCGCCCGATCCGTCGCGCGGTGGCGCCGGTAAAGGCGCCCGGCTCGTGGCCGAACAGCTCGCTCTCGATCACCGTCTCGGGCAGGGCGCCACAGTTGAGCGCCACGAATTCTGCTGCAGATCGGCGTCCCCATTCATGCAGTGCCCGTGCCACCACTTCCTTGCCGCTGCCGGTTTCGCCCTCGACCAGCACATCGATATCGGCCACCGCAATCTGGCGCAACGTGCGGCGCAGCCGCTCCATCGCCGGCGTCTGGCCGAGCAGGGGGGCGCCATCGTCGGTTTCCAGCCGTCGGGCGAGGTCGCGGTTCTCCAGCACCAGCTGGCGCATGTCCATGGCGCGCCGGATCGACTGCACCAGCCGCTGCGCGCTCACCGGCTTGGCGATGAAGTCATAGGCCCCGGCCTGCACGGCGTTGACCGCCATGTCGATATCGCCATGCCCGGTGATCAGGATCACGGGAATGGCCTCGTCCACCGCCCGCAGCCGGTCGAACAGGTCGAGCCCGCTGACCCGCGGCATGCGGATGTCGGATACGACGATCCCGGCAAAGTCGGTCCCCACCACTTCGAGCAGCGATGCCGCATCGGCAAAGGTCTCGACCGTGAGGCCGGCCAGCCGAATGGTCTGGGCGGTGGCGGTGCGGAAATCGGCATCGTCATCCACCAGGGCAACAGTCAATTCCGTCATGGGGCAACCGGCAGTGTGAGCGTGAACGAGGCGCCGCTATCGGTCGTCGTATTGGCCGATAGCGTGCCCGAAAATTTCAGGGCCAGTTCCTGGCTGATCACCAGGCCAAGCCCCAGGCCCTTGGGCTTGTTGGTGTTGAAGGGCACGAACATCTTTTCGAGGATATCGGGCGGAATCCCGGGCCCACTGTCGAGGATGGTCAGGGCGACATGCCCCCCGGCGCGCATCAGGTCGATTTCGATCCGCGGAATCTCCGTCTCCGAAAGCGCCTCGATCGCATTCTGCACCAGGTTGACGATGATCTGCTCCAGCCCGATCCGGTCCGCCAGAACTGGCATCGGTCGCCCGGATGGGGCAAAGGTCACGTCTATGCCATTGCGCGCCAGCCGGTGGCGCAGCATGGCCAAGGCCGCCTCGACGGCTTCAACCGCGTCCACTGGCTCGACGCTCGATCCGCCCTTGCGGGCAAAGGTGCGGAACTGCTCGGTGATGGCAGCAATGCGCTCGGTCAGCGCAGTGATCGACGCCAAGTTGTCGTCGACAGAACCCAGGTCCCGCTGTCCGGCAAACACGCGACCATTCTCGGAATAGGCGCGGATCGCCCCCAGCGGCTGGTTGATCTCATGCGCCACCCCGGCGGCAATCTGTCCCAATACGGCGAGGCGATTGGACTGCGCGAGATCATCGCGCAACCGTCCGGCCTTGGCTTCTGCCTGCTGGCGATCCTCCAGCGCCTGCAGCAGGTCCCGCGTCCGCGCCGCAACCGCCAGTTCGAGACGCGCGCTCTCGGCCTGCATGCCACGCTGCGCCCGCCGGTTGCGCAAGAGGTAGGCGAGAAGGAGCGCAGCCCCCGTGGCAACCACCAGCAGCGACAGCAGGCCAACGGCGCGCGCCGAGCTGATGGCCGACGCCCGGTTTTCTTCGACAGTCGAAAAGGTGAATAGCGTCCAGTCCGTGCCGGGCACGTCGGCATAGGTCCTTATGGCCTCGATATCCTTCCGCGTACCGGGGTATCGCGCCGTCACCAGATCGGCAGACCCCATCGGGCTGATCGTTGAGACGGGCAGGGGGATCAATGGCGCCTCGCCAAACTGCAGGCTGTCCCTGAGGCTGGCGATCTCGGATGCCGACGGCGCCTGACGCATGTAGAACCGCCATTGGCGGACGCTCGACAGGATGACGACACCACGGCTGTCCATCACATAAGTGTCGCTGGCCTCCGACCCCCACATGGCCTCCAACTCATCGAACTCGAGCTTGACCACCGCCACGCCAAGCGGACCATCGGGCCCCTCGATGCGCTCGGCTATATAGAGGCCCGGCCGGCGGCTGACCGAACCCAGCGCAAACAGCTGCCCGGTCCCGCCCGCCATGGCGTCGTTGTAATAGGCCCGGAAGTTGTAGTCATTGCCGACGAAACTGCGCGGTTCGCGAAAATTGCTCGAAGCCACGGCAATGCCGTCGGTATTGATGATGTAGATGACACTGGCGCCGGCGCCTTGGTTCAGCGTCTCCAGCTTGGCGTTGAGCCCGTCGAGTGCGGTCGCATCTGGCGCGGCGAGGGTCGCGATGACGTCCGCATCGCGGGAAATGACGAAGCGGACGGCGCGCTGCTTGTCGAGGGCCGAGGTCAGCGCCGAAACCTGCAGGTTCGTCGTGGCCCGCAAACGCGCTCCCAAAGTCGCATCGGCCTGACTGCTGGCGTAACGATCCGCCACAAGGATCACCACGCCCGACAGCACAAGGCAGACCACGGCCAACGCAAGCCAGGGCATGCGCTCTGCGCCGAACAACCTGCGAATGGACAAAGGGGAAGCCATGCCTTTGTTGTGCGGTTTTTCGCACGAATGGCAAGTCACATGTGCGAATGACCGCACAAAACCACGTCTAGTTCGATTATTCACGAACAAATTGCCACGCAGATTCAGCGCCCTAGCGCCAGCGACCTCGGCTGGCACGCGCCTTGCTATCCGTCATCCCAGAGGCCGTGGCATCCAACGCGGCCGAAAAATCGGGGAGTGAGAACTTGTTGGTTCCGCAAACGGCCGGCGCACCGGCCCAGAAAATTCCGCTGTACAAGCACCTCTATGTCCAGGTGATCGTCGCCATCATCATCGGCATTGCGCTCGGCCATTTCTGGCCAGCCATTGGCACCGAGATGAAGCCGCTCGGCGATGCCTTCATCAAGCTGGTCAAGATGATCATCGCGCCGGTCATTTTCCTGACCGTGGCCACCGGCATTGCCGGCATGAGCGATCTCGGCAAGGTCGGCAAGGTCGTCGGCAAGGCGATGATCTATTTCCTGACCTTCTCGACCCTGGCGCTGATCGTTGGCCTGATCGTCGCCAATGTCGTCCAGCCCGGCGCCGGCCTCAATATCGATCCGGCAACCCTCGACCAGTCGGCCGTCCAGGGCTATGCCGACCAGGCGCATGAGACGACCATCATCGGCTTCCTGATGAGCATCATCCCCAACACCATGGTCAGCGCTCTTGCTGAGGGCAATATCCTCCAGGTGCTCTTCGTCGCCGTGCTCTTCGGCATCGCCCTGTCCTCGGTCGGCGAGCGCGGCAAGCCGGTTCTGGACTTCTTCCAGGCCATCATGGCGCCGGTCTTCAAGATCGTCTCCATGCTGATGAAGTTCGCCCCGATCGGTGCGTTCGGCGCCATGGCCTTCACCATCGGCCGCTATGGCATCGGCTCGATCGCCAACCTGGCGCTGCTGGTCGGCACTTTCTACGCCACCGCCTTCTTCTTCGTCGCCGTCGTCCTGGGCGCGGTGGCCAAGTACAACGGCTTCTCGATCTTCGCCTTGATCCGCTACATCCGCGAGGAACTGCTGCTCGTTCTGGGTACCTCGTCTTCTGAAGCTGCGCTGCCCACGCTGATGCAGAAGATGGAAGCCGCCGGCGCCAAGAAGTCGGTGGTCGGCCTCGTCATTCCGACGGGCTATTCCTTCAACCTCGACGGCACCAATATCTACATGACCATGGCAGCCCTGTTCATTGCCCAGGCTACGGGCATCGAACTCTCGCTCTGGGAACAGATCGTGCTGCTGCTGGTCGCCATGCTGAGTTCCAAGGGCGCAGCTGGCATCACCGGCGCCGGCTTCATCACCCTTGCTGCAACGCTCTCGGTCGTCCCCTCCGTGCCGATCGCCGGCATGGCGCTGATCCTGGGCATTGACCGCTTCATGTCCGAGTGCCGCGCCCTGACCAACCTCGTCGGCAATGCCGTGGCCTGTCTCGTCGTCGCCCGCTGGGAAGGCGAGTTGGACGAAGACCAGATGCGCCTTGCCCTCAGCGGCAACGCCCCCAAGGCCCCGGTGGTCGATGGCACCATCCAGCCCCAGCCGGCCGAATAGCCAGCTCATCACCGCTCAATGAAAAAGCCCGGCACCACAAGTGCCGGGCTTTGTTTTGACCTTCCCGACAGGTTGGCCCGGGCTAACCCAGTGCCGACTGTTCCCGGCAGATCCGATCGACCAGATCGTCGAACGCACCTCGCTCCGGCCGCTTGGCCGCAAGCCGTTGCTTCAGGTGCCGGATCGGTTCTTCCAGAATGGTTTTGAGATCCGTGGCGCAGGTGAAATCCCCGGCAACGCGCTTGACCTTGGAATTGTCAAAGATCGCCGACCACGCCTTATCACCGATAAGCGGCCCGACCCAATCCGGCACGTAGCGCACCAGCGTGTCGGTCGGCACATGCACGATCTTGGCCTCCACCCCCAGCGCCGCCCCGATTGCTGTCTGGATGTCATCCCACACATGGGCACGATCATTGGTGATGTGGAAGATTTCGCCCAGCGCCGCCGGCTTGCCGAACAGGCCGACGAAGGGCACGGCGAAATCTTCGGACCGCGTCAGCGTCCATGGCGTGTGGCCATCCCCCGCCACGATGGTCGGCTCGCCATCAAGCATGCGCCGCGCCATCACGTCGGCATCGCCGATCATCACCGGCAACCCGGTCCGCACCGTGTGGCTGGGTCGCACGATGGTCCAGTCAAACCCATCTGTCGCATTGATCAATTCCTCGCAGGCGATCTTGTCCTGGCTGTAGCGCCAGTATGGATTGATCGCCGGGGTTTCCTCTGTGATCACATAATGCCGCGCCGGTTTCTCGTAGACCGAGGCCGACGAGATGAAGACATACTGCCCGCAATGGCCCCGGAAAACCTCGATGTCCCGCTGCACCTGGTCGGGCGTAAAGGCGATGAATTGCGCCACCACATCGAAATTGGCCTTGGCCAAATCCCCATATTCCGGCCCGTTGAGGTCGCCGACGATCGAGGTCACGCCCTCGGGCAGGGCGTCAGCGCGCTTGCCGCGATTGAACACGCTGACCTGATGGCCGCTCGCCACCGCGCGTTGTACGCAGGGATAGGAAATCTGCCCCGTTCCACCAATGAAAAGCACGCGTAGCGACATGGACAATCCTCCCTCATCCGAAACGCCTATTGAGCCCGCTTACGCGGTCCGCGGCAACCCCGGCAGGGTGATTTAGTCCTGGGACGTCGCCGGCTTTTCCCTGACGCGGTCCCGGACCACATAGACGAGCGCCCCGAGGATAAAGGCCGCCAGGGCAAACCAGGTCAGCGCATAGACCAGATGATTATTAGAGAAACTGAGGACCGTCAGCCCACCCTGAACCGCGTCACCAACAACCTCATCCGCATCGATGAAGAAGTCGTCTAGCATGCTGACGCCCATGCTTGTGCCGATCTCGGCAACGTCGCGCGAGAACCAACGGCCCGCCTCCGGGTCATTGGCCCGCAGAAAACCGCCGTCCGGCTCGGTGACCCGCAGCAGGCCGGAGATGGTCACGGGAGTTTCCTCGGTCAGTCGCGCTGCCTCGCGCTCGTCCGGAAGGACAAAGCCGCGATTGACAAGAAGCGTGCGCCCATCGGGCTTTAGCAATGGCGTCATCACCCAGAAGCCACCACCCAGTGCCGTCACCGCCTGTACGAAATTGTCCTTTGGCAACAGCGAACCATTGACCATGACGCGCTGATACTCAATCGCCACCGGGTCGATATCCGACCAGTCGGCAGTGTCGAGATCCAGCGGGTTCGAATGAGCCCGTGTCTCCACGGCTTCGACCAGCCCATTCTTCCAGGCCAGCCGCTCCACCTGCCACACACCCAGCGCGGCAAAGCCCGCACAAGCCAAAAGGCCCACCACGAGGATGGGCCAAATAGCTGTCAGGCTACGATTTTTTGTCGTCGTATCCGACATGGATCACTGCAACAGCGTCGCCGGGTTCATCTCGTGGCCCGGCATCATATTGGTGTTGAGGTGGTACATGACCCACAGCGACCCCGACAGGGCGATGACGATGATGATGATGGTGAACATCGCCGCCATGAAGGTCCAGCCGCCCTCCGACTTGGTGTTCATGTGCAGAAAATAGATCATGTGCACAAGGATTTGCGCCATGCCGAAGGCCATGATCAGCAGCGTGGTGACCATCTTGTCGCCGATCACCCCGCTCATCACCAGCCAGAAGGGGATGGCGGTCAGGATCACCGACAGCGCAAAGCCGGTCAGATAGGTCCGACGCGACCCATGGTCATGGCCATCGCCATGCACCGCAGGATTGGGATGGGCATGCGCCATCTTGCTGGCCGTACCGTGGTCGACAACGTGGTTCTGGCTCATCGCAGCATCCCCATCAGATAGACAATCGTGAAGACGCCGATCCAGATGACGTCGAGGAAGTGCCAGAACATCGACAGGCACTGCACGCGGATGCGGTTTGAGGCGCCGATACCACGCTGGGCGATCTGCACCATCAGCACCACCAGCCACAGGATGCCGAAGGCAACGTGCAGGGCATGGGTGCCGACCAGCACGAAGAAGGCCGACAGGAATGCCGAGCGCTGCGGCACGGCACCTTCATGGATCATGTGGTAGAATTCATAGAGCGTCAGCCCCAGGAAAACGGCGCCCAGCACGCCGGTAATGCCCAGCCACATCAGGGTGCGGGACTTGTTGTCCTCGTCCATGTTGAGCATGGCAAAGCCATAGGTGATCGAGCTCAGCAGCAGCGCGGTGGTACTGGCTGCGACCAGCGGCAGGCTGAACAGATGCTGCGGGGAAGGCCCCGCCGCATAGTTTGCCCCGAGCACGCCATAGATGGCGAACAGCGTCGCAAAGATCAGGCAGTCGCTCATCAGATAGAGCCAGAAGCCGATCGCCGTCGAGCCATGCGGGGCATGGTGATGGGCGGTCAGTTCATAGAACTCGGGCGCCTCGTCGGCAGTGGGTGCGCGTGTGCTCATCTCTTATTTCTTCCCTGCCAGGAGGGTCGTGCGCCGGTCTTCGATGTCGGCGACGGCCTCGACCGGGATGTAGTAGTCGCGGTCATAGTTGAACGTGTGGATGATCGCGACGGCAATGATCGCTGCAAAGCTCAGGATCGCCAGCCACCACATGTACCAGATCAGCGCGAAGCCGAGCACGGTCGCGAGCCCCGCCAGGACCACGCCGGCCCAGGTGTTGCGCGGCATGTGGATTTCGAGGAACCCCTTGGTCGGCCGCTGCGCATGGCGCTTCTTCATATCCGCCCAGGCGTCGTTGTCGTGGATCACCGGGGTGAAGGCGAAGTTGAATTGCGGCGGCGGCGAGGAGGTAGCCCATTCCAGCGTACGCCCGTCCCACGGATCGCCCGTCGTATCCCAATCCTTGTTCTTGCTCAGGATCGACACGGCGAACTGCACCACCATGGCGGCAATGCCACCGGCAATCACCACGGCGCCGATGCCGGCGATCACGAAGTAGATCTGCAGGCTCGGATCGTCGAACACGCGCATGCGGCGGGTAACGCCCATCAGGCCCAGCACATAGAGCGGGGCAAAGGCCAGCCAGAAGCCGACATTCCACAACCAAAACGACACCTTGCCCCAGAACTCGTTGAGCTTGTAGCCGAAGGCCTTGGGCCACCAGTAGTTGATTCCGGCAAAGATGCCGAACAGCACGCCGCCGATGATCACATTGTGGAAGTGAGCCACCAAGAACAGCGAGTTATGCAGCACGAAGTCAGCCGGCGGCACCGCCAGCAGCACGCCGGTCATGCCACCAATGGTGAAAGTCAGCATGAAGGCAATGAGCCACATCATCGGCAATTCGAAGCGGATGCGGCCCTTGTACATGGTGAAGAGCCAGTTGAATATCTTGGCGCCCGTCGGGATCGAGATGATCATCGTCGTTATGCCGAAGAACGAGTTCACACTCGCGCCCGACCCCATGGTGAAGAAGTGGTGCAGCCAGACCAGGTATGACAGCACGGTAATGACGACCGTGGCATAGACCATTGAGGTGTAGCCGAACAGACGCTTGCCCGAGAATGTCGAGGCCACTTCCGAGAAAATGCCGAAGCACGGCAGGATGAGGATGTAGACCTCCGGGTGACCCCAGATCCAGATCAGGTTCACATACATCATGGCGTTGCCGCCAAAGTCGGAGGTGAAGAAGTTGGTGCCGACATAGCGGTCGAGCGACAGCAGGGTCAGCACAGCCGTCAGCACCGGGAAGGAGGCGACGATCAGCACGTTGGTGCAGAGCGAGGTCCAGGTGAAGACAGGCATCTTCATCAGCGTCATGCCGGGGGCGCGCATCTTGATAATGGTGGCGATGAGGTTGACGCCCGATAGCGTCGTGCCCACGCCGGCCACCTGCAGGGCCCATATGTAATAGTCGACGCCGGAGGCCGGCGATTGCTCAATGCCCGACAGCGGCGGGAACGCCAGCCAGCCGGTCTGGGCAAATTCACCCACGAACAGGCTCATCATCACCAGCACGGCGCCGCCTGCGGTCATCCAGAAGCTGAAATTGTTGAGGAACGGGAAGCTTACGTCGCGCGCGCCGATCTGCAGCGGCACGACATAGTTCATGAAGCCCGTGATCAGCGGCATGGCCACGAAGAAGATCATGATCACGCCATGCACCGAGAACAGCTGGTCATAGTGGTGGGCGTTGAGATAGCCCTCCGACCCGTTGAAAGCGATGGCCTGCTGGAGCCGCATCATCATCGCGTCGGCAAAGCCGCGCATCAGCATGACGAGGCCCAGGATCATGTACATGATGCCGATCTTCTTGTGATCGACGCTGGTGAACCATTCGGTCCAGAGATAGCCCCAGAGCTTGAAATAGGTCAGCGCGCCGACGACGGCGAGGCCGCCGATGGCCACCACCACGAAGGTGATGATGATGATCGGGTCATAGGGCAGGGCCGCCCACGTCAGGCGCCCGAAGATAAAGGACCAGAACTCGTTCATAGGGCACTCGATGCGTTGGATTCGATGGAGGCGACCTTGCCGGCCAGCCAGTCAAAGACCTCCCGATGGTCGGCGGTCATGACACTGGGGCGATTGAGGCCCAGGCCCTTGAGCGGCGCCGGATTGGGAGCGGGGATGGAGGGAATGGCAGCCGTCGTGGCGATGGCTTCCTCGGGGGTGCAGATGGCGCCCACATAAGTGCGGCGAACGCCCAGCACTTCCTGCAGGCGTGCATCGCCGCCCGAATAGAGCGCCGGCGCCATATTATGCGCCCCGGATTCGCTACCGCCGCTGGCATCGATGGCCATCATTTCGTTCTGGCACATCTTGTCGAGCTCGACGCACATATTGACGATGGCCGTGAACAGCCCGTTCTCGACGCCGGCGAAATGCTGCACCGGATTGTTCTCGCTGCGTGCCTCGACGTCGAAATAACGCTGGCGGTTGAGCATGTCGCCAGAGCCGCGCACATCGGCGACCCACTGGTCGAACCCGGCATTGTCCACGCCGTGGAACTTGAAATGCATGCCAGAGAAGCCGTGGCCGCTATAGTGGGCGGCGATGCCCTTGTATTCGCCAGGCTCGTTGATCACGGCATGGAGCTGCGTCTGCATGCCTGGCATGGCATAGATCATGCCGGCCAGCGAAGGCACATAGAAGGCATTCATCACCGTGTCGGAGGTCAGCTCGAACTTGATCGGCCGGTCGACCGGCGCCACCAGCTCGTTGATCGTCGCCACGTCATACTGCGGGTAGATGAACAGCCATTTCCAGTCCAGGGCGACGACCTGAACCAGCAGGGGCTCGACGTTTGCCGCCACAGCCTCGCCGGGGCGTATGCGTCCGAGCTCGCGATAGGGATCGAGCAGATGGGTGTTCACCCAGGTCACGGCGCCCAAGCAGATGATGATGAGCAGCGGCGCTGCCCAGATCACCAGTTCGAGCTGCGTCGAGTGATCCCAGTCCGGCTCGTAACGCGCCTTGGTGTTGCCATGGCGGTATTTGCGGGCAAACACCACCACCAGGACCATCACCGGAATGATGATCAGCAGCATCAGGAAGGTTGCGATCAGGATGAGATCGCGTTGCTGCATGGCCACGTCGCCCGAGGGTGCCATGGTGCACCCGGCGAGCAAAAATGGAGTCAAAACAGCAGCGGGGCTTTTGGCAAAGCGAGACATGGGGCCACATTTCTTGTCTTCGGTGACTGCGCTCTAGGCTTATGATGGTTTCTGCGCCATCGGACATTTTGTCCACTCGCGGCTGCGCTGCATCTGGTGCATGACAGCCCGTCTCCATCATGCCATCTTGTTATGGCCGACGGGTAATCTATTCGCTCTGAACGATAAAATCGTTACTTTACAAGGATCTGGCGCCATGGCCACGTCATCAACACCAGTTCCCGAGACTTCTGCAGAGCACGACGCGAGAGTCGTCAACGCTCACCATCGTCCGGTCGACGCCAACGAAATCGCCATCGGTGTGATCATCGGTCGCACGTCGGAATTTTTCGACTTCTTCGTCTATGCCATCGCTTCCGTGCTGGTTTTTCCTTCGGTTATTTTCTCTTTTGCCGACCCGCTGACCGGCACGCTGCTGTCCTTCGCCGTCTTCGCCCTGGCCTTTGTCGCACGTCCCACCGGCACGGTGATTTTCTCCGCTCTTGACCGTCTCTACGGGCGCGGCATCAAGCTTACCCTGGCGCTTCTGCTGCTTGGCGTATCCACCGTGGCGATCGCCTTCCTGCCCAGCTATGACCAGGTCGGCTGGTATGCCGTGGCCATCCTGATCATCTTCCGGTGCGGTCAGGGCCTGGCCCTGGCTGGCACCTGGGATGGCATGGCCTCGCTGCTGTCGCAGACCGCCCCCGAGGACAAGCGCGGCTGGTTCGCCATGATCCCCCAGCTTGGTGCGCCCATCGGCCTGATCGTCGCCAGCCTGCTGTTCGCCTATCTCGCCGCGAGCCTGAGCGCCGAGGATTTCCTCGCCTGGGGCTGGCGCTATCCCTTCTTCGTGGCTTTCGCCATCAACGTCGTGGCGCTCTTTGCGCGTCTCCGCATCGTGGTGACCCCGGAATATACCGAACTCTTTGAAAGCGGCGAACTCGTCCCCACCACCATTCGCGAGACCCTGGCCAACAACTGGCAGAATGTGGTCATCGGCGCCTTCGCCCCTCTGGCGAGCTTTGCCCTTTTCCACATGGTGACGGTGTTCCCGCTCTCCTATGTCTTTCTCTACACCGAGGACACGCCGGTCGGCTTCCTGCTGATCGAGGCGGCGACGGCCGTGATCTGTATCGCCACCATCGTCCTCTCCGGGGTTCTGGCCGATCGCTTCGGCCGCCGCTGGCTGCTGGGCGTTACCGCCGTACTGATCGCCATCTATTCCATCTTCGCCCCGCTGCTGCTCGAAGGCGGCTCGACCGGCGAAATCGCCTATATGGTTATCGGCTTCACCCTTCTTGGTCTGTCCTTCGGTCAGTCGTCGGGCGTTGTGGCGGCCAATTTCAGCAAGCTTTATCGCTATACCGGCTCGGCCCTGACCTCTGACCACGCCTGGCTGTTCGGCGCAGGCTTTGCGCCGCTCGCCGCTCTGGTCCTGTCGAGCCAGTTTGGCCTCATCTCCTCGGGCGCCTACTTGCTGTCCGGCGCCATCTGCACTCTCGTCGCCCTTCGCCTCAACCGGCGCCTCGCCCATCGCACCTAGCGCAAGCTGTCCAGGACGGCGCATCGCGATGACATTCTCAAGCCCCGGGCGAATTGCGCTCGGGGCTTTCTTTTTCTGAGCCGAACGCCAATCAGCCCGTCCGTGGATCGATGGGCATGAATGTGCTTGAATGACGATATAAAGAGAATATGATACTCCAGGAATAATTAACAGGAGCATGGCATGCTTCAAAAAGCGATGAGCGTAGAAACTGGATCGGATTGGAGCCGCGCGGCGATCAGGCTGTTGGAAGCGGACTCGCGGCGTTCGGGTGAGACTCACCTTGTTCCGCTCTCCATTCCATCTTTTAGCGGCGTGGATTTCTACCTCAAGGACGAGTCGAGCCATCCGACCGGCAGCCTGAAGCACCGGCTGGCCCGCTCGCTGATCCTCTATGGCATCTGCAATGGACTGATCGGGCCGACGACCACGCTGGTTGAGGCATCGTCGGGATCAACCGCCGTTAGCGAAGCCTATTTCGCCCGCCTGATCGGGCTAAAATTCATCGCCGTCCTGCCGAGGTCGACCAGCCGCAGCAAGATCCAGCTGATCGAGCAGCATGGCGGCCATTGCCACTATGTCGACGACCCCTCCAGGATTTACGACGAGGCCAGGGAGCTTGCGCAGGTCGAGAGCGGCCACTACCTCGATCAATTCACCTTTGCCGAGCGCGCCGCCGACTGGCGCGGCAACAACAATATCGCCGAGTCGATCTTCTCCCAGATGTCGTTGGAGCAGCATAGCGAGCCGGACTGGATCGTGATGAGCGCCGGCACCGGCGGCACCTCGGCTACGATCGGTCGCTACATCCTCTATCGCGGCCTGCGCACCCAGCTCTGCGTACCCGACGCCGAGAATTCAGCCTTTTTCGAAGGTTGGTGCGGCGATAGCGTAGAGACGAAGTGCCAGCGACCGAGCCGCATCGAGGGCATCGGCCGGCCGCGTGTCGAACCATCCTTCGTGCCCAATGTGGTGAGCGCCATGCTCAAGGTGCCTGATACGGCATCCATTGCCGCCACCCGCATCCTGTCCGAACTGCTGGGCCGCCGGGTAGGGGCGTCCACCGGCACCAATTTCATCGGCCTGCTCTGGGCGGCCGATGGACTTGTCCAGTCTGGCAAAGCCGGTTCAATAGCTTCGCTGATCTGCGACAGCGGCGAGCGCTACCGCGAAACCTATTTCGACGATGCCTGGCTCGCTGAACAGAATTTGTACATCACCGGCCACGAAGCCATGCTCCGTGCTGTCCTGGCCAGCGGTCGCTTCGACCCCGCCTTGCTGATCGACGGTAATCACAGGACTTGCTCGTAAGAAGCTGCTGACTTTTGGCAATGCACGCCACCGATCCCGAAGGCGAGCCGGTGACGCTGCACACCGATTTTGACGGCGTCGTCTATCGCGAGCTGCTGCGCCGCTGAGCCAGTATTGTAATGTTGGCGGGCGTCCATCGACGCCCGCCGCCAATCCATCGTCTCAGTGTAGCAATATCAGTGATCGCGGCGCCATCGTGATGGCCTCGCCGCCCTGCACTGAACGAGCATCTTGCTCCGATATTGCCGTGTCGATCGCCGCCGTCCATGGCGTATCGTCGCCCCGCTTGGGCACGGTGAAGTCCACCTCGCCATCATGCGGGTTGAACAGGACAACCAGTTCCCACCACACCCCGTCCTGACCCTTGAGGTCGTCACGCGACAGTCGGATCCCCAGCGTGGTTGCGCCGGCATCAAGCCAATGGGCCGCCTGCTGCTCGCCGCCGCCCGGATTGTACCAGGTGACGCTCATCATATCGCGCCAGTTGTCGCGGTGGATCAGCGGTTGGGCATTGCGGATCGCCACCAGCTGCCGAACGAAATCGGTCAGCGCCTTGGCGTTGTCGTTGAAATCCCAGTTGATCCAGGAAATTTCGCTGTCCTGGGCATAGCCATTGTTGTTGCCGCTCTGGGTACGGCTGAACTCGTCGCCAGCCAGCAGCATCGGCGTACCATGTGACAGGAAGAGCGTGGCAAGGAAGTTGCGCTTCTGCCGCTCGCGCACGGCGACGATGCCCTCGTCATCCGTCTCGCCCTCCGCGCCGTAGTTATAGCTGCGGTTGTCACTGTGACCGTCGTTATTGTCCTCGCCATTCGCCTCATTGTGCTTGTCATTGTAGGAGACCAGGTCATGCAGGGTGAAGCCGTCGTGCGCGGTGAGGAAATTGACGCCAGCCCACGGCCGGCGGCCACGCAGGTCGTAGACATCGCCCGAGCCGGTGAAACGCGCCGCGAAGTCGCCCGAGGTATGGTCGGTGTCCTTCCAATAGTCACGGACGGTATCGCGATACTTGTCGTTCCACTCGGCCCAGCCGGGCGGGAAGCCGCCGACCTGATAGCCGCCAGGGCCAATATCCCAGGGCTCGCCGACCAGCTTGACCTTGGCGAGGGCTGGGTCCTGGCCAACGGCGTCGAAAAAGCCGCCGCGCTGGTCAAAGCCCTCCGGCTCGCGACCAAGAATAGTGCCGAGATCGAAGCGGAAACCGTCGACATGCATTTCCTCGGACCAGTAGCGCAGGCTGTCGGTGATCATCTGCATGACGCGCGGATGGCTGGTATTGACCGTGTTACCGGTGCCGGTGTCGTTGATGTAGTAACGCGCGTCGCCCGGCATGGTGCGGTAATAGGAAAAGTTGTCGATACCCTTCCACGACAGGGTAGGGCCCATTTCATTGCCCTCTGCCGTGTGATTGTAGACCACGTCCATGATGACCTCGATATTGGCATCGTGGAAGGCACGGATCGTGTTGCGCAGTCCGTTGATCCCATTGGGTCCGTAATAGCGGCTGGCCGGCGCGAAAAAGCCGAGCGTATTGTAGCCCCAATAGTTCCTGAGCCCCTTTTGCAGCAAGAAGTCGTCATCGGGAAAGGCATGGATCGGCAGCAGTTCGACCGAGGTCACGCCGGTCGACTTGATGTAATCCACCACCTCGCGCTGCGCCAAACCCTCGAAGGTCCCGCGCAATTCCTCCGGCACTGCCGGATGCAACTGGGTAAAGCCCTTGACGTGAGTTTCGTAGAAAATCGTCTTGGCCCAGTCGATATTGGGCTTGCGATCGCCGGACCAGTCGTAGCCATGCGGATCGATCACCCGTGCCTTTGGTGTTACCGATGCACTGTCCTCTTCATTGAATGAGAGGTCCTTGTCTTCCGCATCGGCATGGTAGCCGAAATGGGCTGGAGACCACTGCACGTCCCCCACCAGCTCTCGGGCATAGGGGTCGATCAGCAGCTTGTTGGCGTTGAACCGATGCCCCTGCGCAGGTTCGAAGGCACCGTGGACCCGATAGCCATATAGCGTGCCCGGCCCGACGCCGGGCAGATAACCGTGCCAGATTTCATTGGTATATTCGGGCAGGGTGATCCGCTCGATCTCGGCGCCGCTGCCCTCGTCGAACAGGCATAGCTCCACCCGGCTGGCATAAGCCGAAAACAGCGCGAAATTTGTTCCTTCGCCATCCCAGTTGGCGCCCAGCTTGGTATAGTCGCCAGGCAGGATCTGGCGGGATGACTTGGGCATTTCGGACATGGCTTGCTCCAGTTGATCGGCGGGCCACAACGGCGGATTGACCACTAGGTTGCCGCAGATTTTGCAGGGGCGGCATGCATGGTCACGGAACTGAGGCAATTCCCGCACGTTGCTGCTCACCAAGGCACCAGGGTTTCAAGACATGGCAGCACGGGCAGTCTGGAGTGGCGTGATCAAGATCGCGGAGATCGTCTGCCCGGTAAAAATGTACACGGCTGCAACCACCTCCGACCGCATCAGCTTGCACATGGTCAACCGCAAGACCGGCAATCGCCTGCGCCGGCTCTATGTCGATGACAAGACCAGCAAGCCCGTCGAAACCGCCGACCAGGTCAAGGGCTACGAAACCCACGAGGGCTCCTATGTCGTGCTCGAACCCGAGGAAATCGCCGCTGCCATCCCCAACAGCGACAAGAGCCTGACGGTCGACGCCTTCATCGCCTGCAACCGCATCGAACCCACCTATTTCGACAAGCCCTACTACTTGCTGCCGGCATCGGACGCGACCGAGGACAGTTTCGTGTTGATCCGCGAGGCGCTGCGTAACCAGAAGACCGCGGCCATTGCCCACGCGGTGCTGTTCCGCCGTCTGCGCCCGGTCCTGATCCGCGCCCACCGCGAAGGCCTGATCGCGACGACGCTCAACTTCGACTACGAGGTCCGCTCGTCCAGCGACGCTTTCAGCGACATCAAGAAGCGCAAGATCGAGCCGGAAATGCTCAAGCTGGCCCAGCATATCCTCAAGACAAAGGCCGGCAAATTTGACCCCGACAAGTTCGATGATCGCTACGAGGAAGCTCTGGCCGAACTGGTCAAGGCCAAGATCGACGGCCGCAAGATCGTTCCCCTGCGCCGTCCCGAGCCCACCAAGCCCAATGACCTGCTCGAAGCGCTGCGCCTGAGCGCAGGCAATGACGATGAGGCTCCGGCGAAACGAAAAACCCGGGCGAAGAAAACTGCTGCCGCCAAACCGGCCGCCCGCCGCAAGGCCAGCTAGCGCCGGGATTTCCTCCCGCCAGTGGGCTTGCCCTCAAGACTCTTTTTGAGCGCCGCCATCAGGTCGACGACATTGCTCTGTGGCGCCACGACTTCGTCTTCGTCGTCCGCTTTCGGCTTGGTCTTGCGCTTGCTTGATTTCTTGGACTTGATGATCTCGAGCAGCCTGTCCTGCACCGGATCCTTGACCATGCTCTCGCTCCAGGCCGTGGTGCGATCCTTGATGATATCCTCAACCATCGACAGCATTTTCGCGTCCGGCTTCTCGGCCTTGACGCTTTTCCAGTAGTCGTCCTCGTCGCGCACTTCATCGCCGAAGCGCAGCGTCCACAGGATTATCCCCTTGTCCCAGGGCTGCAGCATCACCGCCCGTTCGCGCCCGCCCATGACGAGCCGCGAGATACCCACGACATCCCCGTCCGCCATGGCCTCGCGGATCACCGTGAAGGCCTCCTCGCCGACCTCGTCGGCCGGAACGACAAAATATGGGCTGTCGAAATACACCCATTCGATCGTGTCAGCCGCAACGAACTCATCGATATCGATAGCGCGCGCACTCTCGAGCTGTACCGAGTCGAGATCGTCCTCTTCAAGGATCACATAGTCATCCTCGGCCTTCTGGAAGCCCCGGGTCTGGTCGTCATCGGCGACCTTCTTTCCCGTAACGGCATCGACATACTGGGTGTGGATACGCTCGCCGGTCTTGCGGTTGAGGGTATGGAAGCGGACCTTCTCGCCCTGTGTCGTCGCCGGCGAGAGCGTCACCGCGCAGGTCACCAGCGACAGTTTGAGATAGCCGCGCCAATAGGGTCGAGCCGCCATGCTTGCCTCCTGCATATGCTTGCAGGAACGCCGCAACCAAACCTCCGTTCCGTTGCCAGACCCTTCCACCCAACCAGTCTTTTGCCGGGCAGGGGCTTGTCGAAACCGTCTCTCACCTACACCTTGGGTGCAAAATCCGGAGCCATTCCTTGACCAACCCTTTGCTGTCCGCCTGGACCACGCCCCATCAGACCCCGCCCTTCAACCTGATCGAGACCACGCATTTCCAGCCCGCCTTCGACGCCGCACTGGACGAACACCGCGCCGAGATCGCCGCGATTGCGCAGGAAGCGGCGGCGCCGAGCTTCGACAATACGGTGCTCGCGATGGAACGGTCGGGCCAGGCGCTGAAGCGCGTCTCCATGCTGTTTGGTCAACTCACCTCGGCCGCGACCACCCCTGAGCTGCAGGCCGTGGAACGCGAAGTCGCCGTGCTCCTGGCACGCCACGAAAGCCAGATCTTTTTGAACGCGGATCTCTTCGCCCGCATCGACGCGCTCCATCGTGACCGCGATCAGTCGCAGCTCGATGCCGAGGCGCTGCGGGTGCTGGAGCGCTACCATCTCGATTTCACCCGCGCCGGGGCGCGGCTTGACGCCGACGAACGCGCGCGTTTCGCCGGCATTTCCGAGCGCCTGGCGACGCTCGGCACCCAGTTCGGCCAGAATGTTCTCGCGGACGAAGACGAGGGCCACATGGCCTTTTCCGCTTCCGATATGGACGGTCTTCCCGAATTTGCGCGCTCGGCAGCGGCAGAAACGGCCCGTAGCCGGGGTCTGGAGCAACCCTTCGCCATCACGCCATCGCGCTCCAGCGTCGAGCCCGTGCTGCATTTCGCCAGCAATCGCGATGTTCGCGAGCAGGTCTGGCGCGCCTTCATCAAGCGCGGCGCCAATGGCAACAAGAACGACAATGCCGCGGTGATCGCCGAGATCGTCGCCCTGCGCGCCGAACAGGCCAGGCTCCTTGGCTATGCCAGCTACGCCGACTACAAGCTCGACGACACCATGGCCGGCTCGCCCGCTGCGGCCCGGGCCCTGCTCGAACAGGTATGGGCGGGAGGCAAGGCACGGGCCGAGCGCGATCGCGATGCCCTGCAGGATCTTGCCACGGCCGAGGGGCAGGCCGGGCCAATCGAAGCCTGGGACTGGCGCTACTACGCTGAAAAGCTGCGCGTCGCCCGCTACGATTTCGACGAAAATGAACTCAAGCCCTACCTGCAGCTCGAAAAGGTCGTCGAGGCGGGCTTCTTCGTCGCCGGCAAACTGTTCGGGCTGACCTTCACCCCGCGCAGCGATATCGCGGGCTACCACCCCGATGTTGCGGTCTGGGAGGTCACGCGTGGCGGCAAGGTCATCGGCCTCTTCTACGGCGACTACTTCGCCCGCTCCGGCAAGCGCTCCGGCGCCTGGATGACCTCGTTCCGTGAACAGGCAAAGCTTGACGGCGCGCCGATTCCGCTGATCGTCAACACCTGCAATTTCGTCAAGCCTCCGGCCGGCCAGCCCGCGCTGCTCTCGCTCGATGAGGCGCGCACGGTCTTTCACGAAATGGGCCATGGCCTCCATGGCTTGTTATCGGACGTGACCTATCCGCGTCTGGCCGGCACCAATGTGGCGCGCGATTTCGTCGAACTGCCCAGCCAGATCTACGAACACTGGATGGAGGAGCCGCAGGTGCTTGCCCGTTTCACCCATGTGCAAACCGGCGAACCGATTCCGGCAGACCTGTTGGAACGCATGCACAGCGCCCGCACCGCCAATTCCGGCTTCGAGACGGTAGAATTCGTCTCCTCCGCCATTCTCGACATGGATTATCACAGCCAACCCATGGCGGGCTCGGTGGCCGACTTCGAGAAGAGCGTCCTCGACAGCATCGGCATGCCACGGGAAATCGCGCTGCGCCACGCCAGCACGCATTTCCTCCATCTCTTTTCTGGCGATGGCTATGCCGCCGGCTACTACAGCTATCTGTGGAGCGAAGTGCTCGACGCCGACGGCTTTGGGGCCTTCAAAGAAGCCGGCGATCCCTTCGATCCGAAGATCGCCGCGCGGCTGCACGAATATATCTACTCGGCCGGTGGCAAGCGCGACTTCGCCGAAGCCTATCGCCTGTTCCGCGGCCGCGATCCCGAGGTCAAAGCGCTGCTCGAGGGCAGGGGTATCTGATTTCTTTGGCGGCGTCGCAGGAAACCTGGACGCCGCCACAAATGCTCCGGATCGGCTCAATGTCCCCGCGCCGCCTGCCAAAAGTCCATCGTCCCGGGTGGGCTTTTTGCGACAAGCCGTCCCGCCAGAATGAAAAATCGCGCTTTGTTCACACACCTGCGAAAAATCAGGGTTGCGCCATATCCCCTGTTTCTCTATGTCTCCGCTCAGTCGGGGCGTAGCGCAGCCTGGTAGCGCATTTGTCTGGGGGACAAAGGGTCGTGGGTTCGAATCCCGCCGCTCCGACCATCTTCCTTCTTCGGTAAGCCTGGGGTCAATTGCGGGCACAGGCTGCAAGTCGGGAACCTTGCCATGCCGATCCTTGCGCGGGACGTTGAGCCTGTACTCTCCTTTTGGGACGAGGTCGCCGGCGGCTCTGCCCGCCAGATCAACCACTCCGAAAACCAGACCTTCCTTGTGGAAACGCCTTCCGAGGCGCGTTTCACCCTGCGCGTTCATCGCGCGGGTTATCAGTCCCGTCCCTCCATCGAGAGCGAACTGGCCTGGTTGAAGGCGTTGCACCGAGACACAGACCTGTCAATTCCTCGGCCCGTTGCCGGTCGCGACGGTGAACTGATCCAGCGTTTTGCCACCGGCAATGGCGAACGCCTCGCTGTGCTCTTCCAGTTCCTGCCGGGTGGCGAGCCCACGCCAGACAGCAATCTGGGCAATATCTTCGTCCAGCTCGGCGCCTATGCCGCCACCATGCATCTCCATGCCAGCCAATGGCAGCGTCCGGCCGGCTTTCACCGCCAGATCTGGCAGGCCGCCACCATTCTCGACGCCGATGGCCTTTGGGGCGATTGGCGCGTCGCGCCCGGCGTCAACGAGCGTAATCGGCCGATCCTCGACCGCCTCGATTCGGCGCTCTGGCGACGGCTTGGCGAATATGGCACCGGAGCAGACCGCTACGGCCTGATCCACGCCGACATGCGCCTGGGCAATCTGCTTGTCGACGGCGACACCGTGCATCTGATCGATTTCGACGACTGCGGCTTCTGCTGGTTCGCCTATGACTTCGCGGCGGCCACTTCCTTCCATGAGACCAACAAGGCTGTTCCAGCGCTCAAGGCCGCCTGGTTGGAAGGCTACCAGACCATCCGCCCGCTGCAGCCCGAGGACATCGCTGCTCTTGATTCCATGGTCATGCTGCGCCGCATGGCGTTGTTGGCCTGGATCGGCTCGCATAGCGAAACCGCTCTCGCACGCCAGCATACGTCGGGCTTTGCCGATGGGACGGCGCAATTGGCCGAACGCTATCTGCGCGGCCCGATCTGGGGCTAGAGCGTTTTCAGCAAAAGTGGCCTCACTTTTGCGGTTCGAAAACGCCACAAACAAAAACTTGGAGCGTTCTTCATCGTTTCTCGGAAACGGTGAAACGCTCTAGATCAGGATTTTCCTGTCGCCCGACACTTGTCGCGGCCCGTTCTGGATGGCGGTCGCAATGCCCCAGATAAGACCCACCAGCAGGTAATAGTGCCGCCAGTGATCGCTATCGATGATCGCCGACTCGCCCACGAGCATGGTGAAGGTCGCGACCAAAGGTATCATCACCAGCCGATAGGGGGACGGGCGCCTTAGCGCCGAAATGCCCTTCCACAGTGTCAGGATGACCAGCAGGTAGTACATCGCCCCGCCGCCCCAGCCGTAGACATGCAGCACCGACACATAGACATTGTGCGGCTCCTCCACGATGCGCAGGTTGCGAAATTCACCCGGCCCGATGCCCAGCGGATTGTTGAGCGCCAGCTCGAACGCATAGCCCTGGCGGCCAAAACGACCCGTGTCGCCGGAATCGTAATTCTGCCCGGCCGCGCGTTGCTCGAACAGCGATGACACGGCGGGAATGCTGAGCAGCCCGCCCAGCGCCACGATCAGCATGCCGGCGCCGACCAGCGACATGATCATGATGCGCACCTTCTCGCGCGCCTTGGCCTCCAGCCAGAAGCACAGCACCAGGACAATCAGCGACGAAAAGGCAAAATGCCCCCAGGCCGCACGGGAAAAGCTGGCAAAGACACCAACGAACAACACCATGTAGATGCCGCCGGCGATGATCGCCGTGCGCTTGTCTCCCAGCAGCACGCGTTGCAGCGCATACATGGCCGGCAGCACGAGAAAAGGCCCGAAGACATTGGGATCGTTGAAGGCGGCCTTGGCGCGGCCATAGCGTGTGAACAGCTCCGCACCCGGCATGATGCCGAGATAGGCCAGCGTGCCGATAACAGCCGAAATCACTGCGATCGCCGTATAGGCCCGCATGATCAGCCGCATGCGCCGCTCGGTCTGCTCGGCGACATAGTTGGCAACGAAATAGGACGTCACCAGCAGGAAGACCGTCACCAGCGTGAAGATCAGCGAATCCGTGATCGAATTGTAGCGCGCTTGGAACACGGCAATCAGCGCAAAGGGCGTAAAGCCCATCAGGATGCCAAAAAGGCCGAAGGTCGAGCGGTAGAGCCCGATACCGGCTGCCAGCGCCAGCGGCACCACGATCAGGAACGTCAGCTCGTATGGCGAAGGCTCGACCAGCACGAAGCCTCCGGAAAATATCCAGAAGGCCACCATGAAGTCGAGCATGCGATGCAGCCGGCTGCGCAGGAAGGCCGCGCCAAGGCTTTGCGTGCCCGCCGCAAACAGTCCAGCATCAGCCGTGCCCACGGTGCTCAATAGGCATTCTCGTTCTTGGCGACCAGCGAAACCGGCGTCATCATGACGATGTAGAGGTCGAACAGGATCGACCAGTGCTCGATGTAATAGAGATCGTGGTTCACGCGGTTCATGATCTTGTCGATCGTGTCGGTCTCGCCGCGCCAGCCATTGATCTGCGCCCAGCCCGTCATTCCCGGCTTGACGCGATGACGCGCGAAATAGCCTTCCACGGCCTCGTAATACAGCTGGTTGTCGGCCTTGGCCTGCAGCGCATGGGGGCGCGGGCCGACGATCGACAACTCACCCTTGAGCACGTTGAACAGCTGCGGTAGCTCGTCGATGGAGGTCTTGCGGATGAACTTGCCGACCTTGGTGACGCGCGGATCATCCTTGGTAACCAGCTTTGTCGCGCCGGCATCGAGCATGTCGGTCCGCATAGAGCGGAACTTGTAGATCTTGATCAGCTCATTGTTGAACCCATGCCGGCTCTGCATGAAAAACACCGGGCCTCGGCTCTCGAGCTTGATGGCGATGGCCGTCACCAGCATGATCGGCGATAGCAGGATCAGCGCCGTCAGCGCCACCAGCTTGTCGAACACCCATTTGAAGACCAGGTTCCAGTCCGAGATCGGCCGGTCGGCCATGTCGAAGACGGCAATGTCGCCGACATAGGAATAGGCCTTGTCGGTGAATTTGAGCTTGCTCATATGCGCCGAGAGGCGGATGTCAACCGGCAGCACCCAGAGCTGGGTCAGCATGTCGAGCACGCGCTTTTCCGCCGACAGCGGCATCGAGACGATGACCAGATCCACCGGCGTGCGGCGGGCAAATTCGATCAGGTCGGCGACCTTGCCAAGCTTGGGGTAGCCCGCCACCATTTCCGGCGAGCGCTCGTCGATACGGTCATCGAACAAGCCCAGCAGCATGATGTCATTGCTCGCACTGGATCCGATCTTTTCGATCAGCTCCTCGGCATCCTTGCCACCACCGACCACCACCGTGCGCCGCCGCAAGCGGCCCTGCGCCGTCCAGCGCATGACCAGCGCCCGCAGGCCAAGCCGATAGGCCACCAGCATCAGGGCGCCGCCGACATACCAGCTGGCCAGCCAGACGCGCGAGAAATAGTCGCTTGCCTTGAGAAAGAAGATGCCGACCATGAGGACGGTCATCACCAGCGTCCAGGCGACCAGAACCCGGCTAATCTGGGAAAAAATCGTGCGATAGGCCGCAATGCGATGCGTGCGCGCCGCGTTGAACAGCACATTGGCGAGCAGGCACGAGGCCAGGATCACCGGGATATAGAAGGCCGGCTGCCCCAGCTCGACATAGTATTCGTAGATGCCATAGCCCAGCACCACCATCAGCACGGCCTCGACGACCTGCGCCACGCCCGCCACCACGGCGCCCGAAAGCGTGCGTTCGACGGGAGCTGCGATAATGACTTCGGCCTGGGGCAACAGGCGCCGGCCGGATTCTCCGGCAGCGGTCTGCTTGGACACATGGTCCAGCATGGCCTGCTTGGGGTCTACTCGATACATTGGACGCGTCCGCAAAAAATTCGCGCGTCACTATCACCGGCGAGGGGTTTAAACTCGGTGAAGTTGCCGGGTTAAGCTCGAGTCATAAGGGAGCGATAGAGCGTCTCGATACTGTCGGTCATGGCAGCGATCGAGAAGTGTTGCTCGATATGGGCCAGTCGTAGTTCCATCGAGCTCTTTGCCGCCGATGGATTGCTCAGCGCGGCCTGCATTGCATCCCGCAGGGCGTCGGAATCTCCAGCGGGCACAAGCTCTTGCGCGGTTGGGCCGAAGATTTCGGGAATGCCGCCGACGCGGGTGGAGATCACCGGCAGGCGCGCTGCGGCGGCTTCCATCACGACATAGGGTAGCGATTCCGCCAGCGATGGAACGACGGCAATGCGGCCTTTGGCAAAGGTCGGTCGGGCCGGCTGGGCGCCAAGAAGTTGAACGCGCTCAGACAGTTGCAGCCGTGCAATCTGCGCTTCTAGCTCGGCGCGGGCTGGGCCATCGCCGGCCATCACCAGCGTCGCCGGACTGCCGTCCGGACGGGTCACCTGGGGCAGGGCGTCGATGAGGATATGGATGCCCTTGAGGTCGCGCAACTCGCCGACGAAGACGAAGTCGGCTGCGTCCGGCGCCGTCTCGACCGGGATAAATTCGTTGGGCGCCAGTCCGTTATGGATGACGCGCGTCTGACAGTTCGGCTTGCCGATCAGGGCCGAATAGGTCGCCTCTGCATAGGCGCTCTCGAAGATGATGGCGCCGGTCTGGCCCATCAGAAAGCGCTCCAGCATGTGGAAGACGCGGCCCGAGCCCGAGGATTTGGAGAAGTGCAGCACGCCGCCATGCGGGGTATAAAGCGCCTGGGCGCGGCTGCCGGAAAGCCTTGCCAGCCTTGCGTAAAACCCGCCCTTGGCGCCGTGGCCATGCATGATGTCGACGTCGAGCGACCTGGCCAGACGGCGCACGCCAAAGGGTGTCTTGAGGTCGCCGCTGCCCAGAACGCGAGGCATTTCGAAGCGGTGCACGCCCAGCTCAGCATGCTGGACGACTTCTTGCAATCTAGCTTCGGTCTGCGCGTCATTGGCCAGACTGTCGACAACGAGGCCCACTTTATGGCCGCGTGCGGACAGCTCGCGGGTCAGGTCGGCGACATGGCGGAAGAGTCCCCCCACCGGCGCACGCATGACCTGGAGGATACGCAGACTGTTTTCGGGCACATCAGAACCAGCGTTCGAGAATGACCACCGTATCGCCCGGATAAATTGGAAAGTCGAGATCGACCGTGCCCTTGACCATCTGATCGCCCTGGCGCCGATAGACCAATGCGCGATTGCGGTCCGCCGTCTCCGAAAAACCGCCCGACGTGCTGATCGCGGCGCGAACGGTCATGCCATAGACATACTGGAACTGTCCGGCATTCTTGACCTCGCCCTGAATGAAGAAGGGGCGATACTCGGCGACCTCGACGGCAACATTGGGGTTGCGCATATAGCCATTGGCCAGCGCGGCAGCGACACGTCCGGCGGCGGCATTGGTTGTCGTACCACGCACCTGAACTGGTCCTACAAGTGGGAAGGCGATCGAGCCGCTGTCATCCACCTTGTAGGTCGTGCTGAGTTCGGCATCGCCATAGACGCTGACGCGCAGCGTATCGCCGGTGTCGAGCTGATAGGGTCCCTTGGTCTCGACCAGATAGGTGGCTGGACGCGTCGATGCGCAGGCCGCCAGCAAGGGCAGGGCGAGTATCGCGAGAATCGGCAACCAGCGCATGATCATTCCAGGGCTTTGTTCTGCCCCCAATGTCGGTCCGCATGGTTAAAAAAGTCCTTAGCGCCTTGTTGTTCCTTGGCGAGCGGCGGGTCGATTAACTGAATGCTTACCACGATGCGGCCATAAATTACCGCGTAGTGCGAGGAAATACCCATGACCTATGAGTCGCAGGCCGTGCGCGATGCCCGCATCGATGTCGGTGCAGTGATTGGCGCTGTCGTAAAGCGCCTGCCGCGGATCATCCTGCTGACAGGATTGCTCCTGGCGGCGACCTTCGTGCTGCTCATGTTCATGCCGCGGCTCTATGAATCCTCTGCCTCCATCCTCGTCGAGCCGCGCAGCAATGTTTACGCCCGCCCCTTCGGCGAGCAGGCGCCAACGCTGAGCGGCGGCGAAGCTGGCGTGGTCTCGAGCCAGATCGAACTGATCAAATCGCGCGACACGCTGCTTACGGTCATCGACAAGCTCGATCTCCGCTCCGTGCCCGAATTCAATGGCGCCGGTGGCGGCGGTTTTTCCCCCATGGGCCTGATCTCGCGCCTGATGGGTCGTAGTGCATCCGCGCCCGTGAGTGTCGATGAGACGGTGCTCAACACCCTCTACGAGCGCCTAACCGTCATCCAGGAGCGCGACTCGGCCATCATCTCGGTTCTTGTCCGCTCCACCGATCCCCAGCTGGCCGCGGACATTGCCAATGCCGTCGCTGCCGCCCACGTGCAGCGCCGGGCCCAGCTGTCGATTTCCGACACCGCCGAAGCCTCCTCCTGGATGGCTGAGGAAATTGCCAAGCTGCGGGTGACCGTCACCGCTGCAGAAACGGCCGTCGCCGATTTCAAGGTCGACAATGGCATCTTCGTCGGCGCCAACAACACCAGCCTTGCAGACCAGCAGGTGCAGACCGTTGCCGGTCAGATCACCTCAGCCCAGGAACGCAAGAACACCGCCCTGTCACGCGCCGCGCTGATCCGCAGGATGATCGAGCAGGGCCAGCCGATCGATGGCGTGCCCGATGTACGCAATTCAGCCGTCATCCAGCAGCTCGGTCAGGAAAAGGGGCGCCTCCAGGGCGAGTTGGCGCAGCGTTCGGCAACGCTCCTGCCCAATCACCCGACCATCCAGGCGCTCCGCGCCCAGATCGCCGAACTCAACAACCAGATCACCCTCGAAGGTCGTCGCGTCGCCGATGCGCTCGAAGCCGAGGCGCAGATCGAAGCCGATCTCGAAACCTCGCTGCAGGCTGACCTCACCCGGGCCCAGTCGTCCTCTGGCACCGTCACCCGCGATAGCGTGACCCTGGATTCGCTGGAGCGCGAAGCCGCGGCGCAGCGCAACCTGCTCGAAGGCTATCTGCAGCGCTATACTGAAGCCGTCTCGCGCGTCGACTCCAACTCGGCCCTGCCCGATGTGCGCGTGGTCACCGTCGCCGCACCGGCCGTCAGCCCGGCATCGCCCAAATCGCAACTGATCCTGCTGGCCGTGGCTCTCGTCTCGCTGGCCGTGCAGGTGGGCCTGATCGTCTTTGGCGAACTGATCTCTGGCCGCGCCATTGTCCCGGCTGCCGTGCCCGTTCGTCCGCAGGACGAGCTCGATGAAATGCCCTTCGTGGCTGAAGAGGCCGAGATCGAACCGGTAGTGGCAGAGGTTGCCGAACCCGAAGTCATCGTGGTCGAGCCCGTCGTCGCCGAAGTGGTGCTCGAAGAAGAGCCCGACGACGAGTTGGAAAGCGACCCCGTCGCACAACCGCCGCGCTCGACCTTTGCCGAGGAACCGCATTTCCAGCGCTATCTTGCTCCGGCACAGTCCGAGGCTGAGGAGAACGTCGCCGAAACTGCACCAGACGAAGACGTCTTCGACGCCATGGCCAAGCCGGTGGTCGAGCCGGCAAAACAGGCCGATGAGCCTGTCGCCATGCCGACGCGGCAGATGCCGCTGCCGGCCATCCACATGACCCGGTCTTCCGAACTGGCCTCCGATCTCGTGCTCGGTCGTACGCATCTGATGATGCTGGCTGGCCACAATAGCAATCAGGATTGCGAGGCCCTGGCCGAAGAGCTGATCGGCGATGCCATTGCCCGCGGTCTCAGCGTTGCCCTGATCGATGCCGGCAGCGCTACGCCCGGCGACGAACCCGGCCTGACCGACCTCAGCACTGACGAGGCCAGCTTTGGCGATATCGTGCAGAAATCGGCCGACAATAGTTTTGCCGAAGTGTCCTGGGGCAGGGGCGCCACGATCCTCCGCGCCTCGACCAAGCCGATGACCCTGGTCGAAGCTCTGGGCGATATCTACGAAGTGGTGATCCTGATGACCGGCAAGGTCGGCATGGGCTCGAGCCTGCCCTTCTTTGACGGCATCGACGGCCGCCTGGTGCTGGTCGCCGGTCCGGGCGACAATATGGATGACGTGGCCGAGACGCGCCAGCTGCTGCTCAATGCCGGCTTTGACCGCTGCGACGTAACGTCAACCCCGGCCCAGGTCGCCGCCTGACGGAGACGCCGCCATGTCGCTGAAATACACGGCCATCCGGGCGATGTTCGAAGCCCTGTGGCTGTCGCGGCTGCCCCATCTCATCCGCACGCTCTCCAAATCGCGCGGGGTGATCTTCACATTGCACCGTGTGTTGCCGGAGAAACCTGCCGACTTCTCGCCCAATGCGATCCTCCAGGTGCAGCCCGACTTCCTCGACTATGTCATCGAGCGCGTCCGGGCGCTGGGCCTCGACATCGTGACGCTGGACGAAGCCATGGAACGCCTCGCTGCGCCCGAGGGTGGGCGGCAGTTCGTCGTCCTGACCTTTGACGATGCCTACAAGGACAATCTGCAATACGCCCTGCCGATCCTGCGCAAGCACCAGGCGCCCTTCACGCTCTATGTGCCGACGGCGCTGGTCGACGGTGTGGGTGAGCTCTGGTGGCAGGCAATCGAAGATGTCATCGCCCGCCAGGACGCCATCGCGCTGACGAATAATGGCCATACCGACTATGTCGACAGCAAAACCACGGCGCAGAAGAACCTCGCCTTCAACACGCTCTACTGGCAGATGCGCAAGGCGCCCGAGCCCGAGCGCCTGAAACTGCTGCGCAGCTTCACCGAAGCCTATGGCTATGACCTCGAACAGCAATGCCGCGCGCTGATCATGGACTGGCAGGAGCTCAAAGCCTTTGCCAGCGATCCGCTCTGCACCATCGGCGCCCACACCGTGCATCACTATGAGCTGGCCAAGCTGCCGCTCGATCAGGCGCGCAGCGAGATCGAGCAGTCGGCCGATATCCTGCTGGCCCAGTTCGGCAAGCGCCCGGCGCATCTGTCCTATCCCCTGGGCGGTCCGCTCTCCTGCGGCCCACGCGAATTTGATCTTGCGAAAGAGCTGGGTTTTGCCACGGCGGTGACGACGCGCCCGGGTGGCCTCTATGCCCACCACGCGCAGACGCCACTGGCCCTGCCGCGCGTCTCGCTCAATGGCCTCTTCCAGTCGCGGCGCTTTGTCGACGTCTTTGCCACCGGCGCCATCTTTTCGGTCATGGGCAAAATTACAGGATAAATCAGGCGTCTGGCTTGGCCATCCAGCGGATGATCGCCATGGCCGGATAGAGCCAGCCCATGCCCGCAACCATGAAATAGGGCATCAGGATCCAGATCGGCAGGTCGGGCGGGAAGGCCAGGTAGACCGAGGTGAAGAGGCTGAGCCAGGCCACGATCGAGCCGAGGATCAGCAATATTCCAAGAGCTTTGCGGTTGCGCTGGGTCATGTGCGGCAAGAGGCCTATTGCAGGGACGGGCCCTGGGGCATACCACTCCGCGCTTATGACCGACACCGGGAAACTGCCGTGACCACCGCCCAAAATGCCGCATTGAGTGAGACCACCCTGGCCAGCGATCGCCTGCGCCCAGTGCGGATCTGGCTCTATTCCATGGCCGCCTTCGTGCTGCTCATGGTGGTAGTCGGCGGCATCACGCGGCTGACCGAATCCGGCCTCTCCATCACCAGCTGGAAGCCCATCTCGGGCACGATTCCGCCGCTGAGCGACGCCGACTGGAATGCCGAGTTCGAGGCCTACAAGCAGATCCCGCAATATATGGTCAACAACAGCTGGATGTCGCTCAACGACTTCAAATACATCTTCTTCTGGGAGTATCTGCATCGCCTGCTCGGTCGCGTGCTGGGCGTGCTCTTCGCCGTGCCCTTCCTCGTCTTCCTCGTGCAGAAGCGCTTCACGCCCCAACTGGCCTGGCCGCTGTTCGGCCTCTTCATCCTCGGCGGTTTCCAGGGCGCGCTGGGCTGGTGGATGGTCTCCTCGGGGCTGACCGAGCTGACATCGGTCTCCCAATATCGCCTCGCCGCCCATCTGACCGCCGCGTCGCTGCTTTTCATCGCGCTGATCTACGTGCCGCGCTCGCTGGAACCGGGCCGGGTCACCGGCTTCGTTTCCGGGCAGAACATGGCCTCGGCCGTCATCCTGCTCGTGCTCATCATCCTCCAGATCGGGGCAGGGGCCTTCGTTGCCGGGCTCGACGCCGGCATGGGCTACAACACCTGGCCGCTGATGGATGGCGCGCTGGTGCCAGATGGGCTGGGCGTCATGCAGCCGTTCTGGCGCAATCTCTTCGAGAACAACCTGACCGTGCAGTTCATCCACCGCACCATCGCCTATGTCATTGTGGCCTATGTCGCCGTGCTGCTGTGGCAGCAACACGCCATGGGCGGCTACAAGGGCGTGCACGGCTGGCTGCCGCGCCTCGCCATCCTCATTCTGCTGCAGGCCGTGCTGGGTATCATGACCCTGCTGCACGCCGTGCCGATTTCGCTGGCCGTCGGCCACCAGGCCCTGGCCTTCATGCTGGCCGGCGTCACCATGGCCTATATCGCCGACATGCGGCGGGTGAGGGCATAAGGCGATACGCGAAGTGTCTTTGTCGGGTACCCCCACCTATCGTCTCCCTGATAGGGGGAGGGACTGCGTAGTGGTGAGGGCAAGATCGTGCCAAGAACGCGATCTGATCCCTCCCCCTTTACAGGGGGAGGCTAGGTGGGGGTACTCTCCCTTACCTCGAAGTCGAAAATGCGGTAATATTATACCGTATAGTTAAGTCATTGATTTTACAACACTAAATCAAACCTATTGACGAGGGGTGGAATCCCCCCTACACGGACCGCCGAACGTGCCGCTTTCGTCTCTGGATGGAGGCTGCAAGCCCCCAATTTCTAGGGAAATTCAACATGAGCACTTACTCGGCAAAACCGAGCGAGATCGAAAAGAAGTGGATCCTGATCGACGCCGATGGCCTCGTCGTGGGTCGCGTTGCTTCGATCATTGCCTCGCGCCTGCGCGGCAAGCACAAGCCTACCTTCACCCCCCACATGGACATGGGCGACAACATTGTTGTCATCAATGCCGACAAGGTGAAGCTGACCGGTCGCAAGCTCGACCAGCACAAGTTCTACTGGCACACCGGCTATCCGGGCGGCATCAAGGACCGGACTGCCCGTCAGCTCCTCGAAGGCCGTTTCCCCGAGCGCGTGCTCGAGAACGCCGTGCGTCGCATGATGCCGGGCGGCCCGCTGACCCGCGCCCAGCTCAAGAACCTCCGCGTCTACTCGGGCGCCGAGCATCCCCATGAAGCGCAGAACCCGGCTACGCTGGACGTTGCTGCGATGAATCCCAAGAATGCGCGGGTGAAGTAATATGGCCGAAACCATCAACTCCCTCGAAGACCTCGGCACCTCGACCGTCGCTCCGGCTGTGAACACCGCTCCGGTGCATGCCCAGAAGCTCGACGCCCAGGGCCGCGCCTACGCAACCGGCAAGCGCAAGAACGCTGTCGCACGCGTCTGGATCAAGCCGGGCAAGGGCACCGTGACCGTCAATGGTCGCGAATTCGCCACCTACTTCGCCCGTCCGGTTCTGCAGCTGATCGTCAAGCAGCCGATCGTCGTCACCGAACGCAATGACCAGTACGACGTCGTCGTCACCGTTGCCGGTGGTGGCCTGTCCGGCCAGGCCGGTGCCGTTCGTCACGGCATTTCCAAGGCCCTGAACTTCTTCGAGCCGGGCCTGCGCCCGATCCTCAAGAAGGGCGGCTTCCTGACCCGTGACTCGCGCGTCGTCGAACGCAAGAAGTACGGCAAGGCAAAGGCCCGTCGTTCGTTCCAGTTCTCGAAGCGCTAAGCTCGAACTGCTGCATCTTTTGGAAAGGGCCGGGAAACCGGCCCTTTTCTTTTGGCGTTCAGGACACCAGCCCGGCGATGTAGTCGTCGAGCGTGACACGGCCGCGGGTGGGGCTGCTCGGCAGATCCGGCTTGTCGAGCGTCGCAGCGGTCATCCGGGCAAAGGATCTGGCGGAAACCTCCGAAAATCCGACGGCGCGGAAGCTTTCTTCCCACTGGTCCCGCGGCGTGGTCTGAACGGACACTGTCCGCCCAAGATGACGCGCAAAGCTCGCCGCAACATCGGAAAAGCTGTAGCGGGCTGGGCCCTCCACATATTTGATGCCGACGTCCTCGACGCCGCTGACCAGGCGCTCGACCGCCGCTGCAGCCAGATCGTCAAGCGCAACCATCGGTAGCGCGAGGTCAGCCGGAAAAGCCGTCGGCAACACACCTTCGCCTGCTGCTTCGGCCAGCATGTCGAGATTGGTGAAGTAATAGGCGCCGCGATTGATGGCGACCGGAATGCCGCTGGCGAGCGCCAGGCACTCGAATTCATGCAGCGTCGAGAGATCGCCGATCCCATCCCCGGGCTGAGCGCCATAGGTCGAAGCCAAGACCACTTTTCCCAGGCCGCTTGCGTTAAGGGCTGAGGTGATGCTGCGTGCCGTCCCCAGTTCCTCGGCATTGCTGTCACCGGCCGGATCGCCCGGCGGATTGAGGAGGAAAGCGCGCTTGCCGCGCTGCAATATCCGCTCCAGCGCCGCATTGTCGCGCAGGTCGACAACGACGGGCTCGACCAGGTCCGCCCTGATTGCATCTGCCTTTTCCGCGCTGTGAACGACAGCAAGCACGGGCTTGCCCGCCTGCCGCAGCGCCTCGGTAACGCGCGAGCCGATATTGCCGCTGGCACCCAATATGATGAACATGAAAACATCCTTCCGTTGCAATTGGCCAATTGTTGAACGGCAATAGGGTTTCATTCCCGGACGACATTTCCTGTCAGCAAAGCTTCCCCCCGACCGGCGGGTGCGTATATCTGGCCGCATGCAAAACCTCGTCACCCGCTTCCACCTGCTGCTGCTGACCGTGACCCTGGCGCTGACCGGCGTTGGCTATCTGCGCATTCCGCTGACCTATGCCTTCCCCGCCCATTGGTCTGCCAGCAATGCCGACTGGCTCTGGCCGCGCGATGTGCTGCTGGTGGCGCCGCTGCTGCAGGTTGTGCTGCTGGCGCTGTTCTTCGGCCTCGGCCGGGCGCTAACGAAAAACCACTATGCCAAGACCCAGCACATCTTCGATCCGGCGATGACCCTCGTGATGGCCGTCATCGCCGCCAGCCAGCTCGGCCTGCTGTTCATGGGCATAGGCTCCGACCTCGACCTCATCCGCTTCACCAGCTTTGCCCTGGCGCTCACGCTGTTCGGGCTGGGCGTCGTGCTCTTCGAGGCCGAGCGCCACACCTATGCCGGTCTGCGCATGCCCTGGTCGATCCGCTCTGACAGCGCTTGGCGCTGGGTGCACCGCATCACCGGCTTGGCCTTCGCCCTCTGCGCGATAGCGCTCGCCGCGCTGGCTTGGTTCGACACCGGGGCAGGGGTGCTGCTCACGGCTTTCGCCACGGCCCTGTTGCTTCCGCCGGCCCTCGCCGGAATCGCAACTTTGATCCTGAGAAAAGCCTGATCTGGACTGGCTTTGCGCTAGCCGGGTGAGACTCGATATGAATTTTCCATTCCGCCTGTGGAAACGGAACGCCGTGCGCAGCAACTCGCGCGGGCTGGGCGTAGATTGTGGCTAATTTCGAGGCAGAGCGCTCAATATCTGGGCGGCGCCATCGGCAAGAATAACAGGTCACTGCATGTCACCCACCACCCTCTCCGCTGCCCGGGCGCCCAAGGCCCCCAAACCCTTCTATCGCTCCTTCGGCTTCCAGGTCCTCGCCGCCATGGTGATCGGCCTAGCTCTCGGCTACATCGCCCGCACCATGGGCCCCGACGCCGCCGGCAATCCGAACTGGCTGGTCCAGACCCTTTCCACCATCGGCTCCACCTTCGTCTCGCTGCTGCGCGCCCTGGTCCCGGTGCTGGTCTTCACCGCCATCGTCGCCTCCATCGCCAATCTGCGCGAGCTCAACAATGCCGCCAAACTGGTCTGGCAGACGCTGCTCTGGTTTGCCATCACCGCGTTGATCGCCGTGGCCATCGGCATTGCGCTCGGCCTCATCATCCAGCCCGGCCTCAATAGCGCCGTGCTTGCCGATGCCGCCAAGGCGCCGGCCTCCTCGGGCTCCTGGCTCGATTTCCTCAAGGGTCTGATCCCCTCCAATATCCTGGGGCTGCAGGCATCCACCCGCGTCACCGACGGCTCGGCCACCACCAGCCTCAACTTCAACGTGCTGCAGATCCTTGTGGTCTCGATCGCCGTCGGCATCGCCGCCCTCAAGGTCGGTGCCGCCGCCGACCCCTTCCTCGCCTTCAACCGTTCCTTCCTCAAGATCGTCCACAAGATCCTCTGGTGGGTCATCCGTCTCACGCCCATCGGCACCGTGGGCCTGCTCGGCAATGCCGTGGCCGTCTATGGTTGGGACGCGCTGGCCCAGCTCGGCTGGTACTCGGCGGCCATCTATATCGGCCTCGCCCTGGTGCTTTTCGTGGTCTATCCGGTCCTGCTGCAGGCCCATGGCCTCAACCCGATCCGCTACTTCCAGAGCGCCTGGCCGGCCATCCAGCTGGCATTCGTATCGCGTTCCTCCATCGGCACCCTGCCGCTGACCGAGCGCATCACCGAGCAGAACCTGGGCGTGCCACGTGAATATGCTGCCTTCGCCGTGCCACTCGGCGCCACCACCAAGATGGACGGCTGCGCCGCCATCTATCCGGCGATCTCGGCGATCTTTGTCGCCCAGTTCTTCGGCATCCAGCTCGGCATCCAGGAATATCTGCTGATCGTCTTCGTATCGGTCATCGGTTCGGCCGCGACGGCCGGCCTGACTGGCGCCACCGTCATGCTGACGCTGACCCTCTCGACCCTGGGCCTGCCGCTCGAAGGCGTCGGCCTGCTGCTTGCGGTCGATCCGATCCTCGACATGGGCCGCACCGCTGTCAACGTCGCTGGCCAGGCGCTGATCCCGACCATCGTCGCCAAGCGCGAAGGCATTCTCGACCAGGCTGCCTACGATCGCGGCGAAAGCATCGAGGCACTCGACGCCAATGAAGGCAGTGCTGTCCCGGCCCAATAGGCAAGAGACATTGCCGAAATGCAGAAAGGGAGGCGCAAGCCTCCCTTTTTCGTGATCTGCTGACACAAGCCGTCAGCAGCGCCATGGTCAATGGAGCCTCCATGCAAGGAGACCTCCAATGCTCAATCACCTCGGCCTGCGCACGGCCCAATTCGACGCACTTCTGGCCTTCTACAAGGCAACTCTGGCGCCGATCGGCTACACCGTCATGATGGAATATCCCGGGGCCGCCGGCCTGGGTAAAAGCGACGCCGACTTCTGGATCGGCGCCGATGAAAAGGGCGGCTCCAATGTCCACCTGGCCTTCAAGACCGATGACCGCAGTGTCGTCGGCGCCTTTTACGAGGCCGCCCTTGCCAATGGTGGCAAGGATAATGGCGCACCAGGCCTGCGCGACTACAGCCCGACCTACTACGCCGCCTTCGTCATCGACCCCGATGGCAATAATCTCGAAGTCTTCTGCACCGCGGCCCAATAGGCTGCAATTGATCACCAGACGGTCAACACATGCGATGTCACCCCGGCCTTGAGCCGGGACCCATCCCGAGATCTTGCATCCTGCCGCCAGGTCGTCGTGCTGGCCACAACCATCTTGCGGCGGCGGTTTGATCTCAGGATAGGCCCCGGCTCAAGGCCGGGGTGACACCGTAGGTGTGAATATTTTCGTGCCTCAGACGGGTTCGGCCTACCAGCCGATCATCGGCATCACGAAATCGGAAATGGCGCTGTCGAACTCGTGGTTGAGCGCGTATAGCAGCCCTTCTTGGGTGAAATCGACCTGGCCTGCTTCTTCCACTTCGGCCAGCACGTCCTGCAACTCGTCCTCGTAGAACTTGATCGCCAGAACCTCCCGCAGCCGGGCCTCGGCCTCGGGCTGCAGGGCCATCGTCTCCGCACGCACTTCGACCGGATCGGCGTCATTGCGCCAGACCGCAGGCTTTGCGGCGAATTGCTCGATCAGCGCATCGACCCGCGCCTCATAGCCCCCGTTGAAATTCAGCTCTTCAATGATCCGGGAAATAGTTTCGGGTGTCTGCGCCGCAACTGAGGAACCGAGGCCCATCACCACGGCAACAGCCGCCGCGTACCCACTCAAAAATCGACCCATGCGCAATGTCTCGCCTCCGCAAATGATCAAACGGATGGAAGCTGCGGGAGAACCGTGATGATATTGTGGTGTTTCAACGGCTTGGCTAATGGCCGCCACTGCCCATCGCTACCACCAGGGCATAGGCGGACATGGCATTATAAATTTCGGCCTTGAGCGCATAGCTCACCTGACCGGGCAGGTCGTCGAGCGACATTCCCTCGTCCAGCATGAGCTTGAGCATCTGCAATTCACCCATGCTGCGGTTCTGATCGAGGCTCAGCGCCAGCATGCTGGTCACCTGCGCCCGCTCATCGAGCAGATACTGCCGCACCTCGCCCTGCAGCTTGCGCACATCCTTGGTCGTTCCGCCGATCAAGCCGTTGTCGGTCATCCCCGTCACAGTCAAGTCGACATAGCTGTCATAGTCCTCGGCGAAGCCCATCGCCTGAACCACTTCTGCGGCCGTGGCGATCGACTGCGCCTGTGTCGGGACGTTCAAAAGCAATGCGCAAATAACGGCGGCAGTTCTAAAAACCCGCAAAAACATGGGTAGCCCTCAATCAAATCAGGCTGCAGAAACAAGACGATGGAAATATGACGCGCTTCAGCCGACCAGCTTGAGCGGTGCCTTCGCCTGCTTGACCTTTTTCGGCTTCTTGAGGTGTGGCGGCACGTAGCTGGTCATCACGCGCTCGATCACCTTGATAGCCTTGTCCGTGCCCTGTTCGCCATGCAGCTGTTCGGCGAGGTCGGCCGCGTTGCGGCGGTAGTCTTCATTGGTCGAGAGGTCCGCCAGGGCGCCGGCGAGGATTTCCGAGGTCAGCTTGCGCAGGCGCACCGGCTTGGGGCCGCAGCCCAGCTCATAGACCCGGCGGCCCCAATAGGGCTGGTCGACGATCTGCGGCACGACAAAGGTCGGTCGGCCAAGATGGAGACCCGCCGAGGTCGTCCCAGCGCCGCCGTGATGCACCACCGCCGAGACATAT
Source organism: Candidatus Devosia phytovorans (assembly GCA_029202405.1). Taxonomy (NCBI): domain Bacteria; kingdom Pseudomonadati; phylum Pseudomonadota; class Alphaproteobacteria; order Hyphomicrobiales; family Devosiaceae; genus Devosia; species Candidatus Devosia phytovorans. Next base: position 1,865,198 of record CP119312.1, on the reverse strand, counting down.
TTGAACAGCTTGTCGTGCGGCGCCTTCTCGATGGCAAAGATGCTATCGGGCAGGTCCTGCGGATTGATGCCGCCCCAACCGCGCGCCACGACGGCCCGGCCGCCCCACATGGCGACGGCTTCCTTGAGAATCTTGGTGTTGCGCTCGGCGCCAAAGGGCATCGAGCCGAAGCCGATATAGACCGGTGCGTCGCCCTCGGAGAGGAACTTCTGGAATTCCGGCGACGGCTGCCAGTCGGTCCGGTCTTTGAGCTGCCAATAGCCGGTGACGATGGCGCCCTTGGGCCAGTCACGCGGGCGCGGCGACACGACGGTGGAATAGGGGTAGAGCGTCGTGAGGTACGTGCCGTCGGTATTGCGGAAGAAGCCACCATTCTTGCGCGCTTCCAGACCCATCAGCTCGCGGCGCAGCTTGTTGCGCGGCAGGTTGTAGTAGATCTGCTGCACGGTCATTGTCGCATAGCTCAGCTTGTTGAAGGCTGGACCGAAATCGGCGCCGTAATACATGCAGAGCGGGAATTCGCTGGTCGAATTGAGCGGCTGCAGCGCGACCATGATGGCCGGGATGCGCAGCGCTTCGGCAATGTCGATGCCAAAGCTGGTGTTCATGTTGAGGATCAGCATGTCCGCACCCTGGCACATGCGCCAGGCATGGCGGGCGGCGGTGTCGACGATCTGCTGGCCCTGCCGTAGCAGGCTCGGGCCATTGATGAGCATGGATTGGCTCATCGCATTCTCGAAACGCTGCTGGTTGAGGAAGGACTGGATCGATGGGCCAAGCGTATGGAATTCGATTCCATAGCCTTCCACCATGTCCTGGAATTCTTCCGATGCGCCCAGAACGACGGAGTAGCCGCGCTCCTTGAGCGCAATGGCCAGGGCCAGATAGGGCTGAACGTCGCCTTGCGTGCCGATCGTCACCAGGGCAATGCGCTTCAAGTTCGTAACCTCACCATATGCCGTCCTGAGCCGAAGGTTGGCACCCTTCGGACCATTTACAATACCCCTGCAAGGAATTATGAACGGCCTTATCGATACCTGATTTCCTTACAAAAATCATCTCTGAAGGGCAAGGGACATGCCGTCTCTATACACTGTTGCTAAGGTTGGAGCCTCGCTCGCCATTGGTGCAGTGCCCTGCGTTGCGTCAGCAATCGCTGCGCTTGCGGTTTCCGCGGCGGCAAACGCCCGCTAGCTCTTCCCGCGTGGCCCGCCCATGGGCCGGGAAGAGCCGAACACGATATTCCGGCCCAAAGCAGGCCGTTTAACCCGTTCACAACCATAATTCCGCGATAATCCACGCCTCAAACAGAAGGCGTAGCGCTGATCGGCGCGTCGCGGCCACCCGAGGAAATCATGAGCGCAGACTTCCACAAGATCCGTCGTCTTCCCCCCTACGTCTTTGCCCATATCGATCCGCTGAAGGCCAAGGCACGTTCCGAGGGCGTTGATGTCATCGATCTGGGCATGGGCAATCCCGACATGCCGACCCCCGAGCATATCGTCGCGAAGCTCCAGGAGACGGTGAAGGATCCGCGTACCCATCGCTATTCCACCTCGCGCGGCATTCCAGGCCTGCGCAAGGCACAGGCCAGCTATTACGGCCGCCGCTTCGGCGTGAAGCTCAATCCCGATACCCAGGTCGTTGCGACCCTGGGCTCCAAGGAAGGCTTTGCCAACATGGCCTCCGCCATCACGGCACCCGGTGACGTGGTGCTGGTGCCCAACCCCACCTATCCGATCCATTCCTTCGGCTTCCTGATGGCCGGTGGCGTCGTGCGCTCCATGCCGGCCGATCCCAACGAGGATTTCCTGCGTTCGCTCGACCGCGCCGTGCGCCACTCGATCCCCAAGCCGATTGCCATCGTGCTGAACTATCCGGCCAATCCGACCGCCTACACGGCCGACCTCGATTTTTACACCGAGGTGGTGAAGTACTGTAAGGCCAACGACATCTTCATCCTGTCCGATCTGGCCTATTCCGAGATCTATTTCGACGAGGACGCGCCGCCGCCATCCGTGCTGCAGGTGCCCGGCGCCATGGACATCACGGTGGAATTCACCTCCATGTCGAAAACCTATTCCATGCCCGGCTGGCGCGTCGGCTTTGCCGTAGGCAATGAACGGCTGATCGCTGCATTGGCGCGTGTAAAGTCCTATCTCGACTACGGTGCCTTCACGCCGATCCAGGTCGCCGCCACCGCAGCGCTCAACGGCTCCGATGACGTGATCGAGGAAGTGCGGAAAATCTACAAGCACCGCCGCGATGTCATGGTGGAAAGCTTTGCCCGCTCTGGCTGGGACATTCCCGTGCCCAAGGCCACCATGTTTGCCTGGGCGCCCATTCCGCCCCAGTTCGCCCATCTCGGCTCGCTCGAATTCGCCAAGCTGCTGATCAAGGAAACCGGCGTCGGCGTCGCGCCCGGCGTTGGCTTCGGCGAATATGGCGATCAATATATCCGCCTGGCTTTCGTCGAAAACGAACAGCGCATCCGCCAGGCCGCCCGCAACATCAAGAAGCTGCTCGGCTCCAAGGCCGGGGCAGGCAATGTCGTGCCGCTGGTCAGCTAAGGCGCTGCGCACGACAAATTACATGACATGATCGCTCACCTTTCGTATGGAAAACCAATCTCCGTACGAAAGGCGCGCCATGCGTATCCGCTCTCTGCTCGTCGCTTTGCTGCTCGCCGCCCCGGCTGCGCCTGCATTCGCCCAGGATTTTCCGGTCACCATTCCGCATGTCTTCGGCGAGACCACGATCGAGGCCGAGCCACAGCGCGTGGTCACCTGGGGCTGGGCCAGCCAGGACGCCGTTCTGGCGCTCGGCAAGATTCCCGTCGGCATCCCCCATTTCGCCTATGGCGGCGACAGCGAAGGCGCGCTCGGTTGGGACCGTGACGCCGTCGCCGAGCTCGGCGGTGATTTCCCCACCATCCTGCCGGCCGGCAATGACGCGCCGATTGAAGCCATTGCAGCGCTGGCGCCCGACCTCATCATCGCCGTCTATTCGGGCCTGACCCAGGACGAATACAATATCCTCCGCGGCATCGCCCCCGTAGTGGCCTATCCAGAAGTGCCGTGGAGCACCTCCTGGCAGGAGGTGATCACCACAACCGGCAAGGCCATCGGCAAGCCCGTTGAGGCCGAGAACCTGGTCGCCGAACTGCAGCAGTTCATGGCCGACGAAACCGCGAAATATCCCGAGGTCGAAGGCACCAGTTTCGCCGGCATTGCCGAATATAATGGCGAAGTCGCCGTCTATGCCGGCCTCGATCCGCGCATGAGCTTTCTCGAAGACCTCGACATGGTGCTGGCCCCCAGCGTCACCGAGCTGGCCCAGGGCGAAAGCTTCTTCTATTCGCTGAGCTACGAAACCTTTGACCAGTTATCTGCCGACATCCTGATCTCCTATTTCGAGACCCCGGAAACCGACGCGGCCTTCTTCGCCAATCCAATCGTCGCGCTGCATCCCACGGTGCAAAAAGGCGCCGTCGCTCATGTCATCGGCGCGGATTTGATCAATGCCATCTCCCCGCCCACCGCCCTCTCGATCCGTTGGGGTTTCCCGCAATATATCAAATTGATCGCCGAAGCCGCGAAGGCTGCTGGCAAATAAAGGCTTGGGCCATTCGGCTGCGGCCCAAACTCCTATTGACGGCTAGGCGAATTCCTATGCAGATGCGCTCCCATGAGTGACATTGCTTCCTTCCGCCACGCCGTCGAAACTTTCATCTCTGCCCGGGGCTGGACGCCGACCCGTTTTGGCCGCACCGTCGCGGGTGATCCGCTGTTCGTTTTCGACCTGCGCGAAGGCCGCGAGCCGCGCTCGGAAACCCGCACGCGCATCCTCAAGGCCATGCAGGATTTTGGTGATGGCGAAACCCAGGCACCGCTGCGCGTCGGCGTCGCGGGCCTCGGCAATGTCGGCGCGACGCTGGTGCGGATTCTCCAGAAGGACGGCGCCGAACTCACCAAGAAACTGGGCCGCCAGCTGGTGGTGACGGCCGTTGCCGCGCGCTCGCGTTCCCGCGACCGCGGCATCGACATTTCCGGCCTCGAATGGTTCGACGATCCGGTGGCGCTGGCAAAATCCGACGGCATCGACCTTTTCGTGGAATTGATCGGGGGCGAAGACGGCCCGGCCTTTGCCGCGGTGAAAGCCGCCCTCGAAATCGGGCGTCCTGTTGTCACGGCGAACAAGGCGCTGCTCGCCAAACACGGCGTGACCCTCGCCAAGATGGCCGAGGAATCCGGCGCCCAGCTCGGCTTCGAGGCTGCCGTGGCCGGTGGCATCCCCGTCATCAAGACCCTTCGCGAAGGCCTGGGCTCTGCCCGGATCGCGAAAGTCTTCGGCATCATGAACGGCACCTGCAATTATATCCTCACCCGCATGGGCAATGAGGACATCTCCTTCGCCGATTGCCTCAAGGATGCTCAGGCCCTCGGCTATGCCGAAGCCGACCCGACCTTCGATGTCGAAGGTTTCGACACCGCCCACAAGCTCTCCATCCTTGCCACGCTCTGTTTCGGCTACGAGATCGCCCCCGACCAGATCCGGGTGGAAGGCATTTCCCGCATCACCCAGCACGACATTAAGGTCGCCGCCGAACTCGGCTACAAGATTAAGCTGCTCGGCATCGCCCAGCGCACCGACCAGGGCATCGAGCAGCGCGTGCATCCGACCTTCGTGCCCAAGGGCTCGGCCATTGCCGGTGTCGATGGCGTGATGAATGCCGTGGCGCTCGAAACCGACCATGTGCACGAGCTGCTGCTCGCCGGCCCCGGCGCCGGTGGCCCGCCGACCGCGAGCTCGGTTCTCTCCGATATTCTCGACATTGCCCGCGGCACCCGCGTGCCCCCGCTTGGTGTGCCGTCCGAGGAACTGCTGCCCTATAAACAGGCTCCGATGCGCGCCCATGACGGCGGCTATTACATCCGCCTCAATGCCAAGGACGTGCCCGGCGCGCTCGCCGCCATCACCACGCGCATGGGCGAGCGGGGGATAAGCATCGACAGTGTCATCCAGCGGTCCGATTTGAACGCTAAGGCCGTCTCGCCGGACGGCTCGCCCACCCGCACGGTGGTGATGATCACCCAGCAGACTTTGGAATCAGGCGTGCGTGAATCGCTTGCGCAGATCGCCGCCGACGGGTTTATCGTGGGTGAACCGCAGTTGATCCGGATCGAAACGCTCTGAACCCCACCGGGGCGAACAGGGCTCCGGGAGGGAAGATGAAGCTATCCAAGGCCGAGGGCGCCAGAAGCCCCGCCAACCTGCACCGCAGCCTGACGCTCGAACTGGTGCGCGTCACCGAAAGCGCCGCCATTGCTGCCGCCGAATGGCGCGGCAAGGGTAATGAACAGGCGGCCGATGAAGCCGCCGTCGCTGCCATGAAGGACGAGCTCGACAGCGTCGCCATCTCCGGCCGCATCGTCATCGGCGAGGGCGAGGCCGGCGAGGTCGACAATCTCTTCATCGGCCAGGCCGTCGGTGGCGGGCAAGGGCCCGAGGTCGATATCGCCGTCGATCCGCTGGAGGGCGTCACCCTCTGCGCCAAGAACCAGCCCGATTCCATCGTTGTCCTCGCCATGGCCGAGCGCGGCGGCCTGCTCAACGTCGCCCGCAATGTCTATATGCACAAGATCGCCATCGGCGCCGGCTATGCGCCGGGAACCGTGCATATCGACTGGACGGCCACCGAGAATGTGAAGGCCCTGGCCAAGGCCAAGGGCGTGCCCCTCAGCGAAATCACCGCCATCGTGCTCGACCGCCCGCGCCATGCGGGCCTCATCGAGGAGCTGCGCACCACTGGTGTTGCGGTCAAACTCATCAGCGACGGCGACATTGCCGGTGTCATCCATGCCGTCAACACCGAGGACACCGGCGTCGACATCTACCTCGGCTCCGGTGGCGCCCCCGAAGGCGTGCTGGCCGCGGCAGCCCTGCGCTGCATCGGCGGTCAGATGCAGGGCAAGCTGATCCTTGACTCATCGGATAAACGCAGTCGCGCCCGCGAAATGGGCATCACCGACCCCAGCCGCATTTACGACGTCACCGAACTAGCCTCCGGCGACGTGCTGGTTGCCGCCACCGGCGTGACCGACGGCACCTTATTAGAAGGCGTCCGCCTGCGCCGCAACGCGGTCGAGACCTCCACCATCGTCATGCGCAGCTGGAGCCAGACCGTGCGCTGGATCAAGGCACAGCACGCAAGGTAGTCAGCGGCCAGCTGTCACTTTGAAGAAGTTTGACACTGGCCGTTCTGCACGCCAGCCGCTGAGAATCTTGTCGACATTGACCTCGGCTCCATCGAGCGACTGGACTTCGAGATCATAGCTGCGGTCGCGATGGATGGTCAGAAAATCCTGTTCGGCGCTGCCGCCGGGGCGATCGCCACGCGCCTCCTCGCGGCGGCGCAGCTCGTCCACCGGGCAATGCACGGCCACGAAAAGCACATCGAACGGGGTGAACAGCTCTGCCAGCTCCGCCTGCCAGTTCGGCGTATCGAGAATATGCTCGACGATCAGATTGTTGCCTGCGTGCGCGTAGGCGGCCAGGGAAGCATGGAAGCCGTCAAAGAAAGGCTTGCGCATCAGCTTCCAGTTGAACGCGCCCGTCTTGACCCGCGCCAGCGGCAGGACGCCCGCGTCGCGCAGATGATCGATGGAGATATGCCAGAAGGGCAATTCGATCCGCTCCTGCAGCATTCGCGCCAGGGTGGATTTGCCACTGCTGGAGGCGCCGTGCAGAAAGATGATGCTGGCGGGCTCGGTCATCGACACGTCTCCTCGGGCTGGACGGCGCAACAAGCATGCTCTCGCGGCAGCCGCAACCCCTTCCCACCCATGCCCAAATCGCTTAACCCTCCTCCATGCTTGATGCCTCGCGCCCATTCCTCGACGTTTCCCGTTCCGTCACCGGACGCATGTGGAGCGATCGGCTGGATATCGGCACCACGCGCACGGCCACGGCCATTGCCCAGCGCGCCGGCATTTCCGAAATTCTCGCTCGCATTCTCGCGGCGCGCGGTGTTGGCCTCGACGAAGCCGCGGCCTATCTAGAGCCCACCATCCGCAATCTGATGCCCGATCCGTCGACGCTGACCGCCATGGATCCGCTGTGCGAGCGGCTGGCCCAGGCCATCACCGACAATGAAGCCATCGCGCTGTTTGGGGACTATGACGTCGACGGCGCCTGTTCCTGCGCGCTCATGGCCCGCTACCTGCGCCACTTCGGCATCGAGCCGCAGGTGCATATCCCCGACCGCATCTATGAAGGCTATGGCCCCAATATCGCGGCCATGGACAAGCTGATCGACGCGGGCGCAACTCTCATCATCACGCTCGATTGTGGCACCACCAGTTTCGCCCCCATCGCCCATGCCCGCAGTCGCGGCGCCGATGTGCTGGTCGTCGATCACCATCTGGCCGATCACGCTCTGCCCGAGGCCAATGCGCTGGTCAATCCCAACCGCCCCGACGACATCTCCGGGCTCGGCTATCTCTGCGCCGCCGGCGTCACCTTCATGACCCTGGTCGCCACCAACCGCGCTTTGCGTAACCGCGGCGATACGGGTCTGCCCGACCTTTTGAAACTGCTCGATCTCGTGGCGCTCGCCACTGTCTGCGACGTCGTCCCGCTCACCGGCCTCAACCGCGCCTTCGTTTTGCGCGGGCTCGAAGTGGCGCGTCGCGGCGACAACAAGGGCATGGCCGCGCTGGCTCTGGCCGCGCGCCTGTCTGGTCCAATCAATCCCTATCACCTCGGTTTCCTGCTCGGTCCGCGCATCAATGCCGGCGGCCGCATTGGCAATGCCGCGCTGGGCACCGAGCTGCTGACCGTCGACGACGAACATCATGCCCTGGCCATTGCTGCCCGGCTCGACGAACTCAATACTGAACGCCAGCGCATCGAGGTGGAAGCCGTCGAAGAGGCGGCCGCCGTCGCCGAACTCGAAATCGGCAGTGGAGAGGGCCCGCCGGTTCTCGTGCTGGCCTCCGCCAACTGGCATCCCGGCGTTGCCGGTCTCATCGCCTCGCGCCTCAAGGATCGGTTCGAGCGCCCCACCTTTGCCATTGCGCTGCAACCAGACGGCACCGGCACCGGCTCCGGCCGCTCCATGCCCGGCGTCGACCTCGGTCGCGCCGTGATCGAGGCTGTGGAGCAGGGCCTGCTGGTCAAGGGCGGCGGCCATGCCATGGCGGCGGGCATCACCATCAAGCAGGACCAGCTCGGCGCCTTCCGGTCCTTCCTTGCCGCAAAACTCTCGACTGACGTCTCTGCCGCCCGTGCCGCGACGGCCCTGCCGATCGACGCGGCGCTGACCGCCCGTGGCGCCAGCATCAACCTCGTCCACGATCTGGAAAAAGCCGGTCCCTATGGCGCCGGCAATCCTGGCCCGCTGTTTGCCTTCCCGGCTCACCGCGCCCGCTATGCCCAGATCGTCGGCAAGGGCGGACATGTCAGCTTCACCCTTACTTCAGAAGACGGCGCGCGCCTCAAGGCCATCGCCTTCCGCGCCGCCAATACCGCCATCGGCGATGCTCTGTTGCGCGACAATGATGCTGCTTTCCATTTCGCTGGAGCCCTGTCCATCGATCACTACCAGGGCCGCGAACAGGTCCAGTTCCGTTTGACGGATTTGGCTAAACCCAAGTCATAAAAGAAACTTTGCGCTGATCCACGTCGTTCTTCTCTGCGTAACAAGCCTGTCGCAAAGACGCGGAGACTGCCCGACCATGACGCAAGCCACGATCGCCATTATCGGTTCGGGAATATCCGGCCTGTCCGCCGCGTGGCTGCTGTCAAAATCCCATCAGGTCACGCTGTTCGAAAAGAACGCGGTTCTGGGCGGGCATTCCAATACCCTCCTGGCGCCCACCCCGCAGGGCGACGTCCCGGTTGATACCGGCTTCATCGTCTACAACGAGAAGAACTACCCGAATCTGACCGCCTTCTTCGACCACTTCGGCGTCGAGACCGCGCGCTCCTTCATGAGCTTTGCCGTGTCCTGCGGGGAAGGTCGCATGGAATATTCCGGCGAGTATCTCTGGGGTCTGTTCGGCCAGCGCCGCAATATCATCCGGCCGCGCCACTGGCAGCTGGTCAGCGATATCATGCGCTTCTTCCGCGAGGCGCAGGGACAGATCGCGCTCTGTACCGACGACCTTTCCATCGGCGAGTTCCTCGTCCGCTTCGGCTATTCGGAAGCCTTCATCGAAGACCATATCCTGCCCATTTCGGCCGCCATCTGGTCGACGCCCTCGCGCGGCATGCTGGATTTTCCGGCCAGAACCTTCATCGAATTCTTCTCCAATCACTCGCTGCTTCAGGTGCTCGGCCGGCCGCAATGGCGCACCGTCAAGAACGGTTCGCGTCAGTATATCGACAAGCTCACCGCCGCGACCGATCTGGAAACCGTGCTGAAGGCCGATATCACCGCCGTGCGACGCCATGCGCAGGGTGCGGAAATCTACTTCGCCGATGGCAGCCATCGCCATTTCGATCAGGTGGTCTTCGCCACCCATGCCGACCAGGCGCTCAAGCTCATCGCCGATCCGACCGAAGCCGAGGGCAGGGTGCTCTCCGCATTCCGATTTACCCCCAATCGCGCCGTGCTCCATTCCGATCCGAGCTTCATGCCCAAGCGCCGACATCTCTGGTCGGCGTGGAACTACCTGCGCGCCGGTAACGGCGAGGAAGGGCTAAGCCTGACCTACTGGATGAACAAGCTGCAGCCGCTGCAGACCACGCGCAGCCTCTTCGTGACGCTCAATCCGCATCGCGAGATCGCGCCAGAAAGCGTCATCCATCAGGTCGACTACGAACACCCCCTGTTCGATGCCGAAGCCGTGGCGATGCAGCAGCACCTCTGGCAGATCCAAGGCCAGAACCACACCTGGTTCGCCGGCGCATGGATGGGTTACGGCTTCCACGAAGACGGGCTGCAGTCCGGCCTTGAAGTGGCGGAGCGCATCGGCCCGGTCCAGCGCCCCTGGCAGGTCACCGCGCAGCGCGGTCGCATCGCGCACAACTGGGCCCAGGGAGACCAGCGCCTGTGGGCGGCCGAGTGATAGACACGGACAGCGTCCCGGGCGCCATCTACGTCGGCGACGTCGTGCACAAGCGCGCCCGGCCCAAGCGTCACTCGCTGCGCTACCGGGTTTTTTCCATGCTGGTCGATCTCGACAGACTTGATTGTCTGGATGAGAAACTGCGGTTCTTCTCCTTGAATAGATTCAACCTTGTCTCGCTGGTCACCAGCGACTTTGGCGCGCGCGACGGCTCCAGCATCGCCGCCTTCATCCACCGCCAGGCCGCGGCCGCAGGCGTGGGTAACATCGCCCGCATCCGCATGCTGGCCTATCCGCGCCTTCTCGGTTTCGCCTTCAATCCAATCACGGTCTACTATTGCGAGGATGCAGCCGGCGTCGTGCGCTTCATGGCCTATGAGGTCAGCAACACCTTCGGCGAGCACCATTTCTATCAGGCGGGCGTCACCCCGGTGGATGGCGAAATCCGCCACGAGGCCGACAAGGCGCTCTACGTTTCGCCCTTCAACACCATGGAGGGGCGCTACCGATTTTCCGTGCGTCCGCCCGCCGAAAATGTCTTTCTCGGCGTGACCTTGTCGGACGAAGAGGGTGGTCTGCTGACGGCTTATTTCGAGGGCGAAGAGCGCGCGTTGACCGACGCTACGCTGTTGAAACTGCTGCTTGCATATCCCTTTATGACCGCTAAAGTGGTCGCGGGCATACACTGGGAAGCACTGCTTTTGTGGCTCAAGGGTGTGCCGCCCACGCTTAAACTAAGGCGGCCCGTCAAGCGCCGCGAGCAAATCTAAAACAGATTTCGGATCAAGCGGCACGATGAACAAGACCGTCGTAGAAACAGGCAATACCGGCATCACGCCGTGGACCAGGCTCGTCTCCTGGGCCGTCGAAAAGATCGGCTACAAGGCATTGGGCAAGCCGCGTCATGGCGCCGTGACCGTCATCCTGCCCAATGGCAGGACGCGCACGCTGGGCGATCCGGCCACCGGCGAGCATTCGGTGCTGCGCCTCAACAATTTCCGCGTCATCACCGAGGCCATGCAGCGTGGCACGGTTGGTTTTGCCTCGGCCTATATGAATGGCGACATCGAGGTCGATGACCTGACGGCGCTGTTCCGCTTCTTCCTGCAGAACCGCGACATGTTCGAGAACGCCAATCCGGGCTTTTTCCGCCGCGCTGCCAGCGACCTGCACTATCACATGTCGCGTCGCAACACGCTCGAAGGCTCCAAGAAGAACATCGCCGAGCACTATGATCTCGGCAATGATTTCTACGGTCAGTGGCTCGACCCCTCGATGACCTATTCCTCGGCCATCTTCCAGTCCGGCGACCAGAGCCTCGAGGAAGCCCAGCGCGCCAAATACCGTCGCGTCGCCGACATGGCCGGCGTCACGCCAGGCTCCTCCGTGCTCGAGATCGGCTGCGGCTGGGGCGGCTTTGCCGAAACCGTCGCCCGCGACTACCAGGCCAACCTGCGCGGCATCACGCTTTCGGCGGAGCAGCTCAAATATGGCCAGGAGCGCCTCGCGCGCCAAAACCTCGACGGCTTCGCCAAGCTGGTCTTCGAGGACTATCGCCATACCGAGGGGCAGTTCGACCATATTGGCTCGATCGAGATGATCGAGGCCGTGGGCGAGGACAATTGGCCGAGCTATTTCCAGACGGTGCATGATCGCCTCAAGCCCGGCGGCACCGCGGCCATCCAGGCCATCACCATCAATGAGGCCGATTTCGACGGCTACCGCTCCGGCCCCGATTTCATCCAGCGCTACATCTTCCCCGGCGGCATGCTGCTGACCAAGACGGTGATGAAGGACTTCGGCGACAAATATGGTCTGGTGCTGGAAAACGTCGACACCTTCGGCATTTCTTACGCCAAGACGCTCAAACTCTGGCGCGAGCGCTTCCTCGAACGCTGGCCCATGATCGCCCCGCTCGGCTACGACGAAGTCTTCAAGCGCAAATGGGTCTACTACCTGAGCTATTGCGAAGCCGGCTTCACCGAGGGCTCCATCGACGTCGGCATCTACCAATACCGCCGTCCGGCCTGATCAGTCCTTCGGTAGCATCTTGCCGGTGAGCCAGAAGAAGACGGGATAGGGCAGCCAGCGCACCGTCTTCATCAGCCAGACCATCCGCTTGGGAAAGGCAATCTCGAAGCGGTCGGAATGCGTGAGACCATCGACAATCCGCTTCGCCGCATCATCCGTCTCCATCAGGAACGGCATCGGGAAATCATTCTTGTCGGTCAGCTCCGATTTGACGAAGCCCGGCGCGATCATCCGGACCTTGATGTTCTTCGGCGCCAATTCGCTGCGCATCGTCTCCAGCAGGTTGATGATCCCCGCCTTGGTTGACGAATAGGCCGCCGAACGCGGCAGGCCGAAATAGCCGGCCACCGAGGCGATCGCCGCAAAATGCCCGCCGCCCTGGCTTTCCATCTGCTTGAGCAGCGGATCGGCAATCCGCAGCAGGCCGAGATAATTGGTGTCGACGACCTTTTCGAATTTTTCGAACGCATAGTCGCCCACATCCATGGGCTGCCAGGCTGCTGCGCCGAAGACGAAAAGATCGATCCGCCCGAGATCTCCCACGATAGCCTCGATCACCGTCCCGATCGCCTCGCGATCGGTCACATCGAGCGCATAAGGCCGGATCGCCGGACTGGCCTTGGCCACCGCATCGAGCTTGTCCTGCCGGCGGCCCGAGATCGCCACCGTCCAGCCGCGGTCGGCAAGCAGCTTGGCCACGGCCGCGCCAATGCCCGATCCACCACCGATAATCCACGCGACACCTGGCTTCATTTGTCTCAAATCCCGAACAGCGGTTGCAGTGCGCGCATCAACCGGCCGCGGAAGTTGAGCTTGGCATCCACCGCCACGAGGCAGATGCAATCAGGGCCCGGTTCGGCAATCGGCTGATGCTCGACATCCTCGTCGTGATCGGCAATGTCGCCACGCGCGAACACGCCGAAGCGGTCGCGATAGGAACCCTCCAGGATCAGCGTCAGTTCCAGCCCGCCATGCCCATGCTCGGGCACGCTGCGACCGCCGGCCACGCGCAGCAGCATCAGCCGCGACTTGCCGTCATCGCCCCAGGCCAGGTCCGCCGTCGCCACGCCCGGTCCGTTCCACTTCCAGCGCACACCCTCCAGCCCATTGGGCAGGAAGGCCTGCAAGGGCAGGGGCACATAGCTCTCGGTTGGTCCCTTCTGCACGACCGGGTCGATCTTCTGACCATCCACCGCGCCCAGCAGCCGGTCGAGCGCGCCATCCGACAGGGCAACCGGCGTTTCGTCGGCCAGCAGCGCCCCGCCGATCCCTTCCATGCGCCGCACGATCTCGCGCCCGCCTTCCGACATCGCCAGATGCGTTGCGATCACCGTGGCATAGGGCATGTCCAGCGTGCCGGCGCTGAAGGCCATCAGCGTCGAAATATCGGGATGGTGTTGGATACTCATTGCAAATCCTCCAGCAAGGGCCGGAGCCGTTCATAGGCAAGGCGCAGTCGCGATTTGACGGTGCCCAGGGGGATACCGATCGCCTCGGCGATCTGGGCATGGGGCATGTCGTGGATAAAACTCAGTCGCACCACCTCACGCTGCTCCTCCGAGAGCGAGCCCAGCGCCGCAGTCACCCGGTCCACCACCTGATGTTGCTCGACCACTGCACTGCCCAAGGGACTGTCGCTGACCAGTGCGACCTTCTCCAGGTCCTCATAGGGCTTGTTGCTCTGCCGCCGCAGCTGGTCGATGCGCAGGTTGCGGGCGATCGTGAATATCCACGTCGTCACCGCGCCGCGCTGGCTGGAATAGAGCGGCGCCTTGCGCCAGACGGTGAGGAATGTCTCCTGCACCAGGTCCTCGGCCAGCGCATCGCTGGCGCCCAGCTTGAGCAGCATGGATTTCACCCGCGGTCCGAGCTGGCCGAACAGGTCGGCCAGCGCCGAGCGGTCCTGCTTCTGGGCGATGCGCAGCACGAGCTGGCCCAGGTCCTGTGGGCCGGGCAGGGTGGAGAAGTCGCCCAAATCGGAATTCGTCATCACTACCGCATACATCGGCCGCTCCGGCTGTGTAAGCCCTCTACGCAGCGGGGTCAAAGATGGATCAACCACCCCGAAACATGACTTGACCCATCAGATTATCCTGCCTTAGGTAGCCTCGGATTCAAACCGGCAAGCGCGAGTTTCCCATGTTTCTCAAGTCACTGCTTTCTGTCTCGGTCGCGGCTCTGGCCCTGGCCCCCGCATTCGCGCAGGCTGAACCGTGGAGCTATACCGACGCGACCGGGCAGACCGTGACGCTCGATGCCATCCCCCAACGCATCATCATGCATCAGGATGCCGCTGCGGGCCTCATTCCATTGGGCATCCGCCCGGTCGGCATTTATGCCGACGGCGCCATATCCGAAGTCAAGGCGCTGGAAGGCCTCGATCTGTCGGGCATCGAGATCGTCGGCCAGAGCTGGAGCGAGGTCGACATCGAAAAGGTCGCTGCATTGCAGCCCGACCTGATCATCGCCGAATGGTGGGATCGCAATGCCGACTGGAGCGGCGGCGAGATCGCCACGCAAATGGCCGAAATTGCCCCGGTCACGGGCCCGGCGGCCGGCGATTCCATCATCGCCATGATCGAGGACTATGAGGCGCTGGCCGTAAGCCTTGGTGCCGATCTGACCGAACCCTCGATAGCAGAAGCCAAGGCGGCCTTTGCGACCTCGCTCGCCGCGTTCAAGGCAGCCACGGGGGCCAAGCCCGGCTTGATCGCCGAAGCCGTCTACACCGGCGCCGATGCCATCTATGTCGCGGATCCCGCCGGCGCTGCCGAATTGCTCGATCTGCAGAGCTGGGGCCTTGATATCGTGACGCCCTCAGGCGTCGATGCGGCCGGCAACAATTACTTTGAGACCGTCAGCTGGGAAAACGCCGACAAATATCCGGCAGACCTCATCATGGTCGATAATCGCTTGTCCTCGACGCTTGAATTGGCCTTGATGCAGCCGACCTGGGAGACGCTGCCCGCCGTCGCCGCCGGTGCGGTCACCGAATGGCCTGCCTTCTGGCTGCGCAACTACGCCGCCTATGCTGGTGCGCTCGACAAGCTGACCGACGCCGTCAACGCCGCCGACGAGGATCTGGTCCCCTAGCGATGACTAGCCTTCCAGCCACCATGACCCGACCCAGGGAGGCCGTGCTCTCGCTTGGCCTTCTGGCGCTGGCCATCGCAGTCGTGGCCGTGGCAATTCTGTCTATAACAGTTGGCGCCCGGCCGGTGACCATCGATACCATCTGGGCAGCTTTTACCGCCTTCGACCCCGCCTCCACCGACCATCGCATCATCTGGGACCTGCGCCTGCCGCGCACCTTGGTCGGCCTTCTTGTCGGTTCAGCCCTCGGTCTCGCCGGCGCCGTGCTGCAGGGCGCTACGCGCAATCCGCTGGCCGATCCCTCGATTCTGGGCATTCACTCCGGGGCTGCCGTTTTCGTTGTACTCGGCGTCTCCCTCTTCGGCATCACTCAGCTCAGCGCCTATGTCTGGCTGGCCTTCCTTGGCGCCGGCGCCGCCATGCTGGTGGTCTATTCCGTGGCTTCGCTTGGCCGCGAGGGCGCCACCCCGATCAAGCTGGCCCTGGCCGGCGCGGCCGTCACCGCCGCCATGCAGTCCATCACCAGCGCAATCCTCCTCACCAGCCCGCGCACGCTCGACGAGATTCGTTTCTGGCAGGTCGGCTCGCTGGTCGGCCGCGGCATGGATATCGTCGTCCAGGTCGCGCCCTTCCTGGCCGTCGGTATCGGCCTGGCCCTGCTGAGCGCCCGCATGCTCGATGGTCTCTCGATGGGTGAGGACGTCGCCCGCTCGCTCGGCCAGAATGTCGGCCGCTCCCGCGCCATCGCCGGTCTGGCCGCCGTTATCCTTGCAGGGGGCGCGACAGCCGCCGCCGGTCCCATCGCCTTCGTCGGCCTCACCGTGCCCCATGTCGCCCGGGCCATCACTGGGCCGAACTACCGCTGGATCCTGCCTTACTCCATGCTGCTCGCGCCCATCCTGTTGCTCGGCTCCGACATTGTGGGCCGTATCCTGGCGCCACCGGGCGAGGTGCAGGTCGGCATTGTCACCGCCTTCATCGGCGCGCCCTTCTTCATCGCGCTGGTCCGCCGCCGCAAGCTGGCGAGCCTGTGATGACCACCATGGACGCCGCCACCGCCGTCAGCACCATCCGCAATAGCCTCGCCCGGCGCCGCCTGTCGATCACGCTGCTGCTCACCGTCTTGCTGCTGTTCGCCGTTGGCCTCTCGCTCTATCTCGGCGACTATTATGTCGCGCCCGAGCGCGTGCTGCAGTCGCTGTTCTCGCCCGTCACCGGCCTCACCGACCGCGGCGTCGATTTCATCGTGCTCAACGTCCGGCTGCCGCGTGCCACCTTGGCTGTGCTCGCCGGCGCGGCCTTTGCGCTCAGCGGAATCATTTTCCAAACGCTTCTGCGTAACCCACTGGCAAGTCCCGATATTATCGGCATCTCGCATGGCGCCAGCGCCTCGGCCGTGTTCTGTATCATCATCCTTGGCTTTTCCGGTGTTGCGGTCTCGCTTGGGGCGCTCATCGGGGCCATCGCCACGGCTCTGATTATCTATGGCCTGTCCTGGCGCAATGGCGTCACCGCCTATCGAGTGGTGCTGATCGGCATTGGCGTTGCCGCTATGATGGCCGCGCTCATGTCCTATCTCTTCACCCGCGCCCGGCTCTTTGAAGTGCAGCAGTCGCTGGCCTGGCTGGTTGGCAGCCTCACCGCGGCCAATGTCGCTGACATCGTGCCACTGGCCTGTGCCATGCTGGTCCTGCTGCCCATCACCATCGCGCTCGTGCGCACGCTCGACGCGCTGCAGCTTGGCGACGATACGGCCACTGCGCTCGGGGCCCGTGTCGAATTTGCCCGCCTCGGCCTGATGCTGTCCGGCGTCGCCTATGCCGCCTTCGCAACGGCCGCTGTCGGGCCTGTCACCTTCGTTGCCTTCGTCGCCGGACCGATCGCCCGCAACCTGCTCGCTGGTGCCGGCAAGGGATTTGTTCAGGCTGCACTCGTTGGTGCACTGGTCATGCTCGGCTCCGATCTGATCGCCCAGCATGCTTTGCCCGATGTGCAACTGCCGGTCGGCGTTGTCACCGGCGTCTTCGGCGCCGGCTTCCTGCTATGGCTGCTCATTGCCTCGAACCGGGCAGGGCGGGTCAATTGAATATGGACTGGAGTTCCCGATGACCACTAAGCACCAACTGCTCGCTGCCGGCATGGATCTGGGCTATGGCGATCGCAAGGTCGTCGATGATCTCAACCTCACCATCCCGCCCGGCAAGCTGACCGTCATCGTCGGCGCCAATGCCTGCGGCAAGTCCACCGTGCTACGCGGCCTCGCCCGCCTGCTTGCTCCAACGCGCGGCGCCGTCTATCTCGACGGCAAGCCCATCCATCAGATGTCGACGCGCGACGTGGCCACTATCCTTGGCGTGCTGCCGCAGTCACCCATCGCCCCCGATGCCATCGTTGTGTCCGATCTGGTCGGCCGCGGCCGCTATCCGCATCAGGGCTGGTTCCGCCGCTGGACGGCAGAGGACGACGCAGCCGTCGCCGAGGCCCTGCGCGCCACCGACACGCTCGAGATCGCCGATCGACCGGTCGACGAACTCTCCGGCGGCCAGCGCCAGCGCGTCTGGATCGCCATGGCGCTCGCCCAACAGACCGATCTGCTATTGCTCGACGAACCGACGACCTTCCTCGACATCAACCACCAGGTGGAAGTGCTCGACCTCCTGACCGACCTCGTCAAGCATAATGGTCGCACTGTGGTCGTGGTCCTCCACGACCTCAACCTCGCCTGCCGCTATGCCGACCACATCGTCGCCATGAAAGCCGGCAAGCTGGTCGCCGAAGGCCGTCCCGCCGACGTCATCACCGAAGCGGTCGTGAAGACCGTCTTCGGCATGGAATCGCGCATCGTCATCGATCCGGTGTCCGAAACCCCCATGATCGTCCCCATCGGCAGGCATCATGTCGGGACGGGGCAAGGCGTCAACGCCTGATTGGACGATCATCGGATTTTGTAATACAAGGTAGTCTCCGGTGGAGGATGCCATGAGCAAACCAGACCTCTCAGATCCCATCACATTGCGTCTGCCCGTCGATGTATTGGCGGAGATCGAGCGCATTGCCGCTGCCTCCGATCGCACGCGAAGCTGGATCATGGTCCGCGCCATGCGGCTATATATCGCTCGTGAGGGCAAGGACGTTCTGGCTATCGCGGAAGGCATTGCGCAGCTTGAGCGCGGTGAGGGGGAGGATGCGGAAGTAGTCCTTGCCGAACTGGAAGCCATCGTTCGCGGCGACGCGGCCTGATGCGCGTTCGCCTGTCTCCGAATGCGCTGCATTATGTGAAACAGGAAGGACAATATCTCCGCCAGCACAGCCCCTCCGCTGCAAATGCATTCGCGCAGCGGATGAAGCAGGCGATGGCTGATCTTTCGCGTTTCTCGCAAGCCGGTTTTGAAGACGAGCAGTCAACCTTTCCGGGGGTCAGACGGCTTGTTCGCCACGGTTATTGGATCGATTACATGTTCCGAGGTGACATGATCTGGGTAACTGCAATCTCCAGCTCAGTGAACACGCCGCTGGCGACACCGGATGACCGGGCGGACTTCGAACTCTAGTTGCTCTCTGCGCGAACCGGCTCCGGTCGCGTCCACACGAACACCGCACAGGCCACCAGCGCCAGCGCTACAAGGCCAAGCAGCCACCACGCTGGCTGCGACCCCAACCAGAACACCACAAGCCCCACACTCATCCCGCCAAGCGCCATCAGCTTGTGGCGGCGTGCGATGGCGCCGTTCTGGCGCCACGCGATGATCGCCGGGCCGAACTGGGGATTGGCCAGCAGCCACGCCTCGGCGCGTTTGGACGAGCGGGCAAAACACCATGCGGCCAGGATCAGCGGTCCGGTCGTCGGCAGTAGCGGCACGAAGATGCCCACGATGCCGATGGCGACCAGCAACAGGCCGGCGATGAAATAAAGGGGGCGGAGGATTTTCGTCACCCGACGGCTATAGGCAATGCCATCGAGACTCGCACGGAGTATTCGACAAGAACAGGAATATATCGAGAAAAAGTCCTGGTACGCCCACGGGGAATCGAACCCCGCTCTGCACCGTGAGAGGGTGCCGTCCTGACCGATAGACGATGGGCGCGGAC
Organism: Candidatus Devosia phytovorans; assembly: GCA_029202405.1. Taxonomy (NCBI): domain Bacteria; kingdom Pseudomonadati; phylum Pseudomonadota; class Alphaproteobacteria; order Hyphomicrobiales; family Devosiaceae; genus Devosia; species Candidatus Devosia phytovorans. Next base: position 1,845,912 of record CP119312.1, on the reverse strand, counting down.
CTGGAACTGCCAGACACTTTATATCACTTCCGCAAGGGAAGGAATGGTACGCCCTAGGGGAATCGAACCCCTCTCTGCACCGTGAAAGGGTGCCGTCCTAACCGATAGACGAAGGGCGCCTAAGCGCTGGTGAGGGTCGTATAGAGGGGTGATTTGATCCGCGCAACCCCCTTGTGACAAATGCCTAAACTTTTTCAACAGCCCGAGAAAGTGACGGGCCGGTTGTAGCCGCGCGGCCGGTCGCGCACATCCACATGGATGAACTGGCGGCCCGGATAGCAGCCCACGCCGCCCGCCGAGCTGCGGGTAATGGCAAAGGCGATCAGCGCCTGCTTGTCGACGCCGGGGATGTAGAAATCCGCCGCCATGCATTTGGTGTGGTAGGAGTTATCCGCCCCGCCGGCTGCGCTGTTGTGCTGGCCGTCGCGGTAACCCGAGTTCATGATGACCTTACGCCCGAACTGGCCCTCGAACTCCCAGATGAGAAATCTGAGCTTGGGCGATAGGCATAGCGCATTGACCTCGCGGCTCGACACATAGGTGCCCCAGTCATTGCGTTTGCCCGAATAGGCGGAGCCGCCGCTGCTGGCGAACATCGCCATGGGCATGCAAGCGGCGAGCGACAGGGCGCAGACGAGCGTGGCGACTATGGAGCGGAGCGGGGTCTTCATGGCTTCCGAATGACCTCTGTTGCAAGCGCGCAACAGGCAATGGTCCCTTCTGTGAAGCCATTAAAATACGATCAGTTTCGCTAACCGCGCGCTAAGCGCTACGGTTAGCGAAATGCTACTTCGATGCTAACAGTCTGTTAGCCAACTCCGTCCGGATGCGGTGACGGATCGAGACTGCTTCTACCAGCTGCCGGTGTTTTTCATCGACAGCCACGGCTCCTGCGGGGGCAGGGTGCCATCCTGGATCAGCTCCACCGAGATCCCGTCCGGCGAGCGCACAAAGGCCATGTGCCCATCGCGCGGCGGTCGGTTGATGACCACGCCCATATCGCTAAGATGTTGGCAGAGCTTGTAGATATCCTGCACACGATAGGCGAGGTGGCCGAAATTCCGCCCGCCGGTATACTCTTCCGGATCCCAATTATAGGTCAGCTCGACCTCGCCACCCTCATCCCCCGGCGCCTTCAGGAAAATCAGCGTAAACCGCCCCTGTTCGTTCTCCCGCCGCCGCACCTCCTCGAGGCCAAGTCCCTGACAATAAAAGCGAAGACTCGCCTTCACATCGGTCACGCGAACCATGGTGTGCAGGTATTTCATGGGCATTCTCCTTCGATAATTCGCGCCATTGGCCTAGCAAGCTCAAACCATTGCGGCAATTCCAAACAAAGTCTTAACAATTGACCTTGAATCGGACAGAGTGTGATTTGTGTCTAGTACCTCGCGGCGGCGGGGCGAGTATAAAGGGCTTGTGAGAGCATGGGGGCCAAGTTCACTGGCGATCACGACGAGACGGCGGGGCTTTCGCTTGACGGCCGCGCATCCGATGTCACGTCTGCGGGTGGCGACGCCGCTCTCGATACGATCGAAGTTTCGGGCGCTATCAAATGGTTCGATGCCGGCAAGGGCTTTGGCTTCATCGTGCCGGACAATGGCATGGCCGATGTTCTGCTGCATGTGACCTGCTTGCGCCGCGACGGCTTCCAGACCGCCTACGAAGGCGCCCGCATCGTTGTCGAGGCGCTGAATCGCCCCGGCGGGTTGCAGGCATTCCGCGTCATTTCCATGGACGAATCGACCGCTCGCCACCCGGCCCAGATGCCGGCCCCGCGCACCCATGTCGTGGTCGAACCGACCTCCGGCATGGTTCGCCTCGAGGTGAAATGGTTCAACCGCATCCGCGGCTTCGGTTTCCTCTCGGCTGGCGAGGGCACACCTGATATTTTCGTCCACATGGAAACCCTTCGTCGCTTCGGCATCACCGAACTGCGCCCGGGTCAATTCGTGCTGGTGCGCTATGGCAATGGCCCAAAGGGCCTTATGGTCGCCGAAATCCGGCCCGATGGTTGGGGCGACGCGCCGTCCTCCCACTAGGAAATCCAACATGCTGTTCTTCGCCCAAGGCCTCGCTCCGGTGCTCCGCCGCGCCGGCGCCACGATTGCCCTTGCCGCCATGCTGGCGCCGCTTGCAACCATGGCCGACGAAAGCACGCTGGTTCTGCATTCCGAGACCGGTGACCACACCTTCACGGTTGAGGTGGTCGACACGCCTGAGTCCCGCGCCAAGGGCCTGATGTATGTGACGGAACTGGCCGATGACGCCGGCATGCTGTTTGACTTCAAGGAAGAACGCCCGGTTTCCTTCTGGATGATGAACACCTTCATCCCGCTCGACATGATCTTCGTCGATGCAGAGGGCGTCATCCAGAACATCCACGTCAACGCCCGCCCGCATGACGTGACCGGCATTCCCTCGGATGGTCCGGTGCAATTCGTGCTGGAAATCCCCGGCGGCCGCTCGGAAGAGCTCGGCATCAAGGCCGGCGACACTATGGAACATGACCGGGTCACCACACCCGCAGGCTAAAGCCTGTGGATGACCATGCAGTCCATGACGGCCCACAAATGTAGGCTCGCGCCGGTGACAACGAAGACATGCCAGAGCGCGTTCTGGAATTTCAGCGTCTCCCAGAGATGGAAGATGATGCCGAGTGAATAGGTTATTCCACCAGCCAGGATAAGCCACAGCGTCGAGACCGGCAGGCTCTGCGCCAGCGACTGGAACACCAGTATGCCGCTCCAGCCGATCGCGAGATAGAGCAGGATGGCCAGCCGCCCGAAACGGCGCGGCACGATCAGCTTGAGCGCAACCCCGATCAGCGAGGCGCCCCAGACGAAGCTGGTCATCAAGAGGCCCGAGGTCGTCCCGCCGAGTACGGCCAGGAAGGGCGTGTAGGTCCCGGCGATAAAAAGAAAGATGGCTGCCTGGTCGAACCGCGCCAGCCACATTTTCATCGGCGAAACCGGCCACATATTGTAGGCCATGGATACACCCAATACGACAATCAGCGTGCCGATATAGAGCGACAGGGCCGGCACGGCTTCGGGCGCTGTCTCGAAGATCGCCAGTGTCAGCAAGATCGAGCCGGCCACGATGGCGACGATCAGGCCAAAAATATGGACTGCGCCATCCAGGAGCATTTCACCTCGGGTGAACTGGCGCTGGCTGGCACTCCACCAGGTATAGAAGGCCTGTCGCGGTTCGTGGTCCATTATGCCCTTGCGCCCCGTCACCAAGCATTAACGTTACCAATATCCCCATCAACACGCCTGAATGGCTGCGTGGCAAGGCCCAAGGATACAAATGGTGAATAACGGGGATGGCTTTGGTCAGGGTGCTTGACCTGTAACCCTGCCGTTACTACTGCGGTTCAAACTCTGGAACCCAGCATGCCCCCAATCGCCGTCCTCGTTGCCCTTGCCGATCCGACCCGTTGCCGCATCGTCGAAATCCTGCGCGACGGACCACAGCCGGTGCATGTGGTCGCTGGCGCCTTTAAGATCAGCCGCCCGGCCATCTCGCGCCACCTGCGTGTCCTCAAGCAGGCAAAACTGATCAGCGAGAAAAAGGTCGGCCGCGAAAACCGCTACGCCCTGCATGCGGAAAAGCTGAAGCCGGTGGCCGAATGGCTGGCGCAAATTCGCGAAGGCGCAATATCCAGGCAGGCGACACTGCCGGCAAAATCGCCGGCAAAGCGCGCCATACCCAAAGCTGCCGAGCCGTCCAAGGCCGCAGTGCCTGCGGTCAAGACGCCCGAGCCTGTGGTTGTTCCGCTGTTCAAGCAGCCCAAAGAAACCACGCCAGTGCCGCCGGTTTCCCAGATGGGCTTTGATTTCTAGAAAAAGTCTGGCGATCCCGGGAGGACTCGAACCTCCGACCAACAGCTTAGAAGGCTGCTGCTCTATCCAGCTGAGCTACGGGACCAGCGCAGATGAACCCATTTACCCCATTTCGCTGCAAAGGGAATGCCCTCAGGGGCGATTGTTCGTTGAAACTGATGGCGGCGCCGTACTGCCGCGGACAATCAATTCCGAGCTGAGCACCATGTTCATTGGCAGGCGGCTCTGCGGCTGTCCTTCGATGACATCGATCAGCGCCCCAGCCGCGATGCGGCCCAGTGCCTCGCGCGGCTGCCGCATGGTGGTGAGCGGCGGGAACATATGGGCGGAGATATCGAGATCGTCGAAACCCACGACGGATACATCGTCCGGACAGCTCAGTCCGTGCCGTCGAATCGCCGAGAGAAAGCCGAGGGCGCATTCGTCATTGGCGACAAACAGCGCGGTGGGCCGGTCCTCGAGCGCCAGGAACTGACTGGCGGCACTCAGCCCCGCCTCCATCTCGAACGTTCCGCCGAAGAGCCAATCGTCTCGCATGTCGAGACCGGCATCGGCCATGGCCTTGCGAAACCCTGATTCGCGTTGCCCGGTCAAAACATTGCCAAATGGACCGGTGATATGGCCGATCCGTCGATGGCCGAGTGAGATCAGGTGTCGTGTCGCCCGCTCGGCCGCATATGCATTGTCCGTCTTGACGGTATGGAAGGGAGCCAGCGGAATTTCCTCGCAGGCGACCACCAGGGGAACGGGGGCAGGGTGCCCTGTCAACACCATCAATTGTTCCAGGTCGACGGAGCCGTCGAACAGCAGCAAACCATCCACGCGATTGGACAAAAAATAGTCCCGCATGCGTCTTCCGGGATCGTCTGAAAACCTGTTGCTCACCAGCACGCCATAGCCCCGCGCCGCTGCTTCCCGCTCGATGGAATCGAGGATGATCGAAAAGAAGGAATTGCGGATATCGGGCAGTGCCACGAGGATCGTCCGTGCCGTTTTTTGCCGCAACGAGCGCGCCGACTGGTTGGGTGTATAGCCGGTGACACGAACGGCCTCGTCGATGCGTGCACGCGTGCTTTCCCGAACCCTATCGGGGTTCGACAATGCACGGCTCACTGTTGCAGTGGAAACTCCAGAAACCCGCGCAACATCTTGAATCGTCGTCGCTAGCTTGATCAAGGTCATGCCTGCCAGCGCCCCCTCTCGCTGTCAGAAACAGCCATGGTCTAGATCGCTATTGACAGCCGCGCAAGACGTGTATGAAACTAATGCAATCGATTGCGGAGGTTTTGGTGCAATCGATTACACGGCCAGCTCGGGACGTCTCACAAGAAGACAACCTAGCGGCTGGCGACTTCGCGGGAGCTCTGCTCCAAGTGATCGTTGGGAGGACATTGATGAAGAATTTTACGCTGGTTGCCACCATGGCGACCGCTCTGCTTGGCTCCACCGCCGTCATGGCTGCGGACCTGGAAGTGACCCACTGGTGGACCTCGGCTGGTGAAGCCGCCGCCGTCGCCGAATTCGCCCGCGTCTTCGAAGAACAGACTGGCAATACCTGGGTCGACAGCGCCCTGGCCGGTTCGGGCACGGGCGCCAACCCCGTCATCATCAGCCGCATCATTGGCGGCGATCCGATGGGCGCCACCCAGATGAATACCGGCCGCGACGCCGAGGAACTGATCCAGGCTGGTCTTATCCGCGACCTGACCCCGATCGTCGAGGAAATGGGCGGTCTCGACTTCTACGCCGATCCGACGCTGCTCGAGCCCTGCACCTATGACGGCAAGATCTATTGCTTCCCGGTCAATATCCACTCTTGGGATTGGCTGTGGCTCTCGACCGCCGCCTACGAAAAGATCGGTGAGCCGGTTCCCAAGGACTGGAACGAATATGTAGCCTCCTGGCCCAAGCTCGAAGAAGCAGGCATCCTGCCCTTTGGCCTCGCCACCGGCTGGCCCTTCACTGGTATCCCGGGCGTTCTGATGTCGGGCATCGGCGGCGAAGACCTTGTCCTCGCCATCAACCGCGACAAGGATGCCGAAGCCGTTCGAGGTCCGGAATTCCGCAAGGTCGCCGAGGCTCTCGACGGTCTGCGCAAGGTGATCTCGCCTGAAACCATGGTCCCGTCCTTCGGCGACGTCGGCAACCAGCTGCTGGAAGGCACTGCTGCCGGCAATATCCACGGCGACTGGCTGCAGGGCGACCTGCAGGTGGCCGGCGGCGTGCCCGGTGAGAACTACGAATGCCTGCCCGCACTCGGCCTCGGCGACAAGCTGACCGGCGGCGGCGACAGCTTCTTCTTTCCGGTCCTGCCGGAAGGCACCGACCAGGCAGTGATCGACGCCCAGACCGAACTGGCCAAGATCGTCATTTCGCCGGAAGCCCAGCTCGCCTTCAACCTGAAGAAGGGCTCCATGCCGATCCGCACCGACATCGATCTGTCCGGCGCCAATGCCTGCATGGCCAAGGCTCTGGAACTGCTCAAGAACGGCCTGCTCCCCTCGGGTGACTTCGCTCTCTCCAGCGACACCCAGCAGCAGATGCAGGATCTCAACATCGAGTTCCTGGACGACGACAGCATCACGGTCGACGACTATGTCGAGCGCTATGCCTCGATCATCGAGTCCGCTGACTAAGCCCCGTCAGGCCGGGTGATCCCGGCCTCTCATCACTGCAAGCGGTGGTCGGCCTTGTTCGACAAGGTCGGCCACTTTCTTATTGGAGAGATACCTGATGGCGGATATTGCCGTTCAAGCGGGAGAGGGCGCCGGTTCTGTCGGTCGACCCAGTGCCCTGCGGAAATTATTCTTTCACAACCTGTCCGCCAAGGTCGCGGCCCTGCCCATGATCGCCACGGTGCTGGTAGTCTTCATCGGCTGCACCATCTGGACGATCTACTACTCCTTCACCAACTCCAAGCTCCTGCCGACCGGCAAATTTGTCGGCTTCGACCAGTATGAGCGCCTGTTTGCCACCTCGCGCTGGAATGTGTCGGTGTGGAACCTGGTCGCCTATGGCGCCATGTCGCTGATCTTCACGCTGGTGATCGGTTTCATCCTGGCGGTGCTGATCGACCAGAAGATCCGCTTCGAAAGCGCCCTCCGTACCATCATGCTTTATCCCTTCGCCCTCAGCTTCATCGTGACGGGCCTGGTCTGGCAGTGGATCATGAACCCCACGCTCGGCCTGCAGGGCACCTTGCGCAATCTGGGCTGGACCGGCTTCTCCTTCGACTGGATCGCCAATCCTCGCATGGTGCTCTTTGCGCTGCTCATCGCCGGCCTCTGGCACGGCACGGGCTTTTGCATGGTGCTGATGCTGGCCGGCCTGCGCAGCGTCGACGACGAGGTCTGGAAGGCTGCACGCGTTGACGGCATTCCCACCTGGCGCACCTATATTTCCATCGTGCTGCCCATGATGCGCGGCGTGCTGGTCACGGCTGTGGTTATCATCGGCTCCGGCATCGTCCGCCTCTATGACCTGGTGGTCGCGCTTACCAATGGCGGCCCCGGCATTTCCTCCGAAGTGCCCGCCAAATACGTCTTCAACTACATGTTCTCGGGCGGCAATATCGGTCAGGGCCTGGCGGCCGCGACCATGATGCTGCTCACGGTCCTGATCATCATGATCCCCTGGGCCTATCTTGAATTCGGCGGCAAGGGAAAACGCACATGAGCCAGACCGCAACCATGGCGGGCTCCCCGCCCGTCGAAGCCGGCACCGTCGAGGCCCGTGGCCCGCGGCCGAAACCCTTCTTCACCCCGCGCAAGATCATCATCTACACGACGCTGGTATTCTTCTCGCTCTACTACCTGTTCCCGCTTTACATCATGGTCGTGACCTCGCTCAAGACCATGCCCGAGATCCGCTTCGGCAATATCTTCGCCTTGCCGCAGACGCCCAATTTCGACGCCTGGGTCCGTGCCTGGACCAGCGCCTGCACGGGCCTCAACTGTCAGGGTCTGTCGCCGGGGTTCTGGAATTCGGTCAAGATCACTATTCCGTCCACCATCGTCTCGATCTTCATCGCGGCAGTGAACGGCTATGCCCTGATCAACTGGCGCTTCAAGGGGTCGGAGATCTTCTTTGCCATCCTGATCTTTGGCTCGTTCATTCCCTATCAGGTGATGCTCTATCCGCTGGTCATGATCACCCGCGAGCTCAAGATCTTCGGCACGCTACAGGCCGTCATCCTGATCCACACCGTCTTCGGCATGCCCATCCTGACATTGCTATTCCGCAATTACTTCGCGTCATTGCCACAGGAATTGTTCAAGGCAGCCCGCGTCGACGGGGCAGGCTTCTGGCGTATCTTCTTCGAGATCATGCTGCCCATGTCGCTGCCGATTTTCGTCGTGGCATTGATCCTGCAGATCACCGGCATCTGGAATGACTTCCTGTTCGGCGTCGTCTTCGCCGGCACGCAGAACTATCCGATGACCGTGCAGCTCAACAACATCGTCAACTCGGCCCAGGGCACGCCCGAATATAATGTGAACATGGCCGCCACCGTTCTGACCGGCCTCGTTCCACTGACGGTCTATTTCATATCCGGCAAGTGGTTCGTCCGCGGCGTGGCCGCTGGTGCGGTGAAGGGATAATCCAATGCAAAACAGCGTTTCCATCAAAGACCTTTCGCTTAATTTCGGCAGCGTCAAGGTAATCGAGCATCTCAATCTCGACATCGCCCAAGGCGAGTTCATCGTGCTGCTCGGGCCGTCCGGTTGCGGCAAGTCGACCCTGCTCAACTGCATCGCGGGCCTGCTGGAAGTATCCGACGGCCAGATCTTCATCGGGGGCAAGAATGTCACCTGGAAGGAGCCCAAGGACCGCGGCATCGGCATGGTGTTCCAGTCCTACGCGCTCTATCCGCAGATGACCGTCGAACGAAACCTCAGCTTTGGCCTGCGCGTCGCCGGCATGCCCAAGGCAGAGATCGCCAGCCGCGTGCAGCGCGCCGCCGAAATCCTGCAAATCGGCCCGCTACTGCAGCGCAAGCCGGCCAATCTGTCGGGCGGCCAGCGTCAGCGCGTCGCCATCGGCCGCGCCCTGGTGCGCGACGTTGACGTGTTCCTCTTTGACGAACCGCTCTCCAACCTCGATGCCAAGCTGCGCTCAGACTTGCGCGTCGAAATCAAGCGCCTGCATCAGCGGCTCAAGAACACCATGATCTATGTCACGCACGACCAGATCGAGGCGCTGACCCTCGCCGACCGCATCGCCATCATGAAGAGCGGTGTCATCCAGCAGCTCGCCGATCCGCATGTCATCTACAACAAGCCGACCAACCTCTACGTTGCCGGCTTCATCGGCTCGCCTTCGATGAATTTCCTGCCCGGCACGATGCGGGGCGAGACCTTCATCGCCGAGGATGGCACATCCATTCCGCTGGGCGCCTATGATTTCATCGCGACGCCCAAGGGCGAAACCAAGGCCGTGCTGGGTGTGCGCCCGGAGCACATCTTCCTTGGTGACGCTGCCAATGCCATGCCGTTCAAGACCCAGGCGGAAATCGAGATCGTCGAGCCCATGGGCTCGGAAACCCTGGCCTGGACCAAGGTTGCTGGCAAGGCGGTCACCTTCCGCTGCAGCAGCGATATCCCGCTTGCCGTGGGCGACACCGTGACCATCGGCTTCGATATCGCCCGCGGTTCGCTGTTCGACGCGCAGAGCGAGAATCGGCTCTAGTTGGCAGGGTCGGCGGGCAGGGCGCTGCTCTGTTCGCCGGCCGACATTACCTTTCTACCATTCCAGATGCCCGCAGGCGGCGACCAGCACGTTTCCACCCCGCTAAAACGCTGCCATCCCAACGCAACCACCTAATCTAACACATTGAAGAGGCCTAAATGACCGTCCTGTCATTCCAGCTTTACAGCGCCCGCAACTACCCCAATCAGGAAGAGTTTCTCGCCAAGCTTGGTTCGCTTGGCTACACTCAGGTCGAGGGCTTCGGCGGCCTCTATGATGACCCAGCAGCACTGGCGGCAACGCTGAAGAAGAACGGTCTCTCCATGCCGACCGGCCATTTCGGTCCGGCCCAGGCCGCCGACGTTTCGACCACCCTCAAGACCGCCGAAACGCTCGGCATCAAGAAGATCATCGTGCCCCATATCGGCCCCGAGGGCCGCAGCGATGACGAATCCAAGTGGCTCGAACTGGCGGAGACGCTAGCCGGCCACGCCGAGACCTACAAGAAGCACGGGTATGCTTTCGGCTGGCACAACCACGATTTCGAGTTTGTGCCGACCACGTCGGGACGCACGCCGATGGAAATCATCCTCGAGACCGCGCCTGATATCGAATGGGAATGCGACGTCGCCTGGGTCGTGCGCGGCAAAGCCGATCCGATCGCCTGGTTCGACCGCTATGGCAGCCGCATCACCGCTGTCCACGTCAAGGATATCGCCCCCGTCGGCGAGAACCTTGATGAAGACGGCTGGGCCGATGTCGGCCACGGCACGCTCGACTGGGACAATCTGATCGGCAAGGTCCAGGCCAAGACAAAGGCAGAATATTTCGTCGCCGAACACGACAAGCCTTCTGACGAAGTGCGTTTCGCCACGCGCTCGATCGCAACCGCCAGCAAGTGGAAGTAATCCAAATGGCAAAGACCTATGGCGTCGGCATCATGGGTGCCGGCAATATCTCCAGCGCCTATCTCAAGCTCGCGCCGCTGTTCAAGGGCCTCGAAGTTCGCGCCGTTGCCGACATTCTTCCGGCCGCCGCCCAGAAGCGCGCCGAAGAATTCGGCGTTGCTGCGCAGACCCCCGATGAACTGCTCAAGAACAGCGAGCTCGACATCATCGTCAACCTGACGATCCCCGCGACCCACTATTCGGTGTCGATGGATATCGTCTCGTCCGGCAAGCACGCCTATTCCGAAAAGCCCTTCGTGTTGACCCTTGAAGAGGGCATGGCTCTCAAGAAGGCGGCCGACGACCGCGGCCTGCAGGTCGGGTCCGCTCCCGATACTTTCCTCGGTGGTGCACACCAGCAGGCCCGCGACATCATCGATAGTGGCAAGCTCGGCAAGATTATGAGCGGCACTACTCACGTCATGAGCCGCGGCATGGAGCACTGGCATCCCAACCCGGACTTCTTCTTCCAGGTGGGCGCCGGCCCGATCCTCGATATCGGACCCTATTATGTCGCTGACCTGATCCACCTGCTCGGCCCAGTCAAGCGCGTCTCCGCTTTCACCAACATGGCCCGCACCGAGCGCGAAGTGACCGCGGAAGGCCCCTACAAGGGCACTTTCGTCAAGGTCGGCACGCCGACGACCATCCACGGCATTCTGGAATTCCACTCCGGCGCCATCATCACCATCGGCGCCAGTTGGGACGTGGCCAGCCACGGCCACCATAATATCGAGCTCTATGGCACCGACGGCTCGCTCTACGTTCCCGATCCCAACTTCTTCGGCGGCGATCTGGTGACTACCGACATTGCCGGCACCAAGACCAAGGTCGAGCCTTGGGATCACCCCTTCGGCAAGATCAACCAGGATGCCGATGGCGAAAACCCGCGCGCCAATTATCGCACGGCAGGTCTCGCCGACATGATGGCCTCCATCGAAGGTGGCTATAAGGCCCGTTGTGGTCTCGACGTGGCGCTCCATGCCGTGGACGTGATGACGAGCCTGCTCAAGGCCGGTGAAAGTGGTCAGGTCCTGACCCTGTCGACCACCTGTGAGCGCCCGCTGGCCCTGACGCCGGCCGACGCGGCTGCCCTGCTCAAGTAATGATGGGCGTACCTCGTTGACAGGCATAACCAGCCGGTCAACATTGAGTGTCAGACAAAACAGACAGGCGGCGGCCATCCGCCGCCTGTCTGCTGTTACAACGAGAAATTGGGCCTCGACGCCCTGTTAGAGGAGAGATTTCATGCGGACCATCAAGGGCCCGGCCATTTTCCTGGCACAGTTTGCTGGCGACACGGCGCCGTTCAATTCCTTCGATTCCATCTGTGGCTGGGCCGCCGGCCTTGGCTACAAGGGGGTGCAGGTTCCGACCGGTGTCGGCGCCATGTTCGACCTCGAAAAGGCCGCAACCTCCAAGACCTATGCCGACGAAATCGCCGGCGTCGCCGCCAGGCATGGCATCCAGATCACCGAGCTCTCGACCCATCTCCAGGGCCATCTCGTCGCTGCCCATCCGGTGTATGACACCCTGCTCGACGGCTTTGCCCCCAAGGAAGTGCATGCCAATGCGCAGGCGCGCCAGGAATGGGCTGTGCAGCAGATGCTGTGGGCCGCCCAGGCCTCGAAGAATTTCGGCCTGACCGAACACGCGACCTTCTCGGGCGCGCTGGCCTGGCCATTCCTCTATCCGTTCCCGCAGCGTCCGGCCGGTCTGGTCGATGAGGCTTTTGACGAGTTGGCTCGCCGCTGGACACCGATCCTCAATGCCTTCGACGAGGCCGGCGTCGACGTCTGCTACGAAATCCATCCGGGCGAAGACTTGCACGATGGCGAAACCTTCGAGATGTTCCTCGATAAGGTGAAGAACCACCCGCGCGCCAACCTGCTCTATGACCCGAGCCATTTCGTGCTGCAGCAGCTCGACTATCTCGACTACATCGACATCTACCACGAGCGGATCAAGATGTTCCACGTCAAGGATGCCGAGTTCAATCCGACCGGACGCCAGGGCGTCTATGGCGGCTACCAGAGCTGGATCAACCGGGCAGGGCGCTTCCGTTCGCTGGGCGATGGCCAGGTCGATTTCGCTTCGATCTTCTCCAAGATGGCGCAGTATGATTTCGCTGGCTGGGCCGTCCTCGAATGGGAATGTGCTATCAAGCATCCCGAAGATGGCGCGCGCGAAGGCGCCGAGTTCATCAAGAACCACATCATCCGCGTAACGGAAAAAGCGTTCGACGATTTCGCTGCCTCGGGCACCGACAGCGCTGCCAACCGCAAAATTCTCGGACTGAACTAGGAGCAAGACGAAAATGGCTGAAAACGGCGCAAAGCGCATTCGCCTCGGCATGGTCGGCGGCGGCACCGGAGCCTTCATCGGCTATGTTCACCGCGTCGCCTCCCGTATCGACGGTGACTATGAATTGGTGGCTGGTGCCCTCTCGTCCCGCCCCGAAGTGGCCAAGGAGTCGGGACGCAATCTCGGGCTCGCTGAAGACCGGATCTATACTTCCTATGAGGAGATGGCCCGGGCAGAAGCGGACCGCCCCGACGGCATCCAGGCGGTTTCAATCGTCACGCCCAACCACATGCACTACGGCCCGGCCAAGGCCTTCCTCGAAGCCGGCATCCACGTCATCTGTGACAAGCCGATCACCTCGACGATTGAAGACGCCCGCAAACTGGCCGAGATCAAGCCCAAGAATGGCGCCAAATTCCTTCTGACCCACAATTACACGGGCTATCCACTGATCCGTCAGGCCCGCGAACTGGTCGCCTCCGGCGCCTTGGGCAAGATCCGTGTCGTTCAGGCCGAATATCCGCAGGACTGGCTGGCCGAGCCCGTCGAACAGGCCGGCAATGCGCCCGGCGCCGAATGGCGCACCGATCCGGCCCGCTCAGGCGCCGGTGGCGCCATTGGTGACATCGGCACCCATGCCTATAACCTGTTGCGCTTCGTGACTGGGCTGGAAACCGACTCTGTTTCCGCCGACCTGACCAGCTTCGTGCCCGGCCGCCGTCTCGACGACAACGTCAACATCATGCTGCGCTTCGCTAACGGCGCCAAGGGCATGCTCTGGGCCAGCCAGGTCGCCGTCGGTTGCGAGAATGGCCTGCAGCTGCGCGTCTATGGCGAAAAAGCCGGTTTGGAATGGCGCCAGGACAATCCCAACTACATGTGGTTCACCGAATTCGGCAAACCCAAGCAATTGCTGACCCGCGGCGGCTCGATCACCGGCTCGCCGGCTTCTACCATGAACATCCGCATCCCCTCGGGCCACCCCGAAGGGTATCTCGAAGCCTTCGCCACGCTCTACAGCCAGTTCGCTGCAGTCATCCGCGGCCAAGGTGCCGACTATGAGGGCCTGTTGCCTTCGCTGGCCGACGGGGTCGAAGGCATGCAGTTCATCATGGCCTCCGTCCAGTCGAGCCAGAACGACAGCAAGTGGACAAAACTCAGCGACGTCTGATCGTTACACGGTCAAGATTCGAGAGGGGCGCCCAATCTGGCGCCTTTTTTCATTGCACGCGTTCGACCGTGTAACCCGCCTTCTCCAGCAGATCGAGCACGCTATCGTCGCCCACCAGATGCGCCGCGCCCACGATCACCAGATTGTTCTGGTTCTCCTCGAGCATAGCCTCCAGCGGCGGGATCCAGTTCCTGTTCCGGTCGTAGATTAGCCGGTCCATGAAGGCCGTTTCAAAGCCCCCCATTTCCATCAGGAACATATCCGCCAGCAGGTCTGCCGTGCCGGCCGACCAGTGATCCAGCATCTTGGTCATCACCTTGGGCAGCGTGTGCATCTCGTCCAGCGTGGACTGCAGCATGGCCACCTGCTCCTCCTCAGGCGCGCCGGCCAGAACGTCGAGCTGCTGTTTGCCCGTTTCGAGAAAGACGAGGCGATCCCGTTCGATCTCCGGCTGAAGCAGAAGTTCGACGCCCTGCTCGTTATACCCCTCGGCGGCCAGCGCCGCGACGCTGAGCGTATTGGTCGCCATCCAGGGCTTCATCGCCAGGATTGGCCCCAGCTGCAGGCCGACTTCGCCGGCATAGTCCCGCAACTGCACCTCGAGGTCGTCCCCGATCACGTCGGTCAGCAGCGTCCCGTCGACATAAATGCCCCGCGCAAAGGCTGCGCCGCCAACGGCGGCCATGGCTTGTGGTCCGACATCGGCCTCGAACACCACTTTGTCTGCATCCGCGAGAATGGTGTCGAACAGCTCGGTCCGCCACTCCAGCCCTTCGGGAAGAATGTGGAATGACCCGAAAATCCACAGGACACTGTCCTGGTCGCGCACCTCCCACAACCCCGGCGCCGCAAGGGCCGGACTGGCCAGGCCAAGCGCCGCAAGGGCAGGGATCAGGCAGCGGGGGCTGAGCTTCATCGGCATATCCTCTCTGTCGTCTATCCTCTCAGATAGGGTAGCGAACGCAAATCGCTAGAGCCACTGCGTCAGGCTGCCCCAGACCAGGGTTAACCCCGAGATAAGCAGCAGCACCAGAATCAGCCGGCGGAAGGTCCTCGTTGCCAGCCGCCGGAACAGCAGTACGCCAAGCACAGCCGGGATCATCAGCGCCGGCGTGATCCAGGCAAACATCACCAGCACCTCGTTCGTGATCGACCCCGCCAGCACATAGGCCGTCAGTGTCGCCACATGCATGGCGATGTTGAACGCCTGCAGGACGCCGCGCTGCGTATCCTTGTCCCAGCCACGAAGCGTCGTCCAGAGCGTCGGCACCGGCCCGGAAATCCCGGCCAGACCACCCAGCACACCACCGGCAAAGCCCGAAAACCCGTCAGCCACCCGGCCACCATGGCGGAAGGTGAAGTCGGCCGGCAGCACCAGCATCAGCGGGCAATAGAGCAGCAGGAACAGCCCGAGTGCGAATTTGAACACCGTCGGATCGAGCCAATGCAACAGCAGCGCACCCAGCGGCACGCCGATCAATCCGCCAATCACCAGCGGCCACAGCTTGCGAATGTCAAAGCCGCGCCACACCCAGGGCAGGGCGACCAACTGCCCGACCAGTGCCCCGAACACCGACATCGGCGCCGCCATCTGCGGTTCCACCGCCCAGGCCCAGATCGACAGCGCCACCAGCGAAAAGGCAAAACCCGAGACGCCCTGCGCGAAGCCGGCGGCGACCGCGCCCAGCAGAATAATCAGTAGCCCTCCATCCATACGCTTTCCTCCAAAAGCAAAAGCGCCACAATTTCTTGCGGCGCTTTGTTAAATCTCGGTCTGAAGCTGGCCTAATGCGTCCAGGGCGTCTTGCGGTCATGCCGGAAATTATCCGGATAGCTCACCTTCTTTGGTGTGGCATCATGCGCTGGCTGCACCGAATAGGCGATGCCGTTCTTCTGCGCATAGGCTTCGGCTTCTTCCTGGGTGTCGAAGCTCAAGCGAACCTGCTGGCGGGTGTCACCCGAGGTCGTATAGCCCATCAGCGGATCGATCGACTTGGACTCGGCAAGCTCGTGCACCAGCACCCAGCTTTTCGATTTCCCTTTGCCCGACTGCATGGCGTTACGAGCCGGGCGGTAGATACGGGCGGTCATGCACAGTCCTCAACACGATGCGCTAAACGCTTCAAAGGCGATGGTCGGAGTACAAAGATTCGAACTTTGGACCCCCGGTTCCCAAAACCGGTGCTCTACCAGGCTGAGCTACACTCCGAGATCGCCGCACTCCGTTAGCCTGTTCGGCGGCTTTGAGCAAGTGTCACAACATCAGCTTATCAACTATCCCCGCAATGCATTCTCCGGCGGGGGCCAGGACAGATGTTGGATTTGAGAAAACGCTGGCCACTCGGCCTCTGTCACGACAATTGGTCGCGCTACCTCAAGGGACTACTCCTGATTCTCTTCGCCTTGCTGTTTTTCGATGTCTGGGCGTCGCGCAGCGCCATCGAAACACCCGAGGTCTGGCGCGCGCCCTATGCCTTCGTGACCAGATTCGGCCTGCCGGATGGCGTGCTGATTCTGAGCCTCGTCATTTTCCTCCTGACCGTCATTGGCATGCGCCTGGTTCCTGCCGGTTTGTGGCGCCGCGCGACCCGGGAACTGTGTCAGGTTTCAGCTTTCGTCTTTCTGACGATTGGCGTCTCCGGTCTCGCTACCAATATCCTCAAGCGCCTGATCGGCCGCAGCCGCCCGGTCATTTACGATCAGGTCGGCGCCTTCGATTTCCGCTATGTGCTCAATGACTGGACCTTCCAGAGCTTTCCCTCTGGTCATTCGACCACAGCCATGGCCACCGCGCTCGTTGTCGGTTTCCTCGCGCCGCGCCTCTTCATGCTGGTCCTGCTGCTGGCGCTGGCCACGGGCCTGTCGCGCATCATGCTCGGCCAGCACTATCCCACCGACATCGTTGGCGGTTATGTCGTCGGCATCATCGGCGCCTTTGCCATGCGCAACCTCTTCGCCCGGCGCCGCTGGCTGTTCGCTGAACGGCCAGATGGCACCGTGCGCTTCCGGGATCTGCCAAACCTCAGGCAGGCATGGCTACGCCTCTTTCAGCGCGCCGCTGCGTAGCGGTTGATCGCTGCCGCCAGGTCGGCCTTGAGATCGTCCACGCCTTCGAGCCCGATATGCAGGCGGAAGAGATTGCCTTCCGCAGTCCACGGCTTGGCCGTGCGGTTTTGGGTCAGCTTCACCGGCAGGCAGAGACTTTCAAACCCGCCCCAGGAATAGCCCATGGAGAAGAGTTCCAGGTGATCGAGGAATGCCGCCACCGAAGCGCGCGGGGCAGGGCGCAGCAACACGCCGAAAAGGCTACCCGAGCCCGAGAAGTCGCGCTTCCACAGCGCATGATCAGGATGGCTCGGCAGCGCCGGATGCAGCACCTGCACAACCTCGTCCTGCTCTTCGAGCCAGCGCGCAATCTCCAGCGCCCGCTCCTGATGCTCCTTCATGCGGATCGCCAGGGTGCGCAAGCCGCGGGCGACAAGAAAGGCGTCGTCGCCCGAGGTGAAAAAGCCCAGTTCGCGCCGCACCCGCTCGACGTCGCGCCACGCCTCTTCCGTAGTCGAAATCGTGCCGGCAAAGGCATCGGAATGGCCCACGAACATTTTCGTGCCGGCATGCAGAACGATGTCTGCCCCCAGCTCCAGCGGCTTGAGATAAAGCGGGCTGGCCCAGCTGTTGTCGACGATCAGCCGCGCCCCGTTGGCATGTGCCGCCTTGGCGAGTGCGGGCAGATCCTGCACCTCGAAGGTCAGAGAGCCGGGGCTCTCGGCCAGCACGGCCCGCGTATTGGGCTGTATCAAGGCGTTGATCCCCGCCCCGATGCGCGGATCGTAATAGCGCACGGTGACACCCATCCGCGCCAGGAACCCGTCGCTGAACGAGCGCCCCGGTTCGTAGGCACTGTCGGTGACCAGGATGTCGTCACCCGCCTTGACGCAGGCCAGCAGCGAAATGGTGATGGCAGCGAGCCCTGACGGCACCAGCCTGGTGCGATAGGCGCCTTCCAGTTCGGTCACGACGGCCTCGACGCATTCCGTCGTCGGATTGCCGGCGCGGCCGTAAAGGAAACGCTGCTCCTGCGCTTCGATATCGGCCAGGGTTTTGAACAGGATCGTCGATCCGCGATAGACCGGCGTATTCACGAATCCGAACTGGTCCTCAGGCACGCGTCCATGATGGGTCAGTAATGTCTCGACAGAGGCCTTGTGCGCACTGCCGCTTTTTTTGTCATTCGTCATAGGCTCAATGCTCAAATTCGGATCAACTTCGATTATCTGTCTAAATAAGAGACAGCCTTGCTGTCCCAAGCGGGCAAGAGCCCTTGACGCAACGGTCAATAGACGCTTGCATGCTTACCAGCATCACACCGCCTTTCAAGGGCGGCGGTGCCACCGGGGACGATGGCGCAAGCTTTATGAGCTCCGGGGACAAAAGGTCAGGAAACAAAAGGCAATCTCAATGAAAAAAATGCTCGTAACGTTTGCTGCTGCAGCATCGCTTGGGCTGGTCGCGACGGCTGCGCAGGCTGCCACGCTCGACGATGTCAAAGCCAAGGACTATGTACAGTGCGGCGTGACCGGTGGTGTGGCCGGTTTCTCCGCTCCCGACGCCAACAATGTCTGGGCTGGTCTGGAAGTCGACTTCTGCCGCGCTGTCGCTGCAGCCATCTTCAATGATGCCGAAAAGGTCCGCTACACGCCGCTTACCAGCCAGGAACGCTTTGCCGCACTGTCGGCCGGTGAAATCGACATCCTGTCGCGTACCACCACCTGGACCATGAGCCGCGATACCGATCTGGGCATCAGCTTCATCGGCACCATGTATTATGACGGCCAGGGCTTCATGGTCCGCAAGGCTGACGAAATTGCTTCGGCCATGGACCTCAGCGGCGCCGCAATCTGCATCGAATCGGGCACCACGACCGAACTCAACGCTGCCGATTATTTCGCGGCCAACAGCCTTGAGTTCAACACCGTCGTGTTCGTCGATCAGGACGAAGTCGTGAAGGCCTACGAAGACGGTCGCTGCGACGTCTACACCACTGACGCTTCGGCGCTCGCTGCCGAGCGTTCCAAGTTCGCCGTTCCGGATGACCACATCATCCTGCCCGAAATCATCTCCAAGGAACCCCTGGGTCCGGTGGTTCGCCAGGGCGACGATCAGTGGTTCAAGATCAACCGTTGGGTCTATTTCGCGCTGCTAGAAGCCGAAGAACTGGGCGTGACCCAGGCCAATGTTGACGAGATGCTCGGTTCGGACAATCCGGCAATCAAGCGCCTCCTCGGCGTTGAGGGCGACTTCGGCACCCCGATCGGCCTCACCAAGGATTGGGCCTACCAGATCATCAAGCTGATCGGTAACTACGGCGAATCCTTCGACCGCAACGTCGGCCCCTCGACCGATATCGGCCTGGAGCGTGGTCTGAACGCGCTGTGGACCAACGGTGGTCTGCAGTACGCTGCCCCGATCCGCTAAGTCTCGATAGACAAGCCCGGCGCTCCTCAACAGGAGCGCCGGTTTTGGTTTTGAACGAGCGTTGTGTTCCGGACTAGGACGGCTCTGCCGTTTGGCGTCGTGGCGTAAGCCGCGCCGGCGAAGCCTTCCCGTTTCCTGATGCAGCTTTCGCTTCGCAGCAAAGGAATGCATGCCCAATGGCTGTGCACGAAAATCTTGGCGCTGCGCCGCCGCGCACCTCCCTGCTCAATGACCCGGTCTTCCGCGGCATTGTCTATCAGGTCGTGGTCGCGGCAGCCGTTATCGCCTTCATTGCCTGGATCGTGGTCAATACCGCGGCCAACCTGGCCCTGCAGAACAAGACAACGGGTTTCGACTTCCTGTTCCGCACCGCCGGCTTCGACATCAGCTTCGTGCTGTTTTCCTGGGATCGCACATCCCTCTACTGGCAGGCATTTCTCGCCGGTCTGCTCAACACGCTGCTCGTGGCAGCGATCGGCATTTTCTTCGCAACGATCCTGGGTTTTGCCATCGGCATAGCGCGGCTGTCCTCCAATTGGCTGATCGCCCGCGTTGCGACGGTCTACATCGAGACCATCCGCAACATTCCGCTGCTGCTGCAGTTGTTCTTTTGGTACTTCGCCGTGCTCAAGGCCATGCCGGCCGTGCGTGACAGCTTCCTTCTGCCGCTGGGCATCTACGTCAACCAGCGCGGCATCATGGTGCCCAAGCCACTGCCCGATCACGAATTCCTATGGGTCGCCGTCGCTTTCGTCGTCTGCCTTGTCGCCGCCATCGCCATCGGTGTCTGGGCCACCCGCCAGCGCACGCTCACCGGCCGATACCCCAATGCCATTGTGCTCGCTGCCCGCGTCGCCAATGCCATCGTGATGTTCGCACTCGGCTTCTTTGCCTTCACGCTTCTTGGCACTATCGTCCCAACCCTGGGCCAGCCTTTGATTGCGGCGCTCGGTGGTGCGATCCTGGCTGGTGCAACCTTTACGCCATTACGATCCTATGCCGGCGGCTTTATCGCCTTTGCCATCAGCTTCGTCGTTGCCTCTTACCTCCTCAACGGCATGTTCGGCCATCTGCTGATGGGCGCCGAAGTGGTGGCAGATGCTGCGGCCGAGGACGCTTCGGCAGCCGCGCCGCATATCCTCTTCATGCTGATTGGCGCTATCCTGGGCCTTCTGGTGGGTTGGCTAACCATCCAGCGCATCGCCGGCACGGTGGTCGACGACAGCAAGTTCCCCACCGCCTTGCCCATTCTGGTGGTCGCGGGCATCCCGCTGCTGATCTATTACCTGATCGGCGCCGAACTGGCCTTCGAAGTCCCCGAATTGCAGCGCTTCAATTTCCGCGGCGGCGTTCAGCTCCCGCCTGAGCTGGTCGCCCTGGTGTTCGGCCTGTCGATCTATACCGCCGCCTTTATCGCCGAAAACGTTCGCGGCGGCATTCGTGCCGTCAACAAGGGTCAGACCGAAGCGGCCCAGTCGCTCGGCATCAAGGAAGGCGACCGCCTGCGTCTGGTGATCATTCCCCAGGCCATGCGCGTCATCGTTCCGCCGCTGACCAGCCAGTATCTCAACCTGACCAAGAACTCGTCACTCGGCGCAGCCATCGGCTATCCCGAACTCGTCAACGTCTTCATGGGCACGACGCTCAACCAGACCGGCAAGGCAATCGAAGTGGTCGCGCTGACCATGGCCGTCTATCTGACCTTCTCACTGCTGACCTCGGCATTCATGAACTGGTACAACGGCCGCGTGGCCCTGGTGGAGCGGTAGAACCATGACCATTGACCTTGGCTTCGTCCGCAAGGACTTCATCCCCGCCAAGCCGGCCCCGGGCCGCACCGGCGGGCCCGTTCTATGGCTGCAGCGCAACCTCTTTGCCACGCCCACCGATACGCTTTACACCGTCATCGGCATGCTGTTCCTGTTCTGGGCGGTTCCGCCCATTTACAACTACATCATCGGCCATGCCGTCGGTCCGACCGGCACGGTCCTCGAATGCCGAGCCGAAGGGGCGGGAGCCTGCTGGGCCTATATCTATGCCCGCTTCAACTTTTTCATCTACGGCTTCTACCCGATCGACCAGTACTGGCGCCCCAACATCGTCTTTGTGATGCTGGCGGCATTGATCGTCATGCTGCTGACGCCCTCCGCGCCCTTCAAGCGCACCACGGCGGTCTTCTTCTTCCTGGTCTTCCCGGTCGTCAGCTTCTATCTGCTCAATGGCGGCGTCTTCGGCTTGCGCTATGTGCCGACCGGCGAATGGGGTGGCCTGATGGTCACGCTCATCATCTCGCTGGTGGGCATTATCTGCTCCTTCCCGATCGGCATCCTGCTCGCCCTCGGGCGCCAGTCCAAAATGCCGATCATCAAGACGCTCTGCGTCATGTTCATTGAACTCTGGCGCGCCGTGCCGCTGATCTCGGTCCTCTTCATGGCCTCGATCATGCTGCCGCTCTTCATGCCCGCCGGCACGACGGTGGACAAGCTGCTGCGCGCCCTGGTGGGTGTCACGCTCTTCACCTCGGCTTATGTCGCCGAAACGGTCCGTGGCGGTCTCCAGGCCCTGCCACGCGGCCAATATGAGGCCGCCGCGGCGCTGGGTCTCGGCTATTGGAAGCGGATGTATTTCATCATCCTGCCCCAGGCGCTGAAACACGTCATCCCGGGCCTCGTGAACAACTTCATCGCCCTGTTCAAGGACACGTCCTTGGTCTCCATCGTCGGCATTTTTGACCTGCTCGGCACCGTGCAGGCCGCCAGCTCCGACATCGACTGGGCATCGCCAACTCAGGCCATCACCGGCTATCTCTTCGCCGGTTTCATGTTCTGGATTTTCTGTTTCGCCATGTCACGCTATTCGCTCTGGATGGAGCGGCGCCTGGACACCGGGCACAAGAGGTAAGTCAATGAGCCAAGTTTCCGAAACCACCGTCGAGCGCAACATCGACACCTCTCACATGCAGGTCTCCCAGACGGATGTGGCCATCGACGTCGTCGGCATGCACAAATGGTATTCCGACTTTCATGTGCTGCGCGATATCAACCTCAAGGTGATGCGCGGCGAGCGCATCGTCATCGCCGGGCCCTCGGGTTCGGGCAAGTCGACGCTGATCCGCTGCATCAACCGCCTCGAAGAGCACCAGGAAGGCCAGATTATCGTCAACGGCACCGAACTGACGGCCGATCTGAAGCGCATCGACGATGTCCGCCGCGAGGTGGGCATGGTGTTCCAACACTTCAATCTCTTCCCACACCTGACCATCCTGCAGAACCTGACTTTGGCGCCGATCTGGGTGCGCGGCATTCCCAAGGCCGATGCCGAGGCGACTGCCATGCACTATCTGGAACGCGTCAAGATCCCCGAACAGGCCAACAAATTCCCCGGCCAGCTTTCGGGTGGCCAGCAGCAGCGCGTCGCCATCGCCCGCTCGCTCTGCATGAAGCCCTCCATCATGCTGTTCGACGAACCCACCTCGGCGCTTGACCCCGAAATGGTCAAGGAAGTGCTCGAGGTGATGATCAGCCTCGCCGAAGAGGGGATGACCATGATCTGTGTGACCCACGAAATGGGCTTTGCCCGCCAGGTCGCCAATCGGGTTATCTTCATGGATCAGGGCCAGATCATCGAGCAGAACGATCCGGAGAGCTTCTTCTCCAACCCACAACACGAGCGCACCAAGCTGTTCCTCAGCCAGATCCTTCACTGAGGTTCTGCGTTCGGCTGCACAATCCAGGCCCCTTGCTGCAAGGCAGGGGGCTTTTGCATTGTCCCGTGGAATTGAGGCCGGCAGGCCGGTCCCCGCCTTGACCCCGGCACTCGGCCTGCCAATATGCGGGCAACGAAGGGACCTCGTTCATTGACCGGAATTTTCAAGCGATTGCTGTCAGCGGCTTCAGGCCTCGCCTGCGCGCTGACGCTCGCGGTGGTGCCTGCCTCTGCCCAGAAAATCGAGACGCTGCAGCTGGTTCAGGATCGGGGCTTCCTGATCTGCGGTGCCACCAATCCGCTGCCGGGCTTTGCCCAGCAGGATGCCAGCGGCCGCTGGTCGGGCTTTGACGTCGATCTCTGCCGCGGCATTGCCGCCGCCGTTTTCGGCGATCCCAACAAGATCGAATTCCGCTCGCTGCGCGGTGAAGCGCGCTTCGCGCCGCTGCAGACCGGCATGGTTGACGTCCTCACACGCAACGGTCCCTGGACCGAGCAACGCGACACCACCTATGGCGCAACCTACGTTGGCACCTCGTTTTTTGACGGCCAGGCTTTCCTCGTGCCGCAGAGCATGGGCGTCGTTTCGGCCTTCGAACTCGATGATATCAGCATCTGCATCGTCAATTCCGGCGAAGAAGTGGAGCGCATCCAGTCCTTCTTTTTCTCCAACCAGGCCCGCTATACCGAAGTGCCCTATGAGGATGTCTCGGACCTCGCTGTCGCCTATCTCGCCGGCCGCTGCCAGGTGGTTTCGGCCTCCGGTCGCCAGCTCCAAGCAATCCGTCGGGCGCTGCCGGATCCCTCGGCTCATCGCATTCTGCCGGAGCGGATTTCCAAGGAAGTCATGGGTCCGGTGGTCCGCGAGGGTGACCAGCAGTGGCTGAATATTGTGCGCTGGACGTTGTTTACACTGGTCAATGCCGAGGAGCTGGGGATCACTGCGGTCAATGTCGACTCCCTGCTGGCGGCGCGGACACCGGCGGTCCGTCGTATCCTCGGCGTCGAGGGTAATTTCGGCGCGCCGCTTGGCCTCTCGCCCGATTTCATGGCCGATGTCATTCGGGCAATTGGAAATTATGGCGAACTCTACGACCGCAACTTCGGCCCCGAAACCGGCGCCGCCCTGCTGCGCGGCCAGAATGGCCTGTGGTCAAACGGCGGCCTGCAATACGCGGCCCCCGTCCGCTAGCGCGCCAGCATGCTGGACGACTTCTTGCCATGTCCCCGCAAGACAGCTGATGTCACAGCACTGGCGAGAACAATCGGGCCGCCTGGGTCAGGAAACGCATCCATAGCGACCGCGTCTTGACCTCTTCGATATCCACCACACGGCACTTGCGGAAATCCTCCACCAGCATGGTCTCGACATCTTTGATCGTCTGCTGGTCGGCAAACCAGAGGGTGATCTCGAAGTTCAGCCCAAAGCTGCGATTGTCGAAATTGACGCTGCCGATGGAGGCGATCTCGTCGTCCATCAGCACCACTTTTTGATGCAGGAAGCCATCGGTGTACCGATGAATGGCGACGCCATGTTCCACCATGGCATCGGCATGGGCGATGCTGGCCAGCCAGACGATCTTGTGGTCGGGCTCGTCGGGCAGCATCACGCGCACATCGACGCCGCGGAGCTTGGCCGCGAACAGCGCCGTACGGATATCGGTATCCGGCACGAAATAGGGGCTGACGATCCAGATGCGCTCGCGCGCCCGCCCGATGATATCGGTAAAGGCGATGGCGCATTCTTCCAGCTTGTCGGCCGGCCCGCTGCCCATCACCAGCACCGACTGGTCACCCGGCGTCGCCACGCTCTCCGGCGGCGTCGAGGGCAGGGTGTCGCCCGTCGCCCATTCCCAGTCCTCGCGGAACAGCAGCGCGCAGCCCAGGGCTGCCGGGCCTGAAACGCGCACATGGGTATCGCGCCAATGCCCGAATTTGGGATCCTCGCCGAGATATTCGACGCCCACATTGTGCCCGCCAACCCAGGCATGCTCGCCGTCGACAACCACAATCTTGCGATGATTGCGATAGTTGATGCGGCTTGGGCCGTAGAAGCGAAGAAATTTGTGGCGCTGGTTGAACCCCGCCACCCTGATCCCGGCCTCGCGCAACTGCGTGCGATAGCGCTTGGGCATGCCCGTGCTGCCGATATCGTCATAGAGCAGGAAGACTTCGACGCCGGCCTTCGCCCGCTCGATCAGCCGTTCGGCCAGTTCCTTGCCCAG
This sequence comes from Candidatus Devosia phytovorans, assembly GCA_029202405.1. NCBI lineage: Bacteria > Pseudomonadati > Pseudomonadota > Alphaproteobacteria > Hyphomicrobiales > Devosiaceae > Devosia > Candidatus Devosia phytovorans. The sequence continues at coordinate 1,820,549 of CP119312.1, read as the reverse complement.
CGCGTCGTCGCGCACGATGTAGAACTGCACTAGCAGATACTTTTTTGCCCGGGCGATGCCTTCGAAGATCGAGTCGAAGGTCGCCATGCCATCGACCAGCACCTCCACCTCATTGCCGGTGAGGAAGGGCACTTCCGACACCTTCACCTGCACCGGCCATTTGTGGCTGGTTTCGCGGTCGATCAGCGCAAGGTCCTTGGCCCGCAGGGGACGGGCCGCGCGGCCATTGCGAATGCGGTCGGTGGCATAGTCATCGAACGCCTTCCAGCCCAGCACCAGATAGAGAAAGGCCGTGGGGAAGGGCAGCAGCGCCAGCGCCAGGATCCAGGCAATGGACCCTTGCGAGGTGCGAGAATTCATCACCTCGCGTACCGCGCAGACAAAGGCGAGCAGATAGATCGCCAGCGTGATCGCCGCCACGATATGGAAATCGGCGATAATCGCCTTCAGCAGATCATCAATGCCTATCAAGGTGCCTCGCCGGATTCGTGGGACGTTCACTGTATCAGGGCGTCCCTTTCGGACAATCCCGCCAGTTGACATCGGACCATTCGCCGCTAGGCTTGACACAAGGCTCGTGCAGCCCGCCGCTCGCACCCTCCGGGGACGGTGAATGCACGTCTATCTGCTGGTTTGACCCTGTGACACGGGCAGGCCGTCAGTAACGCGAGCGCTGACTGATAGTCTTGCCCATCAAGAGGATCAGACCATGCATAGCTTCATGGATGCAAAACTCATGGCCAAGCTGCTGCGGCAGTCACTGGCCGAACGGCAGATCGAACTTTCGCACAGTGACTGCCTTGAACTGGTCGCGCGCCAGTTCGGCGTTGCCAACTGAAATATCCTGAGTGCAAGGATTGAGGCCACCGCCCTGCAATCCTTACCCCTGCAAATGCCCGAAGGCTGGGCGAATGGTGGTTTTCAGCCGGACGGCTACTTCCGCATCGGGCTGGACCCCGCCAACACGGGTTGTGCCCTCATCGTCAGCACACCCCTGGCTGACCATGCCCTGCAGGATCAATTCGGCACCATGTCGCAGAGCATCAATGCAGAACCCTATCGAAACAACGCGGTTCGCGTTGCCTGCCAACTGTCCTCGGAGCATATCGATGGCGCCGGCACGATGTGGCTCCGCGTTGATGATCGGCGCGGCACCGGCCTTCGCTTCGCCAATCTATTGGACATGAAGGATGTGCACCTCAAGGGCACGCGGGACTGGGCGGATTTCGCCATCACCCTCGATGTGCCTGATGAATCGGTCTCGATTCACTATGGCTTCCTGCTGCAGGGACGCGGCTTGCTGCGGGCGCGCAACTTCACCGTCGAGCTGGCGGCAGCGACAAACCAGCCTGAACGCCGCCGCGCCTATCGTCACGAGCTGCCGATCAATCTCGGGTTTTCAGCGCCGTAAGCCCAGGGGCCGGTCGGTCAGACCGGCTCCGCCTCGATCACGCTTGAAATGTCGATCGGCGTCCGCTCTTCCATCCAATTGGGGACCGGCAGGCCCTGTTTGTGCAGGAATTCAGGGTTGAAGATCTTGCTGGCGTAGCGGTTGCCATAGTCGCAAAGCACGGTGACGATGGTCTTGCCCGGCCCGAGGTCGCGCGCCATGCGCACGGCGCCGGCGATGTTGATCGCGCTCGAACCGCCAAGGCACAGGCCCTCATGTTCCAGCAGGTCGAAAATATAGGGCAAGGCTTCGCTATCGGGGATCTGATAGGGATTGTCGATGGTGAGGCCTTCGAGATTGGCCGTGATCCGGCCCTGGCCGATGCCTTCGGTGATCGAATTGCCCGACGATTTCAGTTCGCCATTGGCATAGTAGTTGTAAAGCGCGGCCCCTTCCGGATCGGCGAGGCCGATCTTGATATCGGGATTGCGCGAGCGCAGCGCTTCGGCCACGCCCGCCAGCGTGCCACCCGAACCGACGGCGCAGATGAAGCCGTCAATGCGGCCCTTGGTCTGCTGCCAGATCTCGGGACCGGTGGTCTCGATATGCGCCCGCCTGTTGGAGACATTGTCGAACTGATTGGCCCAGATCGCGCCTTCGGGCAGTTCCCTGTTGAGCTTTTCCGCGAGGCGCCCGGAAATCTTGATGTAGTTGTTGGGGTTCTTGTAGGGCTTGGCCGGCACCTCGATCAGTTCAGCGCCGTAAAGACGCAGCGCATCCTTCTTCTCTTGGCTCTGCGTTTCGGGGATGACGATCACCGACTTGAAGCCGAGCGAATTGGCCACCAGGGTAAGGCCGATACCGGTATTGCCAGCCGTGCCCTCGACGATCGTGCCACCTGGTTTCAGCGCACCCGACTTGACCGCGTCATGGATGATGAACAGCGCAGCGCGATCCTTCACCGACTGGCCCGGATTGAGGAACTCGGCCTTGCCCCAGATATCGCAGCCCGTGAGCTGGGAAACGCGATTCAGGCGGATCAGCGGCGTATTGCCGATTGCGCCGATGAGGTCTTGATGCTTGGCCATGGCTCGATCTGTGAGTTTTTGTAAGGACTTATGTTAGGTACGCTGTACAGAGGCAACAAGGGCTAACTGGGGCAGGTGGTATGGTTTTGCTTTCAACTCATGACCCACGCAATTTAATGCTCCAGTCTGCGACGTGGCGCCAACAAACGCGGTGTCATCCCGGCCTTGAGCCGGGACCCATCCCAAGATGAATGGGCAGGGCTTACAGCCGCCCCGCTGCTTCCAGCGCCCGCACCCGGCTTTCCTTCAAATCGACGATCGGCGCAGGATAGGTCTTGCCGATCACCACGCCCGCCTTGTCCAGCACATCCTTGGGCGCGGCGCTTGGCTCATGGATCCACTTGTCCGGCAGGTCGGCCAGTTCGGGCACCCAGCGGCGCACATAGTCGCCCGTGCCATCAAAGCGTCCGCCTTGCGTTACCGGATTGAAGATGCGGAAATAGGGCGAGGCGTCGAGGCCGCTGCCCGCCACCCATTGCCAATTGCCTGGATTGCTCGCCACGTCGCCATCGACGAGGCAATCCCAGAACCATTGTTCGCCCTTGCGCCAGTCGATAAGCAGGTTCTTGGCCAGTAGCGATGCCACCAGCATGCGCACCCGGTTCTGCATATACCCGGTCGCCCATAGCTCGCGCATGCCGGCATCGACGATCGGCAGACCCGTCCGACCCTGCTGCCAGGCGTGCAGGTCCTTGTCAGACCGGCGCCAATCCATGGCGGCATATTTGGCCTGCATGGGGACAGTTGCGATATCGTCGCGATGATAGAGCTGATGATAGTTGAAATCACGCCAGGCCAGTTCGGACAGGAATTTGTCTACCGCTGCCTGTTTTGTGTGATCGCCATGGGCCACATGTTGCGCCGCATGCCAGACCTGGCGCGGACTGATCTCGCCGAAGCGTAGATGCGGCGACAACCGCGAGGTCACATCCTTGCGCGGGAAATCGCGGCCCTCGGCATAGTCGTCGAGATGATCGTCGAAAAAGTCACCCAGCGCCTTGGCGGCGCCGTCCTCACCGATCGTCCAGTGCTCGCCCAGCTTCTCGCTCCACTTGGGCTGATGATAGTCCTTGTCGACCCAGGCGAACCGGACAGCATCCTGGGCATCTGGCCGCCGCTGCGGGCTGGCGATTGGCATGTCGCGCAGATTTTTCCAGAAGGGCGTGAACACCGAATAGGGCTTGCCCTGGCCGGTGGCGATGTCCCAGGGCTCTATCAACACATTGCCGGGGCAGGAGGCTGCCGAAAAGCCGCGCTCGCGCAACTCGGCCTTGATCGCCGCATCGGCCTCGCGCTCGGCTTTGCCATAGCGCCGGTTCCAGACGACACTTTCGGCGCCCAGCTCCCGGGCCACATGCGGCACGACCTGCAGCGCATCGCCCGAGCGCACGATGAGACTGACACCGCGCTCGGCCAGCGCCTCGCCCAGCAAGTTGAGGCTGGCATTGAGCCACCAGCGGGCGGCTGCGCCTGGCGGCCGCACACCTGGTGTCGTTTCGTGGATGTAAAGCGCCGCGACGGCGCTGCCCCCAACACTGGCTGCGCGAAGCGCCGGATTGTCGGCAATCCGCAAATCGTTCCGCAGCCAGACGATATTCGTCGTACCCATAGTCCAATCTCCAGACGTCATACGTCTGAAAGCCGGAAATGGTTCAATTATTCCAGCACTTCAGCCAGTTGCTCGAGCGCGGCGCTCCAGGCTTCCATCGAAAAGATGCGGGTCTGCGCATCGGCATGGGCCAGGCCCCGCTCGACGATGGTCACCTTGGTCTGATCACTTCCCAGCGCCAGGAAACTGACGTCGAGGACGAAAATCAATTCCTCCTCATCCTCGCCTTCTCCATCCTTGTGCACCCAGCTCATCACCAGCTTCTGGTCTTCGACAAACTGCAGGATTTCTCCGCTTACGGTATGATCGTCCGGATCTTCGTCATCGCCGAATGTGGTGAAGGTATATTCGCCGCCCTCGAAGGCATCAAGTTCGGCCTCGTCGGCCTGCCACTGCTCGATCAGCGCCGGATCGGTCCAGGCCGAAAACACGTCGCTCACATTGGCGTCGATGGTGCGTGAAAGGGTGATCTGGCTTTCGCCGTCGATATCCATGCCGTTGCTCATGCCGGATCCTCACGAGGGTAGGGGTGTGCCAATATACGCCATCGCGCCCTAACGGGCGTAGCGCAAAAATCGTTTCAATTTCAGGGAAATGGCTCCGCGAGCTGGACTCGAACCAGCGACCATTCGATTAACAGTCGAACGCTCTACCAACTGAGCTATCGCGGAACATCGATGCCTTCTTGCGAAAGCGAGGTCCGTTTAGCCGATGAATTTTGCTTTGCCAAGCCCTCAATCATCGCGCTTGTGAATAAGTGGTGACAGCGTCGCCTTTTTCATTCGCCTGCCAAGGGTGACGAGGTCGTCCAATGTGTTGAGATTGACGAAGGGATTTTCCGCCGCTCGCGTCTGCCAGTCGACCTCGACGGCACCCAGGTCGCGCAGCAGCGCCTTGAGGCTTGGCGGCGCCCGATCGTCCCGTACCCGGCCCGGCAGGTCCTGCAGCGCTGACAGCTGCCACAGGGCATTGGGTGGATAGAATTGATCGTCCCAGGCCGCATAGGCTGCCGGCGCATCGCCGATATGGTGGCGCAAAACGATGCTGAAGTCGGATGGCAGGAAGGGCGTATCGACGGCCGAGGACAGCAGCTGTCCCTGTGTAATGCCGTTGCGCGTCAGCCAGTCCACTGCAGCCGCTAGCCCCGCCAGAGGGCCGCCGACAGGAGAATCAAGATCGGTGACCGTTGCAGCCCGCTGCAGGGTGTTGCGCCCGTCATCCACCGGCCCCACGGCCACCAGCAAGGTTTCGAGACCGTTCAAGGCCGCCGCAACCCGATCGATCAGCCTGATTCCGCCGATGCGAATCTGCGCCTTGCGCACGCTGCCGAGCCGTTCACCCTTGCCGCCGGCAATGATGACCCCATGTGGCAGGCTCAATTTTCGGCCCTGATGCCGAATCTGAGCAGCAACAGCATGCCGATGCCGGCCACCAGTCCCCAGAAGGGCGCCCCCACGCCGACAATGGTGATTCCCGATGCCGTGGTGACAAAGGTCAAAACCGCCGGCAGCCGCGTCTCCTCTGCTGCCAACGCACCCGACAGCGCAGCGGCGAGAGACGACAACAGTGCGAGGCCGGCCACCGCCTGAATCAGCAACGGCGGCGAGGCGGCGATGAAGGCGGCGGCGAGGCTCGCGCCCGGTGCGATCAGCAGGTAGACCACGCCCGCCGAAACCGGCGCCACCCAGCGCTTGTTGCGATCCGGATGCGCCTCCGGTCCCGCGCAGATCGCTGCGGTGATGGCGGCGAGATTGCCGGTGTGTCCGCCAAAGAAGGCTGTGGCTGCGCTGGCTATGCCGGTGAAGACGAACAGCGGCGCCGGCTGGAGGGTAAAACCATTGGCTTGCATGACGGCCAGACCCGGCAGGTTCTGCGAGGCCATGGTGACCACATAGAGCGGCAGGCCGATGCGGATGATGGCGTCCCAGGTAAAGACCGGCATCACCGGCACAAAGGCCGGCCAGCTGCCATCGAGCGCATGCGCGGGGAGATGGGTTGAAAAAGCCAGCATAATGCCCGTCACCACCACGGCGATCGGCACCGCATAGCGCCGGGCAAAGCGCATGCCCACCACCCAGGCCAGCAGAATCGGCAGTGCCAGCGCCGGCATTTCCGCAACGGCGGTGATCGGCGCGAGACAGAGCGTGAGCAACATGCCCGCCAGCATGGCATTGGCAATCGGCGCGGGAATCGCGGCGACGGCGCGGGCCAGCGGCTTGATCAGGCCCGTGAGCACGATCAGCCCCGCAGCCACGAGGAAGGCACCGGCCACGGCTGGAAAACCGCCCACGGGTTCGCCGACGGTGAGCAGGAAGGCGACGCCCGGCGTCGACCAGGCAAAGCTCACCGGCACCTTGAGGCGCGAACTCACCACGATGTTGAGAATGCCGATGGCAATGCACACCGTCATCAGGCCAGAACCGGCCTGTTGCGGCGAGGCACCGGCACCGGTCAGTGCTGCCAGCACCAGCGTGAAGGTGCTGGCATAGCCGACCACGGCCGCCAGCGCCCCCGCCATGATCGGCTGCACGAATTCGCGCCGGCTACCGCCGGCCATGGTCATCTCGCTCACACACATACCCCCTAGTCGCGACGGCAAGCTAAGCGGCGCAGCGGCATGCGGGAAGCGCAAAAGCGCGCAGATTGACAGTGCGGCACCGACGCGGGCATGAATTTGAACCCTTGATACCGCTCGGCTGAGCCCGGCCGGCTCTTCTTCAGCTAGAACATCTTCATGATCACCTGTTTCGACATCGGCGGCTCCGCCATCAAGGCCGCGACTGCCAGCGGCCCGGAAACCCTGACGTCCATCGGCCGCGTGCCCACCCCGCTCCAGGATTTTTCCGCGCTGGCCGAAGCCATTGCCGCGCTGGTCGAACGGGGCGGCGCGCCCGCGGGTTCGCCCGTCGCCATATCCGTCACCGGCGTGGTCGATCCGGCCACCGGCATTGCTACCGTCGCCAATATTCCCTCCATCCATAACCGCAATCTGGCTGGCGACCTCAGTGACCATCTCGGCTGCCCTGTCCTCGTCGCCAATGACGCCGATTGCTTCGTGCTGGCCGAGGCCCATGCCGGAGCGGGCAGGGGCCATCGCGTGGTCTTCGGCGCGATCCTGGGCACTGGCGTCGGTGGCGCCATGGTGGTCGACGGCAAGCTGCATCAGGGCGCCGGTGGCTGGTCGGGCGAATGGGGACACGGCACCATCACCGCTACTAAAGTTTCCGTCCCACCCTACGACCTGCCGCATTTTTCTTGCGGCTGTGGCCGCATGGGATGCCTCGATACGGTCGGTGGCGCCCGCGGCATCGAAAAACTGCACCGACACCTGCATGGAGCCGACCTCGCCAGTACCGCCATCATCGACAACTGGACCTTTGGCGACGCCGCGGCGGCGCACACGGTGGATCTCTACGTGGAACTCGTCGCCCAGCCGCTGTCGCTGGTCGCCAATATCGTCGGACCCGACATCATCCCGGTCGGCGGTGGCCTGGGCAACAGCGCGCCGCTGATCGCAAGGCTCGATACGGCCGTGCGCAGCCAGATCCTGCGCAAGACGAACCAGCCGCTGGTGGTCCCCGCCCAACTCACCGTCGACGCGGGCCTCATCGGTGCGGCCAATCTCGGTTTTTCGGAAGGCTGGTCCTGATGCTGCTCGAAATCTGCGTCGACGACGCCAAAGGCTTTGCCGCGGCCATTGACGGTGGCGCCGACCGTATCGAACTCTGTTCGGCCCTCGAACTCGGCGGCTTGACCCCCACGCCAGGTCTCATCGCGCTGGCTGCCAAGGCAAAAGTCCCCACCCGCGCCATGGTTCGTCCGCGGCCCGGCGACTTCGTCTTCGACGCCCATGATCTCGACGCCATGCTCGGCGATATAGCGGCTATTCGCGCCGCAGGCCTTGAAGGCGTCGTCCTTGGCGCCAGCCTTCCGGACGGCCGATTGGATACCGATATGTTACGCGTGCTGGTCGCGGCCTCCACCGGCCTCAAGCGCACACTGCACCGCGCCTTTGACCTCGTCCCCGATTTTGCCGAGGCCGTCGAACAGGCCGCGGAACTTGGCTTCGACACCATTCTCACCTCAGGCGGCGCCCTGACCGCGGCGGAGGGCGTGGACAATCTGGCGCTGGCGCATCAGGCAGCCGCCGGTCGCATCACCATTCTGGCCGGCTCCGGAGTGAATGCACAGACCGCGCCTACCATCCTCGCCCGTGTACCGCTCACGGCCCTGCACGGCTCCGGCTCGGCTCCCGCCGCGCCGGCCAGCGCCCCCGCGACGCGACTGGGCTTTGTCAGCCTCAATCGCAAAGCGACCAGTGTCGACAATGTCCGCGCGCTCAAGGCCCTGATGCGGGACTAGATCCGAGCACAGCTCGCCGACTTTGCCCAACTGGTCAATTTCGACTCTTCGACGGCATCCAGCATGCAGTGATCAGGCATGAGCCGAGATGCGCCAAACCGCCCAGAGCCTTGTGGTCTTGCGGGTCCGGCGATTCGTATCAGACGTTTTCTGTTTCGAACGGGGAATATCTGGTCGCCGATTTGCCCTGGATTCCGGCACATCTGCTCCAATTTTGGAATGAACATTCCGCATTGACAGGAATGCAGAACCTGTGTTTCATTTGACATAGCAAATAATCAGACCGCCTCACGGCACAAGTCTGGCGCTCACGGGAGGGTGCGATTTTGTCGCTCGAATTTGCGGTCAATCACATGACGGCGCCCCAGCTTTCGCTGGCCGATTTCTTTGTCCTTGCCAGCAAAATCAATGCTCCGCGCGTCGAAATCCGCAATGATATCAGCGGGCAAGCCATACTCGATGGCACGCCTGCTGCGGAGGTCAAGCGCCTCGCCGCCGCGCATGGCGTAACCATCATCACCATCAACGCCCTGCAAAAGTTCAACCTCTGGTCAGAGGCACGCGCCGCCGAGGCCGAGGCACTGGCCCGCTACTGCGCCGAGAGTGGTGCCGAAGCCCTGGTGCTCGTGGCAGACAATTCCGGCCAGGCCATCGACGGCGCCACGCGCATCGCCCATGCCACCGAAGCGCTGAAGGGTCTTGCCCCCATCCTGCGCCGCCACGGCATCATCGGCCTCGTCGAATGCCTGGGCTTCGAAACTTGCACCCTACGGTCAAAGAAGGAAGCCGTCGCCGCGATCGACGCCGCCGACGGCCGTGACGTCTTCCGCCTGACCCACGATACCTTCCATCATCATCTGGCCGGCGAAGCCGATATTTTCCCCGAATTGACCGGCCTCATCCACATTTCCGGCGTGGACGATCCCTTGATCGCGGTGCGCGACATGCGCGACAGCCATCGCCTGCTGGTCGGCCCGAAGGATCGCCTCGACAATATTGGCCAGATCGCAGCCCTGCGCCGCGGTGGCTATACCGGCCCGCTGTCCTTCGAGCCCTTTGCCGAGGAACTGCGACAGTTGCCCGATCCGGCTGCGGCGCTGGAGGCGTCCATGCAATTCATAACCGAAGCGCTCAGGGCCCAGGCGGCCTGAGCAAAAGAATTCCCGCAAAAGGGAAATTCCGGAAAAACGGGGTGCTAACCGGACGCCCGCTCTGTGGAGGAGAAACCGAAATGAACAAGATCGCGCTGGCCGCTTTGGCCACCACCATGCTTTCGACCGGCTTTGCCGGCGCTGCCCATGCCGAAACCATCGGCGTATCCATGGCTGCCTTTGACGACAATTTCCTCACCGTGCTGCGCAATGGCATGGGCGACTATGCTGCTACGCTCGATGGCGTCGAGCTGCAGGTGGAAGACGCCCAGAACGACGTTTCCAAGCAGATGAGCCAGATCCAGAATTTCATCGCTTCGGGCGTCGATGCCATCGTCGTCAATGCGGTGGATACCGATGCGACAGCCCCCATGTCCCAGCTTGCCGCCGATGCCGGCATTCCGCTGGTCTACGTCAATCGCCAGCCGGTCAACCTCGACTCTCTGCCGGAAAAGCAGGCTTTCGTTGCATCCAACGAAGTGGACTCCGGCACTCTCGAGACCAAGGAAGTCTGCCGCCTGCTGACCGAAGCCGGCAAGACCGAAGCCAATATCGTCGTGCTGATGGGCGAATTGTCCAACCAGGCAGCCCGCCAGCGCACCCAGGACGTGCATGACGTGATCGCCACGCCCGAATGCTCCTTCATCAAGATCGTCGAAGAGCAGACGGGGAACTGGTCCCGCCAGCAGGGCGCCGACCTCGTGACCAACTGGCTCTCGGCAGGCCTCGCCTTTGACGCCGTCGTTGCAAACAATGACGAAATGGCCATCGGTGCCATCCAGGCCCTCAAGTCTTCCGGGATGGCGATGGACCAGGTCATTGTCGCCGGTGTCGATGCCACTGCCGACGCGCTGGCAGCCATGGAGGCCGGCGACCTCGATGTCACCGTGTTCCAGAACGCTGCCGGTCAGGGGCAGGGCGCGCTCGACGCCGCTCTTGCGCTTTCGCGTGGCGAGACCGTCGAACGCGAAGTCTGGGTTCCCTTCGAACTGGTGACCCCGGCCAACCTTGCCGACTACCAGGGCAGCAACTAGGCCCTTTGCACTTCGGATGACTCTTGGATGCGCCGCTCATTCGGCGCATCCTCCCTCGATGACGCCCGGAAAGGGCAGGGAGGCTGGCCATGGTAAGCCCGCAGACAATGCGTGCGGTCCGCGAAAGCGGCGCCGTGCCCAACGCGCCCTATCTTCTTGAAATCAGCAACGCCCGCAAGGAATTTCCCGGCGTGGTTGCCCTGGACGACGTCTCGCTCCAGCTCAAGCGCGGCACCGTGCACGCGCTGATGGGCGAGAATGGCGCCGGCAAGTCGACGCTGATGAAGATCATTGCCGGCATCTATACGCCTGATAGCGGCACGGTGACGCTGCGCGGCCAGGACATCCGGCTGAAGTCGCCGCTCGACGCGCTCGAAAACGGCATTGCCATGATCCATCAGGAACTCAACCTGATGCCCTGGATGACCGTTGCCGAAAACATCTGGATTCGTCGCGAGCCGCTTAACCGCCTGGGCTTCGTCAATCATGGCCAGCTCAACCGGCAGACCGAAGAACTTTTCCAGAAGCTCAATATCGACATCGATCCCGAAGTGCAGGTTTCGACGCTTTCCGTCGCCAGCCGGCAGATGGTCGAGATTGCCAAAGCGGTGTCCTATGAGAGCGATGTGCTCATCATGGACGAGCCGACCTCCGCCCTCACCGAAACCGAAGTCGCCCATCTCTTCCGCATCATCCGTGACCTGCGCGCCCAGGGCAAAGGCATTGTCTACATCACGCACAAGATGAGCGAGCTGTTCGACATCGCCGACGAAGTCTCTGTCTTTCGCGACGGCCGCTATATCGGCACCCATGCTTCGACCGACGTGACCCGCGACGAGATCATCCGCATGATGGTCGGGCGCGAAATCACCCAGATGTTCCCCAAGGAAGACGTGCCGATCGGCGATGTTGTCCTGTCGGTCAAGGACCTCACCCTCAACGGCGTCTTCTCCGACATTTCCTTCGACGTCCGCGCCGGCGAAATTCTCGGCATCGCCGGCCTCGTCGGCTCCGGTCGTTCCAATGTCGCCGAAACCCTTTTTGGCGTCACGCCGGCATCCTCCGGCAGCATAACTCTCTTCGGCAAGCAACTCGCCGTCACCAATCCACAGGTGGCGATCAGCAACGGCATGGCCTTTCTTACTGAAGACCGGAAGGACACAGGCTGCTTCCTTTCGCTGGATATCCAGGAAAACATGCAGATGGCCGTGTTCAAGGGCGGCAACCTGCGCTCGGGCTTCGTTCGCCAGGGTGCGCTCGACAACGCCTGCGAGGAAATGGCTTCCAAGTTGCGCGTCAAGACGCCGAACCTGTCAGAGCGGGTGGAGAACCTCTCGGGCGGCAACCAGCAGAAGGTTCTCATCGGCCGCTGGCTGCTGACCAATCCGAAGGTGCTCATTCTCGACGAGCCGACCCGCGGCATCGACGTGGGCGCCAAGGCGGAAATCCACAAGCTGGTGACCCAGCTCGCCCGACAGGGCGTGGCGGTGATCATGATTTCCTCGGAACTGCCCGAAGTACTCGGGATGAGCGACCGCATCATGGTCATGCACCACGGCCGCGCCACCGGTTTCCTCGATCGCGCCGAGGCCGATCAGGTCAAGATCATGGACCTGGCCGCGCGATGATCAGGACCAGACAGACAGCAAGCCCATTCTATTCCGTCGCGGGGAGGACCCAGACATGACAACCACTTCCGATAGCCTCGCACCCCCGCGTGTGCGCCGGCGTAAACTGCCGACCGAACTGTCCATCCTGCTGGTGCTTGCCGGTATCGCCCTGACCTTTGAGGCGTTGGGCTGGATCTTCGTCGGCCAGTCCTTCCTGATGAACCAGCAGCGTCTGACCATCATGATCCTGCAGGTGTCGGTTGTCGGCATCATCGCTGTTGGCGTGACCCAGGTCATCATCACCGGCGGCATCGACCTAAGCTCGGGCTCGGTGGTTGGCATGACCGCCATGATCGCCGCCAGCTTTGCGCAGAGCGCCGACTGGGCCCGCCCGGTGTATCCTGCTCTCGTCGGCCTGCCGGTCATCATCCCGATCGTTATCGGCCTTGCCATCGGCATTCTCGCCGGCATCGTCAACGGTTCGCTGATTTCCTATACCAAAATTCCCCCCTTCATCGCCACGCTTGGCATGATGGTCTCGGCCCGCGGCGTCGCCAAATGGTACACCAAAGGCCAGCCGGTTTCCGGCCTGACCCCGGACTTCACTGTCATCGGCTATTCCATCTGGCCCGTAGTGATTTTCCTCGGCGTCGCGCTGATCTTCCACATCGCCCTGCGCTACACCCGCTACGGCAAGTTTACCTATGCCATCGGCGCCAACGCGCAGGCAGCCCGCGTTTCGGGCATCAACATCGAAAAGCACCTGATCAAGGTCTATGCCATCGCCGGCATGCTGGCGGGTCTCGCCGGTCTCGTCACCGCGGCCCGCGCCCAGACCGCCCAGGCCGGCATGGGTGTGATGTATGAACTCGACGCCATCGCCGCAGCGGTCATCGGCGGTACTTCGCTCTCGGGTGGCAAGGGGCGCATTACCGGCACAGTCATCGGCACGGTGATCCTGGGCACCATGACCTCGGGCTTCACCTTCCTGCGCATCGATGCCTACTATCAGGAAATCATCAAAGGCATGATCATTGTCGCCGCCGTGGTGGCCGACCAGTATCGCCAGAACAAGCGCAAGAAGGTCTGATTCTGCCAACGCCTCCACACACGCGATGTCACCCCGGCCTCGAGCCGGGGCCCATCCTGAAATCTCGAGATGGATCCCGGCTCAAGGCCGGGATGACATTGTGGGTGCGAAATTATCCTGCCAAAGGGCAAAAATATCGGAGACTAAAATGACTGTTCGTTTCGGCCTGCTCGGCGCCGGCCGCATCGGCAAGGTGCATGCAAAGGCCATCACTTCCAGTGCCAAGGCCCAACTCGTTGCCGTGGCCGATGCTTTCGAGAAAGCAGCCACTGATCTCGCCACTCAATATGGTGCCGAAGTGCGGACCATCGACGCCATCCTCAAGGCCACTGACATCGACGCCGTGGTCATCTGCACGCCCACCGACACCCATGCCGACCTGATCGAGCAGTTTTCCAAGGCCGGCAAGGCAATCTTTTGCGAAAAGCCGATCGATCTCGACGTCGAGCGCGTAAAAGCCTGCCTCAAGGTCGTCGATGCCGAAGGCGCGACGCTCATGGTCGGCTTCAACCGCCGCTTCGATCCCCATTTCATGGCCGTGCACGATGTGATCGCCAGGGGTGAGATCGGCACCGTGGAAATGGTCACCATCGTCTCGCGCGATCCTGGCGCCCCGCCGGTCGACTATATCAAGCGCTCGGGCGGCATTTTCCGCGACATGACCATCCACGATTTCGACATGGCCCGGTTCCTCCTCGGCGAGGAAATCGAAACCGTCTCTGCCCAGGCCTCGGTCCTCGTCGACAAGGCCATCGGCGAAGCGGGCGACTATGACTCGGTGTCCGTCATGCTCTCCACCGCCTCGGGCAAGCATGCCACCATCTCCAACTCGCGCCGCGCCACCTATGGCTACGACCAACGTATTGAAGTGCATGGCAGCAAGGGCGCCGTCTCGGCCGAAAACCAGCGCCCGGTTTCCATCGAAGTTGCCAATGCCACCGGCTACACCCGCCCGCCGCTGCACGACTTTTTCATGACCCGCTACACCGAGGCCTATGCCCACGAAATCAGTGCCTTCATCGATTCTGTTGAATCGAAATCTCCGGCATCGCCCAGCGGCCTCGACGGCCTCATCGCCCTTGCGCTGGCCGATGCCGCGCTGAAGTCGGTCAAGGAGGGAAGGGCGGTCAAGGTCAGCGAAGTCACCGGCGCATTGGCCGACAAGACCGTGTTCCAGGGTCGCTGACCGTTTGCAGCCGACCAAACGAAAAGGGCGCCCTGGAGCGCCCTTTTTGCTGTTCCAATTTCCAGCCGGCTATTTCAACAGCCACTCATGCTCGGCTGCGTTGTGGAATTTCCACACGCGCTTGGGGCCGGCCATGACGTTGAGATAATAGAGGTCATAGCCTGCCGTCGTCGCCACCGGGTGATAGCCCCTGGGCACCAGCGTCACGTCGCCATCCTCCACCGCCATGGCTTCGTCCAGGGACCGGTCGTCGGTATAGACGCGCTGGAAGGCAAAGCCCTGCGGCGGGTTCAGGCGGTGGTAGTAGGTCTCCTCGAGAAAGCTCTCGTTGGGCAGGTTGTCCTGATCATGCTTGTGCGGCGGATAGGACGACGTATTGCCCTGCGGGGTGATCACTTCCACCACCAGCAGCGAATGCGCCGCGCCGTCATCCTCGGGCATGATATTGTAGACATGGCGCACATTGGCGCCCTTGCCGCGCGACAGGCGCGGATGCGTCCCGGGCGCAATTACATGCGGCTTGTAGTCGCCGCCACCCGGCGCCGCGCAGACCGCCAGTTCCAGCGCCGTGGTCGCATCGGCCGCCCATTCGCTGCCTTTGGGGACGTAGACCGCATACGGCGCGCCCTCGAACGGGCTCATGCGCTCGCCGATCTCGCCAAAATCGTGGCCGTCGACGGAAATCCGCGCCTTGCCGCTTACCAGCACCAGGCACAGTTCCTGGCTTCCCGCCTCTCCGCCCGCGACTTCACCGAGAGCCAGCCTGTGCAGCGCAAAGCCGACATGTTTCCAACCCGCAGAGGCGGGCGTCACATCATGGACGAGGCCCGTCTTGCTCGTCGGTTTCACCAACAGGGGGGATTTGCTCATTCACCGGCTCCTCTTTGGGGAAGGCATAGAAGAAATTATAGAGCGAATAGGCCAGCGCCGCGCCAACCAGCACTCCCCAGAACGCTTCCTGGTTCCACCACTCCCAGGCGCACCAGACGGCGAGAAACACGGTGACGGCAACGCGCCGCCACAGGGGCTTGAACCAGGTCACGTCATTGGGCTTGAGGGCCACGCTTTATCCTCCAGATGAATGTGGCCCTTCTAGCAAATATCAGGCGTTGGGAAAGCCCTGCGTCTCGACCGTATATCCGGCCGCCGTCATCACCCGCATCAGCTCCTTGTGTCCCACCTGCGCCATCCTGAGCGGCGGATTGGCAACCGGGTCCTGCTCTGCCTCGACGACGAACCAGCCCTCATACCCATGATCGGCCAGTTTCTGCACGATCGCGCGGAAATCCAGCGAGCCATCGCCCGGCACGGTAAAGGCGCCCAGCGCCACCGCGTCGAGGAAGCTCTGCCGGCTCCGGTCCAGTCCGTCGACCACCGATCGGCGAATATCCTTCACATGCACATGGTTGATCCGGGCATGGTGATTGTCGATGGCCCGCAACACATCGCCACCGGCAAAAGCCAGGTGACCCGCATCGAGCAGCAGCGGAATGCCTTGGCCGGAGTGGCGCATGAAGGCGTCCAGCTCCGCCTCGGTCTCGACCACCGCCGCCATGTGATGGTGATAGGAGAGGGGCATCCCCTGGTCCGCGCACCACTCGCCAAACTCGGTGACTTTGCGAGCGTAGGCCTTCATCTCGTCATCTGCGAGCTTGGGCTTCTGTGCCAGCGGCACCTCGCGTCTGCCCTGCACCGAGCGGCCGACCTCGCCATAGACGATGCAGGGCGCATTGACCGCCTTGAACAGCTCGATCATGGGCGCGATGCGGTCCTTGTTGACCGACAGTTCCTCGTCGACCAGCGTCCCCGAGAACCAGCCGCCACACAGCGTCACGTCGGCGGCTTTCAAAATCGGCAGCATCACCGCTGGATCATCGGGAAAGCGCCGGCCCTTTTCCATGCCGGTAAAGCCCGCCGAGCGCGACTGCCGCAGACATTCCTCCAGGGATACGTCGTCGCTGAGTTCAACCAGATCGTCGTTCCACCACGCAATCGGCGACATGCCAAGTTTGGCTTTCACGTCTTTTCTCCATCCTGCCACGCCCTCGTGGTTCGAGGGTCGCTGCGCTCCCGCCTCACCATGAGGGCTGTTGGAACACCGTTATCTCAGTAGCCCTCATGGTGAGGTGCTTTGCGCAGCAAAGCCTCGAACCACGGGGGGCGTGGCTGGGTCACCCCGCCCGCTGCGCCTTGAGTGCCGTCACATAGGCCTCGCGCGCGGCATTGACCTGTGGCCGATCGCTCACCTCCGGCACAGCCACATCCCACCAATGGCCACCGGCATCGGTGGTCACAAGCGGATCCGTGTCGATGACGATCACCGTCGTCCGCTCGCTGGCCTCGGTTTCCTGCAATGCGGTTTCCAGCTCCGCCAGCGAACTCACCTTGCGCGCATCGGCACCCATGGCGCCGGCATGCGCAGCAAAATCGATGCCGGGCAGGGTGACGTGATGGGTGTCCTTGAGCAGATTGTTGAAGTTCGCCCCGCCGGTCGCCATCTGCAGCCGGTTGATGCAGCCGTAGCCGGCATTGTCGAGCAGCACGATGGTGAGCTTGGCGCCCAGCATCACCGCACTGGCGATCTCTGAATTGAGCATCATATAGCTGCCGTCACCGACCATGACGATGACGTCCTGCTCCGGCCGCGCCAGCTTGACGCCCAGCCCGCCGGCGATCTCGTAGCCCATGGTCGAAAAGCCATATTCCATGTGGTAGCTGCCCGGGCCACGCGCCTTCCAGAGCTTGTGCAATTCGCCCGGCAAGCCGCCCGCGGCGCAGACCACGGTCGCCTCCGGTCGCGCTCGCTGCACTGCGCCGATCACCTGCGCATCGGACGGCAGTTCGGCATTGCTGGCGGCGGCCGCTTCGCTCGCGGCAACCTGCCAGTCGTCCTTGCCGCCCTTGGCCTTGTCGGTCCATTCGCCGTCGGCCTGCCAGCCGGCCAGCGCTGCGTTCAATGCCTCGAGGCCAACGCGTGCATCGGCCACCAGCGGCAGCGCACGATGCTTCTGCGCGTCATAGACCTGCACATTGAGCCCGATGATCTGCAAGTCCTCGTTCTTGAACAGGGCCCACGAACCGGTGGTGAAATCCTGCAGGCGCGTACCCACGGCCAGAACTACATCGGCCTCTTCGGCCAGTTGGTTTGACGCCGACGTACCGGTAACGCCAACCGAACCCATGTTCAGCGGATGATCGTCGGGCAGGGCGGACTTGCCGGCCTGCGTCTCCAGCACCGGCACGCCATAGCGCTCGGCGAAGGTCGCCAGCGCCCGCGAGGCGCCCGAATAGAGCACACCGCCGCCAGCGATGATCACCGGCTTCTTGGCGCCGATCAGCGCCGCTGCCGCCTGGGTGAATTCCTCTGCATCCGGCATCACCCGGCGGATATGCCAGACCTTCTCCTCGAAAAAGCTCTCGGGATAGTCATAAGCTTCCGCCTGCACATCCTGGCACAGTGACAGCGTCACCGGGCCGCATTCGGCCGGATCGGTCAGCACGGCCATGGCGCGGCGCAAGGCAGGAATGATCTGCTCGGGGCGCGTGATGCGATCAAAATAGCGGCTGACCGGCTTGAAACAGTCGTTGACCGTCGCCGTGCCGTCGCCAAAATCTTCCATCTGCTGCAATACCGGGTCGGGCAGGCGATTGGCAAACACATCACCGGGCAGCAGCAGCACCGGAAGACGATTGACATGCGCCATCGCCGCCGCGGTGACCATGTTGAGCGCGCCGGGACCAATGGACGTCGTACAAGCCATGAAGCGGCGCCGAAAACTGGCTTTCGCAAACGCCACTGCCGCACTGGCCATGCCCTGTTCGTTTTGCGCGCGATAGGTCGGCAGCACATCCTTGATGCCATGCAGCGCCTCGCCGACACCGGCCACATTGCCATGGCCGAAAATGGCAAACACGCCACCGAAGATCGGCACGATCTCGTCGTCGATCTCGGTCTTCTGCATGGTCAGGAATTTTGCAACGGCCTGGGCCATCGTCAGGCGGATCGTCTTCTGGCTCATGGCCTATTCCTCCTACCGACCTCGTGGTTCGAGGCTCGCAAGCGCTCGCCCTCACCATCAGGTCTCAAATCAATCTGTGCCACAGTAACGCTCATGGTGAGGTGCTTTGCAAAGCGAAGCCTCGAACCACGAGGGTGTGGATCAACTACGCGGCCTTGCTGTCGCCCAACCGTTCCCAGACGTCCACCAGCGCGCCAAACTTGCGCGCCATCTCGTCCACGGCCGCTTCGTCGCTCACCGTGCCGGCAAGCCAGCCCTTGGCTGCTTCGGCAAAGATGGTGCGGCCCACGGCAAAGCCCTTGACCGTGCGCGAGCTGCGGGCGGCAG
Source organism: Candidatus Devosia phytovorans (assembly GCA_029202405.1). Lineage (NCBI taxonomy): Bacteria > Pseudomonadati > Pseudomonadota > Alphaproteobacteria > Hyphomicrobiales > Devosiaceae > Devosia > Candidatus Devosia phytovorans. Next base: position 1,801,683 of record CP119312.1, on the reverse strand, counting down.
TGAAGCCGGCTTCCAGCACATCATGCGGTGCCTCGAGGCCGAGAAGAACGACGCCGCGGCAATAGGGGTCGCGCGTTTCAATCACCTGGTCGATGGCGGCCCAGGCCGCCACATCGGCCTGCGGCTCCAGCTTCCACCAGTCTGGCCTGAGGCCTGCGTCATATAGCTCGGTCAGCGCCCGTGCGATCGTGTCGGATTTGAGCGCGCCATGCTTGCTGGCGATGATCTCGATCAGGATATCCCGACCCACCTTGCGGGCGGCGTCATGGGCCGACTGCAGCTTGTCGATCTGCGCCTGCTTGAGTTCCTTGGGATCATCCGGGTGGAAGAAACACAACACCTTGATGGCATGCTCCACCGGCCAGTCGGTGATACGGCTGCCCACGTCCTGCGTGAATTCGAAGCGCAATGGCCTTGAGCCGGGCTGCTCGATCGGCCGAGCCACCCAGAAGCCTTCCGCTTCGGCAGCAAACAGCGCCTTGCGGCCGTGCTTGTCGTCCAGCAGCATGCCAAAGCCCGGTCGCCCGTTGGCAACACGCGCCGCAGCCTGCACGGCCAACACCTTGAAGGCGGCAATGCCTTCCTCGCTGGCGCCCGGCATCTCCTCGATCTGGCTGCGATGGTCGATGGCCAGCGCCATCAGCTGTGGCCATTCCCGGCGTCGGGTCGTCGCGACGTGAATGTGGTTGAGGTCGTCGTCATTGCGCAGGGCGCGCTTGCGGCTGCCCTTGGTCAGGAAGTGATTGAGTTCGTCCCAGCTTGGATATTCCGGTGCACAAAGGAGGCGCGATACAGCAAAGGCACCGCAGGCATTGGCCCAGGTGGCGCTCACCGCATGCGGCTCGCCCTTGAGCCAGCCGCGCAGCCAACCGCTCATGAAGGCGTCGCCGGCCCCCAGCACATTATAGACTTCGATGGGAAAGCCCTTGCCGACGATCCCGTCTTCGAGATTGTCCGGAATGATGCCGTCATAGACGATACAGCCCATGGGCCCGCGCTTCAGGACAATCGTGGCGGAGGACAGGCCGCGGATCGTCCTGAGCGCGGAAAGCAGGTCGGCCTCGCCAGAGGCGATGAGCACCTCTTCCTCGGTGCCGACAATCAGGTCGCAATCGGGCAGGACAGATTTGTACTTTTCCGACACGTGGTCGGACGCGACGTAGCGTGAAAAGCCCTCTTCATGCCCGGCGAGGCCCCAGAGATTAGGGCGGTAGTCGATATCGAACGCCACCTTGCCGCCATGGGCTTTCGCCAGGCAGATGGCCTTTTTCTGCGCTGCTTCGGCGTGCGGGCGGGAGAAATGCGTACCCGTAACCACAATCGAACGAGACGAGGCTATCAGCGCCTCGTCCACATTGCTCTCGTCCAGCGCCATGTCAGCGCAATCGCTGCGGTAAAAGATCATCGGCGACACGCCTTCGGCCTCGACCGACAGCAGCACCAGCGCGGTGAGGCGATCCTTGTCCGTGGCGATGCCGGCAGTCTCCACACCTTCACGCGCGAGCTGTTCGCGGATGAAACGGCCCATCTGCTCATTGCCGACGCGGGTGATCAGCGCCGACTTGAGGCCCAGTCGCGCCGTGCCGACCGAGATATTGGTAGGGCAGCCACCGACCGACTTGGCAAAGCTGCCGATGTCTTCCAGCCGTGTGCCGATCTGCTGGCCGTAGAGGTCCACCGAGGCACGGCCAATGGTGATGACGTCGAGTGTCTTCGTCCCGTCAACGGGCTGCGGATTGCTCACGCTGTCTCTCCCATGCGGCCTTCGGCCCGTATGCAGTCATCCAGCTGGGCTGGTTACAATCATGAAACATGGGTTCCGGCAATTCGTCAATATGGAATGTTCATTCCAGAGGCAGAATTGCCTTAGGGGCGTCGTCGTTTTTCTGCAATCGATACGGTTAATGCCATGGCGAAGGCCATGCTGGCCGAGAGCGAGCGGAAGCCGGCATGGTCGGCTTCAACCACTTCGAACCATTCCTTGGAACATTCCGCCAGCGGGGAAAACGCCGAATCGGTCAGCGACACGACGGGGATGCCGCGCTGTGCCATCGTCCGCGCCTGGGCCGCGCTTTCCGAGGCATAGGGAGAAAAGCTGATGGCGAAGGCGGCATCGCGCGGCGTGGCCATGGCCAGCATGTCGTCATCGATGCCGGCCGAGGTCCCCACCAACTGGCAGCGCACCTTCAGCTTGCCGAAGGCATAGGCCATGTAGCTGCTGATCGGATAGGAACGGCGCTTGGCGATCAGATAGATCGTCTCGGCCTTGGCCAGGAGGGTCACGGCACGTTCGAAGGCATCCGGCTCCACGGCCGCCGCAATTGCATCCACCGAGCGATGGGCTGCCGCTACGAAACCGTTGAATATGGTCGTGCTTTCCGCCAGCGCCGCGCCATCCTGTTCCAGCGTCCGCAACCGCTCTTCATAGGACGAAGTCCGCTCGCGCAGCCGGGCGCGGAACAGCAACTGCAGCCCCGAAAAGCCGTCGAAACCGAAGTGCTGGGCGAAGCGAACAAGGGTAGATGGCTGCACGTCAGCCGATATGGCAATGCTCGCTGCCGTGCCAAAGGCGATCTCGTCGGGATTATCCAGCGCATAGGCCGCGACCTGGGTCAGCCGCTTCGGCAACTCGCCCTTTCGCTCGAGAATAGCCGCGCGCAGTGAGTCGAAATCCTGTGGCGGCTGAACTTTTGCTGTGGCTTCTGACATGGTCGATCCCGTGCTTTTGCGCCCATAATCCCCAATATCAGCCATCAATCAAGTGTTGATAGAAAGCCTATTCCGAAAACGGAATGAATGAACTATTCATTTCGGCAAGAGTGGAGGATGGAATGAAATCGACAATCGGCGTTGGCCTGATCGGCACCGGCTACATGGGCAAGTGCCATGCCTTGGCGTGGAATGGCGTGAAAGCCGTGTTCGGCGATGGACCAAAACCCGTGCTGGCGCATCTGGCCGAGGTCAATGCGGATATTGCCCGCAAGAAGGCCGATGAATTCGGCTTCGAAAAGTCCACCGGCGACTGGCGCGAACTGATCGCAGATCCGGCCGTGCATGTCGTTTCCGTCACCACGCCCAATGCCTTTCACGCCGAAATGGCCATCGCTGCACTGCAAGCTGGCAAGCATGTCTGGTGCGAAAAGCCCATGGCCGTGGCGCTGGCCGATGCCGAGCGCATGGCCGCTGCGGCAAAACAGGCGGGCAGGGTGGCGGTGCTCGGCTACAATTACATCCAGAATCCGCTCATCCGCCAGATCGGTCAGATCCTGGCCGATGGCACGATCGGCACGGTGAACCACGTCCGCCTGGAAATGGACGAGGATTTCATGGCTGATCCCGAGGCGCTGTTCTACTGGAAGAGCGAAGCCAGCTCCGGCTATGGCGCACTTGACGATTTCGGCGTGCATCCGCTCAGCCTGCTGCAGGTGCTGTTCGGGCGGCCGACCAAGGTCTTTGCCCACCTGACCAAGCCCTATGCGACGCGTCCGACCAAGGACGGCACGCCGCGCGCGGTGGAAACCTTTGATATCGCCAGCGTGCTGTTCGAGTTGGGCGACAGCATTTCCGGCGTCATGGCGCTCGATCGCTCCGCCTGGGGCCGTAAGGGCCGCATTGCGCTGCAGATCTTCGGCAGCAAGGGCACGCTGGTCTTCGATCAGGAGCGCTTCAACGAGCTCCAGCTCTATGTCACCTCCGACAAGCCGACCGAACAGGGCTTCCGCACCATTCTCTCTGCCCCCCAGCATGCACCCTATGACCGCTTCATCCCCGCGCCTGGCCATGGCCTCGGCTTCAATGACCTCAAGATCATCGAATGCCACGAGCTGCTGAAACGCATCGCTGGCGAGGACGCTCGCGTCATCGACTTCGATACTGGCCTCGGCATCGAACGCGTGGTTCACGCCATGGCACAAAGCCATTATGAGCAGCGCTGGGTCGACATCGCCTGAGGACTGCCGAACATGCAAAAACTACTCGTCCTGCAATCGCTCTGGGCCATGCAGAACCTGCGCAACGTCGAGGGTGAGCGCAGCTTCGAGGACAATGTCGCCACCATCAAACAGGCCGGTTTCGACGGCATCAGCACCATGTGGGACAGCCAATCCATCGCCCGCCAGGCCGGCACACTGGCAAAGGCCGAGAATCTGGTGGTGGAGGGCACCTGCCTTCCCACCCACATTGAACAGGTCGGCGACTATCTCGATTGGGGCCGCACCTACGGCCTGCACCACCTCAATCTCCAGCTCAACATGCGCCCGCGCACGCTGGCGGAGGCTCTGGCCATCCTCGATCGCCTCACCGAGCTCACGGCCCAGGCCGATTTCCCGGTCTATGTCGAAACCCATCGCGGGCGGCTGACCAATGACCTGCTGTTCATGCTCGATATTCTCGCCGAACGGCCGGACCTCAAACTCCTCGGCGATCTCTCGCACTATGTCGTCGCTCGAGAGATCGAACTGCCGGTCTCGGCAGAAACCGACCAGCAGATATCAAGCATTCTTGACCATTGCTGGGCCTTCCACGGCCGTGTCGCCGGTGCCGGACAGGTCCAGCTGCCGCTGAGCTTTCCCCAGCACCAGTGCTATCTCGACCTCTTCACCACCTGGTGGCAGCGCGGCTTTGCCAGCTGGCGCCAGCGGGCAGGGGATAATGATACCCTCACCTTCGTCACCGAACTGGGCCCGCAACCCTACTACGCCATTGCTGGCGCCGATGGCCGCGACCTGAGCGATCGCTGGGAGGAAGCCCTGCTGTTGCGCCAAACTGTTCTTGATCTTTGGTTTGTTGATCATCGACAGTAGTTTACCTAGTTAACCGAAATAGTAATCGGCAGGTGGATAAACCTGATCTGTTATCGAAACACGCCTTGACCCGCGCCCGATGTTAACCGCCAATAAGCTGTGATCGACTTGTTTTGGATCCTGCGTATATGGCCGTTGTTCGCAATCAAGCCGTCGAGTTGCTTCGTATCGCATCGGCCTTCGGCATCGTCTGGTTTCACGGCGGCGCCACCGGCAGCGAATATGCCGGCGGTGGTCTCATCGTCTTCGTCATCCTCAGCACGCTTTTTGTTTCTGGCCGCGACGGGCCGTCCCCAAAAGCGTTGACGCTGTTGCGGTTTCTCATCCCCTGGGCGATCTGGATGGCGATCTACGGCTTGCTCAACCTGGTGCGCGGCATTCCCATCGTGCCTCTCGATAACGGCCTCATTCCCGGCGTGCTCATGGGCTCCAGCATCCATCTCTGGTTCCTGCCCTTCATCACCGCCATCATCGCCATCATAGTCCTCGCCAAACGCGCCATGCCCGCCTTGGTGCTCGGCGCGGTGGCTACCGCCTGCCTGGCGATCGTCATGATTACCTTCCCCTGGTGGTATCCCTGGTCCTGGACCGCCGGCGTGCCCTTCACCCAATATGTCCACGTGCTGCCAGCCGTTCTGGCCGGCACCATCCTGGGCGCCATACGCTTTCCCGATCGAAACCGACTCTGGGGCCTCGCCATTGTGATCACCGTTGCCCTTATCGCGCTATTGCCCGCCAAAGGCGCGATTTCCTATGGCATCGGCATGATCGCTGTCGCCATTGCCATGATGCCACTGGCCCGCCAATGGGCTTCACGCTGGGATGTTACGCCGATTTCCCGTGCCATGTTTGGCGTCTATCTGGTGCATCCGCTGGCACTCTATCCGACATGGCGGTTCATCGGCGCCGGCTATGGCGTGCTGGCAGTCACCGCCGCATTCCTGCTGTCGCTCTGCGCAGTGTTGCTGACCAGACGCGTGTCGCCGCAGGTCTCGTCCGTACTCTTCGCTTACTGACGGGCGCCTTAGATCCACACCGTCGAGCGCTTCGCATCGGCGGGCGATCCGGCAAATCCGGTCAGCCCCGCATGGTCATGCACCGTGAACACGCCCTTCTGTAGAGAGGCATAACCCCGCTCGCGCAGGATGCGCAGCGCGCGATTGGCATGCACCACGCTCATGCCCGTCGCGTCGCCCAAGTCCTGCTGTGTCAGCGGCAACACAAAGCTGTCCCCGATCTCCGGATCGCTCAGTCGCACGCGATGCACGATGGTGAGAAGGAATGCAGCCATCCGCTTGACGCTGGGGACGCGTCCCACCAGCGTCAGCTGATGCATCAGGCGCACGCGTTCTTCCTGCGACCACATGAACAGCATTCCGGCCATACGGGGATGCTTGCGGAAGATCTCGGAAAATGCCTCGAGAGGCAGCACATCGACGACGCAGTCGGTCAGCGCAGATATCGTCTCTGCCGCTACCTCGCGGGCCATGCTGGGCATGCCCACAAGATCGCCGGGCAGATGGATCTTGGTAATCTGCCGGTCGCCCTCGGGCGTTGTGATGCTGCAGGACAGCCAGCCCGAGCGCAAGCGATAGACGTCAGGTGTCGATTGCCCCTCGTGATTGAGGAATTGCCCTTTTGCGCAAACCCGCTGGGGTCCGCTGATAAGTTCAAAACTGCGTAGATCTGCCGCCTCATAAGACTGAAAGCTGGCAAACCGAGCATACTTGGCAATGGACACGATGAAACAACGACGCTCCTGTATGCCGTCATGCAGCAGTCGCGCCAATCCGTGTCATTTACATAAGTTAAGTCCCGCTCGGGATGAGGATTTATGCCCGGTTTGTTGCATCGCCCGCTGCCAATTATGCCGATTTGAACCCTGTTCGCCGTCGGGCGTTCTCCTCTGCACCGGAGATACCTCATGACCCTCGCTATCGACAGGTTGATCAGGCGCCTTGACGCCATTGGTCAGCTTGGACCCAATGATCGCCTCGCCCTGCAGTCGCTGCCGGTTCAATATGCCAGCTATCAGCGGCAGGATGTAATCATCGAGGAAGGAGCCGAGCCCACGACGGCTTGCCTCGTCATCGACGGCTTTGTCCATCGCTCCAAGCTCCTGCCCAATGGCCATCGGCAGATCTTCTCATTGCACATGCCGGGTGATCTTCCCGATCTGCATGGCCTTTACCTCAAGACCATGGACCATTCCCTGGTCGCCACTTCCGCCTGCAAGCTTGCCTTGATCCATCATTCGGCAATTCGCGGCCTGCTCAGGGCATCGGAATCGCTGACGGCGCTGCTGTGGCGGGACACCATTCTCGATTCAGCAGCCTTCCGCGCCTGGATGCTGATGATCGGTCAGGCCGAAGCAGATACCCGCATGGCCCACCTCTTCTGCGAACTCTATGTACGCGCCGATGCAGTTGGCCTTGTGAGCAATGATAGTTTTCCGCTTCCCGTCAGCCAGATCGACCTGGCCGACATGCTCGGCATTTCCGCCGTGCACGCCAATCGCACGCTGCAGGATATCCGTGGCGCCGGGCTGCTCAACTACGAAAAGGGCGTCGTCACCATCCTGCGCTGGGCCGAACTGCAGGAACTCGCCCAGTTCGATCCCCAATATCTGCATCTGCGCGACGACGATGAGGTGAAGTCGGTTGTCGGATTGTGATCAACAGGGCCGACTTTCTGTCGGCCTGTTCCAACCGTGAACCAGCGACCAGGCAATGGAGTGCGCAGGATTGGCGCGATACTATTTTGATATTGTCCTAAACGATCAATTGCGGTCGGACGAAGAGGGGCTCGATCTGGCCGATGAGCCCGCTGCCCGCCACGAAGCCGTTCAGACACTGGCTCAGATGGCTGCCGAGGAAATCCCGCGCGACGGACGCTTGGTCCTCGTAGTCTGCGTTGCCGACCAGCAGCGACGCCGCCTGTTCCGCGCCGCAGTGACTTTTGACATGAGCGGATAGCTCGAGGGCGGCCATTGACGCCTGTCCACGTCACCGCTTCAAGCTCCGCCTTGACAGGAAGCGGCAAACCCCTAGAAAGGCGGCGTGAGGCCTCGTGGCGGAGTGGTTACGCAGCGGATTGCAAATCCGTGTACTCCGGTTCAATTCCGGACGAGGCCTCCAGTTTCCCGACATTGCCACTTATCTCGACGGACGAGCCCTTTGCCTGTTTGCCTCGCTTTGGGCATGGTTGAGTGAGATTCGGCCTGGACTGCCCTGATTCTGAGGAGAATTCCGATTCCTGCCGATACACTCACACTCATTGGTCTCGGGGTCGGCGCCATAGTGGTCGTCTGGCTAGTCTTTTCGGTCCTCAAGAAGGTGATCGGCTTTGTCTTCCTGCTTGGGGTGATCGGCGGCGGCATCTATCTCTGGTACAATCCAGCCATGCTGCACAATATAACTGTCTATATCACCCGACTGGTCGGCGGCTGGTCTTAGCCAGCCATCCTCGCTGCATGGCGATCCGGTCGGCTGCTTCCGATGCGTCGCAGCATGGTCTCTACCAGACTTTCGTAGGCAGCGATCAGCTGCGCCGCCGCTGGCGCATTCCGCGGCTGGGATAATGCCAGCGCCTCAAGAGCATGCACCTCGTCGCGCAAGAGGCGTACAATCTCATTGGGCCTCTTTGACAGCACCGCCACGCCGCGCCAGTTGGCAAGGCTCCGTCGCGATATCTCTATCTCTTCTGATCCGTTGAAACCCGTGGTCATCGACGTGCTCCTTCAGAGGATCAACGCCATGCACCACGCCCCGTTTCGGCGCTTTCCCCGGCGTAGTTAACGCGGAGCTAGCGGCCTTTCGAAGCTTTTAGAGGCTGCACTGGAACGATTTGGCCCAAGTTCAAGTCTTGCCAGCGCATCGGGCGATGGATAATCACCTCGGGCACAACGCGAGCAGGGCATCCAACCAATGATCGACTTCGATCGGGCACGTCAGATCATGGTCGATGGGCAGCTCCGCGCCGGCGGTGTCTTTGAGACGCGCCTCATTTCCGAAATGGGTCGCCTGCCGCGCGAACGCTTTGTGCCTGAAGCGCGCCGCGACCTGGCCTATGTCGATGATCTCCACTGGTTCGACCGGCCCCCCGCCGGGCGCTTCATGCCGGCGCCGGCCATCCTTGCCAAACTCATCCAGCTCGCTGAAATCGCGCCCAGTGATGATGTCCTCGATATCGGCGCTACCACTGGCTATGCCACCGCCGTGATGGCCGGGCTCGCCGCATCGGTAACCGGCCTTGAACCTGATGCGGGCCTGGCAGAGCGCGCTACAGCCAATTTGGCAGTGCAACAGATCGGCAATGCACGCGTGATTTCAGGCGGGTTAGAGAAATTTTCCCCATCTGCCTTCGATGTCATCATGGCGGAAGGGATGATTGATACTGTCCCCCCGCTCTGGCTGCATCTGCTGCGCCCCGGCGGGCGGATCGTCGCTCTCTTGCGCAATGGCCCGATCGGTACGGCCCATGTCTATGTCAGCGCAGACGGTAAAGTTACGCAGCGGTCGACGTTTAATGCATCGCTGCCGCTTTTGCCGGGGCATGAAGTGGTCAAGGAATTCGAGCTCTGAAGCACAGTCAAAGTGTTGCTTTCCGAGCACAATGGTAAATGAACTGCGCATTAAAGTTTAGCAGTTAATGCTGCGGCAGGTTGTGGAAAACGCCGGTCGCGCTTAGGATTGTAAGGTATTTGGAGTCGGGCAATGGGTTTTCGCGTAAATTTGGTCGCCAGTGCATTGGCGCTCACTCTGGCATCCGTGTCTGTTGGCGGGGCTCATGCCCAGTCGATCACCCAGGCACTGACCCAGGCGTATGATCATGCTCCTGACCTGCAGGCGGCCTTGCTCGATGCCAAGATCGCTGCCGAGGACGTTGCCCTGGCCAATGCCGGCAAGCGCCCGACGGTCGGTGCCACCTTCGGTGGTGACCAGTCACTGCTGCTGACCCCGGAAGGGACTTGGGTCGATGGCGGCGCTGCCTTCACCGCGGGCCTTGGCTACAACCAGACCATTTTTGACAATTACCGGACCGATGCGGAAATCGAGGGCGCCCGTGCGGCGGCCGAAGCCGCCGAGCATGGTATCCGCACCACCGAGCAGACCGTCCTGCTCGATGTTGTCAGCGCCTATATGGATGTGCTGAGCGGTCGCCAGCTTCTGGCCCTGCGCCAGGAAAACATGGAATTCTACCGCGCCCAGCTGCAGTCGGCGCAGGATCGGCTCGATGTGGGCGAGGGTACCCGTATCGACGTCGCCCAGGCTGAAGCGCGCCTGGCGTCAGGTGACGCCACCTATCGTGCCGCCCAGGCCAGCCTCGAAATTGCCCAGGCCACTTTCCAGCGCCTCGTCGGCGCTCTGCCGGGCAACCTCGACTCCTCGCACAATTTTGCCCGCCTGATTCCGGCAAACCTTCAGACCGCCATTGCCGAGGCCGAAGCCGGTCACCCGGCGATCCTCCAGGCCAAGGCAGCCATTCGCGCGGCCCAGGCAGGCTCCGATGCTGCCTCCGCCGCCGGTGGTCCGACGGCCTCTGTCGAGGGCAGTGTCGGCACCGGCTACAACACCCTGACCGGCGGCACGGGCCTCTCGGCTTCGGTTGGCTTCACCATCACCGTGCCGATCTACGCAGGTGGTGCCATCGGTGCAGGCGTCCGTCGCGCCAACATCAACCAGATCCGCTCCGAAGTGACGGCCATGTCGTCCTATGACCAGATCCGCGAGGCGGTCATTGCCGCCTGGGCTGGTATCCAGAGCGCGGACGCACAGATTTCCGCTGCCAATGCCGGCGTCTCCGCCAGCCGCACCGTGCTGGATGGCATCATCCAGGAACGCGACCTGGGCACGCGCACCACGCTCGATGTGCTGGATTCACAGGCCGAACTGACCACAGCGCGTGAAGCGCTGATCACCGCATCCTCCAACAAGGTGATCGCCACCTTCTCGCTGCTCTCAGCCATGGGCCACCTGACAGCGCGGGATCTGGGCCTGCCGGTGCAGATCAAGTCGGCCGTGCGCTACAACCAGGCTGTCGAAGACGTCTGGCAGGAGTTGCGCACCGTCGCCGAATAGGCTTCAAACACCAAGAACCATCCTTTGTGGCCGGGCAATGCCCGGCCACAAGTTTTAGTGGAAGAAGCAGAGTGCAGGCTTATGGGTGATTCCCCATTGCCGCTCCTGCCGCTAAGGTGTTGGTAACGAATCGGGTGAGTGGCACTTCGCGGAAGGTGCATTCCGGTTTGGGCGCGCATGAGTATGAGGCACTGATGAACAAGCCGGCACCCAAAGAACCATCAATGGATGAAATTCTGTCGTCCATCCGGCAGATCATCGCCGATGACGATGCAGCAGGTGCGCCGCGTCGGCCCTCCATGCAGTCCGCCGCGCCTCCCATGCAGGCGACCCCGGCCGCCAATCCGCTGGATCGTGACCTCAGCGACATGCTTGACGACATCGAGCCGCTGGCCCTGTCGCCGTCGCAGATCGTCGACAAGGACGATGACGATATCGGTGGCTTCAGCTTCGATTCCATCCTCGCCGACACCACCAGCGCCGACGAGCCCATGGCTGCATCGCCCAAGCTGGTTGAAGCCGAAGACATTGCCTTCGACATCAGCGAGCCCGAAGAGGAGGAAGAAGAAGACCTTCCTTCCTTCGATCCGCCGCCCCTGTCGGTCGTTGAACCCGAGCCAGAGCCGGAACCCGTTTTTGCCGCAGCCCCTGCGGCGGAGCCCGTGTTCACGCCGCCGCCCCAGCCGTCAGTGTCGCAGGCTGCGCCGCTGCCCGATCCGACGCTTTCTGCCAGCATGGCCGACCAGTTGCTCGAGCCGGCCACCCAGGCTGCCGTGCGTGGTTCGATCAGCAAGCTCAACAACCTCGGCCTGGGCAATACCGGCGCCACCATCGAGTCGCTAATGCGAGACATGCTCCGTCCCATGCTCAAGGAATGGCTGGACGAGAACCTGCCATCCGTTGTCGAGCGCATGGTGGAAAAGGAAATCGCCCGCGTCTCGCGCGGCGAATAGGCCAATCCCTATCGTGGGATGACAATCTTCGGCGGCTCGTAACGCGGAAGATTGTCGAACCGTCGCTGCAGGTCCAGCTGATGTTGTTTCATCTGCAGCATCTGGATATCCATCTCTATACTCCGGATCCGCGCATCCTGCGATGCCTGCTGCTGCAGGCAGATGACGCGCAGCCGGTTCGCCTCGATCTCCTCGACGCTGTCGCCCGGCACCGCAGCCGGGCAGGCGGCCATGGCCGGCGCCCCGGCGAGCAAAACCATCATCGCTGCGCCAAATATACGCTTCATCGCTGCCTCCGTGCCGAGCCTTGTCGATAGTCTAACGCATGTGTTGCCTGCTGGCTCCCCTGTTGACCACGCTCCTCGCATTTGATTGAAGTCAGCCAACTTCTTTTCGCCCTGCCAAGGCTGTCCTTGTCGGGCGCTTTCCGTTGTGAGTGACCTATGCTTGAAAAGTCCTATGAGCCGAGCGCCGTCGAGGACCGCGTCTATGCCGAATGGCTCAAGGCCAATGCCTTTGCCGCCGGGGCAGGGGCTGCGCCTGGCGCCGAGACCTTCACCATCGTCATTCCGCCGCCCAACGTCACCGGCTCGCTCCATATCGGCCATGCGCTGAACAACACGATCCAGGACATCCTGATCCGCTTCAACCGCATGCTGAAAAAGGACGTGCTCTGGCAGCCGGGTACCGACCACGCCGGCATCGCCACCCAGATGATCGTCGAGCGCCAGCTGGCCGAGCGTCAGCAGCCCGGTCGCCGCGACATGGGCCGTGAAAAGTTTGTGGAGCGTGTCTGGGACTGGAAGGCCGAAAGCGGCGGCACCATCATGAACCAGCTCAAACGCCTTGGCGCCTCGGCTGACTTCAGCCGCGAACGCTTCACCATGGGTGAAAACGGCGCGCCTGATGACCAGATGGTCCAGGCCGTCATCAAGGTCTTCGTCGAGCTGCACAAGCGCGGGTTGATCTATCGCGCCAAGCGGCTGGTCAACTGGCATCCCGGCCTCGAAACCGCCATCTCCGACCTCGAAGTCGAAAACATCGAGATCAAGGGCCACATGTGGCACCTGCGCTATCCCCTGGCCGATGGCGTGACCTATGATTTTCCGATCAAGGACGAAGAGGGCAATGTCACGGGCCACGAGACCCGCGACTATATCATGGTCGCCACCACCCGCCCCGAAACCATGCTGGGCGACTCTGGCATTGCCGTGCACCCAGAAGACGAGCGCTATGCATCGCTGGTCGGCAAGTTCGTCGACCTGCCGCTGGTCGGCCGCCGCATCCCGGTGGTCGCCGATGAATACGCCGACCCGACCCTGGGGACAGGCGCCGTCAAGATCACGCCCGCGCACGATTTCAACGACTTCGAGGTCGGCGTCCGCAACAATCTCGACCAGATCAACGTCTTCACCACCAACGGTTCCATAATCTCGGACGACTTCATCCCAGCTGCCTATCGTGGCCTCGACCGCTTTGCCGCGCGCAAGGCCATCGTCGCCGACATGACGGCTCTCGCCGAAGACAACGAGACCCGCGGCCTCGACCATATTGAAGACAAGAAGATCATGGTCCCCCATGACGAGAAGTCCAAGCTCGTCGTCATCGAGCCTTTCCTGACCGACCAGTGGTGGGTCAAGGCCGATGTCCTCGCCCAGCCGGCGCTCGCTGCCGTGCGCGAGGGCCGCACCAAATTCGTGCCCCAGCAATACGAAAACACCTATTTCGCCTGGCTGGAAAACATCAAGCCCTGGTGCATTTCGCGCCAGCTCTGGTGGGGTCACCAGATCCCGGCCTGGTATGGCCCGGACAACCACGCCTTCGTCGCCTATGACGAGGCCGAGGCCCAGGCGCAGGCCGACGCGCACTATGGCCAGCCCACGCCGATCAAGCGCGACGAAGACGTGCTCGACACCTGGTTCTCCTCGGCCCTCTGGCCCTTCTCGACCCTGGGTTGGCCCGAGGATACGGCCGAGTTGCGCCGCTATTACCCGACCGACGTCCTCGTCACCGGCTTTGACATCATCTTCTTCTGGGTCGCCCGCATGATGATGATGGGCCTCGAATTCCTCGACGAGGAGCCCTTCCACACGGTCTACATGCATGCCCTGGTTCGCGACGAAAAGGGCCAGAAGATGAGCAAGACCAAGGGCAATGTCATCGACCCGCTGCAGCTCATCGACCAGTATGGCGCCGATGCGACGCGCTTCACCCTTGCCGCCATGGCTGCGCAGGGCCGTGACTTGAAACTCTCGATCCAGCGTGTGGAAGGCTATCGCAACTTCGTCACGAAAATCTGGAATGCCGCGCGCTTCCTCGAGATGAACGAATGCCGTCGGGTGGATGGCTACGACCCCAAAGCCAACAAGCTGCCGCTCAACCGCTGGATCGTTGGCGCCGTGTCGCGCGCCGCTGCGGCCACCACCCAGGGCATCGTCGACTACAAGTTCAACGAAGCCGCCAATTCGATCTACGACTTCACCTGGGGCACCTTCTGCGACTGGTATGTCGAATTTGCCAAGCCCGTCTTCATGGGCGAGGACGAGGCGGCCAAGGCCGAGACCCGCGCTACGGCAGCCTGGGCGCTCGATCAGATCCTGACCGTGCTGCATCCCTTCATGCCCTTCGTCACCGAAGAGCTCTGGGCCGAGACCGGCAAGTTCGGCGCGCCGCGCCAGAACATGCTGATCCTGACCGAATGGCCGGATCTGGCTGGCCTCGAAGATGCCGAGGCCGATGCCGAGCTCAACTGGCTGATCGATGTCATTACCAATGTGCGCTCGGTGCGCAGCGAGATGAACGTCCCCGCCGGCGCCAAGCTGCCGATCTTCGTGGTCGGGGCAGGGGAGGAAACCCTTCGTCGCCTCGTCGCCGGCACTTCGCTGATCACCCGCCTGGCACGCCTCGAACAGATCACCCCCACCAATGTGGTCCCCGGTGAATCCGCGCAATTCGTGGTCGGCGAAGCCACCTGGGCCCTGCCGCTGGCTGGCGTGATCGACATTGCCGTCGAAAAGGCTCGCCTCGAAAAGGAAGTGGTCAAGCTCGACGCCGAGATCGCCCAAATCGACAAGAAGCTCGGCAACGAGCAGTTTGTCGCCAAGGCACCCGAGGAAGTGATCGAGGAGCAGAAGGCCCGTCGTGAAGCTGCCATCGAGCGGCGTCACCACATCCTCGAAGCCCTCAAGCGCCTGAGCTAGGACGACCACGCCAACGCGTTTCCAGCAAATTGGCCGCCGGTTTTGTGGTTCGGAAACGTGAGCAACACGAAACCGGGAACCTCTGCTTCACTCAAAGCAGGGTTCCCGCTTTCGCCAGATCACGGCCAGCGCTAGATTGTGCTTCTTCCCAAGGGATCGAGCATGGACGATATCGCACACCAGCCCACCGACCGCGCCAAGCGCAATGGCATGGTGGGCCTCGGCACCATTCTGGTTTTTGATGGCAAGGGTGGCGTCACCCGGCACGAAAACAGCGCCGAACATCCCATAATTCCGGCCAAGGGCTTCAAGCTCGTCGCCGGCAATTCCAAATCCCCCGATTTCAAGGTCTGGCTACGCGAGGAACTCGGCCCCTTTTATGCCGACATGCTGACCGCGCCCACCACCCGCGCCCGCTGCACCATCATGGAAGACAAGGCCCTGGTCATGCTGCGCGTTGTCCGTCCCAGCGCCGCGCCCGATGATCTGGGCCGCCAGCTGCTGACGCTCTGGCTGGAGAAGGGCCGCGTCATCATTGCCTCCGAGCTCAATGTCGTCGATTTCCTCGGCCTCGCCCGCTGGGAAGTCTCCAACTATGCCCCCGTTTCCCCCGCCGACCTCGTCGCCCGCCTTGGTCTGCGTGCTGCCGACCGGCTTGAACCCCTGCTCGAAATGCTTGGCGACAAGCTCGACGAGATCGAGGAAACGCTAATCACCCGCCAGACCGAAAAGGCCCAGGACCGGCTCGAACACCTGCGCCGCACGCTGATCAACTTCCGCCGCCTCGTCTGGCCGCAGCGCGACGTGCTCAATACGCTCGAAATCGAGGATCTGTCTTTTTTCACCGAAAAGGACCGCCTCCGCCTGCGTGAGGCCGCGGCGCGATCGTCCCGCATCGGCGACGAGTTGCAGGCCCTGTCCGAACGCGCTGTGCTCGTCCGTGAGCAGATCATGGACGAGCGCGCCGAAAAGCTGAACCGGACGATGTTGCTGCTGGCCGCCGTCACCGTGGTCTTTATGCCGCTGACCCTGATCACCGGCGTTCTCGGCATCAATGTCAGCGGCATTCCCTTCGCCGACAGTCCCCACGCCTTCTGGAGCGTCTGCATTGGCCTCACCATGCTTTCGCTCGGCATCGTCTGGTGGATGCGGAAGAAACATTGGCTCTGAGTAAGAATACCCCCACCTATCCTCCCCCTGAAAAGGGGGAGGGACCGTTCGGCGTATGGGGTGAGATAGGGCCATAAACTCGGTCTGTCCCTCCCCCTATCAGGGGGAGGTTAGGAGGGGGTACCCCACACAGACGCATCTTCGCCTCTAAATCCGCCCCTGCACCCGATGGAGCCCGGCATAAACCCCGTCCTGCGCCATCAACGCCTCATGCGTGCCTTCCTCACCGATCCCTTCCGGCGTCAGCACCAAAATCCGATCCGCATGCCGCACCGTCGACAACCGATGGGCAATGACAATCGTCGTCCTTCCCTTCGCCAGCGTCAGCAGCGCCTGCTGCACCGCTCTTTCGCTCTCATTGTCCAGCGCGCTGGTCGCCTCGTCAAAGATCAGCACGGCCGGATTTTTGAGAAAGGCGCGAGCAATGGTCAGACGTTGCTTCTGTCCGCCCGAAAGCTTGACCCCGCGCTGCCCGATATTGGACTGGTAGCCTTCTGGCAGGCCCAGGATGAACTCATGCGCATTGGCCGCCCTGGCCGCCGCGACGAGGTCTTCGTCGGTCGCATCCGGCCGCCCATAGCGCAGGTTCTCCTCCACCGTGCCGCTGAACAGATAGACATCCTGCTGCACCACGCCGACGCTGCGCCGCAGCGAGGCAAGTGTCACATCGCGCACATCCATGCCATCCAGGGTGATGCTGCCGCCGGTCACGTCGTAGAAGCGCGGAATCAGCGCACAGAGCGTGCTCTTGCCCACGCCCGACGAGCCGACCAGCGCCACGAACTCTCCCTGCCTGATATCGAGAGAAAGCCTCTCGAACACCGCTCCGTGCCCTTCGCCGTAGGAAAAACCGACATCGCGGAAGCTGATGGCGCCCTTCACCTGCCCGATATCCCGGGCATGCGGTGCATCGGCAATGTCGGGCTCTTCCTCCAGCAGCTCCATACAACGAACAAAGCCTGTGGCGCCCTCCTGCCAGAGGCGAA
Organism: Candidatus Devosia phytovorans; assembly: GCA_029202405.1. Taxonomy (NCBI): domain Bacteria; kingdom Pseudomonadati; phylum Pseudomonadota; class Alphaproteobacteria; order Hyphomicrobiales; family Devosiaceae; genus Devosia; species Candidatus Devosia phytovorans. Next base: position 1,784,492 of record CP119312.1, on the reverse strand, counting down.
TGAAGTTATCCAGCCGCCGGATCGGGTCGACCAGCACACCCACGCAGAGCAGCGCCGTCAGCATGTCGGCCACTGACAGGTCCGCCGTCAGGATACGCATCGCGCCCACCACGATGACGAGGATCGTCACCAGCTGCGAAAATCCATCCATGCCGACCCAGAGCAGGGCCTCGCTGCGGTAGCCCGCCGTGCGGCTGCGGAAAAAGTTCTGGTTCTCCACTTCGAACCGCCGCACCTCCTCGGCCTCGTTGGCAAAGCTCTGCACCACGCGGACACCACCCAGCGCATCCTCCACCCGCTCATTGACCGCCGCGATCCGCTCCTTGCTGGCGCGGAGGGCAACGGCCATGTGGCGGTTGAAATAGCGGGCATAGGCCACGGCGAAGGGCACCAGCAGCATGACCAGCAGGGCCAGCACTGGATCGATCAGCAGCAGTACCACCATCGCTCCACCGAACTTCAGCAGGCTTATGGCGATGTCCTCCGGCCCGTGGTGAAACAACTCGCCCAGCCACAGCGAGTCATTGCTGATCCGGCTCATCAACTGGCCGACCCGCTGCCGGTCATAAAAGCCGAAGCTGAGTTTCTGGCAGTGTTCGAACAGTTCCTTGCGCACATCGGCTTCGATGCGCGCGCCCATCACATGGCCCTGGTAATCCACGAAATAGGTCGCCAGCGACTGCACAAGGAATACGGCCAGCATCACCGCGCCCATGATGAGGATTTGCCACAACCCATTGTCGGCTTGGGCAAGTTCGGGCAGGCGGGTGGTGATATAGCCGGCGCAGAGCGGCAAGGCGATTGCTGTGGCCGCAACCAGAATGGCGCAGGCGAGGTCCGCCAGCAGCAGCGGCACATAGGGCCGGTAGTAGCCGAGGAATTTGTGCGCCCGCGCCGCATTGCGCGCGGAATCGCCGTCCCGGCTTCGGGTCAGTCTCGAAACGAGCTTGAAAAGAAAGTGGCTACGGCTCGCGTCTTGGCGCTGCTCCTGCCACGGTTTGTGCGATTGCATGAGAAATCATGTCCTGTTGAATTTTTGCTCCTTCCACTGCGGACAGGGTTTTCATGGTCGCACTCCTCGTTTGGCGTCTGTGCACTATGTCGATCACCGCATCGTGAAACAAGCCATCGCAGCACACGAGACAGCCGACGTGGCTTTTGCGCACCACCAGCACCTCTGTGGAGATACGGTGGAAAACTCGGCGCCTCACCGCACCAACCCGGGTTCATCGAGCCTTGGGATACGGCAAATAGACGGGACAGCCAGTTCAATCTCTCGGCGACGGTTACAGCGCTGATACCAGCAACCGCAGCAGCTCTGTGACGATTCAGCAACAACGTCACCGAATCCCATTTCGACCGATCCCAAGCAACCATTTGGCGATGTTTGTCGCCACAATCTCCCCGTAAACGAGAGGGCATAGGCATCTGGGGGCGGATGACTGTGAGCAGTGTGGACAAGTCCGCTCTGGTTACACGTTTGTCTCCCCTCCGTAGTCAAGGTCCGGCCGTTCGAGCTTGCTCGTGCGACCAACGGTGAAGCAACGAAGTGCTGAATCCTTGGCGGCGCCACGCCGCCGGCGGATTCCGGTCACAAACGAAGTTTACCGAAAGATTAACACCTCCTGTCCCCGGTAATCCGCCTCGGGCATGGTTGAAACAGGCGAGTGCTGGGCCAGAAACGGCCCTGAACATGGTACGCCCGCAAGAAAGCGGGCAAGAAGGAGCAAGATGCGGACATTTAGGGACTATTCCCTGATCTCCGTGACAACGGCAGCTATTCTGACGCTCGCTGCGTCGGTCCTGCCCGTGCACGCCCAGACGGCAGCCGATGCTGCTCTCGACATGGCCAATATGCTCGATGGAGCAGGCGGGGGCGTGTCGGGTGACGACCTGCTCGCCGCGCTCGAAGATGCGGCCGACGCCGGCCAGCCCATGGCCATGTGGCAGTTGGGCACCATGTATGAGAATGGCGAGGGCGTGACGCGTGATCCGGCAAAGGCCTTCGGCTATTTTGCCCAGATCGCCAACCAGCACGCTGATGCGGCCCCCAAGGGCGTCGAGGCCGATATCGTGGCCCAGTCCTTCGTCAAGGTTGGCGAATATTATCGTGAAGGCGTGCCAGACGCCGGCATCCCCGTCGACATGGAACGCTCCAAGGCGCTGCTGCTGCATGCCGCGACCTATTTCGGCGACGCCGATGCGCAGTATCGCGTGGGCCTGCTCTACATGAGCGCCGATGGCCTCGGCGTGAACCCGCTGCAAAGCGCCCGCTGGTTCTCGCTCGCCGCGCGCAAGGGCAATTGCCCGGCCCAGGCCCAACTCGGCGACCTGCTGTTCAACGGCGTTGCCGGTGTCGAGCCGCAGCCCGTCGAGGGCCTGATGTGGCTGATCGTGTCCCACAACCGCTGCGCCGCCACCGCCGACGCCAGCTGGATCGACGAAAAGCTCAACAAGGCCATCGCCATGGCCAAGCCCGAACAGACTACCGAAGCCTATTCGCTTGCGGATACCATCACCCCGCAATTCGCTGGCTTCTGAGCGGCCGCTACGCGGCAAAAACGCGCCAGTGGCGCGTTTTTAGCTCGGAAGGCCACGAGGGCTACGCCCGAGCGGCGGGGGTTCTTACGCTCTTCAGAAACTGAACCGCCCTTCGACCGGCACGTGGTCGCTCGGCTTGTCCCAGCCGCGCACATCCTTGTGCACGGTAACATCCTCCAGCCGATCCGCCGCCTGTGGCGACAGCAGCAGGTGGTCGATGCGGATACCGGCATTGCGCCGCCAGGCACCCGCCTGAAAATCCCAGAATGTATAGGCCGCTTCCGAGGTCGTGGCGCGCAGTGCGTCAGTCAGGCCGAGGTTGACCAGCGTGCGCCAGCGTTCCTGGCTCTCGGGCCGGAACAGCGCATCCCCCCACCAGGCCTGCGGATCATGCGCATCGATCGGGGCGGGAATGATGTTGAAATCGCCGAGCAGCACAAAGGCCTCCTCCAGCGCCAGCCGGTCCTCGACATAGCTCTCCAGCCGCCGCATCCAGTTGAGCTTGTAGGGAAATTTTTCCGTATCCACCGGGTTACCATTGGGCAGGTAGATGCCACAGACGCGGATCGCTCCGCTCTCGGTCGAAAACACGCCCTCGATCAGCCGCGCCTGCTCATCGGCGTCATCGCCCGGCAACCCGCGCGACACTTCGTCGAAGGGCAGCAGCGAGAGGATCGCCACACCATTCCAGCTCTTTTGCCCATGCGTCTCGATATTATAGCCCAGCGCCTCGATCTCGGCCCGCGGAAACCCCTCGTCGACGGTCTTGATCTCCTGCAGCACCACGATGTCCGGCTTCTCCTGCGCCAGCCACGTCACCAACAGCTCGATACGGGCCTTGATGCCATTGATGTTCCAGGTGGCGATACGCATGGGTCGAATCTCCGTCAGTACGCGTTTCGGCGAGGCAGGAAGTCCGCATAGATGGCGTTTCGCACATTACGCGGAAACATCCCGAGGCAGCCTTCCTGGGCCGTGTTGCTCATCGAGACCATTATCAGTTCGCTGGCCGGGTCCACCAGCCAGGAATGGCCATATACCCCGCCCCAATTGACGCTGCCTCTCGACTCCGGCGTATTTGCCGCTGCAGGGTCGTCGACCACGGCGCCCAGATAGCCAAAACGCAGTCCGGCATCGTCACGCGGTAGATCACCGATCTGGTTGCTCATGGCCGCCGCGACCAGGGCAGGGGAAAGAACCCCGCCACCGCCCGTTCGCAAGGCCTCCAGCAGTTTGAGGATGTCGCTGCCCGTACCTACCATGCCCGCGCCGCCGGATTGAAAGGCCTTGGCGTTGAACAGCCGAACAGGCGAAAATACCGTTGTGTCGCCAGTCTCGGTGACGATGGTCTGGTGGTCCAGCATGCGGGTCGGCTCAGGCACCCCGTCAGCATAGGGAGGCGCCAGTCGGGTAAGGTCGGACACTTCGAACCCGGTGTCGCCCATGCCGAGCGGTCCGGTCACATGGCGGCGTGCCGCTTCACCGAGGCTCCCGCCTCCGATTGCCGCAAGCACTGCACCGAGCACGTCGGTGGCAACGGAATAGGTCCATCCCCCGCCTGGCGCGAAGAGTAGCGGCTGATTCGCGATGCGTGTGAGGTTTTCCGCGTGATCGAACTCGGTATCCTGCATGCCCGTCGTAATGCTCGGATCATCCGGATAGCGGTAGCTCAGTCCCGCTGTATGCGTCAGTAGTTGCGCGATGGTGATTTTGGCCACGCTGCCATCGCCGAGCCTGGGCTGAAAATACGGCAGGTAGTCGGCGATCAGGTCGCTCAGCCGCAGCATGCCCTTGTCCACCATCGCAAGCGCAGTGGTCGCGACAATGGGTTTGGTGACCGACGCCAGCCTGTAGATCGCGTTCACGGGCATGGCAGTGCCGGCCTCGCGGTCAAAATATCCGGCTGAGCGCCGATAGACCACCTCACCGCCGATCGCGGCGATGACTTCCGTCCCCACAATGCTTTTGTTGTCTATGGCGTTTTCGATAACGCGATCAACGAGCTTCGACATGCTTGCCCTCTCGAAGGACAACTATGCGAAGTCGCGACAGATTCAGCAAGCTACCGAGTTAGACCGCAAAGCTCGTGCCGCAACCACAGGACGCGACGGCGTTTGGATTCTTGATCTGGAAGGCCTGGCCGATCAGGTCGTCGACAAAATCGATCTCGGCACCGCCCATGAATTCCAGACTCATTGCGTCAATGAGAACCGTTGCATCGCCCTTGGACAGAACGATATCGTCGCTGGCCGGCTTTTCCTGTACGAGGTTGTATTCATACTGAAATCCGGAGCAGCCGCCGCCCGCCACCGAAATCCGCAAGACCGTGCCTTCCGGCTCCTTGGCGAGAATGCGCGACACGCGCTTGGCAGCGCGGTCGGTCAGCACGACTTCGGGTGTGGCGAGAGCAGTGGCGGTCATGTCAGTTCCAAGCCGTAATGTCATAACGGTCAGGCTAAAATAGTAACTCTCGACCCAATTGAAAAGGGCCTAAGTATCACCGATGAGCGATCCGGCTTCCTATGCCAGCAGGCCCGAGCAATCCCAGGGCCGCCTCCACTCCACCGGCCCCAGCCCGACGCGCAGCGAGTTCCAGCGCGACCGTGACCGCATCATCCACGCCACGGCCTTCCGTCGCCTGCAGCACAAGACCCAGGTTTTTCTCCAGTTTGGCGGGCATTTCCGCAACCGGCTGACCCATACGCTGGAGGTCAGCCAGATGGCGCGCTCTATGGCACGGGCCCTACGGCTGGACGAGGATCTGGCCGAGGCGGTCGCGCTGAGCCACGATCTCGGCCACACACCGTTTGGCCATGCCGGGGAGCGGGCATTGCATCGCGCCATGGCGCCCTATGGCGGCTTCGATCACAATATCCAGGCCATGCGCGTCGTGACGCGGCTCGAAAATCGCTATGCCGAGCATGACGGGCTCAACCTCACTTGGGAAACCCTGGAAGGAATTCTCAAGCACAACGGGCCTTTAATCCATGAGGACGGCGCCCCCTATGGCAAATATGCCGATGAGGGACTGCCCACCGGGCTGGACGACATTCCGGCGCGGGGTGACCTCAAACTCTGGAGCTTTGCCTCGCTGGAAGCCCAGACCGCCGCCATTGCCGATGACTGCGCTTATAATGCCCATGACATCGACGATGCCTTGCGGGCCGGGCTCATCAGCCTGTCAGACCTCAAGGATGTGCCGCTGGCCGGGCCGATCGTGCGCGAGGTGCTGGAGCTTTATCCCGATATCCATGCCAAGCGGCAGGCTCATGAAGTGCAGCGGCGGCTGATCACCCGCAGCATCGAGGATGTCATCGCCACCACCTATGCCAATATTTCGGAGGCCTTCATCCGGTCGCCGGATGACGTCAGGCATGCTGGACGACTTCTTGTCACCTTCTCGCCGGCCGCCGCCGAAGCCGAGAAAGGCCTCAAGGCTTTCCTCTTCGAACGGGTCTACCGGCACGAGACGGTAATGGTCCCCGTGCGCCAAAGTGAGAAGATCGTTGCCGACCTCTTCGAGCGCTATATGGCGACCCGCGACCTGCCCGGAGACTGGCGTGTTCGTGCGGCGGAAGCCGATGGCGATCACGCTCTGGCGCGCGTCGTTTCCGACTATATCGCCGGCATGACCGACCCCTATGCGCTCGATGAATATGCCCGCCTGTTTGACGCTCGACCGGAATTCCGTTAACCCCGGTTTTCCCTAAGGATCAGGTCTCGTTATGGACGTTTTTGCCCTCTTCTCAGCGCGCATTGCCAATGCGATGCAGGTTCTCTTCCCCGAGGTCGGTGCCGATCTGCTCGCCCGAATCGTGGTCGAGCCGCCGCGCGATGCGAGCCATGGCGACCTTTCCACCAATGCGGCGATGATCGTCGCCAAGCCGCTGGGCAAAAATCCGCGCGAAGTGGCCAATACCCTCGTCGAGCATTTCAAGCACGATAGTGACGTGACCTCGGTTGAGGTCGCCGGTCCCGGCTTCATCAACTTCCGGCTCGATACCCCGATCTGGCACCAGGTGCTGAAATCGGTGGCCGAGCAGGGCGCCGATTACGGCCGTTCGACCCTGGGCGGCGGCGAGGCGGTCAATATCGAATATGTCTCGGCCAATCCGACCGGCCCGATGCATGTCGGCCATACCCGCGGCGCCGTGTTCGGCGACACGCTGGCTTCGCTGATGGCCTATTCGGGCTATGAAGTGACGCGCGAATATTACATCAACGACACCGGCGGCCAGACCATTATCCTCGGCAAGTCGGCCCTGCTGCGCTATCGCGAGGCGCTGGGCGAGACCATCGAAATTCCGTCCGGCTACTATCCCGGCCCCTATCTGATTCCGGTGGGACAGGCGCTGGCTGCCGAGTATGGCGCGTCGCTGCTCGACAAGCCGGAAGAGGACGCCGTGCTGATCGCCCGCGAGGCGGCACTGGCCGGCATGATGGAGTTGGTCAAGGCCGATCTGGCGCAGCTCAACATCCACCACGACACGTTCTTTTCCGAGCGCGTGCTGCATGGGGCAGGGGGCGATATCGAGCTGACTCTGGCCTGGCTGCGCGAGAAGGGCATGGTCTATGAAGGCCGGCTCGAGGCGCCCAAGGGCAAGACGCCCGAGGAATGGGAAGACCGCGAACAAACCCTGTTCCGCGCCACCGACTATGGCGATGACACCGATCGCGCGCTGATCAAGTCGGACGGCTCCTACACCTATTTCGCCGCCGACATCGCCTATCATCGCAACAAGTTCCTGCGCGGCTTCAACCACATGATCAATGTGCTGGGCGCCGATCACTCGGGCTATGTGAAGCGCCTGCAGGCGGCCGTGAAGGCCGTCTCGCTCGATGCCGCCGATATGGACGTCCGCATCTGCCAGCTGGTGCGCCTGCTCAAGAATGGCGAGCCCTTCAAGATGAGCAAGCGCTCCGGCGATCTTGTCCTGCTGTCCGACGTGGTCGAGGAAGTCGGCGTCGACGCTACCCGCTTCATGCTGATGTACCGGCGCAACGACGCGGCCATGGATTTCGACTTTGCCGTGGTCAAGGAACAGTCCAAGGACAATCCGGTCTTTTACGTGCAGTATGCCCACGCCCGCACGCATTCGATCTTCAAGACCGCCGCACGCGACATGCCCGACCTCGATGTTTCGCCCGCGGCTTTGGCTGCGGCCGAGGTTGACCGCATCGTGACCCCCGCCGAACTCGACCTGATCCGCGTGCTGGCCGCCTGGCCGCGGACCGTTACGGCTGCGGCAATTGCGCACGAACCGCACCGCGTTGCCTTCTATGTTCACGAGCTGGCGGCGGCCTTCCACGGCTTCTGGGCCAAGGGTTCGGCGGATGCGTCGTTACGGTTTGTTAACGCTGAAGATCCAAAGCTGACTTTGGCTCGACTCGCGCTGGTCGATGCCGTGCGTCAGGTCATCGCCAACGCGCTAGCAATTCTGGGCGTCTCCGCCCCAGAGGAACTTTCATAATTCCGGCGCAATACTGTGAAGACTGCCGGCATTATGCTCCCAGCACTTGCCGAAGTCGTAACCGAGAGGGCGCTGCTTAAATGACAGCGAAACCGCAGCCTATGTCCGGACAGTCAGATACATCAGACGACCTGATTGCCGAACTGGCAAAGCTCATGGCGCAGGATGCCAAGAGCGACACCCCCGCTTCCCCGGTAAATGCGACATTCCCCGTCCGCATTCCCGGCGGTGACGCGGCACCTTTGGTCCTTCCCAATTCGCCACCGCCGCGCCCACCGGCTGCGCCCACGCCACGCTTTGACTTCAGCAGCGCCCCTGCGACGGCCCCCGTCGCGCCGTGCGCTGCTGAGCCCATTGCGCCTGCGCCGACCGCTGCCGCACCGACCCCGACGCCCGCACCCCAGGCGGCAGCGCCTGCTGTTGCGGCCGCGGCCAAGCCGATCGAAAACTTCAATTTCGATTTTGATATCGGGACGCCCAAGGCAGCGGCGCCTTCCATGCCGCTGCGCCATGAGCCCAGCGTGCCAACGGCATCGCCCAGCGCGCCCGCGGCCTCGCCCAGCGCGCCGACGTCACCGATTCGTCCCGCCGCCGATCCCGATTTCAAGCCGGTCGATCACGACAGCATTGCCGACCTGATCGCCGCCGAGCTGCTGGGCGAGGCCGAGCCCAAGCCCGTGACGCCAGCTGAGCCGGTTGCGCCCATCGCTGCTGCCCAGCCTGCTCCCGTAGCGCCGCAGCCCGTCGCTGCCGCCCCGACGCCACAGCCGCGCACCCACAATTGGGGCCTGCCGCCCTCGCAGCGTCCTGCCGCCAGCGAGACGCCGACGCCTTCTACCAATCAGACCGACGTCCGCCCCGAGCCCAAGCCGGAGCAGGATCGCTTCAATGTGGCGCCGGTCTTCGGCCTTGGCTCGCGCAGCAGCGAGCCTGTCGCAGCCCCCGTGGTGGCGCCCGTCGTCACGCCGCAGCAAGCAGCGCCGGCCAGCAGCCCGGTTCGCGCCGAACCAAGCTTTGCCTGGAAGCAGACGGCGCCGACACCTGCCGCGCCAGCAGCCCCGATCCCCGAGAGCGATACGCTTGGCCGTGATCCGATCGACGAGATCGAAAGCCTGATCGGCCGCGCCATGCGCGTCGAGCTCGATGTGCCCGATGAGCCGGTCGCGCCGCAGCCTGCGCCGAGCCCGGCCCTGCGCAGCCTCGCAACGCCCACCCTGCCGCAGCATGCGCCCGACAGCCGCAACTTTTCGGGCGCCGATGAAGCCATTTTCGCCGCAGCCCAGGCCGCCGGCGTCCAGATCGGCTGGGTCGATACGCCCGAAGTCGACGAGGTCGTCACGCCCAAGGGCAAGAAGCCACGCAAGGTGAAGGCCGAGCGCGCACCGCGCTCCTTCCGCTTCTCGCGTTCCTTTGCCGGTCCGCTCGTCGCCATCACGCTGCTGCTGGCAGCCGGCTTTGGCCTTTATTGGGTGCTTGGCCTTGGCCGCGAAACCGGCCCGGCGCCGGTGCTGACTGCCGATGCAACGCCGGTCAAGGAAGTGCCTGAGGTCGATCCCGATGCCGCAACGCCGCAGCAATCGGTCGTGTTCAACGAGATCGACGGCGTCGTGCCTGGTGCCGAAGAGCAGCTGGTGTCGCGCGATCAGGCCGACGTCAATGAAGTCACCCAGGTGCCGCCGACCACGGAGTCGAGCGACGAGGGCCTCGCCAATCGCAAGGTCCGCACCGTGACGGTCCGCCCCGATGGCACGATCGTCAGCGGCGACGACGCCGTTGCCGGCAGCAATATCCTGCCCGTGGCCCGCCCCAATGTCCCCGAAGTGCCGGGCGCCGAGACGGCCAGCCCCGAGCTTCTGGCAGCCGCAGCGGGCGATGCCGCCACGCCGACGGCCACCAGCACTGCGACGGCAACGCCGACCCCGGCTGAAACTGCTGCCGCAACGCAGACGCCGACGGCGCAAACGCCTGCCGCTGCCGCCACGCCTGCTGTCACCCCGGTCACGCCCGGCTCCACGGTTCCGGCCTTCGATACTTCGGGCAATCCGCTGGCTGGCCGCACCATCGTCGTGCCGCTGCAGCGTCCGGCTGGCCTTTCGGGCCCCGGCGCTGCCGAGGTTGCCGCCGCGGCGCCGACCTCGCCGGTCAATGCCGTGGTCAATTCAGGTGTCGGCAATGGCAACATGCTGCCGCCGCCACCACGCAACAATCTGCTGGGCGGCACCACCTCCACGGCGACTTCTGCTCCCGCGGCTCAGTCGACCCAGGCTGCTGCGCCCGCGGCGACAACCGAAGCCGACCGCGCACCCATCGCCGTTCCCGGCGCGACGGAAGTCGAAGCCCTGGGCAATACCGCGCCGGCCTATGTCCAGCTCGCGTCGCAGCGCAGCGAAAACGAGGCCCGCACCACCGCCCAGTCCATGGTCGGTCGCTTCGGTCCGCTGTTTGGCGGCGCCAACCTTGAAGTCCAGCGCGTCGATCTCGGCGAGCGCGGCATCTACTACCGCGTTCGCGTCCCGGCCCAGTCGCGCGATTCCGCCAACACCATGTGCAACAACGTCAAGGCCGCCGGCGGCGACTGCGTCGTCATGTAGGGCAGGCGGCCCATGGGTCGTCCACATCGTCACAGTACATCGCGCCATGCTTGACGCTGGACACCCCAGCGGCCAAGGATGGCGCGAACTTTTTGCGCGGCACTTTCCATGACCACAGCCCAGACCGACTGGTTTGACACACCGGCCCCACCGGCGGCCGAAGAGGTCATGCATGTCGACGTCAATGGCTATGAAGGCCCGCTCGACCTGCTGCTCGACCTGGCGCGGCGTCAGAAGGTCGATCTGGCGGCCATTTCCGTTCTGGCCCTGGCCGAGCAATACCTCGCCTTCATCGAGACCGTACGCGAGAAGCGCATCGAGGTTGCCGCCGACTATCTGGTGATGGCCGCCTGGCTGGCCTATCTCAAGAGCCGGCTGATGGTGCCCCAGGCCGCATCGGACGACGAGCCATCCGGCGAAATGCTCGCCGCCATGCTGCAATTCCGGCTGAAACGCCTCGAAGCCATGCGCAAGGCGGCCAGCCAGTTGATGAACCGGCCGCGCCTCGGCTTTCAGGTCTATGCCCGCGGCATGCCCGAGCCGATCGTCGTCAATCGCAAGAGCATCTGGGAGGCCTCGCTCTACGATCTGCTCAAAGCCTATGCCAACCAGCGTGAACGCGGCGCCACCGTCGAATATTCCCCGCACCTGCGCACCGTCTGGTCGCTGCAGGACGCCCGCGACATCCTGCAGCGCCTTATCGGTGATAGTTTCGACTGGGTGCCGATGGATACCTATCTGGCCGACTATCTCGCCACGCCCGCCGAGCGCGCTACCGTCCGCGCCTCGAGCTTTGCCTCGAGCCTCGAATTGGTGCGCCTTGGCCAGATCGATCTGCGCCAGACCGAGACCTTCGGGCCGCTGCTGATGCGTCGCCACAAGGCGGGGCCGACGTGAGCGAGGCGACGATCGAACAGGGCCAAGTGCTGGAGCGTCACCTGCGCATCCTCGAGGCTATCCTTTTTGCCTCTGATGAGCCCGTCGATGCTAACAGTCTGTTAGCCTATGTGGGACCTGGAGCCGATATCGGCGGACTTCTGCTGACACTGCAGCAGCGCTATGCCACGCGTGGCGTAAACCTCGTGCGCCGCGGAGAAAAATGGGCTTTCCGCACCGCCGAGGACCTCGGCCTGCTGTTGCGCCGCGAAGAGCAGGAAACGCGTCCCCTATCCCGCGCCGCCCTCGAAACGCTCTCGATCATTGCCTATCACCAGCCCGCCACCCGCGCCGAAATCGAAGAGGTTCGCGGCGTCGCAACGGGCAAGGGAACGCTGGATCTGTTGATGGAAGCAGGCTGGATCCGCATGCGTGGTCGGCGAAGAACGCCAGGCCGGCCAGTCACTTACGGCACGACCGACTCATTCCTCGACCATTTCGGCCTCGAAAGCCTGAGCGATTTGCCGGGCATGGACGAGCTCAAGGGCTCGGGCCTGCTGTCCAACCGTCTGCCGCCAAACCTGCAGATCCCTTTGCCCTTCGATGGCAGCCTCCGCGACGACGAAGATCCACTCGATCCGGACGACCTCGGCACTGACGAGGAGCCGGAATATTGAGTGATATCAACGCCTGGGGCGCCCGCGGTTCCGCCGGTGTCAGCTTTGCCGCCACGCTCGATTTCGATGCTGTCTCGGTCGAGCTCGGGGGTAGGGTGGTGCTCGACCAGCTCAGCCTTAGCCTCAAGCCCGGCGAAATCGTTTGTCTCCTCGGCGAATCCGGCTCGGGCAAATCCACGGCCCTGCGCGTCGCCGCCGGCATCCAGCCGGTGCAGGCCGGCGCGGTGCGGATCAATGGCGAAGTGGTTTCTGCGCCTCACAAAACCACGCCGCCCGACAAGCGCGGCATCGGCTTGATGTTCCAGGATTTCGCGCTTTTCCCGCATCTGACCGTGCTGCAGAACGTCCTCTTCGGCCTCCGCCGCCTGAGCCGCGATGCGGCCTTGGGGCAGGCACGCACGGCGCTGCGCCGCGTCGGCCTGGCCGATCGCGAGGCCGACTATCCACATATGCTATCCGGTGGTCAGCAGCAGCGCCTCGCCCTGGCCCGCAGCGTCGCCCCGCGCCCCGGCGTGTTGCTGCTGGACGAACCATTCTCCAGCCTCGATGCCCGGATGCGCGAGGGCGTGCGCGAGGAAACCCTTGCCGTGCTTCGGGAAACCCATGTCACAAGCCTGATGGTCACCCATGACCCCGAGGAGGCCATGCTGCTCGGCGATCGCGTGGCGCTGTTGCGGCACGGGCGCATTGCCCAGATCGGCACGCCGGCCGAAATCTATCGCCAGCCCGTGGACCTGAACGCTGCCCGCTTCTTCTCGCCGCTGAGCGAAGTCGAAACATTTGTCTCTGGCCACCATGCCAGGACCCCGCTGGGGCCGGTTGCCACGCCCGGCCTGGCCGATGGGTCAGCGGTCACCGTGGCCATTCGCCCTGCAGGTGGCGCCAGCGTCGCGCTGCATGGATCGGGCACCAAGGGCCGCATCATCGCCAAGCGCGACGCCATTGGCATCGATATCTGCGAGGTCTCGGTGGATGGCCTCGATGCGCCACTGGGCCTGCGCCAGCCGTCCGACACTTCACTCAGCGTTGGACAAGACGTGTTCGTCACCCTCAATCCCGAGCACGTTCTTGTGTTCCCGCGCGATTGACCCTATTTCTGACCTATCTTTCGCGTGTAACGCGTTCTGACGAATACTTAGGAGTTCAAAATGCACGCGCCAGGAATTTGGGGCATTCTCGTCGTCGCCGTCGTCGTGATCCTGCTGTTCGGTCGCGGCAAGATCTCCGGCATGATGGGTGAAGTTGCCTCGGGCATCAAAGCCTTCCAGAAGGGCATGAAGGACGACGACAAGCCGGTCGAACGCGTGACCACGACCGCCGACGGCGACGTGATCCGCGAAACCGAGAAGAAGGACGTCTGATAGACGTCCTGCCGGCCGCGCTGCTGCTTTGAAGGAATAGACTATGCTCGGCTTGGGCTGGACAGAGATGCTGGTGATCGGCGTTGTGGCGCTGATCGTCATTGGCCCCAAGGACTTGCCGGTGGTGATGAACCGCGTCGGCAAGATTGTCGGGCAGATCCGCCGCATGGGCAGCGAGTTCCAGCGCGAGATCAACAAGACCACCGGTCTCGATGAGGTGCGCAACCTGCGCAATTCCATCACGGCGCCCTTGAAGAAGACGAGCGACGAGATTCGTCGCGAGTTCAACGCCATGACCCCGACCGGTCCCAAGCCCAGCGGGCTGATCAAGCCGACCGATCCGAGCAAGGAAAGCGTCGTCGACGCGATCAAGGCCCAGGCGGGCATGACCCCGGTCAAGCCGGTCGTCACCGAGGCTCCTGCCACTCCGGCAATGCCGGTCAAGGCCGCGACCAGGCCGAAAGCGCCGGCACGGGCCAAGGCGGCGCCGACCAAGCCGGTCGCTGCGGCCAAGCTGCCCCCGATCGAAGCCGTTCCCGCGCCAGCCGAAACCAAGCCCGTCGCCAAGCCGGCCCGCAAGCCGCGCACGCCCAAGGTGACCAATCCCGAGCCCAAGCCGGCGCTGCCGACCGAACCGGCAGATTCCCCGGCAACCAAGACGCCCAAGGCCCGTGCGCCGCGCAAGCCTGCCGTCAAGAAGCCCGCGACACCGGCCAAGGAAGTCTAAGCTATGGCCGACGCCAAGCAGATTGAAGACAAGACCAACGAGCCGGTCGACGAACTGGCCGGCAGCGAAGCGCCATTGCTCGAACACCTGATCGAGCTGCGCAAGCGGCTGATCATTTCGGCGGTCACCGTGGTGGCGCTGATGGCTTTCTGTTTCATCTTCGCCAGCACCATCTACGACTGGCTGCTGCAGCCCTATCGCAACGCCGTTCCGAACACGAACCTGATCTTCACGGCGCCGCAGGAGCTGTTCTTCACCTATCTGAACGTGGCCTTTTTTGGCGCCATTTTCCTCGGCTTCCCGATCATCGCCAGCCAGATCTACATGTTCGTCGCGCCGGGCCTCTACAAGCACGAGCGCAAGGCATTCCTGCCCTATCTCGTCGCGACGCCGCTGTTTTTCGTTGCCGGCGCAGCCATGGTCTATTTCCTGATCCTGCCCATGGCGCTGCATTTCTTTGCCGGCATGCAGACCGAAGATATCGAGATGCTGACCTCGGTCAGCGAATATCTGGGCTTTGCCATGGTGCTGATCCTGGCCTTTGGCGTGTCCTTCCAGCTGCCGGTTATCCTGACACTCCTGGCACAGATCGATCTGGTCAATGTCGATCAGCTCAAGAAGGGCCGCCGCTATGCCATCGTCGGCATCCTGATCTTTGCCGCCTTCATCACGCCGCCCGATCCGATCTCCCAGATCGGTCTCGCCGTGCCGATCTACCTGCTCTACGAGATGGCGATCTTTTCGGTACGCATCATCGAAAAGCGCCGTGCCACGGCCCTCGCGGCCCAGGAAGCCGAACTGACGGGCACGTCCTCCGATCAGTCCTGACCCAGATCATCCGGCTTCTGCCGGATGACTTCGGGCCTTTGGGGATTGCCGTGCAGTCCCTTCGACCTTAGACAGGTCGCAAAATGTCATTCTCAGACAAGCAAACCAGAGGCGGGCAGCGACCCGTAACAACCGATGTTTGATATCAAGTGGATCCGAGCCAATCCCGAAGCCTTCAATGTTGCCGTGTCGCGGCGCAAGGGGATTTCGGTGCGCTCCGCCGATCTGCTGGCCATCGACGACAAGCGTCGTGACATCATCGCCCGCCTGAACGAGGCTCAGGAAAAGCGCAATGCGCTGTCCAAGCAGATCGGCCAGGCCAAGGCGCAGAAGGACGAGGCCAAGGCCGCCGAACTGATGGCCGAAGTCGCCGCACTCAAGGAATTCATCCCGCAGGGCGAAGCTGACGAACGCGCGATCGAGCTCGAACTGCGCAATGCGCTCTCGGTCATCCCCAATCTCGTCTTCGAGGACGTGCCTGAGGGCAGTGACGAAAGCGGCAATGTCGAATATTTCGGTCGCAACGGTTCGCCTGAGACTGTTGCCCAGACTCGCGCGCCAAGGCCCAGCCTCGGCTTTGCCCCCAAGGAGCACTACGAGCTCGGCGAAGCCATGGGTGCGATGGATTTCGAAACGGCGGCCAAGCTTTCGGGCAGCCGCTTTGTCGTGCTCAAGGGCCAGGTGGCCCGGCTCGAACGCGCTCTTGGCCAGTTCATGCTCGACCTGCACACCACCGAGCATGGCTATACCGAAGTGCAGCCGCCGCTGCTGGTGCGCGACGAAGCCCTGTTTGGCACCAACCAGCTGCCCAAGTTCGAGGAAGACCTGTTCTTCACCCCGCATGGCGATGGCCGCCTCGCGCTGATCCCGACTGCCGAAGTGCCACTGACCAATTTCGTCCGCGAATCCATCCTGTCGGAAGAAGAGCTGCCGCTGCGTCTCACCGCGCTGACGCCCTGTTTCCGCTCGGAAGCCGGTTCGGCCGGTCGCGACACGCGCGGCATGCTGCGCCAGCATCAGTTCAACAAGGTCGAAATGGTGTCGATCACGACGCCCGAAACCTCGGTGGACGAGCATGAACGCATGCTCGGCTGCGCCGAGGCCGTGTTGCAGAAGCTCGGCCTGCACTATCGCGTCATGAACCTCTGCACCGGCGATATCGGCTTTGGCGCCAAGAAGACCTATGACCTTGAAGTCTGGCTGCCCGGCCAGGACACCTATCGCGAGATTTCCTCGGTCTCGGTCTGCGGTGATTTCCAGGCCCGTCGCATGGAGGCGCGCTATCGTCCGAGCGGCGAAAAGCAGCCGCCGCGCTATGTGCACACGCTCAACGGCTCGGGCACGGCTGTCGGCCGCTGCCTCATCGCCCTGATGGAAAACTACCAGCAGGACGATGGCTCGATTGCGATTCCCGCCGTGCTGCAGCCCTATATGGGCGGTCTGACCTCCATCGGCGGCAAGTGATGAAAAACCTGCGCATCCTCATCACCAATGACGATGGTGTGGATGCGCCGGGCATCGCCATCATGGCCGACATTGCCCGGACCCTGAGTGACGACGTCTGGATCGTGGCGCCCGATGGCAACCAGTCTGGGGCAGGGCATCGCTTTACCCTGGGTCGTGAACTCGAACTCGATCAGCGCGACAAGCGCACCTTTGCCGTGCTCGGCGGTTCGCCGGCCGATTGCGTTGTCGCCGGCATGACCCACCTGCTGGGCGACAAGCCCGCAGACGTCGTGCTCTCTGGCGTCAATGCCGGCCAGAACCTGGGCGATATCATCAATTGTTCCGGCACGGCGGCCGGTGCGCGCGAGGGGGCCCTGCAGGGCGCCATCGGCATCGCCATGAGCCAGGGCATCAACTACGAGAATGGCCGCGAGGTGGACTGGAAAAATTCCATCCGCCATGGCGCCGCCGCTGCCCGCGCCATCATCGCCGCCGCACAAGGCCGCGAGCACTATTACAACGTCAACTTCCCCTTCTGCGACCCGGATACGACCAAGGGCATCGCCGTGGTGCCACACCAGCGATTCTCGCGTTCGCCCTTCCGGCACTATCCCAGTGACAATGCGGGCAAGTTCTTCGTGGCAATTCCCGCAACGCCAACGCCGCTGGATCGGCAAGCTGATTTTGAAGTGATGCGGCGGGATGGATTCGTCACCGTCACGCCGATGCGCCTGCAGCAGACCGATATGGATGTCGTTGCACGGTTGCAGGGGACGTTGAGTCTTTAGTGCCACGCCCTCGTGGTTCGAGGCTTTGCTGCGCAAAGCACCTCACCATGAGGGCTGTTGGTAAGATCAAGCTCTCAGTAGCCCTCATGGTGAGGTGCGAGCTCTTCGCGAGCCTCGAACCATGAGGGCGTGGCGCTGCCCGTGCCCCGATCTTAACCTTACCCAATCCGGAATCTTATCCGTCCGAATTTGCTCAAATCGCATCGACTTTAAACTCGTCTTTACCTTACTCGCCTAGTTTCAAACTCGTGTTGAGTACCTGTGTACGAGTAAGCTGATGAGTATCCGCCTAACCCGTCGGGCGCCCAAAGGTGCCGTTGCAATGGCTGGCCTTTTGGTTGCTGCCGTGGCCCTTACTGGATGTTCGAGTCTTGGTAGTCGTACCTTCGGGGACGGAACCACGACCAGTTCGGTGCCATCCAATTCTCCGTCCAGTTTTAACCAGCAGATGCCAGCCAGCATCGGTTCGCCGCAGACCATGGTCGCGGAGAACCAGTATATGCCGCCGGCCAATGTTGGTGGTGGTGCCGGCTGGAACAGTCCGCCCGCCCAGCAGGCGTGGAATCAGCCGGCAAGCCAGCCGCTGATCCAGCCCGCACAGAATTCCTGGAACCAGCCGATCCAGACATCCGGCGTCCAGTCCCAAGCTCTTCCCGTATTGAGTAACCAAGCTTCCCAGGGAACGCCCGCCATGCAAGCACAGCCCGCTCTCGCCTCCGCCGCTCCGATGCCATCGCCTGCCGTGCTCGGAAGCCTGCCCACCAACAATTCCGTGCCGGCCATGGCCGCTGCAACCCCGGCGCCGGCCGCGAGTGCCGCTGCTGGCCAGTTCAAGCACACGATCGCTGGCGGTGAATCGCTCTATACGATCGCCCGCCGCTATGAGGTGACGACCCAGTCGCTGGTGCAGGCCAATGGCCTGTCCTCGCCGGACAAGATCGTCGTCGGCCAGTCGATAATCATCCCGGGTCGTGCCGATCTGCTCGCCACCAAGGCGCCGGCCGCCACCCAGGTTGCCAGCATCGCGCCGTCGGCAGCACCCGCTCCAGCCCAGCAGACACTGCCGCAGTCGGCCAATGCGCTGCAGGCTGCAACGCCCGTCGCTCCGGCCCAGGCTGCGGTCACACCGACCCCAACCGCGCCGGCACAGGCTGCTCCCGCGGCGCCCGCCCAGCAGGCAGCGGTTCCCGCGGCCCAGCCAGCGGCATCGGGCGGTGACAAGTTCCGCTGGCCCGCCAGCGGCCGCGTGATCACCGATTTCGCTTCGTCCAAGGGCACCGGCATCAATATCGAAGTGCCCGAAGGCTCGACCGTCAAGGCTGCTGAAGCCGGCACTGTCATCTATGTCGGCTCGGGCGTCGAGGGCTACGGCAATCTCGTGCTGATCCGCCACCAGAACGGCTATGTTTCGGCCTATGCGCATCTGTCGTCGATGGCTGTCGCCAAGGGGACCACGGTCAATCGCGGCGACTCGATCGGCGCTGCCGGCATGACTGGTTCGGTGACCAAGCCGCAGCTGCACTTCGAACTGCGCAAGGGCGCCACGCCGGTCGACCCGGTGCCGCTGCTGGCCAGCTGAGATCCGAGCATCTGAAATTGAAAACCCCCGCGAAAGCGGGGGTTTTTGTTTTGGAACGGCGAGCGCTCCGCAAATTCGATGTCATCCCGGCCTTGAGCCGGGACCCATCCTGAGATGTGTGTACTGCCGCTAGATGGTCTGGGTTTTCACTGCCACCTTGCGGCCGAGGCATCACCTCGAGATGGGCCCCGGCTCAAGGTCGGGGTGACACCGTGAGGGTGGAGGCGCTGGCGTAGAACAGAACGAGTTTAAACCGCTTTCCCCAATTCACCCGCCAGCGTCCGGACCAGCTGGATCGCGACGCGGCCGGAGCGGGCGCCACGGGTGGCGGACCATTCTATCGCCCGGGCGCGCAGGGCCTCGTCGTCGAGATCGAGACCATAATGGTCGGCATAGGTGCGCACCATGGTGAGGAAGGTCGGCTGGTCGCAATTGTGGAAGCCGAGCCACAGGCCGAACCGGTCCGACAGCGACACCTTTTCCTCGATCGCCTCACCCGGATTGATCGCCGTGGCACGCTCGTTCTCGATCATGTCGCGCGGCATCAGGTGGCGGCGGTTGGAGGTGGCGTAAAACAGCACATTCTCCGGCCGGCCTTCGAGGCCGCCATCGAGAATGGTTTTCAGCGACTTGTAGCTGGTTTCGCCAGTGTCAAAGCTCAGGTCATCGCAGAAGACGATGAAGCGCGCGGTTTGACTGCCGATGCGGCGCATAAGGGCAGGGAGGGTTTCAAGGTCCTCGCGGGCGATCTCGATCAGCACCAGCCGCTCGAAGCCTTCATCGCCCCGCGCCGCTATGTCGCCGTGGATGGCCTTGACCAGCGAGGACTTGCCCATGCCGCGGGCGCCCCAGAGCAGAGCGTTGTTGGCCCCATGCCCGCGGGCAAACTGTTCGGTGTTCCTGAGCAGGATATCCTGCACGGAGTCGATCCCCTTGAGCATGGCCAGCGGGACCCTGGCGACGCGGGGCACGGCGATCAGCTTTTCGCGATCACCATCCCAATGATAGGCGTCTTCCGGACCCAGAACTGACTCCCCGCCCGATTCCTGCGGCGCCAAGGCATTGAGCGAACGAGCGATTTCGCCCAGCGAAGCAGCGATTTCGGCGAGGTAGTCTTTGCTCTTCAAAGTCAGTATTTCCTGTGCTCTGCGCGTCGTTTTGTAACCCCCTGAATGCCTTTGCATTCAACAGGGTGCAAATGTATAGTCCGCCCGATTTTGACCGGGGTGCAAGTGCTACGAGCCCCAGATGCGTCCAGTAGCGTCTTAACACTGATGCTGGTCCCTGGCGCCGACCCTCCAAAAGCCAAAAGAAGAAACGATAGGAGCCTCGCCCCATGTTTGTAACGCCCGCTTATGCCCAGGCAGCCGGTGCCGCCGCCCCCGCCGGTGGCATGACCGATATTTTCATCCAGCTGATGCCGATCCTGCTGCTGGTCGTAATTTTCTGGTTCTTGATCTTCCGCCCGCAGCAGAAGCGCCTCAAGGCCCAGCAGGCCATGCTCGGCGCGATCAAGCGCGGTGATACCGTGGTCAGCACCGGCGGCATCGTCGGCAAGGTCACCAAGGCCGTCGACGGTGAAGACCTCGAAGTCGAGATCGCCACCGGCGTCAAGGTCAAGCTGGTTCGCGGCATGGTGGCGGATGTCCGCTCCAAGGGCGAGCCGGTCAACGACAACAAGCCTGCCTAAGCGCAGCACCTGCCTTTCACCGGCGCTCACGAGCGCCGGTTTTCTGCTTTCAGGACGACCTTCATGCAGTCTTCGCCGATCCGCTCCATCATCATCGCTCTCGTCGCCGTGCTGGGTGTGCTCTTTGCCGTACCCAGTTTCCTGTCGCCGGAGCTGCGTGAATCCTGGCCCAGTTTCCTGCCCAAGCAGACTGTGGTTCTCGGCCTCGACCTGCAGGGCGGCTCCCATCTGCTGCTCCAGGTCAATGAAGACGGCATCATCACCGAACGCCTGCAGACGCTGCGTCGCGACGTTCGCAACACGCTGGCCAACCAGAATGGCATCGGCAACCTGATCACCACCGATCAGAACAGCCGCACGCTGACGGTCGAGCTGACCGATCCCAGCCAGAAGGCAACCGCCCGCACCGCCATTGAGGCTTTGCAGAACACCATCAGCAATTCCATGATGGCCGTCGGCGGCACCAATGAGCTGGCATTTGGCGAAACGCCCGACGGCAAGCTGACCGTGACCCTGACCGAAGACGGCGTCAACGAGCGCATGTCCTCGCTTGTCGCGCAGTCCATCGAAGTCATCCGCAAGCGCGTCGACGAACTGGGTACGACCGAACCTTCCATTCAGCGCCAGGGCACCAATCGCGTGCTGGTGCAGGTCCCCGGCTTCGGCGACAGCGAACGCCTCAAGGACATCATTTCCCAGACGGCGCGCCTGACCTTCCACATGGTCTATCCCGGCATGAGCGCTGCCCAGGCCGAGGCCCAGGGCCTGCCGGCCGGCACCATGATCCTGCCCAGCAACGACGGCGGCAGCGAGCTGCTCTACGAAGACATTGCTCTTGGCGGCGAGTCGCTTGTCGACGCCCAGCCCAGCTATGACCAGCAGCGCGCCATGCCCGTGGTCAGCTTCAAGTTCGACACCCGCGGCGCCATCACCTTCGGCCAGATCACCGGCCAGAACGTCGGCCAGCGCTTTGCCATCGTGCTCGACAACCAGGTCATTACCGCCCCGGTCATCCAGCAGCCGATCACCGGCGGCTCGGGCCAGATCAGCGGAAATTTCACGACGGCCACGGCCAATGATCTCGCCGTGCTGCTGCGCGCCGGTGCGCTGCCGGCCTCGCTCGACGTTGTCGAGGAACGCACCGTCGACGCCAGCCTTGGCGCCGACTCGATCCAGCATGGCCTGACTGCCGGCGTCATCGCCGCCGTCCTCGTCGTCGCCTTCATGGTGGCCGCCTATGGCCTGTGGGGCGTTTTTGCCAATGTCTCGCTGATCCTCAACATCCTGCTGATCTTTGCCGCGCTCGCGGCATTGGGCGCGACGCTGACCCTGCCGGGCATTGCCGGTATCGTCCTGACCATCGGCATGGCCGTGGACGCCAACGTGCTGATCTATGAGCGCATGCGCGAAGAACAGCGCGCCGGCAAATCGCCGATCCAGGCCATCAATGCCGGCTTCGAACGCGCCTGGGGCACGATCGTCGACTCGCACCTGACGCAGCTGATCGCGGCCATCGTGCTCTATTTCATGGGCTCGGGCCCGGTGCAGGGCTTTGCCGTGACGCTGGCGCTCGGCATCCTGACGTCGCTCTTCACCTCTTACACGGTCACCTCGTTCCAGGTTCAGACCTGGTATCGCCGCGTCCGTCCCAAGACCCTGAAAATCCAGCATTTCCGCTTCGTTCCGGACGGGACCAATATCCCGTTCATGAAGATCTCGCGCTATGTGATCGCCTTCTCGATCATTGCCAGCATTGGCTCGATCGGCTCGGCCTATTTCAAGGGCTTCAACCTCGGCATCGACTTTGTCGGCGGCACGGCCATTGTCATCCAGCATGACGGCGGCCCCGCCGATGTCGGCCAGGTGCGTGAAGTGCTCGATGGGCTCAACCTGGGCGAAATCCAGGTGCAGGGCTTTGGTACGCCCGAGGACGTACTGGTTCGCGTGCAGGCTCAGGAGGGCGGCCAGGACGCTGACCAGGTCGCCGTGCGCTCGATCACCGAAGCACTGGCGACAGAGAATTACACCGTCCGCAGCACCGAGGCGGTGAGTGGAACGGTGTCGAGCGAACTGGCCTGGAAGGGCACCATTGCGGTCGTGATCGCCCTGGCGGCAATCCTGATCTACATCTGGTTCCGCTTCGAGTGGCAATTCGCCCTAGCTGCCGTCACCACGACGACGCATGACATCATCATGACCATCGGGCTGTTCTCGATAACCGGGCTGGAATTCAACCTGACCTCCATTGCGGCCGTGCTGACGCTGGTGGGTCTCAGTCTCAACGAAACCGTGGTCGTGTCGGATCGAATCCGCGAAAACCTGCGCAAGCATCGCAAGATGCCGCTGCCGGAGTTGATCGACCTGTCGATCAACCAGACCATCGTGCGCACGACGATCACTCAGTTCACCGTGTTCCTGGCGCTGATTCCGCTGGTGATCTGGGGTGGCGAAGTCATCCGCAGCTTTACCATCGCCATGACCTTCGGGTGCTTGGTCGGCATGTATTCGTCGATCATCGTCAACGGCCCGATCCTGATCAACTTCGGCCTCAAGCAGAAGGTTGACGAGGACAAGCCGGTTGCCAAGGCCGCCGATGGCGCATCGGTCTAGGCCTTGACCGAGGCGCCGCGCTTTTCGACGCAGACCGGGATCGACGCCTATGGCAATGGCGGGTTCCGGTTTGCCGGCATGTCGCACAAGGGCGGGCTGCTTTGCCTGCCGAGCGGCATGATGGCCTGGCCGGTGACGACGCCGGCCGAGATCACGCTGGAAACCCTCGCGCCCATTTTCGCCGTGGCCGACCAGATCGACGTGCTGATGATCGGCCTCGGCCCCGATATTGCGGCCTTCCCCAAGGACTTGCGCGAAGCCCTGCGGGAGCGAAAGATCATCGTCGAGGCGATCAATACCGGCAGCGCCATCCGCACCTATAATGTGCTGCTGGCCGAGGAACGGGCGGTCGCTGCCGCCCTGATTGCCGTCGACAAGGTTCGCTGAATGGCCCAAGCCAGCTTTGCCCATGCCGCCGAGGCCCTGCGCCAGGGCGACCGCGAGCGCTATCTGACGACGCTGGTGCTGACCGGCGCGCAGCGCGATGCGGTGACGGCGCTCTATGCCTTCAATGCCGATGTCGCCTCCATCCGCGAACGCGTTTCCGATCCGGCGCCCGGCGAAATCCGCCTGCAATGGTGGAATGACGCGCTGGAAGGCGAAGGCCATGGCATGGTGCAGCAGAACCCGGTGGCCGATGCTTTGCTCGAGACCATCGCCCGCTACAACATTCCCCCCGGCACGCTGTTGCGCCTGATCGGGGCGCGGCGCTTTGATCTTTATGACGATCCGATGCCGGACCTGCAGAGTTTTGAGGGCTATGCTGGCGAGACGGTTTCGACGCTCTACCAGCTGGCCGCCATGGTGCTCAACGATGGCGAGCAGATCGAGGCTGGCGACGCCGCCGGCCATCTTGGTGTCGCCCATGCGCTGATCGGCCATCTCCGCGCCTTTGGCTATGTCGCGGCGCAGGGCCGCATCATGCTGCCCTGGTCGGTGTTCGAGGCCAACGGGGTGCGCGAAGGCGAGATCTTTGCCCGCACCGAGAGCGAAGGCCTGCATGAGGCGATCGGGCAGCTGGCCGAACTGGCGGGTGAGCACCTGCGCAAGGCGGAAAGCGCCATTGCGCTGCTGCCTGCAAAACTGAAACCCGCCTTTGCCGCCATTGCCCTGCTCAAGCCCCAGCTTGCCGCGCTCAACCGTCGCGCCAACAGCTTTGCGCCAGCCAGCGATGAAGCTGACTGGCGCAAGATAACACGGCTGATGTGGTGGGGGATAAGTCGGGGGCGTTAGCCCCAGGCCTCCAGATCCGTCAATGCCCGCGAGGTGATCGCCCGGCGCTTGGCCTGGGTTTTTTCCGTGCCGCGCCAGCGGCCGGCGCCTTCCGGCTTGGTGATGGTGACTTCCGGGAACAGGCCGAAATTGACGTTCATCGGCTGGAAGCTGCGGGCGCCGCTATAGCCTTCGGCTTCCATGTGACCACCGGTGATATGGTGCAACCAAGGCGCCCAACGCCGTCGTGCCGGCGGCATGGGCAGGTTTCGCGCCCGCGCTTCGGCAGCAGCCATGACGGCCGGCGATGCAGCCCGCAGGCGGCGCTCTCGACATAGCCCTCGACGCCCGGTGACCTGGCCGGCAAAGCGCAGGCGCGGATCGGCCTTGAGCTTGAGGTCGGGCCGCAGCACTTCGGCGAATTGAGGAAGGTGTTGCGATGCAGCCCGCCGAGCCGGGCGAACTGGCGTTCTCAGGCCCGGGATCATCCGGAAGATGTCGGCCTGGATGCCGTAGCGCATCTTGGTCTGGAAGCCGACCATGTTCCACAGCGTGCCCAGCGCGTTGTCCTGCCGCAGCTGGACGATGGCATAGGCCTTGACGGTCGGGTTGCGCGGATTGGTCAGGCCGACCGGCTTCATCGGGCCCGCAGCGCAGGGTCTCGCGGCCGCGCTCGGCCATCACCTCGATCGGCAGGCAGCCGTCGAAATAGGGCACGTGTCTCCCATTCCTTGAACTCGGTGCAGCGGCGGCGGCGAGCAGCGCCTCGACGAAGGCATAGTACTGGTCCGGTCCATCGGGCAGTTGAGATAGTCGGCGCCAGTGCCGCCGGGGCCGGCCTTGTCATAGCGCGACTGGGCCCAGACAATGTCCATGTCGATCTGTCCTGTGGACGATCGGGGCGATGGCGTCGAAGAAGGCGAGCGAATCCTCGCCGGTCAGCGACGAATGGCCTCGGCCAGGGCAGGGGAGGTCAGCGGGCCGGTGGCGATGATGACATTGTTCCAGTCCTCGGGCGGCCAGGCCGGCGACTCCTCGCCGCGATCGATCGTGATATTGGGGTGATCTGTGGATGGCGCGCGGTGACGTCGTCGGAGAAGGCCGTCGCGATCGACCGCCAGAGCGCCGCCGGCGGGCAGCTGATGCTGCGTCGGCCGGCGCGCATGATCAGCGAATTGCAGGCGCCGCATTTCCTCGTGGAGCAGGCCAACGGCATTCTGCTCGTGGTCGTCGGAGCGGAAGCTGTTGGAGCAGACGAGCTCGGCGAAGCCCTCGGTGCTATGCGCATCGGTTTCGCGCACGGCCGCGCATCTCGTGGACGATGACCGTGGCGCCGGCTTCGGCTGCCTGCCATGCGGCTTCGGAGCCGGCGAGACCGCCGCCGATGATGTGAATGGGTTCTGATGTGGACATGGCAGGCAGATAGCAAATGGCCCGGGGCCACGCAATCAACAGCCGCAGAGAAAGGCAATTGTTGGCGCGATTGCAACGCCTATAATGCATCCTTGCCGGTTGATCTGGCTTCTGGGACGGACGTCAGACACCGGATTCACATCTGGGGGTTTGCAATGACAGCGTCTTCGACTGCTAAGGGCCTACAAATCCACGCCTTTGTGTATATTGCCGTAATTGCCGTAAATACCGTTATCAACGTGATGACCGGGCCACCGTGGTGGGTGCTCTGGGTCATCTTTCCCTGGGGCATCGGTCTGATCGCCCATTGGTTCTTTACGCGTAACCTTTAGCCGACCCGCTGCATCGACAGGCGCCCGCCTTCAACAGGAGGCGGGCGTTCTGCTGGCAGCATTGCCTTGCGGGGGCGACAGCCGGCAGGATTGCCGCACCACTTGCCGCGCACGAACGGCAGACTAGCATGTCATAGCTTTTGGGAGGACAAGCGATGATTCCAGACCTGACCCTGTGGGGCCGGAAGAGTTCGTGCAATGTGCAGAAGGCACTGTGGGCGCTGGAGGAACTGGAACTGCCCTATCAGCACCGCCCGGCGGGCGGTAGTGACGGCGGGCTCGATGATCCGGCGTTCCGCAGGCTCAACCCGAATGGTCTCGTGCCGGTGCTGCAGGATGGCGATTTTGCGCTTTGGGAGAGCCATTCCATCCTGCGCTACCTGGCGGCCAGCTATGGGCGGGACCGGCTTTGGCGCGAAGACCCAAGGCAGCGGGCGCTGGTCGATCAGTGGACGGACTGGACGGCGACCACATTCCAGCCCGCCTGGATCGCCGCCTTCTGGCTGATCGTGCGCACGCCGAAAGCCCAGCACGACGCGAAAGCCATTGCGGCGGCGCTCGGCAAGAGCATTGCGGCGCTGCGCCTTCTCGATGTGGCGCTGGCGGAACGGGACTATCTGGCGGGAGACAGGCTCAGCTATGCCGATATCGCGGCCGGGGTCGCGCTTTATCGCTGGTTCAGCATGGAAATCGATCGACCGGCCATGCCTGGGGTCGAGAACTGGTACCGCCGGTTGCAGGAACGCCCGGCATTCCGCAAAGCCATCATGGTCAGCTATGCCGAACTTGTCGGCAAATTGGCGTTTTGACTGCGGGCTGTGCAGCAAAACAAAACAGCCGCATCTCAGAGAGAAGCGGCTGTTCGGTTCGGGTCGAGCTTAAGATTAGCAGAGCAAATCTTAGAGGCCGGCTGCATGATCGCGAGCAATACGATTGATATCGGTGCGCGAAATGCCCAGGTCGTTGAGCTGACGATTGTCGAGAGCGGTCAGTTCACGAACGGTCTGCTGGTAAGCTGCCCACTTCTTGAAAGTCTTGCGGATGTCCATTTGAAGTCTCCTTTTCGTTTACAAGGATGTATTTAGAGCAGTGCCCGACAAATGAGCAGTGGGGTATTGGTCAAACGGGTCATGCGTTTTGTGCAGGGCTCGGAAGGGCATGGTTCATCTGCCGTTAATGCGCCCGGCAGGACTAAGGCCGCCGGATGACAATCCTGCGGCCTGACACACGGGTTACAAATGGCTGGGATCAGCGGTCGAACAGCGACCGGGTCATCTTGGAGAAATCGGGACCTGTAAGCCCCAGCAAGTCGGCGTCACGGCAGGAGGGAACCTCCATCTCGCGTAACGTTTGCTTAACATCTACGAGGCGCTTGATGCGCCAGACGGCACGTACAAACATCGTCCTACTCCTTTGTGGCCTTGAGCAGTGAGCGGGAAGATGCGCCGATTTGTCCGGCTCCGCTATGCGCGTAATGTCACGCTCCTCATGCGTCATGCGCATGGCGCTTTTCGTCAAACTGTTGCAAATGGGCATGGGAGGGACGGGGCGAGGTGGTCGGCCACTCCGCGCTGGGCGCGTATTCGCTTTAGGTCTCATGGCCTTGCGACTTCGGCGCGTGCAGAAGCGCCGCCTGCGACGCGGTTTTCGGATTGTCCGGGCCCTCACCAGGAGAGCGATGGTGGCGAGGCTTGCCGCCTCGGGGGGTAGTCAAGTTTGGAAGTGAGGCAGGGCCTCGCCACCAAGCCGGGATTTTTCGCACGAGCCTCCGATGGTCCGACTCTTTCGAGTTTTTTCCTGGCGGACCTTTGCGCCGAGCGCTGAGGGCAGGGGCGACTGAGCATGCGATCGCTTCACCGGAGCGATCCCAGCGGCATCAAGCCGTCCACCACCTTCACCACCCAGGCCTTTTGTCAGAAGACCTGTTCGGCACGCAGAAACGGGACAGAAAGTCGGCGTGCGTGCGGGAGCCTGGCGACCCATGCTCCCCGACCGTCCCTGCAACCATCACTCGTCATGACCGTGCTCAGTGTGCAGGCGATGAGGAGAGTATAAGGGCAGGCCAGGGGATGGGGGAAAACTTAGTGGATTTTGGGAGTAAGGAACTGTCGGCGCGGAATTGAACCTGCTGCCTGGACCGGGGATTGGGGCGATGCTGTCTTTTCTCTTCCGTTGACGGAGAGGCGTGTAGCGGGCCCAGAATTGGGGGTAATCGAAGCCGCAACGCAAGCGGCTCCCCCCTCCGCCGCCCGTTGGCGGCACCTCCCCCGCAGGCGGGGGAGGAGGGCGTAGTGGTCGCGGCTGCCTCGACGCCCTACTCGGCCGCCTTGGTGGCGAAATGCGGGCGGCGGGCCATGACTTCCTTGAGGAACTGGCCGGTGTAGGAGCGCTTGACCTGGGCGACGTCTTCGGGCGTGCCGACGGCCACGACTTCGCCGCCGCCATCGCCGCCTTCGGGGCCCATGTCGATGATCCAGTCGGCGGTCTTGATGACCTCGAGATTGTGCTCGATGACCACCACTGTATTGCCTCCGTCGACGAGCTCATGCAGCACGTCGAGCAGCTTTGCCACGTCGTGGAAATGGAGGCCCGTCGTCGGCTCGTCCAGCATGTAGAGCGTGCGGCCGGTGGCGCGCTTGGAGAGCTCCTTGGAGAGTTTCACACGCTGCGCTTCGCCGCCCGACAGCGTATTGGCCGGCTGGCCGACCTTTACATAGCCCAGGCCCACGCGTTGGAGGGTGGCGAACTTGTCGCGGATCACCGGCACGGCCGAGAAGAAGTCGACGCCTTCGTCGATCGTCATGTCGAGCACGTCCGAGATCGACTTGCCCTTGAACTGGACTTCCAGCGTCTCGCGATTGTAGCGCTTGCCCTTGCAGACGTCGCAGGTGACGTAAACGTCGGGCAGGAAATGCATCTCGATCTTGAGAACGCCATCGCCCTCGCATTTCTCGCAGCGGCCGCCCTTGACGTTGAAGGAGAAGCGGCCCGGTCCGTAACCGCGCGTTTTCGCTTCCGGCAGGCCGGCAAACCACTCGCGCAGCGGCGTGAAGGCGCCGGTATAGGTGGCTGGATTGGAGCGCGGCGTGCGGCCGATCGGCGACTGGTCGATATCGATGACCTTGTCGAGGAATTCGAGGCCCGTGAGGCTGTCATGGGGGGCCGGGACGACGCGGGCGCCGTTCAATCGGCGGGCAATGGCCTGGTACATGGTGTCGATCATCAGGGTCGACTTGCCGCCGCCCGACACGCCGGTGATGGCGACGAACATGCCCAGCGGTACGTCGACCGAGACATTCTTGAGATTGTTGCCCGTCGCGCCCTTGACCGAAAGCGTCTTGCCCTTCTTGGCCTCGCGGCGTTCCGCCGGCATGGCAATGCCCATGCGGCCGCTGAGATATTGGCCGGTCAGCGAATCCTTGTGGTTGAGCACGTCCTGTGGCGTGCCTTCGGCGACGATATGGCCGCCATGCACGCCCGCGCCGGGACCGATATCGACCACATAGTCGGCGGTCATGATGGCGTCTTCGTCATGTTCGACGACGATGACCGTATTGCCCAGATCACGCAGGCGACGGAGGGTTTCCAGCAGCTTGGCATTGTCGCGCTGATGCAGGCCGATCGAGGGCTCATCCAGCACGTAAAGCACGCCGGTGAGGCCCGAGCCGATCTGGCTGGCGAGACGAATGCGCTGGCTTTCCCCGCCCGAGAGCGTGCCGGAATTGCGCGACATGGACAAATAGTCGAGGCCGACGTCGACGAGGAAGTTCAGCCGCTCACGGATTTCCTTGAGGATGCGCTCGCCGATCTGCGCCTGGGTGGGCGTGAACTTGTCGGTCAGCTGGTTGAACCAGGCCACGGAGTCGCGGATCGATTTTTCGGTGACCTGGCCGACATGCAGACCGTCAATCTTGACGGCCAGTGATTCCGGCTTCAGACGATAGCCGCCGCAGGCCACGCAGGGCTTGGCCGACATATACTTCTCGATCTCTTCGCGCATGCCGGCGCTTTCGGTTTCCTTATAGCGGCGCTCAAGGTTGCCGATCACGCCCTCGAAGACTTTCGAAGTTTTGTACTGGCGCAAACCGTCGTCATAGACGAAGTCGATCTTGGTCTTGTCCGTACCATAGAGCACGGCATGCTGGACCTCGAAGGGCAGCTCGTTCCAGGCGGTGCCGGTGGAAGCGCCAAAATGCTTCACCACGGCTTGCAGCGTCTGCTGGTAATAGGGTGCCGAGGTCTTGGCCCAGGGCAGGATGGCGCCGTCCTTCAGCGACAGCGTCGCATCGGGCACGATCTGGTCGGGATCGATCTTCTGCTCGGTCCCCAGGCCATCGCAGACCGGGCAGGCGCCGAAGGGATTGTTGAACGAGAACAGGCGCGGCTCGATCTCGGCAATGGTGAAGCCGGAGACCGGGCAGGCGAACTTTTCCGAGAAGGTGATCTGGCGGGCAGAGCCGTCTTCATTCTTGTCGTCGGCAAATTCGACCAGGGCAATGCCCTCGGCGAGCTTGAGCGCCGTCTCGAAGCTTTCGGCCAAGCGGCCGGAAATCTCGGGACCGACCACGACGCGGTCGACCACGACCTCGATGTCATGCTTGAACTTCTTGTCGAGGGCAGGGGCCTCTTCGATCTCGTGATATTCCCCGTCGATCTTGACGCGCTGGAACCCCTTGCGCATCAGGTCGGCCAGTTCCTTCTTGTATTCGCCCTTGCGGCCGCGCGCGATCGGCGCGAGCAGGAACAGGCGCGTGCCTTCCGGCAGTTCGAGGACGCGATCGACCATCTGCGACACGGTCTGGCTCTCGATCGGCAGGCCGGTGGCCGGCGAATAGGGCACGCCGACGCGGGCGAACAGCAGGCGCAGATAGTCGTAGATTTCCGTGACGGTGCCGACCGTCGAGCGCGGATTGCGCGAGGTCGTCTTCTGCTCGATGGAAATGGCGGGGGACAGGCCCTCGATATGTTCCACATCGGGCTTCTGCATCATCTCGAGGAACTGACGCGCATAGGCCGACAGCGACTCGACATAGCGGCGCTGGCCCTCGGCATAGATCGTATCGAAGGCGAGCGACGACTTGCCCGAGCCCGACAGGCCCGTCATCACGATCAGGCTGTCGCGCGGCAGCTTGAGATCGATGCCCTTGAGATTATGCTCGCGGGCACCGCGCACGATGATCTCACGGTTGAGGCTTGGCTTAACGGTCATCATTCAAGTCCATGGCTCGGTGCGCCGAAGGGGCGGCACGACGGCAAAGTCGGAAGAGGGCAGTGTCTCGGGAAGCGTCTCAAATAGGCGTCCACTCCCGCTCTCGCAAGCGGCCCCGGCGCATGGCCACCCCGCGATATGGTCACCTTAGCGTGTCTACAGGAATTCGCCAAAGCGCCATTGGTTCGCGTGAACATAATGAGAACAATGCAGATTCGGTCAAGGCCTGCACCAGCCAGATGCGGCACGCCTGCTGACAGCTCCTGTCAGCAGCCGCTTGACGGGCAGGTGGAAATAGAACATAAAGGGAACAAATAAGAGCTGTTCACAATTGGTCTGTGGCGGAGACGCCGGGCAGGGCGCGGGAGTATGATCCCGCCGCTATGTAAGTGAGCGTCCCTGCGGCAGCGGCCCGGGGACTGAATCGAAAGGAATGAGCGATGGCAGGCAGTGTCAACAAGGTGATCCTGGTCGGCAATCTCGGTGCGGATCCGGAAGTGCGCAACCTTCCCAGCGGCGGCAAGGTGGTGAACCTCTCCATCGCAACCTCCGAGAACTGGAAGGACAAGAACACCGGCGAGCGCCGCGAAAAGACCGAATGGCATCGCGTGGTGATCTTCTCGGAAGGCCTGGCGCGCGTCGCCGAGAGCTATCTCAAGAAGGGCAGCAAGGTCTATCTCGAAGGCCAGCTGCAGACCCGCAAGTGGCAGGATCAGTCCGGCCAGGACAAGTATTCCACCGAGATCGTGCTGCAGGGCTTCAACTCCAACATGACCCTGCTCGACGGTCGTGGTGAAGGCGGCGGCGACAATGCCGGCTACGGCAATTCGGGCGGCGGCTATGGCGACAATGGCGGCGGCGGCGGTTTCCGCGGCGCCCGCGACAATGGCGGCAATGGTGGTGGCGGCGGTCAGCGTCCTCGTGCCAACGCCCCCGCCTTCGAGCCCGGCGGCATGGACGACGATATCCCGTTCTAACAACGAGATGTCGCAGGGCGTTTCCGTTACCTCGATGTCATCCCGGCCTTGAGCCGGGACCCATCCTGAGATGGTCGTCCTGCCGCAAGGTCGTTGTATTTGTCACCACCACCTTGCGGCTGTGGTGCGATATCGAGATGGGCCCCGGCTCAAGGCCGGGGTGACATCGTGGGTGGGGCAACGGGAGTGCAATTTCCGACGTCCCAAAGCCTTATTCTCCACACGCCGGTGTGGAATGAAGATCATGGGCCGCGACATGCGGCCCATTTCTATTTTGACTGCGGAGTCTGGACATGAGCGTCGCTTTCACCAAGGAAGACAGTGCCGAGACGGCGGCGGAAACGCAGCTGCCGGACCGGCCCATTTCCGAACATGCCAATCTGGTTACTCAGGAAGGTCTTGCGGCACTGCAGCGGCAGCTGGTTGAGGCAAAGTTGGCCTATGAGGCGGCAAGTCTCGTGGATGACATCAACGAACGTCGCCGCCAGTCGGCCGGTCCGGTGCGCGACCTGCGCTATTTTACCGAACGCCTGCGCACGGCCCAGCTCGTGCCAACGCCCGATGGCGAAACTATCGCCTTTGGCAGCACGGTGACTTTCAGCCGCAATGACGGGCGCGTGCAGACCTATCGTCTGGTGGGCGAGGACGAGGCCGACCCGGCCGCCGGCTCGATTTCCTACGTCTCGCCCATCGCCCGCCTGTTGATCGGCAAGCAGGTGGGCGATGTCGTCAGCCTGGGCAATGACGAGCTAGAGGTCCTGTCCGTCAGTTAGGTTTCCGCCCTTGTTGATGCGGTCCACGGTGCCGCGTCGCTCAAGAAACAGCGCCACCGTGCTGCAGATCAGCGCCCAGGCGGCGCCCAGGCACCAGCCGGCCAGCACGTCGCTGGGAAAGTGCACTCCCATATAGATGCGGCTCATGCCAACCATGACGGTGAGGATGATGGCCATGGTGAAGCTGAAGATGCGCAGCGCGCGTGTCGGCGCCAGCTGCGCCAGCACGGCGCCCAGCGTCAGGAAGGTGACAGCCGACAGCATGGCATGGCCGCTGGGAAAGCTGGCGGTGAACTGTTCCGACATGGTGGTCAGGTCCGGGCGCGGGCGATCGTAGCTGGTCTTGAGCACGGTGCTGAGCAGCGTACCGCCCAGCACGGAAATGATGACCAGCAGCGCCGCGCCGCGCATTCTCGCCATGACGAGACAGATGCAGACCACGACGACGATCAGGCCTAGCAACGAGAAGCTGCCAAGGGCAGTGATGTCGCGCACCATTTCATGCACCCAGCTCGGCCCGATGGTCTGGTCGATATTGTTGGGGTCGCGGAACCAGAACAGGATCGTACTGTCGAACTCCTCCATCTCGCCTTCGAGCATCTCGTCGGCAATCTTGAGGAAAGCAAGGATCAACCCGCTGATGATGGCAATGGCGGCGAGCAGCGGCGCCTCGGCGGTAACGAAATCCCGCACGCGGCGGACCTGGGCAGATTTGCCCCAGCGATGCAACATTTTGACGCTTCCTCATTTCCCGACGCAACGCATGGTCGCGCCGCACGTTCCGCCTGCGTCATTTTGCATGCGAGGGCACACGCGACCATGGCTGATATTTCTCACTACGTCGTTCTCAACGCCAATGCCGGCACGGCCAATGCGCTGGGCATCGATGCGGACGCCGTCAGGATCATCTTCGAGAACCATGGTCTCGATGCTGAGGTGGACGCCCGCAGCGAATTGCCGCTGCAGCAGCGCATCGACGATGCCCTGGCGAGCGGTGCGCCGACCATCGTGGCCGCGGGTGGCGACGGCACGATCACGGCGCTGGCGGCCGCCCTTGTCGGAACGGACCGCAACCTTGCCATCCTGCCGCTCGGCACGGTCAATGCCCTGGCCAAGGACCTGCATGTGCCGCTCGATCTCAAGGGAGCCGTAGCGGCGCTGGCAACGGGCGAGACGCATCGCATCGACGTCGGCGAGGTCAATGGCCGCATCTTCCTGCACAAGGTGGTCATCGGCCTTATCCCCGGCATGGCGGCCGGACGCGAAAAGATCCGTGGTCGGCAGGATCCGGGCGCCAAGATCGGCTTCATGCGCTATTTCTTCCGCCGCATTGCCCGCGCCAAGCGCATGGCGGTTGTCATCGATCCGGGCGAGGGCGAGCGCCGGGTTCAGCGCGTGCAGGCCATTGCCGTGGCATC
This sequence comes from Candidatus Devosia phytovorans, assembly GCA_029202405.1. Lineage (NCBI taxonomy): Bacteria > Pseudomonadati > Pseudomonadota > Alphaproteobacteria > Hyphomicrobiales > Devosiaceae > Devosia > Candidatus Devosia phytovorans. The sequence goes on along the minus strand of CP119312.1, from coordinate 1,749,973 downwards.
CAATGCTTATGACGAGGGGCTGGGCCAGTTCTTCTCGCGTGGCAGTCTCGATCGCGGCACGCTCACGCTTTACGTGCTGCACCATTTCACCACGGGCGATTTCATCCGACTGACCACCGGCATGCTGCTGGGTCGCTGGCGCAATGACGAGGCACTCACGGTAGAAAGCGTGGATTCGGTGACCATCGACACGCGCAAGGACCTGATCAAGGTCATGTTCGACGGCGAGGTGGAAACCATGCATACACCGCTCAATTTCACCATCCGGCCCAAGGCCCTCTCGGTCGTGGTTCCGGCAGAAGTGGTTCAGGCGGCGGCTGCAGAATGAAAATCCTCCATATCTCGGACCTGCATTTCGGCCATCATGACCCGGCGCTTGCCGAAGGCTTTGCCGACGACATCAACGCACAGACGCCCGACCTGATCGTCGCCAGCGGTGACTTCACCCAGATCGGCACCAAGGAGGAATTCGAGCAGGCGCGCGAATTTCTCGACAAGCTCAAGGCTCCGGTCTTTGCCGTGCCCGGCAATCACGACGTGCCGGCGGTCAACATCCTGCGCCGCTTCATCAATCCCTATGGCCTCTACAAGAAATTCATCTCCCGCGACCTCGAGCCCTTTTTGGAAATGGACGGTGTTGTGCTCGTCGGCATGCGCACCTCGCGGCGCGCCCGGCTGGAGTGGAACTGGGGTCATGGCACGATTTCGCGCGGGCAGCTGGAGGATCTCGACGATCGCCTGGCCAAGGCGTCACCCGACGCCATCCGGGTCATCGTGGCCCATCATCCGCTGCTGTTTCCGACCGAGCAGATGATCCAGAAGACCAAGCGGGTCAAACGCGCCGACGACGCGCTGGAAACCTTCGCCAGCCTCGGCGTCCGGCTGGTGCTCTCCGGCCACTTTCACCTGTCCTACGTACGCAAGCATGAGGCCAAGACCAAGGAACGCGAAGGCCAGCCCATGGGGCTCAGCAAGTCCACGGTGGCGCCGATCCTCGTGGTCCAGGCATCCTCCGCCATTTCGACCCGGCTGCGCGGCGAGCCCAATGCCTATAACCTCATCGATATCAATTCTGAACGCATCGTCGTCACCGTCCGCGAATGGCGCGATGGGGCCTGGGTGACGCGCGACAAGGCCACCGAGCCGGTCTAGAGCTTTTGCCGAGAACGCTCTAGTCGAGCAGGTGCAGTCGCAGCAGGTTGGCCACCGTGTGAATGCGGTTCTTGGTGCCGAACTTGTAGGCGACGTTCTCGATATGCTGGTTGACCGTGCGCTCGGCCAGCCCCAGCATGCCGGCGATCTCGGGCGATGTGTAGCCCAGCGATGACTGAATCATCACCTCTTTCTCGCGTGGCGTGAGGCTGGCCCTGTGGCCGGGATCGTCATGCTGGCGCACGGTGCGCAGGCTCGCGAATAACAGGTAGGAAATGGCATGCAGCCCGGTTTCCCGCTTGGGCGATAGCGGCGGCAGGCCGGAAAAGAAGATGGCGCCGGCCACGTCGTGATCCTCGACGATGGGCGCGGAGACACAGTCCAGCAGGTCCAGTTCCTCGGCCATCTTGCGGCTGGGATCAGCACTGTCGAAGCGGGAAGCGGCAAAGCTGACCACGCGCCCCTGCTCGATCAGATGCTGTGAGTCGTCGACCACACGACGGATGCTGTTGGTGGTTTGCGGCTTTTTCCACCGCAGGCTGCGTGCTTCATCGGTATCAATATAGTCGACGATGGCATCCAGTCTGGGCGTATATTCCATCAGTATCGCTGAGCGAAAGCCGAATGTTTCGCATGTTTTCTCCAGGCCCGCCCGAACATCCTGGCGAGTCCGCATGCGGCGGCTCAGTTCAATGAACGGTTCTACGAGTTCAAGCACCTCTGCTCTCCCCGAAAGCGCGCCGTCCAACGCGCAGTATCGATGTGAATATTCCCCAGCCTCACCGTCGCTCAAGCAACGGCAGAAATTCCGAAATCGTTTCCATAGTTGTATGGTGATTTCCGTCGGAAGTCGAAGTAAATCGATCAGGCCGCGTTGGCGATGAAGGAGCGGCTGGTATTGCGCCCGGCAGCCTTGGCCGCATAGAGCGCGGTATCGGCCTGACGGAACAGGTCTTCCGCGGATCCTCCGGTATAGCTGGCAAAGCCCACCGAGGCGCCCAGAACCATCTTGTGGCCGTGGTGCAGGAACGGCTGGGCGATCAGGGCGACGATCCTGTCGGCTATGGCCTTTACGTCGGTCTCCGTCATGCCGTTGCGGAGGAGCAGGGCGAATTCGTCGCCACCGATGCGCGCCACCAGGCCCGCATCATCGGCACATTCACGCAGACGACGTGCGGCCTGGCGCAGGCATTCGTCGCCCACGGCATGGCCATAGGTGTCGTTGACCTGCTTGAAACCGTCGAGATCGACCAGCAGCATGGCACCAAACGTGTGACGGCCCTGATCCAGTTCGGACAGACGCGACTGGAACTGACTGCGATTGGCGAGGCCCGTCATGACGTCATGCTCGGCAAGGAAGCGCGTCTGGTCACCCATCAGCTTTTCCTCGGTGATGTCCTGCTTCATGCCGAAGATGCGATAGGCCACACCATCGCGGCTTTCCACGGCGCCGGTCAAACGCATCCAGCGGTGCTTGCCGGTGCGGGTGACGATCTCGCAGTCCACCGAGAAGTCACTGCAATTGGCAATCGCCGCGGCCCGCGCCGTTTCCATGCGCTGGCGGGAGTCGTCGGTGTAGAGCGACAGGGTGCTGGCGCGGCTGATCTGTTCGTCGCGCGGGATCTCGAAAATATCGTAGACGCCGTTGGTCCAGGTGATGCTGTGGTCGGCAAGGTTGCACTGCCAGATGCCGATGCGTGCGGTCGCCGAAGCCCGGTCGAACAGGCTGCGCCGATGCTCCTCGACGGCTTCGAAATCCGTGATGGTGCGCTGCTGGATCTCCAGCTGATGCTTCTGGTGCTCGATCCGGTGCAGAGCCGTCGCCTCGCGTGCCAGCATGGCCAGATGATCCGCCATCTGGCGGCTGCGCGGGCGGTTATCGAACAGGCTGAGGATGAAACCGTGGCTGCCCGTATAGGACTCGATCAGCAGGCCGATGTAGAACCGTGCCAGACCGGGTGAATCCGCGCCCGTGTCGGCGATGATCCGCGATCGCCCGGTACGCGACACTGTCGTCTCCAGCACGGTCAGATTGTCGGGGAAAGGCCCGTGCTGCCCTATGACCTCGGCGCCCGTCGGCTTGATGACAGACAGCCTTGCTCCTGTCACGCCAAGCAGGGCGCAGAGACGTTGCAGTCGCGGGTCAAGATCGCCCGTGGCGTCGTGACCCGACTGGGGTGAGGCAGTGATGGTGGACAATGAAGGCGTTCCCGATACTTATCAAAAGATAAGCCGGGATCGTTAACACTTCGTCAGCCGCAAATGTCTGACAAACAAAAGAAATTGTAACGTTTCACTGCCGTTCGAAGGGCACCTCGGCCTTCAGGTAGTCCCCGTTTTCCACGTAGACGACCTCGAAGGCGACCGCGATCGATTCCTGTTCCAGATGGATCTGGGCGGTGATGTTGAGGTCCTTGCCCTCTTCGTCCTTGTCGCGCTCGCGCAGGTTGAAGATCAGCCCGCTGCCGCGCTTCTGGCCGATGGCGACGCCAGTGAAGGTTGCGTTGGAACTCATCGCCGCTTCGTAGCGCTTGCTGGATTCGACATAGGCCATGGTACCGGCGACCGAGAGCTGGGTGCCGGCGAGCGAACAGCGCCCGCTATAGTTGACCTTGTCCTGATTGCCCTGGGTCACGGTCATGCGGCAGACCACGGTTTCGGTATTGGCGCCGATCAGCACGCCACGGCCGCGCCATTCCCCGATATAGGACTTGATCAGCGCAACCTCGGCCGGACCCGCGAAGGCGGGCAGGGCACCAAGACCACCTGCAGCCAGCATGCCGGCAGCCAGGAGCGCGCGCGCCAAAAGTCCGGAATGGGTCATCGCTTGGGCCTCCTGCGCCACCTGTCGGCCATCGAGCGAATCGGCCTGCAACATCTAATCCAGCGCTTCTTTGACCCGCAAGCGTGGCTCAAGCAGGGCTCGAATGCCCTTCCGTGCCACCATCGCCGGTGATGGTGTCGCCGGTCGGATCGTCCGGCGTGGCATCATGGTCAACCGTGGCGACGCGGATGCGGCCAAGCGGATGGAAGAACTTTCCGCCCGCCACCATCAGGGCCGGCAGGATGAAGAGATCCCCCACCAGCGCGAACAGCAGCGTGGCGATGAACAGCGAGCCGAACAGGGCCACCTGCGGCAGGTCGGAAAAGGCGACGATGATGACGCCAGCACAGAGGATGATGGTGGTGCCAACGATGGCGCCACCGATGCGGTCAAGCGTGTGCCGCACGGCGTCGATATGCGATCGGCCTTCCTCGCGGCGGGAATGGAGGTAATGGGACAGGAAATGCACCGTGTCGTCCACGGCAATGCCGAAGGCGATGGTGAGGGCGATGACCGTGGTCAGTTGCATGCCCTGGCCGGTGACATAGAGCCAGGCAATGGTGCCCAGCACCGGGAAGAGGTTGGGAATGGCCGAGGCCAGCGCTACCCGATAGGACTGGAAGGCAAAGCCGATCAGGGCAATGTTGATGATGACCGAGAGCGTCAGGTCGAGCTGGAGGCCGGTGACGATCTGATCGGTGCCAAAGGTCGTCAGCACGCGCAGCCCGCCGATTTCGGCGCCTTCGACGCCAGCGGCCTGCAGTTCCTGGCTGACGTCGGCAACCAGCTGCTTGAGATCTTCCGAGGCGAGGATGACCGGCATGAAGCCGGTGATCAGCGCCTGGGAGCCATCATCGGTGACGAAACGCTGACGCATGAAGGGGCCGACGCTCTCGAACACTTCCTCGCGCGAAAAGCCGCTCTCGACATAATTGGTGATGCTGGCCGCCGAGATCACCTTGTTCTCCCCGATATGGCTTTCGAGGATACGATGGGCGGTCTGTACCGTCGCGAAATCGGCATCGCTCATATTGGGATCATTCCCGGCCAGCGGGACGCGGATATAGAGCGGCGCCACGCCGCCGACGCCATCGTCGATCTGCTCGGCTGTGCTGAGCGCGGCAGAGTCCTTGGCGACGAAATACTCGAAGGAAAAATGCGGCTTGATCAGGCCGTAGGGGATCAGCAGCAGGACCGTCACAACGATCGCGGCGATCGACAGCGGGCGGCCGAAACGGCTGGCAATGAACCAGCTGACGGGCAGGGGAGCGGTCAAGACGTAGCTGCTGCGGCGCGGCGCCTTGAAGCCGAGCCGGATCGCGGTTTTCAGCATCAGCGGCATGAAGGTCATGAGGCAGACAAACAGCAGGAAGGTGCCGATGGCGCCGGAGATGGCGAATTCATAGACGCCCTGGCCGGGCGTCAGCGCCAGGGAAGCGAAGCTGACGAAAGTGGTGAGCATGGTCAGCGCCGCGGCCGGGCCGACGAGCTTGACCGTCGCATCGACCGCCTTGTTGGGCTCCATGCCGTCGCGCCAATAGGCCAGCCAGTTGAAGACGAAGAACATCGACTCGGCAAAGCTGATCACCAGCACCAGCGTGGTGACGATGATGGTGAGGAAGGAGAAGGAGCCAAACAGCAGCAGCACCATGCCCATGGTCCACATGACGGCCAGGAATGGCGTGGCCGCGACCAGCAGCGCACCGGGCAGCGAGCGCAGGGCAAACAGCGCGATGATGGCGCCCAGGGCAAAGCCCCAGACGGTAAACTGGGTCTGGTCAGTCACGGCCGCCGCCAGCATCTCCGAAGTCCAGAGCGGCGGGCCGGTCAGCTCGATGGAAATATTGTCATCGGCGTAGTAGGCGACGGTCTTGCGCACGGCCTCGATCATGGCCCGAGTGCCGTCTTGGCGCACCTTTTGCTGGTCGGGGAACATGATGATGACCATGCCGGAAAGGTCCGGCGTGATCAGGTTGCGCATCATCGGATCGTTCTGCTGCAGGTGGCTCAGCGCCCGCGCCACATCGCCGAAATTGTCGAGGTTTTCCGGCACGGACGGCACGGAACCGCCATTGCCGACCGGCGTGCGCAGGCTGAAGGGCGACATGCTGCCCACGGCATAGTCATTGAGCTCGAGATCGAAGGCGAGCTCGCGCACCCGCTCCAGCGTCTCGGGCTCGGTCAGGCGCGGCGAGGAAACGAGGACATAGATGTCGTTCTCGAAAGTGCCGAAGGTGTCGGACAGGTGCTCATAGGCGTCGTAATGCTCGCCGGAATGGGCGAAGATGCGCATCAGGTCGCCATCAATGCCGAGCTTGGGCAGTTGCGTGATGCAGAAGATGGAAAAGGCCAGCACGACCATAGCGATGGCGCGCGGATAGCGCAGCGTGGTCAGCCCGACATGTTCGAGGCCGAAGCCGATCGATCGATCATGGACGAAACGCGCCCAGAGACGCTTGAACGGGGAACCGGCAGCCAAGGAACCCAACTCCGCAATGAGGGGTAGTGCGGCCAATTGGTAAGATTTTATCGGAGTGCCGTCCAGCAGACAGGATACTGCCTGCACAGGGCTTTTGGGCGGAAAGCTCCGCGCCGAAGCGCGGAGCCTTGTGCATCAGGCGGTGAGGGCGGCCTTGTTGGCGGTGAGGAAGCTTTCCAGCGTTTCCGGCTTGCGGCCGGAGAAGCGTTCCACCACATCGGTAACGACGGCGTGGAAGCCAGCCGCAGCGTCGAGGTCGAAGGCAACCAGCAGCGCCGCCATGAACGGGTGCACGCCAGCGGCTTCAAGACCACCCTGCAACTGCTCGCCGGTGAGGCCGACGCGGGTAACGCTCTTGCCGGTGAGTCTGGTGTAGAGCGCGGCGACTTCCTCCTGCGTGACCGGGGCAGGGCCGGTGACGTCGACAATCTCCTTGCCCGTTGCCGAGAGCAGGGCGCCGGCGGCGGTACGGGCCGTATCGAGACGGGTCACATAGTTGCGGCCACCGCCATTGGTGGCATCGAAGAGCTGACCGCTGGCCAGCGCCGGGCCAGCACCGACAATGGTCATGTCCGCATAGATGTGATTGCGCAGCAGGGTGAAATCGAGGCCGGAGGCCGCGACCGCCTGTTCGGTCCAGTAATGATCGGTGATGCCGCCAGCGTCCGCATTGGGGCGGGCATTGGGGGCCGAGGTATAGGCGATGTATTTGACGCCGGCAGCCTTGGCAGCCGCGACGGCTTTGGTCTGCTGTTCCAGGCGATTGGGCGCGATGGTCGAGACCAGGAGCATGCGCTCCACGCCGGCAAGGGCCTTGGCGATGCTGTCGGCGTCATCGAAATCGAGGTGACGGACGTCCACACCCTTCGCAGCCAGATCGGCCAGCTTGGCGGTATCACGGGTACCGGCGACGATCTTCGTCGCGCCGCGCGCCAGCAGCTCTTCCACCGCGAGACGGCCGAGATTGCCACCGGCACCGGTCACCAGCAGGGTCTGATCCTTGAATAGCGTCATTTGCACTCTCCTTGTTGTCACCGACTCGTCCTTGCAGTGGCTGCATTCGGAGAGTAAGTATCGAATAGAGAGTGCTATCTAGGCCGCTTCGATCGGGAGCGAAAGGAGGCACTTTGGAGTAACCGTCAATGCGCAACACTGCCCAAGAAGCTGCCCTCTACGTGCAGCGCTGGAACGAAAATGCCCAGGGGTCGACGCCCGACTGCCCCGTGCGCGGCGTGCTCGACAAGATTTCCGACAAGTGGAGCATGCTGCTGGTGATGACCCTGGCCAGCGGCCCGCGCCGCTTCAACCAGCTGCGCCGCGAAGTGCCCGATATCTCGCAGAAAATGCTGACCCAGACGCTGCGTGACCTGCAGCGCGATGGCATGGTGGCGCGAAAGGTCTTCGACACCAAGCCGCCGTCGGTGGAATATCGGCTGACCCCGCTGGGAGAGTCGATCATCGTGCCGTTTGGCCATCTGATCGAATGGGCCTCCAGCAACCACTCCCGCATTGGTGCGGCCCGCGTCGAATTCGACGTGGCCGCCTAGGCGGGCCGGAAATCTTTCACGGACGTGTCGATCGAGGACGGCTGAAATCGTCTATGGTGATCAGCACCTAAGTGGAGGAAACGCCGTGGCCCTCAATGAAATCGAAGTCATTACCCTGCTCGCCGACGACATCGCGGCCACCAAGGCCTTCTATCACCGGGTGTTCAAGGCAGAATCCCTGTTCGCCGACGCGGTTTCTGAAGTGCTCCGGTTTGGTGGGTTGATCGTCAATCTACTGCAAGCGACGCAAGGGCCGGAATTGGTCACGCCGATCCCGGTGGCGCCCGCTGTCGCCGGTGTGCGCATGATGCTGACCATCAAAGTCGAGAATGTCGATGCGACCTGTGCCGAGCTCGAAGGGCTGGGTGTTGCGCTCCTCAACGGTCCGATCGACCGCCCATGGGGGCGCCGCACCGCAGCTTTCGCAGATCCTGCCGGCCATGTCTGGGAAGTGGCGCAGGAAATCGGCTGAACCAGGCCTGCCGTCTAGGGCATCAACCGCACTTTTGGAATCCTGAGCTTGGGCGCCGCCGGCTTGCGACGGCGCTCCTCGGCCTTGCAGCTGCGGATAATGCCACGGACGCGCCGCAGCAGGCCGACGCCCATGCCCTCGCGTTCGAGAAGCGCCGCGCTATCCATCTTGTCGATCTCGCCCAGGGTGCGCAGGCCGGCCAACTGCAGGCGCTTGCCAATGCCGTCCACGTCGCGCAGGTCGATGACCGCGATGTCCTGCCATTTCACGGCGCCGCGGAGCCATGCCCGATAGGTGTCTGCCATGCTGCTGCATAGCCTAAGCCAAGGATTTCTCCTAGACTGGGATGGAGGGGGACACCGCCATGACCGACTACGCCACGCCCAACCTGCCATCGCGTGATTTCGACGTCACCAGCGCCTTCTACAGCAAGCTCGGTTTCGTGCAGGAGTGGCGCGACGACGGCTGGATGATCATGACGCGCGGGTTGCTCAAGCTCGAATTCTTTCCCCATCCCGAACTCGACCCGGCCACGAGCTGGTTCAGTTGTTGCCTGCGGGTGGACGATCTCGATAGCCTCTATGCCGTCTGCGCCGCGGCCGGCATTCCCAACCAGCGCACCGGCTGGCCGAGGCTGCACCCGCCGCGCGTCGAGACCTGGGGTGGTACGGTCGCCGCACTGATCGATCCCGACTGCACGCTGGTGAGGCTGATCCAGAATCCGAAGAGCTAAGTCCCGCGTCGACTTGCAGTCGGCATGCGAGCTCAACCTGAAAGACTGGACGTCTGCATAGCGACCTGAATTGATTGCAAGCAAACATTTGCAAACATTGCTTTGTGGATCTAGTTTGTGGCCATGCCAGACATTCAGCCGCGCAAGATTGCCACCGTCACCCCCGATCCCACAGCCCTCAAGGCGCTGGCGCATCCGATGCGACTGCGCATGCTGGGGTTGCTGCGCATCGATGGGCCTGCCACGGCGTCGGGGCTGGCCGAACGGCTCGGGCTCAACTCGGGGGCGACGAGCTATCACCTGCGGCAACTGGCGCTGCATGGTTTCATCGAAGAGGATGCCGAACGCGGCAATGCGCGCGACCGGTGGTGGCGCGCCCGCCATGAGGTGACCAACTATCTGGCCAGGGAAGCAGAGGGCGAGGCGCTCGAAGTGGGCCTGGCCTTTGGACAGGCGGCGCTGAACTGGCAGATCACCCAGATGCAGGGGGCGCTCGCAAACTATCCCGAGCTGGCTCCCGAATGGCGCAGCGCCTCGACGGCCAGCGACTATACGATGGCGCTGACGGCTGGGCAGGCAGAAGTGCTGATCAAGAAGATCCTGGGCCTGCTCGAAGAGGCTGGCGCCAGCGCTCCGGCGCTCGGCTCCGAATTGCCCAAGGGCACGCGCCCCTTTTCCATCATCCTGCATGCCGCGCCCCATGTCAGCGAGGACAAGCCATGACGTCGCGTCGACCCTTTATTGCCTTGGCCATAGCCACCGTCCTTTCCATTACCGGCACGCGCTTCTCGGCCATCGCTATCCCCTGGCTGGTGCTGACCACGACCGGTAGCCCGGTGCTGACGGGTCTGGTCGGCTTTGCCGAAATGCTGCCCTATGTGGTGGCCAAGGCTTTGGGTGGTCCCTTGATTGACCGGATCGGTGCGCGGCGGATTGCGGTCTGGTTCGATCTTGTTTCGGCCATAGCCGTTGCCGTCGTGCCGCTGCTGTTCTGGGCCGGACTTTTGTCGATCTGGGTGCTTTTGCCGGCCGTTGCAGTGATCGGCGTGCTACGCGCGCCCTCCGATGCCTCGAAGCAATCCCTGGTACCCGCAGTCGCTGCTGCTGCCGGCGTGCCGCTGGAGCGGGTCGCCGGTGTCGTCAGCGCCGGTGAACGCCTGGCGGGTACGCTGGGCGCGGCCAGCGCCGGCGCGCTGATCGCCTTTGTGGGCGAGGGGTCCGCGCTCCTGGTCAATGCACTTGGCTTCCTGCTCTCGGGCGTGGTGCTGGCTCTGGGCGTGCGAGACAATGCGCGGGCAGAGACCGCGGCCGAAAAGCCCGTCTCCAGCTATCGCGCCGATCTCGCCGACGGCTGGCATTTCATGCGCCGGGATGCGGTGCTGGTCGGGCTCGTGCTGATGATCGCCTTCACCAATCTGTTCGACCAGGCCTATTCGCTGGTGCTGCTGCCCGTCTGGGTGCGGACAGAAGGCCTGGATGTCACCTGGGTGGGTATCCTGCTGGCGGTGTTTTCCGGATCGGCCATCGCGGGGTCCGCCATGGCTGCTGCATGGGGCGATCGCCTGCCGCGCCTGCTGCTGTATACAGTCGGCTTCCTCTGCGCCGGACCGCTGGCCATGGGGGTCTATGCCGTCGACCTGCCGCTGCCGGTCATCGTCGTGGTCCTGCTGATTGGTGGCACGGCTGCGGGCTTCATCAACCCGATCATCAGCGCCATTCTCTTCGAACGCATCCCGAAAGCCATGGTGGGCCGGGTTGTGGCCCTCGTGGGCGCGCTGAGCTGGGCACTGATCCCGTTTGGCGGACTTTACGCAGGCCTGCTGGTCGATGGCTTCGGCATAACGACGGCGCTTGGCATCACCGCCATGCTCTATGGGATCGCCACGCTCACGCCACTGGCCGTGCCCAGTTTCCGCCAGATGAACCGCAAGCACATCGCCCCGGCCTGATCTCCACAGCTTCCGCCGTGCAAAATTCGCATTTTTCCGTGAAATCGCCTATCTATCAGGGAACCGAACCAACCAAGAATCACCCCAGTGACCGATACGCCTGAAAACGGTACCGGCGACCTGCCGCCCTCCGACATTTCGCTGATCTCCATCACCGACGAGATGCGCAAGTCGTATCTCGATTATGCGATGAGCGTGATCGTGAGCCGCGCACTGCCCGACGTGCGCGATGGTCTCAAGCCCGTGCACCGGCGCATCCTGTTCTCGATGAGCGAGAATGGCTACGAATACAACAAGCCCTACCGCAAGTCGGCGCGTGTCGTTGGCGACGTGATCGGTAAGTATCATCCTCATGGCGACAGCGCGGTCTACATGGCCCTGGTGCGCATGGCGCAGGACTTCTCCATGGGCGAGCTGCTCATCGAAGGTCAGGGCAATTTCGGTTCGGTCGATGGCGATATGCCGGCGGCCATGCGCTATACCGAAGTGCGCATGCAAAAGATCACCAACTCCCTGCTCGATGACCTCGACAAGGATACGGTCAATTATCGCGACAACTACGACGGCTCCGAACGCGAGCCGACGGTTCTGCCGGCGCGCTTCCCCAACATGCTGGTCAACGGCGGCAGCGGCATCGCCGTGGGCATGGCGACCAACGTGCCGACCCACAATCTGGCCGAGACCATCGATGCATCGCTGCTGATGCTCGACAATGACCAGGTGACCACAGAAGAGCTGCTCGAAGTGCTGCCCGGCCCGGATTTCCCCACCGGCGGCATCATCCTGGGCCGTGCAGGGATTCGCTCTGCCTATGAGACGGGCCGCGGCTCCATTCTCGTTCGCGGCCGCGTGGCGATCGAAGAAATCCGCAAGGAACGCGAAGCCATCATCATCACCGAGCTGCCCTATCAGGTGAACAAGGCAGCGCTGGTCGAAAAGATCGCCGAACTGGTGCGCGACAAGCGTATCGAAGGCATTGCCGACATGCGCGACGAGAGCTCGCGCGAAGGCATGCGCGTCGTCATCGAGATCAAGCGCGATGCGCTGCCCGACGTCGTCCTCAACCAGCTCTATCGCTTCACCGCGCTGCAGTCGTCCTTCGGCTGCAACTTCGTCGCCCTCAATGGCGGCAAGCCGCAATTGATGAACCTGCGCGAGATGTTGTCGGCCTTTATTGATTTCCGACATGAAGTGGTGACGCGTCGCGCCCGCTTCCTCCTCAATAAGGCCCGCGATCGCGCCCATATCCTGGTCGGTCTCGCCGTGGCCGTGGCCAATATCGATGAAGTCATCGCCCTGATCCGCACCGCGCCCGATCCGGCGACGGCGCGCGAGCAGTTGATGACCCGCCGCTGGCCGGCCCAGGACGTGGCCCCGCTGATCGCCCTGATCGACGATCCGCGCCATCGCATCAACGAGGACGGCACGTTCAATCTCTCGGAAGAACAGGCCCGCGCCATCCTCGAACTGCGCCTGGCTCGTTTGACGGCGCTGGGTCGCGACGAAATCGGCGACGAACTCAACGGTTTGGGCGCCGAGATCGAGGACTATCTCGAAATCCTGCGCAGCCGCGAGCGCGTGGTGGAAATCATCCGCGCTGAACTGACCGAGGTGAAGGAACAGTTCGGCCAGCCGCGTCGCACCGAAATTTCGGACGTGGTCGGCGACTTCGACGACGAGGATCTGATCGCCCGCGAGGACATGGTCGTGACCGTGAGCCACGAGGGCTATATCAAGCGCGTGCCGCTTTCGACCTATCGCTCGCAGAACCGCGGCGGCAAGGGTCGTTCCGGCATGGCGACGCGCGACGAGGACTTCGTGTCCCGCCTCTTCGTTGCCAATACCCATACCCCGGTGCTGTTCTTCACCGACCGCGGCATTGCCTACAAGCTCAAGGTCTGGCGCCTGCCGCTGGCCCAGGCCAATGCGCGCGGCAAGGCGCTGATCAACATCCTGCCGCTCGAGCAGGGCGAACGCCTGACCACCATCATGCCGCTGCCCGAGGACGAGACCAGCTGGGCAAACCTTGACATCATGTTTGCCACGACACGCGGCACCGTGCGCCGCAACTCGCTCGCCGACTTTGTCGAAGTGCGCCAGAACGGCAAGATTGCCATGAAGCTCGACGAGGGTGACCAGATCGTCGGCGTCGAGACGGCCAGCGTCAATGACGACGTGCTGATGACCACGGCGCTCGGCCAGGCCATCCGCTTCCGCACCGACGACGTGCGCCTGTTCAAGGGCCGCGACTCCATGGGCGTGCGCGGCATCCAGCTGGCCGAGGGCGACACCGTCATCTCCATGGCGGTGATCAACCACTCCGAGGCGACAGCCGAGCAGCGGGCTGCCTATCTCAAGCGGAGCCGCGCCATGCGCGGTGAGGTCGAGACGGAAGAGGCTGCAGCCGACGAGGCCGGTGTCGAGGCCGGAGAGCTGGAACAGGAACTCTACGCCAAGATGGGCGCGCAGGAGCAATTCATCCTGACCATTTCCGAAAACGGCTATGGCAAGCGCACCTCCAGTCACGAATACCGGATCACCGGCCGTGGCGGTAAGGGCATCGTCGCCATGGCGGTCAACAAGCGCAATGGCAATCTCGTCGCGAGCTTCCCGGTGGAAGACAGCGACCAGATCATGCTGATCAGCGATGGCGGCCAGACAATCCGCCTGCCGGTCGGCGGCGACAAGCCGATCCGTATCGTCAGCCGTGGCTCGCAGGGCGTCATCGTCTTCGATACCGCCGAGGGCGAGAAGGTCATGTCGGTTGAACACATCAGCGAGCCCGAGGCCGAGGATGTGCCCGACGCGCCTGATGGTCCCGAGGCACCGCCGGAAGCACCGGCAACGGAATAAGGAAGGGGGCGCGAAAGCGCCCCTTTTTATTGGCGGGTCAGGTGAGGGCTTCAAACCGGACGGCGTCACCCTGCAGGAAGCAGGCTTTTGAGAAGACGCCCAGATCGGCTGGATTGGGCAGGCGAATATCTCCCAGGTCCGGCACCGGCTTGCTCTGAGGGTCGAACGAGCGGTCGATCTGGGCGATGAACGCCAGGATGACGCCGGCGTCCTGGGCGAAGCGACGCAAATCGGCCAACTGTTCGGACAGGGCCGGCTTGCTGCGCTTTTGGTCAAGGATCTGCAGGAAATCGATGACGGCCACGGTGCCGGGCGCAGCGTCCTGGAGATGGCGGATGATATGGAAGGCCTCTATGTCGTCCGTGGTGACGATCTCGATGGCGCTACCACATCCGTCAGTGTCCAGCCTCGCTATGCGTTCACGGGCCTGGGGCTCGGTATATTCGAGTGTGAAGAAAACTGCCCGTCGCCTTTCGCTGACCGCGTCGAGCAGCATCTGCAGGCCCAGCCGGGTCTTGCCATGGCCTGGGCGGGCGCCCAGCAACAAGAGATCGCCATGGCTCAGGCGGGATAGCAGCGATGGCGTCGGTGCATCGGGTTGGGCGGCCAGCAGGCTCCAGCTGGAAAAGCCGTGTTGGCGGGCGATGATGTCCAGGGCTTCGGCATGCTGGATATCCTGAATGCGCGCCAATTGCTTTGCCTGGCGCTTGAGCTGGTAAATCGGCGTAGTTGGTTTCGTCATGGAACCTCCATTGCGAGCCGGAAACGCAATCCCTCCTTATGCGCGTGCTCGAACAGATGGTTCGATGATGTCGCTACCCTGTATGAACGATACTTCCCCATTGGAGGGGGGAGGCGCGGGCCAAGCCTGTTCACCAAACCTAGCGCAGCCAATGAGTCGCGCCAAGCTCAGTGGTGGCACGTTCACGCCCCTTGCCAACTCTCTCGCCCGATGGCTTGGTCTTGGGTGAGGAGTCTTCGCCATGTTCGATCCTGTCACACTTATTCCCTATCTGGGTGCCTGTTTCCTGCTTGCCATCGTGCCTGGCCCGACGGTCACCGTCATTGTCGCCAATGCACTGGCGCGGGGCACCGGTGCAGGACTGGCGATCGTTGCCGGCACGCAGGCGGGTTTTCTTGTCATGACGCTGGTGGTCGCCCTCGGCATGCAGGCGCTGGTGGCCTTCATGGGCTGGGCCTTCGACTGGATCAAGCTGGTCGGTGCCGCCTATCTGGTGTGGCTCGGCTGGAAGATGTGGCGCAGCAATGGCGAACTGGGCACGGCGCAGGCCGAGCGCAGCAAGTCTCGGCTTGCCATGGCCATGGAGGGCTTTCTCGTCATTCTCTCCAACCCCAAGGCGCTGATCTTTCTCGGGGCCTTCCTGCCGCAATTCGTCGATGTCACCCAGCCGACCTTCCCGCAGGTCATGCTTCTTGGTATCTTTTTCATGATCGTCGCCGGCTCGACCGACGCGATCTACGCCGTCGTGGCCGGGCAGGCGAGGGGCCTGCTCAGCACCGCCCGTGTCCGTCTGATCTCGCGCGTTTCCGGCCTGATCCTGATGGCCGGCGGCATCTGGCTGGCGCTGCAGAAGCGCGCCTAGGCCAAGACATGGCGCTCGATTATCGCATCGACCACCTACGCGACGTAGCAAAACACCGCGCGACGGTCGCCGACCGCATCTGGCGCGCCTGGTGGGAACCCGATGGCAGATCACTGGCCGATGTCGACGAAGCCTTGGACAAGATCCTGATCGCGGAAGGATTTCCCTTTTCACTGGTGGCCAGTGTCGATGGGCAGTTTCTTGGTACGGTCACGGCGGTCATGGACGATATTCCCGATCGCCCGCGCCTGAGCCCATGCCTCGCGGCTCTTTGGGTTGAGCCCGAGGTGCGAGGCAAGGGCATCGGAGACGCACTGATGGTCGCGCTGCACGCTCGGCTGAAGGGGCTTGGCTTTGAAGAGGTCTATCTGTCGGCCAAGCCGCGAATGCGCGATTTTTATGCGGGACGTGGCTGGATATTGATCGAGACCGGTGTCGGCAAGGATGACCTCGATGTCTTCCACCGCGCCTTGCCTTGATCCCGCCCGCGTGACAAAACCCATGCAACAACAAGAAGGAGGGCGCCTTGGGCAAGCTGGTTGGCTTCTATCCGGGCTCGTTTGATCCGCTGACCAATGGTCATCTCGATGTCATCGAGCGCGCCTGCAAACTGGTCGATACGCTGGTGGTCGCCGTCGGCATCAGCGCCACCAAGAAAAACCCGCTCTTCGCCCATGAGGATCGCATCGCCATCCTGGAACAGGTGCTGGCGCCGGTCGGCAAGCGCACCGATACCGAATTCAGGATCGTCGATTTCTCCGGCCTGATGGTCAATGCGGCGCGCGAAAACGGCGCCAAGCTGATCATCCGGGGCCTGCGCGACACCACCGACTATAATTATGAGATGCAGATGGTGGGGATGAACGCCCAGATGGCGCCCGACCTGCAGACCGTTTTCCTGCCCTCCAGCCCACCGGTGCGGCATATCTCGGCCACATTGGTGCGCCAGATCGCTGAAATGGGCGGCGATATCTCCGCCTTCGTCCCGCAAATTGTTCTCAAGGCTCTGAAAAGCAAATGACCGCTCTTACCCGTCGCCTGTTTGGCGCTCTTGTCATCGGCGCCGCGGCGCTTGTTTCTGCCCCGGCATTCGCCCAGTCCGGCACGCCGCATCTGATCCTGACGCTGGACAGTGGCGACGTCGATATCGAACTGCTGCCGGCGCTGGCGCCCAAGCATGTCGAGCGCATCGTGACCCTCACCGAAGAAGGCGCCTATGACGGCGTGGTCTTCCACCGCGTCATCGACGGCTTCATGGCCCAGACCGGCGACGTCGAATTCGGCAAGTCCGGTGCCGAAGGCTTTGACCTGAGCCGCGCCGGCATGGGCGGGTCGCAACTGCCCGACGTCGAGGCCGAGTTCAATTCGGAAAGCTTCGGGCGCGGGGTGCTTGGCGCAGCCCGCTCGCAGGATCCGAACTCGTTCAACTCGCAGTTCTTCATCACCACGGCCGATGCCAGCTTCCTTGATGGCCAGTATACCGTTTTCGGCAAGGTCGTCAGCGGCATGGAACTGGTGGACGGCCTCGAAAAGGGCCCGCAGGAACAGAATGGCGCCGTGGCCAATCCGGACAAGATCGTCTCGGCCAAGATCGAATACAAGTAGGCGAGGACCAGGCGAGCGGGCGTCGACGGACCACGCCCGCCTTGCACGGCACGCCCATAGGCCTTACATCCGGCCCACAGATTCCAACGGAGAATTGCACAAATGGCTGAATACGCCGATCCGGAAAACACCCTGATCATCGAAACCACCAAGGGCAATGTCGTCATCGAGATGCGCCCCGACCTGGCGCCGAACCACGTCGCCCACATCAAGAAGCTGGCGCGTGAAGGCTTCTACGATGGCATCGTGTTCCACCGCGTGATCGAGGGCTTCATGGCCCAGACCGGTTGCCCGCAGGGCCGCGGCACCGGCGGTTCGAAGTATCCGGACCTCAAGCAGGAATTCAACGCCGAGCCGCATGTTCGTGGCACTGCCTCGATGGCCCGCGCTCAGAGCCCCGACTCCGCCAATTCGCAGTTCTTCATCTGCTTCGGCGATGCCGGCTTCCTCAACAAGCAGTACACTGTCTGGGGCAAGGTCATCGAAGGCATGGACAATGTCGACCAGATCAAGCGCGGCGAGCCCGTGATCAACCCCGACAAGATGATCTCGGTCAAGGTCGCGGCAGACATCGCTGCCTGACAGCGACTCGTGCCAAAAGCATCAGACCCTCGGGCTCAAGGCCCGGGGGTCTTTTTATGTGAGGATATGGATTGCGTATGGACACCATTCTCTGGGCGCTGATGGGCATCGTGGCCGGAGCGGCCATTGCCACGCAGGCGCCGATCAATGCCAGTCTCGGGCGCAACCTCGGCGTGCCGATTGCGGCTGCCGGCGTGTCATTCGTGGCGGGCGCCATCCTGCTCTGGGCCATTGCTTTCATCTACAGCACTGTCGCCAGCATACCGATCAACTTCGGTGCGCCGGCGCCCTGGACTTTCGTCGCCGGTGGCGTGCTGGGCGCCTTCTACGTGTTTTCCAACATCATGCTGACGCCGATGATTGGCGCCGCAGCCGTCATGGCGCTGTCTGTGGCGGGGCAATTGGTGGGTGGCATGGTCCTCGACAAGATCGGTTTCATGGGCATGGCGGTGCGCGAGATTTCCATGGGTCGCATTGCCGGCGCCGTCCTCCTGGTCACCGGCGCCCTGATGATCCGGGTGTTGTAGCAAAGCCTCGCTGGGTAAGCATTGCTGACCTGCCGCAACCTCCAGCGGTCACGGACAGTTTCGGCAATGTCAGCCCCATGATAGGGAGCCGCCATGCGCGTATCCGACTTCGACTTCGACCTGCCTGAAAATCTCATTGCCCTGCATCCGGCCGAGCCGCGCGATTCCGCGCGCCTGCTCGTCGTCGACCCTAAGGTCGGCCTGTCGGACCGGCATATTCCCGACCTGCTCTGGCTGCTCAAGCCTGGCGACGTGCTTGTCGTCAACGACACCCGCGTGCTGCCCGCCGAGCTCAAGGGCACGCGCGTCCGCGGGGAAAACCGCGCCAATGTCTCGTTCAACCTGCACAAGCGCGTCGATGCCCACACCTGGCGCGCCTTCGCCCGCCCGGCCAAGAAGCTCGCCATCCTCGATCATCTCGAACTGGGCAATGGCCAGGCCGATGCGCTGACAGCCCGCGTCGCCGGGAAGGGCGAGACCGGTGAAGTCACCCTCGAATTTGATCTGGGCGGTGCCCAGCTCGACGAGGCCATCAAGTCGCATGGCGCCATGCCGCTGCCGCCCTATATCGGTGCCAAGCGCGGCGTCGAGGAGCGCGACCTCGTCGACTACCAGACCGTCTATGCCGCCGAGGACGGCGCCGTCGCCGCGCCCACGGCGGGCCTGCATTTCACCGAGAGCCTGTTGCAGCAGATCGCCGAAAAAGGCGTCACCATTGAGCGCGTGACGCTCCATGTCGGGGCAGGGACCTTCCTGCCGATGAAGGCGGAAGATACCGACGACCATGTCATGCATGCCGAATGGGGCGAGATCGATCAGGCGACGGTTGAACGCATCCATGTTAAAAAGGCGCTTGGCGGCCGCGTCATCGCCGTAGGCACTACCAGCCTGCGCCTGCTCGAAACCGCATCGCGCAAGACCGGCACGCTGCAGCCCTTCATGGGTGATACAGATATCTTCATCACCCCCGGCTTCCGCTTCGCAACGGTCGATGCGCTGATGACCAATTTCCACTTGCCGAAGTCGACCCTGTTCATGCTGGTCTCGGCCTTTGCTGGCATGGATGTGATGAAGCAGGCCTACGCCCACGCCATTGCCGACGGCTATCGCTTCTACTCCTACGGTGATTCCTCGCTGCTGCTGCGGGCGGATCGGCCAGAGGAAGACGACGGATTCTAGGCAAAGAAAAACCCCCGGATTGCTCCGGGGGTCTGATCTGCTTTGCGCTGGGATCAGATCCCCGCCGCGTCATGCTGCAGTGTCCCGCTGAACCCGCAGGACGCGCCGTGGTAATACATGCAGCCGCTCTGCTCCTCGATGATCAGCATGCCCTTCTTGTCGAACTTGAGGCTGATCTCGCAATAGCGCTGGTTCATCGGGCTTTCCGGGTCGGTGCCGATATAGCCTTCGTTCTCGACAAAGAAATTGCCGCCATCGCTGTCGAGCAGGACTTCGCCATCGATGCCGCCAGCACAGCCGGTGAATTCTTCGGTAATCGGCACCACGGTCGAAATGGCGATGCCATACTGGTCTTCCTGGATATGCGTCAGGTCGACGGTCAAGTCGCCTTCGCCGCTACCGAACCAATGGCCTTGGTGCTCCTGCGCCAGAGCGGGCAGGGCGGTGAGGCCGGCAAGAGCAATGGCGGTCATCAGAACGGTACGCAGCATCATATCACCTCTTGAAACAATTACCGGGATCAACCGGCCGCACTCATGTTCATGATCTGGCCGTCGAAGCTGCAGGCGGCGCCGTGGAAGTTCACGCAGCCCGAGCTTTCCTCGAGATTGAGGAAACCGTCGTCATCGAAACTCATGGTCACTTCGCAGAACTCTTCGCTGCCGTAGTAGGTCTCGGC
Organism: Candidatus Devosia phytovorans; assembly: GCA_029202405.1. NCBI lineage: Bacteria > Pseudomonadati > Pseudomonadota > Alphaproteobacteria > Hyphomicrobiales > Devosiaceae > Devosia > Candidatus Devosia phytovorans. Next base: position 1,729,788 of record CP119312.1, on the reverse strand, counting down.
GCCTTCCTCGTAATTCTCGTTGGCAACCTTGAGCGTGCCGCCGTCCAGGGAAAATTTCATCTCACCCGCGATCGAGCCGCTGCAGCTGCCCGACACGGTTTCGAGTGTGACGTCGAAGGTGTCGCCATCCTTCCGGTCGAAGGTGGCGCTCAGTTCGCCTTCGCCAGAGCCGTGATAGGTCCCCGCGACGTCCCAGCCTTCAGGCGGCTCCGCATGGGCGCTGGTTGCGAAAAGGGAGGCGACAAGGAGAGGCAGGAGGAAACGCTGCATGGCAAGACTCTGATGAAACTGAACAATTGACGTCAATGTGATCCACAGATCAGGTCAATCATGGCCAAATTCGGACCATGGGCCTCCCCGTTGTGAGTTGGCGCGCGAAGCGCTAGAACCGCGCGCATGAGCGACACGACCAAACGAGTCACCTTCACCCTTTCAGCCACTGACGGCATGGCGCGGCGCGGCCGCATCGACACGCCGCGCGGCGATATCCAGACCCCGGCCTTCATGCCCGTGGGCACGGCCGGCACGGTCAAGGCCATGTATCCCGACCAGGTGCGCGACACCGGCGCCGATATTGTGCTGGGCAATACCTATCACCTGATGCTGCGCCCCGGCGCCGAGCGTGTCGCCTCCTTCGGCGGCCTGCATGATTTCATGGACTGGCAGCGACCCATCCTCACCGATAGCGGCGGCTTCCAGGTCATGTCGCTGGCCCAGCTGCGCAAGCTGACCGAAAAGGGCGTGACCTTCCGCTCCCATATCGACGGCTCGTCCTACGAATTGACGCCCGAGCGCTCGATCGAGATCCAGACGCTGCTTGACAGCGACATCATCATGCAGCTCGACGAATGCCTCAAGCTGCCGGCCGAGAAGAAGGAAATCGAGCGCGCCATGCAGTTGTCGCTGCGCTGGGCCGATCGCTCCAAGAGTGCCTTCAACAACCAGCTCAACCGCGCCCTCTTCGGAATCGTGCAGGGCGGCGACGATCCGGAACTCCGTGCCACATCGGCTGCGGGTCTCAAATCCATCGGCTTTGACGGCTATGCCGTCGGTGGCCTCGCCGTCGGCGAGCCGCAGGAGGTCATGTTCCGCGTCCTCAGCGACATCACGCCAGAACTCCCCACCGACCGCCCGCGCTACCTTATGGGCGTCGGCAAGCCCGACGATATTCTTGGCGGCATCGAGCGCGGTATCGACATGTTCGATTGCGTGCATCCCACCCGCGCCGGTCGCCACGGTCACGTCTATACCCGCTTCGGCGTCATCAATCTGAAGAATGCCCGACATAGGGATGATCACCGTCCGATCGACGAGGCCTCGCCCAATCCGAATTGCCGACGCTGGAGCCGGGCCTATCTGCATCATCTCGTTAAGACAGAAGAGATTTTGGGCGCGATGATCCTTTCGCAGATCAACCTGGCCTATTATCAAGAGCTGGTGCAGGGCTGCCGGGTGGCAATCGAAGGCAAGCGCATCAATGATTTTGCGGCAGAGACGCGCGCGGCCTGGGCCGCCGGCGATCTGCCGGTCCTCTGATCAAACAAAGGGTTCCCGACATGGCTAAAGCTGGACGCAAGGCAGGTTTTTCGAGCCTGAACAAGCACAAGAAGCGCCTCGAAGAGCAGCCCATGCGCGTGCAGTTCGCCGTCGATCCGAACCGCTTCAAGCGCTATTCGGCCGAAGGCGCCGGCATCCTGCTCGACTATTCCAAGAACCGCATCGACGAAGAGGTCATGACCGCCCTGTTCGACCTGGCCCGCGCGGCCGGCGTCGAGGAGCGCCGCGACCAGATGTGCGAAGGCGAGCATATCAACATCACCGAAGACCGCGCCGTCATGCACATGGCGCTGCGCTACCAGGGCGACAAGCCTGTGCCGGTCGATGGCAAGGATGTCATGCCCGACGTCCGCGGCGTGCTGAAGGCGATCGAGGCCTATACCAATGCCGTCCGCTCCGGCGAAATCCGCGGCCATGGCGGCGCGCAGATCACCGACGTGGTCAATATCGGCATCGGCGGCTCCGACCTCGGCCCGGCCATGGTCACCCTCGCGCTCGAGCCCTATACCCGCGCCGACCTGCGCGCCCATTACGTCTCCAATGTCGATGGCGCCCATATCCACGATGTGCTGAAGCGCCTCGATGCCAAGACCACGCTGTTCATCGTGGCGAGCAAGACCTTCACCACCGACGAAACCATGACCAATGCCAATTCGGCACGCGACTGGATCGCCGATACCCTGGGTGAGGGCGCGGTCCCCAACCATTTTGCCGCCGTTTCCACCAATATCCCGGCCTGCCAGAAGTTCGGCATCCGCGAAGACCGCATCTTCGGCTTCTGGGACTGGGTTGGCGGTCGCTATTCGGTCTGGTCGGCCATCGGCCTGCCGATTGCGCTGGCCGTCGGCTACGATAATTTCGCCAAATTCCTCGCCGGCGCCGATGCCATGGACCGGCATTTCCTGTCGACCGAGCTGGAAAACAACCTGCCCGTCATCATGGCGCTGCTCGGCGTCTGGTATCGCAACGTCTGGGGCTTTTCCACGCATGCCGTGCTGCCCTATGACCAGCGTCTTTCCCGCTTCGCCGCCTATCTGCAGCAGCAGGACATGGAGTCCAACGGCAAGTCAGTGACGCTGGCCGGCAAGCCGGTCGGCTGGTCGACGGGCCCAATCGTCTGGGGCGAACCCGGCACCAATGGCCAGCACGCCTTCTACCAGCTGATCCACCAGGGTACCGATGTCATCCCGGCCGATTTCCTGATCGCCGCCCGTCCGCATGAATCGCTGCCGCCGCACCACGACAAGCTGGTCGCCAATGTCCTGGCCCAGTCCGAAGCGCTGATGCTGGGCAAGAGCGAGGAAGAAGTCGTCGCCGAACTCAAGGCGCAGGGCCTCGGCAAGGCCGAGATCAAGGCGCTGACCCCGCACAAGGTCTTTCCCGGCAACCGTCCGTCCAACACCCTGTTCTACCCCCAACTCACGCCCGAGACGCTGGGCTCGCTGGTCGCGCTCTACGAGCACAAGGTCTTCACCCAGGGCGTTATCTGGGGCGTCAATTCCTATGACCAGTGGGGCGTGGAACTGGGCAAGCAGCTTGCCAAGGCCCTGTTGCCCAAGGTCGAAGGCAAGCAGAGTGGCGAAGGCCACGATGCCTCGACGCAAGGCCTGCTCGCCTTTTACCAAGCCAACAAGGCCTGATTTCGTGACGATTACGACTGAAGAACAACTCGAAAAGCTCAAGGCCATCGGCCGTATCTGTGCCATCACCCGCGAAGCCATGGCCTCGGCCATGCGCCCGGGCATGACGACATTGGAGCTTGATGAGATCGGGGCGAAACTGCTGGCCGAGCATGGCGCGCATTCTGCCCCCATCGTGACCTATAATTTCCCCGGCGCGACCTGCATTTCGGTCAATGAGGAAATTGCCCATGGCATTCCGGGCAACCGGGTGCTGCGGGATGGGGACCTCGTCAATATCGACGTCTCGGCCGTCAAGGACGGCGTCTTTGCCGATTGCGGTTCGTCCCATATCCTGGGCGAAGGCGATCAGCGCCTGGCCAATCTCTGCCGCGATGGCAAGAAAGCCATGTGGGCCGGCATCAATGTGGTCAAGGCCGGCGCGCCGCTGGCCGATATCGGCCACGCCATCGGCAAATTCGCCAAAAAGGGCGGGTATACGCTGATCCGCAACCTCGCCAGCCATGGCGTGGGCGATAGCCTGCACGATGAACCGGGTGAAATCTCCACCTGGCCCGATCGCGGCGAACGCCGGCGCATGACCAATGGCCTGGTCTTCACCATCGAGCCATTCCTGTCGCTGGGTGGCAAGATGGCCGACCAGAAGTCCGACGACGACGAGTGGACGCTGATCAGCCAGCCGAGTGCGCCCACTGTGCAGTATGAGCATACGATTGTTGCAACGCCGCGCGGCCCGGTTGTGGTGACGCTGGCGGCCTAGGCGTTCAATTCAGAGCGGCGCCTTCGGCACGCATCTTTTGGGCGTAGTCGCTATTGTCGGCGGCCCACATCTGACCGAAGGCAGATGAGCAGTGTTGTGTCCTGCTCATCACATCCTGCATCTTCGCGATGTCAGTGCTGTGGCTCTCATGAAGACCCTGAAACTGGCCTGCTGCCCGGTGGCAGTCATCAAGCATGGCTTGCCTCGCATCCGGGCTTAGCCAGGTGCTCCAGGCAAAATATCCGGCCGCGCCGAGAACTGCTGCCAAAAATAACAAACGCACCATTTCATCCACCTGCTCAATGGCGGCTGACACTGTACGGGATTGGAGCAAAAGCCCAGCTGTCCAGCCTATTTGCCCTAATCAGCCGTGAACAGCTGGTTACAGCCACACCAGCAGCATCGGCCCCATCACGATCATGCCGATGGCCACGGCGAAGCGCAGGTTCCCGAGCGAGCGCAGGTTCTGCACGCTGAGAAAGCTCGAGAGCACGAGGAAGGCGACCAGCGCGACAGCGGTTGGCGTCAGCGGCCCGAGCGAAAAGGCCGTGCCCTCGGTCAGCTGCAGATAGACCATGTGGCCGCCGATAAAGCCGAGCAGGGCGGTGATCACCACCGCCACGGCTTTCGACGTGATCAGCAGCGCCATGTCGAGCGTATTGAAATTGCCGATCAGCGCCAGACCGGCTGCTGTCACATGGGCGGCGGCGAGGGTGCTGAAAATCTGGCTGCCGGCCAGCAGCGGCACCATTTCGGGCGGCGCGGCCAGCGGCAGCGACCCAACCATGGGCAGGTTGGCGCCGTAAGTCGCCAACAGCAGAATGACGTAGAGCATGACCAGCGTGCCGGCCGCAAACAGCAGCGCGGTCACGGCCAAAACCTTGAGCAGATCGGAAAAGTCCTGGGACACGGCTGAACCTGGAAGAGTGACGCTATACGGCCAGGCGCCCCTTCGCGCCGCGACCTGACTGCATTCTATTGCCTGACTCGCCGGGCCTGCGGAAGTCCGCAATTGCGCTCTTGCCCATGCCGAGCCCACTGACCGCGTTCTCGCCGTCCAATGGTCTGCCCGTCGCCAGCTTCGTGACGGATCTGCGTGGCCAGCTCGTGCTGACCGGCCACTCTGCCTGCCTGCCATCGGTAACCGCCGACAGGCCTCGTTTTCTATCGCAGCTTTACGGTTACCGCTTGTTGCGCATGGCCTCGCTGAGCCTGTCACCAAGCGATCCCGTGCTGCGCGGGGCTTCGGCCGGAGGGCGCCGGTTGGAGCGCTGCGGCTCATCCCGCGGGCGCTCGCGTGGCGCTGTCGTATCGACCTCCCTGCGCATGGTCAGGCCGATCCGCTTGCGCGCCACATCCACTTCCACCACGCGCACCTTGACCACGTCGCCGGCCTTGACGACCTCATGGGGGTCCTTGACGAATTTATCGGCGAGTTGGGAGACGTGGACCAGTCCGTCCTGATGCACGCCGATATCGACGAAGGCACCGAAGGCGGCGACATTGGTCACCGTGCCTTCCAGCATCATGCCGGGCTTGAGATGCTTGATGTCATCGACGCCATCGGCAAAGGTCGCCGTCTTGAAGGCAGGGCGCGGGTCGCGGCCGGGCTTTTCCAGCTCGGCGAGAATGTCCCGCACCGTCGGCAGGCCAAAGCGGTCGTCGACAAAACTCTTTGCATCAAGGCCCGAGAGCGCCGTCTTGTCGCCCATGATGGTGCGCAGGTCACGCCCGCAGGCCGCCACGATCTTGCGCGCCACCCCATAGGCTTCCGGATGCACGGACGAGGCATCCAGCGGCTCCTTGCCACCGGTTATGCGCAGAAAGCCCGCGCTCTGCTCGAAGGTGCGCTGCCCTAGCCGCGGCACGTCGAGCAGCGCTTTGCGGGACGCGAAGGGGCCATTGGCGTCACGATGGGCGACAATGGCGTCGGCGACCGAGGGGCCAAGGCCGGAAATCCGCGCCAGCAGCGGCGCGGACGCCGTGTTGAGGTCGACGCCGACGGCGTTCACGGCATCTTCCACCACCGCATCCAGCGACCGACCCAAGCGGGATTGATCCACGTCATGCTGATATTGCCCAACGCCGATCGCCTTGGGCTCGATCTTGACCAGCTCGGCCAGCGGATCCTGCAGGCGCCGCGCGATCGACACCGCGCCGCGCAGCGAGACGTCGAGATTGGGGAATTCCAGCGCCGCCAGTTCCGAGGCCGAATAGACCGAGGCGCCGGCCTCCGAGACGATCACCTTGGTCGGCTTGGGCGCCGGCAGGCGTTCGATGAGGTCGGTGACGAGCTTTTCCGTCTCGCGGCTGCCGGTACCGTTGCCTATGGCGATCAGTTCCACGCCGTGCTTGCGGATCAGCAACTGAATTACAGCCTGCGCGCCAACCACGTCATTGCGCGGCTGCAGCGGATAGATCGTTTCGGTATCGAGCACCTTGCCGGTCGTATCGATTACCGCGATCTTGCAGCCCGTGCGAATGCCCGGATCGATGCCCATGGTCGCCCGGGCCCCGGCCGGCGCAGCCAGCAGCAGGTCTTTGAGATTGCGGGCGAAAACCTGGATGGCTTCCACTTCGGCGCGCTCGCGCAACTCCACCATCAGGTCGATGGAGAGCGTAATGCGCAGGCGGGTGCGCCAGGCCCAGCCGGCGACCTCGCGCAGCCAGGCATCACCGGGGCCGGTGCCCTGCGCCGCGAGAGCGCCGGCCACCAGCCGCTCGGCGGGTTTGACCGGGTCCGTATTGTCGGCATCGACCTCGATATCGAGGCTCAGAAACTCCTCGTCGCGCCCGCGCATCACGGCGAGGGCGCGATGCCCGGCCACCTTGTTCCAGCGTTCGGAATGGGCGAAATAGTCCGAGAACTTTGCGCCGGCCTCTTCCTTGCCCTTGAGCACCTTCGCGCTCAGCATCGCCTTGTCGCGCATGTGCTGGCGCAGCTGACCCAGGAGAGCCGCGTTTTCCGACAGGCCCTCGATGACGATGTCGCGCGCGCCCTCGAGCGCTTCCTTGGTGCCGGGCACCTCTTCGGTGAGATAGCTCCCGGCAAGCCGCAGCGGATCCGCCGCGTGATTGCCAAGGATCGCCTCGGCCAGGGGCCCCAGTCCACGCTCGCGGGCGATCTCTGCTTTGCTGCGGCGCTTGGGCTTGAAGGGCAGGTAGAGGTCTTCCAGCTCTGCCTTGGTTGCAGCGCCCATGATCGAGGCCGTCAGATCGGTGGTCAGCTTGCCCTGCTCGTCCACCGATTTGATGATGGCCGCGCGGCGGGACTCCAACTCGCGCAGATAGGTCAGCCGTTCGGCGAGGAGACGCAACTGCGTGTCATCGAGCCCGCCCGTCACTTCCTTGCGGTAACGCGCAATGAACGGGACGGTAGCGCCGCCATCAAGCAGCTCCACCGCAGCACGCACCTGCTCGGCACGGGCGGCGATTTCACTGGCGATCCGGGTTGCGATACGGGCGTCGAGTTCGGACATCTATCTACCTTGGAGTTCAGCCGACAGCGGGTCGCGAGCATGGTGACCCACGACCGCCATAGCGGTCAGCAGCCGGCGTTTCGGCTGGACGGTGGCGGACAATGACGGCCCTAGAAGGGCACGTCTTCCGACTTCGCGATCTTCTTGGCCGGCGCCTTCTTGACCGCGGGCTTCTTCTCGCCTGCTGCAGCCTTGGCCGTGGTCTTTTTCGCCGCCGGCTTCTTGGCGGCAGCCTTCTTGGCCGGCGCCTTCTTCTTGGTCGCGCCGCCCTTGGCTTCGATCCAGGCAAGAGCCTGTTCCAAGGTCACGGCTTCCGGCGCCACATCCTTGGGAATGGTCGCATTGACCTTGCCCTGGTTCACATAGGGGCCATAGCGGCCTGGGCGAACGGTGATGGGGCCATTGTCATGCTCGAAGGTCTGGATGGCAGCGACAGTTGCGCCACCGCCGCGCTTGAAGCCACCAGCGGCCTTTTGCGCGATCAGATCGACCGCGCGGTTGATGCCGACGGTGAATACCTCTTCCACATCCGGCAGGTTGGCATATTTGCCATCATGCAGCACGAAGGGACCATAGCGGCCGATGCCGGCCGAGATCGGCAGGCCGGATTCGGGATGAAGGCCGACTTCGCGCGGCAGCGAAAGCAGCTTCAATGCGCCTTCAAGGCCAAGTGTCGCCGCATCCCAGCCCTTGGGCAGCGAACTGCGCTTGGGTTCCTTGCCATCGCCCAGCTGCACATATGGGCCGAAGCGACCGGTCTTGAGATGAACCTCTTCGCCGCTCTCGGGATCGGTGCCCAGTACGCCATCGCCAGCGGCGGCTTCCGACGACTTGCCGGCAGCCGCATCGGACAGCTGGATCGTGTGACGGCATTCCGGATAGTTGGAACAGCCGATGAAGGCGCCGAATTTACCCAGCTTCAGCGACAGCTGGCCCGTGCCACAGGTCGGGCATTTGCGCGGGTCCGAACCGTCTTCCTTGGGTGGGAAGATACGGCTGGCCAGAGACTCATTGAGCGCATCGAGCACTTCGGAAACTCGGAGATCCTTTATCTCGTCCGTGGCGCCGGTGAAGTCCTTCCAGAAGTCGCGGAGGACCTGCTTGTAGTCGAGCTTGCCGTCGGAGATTTCGTCGAGCTGCTCTTCGAGACCGGCGGTGAAGCCATATTCGACGTAGCGGCTGAAGAAATTTTCGAGGAATGCGGTGACGATGCGACCGCGATCCTCCGGATGCAGCGCCTTGCCCTCGAGGCGGACATAGTCGCGATCCTTGAGCGTGGTGACGGTGGCCGCATAGGTGGAGGGCCGGCCGATGCCGAGCTCTTCCATCTTCTTGATGATGCTCGCTTCGGTATAGCGGCTGGGCGGCTGGGTGAAATGCTGCTCGATATCGACGGACTGCAAGCTTGGCTTGTCGCCGACAGCCAGCGGCGGCAGTTCGCGATCGTCTTCGTCGTCGGTCTCTTCGTCGGATTTGACCTCGACGCCATAGAGCTTGAGGAAACCGGGGAAGGTGACGACGGAGCCGACGGCGCGCAGGTCGACGGCGCGACCGGGCACGTTGACGGCGATGTCGACCGTGGTGCGGTCGATTTCGGCCGACTTCATCTGGCTCGCCAGCGTGCGGCGCCAGATCAGGCCGTAGAGCTTGGCCTGGTCGGCATCAAGGCTCAGGCTTTCCGGGCGCTTGAACATGTCGGTCGGGCGAATGGCTTCGTGCGCTTCCTGCGCATTCTTGGCCTTGGTCTGATAGATGCGCGCCTTTTCCGGGAGATATTCCTCGCCGAAATATTTCCCGATGACCGAACGGGCCATGGCAATGCCTTCCGGCGCCATCTGCACGGCGTCGGTACGCATATAGGTGATCAACCCGTCCTCGTAGAGGCGCTGGGCGATCTGCATGGTGCGCGAGGGCGAGAGGCCGAGGCGCGACGACGCATCCTGCTGCAGGCTTGACGTGGTGAAGGGCGCATAGGGATTGCGCTTGGTCGGCTTCTTTTCCACCGACGACACGTTGAACTGGCCGGCTTCGATCAGCTTCTTGATCTCGGCGGCATTCTCGCCGGTCTTGATGTCGAGCTTGTCGGTCTTCTTGCCATCGACCGAGAACAGGCGGGCGAGGAAGCTCTTGCCGCTCTGCGCAAGCTTGGCTTCGACGGACCAGTATTCGTCCGACTTGAACTTTTCGATTTCGAGTTCGCGGTCGGAAACCAGCCGCAGCGCCACGGACTGCACGCGGCCGGCCGAGCGCGAACCCGGGAGCTTGCGCCAGAGGATGGGCGAAAGGGTAAAGCCCACGAGATAGTCCAGCGCCCGGCGAGCCAGATAGGCATCCACCAGCGGCATGTCGATTTCGCGCGGCTTGGCCATGGCAGAGGTCACGGCATCTTTGGTGATGGCGTTGAACACCACGCGCTGCACCGGCGTATCTTTCTTGAGCGCCTTTTTCTGGCGCAGCACGTCGAGCACGTGCCAGGAAATGGCTTCACCTTCGCGATCAGGGTCGGTCGCCAGGATCAGGCCGTCAGCGCCCTTGAGCGCGCCGGCAATGTCGGACAGCCGCTTTTTGGAAGCCGTATCGACCTCCCAGGACATGGCGAAGTCTTCGTCGGGACGAACCGAACCATCCTTGGCAGGCAAATCGCGGACATGGCCAAACGAGGCCAGGACTTCATAGCCCGAGCCCAGATATTTGTTGATTGTCTTGGCTTTAGCCGGACTTTCAACGACGACGACCTTCATGGAGTATCCGTTCCGCAACGCAGTATAAGAAGTGGCGCAACATGGTGAAGGTCCGATCCCCTGTCAATGTGGGCAAAACGCTCCCTGTCACACTCTCTCTTAGAGAGAGGAATTTTGGACAATTCTGCGCGCCGACTTGAATCTGCCATACCAGATGACCACACTGGGATAATCCCAGGAGAAATCGCAATGCAGTATCGCAAGCTCGGCAATAGTGGCGCCGTTGTCTCGAACTACGCCCTCGGCACCATGACCTTCGGCGCAGAATCCGATGAGGCAACCTCGTTCCGCCTGATGGACGACTATGTCGCCGCCGGCGGCAATTTCATCGACACAGCCAATGTCTATAGCTCTGGCGTGTCCGAAGAAATTCTCGGTCGCTGGCTAAAGGGCAAGCCGAGCGCGCTGCGCGATCTGGTGATCACCACCAAGGGCCGTTTTCCTCTCGGCGACGGCCCCAACCATCTTGGCCTGTCGCGCAAGAACCTGCGCGAGGCGCTCGATGCCTCGCTGAAACGCCTCGGCGTCGAACATATCGATCTCTACCAGATGCATGCCTATGACGCGCTGACGCCGCTGGAGGAGACGCTGCGTTTCCTCGATGACTCGATCCGTAACGGCAAGATTGCCTATTACGGCTTTTCCAATTTTCTCGGCTGGCAGCTGACCAAGGCCGTCTGGATCGCCAAGGCCAATGGCTTTGCGCCGCCGGTGACGCTGCAGCCGCAATACAATCTGCTGGTCCGCGATATCGAGCATGAGATCGTGCCGGCTGCGCTCGATGCCGAGATTGGTCTGCTGCCCTGGTCGCCCCTGGGTGGTGGCTGGCTCAGCGGCAAATACAAGCGTGACCAGATGCCGAGCGGCGCGACCCGTCTCGGTGAAAACCCCAAGCGCGGCATGGAAGCTTTCGACAAGCGCAATTCCAACGCCGTCACCTGGGACGTGATCGGTGCCGTGGAAGATATCGCCAAGGCACGCGGCGCCAGCATGGCCCAGGTCGCGCTGGCCTGGGTGGCCGCCCAGCCCGCCGTGACCTCGGTCATCCTGGGCGCCCGAACCACCGACCAGCTCAAGGACAATCTGGGCGCGGCAGCGCTCACGCTGACGCCCGAGGAAATCGCCACCCTGAGCGCCGTCAGCAAGCCGGACATGTCCGACTATCCCTATGGTGAGGGCGGCATCGGCCAGCGCAACCGCAAGATCGAGGGCGGGCGCTAATATTTCAGCGCCACCAGCTGCCCGCTCGACCACTCGATCTGCCCGGCCAGATCGAGTTCGAGCAGCAGCATCTGCATGGCGGCCGCCGAAAGACCGGACTGGCGGATCAGTTCGTCGACGTCGATCGGCGTGGCCGTCAGCGCGGCCAGGAGGTGCGCCTTGTCGTTGGCGCCGGGTGCTGGTTCATCCGGCGTCAGCTCCGGCTCCCAGTCGCGGTCGAACAGGGCTTGCCGGGCCGGGTCGGCACTGCCCAGCGTCTCGATGACGTCCTCGGCGCAGGTTATGAGTTTTGCACCCTGCTGGATCAGCGCATTGCCACCTTCCGCCCGAGGATCGAGAGGTGACCCCGGCACGGCGAACACATCGCGATTCTGCTCCAGCGCCAGCCGCGCGGTGATCAGCGAACCGCTTCGCTTGGCGGCCTCCACCACGACGATCCCGAGCGACAGACCTGACACCAGCCGGTTACGCCTCGGAAAGTCTCTGGCACGTGGCTCCCAGCCCAGCGGCATTTCGGTTAGCAGCGCACCGCCGCTGTCGAGAATGTCATGCGCCAGGGGGATGTTCTCGTCGGGATAGATCCTGTCGAAACCGCCGGCCAGCACGGCAATCGTTCCTGTGCCGAGGCTCGCCCGATGCGCTGCCGTATCAACGCCCCGCGCCAGCCCCGAGACCACCGTATAGCCGCGCTCGCCGAGGTCGCCGGCCAGCAGCCGTGTCATCTTGATGCCAGCCGAAGACGCATTGCGCGCGCCGACGATCCCCACCGTGCGCTGCCAATCGAGCTGCGCGCCACCGGCCATCGTCAGGAGCGGCGGCGCCTGGGCGATGTGATGCAATAATTCAGGGTATTCCGGCTCGCTGGACGCCACGAGGCGCGCGCCGTAGCGCATGAGGCCGGCGATCTCGTCCTCTGCCGCCGATTGGCTGGCGATCCGTACTGGCTTGCCGGTGCGCTTGAGTAGGTCGGGCAGGGCGTCGAGTGCCGCCTCGGCCGAGCCGAAGCGGTTGAGCAGTTGGCGGAATGTGGCGGGACCGACATTGTCGGTGCGAATCAGGCGCAGCCAGGCAATGCGCTGCGGATCGGAAAGACTGGCGGCACGTCCACGCGCCGCCATCGCTTACGCCTTGGGCTTGCCCGAGCCGATCTTGGACTCGGTGCCGGCCATCAGGCGGGAGATGTTTTCGCGATGCTGGTAGAACAGCATGAGGGCCATCAGCGCCACGGTGCCGGCGAGCCACACATCGCCGCTGATGACAAAGGCAAAGATCGGCGCGGTTGCCGACGCCGTCAGCGCTGCCAGCGAACTCATCTTCTGGGCAAAGGCGATCAGCAGCCATACCGCGCAGAAGATCAGGCCCACGGGCCAGCTCAGCGCCAGCAGCGAGCCGATCATTACCGCCACGCCCTTGCCGCCCTTGAAGCCGAGCCAGACCGGGAAGCAATGGCCGAGGAAGGCAAAGACCGCCGCCACCATGGCGGCAGTTTCGCCACCCATGAAGTGACGCGCCACCAGCACCGCAAGCGCCGCCTTGGCAGCATCGAGCACCAGCGTGCCGGCCGCGAGGCCCTTGTTGCCGGTGCGCAGCACATTGGTTGCGCCGATATTGCCTGAGCCGATGGCCCGGATATCGCCAAGGCCAGCCGCCCGCGTCAGCAACAGGCCGAAGGGGATCGACCCGCAGAGATAGGCAAAGACCGCCGCAAAGATGAGATTGATGTCCATGCTCAGTCCTTATGTGTGTGGACGGTTTGCCCGCCCACGATGGTGCGCATTACCTTGCCAGCAAGGCGCGCGCCTTCAAAGCTTGTATTGCGCGATTTCGACCGGATTTCGCCCTCGGCAACCTGCCAGGGATAGTCGAGATCGAACAGGATCAGGTCGGCCGGTGCGCCCCTGGCGATACGGCCGGACTGGAGGCCAAGAATATCGGCAGGCCGGCTGGTCATGGCCCGCAGGATGGTCATCAGGTCGACATCGCCCGAATGCACCAGCCGCAGCGCCGCAGCGAGCAGTGTCTCGAGCCCGATGGCGCCATCCGACGCCTCGGCAAATGGCTGACGCTTGACCTCGGTATCCTGCGGATCGTGGTCGGAATGGATCGTGTCGATCGCGCCGCTCTTGAGCCCGGCGATTACCGCCTGCCGATCATCCTCGCTGCGCAAGGGCGTGGAGAGCTTGAAAAAGGTCCGGTAGCGCCCGATGTCATTCTCGTTGAGCGCCAGATTGTTGATCGAGATCCCAGCCGTAACCGACCGGTTGCGTGTCTTGGCCGCCGTCACCAGATCCACCGAAGCAGCGCATGAAATTTGCGCCGCGTGATACTTCGTTGCGGTCAGTGCCGCCAGCTGCAGATCGCGCGCCAGCGGAATGGTCTCGGCCTCGCGCGGAATGCCCTTGAGGCCGAGCACCGTGGCAAACAGGCCCTCGTTCATCACGCCATCGCCGGTCAGGCTCTTGTCCGAAACGTGGTGGACGATCGTCATGCCGTAATTGGCGGCATAGCTCATCACGGTCCGGAGCAGCGAATTGGACTGGATGGAATTGCGGCCGTCCGTCAGGCAGACCGCACCGGCTTCCTGCAACAGGCCAAATTCGGTCATTTCCTGACCCGCCAGCCCCTTGGTAATGGCGCCCGCTGGCAGCACATTGACCTTGCTCGTGGCCTTGGCGCGGCGAATGAGAAAATCCACCAGCGCGCCATCATCTACCACCGGTGCCGTATCGGGCATCATCACGAAACTGGTGACGCCGCCGGCAGCGGCCGCATCGCCCGCCGAAGCCAGCGTCTCGCGATATTCCTTGCCCGGTTCGCCGGTAAAGACCCGCATGTCGATCAAGCCAGGGGAAAGGATCAGGCCATTGGCATTGATCACTTCGGCCCCATCCGGCACGCCGACCGGGCCGTTGGTTGCCAGGTCGGAGATCAACCCGTTCTCGACCAGCACCGCACCGCGCGCATCCGTGCCGGAAGCCGGATCGATGACGCGGGCATTTTCAATGAGAAGGGGGCGGCTCATGCGTCATCTCCTGCCGGCAGCAGAGCATCGAGCACAGCCATGCGCACGGCCACACCCATTTCTACCTGGTCTGTAATGACCGAGGCCGGGCCATCGGCAATGGCCGGGTCGATCTCGACCCCCCTGTTCATCGGGCCGGGATGCATGACGATGGCATCGGGCTTGGCATAGCTCAGCTTTTCCGCATCAAGGCCATAGAAGCGGTAATACTCACGCACCGATGGGATCATCCGGCCATTGGCGCGCTCATGCTGCAGGCGCAGCATCATCACCACGTCGACATCCTTGAGGCCGTCGCGCATGTCGGTGAAGACCTCCGTCGCCAGATGCTCGATGCCAGCGGGCAACAGATTGCGCGGAGCGATGACGCGGGTGCGGACATTGAGTGCGCCGAGCAGCAGCAGGTTGGACCGAACGACGCGGGAATTGGCGATATCGCCGCAGATGGCGACGGTCATCCCGGCCAGCATGCCCTTGTGTCGGCGGATGGTCAGCGCATCGAGCAGCGCCTGGGTCGGGTGCTCATGCGCGCCGTCGCCGGCATTGATCACCGCGCAACCCACCTTCTGGGACAGCAGCTCCACCGCGCCAGCCGCCGAATGGCGCACCACGATCACGTCCGGTCGCATGGCGTTGAGCGTTGCGGCCGTATCGACCAGCGTCTCGCCCTTGGAGACCGAGCTCGACTTGACCGACATGTTCATCACCTGTGCGCCAAGGCGCTTGCCGGCGATCTCGAACGAGCCCTGCGTACGGGTGGACGGCTCAAAGAACAGGTTGATCTGCGTCTTGCCGGAAAGCGTCGGATGGCTTTTCCGCTCCTGCCGCGACACCGGCACCATGCGCTCGGCACGGTCCAGCAGGTCGACGATCTCATGCTGCTTCAAATCGGCAATGGATAGAAGATGTCGCTGGGCGAAGGGGGGAAAGTCGCCGGAAGTTCCGGCAAGCGTCATTGCGGCCATAGGCTCCGCTCCCTGATATTTGCTGCGGTCTAGCGGAGGGAGCGGCTCGGTTCAACCCAATGTTGACTCTATCAACGACGAAGACGGTCGAGCGCACCCTGCAAAATGTAGCTGGCGGCGAGTTTATCGACCACTTCGGCGCGGCGATCACGACGGAGGTCCGCTTCGATCATCATGCGGGTCACGGCGCTGGTGGAAAGCCGCTCATCCCAGAAGGCGATGGGAAGCGGCGTCTTCTGCGCCAGATTGCGGGCAAAGGCGCGCGTCGACTGCACGCGCGGCCCCTCGGACCCGTCCATGTTGAGTGGGAGGCCGAGGATGATCGCGGCAATCTGATTCTGCCCGATCAGTTCCACAATGCGCTCGGCATCCTGGGTGAATTTTGTCCGCTTGATGGTTTCGAGCGGCGTCGCCGAATAGCGCATGCCGTCACTGATCGCGACGCCGATGGTTTTGGTACCGAGATCGAGCGCCATGATCCGGCCAGTGGCGGGGATGGCGGCTAAGGGATTGGCAAAGTCTTCGGTGGGCTCGTCGGTCATGGCTTTGTCCTATAGGGTGCCGCCCGGTTTGGCGACAGGATAACGACCTTCATGAAACTCACCTGGTTCGGCGGCACCACCATCCGCATCCACATTGGCGGGGCGATTCTCGTTGTCGACGCGAACCGGGCGCCGAAGGGGATCGATGCACGGGAGCTCGTGAGCGGTGCGGATCGCGTCATCGAACAGTTCGGCGCGGAGCTGATTGAGGTGAGCGGGCGCGAATGGAAACCGCGCAAGCCGCTCAATTTGATCGACGAGGGCGGAGTGCTGCCGGAGGTTGAGCTATGGTCGGTCGGGCAGGGATCGATTTTGATCGATGCCATGGGCGAGACGCCGCTGCTTTTACTCACGGGTGAGCCGCCTGTGCTTGGACGCTGGGCCGAGGTTGCGACCACAGTTCTGTTCGGGACGGGTGTCCAGATCGCAAGGCTGGGAAAAGCCGTGCTGGAGGATCGGCCACCGCGGCTGCTGGCTCTTGCTGCCGACGAGGCTGACGTGGATCATGCCATACCGATATTGCGCGAACTGCTTGATGGCAGCGGGTTGGTTTCCCTCGAACCCGGCCTTGCATTGGAAGTCTGATCCGCCGCATCAGCCATTTTCATTGTCTTTTGCCGCAACGCATTGCTAATAACGCCGCAAGAGCCGTTCTATCTGGAGTTTCCCATGTCCGTCGACGCCGCAACCGTGAAGCGCATTGGTCGCCTGGCGCGCATCCGCATCGAAGATAACGAAGTGGAAGCCTACCAGAGCGAACTCAACGCCATCCTCGGCTTCGTCGAGCAGCTTGCCGAGGTCAATGTCGATGGCGTCGAGCCCATGACGTCGGTCACGCCGATGACCCTGCGCCGCCGTGATGACGTGATCAGCGATGGTGGCTATGCAGAGACCATCGTCAAGAATGCGCCGCTGACCGAAGACAATTTCTTCATGGTGCCAAAGGTGATCGAGTAATGGCGATCGCCATCGCCATAGAGACACCGCTGCAGGACGATGTGCGCATGCTTGTCGCCCATCTCAACGACCATCTCATCCCGCTGTCGCCGCTGGAATTCCAGTTCAAGATGACGGTGGAGCAGATGGCCGACAGCGACACGACGCTGTTTGTGGCGCGCGACGAGACGGGCAGGGCGGTCGGCATGGGTGCGCTGAAAGTCCATTCTGCCGAGCTGGGCGAAGTCAAGCGCATGTACACGCTTCCCGAGGTCCGCGGCCAGCGCGTCGGCAGCCTGCTGCTCGAGCGCATCGTCGGTCTCGCAAGGGAGCGCGACCTGCCCGTCGTCATGCTCGAAACCGGCACTGGCGATGGCATGGCCGAGGCGCATCGGCTGTATACCCGCGCTGGCTTTGTCGCGCGTGGTCCGTTCCTCGACTATCCCGACAGCCAATGGTCGGCCTTTTTCGAATTCCCCCTGTCAGCTCCGGCGTGTGTGGCTGAAGCCGCCGCCGTTTGAACAAGAGAGACAAGACTTTGACTGATCTGACCAAGCTGAGCATTGCCGAAGCCCGCAAGGGGCTAGAAGCCAAGAGCTTCACCGCCACCGAGCTGACTGGCGCCTATCTCAAGGCGATCGAAACGGCCAATCCGGCGCTCAATGCCTATGTCGCCGTGACGCCTGACCAGGCGCTCGACATGGCCAAGGCCAGCGACGAAAAGCTTGGCTTGGGGCAGGGCGGCACCCTGGAAGGCATTCCGCTGGGCATCAAGGACCTGTTCGCCACCAAGGGCGTCCACACCCAGGCCGCCAGTCACATTCTCGATGGCTTCAAGCCCGAATACGAATCCACCGTCACCGCCAATCTCTGGCGCGATGGTGCCGTCATGCTGGGCAAGCTCAACATGGACGAATTCGCCATGGGCTCGTCCAACGAGACCTCCTACTACGGCCCGGTGGTCAGTCCGTTCCGGGCCGAGGGCAGCAATGCAAACCTGGTGCCCGGCGGCTCCTCGGGCGGGTCGGCTGCAGCCGTTGCCGCCTGGCTCTGTGCCGGCGCGACCGCGACCGATACGGGCGGTTCGATTCGCCAGCCGGCCGCGCTGACCGGCACGGTTGGCATCAAGCCGACCTATGGCCGCGCCTCGCGCTGGGGCACTGTTGCGTTTGCGTCGTCGCTCGACCAGGCTGGTCCGATGGCGCGTACGGTGGAAGATGCGGCGCTGCTGCTGACCTCGATGTCGGGCTTCGATCCCAAGGATTCGACCAGCGTCGATATCGCCGTGCCCGACTTCGCCGCTGCCGTCGAGCGTGGCGTCAAGGGTCTGACCATCGGCGTGCCGCGCGAATATCGCATCGATGGCATGGCGCCAGAGATCGAAAAGCTCTGGAGCCAGGGTCTTGAATGGCTCAAGGCCGAAGGCGCCACGGTCAAGGATATTTCCTTGCCGCACACCAAATACGCGCTGCCGGCCTACTACATCGTCGCCCCCGCCGAGGCCTCGTCCAATCTCGCGCGCTATGACGGCGTGAAATACGGCCTGCGCGTCACGGGCAAGGACATCACTGACATGTACGAGCTCACCCGCGCCGCTGGCTTCGGCCGCGAGGTGAAGCGCCGCATCATGATCGGCACCTATGTGCTGTCGGCCGGCTATTTCGACGCCTATTACGTCAAGGCGCAGAAGGTCCGCACGCTGATCAAGAAGGATTTCGAGGACGCCTTCCACGCCGGCGTCGACGCCATCCTGACCCCGGCCACGCCGTCTGCCGCCTTCGGCATTGGCGATGAGACCCTGGCCGCCGATCCGGTGGCGATGTATATGCAGGACGTTTTCACCGTTACCGTGAACATGGCGGGCCTGCCCGGCATCGCCTTGCCGGCCGGCAAGGACGGCAAGGGACTGCCGCTCGGCCTGCAGCTGATCGGCAAGCCGTTCGACGAGGAAACGCTCTTTGCCGCCGCCCGCGTCATCGAGAAAAGCGCCGGTGGTGACTTCGCTCCCAAGGCCTGGTGGTAAGCAAGAATCGGCGTGTGACTTGATCGCACGGCGTTTCCGCACTATTTGCGCCCCATGCATAAGTTGAAACTCGTCGTGACGCGGCCTGCCGCTGCGTCCGGGCCGACAGGGACCAAGCCGATGGCCGTTGATATCTTTACCACGCTCGACTGGTCCGAGCCGCCAAGGGACATGAGCAAG
Source organism: Candidatus Devosia phytovorans (assembly GCA_029202405.1). Lineage (NCBI taxonomy): Bacteria > Pseudomonadati > Pseudomonadota > Alphaproteobacteria > Hyphomicrobiales > Devosiaceae > Devosia > Candidatus Devosia phytovorans. The sequence continues at coordinate 1,710,722 of CP119312.1, read as the reverse complement.
CCGCTCCAGGCCCTGTGGTGGCTGAAGAAGGGCGAATTGCGCGTCGGTCCCGAATGGGAAATGGCCCACAATATCGTCCAGGCCATGGAAGGCGTTCAGGCCTTTGACTGGGTCCATGCCCTGATGCACTGGATCGAAGCGGACATGGGCAATGCCGATTACTGGTATCGCCGCGCCGGCAAGCGCCGCGCCACGGCCAGCGTTTCCAACGAATGGGAACACATTGCCGCGGCCCTGAGCGAAGTTACCCGCCACTAAGCCTGCGCTGCGCGGTCTTTGAAATGGCCGCGCAGGATCAGCGCACCGGCCACCACATACCAGATGGTGTGGGGCCAGGCGGCGATGCGCTCCATTGTGCCGCCACCGATCCCCAGGTGGATATTCAGCCCATAGAGCACGAAGCCGACAAGGGTCACCACGCCGGTGGCCAGCGTATAGATGGCAAATTTCCGGAACGGCCGCCAGAATGCGCCTGCCAAAGCCAGCATGCCAAAACCCGCGACACAAAGGGCCAGGATGGCGCCCACCGTGTGCAGTGGCCGGTTGATGTCATAGGGAAAAAAGCCAACCATGATGCTGCCGACGCCCCCGCCAATGGCCAGCAGCCAGAGCCCCGCCGCGGTCAGTCCGCCCCGTGGCCAGAGCCTGCGCGTAAACCAGATGCCCAGAAGGATCAGCACGCCATTCAGGATGATGCCGCCATTGAACACCAGATGCAGTGGCGAGCAGTAGGGGGCCAATGCGTTGGGATTTTCGCCCGCGCAGCCCGACACGCCCAACACGCTGATATCCATCTCGGTCAGCGAAAAGCCGGCAAATGCAGCCTGTGCCACAAATTGGGCAATGAAGAATTCCACCGTCAGCAGCCAGAAAATGGCGCCCATGCGTATCTGGCTCGTCATGAAAAGCTCTCCCGCCACACTGCCAATGGGCAATGCGGCGGAAGATTTGTCAAATTATCCGCGCGGTTTAGCCGGATCGTCAGCGGTTATCCACCTCGCTGCGCACCAGTTCGAGGCCGCGCCGGGTGATCCGGTAGGGGCCACCACCCTGCGAGCGGATCGCCTTCTTGGCCTTGAGCTTCCTGAACAGCACGAGGCTGCAATTGCTCATCAGCCAGCCCTCGCGGTTGAAGAATTCGAGGCCCGTCACCTTGCCGGCCTCGGTCTTGAGCAGCGCGATGCGGCCGCCCTGCGCCAGTGCATGCAGCACCCGCTGTTCGTCTCGGGAAATATCCATGAAATGTCAGTTGCCCTGGGCGGGCCTGAGCCCGCGAACAAACAGTACCAGCTGCCGGCATCACGCCCGGCACCCGGCTGGTTCATTCTGCCCCGTCACGCTTTGGACGGGGTCTCAGGCAATCTCGAACTGGCTAGACATGACGTTTTGATAATCCCGACTGGACCAAATGCGCAAGCCGTGTGGTTGAAATCGCGACCCAGCCGGTGCAAACCAGCAACAGCAAATCGAGACGGGAATTCCAAGTGACTGCCACCAAGCTGCCCGACGCCTGCGAAACCAAGGACGACGTCCGTGCCGAGATCGACCGCGTCGACATGGCCCTTCTGACGCTGTTTGCCGAACGCCACGCCTATGTGACCCGCATGGCCCAAATCAAGACCGATCCGCACGAAGCGCGCGATCCGGCCCGTATCGAAGCGGTCATTGCCAAGGTCCGCGATCGCAGTTTGGCACTTGATCTTGACGAGGATCAGGCCGAACTTGTGTGGCGGACCCTGATCGACTGGAACATCAACTACGAGAAGGGCATCATCGCTGCGCGGCGGCGCGGCTAGTTCCTTGATCTGGCAGGAGGCCTCATGCCCGGTATCAGCATTCGCAAAGCCGAGAAGTCTGATGCGCCCCGCTTGGCCGAGATCGCCTATCGCGCCTGGGAGAAGGGCATCCTGCCGCTTTTGACCGAGCGAACCGGCATGCGCGACGCTGAAAAGCGCCGGTTGAGCCAGGCGGTCGGCGAAACGCTGAGCCGCATCATTGTCGCCGAGGTCGATGGCATAGCCGTCGGCTGGTGCTCCCGTTCCTCACGCCGCGCCTATATTCCCTACCTCTTCGTCATGCCCGAATTGCAGGGCCACGGCATCGGTTCGCGCCTGCTGCGCCGCATGGAGAGCATGCTCGAACTGGAGGGCGCCGAACGCGTCCAGCTCGAAACCCCGGCCGACAATGTCCGCGCCGTGCGCTTTTATGAAAAGCAGGGCTATCGCATCCTGGCCCTGCGCCCAGATGGCCGCGCCGCCCACGAACCCTTCATGAGCGTCCATCTCGAAAAGCACCTCATGCCCTTCGAAGGCGACATCGAGGACGAGGACTGACGTCCGGGCCGTGAATCTGGCTCAAAGCAATTGCATCCATTCCCCCTAGGCTCTATGCGTTTGGCATAGTTTCGCCTTGCCTCGCAGGACTGTTCAATTGACCCTTATCGACACCCGCACGCCCAATCCCAAGAGCTTCATCAAGGGTTCCACCGGCGACTGGGAAGTCATCATTGGCATGGAGAGTGCATGCGCAGGTGACCAGCGAGAGCAAGCTGTTCTCCGGCTCGTCGACCGAATTCGGCAGCCCGCCCAATGCCAACGTCAGCTTCGTCGATGCGGCCATGCCCGGCATGCTGCCGGCCATCAACGAGGAATGCGTTCGCCAGGCGGTGCGCACAGGCCTGGGCCTCAAGGCGCAGATCAACAACCGCTCGGTCTTCGACCGCAAGAACTACTTTCTATCCCGACCTGCCGCAGGGCTACCAGATCAGCCAGTTCAAGGATCCCGATCGTCGGCGAAGGGCTGGTCTATCTCGACATGCCCGATGGGCAGATCGAGATTGGCATCGAGCGCCTGCATCTCGAGCAGGATGCCGGCAAGTCGATCCACGACCAGCATCCGAACATGAGCTTTGTCGATCTCAACCGCTCGGGCGTCGCGCTGATGGAAATCGTCTCCAAGCCCGACCTGCGGTCGTCCGAGGAGGCCAAGGCCTATGTGGCGCAAGCTGCGCACCATCCTGCGCTATCTGGGCACCTGCGACGGCGACATGGAGAAGGGCAATCCTGCGCGCCGACGTGAACGTCTCCGTGCGCAAGCCGGGCGAGCGATTCGGCACGCGCTGCGAGATCAAGAACGTCAATTCCATCCGCTTTCATCGGCCAGGCCATCGAGGTCGAGGCCCGCCGCCAGATCGAGATCCTGGAGGATGGCGGTTCCATCGATCAGGAAACCCGTCTCTACGATCCCGAAGCCGGCGAGACGCGTTCCATGCGCTCCAAGGAAGAGGCGCATGACTACCGCTACTTCCCCGATCCGGACCTGCTGCCGCTTGAGTTCGACGACGCCTTCGTCGACAAGCTGGCCGAGGCCTGCCGGAGCTGCCGGACGAGAAGAAGGCGCGCTTCGTCAGCGACTACGGCGTCACCGCCTATGACGCCAGCGTGCTGGTGGCCGAGCGCGACACGGCCGACTATTACGAGGCGCGTGGCCAAGGCGCCAGCGGACGGCAAGGCGGTCGGCCAATTTCGTGATCAGCGACGTTCGGCGCTTTGCAACAAGAGTCAGGGCGTCGCCGTCTCGGACCCATCTCAGCCGGCGCAGATCGCCGGCCATCGTCGACCTGATCGCCGACCGGACCATCTCCTCCAAGATCGCCAAGGACCTGCTGAGATCCTCATCGCGAGGAAGGCGGCGACCGCGCGCGATCGTCGAGGCGCGCGGCATGAAGCAGGTGACCGACACGGGCGCCATCGAGAGCGTCGGTGGACGAGATCATCGCGGCCAATCCCGGACAAGGTGGCGCAGGTGCATCGCCAAGCCGACCATGCTCGGCTGGTTCGTCGGCCAGGCCATGAAGGCCTCGGGCGGCAAGGCCAATCCGCAGGCTCTCAACGAGCTGATGAAGCAAAAGCTCGGGATCGAGTAGGGTCAAAAAGAACGGCGCCGCGAGGCGCCGTTTCTGTTTCAGGGATTCCAGTCGTTCTTGGGTTCGGGCGGCAGGTTATAGTCCAGCGGATCCTTTTCGCCGTGGCGGAGCGGGGTCGTGCCGGGGTGATCGGCATTGCTGGTGGGCAGGTTCACCGGCATGGGCGGCACCGGGTCGGGGCGGCGCGTCTCGGGCTTGGAATGGGGATGTTTCTCGCTCATTGCTCTAGCTCCTCGTTGGTGGCTGGTCGCCGCCAGGGCCCGGCTCTGGTGCAGGCTGGCCGGGAGTGGGATCTTCCACGGGTTGTGGAGTATCAGGCAATTCCTGCGGTGAGGGCGGCACCGGGTCGACTGGCTGCGGCGGCGCGGGCTCTGGCTGCGGCACGATTTCCGGTACGGGCCGTGGATCGATGTCAGGTCTATTCTGGTTCATGTCGGGCTCCTCAAGGACCCCAACTCTGTGCGCCAGGCCAGGTTCCGTCAGGCCGGAACGCGGTTCCAGATCTTGCGGATGCGGCCATCGATGAACAGCAGCCCGAAAAAGATCACCACCATGCCCAGGATCTGGATCGGCAGCACAGTTTCGCGCAGCACCGTGACACCCAGGATCAGCGCCGAGATTGGCGCGATAAAGGTCGTGGTTGCAAAATTGGTCGCGCCGACGCGTGGCAGGATGCGATACATGATCTGGAACGTGAAGGCCGTCGACAGCAGGCCGATGGCCAAAGCTGCGCCATAGGTTTCGGGGCGCGTCATCACCGGCGCGCCTTCGCTCAGAAAAGCGATCGGCACGGCGATGATCGTGGCCCCGGTCAGTGCGATGGAGGCAAAGGCCGTCGGCTCGACATGCTTGAAGCTGCGCGTGATGTTGAGCGAAATGGCGTAGCAGAGCGTCGCGCCGAGACAGGCCGCAATGGCCCAGAGGTTGGAACTGCCGCCAGCGCTGAGGGCCGGCGAGACCAGGATGGTTGCGCCGACAAAGCCGATGGCGACCCCGGTCATCTTTGTTCGCGAGGCCTTTTCGCCGCCGATCCAGAAATGGGAGATGACCGCGGTCACCATCGGCGTCAGCGCGTTGATGATCGCGGCTACGCCGCTGGCCAGATGCGCCTGGGCAAGGGGAAACAGGGCGAAGGGGATGGCATAGGCGATAATGCCAAGCAGGCCCAGTTGCACCCATAGCTTTGGATCGCGCGGAACCGGTTTGCGCAGCGCGGCCATGACTATCCAGCAGCCCAATGCACCAATGCCGACCCGGAAGGATGTGACCCAGAGTGGGCCGATTTCGCGGATCAGGATCGCGTTGAAAATGAACGAGCAACCCCAGATGGCGCCAAGCAGGATGATCCAGGACCAATCGCGGACAGACATGTGATTCCCCTTCGCAGAGGCCGGACGCTACGCCTCGATGGAACAAAGGTCGAACCGATTTTGACAATGGGCCCGATCAATTTGCGTGATGGGATGCTGCCATGCAGCGCCACCGGCTATTGCCAGAGATCGGCTCGGACTAGCCTGCGACGGTCAATTATGAGGGAAATACAATGACTAAGGGGAATTTGGCCGCAGTGGCGGTAGTTTGCGCCATCTGCGCCACGCCAGCGCTGGCCGCGGAAACGCTGGATACCACGCCACGCATTGCTGTGATGTCGGCCTTTGCACCGGAATGGGTAGCGCTGCAGACCGTCTTGCAGGAGCGCAAGGACTATTCCGTCAATGGCACGACCTTTGCGACCGGCCTGATCGAGGGCAAGCCGGTGGTGCTGTTCCTGACCGGCGTCAGCATGGTCAATGCGGCGATGAACACTCAGGTGGTGCTGGATTCCTTTAACGTGGATAGCATCGTGTTCTCCGGGATTGCGGGCGGTGTCGATCCGGAGCGGCATATCGGCGACGTGATCGTTCCGGCGCAGTGGGGCCAATATCTGGAAGTAATCATGGCGCGCGAGACCGCCGAAGGTGAGTTCACGCCGCCGCCGTTTCTCGAGGCATCGCATGTCAACTACGGCATGATCTTCCCGCAGGAAGTGACGGTTACACGTGCTGACGCAGAACCGGAGAACAAGTTCTGGTTCGCCGTTGACCCGGACTTGCTGGCCGTCGCGGAAAGCGTGGCTGCCGATGTTACGCTGGATGACTGCACGGCCGACAAGGCCTGCCTGACCAGCGCACCCGGCATCCATGTCGGCGGCAATGGCGTGTCCGGCGCGGCCTTCGTCGACAATGCCGCGTTCCGCGAATATGCCTTCGACACCTTCGAAGCGCGCGTGCTGGACATGGAAAGCGCCGCAGTTGCCCATGTCGCCTATGCCAACGGCGTGCCCTTCATCGCCTTCCGTTCGCTGTCCGATCTGGCCGGCGGCGGCGAAGGCGAGAATGAGATGGGCACATTCATGGGTCTGGCATCGGACAATTCGGCCAAGGTCGTCACGGCCTTCATCAAGGCTCTGCCCTAAGGCGCAACAACCTGTCCCGAGGCCAGCAAACGCAGCGCCTCGGGATAGATGCGGTGCTCTTCCACCAGAATGCGATCGGCGAGGGTCTCCGGCGTGTCGCCCGGCAGCACCGGGACTTCGGCCTGGAGGATCGCTGCGCCTTCATCAAGCCCCGGCGTCACGAAATGCACCGTGCAGCCGTGCACCGTGGCGCCATCGGCCAGGGCACGTGCGTGGGTGTCGAGGCCGCGATAGAGCGGCAGCAGGGACGGGTGGATGTTGATCATCTTGCCCTCCCAGCGATTGACGAAATCCTCGCCCAGAATGCGCATGAAGCCGGCGAGGCAGACCAGGTCCACGTCCCAGCTTTCGAGGATCTGGGTCATGACGTCTTCGAACATGTCCCGGCTGGGGAATTTGCTCTGCGCCAGCGAGGCCGTGGCAATGCCTTCTGCCGCCGCGATCTCGAGGCCCGGCGCTGCCGCGCGATTGGACAGGACACCGACGATCTCTGCCGGATAGTCCTCCGCCTTGGCCGCCTTGATCAGCGCCGACATGTTCGAGCCGCGGCCCGAAATCAGGATCGCGACGCGCTTGCGGCTCATAGCGCCAGCTTGCCTTCGAAGGTCACCGGCTCGCCATCGCGCGCCGTCAGCCTGCCGACCACCGAAGCGATCTCGCCGGCTTCGCTCAGATGCGCGACCAGCGTGTCCGCATCTTCCGGCGCAACCGCCACCAGCATGCCAACGCCGCAGTTGAAGGTGCGCAGCATTTCGCGCTCCTCCATGCCACCGGCATGGCTCAGCCAGCCGAAGACCTTCGGCACGGTGATCGCATTGAGGTCGACATGGGCGGCCAGATGGTCGGGCAGCACACGCGGAATATTGTCGATGAAGCCGCCGCCGGTGATATGGGCCAGCGCCTTGATGCCGATGCCAGCCTTGAGGGCGGAAAGCAGCGGCTTCACGTATATGCGCGTCGGCGTCAGCAGCGCTTCGCTGAGTGGCGTGCCGGACTGGAAGGGCGCGTCCATGTACCAGTCGGCGCCCGAGATCTCGACGATCTTGCGCACCAGCGAATAGCCGTTGGAATGCACGCCTGAAGAGGCAATGGCGACCAGCACGTCACCCTCGGCGATGTCGGCGCGAGGCAGCAGCGTGCCGCGTTCGGCCGCGCCCACGGCAAAGCCGGCGAGGTCATAGTCCTTGCCATGATACATGCCCGGCATTTCGGCCGTTTCGCCGCCGATCAACGCGCAGCCGGCGATCCGACAGCCCTCGGCAATGCCATTGACGATGGCCGTGCCCTGTTCGACATCGAGCTTGCCGGTGGCAAAATAGTCGAGGAAGAACAGCGGCTCGGCACCCTGCACGATGATGTCGTTGACGCACATCGCCACCAGGTCCTGCCCGATGGTCGAATGATTGCCCGTATCGATCGCGATCTTGAGCTTTGTACCGACGCCGTCATTGGCCGCCACCAGCACCGGATCGGTAAAGCCGGCAGCCTTGAGGTCGAACAATCCGCCAAAGCCGCCGATCTCGCCATCGGCGCCTGGACGGCGCGTGGAACGAACGGCGGGCTTGATGGCTTCTACCAGCGCATTGCCGGCATCGATGTCGACGCCCGCCTGCTTGTATGAGAGACCGTTTGGTGTCAGGTTTTGCGGATCGGACATTGGCCCCTGTTCCATATGAGGAAAGCGTGCGCAAAAGGCAGAACCGGAAGGCCAAGGCGGTTGCCAATTCCGGAGCCGGAAGCTAGAGGCCTGATAGCTTCTCCACCCAACTGACGCAAGGGCCGCCCGGCACCATGACACTACGAAATCAAGTGCTGATCTGGATTGGGCTGCTGATCGGGCTCGTTCTGGTGCTCTGGCTGTTCCGTGGCATCCTTTTGCCCTTCGTGGTTGGCGTGGCTCTGGCCTATCTGCTCAACCCGCTGGTCAACCAGCTTCAGAAATGGCGGTTCAACCGCGCCTGGGCGACGACCGTGGTGTTGCTCAGCGTGATCACTCTGGTCCTGTCGATCTTTTTCATGTTCGTGCCGTTGATCGGCCAGCAGATTATTGGCCTCATCCAGCGCCTGCCGGGTTATGTGGCGGACCTGCAGGCCCTGTTCGCCCGCTGGTCGCCTGAAATCACCGAGTGGCTTGGCCCTGAACGTGCTGCACAGCTGCAGACCAGCCTCAATGATCTGGCCCGCCAGGCCCTTGGCTTCATCGCTACCATCCCAGGCGAACTGGTCAATATCGGCCTGACCGGCGCAACCGTCATCGGCTTCATCGTGCTGACGCCCGTCATCTCCTTCTATCTCCTGCTCGACTGGGAAGGCATGGTGGCTGGCATCGACAGCCTGCTTCCCCAGGAGCACAAGGGCGAGATCCAGTCTGTCCTGCGCGACATCGACAAGTCCATGGCCGGCGTGATCCGCGGGCAGGGCGGTGTCCTGCTGCTCGATGCTGCCTTCTACGCCACCGCGCTCAGCCTGATCGGGCTCAATTTCGGCCTCGTCGTCGGCCTGATGGCAGGCCTGTTGAGCTTTGTGCCCTTCGTCGGCTTCATCTTCGGCTTCGGCCTCTCGGTCGGTATCGCCCTGGTCCAGTTCTGGCCGAACTGGTGGATGGTCGTGCTCGTCGGCGGTATCTTCCTGTTCTGGCAGTTCATCGAGGGCAATATTCTCTATCCCAAGCTGGTTGGCTCGGCGATTTCGATCAATCCGGTCTGGATGATGTTTGCCCTCCTGGCACTCGGCGCGCTCTTCGGCTTCGTCGGCCTGCTGCTGGCCGTGCCCATGGCCGCGATTGCCTCGGTCCTGGTTCGCTATGCCGTGCGCAAATACAAGGAAAGCGCGCTCTATCTCGGTCGCAATGGTGGCTCCGGTGGCAGCGCCATCTGATAGCGAGCTCGCCAGGGGCCAGTTGCCGCTCGAACTGGGTCATGTCACGGCCCAGGGCGAAGCTGACTTCATGGTGGGCGAGGGCAATGAATTGGCCTACGGGCGCATCATGGCTTTCCCCCACTGGCCCGATCCGATCACCCTGCTCACCGGCCCGGCAAAATCGGGCAAGTCGCACCTGTCCCGCATCTTTGCCGACCGCAGTCACGCGCTGTTTGCGGGCGTCGATGACCTGGAGGATCTGGCCACCCACGGCGGCACGGCACCGCTGATCGTCGAGGATGTCGATCGCCTGGGCTATGACGAACCCGGCCTCTTTCACCTGCTCAACCAGTCTATGCGCGAACAGCGGCCGCTTCTGCTCACCGCGCGGGAAGACGTTGCGAATTGGCCGCTGACCACCGATGATGTGCGCTCGCGTATCCGCCGCGCGACGGCCTTCACCCTGGACCTGTCCGATGACATTCAATTGTCACAGATGTTCGTGAAATTATTCGGAGATCGCCAGATCATGGTGGATCCGAAGACCATTGGCTACCTGGTCGCCCGCATGGAACGATCGACCGAGGAAGCGGTGATTCTGGCCGATCTGATGGATCGCCTGGCCTTGGCCAAGGGCACCGCCATCACCCGCAGCATAGCCGCCGACGCGCTGGACCGCAGGCGGGTGGCACGCGGCGAAGCGATTGACGAACAGGACTGGGACACCGACGATGAATGAGCTGAGCGAGTTCGCCGATACCGAAGCTTCGGTTCCTGATGTCGAGGCGCTGCGCAAGAGCCCGGCGCGCTTCGTCAATCGCGAGGTCAGCTGGCTGCAGTTCAACATGCGCGTGCTCGAGGAAGCCGGCAATGCCGCCCATCCGCTGCTCGAACGCCTGCGCTTCGTTTCCATCTCGGCCAATAATCTCGACGAATTCTATATGGTCCGCGTCGCGGGCCTCAAGGGTCAGATGCGCGCCGGCCTCTCCAAGCTCAGTGCCGACGGATTGACCCCGGCCGAGCAGCTCGAAGAGATCGCCACGCTGGCCCAGCACCTCCAGCTTGAGCAGCAGGACCACTGGCAGAGCCTGCGTGAAGAGCTGTTCGAGCAGAATGTGGTCATCCACGAGGCCGACGACCTCACGGCCGACCAGATCGACTATCTGCAGAAGCTGTTCCGCGAGGAGATCTTCCCGGTCCTGACGCCCATCGCTGTCGATCCGGCGCATCCGTTTCCGTTCATCCCCAATCTCGGCCTCGCGCTGGCCTTCGAGCTCAAGCGCCCCGATACCGATATTCCGCTCACCGCCCTGGTGCGCATTCCCGGCAATCTTGACCGCTTCATCAACCTGCCCAGCGGCCTCGTCTCCGAAGGCCGCAGTGAGGTCGTGACCATCGATACGCTGGTCAAACTCTTCTTCCACAAGATGTTCCCCGGCCATGAAGTCGTCGGCTCGGGCGCCTTCCGTGTCATTCGCGACAGCGAAATCGAAATCGACGACGAGGCGGCCGATCTGGTGGTGGAATTCGAGACCGCCCTGCGCCAGCGTCGCCGCGGCCAGGTGATCCGCCTCGAAATCGAAGGCTCCATGACCCGTGCCCTCAAGCGCCAGATTGGCGAACAGCTCGGCGTCAAGGAAGGCGACGTCTTCGAGGTGCAGGGCTTCCTCGGCCTGGCCGATGCCCGAAAAGTCTGCGACGTCGACCGCCCCGACCTCAAGTTCACGCCCTATCACGCCCGCTTCCCAGAGCGCATCCGTGACTATAGCGGCGACAGCTTTGCCGCCATCCGCGCCAAGGACATTCTGGTCCATCACCCGTTCGAAAGCTTTGACGTCGTCGCGCAATTCCTCATGCAGGCGGCCCGTGATCCGGACGTCGTCGCCATCAAGCAGACGCTCTATCGCACCTCTGCCGACAGCCCGATCATCAAGGCGCTGGTGCTTGCCGCCGAGGCGGGCAAGTCAGTGACCTGTCTGGTCGAGCTCAAAGCCCGTTTCGACGAAGAGGCCAATATCCGCTGGGCGCGCGACCTCGAGCGGGCAGGGGCCCAGGTGGTCTTCGGTTTCATCGAGCTCAAGACACACGCCAAGCTCAGCCAGGTGGTGCGCCGCGAAAAGGGCAAGCTGGTCAGCTACTGCCACATCGGCACGGGCAATTATCACCCGATCACCGCCAAGATTTACACCGACCTCAGCTATTTCACCATCGACCCGGCGATCACCCGCGACGTCGCCCGCGTGTTCAATTTCATCACCGGCTATGCCCGCCCGACCGAGCTCGAAACCATTGCAGTCTCGCCGGTCAACCTGCGCGAGACCCTGCTCGACAGCATTGCCCGCGAGATGGAATTTGCCCGCAATGGCCAGCCGGCCAGCATCCTGCTCAAGATGAACTCGCTGGTCGATCCCGCCACCATCGACGCGCTCTACGACGCCAGCCAGGCGGGCGTGAAGGTTGATCTCATCGTCCGCGGCATCTGCTGCCTGCGGCCCGGCATTCCCGGTTTCTCGGATAATATCCGCGTCAAATCGGTGGTTGGCCGCTTCCTTGAACACAGCCGCATCTATTGTTTCGGCAATGGTGAGGCCATGCCCAACCCACGCGCCACGGTCTATATTTCCTCCGCCGACCTGATGGGCCGCAATCTCGATGGCCGCGTTGAAGTCATGGTGCCAATTCTCAACAGGACCGTGCATAAGCAGATCCTCGACCGGATTCTGGTTGCCTATCTGCGCGACAACCAGCAGAGCTGGGAAGTGCTGCCCGATGGCAGCTCGCACCGCATGCGTGTCGCCGATGGGGAGGAACCCTTCAACGCGCATGACTATTTCATGACCAACCCCTCGCTGTCCGGTCGCGGCAGCGCTGGTGGGGTCGATGATGAGGGTCTCGCTTGAATCAGTTCTGGGGCGTCGATGCGGATCCAACCGCGCAAGGCCGCATCAAGGGCGCCAAACCCGTTGCCGTGCTGGATATCGGATCAAACTCGGTCCGCCTGGTGGTCTATGAGCGCCATGCGCGTGCCCTGACGCCGCTCTATAACGAAAAGTCCGCCTGTGCCCTGGGCCGCGGCGTCGGCCAGACCGGCCGCCTCGCCGAAGCCAACATGGCCCAGGCGCTCGACGCCATCAAACGCTTCGCCCTTGTCGCGCGCATGATGCGTGTCGGCAAGGTGCATGTTCTGGCGACCTCTGCCGTCCGCGACGCCGCCAACCGCCAGGAATTCGTCGATGCCGTCGAGGCGCTGATGGAGACCAAGGTCAATGTGCTCAGCGGCGAACAGGAAGCCCATTTTGCCGCACTCGGTGCCGTGGCCGGCATTCCCGGCTTTGCCGGTGTCGTCGGCGATCTGGGCGGCGGCAGCCTTGAATTGTCGAGCATCCGTAACGGCGCTGATACCGATGGCGCCTCCTTCGAACTCGGCGTCATCCGCCTTCAGGACGACAGCAATGGCTCGCCCACCAAGGCTGCCGGCATCGTTCGCGACCAGATGGTCAAGGCCGGGCTGGACAGGATCGACAAGGGCCAGTCCTTCGTTGCCATCGGCGGCACCTGGCGCTCGCTGGCCAAGCTGCACCAGATCGTCAAGGGCTACCCGCTGCACATGGTGCAGAACTACGTCGTCCCGGCCGACGACATGATCGCCTTCTGCAACGCCATCATCGGCGCCAGCTCTCTCAAGGGCTATGAAGGCTCCGAAAATGTCAGTTCATCGCGCCGCGAACTCGTGCCCTTCGGCGCGGCCGTGCTTGCCGAAGTCCTCAAGGCCGGCAATTTCGCCGACGTGGTCTTCTCGGCGCTCGGCGTCCGTGAAGGCTATCTCTATGGCCTGCTCGACAAGCGCGAACAGGCAATCGACCCGCTGATCCAGGGCGCCGAGGAACTCTCCGTTCTGCGCTCACGCTCGCCCTCCCATGCCAACGACCTGATCGAATTCACCGGCAAGTTCCTGGCTGCCTCCGGCGCCGCAGAGACGGCCGATGAGGAACGCCTGCGCAACGTTGTCTGCCTGCTCTCCGACATCGGTTGGCGTTCGCATCCTGACTATCGCGGCCCGCAGAGCGTCGATGCCGTCGCCTATAGCTCGCTCAGCGGCGTCGACCACCCCGGTCGGGCGTTTCTGGCTCAGGTCATCGCCATCCGCTATGACGGCCTCAAGAGCAAGACGGCCGCCCCGCTGGCGCCATTGGGCTCGGCCGAACTTACCGCGCGGGCCCGCCTGATCGGCGCGCTCTTCCGCGTTGCCTATCCGATGACCGCCGCCATGCCCGGCATCCTGCCGCGCATCCGCTTCGACATCCATGGCGATGCGCTTTCGCTGGTCCTGCCCAATGACATGGCCTTCCTCAGCGGCGAACACCTGCGCGGCCGGCTGGACCATTTCGCCAATGTGGCGGGGTTCAAGTCGTCGGATGTGAAGGTGGAATAGCGGCCATCATGGCGTCAATGGCGGCTTCGAGCGGATCGAGGTCGTTAGTATAGATCGCCCACAGAGCCTTGAGGCTGGTGCGATGATAGGCATGGCGCAGGAGATTGCCGATCGACGCGATGTCGTGCCAGGGAATGTCTTGGCCGTAGGCCTTCTTGAGGTCATCTGGGATGCTTTTTGATGCTTCGCTTATGATCTCGATAGCGCGCTCAAAAGCCAACCGCGGTACGCGACTCTCTTCAACGACATCCATGGTTAGACCGCACACAGCATCGTGGACGTCGTTGATCGCTGTTTTGATATGCAACAGTCGGTCACGGGTCGTCACGACCATCAGAACACCTCGACCGCTTCTTCGAGAACGCGGTCCACGAATTCCTCCGGAGCATCATCTCGAACCACGACGCTGGATTCCAGTCCTGTAGCGTCAAGGATCCGGTTATAAACGCCTGCCATGTCGATAAGAGAGAACTTCCGGCTGCGATCGACATCGATCAGAACATCGACATCGCTGTCGGTGCGATTGTCACCGCGAGCGCGGGAGCCGAAGAGCTGCAAATGAACGACGCCGTCGCGCTCCAGTATCGGCCGGAGCGCGGCCAGTTCTTTCAGCAACAGTTCGCGGCCAATGTCTCGCATCCGGCAATAATATCATCGCGGCGCAACATTGCCAATTCAGGCTAAACTACTCAGCCGGAACCGTATCCTTCACAGCGATCTCGATGACGCCCTGGCGCGTCGCCACCAGGCCGATTCGACCATGCTTGATATCGAGTGCCTTTTCGCCAAACAGCTTGCGGCGCCAGCCCTTGAGGGCCGGGACGTCGGCATCGTCATCGAGCACCAGCGCATCGATCTCGTCCGAGGTCGCTAGAATGCGGGCGGCAACGCCATGCTGCTCGGCGACCGATTTCAGCAGCACGCGGATCAGGTCACCCACGGCGCCCTTGGGCGAGGGGCCGCGATAGCGCTCCGGCATGGTCGGCAGTTCCGCCTTGCCCAGTGCTTCCACATCCTTGAGCAGCGCCATGATCTCGGCTGCAGCCGAAGACCGGCCGAAACCGCGCGGCACGGCGCGGAGCTTTTCGAAGGCGTCTGGCGTGAGCGGGCGCTGCTGCGCCAGTTCGAACAGCACATCGTCCTTGAGCACGCGGCTGCGCGGCTGGTCGCCATCCTGCGCCCGCTTCTCGCGCCAGGCGGCAAGCTTTTTGAGCGCCGCCAGGTCGCGCGGACGATTGATCTTCATCTTGAGCCGTTCCCAGGCGTGCTCGGGCTGAATCACATAGGTGTCGATGCTGCGCAGCACGCCCAGCTCGTCCTCGACCCAGTCCCAGCGCTTGGTTGCGTCCACCTGCTTGCGCAATTCGCGATAGATGTCGCGCAGATGCGTCACGTCGGCCAGCGCATAGAGACGCTGCTTTTCGGTCAGCGGCCGCGCCGACCAGTCGGTGAAGCGGGATGACTTGTCGAGTTCGACATTGGTGATGGAGCGGACGAGATTGTCATAGGAGACGCTGTCGCCAAAACCGCAGACGCTGGCCGCGATCTGGGTATCGAAAATATTGACCGGCACCTTGCCCGTCAGCTTGACGAAGATTTCGATGTCCTGTCGGGCTGCATGGAACACCTTGGTGATGTTCGGGTTCGCCAGCAGGTCGAAGAAACTGGACATGTCGAGGCCCGGCGCCAGCGGATCGATGAGCACGGCTTCGTCGTCAGTGGCCGCCTGGATCAGGCACAGCTTGGGCCAGTAGGTGGTCTCGCGCAGGAATTCGGTATCGACAGTTACAAAGTCAAAATTGGCAGCGCGCTCGCAGAATGCCGCGAGCACATCCGTGGAAATAATCAGGTCCATACCGGCGTCCGTCTCAAAATCGTCAATATTCTTCCTAGCAGGTGCAGCCCTTTCACTCCATACCGGAATTTGGTCAGCCGATTTCTCAGCTTGCGGCGCGCCAATCGCAATGCGCTCCCGTAACCCGCTCACCTTGACAAGCGGGACCTCTCATGCGCTTTTCCCGCCCAAGATTCAGGCCTTTTTCAGAGTTCCGACCATGACCTCACATCGCTACCGCTCGCACACCTGCGGAGCCCTTACTGCTCAGGACGCCGGCCAGACCGTCCGTCTCAGCGGCTGGGTGCATCGCATCCGCGACCATGGCGGCCTGCTGTTCATCGATCTGCGCGACCACTATGGCGTGACCCAGGCCGTCATCGACCCCGATTCTCCTGCCTTTGCGCAGGCCGAAAAGGTGCGCTCGGAATGGGTGCTTCGCATCGACGGCGAGGTGAAGCTCCGTGACGCCTCGGCCGTAAACCCCAATCTGCCCACTGGCACGATCGAAATCTTCATCCGCGAGATCGAAGTGCTCTCGGCGGCCAAGGAACTGCCGCTGCCCGTGTTCGGCGATCAGGAATATCCCGAGGACGTCCGTTTGCGCTACCGCTTCCTCGACCTGCGCCGCGAGAAGCTGCATGCAAACCTGGTCAAGCGCACCAAGGTGATTGCCGCCATGCGCGCCGGCATGACCGAGCAGGGCTTTGCCGAATATTCGACGCCGATCCTGACTGCGTCGTCGCCCGAAGGCGCGCGCGACTTCCTCGTGCCGTCGCGCATCCATCCCGGCAAGTTCTTTGCCCTGCCGCAGGCGCCCCAGCAGTACAAGCAGTTGCTGATGGTCGCCGGTTTTGACCGCTACTTCCAGATCGCGCCCTGCTTCCGCGACGAAGATCCGCGCGCCGATCGCCTGCCGGGTGAATTTTACCAGCTCGACCTGGAAATGAGCTTCGTCACCCAGGAAGACGTCTGGAACACGATGACCCCAATCATCACCGACATTTTCGAGCAGTTCGCCGACGGCAAGCGCGTCACCAAGGATTGGCCGCGCATTCCCTATGACACGGCGATCCGCAAATATGGTTCCGACAAGCCCGACCTGCGCAACCCGATCGAGATCCAGGGCGTCACCGAGCATTTCGCCGGTTCCGGCTTCAAGGTCTTCGCCAACCAGATCGAAGCCGATTCCAAGGTCGAGGTCTGGGCTATCCCAGCCAAGAACAAGGCCGGGGCCGAACCGATCGGCCGCGCCTTCTGT
Source organism: Candidatus Devosia phytovorans (assembly GCA_029202405.1). Lineage (NCBI taxonomy): Bacteria > Pseudomonadati > Pseudomonadota > Alphaproteobacteria > Hyphomicrobiales > Devosiaceae > Devosia > Candidatus Devosia phytovorans. The sequence goes on along the minus strand of CP119312.1, from coordinate 1,693,956 downwards.
GACCGCATGAACGCCTGGGCGCAGGGCGAAGGCCAGCCGGGACTTGGCTACATCTTCTTCAAGGAAGGGCAGGGCTCGGGCCCGATCGCCAAGAACATCGGCGAAGAGCGCACCGCCGCCCTCAAGGCCCAGCTTGGCCTTGATGATGGCGACGCCGTCTTCTTTGTCGCCGGTCGTCCTGAAAAATTCTACAAATTCGCCGGCGAAGCCCGCACCAAGGTCGGTACCGACCTGAACCTGGTCGATACCGAACAGTTCGCCCTGTGCTGGATCGTCGACTTCCCCTTCTACGAATGGAGCGAAGAGGAAAAGCGCCTCGACTTCGCGCACAACCCCTTCTCCATGCCGCAGGGCGGGATCGACGCGCTCAACAGCCAGGACCCGCTGACCATCAAGGCCTATCAGTATGATGCGGTCTGCAATGGCTATGAAATCGCCTCCGGCTCGATCCGTAACCAATTGCCCGACACCATGGTCAAGGCCTTCGAATTGACCGGCAAGACCCGCGACGAGGTCGAGGAACAGTTTGGTGGCCTCTATCGCGCCTTCCAGTATGGCGCTCCGCCACACGGCGGCGCAGCCTTCGGCGTCGATCGTATCGTCATGCTGATCTGCGGCGTGCAAAACCTGCGCGAGATCACGGCCTTCCCGATGAACCAGCAGGCCGAAGACCTGCTGATGGGCGCGCCGAGCCCGGCTGCCCCCAAACAGCTGCGCGAGCTCAGCCTCCGCCTCAACGTCCAGTAGTCACTGGCGCCAAGACACAACAAAGGCGGCCCCGGTAACGGGGCCGCCTTTTATATTTGGGAGGTCAGGGCCTTAGCCCGCCATGCTCAGGTTGCTGTCCGGCTGCTCGCTGCGCTGGCGGGGTTTCCAGTCGCGGCAACGGATGCACAGATCCACCACATTGGTGGCATGGATCTTGTCCATGATATGCAGGCGATGCACTTCCACGGTGCGCGGAGAAATGCCGAGCAGGCTGCCAATGCCTTTATTGGTATTGCCCTGCAAGATGAGGCTCAAGACCTCTTCTTCACGAGGAGTCAGTTGTGGGTCCAACACAGTCTTCGTTTCCATGCGCCCGCGTTCCATGGAAAAGCTTAGCCCAAACACGCAGCTTTACTATCGTCGATAGTACCTAGGTATTTTTGACAGGGTGCGGCACAATTTGGCTGCAAGCAGAAAATCGGCCATTTCCAATCGCTTAATCAGCGTTAATGATCCGTTAAATGCTCAAGCGTACCGGTAGGACGTCGGAAGACTGTCCCGGATTCGCGTTGTGAAGTCGAAATATTCCCACGTTCTGACGTTGATAGGCGCGATCCTCGCTTTCGTGCCCATCGTCGCTGTGGACTATCTGCTCGACACCTATGTGCGGGCCCGCGAAGAAACCACGCGCAGCCAGTTTGTTGGCGCGGTCAGCGCCCAGATCCAGACCGGCACCAATGACGCGATCGCGGCCCTGCGACGCGTCATCGCCGACAGTCCCTCCCTTTGCACGCCGACCTTCGTGGCCAATGTCCAGGCCGAGATTGAGGGCAGCCTCAACCTGCGACAGGTGCTCGTGGAAAATGCCGACGGCGTGCAATATTGCGACGCCATCGGCCGCACCGTGACCTATTCGCCGCTCTCCGCCAGCCTGCCCATTCCGGGCCAGACCGAAACCATCACCGTTGTGCAGCTCGGCGATATGGCCGTGCCGGCGCTCAAGATCACCCAGGCCTTCGGCCAGACCCGTCGCGTCTCCGCCTTCATCCCGCTGATTGGCCAGACGCCCAATGCCCTGGCCCAGACCATGCCGCGCGCTGCCGCCATGCGCGTCCAGCTCACCAATGGCACGACCGTCCTCACCATCGGCGACACCGCGCTCCTCGACCGTCAGGACGACAAGGGCGACTATATCTATGCCCAGGGCTTTGCCGGCGAATTGCCCATCAAGGTCGAGTCGGCCGTTCCCTTCGCCATGGCGCGCGCCGCCTATGCCGATCTAGACGTCAGCTTTACCGTCATTGCCTGCATCATGAGCGGCGCCTTCCTGCTGCTGTCGTTGAACTATGTCCGCCGCTCGCGCGTCCCCGCCTTCGATCTCGAACGCGCCATCGCCCGCGGTGAAATCAAGCCCTACTACCAGCCGGTCATCAACCTGCGCACGGGCCAGCTGATGGGCTGCGAAGTCCTCTGCCGCTGGGAAAAGAAGAAGGGCGTGGTCGTTCCGCCCGGCGCCTTCATCGACTATGCCGAGGTGACGGGCCTCGCCATTCCCATGACCCTGTCACTGATGCAGCAGGTGAGGCAGGACCTGGGCGACCTCTGCGTCATGATGCCGGAGATCAAGATCTCCATCAATCTGTTCGAAGGCCACTTCCGCGACGACAGCATCGTGGAAGACGTCCAGGCCATCTTCGGCAATTCCAAGATCGGCATGCGCCAGCTCGTCTTCGAAATCACCGAACGCCATCCGCTCGGCAACTCGGCCGTGGCCAATAGCGTCATTGCGGGCCTGCATGCCCTGGGCTGCAAGCTGGCGCTCGACGACGCCGGCACCGGCCACTCGAACCTGGCCTATATCGGCACCCTGGGCGTCGACATCATCAAGATCGACCGCGTCTTCGTCGACATGGTCAAGCCCGGCACCACCCAGGTTCCCGTGCTCGATGGTCTCATCGTCATGGCCAAGGACATGGATTGCGAAATCGTCGCCGAGGGTGTCGAGACCGAAGAGCAGGCGATTTACCTGCGCGCCCGCGGCGTCGTTCAGGCCCAGGGCTTCATCTTTGCGCCGGCCCTCAAGGTTGGCGCCTTCCGCGAACTGGCAACCGCCTTGCACGCAACCCATGAGCCCCGCAGCCGCATTCAGAATATCGTCGCCAGCGCAGCCTGAGGCTATCGCCCGCGCAGTGTGACCCATTCTCCAGTTTAGTTGCCCCCATGCCGACTTAAACCCTTTCCATTGCCGTGGTTTGGTGGCACCAACGCAACCTCTGTTAGTCTTGCCGCCGGTTGAGGGCGGACAAGGAGGATTGTGTGACGACCGACGTCAATGAACAGCGCAAGGCCCTGCGGGAAGCGGCGCTGCATTTCCACGAATTCCCCAAGCCGGGCAAGCTCGAAATCGTGCCGACCAAGCCGCTTGGCAATCAGCGCGATCTGGCCCTGGCCTATTCCCCGGGCGTCGCTGCGCCCTGCGAGGAAATCGCCGAGTTCCCGGAAGCCGTCTCTCGTTACACCTCCCGCCAGAACCTGGTTGCCGTCATCTCCAACGGCACGGCCGTTCTGGGCCTGGGCAATATCGGTGCACTGGCGTCCAAGCCGGTGATGGAAGGCAAGGCCGTCCTCTTCAAGAAATTTGCCGGCATCGACGTCTTCGATCTCGAGATCGATGAAATCGACCCCACGAAGTTCATCGACGCCGTCGCGCCGCTCTGGCCGACCTTTGGCGGCATCAATCTCGAGGACATCCGCGCTCCCGACTGCTTCGAGATCGAGGAAACCCTGCGCGAGCGCATGCCGATCCCGGTCTTCCACGACGACCAGCATGGCACGGCCATCATCGTCGGCGCCGCCGTCCTCAATGGTCTCGAGCTCAAGGGCAAGAAGATCGACGAGGTCAAGATCTGCGCCTCCGGGGCAGGGGCCGCGGCGATCGCCTGCCTCAACGTCCTCGTTGCCCTGGGTGCAAAGCACGAAAACATCTGGGTCGCCGACAAGGATGGCCTCGTCACGCACAAGCGCAATGACATCAACGACAAGTGGCGCGGCCAGTATCGCCGCACCTCCGAGGCCACGACGCTTGCCGAAGTCATCGACGGCGCCGACGTCTTCCTGGGCCTTTCAGCAGCCGGCGCGCTCAAGCCCGAAATGCTGCTCAAGATGGCGCCCAAGCCGCTGATCCTGGCGCTGGCCAATCCCAATCCCGAGATCACCCCTGAACTGGCCAAGGCCACGCGCCCCGACGCCATGATCTGCACCGGCCGTTCGGACTATCCCAATCAGGTCAACAACGTCCTCTGCTTCCCCTTCATCTTCCGTGGTGCGCTCGACGTCAGCGCCACCACCATCAATGAAGAGATGAAGCTGGCCGCGGTGCGCGCCATCGCCAAGCTGGCGCACGAGCCGGGTCTGGAAGTTTCCCCGTCCGGCGCGCCGGCGGTCTTTGGCCCCGACCATATCATCCCCAATCCCTTCGATCAGCGCCTGATCCTGCGCATCGCCCCGGCCGTGGCTCGTGCCGCCATGGAATCGGGCGTCGCCAAGAAGCCGATCACCGACTGGAACGCCTACCAGGACAGCCTCAACCGCTTCGTTTTCCGTTCGGGTCTGGTGATGAAGCCGATCATCGATCGCGCCCAGGGTCAGAACAAGCGCATCGCCTTTGCCGATGGCGAAGACGAACGCGTGCTGCGTGCCACCCAGGTCCTGCTCGAAGAGCGCATCGCCAAAGCCATCCTGATCGGCCGCCCGGCGGTCATCGAGCAGCGCATCGAGCGCTTCGGCCTCAACCTGCGCCCCGGTGTGGACTTCGAGGTCATCAATCCCGAAGACGATCCGCGCTACCGCGACTATGTGAGCCTCTTCCACTCGCTGGTCGGGCGCGATGGCGTCACCCCCGACACCGCCCGTCAGGTCGTTCGCACCAATACCACCGTCATCGGTGCCCTGGCCGTCAAGCGCGGCGACGCCGATGGCCTGATCTGCGGCCTGCAGGGTCGCTACATCAAGCATGTCCGCGACATCCGCTCGGTCATCGGCCTGCAGGACGGCGTTTCCGACGTCTCGGCCCTGTCCATGCTGATCATGCCGCGTGGCGCCTTCTTCCTGGCCGACACCTATGTCAATCCGGACCCGACGGCCGATGAGATCGTCGGCATTGCCCTGCAGGCCCGCGACCACCTCAAGCGCTTCAACATCGAAGCCAAGGTCGCGCTGCTGAGCTATTCCAACTTTGGCTCGCGCGACGGCGACAGCGCCCTCAAGATGCGTGAAGCCTATACCAGGCTCAAGGCCATCGCCCCGAGCCTGATCGTTGAAGGCGAAATGCAGGGTGATCTGGCGCTCAACCAGGATCTGCGCGAACGCTACATTCCTGACAGCGTGCTGGGTGGCGAAGCCAACCTGCTGATCTTCCCAAATCTGGACGCGGCCAACCTGTCGATGACGCTGCTCAAGGAAATGAACAACGCTTTGGCTGTCGGTCCCATCCTGATGGGTCCGAAGTCGCCGGCCCATATCCTGGCGCCCTCGACCACCAGCCGCGGCATCGTCAACATGGCCGCCATCGCCGCCACCGAATCGATCGGAAGCGAAGCATGATCCGCCACACCGTCGTCTTCACGCTCAAGCATGTTGCCGGTTCGGCGGAGGAGGGCGCCTTCCTCCGCGATGCCCAGGTGCTGGCCGCCATTCCCAGCGTCGAAAAATTCGAACAGCTCCGCCAGGTCAGCCCCAAGAACGACTATGCCTTCGGCTTCTCGATGGAATTTGCCGACCAGGCCGCCTACACGGGCTATAATGACCATCCCGATCACGTGGCTTTCGTGCGGGATCGCTGGGTGCCCGAAGTCGAGAAATTCCTCGAAATCGACTACACCGCGCTCTGATCGAAGCGAACAAGACAGCTATTCACAGGGCCTCGCAATTTCTGTTGCGGGGCCCTTTGTCTGATAGCGATGCCAGATCAATGGCTTGGCTAACGTAGCCTCAGGGCGCAAAAAATAGCGTCGTCAGATCTGCCGATGTCGGCCACGCTTCCGCTCGTATTTACTCGTTCCACTACTGCGCGGCGCAGCAGAATCGGACGAGTGTAGTGGAGCGCGTGTTTCAGCTTTTCGAGTCCCTGGGCTATCCCACGCGCGGCACCAATTGGCTGCGAAACAGGCGTGGCTGGGTCATCATCATGCTCGCCGTCTTGTCCTGGCTCCCCCTGCTGGCGATTGCCACCATTCTCCTCAAACTGTTCGGCTGATCCTCCACCTTCCGATGTCGCTTGTCCGCCTTCTGGCCGCGTGCTAGATGGCCGCCATCGCCCACCGGAGTACCGAGGATGCGTCCATGAACCAGATTGCTGTGTTCGGTGGCAGTGCGCATCCGCAATTGGCACAGGACATTTGCACCCAGCTCGGTGTGCCGCTCCAGCCAACACGGCTCAAGCGCTTTTCCAATGATTGTATCGAGGTCCAGCTTCAGGCCAATTGCCGCGAGCAGGATGTTTTCCTGATCCAGACATTGAGCGCGCCGGTCCAGGATCATCTGGTCGAATTGCTGCTGATGCTCGACGCCGCCCGCGGCGCTTCGGCATCGCGCATCACCGCCGTTATCCCCCATTATTCCTATGCGCGCTCCGACAAGAAAGATGCGCCCCGCATTTCCATCGGTGGGCGACTGGTCGCCGATCTGCTCAAGACCGCCGGCGCTGATCGCGTCCTGACCATGACGCTGCATTCCCCGCAGGTGCATGGCTTTTTCAGCGTGCCGGTCGATCATCTGCATGCGCTGAGCGAGCTCGCCCAGTATTTCCAGCGCAACGACCTCTCCAATGCCGTCGTCGTCTCGCCAGATCTCGGTAATGCCAAGACAGCTGCCGCCTTCGCCAGACGCCTGGGCACGCCGGTCGCAGCCGGTGCCAAGGAACGGATCAGCGACACCGAAGTGCGGATCAGCGCCATTATCGGCGAGGTCGCGGGCAGGGACGTCATTATTCTCGACGATGAGATTGCCAGCGGCGGTTCAATGATCGAACTGCTGCGCCATCTGCGCGCCAGCGGCGCCCGAACCATCCGCATCGCTTGTACCCATGGAATCTTCGCTGGTGATGCCCTGCAACGCCTCGCCGCCGAGCCCGACCTGACCGAAATCGTCTGCACCGATACGCTGCCGATCGCGCAGGAGCGGATGGTCGAAAAGCTGCGCGTCCTTTCCGTTGCGCCTGCCCTGGCCGAAGCCATGCGACGCATCAACAGCGGTGAGTCGGTGAGCGCACTTTTCCACGATGGCCCACGCACAGAGCTTGTTGCGGCCGAGTAGCGAAACCCGGCGTTAAGTCATTGTCAGGCATGGTATCGGCGTTCAGCCACGGTTTGCCCATGTCCACCCGCCTCAAACGTCCTGCCATCTGGCGCCCACTGGCCATGACCGTGGCATTGCTTGGATTTCAGGGCTATCTCGGTTTCTCGGCCATCGATGGGCAGTTCGGCATCGAGAATCGGACCCAGATCCTGCTCGACATCGATCAGCTCAAGGCGCGTTCGGCCGCACTGCAGGCAGAGATCGATGTTTATCGTCACCGTGCGACGCTGATGGATACACGCCGGCTCGATCCTGATATCGTCACCGAGCGCGCCCGCGCCCTGTTGAACATGGCCAATGCCGACGACGTCATCGTCATGGTCGATCCGGCGACAGGTAAACCGCTTTCTGGTAAATTTGAGGAATTAGCCGCAGATCAGTTAACTGATCTTTTGCGTGCAGATTCAATCCTCTAGCGCTGTTCCGTTCGAGCGCACGGGCATTGCTTTCTGCCGATGGCTTGAAGTATGTTACGCATATGTGGCCAGATCCCGGCCAACCAGCAATTCCATTCCTCGCGGAGCGTTCACAATGGCGCGTAAAGCTGTGGCGACCAAAGCCAAGACGCAATCCAATATCCCTGAACTGACCAAGGAGCAGGAGCTCGAGGCCTATCGCGAAATGCTGCTCATCCGGCGCTTCGAGGAAAAGGCCGGCCAGATGTACGGCATGGGCCTCATCGGCGGCTTCTGCCATCTCTATATTGGCCAGGAAGCCGTGGTCACCGGCATCACCATGGCCAGCGAGAAGGGCAAGGATGCCCAGATCACCGGCTATCGCGACCACGGCCACATGCTTGTCATGGGCCTCGACCCCAAGGGCGTCATGGCCGAGCTGACCGGCCGCCAGGGCGGCTTGTCGAAGGGCAAGGGCGGCTCGATGCACATGTTCTCCAACGAGCACAAGTTCTATGGCGGCAATGGCATCGTCGGTGCCCAGGTCTCGCTTGGCGCAGGCCTTGCCTTCGCTGCCAAATACAAGGGCGACAATTCCGTTTCGCTCGCCTATTTCGGCGACGGCGCTGCAAACCAGGGCCAGGTCTACGAGACCTTCAACATGGCCAAGCTGTGGAACCTGCCGGTCGTTTTCGTCATCGAGAACAACAAATACGCCATGGGCACTTCGATCGAGCGTGCCGCGGCCACCACCGACTTCTCCATGCGCGGCGCGTCCTTCGACATTCCGGGCGAGCAGGTCGACGGCATGGACGTCCGCATGGTCTATGATGCCGCCAAGCGCGCCATCGAGCATGCCCGTTCCGGCAAGGGCCCGTTCATCCTCGAAATGCTGACCTACCGCTATCGTGGCCACTCCATGTCCGACCCGGCGAAATATCGCTCCAAGGACGAAGTGACCAAGTATCGCCAGGAGCGCGACCCGATCGAACAGGTCAAGGCGCGTCTGCTCGAAGGCGGCGTCCTCACCGAGGAAGAGCTCAAGAAGATCGAGAGCGACATCCGCGCCGTCGTCACCGAGGCCGCTGATTTCGCCACCAACGATCCCGAGCCGGCTGCGTCCGAGCTCTGGACCGACATCACCATCAGCGCCTGAGGCCATAGATGAGCGTCCTGCTCGGGGTCATTCTGCTGTTCATGGTGCTCACGCTGGTCGTGGCGGTCCTTCAGGCCGTCGCCATTATCCGCGTGGCACCGGCCAGCGAAAATCTGGCCGGCTTCATGCCGCTGGGCTGGTGGAAATTCCGCCAGCTGGCGCAAAAGGCCGGCCCGGCCGCCGCCCAGCCGCTCAATATCTACAAGCGCGCCGTCATCGCTTTCGTCGTCTTCCTGCTGCTTGGCCTGGCGCTCAGCAGCTGGAGCGTCAACCGGCCGGCCACCCCGGCCGAGACGGCGATGATCGACCACGGCCGCGCCGTTCCCGCATTCCATTTCGACCTTCGCCGCGTGGCTCTGATGCCCGGCGCCCAAAATATCCTGGAGAGCTGATATGCCCCAAATCCTGATGCCTGCGCTGTCGCCCACCATGGAAGAGGGCAAGCTGTCCAAGTGGCTGGTCAAGGTCGGCGATACCGTCAAGTCCGGCGACGTGCTGGCCGAGATCGAAACCGACAAGGCGACCATGGAAGTCGAGTCGGTCGACGAGGGCGTGGTCAAGGAATTGCTCATCGCCGAAGGCACCGAGGGCGTTCTCGTGAACACCCCGATCGCGCTGGTGTTGGCTGAAGGCGAAACAGCGGAAGCCACCCCGGTCGCCAAGACTGCCCCCGAGCCCTCCGAAGCGCCGGTCGTTGCTGCCGAAAAGGCCGCCGAAGCCGCGCCGTCGCAGGCTGCCGTCCCCGCTGCGCCGAAATTCCAGGCCGACAGCGATCCGGACCTGCCCGAAGGCGTCGAAATGGTCGAAATGACCGTCCGCCAGGCGCTCAACGAGGCCATGGCCGAAGAGCTGCGCCGCGACAAGGACGTCTTCGTCATGGGCGAGGAAGTCGCCGAATACCAGGGCGCCTACAAGATCACCCAGAACCTGCTGCAGGAATTCGGCCCCCAGCGCATCATCGACACCCCGATCACCGAGCACGGCTTTGCCGGTCTTGCCGTTGGCGCCGCCTTTGCCGGCCTCAAGCCGATCGTCGAATTCATGACCTGGAATTTTGCCATGCAGGCAATCGACCAGATCATCAACTCCGCCGCCAAGCAGCTCTACATGTCCGGTGGCCAGGTCACCGCGCCCATGGTCTTCCGCGGCCCCAACGGCCCGGCCGCCCGCGTCGGCGCCCAGCACTCCCAGGACTATTCGGCCTGGTATGCCCACGTTCCCGGCCTCACCGTCATTGCGCCCTATAGCGCCGCCGACGCCAAGGGCCTGCTGAAGTCCGCCATCCGCTCGCCGAACCCCGTCGTCTTCCTCGAAAACGAAATCCTCTATGGCTCGACGGGTCTCGTCCCCAAGGTCGATGATTTCCTGCTGCCGATCGGCAAGGCCCGCATCGCCCGCAAGGGTAGCGATGTCACCATCGTCTCCTTCTCCATGGGCATGCGCTACGCCACCCAGGCCACCGAAAAGCTGGTCGCGGCCGGCGTCGACGTCGAACTGATCGACCTGCGCACCCTGCGCCCGCTCGATATCGACACGGTCATCGAGTCGGTGAAAAAGACCGGTCGCCTCGTCACCGTGGAAGAAGGCTGGCCCCAGGGCGGCATCGGCGCCGACATCTCGGCCCGCGTCATGGAACAGGCCTTCGACTATCTCGACGCGCCCGTCATGCGCGTCACCGGCAAGGACGTGCCCATGCCCTATGCCGCCAACCTCGAAAAGCTGGCCTTGCCCAACGTCGATGAAGTGATCGCGGCCGTCAACGCCGTGACCTACCGCTCGTAAGGAGAACCGGGATGCCAATCGATATCACCATGCCGGCGCTCTCTCCGACGATGGAAGAGGGCAAGCTCGCCAAATGGCACGTCAAGGAAGGCGACTCGGTCTCCTCCGGTGACGTCATCGCCGAAATCGAAACCGACAAGGCGACGATGGAAGTCGAAGCCGTCGACGAAGGCAAGATCGGCAAGATCCTCGTCGCCGAAGGCACCGACAATGTGAAGGTCAACGCCGTCATCGCTGTCCTGCTGCAGGAAGGCGAAGACGCCAGCGCCGTTGCCGCCCCCAAGGCCGAAGCGCCCAAGGCGGAAGCACCGAAGGCCGAGACAGCCGATGCGGGCACTGTCACGCGCGCCGATGCCGCAACGCAGACCGCGCCGACCGCCAAGGCCGACACCAATGCCAACACCGGCTCCAGCGCTCCTGCTGCCGCCAAGCCCGCTCCGGCCAAGACCGAAGGTGGCAAGGTCTTCGCCTCGCCGCTCGCCCGTCGCCTCGCCAAGGAAGCCGGCATCGATGTTTCGGCCATCTCCGGCACTGGCCCCAAGGGCCGCGTCGTCAAATCCGACGTCGAAGCCGCCAAGTCCGGCAGGACCCCGCTCAAGGCTGCGGCTTCCGCCCCGGCCGCTGCTGGCGCCGCCCCGACCGGCATGAGCCGGAACCAGGTCATCGGCCTTTACGAGGAAGGCGCCTACGAGCTCGTCCCCAACGATGGCATGCGCAAGGTCGTGGCCGCCCGCCTCACCGAGAGCAAGCAGACCGTTCCCCATTTCTACCTGACGCTCGATTGCAAGATCGACAGCTTGATGGCCGCCCGCGAGCAGATCAACGCGCTCGCCCCCAAGTCCAAGGACGGCAAGCCGGAATACAAGCTCTCGGTCAATGACTTCGTCATGAAGGCCTGGGCCGTCGCCCTGCAGCGCGTCCCCATGGCCAATGCCACCTGGGCCGGCGACTCCATCCTCTATCACAAGCGCTCGGATGTGGCGGTTGCCGTCTCCGTGCCCGGCGGTCTCTTCACCCCCGTCGTCAAGGCAGCCGACACCAAGACGCTTCGCCAGATCTCCGACGAGGTCAAGGATCTCGCAGGTCGCGCCAAGTCCAAGAAGCTCGCGCCCCATGAATATCAGGGCGGTTCCTCCTCGGTCTCGAACCTCGGGATGTTCGGCATTCGCGAATTCGCCGCCGTCATCAACCCGCCGCATGGCACCATCCTTGCGGTCGGCGCCGGCGAAGAGCGCGTCTATGCCGACAAGGGCCAGGTCAAGACCGCCCAGTTCATGACCGTCACCCTTTCGGTCGACCATCGCGCCGTCGATGGCGCCCTGGGTGCCGAAGTGCTCGGCGTCTTCAAGAGCCTGATCGAAAACCCGGTGATGATGCTGGCCTAGGGAGCCTCCATGAAAACCATCCTCGCCTATGGCGACAGCCTGACCTACGGCGCCAATCCGCAGCCCGATGGGCTGCGGCACGCCTATGAGAACCGCTGGCCGTCTGTTCTCGAACAGGGGCTGGATGGCCGCGCCCGCGTCTTTGCCGAGGGTCTAGGTGGTCGCACCACGGCCTTCGACGATGGCTCGGCCTCCTCGGATCGCAATGGCGCCCGCATCCTGCCAGTGCTGCTCGATACCCATAAGCCGCTTGATCTCGTCATCATCATGCTGGGCTCCAATGATCTGAAGCCCGCCATCCACGGCCGCGCCATCACCGCCTCCTATGGCATTCGCAAGCTGATGCAGACCGTGCTGGGCCAGTTCGTCAATCCCGGCGAGACCGCGCCCAAGATGCTGATCGTCAGCCCACCGCATCTGGTGGCAACGAACCATGCCGAAATGGGCATCCATTTCGGCGGCGAGCCGGCGATCGCCCAGTCAAAGCTGATGGCCGGCTACTACCGCACCCGCGCCGCAGAATACGGCGCCCATTTCTATGACGCCGCCGACGTGGCCCATGCCGATCCGACCGACGGGGTCCATCTCGACCCCGCCAATACACGCGCTATCGGCACGGGGCTGATCCCCGTCGTCAAATCCATTCTGGGTCTCTGACCCACCCGTTTCGACTTACTGGAGGCCCAGATGGCTGACCAATACGATCTTCTCGTCATCGGCGCCGGCCCGGGCGGCTATGTTGCCGCCATCCGCGGCGCGCAGCTTGGCATGAAGGTGGGCATCATCGAGCGCGAGCACATGGCCGGCATCTGCTCCAACTGGGGCTGCATCCCGACCAAGGCGCTGCTCCGCTCGGCCGAAATCTACGGCCACATGACCCACGCCAAGGACTATGGCCTCGTCGCCGAAAAGTTCAGCGTCGATATCGACGGCGTGGTCAAGCGCTCGCGCGCCATTGCCGCCCAGATGAACAATGGCGTCCAGTTCCTCATGAAGAAGAACAAGATCGACACGATCTGGGGCGAAGCCGTCATCACCGGCAAGGGCGAGGTCAAGGTCGCGCCCACCAAGAAAACCATCCAGCAGCCGCAGGTTCCGCCGCCCAAGAATGCGCTGGGCGAGGGCACGTACAAGGCCAAGAACATCATCATCGCCACCGGCGCCCGTCCGCGCGTCCTGCCGGGCATCGAGCCCGATGGCGACAAGATCTGGACCTATTTCGAAGCCATGAAGCCCACCGCGATGCCCAAGTCGCTGGTCGTGATGGGTTCGGGCGCCATCGGTGTCGAGTTCGCCTCCTTCTACCGCTCCATGGGCGCCGAAGTGACCATCATCGAGCTGCTGCCGCAGATCATGCCCGTTGAGGATGCCGAGATCGCCGGTCTCGCCCGCAAGCGGCTGGAAAAGCGCGGCATCAAGATCCTGACCGATGCCAAGGTCGCCAAGGTCGAAAAGACCGCGGACGGCGTCATCGCTCATGTCGAGCTCAAGAATGGCGACAAGCAGCAGATCGCTGGCGAAAAGCTGATCTCGGCCATTGGCGTGCAGTGCAATATCGAAGGCCTTGGCCTCGAGACGGTCGGCGTCAAGACCGAGCGCGGCGCCATCGTCATCGATGGCTATGGTAAGACCAGCGTGGAAGGCATCTGGGCCATCGGCGACGTCGCCGGCCCGCCGATGCTGGCCCACAAGGCCGAGCATGAAGCCGTCATCACCGTCGAAAAGATCGCGGGCATGAAGGTCCACGGCCTCGACAAGACCAAGGTCCCCGGCTGCACCTATTGCGAGCCGCAGGTTGCCAGCGTCGGCTTGACCGAAGCCAAGGCCAAGGAAGCCGGTCGCGAGATCAAGGTCGGTCGCTTCCCCTTCGTCGGCAACGGCAAGGCCATTGCTCTTGGCGAGCCCGATGGCCTGGTGAAGACCATTTTCGACGCCAAGACCGGCGAACTCCTCGGTGCCCATATGGTTGGCGCCGAAGTCACCGAGCTGATCCAGGGTTTTGTCATCGCCATGAACCTCGAAACCACCGAGGAAGAGCTGATCCACACCATCTTCCCGCATCCGACCCTCAGCGAGTCGATGAAGGAATCGGTGCTCGATGCCTATGGCCGCGCGCTGAATATCTAAGGGCAGGATTTGCTGCGGCCTCACCCCATTCTCGATGTCACCCCGGCCTTGAGCCGGGGCCCATCCCGAGATGTGTGACCGGCCGCCAAGTCGCTCTGCAAGCCACAACCACCTTGCGGCTGCAGAGCGATCTCAAGATAGGCCCCGGCTCAAGGCCGGGGTGACACCGAGTATGCGGAGGGCTCGAAACGAACCCGAAGCATCCAATGTTGTACCACCGGGGGCACAACCAAAGGAGTTATCCACATGGTCAAGGCGATCCAAGTCGGCCTGGGACACTGGGGATTCAGCTGGACGAAGGAAGTTATCCCCAAAGTTCCCAACATCCACATGGTGGGCTATGTGGATAGCAATCCCGACGCCATAAAGCGCGTGCAGGATGAGCTGGGTGTCGAGGACAAGCGCTGCTTCCTGAGCCTCGACGAGGCTGCCAAGGGCGTCGAGGCGGACCTCGCCATCTGCACGCTGCGCACCGAGGCGCATTATCCCGTGGTCAAGCGCTGCCTCGAGCTGGGCTTCAATGTGCTCGTCGAAAAACCCTTCGCCTCGACCATTGCTCAGGCCAAGGAACTGGTGGAACTCGCCCGCGCCAATGGCCGCGTGCTGATGGTCAGCCAGAACTACCGCTTCCAGCCCGCCCCGATTGCCGCTGCCGAACTGATCGGCGCGCAGAAATTCGGCCCGGTGAACCTCGTCTCCATCGAATTCCGCCGCCACGCACCAAGCCAGGGCTATCGCTATTGGGACATGCCCGATCCGCTGCTGGCCGACATGTCGATCCACCATTTCGATCTGATGCGCATGGTGCTGGGCGACGAGCCGAAGCGCGTTTCCTGCCGCACCTGGAACCCGGCAGCCAGCCCCTTTGGCCATCACCCGATCGGTGTCGCGACCCTCGAATTCGAGAAGGGCACCATTGTTTCCTATCGCGGCAGCTGGATGAGCTCGGGCCCGGTCACCCCCTGGGCTGGCGAATGGACCATGGATTGTTCGGAAGGCGAGATCATCTGGTCCTCGCGCGATCATTTCATGGGCAAGGCGGGCCCCGACAAGCTTGCCTTGCGCGAGCGCGACAAGGAGCCTGTGCCCTTCGATCTGCAGCCGGTGGAACTGACCGACCGCACCGGCACGCTCGGCGCCATCGCCAAAGTGATCGAGACCGGCTCCGTGCCCGCCCGCTTCAGCTCGGGTGAAGACAATCTTCATTCCCTGGCGCTGGTCCAGGCAACAATCCTCTCCGCCTCGCGCGGCGGTGATTGGGTCGAGATTGCCGAAATCATGCAGCAGGCGACAAGTAGCTAATCGGAAAGGCTGGGTTGAACCGGCTGCTCTCTGGGGCGATATATCGGGCACACTGCCCAGTCAGGACCAAAATTGGTTACGCTCATTGATAATTCCGCGCTGAAGCCGCGCCACCCCGAAAAGGCCAATCGGCCCGATAGCGTGGTGCTGCGCAAGCCGGACTGGATCCGCGTCAAGGCGCCGGGTTCGCCCATCTACAAGGAAACCCAGCAGATCGTGCGCGAGAACAATCTCGTCACCGTCTGCGAGGAAGCCGGCTGCCCCAATATCGGCGAATGCTGGTCCAAGAAACACGCCACCATGATGATCATGGGCGAGATCTGCACCCGCGCCTGCGCCTTCTGCAATGTGCGCACCGGTCTCCCGGGACCGCTCGATCCCAATGAGCCTGAAAACGTTGCCAAGGCCGTGGCCAAGCTTGGCCTCGAGCATGTCGTCATCACCTCCGTTGACCGCGACGATCTGGCCGATGGCGGCGCACAGCACTTTGCCGACGTGATCCTGGCTATTCGCGCCGCGACGCCAAAAACCACCATTGAAATCCTGACGCCGGACTTCCTGCGCAAGGAAGGCGCTCTCGAGATCGTCGTGGCCGCCAGGCCCGACGTCTTCAACCACAATCTCGAAACCGTGCCGTCGAAATATTTGAAAGTTCGTCCCGGCGCCCGCTACTTTCACTCCATCCGCCTGCTCCAGAAGGTCAAGGAGCTGGACCCCACCATGTTCACCAAGTCGGGCATCATGGTTGGCCTCGGCGAAGAGCGCAACGAAGTGCTCCAGCTGATGGACGACCTGCGTTCCGCCGACGTCGATTTCCTCACCATCGGCCAGTATCTCCAGCCGACCAAGAAGCACTATCCGCTGCAGCGTTTCGTGACGCCGGATGAGTTCAAATCCTATGCCACGGTCGCCACGGCCAAGGGTTTTGGTCTGGTCTCCTCCAGCCCGCTGACCCGCTCGTCGCACCATGCCGGCGAAGACTTCGCTCGCCTCAAGGCCGCCCGCATGGCCAAGATGGGTCACTGATGAAGCGTTTCTTCGAGCGGCACGTGCCGCATCTGCCCGATCGCATGTTCGAGATCGTCGCCGATCTCGCCGATTATCCGCGATTCATCCCCAACTGCAAGGCGATGGACGTCCGCAAGGACCCCGCCGCCGGCGATGCCGACGTGCGCCTGGCGAAGATGACGCTATTCTTCGGCCCGATCACCCAGGCTTATACCAGCCGCGTCACGCTTGATCCCGAGGCCCGCACCATCCGCGCCAAGGCCGTCGACGGTCCCTTCGCCTATCTCGACTCTGTCTGGAGTTTCGAAGCCGAAGGGCAGGGCACCCGCGTCCGCTTCGAGATCGACTTCAAGATCTCCAACCCCTTCATCGCCGCCGTCGCCGAACCGGCTTTCGCGGCCAAGCAGGAAGAGATCATGCGCGCCTTCGCCGAAGAAGCCGACCGGCGGTTCGGGGAGTAGGCCTACTCTTCAACCCCGCTCAGCACCTGCAGCACCAGGTCCAGCGCCGCTGCCGTGCTTGCCTTGCGGATTTCTTCGCGACCCAGGTCACCGAAACGATGCTCGATGACCACCGTCGCCAGTTCTGACGACACTGCCACATAGACCAGGCCCACCGGCTTCTTCTCGCTGCCGCCATCCGGACCGGCAATCCCGGTGACCGCCACGGCATAGTCGGCATGAGCCGTATTGCGGGCGCCATCGGCCATCGCCCGCGCCACCTGGTTGCTCACCGCGCCATAATCGCGGATCAGTCGTGCCTGCACATGGATCATGCGCGACTTGGCTTCGTTGGAATAGGTGACGAAGCCGCCATAGAGCGCTGCCGAGGCGCCGGGGATGTCGGTCAGGGTCGAGGCGATCATGCCACCGGTGCAGCTCTCGGCCGTCACGATGGTCTGTTGCCGCTCGGTCAATATGTCGATGATCTGCTTGCCCGCTCCGGGCTCAGACTTTGCCGTTGTTGCCATCAATCCTCCCTTGGCACTTCCACGCTGGCACTGGCCATGGCCACGATGCCTTCCTCCCGGCCAACAAAGCCGAGCTGTTCGCTCGTCGTTGCCTTGATCGCAATTCTCGATGTTGCGATTCCCAAGGCTGTTCCGATGACCTCCCGCATCGCCGGAACATGACTTGCGATCCTCGGCGCTTCGGCGACGATTGTCACGTCAAGATTGACGACTCTTCCCCCGCGTTCGGCAAGAAGTCGTCCAGCATGCTTGAGGAAGACCACCGAGGCCGCGCCGCGCCACTGCATATCCGATGGCGGGAAGTGGATTCCGATGTCGCCTTCGCCGATTGCACCCAGAATGGCGTCAGTCAGGGCGTGCAATGCGACGTCGGCATCCGAGTGTCCCTGTAATTTCTTTTCATGCGGGATTTTGACACCGCAGAGCCAGACCCCATCGCCAGGCTCGAATGGATGCACGTCAAAGCCCGTTCCGACGCGGGTTTCCATGGCAATGTCTCCAGCTAAGATGCGCTCGGCGCGGGAAAAGTCCTCGGGATGGGTGATCTTGATATTGTCCCGGTCACCCATGACCATGCCGACACGGAGGCCAGCCCATTCTGCGATCTCGGAGTCATCGGTGAAAATTCTCCTCACTGTCGAGGCCCGCATATGCGCCGAGAAGATCTGGCCGAAGCGAAAGCCCTGCGGCGTCTGCGCCGCGAACAATTGGCTGCGATCCTCGGTCGTCGCCACCTGTCGTCCATCCAGCGCCCGCTTGATCGTGTCGGTCACCGGCAACGCGGGCAGGGCGCCGTCGAATTGTTCAAGCGCGGCAATGACATCACTGATAAGTTGCGGCGTCGCAAACGGCCGCGCGGCATCCTGGATCAGCACCAGATCCGGCCGCTTCGGCGCCAGCGCCTTGAGCCCTTCCAGCACCGAAGCCTGCCGTGTCGCCGCCCCGATGATGGGCGCTAACAGCCTGTCATCACTCAATTCCAGCCCCGCAAACCGCTCTGCATGCTCGGCATGAATGACCGGCAAGACGTAGCTGACCTGTGGCAATTCCAGGAACGCCCGAATGGTCCGCGTCAGAACCGGCACCCCACCAACAGCGCGATACTGCTTGGGATCGGCCACCCCATCCCGGCCGGCGCGCTCCCCTTTTCCCGCTGCTACAACAATCACGGCGATGGACTTTTGACGCATGGAAACCGTATTACCTGGACTTGATACCGTCATCTCGCCGTGGTCTAGCCTCCGCCATGTCATGCGGCAAGTGCAGGGCTGCCGCACCACAGTCTTAGTCATTTAAGGTGTTGCGCCGCACTCCAATATGACTATTGTGCGGGCATTATTCTCGAAATGACCATTTCTGGGGCAGTTAGTGTCGGACAGTGCCTTTAAGTTGAGCATCGGGAGCCATCAGGTTGGCAACAATGCTTTCCTGGCACCGATGGCCGGAATCACCGATCGCCCCATGCGCAAGCTGGCCGAGCGCTTCGGTGCCGGCATGGTCGTCTCCGAAATGATCGCCAGCAACGCCCTCGCCGTCGGCAATCAGGACATGGCCCGCAAGCTGGGCAAGCCCGGTCGCCTGCCGCATATGGTGCAACTGGCCGGTTGCGAGGCTGAGTGGATGGATCGTGGCGCCAGGATGGCGCTGGACGCCGGCGCCGACATCATCGACATCAACTTCGGCTGCCCCGCCAAGCGCGTCACCAATGGCTTTTCCGGCTCCGCCCTGATGCGCGTGCCTGACCAGGCGATCAGCCTCGTCGACGCCGTCGTCAGTGCTACCCCATTGCCAGTAACCGTAAAAATGCGTCTGGGCTGGGATGACGACAGCCTTAATGCCCCCGAGATCGCCCGCCGTGCCGTTGCCGCCGGCGCCAGAATGATCACCGTGCATGGCCGCACTCGTCAGCAATTCTACAAGGGCAATGCCCGCTGGGAACTCGTTCGCGCCGTCGTCGAGGCCGTGGATGTGCCTGTGGTCGTCAATGGTGACATCATCGATCTGGCAACAGCCCGCGAGGCTCTGCAACAGTCCGGTGCCGCCGCCGTCATGCTCGGTCGCGGCGCGCAGGGCAGGCCATGGACCGTGGCCCAGATAGGTGCAGGGCTGGCCAATGCCGAAATTCCCGAGGCGCCGCAGGGCGATGACCTCGTCGCGCTCGTCTCGGAACACTATGAAGACATGCTCGTCGAGTATGGTGTCGCCGTCGGCCTTCGCGCCGCCCGCAAGCATCTCGACTGGTACACCGAGGCCGCCGGCATCCACCTCGACAAGCCGCGGCGCACGCAATTCCTCAACTGCGAAGAGCCCAGTCAGGTCCTTGTGCAGATCCGTGAAATCTTCTCCAACGAACAAAGGGCGGCCGCATGAATGCGATTGAGGCTGCGTCACCCTCGTCCATGATCGAAACCGTGCCGTCCACCGCAGTGCTGCAGGCCCTGCCGCAGCCTATTATCGTTTGCAGCGAAGATCGACAGATCACCTTCGTCAATTATGCTGCCGAAGCCTTCTTCGGCGCTTCGCTCAGCGTGCTGACCCGCCAGCGCCTCGATGACCTGATCGCCTTCGGTTCGCCTATCATCGGACTGGTCGAAACCGTCGCCGCCCGCCGTGCGCCGATGACCGAATACCGCGTTCGCGTCGGCTCCTCCCGCTTCGGCGACGAACGCATTGCCGACGTCTTCGCCAGCCCGCTGTCCGACAATGACGGCCGCGTTGCCCTGCTGATCCAGGAGCGCACCATGGCCGACAAGATCGATCGCCAGATGGTGTCGCGCGGCGCTGCCCGCTCGGTGACGGGCCTTGCTTCCATGCTGGCCCATGAGATCAAGAACCCGCTCTCGGGCATACGCGGGGCCGCCCAGCTCCTTGAACAGACCGTCAGCAGCGATGAAATCCCGCTGGCCCGGCTGATCCGCGAGGAGACTGACCGCATCGTCCATCTGATCGATCGCGTTGAAGTCTTCGGCGACGAACGGCCGATGGAGCGCGAGCCGATCAATATTCACGTCGTGCTCGACCGGGTGAAGCTGCTGGCCCGCAACGGGGTCGCCCGTGGCATTGCTTTTTCGGAAGAATACGATCCGTCGCTTCCCCCGGTTTTCGGTAACCGCGATCAACTGATCCAGGTCTTCCTGAACCTGGTGAAAAACGCCTCGGAAGCCCTTGAACGGACGCAGAAACCGGAAATTCGGCTGACCACGGCCTTCCGCCCCGGCATCCGCATTTCTGTGACCGGCGTCTCCGAACGCATCTCGCTGCCGCTCGAAATCGTCATCGAGGACAATGGACCCGGCGTGCCGCATGACCTGCTGCCATTCCTCTTTGATCCCTTCGTGACTACCAAGACCAATGGCTCGGGCCTCGGTCTGGCGCTGGTGGCCAAGATCGTCGGTGATCATGGCGGCGTCATCGACTGCGACAGCCGTCCCGGCCGCACCCGTTTCAGAATCCTTCTCCCCGTCGCGAGTGGGGCATTCCAGGCACCAATTGAAGAGGAAGTGGCGCAATGAGCCATGTCGTCCTGCTCGCCGATGATGACGCAGCCATCCGCATGGTGCTCAATCAGGCTTTGACCCGTGCCGGCTACGAGGTCCGTCCCACCGGCAATATCTCCACTATGTGGAACTGGGTCAGCCGTGGTGAAGGCGATATCCTGATCACCGACGTGGCCATGCCCGATGGCAATGCCTTCGAGGTTATGCCCAAGATCAAGAAGCTCCGTCCCGAGCTGCCGATGATCGTCATGAGTGCCCAGAATACGTTCATGACCGCCATCCGGGCCTCGGAAGTCGGGGCCTACGAATATCTGCCCAAGCCCTTCGACATCACCGAAGTCCTGTCCGTCGTGGCCCGCGCCCTGGCCGATGCCAAGAAACCCACGATCGGCGATCGCAAGGCCGAAGAGCCCGGCGAAACCATGCCGCTGGTGGGTCGTTCGACGGCAATGCAGGACATCTACCGCGCCCTGGCGCGTCTGATGCAGACCGACCTCACGGTGATGATCACCGGCGAGAGCGGTACCGGCAAGGAGCTCGTAGCCCGCGCCCTGCACGACTTCGGCAAGCGCCGCAACGGGCCTTTCGTCGCCATCAACATGGCCGCTATCCCGCGCGATCTGATCGAGGCCGAGCTCTTTGGCCATGAGAAGGGGGCCTTCACCGGCGCTAACACCCGCTCCTCGGGTCGCTTCGAGCAGGCCGAAGGCGGTACGCTCTTCCTCGACGAGATCGGCGACATGCCGATGGATGCCCAGACCCGCCTGCTGCGCGTGCTGCAGGAAGGCGAATACACCATGGTCGGCGGTCGAACCTCCATCAAGACCAATGTCCGCATCGTTGCGGCAACGCATCGTGATCTCAGCCAGATGATCCGTCAGGGCCTGTTCCGCGAGGATCTTTACTACCGCCTCAACGTCGTGCCGATCCGCCTGCCGCCCCTGCGCGAGCGCGTCGACGACGTCGGCGATCTGGCTGCCCATTTCCTCAAGGCAGCGCAGCGCGAAGGCGAGCCAATCAAGACCATTTCGGCCGATGCCATCCGACTGATGCAGAACTATTCCTGGCCGGGCAATGTGCGCGAGCTGGAAAACCTCGTGCGTCGCCTCTCGGCCCTTTATGCCGACGAAAGCATTTCGGCCGAGATCGTCCAGAACGAGCTCAACATCGCCGAGCGCCCGTCATCGACGGCCGGTGGCGGCCCCGTTGACGTCTCTGTGGCGGTTGAAACCCATGTCGGGCAGGTACTGCGCGAATATGAGCCCAACCTGCCGCCAGCGGGCCTCTATCAGCGCGTCATCGACCGGGTGGAGGCGCCTCTGATCGCCATGGCGCTGAATGCCTGCGGCGGCAACCAGATCAAGGCCGCGGACCTGCTGGGTCTCAACCGCAATACCCTGCGCAAGAAGATCCGCACCCACAGCATCGAGATCGTCAAGCACAGCCGGCGCAACTAGCGCCGGCCAAGCCGGTGTCACGGCGCGTCGATGACAACCCGGCTCTTGCGCCGCTCGCTGAGGGCCAGCATCAGGCCTGCCGCGACAACGAAGAACGCGCCGATATAGACCGTCAGCACCGGCATCTCGCCGAAGAACAGATAGCCGAAAACGAAGCTCCAGATCAGAGCTGCATATTCGACTGTGCCCAGCACGCTCGCCGGGACGGCCCGCGCCGCCTCCACGAGCACGAATTGCGCCGTGCCCCCGATCAGCCCGGCTCCGACGCAGATCGCGACTTGCTCAATCGTCATGGTCTGCCAGAACGGCAGCGCGACCGCACCCATCAGCACGACATGAATGAGGTTTTGCGCAAAGACCTGCACCACTGTCCGGTCGCTCTTCGAGATCGTCCGCATCAGGATCATCGCCACGGCCCAGAACAGCGCGGCGCCCAGCACCATCAGCACCGGCCAGCCGATGGAAAATCCCGTCGGATTGGCAGCGATCACGACGCCGAAGAAGCCGATTGCCGTTCCACCAACGCGCGCCAGCGTCAGCGTTTCCTTGAGAAACATGACGGCCAGCACCGTCGTTATGACCGGCGCGACGTAGTAGAGCGTGGTCATCTCTGCCAGCTGCAACTCGCGACCGGCAGTGTAATACATAACCCATGCCGCCAAGGTCATCAGGCCACGTCCCAGGATCAGCGTGCGGTTCTTTGAGCGCCACAGTTCAAGGACAATCCCGATGCGCCCGATGAAGAGACACATGATGATGACCACGATGCCGCGCACAAACAGGATCTGCGCTGCGGGCAGGGCGGTGATGTGCCCTTGACCATCGCGTCATGCAGATTGAACAGCGAATAGGCGCCGATCCCCATGGCCATCCCGGCAAGGCTGGCGGTTTCGATGCGGGCGGGGACTGGGGCGGTCACGGGTGGAGACTCTGATGGAGTTGGCGCAGTGATGTGCCTGCGCGTGCCGGACTTGTCCAGATGGCTTGCAGCAAGGCGCGACAGAGGTTTGAGGTGCGAGGCAAGGATCGAAATTGCCGAGTCTTCGCGCCCTGCGAGCGTAGCTCTCCGGGCCTGATCGCCTGAAAACACGCCACTGGCGTGTTTTCCCGCCGAAGGCGGCGGCAATCAGTGTCACATTTTGGCAACATTTGTCTTGAAGGGTCAGCCAAATTGGGTCAGACTCTGCCCTTCGTGGCGGAGACGGAGTGCCTTTCGGCATCTATGAGCGAAAATACGGCAACAGAAGCAGGGCGCGACCAGAGCGCCGGACCCGGCGCGGCCAGCCCTGCCTCGTGGTTCCTCGCCTCGGCTCAGGCCAACCGGCCGCTCCGCATCCTCGGCTTCATCGTGGTTTTTGCCTCGGTGTTGATGTCGTCGATCTCCTTCCTGATCCTCACCCGCACCACCAATATCGAACCCTCCACCACCATGTGGACGGTGATCTGGATCGTCACCGGCATATTGGTGCTGCTGGTGATCGCCTTGGTGCTCACCGAGGCGGCCCTGCTGATTCAGGCGCGCATGCAGCGTCAGCCGGGCGCGGGCTTGCAGATCCGCATGGTCACCATGTTCGCCCTGGTAGCAGCACTGCCGGCCGCCCTGGTCGCCATCGTCGCCACAATTGCGCTCAACCAGGGCCTCGACCAATGGTTCTCCGAGCGCACCCGCGCCATGGTGGAAAGCTCGCGTCTTGTCGCACGCTCCTATCTGATCGAGCACGCGCAGGTCATTCGCGACGACGTCATCTGGGTGGCCTCCGAGCTCGAGCAGGCCCATAGCGTCTTCAACGAAGATCAGGAGCGCTTCCAGCGCATCCTCACGGCCCTGGCGGTCACCCGCTCGCTGCCCTTCACCTCTTTGGTCAACGGCGCAGGCGAAACCCTGATGCGAGCCCAGATTGCCGTGCAGGGCGCCTATCCGCAACTGCCCGAGGGCATGACGCAGAACCTGGTGGAAGGCATTCCTGAGGCCATCGCCCCCGGTCGCATCAACCTAGTCGGCCAGGTCATCAAGCTGCGCGGCTACGAGGATACCTTCCTTTTCGTCGCCCGCCCGGTCGAGGCCGAAGTTCTCGAATACATGCAGCTTACCGACGAGAACATCACCGAATATCGCCAATATGCGTCCAACCGGCTGGTGTTCCAGATCACCTTCACCATCCTCTATGTCGGTCTGGCCGTGGTGCTGCTGCTCGCCGCGCTATGGGTCGGCATTGCCCTGGCAAACCGCTTCGTCGACCCGATCAGAAACCTCATGGTCGCTTCCAATCGCGTCAGCAATGGCGATCTCGATGTTCAGGTGCCGGTTCAGGAAGGCAGGGGCGATCTTCGCGATTTGTCGAACGGTTTCAATCGCATGACGTCGCAACTTAAGAACCAGCGTGAAGCACTCGTCACCGCCAGTGAAATGAATGAGAAGCGTCGCCAGTTCACTGAAGCCGTGGTGGAGGGCGTGTCCGCGGGCATTATCGGTCTCGACGCCTTCGGTGCCATCAACCTGGTCAATGCCCGCGCCTGCGACATGCTGGATCGGCAGGAAATCGACCTGATGGGCGAGCCCATGGAAAAGGTCATGCCCCAGCTCGAACCGATCCTCGAACGCGCCCGCTCGGCGCGCCGCGGCCAGGTGCGCGACCAGATCCAGCTCGGCAATGAAACCGACCGCCGCACCTATCAGGTCCAGCTCACCCGCGAAGGCACCATCGCCGAATCCAAGGGCTATGTGCTGACCTTCGACGACATCACCGACCTCGAATCCGCCCAGCGCACCAGCGCTTGGGCCGACGTGGCGCGCCGCATCGCCCATGAGATCAAGAACCCGCTGACCCCCATCCAGCTCTCTGCCGAGCGCCTGCGCCGCCGTTATGGCTCCAAGCTGGAGGACGATCGCGAGGTCTTCGACAAATGCATCAACACTATTGTCCGCCAGGTCGGCGATATCGGCCGCATGGTCGATGAATTTTCTGCCTTTGCCCGCATGCCCGAGGCAGCGCCCGAGGTGACCGATCTCAGCGACACCGTGCGCCAGGCCGTTTTCCTCGAAAGCGTCCGCCTGCCGGAAATCACCATCCGCACCCTGTTGCCGGAAGACGCAATCTATGCCTGGTTCGACAATCGCCTGATCGCCCAGTCGCTGACCAACCTCATCAAGAACGCCGTGGAGGCCTTCGAAGAGGTCGATACGTCCTCGGAAAGCTTCGAGCCAACCATCATCGTCGAGGCGCAGCTGGAGGGCACCCACGCCCGCGTGTCCATCTCCGACAATGGCAAGGGCTGGCCCAAGGACAACCGCCAGCGCCTGCTGGAACCCTATATGACCACCCGCGAAAAGGGCACGGGCCTCGGCCTCGCCATCGTCGCCAAAATCATCGAACAGCATGGGGGCATCGTCGAACTCGTCGATGCCGAACCCGATCCTTACGGTCGCATCGGCGCCTGCGTGACCTTCACACTGCCTTTGCAATCGCCCACCAAGACTTCAGAGGCCGTAGGCGCCGCTACCGCGGAGCCGACATCTGCCCAACAGGAGGAACCACCGGTTCGCGCCGCGGTTCATAAGTAATGGCACTCGACATTCTCATCATCGACGACGAAGACGATATCCGCGACCTGATCGCGGGCATTCTCGAAGACGAGGGCTTTGAGGCGCGGCAGGCCCATGACGCCGACAGCGGCCTCAACGAGATCGCGCGCCGTCGACCGAGCCTGGTGTTCCTCGATATCTGGATGCAGGGCTCGCGCCTCGATGGGCTTCAGCTGCTCGACGTGTTCCAGAGCCAGCATCCGGACATGCCGGTGGTGATGATCTCCGGCCACGGCAATGTCGAGACGGCCGTCTCGGCCATTCGTCGCGGCGCCTATGACTATATCGAAAAGCCCTTCAAGATTGACCGGCTGCTCCACATCACCCAGCGCGCCATGGAAGCGACGCGCCTGCGCAATGAAGTGGCCGAACTCAAGGAACGCTCTGCATCCAAGAGTGCCGAACTGGTTGGTCCTTCGCCATCGCTGCAGCAGGTGCGCGGCATCATCGAGAAATCCGCACCCACCAATTCGCGCATCTTCATTTCCGGCCCCTCGGGCGCTGGCAAGGGGCAGGTGGCCCGCCTGGTCCATCAACGCAGCCCGCGCGCCGAATCGCCCTTTGTGGAGATCAACGCCTCGCTCTACGCCCCCGAGGAAGTGCCCGTGGTCCTGTTCGGCCGCGAGACGCGCGAAAAGACCGGCATCCTCAAGGTGGAAGTCGGCGCCCTCGAAAAGGCCCATGGCGGCACGCTCTATCTTTCGGAGGTCACGACGCTACCGGCCCAGACCCAGGCCGCGCTGCTCCGCACCCTCGTGGAAAACCGCTTCAACCGCGTCGGCGGCACCCAGGCCGTGCCGATCGACGTCCGCATCATTTCCTCCAGCTCGCAGAATGTTGCGGCGCAGATCGAGGCCGGTGAATTCCGCTCCGACCTCTTCCATCGCCTCTCCATTGTGCCGCTGCCGCTGACCCCGCTCAAGGAACGCCGAGAAGACGTACCGCCACTGGTGGGTGTGTTCATCGAACAGGTTGCTCGCATGCACAATCTGCAGCGCCTGACGGTCGGCGACGACGCCATTGCGGTGCTGCAGGCCCAGGAATGGCCGGGCAATGCCCGCCAGTTGCGTAACTCCATCGAACGCCTGCTCATCCTGATGAAGGACCAGCAGCCCGAAGACGGCGTCATCACCGCCGCCATGCTGCCGTCCGACATTGGCGAGGTGCTGCCCACCGTTGGCGACACTGATGCCTCGGCACATCTGATGAGTCTGCCCCTGCGCGACGCCCGCGAAGTCTTCGAACGCCAGTATCTGCTGGCCCAGATCGAGCGCTTCGGCGGCAATATATCCAAGACCGCGGAATTCGTCGGCATGGAGCGCAGCGCGTTGCACCGCAAGATCAAATCACTTGGATTGTAACTGCCCGTCGACCACTCGGGCATGACCTGTCAATTTGTCCGCCCCGCCATGCAATGGCTGCGGTAGGCAGCAAAAATGTTCTGTGCCATAGTGAAGCTGTGAATTGCAGTCATGTTGGACTGGACCAGACACGGTAACGGTCCCGATTGGCAGCAATTTTCACTGAAAACAGCGACAGACAATGTCGCGGAAAAGAGGCCCGAATGCCCAGCGAAAAGCAACCTAATCTCCAGGATTCCTTTCTCAACCACGTCCGCAAGCAGAAGGTGCCCGTCACGATATTTCTCGTGAACGGCGTCAAGCTGCAGGGTGTGATCACCTGGTTCGACAATTTCTGCCTGCTGCTGCGCCGCGATGCGCAATCCCAGCTCGTGTACAAGCACGCCATCTCGACCATCATGCCGGGCGCGCCGATCCAGCTGTTTGATCCCGAGCAGAACACCGACGACTGACGCGCCGTGGCGCGGACCGACGAAACCCAGGGTCGCCTCGCTTCGGGGCGGCTTAGCGAGTTGCAATGACAGACTTTGATGATGAAGAGGCCATCCACAAGGGTGGCCCGAAGGCGTTTATCGATCGCCGTGCCAAGCCGACACGCGCCGGCGTCGTTGTGCCCGATGTGCGCGGCCAGCTGTCCCAGCATTCCATCGAAGCGCGGCAGGCCGAATTCGAAGGCCTCGCCGAGGCGATCCGGCTTGACGTCGTCTTCGCCGAAATCGTCAAGGTTCGCGAGGTCAAGCCGGCCACCTTCATCGGTGGCGGCCACACCGAAATGCTGGCGGGCCGGGTCAAGCAGGATGAAATCGACTTGTTGCTGGTCGATGCGTCGCTGACCGCTATTCAGCAGCGCAATCTCGAAACCGAGACCGGCGCCAAGGTGCTCGACCGCACCGCCCTGATTCTGGAGATTTTCGGCGAGCGCGCTGCCACGCGCGAAGGCGCGCTGCAGGTGGAACTGGCCCACCTCAACTATCAGAAGGGCCGGCTTGTCCGCTCCTGGACCCACCTTGAGCGCCAGCGCGGCTCCGGCGGCAGCGGCTTCATGGGCGGCCCCGGCGAAACCCAGATCGAAAGCGATCGTCGCCAGATCATGGACCGTATCGTCCTGCTCGAAGATCGCCTCGATAAAGTCAAGAAGGTCCGCACCCAGCAGCGCCAGCAACGCTCCGGCACGCCGATCATCGCCCTGGTCGGCTATACAAACGCCGGCAAATCAAGCCTGTTCAACACGCTGACCGGGGCTGGGGTCTTCGCCCAGGACCTGCTGTTTGCTACGCTTGACACCACCGTGCGCAAGCTGGACCTGCCACATGGCCGCGAGGTCATCCTCACCGACACCGTCGGTTTTGTCGCCGATCTGCCGACCGACCTGGTCGCTGCCTTTCGCGCTACGCTCGAGGAAACCATCGACGCCGATGTGATCCTGCACGCCCGCGACATTGCTAACGAAGATCACCCGGCCCAGGCCCACGACGTCTTGAAGGTGCTCGGCGAACTTGGCGTCCTGCCGGAGACCACGCCGATCATCGAGGTCTGGAACAAGGTGGATCTGGTCAATGAGGCCGACCTCGTCGGCATCGTTCCGGCCAGCAAGGTCGCGGCCGTCGTTCATGCCTCGGCCAAGACCGGGCAGGGGCTTGATGCGCTCAAACTGGCCATCGAGTCGGCCCTGGCCGAAAAGAGCCGGACTTACCACGTCCACGTGCCCCATTCTGCTGGTGCCGACATCGGCTGGCTGCATAGCCATGCCGAAATCGTTGGTCGCGACGAGCCGACCGAACAGGGCTCCGGTTTCACCATCCGCGTCGATCCGCGGCACAAGACCGCCTTCCTCGAACGCTTCAATGGCCGGATCGAGCTTGTAGAGGCTTAGGCCTTGTCGGCGGCGCGGATCTCGTTCCAGTAGCCATCCAGCCGGTCCAGTCCGGCCGCCTTGGGCTCGATGCCATCCTCGCGGCAACGCGCCTCGACATGGTGGAACCGCCGGGTGAACTTGTAATTGGCATCGCGCAGCGCCGCCTCGGCATCGACACCGGCGTGGCGGGCAAGGTTGGCCACGGCAAACAGCAGGTCGCCGATCTCTTCCTGAACTGCAGCCACATCGCCAGAGGCCTGAGCCTCGACGACCTCATTGAGCTCCTCGTCGACCTTTGCCTTGACCGAGGCAAAGTCTGGCCAGTCGAACCCGACCTTGGCGGCGCGCTTGGTGAGCTTGCCGGCACGGGCTAGCGCCGGCAGCACATTGGGCACGTCATCGAGCAGGGATGGCGTCTCGTCGCCCTTGCGCGCGGCCTTGGCGGCGCGTTCCTGGGCCTTGATGGCTTCCCATTGCTTCTCGGAGGCGTCGGAGGTGCCGGCCACTACATCGCCGAACACATGCGGATGCCGGCGGATCAGCTTTTCGGTGATCGATTGCACGACATCGCCAATATCGAAGTGCCCGGCCTCGCTGGCCATCTGCGCGTGATAGATTGGCTGCAGCAAGAGATCGCCAAGCTCCTCGCGCAAATCGGAAAAATCCTCGCGCTCGATCGCATCGGCCACCTCATAGGCCTCCTCGATCGTGTAGTGGCGGATGGTCGAAAAGTCCTGTTCAAGGTCCCAGGGGCAGCCACCATCGGGATTGCGCAGCGCCGCCATGATTTCGATCAGGCGGGCAATATCGCGGGACGGCTGCATGGGGACCTCGGGAGCACAATGAATCGCTGTGGCCCCAGCTTATCAGCTTGTCACTGCAAGACTATGCTCGGCTCACGCGGCCTTCAGAAGTAGTAGCGCGCGACCGACGAGAAGGGGCGGAGGGCAGCTTCCTCGACCGGGTCGGGTTCCCAGGCCTTGCCATTGAGATAGCAGGCGTCCTGTTCGGCGCGGGTCAGGGGCAGAGCGTCGTCGGGCTCGGTCAAACCACCGAAAAATGCCCTTTTGCGTGGCGCCTCTTTCGCCTCAGCATGCTTGACGACTTCTGGTGAGAAGATCCCAAAGAACGTGACCATAGCTGCGTCTCCTGTTTCAGCCGGTTGCGGCGTCAGACTCCTGCGACATGTCTCGTCACTGCCAGGCAGCGATCAAATGAACCTAGTTGGACCTGCGGGAGTGGGGGAGAGGCTGGAAGGGTAAAGCGTTTTTAACTTTGCCGCCGCCGGAGAATTTATGTCTACCAATCTGGTCGGCTTTACCGGCAGGCGTGAAACAAAAGGGCCTGCAACGGAGTGCAGGCCCTAGCGCGGTCCGAACGGACAGAATTCAGTAGCCGGCAGGCTTCTTCTCGCCGGCCTCGATGCGGATCGGCAGCACATTCTCGGCCGGCGGCAGCGGGCAGACGGCGAACTCGGTATAGGCGCAGGGCGGGTTGATGGCCTTGTTGAAGTCGAGCACGATGGACCTGTCGGTGACATCCTCGCCAAAAACGAAACGACAGGCACCATAGGTTTCGGACTTCGCCGTCAGGTCGCGGATGACGAACTGCGGGCTTTCTTTGGTGCCATGGGTGGCGAGCAGCTCATAGGTCACGCCATCGCGCGTAAAGACCGCCTTGTGGGTCGCCTCCACTTCGGTGGGAATGGCTTTTGACGTTGTGATCGAGAGGCTTTTGGGAGCCTCCAGCGCGATCCATTCAGCCTCCACGCGCCAGCTCGGATCGAGCGGGAAGGAAACGATGGGGGCAAAATCCTCGGCGGCTTTCGACGCCGTGTCGCGGACACGCAGGGCGTTTTCGCCGTTGAGCGTCGTGACTTCGAGCAGCAGGTTCTCGGCAGTAAAGCGCGGCGGCTTGTATTTGGAGAGTTCGAGCTTGATCGGGGTGCCACCATCGGCCGGGGCATAGGTCACGCCGCCCGTCGCATCCTGGGTGATCGTACCGACATGGTCGGGACCGGTCGGGAGCAGGATATCATTGTCCGCAGCCTTGCCGACCTTCACCGTGCCTTCCGACAGCCAGTCGCGCGCGACGATATTGAGCCAGCCATCGGGCGCCTTGAGCGCGGCGAGGCGTCGGGTCTGCCAGTCGGCATAATCGGTTTCATAGCTCATGGCGTTTCTTCCTTGATCGAGAGGCGCGGCACGCTGGCCAGCAGGCGCTGCGTATAGGGATGCTGCGGATTGGCCAGCACGGAACGGGTCTCGCCCTGTTCCACAATGCGACCCTGTTCGAGAATGACGATGCGTTTGCACAGCGCGGCGACGACGCCGATGTCATGGGAGACGAACAGCAGGCTCATGCTTTCGCTGAGCCGCGCCAGCAGGTCGACGATGCGGATGCGGGTCGTCAGATCGAGCGCGCTCACCGCCTCGTCGGCGAGCAGCAGGCGCGGTCCGGCGACGATGGCGCGGGCAATGGCAATGCGCTGGCGCTGGCCGCCGGAGAATTGATGCGGATAGCGGGTGACGACGTCACGGGGCAGGCCAACGGCTTCGAGTGCATCGCCGATCATCCTGGGATGATCGCCCGCGACCTTCAGCGACCGCAGCGGCTCGGCAATGATGGCGCCGATGTTCTGGCGCGGGTCGAGCGAGGAATAGGGGTCCTGGAAGACCACTTGCGCCTGTTTGCGGAAGTCGCGCATGAAGGCACGGTTGGTGGGATCGAGCGTCTTGCCATCAAAGTGGATGCTGCCGCTGCCCGGCCTGGCGAGGCCCAGCAGCAGGCGCAGCAGCGTCGTCTTGCCGGAACCGGATTCCCCGACGAGGCCGATCGTGTCGCCGGGGGCGATGTCGAGCGAAACACCATTGAGGATGCGGCGCCCGGATGTATAGCCAAAGCTGACATTGTCGACGCGGATCAGGTTCATGACGTGCCCTCCAACGCAGTGTCCAGCCGCAACGCGGCAGCGAGCAGGCTTCTGGTGTAGTCGTGCTTCGGGTTGGCGAAAACGTCCGCCACGGGTCCAGCCTCTACCGCCACGCCCTGACGCAGCACCACCACCCGCTGCACCGTATTGGCGACAACGGGCAGGTCGTGGCTGATAAAGAGCAAAGCCATATCGCGCTCGCGCACGAGGCGATCCAGCAGGCCAAGGATTTCGGCCTGCGTGGTCACGTCCAGCGCCGTGGTCGGTTCGTCGGCAATGAGCAGGTCCGGCTTGCAGGCGAGAGCCATGGCAATGGCGATACGCTGGCGCTGCCCGCCGGATAGTTCATGCGGATAGGCGCGGGACAGCCGAGCCGGATCGGGCAGCGCGACATCGTCGAGCAGCGCAAGCACGGCCTTGTCCAGCGCGGCGCCAGTCAAGGGCTCTCCGTCGCGTCTTGCCCGACGCGCCAGCGGCTCCGCCACCTGCTTGCCGACGCGCATCAGCGGGTCGAGGGCGGTAAGCGGCTCCTGAAAGACGATGGCCACGGCGGTACCGCGCAGGCGGTTGAGATCGCTGTCGCTGGCGCCAATGACGGCCTGGCCTGCCAGCGTGACAGACCCTTCGGCGCTGAGACCGGTGGGCAGCAGGCCGGTGCTGGCCAGTGCAGTCAGCGACTTGCCCGAGCCGGATTCTCCAATCAGGCCAAGGCGTTCGCCTTTGGACAGACTGAAGGACAGGTCCGAGACCAGTATTGTATCGCCAGCATGGACGGTCAGGCCTTTAACATCGATAAGGGCGCTCATCGGGCCGACCTCGTTGGATCGATCCGCTCGCGCAGCCCGTCGGCCAGCAGGTTGACGCCAATGGCCAGGGAGACCAGCGCGATGCCGGGGGCGATGGCACCCAGTGGGGCGGTGTAGACCGTGCCCTGCGCCTCCTGCAGCATGCGGCCCCAGGAGGCATTGGGCGGCGGCGCACCGAGCCCGAGATAGGAGAGCGAGGCTTCGGCGATGACCGCAAGGCCGAACTGCAGCGCGAAATTGACCGACAGCGTCGGCCAGATATTGGGCAGGATGTGGATGGCGACGATCTTGGGCCAGGACGAGCCCGAGGTGCGGGCGGCGGTGATATAATCCATCACCAGGACGCGCTTGGCGAGAATGCGGGTGAGGCGCGCGACGATGGCCGAAAGTGCAATGCCCAGTGCTACCACTGCCGACCACAGGCTGGCGGTATCGCTCATGGCAACAACCAGCATGGCGATCAGCAGCGTCGGGAAGGCAATCAGAATATCGAGCGTGGCGGCCAGGGCATCGTCGAGCCATTTGCTGGCAAAGGCGGCCAGCATGCCCAAGCTCACGCCGATCACCGCACCAATGGCGACAGCGCCGATGCCGACGATGAGCGCAATGCGGCTGCCGATCATCAGCTGGGTAAAGAGATCACGGCCAAGCCGGTCGGTGCCGACCCAATGCAGCAGACTCGCGCCTTCGAGGCGCCCGCCGGTGAACGCATTGGGATCATAGGGCAGCCAGACCAGCGAGAGCAGGCCGACGAGGACATGCAGCCCGACGAGAATGGCGCCCGCCCACAGGGTGAGTGACTTTTTCGACTTGCGGCGCGGCGGCGCTGCTGCGGAAATGGTACTCATGCGCGCACCCCCACGCGGCCGCGCAAGCGCGGATCGATCAGGCGCTGCACCAGGTCGGCGGCAAAGCCGATCAACAGCACCAGCAGCGTCGAAATGAAGAGCACGCCCTGCACATTGGGATAATCGCGCTGCTGGATGGCCAGCAGCAGCATGGAGCCGAGCCCCGGCAGGCTGAACACCCGCTCAATGACCACGGCGCCGAGAAAGGTGCTCGCCAGCTCAATGCCGAGAATGGAAATCACCGGCACCGCGCCATTGCGCAATCCGTGCCGGATGAAGGCCTCGGGAAAGCTGGCGCCCAACGCCCGGGCGGTACGGATGAAGTCGCTGTTGACGACGTCGAGCGTCGCGGCGCGGACGTAGCGCAAGAGCGATGCGCCCATGACCAGGCCAATGGTCAGTGCCGGCAGCAGCATGCCGACCAGCGCCTCGCCGAAATTGCTCCAGCCTCGCAGCGGAAAACCGCCCGAGGGCAGCCAGCGCAGGTTGATGGAAAAGAGCGTCACGAGGAGTATGCCGACCCAGAAGACCGGAATGGCGATGCCCAGCTGCGAGACGACCGAAATCGCCGCGCCATACCATTTGTCCGAGCGTACCGCCGCGATGACGCCGAGCGGAATCGCCAGCAGCAGCGCGAGAATGAAGCCAAAGGCGGTCAGCGGCAGGGTCACCGACATGCGATTGCCGATTTCCTCGATCACCGAAGCACGGCTGACGAAGCTGGTGCCCAGATCAAGCCGCGCCAGATTGCCGATGAAGCCGGCAAATTGAGTGATCAGCGGCTGGTCAGACCCAACCTGCGCGCGCGCCGCAGCGATCTGCTGCTCGGTGGCGCCGACGCCCAGCAGCGCATTGGCCGGATCGCCCGGCAGCAGGCGCAGCAGCACGAAGAGCACCACGGCTGCAGCGAACAGCGAGGCAATCAGGATCAGCGTGCGGCGGATTGTATAGGCGAGAATGGCGGGGATTCCTTGTTGCCGGACGGATTTAGAATAACGACCCAGCAAAAGCAAAGCCACCGGCCCGAAGGCCGGTGGACACATTGTTCAAACGATCAAGCCAGAAGGCTTACTCGGCCTTTTCGATGTCGTAGGCGTAGAACTGCGAATTCAGCCCATTGACCGGGTAGCCGGTGACATTGGCGGCCGAAACCACGATCTGCGGGTAGAGGTAGAGCCAGTTGCTGGCAGCGTCTTCGGCAATGATCTCATTGGCCTGACGCAGCTTGTCGGTCTGTTCGTCTTCCGAACCGGCAGCTTCCGCATCGGCGACCAGTTGCACGACTTCAGGGTTGTTGTAGCCCCAATAGAAGTCCGGGTTGCCGTAGAAGACGATGTCGCGATGGTTGACATGTTCCTGCAGCGTCGCCTGGAAATCGTGGCTCTGGTAGACCTTGGTGTACCATTCATTGGCTGTGATGACGTTGATGTTCACCGTCACGCCGATCTTGGCATATTCGGTCTGCAGGAACTGCGCGACGATCGGATGCGGATCATAATCGGGCGTGTCGAGCGTGAACTCGAAGCCATCGGGATAGCCGGCCTCTGCCAGCAGCGCCTTGGCGCCTTCGACGTCATAGGCATCGACGCCGGTCAGGTCGACATACCATGGGTCGGTCGGCGGCACGAAGGAGCCGATCAGCGTGCCATAGTCACCCCAGATGGAGTTGAGGAGACGCGCCTTGTCGGTGGCGCGGGCCAGCGCCTTGCGCACCTGCACATTGTCGAAGGGGGCGACGCGGTCGTTATAGGCCAACAGTTCCTTGGTGGTGGAAGCGCCCTCGGTGACGGTGAAGCTGGAATTGCCGGAGAACTGGGCCAGCGAGTCCGGGCTCTGCACCGAGGTGATGATATCCACGGCATTGGTCAGCAGCGCATTGTTGAGCGCCGTCGCGTCGGTGAAATAGGTGTAGATCACCTCGCCATTGCTCGGCGCATCGCCCCAATAGCCATCGAAGCGCGAGAGGGCCAGGGCCGAACCGCGGCGCCATTCTTCCAGCGCATAGGGGCCGGTGCCGTCTTCGGCGGCGGTGATGTCAGTGGCAGCGTCGTTGACGATCCAGACATAGGACAGGTTGTAGGGCAGGGAGATCGAACGGGCCGACAGGGTAATGACCACGGTCGCATCATCAGGCGTTTCGATGCCGGTAATGGTCGAAAGGCTCTTCTTGCGCGAGCTCTTGGATTCTTCGGCAGTGACGCGCTCGATGGAATATTTCACATCGGCTGCCGTCAGCGGATCGCCGGAGTGGAAGGTGACGCCGGACTTGAGCTTGAACGTATAGGTCAAGCCATCTTCGCTGGCTTCATAGCTGTCGACGAGGGCCGGGTTCACCGAACCATCATCGGCCAGCTGGAACAGGGCTTCATACACATTGCCGTTGAAGGCCTCGTTGATGCCCTGGCCGGCGCCGGCAGTATTGTCGAGATTCTGCGGCTCGTAGAGCGACCCGATGCGGATCGTGGCATCGGGATTTGTTTCCTGCGCCTGGGTCACCGAGGCGTGGCTCACGCCGGTCAGCAGGATGGCGGCAAGGATAAGGGGCTTGTGCATAGTCGCTCCAGAAATTGAGTGGCGGCACACTAATCCCGCCAGCCAACTCAGCGCCACTCATCGCCTCGCGATTGGTTTCCAATTTCGAACGAGCTTGCAGCATTATGTTTCAGCCCGGCACTAAAAACGAAATCAGCGTCGAAAACGCCCGATCGCTCGCGTTCGGGCGATCAGACCGTCGGCTATCAGCGCGGTAAATCGGCTAAGCCAGCTACGCATGCTGCACCGCCGCATTGCGGGCAGCGATATAGTTTCGCCAGCCGCCGTGATGGGTAATGTCCTCGGCGCCCAACAGGGCATGAGCCTCGCACAGGAAGCCCGAAACCACCGAGCCATCCTCAAGGCTCACCTTGCCGATGCCGAGCGGCGCCGGAATGCGGGCCACGAATTGACCGAAGGCCGCCGGGGGCAGTTCCCACACGTCAACGGCAAGGCCCGAACCGGCAAAGCCGGGTTCGCGGATCAGGCCCGGCTTGGGCGGTGTCGTATTGGGCAGGGCGAACAGCCGATAGTCACCGGCGGTGCGGCAGGTCCGCAGCAGCCGGCCACCGGGACCTGTGAGCTCCTTGTTGAGCGGCATGCCGCTCAGATGTGCGCCGACCACGACAATCGGCACCATATCGCTGGCCGCGGGCTTCACCACGCTGGCCTCGGGTAGCGGGACGTCCTTGTCACGCCCCATGCCGCGCGCCAGCTTGCGATGGAGGGCATCGGCGAGCGGCGCCAGGGCGTCGTCGGTAAAGGCTGGCGCGACCAGGGTCACGCCGGCCGGCAGGTGATCCTTGCTGTCAAAGCCCACCGGCACGGCGATGGCGGCGCAGTCGAGCAGATTGACGAAATTGGTATAGCGGCCGAAATGCGAATTGAGGCGGATGGGATCGGCCTGCATGGCCGCAACGGTATAGGTGGTGGGAGAGGTGGGCAGCAGCAGCGCATCCGCCTTGGCCCATTCGGCCTCGGTCATCCGCCGCAATTCCTCCAGCCGATAGCGGCCCTTGAAGGCCTCCACGGCGGTCTTGCCCTCGGCGCCGCCAATGATGGCCCGCACCGTCGGATCAAAGTCATCGCCATTGCTGGCGAAGAACGCTTCCACAGCGGCAAGCCTCTCGGCCACCCACGGCCCTTCATAGAGCAGCGCGGCAGCCTCGCGGAACGGCGCATAGTCGAAGGGCACAATGGTAACGCCGAGCGAACGCATGGTCTCGATGGCCGTGTCGTAGAGCCGTTCCACCTCGACATTGCCGAAGAATTCCCGCTCGGCCCCCTCCAGCACGCCGACGCGCAGATCCGACGCGGGAAGACTGGCCCACTCGGCCCGGCGCGAGAAGGGATCGGCCGCGTCAAAGCCCTCGGCAATCTTGCGGATGGCCACGCCATCGCCGACCGTGCCGGCCAAAATGGTGACGCAATCGACACTGCGGCAGGCCGGAACCACGCCGGTGTTCGGCAGGAGGCCCGGTGTCGGCTTGATCCCGACCAGATTGTTGAACATGGCCGGCACGCGGCCCGAACCGGCGGTATCTGTGCCTAGTGCGAAAGTGGCAAACCCTGCCGCCACGGCGACTGCCGAGCCCGAACTGGAGCCGCCCGAGACATAGTCGGCATCGAACACCGAGCGCGGCGCGCCATAGGGCGAGCGGGTGCCGTTGAGGCCCGTGGCGAACTGGTCGAGATTGGTCTTGCCGATGACCAGCGCCCCGGCTGCGCGCAGCCGGGCGACGACACTGGCATCCGCCGCCGGATCATAGGCAAAGGCGGGGCAGGCGGCCGTGGTCGGCAGGCCTGCAACGTCGATATTGTCCTTGACCGCAAAGGGAATGCCCCAGAGCGGCAGGCTGTTGGGCTCGGGATGCGATGCCAGCAGGGCATCGGCCGCAGCCATAAGATCGGCGTCGCTGGTTGGCGTGATGAACACCGCCTTGTCGGGCCATGTATTGCGACGCTCGATGACGGCCTGCATGACATCGCGTGGCGTGACGCTGCCATTGGCATAGAGGGCTTTGAGCGTCGACAGATCGAGGATTGTGGGCAGCATTCAGATTTCCTCCAGCACGACGAGCACATCGCCGGTTCTGACGTTTTTTCCAGGCATGGCGCGCACTTCGCGCACCGTGCCGGCCGCATGGGCGGTGACGGTGATTTCCATTTTCATCGACTCGATGATGGCAACGGCGTCGCCCGCCGCGACCGAAACGCCGTCCTCGACAAGGATCTTCCAGATATTGCCCGGAATGCCGCTCGATACGCCAAAGCAGCCGGCCGGGATGTCACCCTCAATGGCACTGCTCGTCTCGTCGGCGACGAAACTGTCGAGACCCTCGGCCTTCCAGCGCTCGCGCTCGGCGTCAAATGCCGTCTGTTGCTGGGTCTTGAAGCGGAGGATGCTGTCCGCATTGGCTGCGAGGTCGCGGGCATAGTCGGCATAGGAGAATGTGGTCTCCTCGATACGCAGCGGATAGCCGCCATGCGGAAAGGCGGCACGGGCTTCGGTCAGCTCTTCATGGGTAACCGGGAAGAAGCGGATCTGGTCGAAACAGTTGAGCAGCCACGGTTTTCCGGACGTGAACGCGCGTGTCTGCCGCCAGGTGTTCCAGACCTGAATGGTGCGGCCGAACAGCTGATAGCCGCCCGGACCCTCCATGCCATAGACGCACATATAGGCGCCACCGATCCCGACGGCATTCTCCGGTGTCCAGGTGCGGGCGGGATTATATTTGGTGGTGACAAGACGATGGCGCGGATCCATCGGCGTCGCGACGGGCGCCCCGAGATAGACGTCGCCGAGCCCGAGCACGAGGTAGCTGGCGTCAAAGATCGTGCGCTTGACCGCCTCGATACTGTCCAACCCGTTGATGCGCCGGATGAATTCGATATTGTCCGGACACCAGGGCGCATTGGGTCGCACCAGCTCCTGATATTTCCGCATCGCCAGCTGGATATCCGGGTCATTCCACGACAGCGGCAGGTGCACGATCCGACTGGGCACCACCACATCCTCGGCTGCCGGCAGGCCCGCCTCGATTTCCTCCAGCAGCCCCAGCAGTTTGGATCGCGACAGCAGGCTGCTGTCATAGTGGATCTGCAGCGAACGGATGCCGGGTGTCAGATCGATGATTGCGCTGAGGTCAGCATTGTGCAGAGCCTGTTCCAGCAGATAAACGCGTAGCCTCAAGGCTATATCGAGCGACATCGGGCCGTATTCGACCAGCAGATTGTCATCTCCCTGGCGCCGATAGACCACCTCCACAGGTCCATCATCGCGCCGGCCGACGATCGCTGATCCGGATTCTATTGCCGGGCTGACAATGGGATCGTCGGGCCGCGCCACCGGGTGGAAGCGGATGGTGTCGCCGGGTTTGAACTGGCCCATCTTCCACAGCTCGTCGCGGGCGATAACGGCGGGGCAAACGAAGCCGCCCAGGCTGGGTCCATCGGGGCCGAGGATGATCGGCATGTCGCCGGTAAAATCAATGGCACCAATGGCATAGGCATTGTCATGCAGGTTGGACGGGTGGAGCCCCGCCTCGCCACCATCACTGCGCGCCCATTGTGGCGCAGGGCCGATCAGCCGGACCCCAGTGCGGGCACTGTTGAAATGGACCTCATAGTCCGTGCTGAACAGGGCATTTATATCGGAGACTCGAAAAAAATCAGGCGCGCCATGCGGGCCATAGAGCACGCCGACATCCCAATGCCGGGTCAGTGGCGCGGGCTCGCCAGCATGCTGGACGACTTCTTGTTCTGTGCGGGCCAGATGCAGCACGTCCCCGGTTTTGAGCGTCCCGGTGGCATGTCCGCCGAATTGTCCGAGCCCAAACGTCGCCCGCGAGCCCAGAACCAAGGGCGCAGCAAAACCGCCGGCGACGGCGAGATAGCTCCGCTGTCCCGCCCCCTCGATCGAGCCGATGCTGAGGGTCTGACCGGCTTCGACATTGACGGCAGTGTTGTGCGGTACAACGACGCCATCGAGCGTCATCGGCATATGGGCGCCCGACAGGGCGATCGTCACTGGCGCATGGAAGCGCAGCGTCGGGCCGGTAACGGTCAGCTCCAGCGCCGCCGTGACATCGGCATTGCCGACCAGCCGATTGGCGTGGCGGAAGCTATAGTCGTCCATCGGACCGCTGGGTGGCACGCCGACATGCCAGAGGCCGAGCCGCCCGGGCAGTTCCTGAAGGCTCGACTGCGCGCCGGGCGTGATGACTTCCACCACATCGGGGATGAAGGCAAAATCGCGCAGCGCCGTGGTCGCAACCTTGCCGCTGGCCAAAAGGTCCGAGGCAGCGATGGCGCGGAGATAGTCGAGATTGGTCTCGATGCCGGTAACCGAAGTGGCCTTGAGCGCCGCCCGCAAATTGGCGATGGCCGTCTGCCGGTCAGCGCCAGTGACGATGATCTTGGCCAGCATCGGATCATACCAGGAGGTAACTTCCGTTCCCGTCTCGATCCAGCCATCGACACGGACATGGCCGGGGAATTTCACCTCCGTCAGCAGGCCAGCACTTGGGCGGAAATTGGCATGCGGAATTTCGGCATAGAGGCGAACCTCGATGGCAGCCGCTTGTGGCGCCAGCGGGCCCGCCTTGGCGATCGGGTTTTCGCCGGCTGCCTGGCGGATCATCCATTCGACAAGATCGATGCCGAACACTTCCTCGGTAACCGGGTGCTCCACCTGCAGGCGCGTATTGACCTCGAGGAAGTAAAAGTCCTCGCGAACAGGGTCGTAGATGAATTCCACCGTGCCGGCCGAGGTGTAGCGGACGGCAGAACCGAGATCCACAGCCGCCTTGTGCAACCGGGTCCGGACTGCGTCGGAGAGGCCCGGCGCCGGTGTTTCCTCGATCACCTTCTGGTTACGGCGCTGCAGCGAGCAGTCGCGTTCACCCAAGGCGATGACCTTGCCTTTTCCGTCGCCAAAGATCTGCACCTCGACATGCCGCGCATCGGCGACGAAGCGCTCGATATAGACCCGCGCATCGCCAAAGCTTGCCGTCGCCGTGCGCTGCACGCTGTCGAAGGCCGCGCCCAGCGCCGCGGCATCGGCACAAAGCTGCATGCCGATACCGCCGCCACCGGCCGTGCTCTTGAGCATGACGGGATAGCCGATGGTCGTCGCCGCCGTCAGAGCGTCTTCGACCGTTTCCAGCAGGCCCGTACCCGGCAATAGCGGCACGCCGCTGGAGCTGGCCAGTTCGCGCGCTGTGTGCTTGAGCCCGAAAGCCTCGATGTTATCCGGCGTCGGCCCGATGAAGACGATACCAGCCTCGGCCAGCCGCCGGGCGAAGCCAATATTTTCCGACAGGAACCCATAGCCGGGATGAACCGCCTCGGCGCCGGTCGCCTTGCAGGCGGCAATGACCGCCTCGACGTCGAGATAGCTGTCGCTGGCCGGTGCCGGGCCGAGCCGCCCCGCTTCGTCGGCCATGGACACCGCTTTGGTGAAGCGATCGGCATCGGAATAAACGGCGACGGAGGCAATGCCCATGCGCCGCAATGTCTTGATGATGCGCACGGCGATTTCGCCGCGATTGGCAATAAGGACCTTGCTGAACATGGGCTTAGTCCGAAATCACGACGCGGATCGGCGTCGGGTTGAAGCCATTGCAGGGATTGTTGACCTGCGGGCAGTTCGAAATGACGCAGAGCACATCCATCTCCGCGACCATCTCGACATAATCGCCCGGCTTCGAAAGGCCATCGACGATGGTCATCTGCCCTGATGGCTCGATCGGCACATTCATGAAGAAGTTGATATTGGGCACGACATCCCGCTTGGACATGCCGTGCTTGCTGACCTCCAGCACGAAGTTTTCGCGGCAGGCGTGGAGATATTTCGTGTCGTGGCCAAAGCGGACGGTATTGCTTTCGCAGGAGCAGGCGCCGGCCGAGGTATCGTGCCGGCCGCAGCTGTCGGCCGTGACGGTCAGCATGACATTGCCCTCATTGCTGACGATCTTCGTGCCAAGCCCGACATAGGCATTGCCAT
This sequence comes from Candidatus Devosia phytovorans, assembly GCA_029202405.1. NCBI lineage: Bacteria > Pseudomonadati > Pseudomonadota > Alphaproteobacteria > Hyphomicrobiales > Devosiaceae > Devosia > Candidatus Devosia phytovorans. The sequence continues at coordinate 1,651,891 of CP119312.1, read as the reverse complement.
TGACGCGCAAGGTGTCCTGGCCGCTGTAGCGTTCGGAAAAGTCATCGGCCTTGTAGAACAGCGTATCGACGGCCTGCTGGCCCTCGCTGTCCACGATACGGATGGTCTGGCCCTTGCGAACCAGGCCGGACCAGGGCTTTTCGGCGGGAACGAGATAATCCATGGTCGCTCTCCTCAAGGCTGCTGCATCACGTTGTTTTCGAACCCCCGCACGGCCTCCGCCGTGGCAGTGCGACAGAGGTCGTCCGTCGCCACAGGCAGGCGGAAGCGCGTGACCGTGACCGGATTGGCGCCATAGACCGGCGCCGGATCGAGCGGGTGCGGGCAGTTGGACAGCGCCAAAGTCAGGTCCATCTCGGCGCGCAGTTCCACATAGTCGCCCTCGACCCGCAGCTCTTCGCGCCAGCCCAGCGCCCCATCGCCGTCGACGCGCACGGGCGCAAAGAAGGTGATGGCCGAGGGAATGTCGCGCCGGTCCAGCCCCAGCTTGCTGGCCACGATGACAAAATTGTCGCGAGTGTTGCGGTATTCGCCGAGATAACGGGCAGCGTTGGATGCCGCCGTCGACCCGCCGACCAGCGCGTCATGCGCCGTTGACGCAGCTTCGGTGACGGAGAACATCACCCGGCCCATGTCGCTGAACAGCACGCGACCCTTTTCCACGGCCGTAGTCCACTGCACCTTGACCGTGTCCGGCAGGTTGAGCCGTTCGGACGTGTCGGCAAGGCTCCAGGCGATCAGCGACACGGCGGAGGGGCCGGCATCCTGCGCAATGCGGATCGTCTCGCCCGCCTTGAGCGTGGTCGACCAGTACCAGCCAGCCGGAATGGTCTCGACATGGATTGGATCGGCAGTAGACGCAGCGGGCAGGACGCTGGCACCCGGTAGCGCCTTGGGCGCGTTCTGCAGACCCTTGCGCTGGTGTTCCTCGTAGCGGGCGCGGTCGGCGGCGATCTGTTCGGCAGTTCGGCTCATGGAGCGTCTCCCTGTGCAGGTGCCGGGTCGTCCCGGGTTAGGCCCAGGGGAATGACCGGGTCGTCCCGGTCGGGCTGGTAGATGGAGGGCTCGCCGGCAATGCGCGGCGGCCAGATGTCGATGTCGCGGCTGAGCAGCGCGCCATAGCGCTCGCGCTCTTCCGGCCGGTCGCGCGGCCGCTCGAAGGCGATGACGCGGGTACCCAGGGTAAAGGCCTCGCGCATGTCATGGGTGACCATGACGACGGTCAGTTGCGTCTCGTGCCAGAGGCGCTTCATCAGCACATGAATTTCAGCGCGTATGCCTGGATCGAGCGCTCCGAAAGGCTCGTCGAGCAGCAGCACGCGCGGCTTCATGATCAGCGCCTGGGCCAGGGCAAGCCGCTGCTGCATGCCGCCCGACAGCTGCGCCGGATATTTCTGCTCCGATCCGGCCAGACCCACATCGGCGATCAGCGCCATGGCCTCGTCCCGCGCATCGCGTCGCGCTGCCCCAAACAGTCGCGCTGCGACCGGGCTCCTGAACTCGCGGCCGAGCATGACATTGCCCAGTACCGTCAGATGCGGAAACACCGAATAGCGCTGGAACACCACGCCGCGATCCGGTCCCGGTTCGGCGGGCAAGGGCACGCCATCCATAGTGATGCTGCCCTGTGTCGGCGCTTCTTCGCCCAGCAGCATCTTGAGGAACGTGGTCTTGCCGCAGCCCGACGGACCGACCAGGGCGACGAAGGCGCGCGAAGCGATGGTCAGCGAGATTTTCTCGAGGACGATCTGGTCGCCATATTCCTTCCAGACATTGTCGAAGACGATTGTGCTCATCAGCGCGCCTCCAGGTTCGACCAAGGGAAGACGGCAATGCGCAGGCGATCGAGCGCGAAATTGGTCACAACGGCGAGCAGCGTGATCCACGCAACATAGGGAAAGATCACATCCATCGAGAGATAACGGCGCACGAGGAAGATGCGATAGCCCAGCCCGCTGTCGGCCGAGATGGCTTCGGCGGCGATGAGGAACAGCCAGGCTGGCCCAAGCTGCAGCCGCAGGCAGGTCAAAAGCCGCGGCAGGACCTGCGGCAGCACGACCCGCAAGCCGATCTGCCAGGAGGAGCCGCCCAGCGTTTCGGCCTTGGTGATCTGCTCCCGGGGCAGTTCCATGACTTTCAGCGCCAGGTCACGGATCATCGCGGGAGCCACGCCGATGACGATCAGCGTGATCTTGGCGGTTTCGCCCAGGCCCAGCACGATGAAGAGAATGGGCAACAGCGCCAGCGGCGGCACCATGGAAACGGTGGCGATGAAGGGCGCCAGCAGCGCCCGCACATAGGGCAGCATGCCCACCACCATGCCAAAGACCAGCGCGATCAGTGTCGAGATGCCGAGCGCCGAGAACAGCCGTGTGGCGCTGGCGGCGGTATCGGTCCACAGCAGATAGTCCCCGGTGCGCGGATCGGGCGTGAAGGCCATGCGATTGATCGCGTCGACCAGCGTCTGCAGCGCCGGCAGCAGCTTGTCGCTCGGGTTCTCGGCCAGCCGCGCCGCCGAGCCCAGGCCATAGGCGACGACCAGCAGGACGAAGGGCGCCAGCATCAGCAGCGTCGCGACGCCGGGCGAGGGTTTGGTATTGATCCAGCGCATGGAAAGCTCCGCCATGGCGGCTGGCGGCGAACCGCCGGCCTGTCTGACCTAGAGAGCGCCGTCGGCGGCGAGCTGCATGTATTCGGCGGTGAAGCGCAGCTTCACATTGGCCGCGTCGCCCAGCACCGTGCCATCGGGAAGTTCCACGCCGATGATATCGGCCGAAGGTGCACCGGAACCGAGCAGGCCCTTGTCGAACAGGAAGGTGCGCACCTTGTCCATGGTGGTGGAGAGATCAGGCGAGGTGGTGAAGGCAACCGCTTCGGCCGGCGTCGGGAAGAGTTTCGTCGCGGCGAGCTGGGCCTCGAAACCCGCCTGGTCGGTACCCGAGGCCACGCCCATGGCTTGACGCGCCGCGGCGCCCTCGGGCGTATCGGCGGTCATGATGGCCATGGTGTCATACCAGATGCCGGCCAGCGCCTTGCCGAAGTCGGGATTGGCTTCCAGCACCTCGCTATTGGCAACCATCATGTCGATGATCTCGCCGGGAATCTGCGCACTGTCGAAGACCTTCGTGGCATCGGGCAGGGCGAGGATTTCCGAGACCATCGGGTTCCAGGTGACCATGGCCGTGACATCGGCTGTCTGAAAGGCCCCGACCATGTCGGGATCGGAGGTATTGACCACATTGACGTCGCGCTCGGTCATCCCGACGCTTTCGAGCGCCCGGGCCAGCAGATAGTGCGACACGGAAAATTCCACGAGGTTCACCGGCTGGCCGGCAATGGCCGCCAGATCGGCGACACCCTTGAGGATGACTGCATCATTGCCGGCCGAAAAGTCGCCGATGATCACGGCAGTCGTGTCGACGCCGCCCGCTGCGGGAATGGACAGCCCATCCATATTGGTCAGCGTCACCGCATCATAGGCGCCCGCAGTATATTGGTTCATCGACTCCACATAGTCGTTGAACTGGGTGACCTCGATGGTGATGCCGTATTGGTCGGCCCATTTCTGCACGATGCCGGTATCGGCGGCATAGCCCCAGGGCATCCAGCCGACATAGATCGACCAGGCGACCTTGAAATCGGTCTTGGCCTGCGCCAGGGCAAGCGATGATGTGCCGGCGGCAATCGCGACCGCGAGTGTGGCTACCGTTGCGAATTTGGTCAGAAACGTCATCTCAATTCCCCTTTGCGTCAGTCACAAAAAGGGATTGGACGCAAAACCATCGTGCCAATCCCTTGGCTATCGAGGTCTCCCGGGCTTTTGTCCCGCCGTGCGTCCGAACGGATGTCTCCCGTACGGTGGTAGCTCTCGGACCAGTCGCGTCTTGCAACGCCGGAACCCTAGCTCCTTACTCGCCTTCTACCTAGCAAGCGCTGTGCCAACTATAAAAGCCAGTCTGGTCAATAGCTTGGCAGTTCCGCGATGGCGTGGCTGAACAAAATCTGGGCGGGCATGATCTAAATTTGGGCAATGCTGCAGCCCACGACAGCGAAGACTTGTCGACTACTCCGAGGCTTCGGGCAGCCAGTGTCCGGAGGGCGTCTTGCTCAGCCGCGGCGAGGCCAGCGGCGCTACGATCCGGTCGCGCCATGCGCCAAGGCCGTCCTGCCAGCGCGTGCCCTGCAGCATGGCAGCGCCGATGGCCACCGGCGTGATCCCGGCGGCGGTGAGCAGCGTCATAACCGCCAGCATGGAGGTGCCCGAGCTGATGACATCGTCGATCACGGCGACGCGTCGGCCCTCGAGCAGCGGCAGGGAGCGCGGGTCGAGGAAGATGGTCTTCTGCTGGTTCGGGCTGGTGATGGAGGACATCGGCGCCGAGAGCTCGTCGCGATACCAGAATTTGCGCGAGGTCCCGAGCGCTACCATCCGGTCATGGCCGAGCCGGCGCGCGACATTATTGGCCAGCGGCAGGCCAAGCGTTGGCACGCCGATGATGACCTCGGGCTCCAGCGGCGCCAGCAGGTCCGCCAACCCCTGGGACAGCGCATCCTCCACGGCAAAGCTGGCCTGGTTGATGATCAGCGAGGCGACCGCGCTCTGGCCGTCGCCGGGCAGCACACGGATCGGCAGCAGCAATTGCCGGCCATTGGGCAGGGTGGCGGGATAGCTGTCGGACCAGCCTTCGCGAGGCGCATCATGCGTGCCGGCGGGATCGAGCGTCTGCCAGAATTGGTGGGGGAGAAGGGGCAAAACCGGTTTCCTTGCTGGCCGTGGGCAAATGCTGGATGCTATGGCCGGAGTGACTTTTCAAGAGCTTATCCATCCATGACCCACGGCGACAACGATCCCTATGACATCGAGGCGATGATCGCCCTGCGCCGCGACCTTCACGCCCATCCTGAACTCGGCTTCGAGGAACGGCGCACCAGCGCCATCGTCGCCGAGCAGCTGGAGCAGGCCGGGATCGCGGTGCATCTCGGGCTGGGCAAGACCGGCGTTGTCGGGACACTGCGGGTCGGCAATGGCACGGGGGCCATCGCGCTGCGGGCAGACATGGACGCGCTGGCCATGCCGGAACTGGGCGAGGTCGCCTACAGGTCCAGAACCCCAAATACCATGCATGCCTGCGGCCATGACGGGCATACGGTGATGCTGCTGGCCGCGGCGCGTCATCTGGCCCGGACAAGAAACTTTTCCGGGACGGTGCATTTCATCTTCCAGCCGGCCGAAGAGGGCCGCGGCGGCGCCAAAGCGATGATCGAGGATGGCTTCTTCGAGCGCTTCCCGGTCCACGCCGTCTATGGCCTGCACAATATGCCGGGGCTGGCGACCGACGAAATGGCCGTGGTGGCCGGGCCGCAACTCGCCTCGTCGGATAGCTGGGAAGTGACCTTCCACGGCGTCGGCACCCATGGCGCCAAGCCGCATCTCGGGCGCGATGCCATGACGGCGGCGGCGCATTTCCTCACCGCCATCCATACCATTGTGGCCCGGATCGTCGACCCGCTGCAGCCCGCTGTGGTCAGTGCCTGCGCCATTACCGGTGGCGATTTCCGCGCGCTCAATGTCATCCCCGACGATGTGCGCATCGGGGGCACGGCGCGCGCCTATACGGGTGCGGTCCGCGACCAGCTCGAAGCTGAGATCGGCAAGCTGGCTCAGGGCGTGGCCAGCATGTTCGGCATTTCGGCCAGCTTTGATTTCAAGCGCCGCATCCCGCCCGTGGTCAATGACGCTACGGCAACCGCGGCCGCGCTGGCGGCGGCAAGTGCCGTGACCGGTAAGCCGGTGGTGACCGATTTTCCGCCTTCGACGGCAGGCGATGACTTTGCCGAATTCGGTGGCCGCGTACCGGGCTGCTATGTCTGGCTCGGCAATGGACCGGCCGTGGATGGCGCGCTGCACCACAATTCGCGCTATGACTTCAACGACGAGGCCATCCTGACCGGCGCGCGCTTTTGGACCACGCTGGTCGAACAGCAGCTCAGGCCGGGCGCCTGAGTCCTTCCGCCAGGAGCGCCAGAGCCCTCTCGACATCCACCGTCATCGCGACATTGACCGGGCTGCCGCTGGCGCTGCGCTTGAGAGCGCCGGCATCGGCGTCATCGCCCAGGTCCACGGCGAGGCGCAGCAGTTCCACCCCGAACAGGTCTGGTTCCAGCGCCAGTAACATGACGCAGGGATCGTGCAGCGGCCGGCTTTCCTTGCCGTCGATCAGATAGGCGGTGAGCACATCGGCGGAAACCGTGCCAGCCGGCGTGCCACGCAGCGCCTCGACATAATCACGGCCGGCCCGCACGCGGCGTGTCACGTCGAGCGGAATGATCGTGGTGCGGATATCGGCATGCAGCACCACGGCCGCCGCCTCGGGGTCGCAGGCAAAATTGAATTCCGAATTGGGGCCGACATTGCCCGGCTCGTCCACGGCGCCACCCATGACGATCAGCTGGCCAATGCGGCCGGCCGCTGCAGGATGCTCGTCCACGAGGCGCGCAATATTGGTCAACGGCCCCAGCGCCAACACATCCACCGTGCCGCTCGGATGTGCCAGCAGTGTCTCGGCCAGCCAGTCCACGGCGCCAGTTCTGGCAGAGCGGCCCGGCTTGGGCAGGGTGACCCCACGCAGCCCGTCGTCGCCATGCACGACGATGGCATCGATCCCGTCGCGCAGCAGCGGCACATCGGCGCCCGAGATGACGGGAATATCCGACCGCTGCATCACCGACAGGAGGCCGCCGGCATTGGTGGTGGTCTTTGCCAGCCCGATATTGCCGGCAACGGTCGTCAGCCCCAGCACCTCGAACTTGCCGGACGCCAGTGCGAAGAGAATGGCGACGGCGTCGTCGAGCCCGGGGTCGGTGTCGATGATGACTTTTCTACTCATAGAGTGGAGCCAGCACCATTTCGGGGACCTTCACAAGTCCCTTGTCGGTAATGCGGATTTCCGGAATGACCGACAGCGGGATGAGGTTAAAGCCCATATAGGGGATGGTGCAGCCGACCGCGCTCCAGGCGGCCTTGAGCGCCTGGTTTTCGGCCGCCACCTCATGCACGCGCTTGTCGGAGAGCAGGCCCGCGATCGGCAGGCCGACGAAAGCCTTCACTTCACCATCCTGCACCACGACGACGCCACCCTTGGCCTCTTCGATGGTCTTGAGCGCCAAAGCCATGTCGGCCTCATTGCTGCCGGCGAGGATGATATTGTGGCTGTCATGGCCGACGCTGGAGCCCACAGCGCCGTTCTTGATGCCGAAGTCCTGCAGCAGGCCATGCGCCACGCCGCCGTCGGATTTGCCGTGGCGTTCGATGACGGTGACAAAGCTCAGGCTGTGTTTGTCGAGAAGGCTCGCCCAGTCATTGGCTGGTTCCACCGCAACCTTACGATGCGGCAGCACGATCCCCGGCATTTCAATGCCGATGGCATTGGCGGTGACGGGCCCGGTTGGCAGCTCCGGCGCAAGCTTGACCGATTTTGGCAGGTGCACCGTGTTATAGGCGGCCTCGGGATAGCGGTAGCGCTGGTTGAGCGTGGCCTCGAGCACCGGCGTGATCTTGCGATCCTCCACCACCAGCTCGCCGCCATACCAGGTGCTGACGGGCTTGAGGCTGTCATCGAGCAGCACGAGGTCAGCCCGGCGACCGCCACCCAGACCACCGATTTCGTCACCCATGCCGAAGCGCGTCGCGCCATGCAGCGAGCCCATGGCCCAAGCCTGTTCCGGCTTCATGCCGCAGCGGATGGCTTCGCGCACCACCCAGTCGAGGCCAAAGCTCAGGAGATCATCGGCGTCGCGGTCGTCGGTGCAGACGCAGAAGCGCTTGTGACTGGCGCCCAGCTCGGTGATCGGCTTGATGGCTTCGACTATGGAGTTCCACGGCGTCGCCGGATTGCCGCCGCGCAGGAAGACCCAGATGCCGGCATCGATGAAATCGTCGGCAATGTCGCGGTCAATGGCTTCATGCGTGTCGGTGACGCCGGCCGCCGCATAGGGCGCGACAAATTCGCGGCCATAGATATGGCCCGAGACCGGCCGGTTACGCTTCAGCGCCTCGGCGATGATGGCATGGCTGCGCGGATCGCCCATGGAGACGGGCACGAAGTCCATCTTCTCGCCCAGCGCCACGGCCTCCGGCCATTTGTCGAACAGAGCGCCGATCTTGTCCGGCGTCAGGTCGCCGCCAGCGGTTTCGAGCTCAGGCGAGGTGGCCGGGACGGTGGAAGGCACGGTGAGGAAGATCGACAGCGGTGCCATCCGCGCATCTTCCAGCATGGCTTCGACGCCGGCCACGTCCATCACATTGCCGATCTCATGGCTGTCACAGAAGATCGTCGTCGTACCATTGAGCAAAGCCGCCTCGGCATAGGCACAGGCGGTGACCATCGAACTTTCGATGTGAATGTGGGGATCAACTAGGCCCGGCGCGATGATGCCGCCCCTGGCGTCATAGATCGCCTTGGGGGCAGGGCCCTTCTTATGGGCGCCAGCCGGCATCACGGCGGCAATGCGCCCATTGGCCAGCCAGACTTCGCGGTTCTCGGCGATGCGTTCCGAATAGGTCGAGAGCACGCGGGTTCCGGTGATCACCAGGTCGGCCGCAACGCGGCCACCGGCGACGGCGGCCAAATGCCTGGTGCTGGCGTGGAGCGGAGCAACCGAGAAGCGGGTCAGCGTCATGTCCGTGTCTCCGAAAAAGCAGCCAGAATGCGCACCCAGGAGCGGATGCCCTTGTGGAAGCTCGACAGGTCGTATTTTTCATTCGGGCTATGGATGCGGTTGTCGAAGCGCGCAAAGCCGATGAGCAGGCTCTCCATACCCAGCCGGTCCTTGAATTCGCCCAGGATCGGGATCGATCCGCCAGTGCCCGCCAGCGCGGTCTGGCGCTGCCATTCCTCGCTCAACGCATCCTTGGCCTTGGTCAGCAATGCACCATCGAGCGGCATGCTCTGCGCTGCAGCCGACGCATAGGACTTGAAGGTCACCGAGCAGTCGGCCGGGATCAGCGACGTGACGAAGTCGCGGAAGAGCTCGCGGATGCGGGCCGGGTCCTGTCCGGCGACGAGGCGGAAAGATATCTTGGCTCCGGCCTTGGCGGGGATGACGGTCTTGAAGCCGTCGCCAGCATAACCGCCCCAGACGCCATGCACTTCCGCCGTCGGCCGCGCCCAGACCTGTTCCAGCACGGAGCGGCCCGCTTCGCCGGCGGGAATGGAAAGGCCCACATCACCAAGGAACTTATCCGCGTCGAAAGGCAGGCGCTCCCACTCCGCCCGATTGGCTTCCGCCAGTTCGGCGACGCCATGGTAAAATCCGGGTATCGCCACGCTGCCATCGTCAGCGCGGAACTTGCCGATGATCGTACCAATGAGCTGGACGGCATTGCGCGCGGCGCTGCCGAACATGCCGGAATGCAGATCCCGGTCGGCCGTGGTGACCTCGAATTCTTCCGAGACGAAGCCGCGCCACATGGTGGTGATGGCCGGCGTTTCGCGGTCCCACATGTCGGTGTCACAAACGAGGATTGTATCAGCGCGCAGGTCCTCGGCATTGGCCTCGAGGAACGGCCCGAGCGATGGCGATCCGGCCTCTTCTTCGCCTTCGAACAGCATGGACACGCGGATCGGCAAGGTGCCGGTGACCGATTTCCAGGCGCGACAGGCTTCAACGAAGGTCAGCAGCTGCCCCTTGTCGTCGGACGCGCCGCGACCAAGGATATAAGTCTCGCCATCGGGCTGCGGCGCCAGCGACGGCTCGAAGGGCGGCGTGTTCCAGAGGTGCAGCGGATCGACCGGCTGCACGTCATAGTGGCCATAGAACAGCACATGCGGTCCCGCCACCTTCGGCCCATGACCCACCACCATGGGATGACCTGCTGTATCGCGCACCGTCGCGTCGAAATCGAGCTCTGCCAACTGGTCGCGCAGCCATTCGGCGGCGCGGCGGCAGTCCGGCGCGTATTCGGCTTCGGTCGAAACCGAGGGAATGCGGATCAGCTCGAACAGCCGCTCCAGGCTTGCGTCGAGTTCAAGATCGGCTTGGGCGAGGACGGCGTCGAGTGTGGTCATAGTGTCTGGCTGTCTATTCGGGCCATTTCGGCCTTGAACTGGCGGGCGATCTGATTGGCATCGGCGACGGTCTTGCTGACGTCGAGCGTCGTGACCTGGCGGTCGCGCATCAGCCAGCGGCCGGCGACCATGGTGTCGGTTACGTCGCTGGGCATGGTGGCAAAGACCAGCATGGAATAGGGGTCGTAGATCGGATGGAGGCGCGGCGCGGCAAGGCTGATGCGGATCAGGTCCGCCTGTTTGCCCGCTTCGAGCGAGCCGGTCTTGAGGTTGAGGCTCAACACCCGCGCGCCTTCGATCGTGGCCATGCGGATGACCTCCACAGCCGGCAGCGGCTTGCGCGATCCGGCGAGGAGCTTGGCGAACATCGAGACCGGGGCGAACTGGCTGAACAGGTCCAGCGTATTGCCGCTCATCGCCCCATCACTGCCGACGCCGACGGGGAGGCCCGCATTGCGCATCCGCTCGACCAGCGCAATGCCACGACCAGCCTTGCCATTGGAGCGCGGATTGGTGGCGACGCAGACCTGATGCTCGCTCATCATGGTGATGTCGGCATCATCGAGCTGCAGGCAATGCGCACAGATGAGGTTCGGCTTGAGCAGGCCCGCATCGCGGGTCACGGCAACCGTGGACTTGCCGTGATTGTCCCTGGCCCAGGCCACTTCCAACGTGCTTTCGGCCAGATGCATCTGCACCGGCACGTCCGGATTGTCGGCTGACCATTGCGCAATGCGCTCCATGGTCCTGAGCCCGGTGGAATAGGGGGCATGGGGCGCAATAGAGGGCGTCACCAGCGCATGGCCGCGCCAGCCATCCACCAATTCCTCGACCCGGGCAAAGCCCTCGTCAAAGTCCTTATGGTCCGGCGGATCAAAATCGGCCAGCGTCTGCCCGACTACGGCGCGCAAGCCTGCCGTGTCGCAGACGCGGGCCACTTCGGTTTCGAAATAATACATGTCGGCGACGGTGGTGACGCCGCCCTGGATCAACTCCAGTGCCGACATGGCCGAGCCGATGCGCACCATTTCCGCCGTGACGAACTTGCGCTCGAGCGGCAGGATATAGCGGTAGAGCCTATCGTCGACGTCTTCGGCGAGGCCTCGGAACACCGACATGCCCATGTGGCAATGCGGATTGACCATGCCCGGCATGATGATGTCGCCGCCACAGTCCACCACTTCCGCGCCCGGCACGCTGGGCGGCGTACCAGAACCGATTGCCGTGATGGTCGTCCCATCCACCTGCACCCAACCGGGATTATGCTCGGTCAGGGCATCGTCGATGGTGAGAACCCAGGCATTGGTGAGAAGCGTGGTCATTCCGGGGCGAGGATGGTGCACTGTTCGGGAACCGGCACCAGCTTTGCCGCCACGCCCGCTTCGAGCGGGCGGGTCAACGGTCCATTGGCGATCAGCGCACCGGCCGAAGTTTCCGCCTGATACTGGTAGGCGCGCCCCAGATAGGTGCGCAGCCCCAGCGTCGCCGGAATGCCTTCCATGGCCATATTGTCGGTGACCATCAAGCCATCGGCGCGGCAGGCGAGGATGAAGCTGTCGGGGATTTCGCCGAACTGTTCGAGCGACAGCGTCAGTCGCACGCCGCCAGCCGCTTCGGCCGTGATCTTGGCACCATCGCGCGCGACCACCGTCATGGCGATCAGGTTCTCGAAACCGACAAATCGCGCAACGAAGGCATTGGCCGGACGCTGGTAGAGCTTTTCCGGCGTATCGAGCTGCATGATGCGGCCCTGATGCATGATGGCGACGCGATCCGAGATCGAGAAGGCCTCTTCCTGGTCATGGGTCACATAGACCGAGGTCGTGCCATTGGCGCGCTGCAGCTGGCGGATTTCCACCCGCATGTCGACCCGCAGCTTGGCGTCGAGATTGCTGAGCGGCTCATCGAACATCAGCAGTGGCGGCTCGATGACGAGCGCACGAGCCAGTGCCACGCGCTGCTTCTGGCCACCCGAGAGGGCGGCGGGCAGGCGATCGGCGAGATGCGCCAGGCCGACGCGTTCCAGCATGGCCGTGACGCGCTTGGCCTTGGCATCGCCCGAGACGCCGCGTTGCTTGAGCCCGAAGCCGACATTGTCGGCCACCGACAGATGCGGGAACAGCGCATAATTCTGGAACACCAGACCAATGTCGCGCTGATGCGGGGGCAGGCGGGTCAGGTCGCGGCCACCCAGCGTGATCGTGCCGGAGGTCGGCTGCAGGAAGCCAGCGATCAGGCGCAGCGTCGTGGTCTTGCCGCAGCCGGAGGCGCCGAGCAGCGAGACGAGTTCGCCTTCGGCGACGGCCAGCGACAGGTTTTCCAGCACCTGGGTGGAGCCGTAGTGAGCGGAGATTGAATCGAGGGTAAGGGACTGGGTCATGGGATCATTTGGCCAGGAAGGTCAGGCCGAGCGTGCGCTCGACGACGGCCATCACGGCCACGGTAAGGATCATCAGCAGTACCGAGACCGAAGCCACGGTGGGATCAAAAAACTGTTCCATATGCGCGAGCAGCTGGATCGGCAGGGTGGAAAGCCCCGGGCCGGTCAAAAAGATCGAGATGGAAACGTCGTTGATGGAGGTGATGAAGGCGAGGATGAAGGCCGCAATCACGCCGGAGCGCACATTGGGCAACAGGATGGTGAAGAAGGTTTTCAGCGGCGGCGAGCCGAGGCTGATCGCGGCTTCCTCGATGGAAAAATCGAACGAGGCCAGCGAGGCCGAGATCACCCGCACCACATAGGGCAGCACCAGCAGCGCATGCCCGAACAGCAGGGCGATATAGATCGGTGAGTTGAACTGCACCGCCAGATTCTTCAGCAGCGAAAAGCCCAGCACCAGCTCGGGCACCAGCACCGGCAGAACGAACAATGTCGAGAGCCAGCCCGGCAGCTGGATGCGATAGCGGTTGAGCGCATAAGCTGCAGGAATGCCGATGATCAGCGCGATCACCGTCGACAGCAGCGCGATCTGCAGACTCGTAAGGATGGTGCGGCGGAAGGCGTCGATCTGGAAGATATTCTCGAACCAGCGCAGGGAGATCCCCTGCGGCGGGAAGGTGAGATAGGTCGTGTCGCTCAGCGCCGAACCGAGCACGATGATCAGCGGCCCGACGAGGAAGATGAAGACCAGCACGGTGCTGGCAATGAGCAGGGGATGGATATTGCGGGTCATCAGACGGTCATCGGGTTGAGGCGGCGGGCAAAGGCATTCATCAGAGCCACGATGGCGATGGTGATGACGACCATGACGGCGGCAATGGTGGAGGCGGCAACCCAGTCAAAGGTCACCATGGCCTGCTGATACATCAGCGTGCCCATCATCATCACCTGCTCGCCACCCAGCAGCTGCGGCGTCGCATAGGAGGTGAAGCTGCCGGTGAACACCAACACGGCGCCGACGATCAGCCCCGGCACGGCGAGGGGCAGAGTAACCTGCATGAAGGTCGCCGACGGCTTGGCACCCAGCGAGGACGAGGCCTGAATCAGGTCATCTGGAATGGATTCAAGCACGCCGACCAGCGTCAGGATCATCAGCGGCACGAAGAGATAGACCATGGCGACGATGACCGACCCTTGCGTGTAGAGCATCTGGAACGGCTCGGCGATGAGGCCAAGATTGATCAGCGTCGAATTGAGGATGCCGTTCTTGCCGAGGATGATCAGCCAGGCAAAGGAGCGCACCACAACGCCGGTCAGCAGCGGAAACACCGCCGCGATGATCAGGATGGATTTCAGCCACCCCGGCGCGCGGGAGATCACATAGGCGGTGAGGAAACCGACGACCAGCGCGATGGCCGTGGTGATCAGCGACACCTGGATGGTGCGGAACAGCACGGTGCGCCGGAAGCCGCTGCCGAAGAAGGACAGGTAAGTGGCGAAGGGACCGGCAGGCGTGGTGAAGGTCGTGACGATGGTCGCCAGGACCGGCAACACGAGAAAGACCACGACCAGAATGGTCGCGGGGGTAGCCAGGGTCCAGCCGGCGAAACGTTTCATGCTCAAGGCCTTGCAGAAAGAGGCGGGGCGGCCGAAGCCGCCCCAGACAGTCGATTACATGCCGAAGATTTCGTTCCAGCGATCGACCCAACCGCCCTTGGCGGCATTCATCTTGACGTAGTCCACACGCTGCAGTCCAGCAATCACGTCGGCGCCATATGTCCACAGGGAAGCCTGCTCCGGCGTCAGTTCCACTGCGGTATTGACCGGGGCGTCGACGCCCTGTTCGGCCAGCTGCTGCTGGATTTCCGGCGACAGGATGAAGTTGATGAACTCATAGGCCAGCTCCGGCTCGGCGGCGCCGGTGGGGATATTGACCGTGTTCAGCGTGGCGATCGAGCCTTCGCCGAGCTCGGCCCAGACGACCGATGGCACGGCTGCCTGGATCTGGCCGAGGGTGAAGTCCTGCGCGATGGCAGCGGACACTTCGCCGGTCGAGAACAGGTTGATCATTTCCGAGCCGGTATTGTAGTTCTTGACTACATTCGGCTTCAGCTCTTCGACCGCGGCAAAGGCTGCGTCTTCATCGGCGAAAGCGTCAACGCCGGCATGATCGCCAGCCTTCATCACGACCATCGGGCCAGCCGTGGTGGTGATGCCGGGCAGCGACAGCGCGCTGGCGAGATCTTCGCGCCACAGATCGTTCCACGAGGTGATCGGGGTCGTCACCTTGGTATCGTCATAGACGATGCCGACACGGCCGATCGAATAGGCCGGGCCGTAACCACCCTGCGGATCCTGGGCGAGGTCATAGAGACCGGCCAGGTTCGGCAGCTTGGCCGGGTCGATCTTCTGGAACAAGCCGGCCTCGATGCCCTGCTGGCTGTAGCTGTCGGAGAAATAGGCCACGTCCACGCCCGCGCCGTTGCGGATCTGGATCTTGTTCAGGCGCTCGCCATTGTTGCCGGTCTCGAAGACGATCTCGCAGCCGCACTGTTCGCGGAAGGGCGCGAGGATGATCGATTCGAGCTTTTCGCCGTTGAAGCCCCACCAGGAGATGGTCAGGGTCTTGCCCTGCGCCATGGCGGGGGCAGCAGACAGCAGTGCCGTGGCGGATAGCGCCAGGGCGGTGACGAAGGACTTGTTCATGGACGGCTTCCTGTTTGCGTCGGCGACGCAGGGCGACGACGAGTTAGAGAATGGCTGGCTCCCCGCGCGAAAGCCTAATTTTGTGGCTGCGCCTCTGCAAGCCCATTCTTTGAGCTAGTTGCGGTGATTCACCGGTTTTTGCAGCCTTCAGCGGGCTGGACATGCGCGCGTGACGCGGCCAGAACAGGGGCCACCACTCCGCGCTGCCGCAAAGGGCCGACCGACTTGACCGAACTGCCATCCGACCTGCTGATCAACGCCCGGGACGAAGTCCGCATCCGCCAGCACCTGGCGCTGGTCGCCCTGGGCAAGCGCCCAGCCACCCGCGCCATCCGCGTCGGGCGCCTGCTCGACGTCAACGGCCGCCGCTGGCACGAGGATCAGGAGATCGTCGTCTCGGGCCGCCGCATCGCCTGGGTCGGACCGGCCGGCAAATATCCGGGCATAGTCGACGAGCGCGTCGATCGTCGTCACCTCAGCGCCGTGCCCGGCTTTGGCGAGGTGCACAAGCATATCGAATCCAGCCACCTGACGCCCGAATACGAGGCGGCGCTGGTGCTACCCTTCGGCTGCACCTGGACCTGCGAGGCGAGCCACGAATTCTCCAACGTCAATGGCCCGAACAACCTCGAATTCTGGCTCAAGGCGCGGCTGGCCGGGTCGCCGGCCAAGATTTTCCCGCTGCCCGGCTCGGCCGTGCCACCAACGGCCTATGAATGGGGCGGCGGCCACTTCGGCTATGACGAGCAGAAGGATTTTCTGACCAGCCAACTGATGGTGGCCGGTCTTGACGAGGTGATGGACTGGCCCGCCGTCTGGAACCCGGAAAACCCGTCCTACGAGCGGCTATGGGGCATGATCCGCGCCACCTTCGAACAGCGCGGCGTGGTGGAGGGCCATGCTGCCGGCATGCGCGCCATGGACGACATCAATGCCTTTGCCGCTGCCGGCATGGCCTCGGACCACGAGGCCTGGACGCCCGAGGAAGTCGCCGACAAGTTGCGCCGCGGCCTCTTCATGGAACTCCGCCCGCATTCTCTCAAAGAGATCATCACCGGCCTCATTGCCGACGGGCAGCAGGACTGGTCGCAGTTTGCCCTCTGCACCGATGACCGCTCCTGCTCGGACACGATGAAGCTGGGCGCCACCGACCACAATGTCCGCCTCGCCATCGAGGCGGGTCTCGCGCCCGAAATCGCCATCCAGCTGGTGACCCTCAACCCAGCGCGCCACATGCGGCTGACCCCGTGGGTCGGCTCCATCGCGCCCGGTCGCTTCGCCGATCTGGTGCTGCTCGATGACGTGGCATCGCTCTCCATCGCCGAGGTGTGGGCCGACGGCGAACAGGTCTCGCAGGGCAGGGACTATATCGGCGCTCTGCCGACGATCGACTGGCCGCAATGGGCAACCCGGACGGTCAAGATCGACCGCGAGATGACCGCCGCCGACTTCGCCATCGCCGCGCCCGACGGCCGCGACAGCGTCAAGGCCGCGCTCCTGCGTCCCTTCCACTGGGCCGACGACTTCATCACCACCGATCTCGCCGTGGCCGATGGCCTTGTCCAGCGCGACAGTGATCGCAACATCACCAAATTCGCCATCGTCGACCGCTTCTCGGGCGAGGGAAAAACCGCAGCCATGTTCTGGCTCGGCACAGGCCCGAAAACCGAGGACACGGCGCTCGCCTGTTCCATGGGCCACGACAAGCACAATATCTGGGTCGTCGGTTCCTCCGATGCCGCCATGGCCAAGGCTGTCAACGCCCTGCGCAAGAGCCAGGGCGGCTGGGCCCTCGTCGGTCGTGGCGAACTCCTGGCCACGGTTGGCTACGAGGTCGGCGGCCTCATGACCTGCCGTCCGCCACAGGAGCTCGATGCCGAAATGCAGGCGCTCTATCGCGCCGGCGAAACCATCGAGTGGATGTATGAGCCGACCTTCTCGCCGCGCTGGTGGCCCGGCTTCCCCGAACGCCTGGCCTTTGCCACGCTGACCTGCGCGCCCTGGCGCTGGGTGCTGGTTGCGCCATCGCCCCTGGCACCAAACGGCTTCGTCAATGTCGCCACCGGCGAAACCCATCCCGTGGTCTGGTAAGCGCTAGAACTTGCCGCTGATCGTGATGCGCCCGGTGGCGCCTTCAAATCCATCGGCGCCGAACTCGGCCTCGATGGAGCCCTTGGCGCTGAAATTGCCATTGTCATAGAGCAGGCCCGCCATTACCCCGCCGGTCAGGCGATCGTCGAACCCGCTCTCGCCCAGCGTGCCGCCGTAGGAAAGATTGAGCCCGACCATGGGCGTGAGCTTGGCCCCATCGTCCAGCTCGATCGTGCGCTCAATGGTGAGGCCGCCACGCAGCTGCAGGTCAAGGATTTCCTGCGACGGGATCGGCACGGAATTGCCATCGGCATCGCTGACCACATAGGCGTCGGAGCGTTCCGACGACAGGAAGAAGGTCGCGCTCGGGCGCAGGATGAACTCATCCAGCTCGTAGAAGCCGCTCAGCCCCGCCGACGCCAGCAGGCGGTCGGTCTCGAACGATCCGAGATAGGTAACACCGCCGATATCGGCGCGCGCCTCGTTGAAGGACTGGCCATAAAACAGCGCCAGGTCGAGCGACAGGTTCTCCGCCAGTCCGATCGAGGCATAAGGCCCGATCAGATAACCCACGCCGGAAAATTCTGACCCGGCCGCACTGTCCACCATCCAGTCGCCCTGCGCCGCGACGCCGATCAGCAGGTTGTCATTGACCAGCAGGTCGACGCCCGCCGCCGCCACGGCAAGCCGGCTCCACTGCTGTTCGTCATCCTGCGACCCCTGCAGCGCCAGCCGCACATCCACCCAGGCATTGAAGGGCGAGGCTTCGAGCGGCACCATGGGTCCACCATCGGGCGAACTGTTGGCAAAGCCGCGCCACTGCTCGAGGCTGGTGGCAAACTGGAAGGTCTGGCCGGTGCTGCTGCCCTGTGCATTGACCGAGCCGAGCCGGTTGCCGCTCGGGGCGATGCGCCGGTCGAACACATTGGGCAGGGCGATCCCCGTCACCATGCGGGCACGGGCCGAAATGAACTGGTTGGTCAGGTCCTCGAATGTCTCGACCACTTCATCGACTCGCGACGCCACACTGATCGTCGTCGAAGCCGGCTCGACGCCATCGCCGGTCACGGTCGCCGTGATGGACAGATTGCCCTGGCCCACGTCGCTGAAGCTCGTGACATAGGTGGCCGTGCACTGCATGGTCGCGCCATCGGCCAGCGTCACGGCAGGGCAGGAGATGCCCGTCGCGCCGGGTATCGACAGGGCGATGTTGTTGACCGTGCCGCCCACGGCGCCGATCTGGAAGGTCAGTGACACCGGCTGTCCAGCCCCGGCAACGACATTGGGCTGTGCCGAACCCGAGATGGTCAGATAGGCCATGCCAGGCGGAAGCGTAACCGTTGCCGTACCGGTATCGGTGCTGGTGTCATAGGTCGCATTGGCCAGGAACTGCGCCGTGATCGCCGACGTGCCCGGCGGCAAGGTGGACACCGTCAGCGTCGCGACCCCACCCACCAATGGCTCCGTGCCCAGCACATTGGGTCCCTGCACGAAGCGCACGCTGCCTTCGGCCGGACCTGCCGTACCATTCACCTGGGCCGAAAGCGTCACCGGATCGCCCTGCTGGCTGGGATTGGGCGCGATAGTCAGCACGGTCGTCGTCGGGTCGAGCGCCACTGCATCGATGCCGACCAGCACTGGCGCCGACGTGCTGGGCAGGTCGGTGCGCGCAGCATCCTCGGGCACCAGCGCCGCGGTAAATTCGGTGGTCATCCCGATGGGCGGACTTTCCACGGTCACTTCGCTCTGCCCATCCACCGGCACGCTGGCAAAGACCACATTGTCGGCGCGGAATTCGATCACTTCCACTCGCGGCGGACCGCGGCCATCCGGCATGCGACTGAAAGCGGCCGTAAGCGCGGTTGTGCCTTCCGGACTGACCGTATCCGAACCTGCCGTCAGGCTGATCTGGGTCGGGCTGGGCACGACGTTGAAGACGATCTGGTCGCGGCTGGGCAGATTGGAGGCATCGCCCAGATATTCTGCGGAAATGGTGCGGGTGTCGGCCGTGGTGAAGCGGTGCAGCAGCGTCGCCTGGCCGTCGCCGTTCAGCGTGCCGGTGCCGATGCCCGTGCCTGTCGTCTGGTCGATGAAGCGCACAGTGCCCGTTGGGCGCAGCGCCTGGCTACCGGTCACCATGGCCGTCAGCGTCACCGCATCGCCGACCACCGGCGTGGCAGTGTTGGGCGAGAGCGCCGTGGTGCTGGCCTGTGGCGCCAGCACTTCAGGCTCGATCACCACGCTGACCGGCTGCGACGACGCGGTGCCATAGACGCCATCACCCTCATAGCGCGCGCTCACCTGATGCGGTCCGGCGGGGAGCGGGTCGAGCGTCAGGCTGGCCGAACCATTGCTCAGCGAGGCGCTGCCGGCATCGGCACCATCGACCACGAAGACCACGGTCCCCGTCGGCGCCGTGTCGCCATCCGGGCTGGCCGCGACGGTCGCGGTATAGGTCAGCGGCGTCTGGAAGGGCACCGGGCCCTGCGGTCCCGAAAGCGTCACGCTCGCCGTTCCGCTGACGCTGACCGACAATGCGTCTTCGCTGGGCAGGTCATTGCCATCATCCGGCTCGAAACGCGCCGAGATGTCCCTGCTACCCGGCCGCAGCGTGACGGTGGTCGTCGCCACCCCGTTGCTGACTGGAACGGTCGCTATCTCCGCTCCGTCGAGAGAGAACACCACATTGCCCGACCCAACCAGGCCCATGGCCGGCGCCACGCGGTCGACCCGCGCCGAAAGCGTCGTCGTCTCGTCACCAGCCGGGCTGTCCGGGTCTGCGCTCAGCGACAGCGCGGTTTCGGCCGCATTGGTGGTCAGCGTCACCGGATCGCTGCTGCCCGCCGCAATCTCGGGCGAGCCGCTATAATCCACCACGAAACTCCGGTCGCCGGCCGTCTCGGCGATCAGCGTGAATGTGGCCGTGCCGGAACTGCCGATCAGCGTGCTGTCGACGATCTCGCCGCTGCCGGCATCGCGCAGGCTGACCGAGCCACTGGTGGCAGCTTCGCCTCCATTGCTGACCGTCACTTCCACGCGTACCGTATTGCCAATCGCGGCGACGGGCGGCCGCAGCACTACGTCGATGTCGAGGTCTGACGGCGCCTCCGGACTTTCGGCGGTCTCCATCGAATAGGCCCGGGTGCCCGTATTGCCCTCGGAATCCGTTGCCCGAACGGTGAAGGCCCAGCGTCCGACCCGCCGCGGCGACCCGACCAGCGCGCCATCGGGTGTCATCGTCACCCCATCGGGCAATTCGCCGTCGACGATTTCATAGGTCACCGTTCCGACGCCATTGGTCGCTGCGATGCTCGAGTCATAGTCCTCGCCGGTCCAGCCACTCGGATCGATGTCGCGCAGCACCAGAGCCAGTGCGCGACGCTGCACGGTCAGCGTGCTGGCCTGCCGGGAGGTGTGCCCGGCTGCATCCACCACCGTGATCACCACATCGAAACTGCCGGTTTCCCGCGGCAACCCGCTGACGACGCCAGTCTGCGGATCGATCGTCAGGTCGCGCGGCGCATTGGACAGGGTGAAGCGATAGGGCGCGATGCCACCGCTGACCGCAATGCCATCGCTATAGCTTTGCCCGATCGTGCCCGGCGGGAAGCCATTGTCGATGATCATCGCCGGCTCGGCCACCGCCATCACATAGCTCTGTGCATTGAGCCGCCCGTCGCCATCGGTTGCCGTGACGGTAAAGAGAGCCGTCCCCGCCTGTTCGGGCGTGCCCGAAATCGCCCCGGTCGCAGCATCGAGCGTCAATCCATCCGGCAGCGCACCAGACGAAATCGCATAACGCAGCCCTTCGCCGCCGCTGGCCGCAACGCTGCCCACGTAAGTCATTCCGACCTGCCCATCGCTCACGCTGGCCGGCAGAGTGGCACTGCCCAGATTGCTGGCGACCGCAAGCGAGAAAGTCCGCTCGGCCGAGAAGCCATTGCTGTCGGTCACGGCGAGCGTAAAGCCAGCGATTTCTTCGAGCGTCGACGTGCCTGAAATGCTGCCCGTGGCCGGATCAAGGGTCAGCCCGGATGGAAGGGCACCCGCCACCACGGCAAAGCGATAGTCGGGACTGCCGCCTGACACCGCCGGCGTGAACAGGAAGCCCGTACCGACCCGCGCGGCCGGCAAGCTGCCATCGAATGCGATCGCAGGGGCCGCAATCGACAGCGGCACGCTGACTGTATTGACGAAGCCACTGGCATCGGTGACCTCCAGGGTAATCTCGAACGTCCCGGCCACGGTCGGCGTGCCACTCAATTGCCCAGTGGCCGTATCGAACTGCAACCCACCCGGCAGTGGCGATGTCAGCACCAACCGATAGGGCGCCCGGCCACCACTGGGCAGCAGCGTCGCACCATAGTCGGCGCCACCCATCGCATCGGGCAGCGCGCCCTCGATCGCGAATTCGGGCGCGCTGACCACCAGGCTATAGTCGGCACTGGCACTTTGCTGATGCACGTCGGTAGCCGTGATCTCGAAAGCGAAACGCCCCGCCGCGCTGGGCGTGCCGGACAGCGCGCCCGTTGCCGGATCAAGTGTCAGGCCCGGCGGCAGCGCCCCCTCTGTGACGGCATAGCTAAGGGGTCCCGGTCCTGTAACCGCCACGCTACCCGAATAAGCCTCGCTGCCGGTCGCAGGTGGAACGGCAGCGGGGAACTGAGGCACGAACGCCGGTGCGCTGACCTGCAGCGCAAAGCTGCGCTGCACACGCCGGCCGGCACTGTCCGTGACGTCAACGATCACGCTGAAGCGCCCCGTTTCCCGCGGCGTGCCGGAAATCACGCCTGTCGAGGAATCGAGCGTCAAACCTTCCGGCAGCGCTCCGGCAGCGACGCTGAACGCATAAGGCGCCGTGCCACCCGTGACGCTGATGGTCTGGACATAGCCATCATCATAGCTGGCCTCCTGGTCGATCTCGCCAACCTCCAGCACCACGGGCGGCGCCGTATCCTCCACCGTAATGACCCCGTCCGCACTCTGCGAGAAACCATTGGCATCAGTCGCGATAATGCTGATCGGGAATGACCCTGCCTCGGTCGGCGTCCCGGAAATGCCGCCGCTTTGCGGATCAAAGGTCAGGCCGGCGGGCAGGGCACCCGAAAGGGCAAACTGGAACGGCTGCGCCCCGCCACTCACAAGGACCGTCCCCTGGAAGGGCGCATTGCTGCCGGCCTGCGGAAGGTCGAGCACCACGGTCACGCTGGGCGCCTCCACATCGAGCACAAAACTCTGAGTCACGCTGTCGCCTTCGGCATCGCTGATGGCAATGACAAAGCCGAAGACACCGGCCTCCGTGGGCGTGCCGGCAATCGTGCCGCTGGCCGCATCAAACGTCATGCCCGCCGGCAGCGCACCCGATACCAGCGCAAAGCGATAGGGGCTTCGCCCGCCTGAAACCGCAAGCACCTGGCGATAGGGCGTCCCGGCAACCGGGCTCTCCAGCGCAGTCTCGGGCACGAGCGTCGCCGCCTGCGCCACGACCAGCACATAGTCCGCCGTGCCGGAAACACCATTGGCGTCGCTGGCCGTGAGGCTGAACGCAGAGCTGCCGCCATCGACAGGCGTGCCGGAAATTGCACCGGTCTGCGGATCCAGTTCCAGCCCCGCCGGCAGCGCACCGCCAGTGATGGCATAGCTATAGGGAGCTGTGCCGCCGCTCGCCGCCAGCGTCTGCCCATAGGGCTGCGCCTGCCGGCCATCGGCGAGTTCCTGCGGCAGGGTCACCGTAAACACCTGCGCCACGGCCAGGCTGATCGGCAGGCTGGCAGAAAACCCATTGGCATCGGTCGCCGTCACGGTGAATTCCGCCTCGGCAACAACGCGCGGCGTGCCGGAGATGAGGCCGCTCTGCGGATCAAGGCTCAACCCGTCGGGCAGGGCGCCGCTGGTCACCGCAAAGCCGTAGGGCGCACTGCCACCCGTCACGCTGACCTGCCCGCTATAGGGCACAAAGGCCCCCGCCTCGGGCAGCTCCGCGCTGACCGTCACCACCGGCGCCACGACGCTCAGCACCAATGCTTGTTCCAGCACAAAGCCATTGGCATCCTTGATGATGAGCGTCAGATCAAACTGCCCCAGTGCCGTCGGCGTGCCCGAAAGCCTGCCCGTCTGCACATCGAAACTCACCCCATCGGGCAGGTTGCCGCTCAACTGATAGCTATATGGCGCCGTACCACCACTGGCCGACAGATCAGCCTCGAACACCGCGCCAAAGGTTACCGCATCGAGACCCGTCGAAACCACGATCTCCGCCGGTGCCAACACCAAAAGATTGATGGCAACGCTGCCCGGCGCACCCGCACTGCCGGTTGCCGTGACGGTAAAGTCTAAAGTTCCCGCCTGCGACGGCGTGCCAGAGATAGTGCCCGTCGCCGGATCAAGGCTCAACCCATCCGGCAGGTCCCCGGCGACGCTGAACACATAGGGGTCCACGCCACCTGCGACGGACAATGGAATGACCACGCTCTCGCCTGCCACGCTGCGCGGCACCTGCGCCGAAACCACGATATCGCTGGGCGCTGGCTCGACCACAAAATCACTTGCCAGCACGGCCTCGCTTGCCGCAAATCCCGGTAGCCCTGAAAAGCGCACCGCCACAGGATAGCTGCCCACAGCAAGTTCATCGAGTGTCACCGAAGCGACACCACCAGTGATCGACGCAGGGTAGTCCACCTCGCCGACAGTAAAGACCATGGAGCCGGTTACCGGGCCAGCCCCGGAGCCGATCGTTGCCGTCAGTGTAACGGACGCGCCTTCGTAAATCCGTGCCGGGTCCGCTGACAGCCCGAGCGTCGTGACGCTGTCGCCATTGCTGATCTCGATCTGCGCCGCCGCTGCAAGTCGCGCCGCATCACCCTGGTAGCTGACGTCTACGCTGCTGAGACCCGCTGGCAAATCCGTGAGCGTCACGCTCGCCACCCCGTCGACCAGGGGAACCGTGGCGATCTCGGCGCCAGCGCGCGAAAACATCACATGGCCGCCCGGCACCCCGAAACTGGAACTGACATTGGCGGTGACAACCACCGGCTGTCCAAACACCGGTGCCACCGGGCTGGCCGAAAGGGTCAGCTCCGATGCCGCACCGAACACCGTGATACCACCCTCGACCACGCCAATCCCTGCCGCAAAACTGTCGCTGCCCGCATAGCGCACCGACACTGCATGACTGCCCGCCGTGACAAAGACATGCTCGAACGCGGCCTGCCCATCGACCAGCACGACCGGCGCCAGTTCAATTCCGTCCACTATCGGAACAACCTCGCCCTGCGGGAAACCACCCTCGGAACTCACCGACACGACAAACTGCGCCGGCGCGCCAACCGCCACTTCGCCAGCCGGCCCGACGGCGGCGACGGCCGAATCCGCGGCAACAACCGAAAGGCCCCCGGCCAGCTCGGCCGACGACCCGACGAAACCCTCCGCCGGCTCAAACCGCGCACTTGCGTTGTGCGGACCCACCGTCAAACCATCGAGGCTCAGCAGCGCCACGCCATTGACCAACGGCACCCCGGCACGCTCCACGCCATCGATCGCAAAGATCACACGGCCCGCGACCCCTTTGGCCGCGCTGCTGACCGTCGCCGCCAGTTCGACACTCTCGCCAAACCTGATCTCGGCGCGACTGGCCGACAGCGAAAGCGCCGTCTCTGCCGTAACGACAATGCTTCCCATAGCGCTCTGCACATAGCCATTGGCATCCGTGACCGTGATGGTGAACGGGAAGGCGCCAGCCTCAACCGGCGTCCCGGAAATCGCTCCCGTGGCCTCGTCAAAGACCAGCCCGTCTGGCAGCCCACCGCTCAACGCGAACTGCAATGGGCCCGCACCACCGGTAACCTGCACCGAACCGGCAAAGGACGACCCGGCGACAACCGCAGGCAGTTCGAGGACCACGCCAATCTCCGGCGCCTCGACAGTGAGCACCACCGTCCGCGTCGCACTGTCGCCATTGCTGTCGGTGATGCGGATCGCCAGCGGGAAATTGCCGTCTTCGCTGGCCGTACCGGAAATCCGCCCCGTGCTCGGATCGAAGGACAGCCCCTCCGGCAGGGCGCCCGAAACCAGCGTGAAACGATAGGGCGCCGTCCCGCCATCCAGCACCAGAGCCTGATCATAGGCCTCGCCGGCAACAGCCGGTGCGAGGGTTTCGTCGATCACCAGATCGGCAGCCTGGGCCACCACGAGACGATAGCTCACCGACCCGCCAACCCCATTGGCATCCGTCGCCGTCAGCGCAAAGGCGAAATCTCCCGAAAGGCTTGGCGTGCCGGAAATCGTGCCGGTCGCCTCATCCAGCACAAGCCCCTCCGGCAAGGCTCCGTCCGACACAGCATAGGCATAGGGCGCCGTGCCACCCGCTGCCGCCAGCACCTGCCCATAGGGCTGGAACTGTCGCGCCGTGGCCAGATCCGCCGGCAGCGTGATCGAGAACACCTGCGCCACCCTGAAACGCAGCGGAACGCTCACGCTAAAGCCATCGGCATCGGTGACCGTCACCGCAAAACTTGCCTCGCTCACCACGCGCGGCGTGCCGGTGATGCTGCCGGTCTCCGGGTCAAGGCTTAGGCCGAGTGGCAAGGCACCGCTGCTGACCGCAAAGCTATAGGGCGCCGTCCCGCCCGAAGCGGTCACCTGACCACTGTAAGGCACAAATGCCCCGCCGTCCGGCAGGTCCGCCACAGCCGAAATGTCGGGCGCCGCCACCACCAGCTCAACTGCCTGCACCAGCGAAAAACCATTGGTATCCACAATGCTCAGCGTCAGCGGGAACGTCCCCAGTACACGCGGCACACCCGACAGCACACCGGTCACCGGATCAAATTCCACGCCTGCGGGCAGGGTGCCACTCACTGCATACTGATAGGGTTCCGTCCCGCCGCTCGCGGCGAGACTTGCCTGATAATCCGCGCCAAACGTGGCTGCTTCGAGCGTGCCAGGCACGGTCAGCGTCGCCGGCTCCAGCACCAGCAGGTCGATGTCGACACCGCCCGGCGCCCCGCCTGGCCCGATCCGGTCACGGTAAAACCATACCGTCCAGCCGCGGCGGGCGTGCCGGTGATGCTGCCGGTGTCGGCATTGATCGTCAGCCCGTCCGGCAGGCTACCCTCTGTCACGGCAAAGCTATAGGGGCCGATACCGCCCGTCGCCGAAACCGCGATCGCCAGGGGCTCCCCGGCCACGCTGCGCGGCACGCCGGCATGGACGACGATATCGCTCGGCGCCGGCTCCACCACGATCGCACTGGCCAGCGTCGCCTGGCTGGCCGCAAAGCCCGGCGCACCATCGAAGCGCACCGCGATCGGATAGCTGCCTTGCGCCAGATTGCTCAGCGTCAGCGAGGCATTATTGCCGTTCAACGCGGCGGGATATTCACTGCCCCCGATGCTGAACACCACCGAGCCCGTGACCGCCCCTGCGTCCGTCGTCAGCGTGGCGCTGAAACTGACCGGCATGCCGGCATAAAGTCGCGTTGGATTGGCCGTCAGCGCCAGCGCCGTGGCAGCATTACCGAGAACCAGGTCGATCTGCGCCGATGCACCCGCATTGGCCGTGTCCCCGACATAGCTGGCGGTGATGGACGACGAACCGGCTGGCAGGTCACTGACCACCAGACTGGCTCTGCCATCGCTCAGCGGCACGCTGCCAATCCCGACGCCGTCCCGTGTGAACAGCACCAGCCCGCCCGGCGTGCCAAAACCGGCATCAACCGTCGCCGTGATAGTCACCGGCGCGCCGAAAACCGGCGTCGCAGGGCTGGCCGAAAGCGACATGCTGGTACTGGCGCCTGTGACCAGAAGCCCGCCGCCAAGCGACGCAGATCCCGCCGCGAAACTCTCGCTGCCCGGATAGCGCACTGCCACTGTATGCGGGCCAGAGGTGGTGAACACATGCTCGAACGCTGCCACGCTGTCGACCAATGCAACGCCGGGCTGATCCACCCCATCCACCACCGGAATGATCACTCCGCCGGGTGGACCCGCCAGTGAATTGACCGTCACCATGAATGGCACGCTCGCGCCAACGACAGCTTCGCCGGCCGGGCCAGACAGGCTCACCACAACCAGTGCGGACGTAACGGTAATGCCGCCGGAAAGCGCGGCGCTGGCGCTGTCATAGCCATCGGCCGACTCGAAGCGGGCGGTAACCTCATGCGGACCCACCGTCAGTGCCTGCAGGTCGATCTGCGCCACGCCGTCGCTGACCGGAACGCTGGCATGATCCACGCCATCCACGGCAAAGATGACCGTTCCCGACACGCCCGGTGCCGTCGAACTGACCTGGGCCTGCACCACGGCGCTGCTGCCGAAGGTTACTGAAGTCATGCTGGTGGACAATGACAGCGTCGTCGCCGCGCTCAGTGAAATCACCGCGGCGGCCGACTGCTCATATCCATTCGCATCCTGCGCCGTGATGCTGATCGGGAAATTGCCCGTGCCCAGTGGCGTTCCCGAAATGGCGCCGGTCACGGCATTGAAACTCAAGCCCTGGGGAAGGGTGCCGTCGAGGGTGAAGCGCAGGGGCAGGGCGCCTCCGGAGACCACGACCGTCGTCACAAAGGCTTCGCCCGCCCGCGCCTGTGGCACATCGAGCGACAGCACGATCTCGGGCGCTGCAACGCTCACCACAACGCCATGCGTGGCGCTGTCGCCATTGCCATCGCTGACCTGGATAACCAGCGGAAAGCTCCCGTCCTCCGTCGCTGTTCCGGAAATCGTGCCTGATCCAGAATCAAAGCTCAGCCCATCCGGCAGGCTGCCCGAAATCAGCACAAACCGGTAAGGCGCGACGCCGCCGGTGACCGAAAGTTCCTGACTATAGGGAATCCCCGCCGTGGCCGGCGCAAGAGCGTTGACGATCACCAGCGTGGCGGCTTCGACAATATTGAGAGCATAGGCCCGGGTGGCGCTGACGCCATTGGCATCCGTGGCGGTTACGCTGAACTCGAAAACCCCCGTGGCGGTCGGCGTGCCCGTAACAACACCCGTGCTCGGGTCCAGGCTCAACCTATCCGCCAGCGCGCCATCGCTGATCCCATAGCCATAGGGGGCCGTGCCGCCCGTGGCCGCGAGCGATTGACCATAGGGCTGGAGCTGGCGACCACCGGCCAACCCGTCCGGCAGGATGACGGTGAACACCTTAACCACGCTGATGCTGACGGGCAAGCTGGCGCCAAAACCATTGGCGTCGGTGGCTGTCACCGTGAAACCGTATTCGCCCACCGCGCGCGGAGTACCACTGATGGCCCCGGTTTCGCTGTCGAGACTCAGGCCTTCGGGCAGGGCGCCGTCGCTGATGACGAAACCATAGGGCCCGGAGCCGCCACTGACCGCAATCTGCCCCGCATAGGGCACGAAAGCTCCACCCTCCGGCAGCTCCGGGGTCACCACTATGTCAGGCGCAGCAATCTCCAGCACATAGTCCTGGCTCGCGCTGAACCCATTAGCGTCGGTGACGCTCAGCGACAGCGCAAACCGGCCAACCGCCGTTGGAACCCCCGTGAGTTGCCCCGTCTCGGCATCGAAAACCAACCCGCCGGGGAGGGTCCCGGTCAGGTCATACTGCAGTGGCGCCGTACCCCCGGACACCGCCAGGTCAGCGCCATAGTCCGTACCAAACACGCCCGCCGGCAGCCTCGGCAGGGTCACGAAATCCACCGGCTCCAGCACCGTCAGGTTCACCGTCACATCGCCCGGAGCACCTGCCACGCCCGTCGCCGTGACGGTGAAACTGTAGATGCCCGCCGAAGCCGGCGTACCGGCAATCGCGCCCGTCGCCGCATCCAGCGTCACCCCGTCCGGCAAGGCACCACTCGTGATAGCAAAACCATAGGGCCCCACACCGCCCGTGGCCGAAATGACCATGGCCAGCGGCTCGCCCGCCACGCTGCGCGGTGCCTGGCCAGAGACGACGATATCGCTCGGCGCCGGGTCGACAATGAGTTCCGCCTCAAGCGACGCCGCGCTCGCGGCAAAGCCCGGCTGGCCGGCATAGCGCGCCGTAACGGGGTAATTGCCCTCGCCAAGGTCGGTGATGGCCAGCGTCGCGCTGCCATTGATGAGGGGCGCCGATTGCATCCGGTCACCCACACCAAAGATCACCACGCCGCTCGGAGCGCCCGCGTCCGACGACAGCCTGACCGTCAGCGTCACCGGTGCACCGGCATAGAGCCGCACGGGCGCAACCGAAAATTCCAGCGCCGTCGCCGCATCACCGACATCGAGCACCAGCTCGGCACTGGCGCCAAGCCGCACCGCATCGCCTTCATAGACGGCGGTGATCCGGCTCGCACCCGGCGGCAGGTCGGTCAGCTCCAGGCTCGCCACGCCACCGGTCAGCACGACGCTACCGATCTCCACGCCGTCCCGGACGAATGTCACCAGCCCCGTAGGGCTACCGGACGCCGAGCTGACCGATGCCGTCAGCGTCACCGACTGGCCATAGACCGGCTCCACCGGATTTGCCGCCAGCGATATTTCCGAAGCCGCCCCAATGGCCGTGACGCCACCCTGCAGCGTCCCCAGCCCGGCCGCAAAACTCTCGCTCCCGCCATAGCGCACGCTGACCGAGTGACTACCCTTGCTGGCAAAATCGAGGTCAAACTCTGCCCTGCCATCAACCAGATCGACCGCCGGCTGCTCCACCCCATCCACCACAGGAATGACCGAACCCGTCGGCACGCCCGCAAAAGACGAGACCCTGACCGAGAAGCGTGCAGCCGTTCCCGCTGTGATGTCCCCCTGCGGCCCTGCGATCGACACCGAAACTGGCGCCGCCACGACCAGCACTGGTCCCGTCAGTTCAGCGCTCGAGGCGACAAAGCCCGTCGCCGGTTCAAACCGGGCCGCAACGACATGGCTGCCCACCGTCAATCCAGCGAGCGCCAGCTCCGCCGCGCCATCCACCAGCGCCACGCGCGCATGATCACTGCCATCAACGCTGAACACCACGCTACCCGCCAAACCCGTTGCCGCGGATCCAACCTTCGCCCGCAGATCGACCATCTCGCCAAACGTTATGGTCGTCTGCCCCGCCGAAAGCGCCAGCGTCGTGCTCGCCGTCACCGCGATCGTGCCCGTTACGGCCTGCTCATAGCCATTGGCATCCGTGACGGTGATGCTGATCGGGAAAGTGCCCACGCTCGTCGGTGTACCGGTGATCGCCCCACTCGTGGCATCGAAGCTCAGCCCCGCGGGCAGGGCGCCGGTCAGCGCATAGCTGAACGGCCCCGCGCCGCCGCTCACGGCGACGGAACCCACGAAAGCCTCGCCCGCCAACGCTGCAGGAAACTCCACCGTCAGCCCGATCTCCGGCGCCACGACCACCACCGCAAAGCCTTGCGTGATCGTGTCTCCGTTGGCATCGGTGATCTGGACGACCAGCGGAAACTGCCCATCGACGCTGGGCGTGCCGGCAATCGTCCCGGTGCCGGCATCGAACTGCAATCCCTCGGGCAGGTCACCCGACACCAATGCAAAGCTGTATGGTCCCACCCCGCCCGAAACACCCAGCACCTGCTCATAGGCCACGCCCGCCACGGCCGGCGTGAGATCTGTGTCCGGTATCAGCGTTGCCGCCTCGGCAACCTCAAGCACATAGGCTCGGCTCCCCGCGACATCGTTGGCGTCGCTGGCCGAAAGAGTAAAGTCAAACGCGCCGAACGCCGTCGGCGTGCCCGAAATCGTGCCCGTCGCCGCGTCGAGGACCAGCCCCTCCGGCAGGGCGCCATCCGCCACGCTGTAGCGATAGGGCGCCGTGCCACCCGACGCCGCCAGCGCCTGGCCATAGGGCCGTCCCTGGCGGGCCTCGGCAATCGCCTCCGGCAGCACCACGGTGAACACCTGTGCAACGCTGATGCTGCTGGCAATACTGGCCGCAAAACCATTGGTATCCGTTGCCGTCACGGTGAAATTGCTCTCACCCACCCGGCGCGGCATACCGGAAATCACCCCCGTTGCGGGATCAAGGCTCAGCCCATCGGGCAGGGCCCCGCTGGTCACGGCAAAGCCATAAGGTGCGGTGCCCCCGCTGACCGATATCTGCCCGGAATAGGGTACGAAGGCGCCGCCCGCCGGCAGTTCCGCCGTGACCACGATCGCCGGCGCCGCGATGGTCAGCGCAACATTGCGCGTCAGCGTGAAGCCATTGGCATCACTCACCGTCAGCACCAGATCGAACGTGCCCAGGCTACGCGGCGTGCCGGACAGCACCCCCGACGACGCATCGAAACTGACGCCCGTCGGCAGGCTGCCGCTCACCCCATATTGATAGGGCGCCGTGCCGCCACTGGCCGCAAGACTTGCACTGTAGGCCTCGCCATAAACGCCAGCACCTGGCGCCTGCACCAACAGCGTCGCCGGCGTCAGCACGGTTAGATCAACCGCCACGTTCCCCGGCAGTCCCGCCGCACCGCTGGCAGTGACGGTGAAACTGTAATTGCCCGGTGTGGCCGGGGTCCCGCTCACCACGCCCGTCGCCGCATCGAGGCTCAACCCCTCGGGCAGCGCACCCGCCGTCACCGCAAAACGATAGGGCGCGACGCCACCCGTCGCCGACAGCAGCATGCTGAATGCTTCACCCGCCACGCTGCGCGGCGCCTGCCCGGAAACCACGATATCCGTCGGCGCTGGGGCCACGGTCAGCGGCGCCGTCAAATCCGCCTCGCTCGTCGCAAATCCGGGTCGTCCATCATAGCGCGCCGCGACTGCTGGCGTTCCGACCGGCAGGTCAGTCACGGTCAGCCGCGCCACACCACCCGAAATTTCGGCTGGATAATCCGTCCCGTCGATGACGAAAACCACCGACCCGGGAACCGCTCCCGCCGGCGAAGCAATATTGGCGGTGAAAGTAACCGGCGCACCGGCATAGATCGTCGTCGGCTCGGCACCCAGGCTAAGCGTCGTCGCCTCATCGGCAACCTCGAGGCCAAGAGCCGCAACAGCCCCAAGATGCGCCCCGTCGCCGGCATAGCTGGCGGTGATCTCGATTGCACCCGGCGACAGGTCGCTGACCGTAATACCGGCCACCCCATCGGTCACCGGTGCGCTACCGATCACAGTGCCGCCGCGCGAGAAACTGACCAGTCCGCCCGCCGTGCCAACCGCCGAACTCAGTGCCGCCACGAAGCTCACCGGCTGGCCAAAGACCGGAGCCGGGGGCTCCGCCGCAAGTGCCAGCGTCGTGGCCGCCCCGACCACCGTCACGCCGCCCGAGACCACCCCATCACCGGCCGCAAAACTCTCGCTGCCCGAATAGCGCAACCCGATGGAATGGTGGCCGGACGTCGCAAAACTATAGTCAAAGCTCGCCCGGCCTTCGCTCAGCGTCACCGCCGCCTGCTCGACACCATCCACCACGACAATGACCTGTCCGCCCGGCACCCCGCCCGGCGATGTCACGGCCAGCGCAAACCGCGCCGCCTGGCCCACTGTCAGCGCGCCTTGGGGCGGGGTAATCGATACAGAGACCGGCGCCGCCACCACGCTCACGCCACCCGCCAGCTGCGCGCTCACCGCCTCGAAATTCCCGCTCGGCACGTAACGCGCCGCAATCGCATGGTTGCCCACGGTCAGCCCGCCCAGCCGCAGCTGCGCCGCCCCATCCGCCACCGCAACCGTGCCCCAGTCGGCCCCATCCACGCTAAAAATGACGTCGCCCGCCACGCCGCCAGCCGAACTGCTCACGACCGCACTGATCGTGACGCTGCCGCCAAAACTCACCGTCGCCGCCGAACTGCTGAGGTTCAGTGCAACCGGGGCAGGGCGCACCTCCACCCCGCCAGACAGCGCTACCGTGGCCGGCAGATGCGTCGCCGACCCGGCATAACGCGCCGAAACACCGTGCTGGCCGGCCTGGATGCCGGGTATCGAAACCGCCGCGCTGCCGTCCGAAACGCTGGCCGGATAATCGGTCCCGTCGACCGTAAAGATCACGCTGCCCGCCGGCGTGCCGAAGTCGGAACTGAGATTGGCGCGCAGCTGCACTGGCGCGCCGAACACCACTGCATCCGTCCCCGCAACCAGCGCCAGAGCCGTCACCGCCCGTGCGATCGTCACCGCATTGGCGCTGGCACTCGCCGAAAGGAACGGCGTTTGCCCGGCATAACTCGCGCTGACGGCATGGCTTCCCGGCGGCAGTTCCGACAGCGTCAGCGTCGCGACGCCGCTGCCATTCAGCACCGCCGGATATTGCCGCTCCCCGACCGTCAGCACCACATCACCTTGCGGCGTACCGACAGAACTGCTGACCGAGATGGTCGCCGTCAGGGTCTGCCCATAGGTCGCCGAAACCGGCGACACGCTGACCGTCATCTCTGGCACGCGTCCCGTCACGGCAAATCCCGCGCCCAGCGCCCCGGTCGACGCAGCAAAATTGCCCGTGCCTGCATAGCGGGCGGTGATCGCCGGGCTGCCCACCGGCAGGTTGGAAACCGTCAACGCCGCCTTGCCGCCCGCCAGCGTCACCGACCCCAGCGACGTTCCGCCGGCCAGAAATTCCACCGATCCACCCGGTGTGCCCCCCGTGGACGTGAGGGTGGCGGTCAAGGTCACCGCATCGCCAAAGCGCACGCTTTGCGCGCTGGCTGCCAGCCCCAGCTGCGTCGGCGCCGCACCCACCACAAGCTGCGTTGTGCCCGATGCACTGGCGACATGATTGCCCGACCCGCCATAGGCCGCCGAAATCACATAGGTCCCCGCCGCCAGCCCGGTCAGGTCCAGCCCCGCCACGCCATTGACCAGCGCCACGGCCGGCTGCGCCACGCCATTGATCGTATAGACGATCTGCCCCTCGGGCCGGCCCGATGCTGCCGCCACCGTCGCCGTCACCCGCGCCGTCTGCCCATAGCTGATAGCAGCGGCATCAAGCGCAATTGTCGTAGTCGTTGCGGCCGCATTCACCGTCACGCCACCGGCCAGGCTCGCCGTGCTGGCGTTGAAATCGCTCGATCCCTGATAGGTCGCAGAAATGGCATGTGCGCCCGGCGCCAGCGTATCGAGCACCAGCTGCGCCCGCCCGCCCGATAGCGCGACGCCCGGCCGCGCCACGCCATCGACCAGGAACACCACCTGTCCAGCCGGCTCGCCCGAAGCCGGTGCCGCCGCCGCGACATTGGCCGTTACCGTCACCAGCACGCCATAGGCAGCGCTGGCATTGCTCGTCGTGATACTCAGCGCGGTATTGCCGGGATTGACCTTCTGCCCGCCACCCAGCGTGCTGGTCCGCTCGACGAAATTGGCATCCCCGCCGTAGCGCAACGAAACCGTGTGATCGCCCACCGTCGCGTTGGGCAGCGCTATCGTGGCGCTGCCGCCGGTCAGGCTCACCGCCGGCCGCGCCACGCCATCCACCGTGAACACCACCTCGCCACCCGGCGTCCCCGACAGCGCCGTCACATTGGCCGTCAGCTGCACCGATTGTCCGACGACCGCCGGATTGGCCGAACTGCTCACCGCCAGCGACGGCGTCGCGCGGGCAACACTATAGGCCGATGCCAGCGCCCCGTTGCTGGCGAGGAAATTGGTGACGCCCTGATAGCTCGCGCTGACCGTATGCGTCCCCACCGAAAGCGCCGTGCTGGTGATGGAAGCCGTTCCGCCCGTCAGCGCCACCGGCGCCTGCGCCACGCCATCAACGGTAAACACCACATTGCCACTCGGCACACCTGCTGCCGAGGTGACCGAGGCGGTAAACGTGCTCGAGCCACCATAAATCCCCGCGCTCGGCGAAGCGGCCACGGCCAGGCTGGTCGGCGCCGCCGCAACCGCCTGCCCACCGGCCAGCGCCCCCGTGCTCGCGCCATAGGTTGCCGCACCCGAATATGCTGCCGAAACCGTATGATTGCCGACACTGAGCCCCGGCAGCGCCAGCGTTGCCGTTCCAGACGACAGCGTCACCGCAGGCCGCGCCTGTCCGTCAACCGTAAAGACCACCGTGCCCGTCGGCGGACCACCGGCCCCGGCAACGGTTGCGGTAATCGTGGGGCTGGTGCCAAAGACGACCGAGCCCGGGCCGCTCACTGTCGTCGTCGTTGGCCGCGTACCGACAGTATGCCCGCCCGACAGCGCGCCATTGCTGGCCGCAAAACTCGCCACGCCCTGGTAGGCGGCCGACACCGTATGGGCGCCCACGGCAAGGTCGGTGAGGCTGACCGACGCCACGCCATTGGACAGCGTCACCGCCGGCCGGGCCACCCCATCGACCGTAAAGATCACCGAGCCCGTCGGCTGTCCGCCACCCGAGGCAACCTGCGCCTGGAAGCTGACCGCCTCGCCAAAGGCCGAACTGGTGCTCGATTGCGTCACGCTGGTCGTCGTTACTGCCGGCGCCACCGTGATGCCGCCGCTGATCCCGCCCGAACTGGCATTATAGCCGGTACTGGCCTCATAGCGCGCCGCTACCGAAACGGCTCCCGCCGCCAGGTTCGATCGCGTCAATGTCGCTGTGCCATTGCTCAGCGCCACCGGGCTCTGGTCGACGCCGCCGATGGTGAAGATGACATTGCCCGTCGGCGTGCCGCCGCCCGGCGCGACCGCTGCCGTCGTCGCGGTAAAGCTCACCGCGCTGCCGAAGGTGGGATTGGATGATGCCGTCACGCTCGTCGTCGTATTGGCCCGGTTGACCACCTGCGCAGCCGCCAACGTGCCCGAACTGGCGACGAAATTGGCATTGCCGGCATAGGCCGCGCTCACGGCATAGCTGCCCGGGGGCAGGGCGGTGGTCGAATAGGTCGCCACCCCGCTGGCATCGAGTGCCACCGGCCCGTAATTGGTGCCGCCGATGGTGAAGGTGACATTGCCGTTCGGCGTCTGCCCGGACCCCGCCGGCGTTGCCACCGAGGCTGTCAACACGGCCGGCTGCCCGACGACCGTCGGATTGGTCGTCGTCGCTAGCGTCGTCGTCGTGGGCCCGGCAACGCCGGCACAGCGCACCGTCAGATTGATCGTCACACCCAGCAGGGCGCCCAGCGCCACAATGCTGGCTTCCGCGCCCGTTGCTCCGTTTCCCGTCACCGTCAAGGCACGGGTAAAGGGTCCGGTGCCGAGCAGCGGCAGGTCAATCGAGGTCGTGAGGCGGAGCGGTCCGGTAGTGACCAGATTGACCACCGACAGCGGCAGGGCGGCCGACGAAGAGAAGGTCATGGTCAGGACATCGCCGGCATAGAACGATCCGGCGACCGATTTGACCCCGATCAGCGGCGCGCCGACCTGATCGAGCCCGCCGGCATTGACCGCATTGCAACCAACCGATGCCGCCTGCGCCGGCGTGACCGGCAGCACAGTGCCGGCCGCGATCAATGCGGGCAGGAGGCAGGCACTCGACAATTGCACAGACAGGCGCTGGATTCTGCTTGCGGCACGCGTGAGCAAGGGGCGCATATCGCGCTGGATCAGTGCTGAAATTGGCCCGCCGCAGAGCCTGATCCATCGAGCGAGCAAGAGCCGCCCTCCCAGTCAAATCCCTCCCATGACAGAAATAATTTCCGCCACGTCCAGAGACTAAACACGCTGCTGGCTGGATGGATCGTTACCGAATGGCCAGTTTGCCAAGAAGCGTCCGCGATGGTTTCGCGCGTGGTCTGGACAGCGGCGGCAATTGAATTGAAACCGATCTTTCCGGGTAAGCGCCGCGGGCTGACGGCCACCAAAACGCTGGCCGCAGTCTTAATCCGTGACCCAGAACGGATGTTTTGCCGGTCCCGAAATGGGCCTGCCGAAGCTCATGCGCTTGCCGGCGCGTCTGGCCCGAAATCCGTCTAGGGAGAAATCCGGCCATCGCGGCGCGGGGACGGAGTGGTGGTCGGAGCAGTCTGACCGCGCTGACTGCAGCCCATGTCCATGTGCAGCCAAAGCTTCACCAACGACTGCGCCAAACCTACATCCGCCATTCGCATAATATATATTATGGAACTAAGATTACGCCGAGCCCGCAATAGATTGGCACATTTGCCGCTTCGATCCGGCCTTTGACATCCAGCCATTCGGCGGAGTGAAGCTCACTCCGCCATGGCATGGGCGCGTTCGATGGCCAGCTCTTCCTTGCTCTTGGGCGGCGCAGACTTGTCCTTCTTGGCGCTGCGCAGCATCAGGATCAGCGGGATGGTCGCGATCGACAGCAACATCATCAGCCAGAAGTCGTCGAGATAGCTCAGGATCGCCGCCTGCTGCTGCACCAGGCCATTGACCGACGAAATGGTCTGCGCATTGCCGGTCAGCAGTCCCGGCATCTGCGTCTGCACCGCAATGGACGTCGGCGTGATCCGCTCTGCCAGTTCGGCATGGTTGACCTGCATCATGTTGGCCAGCACCGCCGACACCAGCGAGATGCCGATACCCTGACCCATGTTGCGCACCAGGCTGAACATCGAGGTCGCGTCGGCGCGCACCTTGGGCGCGATCGTCGCAAAGGCCATGGTCGACAGCGGCACGAACAGGAAGCCCATGCCAAAGCCCTGCATCATGCCGGTGGTGATCACCGGCCAGTAATCCATCTCCAGGTTGAACTTGGTCATTTCCCAGAGCGAGTAACTCATCACCACGGCTCCGAAGAGCATCAGGTAGCGCGCATCGACCTTGCCGCTCAGCCGGCCCACGATCATCATCGAGACCATGGTGGCAACGCCACGCGGCGCCATCAGCAGGCCGGTGAACACCACAGAATAGCCCATCAGCCCCTGCAGCAGCGGCGGCAACAACGCCAGGCCGGAGAACAGCGTGATGCCCATGACCAGCATCAAGATGGAGGCCAGCGAGAAGTTGAAATCCTTGAACATGCGCAGGTCGACGAAGGGCTGTTTGGCCGTCATCGAATGCACGATGAACACCCAGAGGCCGGTGATGACGAGGCCCAGTTCCACCCAGGTTTCCGTCGACTGGAACCAGCTGTTTTCCGCACCCCGGTCCAGCATCAGCTGCAACGCACCAACGCCCAGCGCCAGCATGCCGAAGCCGAAGAAGTCGAAGCGCCGCGTCTTGATTTCCGTATTGGGCATATAGGCCAAAAGCATCACGACGCAGAGCACGCCGACCGGCACGTTCACCAGGAACACCCAGCGCCAGTCGAGGGTTTCGGTCAGCCAGCCACCCAGCGTCGGCCCGACGATCGGCGCCACCATGATGCCCATGCCATAGATGGCCATGGCCTGCCCGATACGTTCCTTGGGATTGATATTAAGCAGCACGGTCTGGGCCAGCGGCGCGATCATGGCGCCACAGAGGCCCTGCATGATGCGGAACAGGACCATTTCCGGCAGGCTCGAGGCAATGCCGCACAGCGCCGAGGCCACGGTGAAGCCGATGACAGCCATGACGAACAGCCGGCGCTGCCCGAGGCGATCGGCCATCCAGCCCGTCAGCGGCGTCGCGATTGCGGCGGCCACGATATAGGACGTGAGCACCCAGGTGATCTCGTTCTGCGCCGCGCCCAGCGCCGAAGCCATATGCGGCAGCGCGACATTGGCGATGGTGGTATCGAGCACCTGCATGATCGTGCCGAGCATCAGCGCGACGGTGAGCATGCCCTTGTTCTTGACCACGATGGCGGGTTGGGAAACGGAAGCGTCGGCCACTTTGGCCTCCAGAATGGGATCATGGGACCGCCGCCACGATCGGCGACGGTCATCAATGCAAGGCTGCGGTCAGAGGCTTAGTGGGCCTGCATCTTGTCGAGGGTCGAAAACCCGGTATCGACGCTGACCAGGGCGCTCATGCCCGAGCGGAGCTGGATGTCGCTATCGGCATCGAAATCGATGCGGACCGGAATGCGCTGCACCACCTTGACCCAGTTGCCGGTCGCGTTCTGCGCCGGGATCAGCGAGAATTCCGCACCCGTTGCCGCGCCAATGGACGTTACTGTGCCTTCGATATGCCGGCCCGACAGGGCATCGACCGCCACTTCGGCCTTCATGCCGATCTGGATCGCGCCGAGCTGGGTTTCCTTGAAATTGGCTTCCACCCAACTGCCATGCGTTTCGACCAAGCTCGCAATCGTCGTGCCCATCGATACGAACTGCCCGACATTGAGGCTCCCGACCTGGCTGATCACGCCATCGGCGGCGGCCACCACATCGGTTTTGCCGAGGTTACGCTGGGCCAGTTCGACCTGGGCCAGCGCCGCCTTGACCGTGGGATGATCGTCGGTGGCGATATCGGCCGAGCCACCCAGGGCTGCAGTCGCTGCCGCAACCTGCTGTTCTGCCGTGGTC
Source organism: Candidatus Devosia phytovorans (assembly GCA_029202405.1). Lineage (NCBI taxonomy): Bacteria > Pseudomonadati > Pseudomonadota > Alphaproteobacteria > Hyphomicrobiales > Devosiaceae > Devosia > Candidatus Devosia phytovorans. The sequence continues at coordinate 1,612,443 of CP119312.1, read as the reverse complement.
ACGGCATTCTGCGCCGTCTGCAGTGACAGTTTTGGTTGATCGAGCGCCGAGGCCGAGGACACCCCCTGCCCCACCAGCAGGTCCTGCCGGTCATAGGTGGCCTGCTGGATACCCAGCGTCGTCCGGGCCGCTTCGAGCGCCCGCTGCGCCGTGGCATAGGTCACCTTGAGCTGTTCGACGCCAACCCGGGCCGTACCGAGCGCGGCCTCGGCCTGGTCGAGCGCAATCTGATAGGGCGCCGGGTCGACGCTGAAGATCACGTCGCCGGCCTGCACCTGCTGGTTTTCCCGCACATTGACCGCCGTGATGCGCCCGGCGATATCGGCCGAGATGGACACCTTGGCCTGCTGCACATAGGCATTGTCGGTTTCCTCGAACCGGCCACCCGTCAGGTAGAAATAGCCACCCGCCGCCGCAATCAGCACCGGCACGCTGACCATCAGCGCGACCCGGCCGAAACGGCGCTTCTTGACCGGCTCGGCCGGCACTTCGGGCGTCACTACCACTTCGGGCTGTGCCTTGGCATTCTTGGGTTCAGAGACATGGGCGTTCATCAGAGGTCATCCTTGGGCGGGGCCGCCGCGCGTGTGAGATTGTTACGAATTTGGAGGAGGCCGTCGGTCACGGCCTTGAGGTCGGCATCGCTCAACCCGGCCATGGCTTCGTTCTGGATGCCGCGGCCAACCGCCTTGGCAGCCAGAAACAGTGCCTCCCCTGCCGGGGTGACATGAAGGATCTTGGCGCGGCTGTCGGACGGGTCCTGCTGGCGCGTGACCAGGTCGCGCTTTTCCAGCCGGTCGAGAATGCCCTTGATGGTCATGGGGTCGGCGTCGATCGCGGCGCCGAGCACGGTCTGCGACACGCCGCCCTGACGCACCAGCTCGCCCAGAGCGCGCATCTGCGGCAGCGTCAGGTCGTGCACCTTCACCTCTTCCTCGAAGCGACGGCGAAACGCCTTGGCCACTTCGTGGATGATGTAGCCGACCGATTCTTCAGCCTGGACGGGCTTGTGCATCTATGTGCCTCACTTTCGTAGGCACACATATAATATGTAGGCATATAATATGCACACATATTTTTGCGCGACAGCTATCCGCCGCGCGCATGGATTACTTAGCAATGAAAGGGATTTGGCGGGCGGCGCCCTTGGACCGATCGAGATTCAACTCAGGCTGAGCCGAAAATGGCGGTTTTCGAGACGTTCGCAGCTGTACGAGAAAGGTCCAGTGGACCTTTCTCAGCGAAGAACGCCCGTAGAGCTACGCTCGTAGGGCTATGGCGCAGCGTACGTTTTAGTACGTGAGCACCGGAAGCGCAGAAAACCGGCGTTTGCAGGCCAGCATCAGTTGAAGATCGATCGGTCCTAGCGTCGACCGAACACTTGATCGGCGATACGATAGTTGCGACCGGCGACTATGCCGGGAATGAGCAGCGCATCGATCAGCCACCACAGGCCCACCAGGGCCCACAGAAAACCCAGCACGCCGAAGCTGACGAAGGTCAGCACCAGCACCAAGCCCGAGAACGCCAGCTGCAACAATCCGCTCAGCACCCGACCGAGATAGAAGCGGTGCGCCCCGACATAACCGAGGAAAAACCACAACAGGTAAGCCACCAGCAGTGACTTCTTCTCGATATCATATTGGGCAGTGGCGCGATCGTTGACCATGGGGCCTCCTTGTGGTCACCGATACGTGGGACCGCTGTCCGCCAGATTCAAGCTTGCGGCGACTGCAGGGCTTCCTTCACCGCAATCTCGGCCATGGCCAGCGCCGCTTCCCGCGTCCTGGCCGCGGCAACAAACCGCCCGTTATGGCAGAAGCTCGCGCCTGCCACGCCCGAGGCCGCCTCGAGCTCGCCATTGGTCAGCCCGGCCCAGCTCGCCGGCAGGTCGGCGCGATTTTCAAAACCCTCGTCGCCCTTGCGGATGGTGGTGAGGCACCAGTCCTTGTCGCGCGGATGCACCACGAACAGCAGCTGGTCAGCCCCCGCCTTGAGCACTGCCGGCCGGAACGGCATGCCCATCGGCAGCTCCAGCACATGCCCCTGCCCTGCCTTGGCAATCGCCTGCTGCACCAGGCCCTCGGCCCGCAGTTTCGCCGCACTGCGCGCAATGCTCGCTTCGACGAACGCCCGCGCAATCGCCAGCGCCCCATGGAACGCCCGATCGTCAGCCCCATCCGACTTGTCATCAAACACCGGCTTCAGCGTCTCCAGCAGCACCGGCAGCGTCAGATCCGCCAGCGGACCACTCGGGCTCAGCGCACCATTGTCGGTCAGATCCACTGGCAAGACGAACTTGCCATCAAAACCGGCATGCACGCTCTCGACATGCGCCGCCGGCACGCCCGATGCGCTGAGATAGTCCCGGCCATAATGCTTCCACACCAGCCCGAACGAACTATAGGGCTGCCCGTCCTCGCGCAAAGGCGCGCCGCGCTGGTGGTGATCAAAGATCTGCGCTGCCGCATCATAGGCGCCGCCGACGTCATAAATGATGCGATCCGCCCCCGGCGTGATCCACTCCGGCGCCCGGCTGCGCTTGATCTCGGCATTGGGGAACAGCCGGGTCAGGATGACACTCGACAGCAACTCGTCGGCATGGAAGCCACCCGAATGGGTGACGAGATAGGATATGGTCATGCCGAAGGCCCCTGTTTCGCGGATTTGCCGCACAATGCCGGCACCTGATAGCCTTGGAACCCTGCCGGCTCAACCCATGCAGAATCCCGATTTACATTTTTGACCATTTGGTCAAACTATCTCCGACAACCGGCGAGCATTGAGGGGAAACAGATGCGCTTCGGCTACAAGGCTTCCGCGGAACAGTTCGCGCCCAACAAACTCCTGCAATTCGCCATCGAAGCCGAACAGGCCGGTTTCGAATCCGTCTTTATCAGTGATCACTTCCAGCCCTGGAAGCATACCGACGGCCACGCCCCCTTCGCCCCCGCCTGGATGGCCGCGGCCCTGGCGCGCACCGAAAAGATCGTCGTCGGCACGTCCGTGCTCACCCCGACCTTCCGCCTCCACCCGTCCGTCGTCGCCCATGCCTTCGGCACGCTGGGCGCCATGTTTCCGGAACGCGTGATCCTGGGTGTCGGCACCGGCGAGTCGCTCAACGAAGTGCCCTCCACCGGCATGGTCTGGCCCGAGCTCAAGGAGCGCTCGGCGCGCCTGCGCGAAGCGGTCACCCTCATCCGCAAGCTCTGGAGCGAGGATCGCGTCAGTTTCGAGGGCGAATACTATAAGACGCAGAACGCCACGATCTACGACAAGCCCGAGAAAATGGTGCCCATCTATCTGGCCGCCGGCGGGCCGCTCAATGCCAAATATGCCGGCCGCGCTGGCGATGGCTTCATCTGCACCTCCGGCAAGGGCGCCGAACTCTATGTCGACCAGCTCCTTCCAAACGTCGCCGTGGGCCGCGCAGAATCGAACCGCGAGGAGAAATCCTTCGAGCGCATGATCGAGGTAAAAGTCTCCTTCGATCCCGATCCCGAGGCCGCGCTCAACAATACCCGCGCCTGGGCCGCCCTGTCGCTCACCCCCGAGGAAAAGCATTCGGTGGAAGACCCCGCCGAAATGGAACGCCTCGCCGACCAGCTCCCGATCGAGCGCGTGGCGAAACGCTGGATCGTTTCGTCCGACCCCGAAGAGCATGTTGCGGCGATCAAGACCTATATGGATTATGGCTTCGACCATCTGGTCTTCCACGCGCCAGGCGAGGACCAGAGCCGGTTCCTGTCGCTCTATGCCAAAGAAATCCTGCCGCGCCTGCGCGCCATTTCCTGAGGTTTCGCCATGGCTCTGCCGCGCTATTCCGTCTGGGGCATTTCCGGCATGCCAGAAGTGGTCAAGGGTGATGACCTCGTCGCCCTGATCGCCGATGCTGTCGCCCTTTCGCTGCATGAAGATCCCGAAAACGCCTTGCGCGACGGCGACATCCTCGTCGTCACCAGCAAGATCGTCTCCAAGTCCGAAGGCATGCAGGTCCCCGCCACCGATCGCGAACAGGCCATCGCCCTCGATACCGTCCGCGTCGTCGCCGAACGCATCCACCCCGGCGGCGTGACCAAGATCGTCGAAACCCGCCAGGGCCTCGTCATGGCCGCCGCCGGCATCGACATGTCCAATGTCCCCGAAGGCATTGCCCTGCGCCTGCCCGCCGATCCCGACGCCTCCGCCCGCCTGCTCTGCGCCGGGCTGCGCGAAAAGCTCGGCGTGGCGCTGGGCATCATCATCACCGACACCATCGGCCGCCCCTGGCGCGTCGGCCAGACCGATATGGCCATCGGCGCCGCCGGCATCCAGCTCACCGAAGACCTGCGCGGCGAAAACGACGCCAATGGCCGCCCGCTCCATGTCACCGTTGCCGTGGTCGCCGACGAACTGGCCGGCGCCGCCGACCTCGTCAAGGGCAAGACCTCCGGCATTCCCGTCGCCGTCATCCGGGGCCTTGGCCGCCTCGTCGCCGACATGGCATCCCCCGGCGCGCGAACCTTGGTCCGCATCGGCGACGACGACATGTTCCGCTTCGGCTCGGCCGAAGCCTATCGCCTGGGTTATGAAGCCGCCCAGGCCGAAATGCGTGATCCCGTAACCCAATCCAAACGCGTCAAACAGGATTGACCGCCATGCGCGCCCTCACCCTTTCTCTCGGTTTTTCGCTCCTTGCCCTCTCTGCGCCCGCCTTCGCCCAAACCAGCTACCCGCTGACGCTGGACAATTGCGGCGTCAGCCTCACCCTCGACGCCGCCCCGGATCGCGTCGTCACCATCAAATCAACCTCGACCGAAATGCTGCTGGCTCTCGGCCTCGGCGAGAAAGTCGTCGGCGTCGGATTCCAGGATGGCGCAGCCCCGGAACCCTGGACGTCAGAAGCCGCCGCCCTCAACGTCCTCTCCGACAAGCTTCCCAGCCAGGAAGTCGTGCTCGAGGTCGAGCCCGATTTCATCTATGGCGGCTGGGAGAGCAATTTCGCTGCCGACGGCGCCGGTGAGCGCGCGACCCTCGGCGACCTCGGCGTCGCCACCTATGTCGCCCCCGCCGCCTGCCGCACCATCAAGCCCGCCAAGCTGACCTTCGACCACGTCTTCGCCGAGATCGCCGAAATGGGCGATATCTTCGACGTTGCCCCAGCCGCAACGACCCTGATCGACGAGCAGAAGGCCGAACTGTCCGCCGTCACCGCCGATACGCGCGACTACACGGCCGTCTGGTATTCCTCCGGCACCAAGGCGCCCTATGTCGGCGCCGGCAGCGGCGCGCCCGCCATGATGCTCGGAGCCCTCGGCCTCAGCAATATCTTCTCCGACGTTGACGAAGGCTGGTTCTCCGCCAGCTGGGAAGCCGTGGTCGATGCCGATCCCGATGTCATCGTCCTCGTCGATGCCGTCTGGAACTCCGCCGAACAGAAGAAAAAAATCCTCGCCGAAAACCCCATCACCAGCCAGCTCGACGCGGTCATCAACCAGCGCTACCTGATCATCCCCTTCCCGGCCTCCGAAGCCGGCATCCGCAACGTCCCTGCGACCGCAGATATGGCTGCGCAACTGGCGCAACTCTGATAGGGCGGAGATCGAAACCTGTTCCCTTTGGGAGTCCACTACACAGGCCACACCCTCGATGTCATCCCGGCCTTGAGCCGGGACCCATCCCGAGACCGCTCCACAGCCGCAAGGTGTCGGGGTACCTGTAATGAACACCTCCCCAAAGCAGGCCCCTACGCCCCGATTTCAGCACAAAGACCATTATGACGATCACCGACAATACCCGCGCCTGGCTCGCCCAGAACATGCCGCGCACCATCCGCGCCATTGCCAACCTGCCCGATCTGACGGGCATTCGCATGGCCATGAACATGCATCTCGATCTCAAGATGCTGACGCTGGTGGAAGGCCTCGCCGCCCGTGGCGCGGAACTCTTCATCACCACCTGCAACCCAACCACCGTGCGCAATGAAGTGGCCGATGCCATGCGCGCCTGCGGCGCCGAAGTGCAGGCCTGGAAAGACATGCCCGATGCCGACTGGCAGGCCGCCATCAAGGCCGGTGTCGAATGGGGCCCCACCCATCTCTGCGAAATGGGCTCGGACTATACCCATTACCTGATGACCTCCGGCGCCACGCTCCCCTCCGTCAGGGCAGGCCTCGAAGCCACAGGTTCCGGTCTCAATCGCCTCCAGGGCAAGCTGCCGCCCTGGCCGATCTTCAACTGGGATGAAGTGCCGATCAAGGAAGGCCTGCACAACCGCCACATGGTCGGCCTCACCACCTGGCAGGCCTTCTTCGGCCGCACGCTGCTGAGCCTCCATGAAAAGCGCGTCCTCGTCGTCGGCTACGGCACCGTCGGCCAGGGCCTTGCCGCCTCGGCCCGCGCCTATGGCGGCCAGGTCATGGTCGCCGAAGTCGATCCCGGCCGAAAGCTCCAGGCGGCCTACGACGGCTGGCTGACCGGCTCGGTCGCCGAGCTAGCGCCCCTGGCCGATGTCGTGGTCACCGGCACCGGCGCCCATCACGTCGTCCCCATGGCGGTCATCGAAACCCTCAAGGACAATTGCTTCCTGCTCAATTCCGGCCATCGCATCGACGAGATCGATATTGTCTCGCTGGCCGCGCACAAGCACGCCGAGATCATCCCCATGGTCACCCGCTACACCCTGCCGTCGGGTAAATCCGTCCAACTCTTCGCCGGCGGCGCCATGGCCAATCTCACGGCCGGCGAAGGCGATAGCCTCAATGCCTTCGACGTGACCCTCGCCCTGATGGCCGAGGGCATCGGCCATATCGTCGGCGCGGGTGAACAGGCCGAACCCGGCGTCCACCTCCTGCCCCAGCATGTCTGGCAGCGGGCCTGCCCGCCGCCATCGGCCTGATCATGCCAAACGAGCAGGCGGCCAGCACCAGAAAATCCCTGATGGGGCTCGGCTTTGCCGGTCTGGCCGTCCTGCTCCTCTTTTCCATCATCGTCGCCGTCACCCTTGGCCCGGCCGACATAGCGCCCGCCGAGGTCTGGCAGACTATCGCGCACCACCTCGGCCTCGCCTCCGAAAGCCCCGTCTCCCGCCTGCGCGACGCCATCATCTGGGAACTCCGCCTGCCGCGCGTCCTGACTGCAGCCGCCGTCGGTGCCGGCCTCGCCCTCTGTGGCGCCGTCATGCAGGCCCTCACCCGCAACCCCCTGGCCGATCCCTATCTCCTCGGCCTCTCCTCCGGTGCATCCCTCGGCGCCGTCGGCTTCCTCCTCCTCGGTGCATCGCTCCTCATGCCCCTCGGCGCCTTCCTCGGCGCCGGTGCTGCCATGGCGCTGACCCTCCTCGTCACCCAGCTCCTCGGCGGCGCCACACCCACCCGTGCGATTCTGGCCGGCATTTCCATTTCCGCCCTCGCCGCCGCCGCCACATCCTTTCTCATCTTCTGGTCCGCCACCGGCGATTCCTACCGCGAGATCCTCTCCTGGCTGATGGGCTCGCTCTCGGGCGTCGTCTGGTCCGAAGCCGCCATGGTGCTCATCGCCCTCGCCGCGATCGGCCCGCCCGTGCTCCTCTCCGGCCGCGCCCTCGACGCCTTCGCCTTTGGCGAAACCGCCGCAGCGAGCCTCGGCGTCGATGTGTCCCGCCTGCGCTGGCTCCTGCTCGGCAGCACGGCGCTGCTCACCGGCGTGCTTGTCTCCATCGGCGGTGCCATCGGTTTCGTCGGCCTCATCATCCCCCACGTTGTCCGCCTCGTGACCGGCTCCCGCCATCGCCTGCTGCTGCCGCTCGCCATGCTGGCCGGCGCCATCTTCATGATCTGGACCGACACCGCCGCCCGCTCGCTATTTGCCCCGCGCGAACTCCCCGTCGGCATCATCACCGCCCTCATCGGCGCCCCGATCTTCCTCGCCGTCCTGCTCCGCTACAGGCGCATCACATGAGCGGCCTCACCGTCTCCGCCCTCAGCGTCACGCTCGCCGGCAAGTCGATCGTCACTGACGTCTCCCTCACTGCTGCCCCCGGCCAGCTCACCGGCCTCATCGGCCCCAACGGCGCCGGCAAATCCACCCTGATGCGCGCCCTGCTCGGTCTCGGCCCCATCGGCAATGGCACGGTGACCTTCGACGGGCAAAACCTCCTCGCCCTCCCCAGCCGCCAGCGCGCCCAGACCGCCGCCTATGTGGAACAATCCGGCCAAACCGACGCCCGCCTCACCGCTCGCGACGTCGTCGCTCTCGGCCGCATCCCCTTCCAGTCCCTCTGGCAATCCATGCCCTCCCCCGAGGACGAGACCCAGATCGCCGCAGCCCTCGCCGCCGTCGACATGCAGGCCTTCGCCACCCGCCTCTACCACACCCTGTCCGGTGGCGAGCAGCAGCGCATCCATATCGCCCGCGCCCTCGCCCAGCAGCCGCGCCTCCTCGTCCTCGACGAACCCACCAGCCATCTCGACGTCCATTCGCAGCTGGCCATGCTCGCCCTGCTGCAGCGCCGCGCGCAACAAACCGGCACCGTGGTCCTCATCGCCCTGCACGACCTCAACCTCGCCGCCGCCTTCTGCGACAGCCTCGTCGTCCTCCACCAGGGCAGGCTGATCACCCAGGGCACCCCCGAACAGGTGCTCACCCCCGCCCTCCTGCGCGACATCTACAGCGTCGACGCCACCCTCCTCACCCACCCCAGCTCCGGCCGCCCGCTCATTGCTTACGACCTGCCGCAATAGCGATTGACAAGCGTTCAAACCCGACCCAGAATTTTGATCGAATGGTCAAATATTTGACCTGAGGGAAACAGGGGAACGCAGATGGAATTCGGGATCACCTTCAAGGGATTCGTCGACGCCGAGCGCGCGCGCTATCTGGTGCGCGCCGCCGAGTTCGCCGGCTTCGACTATTGCTGGTTCTATGACAGCCACATCCTGTGGCGCGATTGCTACGCCGCCATCGCCATGTGCATGGAACACACCGAGAAACTGCGCTTCGGCCCCCTGGTCACCAATCCCGACGTGCGCGACTGGTCCGTCGCTGCCTCCATCTTCGGCTCTTTGGCCAAACAGTCCGGCGGCCGCTTCGATCTCGCCGTCGGCCGTGGCGACAGCTCCATGCGCGTCATGGGCAAGAAGCCCGCCACCCTCGCCCGCGTCGCCGAATTCATCCACAAGACCAAGGCCATGGTGCGCGGCGAGGAAGTCTCCTATGGCGAAATTCCCGCTCCGGTGAAATTCCCCTGGGCCGTCGGCCACGACATGCCCTCCTGGATCGCCGCCTATGGCCCGCTGGCCCTCAAGACCGCCGGCGAGCACGCCGATGGCGTCGTGCTCCAACTGGCCGATCCGGGCCTCTGCAAGTGGTTCACCGACCAGTGCCTCGATGCCGGCAAGGCTGCAGGCAAGGACATGTCCGGCTTCCGCTCCATGGCCGCCGCACCAGCCTATTTCGGCGACAAGGCCCGCGCCGTCGAAGCCACCAAGTGGTTCCCGGCGATGGTCGGCAATCACGTCGCCGATATCGTCGAGAAATACGGCGCCGACAGCGACAAGGTCCCCGCCTCCCTCACCTCCTATATCGAGAAGCGCCGCGGCTACGACTATTCCAAGCACGGCCAGGCCGATAACCCCTTCCTCGACTTCATCACCCCCGACGTCGTCGAAAACTTCTGCGTCCTGGGCGAACCCGACGAACACATCGCCAAGATCCACGCCCTCAAGGACGCCGGCGTCACCCAGTTCAACATCTACCTCGACAGTGGCGACGAAGAAGAAATCATCGCCGGCTACGGCCGCCACGTCATCCCGGCCTTTCGCTGATCACGAGTTCGACCCAACTTGACCCGCGCCCCGGCGCGGGTTTTTCTTTTTCACGCACGGCCCCTGCGCATCAGCGTGTGCGTTTGGTCACCCGAATCCGGTCATCATGACGGGCAGCGGCAATTTCGCTTTTCACCGTCTCGAACCAGTCAACCGGCAAGGCGCCGATGACGCAGGTATCGGTTGCCAAAGGCCGCGACGATAAATGCTCTGCTGGACGCAGGTCCGGCCCTGGCCAGGCGAAGACATTGAGTTCGTCGCAATAGATCCACTTCGGGCCGTCATCGAGCCCGAGGTGTCGCGCCAGTTTGGCGGGCATGAGCAGGGCACGCTGTCCTTCGCGTGGCGGGCTATGGCTTACCGCCGCGACATAGCCAGGGGAAGGCCATGGGCGCCTCGTTCGACGGCCACAATAACCGCGCATGGGCGCGTTTTGCTGCCTTCATCCCGCCTTCCCGCTTCTGCGCTCCAGAGGTAGTCATAGGCGATCAGCGAGCCGACGGGAGGTCGGGGTGGTATCTTCACCGCTCTCCGCCTTCGTCGCCAATCTCGGGCACGTCATCGAGCGTATAGGGCGCATCCGTCTCGACCTCCGCTGCGAGGATCAATTCCATGTCGCGATCGGAAAGGTCACGCGCCCGTATGGGACGCCTGTAGTTCTCAACGAGGTCCTGATACTGTGTGGCCGAGATCAGGAAAGCCGCAGGCCGGTCGTATTTGGCAATGGCCACGGGTCCCTCGTGGGTCTTGTCCAGCCATTTTCCAAAGCTCTTCTGGATTTCGGTTGATTTGACCGTGCTCATCCATCGCCTCCATATTCCGTATGTTCCGTAACATACGGATTTCAAGTCGATGGGTCCAGAACAACCATCAGGGACAGGTCAATGTGGGCCTAGGCCACTGTCTTTCACTTGACATCTTTCGCCAAATCCGTAGGTTGCGGGCAAATTCGAGCGCTGCCCTTTGGCGGCGCCCTTTTGTTTGTCGAGGATAGTCCCATGGCCAAAGCCGCTTCCGTCAAGATCAAGCTCGTGTCGACGGCTGATACTGGCTACTACTACGTCACCAAGAAGAACGCCCGCACCCAGACCGAGAAGCTCTCGTACAACAAGTACGACCCGGTTGTGCGCAAGCATGTCGAGTTCAAGGAAGCCAAGATCAAGTAATCTGGCGCCTGCTCACTGAAATTGCAAAAGCCCCGCATCCACGATGCGGGGCTTTTTGCTGCCTGATGCTGCGCTCGATGCTAACAGTCCGTTAGCGAACTCGACATGGATGCGCATGAAATGTGAAAGTGAGTGGCTGGTCCGGAGCGGCATGTCGAAGAGGCCACTCTGTCCGCATCCGGACCAACCGCCCCACGGGACTCAGGAGTTGCGGCGGACCTGAGAGAGCCGTAGGGAACTTGCCGAGCACCTGTCCCGAAATGGGTCACTTGCTCTGTTGCGTTCAACCTACGCCTTGCTCGGCAAAACTCAAGGAAATCCGGCGGACTCCGGTCGGTAAAGCTTTGTTAATTATAACAGATAACCCTAACGCATCGAATTGCGCAGGTATTCGAGAATCGGAAAATTAGGCCGCGTCAAACACTACGCGGTTCCGGCCTTCGCGTTTTGCCCGGTACAGCGCCACGTCCGCCCGCTTGATCAGCGATTCCGGCGTGTCCGAAGTGGTTTCGTTCAGCGTCACGCCCGCCGACACCGTGACCGCCAGCGGTCGCCCGGCACTGACCTCGAACTCGCGCTCCGAGATCGACTGGCGCACGCGCTCGGCCACCATTTCGGCCTGCTGATAATCGGTATCGGGCATCAGCACCACGAATTCCTCGCCGCCGAATCGGCAAGCAAGATCAACGCCGCGGATGTTTCTCTTCAACCGCGCTGCGAACTCTTTCAGCACCGCATCGCCGATATCATGACCATAGGTGTCATTGACGGACTTGAAGTGGTCGATGTCCAGAATCATCAGCGCCATGTCGCGATCCTGGCTCTGCGCCTTGCCCAGCATGACGCCGAGATGCCGGTCGAAATAGCGGCGATTGTAGAGCCCGGTCATGTCATCGGTCACGGCCAGCGCCATCGTATTGGTGACGCTCTGGCGCAGCTCCATGGCATAGCGCTGCCGGCGGATCTGGGTTTTCACCCGCGCTGCCAGCTCGTTGCGCTCCACCGGGCGCGAGATGAAGTCATTGACGCCCAGGTCCAGCGCCCGCACCACGCGCGGCTTGTCCGCTGCGTCGGCCACCAGGATGATCGGCAGATTGCGCGTATGCTCGAGCGTGCGGATCTGGGAACACACCCGCAGCGGATCGAAATCGGCCAGCGACATCGCCACCAGCGCCAGTTCGTAATGCTTGCCCGTCACCTGGAACACGGCATCGGCCGGCTGCGTCAGGATATCGACATCATGCTCGGGCCGCAGGTAATTCTCCAGCCGCTCGGCATGGCGCTGATCGGTATCGACGATCAGGATCGAGCCACCAGCGGTGTTGATCTTGTCCATCGCGCGGATGGCATCCTCGATGGCGATCTGCTGCCCCGTCATGGCGCGGGCCCGCAGTTCATCGGTCAGGGACTTGAGGCGTGCCAGTGATTTGACGCGCGCCATCAGCTGCACGTCATCCACCGGCTTGGTCAGGAAATCATCGGCCCCGGCTTCCAGCCCATTGACCCGGTCCGAGGGCTGGTCCAGCGCCGTTATCATCACCACCGGCACATGCTGGGTCCGCACATTGGCCTTGATGCGGCGGCAGACTTCAAACCCGTCCATGTCCGGCATCATCACGTCCAGCAGCACGATGTCGACATCCGACGAATTCAGGATCGCCAGCGCCTCTGGCCCCGACGATGCCGTGACCACGTCATAATATTCCGCCGAAAGCCGGGCCTCGAGCAGCCGGACATTGGTCGGAATATCGTCAACGATCAGAATGCGTGCAGTCACTATCGAGCCCCGAAATGCAGACCTCTGCCAACGGCAACAATGCCGCAGCGCCTGGTGAACCGGTCAGCTGGCAAATGCCCCCTCAGCCAGCCGTTCAGGCCGGGCCAATGTAGCGGGCAATAGTTTCCAGAAAGTGAGGTACGGAGATCGGCTTGCTGATGTAACCTTCACATCCGCCTTGCAGAATCCGCTCTTCGTCGCCCTTCATGGCAAAGGCCGTCACGGCGATCACCGGAATATGGGCGAGGTCGTCGTCGTCCTTGAGCCACTTGGTTACCACCAGGCCAGACACTTCCGGCAGCTGGATATCCATCAGGATCAGGTCCGGGCGATGGGCGCGCGCCAGGTCGAGTGCTTCCATCCCGTTGCGGGTCTGGATCACGGCATAGCCACGCGATTCCAACAGATCATTGAAGAGCTTCATGTTGAGCTCATTGTCCTCAACGATCATGACTGTCTTTGGCATCTGTCCTTCTCCGCGTGCCGTGACGCTGGCAGCGCTTCGCATTACCGCACCATTCAGGTAACATCGAATCTCTTACAAAACACAAATGAGGCCGACCTTGCTGCGTTCCGAGAAAGCCGAGCCCTCGGTTGCTCCTTTGGCCGATGCCTGCCTTGGCTATCTGGCCGAAAATCCCGACGAGCTTTTGGCCTTCATGCAGTACGCCGGCCTCGATCCCGATGCATTGCGCTCGTCCGTCGGCTCCCCCGCCCTGCAACGTGGCCTCATCGATTATTTTGCCTCAAACGAACCGATTCTGCTCGCCCTCTGCGCAAATTCGGGCACCTCGCCCGAACAGTTCATGCGCGTCTGGGCCAAGCTCAATCCCTCGGGATAGGCCATGGGCTTCGACTGGCTTTGCCGTGATTGTCTGACCCATGCCACCGGCGCATCCGTGCCGTCGCGCTGCCCTGCCTGCGGCTCGCCGCGGCTGCGCAGCCACGAAGAGCTGTTCAGCCTCACCATTGCCCATGTCGACTGTGACGCCTTCTATGCCTCGGTCGAAAAACGCGACGATCCGAGCCTGCGCGACAAGCCGCTGATTATCGGCGGCGGCGTGCGCGGCGTCGTCTCGACCTGCTGCTATATCGCCCGCCAGTCCGGCGTCCGCTCGGCCATGCCCATGTTCAAAGCCACCCAGCTTTGCCCCGATGCGGTGATCATCAAGCCCAACATGAGCAAATATGTCGAGGTCAGCCGTCAGATTCGCGTCCATATGGATGCGCTGACGCCGCTGGTCGAGCCTCTGTCCATCGACGAAGCCTTCCTCGATCTCACCGGCACGGCAACCCTCCACAAGGCGCCGCCCGCCTTGGTGCTGGCGCGCTTCGCCAAAGCCATCGAAACCGAGATCGGCGTTTCCATTTCCGTCGGCCTCAGCCACAACAAGTTTCTCGCCAAGCTCGCTTCCGACCTCGACAAGCCGCGCGGCTTTGCCGTCATCGGCGAGGCCGAAACCGTTTCGTTTCTCGCGCCCAAGCCGATCAGCATGATCTATGGCGTCGGCAAGGTGTTTGCCGAGACCCTGCGCAAGGATGGGCTGGTCACCATTGGCCAGTTGCAGGACGAGCCGCCGGAAAACCTGATGCGCCGCTATGGCGAAACCGGCGCGCGCCTTGCCCGGCTGTCGCGCGGCGAAGACAGTCGTCGCATTTCTTCCGACAGCGAGATGAAGACCATCTCCTCGGAAAACACCTTCAACACAGATATTTCCAGCATTGAACAGCTGTCCACCGAGCTGCTGAAAGTCACCGAGCGCCTGTCAGAGCGGCTCAAGGCCAAGAATGTCGTGGGCGACACGGTGACGCTCAAGCTCAAGTCTGCCGGTTTCCGCTTGCGCACGCGCGCCCGGCACCTGATGATCCCCACGCAGCTGGCCAATGTGATTTACGAAACTGGCCTGTCGCTCCTCGAACGCGAGATCGATGGCACAGCTTTCCGGCTGATCGGAATCGGCGTTTCGGGTATCGATGTCGCCGACGGCAGCGATCCGGCAGACCTGCTGGAACCAGCCATTGCCCGTAAGGCGGCCGCGGAACGTGCCATGGACCGTGTCCGCAACCGTTTCGGCCGCGAGGCCGTGGTGCGCGGCAAGCTCTATCAACACAAGCCGGCGTCCACGCCGGCCGAACCAGACGACCAGAACGAAGGCAAGACCAGATGACCAGTCCGATCGAAAAACTCCGCGAATATGGCTACGAACTGCCCGCCCCCAAGGCCCCGGTCGCCAGCTATGTGCCGGTCACCCGCACCGGCAACATCATCTATGTCTCGGGCCAGATTTCCGCTGACGCCAATGGTGTCGTGACGGGCCGTCTCGGCGACAACATGAACGTCGTCCAGGGTGGCAATGCCGCCGAACTGGCCGCCATCAACGTGCTGTCGCAGATCGTCCACATGGGCGGCGTGCCGCTCGAAGAGATCAAGCGCATCCTCAAGGTCACCGTTCTCGTGGCCTCGACCCCCGAATTCACCGAACAGCATCTCGTCGCCAACGGCTGCTCCAACCTTTTGGTCGGCATCCTCGGTGACAAGGGCAAGCATGCCCGCGCCGCCTTCGGCGTCGCCTCCCTGCCCTTCGGCGCCGCGGTGGAGATCGAAGCGGTGGTGGAGGTCTAACTCACCCCCACTGCAACACGATCGTCACATAACGGTGCCAGATGGGGCGCCTCACCACTTGCGAGGCACATCATGACCCTGTTTCCCGATCCCATCGCCCATCGTGGCCTGCATGACCGCGCCAATGGCGTGATCGAGAACAGCGCCAGCGCCTTCGAAGCCGCCATTGCCGGCGGCTTCGCCATCGAATGTGACGTCCAGCTCACCGCCGATGGCGTGCCGGTGATCTTTCACGACGACGACATGCAGCGCCTCATCGGCAAGGACGGCCTCGTCGCCGATGTGGCATCGGCCGATATCCTTGCGACGCCGCTGCTCGACAGCGCTGCCGGTGACCGTCCGCAGAAGTTTGCCGACTTCCTCACCCAGATCGCCGGCCGCGCCCTGCTGCAGATCGAGCTCAAGGCCCAGCGCGATGCCCATGGCACCCAATTGCTCGCCCGTTCGGTCGCCGAACTGCTCAAGAGTTACAACGGTCCGGTGACGATCGAGTCCTTCGATCCGAAGCTGCTCACCGCTATCCGCCAGTTCGGCTTCACCGGTCCGCGCGGCATCATCACCTATGACTACAACCGTACCGACTGGCAGCCCGAGCTCAGCGAAGAGCAGCGCTATACGCTGCGCAACCTGCTGCACTGGCACGAAACCCAGTTCGACTTCATCTCCTGCCACCAGGAAGCGCTCGAACTGCCCGCCATCATCTTCTGGCGCGCCCTCGGCAAACCGGTCACCGCATGGACGATTCGGACGCAGGCCGAAGCGGAAAAGGCCAAACCCCATATCGACCAGATCGTCTTCGAAGGCTTCGATCCTGCGTAACCTAACCGCCGGGCTGCTCACCCTCATCCTCTGCAGTCCGGCCCTCGCCCAGACGGTCACCCTGCCCCCCGCCGGTGGCCAATATGATTCCCAGCTCGGTGGCGCCTACCCGCCACCGGCCGGGACCGAGATCGTCAGCCGCGACCGCGCCGACCCGATCGCGCCACGCCTCTACAACATCTGCTACGTCAACGCCTTCCAGACCCAGCCACAGGAAACCGCTTGGTGGCTCGCCAACCATCCCGACCTGCTGCTGCGCAATGGCGACACCCTGGTCGAGGATCCGAACTGGCCCGGCGAGATTTTTCTCGACACCAGCACCGTCGAAAAACGCGATGCACTGGCGGCGATCGTCGGCGAATGGATCGATCAATGTGCGCGCGATGGCTTTGACGCGATCGAGGCGGACAACCTCGACACCTATTCGAGATCACACAACTTGCTGAATTTGTATGACAACCTGGCCTTTGCCCCCCTGCTGATCGACCGCGCGCATGGCCTGAGCATGGCCTTCGGACAGAAGAACGGAGCCGAGATCCAAGAAGTCGTCCAGCATGCTGGCTTCGACTTCGTCATCACCGAATCCTGCCAAGTCTATGACGAATGCGGCACCTACATCGCCGCCTATGGCCCGCATGTGCTGGAGATCGAATACACCGACACCGACGCCAGCCATTTCGCTGCAGCATGTGCCGCACAGGGCGAGAAAATCTCCGTGATCCGCCGCGACAGGAACCTTACAATTCCGGGCGAACCGTCCTATTTCTATCAGACCTGTTGACCCCAACCGGGACCTGTCTTGGCCGATCAGCCGACTCTCCGCGCGACAATTCATCCCACGACGGCCAGCATTCCCGCTGCCGTGTGGAACAGTCTTGTCCCGTCGACCGATGGTGTCGTCGATAACCCATTCCTGGATCACGCTTTTTTCCTGGCATTGGAAGAGTCCGACTGCGCCACGGCGCGCACCGGCTGGCAGCCGCAGCACATTGTTCTCAGCGATGACGATGACAAACCGCTCGGCTTGATGCCGCTGTTTTTGAAGTCCCATTCCATGGGCGAGTATGTTTTCGACCACGGCTGGGCGGATGCCTTGGACCGGGCTGGCGGCAGCTATTATCCCAAGCTGCAATGCTCGGTGCCCTTCACGCCCGCGACGGCGCCAAAATTCCTGGTGCCCTCCGGGGACTTAGCGATCGAAGCGGCGCTGCTCTCGACCGCCCAGCAACTCGCTGCCCAGCGCCACGCCTCTTCCGTCCACGCCACTTTCGTCCCCGAATCTGAGGCCGAAACCACCGAAGCACTCGGCTGGCTCAAGCGCATGGACACGCAATTTCACTGGCACAACCAGGGATTTAGCAGTTTCGACGACTTCCTCGAAACCCTGTCCTCGCGCAAGCGCAAGACCATCCGCCGCGAGCGTCGCGACGCCCTGGCCGATGGTCTGACGGTCAAATGGCTGACCGGCGCCGACCTGCGCGAAGAGCATTGGGACGCCTTTTTCGACTTCTACGAAGACACCGGTTCGCGCAAGTGGGGCCGCCCCTATCTCAACCGCAAGTTCTTCTCGTTGCTCAATGAATCCATGGCCGACCGCATCGTGCTGATGCTCGCCTATGACGGTCCGATACCCATCGCCGGTGCCCTCAACTTTGTCGGCAAGGACCGTATCTTCGGCCGCAACTGGGGCTGCACCCGCGACGTGCCCTTCCTCCATTTCGAGCTCTGCTACTATCAGGCCATCGACTACGCCATTGCCCACAAGCTGGCCGTCGTCGAAGCCGGCGCACAGGGCGAACACAAGCTGGCCCGCGGCTATTCCCCCGCCACGACCTGGTCTGTCCACTGGCTGGCCCACCCCGGCCTGCGCGAGGCCGTGGCTGACTACCTCGAACATGAACGCGCCTCGGTCGAGCATAATAATGAAGTGCTTGAGCAGTTTACGCCCTTCCGAAAGGGCAAGCGGACCGACCGCTAGGTCTCGATCCCCGATCGTGCTATGAGGCGGCATTGCCGTAGCGTGGAGTTCTTGCCTTGGATTTCTGGGATATCATCGCCTTCATCCTCGAAGCCGCGCTGGTCTTTGTGGTCTCGACCACCCTGTTTGATACCCTGCACTGGCTGCTGCATCGCTGGGAAAACTCCTCGATCCCGCTACTGCGCAAATTCTCATCCTGGCACTGGGTGCACCACAAGTTCCTGGGCGTCGACATGCAGATCGACCCAGCCTATGCACGGCAGAACCTGATCTATCACGTGCTGCCCGAATACCTCACATCCATGCTGGCTATCGCCTTGTTCCTGCTGGCAATTCCGTGGGAGCCAGTGGCGCTGATCGCCGTGGTCCGCACCGTCATGCTCGTCATGACGCTGCGCGAGGAAGGCCTCGATTACAACCATATGTCGATGGATCGCGTCGGCGGGCAGCAGAACATGTTCTGGGTGGGCAACAGCTATCACGCCATGCACCACATCTATCCGCACAACTTCTTCTCATCCTTCGCCAATACCTTCGACATTTTCGTCGGCACCACCTGCCAGATTGCCGGCCGGAAGTTCCTCGTGACTGGCGCTGGCGGTGCCTTTGGTTCAGCGCTTGTCGCCAAGCTACAGGCCCTCGGCGGCGAGGTTCAGACCGCCAAGTCCGGGACAGATTTCAGCGCTGGCAACTATCTGGCAATGCGCCAAAAAATGGAATGGGCCGACGTCCTCGTGCTGTCGCACGGCGCCAAGACCGATGACTGCTGGAACGCCAACTATGTCACCTTCCGTGACCTGATCGATATCTTCACCGATATCGGCCACACCCGCCTCACCCCGCCCGAAGTCTGGGCACTAGGTTCCGAGGTTGAATTCCATGGCGACATGGGCATGGACGAGCTCCGGGACTACTCCGCCTCCAAACGCGCTTTCGCATTGAAGGCGCTGGATTATTACAAGTCGGACGCACTGATCTATCGTCATATCGTACCATCGAGTTTCACCTCGGCCATGGGCAAGGGACCGATGAGCGCCGCGACGGCGGTCAACATCGCTCTCTTCTTTATCCGCCGTGGCTTCCGCTATGTTCCGGTTACCCTGACCGGCATGGCCGTGCTCAACTACTTCCGCTTCCGATTCTTCCAGAAGCCCGAGACCATCCAATCCCAGCCGGCGGAGTGAGCCATGAGCTACGATCCATCCAATATCTTCGCCAAGATCCTGCGCGGCGAAATCCCGGCCCATAAGGTCTATGAGGATGATATCGCACTGGTAATGATGGATATTTTCCCGCAGTCGCGCGGCCATATCCTCGTCATCCCCAAGGCTGCATCGCGCAACCTGCTTGATGCCGATCCCGCGGCCCTGTCAGCCGTCATCCCACTGATCCAGAGGCTGTCGATAGCTTTAAAGGCCGCGACCCAAGCCGACGGCATTCGCCTGGCGCAGTTCAACGAAGCGCCGGCCGGCCAGACGGTCTTCCATCTGCATTTCCACCTGATCCCGGTCTATGAGGGTGTCGAATTGGGCGCGCATGGCGGTGGCAAGGCCGACGACACCGAACTGGCGGCCCTGGCCAAGGACATCGCTGCTGCGCTCTAGCGCAGGTGCTTGCTGCCCTTCATGGTCAGCAGTCCCACGATCGCCATCGTCCCTATAATCATCAGCAGGGTCATCGCCATACTCCTCGCGTGAGGAAACGACGATGAGCCCCTTGGGTTCGATCACAATGTGTGATCGACCACCAATCCACCCTTGAGCGTCACGATCCGATCGGCACGCCGCGCCAGGTCATGGTTATGCGTGGCAATCAGCGCCGCTGCGCCCTCGTTCTTGATCAGGTTGGCCAGGGCTCCGAAAACGATATCGCTGGTTTCCGGATCCAGATTGCCCGTCGGCTCATCCGCCAGGATCACCTTGGGATGGTTGGCCGCCGCCCGGGCGATGGCCACGCGCTGCTGCTCGCCACCCGACAACTCGGCCGGTCGGTGGCTGGCGCGGGGACCGACACCCAGGAGATCGAGCAATTCCATCGAGCGCTTGTCCGCCTCGGCCGGCGACTTGCCGGCAATCAACTGTGGCATCGAAACATTTTCGAGCGCGGTAAACTCGGGCAGCAGGTGGTGGAACTGATAAACATAGCCCACCGTGGAACGACGCAGCTGCGTCCGGCCGCGATCGCCCAGCTTGCTGGTCGGCGTCCCGATGATCTCAATCTCGCCGCCCTGCGGGCTTTCCAGCAGGCCGGAGAGGTGCAGCAGCGTCGATTTACCGGCGCCTGAAGGCGCGACCAGCGCCACCAGTTCCCCGCTCTGGACGGTCAGGTTTGCCGCCTCCAGCACCCGAACAATGGTGTCACCCTCGCCATAGTGGCGATGCACGTCCCGCAGGACCAGATGGGGCTTATTCATAACGCAGGGCCTCAACCGGATCGTACTGAGCGGCGCGCCAGGCCGGATAAAGTGTGGCAAGGAAACTGAGGCCCAACGCCACACAGACCACCACCGTCACTTCCACCGGATCGGTCTTGGACGGCAGCGACGACAGAAAGAACACCTCCGGCGGGAAGATGGCCACGCCCAGCGTATTGGAGACAAAGGCGCGCAGCGTCTCGGCATTGGCAGCCACGATCAGGCCCAGCGTGACGCCGGTTAGCGTCCCGATGACGCCGATGGCGGTGCCGGTGATCGAGAAAATTCGCATGATCGCCCCGCGCGTCGCCCCCATGGTGCGCAGCACGGCAATATCGGCGCTCTTGTCCTTCACCAGCATGATGAGGCTCGAAATGATGTTGAAGGCGGCCACCAGGATGATCATCGAGAGAATGGTGAACATCACCACGCGTTCGACCTGCAGCGCCGAAAAGAAGGTCTCGTTGCGTTGCTGCCAGTCGGTAAGGATCAGCGGGCGCGTGTCCGGGTCGGACTGCAGCCGCTCGCGCATGACATTGACGTCATCGGGATTGTCGATGAAGACCTCGGCCGCCGAAACCTTGCCGATCCGCGTGTAATATTCGGCAATTTCTTCATTGCTCAGAGGCGGATCGAGCGGTCCGGGTTGCGGCAGTTCCATGCCGGGCTTGAGGACCTCGTCGAACATCTTGAAATAGTCCTGCGCGGCATCGAGCGGCATGTAGATGAACAGGCTGTCGAACTCGACCATGCCGAGATCAAAGATCGCCGTGATCGGATAGCTGCGCGTTTGAACCGTTGAGCCAAACGGCGTCATCGGCCCATCGGGGTTGATCAGCTTGATCTGGTCACCCAAGGAGACGCCGAGGTTTTGTGCCAGGCGGTAGCCGATGGCGATGCCGGAATTCTCGTCCCACTGGTCAAAGCCGCCCTGCTCGACACTGTTTTCCAGCAGCGTCAGCTTTGCGAGGTTTTCGGCATCCATGCCGCGCACGGTGGCGCCGGTAGAGGTCCCCTGCCCGGCAGCCAGCACCTGCCCCTCGACGAAATAGACCGCAAAACCCACGCCGGCGATATTCTCCAGCGAGGCAATGGTTTCCTTGTAATCGGTGAATTCGCGCTCAATCGGATAGGCGGTAAAATGCCCGTTGAGGCCAAGGATCTTGGTCAGCAGCTCGGCGCGAAAGCCGTTCATCACCGACATGACCACGATCAATGTCGCCACGCCAATCGCCACGCCAACCATGGTGAGGCTGGCGATCACCGAGATGAAGGCTTCCTTGCGCCGGGCACGCAGATAGCGCCCGGCGATCATCCATTCGAAGCGCGAAAAGGCGCGCGTGCCCTTGTTCAATGCAGGCTGCGCCGTATCGGTCAAATGTCGTTCTTTCGCTGCGGTTCGATCAGGCTCTTGAGACGGGCCACGGCATCGGCGATCGGCAGCGTTTCGCGCTCGCCGCTCTTGCGATGCTTGATCTCGGCTTCGCCAGCCTTGAGGCCGCGTGGCCCAAGGATGATCTGATAGGGAATGCCAACGAGATCTGCCGTGGCGAACTTGGAGCCTGCGGGCTGGTCGCGGTCATCGTAGAGCATGTCGAGACCGCCCGCCGTCAACTCGCCATAGAGCTTGTCGCAGGCGGCGTCGCAATCGGCATCGCCGGCCTTGAGGTTGATCAGGACTGCTTCGAAAGGCGCGACCGATACCGGCCAGACAATGCCGTTCTCGTCGTGGCTCGCCTCGATGATGGCCGGCACGACGCGAGTCAGCCCAATGCCGTAGGAGCCCATATGCACGGTGGTTTCCTTGCCATCCTGGCCGGTGACGCTGGCCTTCATGGGTTCGGAATACTTGGTCCCGAAGTAGAAAATATGGCCGACCTCGATACCGCGCGCAGAAACCCGCTTGTCCTCGGGGACCTGAGCCTCGTATTCGCCCTGGTCGACCATTTCCTCGGTCGCGGCATAGAGCGACGTCCAGTCGTTGAAGATAGGCTTGAGGTCGCCGCGGAAGTCTACATCCTTGCCGGGAATCGGCTTGTCCAACAGATCACGGTGGCAGAACACCTGGCTTTCGCCGGTCTCCGCCAGAATGATCCATTCATGGCTGAGGTCGCCGCCGATCGGGCCCGTGTCGGCACGCATCGGGATCGCCGTCAGGCCCATGCGGGCATAGGTGCGCAGATAGGCCACGAACATGCGCTCGTAGGCGGCAACCGCGGCTTCCTTGGTCAGATCGAAGGAATAGGCATCCTTCATCAGGAATTCGCGAGAGCGCATGGCGCCAAAGCGCGGACGCACCTCGTCGCGGAACTTCCACTGGATGTGGTAGAGGTTGAGCGGCAGGTCCTTGTAGGACTTCACATAGGACCGGAAAATATCGGTGATCATTTCCTCATTGGTGGGACCATAGAGGAATTCGCGCTCGTGCCGATCCTCGATGCGCAGCATTTCCTTGCCATAGGCATCGTAGCGCCCGGATTCGCGCCACAGGTCTGCGGACTGGATCGTTGGCATCAGCAGTTCGATCGCGCCGGAGCGATTCTGCTCCTCCTCGATGATCTTCTGCACCTTCATCAGCACTTTGTAGCCGAGCGGCAACCAGGAGTAGAGGCCCGAGGCCTGCTGCCGGATCATGCCTGCGCGCAACATCAGGCGATGCGAGACAATCTCGGCTTCCTTGGGCACGTCGCGCAGGACAGGCAGAAAATAGCGTGACAGACGCATGTGATACTCCGGAGGGCCGTCGACTCGTGGCTTTTGTTGATGCCCACTCAAATCCTGTTCGTCCACCCGATGCAAGCATGGAAGGCATGCAGAATCTGCGTGACAGGAACAATTGTTGTTGTTAGGGTCTGTGGCAATAAAGCACAGGCGGTCACAAACCGCCGGACGTCGACAACGTCAAGGGAGGAGCGTTGGCCGCCGCTGTATAGCGTGCCTAAGACCAGCGTATTGTCGAACTAACTCATTAAGCGGGGCCGTGTGCCCCGCTTTTTTATTTCCACTACTGAGTTTGTGTGACGATCGAGCGACGGGAGGCAGGCCTTGGTCATTTCAGACATGTTGCGGGCAATTGCCCTGTCCCTTCCGGGCACACGGGAGAAGCCGCATTTCGATCGCGCGGCGTTCAGCGTCGATCGCATCTACGCTACGCTCGACAGCAGTGGCCTGTCGGCCAATCTCAAATTCACGCCTGACGAGCAGGACTTCAAATGCCAGCTCGCGCCCGACATCTTTTCGCCGATCGACAATGCCTGGGGCCGTCAAGGCTGGACGACCATGTCGCTGTCGCATGCCTCCGAGCAGGATGTTCGGGCAGCGTTAGCGATGGCGCATGCCCATGCCGGCAAGGGTCCGAGAGGCAAGGCCAAGCCGCTCTAGCGATCGCAGCCGTCGACAAAGTCACCCAGCACATCCGCAATGCCATCTACCGCAAAACGGTGGGAAAGCCCGTCGAACTCAACCTGAAGCGGCCGCTCGGCTGTGCTCGCAGCGGTGATGAAATCTCGCAATAGCACTTCTTCCTGGGTATCGACCACGAGGGTCCGCTCTCCATCGACCTCGTCATAATAGCCGCTAAGGCCCGTCATGCTCGTATTGTCGGCAACTACCTTGACGGAGACACTCGGGAAATCGCTATCGCCCGGCCGGGCATCCTGGTCGGTGAACACCAGCATCTGGATATCTTCGGGAAAATCATTGTCGCAGTAGAACTGCAGTTCAACGCCACCAGACTTGTCGGCCTGATAGGCTGAGTAGCTCCAGGTCTTTTTGGTATCCGAGCTGCTCAGCTCCCAGCCGAAAGCCGGCTGCACAACGACAAGAGCGGCAATGATCCAGATGGTCTTATTCATAGGGTCCCCCGTTTGGAATGGGGCCGAGCCTAAGGAACAAATCGTCCCGAATGTGGCGCTCAACGATTCCAGTAGTGGTGCAATGTCTCGTTCGAAAGCCCCCAGAATAGGAGGCCGGTCATGACGATAGCAAGACCGGTAGCAAGGCCGGCGCGCAGCAGCAGGCGCGGCGAGGCCGGTGCACCGGGCTCCGTTCCAGGCACGATTTCGCCGGCTTCCACCTGGCTGCGATTGCCGATCGGCGCCACGGCGACAAAGCTCAGCCACCACATGACGAAGAAAACGGCAATGTAGGACCCGATCTGCATGGGCTTCCTCTCAACTCGCTCTGTCCCTCAATAGGCCGACGGGCACTTCCGCGAAAGCGAAAATGCCCGTTTCCTATTGTCGCGGCGCTATGCGGCTAGACCCGGTGCACGAAGACCGAGACATTGGGCTTGCGCCCCCAATAGGCATTGACCTCATTGCGGATCGCCTTGAACAGCGCCGAGTTCAGCACTTCGGTGTCGCTGCGGCGCTTTGGCGGCATGGATTTAATCACCCCGGCAATGGTGTCTTCCACCAGTTCCGACAGCGATTCTTCCTCGGTCTCTGGCAGACCCTCGATGACGCTATCGGGCCCCGAGACGATCTGACCGCTGCCGTTGACACAGAGGCTGACCACGACATGCCCACCAAAGGACAGGCGACGGCGACCCTTCACACCCGATTCCTCGGGCGTGCAGAGCACGAGGCCGTCGAGGTAGAGCTCGCCGACCCGTACTTCGGCCGGGTAGGCCATGGGTTCGGGGAAGAGGCGCACCATGTCGCCATTGCGGGCTTCGCAGACATTGGGAATGCCCGACTCGCGGCCCAGCTTGGCGTGGGCCTCAAGGTGGGTGGCTTCGCCATGCACCGGCACGAGGACTTCCGGCTTAACATATGTGTAGAGCTTGCGCAGCTCTTCCCGGCGCGGATGGCCGGTGACATGGACCAGTCCATCGTTGGCCGTGATGACTTCGACGCCCTTGTCGATGAGCAGGTTCTGAATGTCGATGACCTCGCGCTCGTTGCCCGGAATAGCCCAGGACGAGAAGATCATGCGGTCGCCAGCGGTGAGATCGATCACCGGGTGATCGCCACGGGCAATACGGGCAATGGCGGCGCGCGCCTCGCCCTGGCTGCCAGTACAGATCAGCACGATCTTGTTGCGGGCGATGGTCTTGTAGGCATCCTGGTCGAGCAGCGGCGGCAGGCCTTCGAGCATGCCCAGTTCACGGGCGATGCCCATGATGCGATGCAGCGAACGGCCCGACATCACCACCTGGCGGCCAGCCTTTTCGGCGGCACGGACGATGGAAATGACCCGGCCAACGTTGGAGGCGAAGGTCGTCACCGCCACGCGGTTGGGCGACTCGGCGATCATCGCCGCAAGGTTTGCCGCAACTTCGGCTTCGCTCGGGCTCTCGCCATCCTTGAGCGCATTGGTCGAGTCGCAGATCAGTGCCAGCGGCGTGGTCCGGTCTTCGCCAATCTGCTGCAGGCGTGCGACATCGGTTGGCGACGTGCCGACCGGCGTTGGATCGAGCTTCCAGTCGCCGGTATGCAGAACGCGGCCGATCGGGGTCGATATCAGCAGAGCATTGGCCTCAGGGATCGAGTGGGCGACATTGATCGCCTCGATCGTGAAGGGGCCGAGCTCGAATGGCTTGCCGGTGCGCATGATGGTGATGTCGACATTTTCAACAATGCCATCCCCTGCCCGCTTGGCTGCCAGCATGGCGGCGGTGAAGGGCGTGCAGAACACCGGCTTTTCAAAGCCGGGCCACAGGTCGAGCACGGCGCCGTAGTGGTCCTCGTGGCTGTGGGTGAGGATCAGCCCGAGCACGTCGTCGGCGCGTTCCTCCAAAAATTCTGGATTGGCCATGATCAGCTCGATGCCCGGCAGGTCCGGCCCGCCGAAGGTCACGCCGCAGTCGACCACGATCCACTTGCGCGAGCGCTCCGGCCCGAAGCCGTAAGCGCCCATGTTCATGCCAATCTCGCCAACGCCACCGAGTGGCACGAAGACGAGTTCATCCCTTTGGGTTTTAGCCATGGGTCTCAATAGTCCTTTCGAGCGCAACGCCGGGTCGATCTTTGGTCGTCGGTCGCCTGCGCATAGTGATGGTCAGCTTCGGGCGCTGGCCGTTGCCCCAAAATGCACGTCGCCCGCAGTGATCGCGATGCGACGATTGTCGTCGGCGCGAACGATCAGCCGTCCGTCGTCGTCGATGGTTTCAAATATGCCGCGCAGCACTTCGCCGTCCTGATTGACGGCAACGGGTGCACCGATGCCGGCAGCCGAAGCGCGCCAGTGCTTGAGCACGTCTCCCACGCCCCGGCCATCGTTCCACAGCCCGAACGTCTCGACCCAGGCATCACTCAGCGCTTCGAAGACGCTTTCTACGGATCGTGGTGCGCCCAGAGCTGCAAGGCTCGTTGCTGGATAGGGCAAACCCTCCGGCGCGGCAATGACATTGACGCCAATGCCAATGGCGACAGCCTGCCGCCCATCGGGCAGCTTGCTGGCTTCGAGCAGGATGCCCGCCAGCTTGGCACCATCTGCCAGAACGTCATTGGGCCATTTGAGCGCAATGCGCCCGCCACCCGCGGTATCGGCACCATCGATACCGATCTTGACCATGCCGCCCGGCAGGATAGCCGACAGTGCTCGATTAAGGGAGACGCCAGCCACAAAGCCCAGCGTTGCGGCAGATGTGGCGTCGGCATCGGGAACAATCAACAGCGTCGCTGCGAGATTACCGGCCGGGTTGATCCACTGCCGGCCTCGACGGCCCCTGCCCGCTGTCTGCTGCAGCGCGGCAAACCAGAT
Source organism: Candidatus Devosia phytovorans (assembly GCA_029202405.1). Classification (NCBI taxonomy): domain Bacteria; kingdom Pseudomonadati; phylum Pseudomonadota; class Alphaproteobacteria; order Hyphomicrobiales; family Devosiaceae; genus Devosia; species Candidatus Devosia phytovorans. The sequence goes on along the minus strand of CP119312.1, from coordinate 1,585,177 downwards.
GCCGCCGGGGTCACCGGCGGCAGCGGCTGCGAGCGCCTCGGAATTGGTCGATCCGATCGTCTCGTAGCCGCGCAGCCGGTATCCGGCCGCGCGTGCCTTGGGCCCGAGGGTAAAACCCGTCACCTAGAACAGGCTTCCGGCGGCAGTATGGGCGAAACTCGCCAGGGGACTGCCAACCGTGAAGTAATAGGTGACAACGAGGAAGGCGCTGACACCCATGATGATGTTGAGCTCGGCGGGAACCACCTCGAACTCACGCACCGGCTCGTCGAAATACATAACCTTGACCACGCGCAGGTAGTAGAAGGCGCTGACAGCCGAAGCCAGCACGCCGATCACTGCCAGCACGTAGAGATGTGCATCAATGGCAGCGAGAAACGCATGCCACTTGGCAAAGAAGCCGGCCAGCGGCGGCATGCCGATCAGCGAGAACATGATGATCGCCATTACGGCCGCCACGAAGGGCCGCTTCTGCGCTGCACCCGCCAGCTCATCAATCGTCTCGACCTGACCAGCATCGGTGCGCAGGGACAGCAGGCACGCAAAGAGCCCGACCGTCATGGCAACATAGATGGCCATATAGATCGCAACGCCCTCGACGCCCACTTGGGTGCCCGACGACAGGCCGACCAGCGCAAAGCCGACGTGGCCGATGGACGAATAGGCGATCAGTCGCTTGATCGACTTCTGGCCGATGGCGGCGAAAGCGGCCAGCACCATGGAAGCGATCGAAAGGAAGATGATGACCTGCTGCCAGTCATGAGTGATACCCTGGAACGTGTCCATGACCAGACGCACCATCAGCGACATGGCAGCGACCTTGGGCGCCGTGGCGAAGAAGGCCGTGACCGGGGTCGGTGCGCCTTCGTAGACGTCGGGCGTCCACATGTGGAACGGCACGGCCGATATCTTGAAGGCCACCCCGGCCAGCAGGAACACCATGCCGAAGATCAGGCCGATCGACCGCTCTTCGCTGGCAATGGCGACGACAATGTCCTGCAAGTTGGTATGGCCGGTAAAGCCATAGACCATCGAAGCACCATAAAGCAGCATGCCGGACGACAGCGCGCCCAGCACGAAGTATTTGAGGCCCGCTTCCGTCGCACGGCTGTCGTCGCGCTTGATGGCGGCGAGAACGTAGAGCGATAGGGACTGCAGCTCGAGGCCGACATAAAGGCTCATCAGGTCATTGGCCGAAACCATGGCCATCATGCCCAAAGTAGCCAGCAGCACCAGGATCGCATATTCGAACTTGTGCGTGCCCTGCTCTTCCGCGCGCGGCAGGGCGAGCATGAGCGAGAAGGCAGAGCCACCCAGCACCAGCACCTTCATGAAGCGTGCAAAGCTATCGGCGATGAAGACGCCGTTGAACAGCACGCCTTCAGCCGGCGCGAAGAGGACCAGAGCGCCGACAACGAGCAGCAGCAGCACGGCGCCATAGGACACCAGCAGCGACTTCTCCTTGCTGACCACGACACCGACCAGCAGCAGCACGATGGCACCAATGGCCAGCAGCATCTCCGGATAGGCAGGAGCCAGGCTCGCGAAATCTGTAACGTCTGAGTTCACGGGACTCTCCTAGTGGGCAGCTGGCTCGGCAGGCGCTTCAGCAGCGGCAACCGGTTCGGCGTGAGCAAGCGGCGCCTGGGCGTCGGCCAGCGATACCGCCGGGTCGAGGCCCACTGCTGTCGCATAGTGGGTAACGAGATTGTCGACGGCCGCAGCAGTCGTGTCGAGGATCGGCGCGGGATAGAAGCCGAAAACCACCGTCAGCACAATCAGCGGGTAGAGAATGATCTTCTCGCGCAGATTGAGATCAAGGATCGACTTGAGACTATCCTTGGTCAGCGCCCCGAAGATGACGCGGCGGTAGGCCCAGAGGGCGTAGCAGGCTGACAGGATCAGACCAAACGCCGCACCAAAGGCCACCCAGGTATTGACCTGGAAGATGCCCAACAGAGTCAGGAATTCACCGACGAAGCCCGAAGTGCCCGGCAGGCCCACATTGGCCATGGTGAAGACCATGAAGGCGAAGGCGTAGCGCGGCATGCGCTCGACCAGGCCTCCATAGGCATCGATCTCGCGGGTATGCATCCGATCGTAGACGACGCCGATGCAGAGGAAGAGCGCGCCCGAGACAATACCGTGCGAGATCATCTGGAACAGCGCACCCTGGATGCCCAGCGCATTGCCCGCAAAGATGCCCATGGTCACAAAGCCCATATGGGCGACCGACGAATAGGCGATCAGCTTCTTGATATCGCTCTGCACCAGGGCAATCAGCGACGTCAGGATGATGGCGGCGACCGAGAGGAAGAAGACGATATTGGCGAACTGCGCCGAAGCTTCCGGGAACATCGGCAGGCTGAAGCGCAGGAAGCCATAGCCACCCAGCTTGAGCAGGATAGCGGCCAGGATCACCGAGCCAGCGGTCGGCGCCTGAACGTGGGCCTCCGGCAGCCAGCGATGGAAGGGCCACATCGGCATCTTGACGGCGAGCGAGGCAAAGAACGCCCACCACAGCCAAGGCTGCCAGCTTGAGGGGAAGTCATGCGTCAGCAGACGGGAGATGTCGGTGGTACCGGCATTCCAGTACATGGCCATGATGGCCAGCAGCATCAGCACGGAGCCAACGAAGGTGTAGAAGAAGAACTTGTAGGATGCAGCAATGCGCTTCGCGCCGCCCCAGATGCCGATGATCAGGAACATCGGCAGCAGCGTGCCTTCGAAGAACACATAGAACATGGCCAGATCGAGCGTGGTGAACACGCCGACCATGAGCGTTTCCAGGATCAGGAAGACGATCATGTATTCCTTGAACCGGGTGTCGACCTCCCAGCTTGCCAACACCACGAAGGGCATGAGCAGCGCGGTCAACACAACGAACAGCACCGAAATGCCATCGACGCCGACGCGATAGCCGATCGTGTCGCCAATCCAGGCGTAGTTCACCACGAACTGGAAGCCGGCATTGGACGGGTCAAAGCTCTGCCACATGAGCAGCGATAGCGCGAAGACCAGGAGGGTGACGGCCAGCGATATCCAGCGGATCGCGTCGATCGCCGTCTTGGGCGTGAACAGCAGGACCATGGCGCCTGCCAGAGGCAGCCAGGTCAGGACTGTGAGGATGGAGTTCTCGAAGTTCATCAGATCAGTCCCCCGGCCGCGATGGCCCAGGTCAGCAGTGCCGCAATGCCGATCAGCATGGCGAAGGCATAATGATAGAGGTAACCGGACTGGAGCTTGGTGACCCAGGAGGTGACATTCTGCACGCGGCGGCCAAGGCCTTCAGCGAGCGTCTCGTCAATCAGCCAGTCATCAAAGCCCTTCCACAAGGCACGACCAATCCACAGCGCGGGTTTGACGAAGATCGTGTTGTAAAGTTCGTCGAAATACCACTTGTTGAGCAGGAACTGGTAGAGGCCCGGGTTGGTCGCAGCCAGCCGGCCCGGCAGGTCCGGACGACGGATATACATGTACCAGGCGGTCACGAAGCCGATGATCATCGAGATCGTGGCGCTCCACTTCACCCAGGTCGGCACATGGTGCGCGGCTTCGATGATCTCGTGGTCGACAACCAGGGCACCCGCGAAGAAGTGCTCGATGTGTTCCACGTCGTGGAAGAACATGCCGTAGAAGAGCGCACCAGCCAGGACCGCACCAACCGCCAGAACATAGAGCGGAATCTGCATGACCTTGGGTGGCTCATGAGCATGATCATAGGCCGAGCCGTGATCGTGGTGGCCATGATCGTCATGAGCGTGGGCAGCGTGATCATCGAGCGGTTCGTCATGGCTGTCGCCATCATGGGCGACGACGTCATGGCCGTGGCCATGCTGGGCGTCGCGCGGCGAACCGTGGAAGGTCAGGTGGATCAGGCGCCAGGAGTAGAAGCTCGTGAACAGGGCGGCGATGACCAGCAGCCAGAAGGCGAACATGCCGGTATTGCCGCCAACCGCATAGGCCGCTTCGATGATCGAATCCTTGGAGAAGAAACCAGCGAAGCCGAGGAATTCCGAACCCGGAATGCCCACGCCGGTCAGCGCCAGCGTGCCGATCAGCATCATGGCGTAGGTCACCGGGATCTTCTTGCGGAGACCGCCCATGTTCCGCATGTCCTGCTCATGGTGCATGGCGTGGATGACCGCGCCGGCGCCCAGGAACAGCAGGGCCTTGAAGAAGGCATGGGTGAAGAGGTGGAAGACACCGGCCGAATAGGCCCCTGCCCCCAGCGCCACGAACATGTAGCCGAGCTGCGAACAGGTCGAATAAGCGATGACGCGCTTGATGTCGTTCTGTACCAGGCCAACCGTCGCCGCAAAGAAGGCCGTAATGGCGCCCATGACCAGAACCACGGTCAGGGCAACCGGCGAGGTCTCGAACAGCGGCGACAGGCGCGCCACCATGAAAACACCGGCGGTCACCATGGTGGCGGCATGGATCAGTGCCGACACGGGGGTCGGGCCTTCCATGGCGTCCGGCAGCCAAGTGTGCAGCAGGAACTGTGCCGACTTGCCCATGGCGCCCATGAAGAGCAACAGGCAGACAACGGTCATGGCGTCGAGCTGCCAGCCGAGGAAGTTCATGATCGGCAGGCCGGTCGTCGACAATTCGCCAGCAGCATGGAAGGCGCCGTCGAAGTCGATATGTCCGAGCACCATGAAGGCGCCGAAAATGCCCAGGGCAAAGCCAAAGTCACCAACGCGGTTGACGATGAAAGCCTTCATCGCCGCGGCCGTTGCCGAAGGCTTGGTGTACCAGAAACCGATCAGCAGATAGGACGCCAGGCCCACGCCTTCCCAGCCGAAGAACATCTGCAGGAAGTTGTCCGCCGTGATCAGCATCAGCATGGCGAAGGTGAACAGCGACAGATAGGCAAAGAACCGGTTGCGATGCGGATCATCGGCCATGTAGCCGATCGAATAGGTATGAACGAGCGCCGAGACCGTGTTGACCACGACCAGCATGATGGCGGTCAGCGTATCGACGCGCAGCACCCAGCGCAGGTCCATGTCACCGACCTGGATCCAGCGCATGATTTCCACCTTGAGAACGGTGGTATGGCCGTCGACTTCAGCACCCATCAACCCGCCGCCGAAGGCGACGGGCAGGAAGACGACCCAGCTCAACACGGCTGCAATGATCAGCAGTGCCGTGGTGATCAGCTCACTCGGACGGTGGCCGATAGTGCGGCCGAGAAGCCCCGCAATCAGCGCGCCGACGAGGGGCAGGAAAACAATCGCTTGAATCATAGCGGTCTTCTTAGCCCTTCATCTGGTTGACGTCTTCAACCGCGATCGAGCCACGGTTGCGATAGAAAATAACTAGGATTGCCAGGCCGATCGCGGCCTCGGCGGCAGCCACGGTCAGGATCAGCAGCGCAAAGATCTGGCCCTGCAGATCGTTGAGCGTCGCGCTGAAGGCAACCATGTTGAGATTGACCGCCAGAAGGATCAGTTCCACCGACATCAGGATGACGATGACGTTCTTGCGGTTGATGAAGATGCCGAACACGCCGAGCGTGAACAGAATGGCTGCTACGGTCAGGTAGTGACCGAGCCCGATACCCAAGCCCATGTTTGCCTCCTACAGCCCTTGACCGCTTTTGACCTTGACCACTTCGAGCGTGTCGGCGCGCTTGCGGGCGACCTGATCGATGGGGTTCTGGCGTTTTACATTTGGTTTGTGACGCAGCGTAAGCACGATGGCGCCAATCATGGCGACCAGCAGCACGGCGGCAGCGCCCTGGAACAGGAAAACGTAGCGCGTGTAGAGCACGAGGCCGATGGCGCGCATATTGTCCGTTGCCCCATCCATCGGCAGACCCGACCCGGATGCTGCTTCAGGCGACACCACAAAGCTGCCCGCGAGCAGCAGAAGCTCGAGCAGCAAGATGATGCCGACTACCATGCCGACCGGCGCATATTGCAGGAAGCCCTGGCGCAACGAGGCAAAGTCGACGTCGAGCATCATCACGACGAAGAGGAACAGCACCGCCACGGCGCCCACATAGACCACGATCAGCAGCAGCGCGAGGAACTCGGCCCCGGCCAGCATGAACAGGCCCGATGCGTTAAAGAACGCCAGGATCAAAAACAGCACGGCATGCACTGGGTTGCGCGCCGAGATCACCATCACCGCGGATGCGACGAGGATCGCCGAGAACAGGTAGAAGAAGAATAATGGAAGGGTCATAGGCTCTTCCCTCTCAGCGATACGGCGCGTCAGCGGCGAGATTATGAGCGATTTCGCGCTCCCAGCGATCACCATTGGCGAGGAGCTTTTCCTTGGAGAAGTACAGCTCTTCACGCGTTTCAGTGGCGAATTCGAAGTTCGGGCCCTCGACGATGGCGTCCACCGGACAAGCTTCCTGACAGAAGCCGCAGTAGATGCACTTCACCATATCGATGTCATAGCGCACTGTACGGCGGGTACCGTCGTTCTGGCGCGGACCGGCCTCAATGGTGATGGCCTGAGCCGGGCAGATGGCTTCGCACAGCTTGCAGGCAATGCAACGCTCTTCCCCGTTGGGATAGCGGCGCAATGCATGTTCGCCCCGGAAGCGCGGCGACACATGGCCCTTTTCGAAGGGATAGTTGATGGTCGGCTTTGGCGAGAAGAAATAGCGCATGGTCAGGAAGAAGGCTTTCACCAGCTCCGTGAGCAGCAGCGTGTTGACGAACTGGGCGGCGCGCATCAGGCCATCCCTCCATGCCAGCCCCAGCCGGTGAGCATGAGGACGAAAGCGACAATGATGACCATAAGCAGCGACAGCGGCAGGAACAGCTTCCAGCCAATACGCATGAGCTGGTCATAGCGGTAACGGGGCACGATGGCCTTGGCCATGGCGAACATGAAGAACACTGCGCTCAGCTTGATCACGAACCAGACCACACCCGGGATCCAGGTGAAGAGCGGCAGATCGATGGGCGAAGCCCAGCCACCCAGGAACAGGATGGTGGTCATGCCGCACATCAGCAGGATCGAGATATACTCGCCCAGCATGAACAACATGTAGGGCGTGGCCGAATATTCGGTCATGAAGCCGGCAACGAGTTCGGATTCACCTTCCGCCAGATCGAAGGGCGGGCGGTTGGTCTCGGCTAGGGCCGAGATGTAGAAAATCACGAACATCGGGAACAGCGGCAGCCAGAACCAGTTCAGGAACGACAGCCACGGCACGCCGAGCATATGAGCCAGGCCCATTTCCTGCTGCGCGACAACGATGTCGCTGAGATTCAGCGAACCCACGCAGAGCAGCACGGTGATGATGACGAGGCCGATCGAGACTTCGTAGGACACCATCTGTGCGGCCGAACGAAGCGAGCCAAGGAAGGGATATTTCGAGTTCGAGGCCCAGCCGCCGATGATCACGCCATAGACGCCGAGCGACGAAATGGCGAGCAGGTAGAGGATACCCAGATTGATGTCGGCAATGACCAGCCCCGCCCCGACCGGCACCACGGCCCAGCCGGTCAGTGCCAGCGTGGCCGTCAGCAGCGGCGCGAACAGGAACAGCACCTTGTCGGAACCACCGGGAATGATGGGTTCCTTGAGGGCGAACTTGATCAGATCGGCAAAGCTTTGGAACAGGCCAAAGGGACCAACCACATTGGGGCCGCGACGCATCTGCACGGCTGCCCAGATCTTGCGGTCGGCCAGCAGGATGAAAGCGGTGAACACCAGCAGGGCGACCAGCAGCAGCAGGGCCTTGTAGACAAAGCCCACCTGCACACCCCAGCCAAGAACCGGGATGCCGAGCAGATAGTCGAGAGCGGTAAGTACGAAGTCCATTATGCTCCCCTACTCCGCAGCCTGACGCAGGCCCGCCGCCATGGCGGCGCATTCGCCCATGACGGCGGATGCACGGGCAATCGGATTGCTGAGATAGAAATCGGCGACGGCAGAGCCGTAAGGTGCCGACTTGGTCTTGATCGCGGCCTTGGCAAGCTTTGCAACATCAGCCACCGATCCAGACGAAATCTGGTCAATTCGCGCCAGATGCGGGAATTCGGCGTAGATGGCGGCACGCAGCTGCGTCAGCGAGTTGTAGGGCAGCGGCTGGCCAATGGCGCCCGAGAGCGCACGGATGATGGCCCAGTCTTCCTTGGCATCGCCCGGCGGGAACACGGCGCGGTTGGTCACCTGCACGCGGCCCTCGGTGTTGACATAGGTACCCGACTTCTCAGTGTAGGTCGCCGCCGGCAGGATGACATCGGCACGGTGTGCACCGACGTCGCCATGGCTGCCGATATAGACCACGAAAGCCTTGCCCATGGCCGAGGTGTCGTATTCATCGGCACCGAGCAGGAAGAGCACGTCGAGCTCGCCCTTGCCGGCAAGCGCGATCTGGTCGGCCGAGCAGACGCCACCGTCGTGCGGCACAAAGCCGATATCGATGCCTCCAACGCGGCTGGCGGCATTGTGCAGGAGTGCAAAGCCATTCCAGCCCTCGGCAACCGTTGCACCGGTTGCCAGCTTTGCTGCCATCGCGATGGTGTCGCGACCGGCCTGCTTGCCGAGCTTGGTATGCGAGACGGCGCCTTCGCCAACGATGATCAGAGGACGCTGTGCCTTGGCGAGGATTTCGCCAAACGAACCCTTGCCGGCAACCAGGTCGGCCAGCGTCTCAAGGCCTTCGCCGAGATAGGAATAGGCATAGGTCAGCTCAGCCTGCTCGCCGATCACGCCAATCGGCAAGCCCTTGGCACGCCAGGTCTTGCGGATACGGGCATTGATCAGCGACGCTTCCTTGCGCGGATTGCTGCCGATGATCAGGATGGCGTCGGCCTCTTCGATACCTGAAATGGTCGGATTGAAGAGATAGGCCGAGCGCGGCATCGACGGATCGATACCCGACATCGCAGGACGCACATCGGTCATGCCAGAGCCGATCGATGCAAGCATGCCCTTGAGGGCATACATTTCCTCGACGGCAGCGAGGTCACCGGCAATGGCGCCGACCTTGTTGCCGGCCTTCTTGACCCGAGAAGCAACCGCAGACAGCGCTTCTTCCCAGCTTGCAGGCTGAAGCTTGCCGGACTTGCGCACATAGGGACGGTCGAGCCGCTGGCTCTTGAGCCCATCCCAGATGAAGCGGGTCTTGTCCGAAATCCACTCTTCGTTGATCGCTTCGTTGATGCGCGGCAGGACGCGCATGACTTCGCGGCCACGGCTGTCGACGCGGATGTTGGAGCCGACGGCGTCCATGACGTCGATGGATTCAGTCTTCACCAGTTCCCACGGACGGGCGTTGAAGGCGTAGGGCTTGGAGGTCAGCGCACCGACCGGGCAGAGGTCGATGACATTGCCCTGCAGCTCGCTCGACAGCGCCTGCTCCAGATAGGTCGTGATCTCTGCGTCTTCGCCGCGGCCCAGCAGGCCCATCTCGGCGATACCGGCAACCTCGGTGGTAAAGCGCACACAACGCGTGCAGTGGATGCAGCGGTTCATCGAGGTCTTGACCAGCGGGCCAATATACTTGTCCTCGACGGCACGCTTGTTCTCGGCAAAGCGGTTCTTGTCCACGCCATAGGCCATGGCCTGGTCCTGCAGATCGCACTCGCCGCCCTGATCGCAGATCGGGCAGTCGAGCGGATGGTTGATCAGCAGGAATTCCATCACGCCTTCGCGGGCCTTCTTGACCATCGGCGTGTTGGTGAACATCTCGGGTGGCTCGCCATTCGGGCCAGGACGCAGGTCCTTGACCGACATGGCACAGCTGGCCTGTGGCTTAGGCGGACCGCCCTTCACCTCGACAAGGCACATGCGGCAATTGCCGGCCACCGACAGGCGCTCGTGATAGCAGAAGCGCGGAATTTCCGCGCCGGCTGCCTCGGCGGCCTGCATCAGCGTGTAGTAATCGGGAACTTCGACGAGTGTGCCGTCGACCTTGATATTTGCCATCAGCCCTACTCCGCCGCAATCGACGGCACGGCGCCGTCGGAGGTGGACGAATATGTGTACTGCTCGATCCGCGCCTCGATCGTGGGACGGAAGTTGCGGATCAGGCCCTGGATCGGCCAGGCCGCAGCATCGCCCAAGGCACAGATGGTGTGGCCTTCGATCTGCTTGGTGACCTCGAACAGCATGTCGATTTCGCGCTTCTGGGCGCGGCCTTCGACCATGCGCTCCATCACGCGCATCATCCAGCCGGTGCCTTCACGGCACGGCGTGCACTGACCGCAGCTCTCGTGCTTGAAGAAGGCCGCGATACGCCAGATGGCTTTGATGATATCGGTGGACTTGTCCATGATGATCATGCCGCCGGTGCCGAAGCTCGACTTCTTCTCACGCAGACCGTCGAAGTCCATGATGGCATCCATCATGTCCTCGCCGCGCACGACCGGGCAGGACGCGCCGCCCGGGATCACGGCCAACAGATTGTCCCAGCCGCCACGAATGCCGCCGCAATGCTTTTCGATGATGTCCTTGAAGCTTTCGCCCAGGGCTTCTTCGAAGGTCGCCGGCTTGTTCACATGGCCCGAGACCATGAACAGCTTGGTGCCGACATTGTTCGGGCGACCGATCGACGAGAACCAACCCGCAGAGCGACGCAGGATTTCCGGCACCACGGCAATGGACTCGACATTGTTGACCGTCGTTGGGTTGCCATAGACGCCCATGCCAGCCGGGAACGGCGGCTTGAGGCGTGGCTGACCCTTCTTGCCTTCCAGCGATTCCATCAGGGCGGTTTCTTCGCCACAGATATAAGCACCGGCACCATGATGGACGATGATGTCCAGGTCCCAGCCGTGAATATTGTCCTTGCCGATCAGCTTGGCTTCATAGGCCTCTTCAACGGCGCGTTCTAGGCGCTCGCGCTCCCGCACGAATTCACCACGCACATAGATGAATGCCAGATGGGCATCCATGGCGCGGCAGGCGATCAGGCAGCCTTCGATCAGGTGATGCGGATCATGGCGCAGGATTTCACGGTCCTTGCACGTGCCGGGCTCGGACTCATCGGCATTGACCAGGAGATAGTGCGGACGACCATCGCTCTGCTTGGGCATGAACGACCACTTGAGGCCGGTCGGGAAGCCGGCGCCGCCACGACCACGCAGACCCGAGGCCTTGACCTCGTTGGTGATCCAGTCACGACCCTGGTCGAGAAATTCCTTCGTACCGCTCCATCCGCCGCGCTTGCGCGCGCCTTCGAGGCCCCAGTCACCGTGGCCGTAGAGATTGGTGAAGATGCGATCCTTGTCAGCGAGCAATTCTCACACTCCTAACGCGGCTTCTTGCCGAAGACGCGGACATATTCTTCCTCGCCACCACGGGCGAGCACTTCAGACTGTGCCAACCAGTTATCGCGCGCAACGCGACCCTTGAAGTTGAGCGAGCCTTCAACCTGGTCGATCTGCTCCGGCGTAAGCTTGGCCACCTGGTTCCACTGAGTAATGCCCAGCGCGTTAAGGCGGCGTTCCAGCACCGGGCCGACACCTGCAATCAGCTTGAGATCGTCGGCAGCGCCTTCCGGAGCCACGAATAGCGGTGCATCCCCGCCCTTTTCGGCGACGGGATTGACCTCTTTGGGGTTGGCCTTGGGCGCTATGATCGTGCGGGACTTCTTTGGGCTGGCTTCGGTTGCGCCATCGGCTGCGACCGTATTGGTCTTCTTGCCAGCAGCTTTGCCGCCATCAACCTTGGCCGCGTCGGACTCAGCGCCAGTCGCACCCTTGCGCATCGCCTCGTTCGGCTCGCCGCTGGCCTTGGCAGAGGCACTGGCGGCCTTGCGCTCGCCCTCAGCCTTGGCCTCGGACACCTTTGCGTCCTTGGACGGACCCTTGATGGCCGGAGCCGATTCCTCGGTCACGTCCTTGGGCTTTGCAGCCGTGGTCGGCGCCTGGGCAGGCGCTGCCGTTGCGGGCGCAGCAGGTGCTGCCGCAGCCGGAGCAGCCTCGGGCGGCGGTGGTGGCGGCACAAACTTTTCGCGGAACGTGGTTGCTTCTTCGAGAAGCACCACACGACCGCCTTCCGGCGCAGCATTCAGGCGCTCGGTCTGGGTGCCGACCTTTACCGTATCACCCTTGCCAGCGGCGAAGGCGTCGATGATCTCGGCAAGGCGCTCCTCGGTCAGGTCTTCATAGGTGTCCCTGAAGATCGTGACCATGGGTGCATTGACGCAAGCGCCAGCGCATTCGACCTCTTCCCAGCTCAGCGTGCCATCCTCATTGAGGTGATGCGGATCATGGTGGATCTTGCTCTTGCAGACTTCGATGAGCCCTTCGGCGCCGCGCAGCATGCAGGGCGTGGTGCCGCAAACCTGCACATGGGCGCGCGTACCAACCGGCTGAAGCTGGAACTGAGTGTAGAACGTAGCCACTTCCAGCACGCGGATATAGGCCATCCCGAGCATTTCAGCGATCTTTTCGATCGTCGCGCGGCTGACCCAGCCATCCTGCTCCTGCGCACGCATGAGCAGCGGAATAACAGCAGATTGCTGACGGCCGGTCGGGTAGAGCCCGATCTTCCAATCCGCCCATTTGGCGTTGTCAGCATTGAAAGCAAATGACGCAGGTTGAACCTGGTCATCCGCAAGGCGACGCGCAACCATTAGCGATCAACCTCTCCGAACACGATATCAAGCGAGCCAAGGATGGCCGAGACGTCAGCCAGCATGTGGCCGCGGCACAGGAAATCCATGGCCGACAAATGCGCAAAGCCCGGCGCACGGATCTTGCAGCGATAGGGCTTGTTGGAGCCATCACTGACCAGATAGACGCCGAATTCACCCTTTGGCGCTTCCACGGCGGCGTAAACTTCGCCGGCAGGAACTTTGTAGCCCTCGGTATAGAGCTTGAAGTGATGGATCAGGGCTTCCATCGACTTCTTCATCTCGCCGCGCTTGGGCGGGACAACCTTACCGTCAAGCGAGGACACCGGGCCCTTGCCGTCAGCAGCGTTCAACTTCTCGACACACTGGCGCATGATCGACGTCGACTGCTTCATCTCTTCCATGCGGATGAGGTAGCGGTCGTAGCAATCGCCGCTCTTGCCGACGGGAATGTCGAATTCCATCTCGTCATAGCATTCGTAGGGCTGGCTCTTGCGCAGGTCCCAGGCAGCGCCGGAGCCACGCACCATCACGCCCGAAAAACCCATGTTCCAGGCATCATCGAGATCGACCACGCCGATATCGACGTTGCGCTGCTTGAAGATGCGGTTTTCGGTCAGCAATTCATCGAGATCCTCGATGAACTTCGGGAACTCGTGGCAGAAGGTCTCGATATCGTCGACCAGGGCCTGCGGCAGATCCTGATGCACGCCACCGGGACGGAAATAGGCCGCATGCATGCGCGCGCCGGACGCACGCTCATAAAAGATCATCAGCTTTTCGCGCCACTCGAAGCCCCAGACCGGCGGCGTCAGCGCGCCAACGTCCATGGCCTGGGTGGTGACGTTCATCAGATGTGCCAGCAGGCGCCCGATTTCCGAATAGAGCACGCGGATCAGCTGGCCGCGGCGTGGCACTTCCAGATCCAGCAGCTTCTCGACGGCCAGGGCAAAGGCATGCTCCTGGTTCATCGGCGCCACATAGTCGAGGCGGTCGAAATAGGGCACGGCCTGCAGGTAGGTCTTGGATTCGATCAGCTTTTCGGTACCGCGATGCAGCAGACCGATATGCGGATCGACGCGCTCGACGATTTCACCGTCGAGCTCAAGAATCAGACGCAGCACACCATGGGCCGAGGGGTGCACGGGACCAAAGTTGATGGTGAAATTGCGGACTTCGGCTTCAACACTCATGGCTTGGCCTTCTCGTCGCCGGGCAGCACATAGTCTGTACCTTCCCAAGGCGACAGATAGTCGAACGAACGGTATTCCTGCATGAGCTTGACCGGCTCATAGACGACGCGCTTGCGCTCCTCGTCATAACGAACCTCGACAAAACCCGTCGTCGGAAAATCCTTGCGCAGCGGATGACCGTCAAAACCGTAGTCCGTCAGGATACGGCGCAGGTCATCGTGACCCGAGAACAGCATGCCATAGAGATCATAAGCTTCGCGCTCGAACCACTGGGCACCCTTGAAGACGCCCGTGATGCTGGGAACCGGCGTCACATCGTCGGCGGTAACCTTCACGCGGATGCGCTGGTTCAGATAGGGGCTCATGAAGTGGTAGACCACGTCGAAGCGCTCATCGCGCGCCGGATAGTCTGCCCCGCAGACATCCACGAAGCTGACGAAGCGGCAACGCCCATCGTCACGCAGGAAAGTCACGACGGCCACAATCTGGTCGCGCTCGACAGTCAGCGTGAGCTCGCCGAATGCCACTTCCTGGGCAAGGACAGCCGTGCCCAGCGAGCCGGCAATGTGCTCGCCAAGGTCCACGAGCGGATCGACCTGGATAGTTTCATCCATTCTGGGTGACCTAGCGTTCGATTGTACCAGTACGGCGGATTTTTTTCTGCAACAGCAGAATGCCGTAAAGCAGTGCTTCAGCAGTTGGCGGGCAACCAGGGACATAGACATCCACTGGCAGAACCCGGTCGCAACCGCGCACCACGGAATAGGAATAGTGATAGTAGCCGCCACCATTGGCGCAACTGCCCATCGAGATGACATAGCGCGGCTCTGGCATCTGGTCGTAGACCTTGCGCAGCGCGGGAGCCATCTTGTTGGTCAGCGTACCGGCAACGATCAGGACGTCCGACTGGCGCGGAGAAGCGCGCGGCGCCGTGCCAAACCGCTCGATGTCGTAGCGTGGCATCGACATCTGCATCATTTCCACAGCGCAGCACGCCAGGCCCGTCTGCATCCACATCAGCGACCCGGTACGCGCCCAGGTGACAAGCTGATTGACGGTTGAAAGCAGGAAACCCTTGTCGGCCAGTTCGTCGGTGACATCGGTGAAAAAGGGATCGTTGGCACCAGCAGTCTTGCCGGTGCGCGGATCGACGAGGCCTGTCGGGCGCGGCGCGACCAGCGTGCCGTTTTGTTCGCTCAATCCCATTCCAGGGCCCCCTTACGCCATTCGTAGATAAAGCCGACGGTCAACACGCCGAGGAAGATCATCATCGACCAGAAGCCAAACCAACCCACGTCATGGAAAGCCACGGCCCAGGGGAAGAGGAAAGCCACTTCCAGGTCGAAGATGATGAAGAGAATCGACACCAGATAGAATCGCACATCGAACTTCATGCGCGCGTCGTCGAACGCCTCGAAACCAGCTTCGAAAGCCGAAACCTTCTCCGGATCCGGATTCTTCACGGCCACGATGAACGGGGCAACCAGAAGCGCCAAACCGATCACGCCAGCAATGGCAAGAAAGAGGACGATCGGCAGATAAGCGCTGAGCAAATCAGTCATGCGGCAGCCTGTTTTCTAATCCGGTCGGGCGACCGGGGAGCGAGAGTTGCGCAAGCAATTGGGGCAAGCGAACCAACGCGACAGTTGATGGTTTGGGCTTAGACCTTTGGCTATCGCGTTTCAAGGGAAAGAAAACATGAGCAAAATCATCATATATCGCAGGCATCATCTAGGAGAAATGTTTGCTAACACGCCGTGCGACGAAGGCCGTGAAGTGTGCTGTTTCGGGTATTCCCGAAACGGGCCGTGCGGATGAAACAGGCGCCCACCAACTGAGCACACCAAAAACCAAAACGGCGATCCAGTTTCCTGGATCGCCGCATTGGGTCTGCAAGACACTAGGTCAGCAGGGTGGCGAACCACCCTGCCCTTTTGCAAATCTTAGAAGTGGTAGAACACGCCGACGGTTGCCTTGGCGGAGTCGAAGAAATCGTCACGGATTTCGTCGTCAAAGAAGCCCTGACCAACGACTTCACCGCGAACGGTGACAGCGTCGGTAACGGCAACTTCAACACCGCCACCGAGCTGGTAAGCGCCGTAGGAGTCGACGTCGTTGGTGATGACGCCAACGCCACCCAGGGCGTAGACGAGAACCGAGTCGGTCACGACAGCGCCAGCGCGCAGGTTCGCGAAGAACTGGCTCTGGTCGAGGAAGTCATCGGACCAGACATAGTCGCCGGTGACTTCAGCACCGACCAGGAAGGGGTCGACGGGGAGGAAGTTGACGCCAACAGCGCCACCAGCCGAGAAGCCCGAAGCGGTGTCGCCAGCAGCGTCGTCAGCGAAAACGCCGCCGATACGGGCACCAGCATAGAGACCTTCCCAATCGAAGCCAGCAGCTTCGTAGATCGGCTGCGGGGTCGTCGGGATGATCAGGTCAGCGGCCTGAGCGCCACCAGCGAGAAGGGCGGCAGCGGCCACACCGAGAGTAAGCGAACGTGCGAACATATCTTGCACTCCAATAAAGTTACCGTAGTCGAGGGGTTAGATGCAGCACCCCAACGCGCGTGACAAGGCTTTGGTCGCCCAAATTCGGCATCGAGGATAAGGAGGGGTGACCATTTGGAGGGGTGCGTTGCCTCGAAGCCACGATTTTGGTCCAATTTGAAACACATTTGAACCATTCGCCATTTCAGCGCCACTTTTCAGCTCACCTGAGCATGATCAGGGCGTGGATAGTTCATGCTGCCACACAGAAAGACGGCCCCATCGAAACGGGGCCGTCTGTGATTCTGGATCTGGTGTTCCGGCTAGAAGTGGAAGTTAGCCCCGAGCGTGAACTGATCCTTGTCGTTATCGCCGGTGAGCGAGAAGCCATGCAAATACTGCGCTTCAACCGAGATGGAATCGGTCACCGCGAGTTCAACGCCACCACCCAGCAAAGCGTCTTCCTCATCCCGCGGGCCAAGATCGATGCCATAACCGCCGGCCGCATAGACCAGCACATTGTCGCTCACAACCAGACCGGCACGCCCCAGCAGCTGACCATAACTGGTTTCGGTGGCGGTATCGTTGTCCGTCACCCCGTGCACAGCAACTTCTGCGCCAAGCAGATAGAAATCGAACTGGGCATTGTAGCCGGCCTGGACGCCGAGGCCATATTGCGTGTCTGTAGTTTCGCCATTCTGGGCGACCCCATAGACACCGGCATAAAAGCCATTCCAATCAAAGCCAGGCTCTTCGTATATCGGCAGTTCCGCAGGCGTGCTGGTGGGGACAGTGATGAGGTCAGCCGCAAAGGCGGGTACCGGTGAGAGTGGTGGTGGCGAGCGCTGCAAGCGCCAGTCTGTTGAACAAGCTCATCGCCGTTCTCCCTAGCTTCGAGACCTTTGGCAGTTGGAACGCGACGCTATCGCCTGAGTTCCGCCGCAGGTTGTGGAGGCTATTCCGGAATGCGACCCCGGATGATTCCGGGTTCACGGAACAGCCGACACGACATATCTGCAAACTCGAAGGGGCGAAAACGTGCGGCCCAGGCGGCCAAAATAGGGCAGCCCGCATTCGTGGCCGATGTGCAACAAGAACATGTTACCGCCCCTAGAGCGTGCCGACCAGCACCGGGTCCGCCCGGTATTCACCGGGAAACAGCTGCTTAAGCGCCTCGATCTTGGGCAGGTCATTGACCACGATATAGGGCCAGGTCGGGTTCAGCGTCAGGAAATCCTGGTGATACTGCTCGGCAGGATAGAAGGCTTCGAAAGGCTCGATCGTCGTAACGATAGGACCATCGAACCGCCCCGCAGCGGTCAGCTCGTCGATATAGGCCTTGGCATAGGCAGCCTGTTCGTCATCCACCGGGAAGATGGTGGAACGGTACTGCGTGCCGTGATCAGGACCCTGGAAATTGAGCTGCGTCGGATTGTGCGCAACAGAGAAATAGATCTGCAGCAGTTCGCCGTAGCTCACCACGGCGGGATCATAGGTGACCTCAACCGTCTCGGCGTGACCGGTATCGCCACGCGTCGTCAGATCGTATGTCGCCGTCTCGGCCGACCCACCGGAATAGCCCGACACGGCCTGCGTCACACCCTTCACATGCTGGAAAACGCCCTGCACGCCCCAAAAGCAACCGCCGGCAAAAACAGCAGTTGCGCTCGTCCCGCTTTCAGCCAGTTGTGTTGAAGGCGGCGCGATCTCGACAGGCTCTTCCTGAGCCTGCACGGGCTTGCTCCATAAGCCAAAAGCGAGTGCAGGAAGGATCAGCATTGCTGCCAGCAAGGACCGGCGGTTCTGGTTTGGGCCAATCGTGGCAGGGGCGGAACGGGACATCGGTCGACCTCGAATGAAGCGAAAAGCTCTGTGCTCCTTATATGCGCTTCCCTGCCTCACAGATCAGTGGCATCACGCGCCTTTGACTAGAGCGTCGCCAACTCCCGGTTGGATATCGCGCCAGCATTGGCGGCCTTGATGGCCACCTTGTTTTCCAAGGCCTCGATCACGGACTGCGTGAAGTCGGTGTCGTACATCTGCGACAGGTTGTTGAGCCCGCCGGGGGTGAAGACGTTGATCTCGAGCAGCTTGTCGCCAACGATGTCGAGACCGACAAGGAACATGCCGTCCTGGATGAGCTTGGGCCGTACCGTCTCGGCAATCCGCAGCATGGTATCCGAAACGTCGATCGTCTCGGCGCTGCCGCCGGCATGGATATTGGACCGGATTTCGCCCTTGGCCGGCGCACGGCGGAAGGCGGCATATTTCCCGTCGCGCTGCAGTGGCACACCATTCATCAGGAAGAAGCGGACATCGCCATCGGCAGCTTCTGGCATGAAGCCCTGAGCAATCAGGTAGCCTTCGCCGCTCACTGCTTCGAAAATCTGGTTGAGATTGCCATCCTTGGGCGAGGCGATCTTGAAGACATTCTTGCCGCCCGAGCCTTGCAAGGGCTTGAGGATCGCACCCTTGGGCTGGCTTTCGACAAACCCGCGGATCTCCTCGATGCTTTTGGAAATCAGTGTGTCGGGGCGGACGCTGATCGGGAATTCCTGAAAATAGAGCTTGTTCTGCGCCCGGATCAGTCCGTCAGGATCGTTGAGAACCGTCACGCCACGTGCTGCCGCCAGCCGCCCGAAGATTGCTCCGACCTGCGCGGCCCAGGGTCGGTCGGCGGAGTCTTCCGAGGGGTCATTGCGCAGCAGCAGGATATCGATCTCGCTGACATCCAGGACTTCGACCTTGGTGTCCTCGCCCTGCAAATCCTTATGCAGCGTCTCGGCCTTCTTGTATTTCGTTCCTGGCAGGTTCAGGGCGCGAACTGAAAGACTGTCGTCCTGGCGCAGCACGAAATCGCCTGGGGTGACATAGCAGATATCATGGCCACGATTGAGCGCTGCAAGTGCCAGATGCGTGGTTGAATAGCTGGCCGTTTCGCCCTCGATGGAATTGACGAAGAATGCGATGCGCATGTGACGCTCCTAGTTGCCGATCATGTCGATCGGGCTCATGCCGGCGGCGGCTTTTTTCAGACGATCACCGGCTTGCGGATGGGAGAGGAAGGCAGGAACAAGCTGTGGGGCCTTGAGCAGGCCGCGCGTACTCAACTCCTGTATGATGCTGAAATGGCTGGCGGCGATCTTGCCCATCCAGAACGGATCGAGCGATCCGCCCGACCGAAGATGCGACAATACCTCAAGCAGCCCGCGCAGATAGACGGCGTCCTTGGCGAGACCTCCCCCGCGGTAGACGCGCAGCACGAGATTGAACGCGGAACTCTCAGGCAGGCCGAAGGCGCGGATCGTCTTGTAGCAGTCAGGAAAACTGGCGCCGTCGAGCATGGCCGCGCAGCCAATGACACGGGCTGCGAGCAGCCGCAGCCGGCCCAGCGTCATGCCACCAACGAGATATTCGGCCAGCACTGCCAGCCCCTCCTGTACGCCTTCGTAGCCGGCCAGACCGGACCGGAAGAGGCGCAGGCCCTGGGCCGAGCCGTTGAAGTAAGTGAGCAGATGCACGCCAACCTCATGGCTCAGCAACGCCTCGACGCGAGCCTTGGCCATGACGGTGCTACGGGCAATGAGAAGCCGCCCACCCGACACCATCATCCCGCCCGGAAGATCGTCGCGGACCTCCACCGTGGCATCGAACTGCGGCGAAGCGCCGACATAGGCCTCGATCATTGCCTGCGCCCGGCGTTGGACAAAGGCAACATCGGCATCATCACGCGGCCCCTTGCCGCGTTCCGACTTCGTGCCATCCAGAATCGCCTGCGCCGCCTTGAGGAGGCTCGGCTCGACCGGCCCATAAAGCGCCCGGCCCAGCTCGACGAAACGCGGCGTTTCCCTGGCTGCCAACAAGGACAGCTGGAGGTCGAGTTCCTGCTGCTTTTCGCGGTAAAGCGTTGTCAGCACCGGGTCTTCGAAGTGGTCCAGCGCGACAGAGAACAGACGTTTCTTCTGCTGGTCGACTGCCATGGTCAGCGGCCGATAGAGGAGCTGCGGGGTTCGTTCAAAACCGGTGTCAGAAAATTCTTCCCAGGCGGCACGGGCGTTTATCGGCGTGACGGCCAGCAGGAAGTCGAAGGACTGGGCGACATCGTCAATCGCCTTGTCGGCGCGGCTGACTGCATCGATGAAAGCGCGCCGACCCAGCGCGCGGTGGCTCGAAATCGCGAGGCTCTTGGTGCTTGCGGTGAAGGCAGCGATCGCCTGCAGGCCGGAATCGACCAGGTTTGCGACCAGCTGTTCATGCAGCCGCGGGTAGACATTGTCGGACTCGGGCACGCGATAAATGGGAGCGAAGCGCAGAGTAAGAACCGGCAATTTTGGCAGCAGCCGCGCCAGTTTGGCGGCCGGATCGCTGGCGATGGCGGGGCGGGCCAACTGCGGGATCCGGAACTTGGAATGGACCTTTTCCGTGGCCGCACTGAAAGCCGCGGCCGCAGCCTTGGCGCCGGCATCGGACGATGCCGACAGGGTCATTTCAAAGGGAGGCAGATAGTCGGCATCGCTGGCCAGCCGGTCCCGCTTCAACTCGCCGATATCAAGGACGATGAAGGCGCCGAAGCGTTCGACCATCGATTCCGCAACGAGACCCACGATGGCCTTGGCCCGCTGCAGGCTGGAAACCAACAGGTAGGACGAGCTGGCGGTTACGATATCACGGGCCGCCGGTTCGCGGGCGCGGCCGACGTGAACCACTAGAAATGGCATGGGGCGGTCGATGTGCAGGCGTTCATTGCGGCCGAAGTCCTGGCGGATCGGCTGGCCATCGGCGAGGGCGGATTCTATTGTTTTGAGAAGGACTTGATCGGACGAGGTCATGCATGGGTCCGCAGGCTGGTGAGCAGGACCGGCAGCGACTGGCGGATCATGGTGCGCAGCGCTTCGAGCGCCTCACGATCGGGCAGTCCGGTCCATTCGTCCATGAAGATCTTCTTGAACTCGACAGCGATGGCGCAGCCGCTTTGTGGAAAATTCTCATGCACGAAGCGGGTTTGCTCACCCCTGCCCTGGAAAGCGACGTTCTCGCGCACATCCATGGTCTGCCCGCGAAAACTGAAGCTGCGCAGGCTCTCCATGAAGGGATCGAGAACATGGGCCCAATGGGCGCGGTCCATGGACGACGTACCAATGTTGATGACAGGCGCGTCGTCTGGACTGGTCGGCTCGCCATGCGGGCCGCTGCGACGGTGGTTATAGCTGTGCATGTCCAGCAGCACGAAACGGCCGAATTCGGCTTCGATCTCGCTAAGCATATGAGCCAGCGAAGAATAATAGCTGTCGTGGATGTGCAACGAGGCGTTGACCTGTGGCTCGGCGGGTGGCCGCGCCCAGACGTCGAGATCCCAGGCCTGCTCGGGAGTGAGGTAGACGGCGCCGTCCCTGGCCCGGTTGAGATCGATCTCGAAACGCGAGCGGTGGAAGATGATCCGGTTGGGGACATCGCGGATCGTATATTCGGTAAAGGGATCTTCCTCGCGCAATCGGCTGGATTCATCCAGCGCCATCAACGGTTTGATGTCTGCGCGAACATAATGGCCATTGTGGATGGCAGTACCGATCAGCGGCGAGGCTGCGCGATGCATCGACCAGAGGTCGGCTTCTTCGACTTGCAGATGGAGGTCATCCCTGACGGGACGTGCTGGATAGGACATGGCCGTGTGACGCTGGTAAAGAGGCCAAGGTCAACGGGCGCTTGCCGATGGGGTTCCATCGCGCAAAAATGTCAGGATCTGTGAGGGGTTTGGGTTGCGACACCTTCAAGAAGAAGGTGGCGCGAGAGACGGGGCTCGAACCCGCGACCTCCGGCGTGACAGGCCGGCGCTCTAACCAACTGAGCTACTCCCGCAGCGCTTGCGAACAAGTCATCCGCGCAACGTGGGTGTCGTTTACCCAGCCCCTATCGGCAAGTCAAGCGACCAAAAGGGGTTCAACGTGACATTTTCAAGAAAGTGGCTTTAGCCTGTGGAAAAGTATCGCCCTACCAGCGACTAACGACAATTTCCTGATGTGACGGGTGAGATTCACGCTTGTCCTAATCCATCGTCGCATTCGCGGCGAATAGGCTAACAGACTGTTAGCATCGACGATGGGGGATGGTGAATGGTGGGCGATGACGGACTCGAACCGCCGACATCCTCGGTGTAAACGAGGCGCTCTACCAACTGAGCTAATCGCCCGCCGGGCCGGATCGGCCTTGCAAGGTGGCCCTGATTAGGGCCCTCGCCGGCTGTCGTCAACCGGCAAAATCGCCGGCATGGGATAACCGGCAAAAGAAAGGCCCCGGTGCGAACACGCGGGGCCGATCAAATCGTATCCGGAAGCGATCTTAGTTGATCGCGTCCTTCAGGCCCTTGCCGGGCTTGAACTTGGCCTGGTTGGAGGCCGGGATCTGGATTTCGGCGCCGGTGGCCGGGTTGCGGCCGGTCGAAGCCTTGCGCTGGGAAACGGCAAAAGTGCCGAAACCGACGAGACGGACTTCTTCGCCAGCCTTCAGAGAGCCGGTGATGGCCTCGAACACTGCGTCAACCGCTTCAGCGGCCTGTGCCTTGGTGATCGTCGCTTTGTCGGCGACGACGCCAACCAGATCGTTCTTGTTCATAGCGTTTCCTCACAGTGGAATTGTCCGCCTCGGTGGCGAAGCCTTAAAACGCGGCAACCCTTGGTCGATTCTGATTGAAAGGCAAGGATTTCCGGGCGTTTTGCGAGGCCGGACGGTGCGAGACTGTTAATGAACCGGAAAACCCGACCCTGCAAGACCGAATTGCGATTTTTTACCCGGTTTTCCGGGCATTTCAGCGGATTATGCACCTATTCCGCACCGGTTTTCACCAGAGCCGGACCGCGCCTGATTCCCAACATCAACGGCAGTGCGAGAAGATAACAGCCTAGCGCCGCAACCCAGATCAGCCCGGGCCACGAGCCACGAATCTCGAAATAGAGGAAGCTGAAAAACAGCGGACCAAAGACCGCGGCAAGGCTGACGAGGCTGGCCAAAACGCCCTGCAACTGGCCCTGCCGATCGCCATCGACCTGGCGGGTGATGAGCGATTGCAGCGCCGGCATGCCGATGCCGCCCAGGGCAAAGACTGGCGCCATGGCAAAAAGGATCCAGCCATGCTGGACCAGAGCCAGCGACAGCATGGCGCAGCCTTCGAAGGCCATGCCCACCACCAGAGCCCAGCGTTCGCCGAGCTTTTCAACAGCCGGACCGGTGAGAAAGGCCTGGGCCAGAGCATGGCAGACACCAAAGGCGCCAAGCGACAGACCGATGGTCAGGCCGGACCACTCGAACATGTCTTCGCTGAACTGAGCCCAGGCGGTGCCATAGACGGTGCCGACGAAGTTGAGGATGACGAAGATCGCCATCAGCGGGATCAGCGCCTTGAAGGTCAGCGCCCAGCGCAGCGGCTTGAACGGGTTGAGCGTGTCGAAGGTGAATCTGGCATCGCGTTGCCCCTTGCGGGATTCGGGAAGCAGGAACAGAGCCACGGCAAGGTTGATCGCGTTGAGACCCGCTGCCGCCAGAAAGGGCGCGCGCACCCATATGTCGCCGAGTATTCCGCCCAGCACCGGCCCGATGATGAAGCCGATGCCGAACATGGCGTGGAAATAGCCAAAGCGCTGCGCCCGCTGCTCCTCGCTCGATATATCGGTGATATAGGCCGTCGCCACGGCCATGTTGGCACTGGTGATGCCGGCGATGGCGCGGCCGACCACCAACAGCCAAAGCTCGGGCGCAAAGGCCATCACCAGATAATCGATGGCCGCGCCGGCGAGCGACACCAGCAGCACCGGCCGTCGGCCGAAGCGATCGCTGAGCACGCCCAGAATCGGCGAGAAGAGAAACTGACAGGCTGAATAGAGCGCCAGCAGCAGGCCGAGAGTCAGAGCTATGTCGCTGGTATGCCCCACTTCCCGCAGCAGGCGCGGCAGGATCGGGAAGATCAGGCCGATGCCGATGGAATCAAGCACCACGGCAAAGAGTATGACGATGAGCGGCTTGTTCATCAAAGGCTCCTGCAGGCCGGGCAGGCAATCTATCCGGTCACCGGCCTGTTACAAGAGCGCTGCTGACAGGCACTGGCAGCAGCCCCCTCGCCTCTCAGGCAGCGACGGGCTGCGCGCTCTTTACCGTCAGAAACAACGGGCAGACCAGCAGGTAGAGCGCGGCGCCGACAATCCAGGTGGTGCCGATCCAGATATCTCTGGTGGTGAAGAACAGCGCCGTGGTGAGGATCGGGCCGACAATGCCGGCAAGGCTCATCAGGCTGGCCAGCACGCCCTGCAACTGACCCTGCTGCTCGTCGCTGACCCGGCTTGTCAGGAGTGACTGCAGTGCCGGCATGGCCACGCCACCCAGGGCAAAGAGCGGCGCAATAGCGTAACCCATCCAGCTTTGGGTGGCCAAGCCCATGAGGACATAGGCGACCGTGTCGAAGGCGACGCCGATCATCAGCGTTTCGAAATCGCCGAAACGGCGGGTCAACGGACCAACAAGGAAGGCCTGGGCCAGGGCACCGCTGATGCCGAAGACGGCAAAGGACAGACCCATGTGGACCGAATCCCAGCCAAAGCGCTGGGCGCCATAGAGCACCCAGATCGTGCCGGGCACGGCCGCCACGAGACCGAAGACGATCGAGACAAGGACCAGCGGCAGCAGCGGCTTGAAGTTCCAAAGCCAGATCAGCGGCAGCAGCGGATTGAGCTCCTTGAAATCAAACTTGCTGTCGCTCGGCTTGCGGCTTTCAGGCAGGACAAAGAGCGCCAGCAGCAGGTTGAGCCCATTGAAGAGGGCCGCAACGAGGAAGGGCGAGCGCAGCCACCAGGCACCCATGACGCCGCCGATCACCGGGCCAATGATAAAGCCGGTGCTCATCACGGCGCCGAGCAGGCCAAAGCGCTGTGCGCGCTGATCGGCCGGGGTGATGTCGGTGATATAAGCGCTGGCGACGGCCATGTTGGCGCTGGTGATGCCCGCCATGGCACGACCGAGCACGAGCATCCAGCCGTAGGGCGCGAAGGCCATGACCAGATAGTCGATCATAGTACCGGCCAGCGAGAGCAGCAGCACGGGGCGGCGGCCAAAGCGATCGCTGAGCGCGCCCAGAACCGGCGAGAAGACGAACTGCATGACCGCGTAGCTGGCCAGCAGCGCGCCAAAGAGAATAGCGAAGTCGCCGCCGGCCGAAAGCTCAGCCAACAGGTCCGGCAGAATGGGGAAGATCAGCCCGCCGCCGATGGCGTCGAGGGCTACAGTTGCGAGAATGACGAGGAGGGCCTTGTTCATGATGCGATGTCCGACTAGAACTTTATCGGTGATAAATTTCACTTATCGGCGATAAGCTACTTTATCAGTGATAAGTCAAGAAGGAATCTGACGATGGCGATTGACCGCGACCGCATCATCGACGAGGCGATGCTGCTGCTCGACGAAGTGGGCATAGACAAGCTGTCGACGCGCAAGTTGGCGGAACGGCTGGGCGTGCAGCAGCCGGCGCTCTACTGGCATTTCAAGAACAAGTCGGCGCTGCTGGACGCCCTCAATGCCGAAATGTTGAAACGCCACTATGTCGACCGCCTGCCCTCGCCCAGCCAGGACTGGGCAGAATTCACCCTGGCTTCGGCTCGCAGCCAGCGCCGGGCCCTGCTCGCGGTGCGCGATGGCGCCAGGCTGACGGCAGGAACACGGCCAACCGTTGCTGACTTTGCCGATACGGAAAAGCAGCTCCAGCTCTATGTCGATGCCGGCTTCACGCCGCAGGAAGCCCTCCATGTCGCCATGGCCGTGGCGCGCTATGTGGTCGGCTATGTGCTGGAGGAACAGGGAGAACGCGCCCGCGAGGCCGAAGAGGCCGGCGAGGCCCCGGGCAACCTAAGGGCGGAACTAGAGCCCTACCCGCTGATGGCATCCGCGGTCATCTCGCTGGTAAGCGAGGGTACGATCAACACCGAACGCGCCTTCGAAACTGGCCTGCGCTTTCTGGTGGACGGCATGCGCGCGAGCCTCGGCCGTCTCAGTCACTGATCTGCGCGAGCGAAAAGGCGGTCCAACGGACCGCCTGCAGTGACATCTTCAATACATACGGCGGCCGGATGGCCGCCGTTCAACTTCAGTGCTGACGTGATCAGGAAACCAGACCGTGGCAGACCTGATCATTGTAGCGCAGCTCGGGGAGCTGGCCGGTCACCCCATGGATGGCTTCTTCGATATAGTAGCTGATCAGGCGGTCATGCTCGCTCTCGGCAATTCCGTCGGCCACCAGGATACGATTGGCCTTGCCGAAGGCCACATCGGCAAAGGCGTTGGCTGTCGCCGACGCAGCGTCATCCAGTCCACCCATCTGCGAGACCACGACATAGGTTGAAGCGCACCACAGGGCGATGTCGGCATCGGCGCTGACTTCCTGAATGGCCGGATTGGCCGGGAAAGTGGTGGCGAAAGCAGCAGGCGCGACGGCGAGGACGGTGGTGGCAAGAGCAGCGGCGAGAGCAGAGCGGAGACGCATTTGGGTTTCTTCTTTCCATGAGGACGCGATTCATCGCGACCATTCGTGATGATCTTTGATGGCGATAATTGCCGGACGGATTTTGCTAAATCAGGGAGTGCATTGCTTGCTGGCTCGGCGCCCCGGAACTGAGCGCTGATCTAGTTTGCCGATTTCTATTTGTCATCTCGACCAGATTGCTTTGGTTTACGCGAATTAACCAGCAAATCATCTTGAGTCGTGGGTGATCACGGTAACGAGCCGTTCACGCTGACAGGATAGCCGGGCATTCCTGTTTCAGGCCAGGTCAGGCATCGTTCGCCTACGCCTGGACGTATCGGCGATGACCACAATCAAGGTCGAAAGCCCGTGATGCTCACAGGCATCTGATTGAATCGATTGAACTAAATCTCTCGCGACGCAAGCTTGCGTCAAGCTTGAGCAGCTCCCCTGACGTTGACACTGTCAGGCCTGCTGCAACGGGTTCCCGGGGGCGTGCTGGGCATTTGTCTTACCCGTGCATTTTTGCCCAAGGAGGTTGTTGCGGCGTCCTTGCGAAGCAAAAAGCGGCTGGAAATCCCCGAAACCGGCTTTGCATCCAAGCTCTGCACGGCAGGCATGGCAAACCGTGAAACTTTTCCAGAAACAGGCTTTGGCCCGAGATAACACTTTGTCAGACAAACAAAAACGGCGGCCCGAGAGGGCCGCCGTCTGATTATTCGGCGCTGATCCGCTTAGTGCGGCAGGCCGGTAGCAGCGTCTTCGCCGGCGTCAACGGTGGTCGACACGGCAGCCGGCGTCTCGTCAAAATTCCACTCGATCGGCTCGGGCGTACGCACCAAGGCGCGCTCGATGACCTGATCCATGCGGGAAACCGGGACGATCTCCATGCCTTCCTTGACGATATCCGGGATCTCGGCGAGATCGCGGACATTCTCTTCCGGGATCAGCACGGTCTTGATACCGCCGCGGAGCGCTGCGAGCAGCTTCTCCTTGAGGCCGCCGATGGGCAGCACCCTGCCCCGCAGCGTGATCTCGCCGGTCATGGCGACGTCATTGCGCACAGCAACGCCGGTCATCACCGAAACGATGGCGGTGGCCAGCCCGATACCAGCCGACGGACCATCCTTGGGGGTGGCGCCTTCGGGCAGATGGACGTGGATGTCGCGCGTGTCGAACATCGGCGGCTTGATGCCGAAGTCGATCGAACGCGAACGGACATAGGCCGTGGCCGCGGTCAGCGATTCCTTCATCACTTCCTTGATGTTGCCGGTGACCGTCATGCGGCCCTTGCCCGGCGTCATCACGCCTTCAATGGTCAGCAGCTCGCCACCCACCGAGGTCCAGGCCAGACCCGTTACGAGGCCAACCTGGGATTCGGCTTCGATCTCGCCATGCTTGTAGATATCGGCGCCGAGGAACTTGGTGAGCTTCTCTTCGTCGATGGTGACCGACTTGACCTTGGTCTTGACGATCTCGGTCACGGCCTTGCGCATCAGCTTGCCGATCTCGCGCTTGAGATTGCGGACGCCAGCCTCACGCGTATAGCGCTGGATGAGGAAGGTCAGCATCTCGTCGGAGAGTTCGAACTCGCCATGGGCGAGGCCGTTTTCCTTGAGCGTCTCGGGGATCAGGTGCTGCTTGGCGATCGCATGCTTCTCCTGCTCGGTGTAACCCGAGAGGCGGATGATCTCCATGCGGTCCATCAGCGGGCCCGGGATGTTGAGCGTGTTCGAGGTGGTCACGAACATCACGTCGCTGAGATCATAATCCACTTCGAGATAGTGATCGGCAAACGTGTTGTTCTGTTCCGGATCGAGCACTTCCAGGAGAGCCGACGACGGATCGCCGCGGAAGTCCTGGCCCATCTTGTCGATCTCGTCGAGGAGGAACAGCGGGTTGGACTTACCGACCTTCTTGAGCGACTGGATCACCTTGCCGGGCATGGAGCCGATATAGGTGCGGCGGTGGCCACGGATCTCGGCTTCGTCACGCACGCCGCCGAGCGCCATGCGCACGAATTCGCGGCCGGTCGCCTTGGCGATGGACTTGCCCAGCGAGGTCTTGCCGACCCCCGGAGGACCAACGAGGCAGAGGATCGGCCCGCGCAGCGTGCCGGTGCGGCCCTGCACCGCCAGATACTCGAGGATGCGTTCCTTGACCTTCTCAAGGCCATAGTGATCCTCGTCCAGCACCTTTTCGGCGAGGACCAGGTCACGCTTGACCTTGCTCTTCTTACCCCAGGGCAGGCCCAGAAGCGTATCGAGATAGTTACGCACGACGGTGGCTTCAGCCGACATCGGGCTCATGGACTTGAGCTTTTTCAGCTCGCCCTCGGCCTTGAGCTTGGCTTCCTTGGAAAGCCGGGTCTTGGCGATGCGCTCCTCGATCTCTGCGATCTCGTTGGAGCCCTCTTCGCCGTCGCCCAGTTCCTTCTGGATCGCCTTCATCTGCTCGTTGAGGTAGTACTCGCGCTGCGTCTTTTCCATCTGCCGCTTGACGCGGCTGCGGATGCGCTTTTCCACCTGCAGCACACCGATCTCGCCTTCCATCAGGCCCAGGATCTTCTGGAAGCGCTCGGCGACCGACAGGGTCGAGAGCAGGTCTTCCTTCTCGTTGATCTTGATCACGAGGTGGCTGGCAATGGTATCGGCGAGCTTACTGTGGTTTTCGATCTGCCCGACGGCAGCCACGACCTCGGCCGAGATCTTCTTGTTGAGCTTCACATAGCTCTCGAACTCGGTGGTGGCCGAACGGGCCAGGGCCTCTAGTTCGGTCGCGTCCTCTTCCGGTTCGGGGAGGATGGAGGCTTCGGCCTCGAAATAATCCACGGTCTGCAGATAGCGATCGATGGTGGCGCGATGCAGGCCTTCCACCAGCACCTTGACGGTGCCGTCGGGCAGCTTGAGCAGCTGCAGAACGGTGGCGATGGTGCCCGTGGCATAGATCTGATCCGGAGCCGGATCATCGTCCTGCGCATTCTTCTGCGTCACCACAAGAATATGCTTGTCGTCGCGCATGACTTCTTCAAGCGCCTTGACCGACTTCTCGCGTCCGACAAACAGCGGAACGATCATGCCGGGGAAAACGACGATATCACGCAGGGGGAGAACTGGGTAAACCCTGTCCCGGCTTGCATCGCCAGTGGCGGGGGTGACGTCCGTCATCTCGTATCCTTTCCGGGGCGCGCGGTGGGAAGGAGATGGGTAGCGCGCCCGTCTAGACAGCTACAGTCGTAAAGGCTGCGCTGATTCCGGTTAATAAATAGGTCCGCCTATGCGCCACACAAGTCAACCTACGCGGAATTGTCATGGTTAAACCTCTTCCGCACAGGAGATATGCGAAACGCCCGGAAACATTGCTGTGCCTTGGCTGCAAGGCGGATGTAACCACACCTGTTCACAACTGATCGAGCACGCCTTGTTCTGGCCGCGCGAAGCGGCATGACTGTTACCAACCTCCGGAGAGACGCATGACCAAGCCCCGCCGCATCGACCTGATCGGAATTGCTACGGCCGCCGGCGCCTCGGTGCGCGGTTGCGGCATGGGACCGGAGGCCCTGCGGGTGGCGGGCCTTGCCGAAGCCCTGATCGAGCTGGAGCACGAGGTGGTGGATCACGGCGATTTGCGCCGGCCGCAGCCCCCGCTCGGCACCTCGCCGGCGAGCCAGCGTCTGCCGGACGAGCGGCGGGCCGATGTGCTGGACCTGGCGGCACGGATCAGCGACCAAGGATTTTCGATACTCAAGGATGGGCATTTTCCGGTGTTTCTCGGTGGCGACCATTCCATTGCCATGGGGACGGTCTCGGCCGTGGCGCGGCATTGCGAGGCGGCGAAGAAACCGGTGTTCGTGCTGTGGATCGACGCGCATGCCGATTTCAACACGCCGGCGACGTCGCCCAGCGGGAACCTGCATGGCATGCCGCTGGCGCTGCTCTGCGGCGAGCCGGGCTTTGACGACGAGTATCAGGGCGAATGGCTGGGGCCGATTTCGCCCAAGCGCGTGACCATCATCGGCGCACGATCGGTCGATCGCGAGGAGCGGAAACTGCTCAATGCGCGCGGCGTGGAAGTGCTCGATATGCGCAGGATCGATGAGACCGGCGTCGTGGCGCTGATGCGCAATGTGCTGGCGCGGGTCAAGGAAGCTGGCGGGCACCTGCATGTGAGTCTGGATGTCGATGCCATGGACCCCTCTATCGCGCCGGGCGGCGGCACGCTGGTGCCGGGCGGGCTGAGCTATCGCGAGGCGCATCTGATCATGGAAATGCTGCATGACAGCGGGCTGGTCGGCTCGCTCGACGTGGTGGAGCTCAATCCTTTCCTCGATCACGGCGGCACCAGCGCCACGCTGCTGGTCGATCTGGTGGCCAGCCTTTTCGGGCGTTCGGTGATGGGCGAAGAGGCCGGACCGGTGGAATTCGTCACCGAGGACGACCTGCCGTGACCCCCGAGGCGCTGGCCACGCTCTATCGCGGCTATATCGACTGCCTCAACCTGAAGGACTGGGCGCAGCTTGGACACTTCGTGCATGAGAACGTTCAGCACAACGGACGCCGCATTGGCCTGTCTGGCTATCGGGAGATGCTCGAAAACGACTATCGGATGATTCCCGACCTGCGATTCGCTATCGATCTGCTGGTCAGCGACCCGCAGAGGATTGCAGCCCGGCTGCTCTTCGACTGCCGGCCAAAGGGCGAATTCCTGGGCCTGCCGGTCAATGGTCAGCGCGTCCGCTTTGCCGAGAATGTGTTCTACCAATTGGTCGACGAGAGGATCGAAAGCGTCTGGTCGATCATCGACATCGCCGCAATCAAGGCACAGCTTCAGGGCCCGGTGTAGCGGGCCCGGGGGCGGATCGGTTCGCCTGACGTTACCTGTTCCATCATATGCGCCAACCAGCCGACAGTCCGCGCCAGGGCGAACAGGGTGATGCCGGAGTCGACCGGCAGATCAAAGCGCGATGCCATGGCCGCAAGGGCGAGGTCGATGTTTGGTTCATCGCCGGAAATGCTGCGGGCCGCGTCGCAGTAGGCAGCGAAGTCAGGCGGCAGATCGAAGGCATTCAGCAGCGCCCGGCAGCGGATGTCGCCATCGGGATAGAGGCGATGGCCCATGCCCGGCAGGGAGCGCCCTTCCCCCAGCCAGTCGCGCAAGGCGTCTTCAGCGCTCGCTTCGGCCTCGCCGATGTCCAGAGCCAGCGCCGCCACCTGTGGCGAAGCCAGGCCATGCCGCGGTCCGCGCAAGGTCGCAAGACCGGCCAGCGCTCCGGACCATAGCGAGGCGCCGGTCGAGACGGTGACGCGGGCGGAAAAAGTCGAGGCGTTGAGTTCGTGATCCGCCAGCAGCACCAGTGCCCGGCGGATGCCATCGGCCGCATCGGGGCGCTGCCAGTGACTGGCCAGCCGGAGATGGAGGGGCTCACTTACATCGCCACTAGCCAGATGACCGGCGACCGTCGCAAAGATGTGGTTCGCATCACTGACAAGGCGACTGGCGAAACGCGACGCCGCCGGCGCGCGGCTCGCTTGCTCCGCGAGACTACCAAAGACGGCAGCGAACCCCTGCCCGTCTGCTTGGACCGGTGGCAAATCGACCTCGGCGCGCCAGAGCAGCGCCGCCGCATCTTCCAGGGTGGCAGCCTTTGACAACTCACCCGCGTCCCGGCCGCGATAGATCAGCCTGCCGTCGCGTATTGTCGAAATGGCAGTGGGCAGAACCGGTTCACCCCAATGCATGGCCTCGCTGGCGATGGTCTCCTGCTTGCGACGCCCCATACCGCGTTGCGCCAGACGCCGCACGTCCTCACCGCGATAGAGACTGCGGCGACTGTCGGCCGGATCGGGACGCGCCTTGATGCGACCGCGACTGACATTGGCATAGAGCGTCTGGGGCTGCGTGCCGAGCAGCGCCAATGCTTCCGATGCGGTGAGCCAGTCCATGACATTGATCCAATTGATCAAGATTGACGTCAATATTAGCACGCCTACCCTGCCTTTCGACAAGTGCAGGAGTGTGCAATGAAGAGTGGTCTCGAAGATGTAGTGGCGGCAGAAACCGTGCTGTCAGACGTGGATGGCACCAATGGTCGGCTGATCATGCGCGGCGTGTCGCTGGACGACCTGGCCCGGTCGACCTTCGAGGATGTGGCCGCACTCCTGCTCGAGGGCTTCCTGACGCTGCCAGATGACCTGCAGGCGGCGCTCGGCACGGCACGACAGGATGTGTTTGCGACCATTGCCTCAGCCGGTGACCTGACGGTGCTGCCACCCGTAGACGCTTTGCGGGCCCTATTGGCACGCTTGGGCGATGGCCAAGAGGCGCAGACCGCCCTGCGCCTCCTCGCAGCACCCGGCGTCTTCACCCCCGCCATTCTACGGCAACGCCAAGGCCTAGCGCCCATCGCGCCGGACACAGGCCTGTCCCAAGCGGGCGACGCACTGCGCATGCTGCATGGCAAAGCCCCGACCGCCGAACAGGAAGCGGCCCTCAACCGCTATCTGGTGACCGTAGCCGACCACGGCCTCAACGCCTCGACCTTTGCTGCCCGTGTGGTTGCCTCGACCCAGGCGGGATTGGCGTCATCTGTGCTGGCTGCCCTCAGCGCCCTCAAGGGCCCGCTGCACGGCGGCGCGCCCGGCCCGGTGCTCGACATGCTCGATGCCGTCGGAACGCCCGACCGGGCGCAGCAATGGATCAACGACACGCTGGACAGCGGCGAGCGCCTGATGGGCTTTGGTCATCGCGTCTATCGCGTGCGCGACCCGCGTGCCGATGCGCTCAAGAGCGCGGTCGCCCTGCTGACCCGGGCCGGCGCGATCGACCCGGCTCGCCTGGCACTGGCTGAAGCGATCGAAACTGCAGCACTGGCGGAATTGCGCGCCCGCAAGCCTGACCGAGTGCTGGAAACCAATGTCGAATTCTATACGGCGCTGCTGCTGGAAGCGCTTGGCTTCCCCCGCGAAGCTTTCACCTGCATCTTCGCCATGGGACGAGTGACGGGCTGGATTGCCCACGCGCGGGAACAGGCAGAAACCGGGCGGCTTATCCGGCCGATGTCTATCTATGTCGGGCCGAAGGTTAGGGATGCGGCTTGATGATGTCGGCGGCACACCAATCGCTCCACACCCACGGTGTCACCCCGGCCTTGAGCCAGCGCCGATCCTGAGATCACGCCACAGCCGCAAGGTAGCGCTGACGTAGCGCAACGACCTTGCGGCAAGACCAGCATCTCGGGATGGGTCCCGGCTCAAGGCCGGGAAGACATCGAGCGTGTGAAGATCCAGCACGAGATGAAACTAGAGCGACCACGACCATAGACACTGACACACAAACAAAAACGCCGGGCTCTCGCCCGGCGTTTTCAATTGATCTTCCGAAAGACTCAAGCCGATGCCGGCTCTTCGTCCTTCTTGCGCTCGGAATAGATGTAGAGCGGACGGACGTCCTTGCCCTTCACCACTTCTTCGCTGATCACCACTTCCTCGACGCCTTCGAGCGAGGGGAGGTCGTACATGGTGTCGAGCAGGATGCCTTCCATGATGGAACGCAGGCCACGGGCACCGGTCTTGCGTTCGATGGCCTTCTCGGCGATCGCCTTGAGCGCGTCCTCGTGGAAGGTCAGCTCGACCTCTTCCATCTGGAACAGGCGCTGGTACTGGCGCACCAGGGCGTTCTTTGGCGAGGTCAGGATCTCGATCAGCGCAGCAATATCCAGGTCTTCCAGCGTCGCCAGCACAGGCAGGCGACCGATGAATTCCGGGATCAGGCCGAAGCGCACCAGGTCTTCCGGCGCAACGTCTGCCAGGATCTGGCCGACGCGGCGATCGTTGGGATCCTTGACGGTGGCGGCAAAGCCAATGCCCGAACCTTCACCGCGGGCCGAGATGATCTTTTCGAGGCCAGCAAAGGCGCCGCCGCAGATGAACAGGATATTGGTCGTGTCCACCTGCAGGAATTCCTGCTGCGGATGCTTGCGGCCACCCTGGGGCGGCACGGAAGCGACAGTGCCTTCCATGATCTTGAGCAAGGCCTGCTGCACGCCTTCGCCCGACACGTCACGGGTGATCGACGGGTTGTCGGACTTGCGGGAAATCTTGTCGACTTCGTCGATATAGACGATGCCGCGCTGGGCCTTCTCGACATTGTAGTCGGCGGCCTGCAGGAGCTTGAGGATAATGTTTTCCACGTCCTCGCCGACATAGCCGGCTTCGGTCAGCGTGGTCGCATCGGCCATGGTGAAGGGCACATCGAGAATTCGGGCCAGCGTCTGGGCCAGCAGGGTCTTGCCTGAACCGGTCGGACCAATCAGCAGGATGTTCGACTTGGAAAGCTCGATGTCCTGGTTCTTGGTGGAATGGTGCAGGCGCTTGTAGTGGTTGTGGACAGCCACGGAGAGCACGCGCTTGGCGCGGAACTGACCAATGACGTAGTCGTCGAGCACCTTGCAGATTTCTGCAGGTGTCGGCACGCCATCGGAGGACTTGACCATGGAGGTCTTGTTCTCTTCGCGGATGATGTCCATGCACAGCTCGACGCATTCATCACAGATGAACACGGTCGGACCGGCGATCAGCTTGCGAACCTCGTGTTGCGATTTACCGCAGAACGAGCAGTAAAGCGTGTTCTTGGAGGTTTCGCCGTTCGTTGTCTCTTTGGACATCCAGTCACTCCCGGGAGCAGAGCGCCCCCAAAACCAGGCATTATCGAAAACCGTAACGCCCGAGCCTAAAGAAAGTCTAAGCCGAACCGATCCTAAAGACCGATCCGGCTTGAAGCAATTGCGTTGGGATCACAGTCCACGGCGCATCGGCATTGTGCTTAACGCTGCCAAATCAGGCCTGAACATCCGGAACCGCGCGCTTTTCCATCACGCTGTCGATGATGCCAAAGGTCTTGGCCTCTTCCGGCGACAGGAAATTGTCGCGCTCGAGGGCACGCTCGATTTCCTCGTAGGTACGGCCGGTGTGTTTCTCATAAATCTGATTAAGACGACGCTTCAAGCCCTCGACTTCCTTGGCATGAATCAGGATATCGGTGACCTGACCCTGATAGCCGCCGGAAGGCTGGTGGACCATGATGCGCGAGTTCGGCAGCGAGGTGCGCATGCCGGCTTCGCCAGCAGCGAGCAGCAGCGAACCCATGGATGCAGCCTGGCCCATGACCATGGTGGCCACGGCCGGACGGATGAACTGCATGGTGTCATAGATTGACAAACCTGCCGTCACCACGCCGCCGGGCGAATTGATGTAGAGCGCGATTTCCTTCTTCGGATTTTCCGATTCGAGAAACAGCAGCTGCGCCACGATGAGCGAAGCCATGTTGTCTTCGACCACGCCGGTGACGAAGATGATGCGCTCGCGCAGCAGGCGCGAATAGATGTCGAAGGCACGCTCGCCGCGGTTGGACTGTTCCACAACCATGGGAACAAGCGTGTTCATATAGATATCGTGCGGATCCCGCATATGATGCCCCTTTGCCGTGCCTGTGGCGGACCTGGCCGGCCTTGCTTGAAAACACGATCCCTTCCCGAACTCGGACATCGGGGGTCCGGGGATCATGCCGAATGTCGAATCGACCGGTCTCGATACCAGCCCATCCCGCCTTAAGAGCGGGTAAAGCCACAGATAGGCGGCAATGCGGCAGGCTTCAATAGCGGAAGCACGTCATGTGACGGAAGGGTGAATGTCGGGGATTTTATCCTTTCCGTCAGCACCCGCACTTGGACAGGGGCGCTACTCGGTGGCGAAGCCGACAGAGACGCCCTTTTTCTTGAAATAGGACTGCATGATCTTGCGGCCCTGCCGGTTGGACTGGGCCAGCTTGGACGGCTCGAACACGGCCTCCTTGACGCCATCGCGGGCCATGGCGGCCTTCAGCGCGGCGATATGGAGGTCGATGTCCTCGTTGTTGTTCTTGATCGAGGCGTAGATATTGTCGGTGGCCTGGGCCAGGGTCAGGTCGCTCATGAGAAGGCTCCGCATGCGAGTCTAGAGTTTGACTGCCTTCAAGACATCATTGATGCGCGCTTGCCAACCCTTTCCGTCAGATTCGCGGACAGGCACCCATTTCGATCTAGCGATAAACGTCGCTGCGGTGGCCGATTTCGAGCACGAGCACCACCAGCTTGCCGTCCTGAATATCGCAGATCAGCCGATAGTCGCCGATCCGCAGCCGCGGACAGCTCAATCGTCCAGGCCAAGGCGACGCTTCACTTCATCAAACGGGATCGTCACCAGGGTGCCATCGGCCTTTTGTTTCTCGTATTCGGCGATGGCACGCAGGTCGGAGACGTCTTCGAGATGCTGCTCGATGGCCGCCAGGATGAGTTCGTCGGGCGACTGGCCAGCTTCGGCGGCAACAGTGGTCAGATAATCGAACAGGCCATCCGGCAATTGCAAGGTGTGCTTGGTCATGGCGACGTCCCAAGGCGGCAATGCCCGCAATATACGGGGATTTCGGCAGCAATCCTAGCTGTTCCGCACCGGACCGATGAAGTGCCATTGCGTTCTGCCAGCTGCCTCGTAAGCTTGAGCAGCAGCAATCCTTTCGGAACAAACTTCATGGGCGCCATTCTTCAGATCAAGCCGATTACCGACGTTCCGCCGCAACGCCGGGTCAGCGCCGAGCCTCGCGATCCGGCTTTCTATCAGGATCCTTACGCCTTCTATGATCGGCTTCATGCCGAAGATCCTGCTTTCTTTTGGGACCAGTATGGCCACTGGTGTTTTGCCGGTTTCAGGGATGTCAGCGCCCTGCTCCGCGACAAACGGTTTGGCCGGGAGATCCTCCATGTCGCGACGCGCGAGGAACTGGGCATGCCCGAGCCCAAGGCGCATACCACGGCCTTCGACCTGACCGAAAAGCATTCGCTGCTCAATCTCGAGCCGCCGGCCCATACACGGCTGCGGACGCTGGTGAACCGGGCCTTCGTATCCCGCCATGTTGAACAGTTGCGGCCGCGCATCGAAAAACTGGCCAACGAGATGATCGATGGCTTCGAAGGCGAGGACACGGTCGACCTGATCAGGGCCTTTGCGGCGCCGATCCCGGCCATCATCATTGCCGAAATGATCGGATTGCCGGCGGAAAGCGCGCCGCAGCTGCTGGCATGGTCGAACCGCATGGTGGCCATGTATATGTTCGGCGTCAGTACCGAAACCGAGCACGACGCCAACCAGGCGTCGCAGGATTTCATGGACTTCATCGGGGATTCGATCCGCGAACGCCGCCGGCAGCCGCGCGAGGACCTGCTGAGCCACATGCTGACCTCGGATCGGGGTGGCGATGTGCTGAGCGACGAGGAGGTGATGTCGACCGCCATCCTGCTGCTCAATGCCGGGCACGAGGCAACGGTCCACACCACCGGCAATGGGGTGAAGAGCATTCTCGAAAGCGGTATCGATCCGGTTACGCTTTTTGCCACGCCTGAGCAAACCGAGGCCACGGTAGAGGAATGCCTGCGCTTCGATGCGCCGCTGCATATGTTCACGCGCTATGCGCTGAGCGACCTGGAGTATAACGGCATCAACCTGCGCAAGGGCGATGTCATCGGGCTGATGCTGGGCGCGGCCAATCGCGATCCGCAGCGCTTTGCCGATGCCAATCGCTTTGATCCCTCCCGCACCGACGGTGCCAATGTCAGCTTTGGCGCCGGCATCCATTTCTGCATCGGCGCGCCGCTGGCGCGGATCGAGCTGCAGGTCGCCTTCAGCACCCTGTTTCGTCGGCTACCGAGGCTCCGCCTGGCCGAGCCGCCGCGCTACAACAATGTCTATCACTTCCATGGGCTGGAAAAACTCATGGTCCGTTGGGACTAGAGACTGGCCAGCACCCCGGGCACGAGCAGTGGCAGGTCTTCGCTGATGAGGCCCGGCCCGCCGAAGCGGTTGGCGGCTTCCGCATGCAGCCAGACGGCGGCACAGGCAGCTTCCCAACCCTCCATGCTCTGCCCCATCAATCCGGCCGTCATGCCGGCCAGCACGTCGCCCGAACCGGCGGTGCCGAGCCAGGCGGGGGCATTGGCATTGATGGCCGCGCGGCCGTCTGGGCTGGCGATGACAGTATCGCTGCCCTTGAGGATGATGATGGCGCCGGAATGCTCGGCCGCGGCGCGCGCCTTGTCGAGCTTGCCGCCGGGCACATCAGCGAAGAGGCGCTGAAACTCACCCTCATGGGGTGTCAGCACGACTGGACGCTCGCTGGACTTGATGGCATCGAACAGCGTGCTGGCATCGTCGGCAAAGCTGGTGATGGCGTCGGCATCCAGCACCGTGGCGGCACCAGAGGCCAGGACTGCGAGCACCTTGTCGCGCGTTTCCGGGCCCACACCAACCGCCGGGCCGATGACCACGGCGTTGATCCGCTTGTCCGACAAAAGCTCGCTGAGCGCTGCGATGTCGCCTGCAGGCTTGAGCATGACCGCGGTGACATGATTGGCGTGGACCAGGAGCGCATCCTCGCTGCCGGTCAGTGACACCAGCCCTGCCCCGACGCGAAATGCTCCCATGGCGGCAAGGCGTGCGGCGCCAGTCTGTAGTGGCCCACCCGAAACCACGACGACATGACCGCGATGGAACTTGTTGCCCTCATTGTCGGCGACTGGCACCGACCAGAGGCTCTGGGTATTCTGCCAGGCCTTGGGAGCGATCGTGTCGAGCACCGCATCGGGAATGCCGATATCGGCCAGCACGACCTCGCCACAGCGGTCGCGGCCGGGCTGCAGCAGATGGCCGGGCTTGAGGCGGAAGAAAGTCACAGTCATATCGGCGATCATGGCCGTCGACCGAATGGCGCCGGTGGCACCATCGATGCCGCTGGGCACATCAACGCTCACAACCGGGCGGTTCGAAGCATTGACCGCCTCGATGATGGCGGCAAAGTCACCCTCGACGTCCCGGTCCAATCCAGCTCCCAGCAGCGCATCGACCACGAGGTCAGCGTTCTCGATGTCCTTTTCGGTCGGCCCCTCGATGCGACCGGTCCAGAGCTCGGCCATGGCTGCCGCATCGCCCTTGAGTGCGCTCCTGTCGCCGATCAGTCGCAGTTGCACCGGCCAACCTTTCTGCTTGAGCAGCCGGGCGATGACAAAGCCATCGCCACCGTTATTGCCCGGCCCACACAGCACCAGCACCGAGCGCTGGTAGTAGCGCTCGATGATCGCCTCAGCCACGGCCTTGCCGGCCGCCTCCATCAGCGTGAGCGAGCGCGCACCGGCCTCGACCGCCAGCCGATCGGCCTGCGCCATTTCGCGCGGCGTGAGCAGGATGTCGGTCTGGGCGATGGTCATGAAAATATCCTGTTGGTCGGGCTGTCAGAGAGATAGGCGCATCAGATCCATAAAGCAAAAAAGCCGCCCATTTCTGGGCGGCTTTTAATTCAGCGGTGCAACACTTTAGTGGTGGTGCTCTTCCGGTACTTCGTCTTCGTCGGCCTGGATCAGCTTGGCCAGTTCCTGACGGGTCATCTTCTTGTCGGTGATTTCGCCCTTGCCGGCGACGAAGTCGACGACCTTGTTCTCGAACACCGGAGCACGCAGGCCAGCCAGGGCCTGGGGGTTCTTGCGGTAATAGTCGTAGACCTGCTGTTCCTGGCCGGGGAAGCGACGCACTTCGGCGATGAGCGCCTGCTGGTGCTCTTCCTCGGTGACATTGACCTCGTTCTGGTTGCCGATTTCGGCAACGACCAGGCCCAGGCGCACGCGGCGCTCGGCGATCTTGGAATACTGTTCGCGCGCGGCTTCCTCGGTGGTGCCTTCGGCTTCGAAGGACCGGCCGTGGCTTTCCACTTCGTGGACGACGCGCTGCCAGATGGTGTTGAACTCGGCTTCGACCAGCTGAGCTGGCACGTCGAACTTGTGGCCTTCATCAAGCGCATCAAGAATCTGACGCTTCACATGCTGACGGCTCATCGAATCGAGCGCAGCTTC
The DNA here is from genome assembly GCA_029202405.1 of Candidatus Devosia phytovorans. Taxonomy (NCBI): domain Bacteria; kingdom Pseudomonadati; phylum Pseudomonadota; class Alphaproteobacteria; order Hyphomicrobiales; family Devosiaceae; genus Devosia; species Candidatus Devosia phytovorans. The sequence continues at coordinate 1,544,514 of CP119312.1, read as the reverse complement.
CATCTGGGTCTTGACGGCACCACGGAGGGCTTCCACGTTTTCAACGCCGAGGCGCTGGGCGAATTCGTCGTTCAGCTCGCCGGTGTTCGGACCGTCGACATGGAGGATCGTAACTTCGAACTTGGCGGCCTTGCCGGCCAGTTCTTCGCTCTGGTAGTCGGCCGGGAAGGTGACGTCGATCTCGCGCGTCTCGCCCTTCTTCATGCCAACTAGCTGCTCTTCGAAGCCGGGGATGAATTCGTTCGAGCCAACGGTCAGGTGAGCGTGGTCGGAGGTGCCGCCATCGAAGGCAACGCCGTCGATCTTGCCGACAAACGACAGGCCGAGGCGATCGCCGTTTTCGACAACGCCGCCGTCACCCTTGTCGGTGTAGCCGCGGTTCTGCGAGAAGACGCGGCCCACTTCGGCATCGAGTTCTTCGTCGGTGATGTCGATCACCGGCTTGTTGAGCTTGATGCCATCAAGGTTCATCAGCGCGACGGGCGGCAGCACTTCATATTCGACTTCAAAGGCCAGGTCGGCATTGCCGTCGAGGACTTCGTTGATCACGGCCTGATCCTGCGGCAGATCGACCTTGGGCTGCGCAGCGGCGCGTTCCTTGCGCTCGTCGAGCGTATCGGAGACGGTCGAGTTGATCGCGTCGGTCATCACTTCGGACATGGCCGAGCGGCCGAACATCTTCTTGATGTGGGCCAGCGGCACCTTGCCGGGACGGAAGCCCTTGATGTTGGCCTGGCCCTTGAGCTCTTCGAGCTTGGCGTTGAGGCGCGTGTTGAGGTCGGTGGCCGGAATGGTGACGCTCAGCTTGCGCTTCAGGCCTTCATTGAGGGTCTCGGTAACCTGCATTGGGTTTTGTCCCGTAATCATTGTTCTCGAAGGGCCTGGTCCTGATTGGTGCGGGTGAGAGGACTCGAACCTCCACGCCTTGCGGCGCTGGAACCTAAATCCAGTGCGTCTACCAGTTCCGCCACACCCGCAAAAAGGACCCGTTGGCCGGGTTGGCGATGCATCTATATGAAGATGGAAAGCCCGTCAAAGCCTTGCTTGGCGATTTGCGGTGATTGCTACAGCCACAAAGAGTGGCGACTTTTGCGCCATTTTCTGTTTTGCTGCCCCAGGATCACACCAGTTGCTGCTCAACATTTGTGCAGATCGACTACATTTTGAACACATCTCACCCGGAAGCTGGTCGATATTGTCCAGCATCAAAGACATAACCTGCTCAACATAAAGCGCTTTTCGCCATTCTGGCATGCTGGCACAGACCATGCATACGGGTGTGCGGTATCCGCCGAAAGAGGCACTTGGAGGCTTACATGAAAAAGATCGAGGCTATCGTAAAGCCGTTCAAGCTCGACGAAGTCAAAGAGGCGCTTCAGGAAGTTGGCCTGCAGGGCATCACCGTGACCGAAGCCAAGGGCTTTGGCCGCCAGAAGGGTCACACCGAACTCTATCGCGGCGCCGAATATGTCGTCGACTTCCTCCCCAAGGTTAAGGTGGAAGTCGTGTGCCCTGACGAGCTGGCCGAAAAAGCCATCGAGGCGATCCGCAATGCGGCGCAGACGGGTCGCATCGGCGACGGCAAGATTTTCGTCTATTCCATCGAACAGGCGATCCGTATCCGTACGGGAGAATTCGGCGACGACGCACTCTAGGGACCGCGAGGCCCTTGGCGCGACACGCCGTGTAAGACAACAAGCATTCCGATTTAGACAGGGGAAGACCTAATGACCACCGGAGCTGACCTCCTCAAGAAGATCAAGGACGAGAACATCAAGTATCTCGACCTGCGCTTCACCGACCCGCGCGGCAAGCTGCAGCACGTCACGCTCGACGTTTCCATCGTCGATGAAGACCTGTTTGAAGAAGGCACGATGTTCGACGGCTCCTCGATCGGTGGCTGGAAGGCCATCAACGAGTCCGACATGGTTCTGATGCCCGATCCGAACTCGCACTATCTGGACCCCTTCTTCGGCGCTTCGACCCTTGTCGTGAATTGCGACATTCTCGAGCCCCTGACCTACCAGCCCTATTCGCGCGATCCGCGCACCACGGCCAAGAAGGCTGAAGCCTACCTCAAGGCCTCGGGCATCGGTGACACGGTCGTCTTCGGCGCCGAACCGGAATTCTTCATGTTCGACGACGTGAAGTACTCCAACACCCCGTTCAAGGTTGGCTTCGAAGTCGATCATCCCGAACTGCCGTCCAACAACGACACTGCCTATGAAGCCGGCAACAACGGCCACCATATCGGTCTCAAGAAGGGCTACTTCCCGGTTCCCCCGCTGGACAGCGCGCAGGACATCCGTGGCGAAATGCTTGCTGCCATGGCCGAAATGGGCGTGGTTGTCGAAAAGCACCACCACGAAGTGGCTTCGGCCCAGCACGAACTCGGCATCAAGTTTGCGCCGATGATCAAGGCTGCCGATGACGTGCAGATCTACAAGTATGTCATCCACCAGGTCGCCAATGCCTATGGCAAGACCGTGACCTTCATGCCCAAGCCGATCTTCGGCGACAACGGCTCGGGCATGCACTGCCACCAGTCGATCTGGAAGGACGGCAAGCCGCTGTTCGCTGGCGACCAGTATGCAGGCCTCTCGATGGAAGCGCTGTATTACATCGGCGGCATCATCAAGCATGCCAAGGCCATCAACGCCTTCACCAACCCGACCACCAACAGCTACAAGCGCCTGGTGCCCGGCTTCGAAGCTCCGGTCCTGCTGGCCTACTCGGCCCGTAACCGTTCGGCTTCCTGCCGTATCCCCTTCGGTCAGTCGCCGAAGGCCAAGCGCATCGAGATCCGTTTCCCCGATCCGCTGGCGAACCCCTACCTGGCCTTCTCGGCCATGCTGATGGCCGGCCTCGACGGCATCAAGAACAAGATCCACCCCGGCGACCCGATGGACAAGGATCTCTACGAGCTGCCCAAGCAGGAACTGATGCAGATCCCGCATGTTTGCGGTTCGCTGCGCGAAGCCCTGACGGCCCTCGAAAACGACCACGAATTCCTGCTGGCCGGCGGTGTGTTCGACAAGGACCAGATCGACAGCTACATCGAGTTGAAGATGACGGAAGTCGTCAAGTTCGAGCAGACCCCGCATCCGGTCGAATACGAAATGTACTACTCGGCCTAAGGGTCAGTGGTGTGAATGTGAAAGGGGCTCCGCAAGGAGCCCTTTTTGTTTAGCTGCACGACAGAAGCGCCCTGCTCTATTGCCGGACAGGTGGCGCCATCAGTGATTCGAGCTTGTCCGGGTCCTGGACTGCCAAAAACTGCAGCGCAAAGCCGACCTCGAGATAACGCACGACCCGGCCAACCAGTTTGCCGACGGCCATCGGCGTGCCGATTTCGGGCCAGACCTCTGCCGAGACTGCGACACCGGACTGCGATATATCGATGACGAAGCACGGGACTTGCCTGCCATCGGCCAGCGTGATGACGGTGCGCGGTTCGCGCGGGATCATCCGCTTGTGTGCCCGCCGCTCCGGCAACGCCCCCAGCGCGTGTCTCTTGTGCCAGGAGATTTTAGCACCGAGCTTGTCGCGTTCGATGTCATCGAGCCGCAGGTCCAGCGTGAAGCCGGAAGGCAAGAGGCGGGAAATCTGGCCCCGCATGATGCCGAACTGATCGAAATGCGCCACGACCATGTCGCCGCGCTTGCCAGTGACCGGACCGGTCATGACGGCGTTACGCGTGGAAATCGAGCGCAGTCGACAGGCATAGATGGCTATCTTGCCCTGCGGGTCGGACTTGTGACGCGACAGGCCATAGCGGCCGGGCACGGCGCAGATATACCGCACATCGTGCTGGACAGTAATCGACGGTTGCGCCTGCGCGCCATAGGCTTCCGATCCAAGCATGGGGTTCCCGACCCAGTTTGTTCGGAACCAGAATTAAACCAAGCCATCGATTCTTCAAGAGGTCAGAAAGGAGACAATTTTCACTTTCTGATCAACGTACTAGGTGGGAAACTATGCAGACCAGGACGGGGGCGTCTGCAAGCGCCGTTCAAGTTCATCTAGCGGATGGATCTGCGTAAATTCCACGGCAAAGCCGATGTCGAGCTTGCGCACCACGCGACCGATCATACTGCCGACGGCCAGCGGGGTGTCTTTGGCCGGCAGGATAGCCGCCGATACGGCAACGCCCGACTGGGAGACGTCGATGACAAAGCACGGATGCAGCTTGCCGTCGGCCATCGTCAGCACGCTGCGCGGATCCTTGGGCATGATGCGCGGAAAGTCGCGCTTGTCGGCGGCCTGGCTGGTGGCATGCTGCTTGCGCCAGCGGATTTTTGCGGCCAGCTTTTTGCGCCCCTCATCGTCGAGCTGAATATCCAGCACGAAGCCAGTCGCCAGCTCGCGCGACACCTGGCTGCGCAGAATGCCGAAATCCTTGAAATGGGCGACCACCGTCTCGTTTGTCCTGGCGATTACCGGGGCAATGAGAACCGCCTGTTCCGGAGAAATGGAAGCTAGCCGGCAGGCATAGACTGGAATGGCTTCGGTCGCCTCGTCACGGCGATCTGAAAGAGCATATGACCCGTTGATGGCGCCAACATATCGAACATTATCCTGCGGCGCAGGCTTGGGCGCCGCCACTATTGTTTGATTAACTTGCAATTGAAATTCTCCCGCATCCCAAGGCGAACGGTAATTCCAATTTCTAAATACTTCACAAAGTATTCAGGCAGTGAACCGGCCGAAGATCCCCGCGAAACACTGCACGCAAAGATTTCCGGCCGATCCCGAACTATTTCAGGACTGTTCCGCCGCCATGGCAGCGAAATGCGGCTCAGGGCTTTCAACTTCCTTGAGTTTCCGGTTTTCAATCACGAAGAATCGGCTGCCCAGCCCGCGGACGAAGCTGCGATCGTGGCTGACAAGGATTGACGTCGCGCCGTGATTGAGGATCTCGTGCTCCAACCGCTCCTGCCCAGGGATGTCGACGTGATTGGTCGGCTCGTCCAGCAGGTAGAAATTGGGCTGCTGCAGGCGAATGGCCAAAAGACCCAGCCGCGCCCGCTGCCCGAAGGACAGCTCGCTGATCGGACGGTCCTGCTTTTCTAGCGCAAAACCGGCGCCGGCCAGCAGGCTCTTGGATCGCTGGTCGCCTTCGTTGAAACGGCTGGTGATATAGCCGAGCGGCGATTCCCTGGGCGGCAGGAAACTCATGGCCTGGTCCACGTAACCGGGAACAACCTGCGGACTGACGCGCATGCCGGCCACCTCCGTCCCCAGCATGGCGCGATGCACGAGACCGATGAACTGTGACTTGCCCGTGCCGTTGCGGCCAAGAATGACCAAACGGTCGCCCTGGAAGACATGCAGCTTCTCGATACGGAACAGCTTGTCGCCAACAGGACTGGCAACCTCGACATTGTCCATCGCCAACATGACGCGCGCTTGCGCGCCGCTGTTGCCCAGCCTGATGTCGCCACTGCGCTCCTTGTGCAGCGACTGCACGGCCGTCTCGATCCTGGCGGCGCGCTCACGCAGGTATTTCGATTTGACGACGAGCAGGTCGCTGCCCGAGTTGATGCCGATATTGGTGAGCTTTGCCGCCTGCTTGCGGAGCCGGCTGACCTCTTTGAGGTCGCGTTCGCGCTTGGCCTCAGCCGCCTCGTCGATCTCGGCCAGGGCGATGCGCGCCTTGCTATAGGGCAACGGAAAATAATGACTGGCGTCAGGCCTCAGAAACAGCGTCCGATTGGTCGTCGCATCAAGGAACTGACGGTCATGACTGGCGATGACCACGGGAATGGATCGCGCCGCCTGGTTGATCCAGTTTTCCAGCTGGAACAACTTGCCGAGGTCCAGATGATTGGTGGGCTCGTCGAGCAGCAGCGCATCGGGCTGCAACACCCAGCAACGGGCAATCAGCGCGATGCGCTGCCAGCCTCCCGACAGTTCGGTCAGCCTTCGGTTACGCATGGCAACGGGCGTTTCGAACTCGTCGAGCACCACGTCGACACGCCAGCTGTCGCTGTCCCGATCTATGGGCGACAGGGCTTCGAGCACGGCGTCATGGAGCGTCAGGCCCATGCTGGCAGCGGGCATGTCCTGCTCGACATAGCCGACGGTCAGGCCGCGCGAACGGGTGATCTCCCCGGAGGTCAGCTCCCCCTGCCCGGCCATGGCGCGCAGCAAGGTCGTCTTGCCCCGGCCATTGCCGGCGACAAGGCCGACGCGATCGCCATCGCCGATGACCATGTTGAGGTTGGAAAAGAGCGTGTCAGTGGCCACGAGGCCGGCATTGCGGAGGCTGATGGAACCCATCGTCTATTCTCACTGGTGCGGCGCGAAGGCGCCAAATCCTTAAACGGCGGTCGTGATCACTGACGCGATCGAGACCGCCACGAAGGGCAAACCAGGATGGGGAGACAGAGGGTTTCGTCCGTACCAGTACCGGTCAGCCCTGCAGCTGATGCCACAGGGCGGGAACAGGGCCACGGGAGCGGTGCACATACTGCAATGTCATGGGCGCACTCCTCTGGCTGGTGTTGACGGCGAGAGTGATCATTAGCCGCCCAGAGGGCGAAAATCAATCAGCCGGATCAGAGGAAATAGAATAGGGTGGAGACAAGCGCGACAAGACCGAAGCGCGGTGCAGTGATATTGGTCAGCCGGTACGCAATACCTGAAAATCCGGCAGATGGCCCAACATCATGGACAAATGAACCGGCCGGAAGCGGGTACGCAATACTATGATCCCGTTCGGTTCGCATACGGAACTCCATACAAAAGCCGTATGCGCACTGTTCTATCAGCGCGCCTTTAAGAAAGTGCTTTCAAGAAGCAAACGGAACGTAAACCCGCTGCCCGATCTTGGGACTGCTTTGTATGGATTTGGGAATTGGCGGATATTTAGCCTGCCCGCCGCAGCTTGCGAGCCTCTTCGATATAGCCGCGGCAGAAGTCGTATTCGAGCAGGTAGACCCAGCCATCGATCGTTGCGCGAACCTCGACGTGACCGTCATTGGGTACGTTGAGATAGATATTGGAAAAGCCCTCTGCGGCGACAGCATCGCGGATCTGGCGATCCGTCATGCAGGTGATGCGTTCGGGCGGCGCAAAGAAGTCGGATTCCTCGTCACCAAAAAACAACCCGAAGCCCTGCGCCTGCGCTGGCGCAGATGTGATGAGCAAAGCAGTCAGGATATAGGCGATAGATCCTCTCACTCTTGCCTCCTGGTTCAGCCAAGCCACGACAATGCCTGAGCGCAGTTGAATGGGGCGACCACAAGCCGTTCATTTCCCGTTCAGTTTGTGGAGAACTCGGCACTTGTGAGCAGGTTCCCTGCCCGGGATTTGTAACCGGCAGGATATGCTAAAAGGCCAATTCGCCCGATTCGGGCGCCAAGACGGAAATTGCATGTCCAACGCAGAAGACCTTTTCGGCGGCTCCGAGCCCCAGCCTGTAGCTCCTGAGCCGGTAAAGCCGGCCACCAAGGCCGCTGCCGCGCCGGGATCCTACTCGGCCGCAGATATCGAGGTGCTGGAAGGGCTCGAGCCCGTCCGGCGGCGTCCGGGCATGTATATCGGCGGCACCGATTCCAATGCCCTGCATCACCTCTTTGCCGAAGTCATCGACAATTCCATGGACGAGGCCATCGCCGGTCACGCCACGCGTATCGAGGTGCATCTTGGCGAAGACGGCTTCCTGACCGTCGTCGACAACGGCCGCGGCATTCCCGTCGAAAATCACCCCAAATTCCCCGGCCGCTCGACGCTGGAAATCGTCCACACCGTGTTGCACGCCGGCGGCAAGTTTGACTCCAAGGCCTATGAAACCTCCGGCGGCCTGCATGGCGTGGGTGTTTCGGTGGTCAATGCTTTGTCCGACAGCATGATCGTGGAAGTGGCGCGTGAGCAGCAATTGCACCGGCTGTCCTTTTCCCGCGGCAAGCCACTGGGCGATATCGAGCCGCTCGGCCGCGTACAGAACCGGCGCGGCACCACCACCCGCTTCCACCCCGATCCGCAGATCTTCGGCGAGCACGCGCATTTCTCGGCCGCGCGCCTCTATCGCATGACGCGCGCCAAGGCCTACCTGTTCGCCGGCGTCGAACTGCGCTGGAGCTGCGACGAGTCACTGGCCACCGAAGACGCGCCCGCCAAGGCCGTGTTCCACTATCCCAATGGTCTCAAGGACTTCATGTCCGCCCGCATCGAGGGCGAGACGCGCATCGTCGACGAAGTCTTCTCCGGCACCCATGGCAAGCCCGGCTCGCATGGCGGCGTCGAATGGGCCATTGCCTGGACGCTGGGCGACGGCGGGGTTTCGTCCTATTGCAATACCGTGCCGACGCCCGATGGTGGTACCCATGAATCGGGCATGCGCACGGCCCTGCTGCGCGGCCTCAAGAATTACGCCGAACTGACCAAGAACAAGAATGGCGCACAGCTGACGGCGGAAGACGTTTTCGCTCATTGCAGCGCCATGCTCTCGGTTTTCGTGCGCGAACCCGAATTCGTTGGCCAGACCAAGGACAAGCTGGCCTCGGGCGAAGCCACCCGCATCGTCGACAATGCCTTGCGCGATGCCTTCGACCATTGGTTGGCTGCCTCGCCCAACCAGGCGGGAAAGCTGCTCGACTGGGCGGTTGAACGCGCCGAGGAGCGCCTGCGTCGCCGCAAGGAAAAGGAAATCGACCGCGCCAGCGCGACGCGCAAGCTCCGCCTGCCGGGCAAGCTGGCCGACTGCTCGCAGACCGCAGCTCAGGGCGCCGAACTCTTTATCGTCGAAGGCGACTCGGCAGGTGGATCGGCCAAGCAGGCGCGCGACCGCAAGAGCCAAGCCGTGCTGCCGCTGCGCGGCAAGATCCTCAACGTGGCCGGCGCCAGCCGTGAAAAGATGGCTGGCAGCCAGCTGATCGCCGACCTGATCCAGGCTTTGGGCTGTGGCACGCGCGATCGCTACAGCGAGGACGACCTGCGCTACGACAAGATCATCATCATGACCGATGCTGACGTTGACGGCGCCCACATCGCGACCCTGCTGATCACCTTTTTCTTCCAGGAAATGCCGAGGCTGATCGACGGTGGACACCTCTACCTCGCCCTGCCCCCGCTGTTCCGCATCACCCAGGGCAGCAAGACGCTCTATGCCCGCGACGACGCCCACAAGGAAGAGTTGCTGGCCACCGAGTTCACCGGCAAGGGCAAGGTCGACATGACCCGCTTCAAGGGCCTTGGCGAAATGCCCTTCTCGCATCTGCGCGAAACCACCATGTCGCCCAAGTCGCGGACGCTGCTGCAGGTCAAGGTGCGCGACGATCTCGAGGCCACCCGCATCAGCGTCGATCGCCTGATGGGCACCAAGCCGGAAGCCCGTTTTGACTTCATCCAGGAAAACGCGGCCTTCGTCACCGACCTCGACGTCTAGCGGAGCCGAGGTGTCACAGGAGCGTCGTGAAGGCTGCAATTAAGCCTAAAAGCGCCAAATGCGTTGACAGACAAGGCCTTTGCGCTATGGTCCGCGCCGCTGGAGCATTTCCTGCTTGACGGCCAGTGTTTGAACACAGCCGGGATGAGCGGAATGCCTCAGGGCCATTCCACGACGTGCTGTATTGCCAACGTCGAGTGGCCGCCCGGCTGTGGATGCGTTCGCGTATGCCTTTTCTGTCCACTGCTGACGACCCCGGCGCACCGTTCGAATGTCTCGGACTGGACCTGGCCCCGGGCCACATATCTGAGTGGAATTACCAAACTTGACCGAATTCTCCGCGCTTGGCCTCTCAACCAAAGTTTCTGACGCTGTTGCAGCGGCTGGCTATACGTCGCCAACCGAAATCCAGGCACAGGCCATTCCGCATGTCCTTGAAAAGAAGGACGTTATCGGCATTGCCCAGACCGGCACCGGCAAGACGGCCAGCTTCGTTCTGCCGATGATCCATCTGCTGGAAAACGGCCGCGCTCGTGCCCGCATGCCCCGTACACTCATTCTCGAACCCACGCGCGAACTCGCGGCGCAGGTCTCCGAGAACTTTGAAAAATACGGCAAGAACCATCGCCTCAGCATGGCGCTGATCATCGGCGGCGTCAGCTTCGAGGACCAGAACAAGAAGCTCGACCGTGGCGTCGACGTCCTGATTGCCACGCCCGGCCGCCTGCTCGACCAGTTCGATCGCGGCAAGATCCTGCTGACCGGCGTTGAAATCCTCGTCATCGACGAAGCCGACCGCATGCTCGACATGGGCTTCATCGACGACATCGAAAAGATCGTCAATCGCCTGCCGCCGCGCCGCCAGACCATGTTGTTTTCGGCGACGATGGATGGGCAGATCGAGAAGCTGACCAAGAAGTTCCTCAAGGATCCGGTGCATGTGCAGGTTTCCCGCGCCGCATCGACCGCCGATACCATCGACCAGAAGCTGGTGAAGGTCTCGTCCAAGCCCGAGGAAAAGCGCGCTTCGCTGCGTGATCGGATCCGCGCCTCCGAGAACCTGACCAATGCGATCATCTTCTGCAATCGCAAGCGCGACGTGGCGACCCTTGCCCGCTCGCTGGAGCGTCACGGCTTCTCGGCCGGCGCGCTGCATGGCGACATGGACCAGAAAAGCCGCATGGAGACTCTGGACGCCTTCAAGAACAACCGGCTGACCCTTCTGGTCGCCAGTGACGTGGCCGCCCGCGGCCTCGACATCCCGGCGGTGAGCCATGTGTTCAACTTTGACGTGCCCGTGCATGCCGAAGACTATGTGCACCGCATCGGGCGTACCGGCCGCGCCGGCCGCTCGGGCGTCGCCTATACATTCGTGGCGCCTGCCGATGGCAAGCATCTCGACGCTATCCTCAAGCTGATCCAGAAGCCGATCGACTATCTGGACACCGGCAAGGCGGCGCCTGTCGTCGAAGCCCAGGACGAAGCGGCAGCCGAGCGGCCTGCTCGCCCGGCGCGTACGCGTCGTGGCGGCGCCCGCAAGCGCCCGACTGCCGAAACGACTGCAGAGACGGTAACAGAAACAGCCGAGGTTGTGACCGAAGTTGCCGACAGCACTCCTGCACCGCAGCCGGTGCAGGAGCGTCCAAAACGCAGTCGGGGCAGAACCCGTGCTGAGGCCGAGGCTAGTGATTCGGCCCAGGTCGGGTCATCACCATTTGGCAATGACGGTCCCATTCCAGCATTTTTGCTGCGCCCTACGCGGCTTAGCAACTAGAAGCATAGCGATTTGACTGTGTGTGCCGGCGCAATATTGTGCCGGCACTGTTGTATTTAATTGCGCCGACGGTATCTTCTCTGCGGGAACCGGCCGTGGCTACACGCGACGGGATTTGAGCGCAACAGCTCGAGGGACGCAGTGTCAGAACAGGAATTCAAACGCGCGCTTGGCTATGCCAACTCGGCATTTGACCTTTTGAAGCGCAGTGGAATCCCGCCATATCCCCAGTTCTACGAACTGCTGTTCACCTATGCGACCGGCGTCAACCCGACGCTGAACAACCGCATCAATGCGATTTTCCGTGGCGGCAGCTCGCCCTCTGCCGACCTTGCCGAAACGCTTTACAACGAATTCCTCAAGTCTGACGTCAACGATCGCATGTCGGTGGTGTCCGAGCGCATGCATGCGCGTATCGAGGCCGTGCACGATGCCATTGATGGCGCAATGGTCACGGCCAATGCCTATTCCGGTTCGCTGCAGATGGCGAGCGGCGACCTGGCCCGCGAGATCACCCAGCAGGACATGAAGGACCTGGCTGATCGCCTGCTGTCAGAGACCCGGCAGATGCAGGCGACCAACACATCGCTTGAGGAAAAACTCACCGCCTCGCGCGATGACATTGCTTCCCTGCAGCGCGATCTCGATGACGTGCGCCGCGAATCCATGCTGGACCCGCTGACCAAGATCGCCAACCGGAAGTGCTTTGACGAAGGCATGGACAGCGCCGTCACCCATGCTGCCACCACTGACGAGCCGCTCTGCCTGATGATCATCGACATCGATCACTTCAAGAGCTTCAACGACAGCTATGGTCACCAGACCGGCGACCAGGTGCTGCGTCTGGTGGCGATGACGCTGAAGTCCAACATCAAGGGCAAGGACCTGGCCGCGCGTTACGGTGGTGAGGAATTCGTCGCCATCCTGCCCTCGACCGATCTCGAAGGCGCGATCATCGTCGCGGAAAACATCCGCAAGGCCATCCAGGCCAAGGAATTGCTCAAGCGCTCCACCAACGAAAAACTCGGCCGCATCACCGCGTCCTTCGGCATTGCTGCCTATCGCGCTGGTGACACGTCGGCCTCGATGATCGAACGGGCCGACCTCTGCCTCTATGCCGCCAAGCATGCCGGCCGTAACAAGGTGTTCAGCGAGACCCAGCTGGCGGCCCTGCAGTCGGCCGTGCCGGGCATTTCAGCGGCCTGATCAGTCTGCTCGCTGCAGCGTGACGCCCAGCATTTCCAGCATTTCCCAATAGGTCGGATACGTCTTGCTGGTGCAGGCCGGATCGAGAACCGTGATGCCCGGCAGTCTCAGGCCCGCCAGGGCGAAGCTCATGGCGATACGGTGATCGTGGTAGGTTTCTACCCGCGCAGGCTGGCTACGGGCGGCCAGATCGGGATCCGATGCCACCACCAGGTCATCGCCTTCTTCCGTGGCAAGACCGGGCAGGATGCGATTGAGCTCATTGGCGACGGCGCGGATGCGATCGGTTTCCTTGACGCGCAGGTTGGCGATGCCGACGAAGCGCACGGGATGGGCGTTGAAGGCAGCAACCACGGCCAGCGTGGGCACGGCATCCTGCATCTGCGAGCCATCGATGACGGCAGGCATATTGGGGAATTGCGCAATGACCGCCTGGGCCGCGGCGTCGGGTTGGGTGAAGGCATCCGCAGCAACCCCGAGATCAATCTTGCCGCCCGTCAGCGCCTCGATGCCCCAGAGATAGGTCGCAGCAGAGGCATCGGGTTCGACGAGCAGGTCGGCAGCCCGGTAGCCGGTGGGCTGAACCAGCCAGGTGCCGGCATCGATTTGTTCGACCGAGGCGCCGAAGCTTCGCATGGCCGCCAAGGTCAAATCGACATAGCCGCGCGCCCCAATCTCCTTGCCGGTGAGGGCAATGGTGATCGGCCCATCGCCCAGCGGCGCCGCCATCAGAAGAGCCGAGACATACTGGCTGGAGAGACTGCCATCGATTTCCACGCGGCCCTGCCCGAAACTGCCATTGCCGACAATGGTCACCGGCGGGCAACCAGTCGGCGAACTGGCCTTGATGCCAAGGGACTGGAGTGCCGCAACCAGAGGACCGATCGGCCGGACACGCATTTCGTCGTCGCCATCGACAATCACGGTGCCATCGACCGTTGCTACGGCAGCGGTCAGGAAGCGGGTTGCCGTCCCAGCATTTCCGAGGAATAGCGGCCCATCCGGTGCCTGAAGGCGGCCCGTGCTGGTGACGACGAAACTCGTCGCGTCAGGCTCTTCGACTGTCACGCCCATCTGCCGCAGGGCGGCTGCCATCAGGGTGGTGTCCTTGCTCTTGAGCGCACCGGTCAGACGGCTCGTGCCATTGGCCAGCGCCGCCAGCAACAGGGCACGATTGGTGATGGATTTTGATCCCGGCGGGGCAACGCGCCCATTGAGCGGACGGTTGGGCGGGACAATGGTAAGGGCGGCAGGCAGGGGCGAAATCATGATGGAGGATCAATGCACCAGCGCCCTGCCCTGCGCAACTGTCGACGCGCGGGAACGGGAACGCCTCAAACAGAAATCCCCGCAACTGGGCGGGGATTTGCTCGAGCAAAGTTGAAGCGATCAGACCGTCTGCCTGGCCTCTGCGATCGCCTTGAGGTCGGCGGCCTTGAGCGTGACGCTCTCGCCGCAGCCGCATTCGCCGGTCTGATTGGGGTTCCTGAAGGTGAAGCCGGCGCTCATCTTGGCTGTCTCGAAATCCATGATCGTGCCGAGCAGATACATGGTCGCCTTGGGATCGATCCAGACATTGACGCCCTTGTCGGTGACATGGTCGTCGCCCTTGATCGGCTCCTCGAGATAATCCATCGTATAGGCCACACCGGCACAGCCGGAGTTCTTGATGCCGACGCGCAGGCCGATGACCGGCTTTTCGGAATCCTCGATGATCTCGGTGATGCGCTCGGCAGCGGCATCGGTCAGCGACATGATCTTGAAGGCCATCGGCAAACTTTCTATCGGCGTTTCACGATATATAGGACGAAACGCCTGAAATTACCACCAGTTCAACGCGACTTGAGCTTCCTCGCTCATGCGGGAGGCGTCCCACGGCGGATCAAACACCATGTTGACGGTTACGTCCTGCACGCCTTCGACGCCACGCGCCGCATTTTCCACCCAGCCGGGCATTTCGCCAGCCACGGGACAACCCGGCGCAGTCAGCGTCATGTCGATGGACAGATTGCGATCGTCATCGAGATCGACCTTGTAGATCAAGCCCAGCTCATAGATATCGACCGGGATTTCCGGGTCATAGACGGTCTTGAGTGCACCGATCAGGTCCGTCGTGATGCGCTCGACCTCGGCATCGGGCAGACCGCCGCCGACATTGGGCGTGATCCGCGGTTCGGGAATGGTCGGCGCCGGAGCGATCTTGGATTCGTCGATTTCGGGTTCGTCGGTCATATCAGTACCAATCAGGCGAAAAATTTCTGGGCGCGGTTGATGCCGTCCACCAACGCATCAACGTCATCCTTGCCATTATATAGGGCGAAGCTGGCGCGGCAGGTAGAGGTGACACCAAAGCGTTTCAGCAGCGGCATGGCACAATGCGTGCCGGCGCGAACGGCGATGCCATAGCGGTCGAGAATGGTGGCCACGTCATGCGCATGGGCATTGGCCATCTCGAACGAGAAGATGCCGCCTTTTCCCGGCGCCGTGCCGATCAGGCGCAGCGAGTTGATGCGGCTCAGTTGCTCATGCGCATATTCAGCAACGTCATGCTCGTGCGCAGCAATGGCATCGCGACCTAGCTCGGTCATGTATTTGAGCGCAGCACCCAACCCGATGGCCTGGACGATGGGCGGCGTGCCCGCCTCGAATCGATGCGGCGGTTCGTTATAGGTGACGCTATCCATGGTCACGACATCGATCATCTCCCCGCCACCCTGGTAGGGCTGCATTTCGGCGAGGAGGTCGTATTTGCCGTAGAGCACGCCGATACCGGTGGGCCCATAGAGCTTGTGGCCGGTCATGATGTAGAAATCGGCGTCCAGGTCCTGCACGTCAACTACGGTGTGTACGGCGCCCTGACTACCATCCACCAGCACCGGAATGCCCCGGGCATGGGCGATTTCGATCATCTGCGTGACCGGCGTGATTGTCCCCAGAACGTTGGACATATGGGTAACTGCAACCATACGGGTGCGATCGCTCAGCGCCGCCTCGAAGGCATCGAGGTCGAAGCTGCCATCGTCGCGCACGTCGACCCATTTGATCACCGCGCCCTTGCGCTCGCGATGAAAGTGCCAAGGCACGATATTGGAGTGATGCTCCATGATCGTGGTGACGATCTCGTCGCCCTCGCCTATCCGCGGACCGGCAAAGCTCTGGGCCACGAGGTTGATCGCCTCTGTAGCTGACTTGGTAAAGACGATTTCCTCCGGCCGCGCCGCATTGAGGAAGGCCTGCGCCGCGTGGCGGCCACCCTCATAAGCTTCGGTCGCGCGATTGGCCAGCGTGTGGAGACCGCGATGCACATTGGCATATTCGTGGCGGAAAGCATGGTCCATCCGGTCCAGCACCTGCACCGGCTTTTGCGCCGATGCACCGCTATCGAGGTAGACCAGCCGATTGCCATGGATCTGTTCCGACAGGATCGGAAAATCAGCGCGGACTTTATCGAGGTCGAAAGTCATCAATTGTCGTCCCGTTGGGGGAATGGGCGGAGCCTTGGCTCCACCCGGTCACTTGCCCAGCAGCCAGCCGTCGATCACCCCATGCAGCGCGTCGGCCAGGGCTTCGGCCTCGATCGGGTCGACCAGTTCTTCGAGGAAGCCACGCACCAGCATGGTCTCGGCCTCTGCCTGCGGGATGCCGCGGCTCATCAGGTAAAACAGGCTATCCTCATCGAGCTTGCCGCAGGTCGAGCCATGGCCGCAGACCACGTCGTCGGCATAGATTTCCAGTTCTGGCTTGGAGAGGATTTCCGCTTCGTCCGACAGCATCAGACCCTGGTGCATGAACTTGGCATCGGTCTTTTGCGCGTCGCGAGCCACGACCAGCTTGCCCTGCACCACGGCCTTGCCGCGGCCACGGGCGATCGACTTGAACAGCGGCTGGCTGGTGGTGTGCGGGAAGGCGTGTTCGGCCATCATCGTGATGTCGGAATGCTGGCCGTCGGAAACGAGGTTCAGGCCAGTGATATCGCCATGGGCGCCGGCACCTTCATAGCGCGGGAAGAGATGCGTGCGGGCCAGACCCGAACCAGCGTGAACCACCAGCGTGCGCAGCTGGCCGTTTTCTCCGACATGATACTCATTGGTCGCGAAATGGCTGGTTGCGCGCACCGAGAGGTCCAGCGTGACATGGATCAGCTTGGCGTCCTTGCCCAGCGCAACATAGGTCGCGTGATTGCCGACATGGGCGGCATCGGAACCCGAGAAAATCTCGACCAGCGTCGCCGAAGCGCCATCTGCAATGAAAACCTTCAGCGAATCCGTGGCATGGGCGGCGTCACCCTCGATGCGGCGATCGATCTGGATAACCTGATCGATATTGCCTTCCACGGTGAGGGTCAGGCTTTCCTTGGCAAAGGCGCCATTGAGATGAACCAGGACGTCGTCGCGGGTCGAGAGCGCCGTGCCCTCGGCTTTCCCGACCAGCACGTCGGCAGGCGCCGCAGCAGCCGCCTGGATCGCGCCATTGGCGATCAGCAGACGATAGGCTCCGTCAATGTCGAGCACCGGTGTTTCGGACGCACCGGCACCTGCCGCCAGAGGCGGAATTGCCTTCAGCAGCATCTTGAGGTCGGTATAGTGATAGGCCTCGACGCGGCGGGTCGGCAGGCCGGCCACGGCGATGCGCTCGGCGGTGGCGTCAGCGCCCACGCTCTTGAGCTGGTCGATCAGGGTGTTTTCGGCGGCACCCAGGCGCACTGGAACGTGAAAGGACATGGATCAGGCCGCCGCACCGTCGAAGTCGGCATAGCCCTTGGCTTCGAGCTGCAGCGCCAGATCCTTGTCACCACTCTCGACGATCCGGCCATCGCTGAACACATGCACGACATCCGGCACAATGTGGTTCAGCAGGCGCTGATAGTGGGTGATGACCAGCATGGCGCGATCGTCAGAACGCAGGGCGTTGACGCCCTTGGACACGACCTGCAGCGCATCGATATCGAGGCCGGAATCCGTCTCGTCGAGCACGCAGAGCGCGGGCTTGAGCAGCGCCATCTGCATGATTTCGGCGCGTTTCTTCTCGCCGCCGGAGAAGCCGACATTGAGCGGGCGCTTGAGCATGTCGGTATCGACCTGCAACTGGCTGCCAGCTTCCTTGACCAGGCGCATGAATTCGGGCGTCGTCATCTCGGCTTCATCGCGCGCCTTGCGCTGGGCATTCATCGCCGCCTTGAGGAAGGTCATGGTGGCAACGCCGGGGATCTCGATCGGGTACTGGAAGGCCAGGAATACGCCGGCAGCAGCGCGTTCGGACGGATCCATGTCGAGGATGCTCTCGCCATTGAGCAGGATTTCACCCTCGGTGATCTCATAGTCTTCCTTGCCGGCCAGAACATAGCTCAGCGTCGACTTGCCCGAACCATTGCGGCCCATGATGGCATGGACTTCACCTGGCGGGATGACGAGATTCACGCCCTTGAGGATTTCGCGTTCTTCGATGCGCGCATGCAGATTGCGGATTTCAAGGATGGGGGTAGTCATGTTTCTAGTCTCCAATGTCGTGGGGATCGGCTGGCAGCGCCTCAGGCGCCCGGCTCGCCGTCCCAATAATCAAGTTCGTTTTGGCCTTCGCGGCCGTTGTGGCGCAGGCGACGGTCGACCGATGTCCGGCTCGTCACCTGAAATTTCCCCGAATCCGGGTATTCGCAAACCTCTGTCTCGGCATTGTTGGCAATGCCCAGATACTTGAGCGTTACCGATCCGGTATTGAGGATCTGGTGCGCCGTTTCAGGCCCACCATTGGGAGCACCGAGCACATCGCCAGCCTTGAACGAAAAGCGCTCCTCGCCAAAGCGATAGGTGCCTTCGCCTTCCAGCACGATGAAGAGTTCTTCCTCGACGTGGTGATTGTGGAAGGGGCAACTCGACTTGCCGGCCGGCACTTCATTATAGCTGATACCCAACGCGCGCACACCCAGCAGCTTGCCGAAGGAGGTATCGGCAGACTTGTACAGCGTTCCCTGTTCCCACGCATCGAGTGCGAGGGAGGCAAGTGACACCACAGGGTTACGCGAAGTCTCAGTCATTCGGCCGGCTCATGAAGGTCAAGGCGGCGCTCGATGCGGTCGAGACGCACCTTAACGCCAGCGATATCTTCCGCCATCTGATCCTGCCGTACAGCCATTGCCCGCATCTCGTGACGCATGGCTGTCTGCTCGGCCTGAACGCTACGGATTTCCAACTTGAGGATCGAAATATCCGAACGGATTGCTCGCAAGTGTTCCAGAACCAGATTGGTCGTCTCGTCGGTCATCCCACACTGCCTTCCAGGGAAATGGCGATCAGCTTCTGGGTTTCGACCATGAACTCCATGGGCAGATGCTGCAAGACATCGCGGACGAAGCCATTGACGATCAGCGCCACAGCTTCTTCCTCGTTGAGGCCGCGCTGCTGGCAATAGAACATCTGGTCGTCGGAAATCTTGGACGTGGTGGCCTCGTGCTCAAAGATCGCGGTGCCATTGCGGCTCTCGATATAGGGCACGGTGTGGGCACCGCATTTATCACCGATCAGCAGCGAGTCGCACTGGGTGAAGTTGCGCGCACTCTTGGCCTTGGCATGAGCCGAGACCTGGCCACGATAGGTATTGTCCGAAAAGCCCGCGGCAATGCCCTTGGCGATGATGCGGCTGGACGTGTTCTTGCCCAGATGCAACATCTTGGTGCCGCTATCGACCTGCTGATAGCCGTTAGAAATGGCGATCGAATAAAATTCGCCGCGCGAACCATCGCCACGCAGGATGCAGGACGGATATTTCCAGGTGATGGCCGAACCGGTTTCCACTTGCGTCCAGGAGATCTTGGAATTGGCGCCACGGCAATCGCCACGCTTGGTGACGAAATTGTAGATGCCACCCTTGCCGTCCTTGTCGCCCGGATACCAGTTCTGGACAGTGGAATACTTGATCTCGGCATTGTCGAGCGCAACCAGCTCCACCACGGCGGCATGCAACTGGGCTTCGTCGCGCATCGGCGCAGTGCAGCCTTCGAGATAGCTCACATAGCTGTCAGCCTCGGCAATGATCAGCGTACGCTCGAACTGCCCGGTCTTCTTCTCGTTGATACGGAAGTAGGTCGACAGCTCCATCGGGCACCGGACGCCCTTGGGAATATAGACGAAGGAGCCGTCGGTGAAGACCGCAGAATTCAGCGTGGCGTAGTAATTATCCGAAACCGGCACGACCGAAGCGAGGTACTTCTGGACCAGTTCGGCATGCTCGCGGATAGCCTCCGAGATCGAGCAGAAGATAATGCCGACCTTGGCCAGTTCCTCGCGGAATGTGGTGACGACGGAGACCGAGTCCATGACCGCATCGACAGCGACCTTGGGACGCTCGACGCCGGCCAGGATTTCGCGCTCTTTCAGCGGCACGCCCAGCTTGTCATACATGGCGATCAGCGCCGGATCGACTTCGTCCAGGCTCTTCGGCGCCGGCGTCGATTTTGGCGCGGCGTAGAAATACATGTCCTGCAGGTCGAGCTTGGGATAATGCACCTTGGCCCAGGTCGGCTCGGTCATGGTCAGCCAGCGGCGATAGGCTTCCAGACGCCATTCCAGCATCCATTCGGGCTCGTTCTTCTTCTTGGAGATGAAGCGAACCGTATCCTCGCTCAGGCCCTTGGGAGCCTTTTCGGATTCGATATCGGTTTCGAATCCGTATTTATACTTGTCGACATCGAGCGAACGCACCGAGTCAACGGTGGCTCGATCGATGTTTTCCTTGAGCGTCGGGATGTCGGCGTAATCGTCAGCCATAAGGCACTCCTGTTTACCCATCAGCGAGTCAAGGTCGCCGCGAGCCGTCTAAATGATGCGACCCTCAGGCCGCCTGACCCTGCCGCGCCCGATGGCGCTCAAGGATCGATTGGTAACCAGCGAGAAACGCGTCAACGTCCTCACCCGTGGAATTCCAGCCCAGGCTGACGCGCAGGGCGCACTCGGCCAGTTCGGGCGCAACGCCCATGGCAGCCAGCACATGGCTCGAGCCAACCTTGCCAGAAGAACAGGCGGAGCCGGACGAGATCGAAAGGCCCATCAGGTCCAGCGCCATCATGGCCGTGGCATTCTTGATGCCCGGCACAGCGAAATTGACCACATTGCCCAGCCGGCGATCGCCAAACACAACAGCCTCGGCCGGAAGTGCGGCCTCGAGCCTAGCCACCAGTGCCTGCACATCGGCAGCCTGATAGCGATCTGCAATAGCCGCCGCCGCAGCGCCGAAGGCCGAAATCAGTGCGCTGGCTTCCGTACCGCCCCGTCGCCCCTGCTCCTGCCCGCCACCGGGTATCAGCCTGACGACGTCGGCATGCGACTTGACCAGCAGCGCGCCGATACCGGCGGGCGCACCGACCTTGTGACCGCTAACAGCCATCATATCGGGTGCCGAAGCCGCGAAATCGAGGTCCAGTTTGCCGAATGCCTGCACGGCATCGATGAAAAGTGTGTGACGGGTCGGGCCGACAATAGCGCTTATCCGCGCTACCTCCTGCACGACGCCCGTCTCATTGTTCACCCAGTGCAGGGCAACAAGCAGATTGCCCTCAGCCTCGGCAACAATCTCTGCCAATTGATCGAGATCAATGTGCCCGCCGCCATCAACCGGCAGGATGACAACCGGCAGGCCCGTTGCTTCCGCCGCCTTGGACACAGCCGCATGTTCAGTGGCGCTGATGACGACGGCGCCTGCCGCGAACGCTTTTGCGCCACCGACAATGGCCTGGGTGATGGCCTCGGTGGCAGAACCGGTGAACACGACTTGCTTGCGCTCGGCACCCGCCACACTGGCGATCTGTCCGCGGGCGGTTTCGATGAGATTGCGCAATGCACGGCCATGGCCGTGCACCGAAGAGGCATTGCCGGTCAAATCCAGGGCATCAACCAGCGCCGCCCGCGCTTCGGGCAGAAGCGGAGACGCGGCATTATGATCGAGATAGATCGCCGCTCTGGTCATCGGTTACCCGTATGGCGCATGCACGCCGCTCATAGCATTGATGTCCGATACGGGACGCCAGCGCGCCTCCGAATCCAAACACTTCTTGAAATCGCACGCCCAACTTCATTACAAGGGGCGCACTTGCAGGCCGCCTGGCCGCTAAAAACCGAGTTTCGAATAATTCTAAACTAGATTTTGCGAGCCATGTTTTAGGAGCCTGAGCCAGCTTAGTCAAGCTGCCACAGCGCCACGAAAACAGCCCGCGGAACCGCACCAACAGAGCCGAACGGCCGGAAGAAACCAGACCATGCCAGAAGTGATCTTCAACGGCCCCGAGGGGCGCCTGGAAGGCCGTTACCAGCCCGGCAAGGAGCCCAATGCTCCGATCGCGATCGTGCTTCATCCGCACCCCCAATTCGGCGGGACGATGAACAACCAGATCGTCTACAATCTCTTTTACATGTTCGCCGAGCGCGGCTTTGCCGTGCTGCGCTTCAACTCGCGTGGTGTTGGACGCTCGCAGGGCATGTTCGACCACGGCATCGGCGAACTCAGCGACGCAGCAGCGGCGCTCGACTGGCTGCAGGTGATCAATCGCGAAAGCCGCGGCTGCTGGATTGCCGGCTTTTCCTTCGGCGCCTGGATCGGCATGCAGCTTCTGATGCGTCGCCCGGAAGTCGAAGGGTTCATTTCGGTGTCGCCGCCGGAAAACCTCTATGACTTCTCGTTCCTTGCCCCCTGCCCGTCCTCGGGCCTGATCATCCATGGCGACAAGGACCGTGTGGCTCCACCCACGTCGGTGCAGAAGCTGGTCGACAAGCTCAAAACGCAGAAGGGCATCACCATCGAGCAGCAGATCGTGGAAGGCGCCAATCACTTCTACGAAGGCAAGATCGACGAATTGACCACGGCCTGTGCCGAGTATCTCGACCGCCGCCGTCAGGAGATCGCCGACGGCGGCGGGCGCTAGACTCGAGCGCACCTACCGCGATCCGTGGAGCCCCCTCGTCCTGACTGGATGAGGGGCCGTTTTCTCGACCTCGTGGTCCGCCCATGTCCGGATCCGCACCATGAGGTCTCACAAATCTCAGTGGTTTCGACATGAGCAAATACAAGTCAGATTTCCTGCGCGTCCTCGACGAGCGCGGCTTCATCCATCAGATTTCCGACCCCGAGGGGCTGGACGCGCTGGCCCTCAAGGGCCCGATCACCGGCTATGTCGGTTATGACGCCACGGCCACCTCGATCCATATCGGCAATCTGATCACCGTCACCATGCTCTACTGGCTGCAGGAGACGGGTCACAAGGCGATCAGCCTGATGGGCGGCGGCACTTCCATGGTTGGAGACCCCTCCTTTCGCGACGACCAGCGCAAGCTCCTCACCGTCGAGCAGATCGAAACCAATATCGAGAGCATCAAGAAGGTTTACGGCCGCATCCTCAATTACGAGGGTTCGAACCCGGCCATCATGGTCAACAATGCCGACTGGCTCTTGAAGCTCAACTATGTCGAATTCCTGCGCGATGTCGGCCGGCACTTCTCGGTCAACCGCATGCTCAGCTTTGACTCGGTCAAGCTGAGGCTCGATCGCGAGCAGTCGCTGAGCTTCCTCGAATTCAACTACATGATCATGCAGGGCTACGACTTCACCGAGCTCAACCGCCGCCACGGCACGGTTCTGCAGATGGGCGGGTCGGACCAATGGGGCAACATCATCAACGGTGTCGACCTCAATCACCGCATGGGCGGCGAACAGCTCTATGCGCTGACCACGCCGTTGCTGACCAAGTCGTCGGGCGAAAAGATGGGCAAGTCTGCCTCCGGCGCCGTCTGGCTCAATGGCGATCTCTTCTCGCCCTATGATTTCTGGCAGTATTTCCGCAACACGGAAGACGCCGACGTGGTGAAATTCCTCAAGATCTTCACCCGCCTGCCGCTTTCCGAGATCGAGCGTATCGGCGCCCTGGGCGGGAACGAGATCAACGAGGCCAAAAAGATCCTCGCCACCGAAGTCACGGCCGTCGTCCACGGTCGCGATGCTGCCATCCAGGCTGCATCGACGGCTGCAGCAACCTTCGAGTCCGGCGCCATCGACCTGTCGTTGCCAACGGCGACGGTAACCCATGCGGAACTCAACGCCGGCTTGGGCATCCTCGCCGCCCTCGTTACGGCAGGCCTGGCCGGCTCCAACGGCGAGGCGCGCCGCCATGTCCAGTCAGGGGCCGTTCGGGTCAATGATGCGGTGATCGACGACGACAAGCTCAGCATCGGCGACAACGCCCTGCTCAGCGAAGGCGTCATCAAGCTCTCCGTCGGCAAGAAGCGCCACGCGCTGATCAAACCGGTCTAGTCGTCGGGCTGCCAGTTTTGCCCATTGTGAAGGACGCGGTGAATAATCACTGCGTCCTCAGTCACTGTGAATGCGATTGATATCGTGGGCAGGATGCCGATCAATCGCACCCCTCGTTCCGGCTCGCGAATGCTTCCGCGTTCTGATCCGTACTGCAGTCTTGTGATTGAATCGGCAATTCGTTTGTCAAATCGCCTTGCAACTTGTTTGGACGCTGTGCGCTCGATCCAAGCAGCAACGCCTAAGCGATCTTGCTGTGCAGCTGCGTGTAGACAACGCGCCGCCTTTTCATCGTCAGGATTCTCTTCGAGAGTCAGTCTCATCGAAAATTGAGTCCAGCGAAGCCTGAACCTCCTCTTCTGTCAGCAAGGGCTTTCCGTCGGCCACCCACTGGTCGTACGATGGAATGACCTTTTCACGCATCCAGCGGTCAATGAGTTCTTCTCGATCGCGCAACAGGTTGATGGCTTCGCCGAGGACACCGTCCGGATCAGCTCCGTCTGTTTTCACCCGACTGTCGATAAACGCTGCGTCTTCTTCGCTCAGTTCGAATTCGCGCTTCACGGTCATTGCGCACCTCACAATGACCGGACCCTAGCATATCCGCACTCTATTCAGAAGCGGGCGGCTGGGCTCTGGCCCGGAACTCGAACAGTTCCCGGAAGGCGCCAGGCATCAGCGCGGACAGCGGATTGATGCTGAATTGCGGATTGGCCAGCGGGCCCCTGACGGCGAAGGTCACGCCCAGCAGGCCTTCGCCCTCGCGTCCACCCAGGATTGGTCCGAGGATGGGAATTTGCTGGAAGGCATTGTTGATGCCGAACAGCGGCACATAGGTGCCGGCAAGGTCATACTGGCGCTGGTCGGTATAGATGAAACCGCGCAGCGTGCCGCCGACCGTCGTGCCGGTGACCATGGCATTGGTGACCTCAACGCGGTCCGAACTGCGCTGGAAGTTCACTTCGGCCAGATCGAAATCCAGCCGGTTCTGCTGCGCGATGGCAGCGCGGGAGTCGGAATGATTGCCGAGCACCTGCGCGACATTGGCTTCATCGACAATCGCAAAATTCCGCATCACCAGCCGGCCCGCTTCCGCATCGGCATCACGGTCGGTGGTCATCACCAGATTTCCCGAACCGCCAGCCAATTGCGAATAAACGCCCAGCAGACGCAGGATCGTCCCGGCATCGTTGAAGGCAACCGACAACGTCCGCCCGCGCGGCGCCGGATTGGTGGTGACCGATATGGCATTGCCATCGCTGAACTGCGCCGCCAGGTTCACGCGGCGCATGTCGCTGCCGCGCAGCAACAGGTCGAGATCGAGATTGAAGGCCGTCGTGGCGTAGTAGCCCAGCGCCCGATCAAGCTGCACGTCGAGCGAAATCGTCTGATCGAACTGCGTCGATTGCACCCCGCCCGAGCCTTCACCAAGGCCGAAGAACTTGCCCAGCATGGGCTTGAGGTCGAGCTGCGTGCCGCGGATTTGCACGGCATAGCCGTCCTCGATCGGCACCATTTCAACCTGCGCATTATCGCCCGAACTCAGGCCAAACTGGCTAAAGCTGGCCGCTTGCAGGCCCTTGTCCATGTCATAGGTGATATCGCCAATGGCCCGGACATTGCCGAACGACAGATCGATATCGTTGAGCTGAGTGATCTCGCCGGCCAGCGTCACCGTTGCATTGAGGGTTCCCGAGGTGCCGACCGCCTTATTGACCCCGATGTCCTTGAGGGTCAGAGCCGCCTCGGTCAGGTCGACCGCCATCTGCAGCGCACCATCGGCCAGTGGTTGCACCACAAACCGCACGCGACCGGAGAGATATTCGGACACATCGAAACCGAAATCGGCCAGATCGGCGACCTCGACCGTGGAGGACAGCCGGAAGGTCGGGTCGGTCGTCGGCGTACCCGCCACCTCGATCTCGGCCGCCATGCCATCGATCTCGGCACTGCCGCCAAGCTGGTAGCCATCCTGGGAAGCGCTGAACTGTAATTGCCCATTGCCGATGCGGCGGTTCTGGATCGGCTGTGAGCTGGCAAAGTCGGCCACCTTGCCATTGACCACATAATCCAACTTGAGCGGACGCTCACGCGCCTCGTCCGGCAGGTCGACCGTCGCCACCAGCCCCAGGTCGACCGAGCCGGTGATCGCCCCGAGATCGATCGGCAGCTCGACGCTGCTCAGAAGGTCAGGTTGCTGTTCGTTGGCCAGCGCCAGCAGCGCGGGGATCGGCGCGGCGATATCGCCGGAAATTTCCATGATGCTGCCGGATGGATCGGAATTGTCCATCACCAGCGCCGGATTGCGCACATCGATCTGCCCGCTCGCTGTAGCGAGGCTCCCCCCCGACGCCGACACCGTCACATTGGCATCATCCACCTGCAGGCGCGTTTCCCCATCGATGGCGATCGGCGCCATTTCCGCCGTCGGTTTGACGGCAACGCCGATGCCGACCATGTCGATCTGCATGCTGTCGGCGGGAATGGGCTTGTTCTCACCCGGCTTCCCCAGCGACCCCACCGGAAAATCGAATTCGAGCTGGGCATGGCTCACCACCCCCTCGGTCACATTGGCGACAAACCAGTCGCGGCTGCCGGTCGCCATCGTATAGGGCCACAGCCGCTTGACGTCATCCGCACTCATGCCCTGCCCGACGATGGTCAGATCGATCCCCAGCCCCGCCTGCAGCACATCGAGCCGGCCTGTCGCTTCCACCGTGCCATCGCCCTTGGTAGCGACCACCCGATCAATCCCGACGGCACCATAGAGCGGCGCCGACCAACCGGTAAAATCCAGCCTGTCAAGCGGCTGTGCGGGAGCCTCCATATCGTCTGGCACCAGCGCCAGATCGCGCGCCTTGAGGGAAATTCCCATGGTCGGTCCATAGACCGGGTCCAATCCCATGGCAAAAACCCCCGACAGGTAGGTCGTGCTCCGCCCGATCTGCAGCGCCCCCTCGTTGAGGATGAACTGTCCCTTTTCCGGCGCCCAGACGATATCGAGGATCGACGTCGCAATCGGAAAATAGTCTTCACCGATCCGCAGGTCCGTGCCGGTCAGGTCGATCTTGAACCGACCATCAACCAACTTGCCGGCCGCGGGCTGGAAATTCACATCGATCGACAACGCTCCCGCGCCCCGCATGGCGGCAAGGCTCGACGCATCGTCGATAAAGGGCAGCAGCGCCGCGAAATCGATATTGGAGACATCGGCCTCAAGCCGTGAATTGCCCGCATCATCCACCGTGCGCGACAACGTCCCGGACATGGTGCGTCCACCCAGCGTCGCCGAGAAGGTACCATTGGTATCGCGGCGGTCCGGTGTCGGCCCGATTTCGACATCAAGCCCGTCAAACCGCCGATAGAGTCCATAGACGGAATCGGTCATGTCGACCACGCCGTCACGCACCACGAGCTTGGAGAAGCGCCCCTGTGCGGCCTGCTCGACGATGCCGGCAATGCCCTGCTCGCTGGCTTCGAGATTATAGATCAGCCAGTCATTGTCAGATCGCATCGCCAGCGGCGCACCATCGGCACCGAGGCCGTCGGAACGAATGCCGATCGTGGGGAAGGCATCCTCCCCCTCCTGCACGCGCACCGTCGGGTCGACGCCATCCTCTTCCAGCTCGAAGCTGGCCAGCCGTGGGCCGTAGAGATCCTGCACCATCTGCACATGCGGCCTGACCACGGTCACCGTGGCGCCCGGTTGTCCGAACAGGGCCCGCGCTGGCGAGAATCCGATCTCCAGCGCCTCGACCGTGACCCTCGCTCCAGACTTGCTGTCCGTCAGCATCACCGGCGTGAACTGTAGCACCGGCCAGACCCGGTTCTCCAGCGCCAGGTTCAACTCACCCAGCGACAGTGTACTTGTGGGTGGCAGCGCTGACTGGATCAGCGAGCGCACCGCATTGCCGCCAAATGGTAGTCGAATCGGGGTTATGAGAAGGGCAATGTAGAGCAGCAGCAGCAGGATAGAGGGGATGCCAAGCACCCACACGACCATCTTGGCCGCATGCCGTACGGGATGCCTTCTGCGCGGCGCAGACGACGTGTCCGGAGTGTCTGCTGGTTGGGTTGGAGCGCTCAATTGTTTCCGGAACGAGGCTTGGCCGTGGTCTGCGGGCGCCCTCAAGAATCAACCGCTTAAGGCGGTCACTTGCTTAATGATACCGGCTGGAATATGGCAGATGCACCAGTCTTTCCATGCCAGCACTTCACTCTAGGGCCAAGTTCCTTATGCCTGATTTAACAGAAGGCGTATCCGCCCCTGACTTCACCCTCCCGCTCGATGATGGCGGCACATTCCAGCTGTCTGCTCAACGCGGTCATCCGGTGGTGCTTTACTTCTACCCCGAAGACGATTCGGGTGGCTGCAAAGACGAGAACATCGAATTCTCCCAGCGCGCTGCGGCCTTTGCCGCCCTCGGCGCCAAACTGGTCGGCATCTCTCCCGATTCGATCGAGAGCCACATCAGGTTTCGCAAGAAATACGACCTGCAGGTGCCGCTTGCCGCTGATCCCGACCATCTGGCCATCGAGGCCTTTGGCCTATGGAAGCTCAAGAAGCTCTACGGCCGCGAATTCATGGGCCTGATCCGCACGTCCGTCATCATTGGCGCCGACGGTCGGGTCGCCCGCATTATCAAGGCCACGCGCATTCTCGGTCACGCCCAGAAGATGCTCGACGCGCTGCAAGTCCATGTCACGGAAAACGCTCAAAAATAGCATTTGTTAACCACGCACACTCATACTCCAGTCACCATGACTTTGGGCGTAGTGGAGTGAGGCGCGTGGGTAAGCAGGCCGGATTTGGCAGGTCGGACGCCGGGCAGAAAGCGCCGCATATCCGACGCGGAATCCACCCCGCAGTGTTTTATGGCATGTTCACCGTCCTTTTGACCGGCAATGCACTCCTGGGCACGGCTCTGCTGCTGTCTTCCGATATCAGCAAGCTGCTCGGCGGCCAGAACGAACAGATCGTCGATGCCTATGAGGATCGCATTGCGCAATTGCGCGTCGAGGTCGATCGACTGCATTCGCGCAGTTATGCCCAGGCTGGCGACATGAACCTGCAACTGCAGGAACTGGCCCAACAGCAGGAAGTGCTGCTGGAACAGCACCAACTCGTCCGTATCCTCGTCGACAAGGCCGACCAGCTCGGCATCGAAGCAGCAACGCTGACACCGGGTACCGGCGACCCAAGCGACATGGCCGAACTTGCTCCGATGACTGTGACCGGCAATCCTGATGTCGATGCCACGGCCGCCGCCGTCTCGCAGATGATGGACGAAACCCAGTCCGCCATGACCTCCATCGCTCGGACGGCCACCGAACGCACCGACAGCATCGTCTCCGAACTGGACGGCCTCGGCATTGCGGTTGACCTGCCCGAAAGCCTCGACGGTGTCGGCGGCCCTCTGCTGCCCGCCGAGGGCGATATGGATGCCAGCCCCATGGTGGAAGACGCCAATGCGGTGATGGCCGCTCTGGTCCGCTACAAGGCGGCCCGCGACAATCTCGATGCCGCCCCCATTCACATGCCGATCTCCGGCAACTACCGCAGCAGCTCGGGCTTCGGCAATCGCCGCGACCCCTTCACCGGCGGCCGGGCCTTCCACTCGGGCATGGATTTCGCCGCCGCGAGCGGCACTGTCGTCACCAGCGCCGGCAAGGGCACCGTGACCTTTGTCGGCCAGAAGTCGGGCTACGGCAATGTGGTGGAAGTCACCCACGCCAGCGGACTATTGACCCGCTACGGGCACCTCTCCAGCTTCCTCAGCGAAGAGGGACAGGCCGTCAACACCGGCACACCGATCGCCAAGGTGGGCTCCACCGGCCGTTCGACGGGCCCACACCTGCATTTCGAAGTGCGCAAGGCAGACACGGCAATCAATCCGAAGGCCTTTATCGACGCCGGCAAGCGTCTTCTCGACATCCTAGGTTAAACAAAAATCCCCGCCGCAGCGGGCATTTCTTCTTCTAGTTCGCCGTCACATCGGTTGCGACACCAACGCGCTGCGCAAGCGCGGCTTCCATGAAGTCATCGACATCACCGTCGAGCACCACGGATGGCTGGCCGCTTTCCACGCCCGTACGCAGGTCCTTGACCATCTGGTAGGGCTGCAACACATAGGACCGGATCTGGTGGCCCCAGCCGATATCGGTCTTGTTGGCGGCCTGAGCATTGGCCGCCTCTTCGCGCTTCTGCAGTTCCGCTTCGTAAAGACGGGATTTCAGCATGGCCATCGCGGTCGCACGGTTCTTGTGCTGGCTGCGCTCCTGCTGGCAGGCCACGATGATGCCCGAGGGCACGTGAGTGATGCGGATGGCCGAGTCGGTCGTGTTGACGTGCTGGCCGCCCGCGCCCGAGGCGCGATACGTATCGACCTTGAGGTCGCTTTCGTTGATCACGATGTCGATGGAGTCATCCACCACCGGATAGACCCAGCAGCTCGAAAAGCTGGTGTGCCGACGGGCCGCGGAATCATAGGGGCTTATGCGAACGAGGCGATGCACGCCAGACTCGGTCTTGAGCCAGCCATAGGCATTGTGGCCCTTGACCAGGATGGTCGCAGACTTGATGCCGGCTTCTTCGCCGTCATGCATTTCGAGCACTTCGACCTTCATCTTCCGGCGTTCGGCCCAGCGGGTATACATGCGCAGCAGCATGTTGGCCCAGTCCTGGCTTTCCGTGCCGCCGGCGCCCGAATGGATTTCCACATAGGCGTCGTTGGCGTCGACTTCCCCCGAAAGCAGGGTCTCGATCTGGCGGCGCTTGGCCACGAGCTTGAGTTCGATCAGCGCGTTCTCGGCGTCCTTGACGATATCGGCATCGCCTTCGGCCTCACCCATTTCGATGAGCTCGGAATTGTCGCGAATGCCGGCCTCGAGCTCGCGCACGGATTTGACCGCAACGTCGAGTTCGTCGCGCTCGCGCATCTTGGTGCGGGCCTGCTCGGGATTGTTCCAGAAGTCGGGGGATTCAGTCTCGGCGGTCAGCGCGTCGAGGCGCAGTTCAGCAGTATCCCAGTCAAAGATGCCTCCTCAGCAGGGTCAGAACCTGCTCGATTTCGGCGACGGTCTTTTCAATTTCCGTACGCATATTGCTACCCATCATTGTGTGATGGTGCATGTAGACGAGGCCACCGGCAGGATCAACCCGCCAGCGGCCCAAGTTTGAATGAGGCGAGCCCTAGAACTCGTTCCAATCGGCGGCAATCGCGGCGGAGCCCTCGCTCAGATAGGCCCGGGACGCATTGCCGTTCCGGGGCGACAACCGGGCAACCTTCGGCTCCGGCCGCTTCTCTACATGCGCGGCCTGCTGATTTGTCACGAACACCTCGACAATTTTGTCGAGCTCAGAGGCCTGTGCTTCGGTTTGTTCAACCGCTGCATTCGTTTCTTCGACCATGCCGGCATTGTGCTGCGTCATCTCATCCATCTGACGGATGGCGATCGTGACCTGGTCAATGGCGCTCGACTGTTCCTGGCTCGCCTGGGCGATGCCCTGGATCAGCTTGTCGTTTTCCTTGACGCCATCGAGCATTGCCGTGAGCTTGCCCGTCGCCTGAAATACTAGCTTGCTGCCGGTCGAAACCTCGGCGGCAGATTGTTCGACCAGTTTCTTGACGTCCGCAGATGCGCTGGCGGCAGATTGGGCAAGGCGCCGCACTTCGACGGCCACGACAGCAAAACCCTTGCCCGCATCTCCGGCCCGCGCCGCTTCGACAGAAGCGTTCAGCGCCAGCAGGTTGGTCTGGAAGGCGATATCGTCGATCATGCCGATGATGTTGGAAATTCGCGACGATGAAGCAGAGATGCGCTCCATGGCCGTATTGGCTTCCACCATGACCGTGCCCGTCTCCTCTGCCGTGCTGGACACGCTGCGCGCCTTGGCTCTGGCTGAATCGGCACGCTGGGCATTGTCACTGACCGTTGCGGCCAGTTGGTCCATGGCGGCCGAGGTTTCCTCGATGGCAGCCGCCTGCCGCTCGGTACGTTCGGCGAGGCTGTTGGAGCCCAGTAGCAACTCGCTGGTCGCCAGCTTCAGCGCGCCCGAAGTCACGCGCAGTCGCGAAACGATCGAGGCAAACTGCTCCAGCGTCGAATTATACGCCTGCCGTACTTCGTCCAGCTCACCGACAAAGGCTTCGTTGATGACTTGGGTCAAATCGCCCCTGGCCAGGGTCTCGAGACCCTGCCCGAGCAGGCTGACGGCATGTTTGCGACCAGTGATGTCGGTGGCATATTTGACGACCTTGAACGGGACGCCGTTCATGTCGAAGATCGGATTGTAGCTCGCCTGGATCCACACCTCGCGGCCACCCTTGCCGTAGCGCAGGTATTCGGCCGCCTGGAATCGGCCACTGGCGAGATCAGCCCAGAAATCAGCATAGGTCCTGCTGACAGCTTCCTCGGGTGACACGAACATCCGGTGATGCTGGCCTTTGATTTCGTCGAGGCGATAGCCCAGCGTCTTGCAGAAATTTTCGTTGGCCGTAAGGATTTCGCCTGTGACGGTAAACTCGATGACAGCCTGCGACTTGCCGATGGCCTCGATCTGGCCCTGACTGTCGGCCGCAGCGAGCTTTGACGCCGTGATATCGGAAGCGAATTTTACGACCTTGATCGGCTTGCCAGCATCATCGAGGACAGGATTGTAGGAAGCGTGAATCCACACTTCGCGACCATTCTTGCCGAGACGTTTGTATTCCCCGGCATCGAATTGGCCGTCGCGCAGCCGATCCCAGAAGGCCTGATAGCCGATCGGATCCTGATCGGCCGCAACGAACATGCGGTGGTGCTTGCCGACCACTTCTTCGGCTACGTAACCCATTGCCAGCAAGAAATTTTCATTCGCTGCCAGAATTGTGCCATCCATGGCAAATTCGATGACCGCCTGCGAGCGCCCGATGGCGTCCAGCGTTGCCTTTTCAGTATGTTTTTGCGCGCTAGTTTTGCGGCCAAATAGAGAAACCACGATCGCCCCCATATTCTATACATTCCGGGAGCAAGCTACGTAGTTTCACCTAAGCATCAGTAAATGATTGCAAGAAATTCTAACCTAAACAGCTATTGTTGCACGATTTTTCTGGAAACGTCTTATCACCACGTCTCGTTTTAAGTGCGAGATCCGACGCAAATAGAATATGCCGCTCATCTGATCTATCTCGTGCAAAGCAACGCGGGCAGTAAATCCTTCGAGACGCGAAATA
This sequence comes from Candidatus Devosia phytovorans, assembly GCA_029202405.1. Classification (NCBI taxonomy): domain Bacteria; kingdom Pseudomonadati; phylum Pseudomonadota; class Alphaproteobacteria; order Hyphomicrobiales; family Devosiaceae; genus Devosia; species Candidatus Devosia phytovorans. Next base: position 1,511,639 of record CP119312.1, on the reverse strand, counting down.
ATTCGAGTGCCATCTTCAGCATCATAGGCAATCTCCGCCCAGACGGGCCGGATGACCGAAACTTCCACGCCCGGCATCGACACCGAACCCTCGGGGCCAGACGCTGTTTCCTGGGCCGTCTCAATCACTTCCGGGTTGTGCAGCAGGCGATAGTCCCGGCGCTGAGGATCCTCCGCCATGTTGATGACAACCACCGGTTCGTTGAGGCCCAGATGGGCCGCGGCAAGCCCATAGGCCTTCACTTCTATGGCCGCGGCGAGCAAAGCCTTGCCGGCCGCAAGCATGCTGGCATCGATCTTGCGATGTTCTGCTTTGATGCTGAGGGCTGCATGGGGATAGATGACAAAGTCAACCATCAGAACAGGCCGCCGCGCCCCGGCGCCGGATAGACCCACTCGCCCGTCGTCCGGTCATAGACCGGCTGACCCTGCTGCTGCGCCGGTTGTGCGGGCTGATCGACGAAGCCGGAATCATACTGCTGCTGCATCATCTGCTGACGCTGGATGGCATCATAGGTATTGACGTCGATGCCGATGACCGACGTCATCGAATTGGGACCGGTGCCCGGCTTGAACGCTTCCTCGATACCCGACTCACCCTCGAAGGCCTTGACGCCAGAATTGGGATTGATCCAGGCCGTGGTCATGCCGGCCGGCTTGACGAACGGCGTGGCTGGTTCGCCCTCGAGCGCCTTGGCCATGAAATCGGTGAATATATTGACCGAGAAGGTACCGCCGGTCACCGAGCGCCCCATCGAGCGCGGCTGATCGTAGCCGACATAGACGCCAACGGCGAGCTCGGGCGTGAAGCCGACGAACCAGGCGTCCTTGTAGTCATTGGTGGTACCGGTCTTGCCGGCCACGGGACGGTTGAGCGCCTTGGCGGCGGTGCCGGTACCGCGCTCCACGACGCCTTCCATCATGGACGTGATCTGGTAGGCCGTCATCGGATCGAGCACCTGCTCGCGATTATCGATGATCACCGGCTCGCCCTGCCCCATCCAGGATGCGGCCTCGCATTCCTGGCATAGACGCTGGTCATGCTTGTAGACGGTAACGCCGTAACGGTCCTGCACGCGGTCGATCAGCGTCGGCACGATTTTGCGGCCGCCATTGGCAATGGTCGCATAGGCCGCGGTCATCCGCATGTCGGTGGTCTCGCCGGCACCCAGCGCCATGGCCAGCACTGGCTGCATGGAATCATAGACGCCGAACAGCCGGGCATATTCGGAGACCAGCGGCATGCCGATATCCTTGGCCAGACGAACGGTCATGACGTTTCGGCTACGCTCGATGCCGCGACGCAGTGTCTGCGGGCCATAGAACTCCTGGGCGTAGTTCTCCGGGCGCCAGATGGAACCGTCGCCATTGCGGATTTCCACGGGCGCATCGAGCACGACCGAAGCCGGCGTATAGCCATTGTCGAGCGCTGCGGCATAAACGATGGGCTTGAAGGATGAACCCGGCTGGCGCAGCGCCTGCGTGGCGCGGTTGAACTCGCTGAGGGCATAGGAGAAGCCACCCACCATGGCCAGCACCCGGCCTGTGCGCGGATCCATGGCCACCAGCGCGCCCTCGATCTCGGGAATCTGTTCGAGCGTATAGATGCCGGTCTTGCCGGAAACCGGCGAGACATAGACCACGTCGCCAATCTTGAGGAAGCTGTCGAGCGAGCGCGAAACCCATTTGATCTCGGGGCCGGACAGAGTGCCGATCGTACGTTCGTCGCCAACGGCGCCGCCAGCGAGACTATCCGGACGCAGGCCAATCTGCGCCTCGTTGCCGTTCATTTCGAGCACCACGGCGAGCTGCCATTCCGGCACGTCGCTTAGCGGCACGATCTTGGCGACGTCAGCGCCCCAGTCTTCGCCGATTTCGATGGAAGCAACCGGCTCGCGAAAACCCTTGGTGTGATCGTAGGAAATCAGACCGTCCATCAGCGCCCGGCGGGCATATTCCTGCAGCCGCGGCTCGAGCGTGGTGCGAACCGACAGTCCCCCACCATAGAGCTGGTCCTCACCATAGAGCTTGGCCAGCTCGCGACGCACTTCCTCGGTGAAATACTCGGCCTGGTAGAGCTGGCTGCCACCGGCGCGCGGGCTGACATTGAGTGGCTCGTCCTTGGCGCTGGCAGCTTCTTCCGCGGTCGCATAGCCATTTTCGACCATGCGATCGATCACCCAGTTGCGGCGCTCGATGGCGGCCTGCGGGCGGCGGAAGGGGTGGTAGTTGTTCGGGCCCTTGGGCAATGCAGCGATATAGGCCGCTTCGCTCAGCGTCAGCTCGTAGAGCGCCTTGTCGAAATAGTTGAGCGCTGCCGCAGCCACGCCATAGGAGTTCAGCCCGAGGAAAATCTCGTTGAGATAGAGTTCGAGGATACGGTCCTTGGAAAAGGTCGACTCGATGCGGATGGCGAGCAGCGCTTCCTGGATCTTGCGGTCCCAGGTCTGCTCGGAGCTCAGGAGGAAATTCTTGGCGACCTGCTGAGTGATCGAAGAGCCGCCGCCCTGGATGGCGCTATTGCCGTCCATGCGGGCCAGAACGTTGTCGCGCAGGGCGCGGAACACGCCGTCAATGGCAATGCCGCCATGGCTGTAGAAATCCTTGTCTTCTGCCGAGAGGAAGGCATGCACCAAAAGCGGCGGCATGGTCTCAATCGGCTGGAACAGACGGCGTTCGCGGGCAAATTCGGCCAGCAAGGTGCCATCCGCCGCATGAACGCGCGTGGTCACCGGCGGCTGATAATCCTTGAGCACGGTATAGTCGGGCAATTCTGCGGCGACGGTCGTGAGATAGATGGCGGCAACGCCGATCCCGGCCAGTGCCGCGAACATCCCAAAACCAAAAATCCAGCCGAGCAAGCGCAGCATATAGTCTTATCTCTCCCGGCAAGCCGTTTGGCCGCCGCAAATCCGAACCACAGCGCTTGCCCCCAAACGCACCGGATTCACTCCAGAATCATAGCAGATCGCACCAACAAAGTAGTGGCTCTCAAGCAGTTGCCGCGCAGGGTGGCGGAATTATCACATCACTGTTCGGCGACCAGGCTGTCGAAATAGCTCGATATGCCGCGCGCCAAGGCATTGGCGGTACGATCCTGCCAGTCGCCACGCAACAGGTTTGCCATGTCGTCGGCATTGCTGAGAAAGCCCAGCTCGATGAGAACCGACGGAACATCGGGCGATTGCAGCACGAAGAAATCGGCCTGCCGCACCGGGAACCGTCGCAGTTCCACGCTTGGCTCGAGCTGGTGGACGATGGCTTGCGCCGCCATCCAGGACTGATGCCGCATCTCGCGGCGCATCAAATCGAGCAGGATATCGACCACCTCCGGCGCCATTTGCGGCATGGCGAAACCAGCGATGACGTCGGTCTTGTTCTCGTTGTCCGCCAGGACCTTGTCCAGCACGTCGGTGGCGTTCTCGTCCCGCGTATAAACGCTGGCACCGCGAATTTCGGGCTGCTGAAAGCTGTCGGCATGGAGCGAGATGAAAATGTCGGCTTTGTTGGTGCGGGCGAGTGCCACGCGCTCTTCGAGGCGCAGGAAAGTATCGTCCTCGCGCGTCAGGGCCACATCAAAGCGGCCCGACTCGACCAGCAGCTCCTGCAGGCGCAGGGCAAAGGACAGAACAATGTCCTTTTCCTTGATGCCATTGGAGGCTTCGGCGCCGCTGTCGATGCCGCCATGGCCGGGATCGATGACGACCAGCGGTTTGGTGACGGCGGCAATTTCGGAACCGCCGGCGGGCGTCGATGTATCGGCGACCGGCGGGGTTGCCGTGCTGGAGGCCGCTGCGTCACGGGCGACATTGGCGGTGAACTCTTCGGCGGTAGCAGGAATGATATCGACCACGAGGCGCGCCGGCTGACCCTCGAAGGGATCGAGCACATAGGCCTGCTGCACCTGGGCCGGCTCGGAGAGGGAGAGGATGGTGCGCACGCGGTCGGGCGCCGCCTGCTCCACCGTATAGCCCGAGATCATGTCACCCTCGCCTGCCGGCTCGCCCGATGGTTCGGGAACCGAGAAGGTTGCAGCGCGCACGTCGATAGCGATGCGGTCGGGCCCGGACATCGAGACCATGGCAAATTCGGTCTTGGAGGCAAGATCGATAATGAGGCGCGAGCGCTCTGGGGTGGCCGACACGCGCACATCCATGACATTGGGCAGCGCAACAGCGGCGGCGGGCGCCACTGGCGCCGCGTCTTGCGCGGGAACACCGATGGCAAGCCCGGCCAGCAGGACCGCGGCGAGTGGCACAATCAACAGTCGGATGGATTTCAGCAACAGCGGACCGGCCCCACAAACACCTCTGCCGCATCAGCCACGCTGGTCTGGCGATTCTGCGGCGCGAGCGCTCTTATGCGATGATTTGCGAAACGGGCCAATAAAGCTGGAGTGAAATGTCGGCGTACCCGTGGTTTCGACTTTCCTGTTGCCAATCGGACGCAACATCCCTACACGCTTAAAAGGAAGCGCATGCTTTCCGCAGTACCAATCCAGTCGGCCGAAGGGCCCCGGATCAGAGTTGCGGAGAGGGGACGGCCCAGGGGACGAAGAGTTATCCCCCGAAGTCGGTCCAGAAGCGGCAAATCCATCGCTTCGTTGAAGAATTCCGGTTCGCAAGGACCGGACGGCTGCCACGTGGCGGCCCAATAGGAAGAGGTCAGATGGCCCGCAAGCGGACACAGCGCGACGCGATCGAATATTCCGATTGCCGCTTTGTCACGCAGCATCTTTCGGCCATGACCATTACGACCGGCGCCAGCAAGGCAGAGCTTCAGAGCGCCACCAATCCCAAACCATTCGCCTCGCACAGCGCCACAGCAAGCACGCCGGTTTCCCGGCGGCCTCTTGTCGGCGCGCGAGCGCGCGGAGTTCATTATGGCTACCAAGAGAATGCTGGTGGATGCCATCCACCCGGAAGAAACACGGATCGTCGTCACTGCAGGTAACAGGATCGAGGAGTTCGACTTCGAATCGGCCCAGCGTCAGCAGTTGCGGGGCAATATCTACCTCGCCAAGGTCACGCGCGTTGAGCCGTCCCTGCAGGCCGCTTTCGTCGAATATGGCGGCAACCGCCACGGCTTCCTCGCCTTCAGCGAAATCCACCCTGACTATTACCAGATCCCCGTTGCCGACCGCGAAGCCCTGCTGCGCGACGAAGAGGCCGAGGAAGATCATCACGATGAAGCCGACGAAGCGATCTCGCTGCCCGAAGGCGTGACCGAGCCCGACGCCGAGGCCGATCCGCAGGAGCACGAAGAAGAAAGCCACATCGAGCAGGCCCCGGCCAATTCCGAGCCCGTCGAATCGATCGGTGGCGCGGATGCGCTCGAGGAAGTGCCGGAACGTCGCCGCCAGAGCCCGAGCCGTCGCCACTACAAGATCCAGGAAGTGATCAAGCGCCGGCAGGTCATGCTGGTACAGGTCGTCAAGGAAGAGCGCGGCAACAAGGGCGCGGCCCTCACCACCTATCTGTCGCTGGCCGGTCGTTATTCCGTGCTGATGCCCAACACCGCCCGTGGCGGCGGCATTTCGCGCAAGATCACCAATGCTGCCGATCGCAAGCGCCTCAAGGAAATCACCTCGGACCTCGAAGTGCCCCAGGGCATGGGCGTGATCCTGCGCACGGCCGGTGCCTCCCGCACCAAGGCCGAAGTGAAGCGCGATTTCGAATATCTGATGCGCCTGTGGGAATCGGTGCGCGAACTCACGCTCAAGTCGCAGGCTCCGTGCCTCGTCTACGAGGAAGGCTCGCTGATCAAGCGGACCATTCGCGACCTCTACAACAAGGACATCGACGAGGTTTTCGTGGCGGGCGACGATGCCTTCCGCGAGGCCAAGGACTTCATGCGCATGATCATGCCGAGCCACGCCAAGAACGTGCAGCTCTACAAGGAAGATCAGCCGCTCTTTTCCAAGTTCAACATCGAATCCCAGCTCGACTCGATGTTCTCGCCGACGGTCACCCTGCCCTCTGGCGGCTATATCGTCATCAACCCGACCGAAGCGCTCGTCTCCATCGACGTGAACTCGGGCCGCTCCACCAAGGAGCACAATATCGAGGACACCGCGCTCCAGACCAATCTGGAGGCCGCCGATGAAGTGGCCCGCCAGTTGCGCCTGCGCGATCTGGCAGGCCTGATCGTCATCGACTTCATCGACATGATGGAGAACCGGTCCAATCGCGCCGTCGAGCGCCGTCTCAAGGACGCGCTCAAGGACGATCGCGCCCGCATCCAGGTCGGCCGCATCAGCCATTTCGGCCTGATGGAAATGAGCCGCCAGCGCATCCGCTTCGGCGTCGTCGAAAGCTCCACGCACAAGTGCCCGATCTGCGACGGCACGGGCCTGGTGCGTTCCACCGAAAGCCTGGCGCTGATGATCATGCGCCATATCGAAGACCATGTGCTGCGCCGCCAGGGCCAGTCGGTCAACGTGCGCGTGCCTGTCGAAGTCGCGCTCTACCTGCTCAACTTCAAGCGCGAGACGCTGATCTCGCTGGAAATCCGCAACCAGCTGTCGATCACCATCACCGCCGACAGCAAGATGACGGGGCACCAGTTCGCCATCGAAAAGGGCGAGGCCCGCGTCAACACCTATACCGACCAGCGCGTCACCGAACATGTGCGCGTCGACAGCGCCATCATCGAAGACGATATCGATGACGACATTGTCGAGGACGAGGAAGAGGCCGAAGAGGCACCCGTCGCGGCAGCCGCCGAGGCCGGTGAAGGCGAAGGCCGTGGCCGTCGTCGTCGTCGTCGCCGCCGTGGCGGTGCCGATCGCGAGGAAGGCGGCCAGCGTCCGCAGCAGCAGCGCGCCGCCCAGGCTCCCGCTGTCGAAGGCGAAGCCATCGAGGATGCCGAGGACGAGGTCGACGAGGACTCAGCCCGTCCGTCTGAAGAGGCCAATGGCGATGACGAGCCCCGCAAGCGCCGCCGTCGCGGTCGTCGTGGTGGTCGCCGCAATCGCCGCGATGGCGAGGACGGTACCCGTCCTGCCTCCGCGGGCGAAGAGGGCCTGAGCGAACAGCAGACCGAGGCCGTTGCCGAAGACCTGCTGGCCCAGCCCGCCATCGTCGCCGCCGAGACCGAACTCCCGGCAGCCGAAGCCGCGCCGGCCGAGGAAGCGCCTGCGCCGGCCGAAAAGCCCAAGCGCAAGCCACGGACCCGCAAGAAGGTGGAAGAGACCGCTGAAGCCGCGCCTGTTGACGCTGCGCCGGTGGAAGCCCCTGTTGCGGCCGAAGAGCCCGCCGCCGAGGAAAAGCCCAAGCGCAAGCCGCGCGCCCGCAAGCCCAAGGCCGAAGCCGCCGAGGCGGTGGAAGCCGTCGCCGTGGCCCAGGCCGCTCCGGAAACGGCCCCCGTGGCAGCAGAACCGGCCGCCGCACCCGTCGCGGAGGCCCCGGCCGAAGCACCCAAGTCGCGCCGCGTGAAGAAGGAACTGCCGGCCGAAGGCATCGTGGTCTCCTCCAGCGCCGCGCCCAAGGAAGAGCCGGCTGAAGGCGAGGCCGAAGCGCCCAAGAAAAAAGCCGGCTGGTGGCAGCGCCGCCTCGGCCTTGGCTAGAAACAGAAAGGGCGGTCCTCGGACCGCCCTTTTTCATTGCGGCCGTCGGTAGCGATAGACCACGTCTTCCGCATCCTGCCGGGCAGCAACGGGATCGACGACCCCGCCCAGCCGCTCGCATACCGCCATGGACGCCCGGTTGTTCTCGTCGACATAGCTGACAAGAGTCTCGAGCTGCAGCGTGCCAAAGGCCCAGCCGCGCATGGCAATGGCCGCTTCGGTGGCATAACCCCTGCCCTCATGGCCGTCATAGAGCAGCCAGCCGAGCTCCTTTTCGGGAAACAGCGGCCCGTGGTTGATGCCGATCTGACCGACGCAGACGCCGGTTTCCGCGATATCGATCATCAGGGCGCCATGGCCGAACAGTTTCCAGAGCGCCACATCGTGGCACCAAGAGACCCAGGCGCCGCGCAGGTCGAACGGCCCACCCATGAACCGTGAGCGCTCCGACATCATCAGGTCTCGATAGGCCGGAAAATCAGCCATGACGGGCGGACGAAGAATCAGGCGGTCGGTGCGAAGGGTCGGGATCATGGGTCTGCCAAAATGATTTCGGACAGACTAGACCGCGCGCTCCCGCAAGACCACCACGCCCAGCACGACCAGCCAGAGCGCCCACACGGTATAGGCGATGGCATTGATGGCGCCTGCCGCAGCAAATCCGAACGGTTCGGCCATGCCGGCTGCAATGCCGAGAGCCAGCAGGACGCCGGTCCAGGCGATGATTCGGTAGCGGGCCATCAGCGCGATGGCGACGGAAACGGTCCAGAGTGCGGTGAACAAATAGCCGAAATGCTCGCCGATGCCGGCGCCGGCATAGAGGTGGAAGGCATTGAACACGGCCTCTGTTGTCGGATCGCCTGCCGTGGCCGCAAGGCTGGGCACCAACACCACCCAGCGCAACAGGCCCAGCCCCTGCACGAGGCCCGCCAGCACGCCGAAAGTGGCAGCAAAGGCGGCAGCGGTCGAATGGCGCGGCCAAAGCCAGAGGCCGCTCAGGACGCCTACCGGAATGAAGGCCAGCGCCGACAGCATGAAGACGTACCAAGTGGCGAGCAGCGTGGGTCCGCCGGCGCTGAAGCTGGCGAGAATATCGGCCGCCGGCTCGCGCAGGATGTCGGGGTAGTGAAAACTCATCTGCAGGCCGGTAAAGGCGGCCATGAAGACGACGGGCACCGCGATCATCGCGAGTCCCGTCGAACGCTGTAGCGTGGTCATTTGGTGTCTCCCCTCCGCAAGCTCCAAGAGCTCGCCAGCAAGACGCCTGTGACCCGATGATCTGCAAAGCAGATCCTTAGTCCTGCCGGCCCGGTCAGATTACCACATCAGCAACAATCAGCCACGGGGTACGGCGTTACTTCAGAAACCCCTTCATCCGCTCCAGCGCCAGCTCCACCGTGTCGCGCTTGCCGGCGTAGGAGAAGCGGACGAACTTGGCACCGTCCGTGCGGTCGAAATCCACACCCGGCGTGGCGGCGACGCCGGCTTCGTCGAGCAGGCGCTGGCAGAAATCCATCGAGTTATTGGAGAAGCGGGAAATGCCGGCATAGGCATAGAAGGCCCCATCCGAGGGTGCGCCGATATCGAAACCCAGGGCATGCAGTCCGTCGTTGAGCAATGTGCGGTTTGCGGCGTAACCGGCCTTCTGCTCTTCGGCATAGTCGCGCTCGCCCAATGCCACCGTCGCGGCGATCTGGCTCAGCGTCGGCGCCGAGATGAAGAGGTTCTGCTGCAGGATTTCGGCCCGGCGGATCAGCTCGTCGGGGAGTACCATCCAGCCAATGCGCCAGCCGGTCATGCAATAGTATTTCGAGAAGGAGTTGATGACGATGGCATCGCGCGTCAGCTCCAGCGCGCTGACCGAGGGGCCGGTATAGTCGAGCCCGTGGTAGATCTCGTCCGAAATCAGCCGCACGCCGAGCCGCTTGCAGGTGGCAATGATATCGGCAAGTCCCGCCCGATCGACCGCCGCGCCCGTCGGATTGGCCGGGCTGGCAAACAGCAGGCCCTCGAAGGGTTCGGCGGCGTGGGCTGCAGCGATATCCGCCCCGGTCAGCCGCCAGCCATTCGCTGCCGTCAGCGGGATTTCCACCATGCCGAAACCGAGGCCGAGCAGCGTGTTCACATAGGCCGGATAGCCCGGCCGTGTGATGGCGATCCTTGCGCCGGGCCTGAAGGCCGTGTGGAAGCCGATGATGAAGCCAGAGGACGAGCCCATGGTGGCGATGATGGAATCAGGATCGACCGCCACGCCGTGCTGGGCGTGGTAATAGGCGGATAGCCCCTCACGCAGCTCGATCAGGCCCTTGGAATTGGTATAGCCCTGCGCATTGGGCAGCGCATGGCGCACGGCTTCGATGACCCTCGGCGCCGGCGGCGCACCGGGCTCACCGACCTCGAGATGGCAGACCACCCGACCCGTTGCCTCTATACCCTTGGCGCGCTTGAGGATTTCCATGGCGTGAAAGGGCATCAGGCCATCATTGTTCTGCTCGGTCATGCTCGGTCCTTGCTGTCACCCAAGGCCGTAACCCGTCTGTCGCCCGCCCTCAACAACAATTGAAGTCTGCCGCGATGCTGCGTTTACCCAAGGGTGCCAAACTGGCCACGCCTCTGCTAGAAGCGGAAGCGAATATGCATTTGGGAGCCTAGGTTTATGTCGCGCGTCACACTCGCCCTCGTCGCCGTTTCCGGCATCCTCGCCGGGGCCCTGGGCTATTCCGTCATCAACCAGCCCGCCCCCCAGACCGATACAGCTGCCATCCAGGCGCTGATCGACCAGGCCATCACCGATTACGACACCAGCCGGCCGGCACCCGTCACCGCACCGGCCCAGGACGTTGCTGCTATCGACCCGGACGTGCTCAATCCGATGATCGAATCCTACCTGATGAGCGATCCGAAAATCCTGCAGCGCATGTCGGTGGCGCTCGACACAACCATGCAGGCCGAAGCCCGGCAGACCGCCAGCACGGCCATTGCCTCGATGCACGACAAAATCTTCAACGATCCCGGCCAGGTCGTGCTCGGCAATCCGGATGGCGATGTCACGCTGGTTGAGTTCTTCGACTACAATTGCGGCTATTGCCGCAACGCCCTGCCCGACCTGGCGACGCTGCTGGCCGAGGATACAAACCTGCGCGTCATCCTCAAGGAATTCCCCATCCTCTCCAATGAGTCTATCGACGCTGCCCGCGTGGCCGTGCTGGTCAACGAGACCGATGCCGACTACTGGGCCTTCCACGAAGCGCTGTTCACCAGCCGCGGCAAGGTCGACAAGCAGGTCGCCCTCGGCGCCGCTGCAGATCTCGGCCTGTCGCCGGTATCGCTGGAACTCGACATGGGCACCGAGGCCGTGGCCCAGACCATCCAGACCTCCTACGAAATCGCCAAGGCCCTCAACATTACCGGCACGCCCACCTATATCATCGGCAACGAGATCATCCCCGGCGCCATCGGCGTCGATGAACTCAAGACCCGCATTGCCAATATGCGCGAATGCGGCGAGGCCTCCTGCGGCGTATAGAGCCTTTCGCCGTTTCCTCGAAACGGCGAAACAGCTCTACTCTTTGTATTGCCGCGTTTCCGAACCGCAAAAGTGGCAACCACTTTTGCTGGCAACGCTGCAGTGCGATAAATCCCCGTGCGCTTTGCCTTTTCAGTGCATTTCGTATAACCGGACTTGCGCCGGCCGGAAGCGGCGGTGCAAAAGGCAAAAATCATGGCTAAGCGCGTTCTCGTCCTCAACGGCCCGAACCTCAATATGCTCGGAACCCGCGAGCCCGAAATCTATGGTGCGGACACGCTCCAGGATGTCGAGACACTCTGCAAGCGGACCGCCGAAGTGCTGGACCTGAGCGTGGACTTCCGCCAGTCCAACCATGAAGGCGAGCTGGTCACCTGGATCCAGCAGGCCCGCACAACTGCCGATGCCATCCTGATCAACCCGGCCGCCTATTCGCACACTTCGGTGGCGATCTACGACGCGCTCAAGAGCGTCGGGCTGCCGGTCGTCGAAGTTCACATATCCAATATTCACCAGCGCGAAAGCTTCCGGCACCATTCCTATGTGTCGGCTGTCGCCTATGGCGTCATTTGCGGCTTTGGCGTCAGCGGGTATAGAATGGCGCTCACAGCGCTGGCCGAGAAACTCAAATAACGATCAACGCGTCAAACGCGGGAGACCGAGAAGAATGACCAAGTCATCGCAAGTGGATCAGGACCTGATCCGTGCCATTGCCGAACTGCTCAACAAGGAAAATCTCGCCGAGATCGAGATCGAGCAGGAGGACTTCCGGGTCCGCGTAACCCGCTCCTACGCCAATGAAGCGCCGGTCTATGCCCAGGCGCCACAGTATTTTGCGCCGCCGGCTGCTGCCGCCGCGCCGCTGGCTCCGGCCGGCTCGGTTGCTCCGGCTGCTCCCGCTGCCGCCGAAGATCTCTCGTCCAATCCAGGCACCCTGACGTCCCCCATGGTCGGCACCGCCTATCGTTCGCCCGAGCCGGGCAAGCCGTCCTTCGTGGAAGTCGGCGCCAAGGTCAGCGAAGGCCAGACCCTCCTCATCATCGAAGCCATGAAGACCATGAACCAGATCCCGGCGCACCGCTCGGGCACCGTCACGCGCATTCTCGTGCAGGATGCGCAGCCGGTGGAATATGGCGAGCCGCTCGTCGTCATCGAGTAAGGGGAACACTATGTTCCAGAAGGTCCTCATCGCCAATCGCGGCGAAATCGCCCTGCGCATCCTGCGCGCCTGCAAGGAGCTGGGTATCCAGACCGTTGCGGTGCATTCGACGGCCGACGCCAATGCCATGCATGTGCGCCTCGCCGACGAAAGCGTCTGCATCGGCCCCAACTCGGCCAAGGACAGCTATCTCAACATCCCGTCGATTCTCGCTGCCTGCGAAATCACCGGCGCCGATGCGGTGCATCCCGGTTACGGTTTCCTCTCGGAAAACGCCCGCTTCGCCAAGATCCTCGAAGAGCACAAGGTGACCTTCATCGGTCCCTCGGCCCATCACATCGAGATCATGGGCGACAAGATCACGGCCAAGAAGACCGCTGTCGAACTCGGCATTCCCGTCGTTCCCGGCTCGGCCGGTGCGGTGGAGAACGAAGAGGAAGCGCTGCGCAACGCTAGGGAAATCGGCTATCCCGTGCTGATCAAGGCAACCGCCGGTGGCGGTGGCCGCGGCATGAAGGTCGCCAAGACCGAGGAAGACCTGCTCATTGCCTGGTCAACCGCCCGCTCCGAGGCCAAGGCCGCCTTTGGCAATGATTCCGTCTATATGGAAAAATACCTCGGCAAGCCGCGCCATATCGAAGTCCAGGTTCTGGGCGACGGCCAGGGCAATGCGGTTCACCTGGGTGTCCGCGACTGCTCGCTGCAGCGCCGCCACCAGAAGGTCTGGGAAGAGGCCGGTGGCCCGACCATCCGTCCCGAAGAACGCGACGAAATCGGCGAGATCTGCGCCGCCGCCATGCGCAAGCTGAAATACTCTGGCGCCGGAACGATCGAATTCCTTTACGAGAACGGCGAGTTCTATTTCATCGAAATGAACACGCGCCTGCAGGTCGAGCATCCGGTAACCGAACGCATCACCGGCATCGACATCGTCTATGAGCAGATCCGCGTCGCCTCGGGCGAAAAGCTCTCGATGGCTCAGGAAAACGTCAGCTTTTATGGCCATGCCATCGAAGTGCGCATCAACGCCGAAGACCCGCAGACCTTCGCGCCGTCGCCCGGCACCATTACCTTCTATCACCCTGCAGGTGGTGTTGGCGTGCGTGTCGATTCGGCCGTCTATCAGGGCTACAAGATCCCGCCCTATTATGACTCGCTGATTGGCAAGCTCATCGTCTATGGCCGCACGCGTGAAGAATGCCTGCAGCGGCTGCGCCGCGCCATCGACGAATTCGTCATCGACGGCATCAAGACCACCCTGCCCCTGTTCCAGCGCCTGATCCGCGAACCGGACGTGCTGGCCGGCAATTACGACATCCACTGGCTGGAAAAATACCTGGCCGAGAACAAGGTCTGAGACGATCAAGGGGCGCTCTGCGCCCCTTTCTTTTTCCGGAAGCATCATGTCCCGCCCCAGCCCCTTCGACATCGAGATCACGCCCGAGCTGATCATCCGCGCCTATCGGGCAGGGATTTTTCCGATGTCGGAGGATGCGACGGACGAAGACCTGTTCTGGGTGAGCCCGGAAATGCGTGGCGTCATTCCGCTCGATGGCTTCCGTCTCTCGACCAGCCTGCGCAAGGCGATCCGCAAGTCGGGTTTCGTGGTCAGGGTCGATACGGATTTCGAGGCCATCATCGAGGCTTGTGCCACGGTCGGCGCTGATCGCGACACGACCTGGATCAACGGCACCATCCGTCATGTCTATGGCGAACTGTTCCGTCGCGGCGTGGCGCATACGGTGGAGGTCTGGGACGGCGGTGATCTCGTGGGCGGGCTCTATGGCCTCGCCATCGGTGGCGCCTTTTTCGGAGAATCCATGTTCCACCGGCGCACCAACGCCAGCAAGATGGCCATGGCGCATCTGGTCGAGCGGCTGAACGCCGGCGGCTTCGTGCTGCTCGACACCCAGTTCGTCACCGACCACCTTGCCTCGCTCGGCGGCGTGGAAATCCCGCGCGGGGAGTATGAAGAGCGGCTCGCCGCCGCCCTTCTCGAGACAGGCTATTGGAACGCCTGGGACGTCAATCGGCCAGCTTGAACTCCAGCACCGTGACCCAGCTATCCATATCAGGCTCGTCACCCGGATCGCTCTCGTAGATTTCCAGCCGGCAGGCGAAATGGTCGCCATCGGGCTTTTCCACCACATCGAGCGGCTGATTGCGCTCCTTGGTCCAGCCGATCAGCAGCGACGTCACGTCATAGAGCTTGTCGGGATGGCCATGCCAGGTAACCGTCAGGTAGCGGCCGGCCGGCAGGGTGCCAAAACGGATGTTGCCACTATCGGAGCCCGCACGCGAAACCGGCACGCCTGCCTCGACATCGAGCGTTCCCGCCATGTCGATACGGCGATAATTGTAGAATGGCGCCCCGTCCGGCTCGATGCCGTTTTGGGCCAGATGCGCAAACAGTGCCGGAAATCCCTCGTCCGCCGGCTTTTGCATCTGGTTCATCCGAACCACGAAGGTGATGTAGGCATAGGCGCGTTCAGGACGCTCGACAGTCTCGGGCAGAGTCAGCATATCGGTTCCTCCAGTGCGGCGAGCCTAGCGCGGCTGCCGCTCCGGATGAAGACGTTTGCCATCCGCCCATGCCGACTCGGAATTGCTGAAATCAGCGATCGGCGGGCGGCGGCACGGCGGTGCTGGTTTTGCAGTCTTCCAGCCACACGTCGTAGATCGCGTGGTCCACGGCATGCAGCGCCGGGCTGTCGGCGAACATCCAGCCGGTGAAGATGCGCTTGGAGACGCCGGTGAGGCTGCGCTGGTCGACCTCGAGGAAAGCCGATGTGCTCTGTGCTTCCGTCGCCGGCCGCGTATAGCAGGCGCGCGGCGTGATCTCGAGCGCGCCAAACAGCACGGTCTCGTCGATATAAACATCAAAGCGGGTGATGCGGCCGGTGATCTTGTCGAGGCCGGCAAAGCTGGCCACCGGATTGGCGATCGGCTGGGCCACGGCAGGCATGGCCATGCCGATGGACGCCAGCCCCAGCACGGGCACCAGCATCCTGATCAGATTCACAAAGCGTGAGGCGGACGGGCGCAAGGCGCCGCTATCCTTATTCAGGCGACCAGGCGCTGTAGTCGCCGGTGACGCGCGGACGCTCGCCCTTGTTGAGCAGGCTTCCATCGGGGCGATAGGCTTCGGCCGTACCGGTGAGGTTCTTCTGGTGCGGCTGTTCCCAGGACTTGGCGACATAGTTTGCCTTGGACGGCGGCACATCGGTGCGGTGGTGCATCCAGCCATGCCAGCCCTGACCGATCGTCGAGGCGTCGGCATAGCCGTTATAGGTCACATAGCGCCGGTCGGCCTTGCGATCCTGATAGTATTTGTTGCCGAATTCGTCGCTGCCGACATAGTCGCCGAAGCGCCAGATCCACAGCCTTGTGCCCCAGGTCTGGCCGTTCCACCAGACAAACATTTCACTCAGGAACTTCTTGATACCGGGTTTGGCCAATTGTCGATTCCGCCGTCGAGATATGCGCGTTTGGCCGGGTTTATCACGGCCGCCGCCCCGAGCCTAGCGCTTTGCGGTGATTTTACCACGCGCCCGCCCGCGAGATTTCATACGCCCGGACTTGTGCTGAAACCGGCTGGGATCATAGCTTGCACGGGAGAAGATCGGTGGGAGGACATGACCGACATGATCGATGAGGACATCGTCCTGCCCGCCCGATTGGCGGGCCTCGGCGACCGCACGCCCATCACCCTGGGCAAATCCGGCGCATCAGTGTGGCGCATCAGCGGCGGCGAAGCGCTGTTCCTCAAATCCGAGCCGAACCACGCTTTGGCAGAACTACCCGGCGAAGCGCGAAGGCTGGGTTGGCTTGTAGGCACTGGCATTGCCGCGCCGGTCGTCAAAGATTTCTTCGAGGCAGACGGACGGAACTGGCTGCTGATGACGGCCCTGCCCGGTTCGGACCTGACGCAATGGACCGACCGGCCGGAGGTGATCGTCCACGTGCTGGCGACGAGCCTGCGGCAACTGCACGCGCTCGACATCGCCAGCTGTCCCTTCGACCATCGCCTGAACAAACGCCTCGAAGTCGGTGCCGCCAATGCCGCGGCGGGCCTCGTTGACGAAAGTGATTTCGACACCAATCATATCGGCTGGACCACCCGACAGGTGCTCGATTGGCTCCTCGCCAACCAGCCAAAAACCAATGACCTCGTCGTTACCCATGGCGACGTCAGCCTGCCCAATATCATGGCGCGGGATGGCCGCTTTTCCGGCTTCATCGATTGTGGCCGCCTCGGCGTCGCCGATCGCTGGCAGGATCTCGCCATTGCCTGCCGGAGCCTCAAATACAACTGCGGCCCCGAACATGTCGCGCCCTTTTTGGCCGCCTATGGGGCAACTTGGGACCAGCAGCGCTACGACTATTTCAACGCGCTCGACGAGCTGTTCTGAGCACCGGCCATTGTGGTGAACAAAGTCTAAGGCACCCAAAAGAGTCATGCCTTGTCAGCACTTGGCCGCGCTTTCTCAGATCATGACGGTGCGGTGACGCAAGTTCTGCCAGAATCACAAACAATGCCGCCAAAAGCCCGGATTTTCTTGACCTTTGTCCTGGCAATTCCCATATTTGACCCACTACAATTTGTCTCATGCGACAGCCTGACCACTAGGGCTAGTTGCTTCCGGCGTTGACGACCTGTCTGAATCGGCAGAGTGTTTTTCACGGCCCGCGACACTTTCTGCTGCGGACAAGACCCCGATCGAGAGCGCTGGCACCAGACCAGCACCAGGTCGCGGCACAGGTTGGTACAGCGTCAAAACAGAATGGGTGAAGCCGGTTTCCGGCTCATGGGCGAAGGCACGCCCGTTTCTTGGGGAATAGCATGCGCATTGAACGTCGTTTCACATCCGCCGATCAGGATCGCTACGCCGCGATCGAGTTCCGCTCGACCACGAGCGAGATCCGCAATCCCGACGGCTCGGTGGTGTTCAAGCTCGACGATATCGCCGTCCCGGCCGGCTGGAGCCAGGTCGCGGCCGATATCATCGCCCAGAAATATTTCCGCAAGGCGGGTGTTCCCAAGGCGCTGAAGAAGTTCGAGGAAAACTCCGTGCCGTCCTGGCTATGGCGCTCTGTCCCCGACGAGGCGGCGCTGGCCAGGCTGCCCGAGGACGAGCGTTGTGGCTCGGAGCGAGACAGCCGCCAGGTCTTTGACCGCCTCGCCGGCACGTGGACCTATTGGGGCTGGAAGGGCGGCTATTTCGACAGCGAGGCCGATGCCCGCGCCTTCTTCGACGAGCTCGCCTTCATGCTGGCCAGCCAGCGCGTCGCGCCCAACTCGCCGCAATGGTTCAATACCGGCCTACACTGGGCCTATGGCGTGGACGGCCCCAGCCAGGGCCATTTCTACGTCGATCCATTCACCCACAAGCTCGTGCAGTCGAAAAGCTCCTACGAGCACCCCCAGCCGCATGCCTGCTTCATCCAGTCCGTCGCCGACGACCTGGTCAACGAGAATGGCATCATGGATCTCTGGGTGCGCGAGGCGCGCCTGTTCAAATATGGCTCGGGCACCGGCACCAACTTTTCGGCTTTGCGCGGTTCGGGCGAAAAGCTCTCGGGCGGCGGCAAGTCGTCCGGTCTGATGAGCTTTCTCAAGATCGGCGACCGTGCCGCCGGCGCCATCAAGTCGGGCGGCACCACCCGCCGCGCTGCGAAGATGGTGGTGCTCGATATCGATCACCCCGATGTGGAAGAATATATCAACTGGAAGGTCAAGGAAGAGCAGAAGGTCGCCGCCCTCGTGACCGGCTCCAAGGTCGTGAGCAAGCACCTCAAGGCTATCATGAAAGCGGCCGTCAATTGCGAAGGCAACGCCGACGACTGCTTCGACGTGGCCAAGAACCCGGCTCTCAAGCGTGAAGTCCGCGCCGCCAAGAAATCCCTGGTGCCGGAGAACTATATCTACCGCGTCATCCAGTTCGCGCGCCAAGGCTATACCGACATCGACTTCCCGGTCTACGACACCGACTGGGATTCTGAGGCCTACCTCACAGTCTCCGGCCAGAATTCCAACAATTCCGTCCGCGTCACCGACGACTTCCTGCGCGCCGTTGAGGGTGACGGCGACTGGAACCTCACCGCCCGCAAGGACGGCAAGGTGACCAAGACGCTCAAGGCCCGCGATCTCTGGGAACAGGTCGGCTATGCCGCCTGGGCCTCGGCCGATCCCGGCATCCAGTATCACACCACGATCAACGAGTGGCACACCGCCCCCGAGGCCGGTCCGATCAATGCGTCGAACCCCTGCTCGGAATATATGTTCCTCGACGACACGGCCTGCAATCTCGCCTCGGTGAACCTGCTGCCCTATCGCAATACCGACGGCAGCTTCGACACCGCGTCCTATGAGCACACGGTGCGCCTCTGGACGATCGTGCTCGAAATCTCGGTGATGATGGCGCAATTCCCCAGCCGCGCCATTGCCGAACGCAGCTACGAATACCGCACCTTGGGCATCGGCTATGCCAATATCGGCGGCCTGCTGATGACCTCCGGGATTCCCTATGATTCCGCCGAAGGCCGCGCCATCGCCGGCGCCGTCACCGCCATCATGACCGGCGTCAGCTATGCGACCTCCGCCGAAATGGCCAAAGAACTCGGCCCCTTCAAGGACTACAAGCGCAACGCAAAACACATGCTGCGCGTCATCCGCAACCATCGCAACGCCGCTCATGGCAAGGACACCGGCTACGAAGGCCTCTCCATCGCCCCCGTCCCGCTCGACCACGCCAATCTCAAGGACGCAGCCCTGTCCGAGCGCGCCAAATTGGCCTGGGACAACGCCATGGATCTCGGCAAGCAGCACGGCTTCCGTAACGCCCAGGTTTCGGTTATCGCGCCCACCGGCACCATCGGCCTCGTTATGGATTGCGACACGACCGGCATCGAACCGGACTTTGCCCTGGTGAAATTCAAGAAGCTCGCCGGTGGCGGCTATTTCAAGATCATCAACCGCGCCGTGCCCCCGGCCCTGCGGACACTCGGCTATGCGGAAAGCCAGATCGCCGAGATGGAGGCCTATGCCGTCGGCCACGGCAATCTCAACCAGGCGCCCGGCGTCAATCCGTCAACGCTGCGCGCAAAGGGCTTTCCCGAGGACAAGATCGACGCCCTCAACAAAGCCCTCGTCTCGGCCTTCGACATCAAATTCGTCTTCAACCAGTGGACCCTCGGTCAGGATTTTTTGAAGTCCCTCGGCGTTACCGACGAGCAGATGAATGACTTCGGCTTCGAGCTCCTGCCCTTCATCGGCTTTTCCAGAAAAGATATCGAAGCCGCCAATCTCCACGTCGTCGGCGCCATGACGCTGGAAGGCGCGCCTCATCTCAAGACCGAGCACCTGCCGGTCTTTGACTGCGCCACGCCCTGCGGCAGGATCGGCAAGCGTTCTCTCTCAGTCGAAAGCCACATCCTGATGATGGCTGCTGCCCAGCCCTTCATCTCCGGCGCCATTTCCAAAACCATCAACATGCCCAATGACGCCACCGTGGAAGACGCCAATGAAGCCTATATGCTCTCCTGGCGCCTGGCGCTGAAGGCAAATGCCCTCTATCGCGACGGCAGCAAACTCTCCCAGCCGCTCAATTCCTCGATCCTGGCTGCCGCCGATGCGGATGACGACGAGGATGCCGTAGAAGACCTGATGGCGCTCAATGCCGCCGCCCGTGCACCCGCAATTGCCGAAAAGATCGTTGAGCGCATTATCGAGCGCGAAGTGGAAGTCCGCTCCCGCGAAAAGATGCCCGATCGCCGCAAGGGCTATACCCAGAAGGCGGTCGTCGGCGGCCACAAGGTCTATGTCCGCACCGGCGAATATGACGATGGCCGCATCGGCGAAATCTTCATCGATATGCACAAGGAAGGTGCCGCCTTCCGCGCCATGATGAACAATTTCGCCATCGCCATTTCCCTGGGCCTGCAATATGGCGTGCCGCTCGACGAATATGTGGAGGCCTTCACCTTCACCCGCTTCGAGCCCGCCGGCATGGTCATCGGCAATGACCGCATCAAGAACGCGACGTCCATCCTCGACTATGTGTTCCGCGAACTGGCCGTCAGCTATCTCGACCGCAACGACCTCGCCCACGTGAACCCGGAAAGCCCTACCTCGCTCAGCAAGGGCGTGGCCGAGGAACAGAGCACGCGCGCCGGCTCGGCCCCGGTGCCCGCCGAGCGCTTTGTCTCGCGCGGCATGACCCGCGGCAAGACGGCCAATGCCTCGCTGATGCTGGTGCCCACCGCCGAAGCCGCCCGCTATGCCCCCACGGGCACGACAACCGCCCTACCCGCCACCGCGCTCCGCGCCGCCACCGCTCTCAAGATCGAACCCACCCCGACGGCCCTCAACACCGCCGAACTCAACCCCATCCCGGCGCCACCACCCTCACGGGACACCGGCATGCTGCGCGCAGAAGCGCAGATGAAGGGCTATACCGGCGACCAATGCACCGAGTGCAACAACTTCACCATGGTGCGAAATGGAACCTGTCTGAAGTGCGACACATGTGGAACGACCACGGGGTGCTCGTAAAGAGAGCTGGTTTGTGGTGAAAACACCAAAGTTTTGGGCCATCAACCAAAGTATCGGGCTGGATAACAATCCCCCTTGTTCGATGATCCGGAACAGGGCCGTTAGTTGTAATCGACAAATTAACCAACATGGCGGGGACGCGCGGCCCGAGCCGCCGGGTCGTCTACAATTAGCATGGAACCCTACCGCCCTCGTAACTAGGTCATCGCGCGCAAGTCCTTTCGGCGCGTCGGCATGACCCTCGATATCATTGACGATGCTCTTGGCTCCAAAGGGCCACTGCGACGGATCCGAGAGCAGCAACCGTCCGAGCACTCCCACCAGTGCCATCAGGCCGACGCAATCAAACTCGGATACCTGTGACCTTAGGTGCAAGTGATGGCCCTCTTCGAGAGGCACGAGCCGCTTATCGATAGCCGCAACGATGGTGGCAAATTTACTCAGTACCTGGGACGCCAGCTCGACCAGTAGCGTAGATGAGGTCGGTGAGCCGAGCAGACCCGCAATCACGGTCCAGTATTCTCAACATGCACGCCGTGCAGAAGCGGATGGCCGGTTCGATGAAGTCTTCGCCATGATCAATGGAGGCTGAAGCTGAGCACTCATTGCCCTTCGGCACCCGCCTGGACTGTATGCACATTTGACACGACATCATCAACAGGCGGTGTCCGGCTTCAGGCTGAAGCCACAACGGCCAGTGGCTGGAGTGGAGTCCCTACCCCACGCCTATTTCCCTCCTGATAGAATCTGTGCCACCCATCGCTCTATGGAAAAACCTGTCACTCATACAAAACTGATCGTCTATCTCGCATTTGTCCGCGACGAAGAGGGCGAGTTACAACCCGCATTTGAAGCGCGCGAAGCTCAGAACGAAGCCGCGGCCAAGCAGCAGGCTCGCATCCTCTGGTCATCAGGCAAGTACGCAGGCGCCCTGGCGTGGTGGCGCTCCGCCGACTTGGCCAACGGTGATTTCGGGGACCCGGTGATCCTTTTTCAGGAGGGTGAAGTCCCAGACATGGCATAATTGCAAGAAGGGACGAGGTGCTGCCTTCAGGTCCGCAACTGCGGCAAACCGATACAGAAATCAGATGGCATGCTGGTTGACCCGCCATATCGCTCGCTGCGAAAAAGGGATCAAAGCCGGGTCTGCTGGGGTGAGAAGCCGAAGCGGCGTTTGTAGCAGGTGGCAAAATACTGGCTGGAGGAGAAGCCGCATTCCAGGGCGATTTCGGTCACGGTGGCGCTGGCCCGTTCCGCTAGCGATTTCTTTGCCGCTTCCAGTCGCACCATCTGCAGGTAACGCACCGGCGTCATATTGGTAATTGCCTGGCAATGCTGGGAGAACTGGGTGCGTGACAGGCGGCATTCGGCGGCCATGTTTTCTAGCGTCCAGTTCTCGTCCAGCGCATGCGGCAGCCGGTCGAGAAAGATCTGCACCGTCCGCTTGGAACTGGCCAGGTCCTCGTCGAGGATGGGCGCCTGATGCTCCAGCTGCTGCATGAACTGCAGCAGCATCAGCGAGATATGCAGCCGCAGGCGCGTTTCGTTACCCGCCACGTCATGTCCGGAAACAATGTCGGCAATGTCGTGAAAACTGCGCGCCACGTCGCGGCTCGCGGTAAGCACATGCTGTTCGTTGCGCGACAGCAGGCGCGTCAGCCGCTCGGCGTCCCGCTCGGGCCAGGCCACCCAGTCGGGCCAGATCCAGTCTTCATGCGGTCGCCTGACGCCGACGTCGAACAGCACCCAGATAATCTGGCTGGCCGACACATGCGGATCGCCGAACTGGTGCAACTGCCAGGGCCGGACGACGAACATCTGCCCCTCGGTCAGCTCGTGCCGATGACCGTCGACCTTGAGCACCATGCTGCCACGCGCCAGATAGGCGATCTTGACGCCCTCGTTACAATGCTCCTTGAGGCCCCAGTCCTGCGAGCGCGCAGCGTCCCAGCCACCCACGGAGAGCACTTGCGGCAGCGCATCGCCCAGCGGCTTGCCGGGATATTTGCGCCGCGTCCAGGCATTGAGGGTCACCTTGCCCTCGAGCGACGCGGCGTAAAGGTCGGCGCAATTGCCGGCATACATCAAGGCGCCAGGTGCGGTGAAAACGGCCGGCCGGGCCAGCGCGTGCAGACGGGCTTCTGCGTTCATGGTCTCCCCTCCATGTGCAAATTCTACCAGTGTGACTATTCGAACGCGCGCCCTGCTTTCTTGCGCAATGATCGTCGCGTCCGGCTCCTCGCTACCAAGCTAGAGAGTCGGCTGCCCGGAAGTCAATCAGAGCAGTCCTTAAGTCTGCCGCTTGGACGCTCCGGGTTGTGGAGGAGTATTGGCCCGAGCCGACCGGTACTGGCGTTTGAAATTCGCTGAGCCTGCACGACAGAAGTTTTGTTGTACGTGCCTCAGGCCGAATATTCGCCAGCCCAGATCGCTCCGGCATGAGGAGTAAGGCATGAAGCTCGGCATCAATCTGCTGTGCTTGACCGATTTCGTCACCGAGGCGCATCTGCCCATGATCGAGCGGATCAAGGCCGAGGGCTATGACGGCGTAGAGGTGCCGGTGCTTTCCGGTGACCCGAGCCACTATGCGCGGCTGGGCAAACAGCTCGACGCGATGGGCCTCGAACGCTGCACGACGTCCATTGTCCCCAGCCCGGATCTCAGTCCGATTTCGGAAGATCCCGCGACGCGTGCCCGTGGCCGCGAGCATCTCGACTGGGCGCTCGATTGTGCCATCGCCCTGGGCGCGCAAAGCGTCGGCGGTCCGATCCACGCACCCATCGGGCATTTTACCGGTTCGGGTCCGACCGAAAGCGAATTGTCGCATGGCGCCGAGGCGCACCATGCACTGGCCACCCGCGCCGCGGCCAACGGCATCTATCTCAGCCTCGAACATCTCAACCGCTTCGAGACCTATTTTCTCAACACCACCGCCCAATGCCGCGACTATGCCCGCCGCGTCGATCATCCGGCCTGCCGGATCATGTATGACACCTTCCACGCCAACATCGAGGATCGAGACCAGGTCGACGCCTATGAAGTGGTCGCGCCCCATGTCGGCATTGTCCATATTTCCGAGAATGATCGCGGCATTCCTGGCCGCGGCCATATCGACTTCCTCTCTATCCTGCAGGCGGTTCGGCGCTCCGGCTACGATGGCTGGGTGACGCTCGAAGCCTTTGGCGGCGGCCTGCCTGCGATTGCTGCGGCCACGCGCGTCTGGCGACCGCTGTTTTCCGATTACGAAACCCTCTTCTCAGAAAGTGCGGACTTCATCCGCAGCACCTGGGACGCAGCCGGGAGGGACGTGGCCGCATGATCGAGCCTCCCGTCATCGAGATGCGCGGCATCTCCAAGTCCTTCCCGGCAGTGAAGGCATTGCGGGACGTGTCCTTCACCTGCAGCAAGGGCGAGGTTCATGCGCTCTGCGGCGAGAATGGCGCGGGCAAATCCACGCTGATCAAGATTCTCTCGGGGGTCTACAAGCCCGATGGTGGTGAAGTGCGGATCGACGGCCGTCCGCAGCTGTTCCGACATCCGCAGGAGGCCCTGCTCGCCGGCATTTCCGTTATCTATCAAGAATTCTCGCTGCTGCCCGAGCGGACCGTGGCGCAAAACCTCTTCCTCGGCCGCGAACCCCTCAAGCATGGTCTGATTGACAGCCCCGCCATGCAGGCCGAAACCCGCCGCGTGCTCGGCCTCTTCGGCATCCGTCACCGCATCGAGCCAGATACGCTTGTGGCCGATCTCGATGTGGCCAGCCAGCAAATGGTGGAAATCGCCAAGGCCATTTCGCTCAATGCCAAGGTCATCGTCATGGACGAGCCGACTGCAGCTCTCAATGAGGCAGAGTGCGAGGTGCTTTTTGCCCTCGTCGATCAGTTGCGCGCCTCGGGCAAGGCTGTGGTCTATATCACCCACCGGATGCGCGAAGTGACGCGCCTCGCCGATCGGGTCACTGTCATCAAGGATGGCGAGGTGTCGGCCAGCTTCGAACAGGTCCCGCCTCCCGACGCGGTGGTCCGCGCCATGGTGGGCCGCGACATATCCGAATATTATCCCGAGCCAGCGCGACCCCAAGAAATAGGTCCCACGGTGCTGACGGTCTCGGGCGGCGCCAACGACGCGCTGCGCGAAATCAACCTTGAACTGCGCGCCGGCGAAATCGTCGGGCTGGCAGGTCTTCAGGGCGCCGGTCGCACTCCGCTGGCGATGGCGCTCTTCGGAGCCGTGCCATTCACTCAGGGAACCATGACTCTGGATGGTGTCACCCTCCGTATCACCAGCCCACGCGACGCCATCCGCGCCGGCATCGGCATGCTGCCCGGCGACCGCAAGGCACAGGCGCTCGTTCTGATGCAGTCGGTGCGCGATAATGCCATGCTGACCGCCCGCAGCTTTGCCAACCCCTTCGGCGGGCCTGCGTCCAACCCTTTTACCGATATCGCGGGCATGACCGAACTGCTCGATCGCATGAAGGTGCGCGCGCCGTCCTACGAACAGGAAATGCGCTTTCTGTCCGGCGGCAATCAGCAGAAGGCGGTGGTCGCCCGCTGGCTGGCCCTCAAGCCGAAACTGCTGATCTTTATCGAACCCACCCGCGGCATCGATGTCGATGCCAAGGCCAGCATCTATCACCTGATGCGCGACCTCGCCCGCGCCGGCACGGCTGTGCTGATGGTGTCCTCCGATCTGCCCGAGGTCATTGGTGCTTCGGACCGCATCCTGGTCATGCGCGAGGGCCGCATCGTCGAGCAATTCGATCGCTCGGCCAGCGAGGCCGACCTCATGCTGGCTGCAACCGGCGAAATGGAGGTCGCCGCATGAGCGACGCGCCCTTCTCCGCCCCGAAACGCTTCCGCTTCGAGCGGCATGCCTCCACCATCCTGCTGCTGGCCGCCATCACGCTCTACGTGGCGCTGGTGCTCATGCTGGGCCAGACGCGCTTTCTGACGCTCGACAATCTCGTCGCCATCCTTGGCCGCTCGATCACCCTGGGCATTACCGCCATTGGCCAGACCTTCGCCATTCTCATCGGCTCGATCGATCTCAGCGTCGCCAGCGTCATATCCGCTTCTGCCGTCGTCACCTCCGTGGTGATGAATGGCAATCCGGCCATGATGTTGCCCGCCATCCTCGCCGTTTTGGCCCTGGGTGCCTTGGTGGGTCTTGCCAATGGCCTCATCATCTCCAAGCTGGAGGTCAATCCGCTGATCGCAACGCTGGGCATGTCGCTGATCATCCAGGGCGTGCTGTCCTACTATTACAATAACTTCGCCGGCAACGTGCCGGTCGAGTTCCAGGTCTTCGCCTATGGCGCGGTGGGCATCGTGCCCTTCTCTCTAATCTTCATGTTCGTGCTGGCCGCCTGCGCCTGGTTCATCCTACGCTTCACCCGCTTCGGCTCCGATGTCTATTCGGTCGGCGGCAACCGGGACGCCGCACGTCTCGCCGGCATCAAGACTGCCCGCGTCACCATCGGCGCCCATGTCATCTGCTCGCTCTGCGCCGCCATCGCCGGCATCTACCTCGCCTCACGCCTGCGCTCCGGCGCCCCGTGGATCGGTGCCGAGGGCGTCTATGATCTGGAATCCATCGCAGTGGTGGTGATCGGCGGCACGGTGCTAGCCGGTGGGCGCGGCGGCATCTGGGGCACCATGGCGGGTGTCATCATTTTCTCGCTGATCGACTCCATCTTCAACGTCGCCGGCGTCGATGCCTTCGTCAAGCAAGTGCTGCGCGGCATCATCATCGTGGCCGCGGTCGCCTTCTATGCCGTTCGCTCGCGGAGGCTGGTCGCATGAGCGCACAATCGCTGCCCCATCCGCCAGACACACCGCGCCGCATGCCGCGCATCAATCCGGTTTACGTTCTGGTCGCCGCGCTGCTCATCGCCATCGTGGTCATGAACCCCGCTTTTGGCGAACCCACCGGCTATATGAACTATTTCAAGCGCGTCGCCGCCCTCGCCATCCTTTCGGGCGGCGCGCTCTATGTCATCGTCTCTGGTGGTTTCGATCTCAGCGTCGGCTCGATCATGACGCTGACTGTCATCGGCTCCTCCATGTTGGCCAGCAATGATCCCAATTCCACCTATTGGATCATCCCGCTCATGCTCGGCATCGGCGCGTTTGTCGGCCTCATCAACGGCCTGGTCGTTTCCTATCTGAAAGTCCCCTCGCTGATCGCCACCTTGGGCATGATGATCTCCCTCAATGGCGTGGCCTTCATGTGGTCCGGCGGCGCCCCGCGCGGCTACCTGCCCGACACCTTCCGCTTCTTCGGCCGCTACAATATCACCGATGTCCCGGTCATTTCGCTGCTACCCATCGCCGTCATCTGCCTTGCCAGCTTCGGCCTGATCCTCTGGTGGGGCCTGCATCGCACCAATTTCGGCCGCATGCTGCATGCGGTTGGCGACAACCAGCAGGCGGCGCGTCTGGCCGGAGTCCCCGTGGAGCGGGTCCGCATCTCGGCCTTCGTCGTCTCCGCCCTGACGGCCGTACTCGCCGGCGTGATCCTGGGCGGTCGTGCGGGTGTCTCGGTCGACATCGGCTCGGGCTTCGAGCTCCAGGCCATCACAGCTGCTGTCATCGGCGGCGCGCAGTTGCTGGGCGGACGCGGCTCTGTTCCCGCCACCATAGCCGGCGCCCTGGCGCTGGAAGCCATCTTTACCCTGCTCAATCTACTCGGACTGGCGCAACCGGTCCGGCTGGTCGTGCAGGGCCTCATACTCATCGGTGCCGTGGCACTTGCCACCTACCAGCGCAAGCGCGCGGGCCAATGAGCGACGACGGGCGGCCCTGTGTGCCGCACGAAACAATGTGAGAAATCTCACGAGGGAGGACGATGTGAAGACAATTTTAGTGGCGGCAGCCCTGTTCGGCATCATGACAGGGGCCGCCTTTTCCCAGGCTCCTAATTTTGACGATCCGGAGGAATTCGCCAAGCAGCGGGAACAGCTGACAGCGACCTTCAACGGCCCGGCGGATCAGGTCTATCTGCATTATGCAGGTGACTCGATGGTCGATACCGCAGCCTTCAAGAAAGAAGGTCCCTGGACCATCTGCTTTTCCAATGCCGGCGTGAACAACCCCTGGCGCGTGGTCGGCTATACCGACATGACCGAAGAGGTGAAGCTTCACCCCGAGATCGGCACCTTCACTCATGTCGATGCCGAAGGCTCCGACGACAAGCAGATCGCCGATATCGATGACCTGCTAGCCGGCGGCAATTGCAGCGCCCTGATCGTTTCGCCGAATTCGACCGCGGCCCTGACGCCGGCGGTCGAGAAGGCCTGCGCCGCCGGTATTCCCGTCATCGTCTTTGACCGTGGTGTCACCACCGACTGCCCGGTGACCTTCGTTCATCCGGTAGGCGGCTATGGCTTCGGCATTCAGGCCGCCGAGCACATCATCGCCAATGTTCCGGCTGGCGGCAAAGTGCTGATGCTGCGTATCCTGCCGGGCGTCGACGTGCTCGAAACCCGCGCCTCGGGCGCTCGCAACATGTTTGCCGAAGCGGGCCTTACCGTCCTTGGTGAGGAGTTCACCGACGGCGACAATGCCAAGACCAAGTCCATCGTCGAAGACTATCTGCAACGCGGCACGATCGACGCCGTGTGGATGGATGCCGGCGCAACGGCTGTCGCTGCCGTGGAAGCCTTCGAGGACCAGGGTGTGGATGTGCCGGTCGTGACCGGCGAGGACCAGCAGGACTATCTGCAGAAGTGGCGCGACCTGGGCTTCAAGGGTATTGCCCCGACCTATCCCACCTATCAATGGCGCACCGCCATCATCGCCGCCGTGAACACGCTAAAGGGTGAACAGGTCCCCGGCCCGGAATGGGTCCTGCCCCAGCCGGCCATCACCCAGGACGTACTGGATCAATACATCAACGAGAAAATGCCGCCGCTGCACTACGCCATGTGCGGTTGCGAAGACATGCCCAACTACCCCAATGCCTGGGGCGGCACCGAATAGTCCTTCTCAACATGGACTGGGGCGCCCCCGGGCGCCCCGACTATCGTCACGGAGTAATTGTCATGCGCACCGAACAGCATTGGTCCAAGCCAAACGGCATGCTGCCCAATTCCCGCCTTCCGCTCCTTGTTCACCGCAATGCCGTACCCGGTGGCGGCGAAGAGTCTGTCATGGCCCGCCTGCGCAGCAATGGCTGGCTGAACAACTGGCGCTACCCCGGCATCTACACCTATCACCATTTTCACTCGACCACGCACGAATGCCTGGGCTGTGCCCGCGGTCGGATGGAAGTTGTGCTGTTCGGCGAGGGCGGCGTGACCGTTCGCGTCGAGGCAGGCGACATTATCGTGCTTCCAGCGGGCGTTTCCCACTGCATGACCGAAAAGTCCGGCGACATCCAGATGGTCGGCGGCTATCCCGACGGCCGCGACTGGGACAATTGCCAGCAGGACAAACTGACCATCGATCTGCACCGCGAAGCTGCAAAACGCATCATGATGCTGCCCATTCCACCGCGCGATCCGGCCACGGGTGAAGTGATGCAGCATTGGATCGACGCACCATCCTCTGTCGACGCTGATCTCAACGACTATCGTGACAGCCTGGGCTAATCGCCAAACCTCCCCCAAAATCGCTTACATCCGCACCACTCGCTTCAAGCCACGACCGGCCTTACCTCGGCCAAGCGCTTTTCCGCATAGTCGTCCTTCCAGCACACAGCCGCTTCCCACGCCGCCGACGCCTGTTGCACGATGTCCTGCTCGGTCGCATCGAACCCGGCGACATTGCCCGGCAAGTCCAGATCAAGCGCCGACACATCGACATGCGCCTCGTCCCAATCGATCAGGGCAACGCGGTCATTGGTAATTCGGATATTGCGGGGATTGGGATCGCCATGCACCACCGAAGTCGGGCGACCGGCAAGCCGCGCCCAGGCCGCCCGGCAGCGGGCAACGCCTTCCGGCGGCATGGCGGCAAGGTCTATCCGCGTGCCACTATCTTGCTGCAGCAGGTCCAGTGAACCCCGCCAACCCGGGCGCTGTGGCCAGTCCCGCGTCAGGCCATGCAATTGACGCAATGTCTCGGCGACACGCGCCCAGTCTCCGTCAGTCTCCGGTGGTTTGCCTTCGACATAATCCATCACCATAAGCCCGTCGAAAAACAGCCGGCCATCCGTGGTGGGGACCGGCATCGGCACCGTCATGCCGTGTTGCGACAGGTGGACCAGCAACGCAGCCTCCCATCCCACGTCCGCCTCGCTCCTCCTGCCGAGCCGCCCCACGGCCAGTCGGCCATTGACGCTGACGCTCCAGACGTCATTGGCCACGCCACCGGTCAGCTTCTCGATGCGCACTGCATCCGCTCCCCAATGTTTCAATGCCTCCCAGCCCACGACATCCTCCAAATCGGTCAGCGATCGGCCGGCATGCACAATGCCACTAGACTTCTTGCGCGCAAGTACCACCCGTATCCTCGCCGGTAGCCTCCTGCTCTTCAAGGCACGCACACTGCGCCTCGAACACCTCCTGCTCTTCGGCTGTCAATTTGTCTCCCTCTACCAGCAGGTCAAGCTGCATCCGGCACAGCTGGGACTCGGGCGCGGCCTCCTGTGCCTGGATTGGGAGGGCCAGAAGGCCAGCAAACAAGGCCAGGATCAATGTCGGTTTCATGCGATCTCCAATGCGTGAAACCGGCTTGGACCACGAGAAGATGGAGATGTTGCGACATCTGCACCCATGCCTTTCGACTAATCTCCCCGTCGATGGATCGGCCTCGAACGTGCCGCGTTAGCCCACCCTGACAAAACGAAAGGCAAGAACATGAAGATCGCCGTATTTGGCACCGGTGAAGTTGGCTCGGCCATTTCCACTGCGCTCAAGACGCTGGGTCACGATGTCGTTCTCGGCTCGCGCGAACCAGGCAAGGATCAGGATGGCATCAAGGTTGTCAGCCACGCCGATGCTGCCGCCCACGGCGACTGGGTTGTTAATGCCCTGCATGGGGAGCACGCCATGAAGACCTTCCCGGGCCTGCCGCTCGAGGGCAAGCTGCTGGTCGATATCGGCAATTGGCAGTCCGCCGTCGACGGGCCGATCGACAAGACACTGGGCGAAAGCCTCGCCGCCGCTCTGCCCGGCACAAGCGTCGTCAAGGCCACCAATTTCGTCAGCGCCCAGCTCATGGGTCACCCCGAAAAGCTCAAGGGAACCCATACCAATTTCGTCGCTGGCAATGACGCCGGCGATCGCGAAAAGGTAACGCAGCTATTACGTGATTTCGGCTGGACCGACATCGTCGACCTCGGCGACCTTTCCGCCTGTCGCGCCATGGAATCTCTGGCCCCCATGTGGATCCGTCTAAATGCGAAATACGGCCACGTCTGGTTCAACTTCGCCCTTCTGCGCCAAGACGAACCCCAGGCGAATTAGCCAGCGTCAGTGCCGCCCGCCCGGGAACGGGACGGGGGGAGTGCCAAAGCCTGTATGTCCCTTCCCGGGAACGAGGCCCCCCTTGATCCACCATCCACCCCTCTTTATCGTCTCAAGCAATTGATCTCACGTGAGTAAGTGCCTGTGACGGCTCAAAACACTGCACCGCAAACCCTGTCGGAACGCCTCCGCAGGGATACCGATCTCGAGCACCGCGGCCTTGAAGCCGCGCTAGGCTTCGACCTGCATGCGCCAAGCGCCGAATTGGCGCGGGCCATGCTGCGCAATTTCCATGGCGTACTCCGCGATCTTGAACCCGCCATGCTGGCCCTCGCGCCCGCCGACCTGCGCGACCGCAGCAAGCTGCCGCTGCTCGAAGAGGATCTGCGAAAGCTCGGCATGAGCCCATCCGACATCGCAGCCCTGCCCGCGCCACAAAACGCCTGGCGCCCGCAGACCCAAGCCGAAGCCATGGGTGCGCTCTACGTCATGGAAGGCTCCACCCTTGGCGGCAAGCTCATCATGAAGGCCCTGCGCCGCCTCCCCGACTGGCCGCTCGAAACGCCAACCTATTTTGATCCCTATGGCGCTGAAACCGGCGCCCGGTGGTCTGCGTTCAGGCAGCATCTCGACGGCCTGCCCGCCGAAGACGGCGACGCCGTCGTTGATGGCGCCAAGCACACCTTCGTGCTGCTGCAGCAATTCATGTCCACGGGGACCACGGCGTGAACGGACCGACCGAAGCACAGATCGACAATTGCGCGGCCGAACCGATCCGCATTCCGGGCGGCATCCAGCCCCATGGCGCGCTGCTTGTCGTCGATCCCGATACGCGCAAACTGCTCCAGGCCAGCGCCAATGCGCAGGCCCTGCTGGGAGACGACCTCGCCAGCGGCACGCTCGTCGCGCTCGATGCCGAAACCACCCAGTGGATCAGTGATCGCGACGCGCCCAGTCTTTTGCAATCCATCGCCGTCAACGGCAACAGTTTCACCGTCAGCGGCCACCACATGCCGCAAGGCGCAGTCCTTGAGTTCGAACTGATCGACGGTAGTGAAGCGCGCTCGCTCGAACAGGTTTTCCCCAAGCTGCAGACCTTTGCCGACGAGATACTCCCCCTCGGCGATCCGCGCGAACTCGGTGCCGCCGTGGCCGACCAGGTCCGCGCGATCACCGGCTTTAACCGCGTGATGATCTATAGCTTTGACCCCGAATGGCACGGCACCGTCATGGCGCAGAGCAGCGACGGCGTGCTGCCCAACTATCTCGACCTGCGCTTTCCCGCCACCGACATCCCCGCCCAGGCCCGCGCCCTCTATGCGCTGAGCCCGCTGCGCATGATCCCCGACGCCGACTATGTGCCGGTGCCGCTGGTGCCGGTCATGAGCCCGGTCGATGGCCAGCCGCTCGAACTCAGCTATGCCAGCCTGCGCAGCGTCTCGCCCGTGCACCTGCAATATATGCGCAACATGGGCACCTGGGCCTCGATGTCGATTTCCATCGTCGTCGAAGGCAAGCTCTGGGGTCTTATCTCGTGCCACAGCGAAGGTCCGCGCCGTGTGCCGCCCCAGGTGCGCGCCGCCTGCAATTTTGTCGCCAAGATCTTCTCGCTGCAGATTAGCGCCATCGAGCGCGGCGCCCACGCCGCCCAGCGCATCCAACTCAAGCGCCGCGAGACCGAACTGGTCGCCAGGCTCTCCCGCGCCGACGCCATGGCCGAAGAGCTCGAACGCAATCCCGACGCCTGGCTCGCTTTGGCCAATGCATCGGGCGCCGCCATCATTACCGAGGAGGAAATCCGCACTGCCGGCGACACCCCCGGCCGCGACTCCCTCATCCGCCTCGCCGCATTCCTCGAAAGCCAAGGCAAGGATCGCTTCGAAACCGACCGCCTCTCGACCCTCTGGCCGGAAGGCTCGGCCGTTGCCGATACGGCCAGCGGCATCCTGGCGGTCTCGATCTCCCAGCTCTACGGCTCCTACGTCATCTGGTTCCGCCCCGAGGTGGTCCGCACCGTTACCTGGGGCGGCGATCCGCGCAAGTCGCAGGACGCCGGCGAGCGCCTGACGCCCCGCACCTCCTTCGCCCAGTGGAAGGAGGAATTGCACGAGCGCGCCGTCCCTTGGACTGCTGCCGAAGTCGAAAGCGCCGACGACTTCCGCAATGCCCTGATCAACTTCGTGCTGCGCCGCGCCGAAGAGCGTGCCGAAATGACCGAGGAACTGGAGCGTTCCAACAAGGAGCTCGAAAGCTTTTCCTATTCGGTCAGCCACGACCTGCGGGCGCCCTTCCGCCACATCGTGGGCTATGCCGAGCTGCTGACCGCCCGCGAAGATAGCCTCGACGACAAGTCCCAGCATTATCTGCGCAGCATCATCGACGCCGCTCTTTCTGCCGGCCGGCTGGTCGACGACCTGCTGAACTTTTCCCAGCTCGGCCGTACCAATCTCGAAAAGACCCGCGTCGACATGAACAAGCTGGTCAACGAGGTCCGCCATTCGCTGGAGCAGGACCTCGTCGACCGCCAGATCGACTGGCAGGTCGCCAATCTGCCGCCCGCCTGGGGCGATGGCGCGCTGATCCGCCAGGCCTTGGCCAATCTCGTCGAGAATGCCGTCAAATACAGCCGCGACCGCACGCCCGCCGTGATCCAGATCGGTGGCGAGAGCGTAAAGGGCCACACCACCTATTGGGTCCGCGACAATGGCGCAGGCTTCGAGATGGAATATGTGCACAAGCTGTTCGGTGTCTTCCAGCGCCTGCATCGCATGGAAGACTTCGCCGGCACGGGCATCGGCCTCGCCCTCACCAAGCGCATCGTAAACCGCCACTGCGGCACGATAAAAGCGGAAGGCGCCGTGAACAAAGGCGCCACTTTCACGTTCAGTCTGCCAGAAGGGGGAAAGAAGTCCGACCATGCCTGATCTGCGTCCAATCCTGCTCGTCGAAGACAATCCTCGCGATCTCGAACTGACCCTCGCGGCACTGGCAAAATGCCAGCTCGCCAATGATATCGTGGTCGCGCGCGACGGCGCCGAGGCCCTCGATTATCTCTATGAGCGTGGCACCTACGAAGGCCGCGATCCGGGCAATCCGGCCGTCGTGCTGCTCGATCTCAAGCTCCCCAAGGTCGATGGATTGCAGGTTCTCGAGACGATCAAGAAGGATCCGATGCAAAAGCAGATCCCGGTGGTCATGCTGACCTCTTCGCGCGAGGAAAGCGACGTGCTCAGCAGCTACGAGAATGGCGTCAACGCCTTCGTGGTCAAGCCGGTCGATTTCAACGTCTTCTTCGAGGCCATCCAGGACCTGGGCATGTTCTGGGCCGTGCTCAACGAGCCGCCGCCGCGGGGTCAGAATGGCCGCTAGGCTGCTGCTCGATCCCCATTCCGCACCATTGCGCATCCTGTTGCTGGAAGACAGCGACATCGATGCGGAACTGGTCGAAGCCCATCTTGCCGCCGGCACGGTGCCGTTCGAGCTGTCGCGCGCCACAACGCGCGAGGCCTTCGAAAATCTTCTTGAAACCGTGCCCGATGTCATCCTGGCCGACTATTCCCTGCCTGGCTTTGACGGGCTGATGGCGCTAGCGCTGACCAATCAACGGCAGCCCCAGATCCCCTTCATCTTCGTCTCCGGCGTTGTCGGCGAGGAATTTGCCACCAGAGCGCTGCAGGAAGGCGCGGTGGATTATGTCACCAAGCGCAACCTGCGCCGTCTGCGCGGCGCCGTCTCGCGCGCCGTGGCCGAGGCCCGCGAGCGCGATCGCCGTCAGCAGGTCGAAGCAGAACTGCGAGCCAGCGAAGCAGCCAGCCGCATTGCACTCCGCGCCGCGCGCCTCGGCGGCTGGGACTTCAGCCCGCCAACCCAATTGCTGACCTGGGACGCCCGCTGCCGCCAGATGTTCGGCGTCAGCGATGACACCGAGATCACCTACGACGTCTTCCTCGCCATGCTGCACCCGGACGATCGTGAGCGGATCCACCTGGCCATCCAGCTCGCCATCACGCAATGGTCGCATAGCGAATTCATCGAGCAGTTTCGCATCACCACGGCCAATGGCGAAATGCTCTGGATCGAGAGCACTGGCAATGCGATCTTCGAAAACGGCGTCTGCCAGCGCTTCGTCGGCGTCATCCGCGACATCACCAGCGAAAAGCGCGCCGAGCTGGCCATGCTCGATCGCGCCGCTTACCTTGAGGCCAGCGTCGAACAGCAGTCCGTTGAACGACTCATGCTTTGGCGCAATTCGCAGGACCTGCTCGCCGTCCTCGGCCGCGACGGGCGCGTCCGCGACATGACCCCATCCTGGCATCGCCTGCTGGGCGCACCAGTCAGCGACGTGATCGGTCGCTACCTGATGGACTTCGCCCATCCCGACGACAAGCTGGCCATGCTCGACCGACTGGAAGTCGCCAAGCCGCTGCAGTTCGACAGCCGTCTGCGCCACGCCGATGGCAGCTACCGCTGGTTCTCCTGGACCGCCTCGCCCGACGACGCCGGCACCATCTACGCCAATGGTCGCGACATTACCGACGAAAAGGCCTCGGCTGCCAAGCTGGCCGAAGTCGAGGAAACCCTGCGGCAATCCCAGAAGATGGAAGCCATCGGCCAGCTGACTGGCGGCATCGCCCACGACTTCAACAACCTGCTGGCCGGCATCATCGGCTCCATCGATGTCATCGGCCGGCGCCTTAAGAAGCAGCGCTATGACGATCTCGATCGCTTTCTCGAAGCCGCCACTGTCTCAGCCCAGCGCGCCGCCTCACTGACCCAGCGCCTGCTTGCCTTCTCGCGCCGTCAGTCCCTTGATGTCCGATCCGAGGATGTCGGCGCCATCATTACCTCGATGGACGAATTGCTGCGCGGCACCTTGGGCGAAAACGTCGCGCTCTCCATCGAGGCAAAGCCCGGCCTCTGGCGCGGCCTGACCGACAGCAACCAGCTCGAAAACGCCGTCCTCAACCTCGCTATCAACGCCCGCGACGCCATGAGCGATGGTGGCACGCTCACCATCAGCGGATCCAATTTTAACCCGGGTCGCAGCAAGCGCCACGTTCGCGGCCTCGAACAGGGCGACTATGTTCTGGTGACCGTTGCCGACACCGGCGAAGGCATGGCCGAGGACGTCATCGCCAAAGCCTTCGATCCATTCTTCACCACCAAGCCGATCGGCCAGGGCACGGGCCTTGGCCTCTCCATGGTCTATGGCTTCGTCAAGCAGTCGGGCGGCCACGTCAACATCGTCTCCCGCAAGGGCGAGGGCACACGCATCGAGCTCTATCTCAAGCGCGCCGAAAGCGCGGAGACAACCGCCTCGCCTGACACCAGCGTGCCGCATCGCCCGACCCAGGGCGAAGTCGTGCTCGTGGTGGAGGATGATCCCGCCGTCCGCATGCTGATCCTCGAAGTGATCAAGGACCTCGGCTATGACAGCATCGAGGCACAGGACGCACCAAGCGCCCTGCCGCACCTGCAGTCCGATGCCCGCATCGATCTCCTGGTGTCCGACGTCGGCCTGCCGGGGATTACCGGCCGCGAACTTGCTGACCTGGCGCGCCAGCAGCGCCCTGACCTGCCCATCCTCTTCGTCACCGGCTATGCCGAAGGCGCCGAGCATCGCGAAGGCTATCTGGGTACCGACATGAAGATGCTTGCCAAGCCCTTCCGCAGCGACGAACTGGCCAGCAGCATCCACACCATGCTGGGCGGCGACGCCTGATCCCCTACAATGAAAAGCCCGCTGCGCAACGCAACGGGCTTTTCGAATTCAAAGAGTAGATGCTTCAGGCCGCCTGGACGATTTCCACCAGCTCGACATCGAACACCAGGTCCTGTCCCGCCAGCGGATGGTTGGCATCGACCTTGACGCTGGTCTCGTCCATATCCACCACCGTGATCGGCAGCATGCCGCCGTCGCTGGTGCGCGCCTGCAATTGCGTGCCCACTCGCACGTCGATCCCCGAAGGCACCTTGGCCCTGTCCAGCGTCTGGATCGCCTCGGCGCGATGCGGACCATAGGCCTCGTCGGCGGGAATGGTGACCGTGCTTGAGTCACCCGGCTCCATGCCCGCGACATGGGCCTCAAGACCCCGGATCACCTGGCCTAGGCCAATGGTGAATTCCAGCGGTTCACGCCCCGTCGATGAATCAAACTGGGTGCCATTGGTCAAACGGCCTGTGTAGTTGATGCGGACAACGTCGCCCATCTTGGCTTCGCTCATGGCTGTTTCCTTCTGTGATGCGGGCGGAACATCATCGCCCTTTCCAGTGAGGCCGCGCGCCTTTGCGCACGACAGCGAGGGTCCAATGTAGGGACTGAACCGCAGATGTAAACCTCAGCCGCCGCCCGATTGTGCCACGGCCGCCTCGTAGGCCGCCTGCATCTGCGCCAGAGCCGACCGCTTCGGCGGCTCTGCACCCAGATGCAGATGCCGCAGCTCGTCCATGAAATCAGCCCACAAGGCGGGCCCGCCCTCATCGAGCACCATCGCCCGCGCCGCCAGTTCCGCACTGACCGGCAGGAAGCGCGAACCCCAGGCTCCAAGCGCCGCCATCACCGGCACAAGCTGGATCGCCTGTTCGGTCAGGCTATAGATCGTGCGCTGCTTGTGGTTGGGATCACCGGCCGCCGTGAGAAAACCCTCTTCCGTCAGATGCTTGAGCCTGTTGGCGAGGATATTGGTGGCAATCCCTTCCAGCGAATGGCCATGCAGCTCGCGGTAGCTGCGGAAATTGCCGAACATGATGTCGCGCAGCACGACAAGACTCCACTTGTCGCCCAGCACTTCCACCGACAGATTGATCGGACAACCAGAACGCACGTCCACGCGACTCTCCTGCTTCGCACCGCTTTACAAGTTGTAGCACAGGGCGCAGACTAGTTGCACATTACAAGCGGTTCACAAATTTGTTGAGACGATGTCGAACATGACATTGCTCATACGTCTATAGGGCAGGATATCGGGAGGCATCTGTCAAATGGAACGCAATTACGGTTGGGTCATCGTCGCCGCCGGCGCGGTCATCACCTGTCTGGCCATGGGCGCCATGTTCGCCCTGCCAGTCTATCTTCAACCCATCTCCGATCAGACCGGCTGGACCCGCGCCGGCATTTCCGGCGCCATGACCATCGGTTTCATCGTCATGGGCGTCGCAGGATTTCTCTGGGGGACGCTCACCGATCGCATCGGCGCCCGCCCCGTGGTGCTGATTGCCGCCTGTACCTTGGGCCTCGGCCTCTTCATCGCCAGCCGCGCCAATGACCTGCTGGTCTTCCAGATCGCCTATGGCGGTCTCGTTGGTGCATCGGGCGGCGCCTTTTTCGCCCCGCTCATGGCCACGGTGATCGGCTGGTTCGACAAACACCGCAGTCTCGCCGTTTCGCTGGTCTCGCTCGGCGCCGGCGTCGCCCCCATGGTGATCACGCCCCTGGCCACCATCCTCATCGAACAGATGGGCTGGCGCAATGCCATGATGGTGACGGCCCTTGTCGCGACCGCCATTATCCTGCCGACCGCTCTGCTGATCCGCCGCCCGCCCGAAAGCGTGGAAGACACGCCCGTCGGGGCAGGCAGCACCCAGCAGGCCGCGCAGGGCAATTCCATCCTTTCAGTGATGAAGCGCCCGCAATTCATCGTGCTGGCTGCCGTCTTCGCGCTCTGCTGCGCTGCCCATTCCGGCCCGATCTTCCACACCGTGAGCTACGCCATGCTCTGCGGTGCTTCGGCCATTGCCGCCGCCAGCATCTATAGCGTCGAGGGCGCTGCAGGCCTTGTTGGTCGCGTGGCCTTTGGCCTTCTCGCCGACCGCATCGGCGTCAAGCGCGTCATCGTCGGCGGCCTCGTGCTGCAGGCCGTCGGCATATACTCCTACATCTACATTGGTGAGCTGACCCAGTTCTACATGCTGGCCGCGGTGCTCGGCCTCGCCTATGGCGGCGTCATGCCGCTCTACGCTGTGCTCGCCCGCGATTATTTCAGCCCCCGCGTCATGGGCACCGTTCTCGGCGGCATCACCATGACCTCATCGATCGGCATGGCCATCGGCCCGGTTGGCGGCGGCTGGCTCTTCGATACCTTTGGTGACTACCACTGGCTTTACGTCAGCTCTGCCGCCATCGGCCTCGCCGCAGCCCTGGTCGCCCTAACCTTCCCCGGCCGCAGCACGCCCGAGGAACCGACTGGCACGCTGCAACCAGCCTAAGCAACATTGGCAACGACGGCGGTGGCATCACCATCGTCGTCGTCGCCGCCCTCGGCATAGGCCCTGGACAACTGCCGGTACTGCGGCGAGTTCATTGCCAGGATGGTGACCACCACCCCGATCGCCCCGGCCACCGTGAAGACCAGCGCGATACCGCGATCCGGCCCGGTGCCGAACCAGCCACCGATCGCCTGCGCACCCGCACCATCGGTCATGAAGGGAATAACCACGAACTGCGTCAGCGGCCCGATCAAAAAGGCCGTCAGCGGCGACGCCGATTGCTCGATCGACTGGGCAAAGCCGAACACCCGACCCTGCCGCTCCAGCGGCACCACCTTCTGCAGCGTCGTATGCTCGGCCGCTTCGGCAAACGGCCCCAGGAACATCCAGATGGCGCAGCCCGCCGCCAGCAGCCAAATGGAAGGCTGGATGGTGAAGAACACACAGGCCGTCCAGGTTATGACATTGACCAGCAGCAACGTCCGCAGCGGGTTCTTGCCAAGCCCCACCTTGGAAATGACGATGCCGCTGATGATGAAGGCCGTCGACAGGGCGCCAAACATCAGCCCCCACACCTGCACCGACACCAGCGACAGCCCATAGGCATCGAGCAGTGCCATGAACACGCCGCCGAGGAAGTTGTTGAACGTCGCAAAGAAGATCAGCGCAAACAGCCCCGGCACCGCCGCGATCACCGCAATGGTGCCCTTGATATCCACCCGCTTGGGCTCCGCCACCTCGCCCTCGGCCGGCACGACCCGTCCCTCGTCCAACGGCACGAAATGCAGATGCGCAAAGGCAATCAGTGTCAGCACAAGCGCCAGCACCAGCGTCGCCAGCATGCCGCCCCAAGCGACAAGAAAACCGCTGATCACCGATGTGGTCAGAAAGCCGATGCCACTGACCATGCCCACCAGCCCATTTGCCTTGTCGCGCTCGCCTTCGGGGATCAGCATGGTGACCAGCGTCGGCAGCGCGATGGAGCGGATATTGCCCGCGATCACCCCCAGCATGATCAGCAGCACAAAAGCCCATAGATACCAGCCATAGGGATTGGCGAAGGCTCCCTCCGGCTCCAGCAGCACCATGGCCAGCGACAGCGTGTAGAAGCCTGCCGAAACCGCGCTCGATCCCATCATCGCTAGTTTCTTGGAATTGTGGTCGACAATGCTGCCCAGCCAGAATCCGAAGGCGGCGGTAAAGATCAGATAGACGCCGGCGATCATGCCCGTAGCAAAAACCGAGTGAGTCTCCAGATAGACCCAGAATGTCAGCGCGAACCACACGGTAAAATTGGTGATGTTGGCAATGAGATTATTGCCCAGAATCTGGTGGAAAGGGGTCATTTCGGTCCCGCCGCACTCGCTTGCAGAATTTTGTCTGAACGCTGATAGTACTATGCTGGTTCGCGATGACATTTGCCATGTCAGTCCGCCAACATGTGTCAGTATGCAGATCAAGGACGCATCGCGTCCCGCCGTGCCGACAGTCTCAATTTTCCAAAAACCCTGTCGACGCGGTGTCCGAGCCACAGAGAGGTCAGCGATGGAAAATCAGGTCAAGCAGCGTGCCTACCAGCTTTGGGAAGCAGACGGCCGTCCGGAGGGCAAGGACAAGCAATATTGGCTCGCTGCAGAAGCCGAAGTCACCGCGCCAGATGGCAAACCTGCCAAGGCGCCGCGCAAGCGTGTCGCCAAGGCGAAATAGCCTCTACAGACCGATCATGCGCGGCCAGTAGACGTCGCTGTCGAAATCGTCCGGAATGGGCGACAGGCAGGCAATGGCCTTGGCGGCAAACTCAACCTGCAGGGCGAAATGCTTGATGTCGGCGGGCATCGCGTGACCGGTGATAAATTCGCGGGTCCGCCATTCCTGGAGCTTGCAGCACTTGAGGCGGCGCCGGGCTTCCGCCTCGACATCTTCGACGAGAACCGCTGTGCTGGCAGACCTGGTCTCGTGCCAGGCCGGCTCAGTCCATTCCCTGTTACCCTCGATCACCGCGAAACGCACTTCCAACTCCGAAACATGAAGCGCCGGATTGGCGCTATTTCATTCATCAGAATGTCACACTCCCCTTACCGAAGCGGTAATGAGGGGGCTTGGCAAGGCCCTGGACCATGCTAGCGTGGCATACATGACCATCCTTTATGTCATGGCTGCCCAAGCCGAATTCGGACCGCACCTGCAGGCCCGCATCACCCCGCTGCTCACCGGCATCGGTCCCGTGGAGGCTGCCGTGATGACCACGCGCGCCCTCGCCCAAGCCACCCAGAACAGCGCCCTGCCAACGCTCGTCGTCTCGCTCGGGTCAGCCGGTTCACGCGTGCTGGAGCAATGCGGGCTCTATCAGGCCAGCACCGTCTCCTACCGGGACATGGATGCCTCTGCGCTTGGCTTTCCCAAGGGCCAGACGCCCATGCTCGACCTCGCGCCCGTCCTGCCGCTGACCACCATTCCCGGCATTCCCACAGCGACGCTCTCCACCGGCGCCAATGTCGTCTCCGGCGCTGCCTATGATGGCATCGCTGCCGAAATGGTGGATATGGAAACCTATGCCGTGCTGCGCGCCTGCCAGGCCTTCGACGTGCCTCTGCTGGCCCTGCGCGGCATTTCGGATGGCGCCGAAGAGCTCGGCCATGTCGATGACTGGTACCAGTACCTGCATATCATCGACGAAAAACTGGCTGCCGCGATCGACCTGATCGAGGCCTCTGCCCTCAGCCCTGCTTAGCGGCCGCCGCGGCCTTCTTGTCCCGCCGCGCCCGGCTCCACGTGCTCCACTTGCGCGAGCCGCGCACGATGGCCGAATTGACCGGCCCCTGCAGGATGACGAGATCGATGGCCAAGAGAAGCAGGCCCAGCGGCAGCATCCAGATGCCCAGCACGGGCAGGAAGCTGAACACCCCGCCCAGCACCAACAAAATGCCCAGCGGAATGCGGATCAGCCGCGACTCCGGCCGGCGCAGCCGCTCCAGCAGGCGCGCGGCCGCATCGGGAATACGCTTCTGCAGGCGCTCGAACTGGCGGTTGAGGCGGGCGTGGCTCTTGGAATGCATCGTCATGTCCCCTCTGTGGCGCGTCTACACTACCATCTGGGATGACAATCGCGACCTTCCAAGGGCCGCCGTATCACTTTTTCACCGGCAACGCCTTGGCCTGCCACCGGAACTTCCCGGCTCAGTTTGAGTTGAGCGTGCAGACACATCAACGCGGAGCGTCAATCATGGCAAGCACTATTGGCAAACGGACCCTCAGGGCACTGGAAAAGGACGGCTCGGATCTGCAGGACGCCCTGCTCGACCGCATTTCGGATCTGCGCAGCGAATTGGCTGACCTCTCCAAGGCGGTCAACAACTATGGCGGCAACACCTTCGACGACATCCAGCACAACGCGCTGGCCATCGCCAAGGAAGTCCGCCACCAGGGTTCCGTGGCGCTGCGCGAAGCCAACAA
This sequence comes from Candidatus Devosia phytovorans, assembly GCA_029202405.1. NCBI lineage: Bacteria > Pseudomonadati > Pseudomonadota > Alphaproteobacteria > Hyphomicrobiales > Devosiaceae > Devosia > Candidatus Devosia phytovorans. The sequence continues at coordinate 1,468,765 of CP119312.1, read as the reverse complement.
GCAGGCCCATGTGGCGACCAAGGCCGTGCAGGAGAACCCGATCCCGGCCCTCGCCGTCCTCGGCACCATTGCCCTGCTCTCGGCACTGCTCTTCCGCCGCGACTAGAGCGTTTTCAGCAAGAGTGGCAGCCACTTTTGCTGTTCGAAAACGCGACAATGCAGGCTCTTCCAGCCTGTGGAAATTCAGGTTTTGCTAACCCTGCTGGCAAAGCCAAGGTTAAGCCTATTGGGGCATTTTTGGTCAAACTTGCACTATTGCAACAGACCGGAGATGCCCCATGGCGCTTTCATCAGCCATTTTGCGAACCGCCGCGCTGGCCGTCGTCGCAACGAGCCTGGGCGGCTGCAGCTTTTTCGGCATAGAATTCGGCATGGCCCAGCTTTCCGAGAAGGAATGCATGATGCGCGCCATGTATTTCGAATCCAACCGCTCGAGCCCTGACGGCATGCTGGCCGTCGGCACGGTGGTGATGAACCGCCTGCACGACGCCCGCTATCCCCATTCGGTCTGCGGCGTCGTTGGCCAGAAAAACCAGTTCGCGCAAGGCGTGCTCACCAAAAAGATGACCGACAGCGGCGCCATCCTCGCCTCGCAGATGGCCGACCAGGTCCTTGCCGGCGCCCGTCACCCCGGCGTGCAGAACGCCCAGCATTTCCACACCGCCGGCCTGCGTTTTCCCTATAACAACATGTACTACGTGCTCGAAGCTGGCGGCAACGAGTTCTACGAAAAGCGCACGCCCGGCACGTTCTAGAGTGTGTCCAGCAGGCGGGCGTCCGGCCTTGCGAGGCGAAAGCCCTAGAAGTCGCCGCCAAAATCGAAGCCGCCGTCGCCCATGTCATCGCCGCCGTCGAAATCATCGGGCGCATCCTGCTCGCCATTGTCGACCGGCTGAAGCTCCTCTGCCTGTGCCCCACCGGCAAACATCCCGGCAATGGCGCTGCCCAGCAGCATGCCGCCGGTGACGCCCAGCGCCGTCTGCGCTGCGCCGGCCAGAAACCCGCCACCACCACGCCGGTCATTGCCCTCGTCACGATCCCACGGCCCGCGCGCCCGCGCCGGTTGCCGCTGCTCGGCGCCCCAGCCATCACGCTGGCCGCCACCCTCCAGTTCCTCGATCCGGGCGCGTGCCTCGCGCAGCGCCTGTTCCTGCATGAGAATGGTCTGCGCCATGTAATAGGGCGCCGGCGGATAGTCGCGCAGCCGCTGCTGGATCAGCGCTTCGGCATCGCGGTCGCGCGGCGCACTATTGCGGGCCACATCCTCGATCCGGTTGAACAGACCCTCGATTGCCTCATGGTCTTCGCGATTGGCCATCCTGCATCTCCCGTGATTTGTCTTGTCAAAGACATGGGAAGGTCATGGCGCGGTTGCAATACCCGTTAACTCTGCCTCAGAAATGCCACGACTTCGCCCAAACTTTGCCCGCCACAATTGTCACGACGCCGTGATCGACACTCAACGTGCCGAATCTAAAGGGAAAAACATTCAATGACGACCAGGTTTCTTTTGCCGATTGCCGCTCTCGCCATGCTGACCCTCGCTGCCTGCAGCGACCCGCAGACCCCTGCCGAAGCCACGCCCGCCACCCCCGCTGCCGAAGCGCCCGCCGCTGAAGCCGCTCCGGCCGCCGCCGCGGCCCCGGCTGCTGCCGCAACCACCACGGCACCCGCCGCCGCTGCTGCCGCCCCCTCCGCCATGACCCCGGCCGACGCCGCCAACATGACCCCGGAACAGGCCATGCAGGCGATGCAGGCCCAGGCCGCTACCCTGACCGACGAGCAGAAGGCCGAGACCGTCGCCGCTGCCCGCAAGGCCGCCGAAGACGCCGGCAAAGCCCAGGGCCTGACCGACGAGCAGATCGCTCAGGCTGCCGACATGGCCGAAGATGCCACCAAGCAGATGCTCGGCATGGAATAAGCGTCGCCACGTTTCCGGCACCTGCCCGGACGCGTTATCGGTAGCTCATCTGTTACGCAAAATTCGCCCCGCAACCACCTGGTATGCGGGGCTTTTACTTGGCTATGCCGACCCGCAGTACATAGCCGATCACGACGGCAACTGCCTCATAGAGTTCAAGCGGAATCGTATCGTCCAGCTCTATGCCGCTCAGCGCCTCGGCCAGCACCGGATTGGCCTCGATCACCACACCATTCTCCTCCGCCAGCGCCACGATGCGCTCGGCGACCAGCCCGCGCCCTTTGGCCACGACCTTGGGTGCTTCGCGGCTGCCCTTTTCATATTGCAGCGCAACGGCCAGCGCGCGTGAGCGCTCCTCCTCGCTCATGTGCGCGCATCCACAAAATGGCCCGCGGATTCAGGCGGCGGTGGAACATGCGGTTCGCCATGGCGCACGATCACTGCACCCGGCTTCAGTCCCGCCTCGACCAGCCCCTCGCGCAGAGCGTTGACTTCGGCATCGAGCGCCGCCGAGGTTTCCGGCTCGGTGGCCCACAGCATCACCCCGGCCGTACCGGCCCGCAGCGACACCTGCGCGCCGACTTCCCCCATGCTGGGCAGGTTGATGGCAAAGCGCATTTGCCAGCCCCGTTCGCCTTCGCTGCCGCCCTCGCCGCCCTCGTCGCGATGGATTTGCAATTGCATGGTCGTCTGGTGCTGGCCGATCAGCACCGGCAGGTCCATGCTCCAGTCCGCCGTCTTGGCCGCCTGGTCGGGCATCGAGGCATGCTGGTGCATGCGCGTCCGCGCCAGCGCTGACTCGGTCCGCTCCAGCAATTGCCGGCCGATCTCCTCGGGCGCATCGGCTACGTCGAGCATGGGCGCATCATGCGCCCGGGCCCGCGGTGTAATCCCCTTGAGCGGCGGCGGCACCTGCGCCACCGCGGTCAGCGCTGCCTGGTTGCCCAGCCAGTTTACCAGCGTCTGCCGCAAGGTCAGGAGAGCCGACTTCATGTCCGTCTGCGGCAAGGGCAACTGCCCCTTGGCCAGCGCCGCCTCCTGGAACACGCCCGAGCCGCGCACCGCCTGTTGCAGTGCTGCGCCATCCAGCTTGCCATCGATCGCCATGCGGCCTGCCATCACCATCTGCGCCGCCCGCGCCACTGGCTCGGGCAACACCACCTTGCCGGCAATGCTGCTCAGCGCCGCCGTCAGGTCCGTCACCGGTGCCTGGCGCGGTACCGCATTCTGCATCATCTGGTTGAGCGCCGCCTGGGGCGTTGCCGGCTGCTGCGGATTGGGCATACCCGACGTGTTGCTGGCCAAGGCGTTGCTGCTGCCACCGCCCACCGGCGCCGCCGCCAGAACAGGCGCCACATCGCCGCGCGGCGTGTTCGAAGCCGGGGCCGGCTGGTTCAGCGCCGTTGCTGCAGCAGCCACCGCCGCCGGATTGGGCAGGCCCGGCGAAGCCTGCGGATAGAGCGGCGCCACCGTCTGTGGCACGACCTGTTGCGTGACTTGCACGGTAGTTGCGGTCGTCACCGGAGTGGCATTGGCCGGAGCCGCTGGCGTCTGCGTCGGCGCCATGGGCGCTGCCGGCTGTGCGGCTGCTGTCTGCGCTGGCAGGCCCGTCTGCGGAACCTGTGCGCCCTGCGCGGGAGCGGCGCTTGTTGCCGCCTGCCCGCCCGTCAAATTTGTCGCTGTCGGTGTCTGAGGCGCCGTCACATCCGGCTGGTTGCCAAACTGCGCCTGCACCATGGCCTGCTGCGCTGCCTGCACCGCCGCTTGTGGGGGCGCCGCAGCAGGCATGGCCGGCTGCTGAGGCAAGGGCATGTTGATCTGCGTGGGATTGGCCGGTGCCGGGCTCGCCGGCACATTGGGCTGGGCCGCCACCTGCATGGCAAGGCGCATCTGCTGGCCCTGACCCTGCACTTCGAGCCGGATCGTTTCCCCGGCATTGACCGCCACCGGCAGGTTGAGGCTCACCACCTGGCCGCGGATCTCGACCTGTGTCGCCCCATTCTGGCCGGGCCCGACGACCCTCGCCTCGATGGTCTGTCCTTGGCGCAATGGCAGGTTGGGCAGACTTTCGGTCCGCTGTGGGCTGACGCGTGGCAGATCCGGAGGGATCACCATAGTTCAATCCTCAACCGCCCCATGCGGCGCGCCATTCTAGCGCCCAGACCTATGTATGACTACTGAACTTAGTCGGGACGAATGTCGGTATGGCTCTTGGTTGCCGGCTTGCCCTTGAACGTCACCCAGAAGAAGTTGAGCGTATAGGTGCCCGCCGTGCGGAACACGCCCTCCGATTCAAGGCGCCGGCCCGAGGTCTTCATCTTGAGGGCGAAGGTCCATTTGACCGCTCCCACCTTGGACAGGCGCACGGCGACGTCCGTGTCTTCGCCGAAGAACACGATCGAGCGGTCATAGCCACCGACGTCTGCCCAGGCCTGGCGCTTGAAGACGAAATTGCCCCCCTGCACCACCGAGCCGACGCGCAGCACGAAGCGGTTGACCGCATAGATCAACCAGGTGAGGCCATAGAACATGCCGACCAGGAACCGGTTCCAGGCGCTCATGTCGTAATAAACATAGGGCCCGCTGAGGCAGACGAGCTTGGGATCCTTGGCGAACTCGCGCAGCACCGTATCCAGCCAGCCTTCCGGCACGATCGTGTCGCTGTCGATATTGGCGATCAGCTCATAGCCCTCGCTGGCGGCAAAGCCGGCGTCGCGCGCATTGACCAGACCCTTCTTGGGCTCGTCGACCACCCGCACGCTGGGAAAGCTGCGGGCGATCTCGCCGGTGCGGTCGCTGGAGGCATTGTTGACCACGATGATGTCGGCATCGGCGTCAGAACGCGCGATCTCGGCCACCACCGACTCCAGGCATTTGCCGATCAGGGCCTCTTCATTATAGGCCGGAATGACGAATGCCAGTTTCATCTATGCCTCTTGCTGGGCTCAACGCGGCAGGCCGCAATCTGCTGCCAATAGCCCCAGTCTGCGCCCACGGCAACAGAGGCACCGGCTTTTCCCAAGCCCATTGGGCGAGACGGACCGGTCTAGCCGATCCGTCAGCCCGCATGGGATCAGCCGATATAGTCGCGCTTGCCGATGGCGACGCCGCCGTGACGCAGGATGGCGTAGGCCGTGGTCACGTGAAAATAAAAGTTCGGCAGGGCGCGTTCGGTCAGATAGGCGAGACCATTCATCGTCACGTCCTTGCCGCCAAGCTTGAGCGTCACCTCGCGTGCCTCGCTGCCGTCGAGATCCTCGCGGCTGACGGTGGCCAGCAGGTCCAGCGCCTTGCGGATGCGTACCCGCAGCTCGTCAAACGTCTTCTCGGTATCCGGCCAGGACGGCACCTCGCGACCCGCCAGGCGCGACACGGAGCCTTTGACATGGTCTGTGGCGATCATCACCTGACCACGGAACGGGATCATGTCGGGCGCCAGGCGCATATCGGCAAACACCGCGGTGTCGAACTTGCGTTCGGCGGCGCTGGCTTCCGCCGTGTCCATGATGGCGAGGAGGTTGGTGAGCATGCGGGTAAAGACCGGCACGGTCACGTCATAGACGGAGATCGTCATGGCATTGTTCTCTTGATTGTCGCATCCCGAACGGGAACAGACTAGATGGGTCTGCATTGTGCAGCTGGCAAGGCGATTTTATGCGTGCGGATAAAGACAAGCCCGAAGACCACGAAGACAAGACCGGGCTCGCCCGGCTCCGCTCGACGCTGCGTCAGCTCTACCATGGCTCCTCACCCACCGCGCTGCGCTTCCAGTTCGCCGTTCTGGTCGTCGATCTGGCCATCATCGCCTTCTTCATCGCCACGCCTCTGCTGCGCGGCAAGGAGGCCTTCCTCTGGTTCGACTATTCCATCGCGGCGCTCCTCGCCGTCGACCTGATCGCCCGTGGCCTCGCCGCCACCGACGTGCTGCGCTGGCTGCGCCAGATGCCGGTGATCATCGACATCTTCATCCTCGCAACGCTTCTGGCCCCGATCTGGCTGGTCAATCTCGGCTTCCTGCGCATCCTGCGCCTCTGGACCCTGACGCGCACCTCGACCTTCTGGAAGCCGCTCAAGAAGCGCGGCTGGGGCCTTTATCAGGAACCCATCCAGGCCGTCGTCAACCTGATGGTCTTCCTCTTCGTCGTAACCGGCTTCGTCTATACCGCCTTTGCCAATCGCGGCGATGACCCAAGCATCGAAGGCTATATCGATGCGCTCTATTTTACCGTGGCGACCGTCACCACCACCGGCTTCGGCGACCTGACCCTGCCCGGCACCGCCGGCAAGCTGGCCTCCATCGTCATTATGATCATCGGCATTTCGCTCTTCGTGCGCCTGGCCCAGGCCATCTTCCGCCCCGCCAAGGTGAACTTCCCCTGCCCACAATGCGGCCTGTCCAAGCATGAACCCGACGCCGTCCATTGCAAGGCCTGCGGCCACCTGCTCAACATTCCGGACAGCGGCAACCACTAACGCATTACAGATAGACGCACCCTGAAGCAGGCCCCGGGCAATTGACCCTGCACGAGGTCCAGCGCCCCGTTCATCCGCGTCACGATCTGCCGCGAAATGGCGAGACCGAGCCCGGCGCCGCTCTGCTGCACCGCACCACGCTGCCCACGGGCGAATTTCTCGAAGATCAGCTTGCGCTCGCCCCGGGCAATGCCTGGCCCATTGTCGGCAAAATCGACGGTATAGGCGCCCGCCCGCACCGAAGAGGTGATGCGCAGCACGGGGCTGCCCGCATCATTGTATTTCACCGCATTGGATATCAGGTTGATGAACACCTGGCACAGCCGGTCCGCATCGCCCTCGACCATCGTCGCCTGCGCCCGCCCACCCTGCTCCACCGCCACGCCATGCTGCCGCAACAGCGCCTCGCAGACGGTGAGCGCCCGGTCCAGCGCCGCCTCCGCATCCACCGGCTGGTTCTCCCAGCTGCGCTCACCTCTCTCCAGCGCCGACAGGTCAAGTATCTCGTCCAGCAGCTTGGTCAGCCGCAGGCTCTCCTGGTGGATCGTCGACACGAAGTGCTGCCGCTTCTCCGGCGCAATCCCGTCACCCTCCAGCAGGATTTCCGAGAAAGAGCGGATGGACGTCATCGGCGTGCGCACCTCATGGCTCACCTGGCTCAAGAACTCGTCCTTCTGGCTGTCGAGCTCGCGCAATTGCGAATTGGCATCTTCCAGCTGCTGCGCCGTCGAGCGCAATTCGGCCGAGGTCTTTTCCAGCTCCTGCGAATAGCTGATGACCTGCTGCGTCTCGTCGGCCATCTGCATCATCTCTTCGAGCGACACATCGCTGCCGGATACGACCTTGGACAGCATGACATGCGCCGAAGCCGCGCCGATGGACCCCGCCAGTTCCCGCTCCAGCCGCCCGATGAAGCCTGGCGACGGCTCAATCATGTCCGGATCAACGCCATTTTCCCGCGCCTCCGTTTCGAACAGCGCCGCCGCCCGCGTCTCCCCCAGCACGCGCTCGGCAACGAAATAGAGATCATTAGCCGTCGCCGATCCCGGCACGAAATTGCCGCTCGGCACATTCCCGCGCCTGAACACATCGACGAACACACTCGCCTGGATCCGCTCCAGCGCCGATTGGCTGGTCAGCAGCGATCCCGTGGTCAGGATCAGCACATTGGCCGAGATGCTCCAGAACGCCGCATGCGTCAGCGGGTCCAGCCCCTCCAGCCCGAACATCGCCTCCGGCCGCAGCCAGGAAATCCCCCACGGCCCCTGGCTCAGCAGCAGCGCCACCTGCGGCGACACCGATTCAAAGCTTGGCAAAAAGCTGCACCACATCCAGAAGACAAACCCCGCCGCAATCGCCGCCGTCGCGGCCTTCAGCGACGCATCGCGCCAGAACAGCGCCGCGATCACCGCCGGGAAGAATTGCGCGATGGCGGTAAAGGAGATCAGCCCGATCGGCGCCAGCGCATCGGAATCGCGCGTGAAGAAGAAGTAGAAAAACCCCATCGAGAGGATCAGCACGATCGAAATCCGCCGCGCGAACAGCACGAGGCTGGTCACCCCCCTGCCATCGCCCCCCGGCGCGCTGAACCGCAGGATCAGCGGCATCAATATGTGGTTGGAGACCATGATCGACAGCGCGATGGATTCAAGGATGATCATCGACGTGGCCGACGAAAATCCGCCGATGAAGGCAAACAGCGCCAGCCCGTCCTGCCCGAAGGCCAGCGGCAGCGTCAGCGCAAACATGTCCGGATTGGAGCCCGCCGGCATCTTGGTCAGCCCGAACACCGCAATGGGCAGGATGAACAGGCTCATCAGCAGCATATAGGCAGGAAAGGCCCAACTCGCGACGCGCAGATGCGCCTCGTCCGAATTCTCCACCACCGTCACCTGGAACTGTCGCGGCAGGCAGACGATCGCCGCCACCGACAGGCCCAGCGTCGTCAGCCAGCGCGCGTCGAACGTGCTCTCCGCATCGACCGACACGCCCAGCCGCGCCCCCTCGGCAAAGATCGCCTCGAAGCCGCCGCCCACATAGACGACGAAAATCCCCACCGCCACCAGCGCCGTCAGCTTGACCACCGCCTCGAAGGCGATCGCCGCCACCACGCCGTGATGCTGCTCCTTGGCATCGACATGCCGTGTCCCGAACAGGATCGTGAACAGCGCCATGCCCGCGGCAATGCCGAAGGCCAGCCCCACATCGTCGATCCCCTTGAGGCTCCCCTGCCCAAATTCCGACGCCCCCGCCACCGCCTGGATGGACGAGGTCACCGCCTTGAGTTGCAGCGCGATATAGGGCGCGATCCCCACCACCGCGATGCAGGTCACCAGCACCGCCAGCCGGTTCGACTTGCCAAAACGCGACGACAACAGGTCCGCCACCGAAGTAATCCGCTGCAGATGACTGATCCGCACCAGCCGCCGCAACAGGAACCACCAGCCGACAAACACCAGCGTCGGCCCCAGATAGATGGTCAGGAATTCCAGCCCCGAGCGTGCCGCATTGCCCACCGCGCCATAGAAGGTCCAGCTCGTGCAATAGACCGAGATCGACAGCGTATAGACCGCCGGTGAATGCAGAAACGAGCGCTTGTTGCTCCGCGCCCGCCGGTCCCCGAAATAGGCCAGAACGAACAGCAGCCCGACATAGCCGATCGCCGTGGCGATGACGAAATCGGCCGACAGCATCAGCTATCCCCGTCGCGCGGCAACTCGTCCCGCGGCATGGCATGCGCCAGCAGCGCCGTCCCCACAATGAGCAGTACCCATACCGCGAACAGATAGAAAACGATCTGCGGAATGCCGAAATGCGTGATCCTCTGGTTGAACACGAAAACCAGCGGCGGCAGCATCAGCAACGCCCCCAGCGTGCTCAGCCACAGCATGCCACCGCGGATCCTACGCAGCCGGTCCATTGCCATCCAGCAATTGCCGCACCGCGCCCACCACTTCGGCATTGGCATAGGGCTTGGTGACAAACACATCAGCCCCCAGCTCCTCGGCGATCCGCCGATCCTGCTGCTGTCCCTTGGCCGTCAGGATCAGCACCGGTAACCCCCGCGTATCCGATCCGGCGCGGATTTGTTTGAGCACATCAAAGCCGCTGCGCTTGGGCAGCATGACGTCGAGCACCAAGACGCGCGGTTTCAGCCGCCGCACCGCATCCAGCGCCGCATCGCCATCGGTTACCGAGCTGATGCTCCAGCCAGCCCGCCGCAGGATGAAGTCGAGCGATTCCAGAATGCTCGGCTCATCCTCGGCAATGAGAATGTCGATTGCCAAAGTCCCCCCTTTGCACCCGCGGTCTCCCCTCCGCAGATTGCGACATTAGAGCGCAATAGTCCGGGAGCGCCAAGCTCTAATGCAGCGGCAACAAGGGCCCGCGCGTCCGCGACTGCCCCGCCGTCGGCGATAGCGCCTCCTCCTGCCGGCTCGTGCAATCGTAGCGCGTACACAGCCGGCAACTCGGCCCCACCAATATGTCCGCGCCCAGATCCGAAAGATCCAGCCCCTCGGCATAAACCGTCCGGTCCGCCTGCAGCACATCGCAGGCCAGCATCACCGATACCGCAACCGCCTGCTCGCGAAACGAGGCCGTCCGCCGCTGCACCGTCCGCGCCAGGAACAGATAGCGCGACCCATCGGAAAACCGCACCACCTGCCGCTGCAATGCATCGGGCGAACGAAACGCCCCATAGATCGCCCACAGCGGACAGGCATGCCCGCTATTGGGCAGCAACAGCCCCGGCAGCGGAAAATGCTTGGTCAGCCGCCCGGCAGGGTCCGAGCGCAGAAATCCAAAGGCAATCCCCTCCTGGCCCGGCCTGCGCAGCGACACCAGCCGATGCGCCACCTGCTCGAAGCTCGCATTATACGCCTGCCGCAAATGATCCACGTCATAGGCGCAGGCTTCGGCATCCTCCAGAAACCGCGCATAGGGAAAGATCATCGCCCCGGCGAGATACGATCCCACCGCCCGCGACGCCAGCCGCCTTGCTGTCGGCGTCGACAGCGTCGCGCTCTCCAGTGCTACCGCGACAGCCTCTGGCGCCGCCAACTCGCCATAGAGCCGCGCCAATTGGAACTGCCGTGTCGCCAGCATGCTCGCCCCATGCAGCCACATGCGCCTGGTCCTCGGATCGAACCGATACTGCCCCGGATAATCCGCCTCGTCCGGCACCCCTCCAACGCGCACCGAAACGCCGAATCGTTGCTCCAGCAGTTCGGTCAGCGTCCCAATGCCAAACGCCCCCGCCCGCTCGATCTCGTCGCGCAGCCCCTCGGCCGCCGCCTCCAGCATGGGAAAGTGGTTCTCCCGCTCGATGAGTAGGTCGTCGATCTCGCGCGCCGGCGACAGGCTGCGCTGCATCTGGCTGGCCGTATCGAACTGCCCGATCAGGTTGCGCGCCACATCCGACAGCGTCCGGCTGTCCCGCCCGATCGCCGCCAGAAATTTTTGGCGCTCCGCTTCGTCGAGGTCCCCCACATCCTCCAGAATTTCCGCACTCGAGCGGATGGCGGTGATCCCCGACAAGATCTGATGCAGCAGCTGGCTCAGCAGCGGGTCCGAGCGCAGCCGGTCGGCATAGGCATCGGCATTGCCCACCGCCGCCACATATGCCCGGTGCAGCCGCGACAGCGCCCCCGCACTGGCCGGATATTGCGCCACCAGCTCGCGTCTTTCGTCCGGCTGAAACGGCAGCGACTCAACCAGCGGATCGGCAAAGGCCTCTTCGAGATCCTGCAGTAGCTTCTGCTCGCTCGTCCCGGCCAGCTCGTCGATATCCACCCCGAGCTGGCTCGCCACGCGGTTGAGCAATGCCCCGCCGATGTCGCGCTTGTTGTTTTCGATCAGGTTCAGATAGCTCGGCGAAATGCCGACCAGCCGCGCCAATGCAGCCTGGGAAATCTTCAGCGATTTCCTGCGGTTGCTGATGCGGAAGCCAATGGGCGCACGCATGAAACCAGTCCTCCCGCGCGCCCGTCTGTCAATTGATTGACTAATACTGCGGCGCGACAGAACAACTATTTACAGAATATCACTGCAATTACAATGCGCTGTTGCCGTCGTTTTCTCCTCCTGCCCATAATCCACACTGCGGCGAGTTGCTGGCTATGTATCGGCGACCCCGCGCAAAAGGAGGAAATCAATGACACTTTTGAAGCGTGGATTGACACGTCGTCGGGTGCTCCAGACCGGCCTCGCCGGCATCATCGGCACCGGCGTAGCCCCTCTCGTCTTCACCAGGGGCGCCTGGGCGCAGGAGGAATTCTGCAACAATCCCACCGGGGATACTGTCACCTTCGGCCTCAACCTGCCGCTGACCGGCGCCTATGCCGAGGAAGGCGCCGACGAGCAGAAGGCCTATCAGCTGGCCATCAAGCATCTCAACGGCGAGGGCGATGGCGGCCTCATCGGCGTCCTCACGCCCACCGCCCTCAAGGGCAACGGCATCCTGGGCAAAAAGGTCGCCTATGTGACCTCCGACAGCCAGACCAAGGCCGACGTCGCCCGCGCCGGCGCCACCCGCATGATCGAGCGCGACGGCGCCATCATGGTCACCGGTGGTTCGTCCTCCGCCGAAGCCATCGCCGTGCAGGGCCTCTGCCAGGAAATGGGCGTCATCTTCATGGCGGGCCTCACCCATTCCAACGACACCACCGGCAAGGACAAGCGCCGCTACGGCTTCCGCCACTTCTTCAACGCCTATCAATCCGGCGTCGGCCTCGCCCCAGTCCTTGGCGCCGAATATGGCATGGACCGCCGCGCCTATCACCTCACCGCCGACTACACTTGGGGCTGGACCCAGGAAGAATCCATCAAGAACGCCACCGAGGCTCTGGGTTGGGAAACCGTCCAGGCCGTCCGCACCCCGCTCGGCGCCGCCGACTTCAGTCAGTATCTGACGCCCATCCTCAACTCGGGCGCCGACGTGCTGATCCTCAACCACTACGGCACCGACATGGTCAATTCCCTGACCCAGGCCATCCAGTTCGGCATGCGCGACCGCCAGGCCAACGGCAAGGATTTCCAGATCGTCACGCCGCTGATCTCCGAGCTCATGGCCAAGGGCGCCGGCGAAAACGTCAAGGGGATCTTCGGCACCTCCAACTGGCACTGGAACCTGCAGGATCCGGGCACGATAGCCTTCACCAAAAGCTTTGGCGCCGAATACGGCTCCCCGCCGTCCCAGGCCGCCCATACCGCCTATGTCCAGGCCCTGCTCTATGCAGACGCGGTGGAACGCGCCGGCACCTTCTATCCGCCCAAGGTCATCGAGGCCCTCGAAGGCCACGAATTCGACGGCATGGGCAATGGCGCCACGCTCTATCGCGCCGAAGACCACCAGTGCATCAAGAATGTCCTTGTGGTGCAGGGCAACGAAAGCCCGAGCAGCGAATATGACGTACTCAACATCGTCCAGGAAATCCCGCGCGACGCCGTCGCCTACGATCCCGCCATGTTCGGCGGCGACCTCGGCCCGGCAGAGCCTGTCCCGATGTGCTGATCCATCTGCCCGCCCCTCACGGGGCGGGCAAGTCTTTCAGTCCCGGCACCGCGCGCCTGGAGTATTCGTCATGTTTGAAGTCATCTTCCTGCAATTCCTCAATGGCCTCGACAAGGGCGCGGCCTACGCCCTCATCGCCCTGGGCCTCACCCTTGTTTTCGGCACCCTGGGTGTCGTCAATTTCGCCCATGGCGCGCTCTTCATGCTGGGCGCTTTCTGTGCGGTGCTGTTCCGCCAGCTGCTGACCCTCGAAACCGTCACCATTGATCCCGAACAGCTCTCCCCCTGGGGCTCACCGCTGGAAATTCGCGAACCGCTGGTCCAGGCCTGGTTCGGCGATTTCGGCGCCGTGCTGGTCAATTACTCGGTGCCCTTCTCCATCATCGCCACCATTCCCGTCATGCTGCTGGTCGGCATTGGCCTTGAGCGCGGCATCATCAAGCACTTCTACAAGCGCCCCCATGCCGAACAGATCCTCGTGACCTTCGGCTTGGCCATCGTGGCGCAGGAAGTCATCAAGTCCGTCTTCGGACCCAACCCCATTCCCCAGCCCATGCCCACCGATCTGCGCGGCGCGGCCGATATCGGCGCCTGGTTCGGCATGCAGGCCAATGTCATCACCTATCCGATCTGGCGGATGATCTACTTCCTCTTCTCCGCCGCCATTATCGCCGGCGTCTTCGCCTTCCTCCAGTTCACCACCTTCGGCATGGTGGTCCGCGCCGGCATGGCCGATCGCGAGACCGTGGGTCTCCTCGGCATCAACATCGACCGGCGTTTCACCATCATGTTCGGCCTTGCCGCCGTGGTCGCGGGCCTGGCCGGCGTCATGTACACGCCCATCCTGCCGCCCAACTATCACATCGGCATGGACTTCCTGGTGCTGAGCTTCGTCGTGGTGGTCGTGGGCGGCATGGGCTCCCTGCCCGGCGCCGTCGCTGCCGGCTTCCTGCTCGGCATCCTGCAATCCTTCGCCTCGATGACGCAGGTGAAGGCCCTCATTCCCGGCATCGACCAGATCATCATCTATCTCGTCGCCGTGGTCATTCTGCTCGTCCTGCCGCGGGGCCTCTTCGGCCGGCGTGGCGTCATGGAGGCCTGATATGCGCGTCATGTCACGCAACGACCTTCTGCTTTTCCTCGGCTTCACCGTCGCCGTGCTGGCCATGCCGATCTGGCTGGCCCCCTTCGGCGCCGCCTATCCGGACCTATTGCAGCGCTTCATGATCTTCGGCATCTTCGCCGTCGGCTTCAACATCCTCTTCGGCCTCACCGGCTACCTGAGCTTTGGCCACGCCGCCTTCTTCGGCGTCGGCTCCTATGCCGCCGTCTGGTCCTTCAAGCTCCTGAGCCTCGACGCCATCCCGGCCATGCTATTCGCCATCCTCGTCTCGGGCCTCTTTGCCCTGCTCATTGGCTTCGTCAGCCTGCGCCGCTCCGGCATCTACTTCTCCATCCTGACGCTGGCCTTCGCCCAGATGAGCTATAATCTGGCCTATTCGGTGCTGACGCCGATCACCAATGGCGAAACCGGCCTGCAGCTCACCCTCGGCGACCCGCGCTATCTCGATACCGTCACCGGCCAGACCTTTGCCGGCCAGCCGGTGCCGACCCTGCTCGGCCAGTCGCTCGGCGGCTTTGCCGGCTTCTATTTCTGCGCCGGCTTCCTGATCCTGGCCTTCTTCATCGCCCAGCGCATCACCAATTCTCCCTTCGGCATGATGCTTAAGGGCATCAAGTCCAACCAGACGCGCATGAACTACACCGGCTTCAACACCAAGCCCTATACCCTCGCCGCCTTCGTCATCTCCGGCATGTATGCCGGCCTCGCCGGCGCCCTTCTTGCCGTCACCGATCCCCTCGCCGGCGCCGAACGCATGCAATGGACCGCCTCCGGCGAAGTCGTGCTCATGACCATCCTCGGCGGCGCCGGCACGCTCGTCGGCCCGGTCATCGGCGCCTGGCTGATCAAATATTTCGAGAACATCTTCTCGGCCATCAACGACGGCATGCTGCACCGCTTCTACGATGTCTTGCCCGACGGGCTCGACACCGCCTTCGTCACCGTCACCAGCAAATTCGTCGGCGAAGGCTGGTTCCTCACCCTGGGCCTCGTCTTCGTGCTGATCGTGGTCTTCCTGCCCGGCGGCATCATGGAAGGCGTGCGCCGCATCGCCAGCATGGTCAATCGCCGGCAAAAGCCATCACCCGACAAGTCCGCGCCCCAACCGCAACCTGCCGAATAGGACGAGACCCATGACCAATCCCAATATCGTCCTGCATGTCGCCGACGTCCACAAGCGCTTCGGCGGGCTGCACGCCCTGGCCGACATCGACCTCCAGGTCGAAGAAGGCAAGACCCACGCCATCATCGGCCCCAATGGCGCCGGCAAGTCCACCCTGCTCAATGTCATCATCGGCAAGCTGGCGCCCAGCTCCGGCCAGGTGATCTTCGACGGCACCGTGCTCACCGGCCGCAAACCCTATCAGATCAACCAGCTCGGCATTGCCCGCGTCTTCCAGACCCCGGAAATCTTCGCCGACCTCTCGGTCCTGCACAATGTCATGATCCCGGCACTGGCGAGGCGCGACGGCGCCTTCAAGCTCAACATGCTGCGGTCCCTCGACAGCGAAACCGGCATCCTGCAGGAAGCCGAGCACATGCTCGAAGACGTCGGCATGCATGCCCGCCGCCACATGGCCGCCGGCAGCCTCAGCCGCGGCGACAAGCGCCGCATGGAGCTCGCCATGTGCATCATCCAGCATCCGCGCCTGCTGCTGCTCGACGAGCCCACCGCCGGCATGTCCCGCCACGACACCAATACCACCATCGAACTGCTCAAGAAGATCAAGAGCCGCGGCATGACCAAGGTCATCATCGAGCACGACATGCATGTCGTCTTCTCGCTGGCCGACAAGATTTCCGTCCTCGCCCAGGGCCGCATCATCGCCGACGGCACGCCCGACCAGGTCCGCGGCAATCCCAAGGTCCAGGAAGCCTATCTGGGAGGAGCGCATTGATGAGCGCCATCGCCATGACAGCAGAAAACGCAACCACCCACGCCGCCACGCTGGACACTACCCGCCCCTTCTTCTCCATCCGCGACATGCACGCCTATTACGGCGAAAGCTATATCGTGCAGTGTGTCTCGCTCGATGTCCGCAAGGGCGAAATCCTCGCCCTCCTCGGTCGCAACGGCGCCGGCAAGACCTCCACGCTGCGCACCATTGCCCGCACCGACGATCCTCAGCTGCGCCAGGGAGAAATCTGGCTCGACGGCCAGCCCATTCACCAGATGAAAAGCTATGAGGCCGCCCGCACCGGCATCCAGCTCGTCCCCGAAGACCGCCGCATCATCTCGGGCCTCACCGTCGAGGAAAACCTCACCCTCGCCCGCGTCGCCCCCGGCCATGGCTGGAGCCTCGACCAGATCTACCAGAGTTTTCCGCGCCTCGCCGAGCGCCGCAAGCAGGAGGGCGTCACCCTCTCGGGCGGCGAGCAGCAGATGCTCGCCATCGCCCGCGCCCTGGCCCGTGACCTCAAACTCCTCCTGCTCGACGAGCCCTATGAGGGCCTCGCCCCCGTCATCGTCCAGGAAATCGAGCGCATCCTGCATTCGATCAAGCCCATGGGCATCACCACCATCATCGTCGAGCAGAATGCCGTCGCCGCCCTCAAGCTTGCCGACCGCGCCGTCATCCTCGACACCGGCGAAGTCGCCTTCTCTGGAACTGCGAAGGAAGTGCTCGATAACACCGAGCTCCGCCACGAATATCTCGCCATCTAGCTCTGGCGATCCGACCTATCCTGGACCTCCCGGCCCCAAAGGCATTCCGCCGATTTCACTCTCCCAGCCGAGAGGTTCAGGACAGACACTCGCAGTGTGCCATGCCCTCGTGGTTCGAGGCTTTGCTGCGCGAAGCACCTCACCATGAGGCTGTTGGTAGATCGAATTCTCAGTAGCCCTCATGGTGAGGTGGGAGCAAAGCGACTCTCGAACCACGAGGGCATGGCACTATGCCTCCGCGTCTTCCTCGACCTCCGGCGCCACCGGCGCGATGGTGATCCCCTCGTCCTGCAGCGCATCACGCACGTCCCGCGCCAGCTCCACCGCCCCCGGCGTATCACCATGGAGGCATATCGACCGCGCCGACGACTTCAGCACCGTACCGTCCACCGCGACGATCTCGCCTGTCTTGGCCAGCCGCAGGCATCGCTCGATCACCGCATCGCTGTCATGGATCACCGCACCCTCTTCCGACCGCGGCACCAGCAAGCCCTCACCCGTATAGGCCCGATCTGCATAGGCCTCCCGGATCAGTGGCATGCCCACGGCCTTGGCCGCCCGCACCTGCTGGCTATTGTCCAGCGCCAGCGCCGCCATTTTCGGGTCCATCGCCTGGATCGTCGCAAACACGCCCACGGCAAAGGCCAGTTCCTCCGCCGTCTGGTTGGCCAGCGCCCCATGCAGCTTCACATAACTCAGCGGCACGCCCACCTCGTCGGCGATGAAGCGCACGAGGAACAGCTGGCTGCGGATCTGCCCGAGCAATTGATCAAGCGGCATCACGACGCGAAACCGCCCGAACCGCTTGGGATCCGCATAGCCCGGATGCGCCCCCGCCCGCACGCCGCGCGCCTTGCAAACCTTGAGAATATGCCGGATCGTCGGTGCATCGCCGGCATGGCCGCCACAGGCGATCGAGGCGCTGGAGACGATCTCCAGCAGATCCTCGTCCGTGCCCATGCCCTCGCCCAGATCGGCGTTGAGGTCGATCGTCGTCATCTTCAGCCGCTCCGCAACAGCGCCTGCGCATGTTCCACGCCCACCGGCTCGAAGGCAACAGCTGTTCCCGCCCGCATCTGCGCAAAGCGATCGAGATCGGCCGTGATCACCGTGGCAATGCGCGGATAGCCCCCCGTCGGCTGATGGTCCCGCATCAAGACGATCGGCGTCCCATCCCCCAGAATCTGGATATCCCCGGGCACGATGGCATCCGACACAAGGCTGAGGCTAGACGCCCCCCCGAACACCTCTCCGATATCGTCCAGCCGCACCCCCATCCGATCCATCCGCGTGGTGATGGCAAATGCCCCCTCGACAAACCCCTGCCTTGCCGCCTGCGGAAACAGATCCGCATGCAGCCCCCAGACAAAGCGGATCGGCCCGGCGCCCGGCTCGAGCGGCGCTGGCTGCGACACCGCGCCTCCACTGCCCTCCAGCGCAATCACATCCCCCGCCCGCAGCGCCCGCCCCTCCAGCCCGCCAAGCCCCGCCCGGCTGCTGGTGGCAATACTGCCCATCATCCTCTGCGCGACAATGTCACCATCAAACCGCAGATAGCCATAATTGCCCCAGGCCCCCGGCGTCACCGCCAGCCGGTCACCCGCTTCGAGCGCAACCGCCCCGAACCAGTCCACCGCCCGCCCATTGTGATGCGCCACGAAATGCCCGCCGGCGAAGCCAACCCGGCAGCGTCCGCTGGCCACAAAAATCTCCAGCCCTGCCATGGTGAATTCTACGCCACCCAGCCCCGCGCCCGCCAGCGCGCCTGCCGCCGCATAGCCACCCCGGTCCATCGGCCCCGACGCGCTGATCCCATGCGCCAGCATGCCGAACCGCCCGGCGTCCTGGATGCTCGTCAGCGGCCCCGCCCGCTGGATCTGGATGACGGCACTCATGGTGCCACCGCAAAACGCAAAAGGTCACCCGCCCGCAAAAGCGTCGGCGGCGTCGCAGCCGCATCGAAATTCCTGAATTCGGTCCGCCCGATCACATGCCAGCCCGTCGGCATTTCCGTCGCAGTGATCGCCGTCTGCCCCGCGGCAAACAGCACGCTCCCCGCCGGCACCGATGATCGCACCGCCGTCCGTCGCGGCAGCACCATCGCCTCATGCAGCCCGCAATAGACAAAGCCCGGCGCAAACCCCGTCGCCAGCACCCGCGACGGCGCCGCATTATGCGCCGCAATGAAAGCGTCTTGGCTCAGCCCCAGCGCAGCGGAAACCTCGTCGAGATCCGGCCCATCGAACACCACCGGAATATCCCACGCAGCCGGCGCATCCATCGCCCCCGCCAGCCCGAACAGCCGCAACCGCAACTCGCCCTGCAGCAGGGTCGGCGAGGTCGTCAGCGGATCATAGCGCAGCAGCACCGACACAAGGTTGGGCATCACCTCCACCACCCCCGCGATCGGATGATGCTCGAGCAGCCCCGTCAGCGCGATCACCGCGCGATTGGCCGCATCCGTCAGGCGCGTGCCAAAGCGCACCAGAATGGCACTGTCACCGAGCGCAAGGATCGTCGGCGTCGGGAAAATGTCGGGATCAGCCACGATCAGGGCCGATGACAATCGCCTCAGGCTGAGTCGAAAATGGTGGTTTTTGAGAACCGGACCGCAGCGTACGTTCGGGTACGTGAGGACCGGAAGCGCAGAAAATCGCCATTTGCAGGCCAGCCTCAGGTGATTGCCGAGGACCTAGTCCTGATGGACCTGCCCGGATCAGTCAACCCGGTCAATGGCGCGAGGAACTCTGCCTCGTCCGGAAGACCGTTCGATACTGCCGATACCGCCTGGGCGGAACGGCCAGATTTGACCTGCCGGGTCAGGAATGTCCGGTCAGTTCGGGTCTCGGCCGTCCTGTTCGATCACGGCTTCGAACAGCTCTTTGGCCTGCCCCACACCGATCGCCTCGATGGCGACCGCTGCAATGGCAGCAAAAAGCTCTGCGATTTCCTGGGGATCGGTGATTTCGGCGTCGTCGTCTTCAGCGTCGGCATTAATCAGAGTAAACACAATAACGCGCCTCCAAGTGAGCCAATGGAAGTGATTGTGCGGCGATTCCTGTTACAGAATAAATAACGGAAATTTACGTCTAGCCATGCCAAGCCCGGTGGACAGATAGGACAGTCAGTCTTACTCTTCCCCCGCCGTGTTAGCCTCCAGCCAGGCCTCGATATCATCGAGGCTCGCCGAAAATGGCGTCGGCTCATGACCATAGATCACCTTGCGGGTCTCATCCTCGCGAATGGCATGGCCACCCGGCTTGCCCAGGGCCTTCATCTTGTCATCGGTGAGAATGGTCACCCCATAGCGCGCCGCATACCGCTTCAACCGGCGCATCCGCGATGCATCAAATTCCTTGCGGCTCATCGGCGTGCACTCCTGCGGCTGGCTAACAGGCTCGACGCCATAGCAGGCGATCGCTATCGGGTCGAGAATGATCTTCCCGGCAATTGCGCCCAACCATCTCGTGGCCAGTGGTCGGCTGCATTGCCATTGTCTATAGCCATCCCCCAATGACCACCGCCGCCGCGACTACGATCGGACGCCTCAATTGAATATTCCCGCCAGCTGGTTGCGTGACCGGCGCTTCGTCGTGGCCATTGCCCTGCTCTGCTGTTTTCTCTGGGGGAGCGCCGTTCCGGCGGTCAAGCATGGCTATGCGGTCCTCGGCATAGCGCCCTCCGACACGCCCTCGATCATGGTCTTTGCCGGCGCACGTTTCATCCTGGCTGGCGTGGCGCTCCTGCTGTTCATGGCCCTGCGTCGCCAGCCTCTGATCCAGGCGCCGTCACAGATGTCCCGCCTGCTCCTGCTGGGCCTCGTGTCCACGGCCGCCCAATATCTCTTCTACTACGTCGGCCTTGCCCATTCGACGGGCGTCAAGGTGTCAATCGTCAGCGCCACCAGCACCTTCTTTTCCGTCCTGCTGGCCCATTGGCTCTTCACCGATGACAAACTCACCTGGCAACGCTCGGTCGGCTGCCTGCTCGGCTTTTCCAGCGTTTTGATTGTCAATCTGGCCTCTCCGGTCGATGCCAGCATCTCCTTCATCGGCGAAGGCTTCATTCTCATCGCCGCCCTGCTGTTTTCCGTCGGCACGCTCTATGGGCGGCGCATCAGCCAGCGCATGGACACCGGCCTGATGACGGGCTGGCAATTGCTCCTGGGTGGCCTCGCCCTGTTGGCCATTGGCCTCGCCACGGGCGGCCGCATCAGCATCACCAGCCCCGAGGCCATCGCCATGCTCGCCTATCTGGCAGCCATCTCGGCCCTGGCCTTTTCGCTATGGGGCCTGCTGCTTAAGCACAATCCGGTTGGCGTGGTCGCCATCTTCAATTGCGCCATCCCCATCTTCGGCATCGCCCTCTCGGGTGTCATCCTGGGCGAAAATATCGTGCAGTGGAACAATCTGGTAGCGCTCGCCCTCGTCACATCCGGCATCTGGCTCGTCACCACCCGCCGCGCCCGCGTGACAAACGTCGCAGGACTCGGCGGATAGGAAGGATTGCCGCGCCCCGTCGACACGATCGCCTCGTCGCGTTCCCCCAGCCGGGTGAAGTGCGGCGGGTAGGCCAAAATTCGCCTATGAGATTTGTGGGGAACAACTTCCCGGGCACGCGGTCGTCTGGCGTGGTGCATCGGCGGGACTATGGCGGAAGGGGTGGGATTCGAACCCACGGATGCTTGCACATCGGCGGTTTTCAAGACCGCTGCAATCGACCACTCTGCCACCCTTCCGTAGAGTGTGCCTTTACCGATAGAGCGCCGGGCTGTCCAGCCCGGCGCGTATTCTCACGGCAACAGGATCACCGATCCCGTGGTTTCGCGCCCTTCGAGCGCCCGATGCGCATCGGCGGCGTCGGCCAGTGCGAAGGTCCGGCCGATCTCCACCTTGATCGCCCCGCTCTTGATCGCCGCAAACAGCCGATCGGCGCCTTCCAGCAACTCTTCGCGGTTGGCGTAGTAGTGCGCCGTGGTGGGCCGCGTCACATAGAGCGAACCCTTGCGCGACAACACCGTGATATCGGGAATACTGACCACACCCGAGGCATTGCCGAAGCTGACCATCAGCCCGCGCGGTCGCAGGCAGTCCAGCGATTTCTCGAACGTATCCTTGCCGACGCCGTCATAGACGACATCGACGCCCCGTCCCCCGGTCAGCTCCCGCACCCGTTCGGCAAAGTCTTCCTTGCGATAGTTGATCACATGGTCACAGCCATGCGCCTTGGCCAGCGCCACCTTTTCGTCGCTGCCCGCCGTTGCGATTACCGTCGCGCCGAGCGACTTGGCCCATTGCGTGGCGATCATCCCCGTGGCGCCGGCTGCCGCATGCCAGAGGATCGTCTCGCCCCTGGCCAAGGCCCAGGTCTTGAACAATAGGTAATGCGCCGTCAGCCCCTTGAGCAGCACGGCTGCCGCCGTCTGGTCATCGACGCCCTCCGGAATAGGCACCAGCCGGTCGGCAATGGCCAGCCGCTCCGTTGCATAGGCGCCGACCTGCCCCTGATAGGCGACGCGGTCGCCTTCCTTGAACAAGGTCACACCCTCGCCAACCGCCGTCACCACGCCGGCGCCTTCGCTGCCGGCCACGAAGGGCGTCTCGACCTTGTAGAGCCCGCTGCGCTGATAGGTGTCGATGAAGTTCAGCCCGGCCGCCGTCTGGCGCAGGGCAACCTGCCCTGCCCCCGGCTTGCCCACCGGACGATCCTCGAAGGACAGCACCTCTGGCCCACCCGTCTGGTGAACGACGACTGCCTTGCTCATGGCTTCGCCGCTCACTTGGTGGTCTTGGGCTTGCGCGGCGCCGACTTTGGCCGGGCCTGCGCCTTGCCCTGCGGCGTCGTGCGCGGCTTGGGCGGAGCGACTGGCGTCGCCGCCAGCTTGGCCTGGCTCACGGCCGCCGACTTGCGCCCCACGGCAGCGAGAGCCTCTTCCGTTCCCACCGAGCCGGTATCACCGGTAAAGGGCGTGAAGCCGTGCTTCGCCTTGCCTGCCGTTTTCGCCTTGCGGCCCTTGGCAATGACATTGATCGCCTCGACCAGCACCGAGAAGGCCATGGCCGAATAGATATAGCCCTTGGGAATGTGGAAACCGAGACCATCGGCCACCAGCGTCACGCCGATCAGCAGCAGGAAGGCCAGCGCCAGCATCTTGGTGGTCGGGTGATCGGCCACGAACTTGGCGATCGGGCCCGAGGCGACGAACATCACGCCGACCGCAACCAGAACTGCGGCAACCATGACGAACACCTGGTCGGCCGGCACCATGCCGACGGCCGTGATGATCGAATCGATGGAGAACACCATGTCGATGACCACGATCTGCACGAGGATCGCCTGCAGCGTCGCCCCGGCAGCATCCTTGAGGCCGACCTCGTGGTCGTCCTCGATGGCCGCATGCATTTCATGGGTGGCCTTGTAGATCAGGAAGCCGCCACCGGCGATCAGGATGATGTCCTTCCACGAGAAGCCATGGCCGAAGGCGGTGAACACAGGATCCTGCAGCTGCACGATCCAGCTGATCAGGAACAGCAGCACGATGCGGAACACCAGCGCCAGGCCAATGCCCAGCTTGCGGGCGAATTCGGCCTGTTCGCGCGGTAGGCGCGACACCAGCACCGAGATGAACACGATATTGTCGATCCCCAGCACGATCTCCATGATCGTCAGCGTGGCAAAGGCGACCCAGACATTGGGATCGGCGAGCAGTTCAAGCATCATGGCCTCCGTTGCGGCACTTGGTGTTCATACTTCTATGCGGGCCCCGCGAATCCGCAAGGCCTCACGAGCCCCCACTGCGGCAATGGGAAGCCATCCCCACGCTGGTCTCCATGCTGCGCGCGATGATAGTCTGGCTCGCGAGCAGCACAACGGACGAAGAGTGAAATCGTTCAGCGCCGCAACACCTTGGCCGGATTCCGGCCGATATGGATAGACCATGACCAAGTATGACGCAGATGCCATCCTCGTCGGTGGCGGATTGGCCGGAGTGGCAGCGGCAATCGCCGTCGCCCAGGCCGGGCTCAAGACCATTCACCTGGCCCCCACCGCGCCGCCGGATCGGCGCACCTCCGCGCTCATGTTGCCCAGTGTCGACTACTTGCAAGGCGCCGGCCTGGTCGACGACCCCGCCGCCCTCGGCCATGCCCTGACGCAGATCCGCATCATCGACGCCACCAACCGCCTGATCCGCGCGCCCGAAACCCTGTTCGATGCGCAGGAAGCCGGCCATGACGCATTTGGCTGGAATTTTGCCAATATGCGCTTGATGGAGCGCTTCAACGCCGTCGCGCAAACCCTTGCCAACCTTGAAGGCCGTAACCTTGGCGCTACCGAATTGCACGACACCACGGTGAGCCTCACCGATGGCACGACACTCTCAGCCCCTCTGATTGTGGGCGCTGACGGCAAGAAGTCTTTGATCCGCGCTGCGGCCGGCCTCAAGGCCCGCGAGACCGCCTTCACCCAGTCCGCTCTGGTCTGCGACCTCGACCTCGGCCGCCCCATCCATGGCACCTCGGTAGAGTTTCACTATTCCCAAGGCCCGTTTACGCTGGTTCCGGCCGGCGGCAACCGCGCCAATCTGGTCTGGATCGACGACCACGCCCTCCTGCTCGAGGCCAGGGAAAGCGGCGCTGAAAAACTGACCGCCACGCTGCTGGAAAAATCCCAGCGTCTGTTTGGCAAGATCACCCTGGCGAGCCCGGTTTTTGTCTTTCCCCTCAGCAGCTTAAGCGTTCCCAACGCAGGAGCCGATGGCGTGGTCCTGGTCGGCGAAGCCGCGCACGCCTTCCCGCCCATCGGCGCCCAGGGCCTCAACCTCGGCCTCCGCGACGTCGCCGATCTGGCCGCTTCGCTCGCCGTCTCCGATCGCTCGACCCCTGACTGGGCACAAAAACTCAGCCTCGACTATGCCACCCGCCGCAGCGCTGACCTGGCTCGCACCGGTGGCATGGTCGATACGCTGTTCCGCTCGCTGCTCGCCGAAATGATCCCCGCCCAGGCCCTGCGCGCCGGTGGCCTATGGGCCCTCAAACTCGCGCCATTCCTCAGGAAACAAGCCTTCTCCCTCGGCATGGGCGGCCGCTAGAGCGTTCCCGGCAAAGGCGCATTCCACCTTTGCGGTCCGAAAACGCAACATTAGAAGGTCCAAACAAAAAGGGCGCCGGATCACTCCGGCGCCCTTCTCGATTTCAGTCGCGCTGGCTTACTGAGCCGGCGGCGTTTCGGTCGCTTCAGCCGGAGCCGCGCCATCGGTCGTGGGAGCCGCAGCGCCGCCATTGAGCTGCTGGCGCAGCGTCTCGGCACGATCCTGCAGCACCTGCTCGAGCGCGTTTTCGCCCGAGGTTTCCTGGCGGAACTGCTCGAAGGTCAGCGCTGCATCGCCATCATAGGCCGAGGTGAAGCCGGCCAGGGTGATTTCGATCGTCAGGTCCTGGTTCTGGCGGTTCTTGGCGGTCAGCTTGAGCGTACCACCGCGCTTCAGCGAGTTCACATACTGCTCGTTGATCACCAGCTGCGTGGCGCAGGACGTAGGGTCGCACAGCATGTAAGGCACGCGGACCGGCTTGGCATTGTCGATCTGCCAGGTCAGGCCGAACGGCAGCAGCACGCCCAGCGGCACAGCCGCAACGGCTAGCAAACGGCTTTCCTGGCCCGGATCGTCGCGCAGCAGGAAGGAACCGAGGAACTGGCCATTGGCCAGCACCACTTGGCGCATGATGCAGGCCTGCTGGCCATCGGGCAGCGGATCACAGACCTTGAGCCAGTTCTGCTGGCCACCGGCCGCGGCAGCGGCGGGCGCTGCGGCACCATCGGCGGCCGGAGCAGCCGGAGCTTCAGCAGCGGGAGCCTCGGCGGGAGCGGCTTCCTGAGCGAAGGCCGACAGCGGGGACAGCATCAGCGCGGCCGCCGCGATACCGGCAACGAGGGGTTTCCTGAACTTCATAGAATTTCCTTGGCTTCTTTGGCAGTCCCGGTGGCCTGATGCCACCTTGAATAGCGAACTGCCCTTCAAGTGCTGAATTCGGGCAATAACATGACCGATACACCTTGCAAAAGGATTATGGCGACACGGCGTTCCTGCCCATGGGTCATGCAGCGTTTTCTGCCAGTTTTGCTAGGCGCGACAGGATAGCTGCCGTGCCCTTGAGGCGATCATTCGGCGTCGGCCAGTTGCGGGCGAACACAAGTTTCTGATCGGGCTTGATGCGAACCTGGTTGGCCGGATCGCTCACCAGCTTCACCAGCGCAGCCGGATTTGGATATTCGTTATGCCGCAAGGAGATGACTGCACCCTTTGGCCCGGCATCCACCTTCTCGACATTGGCCTGGCGACAGAGTGCCTTGACGAGGATCACCTTGAGCAGCGCCTCGACCTCTTCCGGCAGCGGGCCGAAACGGTCGATCAATTCTGCGCCAGCGCCGTCGATATCGCGGATATCGGTCAGATCGCCCAGGCGACGGTAGAGCTGCATGCGCAGTTGCAGGTCGGGGATATAGTGCTCGGGAATCATCACCGGCATGCCCAGCGAAATCTGCGGGCTCCACTCGTTGCGGTCCTCGTAGTCCGCATCGCCATTCTTGAGATTGGCCACCGCCTCTTCCAGCATCGACTGGTAGAGCTCGTAGCCCACTTCGCGGATATGGCCCGACTGTTCGTCGCCCAATAGGTTTCCGGCCCCGCGAATATCGAGGTCGTGGCTGGCCAGCTGGAAGCCGGCGCCCAGCGATTCCAGGGATTGCAGCACGCCAAGCCGGCGCTCCGCCGTGTCGGTCAGCTTCTTGTCGGCCGGCACCGTGAACAGCGCATAGGCGCGCGCCTTGGCACGGCCGATTCGACCACGGATCTGGTAGAGCTGCGCCAGACCGAAATGGTCGGCGCGATGCACGATCAGCGTATTGGCATTGGGAATGTCGAGCCCCGATTCGACGATCGTCGTTGCCACCAGCACGTCGAACTTGTTGTCGTAGAAGGCATTCATGATGTCGTCGAGTTCGCCCGGCGCCATCTGCCCATTGGCCACCACGAAGCTGACTTCGGGCACCTGTGCCTTGAGAAAATCAGCGATCTCATGCTGATCCTTGATACGCGGCACGACGTAAAAGCTCTGCCCGCCACGGTATTTTTCGCGCAGCAGCGCCTCGCGAACCGACAGTGGATCGAAAGGTGAGATGAAGGTGCGGATCGCAAGGCGATCGACCGGCGGCGTCGCCAGCAGGCTGAGGTCGCGCACCCCGGTCAGTGCCAGTTGCAGCGTCCGCGGAATCGGCGTCGCCGTGAGGGTTAGCACGTGGACATTGGCCTTGAGCTCCTTGAGGCGCTCCTTGTGACCCACCCCGAAATGCTGCTCTTCGTCGACAATCACCATGCCAAGGTCGTGGAACGTGACCGTCTTGCTGAGCAGCGCATGCGTACCGACCACGATATCGACCTGCCCATCGGCCAGGCCTTCCTTGGTCGCCTTGAGTTCTGCTGCCGAAACCATGCGAGAGGCATGACGCACCTTGACCGGCAGGCCCTTGAAACGCTCCGAGAAAGTCTTGAAGTGCTGGCGCGCCAACAGGGTTGTCGGCACGACCACGGCAACCTGCTTGCCACTCAGCGCCACGGCAAAAGCCGCGCGCAGCGCCACCTCGGTCTTGCCGAAACCCACGTCCCCGCACACCAGGCGATCCATGACGCGACCCGAGGTCACGTCATCGAACACCGCCTCGATGGCGGCCATCTGGTCTTCGGTCTCCTCATAGGGGAAGCGCGCGGCGAATTCGTCGTAGGCGCCCGGATTGATCTCGACCACATCGGCCTTGGTGAGCAGGCGCGCCGCCGCGATCTTGATGAGCTGCTCCGCCATTTCGCGGATGCGCTGCTTGAGTTTTCCTTTTTTCGCCTGCCAGGCCACGCCACCGAGCTTGTCGAGGGTGACATTGCCGTCATCGCTGCCATAGCGCGTCAGCAGCTCGATATTTTCGACCGGCAGGTAGAGCTTGGTCTCGCCGCCATATTCGAGCTCGACACATTCATGCGGCGCACCGCCGGCCTCGATGACCTTGAGGCCCAGGAAACGGCCAATACCATGATCGACATGAACGACGAGATCGCCCGCGGCAAGGCTCGCCGCCTCGGTCAGCGCGTCGCTCGCCTTCTTCTTGCGCTGGGGCCTGAGGATGCGTTCGCCCAGGATATCCTGTTCGGAAAGGACCAACAGATCCTTGGTCTCGAAGCCGCTTTCGAGCGGCAGCACGACCAGCGACGTTGTCGCCGCACTCGTCGTCTCGGCATCGCGCCAGTTTTCTGCCATGCGCGGATTGGTCAGGCCATGGTCCTTGAGCACCTGCACCATGCGATCGCGCGTGCCCGTGCTCCAGCAGGCGACGATGGCCCGGCGACCCTTCTGCCTCTCGTTCAGCAGCCGATCGACAACAGCTTGGAAGAGGTTCGTGTCCTGCGCCTGCCGTTCGGCGGCGAAGCTGGGCGCTATATGCCCACCGGCATCATTGCTGGCCTTGGTCTCAGGCGAGATGAAATGGCTGAGCTGCACCGTCGTCGTGCCGGACAGCGTATAGGGATGCTGGTCCACGCCATAGAGCAGCTCCGGCTTGATCGGCTTGTAGGGCGCGCCCGCTCCCGCCACGACCGGCAACAGCCGCGCCGCTTCGCGCGCGTCGTAATAGTCGCGGATCTGCGCCACGCGATCGGCATAGGCTTCCACAGCCTGTTCATCGAATACGAAAGGCGCATCGCCGACATAGTCGGCAAGCATGTCGAGATGCTCGTAGAAGAACGGCAGCCAATGCTCGGTGCCCGAATAGCGAGAACCGCCGCTGACCGATGCATAGAGCGTGTCATCGACCGTATTGCCACCAAAGGTCGCCGTATAGTTCTGCCGGAAGCGCTTGATGGTCTCGTCGGTGAGAACCACTTCGCTCATCGGCGTCAGGTCGACGCGCTTCAGCGTACCCGTGGTGCGTTGGCTATCGGGATCGAAGCTGCGGATGGATTCAAGCTGGCTGCCGAAGAAGTCGAAGCGCAGCGGCGTCTCGGCACTGGCCGGGAACAGGTCTACCAGTCCGCCGCGCACGGCGTATTCGCCGCTCTCGCGCACTGTCGGCACGCGCAGATAACCATTGTTGGCCGCCCAGGCGATCAGCTTGTTGCTGTCCACCACGCGCCCGGCCGCCGCCGAAAAGCTCATCGTCTCGACGACATCGCGCGGCGGAAGCTTCTGGATCAGCCCATTGACCGCCGTCAGGACGATTGCACCCTTGGCGCCCGAGGTCAGAGCCGCCAGCGTATTCATTCGCGCGGCAATGGTCACGTTGTTGGGCGAGACACGGTCATAGGGAAGACAATCCCAGGCCGGCAGCGTCAGGATCGTGTGGCCCGGCAGCATGGCCGTCAGGATATCGGCCATGCGCTGCAGGCGGCGGCCGTCGCGCGCCACGAAGACCACACTTGCCGCATCATCCGGTGCGGCCTCGATGCGCTTCTGCACGAGGTCGGCCAGCACCATGGGCTGCATGCCATCGGGCACATTGGCGATCGTGCGCGCCGGCTTGATCGGGGTAATGTCGTTCATTTGCTGAGCCGCGCCTGATGGTCGGCGATGACCTTGGCCAGGAAGACACGATCGACGTGCTCGGGCGGTTCTTCCGACCCCATCACCCATTTGAGCAGCGGCGGATCTTCCTCGTTCATCAGCGCTTCGAGCTGGTCGAGACCGGCATCATCGAGGCCCTCGACATGCGCATCGGCATAGGGCCCGAGGATCAGGTCCATCTCCTTGGTTCCCCGATGCCAGGCACGATAGCGCAGCTTCTTGCGGCGCATGGAAATGTCTTCACCGGCTGTCATTTGACGACCATGATCCTGATTGCGTTCTCGATTTGGACCCGTCTTACGCGGGTTCGGCGGAGTTGTCAGCCCTTTGAACGGCCAAGGCGTGAAATCGCTCCACCCTGTTCCTATCCTGTTCTTTTGTGGCACTTTCCCTGCCAAGGAGAATCGCCCTGCCCCGTCCCGACAGCCTATCGCCGCTCTTTGCCTCGCTGCATTCCATCAAGGGTGTTGGCGACAAACTGGCCGTGTTGCTGACCAAATTCTTCGGCGCGCCCGAAGGCCAGGAGGCGATGGCGCTCGATATCCTCATGCACATGCCCTCGGGCGTCGTGGACCGGCGCCGCCAAGTCGGCATCTCTGAAGCCTATCTCAACCAGATCGTCACGCTGAAGCTGCATGTCGACCGCCATCAGGCCCCGCCGCATGGCAAGCCACACGTGCCGCATCGCGTCTTCGCCCATGACGAAACCGGCGACATGCAACTGGTCTTCTTTCGCGCGCAGGGCGGCTGGGTCGAAAAGGCCCTGCCCGTCGGCGAGGAACGCTTCGTTTCGGGCACGATCGGCTTCTTTAACGGTGATAAACAGATCACCCATCCCGACTATATCGTCGAGCCCGAGAAATTCGCCACGCTCCCCCTGGTAGAACCAGTCTATCCGCTGACCCAGGGGCTAAGCTCCAAGGCGCTGACCAAACTGGTCCGGCAAGTGGTCGACAGCGTCCCGACCCTGCCCGAATGGATCGACGAATCCACCATGGCGCAGCGCAAGTGGCCAGCTTTCGCCGATGCCATGCGCATGGTGCATCTGCCGTCCAATCCGGATGAGGGTCAGCTCTTCGCCCCAGCCCGCCAGCGTCTCGCCTATGACGAATATCTGGCCGGGCAGATCACCCTGCAGCTGATCCGCTCGACCATGACCGCGGCCCGCGGCATCAGTCGCACTTTCACCGGAAAGGTGACACTCAAGGTTAGCAGTCTGTTACCCTATTCCCTCACTGCGGGACAGTTGCAGGCGGTGGAAGAGATCAAGGCGGACCTCGCCTCGCCCGACCGCATGTCGCGCCTCCTGCAGGGCGACGTGGGCGCCGGAAAGACCGTCGTCGCCCTCATGGCCATGGCTGCCATGGCCGAAAGTGGTGCCCAATCCGCCCTGATGGCACCGACGGAAATCCTTGCCGCTCAGCACTTTAAGACCCTCAAGCCTATCTGCGACGCCGCCGGTCTCGGCTGCGAATTGCTGACCGGCAAGATGGGTGCCGCCGAACGCCGCGCCAAACTCGCAGCCCTCGCCGACGGCTCCGCCACCATCGCGGTCGGCACCCACGCTCTGTTCCAATCCGGTATAGAATTCAAGGACTTGGGCCTGACCGTCGTCGACGAACAACACCGCTTCGGCGTCCACCAGCGCCTCGCCCTGTCCGACAAGGGCAAGCACACTGACCTCTTGGTCATGACGGCAACACCAATCCCCCGCACCCTGGTCCTGACCCACTTCGGCGACATGGCCGTCAGCGTGTTGCGCGAGAAGCCGCGCGGCCGCCAACCTATTGATACGGCAGTCCTTTCCATTGGTGACTACGGCCGCGTCATCGCCCGCCTGCGCGCCCGCCTCGACGAAGGCGCCCAGGCCTTTTGGGTCTGCCCGCTGGTCGAAGAGAGCGAACATCTCGAGGTCGTCGCCGCCGAAGACCGCTTTGCCGAATTGCAGAAAGTCTTCGGCGACCAGGTGGCTCTGGTCCATGGCCGGATGAGCGCCGCCGCCAAGCAGGAGGTGATGCAGCGCTTTTCTGCCAATGAACTCAAGCTCTTGGTGGCGACGACCGTGATCGAAGTGGGCGTCGACGTGCCCAATGCCTCGATCATGATCATCGAACACGCCGAGCGCTTCGGCCTCGCCCAATTGCACCAGCTGCGCGGCCGCGTCGGCCGTGGTTCACAGCGCTCGGCCTGCCTGCTGCTCTACAAGGACCCGCTGAGCGAAACCGCAAAGGCCCGCCTCGAAACAATAAAATCCACCGAAGACGGCTTCCTTATCGCTGAACGGGACCTCGAACTGCGCGGCCAGGGCGATGTGCTCGGCACCCGGCAATCCGGCATGCCCGGTTACCGCCTCGCCGTGCCCGACGTGCATCGCCACCTGCTCGACTTTGCCCACGACGACGCTAAAGCCTTGCTGGCGCGCAATTCCTCTCTCAGCGGGTCAGAAGGCGAAGCCGCGCGGACG
The DNA here is from genome assembly GCA_029202405.1 of Candidatus Devosia phytovorans. NCBI lineage: Bacteria > Pseudomonadati > Pseudomonadota > Alphaproteobacteria > Hyphomicrobiales > Devosiaceae > Devosia > Candidatus Devosia phytovorans. Next base: position 1,437,006 of record CP119312.1, on the reverse strand, counting down.
CTGCTCTACCTGTTCCGAAAAGACCTCGCGATCCCGCTGATCCGGGCGGGCTAGCAAGCTCAGCCAAGCATGCTGGACGACTTCTTGCACTCTGATCTGCCGCGTGCTGGCGCCTACTCGACCGTCACCGATTTGGCGAGGTTGCGCGGCTGATCGACGTCCGTCCCCATGAAGACAGCGGTGTGATAGGCCAGCAACTGAACGGGAATGGTCGCCAGGATCGGCGCGACAAAACTCGACACATGCGGCACGACGATGATGTCGGCGACGCCATGGCCAACCGTCTCGGCACCCTGCTCGTCGGTGATCAGAATGATCTTGCCGCCGCGCGCCGCCACTTCCTGCATGTTGGAAAGCGTCTTGTCGACCAGCTCGTCCGAAGGCGCTACGACGATGACCGGCATGTCCTCGTCCACGAGGGCAATCGGGCCATGCTTGAGCTCACCGGCGGCATAACCTTCGGCATGGATATAGCTGATCTCTTTGAGCTTGAGCGCCCCTTCCATGGCGATCGGGAACATCGGACCACGGCCGAGATAGAGCACATCCTTGGCCTTGGAGAGGCGCTTGGAGATGTCGATGATCTGGCCTTCGGTATTCAGCGCTTCGGCAACGGCTGTTGGCAGATGCACCAGCGAGCGCACCAGCTCGGCCTCCTGCTCGGCGCCAAGCACGCCACGCGCGCGACCCGCCGCGATGGCGAGGCTGGCGAGAGCGGTGAGCTGCGCCGTCAGCGCCTTGGTCGAGGCCACGCCGATTTCCGGGCCGCAGAGGATCGGAAACACCACGCCGGATTCGCGGGCAATAGTCGATTCCACCGTGTTGACCAGCGAGGCGACATGCTGGCCCTGGCTGGCGCAATAGCGCAGCGCGGCGAGCGTGTCGGCGGTTTCACCGGACTGCGAGATGAACAGCGACAACCCGCCCTGCTGCATCGGCGGCTCGCGATAGCGGAATTCGCTGGCGACATCGAGATCGACCGGCAGCCGCGCATAGCGTTCAAACCAGTATTTGGCGACCGCACCGGCATAATAGGCCGTGCCACAGGCGCTCATGGTCAGACGCGTCAGATCCTTGAAATCGAAGGGCAGGCTTTCGCGGATGGCGACCTTTTCGGCTCCCATGTCCACATAGTGGCTCAGCGTATGCGAAATGGTCTCGGGCTGTTCGTAGATTTCCTTGGCCATGAAATGGCGGTGGTTGCCCTTGTCCACCATCAGCGCCGAGGCCTGCGACAGCTGCTGCTCGCGCTGCACGATGGCGTCCTGCCCGTCCCGGATGGTGACGCCCCGGGGTGTGATGACGGCCCAGTCGCCGTCTTCGAGATAGGTCAGGCGCGACGTGAAGGGCGCCAACGCCATGGCGTCGGAACCCAGATACATTTCCGTCGTGCCATAGCCAATGGCCAGCGGCGCGCCGTGGCGCGCGGCAATGAGCAGACTCTCCTCGCCCTTGAACAGGAAGGCCAGCGCAAAGGCGCCCTTGAGCTTTTTAAGCGTATTGGCGACGGCCAGTTCTGGCTCGGCGCCATTGGCCAGTTCGCGGCTGACCCAAAGCGCGACGGATTCGGTGTCGGTCTGCGTCTGGGGCAGATAGCCGTCCCTGGCGAGGTCTGCGAGCAGCTCGCGAAAATTCTCGATAATGCCATTATGCACCACGGCGACACGGTCGGTGGCATGGGGATGCGCATTGGTTTCGGTCGGCGCGCCATGCGTCGCCCAGCGCGTGTGGCCAATGCCGATCCGGCCGCCGAGCGGCTCCATGCCGAGCTTGCTCGCCAGGTTCCCCAGCTTGCCCTCGGCACGGCGACGCGCGATGGCGCCATCCTCCAGCGTCGCCACCCCGGCGCTGTCATAGCCGCGATATTCCAGACGCTTCAGCGCATCGACCAGACGGGTGGCAACCGGTTCGCTGCCGACAATTCCAACAATACCGCACATGGTCTACTTCCCCTTGGCCGCGAGAGCGGCCGCTTTTTTCGCCAGCGCTTTGTCGCGCAGCCTGGGCGCATAGCCCGGTTTGTTTTCCTGGCGCGCCCGACCAAAGGCCACGGCATCGGCCGGCACGTCATCGGTGATCACGCTGCCCGAGGCGGTATAGGCCCCGTCGCCAATGCTCACCGGTGCCACCAATGATGCATTGGAGCCGATGAAGACATTGTCGCCGATGACGGTCTGGTCCTTGTTTACGCCATCATAATTGCAGGTGATGGTACCCGCGCCGATATTGGTCTTCTGGCCAATATCGGCATCGCCAAGATAGCTCAGGTGACCGGCCTTGGTACCGGCGCCGATTCTGCTCTTCTTGACCTCGACGAAATTGCCCAGATGCACATCGGCCCCGAGCTCGGCTCCGCCACGAATACGCGCGAAGGGCCCGATGGACGCGCCCTGCCCGATCACGGCATCCTCGATATCGCAGAAGGCGCGGATCTCTACATCGTCAGCGATCTTCACCCCCGGGCCGAACACCACATTGGGGAAGATCGTGACGTCACGGCCGATCTCGGTATCATAGGAAAACCAGACACTGTCCGGATCCCTGAGCGTCACGCCGGCCTTCATGAAATCATCGCGGCGCAACTTCTGGAACTGCGCTTCGGCCGCCGCCAGGCGCGTCCGGTCATCGACGCCCATGACCTCGCCGGGATCGGCTTCGATATAGTCTACCCGGCGGCCATCCTCATTGGCCAGTTCGACCGCGTCGGTCAGATAGTATTCGCCCTTGGCATTCTGGTTACCGATGCGGTCGATCACGCTGCGCAGGGCTTCGGCGCGGAAGCCGATGATGCCCGAATTGGCGAGGCCAATCTTGCGTTCTTCTTCAGTCGCATCGCGATGTTCGCGGATCGCCAGCAGCCGCCCGTCCTTGGTCAGCAGGCGACCAAGATTTGTCGGGTCGGCCGGTCGATAGCCAACAACCACAATGTCGGCGCCGTCATCGAGCCTGGCCGCAATAGTCGCGACAGTATTGGCAGAGACGAGCGGGTTGTCGGCATAGAGCACGACCACGTTGCCGCTCACGCTCTCGAAGGCCTCCCGGGCCTGTTTCACCGCATGGCCGGTGCCCAGCCGCTCTAGCTGGCTGAACACGCGCGACGCGCCGTGGCGAGACACTTCTTCCTGTACTGCCGCGTGGTTAGGTCCGACGACGACGCAGATATCGGTCGAGCCGGCATTGAGCGCCGTGCGCATCACATGGCCAACCATGGGCATGCCGCCCACCGGGTGGAGAACCTTAGGTGTCGTCGATCGCATGCGGGTTCCTTCGCCCGCGGCGAGGATGATCGACAGCAATTGGGTCATGAATACGTCTCCGACATGCGGCTTAACTGGCGGCTTTACACACTATTATGACGCTAAACTGTTGGCGAAGCGGTAACAGCAGCGGCATGGTCTACAAGGTGCATCTTCTGATTCGACGGCGCCTTTGAGGTTTTGCATTGGCTAAAGCATCGGAACAGTTCCGGCAATCGGACGTCACGACCTGGGGCATCGTTGCCCTGGTCATGGGCGGCGTGGCTGTCATGGGTGCCAATGTCTCGGCCATCATGCCCCAGGGCCTGCTCTCCGGTCTGCACAAAACGCGCGTCGAGGGCGCTTCAGTGGAACAGCTGCGCGTCCAGGTCGGTGAATTGCGTGAGGCCACCCAGACCCTGCGCCGCGAAAATACCGTCCTCACCGAACGCTTCAATCTCGGGGAACAGCAGAGTGGCGAGGTGGTCCGCCGCGTCGGGGCGCTTGAAGTCAGCCTGCCCCAGATCATGGAAAGCTATGTGATGGCCAGCGGCCCGCGCATCGATCCCTCGAGCACCGCCGCCATCACGGCCGATCCGGCCACCGTGTTTGAAGCTGACGGCGGCTCGGTTCTGGTGCGCCAGCAGCCGCTGCTGCCGATGCAGGCACCGGCAAGCAGCCAGCCCCTGCCCGCCCCCATCGGCGATACGGCTGTGACCACACTGGCCAGTCCCAGCGGCTATGGCATTGCCGTCGGCCCGGCAGTGGCCGCCGAACAGGCACCAAATGCCTGGCGGGACTATTCCATGAAGCTCGGACCGCTGCTGTTCGGCCTCGCCCCGCGGCTGGCCGAAGAATCGAGCGGCGACGACATGCGCATTATCGCCGGACCGATCACCCAGCTGGCCGAAGCCACTGCGCTTTGCGAGCGCCTGGAGCGTATTTCGGTGGCCTGCATGCCCGTGCCCTACACCGGAACCCCACTGGACTATTGAGATCGGTGCAATTGCGGTTGACAGGCGGGGCTGCGTGGCTATGTTCCGCCGCGACGCCAAAAGCGTCCACCTTTGGTGCGTGCCGGTAGCTCAGTGGTAGAGCATTCGACTTTTAATCGAATGGTCGAGGGTTCGACCCCCTCCCGGCATACCAAGCTTTCAACGACTTAGTGGTTTTTGCTCGCACCGAACCGGTATGGGGTGACGCCTGGGGTAGTGGTCCCCATGTGCGGGGGAGGTTCACACAAAAGCGGGCATCGCGGCATCCTTCGCCGTTGATCACTTCAGACTGGACATTTATAAGTCGCTTACTCGACAGGACCCGGTGGAAACCCGGGTGGCTATTCCGGCCGCCAATCCGCCGGACCGCGCAAATGCTGTACGCGATCATGTGACCTTAAGATCAGGCACGGCGTGCATTGCGAGATCTCCCACATGCAACTTTCCTCCCTCCGCCGCGACTGGGCCAGCAATCCCACACGCGAACTTCTCGCCGGCGCTGTCGCCACCTTCGCACTGATCCCCGAAGTCATAGCCTTCTCCTTCGTGGCCGGCGTTGACCCGCAGGTCGGGCTCTTTGCTTCGTTCATCATCGGCATCACCATCGCTTTTGCCGGCGGACGACCGGCCATGATTTCGGCTGCCGCCGGATCAGTCGCGCTGGTCGCAGCGCCCCTCGTCCATAGCCATGGGCTGCCCTATCTGCTGGCGGCCGGCCTACTGGCCGGATTGATCCAGATCGTTTTTGGTCTGTTGCGCCTCGGAGTGCTGATGCGCTTCGTTTCCAAATCAGTGCGCACAGGCTTCGTGAATGCGCTTGCGATCCTGATCTTCTGGGCCCAGGTGCCCCATATTCTTGGTGGCTCCTGGATGACTTATGCCGTGCTCGCAGCCGGGCTTGCCATTATCTACCTCGTCCCGCGCATAACAACGGCCGTTCCCTCGCCGCTGATCTGCATCCTTGTGCTGACATTGGCCTGCAGCGCACTGCAATTGCCGGTCGAGACGGTGGCCGATCTCGGCCACCTGCCGGATGGTCTGCCCTGGTTCAGCTGGCCCGCAGTGCCTCTTACCATCGATACGCTGCTGGTCATCGGGGGACCGGCCCTTGCCATTGCTATGGTCGGCTTGCTCGAATCCATGATGACGGCCAGTGTCGTCGACGACCTGACCGACACGACCAGCTCGAAAAACCGCGAAAGCGCCGGCCTCGGCCTGGCCAATATCGCCTCGAGCCTTTTTGGTGGCATCGCCGGTTGTGGCATGATCGGCCAGACCGTGAGCAATGTGAAATATGGTGGTCGTGGACGCCTGTCGACATTGTTCGCAGGCGTCTTCCTGTTGATCCTGATGGTGGCACTGAAGCCCTGGGTGTCACAGGTCCCGGTGGCCGCGCTGGTCGCAATCATGGTCATGGTCTCCATCGACACCTTTGACTGGTCATCGCTGCGCAGCGTGGTGATCCACCCCAAAATGAGCAGTGCCGTCATGGTGGTGACGGTGCTGGTCACCGTGTTCACGTCCAACCTGGCGCTTGGCGTTGCCGTCGGCGTGCTGCTGAGCGGCGTCTTCTTTGCTTCCAAGGTCTCTCGTTTGATGAAGGTGGACTTGCATCGGGATGAGGCTGGGCGCCTAATGGCCTATCGCGTCACCGGCCAGGTGTTTTTTGCTTCGGCAGACGCCTTCGTCGATGCTTTCGACATTGCCGCAGCCGAGACATTGTCGGTCGAAATCGACGTGTCCCGCGCGCACTTCTGGGACATCACGGCAGTCGGCGCGCTGGAAAAGGTGGTTCAGCGCTATCGCGCTCACGACATCGGTGTGGTGGTGACAGGCCTGAACGCAGCAAGCTCCACGCTGATTGATCAGCTGGAAGCGACAGAACGCGTTGCCTAGTGAGGCATAGTTTGTGGCATGCTGGTCTATCGGCTCCCGACGGCAGCTGAGTGCACCGAGACGCAGGAAAGGTAGGGGCTTCTAGAGACCGCCGGGCGCCCATTCCGGCAGTTCGGCGCGCCCTCATTCCTACAAGCAAACTTGCAGGTCGTGCCCGAAGCCGGATTGCGCTATTCCCACAAGATCCTGACCGACATTGTCGCCGCTGCAGTGCGGTTCTCGATACCCAGCTTTTCGAAAATGGTCTCGAGATGCTTGTTGACGGTGCGCGGTGACAGATCGAGAATTTCGGCGATCTCCTTGTTGGCCTTGCCATGGGTGATCCACATCAACACTTCCGCTTCTCGCAGGCTGAGGCCGAAGGCGCGGGCCAGACGCTCCTCCTGACTGCCGGCATTGCGATCGATCAGGCGCAGCAGCGTCTCGCCATCCTGCGGATTTGCCATCAGGCGAAATTCGATCAGCTTGCCAAAGCGTTCGTGCAGAAAACCACCCTGGTCGGCCGTCGGCACCCCACCCTGTTCGCCGATCCAGGTCCTTATCTCCCAGGGGAAGGGTGCGCCCTCATCCGACCGGATGCCGGCACGCGTCAGCAATTCCTGCGCCTGTGGCGTCGACCACAGGACAGCGCCGTTCCGCGCCACGGCGACGATGCGCCTCCCGGTCGAATCGAGGGCATCCCGCGCCGATCGGGACTTGCGCGCATTGGCCAGGTGCACCCGCATGCGAGCCAGCAACTCCGTCAGCACCAGGGGCTTGGCAACGAAATCCACGCCGCCGGCGGCCAGGGCCCGCACGACATGCTCGCTGTCATTGCGGCCGGTCATGAAGATGACGGGCAGGTCGGAGAAACCCATTTCCGACTTGAGGATGCGGCAGGCTTCGAAGCCATCCATGCCCGGCATCATGGCGTCCATAAGCACCATGTCGGGCCGCAGCTCGGCCACCAGGGACAGGGCTTTTTCCCCGCCGCTGGCTGCAATCGGGGTCATGCCTTCAAAGCCGAGCGCATCGCTCAGCATGGCGAGCGTGTCAGCGGCGTCGTCAACGATAAGCACGGTGGGCTGGGTGGTGTGGTCGTTCATTGGTCAGCGAATTCCTCCTCCTTCAGGCCAGGCTGGGGCTCGTCATCCTCGATCCATTGCAGATCGAGCGCCGTTCCGATCTGTGCAAGCAGATCGTCGATATTGAAGGGCTTGATGAGGTAGCCGTCATAGAGCGCCCGGTATTCGGGCAGCATGCGCTCATCTCCGGCATCGGCGGAGATCATGATGATGGGAAGCTTTTCATCGCCCGACGTCCGGACCCTGCGCGCGACATCCCAGCCGTTTACGCGCGGCATGGCGACGTCGAGCAGCAGCAGGTCGGGCCGCTCTACCCTGAGCGTGCGCAGGCAGGCGCGACCGTCGGGAACGGCCACCACATCAAATCCGATCGTGCCCAAAAGATCGGACAGGAGCTGGCGCTGCGCCGCATCGTCATCGGCAACCAGAATGGTCATGCGCGGCCCGAAATAGCCCGAGATGCGCGCGCTTGTCGGGTGCTTGGGCAGGTCCGGCCGCCAGGTGGACGACAGCATCATCCGCAGGACGAAGCGGGTACCCTTCCCCGGCGTGCTCGTCACCGTCAGCTCACCGCCCATGATATCGCTCAACAGCTTGGTAATCGTCAGGCCGAGGCCCGTTCCGGGAATGGGATCGACGCCCGGCGCCTGGACACCACGATGGAAGGGCAGGAAAATGCGTTCGATATCCTCGGCAGCAATGCCGATCCCGGTATCCTCGATTTCAAAAATGGCGATCTGGCTCTTGTACCGGACGCGAAACAGCACCTGACCGCGTTCGGTAAACTTGATGGCGTTGGAGATCAGGTTGATCAGAATCTGCCGCAGGCGTTTTTCGTCGGTATAGACATATTCCGGCAAGCGGCTGGTGGCCTCGAAGACAAAGCCAATGCCCTTCTCCTCGGCCTGGAGCGAGAACATCTCGACCAGCTGGTTGAGATTGGCGGTCAGCGCCGTCTTGTCGCGATAGAGGTGGAGGCGCCCAGCCTCGATCTTGGAGATATCGAGCAGGCCCTCGATGAGTCCGGACAGATGCTCACCCGACCGCATGATGGTCCTTGCTGCCGTGGCAACCAGTGGATTGGCCTCGCGCTGCCGCCCCAGCAATTGCGCATAGCCCAGAATGGAATTGAGCGGCGTGCGCAATTCATGGCTTAGCCCGGTGACATATTTGCTCTTGGCCAGGTTGGCGCTTTCGGCGGCTTCCTTGGCCTCCTGCAGCTTGCGGTCGGTTTCCTTGTGGGCCTCGATCTCGTCCATCAGCAGTGTCGTGTGCCGGCGCGCCTCGTCTTCGGCAAAAAGCCGGCTCTCGCGGTTGAGGACAAACAGCCAGACCACGATGCCGGCGATGATGAAGAACACGATGAACAGCTTGCCCAGCGCCTCGCTCATCGCCGTGCGCGAGATCGTGCCGCCCAAGGTCGATTGGTGCAGCACGACCAGCAGCACGATGGCCATGATGCCGGCAACCAGCAGAAGCATGCCGAAATAGCGGGCAAGCCGCGTATCGAGGGCGCGGGCGATGCTCGCCGGAAAAACCGCCACGGATATGGCCCGCAGCTGATCGGTAACTCGCGCATTGCTCTTGCAAAGATCGCCGCAGCGGGCATCGAGCGAACAGCAGAGCGAGCAGATCGTTCCCCCATAGGCCGGACACGGCGCCATGTCCTCGCGCTCGAAATGATGCTCGCAGATACAGCACTGGATCGTCTCGCCGACGGCGGGGTCCAGCACCGATGTCCTGGCGAGATAGTAGCGACCGCGCGTGGCCCAGGCGATCACCGGCACGAAGATGAAGGCGCTGACCAGGGCCACATAGGGATAGAGCGCCGCTAGGATGGACCCGAACAGGCCGAAATAGGCGCAGAGCGACAGCAAAGAGGCAATCACCATGGCCCCAAAGCCCACGGGATTGATGTCGTAGAGATAGGCGCGCTTGAACTCGATCCGCTTGGGCGCAAGACCCAGCGGCTTGCAGATGACCAGGTCGGCGACGATCGCCGAGAGCCATGCCAGCGCAAGGATGGAATAGAGACCCAGGATCTGCTCGAGGGATTTATAGATCCCGAGCTCCATCAGGATCAGCCCGATTAACACGTTGAACACCACCCAGACCACGCGGCCCGGATGGCTGTGGGTCAGGCGGGAGAAGAAGTTCGACCAGGCAATCGAGCCGGCATAGGTATTGGTGACGTTGATCTTGGTCTGGCAGATGATGACGAAAATGCCGGTAATGGCCAGCGCCAGTTCCGGCTGACTGAGGATCTGCCCGAAGACGACCAGATACATCTGCGTCGGCTCCGCCGCCTCGGAAAAGTCGACGCCATGCTGAAAGGCATAAAACGCCAGAAACGAGCCGGCCATGATCTTGAGGCCGCCGACGACGATCCAGCCGGGCCCGGCCCCGATCAGCGCCATCCACCATCCGACGCGGTTGCGATGCGTCGCGCGTGGCAGGAAGCGCAGATAGTCCACCTGCTCTCCGATCTGGGCGACAACCGAAAACAGCACGGCGGAGGCGGCGCCGAACAGCGGCAGGCTGAAACTGCCATCGCCATGGCCCATCAGCCCGGTATAGCCCGTCCAGGCCCGCACCGAAGGAAAGCTCTGCAAGCCGACATAGACGAAGGGCAGAATCTGCAGCACCAGCCAGAATGGCTGGGTCCACGCCTGGAAGCGGTTGATCAGGGTAATGCCATGCGTCACCAGCGGGATCACCGCCACGGCGCTGATCACATAGCCCAGCGCGATGGGTATGCCAAAGCACAGCTCCAGCGCCGTCGCCATGATCGCCGCTTCGATGGCAAAGAAGATGAAGGTGAAGCTGGCATAGATCAGCGAGGTGATGGTCGAGCCGAGATAGCCAAAGCCTGCGCCACGGGTCAGCAGGTCGATATCCACGCCATATTTGGCGGCATTATAGGAAATCGGTATGCCCAGCAGAAAGATCACGAGGCACGTGCACAGCACCGCCCATGCCGTGGTCGAAAAACCGTAGTTGAGGGTCAGCGCGCCGCCGATCGCCTCCAGTGCGAGAAAAGAGACCGCGCCGATGGCCGTATTGGCGATCCGCCCCACGGACCACCGGCGCACCTTGTTCGCGGTGAAGCGAAGCGCAAAATCTTCGAAGGTCTGGTTGGCCACCCATTTGTTGTAGGTGCGCCTGATGCGGGTAACCTTGGCCCCCGCAGTCATGCCAACGTCCGCTCCGCTCGTCCAAGCCAAGCCATATAGCGCCCCACGCTGCCCCCCGGCAGCTTTTGCCCTCCCCGGACAATGTCTTACGACACATGGACTTCTGCCGGTCCCTTCTGCGTCAATAATAGGATCGTAACCGGAAAATACCCGGGCCGGAATACGTCAAATGCCCCGTTGCTGAGCAAGCCTCGCAAATGCCCAAGATCGCGTCAGTTGAAGCCATTCAACGCCAACCCAGGACAGGGCGATCAGATGACAGACGACATTTCCCGCGGCAGTCCCTTCAAGATGAACCGGCGCAAGCTCCTCATGGGCATTGCGGCACTCCCGGTCGTGGGCCTCATGGCCAACCGCGCCTTCGCGCAGGATTTCCCCACCGCAGCCGTCAACACGACCGGCCTCGCGGTCACCGATACCGAAGTCACTGTCGGCATCCTGCATTCGGTCACCGGCACCATGGCCATTTCCGAAACCGGATCGGTACAGGCCGAAATCCTCGCCATCGAGCAGATCAATGCCATGGGCGGCGTGCTCGGCCGGCAGATCAAATACATTCAGGAAGACGGCGCCTCCGATTGGCCGACCTTCGCCGAAAAGGCCAAGAAGCTCCTCGTCCAGGACAAGGTCGCCTCGGTCATGGGCTGCTGGACATCGGCCTCGCGCAAGGCCGTACTGCCGGTCTTCGAGCAGTATAACGGCATGCTCTACTATCCGACCTTCTATGAAGGCCTCGAGCAGAGCCCGAACGTCATCTATACCGGCCAGGAAGCCACCCAGCAGATCCTCGCCGGCATCGACTGGGTCGTCGACAACAAGGGCGCCAAGAGCTTCTACCTGCTGGGCTCGGACTATATCTGGCCGCGTACCTCCAACAAGATTGCCCGCAAGCATATCGAGATGAAGGGCCTCAAGGTCGTCGGCGAGGAATATTACCCGCTCGAACACACCCAGTTCAATTCGGTCATCAACAAGATCAAGCTGACCAAGCCCGACGTGATCTATGCCATCGTCGTGGGCGGCTCCAATGTGGCCTTCTACAAGCAGCTCAAGGCCGCCGGCATCGATCTCACCAAGGAGGCTCCGCTCCTCCTGACCATCTCGGTCACCGAGGACGAAATCCTGGGCATTGGCGGCGAGAACATCGTCGGCGCCTATGCCGCGATGAAGTATTTCCAGTCGCTCGAAAACGAGAACAACCTCGCCTTCGTCAAGGCCTTCAAGGAACGCTGGGGCGAAGGCATCGTCATCGGCGACGTCACCCAGGCTGCCTATCTCGGCCCGTGGCTCTGGAAGGCCGCCGTCGAAAAAGCCGGCAGCTTCGACATCGACAGGATCAAGGAAGCCTCGCCCGATATCGAACTGACCACCGCCCCGGAAGGCTATGTCAAGGTTCACGAGAACCATCACCTCTGGTCCAAGCTGCGCATCGGCCATGCCCGCCTCGATGGGCAATATGACGTGGTCTACGAGACCGCCGACCTGATGGAGCCCGATCCCTTCCCCGAAGGCTACCAGTAAGTCTCTGCTCGCAGGCGGTCCAGTCCGCCTGCCCGCCCCGGCGCACCTCCGCGCCGGGGCTCACCTCTCCCATTCTTCCTACCGATGGACCCGCGAGGCTGAGATGATCGGCGACTATACCTATGACCAGTTCTTCTCGATCCTGGCGATGCAGGGCTTCGCCGGGCTCATCCTGTTCTCAGTCTTTGTGTTGATGGCATTGGGCCTGGCGATCATCTTCGGCCAGATGGGCGTCATCAACATGGCCCATGGCGAGTTCATGATCCTGGGGGCCTACGTCACCTGGCTGGTGTCGAGCTTCGTGACAGCCTACCTGCCCGCTTTGTTCCCGGTCTATTTCTTCGTCGCCATGGCCCTGGCCTTCTGTGCCTCGTTCAGCCTGGGCATCCTCGTCGAATGGGCGATGATCAGACATCTCTACAGGCGCCCGCTCGATACACTGCTGGCCACCTGGGGCCTCAGCCTCATCCTGCAGCAGCTCTATCGCTCGGTCTTTGGCGCCCGTGAAGTCGGCGTCTCCCTGCCCGACTGGATGATGGGCTCGCTCCCGCTTACCGACATCATCGAAGTGCCGATCAACGGACTCTTCGTCATGGGCCTCACCCTGCTGATCGCCACGGCCGTGGCTCTGCTGATGTTCCGCTCGCGCTGGGGCATCAAGGTGCGCGCCGTGATGCAGAACCGCAGCATGGCCGGCGCCGTCGGCATCGACACCAAGCATGTCGACCGCATGACCTTCGGTCTCGGCTGCGGCATTGCCGGCATAGCCGGCTCCGCCTTCACCATGATCGGCTCGACCGGTCCCACCGCCGGCCAGCTCTATATCGTGGACACATTTCTTGTCGTCGTCTTCGGCGGCGCGGGCAGCCTTATCGGCACCATTGCCTCGGCCTTCGCCATCAGCCAGGCGCAGTCGACGATGGAATTTTTCCTGTCCGGCTCCATGGCCAAGGTCCTCACCCTGCTCACCGTGGTCGGCATTCTGATGTTGCGCCCGCAGGGCCTCTTCACCCTCAAGATGCGCCGCTGACAGGAGCTCCATCCATGCATGCCAACAAACTTCTGTCCCAGCGCGACATCCTGGCTTTTCTGGTCCTCGGAACGCTGATCCTCGTCATCTTCCCGCTGGCTCTCGACATCTTCCGCCTCAACCTCGTGGGCAAGTATCTCACCTACGCCTTCGTGGCGCTCGGCCTGGTGCTCTGCTGGGGCTATGGCGGCATCCTGAGCCTCGGTCAGGGCATCTTTTTCGGCCTCGGCGGCTATTGCATGGCGATGTTTCTAAAGCTCGAGGCCTCTTCGCCCGAGAACACCGCCATCCAGTCGACGCCGGGCATTCCCGACTTCATGGACTGGAACCAGGTGACCGAACTGCCCTGGTGGTGGGTGCCGTTCCAGTCCTTCCCGGTAACGCTGGTGGCCATCGTGCTCGTGCCCTCGGCCTTCGCCTATCTCATCGGCGTCGCCATGTTCAAGCGTCGGGTCGGCGGGGTCTATTTCGCCATCATCACCCAGGCGGTCGCGGCGATCCTGACCATCCTCATCATCGGCCAGCAGGGCTATACCGGCGGCATCAACGGCATCACCGATCTGCGCACACTGCTCGGCTGGGACATCCGCAGCGACAGCGCCAAATTCATCCTCTATTTCGTCAATGCCGGCCTGCTGCTCGGCTGCATCCTGCTCGCGCTCTTCGTCAAGCAGTCCAAGGCCGGGCGCCTGCTTCGCGCCATGCGCGACAAGGAGGATCGCGTCCGCTTCTCCGGCTATGACGTCGCCAATTTCAAGATCTTCGTCTTCTGCCTCGCCGCTGCCTTCTCGGCCATTGGCGGCGCCATGTTTGCCCTCCAGGTCGGGTTCATGTCGCCAAGCTTTGTCGGCATCGTGCCTTCGATCGAAATGGTCATCTTCTGCGCCGTCGGCGGCCGCCTATCCCTGTTCGGAGCCATCTACGGCGCGCTGGTAGTCAACTGGGCCAAGACCACCTTCTCCGAGAGCTTTCCCGAACTCTGGCTGTTCGCCATGGGCGGTCTTTTCATCCTCGTGGTCATGGCCTTCCCCAACGGTCTGGCCGGCATCTACGTGACCCATGTCGAACCGCACCTCACCCGCCTGTTCAAGCGCCGCAAGCTCGTTACGCCCATCACCAAGCCGGCCGAATAGGAGACGGATCATGACCATCGAAACCACAGGCCCCAAGGATTTCCTGCTCTCGGTCGAAAGCCTCACCGTCTCCTTTGACGGCTTCAAGGCGGTCAACGACCTGTCCTTCTATGTCGAGGAAAACGAGATCCGCGTCATCATCGGCCCCAATGGTGCCGGCAAGACCACGGTGCTCGATCTGATCTGCGGCCGCACCAAAGCGACCTCTGGCTCGATCCAGTTCCACGGCAAGGAACTGACCAGAATGAAGGAGCACCAGATCGTCAATGCCGGTGTGGGCCGCAAATTCCAGAACCCCTCGATCTACGAGGACCTGACGGTCTTCGAAAACCTCGAACTGTCCTTTCCTCGCGGCAAGACGGTGTGGGGCGCCCTCGCCTTCCGCCGCGATGCCGAGGTCATCAACCGCGTCGAGCAGATCGCCGAGCTCGTCTTCCTCAAGGACCATCTGCGCACCGAAGCGGCCATCTTGAGCCACGGCCAGAAGCAATGGCTCGAGATCGGCATGCTGCTGATCCAGAACCCCGAACTGCTCATGCTCGACGAGCCGGTGGCCGGCATGAGCGTGGCCGAGCGCATCAAGACCGCCGAACTGCTCAACACCATCATCAAGCATCACTCGGTGATCGTTATCGAGCACGACATGAAATTCGTCGAGGACATCGCCCACCGCGTCACCGTGCTGCACCAGGGCAAGGTTCTGTCGGAAGGCTCGATGGAGTTCGTGCAGGCCGACCCCAGGGTCATCGAAGTCTATCTGGGACACTGATCATGCTCACCATCGACAACCTGCACGTTTCCTATGGCCAGAGCGAAGTGATCCACGGCGTCACGCTCGATGTGGCGCCTAACGAGATCGTCGCCATCATGGGCCGCAATGGCATGGGCAAGACCACGCTGATGAAATCGCTGATGGGCGTGGTGCCCACAGCCAGCGGCACGATCAGCATCGGTAGCGCCGAAATCCAGGCCAGCGAAAGCTTCCAGCGCGTCAAGTCTGGCCTCGCCTATGTGCCGCAAGGCCGGCAGATCTTTTCGACCATGACGGTCCGGGAAAACATCGAGACCGGTCTGACCGTCACCGGCGAAACCCAGGTCCCTAGGGATCTCTACGAGATCTTCCCCGTGCTGCTCGAAATGAAGGGCCGGCGCGGCGGCAATCTGTCGGGCGGACAGCAACAGCAACTGGCCATCGCCCGGGCGCTGGCCAGCCGGCCCAAAGTGCTGCTGCTCGATGAACCCACCGAAGGCATTCAGCCCTCGATCATCAAGGAACTGGCCCGGACGCTCAGGCGCATCCGCGACGAGCGCGGCCTCTCCATCATCGTCTCCGAGCAGGTGCTCAGCTTTGCCCTCGATATCGCCGACCGCGTGCTGGTGATCGAGAACGGCGAATTCGTGCACGAGAGCCCGCGCGCCGACATCGACGCCGACAAGGTCGCGTCCTTCCTATCCGTCTAGTCCAGTCCTGCGAACACCAGAGGAGCCATAAATGACCGACACGCTGATCAAGGTCGATCTCAACGATTCCCCCTATACCAATGAAAAAATTCACAATCGCTGGCATCCGGACATCCCCATGGCCTGTTGGGTCGAGCCCGGCGACGACTTCAAGGTCGAGACCTATGACTGGACCGGCGGGCAGATCAAAAACGACGACAGCGCCGCCGACGTGCGCGATGTCGACCTCAACCAGGTGCACTTCCTGTCCGGCCCGATCGGGGTCAAGGGCGCCGAACCGGGCGATCTGCTGGTAGTGGACATTCTCGATATCGGCGCCTTCGAGAACTCGCTCTGGGGCTTCAACGGCTTCTTCTCGCTCAACAATGGCGGCGGCTTTCTCGACCAGCATTTCCCCAGCGCGCAAAAGTCGATCTGGGACTTCAAGGGCATGTTCACCCAGTCGCGCCATATCCCCGGCGTCAAATATGCCGGCCTGATCCATCCGGGTCTGATCGGCTGCCTGCCCGATCACAAGATGCTCGACATGTGGAACACGCGCGAGAAAAAGCTCAACGACACCGACCCCAATCGCGTGCCGTCTCTCGCCAAGCTGCCCGAAACCGCCGCCGCCCACATGGGCGCGCTCAAGGGCGATGCGCGCGATGCGGCTGCCGCCACCGGCGCCCGCACCGTGCCGCCGCGCGAACATGGCGGCAATTGCGACATCAAGGATCTGTCACGCGGCTCGAAGGTGTATTTCCCGGTCTATGTCGATGGTGCCGGGCTTTCCATGGGCGATTTGCACTTCTCGCAGGGCGATGGCGAGATCACCTTCTGCGGCGCTATCGAAATGGCCGGCTGGCTGCATATCAAGGTCACCCTCATCAAGGGCGGCATGGCCAAGTATGGCGTCAAGAACCCGATCTTTCGGCCCTCACCGATCGCGCCGAAATATGACGACTACCTGATCTTTGAGGGCATTTCGGTCGACGAGAGCGGCACCCAGCACTATCTCGACGTCACCACCGCCTATCGTCAGGCGTGCCTCAACGCCATCGAGTATCTCAAAAAGTTCGGCTATTCCGGCGCCCAAGCCTATTCCATCCTCGGCACCGCCCCGGTGCAGGGACATATCTCGGGCGTGGTCGACATCCCCAATGCCTGCGCCACACTCTGGTTGCCGACCGACATCTTCGAGTTCGACCTCATGCCAGGCAATGAGGGGCCGAAGAAATATCTCGACGGCTCGATCAACATGCCGATCGCCCACGATCTCTGAGGGTAAGCACATGGCCTATTACGACTATCAATGCGAAAGCTGCGGGCCCTTCACGGCCATCCGGCCGATGTCGCAATCGGCCGACAAGCACGATTGTCCGGACTGCGGCCAGCCATCAGCCCGGGCCTTCTTCTCCATGCCCTATGCCAACGGCATGGACGCCGCACGGCGCACGGCTTTCGCCACCAATGAAAAAGCCAGCCATGAGCCCAGGCGTTCGCACGGTGCCGGGTGCTCGTGTTGCTCGGCGAGTAAATCCAAGCCGTCGAGCACGGTACACCTGCCAAATGGCAGCAAGACATTTGCGGGTAAACGACCGTGGATGATCAGCCACTAAGACAAGTCCTTGAAGCGAGTAGTCAGGGCCAGCTGCGAGAAGCCGGCCCTGACTGATACCAGTTCCCAACGTCGGGGCACTGCTGTCGATACATCGCGTCAGATCTTGGTTCGACAGGGGTCGGACCGGGATGCGTCAAACTCTGCGGTCTTGTTGCCGCGCCTATTCGGCACCCTGCAGATCTTCTAGCGGCGCACTGATCTCACACATGAGCCCCGTGGGGTGATAGGATACGATCACGCCGCCGGATCCGCTAAGGCCGGCACTGATTAGTTTTGAGCCGAAACCTTTCTCGGTTGGCGGCACGACTTCGGGTCCCTTGAGCTCTCGCCATGTGAGACGCAGCTGGTCCTTTCCATCGCTTGGCTCGACGCGCCAGCTGAAATCGACACTGCCGCCGCCGACGGACAAGGACCCATGCTTGAGCGCATTGGTCGCCAGCTCGTGGACCAGCAGCGCCAGACTAAGCGCCGCTTTTGATCCGATAAGCGTTTCGGGGCCGTTGACTTGAATCCGACCGGACACGCCAGCATTGTTCGCGGCCCCGGTCACCACATCCGCAATCGCCGCCGAGGACCAATCGGACTGCAACAGGATTTCATGGGCGGAACTCAGTGCCAGAAGCCGCTGTTGCAGAACCAGTGCCCTTGCCTGATCACTGGACCCACGCAGTGTGAACGAGGCAATCGCGGAAACCATCGCAAAGAGATTTTTGACGCGATGCCCCAGCTCGTTTGCGAGGATATCCTGAAGCTGCTCTTTTTCCCGCAGGGCGCTGACCGACGCTTCGAGTTGCTTTTCCCGGTCACGCAGGGCTTCGTCTGCCAGCGTCCGATCCATGAGATCGGCGGCCTGCCGGGACAGAATATCAAGTAGCCGCAGATCGCGCTCGGATGGCTGATGCGGATAGGACCAATGGTTGGAGATCATGCCCAGCAGCTGACCGCTGCGTGATCTGAGGGGTGTGGTCTGGGCAGATCGGATACGCGCCTGCCTGAAGGCCTGTAGGTCCGGTGTGTTTGCAATCTCGTCCCAGGTCTCAAAATCGCCGATGACGGCGCGATGGCCCGACCTCAGGGCGGCTGTGCAACTGCTATGGTTTGACGGGGAAACCCATTGCCAAACCGCCTTGTCGCGCGGGGTCAGTCCCCTGGAAACCAACAGGTGCAGGCCGACACCCGAACCATCAGAATGCGAGCGCAGAAGCTGGATCGTTCCGAATTGGGAACCCATGATCGCCATCGCAGCGTCGAGGATTTTGCCATAAAGCGCGTCGCTGTCCTGCTCGCCAATCAGCTCGTTGCTGATGGCATGGAGCAGTTCGATATCGGAATTGCCGTCCTTGACGCGGGAATATGGTGTCGGATCGGCGCCGTCTTGAACGAGCTTGAGGTTAGTCATGGTGCCACTTCCCGGATCGCCCTCTGCAACCGACATCGCAAAGGTAGCTCATCCCATTTCTTGCGCTGGATGCCAAACGCGACCCGGACGGTCTGCCAAGGGCGACCGGAATACCGAACAGTAGCCTACGGACGACGGCTTGTCGTTTCACATTATCATGTCATCGCTTCAAACATGGGCAGGACGAAGCGACGGCCTGCAATTCCGATCCGCGTGTGAGGAAAGAGATATGTTTATCGGGTTCGATAATCGTGCGTGGTAACAATGGCGCGCTGACCACTGTCACTGCGTTGCGCCGGCCAGCACCAAGGCCGGAACGGTGGGTAGATTGACCACCGAATGCACCATGACGGCTGGCCAGATAGAGCCGCTGCGGCGGAAGACCTCGCCCGCGATCAGCCCCGTCACCAGGGCCGCGGGAAAGACCGGATTGATGCCGTGGAACAGCGCGAAAATCACAGCGCCCCCGACCACGCCAACCAGGGCCCCATATTTGAGCAGCGCACTGGTCACCACACCACGGAACAGGAACTCCTCGCCCAGCGGCGTCAGTACAGCCAGCAGGAGTGTCGCTAGCACCAGCGACCATGCGCCTCCGCTGCCACCTTGGCCATAAACCGCCTGCATGTTGGAGTTGTCGCCCGTCAGCGCTACATAAAGCAGTATCGACAAGCTCTTGGCGATAAAGGCAAAGACTCCGGCACCTACCCCGATCAGCAGCCACTTCATCGTGGTTTGCCGAATCCCGAACGCACCCCACTCGCGCAGGCGCAAAAAGTAGGCAAAAAAGAATCCCGCCAGTCCACCGACGCCCGACAGCGCCGTCATGATCAGGCCGATGGCGACCGGATCCAACGGCAACTGCACGACGAAAAACGCCAGTCCAATCCCGAAAATGGCAATGCCGATCAGTCCGACGATAATTTCGGGCCAGCCGGGCCGTCTTTCGCTTTGCGTGGTCATGCTCACTCCTGCTGCTGTCAGACGCAAAGCCCCCAGCTCGTATTGCAGTTCCACAACTTGATGCGATAGTGCCGCATCGGGCAGTGCTGTGTCGCCCAAAGAGGAACACCGCGTGGATATAGAAGAACTCCAGACCTTCGTTGAAGTCGCCGATGCCGGTGGCATTACCGCCGCTGCACGGCGCCTTGGCGTGTCGAAATCCATTGTCAGCCGGCGGCTGGCCCGGCTTGAAACAGGGTTCGGCGTACAGCTTCTGGCGCGGACGACGCGCGGCGCGGCGCTCACCGAAGCCGGTGTCGCCTTTCGCGACCATGCCGCGAGAGCCGTGGCGGAAATAGAGGCCGCCCGTGAGGTCATCCTGCCCGATGGCGACCTGACTGGCCGGCTGCGCATCGCCGTTCCACTCTCGGTGGGACCCAGCGAGTTCTCACCCCTGCTGGCCGAACTGGCCAGGCGCCATCCCCAGCTGCACGTCCATGCTTCATATAGCGATCGCTTTGTCGACCTGATCGCCGAAGGCTTCGATTGCTCGATCCGCGTCGGCTACCTGCCCGACTCGAACCTGATCGCCCGACGGGTCGGACCGTTCTATGGAAAGCTGGTCGCCAGCCCCGGCTATGTCGCGACCCATGGCGCGCCCGAGACACCCGATGACATCATGTCGCACAATGCCCTAATGCAGGGTACTGAAAACTGGCAGTTCGCCGATGGCGATACTGTCGTGACCGTACAGCCGCAGGGGCGCTTCAAGGCGGACAATGGCACCGCTCTCGTCGCTGCGGCCCTGGCCGGCATCGGCATTGCCTGGCTGCCGGACTGTCTTGTCGACCAGCATATCGCCTCCGGAGAACTCGTGGAGATCATGACCCGCTATCCGCCACCGGTTGCGGGGATTTATGTGGTGCGACCGCCAAGCCAGTTTCCAACCCGCAAGGTCCGTGTGTTGACCGAGCTGCTCATCGAAACGCTGGGGTCGGAGTGAACGGCAAAGCGTTCCGCGTTCCGCAACACAGAACCGCACGGACCGGACCTAGTTAAGCTGCGCCTCGCATGGTCACTTACCCACTTGTCAATCAAGCGGGAGGATGGCGCGTGAGTTGGAACCCAAGTCTGGAGCCGGGCGATCCCGATGATGTCGGCGCCGATGCGATCGAGACGCTCATCATTCCCCGCAGCCGGGACCTGGGTGGCTTCGAGGTCCGGCGGGCCCTGCCTGCTCCGCAGCGACAGATGGTTGGCCCATTCATCTTCTTCGACCAAGCCGGGCCGGCAGAGCTGCTGACCGGACAGGGGATCGACGTCCGGCCGCATCCGCACACCGGGCTTGGCACGGTCACCTATCTGTTCCGCGGCGATTTCCATCATCGCGACAGTACTGGCGCCGACCAGGTCATCCGCCCCGGCGAGCTGAACTGGATGGTTGCCGGGCGCGGCGTATCCCATTCCGAACGGACGACGGCGACGGCAAGGAGCGGCCCCAATAGCCTCTTCGGCATCCAGACATGGTTGGCCCTGCCCGATAGCCACGAGGACGTGGAACCATCATTCGAGCATCACGGCAAACCGGCGCTGCCCGTGCTGGAGGACAAGGGTGTTTCGCTGCGGCTGATTCTGGGCAAGGCCTATGGGGCGGAAGCCCCCGCAACCATGTTTTCCGAAACCTTTTATGCCGACGTGCAGCTGGCGGGCGGCAGCCGCCTGCCGATGCCGGACAATCACGAGGACCGGGGCATCTATATCGTGGAGGGATCGATCTCGGTGGCGGGACAGGATTTCGAGGCGCCGCAGATGATGGTCTTCCGGCCCGGCGACAAGATCACCGTCGTCGCCGGTGAGCGCGGCGCCAGGGTGATGATCCTCGGCGGCGCGACGCTCAACAGCCCGCGCTACATCTGGTGGAATTTCGTCGCCTCGTCAGAGGAGCGCATCGAACAGGCCAAGGCGGAGTGGCGGGCCCAGAACTGGGGGCAAGGGCGCTTCGACCTGCCGGTCGATGATCGCAACGAGTTCATCCCCCTGCCCGACTGACCCGCCGACTTCCGCAGGCCCATACATAGCATAGGACGTTACATGACCAATTGGCCTCAACTCGACTATCTCGGCTGGCGCGACACCTGTTCGGCGCTGCATCTTTATCTGCAGATCGCCGGCAAATATCGTCTCGCTCATACGCCCTGGCTCAACCATTCCTGGCACGCGACCTTCTATGTCACCCCGATGGGGCTGGCCTCCTCGCCCATTCCTGATGGTCCGGGTATCGAAATCCTGTTCGACTTCAAGAACCATCTGGTGACAGGCACCTGCGGCAATGGCCACAAGACCTCGTTTGACCTCGAGCCGATGACGGTCGCGGCCTTCCACGCCAGGTTCGTGCAACTGATCACCGCGCTGGGCGGTACGCCGACCTTCAATGGCGAACCCAATGAAGTGCCCAATCCAGTGCCCTTCGTCGAGGACCATCGCGACCGCCCCTATGACCGGGCGGCCGTCGGGCGCTTCCATCAAGCCCTCGTGGCCATGGATCGCGTGTTCGGACGGTTCCGCACCGGCTTCCTCGGCAAGTCCAGCCCCGTACATCTGTTCTGGGGCAGTTTCGACCTGGCCGTTACGCGCTTTTCGGGTCGCCGCGCCCCGCTCCACCCTGGCGGCGTACCGGCCCTGCCGCTCGCAGTGGCGCAGGAAGCCTATGATCGAGAAGTCTCCTCGGTCGGCTTCTGGCCCGGTGGCGGCGGCATCGACTATCCAGCCTTTTATGCCTATGCCTATCCCACCCCGGACGGCTTCAAGACGGCACAGGTGCAGCCCGACGGCGCCTTCTGGCATGACACGATGGGTGAGTTCATCCTGCCCTTTGCCGCCGTGCAAACGGCAGCCGACCCGGACGCAGCCCTCATGGCTTTCCTCACTTCGACCTATGAGGCGGCAGCCGATCTCGGTCACTGGGACCGCGACCTGCTTGAGTGTGGCCCGGGCAATCCGCGCCAGGTTCGGCCTCACGATGCGGGTCAGCATGCTGCCGCACCTGCCGTTGCCGACAGCGTTGTCGAGCGGGAGGATGGGCCGAGCAAGGGTCGCTATCGTCTGGTGATCAACGGCTACGAGGCCGAAATGACCTATAGCCGAATGAGTGCTGAGCTCATCATCATCGACCATACGGGCGTGCCGGACGCGCTGCGCGGCCGCAAGGTCGGCGAACGCCTAGTGCGTCAGGCGGTCGAGGATGCCAGGCGCGACGGCGTTTCCATCCTGCCGCTCTGTCCCTTCGCCAAAGCGCAGATCAACCGGCACCCAGAATGGCAGGATGTGCTGCAGCGGTCGCCGGTTTGAGGGTCGGGGTAGTGTAAAGCCATATTCGGCGGCTCCCCTGGGGAAGCATTACGCTCGAGACTTCAGGGCTTGCCGTCCAGACAGCGAGCCCTGAGGCTTCGGGAAAGTTTGAAGCCAACAAGGGCAGCCGCCGTAGAACCTATATAGGACATTTGAGTATTCTGCGTGATTGTCGTCTCAGCGCAGATTGAAGTTGACCGCAACTTCGAGGCTGATGGGATTGGCGGTGATGGTGGCCGGTGGCGGCGGCAGCTTTGGCAGGCGGTTGATGAGTTCGCGGGCCGCCTCGTCCAGCGCTGCATGGCCCGATGACTGGAGAATGCTGGCCGAGAGGACAGTGCCCGATCGGTCGATGACGAATTTCACCCTGATGGTCCCTTCCTCGCGCCGTCGCTGTGCGTCCTGCGGATAGCGCTTGGCCCGCTCGATCATTCCCAGGACCTGGCTTTGCCATTGTTGCGGCGAGATGGTCGGCGTGCGTTGGGTAGTGGTCGTCTGTTGCGGCGCGGCCATCTGCGGGCTTTGTTCGGCCTGCACGCTGCGCGGCGCCGTCTGCTGGCTTGCCGCGGCCTGTTGCGCGGCCTGCTGCGCGCGCTCCCGTTCTTCGCGTTCGCGCTGCTGTTGCTGGGCAAACTGGCGGCGTGCTTCAGTGATCTCGGCCGGCAAGGACACGGGCATCGGAATGGCGACCTCGGCCGTCTCGGCCGGCGCAACCTCAGGCGGAGGTTCCTCCACCTCTTCCATTTCCGAAGGTTCGGGCTCCTGCTCCGGCAATGGCTCGGGCTCTTCGACGGCCTCCGGTTCCGGCAGCGGCTCCGGTTCAGGTAGCGTCTCCACCTCGGGAGGGGGTTCGGTCTCGTCCGGAAGGTCCTGCGCCGGGCTTGGCTCCGAGGCAGCACTTTCGGGCGGCAGGGACAGTTCTCCATCATCGACCGCAATGTCCTCCACCTGCGGCGCCATGGCCATTTCAGCCAGTTCGATCATGATGGCCGGCGGCGGTGCACCGGTAACTTCGGTCGGCTGCGACTGCGTCGTCGCGATATATAGCGCAGTAGCCTGTACGCTGCAGACCAGCGCAAGCGAAAACGCCCAGAGTACTACGTCGCCGATGCCAAAGCGCCGAACGGCATCAGAGCCGACGGTCTCGGCGAGGCGTTTTACGGGCGGCATGCTCAGGGCTCCCCGGCCGGCCGGGAAGCAGCGCCCTCCAGGCCGACCAGCGCGATGCGCAGATAGCCGGCGTCGCGCAACAGATTCATCACGTCCATCAGGGCGCCATACGCCACCGTCTGGTCGGCGCGCAGGAAGATCCGCGCCTCCATATCCCCCTCGGTGGCGCGTTCCAGGGCCGCGCCCAGATCATTCCTGTCGACCAAGTCATTGCCCAGCGTCATGGCAAGGTCCGACTGCAGCGTCAGATAGAGCAGCTCGTCGGGTCTGGGTTGCGGCTCGGCAGTCGAGGCCGGCAGGTCGACATTGACATCGACCGTCGCCAGCGGTGCCGCGACCATGAAGATGATCAGCAGGACCAGCATCACGTCGATGAAGGGCGTGACATTGATCTCGTGGGCTTCGGTAAGATCGTCCTCACCGTCCTGGCCCTCGCGGATACCGCCCGCCATCAGGCCTGCTCCGCCGGCACGCTGCGAAAATCGATATCGCGGCTCACCAGGCGCTCCACCCCCTGGGCGGCATCGGCCAGCAATTGCCGATAACCGGCGATGGATCGCGAAAAGCCATTGTAGATGATGACGGCGGGGATGGCCGCCACTAGGCCGATGGCGGTTGCGAGCAGAGCCTCGGCAATGCCCGGCGCAACGATGGCAAGATTGGTGGTCTGGGCTTCGGAAATGCCGATGAAGGCATTCATGATACCCCAGACCGTGCCGAAGAGGCCGATGAAGGGCGACACCGAGCCGACGCTGGCCAGAATGCCGGTGCCACGCGAAATGCGCCGTCCAGCCGCGGCCGAAATCCGCGACAGTCGAGACGCTACGCGCTCCTTGAGACCGGTTCCGCCGGCGTGGTCGAGCGCCGCCAGCGAGAGCAGAACCTCTTCACCCGCCGCCTTGACCAGAAGCACACCGACACCGCGCCGGTGCTCCAGCGCCGCGGTCGCTTCGGCAAGGGTGCGGGCCGAGGTGATGGCGCGCAGGACCAACCGAGCCCGTCGCTTGGCGCCCATCAATTCCAGCGTCTTGGCGCACCAGACGATCCAGGTGGTCAGCGATGCCAGAGCCAGACCGATCATCACCGCCTTGACCACATAGTCGGCGGCCAGGAACATGCCCCAGGGTGACAGATTATGGGGCAGCGTTGTCACGGGGGTTGCGGCCGGCACTGGTACTATGGCCGCTGGCTCAGTCTTCGGCGCGGATGTTGTTGCTTCGGGCGCTTCAGACGTCACCGGGGCAGCCGGAGCGGGTGGCTGGACCTGGGCCACAGCGGGAAAAACGAGACCCAAAGCAAATGTCAGGGCGATTATCTGGCGGCAATGGCGCATGGTTCAGCTTTCCAGGGGGCTGGATGTCGTGAGGCTGTGGGGTTCAGCGGTCGGGCAGCGACCCGGGCCGTGACAGGATCAAGCCCTTGCAGGTTTGACGCATCGGCTGGCTGGCTTGGACTTTCGCCCTGGCTGGCTTGCCGACAACGTCCGCCTCAGTCCGCCCCACGAGCGAACAGGCGTTTTTCGACCAGGCCAAGCACGGTCGAAAAAGCTTCATTGGCACCGGCGATGACCCTGGCTTCCTGCTCTGCGGTCAAGGCGATCGCATCGAGCGCGGCCGTGAACTTCTTCCAGTGCAGGCCACGGCCTTCCGGCGCGCCCCCGAGGTGGCGTGCGCCATGCTGATCGGAGAGACCGAGCTTTTGCGCGGATTTCAGCAGGAAGGCCGCGCCCAGATTGGAACCCTCGGCGACATAGAGCCAGCCGAGCGATGTCGGGACATCGACCTGATAGACGTGCGGCGTCTCACGGACCGGAACCGCTCGGTCAAGATCGAAGAGATCCTGCTCGATCTTGCTGATGCGGTCGCGGATTTTCAGATCGGGCAGCAGCGGTGCGAGTTCCTCATGCTGGTAGAGCGGGCTGACCAGCATGTGAAAGTCGTGCTGCATCAGCACGAAGTCGCCGTAGCGCTCGACGCTCTCGAATGGGCGCCCCTCCATGATGCGGTTGTCGAGCCGTCCATGCGTGTCGCGTGTGCCGGACTTGAGCCTCGTCCAAAGGCTGGACTCCTCGTCCTTGGTAGAACCATGCTGTTGGATTTTCTCGTCGATCGCGACCGACATGTTCTTGCCCCTTGTCTGCTTGTGAGCCGCACGGCCCTAATGCTTAGACGAACGAGCGCGGCAAGTTTTCACCCGGAATTGCCAATATTGTTCAATGTGCCCCCGGCGCGGCCTGCCAGAACGTGTCAAAATCACTGCGAAACCTTGCGCCATCCCAACCTGTCCGGCGGTGACTCGCCTTATTGCTAAAACATGATAGTTTGAGGATACTTTATTGGACCTGCACCTTGAAAACGAACTATCCGGCTGATCCAGCGCTACAAATCTGCGGCAATCCCATGCGTTTCAATCTGTCACCGGCGGTATCGCCGTGACTGCAGAGACGCCTGACACGCGCAAGCACCTGATCGCGAGCTATCTCGAGCACTGGACCAGCCTGCGCAAAGCCCTGACTTATCGAACGCGCTCCCAAGACCTTGCTGAAGATGCGTTGCAGGAAACCTGGATACGATTGGACCGGATGCAGGGCGGCGCCTATGTCGTCCATGATCGCAAGGCCTTCATCCTGCGCGTCGCAGGCAATATCGCCGTCGACATGTTGCGCCGCGAATCCCGGCATGCCCGGCGGTTCATCAGCGATGAGACGCTGATGAAGGCCATCGCCGACACCGCGCCCTCGCCCGAGACGATCATCATCGATCGGGACCAGTTGCGCCAACTTGCGCTCGCTCTAGCAGAATTGCCACGCAAGGCGCGCATGGCCCTGCTAATGAGCCGCAGCGAGGGATTGACCCATGCGGAGATCGCGACGCGGATGCAGATGTCGACAAGCATGGTCGCCAAATATCTGGCGCAAGCGCTTCGTCATTGCCGCGATCACTTCCGCCGCATCGACGGAACCGAAGAAATCTAGCGTGGCCATGGCAAGATCCGCCTCTCCGCATCGTCTCAATCTTGATGGCCATTGTATGCCAGCCACACTCAATGACTGGAAATCGTAGCGATGTCGGGCATGAGAATGCACAAGCCTGCCGATGTAGGGCTCAGCGATGAAGCAATCGACTGGATCGTGCGATTGCAGTCTGGCAGCGCAAACGCTGCAGACGAGACAGCATTTGATCTGTGGCGCAACACCAGCGTCGACCATGAGCTGGCCGCCCAGGAGGCCGAGGCTATCTGGCACGGCATCGGCCTGGTGGGCAGTGCCCAGGACGAAGCCACCCGCAGGCGGCGCCGCAACCTGACCCGCCGTGCGGCACTGGGCGGCACCGCGCTGACATTGGCAGGCCTCTTTGCTTACTCCATGGGCATGATGCGTGGGCTTCTGGCTGATCACGTCACCGGGGTCGGCGAGCGCCTGACGGTAGAGCTGGCCGACGGCTCTGTGGTTCTCATGAACAGCCTGACCAGTCTCACCGTCGATTTCAGCGTCAACCGCCGGCACCTGACCCTTGGCGAGGGTCAGGCAGTCTTCACGGTTGCGCATGACCCGGGACGTCCCTTTGTCGTCACGGCAGCAGGCGGTGAAACCCGTGCCCTCGGCACAGTGTTCGATATCGACATGCGGACCGATGGCGTCGTCGTTACGGTGCTGGAAGGCACCGTGGCCGTTTCGGAAGCCAGTCACGATGGCTCCACCCGCGTCGCCATCAACCAGCAAACTGATTATGGCACCGGACGGGGCGTCCAGCCGGCTCGCGAGGTCGATGCGCAGGCGGCCATTGCCTGGCGCCGCGGCAAGCTCGTGTTCAACGACCGACCGCTGGCCAGCGTCATCGCGGAACTGCGTCGCCACAGGTCCGAACCCATTCTCATCCTCAACCCGGAAATCGAGTCGCTTGCCATTACCGGTGTATTCGATCTTTCCGATCCCGGCGCGGTCCTGCAGGCCATTGCGGAAACGCTGCCGGTTTCCGTCAACGAAATGCCTTTCGTCACCATCCTTCGGTGACCGCAAAAACCGGCTACCAAAAATACTGATCAAAATAATCATATTTTCTGACCGACCACTTACAAGGTCGTGACGTGTCCGTCGTCTTAACCCTAGAGGAGCGTTCAACCTGGCACCTGCCGGACGCTGCTCACCACTGCATAGTTAGAACATAGGGTAGAAGCGGCAATGTATGGGGCAGACAAGGGGCGTGGGGCGCGTCTGAGAAAAGGCGCAACACGCCAGTGGTTATTGGGCACGGTCGCCATTCTGGCACTGGCCAGTGCAAACGTCACCGCCAGCGCCCAACAGCAGCAGCCAGGCGAGGCATCGAGCTATTCAATTGCGCCGCAGGATCTCGGCTCAGCCCTCACCAGTTTCGCCGAAAATGCCGGATTGCGCCTGCTGTTTCCATCGATCCTGGTTGCCGGAAAGACCAGCCCGGGGCTCAATGGCAGCTTCTCGGCCGAGGCAGCGCTGAGCCAATTGCTGGCTGGCAGCGGCCTGACCTATCGCTTCACCAGCAGCAATACGGTAACGATCACCGATCCGGCGGCAGTCGTCGAAGGTACCGATGGATCGATCGTTCTGGGTGAGGTCAACGTAACCGCCTGGGCAACCAATTCGGGCATCGGCTGGGATGGCTCACCGGAAAGCGTTTACCTGACACCGGGATCGGTCAGCGCCATTTCGGCCGAAACACTGCAGAATTTCGCCGGCACCACCCCCTCCGATATCCTCAAGAGCGCACCGGGCGTGCTGTCAGGCGAAAGCCGCAACAGCGGTGGCCTCGACGTCAATATCCGCGGCATGCAGGGCATGAGCCGCGTGCCGGTGAGCATCGACGGGGCGCAGAATTCGACGGCCGTCTACCGCGGCTACCAGGGCATCGCCAATCGCAGCTTCATCGATCCCGATTTCATCAGCGGCATCAGCATCGAGAAGGGCCCGAGTTCGGCGCCCGGCGCGGCTGGCGCGATCGGCGGCTCGGTGAACATGAGGACCGTCACCGCCGACGATATTGTGCCCGCAGGCGAGAGCTTTGGCATCCGTCTCAAGGTGGAAGGCAGCAGCAACACCAGCCCGGTCGCGGCCAATGGCACGATGAACCTGTTGGAGCCGTTCGACGGCCTCGGCATGTCTCGGGGCCAGGTGGAGAATCCGGGACCGTTCGCAATGACGGGCGGCTCCTCCAGCGTGCTGTTCGGCAGCAAGACCGAGGTTTTCGACTTCGTGGCGGGCTTTTCCCGCCGCCGTCTGGGCAACTACCACGCCGGCACCAACGGGCCCTATGCGCCGCAGCCGTCGGCACCACATTCCCTCTGCGCCCTCTATGCCGGCTATTGCGACGGCATGACCTTCTATGAGCCCGGCCTCACCGCTTACCTGCCGGGTGAAGAGGTCCTCAATACTTCGCAGGACACGACTTCCGGCCTGCTCAAGACGACCTTCCGCTTCAATGACGAGCATGTGCTGGAGCTGGGTTTCTCGCGCTATGAAAGCCGCTATGGCGAAACCTATCCCATGGGCTTCATCACAAATCTCAGTTCGCGCCAGCAGGGGCAGCCGTCGCATACGGCGGTCGACAGTGTCACAGCACGCTATGGCTACAATCCCGACAATGACCTGATCGACTTTCAGTGGAATACCTGGGGCACCTCGCTGGTCGAAAGCAGTGCGCTCAGCGACGGCAGCACGAACTTTGCCGAAAAATGGGCCAAGAGCTACGGAACCGATGTCTCCAACACGTCGCGCTTCTCAGTGTTTGGCGGTGATCTCGCCCTGCAGTACGGCGGATCCTACCGCAGCGAGGACACGGCGCCTTCCAAGGATGCGCCGGCGAGCGCCATACAACCGCGCAATGGCTCACGCGAGGAAAGCAGCGTCTTCATCAACGCCAAGCTCAACCCCACTGACTGGCTCGAGCTGACCGCCGGCACGCGCTATCACAGCTACGAGGCGCAGAACAACACGGCTGCCAATACGACACCGATCCAGTCAGCCAACGCCGTGGATTTCAATGCCGGTCTTGCTGTTACGCCGATTGAGGGTGTGCAACTGTTCGGCACCTACAGCAATGCGGCGCGCCTGCCGTCGCTGTTTGAATCCGTGGGTGGCTTTGCCACGTTGATTGCACCCGGACTGACCCCGGAAACCGCGAATAATTTCGAGGCGGGTGTCAATCTGCAGCGCGACGACTTGCTGTTTTCCGGTGACACGGCAGGGTTGAAATTTGCCTATTTCAACAACACGACCGACGACTATATCAGCCGGGCTTGGGAACAGCGCCTCGCGCCGCACCCGATCTATGGCGGTACGCCATACCTGCAGAATTTCATGGTGATCGACAATATCGATCAGGCACGGTTTTCCGGCTTCGAAATGTCGGCCAGCTATGACAATGGCGGCTTTTCGGCCGACCTGAACGGCACCTATTACAACAATGTCGAATTCTGCCGGACCGCGGCGACCTGCATGAACAGCTCGCTGGCTGCAGACTATGCCACCAATCAAATCCCGCCGGAGTATACGGCCAGCCTGACGCTGAGCCAGAAATTCCTCGAGGATCGCCTGACCCTGGGCGGCCGGCTGACCCATATCGGTCCGCGCGCCGCTGGCGCCCAGCCGACCCAGTCCGGCGCCAGCCCCTTCATCGCCGCCATTCCGTGGGAGCCCTATACGGTGCTCGACGTGTTCGGCCGTTACGAGCTCACCGACTATGCCACGCTGACCTTCGGCATCGAGAATGTCACGGACCTCTACTATGTCGATCCACTCAACCTGGCGCTGCTGCCCTCGCCCGGCCGCACCATCAAGCTCGGCGTGGTCGGCGAGTTCTCGCCCTCCAGTGGTGGAGGGGAAGCCTGGGCCGATGCGCTGGCACCAATCACCGCAACGGCGACCAACGATGTCGACTGGACCGGCTTTTATGCCGGCATCCACGGCGCGCAATTGAATGGCAATGCCGAAGCCCTCGACTTCAAGCGCTATGTTGGCGCGACCATGGTCGAAGACCGCAACTTCTACCTCGGTGACATCGACGGTGTCGGCATTGGCCTGCAAGGCGGCGCCAACTACCAGCTCTCCAGCAATTTCGTCCTCGGCGTCGAAGGCGAAGTCTCCTGGGGCGGCACCGAATTCAGCGCCATGACCTCGCGTGACACTTATTTCGACGGCAGCATCGACTGGCTTGCCAGCCTCAGTGCCCGCGCCGGTTTCAGCGCCGACCGCTTCTTGGTCTATGGCAAGGGGGGCGTTACCGTGGCCGGCACCAGCATGGGTCGTGTCATCGCTGACAATCGCATGATCAGCCAGGATAGTGCCTCGGGCTGGACCCTCGGTGCCGGTGTCGAATACGCCGTCTCGGACAACCTGTCGATCAAGGGCGAGTACAGTTTCACCACTCTCTCGGGCGGCAGCTATGGCGGCACCATGCCGGGACAGACCACCACAACGGGTGGATTGTTCAAGACGGACCAGGTCAAGATCGGCATGAACTATCGCTTTTAGCGGGCGGTGCACCTGATAGTGAACCAACTGACGAACGCCGCCCCGGTCAACCCGCGGCGGCGTTTAAGCAATCTGCAACGCCATGTGTCGGCAACTCACGACACGGTATGCGGCTTGGATACGGTGCATGACTGATAGGCAAACCGTCCGCTCCGAGCCACTCCGAAAGAGGGCCATGTTGCCGACAGTGCCTCTAGCTCTGAATCCTGGCGGCTACAGTGCCCTCGAGACCCAACTGCCCTTGGATCAACCTGGCCTGCCCTATTGGCGCGATGACCCGTGAGCCGGTGATGATCACCTGACCTTGGCGCAGTTGCAGGCCGCGCGATGCACTATGTGAGGCGAGCCAGCGCAGAGCCTCAAGAATTGCCTGCCACGATGCGCCGCCTCCGGCGGTCGTTGCCACCGTGCCGTCGAAAGTCAGTTCGGCCATTAGCGTGCTGAAGGCGTTCTTGGCCAAACCTTCCATTGCCTGGCCAACGACCACGCAGCCATTGCTCTGCAGGTCGGCCAACTTGGTGTTGAAATCCACCGCATCGCGATCGACGAAGGGCGAGCCGATCAGTTCCAGCGTCGGATGGATAGAAGCGATTGCCGCTTCCACTGCGGCCAGATCCGCATCGGCGGCGAGGTCTTGGCCCAGTTTCACCCCTATTTCCAGCTCGACCAGCACCAGCCGGTGCCGCGCCGCATCGATAGTCTCGCCGTCGGCGAAGTAGCGGTTGGTCGGGATTGGCGCACAGAGCGGCTCGCCGGTGCCGCCGGCCATCACCTTCCAGCCGCCGACGGCGCCGATGCGGTCGACGATCATGTCCTGCAGGGCCACGACGGCCGGCATGTCCACGGGCCGCAGATGGGCCGGAACGCTGTCGATGAGCGGGCCGCCATCGTGGGCCGCGATCAGGGCGGCAGCCAGGTCTTCGGTGGTATTGAGCGTCATGGTCAGGTCTCCGGTTGTGGGGCCGCTCATCGCAGGATGACCACGTCATAGGTATCGAGCTGCGGCAGGGTGAAGGCAGTAAAGCCCTCGTCGCCCCGGATCGGCAGGTAGCGGCGGGTGCTGGCCATCTGCGCCGAGGTGAAGGCGCCCTGCACCTCCACCGCGATGCCGCTCATTGGAATGGCCGGGTGATAGGCTACCTGTGCCGCGCCAGAGAGGTTGACGAAATGCACCAGCGTGCGGTTTTCCGCTGCCTGCTGCTGCAGCGTGATCTGCACCATGGGATGGGCATTGCTGCGCAGCTGCCGCCCTTCGGGCAACAGGTGGTCGATCACGTCGCTGAACAGCGTGGTATGGTGGGCGGCGCTGGCGCGATAATAGAGGTCACCGAGGTCCCAGGGAATATAGGCCAGGCGGCCCTCTCCGTAGTCGAGCAGATGCAGGCCCGGCTTGTCGGTGTCATGCAGGCCCTCGCCGACCATTTCCATCGGATTGACCTTGGTGGGCGGCACGAAGGTCAGGGGCGAGACGCCGCGCGCTTCGAGCTCGAGGTAGTCGCTGTAAAAGAACATCAGGTCGGCATCGCCGAGATTGGGCAGCAGGCCGTGGTCGCGCACGCGCCAATAAGCGGCGAGGGTTTCCTTGCGGTTCCACAGCTTGACCATGGGCGGTAGTTCAAGCTCCGGCCTCGTGGCGCCGGAGGCCAGCACGCGGCCGCCCTGGCGCAGATAGCGGTCCAACTCCTTCGGCGCGCCCTTGCTGGAGACGACGAGATCATAGCGGCCGGGGTCGCTGTCGATCCAGCTCAGATCCTTGGACAGCACGAAGGGAATGTGGTTTTCGGTCAGGAGGCGGAAAAAGCCCGACATGGCCGTGTTGCTGTTTTCGCCGCCGCTGCCCAGCTCCTTGCTGTCGCGATAGCCGAAGCCGCCATTGCCGGGCGGCCGCCCTTCGGCCGCGCCGCCTTCCCCGTAGCGGAACAGCACCTGGGCGAGCGTTGGGCCCGGGACGTCGAGCAACAGTACGCGCGCGGCGTTTTCCTGACGGACATAGAGATCGGCGTTGTTGCGGTGGAAACTGAAGGCCGGCAACGCACCCTTTTCCGCGTTGCGATCGAACTGCTCGTGGTTGCCATTGACGAAGAGATAGGGGCCGGCACCATTGGCCATGTTCTGGAAGGCGCGGATTTCGCCCTCCGGCGCGGAGCGATGGGCATAGCGCCAGCGGCCGTCGAGAAAGGCCGAGTCATTGTTGAACGCCATGCGGTCGGGATAAGCAGCGCGGTAGCGATTGACCGTTTCGCTGGCATCATAGAGCCAGAAGGCATGGGCTTCGGCAATCGGGGCGCCGTGGGTTTCCGAATTGGTGGAATCGGCCTCGCGGCCGACCATGTAGTTGATCAACGGGTTCTTGGCTTTGGCGAAGGCCTTGATGCGAGCGGCGAGTTTTGCCGCGCAGTCATTCATGAAGTCGAGATATTCGGCATTGGGCGTGGTCGGCAGGTCCTTGCCGTATTTGTCGCTGTAGAGGCGCTGGCAATTGGCGCATTGGCAGGGGCCGAAGGCGTTGCGCTGGCCGCCGCCATAGTTGAAGAACATGCCGTCGAGCGGGAAGCGCGTCAGCGCCTCGTCCATGATCTTGAAGATATGCTCCTGCATATAGCCGCCGTTGACGCACATCAGATGCGTGTCGTTCCACAGCGGGGAATTGCCCGCGGGATCGCGCTGCACCCAGTCGGGATGGGCTTCGATCAGCGCCTTGTCCTGGTTGACCGTCCATTCGAAGCGGCCAACGACACGAATGCCTCTGGCATGAGCCTTTTCGACGATCTCGCCGACCACGTCGCGGCCTTCGGGCAGCGACGGAGCGCGGACGTGGAAGGGGACTTCCGTGGGATAGAAGGCGGCAATGCCGGCTGTGGGCAGGACCACGGCATTGACATGAAGGTCCACCAGCTTTTGCACGAAGGCGTCGGTATCGACTGGCGCCTGATACTGGTTGTACAGGAACAGCGCCATGCGGACCGGTTCGTCGATCCACCACCTGCTTGTCGTTTCGCCCTGCTCTATCGCTCCGTCCATCACCACAATCTCCTCCACCTGATTTGTCAAAGTTGACAATTTACTTGCCAAGCTTGTCAAGGAAGAACTGCGTCTAGCGACGGGAAAGTGCCAGTGTGGTGCCGCCGATGGCGATCAGGACGCCGCCCAGGATCACGCCGGCCGTGGGCAGCTCCATGAAGAACACCCAGCCCCAGACGGCCGCAAAGATCAGCGAGGCATAGCCGATGGGCGCCAGCAGGCTAACGCTGGCGGAGGTATAGCCGCGGATATTGCAATACTGCCCGAGAATGGCGAGCGGGCCGAGGCAGAGCAGCACCGCGTTGACCGGGCCGGTGGATTTCCAGGTCAACACGGCTGGGATCAGCAGGAGCAGCATGCCGAAGAAATTGGCATGGGCGAGCGTCACCAGCGGGCGGTCGGCCAGGGTCAGGATTTTGATGAAAATGCCCTCCAAAGCCAGCAGTAGAGCGCCGATGATCACCACGGAAGCCGGCACCAGATAATTGGCGTCAAAGGTGGTAAAGGCGCCACGGGCGGCAACGACGACTGCCGCGCCCAGGATGCAGACGAGCGAGCCGGCGATGTGGATCGACCGCAGGCGTTCACGGAAGATGATGATACCGAGCGCCAGCATGAAGACGCCGCTGAGCTGGCTGATGGCATTGGCATCGACCAGCGGCATGTAAGTGTTGCCAAAGATGATAGCCGCGCCGCCAAGTCCACCCACCAGCGCACGCAGCGCCTGACTGAGCCGGTGTTTGCTCTGCAGCGACTGGAAACTTTGCGGCTGGCTGGCGGACAGGCCGAGCACGGTGACGAAGCCACCGGCGTAACGGAGGAACATGATCTGGAAGGACGAGGCCAGCTCTCCTGCAAAGCGACCCGAGGTGAAAATCAGCGAGAAGATCACAATGGCGCTGAGCACGAAGAGCACGGACCGAAAATTGGTCCAGTCGCGGTCAACTGCCTGCAAGTCCATCGCTCCCCTCACCGGTGCGTATTTGTCTAACAAGTTTCACAGAACAAACAACCTGTTGTCACTTGTAACCGAAGCGTTGTAGATTGCTCACAGTGAGTTGGCTCAACCGGTATGGAAGTCAAAGACATGGCGATCGAGGAGCGCCCGCCCTACGTTATGGAGCAGGGGCAACGACTTGCGGAAATTGCCCATAACCAGATGCGGGCCCTGATTCAGGATGGCAGCTGGTCACCGCGATCCCGCCTGCCCTCGGAAACCGAACTGGCGCGCCGCTTCGGCATGTCGCGTCCGGTGATCCGGCAGGCGCTGGCCAAGCTGCGCGATGCCGGACTGATCCAGTCGCGCCAGGGCTCGGGCAGTTTTGTCATGGAGCCGATGGACGCGCCAGATGTGGCGCCCATGCAGGTCCCCTTCCCCGCCATAGCCAGCTTTGCCGACATCACCGCCTTTGCCGCCTTCCGCGAAGGCATGGAAGGCGAGATCGCCGCTGCGGCAGCACTCAACCGTACCGATGCGCAACTGGTTGCGATCGCTGCTGCGCTGGACCGCTTTGGCGAAAAGAAAAGTCTCGCCGAACGGCCGGGCGACGACTTCGCCTTCCACCTGGCGGTGGCCGAGGCGACGGGCAATCCGTTTTTCATCAATTCGCTGACCTCGCTACGCGAGCAGATGCTGATGGGCATGAGCCTGATCTGGAATTTTTCCGGTGACAGCCCGGCCTTCCGCGACAGCGTGATGGAACAGCACGAGGCAGTCCATGCTGCCATTCAACGCCGCGACGACCGCGGGGCACGCAAGGCGATGAAAGAGCACCTGCAATGGGCCAGCGCCAGAATGTTTAAAGGGTAACAAAACCGCGCGACGCAAATTGCAGGCTACCATTCCAGATGGAAATGGTGAAAGCTGTGGGAGTTTCGTCACGACGCCTGAAGAGGAGCAGCGTCATGATCCTGAATACGACCGATTGGCCAACGTCAGGCCGGTAT
This sequence comes from Candidatus Devosia phytovorans, assembly GCA_029202405.1. Taxonomy (NCBI): domain Bacteria; kingdom Pseudomonadati; phylum Pseudomonadota; class Alphaproteobacteria; order Hyphomicrobiales; family Devosiaceae; genus Devosia; species Candidatus Devosia phytovorans. The sequence goes on along the minus strand of CP119312.1, from coordinate 1,400,548 downwards.
TGTTTCGAGTTTCGCATCGGCATCGAGGGCGAGGCTGCGGCGGCTGCAGCGCGCTCCCGCAATGCAGACGACCTGATCCGCCTCGCGGATGTGGTGCGCAAGCTCGAGACCATCGATGTCACCTGCGATCCCGGGCTGACCGAAGATTTCGACTTCCATCTCTGCGTCGCCCGCGCCTCGCACAATGACTATTATGTCAGTGCCATTTCGGCAGTCCGCGAAAACATCTTTGGCGGCATGCTGCTGGCGAGGACCACTTCCGGTCTGCGCACGGCCGAAAAGATGGCGGCCATCAATGAGCAGCATCGCGCTGTCTATGAGGCGATCATCGATGGGGATGCCGAGCGCGCCCGAGATTGCATGCGCTTCCATCTTCTGGCCTGTCGCAAGTCGACCAGCCATTGGGACGCGACGACGGCCCACTAGATTTTCCTGGCTTGAATGAAAAAGGGGCGACCTCCGGGCCGCCCCTTTTCACTAGCTGGCCAGTTCAACCACCACCACGTCGCGCGGCGGGATTTCGACCTTGCCGGTGTCAGACATGGCGCCCCAGAAAGCCTTGCCGGCATTGGCCGGCGTGCCATCGACGGAAACATCCACTGTCACCGCTTCGCGCAAAGGATTGAGCAGCCACAGCGTCTTGCGGCCACCGGCTTCGTGCAGGCGGGCCTGCAGGCGATTGTCGGAAATGGTGACGCGCTGCTTGACGCCGGCCCAGGCCAACACATTAGCAAAGTAAGCCTTGCCGGCGGCTTCGCCCTTCTGGAAATAGCCAATGCCCGGATGGGTGCCAACCAAAAGCGTCCTGCCCGCGCCATGACTGTGCTCGGCGACTGCCAGGCGGCCATCGGCAAAGCGGCCCAGTTCCCTCGCGCCATCGAGCGTATAGGACTGCAGGAACCCGCCGCCGCGAACGATTTGGCCGGCGAAGGTGAAGCTGATCCGGTCGCCGAGGTCGGGCATGAATTCGACCTCCTGCTCGCGAACGCCAAATACCTTGTCGAGGCCGTTGTTCGGCTGGACGGTGCCCACCTTGCCGCGATCGCCGAAATAGCCGGGCGTGGCTTCCGAAATCAGCGTACCTCCCGTCTCGACCCACTTGGCGATGGCCGTGGCTGTCTCGGACTGCATCGAGATCGGATAGGGCGCATAGAGCAACCTGTACTTGGCAATATCCTCGATATGCACCCAGTCGGCCTGGATGCCATTGTCGAAAAAGCCCTGATAGGCGCCGAACATGGCGTGCTGATAGCTGTCCGGCTTGTGCTTGTGGTTGAGCAGATAGTCCCAGGCCTGCGCTTCGGGAATTACCAGGATGCCGATATCGCCCTGCACCGGCTTGGCCTCGAACAGCGGCTGCTGTTCGGCGCTATTGGCCCATTTGCCGATTGCACTCTGCATGTCCGACCGCGCGGTCCGACTTCCATCCATGCCATAGGCGCCAAAGGCGCCAAACAGCGGCCCGTCGAGCAACGGCCGATAGCGCAGGTTCATCACCCCGCTGGCGCCGGCCGAGAAGGACGTCATGGTCAGCATGCGCAGATCTTCGGGCTCCATCACCCGGCCGTCTTCCTTGTCATGGCCCAGCACCTGCGGCTGCAGCCAGAGCGGGCCGGCGGGACGTTCGGCGTGCCACCATTTCTTGCCGCGGGCGGCGGAGCGGGTAAGGTCGGGGCCGAAGAAATTCTGCCAGGGCTTGAAGCCGCGACGGCTCGGCACCCAGGTCATACCGTAAAGCTCGACCTTGGATGCGGCCAGCCAGTCGTCGCTGCCATTGGCTATCATGTGCTGGATGGCGCCGGCCACGCCATGCGCTGCCATCAGGCAATCCGGATCGACGGCGCGGATGGTGTCAATTTTCCACTGCATCTGGCCGTAGTAGTTCTGGCGCTTGAACTCGAGCCAGTCGAGATTTTCCGGATAGGGCGAAACGACCCGCGGCGGCTCGATGTCGTCCCATTCGGCATAGGAATAGCGGTACCAGGCCTGGCTCAGCGCTTCGAGATCGCCATACTTGTCCTTGAGCCAAAGCCGGAAGTCGGTCTTCATATATTCGGAAAAGTCGACGTCAGCCGAGTAGTTGACCTCGTTCCAGACGTCATAGCCGAGCAGCGCCGGATGACCCTTGTAGCGCTTGGCCATGGCGGTGAGGAAAGCACCGGCCGCGTCACGCACTTCCGGGCAGTTGAAGGTCAGCGAGCCCGAGCCGCCGCCATTGTGGGCGCCGCCACCGGTGGCGCAGCTCGGATGCATGATCGGCGGAAGGAAAGCGCCGTCGGCCGTGATCTGGCGGGCATGCGGATAAGCGCGATAGGCCCAGTCCGGCGTGGTCTGGGTCAGCTCGGCAATGATGGTCAGGATGCCGTTCCTGGCGGCGAGGTCGAGCTGGCGGTCGAAGTCCTCCCAGTCATAGACGCCCGGCTTCCGCTCGATGGCCGACCACATGAACCAGTGGCGGAAGACATTGAGGCCGTCCTCGGCGGCAATCCCATAGTCGCGCTCCCAATCCTCCTTGGGCGGGTTGGACTTGCGGAAATAGACGGCGCCATAGGGCACCTTCGGCAATCTATCGAGCGGCATTATGGGTTCCTCCAGACAAAATGAGAGCGCATGGCGCCTCCTGCGCCATCAACGGCACGGCAGTTTGAGACGGTCAGCCGCTGGCGGCTGACAGGGTTTCGAGCGTGCGGATCAGGCCCGAATGGTCCTTGTCGCCATCGCCCTGAGCCATGGCGGCCGACATCAGCTGTGCCGTGGCGGCGGTATTGGGCAGGGCCAGTTCGAGGCTGCGCGCGGCATCGAGCGCCAGCGCCAGGTCCTTGCGATGCAGCTTGATGCGGAAGCCGGGATCAAAGGTCCGCTTGTTCATGCGGTCGCCATGCACTTCGAGAATGCGGGAGGCGGCAAAGCCACCCATCAGCGCCTCGCGCACCTTCATCGGATCGGCACCGGCCTTTTTGGCAAACAGCAGCGCCTCGGCCACTGCCTCGATGGTGAGGCCGACGATGATCTGGTTGGCGACCTTGGCCGTCTGGCCATCGCCCACTTCGCCGACGCGGTTGATGTTCTTGCCCATCAGCTGGAACAGCGGCATGGCACGGTCGAACGCTGCCTCGCTGCCACCGACCATGATGGTCAGCGCGGCATTCTTGGCGCCGACCTCGCCGCCCGACACGGGCGCATCGAGATAGTCGCCGCCCCCTGCCCTGACCTGTTCGGCAAAGCGCTTGGTGGCCACTGGGGAGATGGAGCTCATGTCGATGACCAAGGCGCCCGGCGCCAGCGCCTCGGCAATACCGTCCTTGCCAAACAGCATGTCGTCGACATCGGGCGTGTCGGGAAGCATGAGGATGACCACCTCGGCATCCGTAACCGCCTCCCGGGCGGTGGCGGCGGCTTTGCCGCCCTGGTCCACCAGATGCTGCGACACCGGCTTGACCCGGTTGATGGTGACGTCGTGGCCGGCGGCGATCAAGTGGCCTGCCATGGGGCGTCCCATGACGCCCAGTCCGATAAAGCCTATTTTCATGGCCTAGCGCTCCTTGCGGTAAGGGTTCATCCAGCCGAGGCCTTCGGAAGTGCCGGCGCTGGGTTTGTATTCGCAACCCACCCAGCCGGTGTAACCCAGCCGATCGAGAGCGGAGAAAATATAGGGATAGTTGATCTCGCCGGTGCCCGGCTCGTTGCGGCCGGGATTGTCGGCGATCTGCACGTGGCCAATGCGATCCTGCAGGCGCTCGAAGGTCGGCACGAGGTCGCCCTGCATGATCTGCATATGGTAGAAATCATACTGGATCTTGAGATTGTCGGAGCTGACCCCGGCCATGATCCGTTCGGCGTGATCGGTCGTGGCAAGGTGGAAGGTTGGCATGTCCCGCCGGTTGATCGGTTCGATGACGAGGGCAATGCCGGCATCGGCGAGGCGCGGCGCGGCATAGTTGAGATTGTCGATCAGCGTCCGGTCGAGCGTTTCGGCATCGGCCCCGGCCGGCGCGAGGCCAGCAAGGCAATTGACGGTCTTGCAGTCGAGCGCTCTGGCATAGTCGATGGCGGTATCGACGCCGCGGCGGAATTCCTCCACGCGATTGGGCAGGCAGCCGATGCCGCGCTCGCCGGCGCCCCAATTGCCGGGCGGGAGATTGAACAGCGCCTGGGCAATGCCGGCGAGCTTGAGCGCACTGGCGACTTCGGTCTTGTCGAACTCATAGGGCGAAACATATTCCACCGCTCCGAACCCGTCCTCGGCCGCCTGGGCGAAGCGGTCGAGAAACGGCTGGTCCTGGTAGAGAAACGAGAGATTGGCAGCAAACTTGGGCAAGGGATAATCCTTCAATCCTTGAAACGCGTGCGGTGCAGCATGCGCTTGTTGCGGGGATCGGGGTTGGGGACAGCCGAGATCAGGCTCTGGGTATAGGCCTGTTGGGGCGTGGTGCAGATCGCTTCGGTGGGACCGATTTCGACCAGTTTGCCGCGATGCATGACACCGACGCGGTCGCAGAAATAGCGGACCACGGAAATGTCGTGCGAGATGAAGACAAAGCTGAGGCCCAGCCGCTTCTGGATATCGAGCAGCAGGTCGAGCACCTGCGAGCGGATCGAGACGTCGAGCGCGGCCGTGGCCTCGTCGGCAATGATCACCTTGGGGTCGAGGGCGAGCGAGCGGGCGATGCCGATGCGCTGGCGCTGGCCGCCCGAAAAGGCGTGCGGATAGCGTTCACGCGTCGATGGATCGAGGCCCACGAGGGTCAGCAACTCGCAGACCCGCTCGTCGAGCGCCTTGCCCGACATGTGCCGGGTGACCTTGAGCGGGTCGCCGACGATGTCGCGCACGGTCATGCGCGGATTGAGTGACGCGAAAGGGTCCTGGAACACCAGCCGCACCTGGCGATGGAAGTCGCGCAGTTCCCGCTTGGAAAGGCTGGTAACGTCCAGCGGGCCGTTCTCGCCATCGAACGTGACGGTGCCGGAGGTTGGCTCGATGATGCGGAGCAGCATGCGGCCGACGGTGGTCTTGCCGGAGCCGCTTTCGCCGACGATACCGAGGTTTTCCCCGGCATGGAGGTCAAAGCTGACGTCATCCACCGCCTTGATGGCATAGCTGTTGCCACCGAACCAGGCGGTCGAGGCGCCATACACCTTGCTGAGATTGCGGGCCGAAAGGATTACTTTCGACGCCTCAGGGACTACGACGTCGCGCTGCACCGAGCGGCGGTTCTGCTCGAGCTTGACGGTGGCATTGAGCAGGCGCTGCGTATAGTTGTGCTTGGGATCGTGGAAAATGTCGTCGACGCTGCCGAATTCGACGATCTGCCCATAGTGCATCACCGCCACCTCATCGGCGACCTCGGCCACGATGCCCATGTCATGGGTGATCAGCAGCATGGCCATGCCGCGGCTGACCTGCAGGCGCTTGACCAGGTCGAGGATCTCGGCCTGGGTGGTGACGTCGAGCGCCGTGGTCGGCTCGTCGGCGATGAGGATTTCCGGATTTGCCGCAAGAGCCATGGCGATCATGGCGCGCTGGCGCATGCCGCCGGAAAACTCGAAGGCATAACGGTCGATCATCTTGTCGGGATTGGGGATTTCGACCTGGCGCAGCAGTTCGATGGTTTCTGCTCGCGCCTCGGCCTTGTTCATCTTGCGATGCAGGCGCAGCGCTTCGATGATCTGCGAACCGATGGTGTGCACCGGCGAGAGCGAGCTCATCGGTTCCTGGAAGATCAGACCAATGCGGCCACCGCGAATAGAGAGCAGCGCCTTGCTGCGCTCGTCGAGCTGGGCGATGTCGATGGCGCCCCTGGCGTCATCAAGCAGGATGCGGCCATTGGCGATGACGCCATTGCTGTCGATGATGCGCATCAGGGCACGGGCGGTGACACTCTTGCCGGAGCCGCTTTCGCCGACGAGGCACAGCGTCTTGCCACGGCGCAGCTTGAAGCTGATGTTGCGCGCCGCGTGCAGCACTTCGGTGCGCAGCTTGAAATCAAGGCTCAGATTTTCAACGCTGAGAACTACGTCGTCCGCAGGGGTCTGGCCGGTGACTTCGGGGCCGGGTTTGGTCATCAGGTCAGCTTTCATAGGGATCAGCGGCGTCGCGCATGCCGTCCCCGAGGAAGTTGTAGGCAAGCACGGTGATCACCACCGCGCCGGCGGGCCAGACGAGCTGCCAGGGCGCGTTGGCGATGGTGCGCACGTTCTGGGCTTCCTGCAGCAGCACGCCCCAGGATACGATGGGTGCCTTGAGGCCGATGCCGAGAAAGCTCAGCGCGGTTTCCGCAACGATCATCGTCGGCAGTGCGAGGGTCACCACGGCCAGGATATGGCTGGTCAGCGATGGCAGGATGTGGCGGAAGATGACGCGGCGTTCGCTGGAGCCGTCGAGCTTGGCGGCGGTAACGAAATCCTCGCCGCGCAGGGCAAAGAAGCGTCCGCGCACCTCTCGGGCCAGTCCGGTCCAGCCAAACAGCGAGACGATGAGGGTGATGACGAAATAGACTGTCAACGGTGACCAGGTCAGTGGGATGGCCGCCGCCAGGCCCAGCCAGAGCGGAATGGTGGGCATCGAGGAAATCACCTCGATGATGCGGGCGATGACGGTATCAACGACGCCACCATAAAAGCCGGCCAGCGAACCCAGGGTGACACCGAGGCAGAGGCTGATGACGACACCGATCAGGCCGATCGACATGGAAATGCGCGTGCCATAGATCAGCCGGCTCATCAGGTCGCGGCCCAGCCGGTCGGTGCCAAGCAGATACATCGTGTCGGTGGATTTCAGCGGCCCGAGCAGGTGGCGGTCGGCAGGGATGAAGCCCCACATCTTGTAGGCCGGGCCCTTGACGAAAAAGCCCACCGGCACAACGACACTTTCATCGGGCACATAGGTGCGGCGCAGCGAGGCCTGGTCGACTTCCATCGTATAGCCGGTGACATGGAGCTGGAAGCTGGTGGAGCCGTCCTCATTGGTGACGAAGAAGCGCAACTGTTGGGGCGGTGCATTGGTGAACTGCGGCTTGGAGGTGTCGGGCAGCGCCGGCGCCAGGAATTCGGCGAAGACGCCGATCAGCGCCATGACGATGATCACGCAGCCCGAGACCAATGCCAGCTTGTTGCGGACGAACTTGTACCAGATCAGCGTCCACTGGCCGGCAACGGCGGCCTTGCCGCTGTCATGGGTGGGCTTGAGCGAGGTGACGGAGGGCCCGGTTTCGGGAACGCCGTCAATGAACGTATGGACTGTCATCAGGTGAACCGGATTCGAGGATCAAGGAGGGCGAGCAGCAGGTCCGAGACCAGCATGCCGACAAGGGTGAGCACGCCCATGAGGAGAATGAAGCTGCCGGCCAGATACATGTCCTGGCTGATCAGGGCGCGCAGCAGCAGCGGCCCAGCCGTTGGCAGATTGAGCACGATGGCAGTGATGGTGACGCCAGAGACCAGTTCGGGCAGCACCCAGCCGATTGCCGAGACGAAGGGATTGAGGGCGATGCGCACAGGATACTTCAGCACCACCTTGTGCTCGGGCAGGCCCTTGGCCTTGGCGGTGATCACATAGGGCTTGCGCAATTCGTCGCTGAGATTGGCGCGCAGCACGCGGATCATCGCTGCCGTGCCGGAGGTACCGATGACGATGATCGGGATCCACAGGTGCTGCAGCAGGTCGACGAACTTGCCCCAGCTCCAGGCTGCATCGACATATTGCGGCGAGAACAGCCCGCCCACGCTCTGCCCGAAATAGCGATAGCTCATATACATCAGCGTCAGCGCCAGGATGAAGTTGGGCACGGCAAGGCCGATGAAGCCGATGAAGGTGAAGACATAGTCGCCGATCGAGTGCCGGCGCACCGCCGAGTAGATTCCAATCGGCAAGGCCACGGCCCAGACGAACAGCAGCGAGGCCAGCGAGATGGCCAGGGTCGAGCCCATGCGCTCCCAGATCAGCTCGGAAACCGGGCGGTTCCATTCAAAGGAATAGCCGAAGTCGCCGCGGAACAGGATGCCGCCGATCCACTTGAGATATTGCAGCCAGATCGGATCGTTGAAGCCATAGATCTCGCGCAGGCGCTCGACCTGGCGCGGATCGACATTGGCTCCGGAGTCCTGCATCGACGAGATCATCGAGGTGACATAGTCGCCGGGCGGCAGCTGGATGATCATGAAGGCGATCAGGGACAGGCCGAACAGCGTCGGGATCATGTAGAGGATGCGCTTGAGAATATATTGCGGCATCGCTTTGCCTCCTATCGGCCGGTCAGCTCCAGTCGACCTGGATTGCGTCAAGGGTCGCCAGCTCGCCCAGCGTCACGCGCACGCGGCCCTCGGCGATCTGGTGCTCGATACGTTCGCCGGTTGAGCCCAGGCGGACCTGATCAACGGTGCGGCCCTGCGGCATGGCGATGGAAACGGTGAGCGGGCCAATCGGATAGACCTCGCGGATCGGTCCCTTCATCATCATCGGATTGGTCAGGTTGTTGATCAGCAACACCGTGCTGTCGAGACCCTGGCGCAGGCCGAGATCAACGACACCCCTGCCCTCGATTTCGACATCAGAACGCTTGCCCAGCGCCCAATGCACGCAATTGCCGATCAGCTTGCCGTGGTCGCCGGCCAGAACCTGCCAGAAGGTGGCGCCGATGTTCCAGGGAATATAGACCGTGCGGCCGCCGCCCTGGTGCTGGCGCGCGATGATGGCGGCACCTTGCGGGTCCTGGCGTGGATAGACTTCTTCCATCGGCAGGTCGGGGAAGTCCGGCACGAAGAGGAAGGGCTGCTCGGCGTCGGCCACGGCCTCGACGCCGATGACATGGGTGCCACCGATGATGCGCGCGGCGCCGTCGAAACCGCGGTTGATCGGGTGATCACCGCTGATCGAGACATAGGTGTTGTTGACAGGACCACGGGCCGGAACGGTGACGGAGTAGCCAAGCAGGTCAGCCAGAACCGGCGTTTTTCGCGGCGCATTGTCGGCCTGCCTGGTGCCGGTTTCATACGCAACGACCAGCGAACCACCGCGGGCGACATAGGCCTTCAGCATCTTGGCCTGTTCGTCGGAGAGACAGGTGGAGTTGCAGAGGATCAACACCTTGAAGGCATCAAGGCGTTCCGGCGTCATCATGGCGTCGGACACCAGTTCGAAGGGCAGTCGCGCCTCGACCAGGGCATGATAAAAGCCCAGCTCGTGGTTTTCCGCTTCCTTGCGGCTCCACATGTCCTGGTGGCGCAGCGTGGTGGCCGGATCGAGGATGGCGATCTCGGCATGCGGCGTGGTCGAGCTGGAGAGCGGTTCTAGCTTTTCCTGCAGGGTGAAGCTGTCGATCACCGGCTGGACCCAGCGCTGGTCGGGGACAACGCCGTTGAACTTGGTAAACCAGGGCAGCATGCCCTGTGCCGTACCGCTATTGGTCCAGGCCTCGATCTCGGGCCCGAGCGTCACGCTGTCCTTCCAGCGATAGACCTCTTCGGGACCGATGGAGGTAATCAGGATGGAGGGGCGGTCGGGAAAAGTCGCGCGCATGCGCTTGCCATTGCGGCCGGACATCCAGACCGGCTCAGTGCCGCGCCGGCCCTGGTCATCGACGCAGAGGAAGGGGCAGTACTTCTTGATGACCTCCATGTCGAAGTCCATCAGCGAAACGCCGCCCATGTTGGGAATGAAGCTCGAATGCGGCTTGATCGCCTTCATCACCGCATCCCATTCGACGACGAGGCGGGTCAGCAATTGCCGGCGCCAGTCATTCCACGCCATCCAGGGCGGATCATCCAAGCTGCGCGTCACCGGAATGTCGAGGCCGGATGCTGCTCTGAAATTGGTCTTGCAGCTATCGCAATAGCAGATGCCGTGGCCCTGCCAGCGATTGGCGAAAATGGCGTCGATATCGTAGTTGGTGGTGATCTCGCGCAGCACCTCGGGCATGAACTTGAAGTTGTAGTCCGAATAGGCGCAGGTGACCCAGACGTCAGGAAAGGCCCAGTGGCGCACCTTGTTGCCGTCCTTGTCGACCATCACCCATTCGGGATGGGCGTCGGCGGCATCCTGGTGGATTGCATGGGGATCGACGCGGGCCATGACATGCATGCCGAGCTCGCGGGCGCCATCCACCAGCCGTCCGAATGGGTCGGTGTCGCCGAGGAACTTGCTGACATAGTGGTGTTCGATCTTGCTGGGATAGAAGGCCATGTAGCCGCCAGCGCTGAGACAGGTCGCATTGGAATGGGTGCGCTTGAACACGTCGATCCAGAAGTCGGGATCGAAGCGGATCGGGTCGTCATCCACCAGCGTCAGCTGGGTCCATCGGGTCGCGGACTTGTACCAGTCGGGGGTCCGCAGGTTGTCGGAGCGCTTGAGGTCGGTGTGCAGCATGATGGCAATCTCGGCATGAGTTTACTGGGACGCCGGCCATGCGGTCGGCGTCTGTGACTCTGGATAGTCGAGGCAGGCCCTAGGCCTTGAAGAACTGCTCGGGTCGTGCGGGTCCGGGCGTGGGCCAGCCAAACGAGTTTGGCATCAGGTCCATCACATTGACCATCTCGTTCTTGACGATGCCGTAGCCGTCGGCTGGCCAGCTGACGCCGAAGGTAAAGAACAGATCGGCTGCATTCTGCAGGATCTCCGCCATGATCTCGTTCTGCCGGGCCGGGTCGGCCGTGCCGGCAAGATCGCGATAGAGCTCCTGCTGCGCCTTGACCGGCTCTGGCGGCTCGATGGCGGCCGGGTTGTCGGGCTGGTTGTAATAGAGCGACCAGCCCGGGGCGTAGAAGCAGTTGCTGTTTGTGGGTACGTAGAAGCGCGCATCGAGCATGGCGGCTATGCCGGAATTGGCGCCGAACTGGTGCGCTGTGGCGTCATATTCACGCCCGCGCCGTACGCGTTCTTCCCAAAGCGAACGATCCATGGTGCGCATCTGCACGTCGATGCCCACCGCCTGGAACATCGGAATGGCCAGCTGGAAGATGTCGAGGAATGTCGTGCGGGTCTGGTCAATCTCGAAGATGATGGCAATGCGCCGCCCTTCGGCATCGAGGCGATAGCCGTCGCCGTCACGGTCGGGCGCAATGGCATCGAGCATGGTGTTGGCAGTATCGGGATCGAACTCGGTAAACTGCTTGGCCAGTTGCTCGTTGTAGAGCGGATCGGTCTCAATGATGGACGGTTGCGCCGGCACGCCCTGCCCGATGAACACCGCATCGATCAGCGCCTGCCGGTCGACGGCCAGCGACAGCGCTTGGCGGAACTCGATCTGGTTGAACAGCGCCCGCTTGGTTTCGTCGACATGGTTGAGGTTGAGCTGGAAGGCCATGACATTGGCCGCCGTCTCGCGCAGCGTATAGAAAGCGTAGTTGCCCGTGGTCATGCCGTCATAGAGGGTCGGCCGGTTGGCGGGCGTCGCAATATACTGGTCCATCATGTCGATCTCGCCCTGCAGGGTCTTGAGCAGCAGGACCTCGGGATCGGCAACCATCTGATAGACGACGCGGTCAAAGTAGGGCAGCTGGGTGCCGGCAGTATCGACCTTGAAATAATAGGGATTGCGGGTGGCAATCGCCTGTTCGGTGTTCTGGCCCGGTGCGCCGGTGGTGAACACCCAGGCGTTGAGCGTCGGGCGATTGGCGTTCTGGAAGAATGTATTGTCGTCCTGGAAGCCGATCTCGCGCTGGAACAGGGCAATCCAGCTTTCCATGCCCTGTTCCTTGGCTAGGGTATCGGCATCCGGATTGTAACGGATATGGAATTTTTCGAGGTAATGCTTGGGCGTGCGGGTCAGTTGGTCGTTCTGCGCCCAGGCCAGTTGCTGCAGTAGGAAGCCATTGGGGCCGCCAAACTTGAGCTTGAAGGTGGTCTCGTCGATCACCTCCAACTCACCCTTGACGCCCTCCACTTCGAGGAAGGTCTGGGCGCCAAGGTTGGTTTCCTCGTCGGTAAAATAGGCGTCATACCAGAACTGGATATCAGCCGTTGTATAGGGCTGGCCGTCAGACCACTTGTGGCCTTCACGCAGCTTGATGGTGTATTCGGTGGCGTCGGCGTTGATCTCGTAGCTTTCGGCGGTGTTCTCGATGATGCCGCTCCACTCTGGATCAAAGCGCACCAACGGCTCGTAGCCCTGGTAGCGTACCAGCATGGAGAGCGAGCCGCCGCCCACGAGGGCGTGGCGCCAGTCACCGCCCTGCGTGCCGGGCTGTTCGAGCGGGGTGATGACCAGCGGATTGGCCGGCAGGCGCTCGGCCACCGGCGGCAGGTTGCCGGCATCGACCTCAGCCTGCAGGAAGGCCGATTCCGGCGTCTCCTGCGCCATGCTCCAGCGCGGCAACATCACCGCTCCGGTAAGGGCTGCCGATGCAGCCATGAAAGCTCTTCTGCTAATCCCGTTCATCGACTTTCCTCCGAAGCGACGTGACGCGGCATACCAACCGCCACTACCGTTGGTCTGCTACCCTCCTCAAGGCGGTCGACCAGCGCTTGTCCAGGCAGGTTAGCGCCTGTACCAATCTTGTCAATGTTGTTATTTTAACCGTGCTGATCACGCGCATGGTTGTCCAGAAAACTCAGCGGTCTGGAATTTTACCTTTATAGACAAGTATTTAAACCGACACGCGCTTCGACGGACAATTTTGACTTGTACTATTCGTCAAGCGCTGTCTGATTTTATGCCCCAGTGACGCGCTATGAATCTGGTCAGATGTCAGCGCTTTTTGCCTCCGGCTGCTCATGTCGCGGGTTCAACAGGCAGCATGGCAACTACTAAGGTGCGCTATGCGTCCGCGACCGGGCGCCTGGAACCCTGCAGCGCTGATCAACGCCCGTATCGTTCCGCCTCCGGCAAACCAGTTCTAATGGCCGTCTCGGATGGCCGTGCCGATAGCACCGTCTCAGGCTTTGAATTCGTCCGCGTGGCGGTGGACCAGCTTCCAACCCTGCTCGTTTCGCCGGAACACTTCGGTAATCCGCAGGTTGACGGATACCGGTGCGCTCTGGCCTTTCAACACGGCCTGGGCTCGGACAATGCCCGCCCAGAACCCCATTTCCACATCGCTGCCCGACTGGAGGATTTCGACTTGCGCACTGCCGCCAGGCACGAATTCGCGCGCTGTCTGTCGATGCACATCATTGACCCTCTGCGCCCCGGACACCGCAATTCCGGAACGCGGGAAGAAGGTTGACGGATCTTCTTGCGATGTCATGGCCAGCATGGCCGCAAAGTCGCCGTTCAGGAAGTCCTCGGACGCCTTGGCGCGGCGCTTGAGGAAATCCGGGAAACTCTCGCGCGATGGCATTTTGCGTCCCTTACTCCATGCCGGTGAAACCAGACGCTAGCCGATGGTTCGCTCCACCATGGCCAGCCAATTCTCAAGCGCGATCTTGCGCACGAGCTCTTCGCCATAACCCCTGTCGAGCAGGGCCTGCAACAATTTTGGAACGCCGGTGACGTCACCAATGACGGCAGGGACCTGCGCTCCGTCGAAATCACTGCCCAGCGCGACGCCGTCCTCGCCCAGAGCTTCGACCAGCGCGTCCAGGTGGCGAACCATCAGTTCCAGCTCGGTATCTGCCTTGAACTGCCCGTCCGGCCGCAGAAATCCGGTGGCAAAATTGAGCCCCACCATGCCTTTGCTTTCACGGATTGCCGACAGCTGCCAGTCGGTAAGATTACGGGCATGCGGACAGATCGCATGGACGTTGGAATGGGTTGCCACCAGCGGATCGCTGCTGATCGCCGCGACATCGCGGAAACCGGCGGCGTTGAGATGGCTGAGATCAATCATTACGCCCAGCTGGTTGCAGGCACGGACCAGTTCCTTGCCGGCATCGCTGAGGCCGGGGCCGATATCAGGGTCGACATTGTGGCGGAAGGGCACGCCGGTACCGAAGGCATTGGCGCGGCTCCAGGTGATGCCGATCGAGCGCAGGCCGGCGGCATAGAGCACGTCGAGCGAGCGGAAATCAGTGTCGATGGCTTCGGCACCCTCGATATGGAAGATCGCGGCGAGCTTTTGCTGCTGCATGGCCGCCCGGATATCCGCTGCGCTCGTGCAGACGGCCAGCGCGCCCTGGCGCTCCAGCCGGAACATGATGGAGGCCATGCCATTGGTGGAGGCCAAGGCGTCCGCTATGGCCAGTTCGGGCGGCAGGTTGGGGCTGAGGCTTGGACTGCCGGACACGGCGGCAAGATTGCTCTTCAGCGGCGGCGGGAACATGGCGAAGAAGCCACCCGCCATGCCGGAGGCCTTGGCGCGCGGCAGGTCGATATGGCCCGTGCCATCGCCCTCGACAAACAGTTTCTCCTTGTCGACGGCCGGCGCATCCAGCAGGCGCAGCAGGGTGTCGTTGTGGCCGTCGAAGAAGGGAATGGTCATCAGGGAATCGCTTTCAGTTGTGAGGCCAATATCAGCCTCTTTGAGGCAGATTTGGCAAACCGCGGCTGTTCCCCTACATATCGATCAACATGACAACCAAAAAACCAACAAAACCAAGAAACACGTCCGGCCCGCGCCGGCCGTCCCAGCCGCGCGCCACGGAATTGCCGACGCGCGAACAATTGCTCGAGGCGCTGGCCCAACAGAGCGATATCAAGGGCAAGCGCGATCTGGCGAAAGTCTTCGGCATTCGCGGCGACATGCGGCGGCCGTTCAAGGCCATGCTGGCCGAGCTTGAGGGCGACGGCGTGATCACGCGCACCCGCAAGGCGCTGCGCCGCACGGCCGCCCTGCCCCATGTGACCGTGCTCGATATCCCGAGTGACGCCGATCCCGATGATCTACATGCCTATCCAGCGCAGTGGAACGAGGAAGAGGGCGACAAGCCGCGCGTCATCGTGCTCAGCGGCCGTGATGCCCGCGTCGTGCCGGCGCCGGGTGATCGTATCCTCGCCCGTATCGACGCCGGCGATGACGAGGTCCCGCTCTATACCGCCAAGGCGATGAAGATCCTCGACAAGCCGCGCCGCGGCCAGATCGGGATCGTTCGCATGGACGATGATGGTGCCCGCCTCATTCCGGTCGATCGCAAGCAGAAGGAAATGCGCATTCCGCTCGGCGACCTGCTGGATGCCAAGGATGGCGACCTGGTCGAAGTGGAGGTCAAGCTCTCCGGCCGGCTGATGATCCCGCGCGCCAAGGTGACTGCCGTCATCGGCAATCCATTGTCGGAAGGCGCGGTCAGCCTTATCGCCATCCATAATCTCGAAATCCCCTACCGCTTCCCCGCCTCTGTGACGCGCGAGGCCGAAGAGGCGAAGGAAGCTACGCTCAAGGGCCGCGAGGACTGGCGCGATCTGCCGCTCATCACCATCGACCCCTTCGATGCCAAGGACCATGACGACGCCGTCTATGCGCAGGCCGACGAAGACCCGGCGAACCCGGGCGGTCATGTCGTCTATGTCGCCATTGCCGATGTCGCCGCCTATGTGCAGCCGGGCACGGCGCTGGACCGCGAGGCCTATCTGCGCGGCAATTCGGTCTATTTCCCCGACCGCGTCGTCCCCATGCTGCCCGAGCGCATCTCCAACGAACTGTGTTCGCTCAAGGAAGGCGAGGCGCGTGCAGCGCTGGCCGTCCGCATGGTCATGGGCGCTGATGGCAAGAAACGCAGCCACAGCTTCCATCGCGTGCTGATGCGTTCTGCCGCCAAGCTCAGCTATCAGCAGGCACAGGCGGCCATCGACGGCCAGGCTGACGACAAGACCGGCCCCATCCTCGATGCGATCCTGCGGCCGCTCTACGCCGCCTATGACGCCATGGCGTCGGCCCGCGACAAGCGTGGCCCCCTAGATCTCGACCTGCCCGAGCGCAAGATCGTTCTCGACTATAAGGGCCTGGTGAAGGACATCCGCATTCCCGAGCGGCTCGATGCGCATCGGCTGATCGAGGAAATGATGATCGCGGCCAACGTTGCCGCGGCCGAAACGCTCGAGCAGAAGCGCTCGCCCCTGCTCTATCGCGTGCATGACGAGCCGAGTTCGGAAAAGCTGCAGGCGCTGCGCGACTTCCTTGGCTCGCTGGAAATCTCGGTCAAGAAATCCGACTCTGTCCGCGCTTCCGACTTCAATGGCATCCTTAGCCAGGCCCGCAAGGCGGGCAATGTGGAACAGGTGTCGGAAATGGTGCTGCGCAGCCAGGCGCAGGCGGAATATTCGGCGGAGAACTACGGCCACTTTGGCCTTAACCTCGACCGCTATGCCCATTTCACCTCGCCGATCCGGCGCTATGCCGATCTGATCGTGCACCGGGCGCTGGTTTCGGCGCTGGGCATGGGCAATGACGGGCTGAGCGAAAACGAGGGCCTGCGGCTGGCCGGCATCGCCCAGCATATTTCCACCACCGAACGCCGCGCCATGCTGGCCGAGCGCGAAACCGCCGATCGCCTGCTGGCGCAATTTCTTGCCACCAAGATCGGCGCGCGTTTCGAGGGCCGCATTTCGGGCGTCACCCGTTCAGGCCTCTTCGTCCGCCTGCTTGAAACTGGCGCCGATGGCTTCATCCCGGCCTCGACCCTGGGCGAGGACTACTATCGCTATGTCGAGGAAAAGCAGGCCATGGTGGGCGATCGCACGGGCGAGACCTTCGCGCTGGGCGATCGCGTAACCGTTCGGCTTCTTGAGGCGGCGCCAGTTGCGGGTGCTCTGCGTTTCGAACTCTTGTCGGAAGGGACGCGCGGCAATCCGTCATCTGGCAGACGGTCGGGCAAGCGCCCATCTAGGAGTTTCGGTCCCAAGGGCCGGAGAAAGAGGTAAGCATGGCCCCGCAAACCCAGCTTCTCGAAGAACGCAGTGTCGGCCAGGCGATGTGGCGTGGCACGCTCTGCAAATGTCCGCACTGCGGCAAGGGCAAGATGTTCCGCGCCTATCTCAAGGTCGCCGACCAGTGCGACGTCTGCGGCGAGGAACTCAACCATCACCGCGCCGACGACCTGCCGCCCTATATCGCCATCACCATTGTCGGGCACATCATTGTCTTCCTGATGCTGCACATGGACATGACCTATCATGTCCAGCCGATGACCTATGTAGTGACGATGATTCCGCTGGCTATCGTATTGCCGCTGCTCATGTTGCCCTCCATCAAGGGTGCCATCGTCGGTTTGCAATGGGCCAACCGCATGTATGGCTTTGGGGCGCCGCATAGAGGCGATTAGCGGTTGAGGATTTCGCCGCTGACGACATCAATCTGCATGCCATCGAACGCCGGCGTTACATGCGCCGGCGTTTCTGCATCGGTCGTGGCATAATCGAGATCGATATGCATGTCGCTGAGCACCGCCTGGCGCGGCGCCATGCGGGCGATCCAGTCCAGGGTTTCGGGCAGGCTCAGGTGGCTCGGATGCGGCGTCGGCCGCAACGCGTCGACGACCCAAAGTTCCAGCCCGGAAATGGCGGGCAGTGACGCTTCCGGGAAGCCGGACAGGTCTACCGAATAGGCAAAATCTTTCACCCTGAAACCGAGGGAGGTAATGTTGCCGTGCTCCTGCTCGAAGGCGATGAGCTCGATTGTGCCCCCCGGACCATCGACCATAAGTGTCTGACCGGCCGTGATTTCATGGGCATTGAGGATGGGTGGATAGTCGCTGCCGGGCGGGGTGACGAAGCAATAGCCGAAGGCCTCGCGGATACGTACGCCGGTTTCTTCGGTGAAATAGACATCCACGCGCTTGCGATTGTGCAGCGCCAGCACGCGCAGGTCGTCGATGCCGTGGAAGTGGTCGGCATGGGCGTGGGTATAGAGCACCGCCTCGACGCGATCGACGCGGGCATCGAGCAATTGTTCGCGCAAGTCGGGGCCGGTATCGATCAGCACGCGGGTCGGCTCGCTGCTATCGTCGCCCCAGGCCTCAATTAAAAGCGCGCAACGACGGCGGCGGTTTCTAGGTTCGTCGGGATCGCAGACGCCCCAGGCATTGCCGATGCGCGGCACGCCGCCGGATGAACCGCAGCCCAGGATGGTCGCGACGATCCTTTGGGCTGCCGGCATGGGTCAAGCCAACCCGGTCTTGGAAAACAGGCGGGCGAAATTGGCTGTCGTTTCGGCACCGAGCTGTTCGAGGCTGATGCCGCGGACTTCGGCGACTTTTTCAGCCGTGTGGCGGACGAAACTGGGTTCGTTGCTCTCACCGCGATGCGGGATCGGGGCGAGATAGGGTGCGTCGGTTTCGACCAAATATCTGTCAGCCGGAACGAATTTCGCGACGTCGCGGATCTCTTCGGCATTGCGGAAGGTGATGATGCCGGAAAAAGAAATGTAACCACCCAGGTCGAGTGCGGTGCGAGCCAGGTCGGGACCTGCGGTGAAGCAATGCAGGAGGAATGGGAAGGCGCCGTTGGCGGATTCTGCCTTCAATATCTCCGCCATGTCGTCGTCGCACTTGCGGCTGTGGATAACCAGGGGAAGACCGGTGATCCGCGCGGCGGCTATGTGACGGAGGAGACCCGTTTTTTGCGCCTCTTTCGGGGCGTTGTCGTAAAAGTAGTCGAGCCCGGCTTCACCGATGGCAACGCAACGGGGATGGGCACTTAGGCGGACAAGTTCATCCGTCGTGATATGCAGTTCCTGGTCGGCGTGATGGGGATGCGTGCCGACCGAGCACCAGACGTTCGGGTAACGTTCCGCCAGCGCGGCATAGGTGGAAAACTTCTCCACAGCTGTGGAAATTGTAACCATGCCAGTGACATCGGCGGCCGCGGCGCGGGCCATGACGCCGTCTATGTCATTGGCAAGCGCCTCGAAGTCGAGGTGGCAATGGCTGTCGATCAGCATGGTCTAGGCCACCGGTTTTTCGATACGCGCGAAGACGCCTTGCGGTACTGGCAGGTCACTATTGGTTAGCAGACTGTTAGCATCGAGCGCAGCAGACAGGGTCCTGAGGTTGTCCGGAACTGCCAACTGGTCAAGCAGCCGCGATGCCGAGGCAGGCACGAAGGCCAACATGGGGATGGTCAGGCGGCGGACCGTGTCGGCGGTGACGTAGAGGACGGTCGCCATGCGCTCGGGATCGGTCTTTTTCAGCGCCCAGGGTTCCTGACCGGCGAAATAGTTGTTGGCCGAGCTGAGGGCCGCAACCAGCGCGCCGGTCGCTTCGTGGACAAGCTGTTCGTCCATGGCCTTCTGCGCGGCTTCGAGCGCGGCAGTGACCTCGGCGATGATGGCTTCGTCAGCTTCGGTCAGCGCACCGGGCGTTGGGACCTTCGCTTCGCAGTTCTTGTTGATCATCGATAAGGAACGCTGCGCCAGATTGCCCAGGTTGTTGGCGAGATCGGCGTTGAGCGCCGATTGGTCAGCTTTTCGTTGGAATAGTCGCCATCATTGCCGAAGGAGACCTCGCGCAGGAAGAAATAGCGCACGGCATCGGCGCCGAACTGGTCCACGAGCTCAAACGGGTCGATGACATTGCCCAGCGACTTGCTACATCTTCTGGCCGTCGACGGTGAGGAAGCCATGGGCGAAGACGCGGTGCTGCACCTCGATGCCGGCGCTCATCAGGAATGCGGGCCAGTAGACCGTGTGGAAGCGGATGATGTCCTTGCCGATGACATGCAGGTCCGCCGGCCAGAACTTCTTGAACAGTTCGCTGGCCTCGTCGGGGAAGCCGACACCGGTGATGTAGTTGGTCAGCGCGTCGACCCAGACATACATGACGTGGCCTTCGGGTCGCCCGGGACGGGCATGCCCCAGTCGAAGGTGGTGCGGCTGATGGAGAGGTCCTGCAGCCCGCCCTTCACGAAGGAGATGACCTCGTTGCGGCGTCTCCTGGGCGCGATGAAATCCGGACTGGCCTCGTAGAGCGTCGAGGAGCTCTGTCCTGATAGGCAGAGAGGCGGAAGAAATAGCTCTCCTCCTCGACCCATTCGACCGGCGGCGCCGGTCGGGCGCCAGGCGCGTGCCGTCGGGCTGAGTGTCCGTCCTCGCTCGTCGAAATAGGCCTCGTCGCGCACCGAGTACCAGCCCTGTAGTTGGCGAGATAGATGTCGCCATTGGCCTGCATCCGCCGCCAGAGCTCCTGGCTCGACGGGTAGATGATCGGCATCGGTGGTGCGGATGAAGCGGTCGAAGGAGACCCGAGCACTCGTCCATGGCGCTTGAAGCGGCCGCAGTTCTTGTCGCGCCAGCTCACGCGGCGTAAGCCCTGCGCGGCGGCGGTCTGCACCATCTTGAGCCGTGCTCGTCCGTGCCGGTGAGGAAAAGACGTCGTCGGCCGTCGAGCCGCTTGAAGCGCGCGATGGCGTCGGTCGCGATCATCTCATAGGCGTGGCCGATATGGGGCGCGCCGTTGGGGTAGGAAATCGCGGTCGTGACGTAGAACGGCTTGGTGGTCATGGGGACTCTGGCGAAACAAACAGGGCAACATGCTTCCTGATCGCGTCGAAAATGGCGACGAGCGTCTGTTTCATATCGAGACTTATGCTGTCAGCCTCGGCGAAGAGGGCGTGTGCCTTGTCCCATAGCTCGTTGGCAGAGGCAAGGCGCATGCGGGCGCCCGGCTGCATTGCGGCAGTGCGGGCCTCGTCTGCCATCCAGTCGTCGAGCATTTCGCGGGCAAAGGTCAGTTCGGTACTCTGCCGATCGGCGCCCAGGGTTTCGGCGAGGCCGATGGAAATGGCGGCCGGATGCCGGGCCGGATTGGCGAGCCAGGATTGCAGCGCGCCCAGCGCGGAATCGGCGTCCAAAGCCAGGGTCTCGAAGGCGCGGCGTGGGCGGCCGGAAGCCAGCCCAATGGCGCGGTCGACTTCGAGCTGTCCGAGACTGGGATCATGGTCGAGCAGGACGCCACGCACGTCATCGGCGCTAACAGGGCGCAGGGCCAGGTTGTGGCAGCGCGACTTGATGGTGGGCAGCAGCTGGCCGGGGCGATGCGAAATGAGCAGGAAGATCGTATCGGCCGGCGGCTCTTCGAGCGTCTTCAGCAGCGCATTGGCGGCAGAGGGATTGCAGTCGTCGATCGAGTCGATGATGGCGACGCGGTGCCCGGCCCTGCCCCGCGTGTGATGCAGGCTATCGCGCAGCTCGCGCACGTCTTCGACGCGGATGACGGTGTAATAGCCCTTGGCATCCTTGAGACGGCGGCGCAGCAGGAAAAGATTGGGATGCGACATGGCCGCAATCTGCTCTTCGACGCGGTGACCGTCCTCGTCGCCTGTCTCGGTCAGGATGGCGGCCGCCAGTTCGAAGGCGAAGGTCGCCTTGCCAATGCCCTGCGGTCCATGCAGCAGGATGGCGCCCGGCAGGCGGCGTTCGGCAAGCTGCTGCAGGATGGGCCCGCGCACCTTGTCGTGGCCACGCGCCTGCTGGCGGCGCTCGGGCGGCAGAACCTCATCAAGTGCATCGGGATCGTTCACGCCTGAACGCCCAGCTCGGGAAAGCGCTGGCTGACGGTCTGCCAGATGGCAGTTTCGAGGGCATCTTCGCTCTGGGCGGCGGAAAGGACCGTGCAACGCTCCGGATTGGCTTTGGCAATGGCCAGAAAGCCGTCGCGCAGCTTCTTGTGCCAGTCGAGCTCTTCCTTTTCGAAGCGATCGCCGGTCTGCTGCAGCCCGTCCTCGATGGCGCGCTCGGCGACGCGCTTGAAGGCGTCTTCGGGATCCATGTCGAGAACGATGGTGAGGTCGGGCGTATTGCCGTCGAGCGCCATGCTTTCCAGCCCTTCGATCAGCTTGTCATCGACGCCGCCCGTCAGGCCCTGATAGGCGCGGGTAGAATCGTGGAAGCGATCGGAGAGCACCCAGACGCCATTGCGCAGGTTGGGCGCGATCAGCTGGGTGACGTGGTCATAGCGGGCCGCGGCAAACAGCACGGCTTCGGCACCGGGGCCCCACTTCTCCGAGCGCCCCTGCAGGATGAAGGAACGGATGGCTTCGGCCTTGGGCGTGCCACCGGGCTCGCGGGTACGGACGACCTCGATCCCGCTCTCCTGCAGTTTTTGCTGCAGGCGCTTGATCTGGGTGGATTTGCCGACGCCCTCACCACCCTCGAAGGTGATGAAGCGCGCGGCTCGCTGTTTGGACGCATCGAGCATTGGGGTTACATATATGAGTCAAGGATATGCGGCTAGACTTGGCCAAGCTGCAGCAATTTCTCACCGCGTCATTCCCGCGAAAGCGGGAATCCCTCTTCACACCGGCAAAGGAGATTCCCGCTTCCGCGGGAATGACGTCGTGGCTGGGCAAAGCTTGCTTCAGGGAATCCAGCCCAGCGCCAGTTGCTTGAGGGCATCGGTTGCCTTGCGGACGATGTCGCCCTCGGTCACGGTTTCAGCGGCAAACAGCGGCGCGACCTGCACCAATTGGTCGTCGCAGAAGACGCGCAGTTCGGCGACCTCGTCACCCTGCATGACCGGCGGCATAAGCGGACCAGTATAGGAGACCGAAGCCGAGAGGCAACGGCGGGAACCGCGTGGCAGGTAGAGAGCGATCTCGCCCTGGCCGACGAGGCCGACGCTACCCTCGACGCCGCCATAGACATTGGCATGGGCGACCACGGCGCCATCAGCATAGGCCGAGACGCGTTCGAAGGCGCGCGCTCCCCAGGTGATGAGTTTGCGGCCCTCTTCGGTGCGCTGCGACATGGAGGTGAGGCCATGCACCACGGCAATCAGGCGCCGCCCGCCCTGGTCGGTGGAGATAACCGACCCGTAACCGGCAGCTTCGGTATGACCGGTCTTGAGGCCATCGACGCCGATGCCCATTTCGACCAGCGAATTGCGATTGGGCTGGTTGATGCCGTTCCACTCCATCTCGGGCTCGGAGAAGTAGTGGTAATATTGCGGGAATTCGCCGATCAGGTAGCGCCCGAGATCGGCGAGGTCACGTGCCGTGACATGCATGTCCGGATCCGGCAGGCCGGTGGGATTGGTGAAATGGGAATCGGTCAGGCCGATTTCCTCGGCCAGCTCGTTCATCATGGCAGCGAAGCTGCCTTCCGAGCCGGCAATGCCCTCGGCGAGAATGATGGCTGCGTCATTGCCCGACTGGATGATGACGGAACGGACGAGATTTTCCACCGAGATCAATGAATTGAGATCGGCGAACATGGTGGAACCGCCCGAGGAGGCGCCGCCGGTGCGCCAGGCGTGTTCGGAGACGAAGAATTCGTCGCCCATTTTGACGCGGCCGTCGCGGATTTCATGAAAGACCACGGCGATGGTCATGAGCTTGGCCATGCTGGCCGGCTCCATCGGCAGGTCAGCATCCTTCTGGAAGATGACCGTGCCGGATTCCTCGTCCATGAGGATGGCGAATTTCGCCTGGGTTTCGAACTGCGCCTGGGCCAGAGCGGGAGACGTCAGTGCCAGCACCGTCGCCAATACCTGCCAGATACGCATTGCATTCCCCCTCGCGGGCTTTCCGCCCGTGCTTCAGCCTAATTGAGTCTTATGTCGTTGAGGCCTAGGCCGCGAGCCATCTCGACTACATCATTGCGTGATACACCGGGCTTGAGCCAGGTCAGGGACAGCTGGGTTTCGTTGCGGCCGTTGACGGTGACCGGCTCTTCGCTGACGGCGCCCAGGATGGCGAACTGTTCCGACATGGCGACGGCATTGTCATAGCTGGCAAAGCTGCCGAGCGTGATGTCGACGGTGCGCGCGTCGGCGGACATGGACTGGGCCCAATCCTCCAGATCCGGCGAGGCCGTGCCGACGGCATTCACGGCGGCAAAGGCCGTGCCGATATTGGCATCGGCCTGCTCTGGTGTCGTGTCGGCGTAGGAGAAAATGCTGCCGAAGAAATTGCCCGCCATATCGGCGAGACTGTTGGTGCCATCGTTGTAGGCGAACTGGGTTTCGCTCTGATAGGCCGGGCCGGAATAGGAGGCGACCAGCTGGCGGGTGTCGTCGCCTTCGAGCGGCGCCGGGCCGACATACTCGGCCTTGATCTGGGTTGAGCCGGCATTGACATAGCCGAGCATGGTGGCGGCGCGATAGCTGAGATCCATGATGCGGCCGGACATATAGGGCCCGCGGTCATTGACGCGTACGATCACCGAACGGCCGTTTGCTTCGTTGGTGACACGGACATAGCTCGGCAGCGGCAGCGTGGGATGCGCGCCGGTGATGGCATTGGCCGAGAAGATTTCGCCATTGGCGGTGCGGCGACCATGGAAATCGGAGCCATACCAGGAGGCGCCACCAGTGGCGACGTAACCGGGCTGCTCGGCTGGCGTATAGACCTTGCCGCGCACGGTATAGGGCTTGCCGACCTGATAGCGACCACCGCCCTTGGGCGGATTGGGATGAGAAGTCACGCGCGGCGACGAGGAGACGCCAAATTCGGAGGATGTGAAGGCGGAGCGCTTGACCGTTGCGCCCAGGCCGCCACCGGAACAGGCGGCAATCATGGGGGCAATCAGGGATGCCAGGGCGACAAGGCGGATGGCTTTACGCCAGTGGATCGTCGTCACGGTATGCTACTCTTACGCTAGTCACAAAATGAGTGCCGATCATAACGCGATCGGAATGCACCCGCGCGTATGCTAGCGAAATCTGGTTTCGGTCCGGTTAAAGACAATGAAGTCTTAGCGCAGCGACAGGCATTTGATGCTAGTGCGGGTTGAACGCACGGCCATTCGGCCATAGGCCTCATGGCGTTCAAACATAAATTGCCCACCGGCGCAATTTTGCCGAAGGCCAGTTTGAAGTTGCGCGTTTGCAGACATAAAGATATCTTTATGTCCTCTGACAGACCCCGAAGTTCAAGGTAGATGGCGATGAGCCAAGTCAATGACGCCCATATTCCCGACTGGAACGAGGTCCGCGCTGCGCTGACCAAGGCTGCGCAGGAGCGCATCCTGATTCTGGACGGCGCCATGGGCACCATGATCCAGCGCCAGAAACTGACTGAGGAAAATTTCCGGGGCGACCGGTTCAAGGACTGGACCATGCCGCTGCAGGGCAACAATGACCTGCTGGTGATCACGGAGCCGCAGATCATCGAGGATATCCACTACCAGTATTTCATGGCTGGTGCCGATATCGCCGAGACCAACACCTTCTCGGCCACCTGGGTGGCGCAGGCGGACTATGCTTGCGAGAGCGCGGTCTATGACATCAACTATCAGGGCGTGGTGGTGGCGCGTCGCGCAGCCTTGCGTGCCGAGCAGACCGACGGTCGCCGCCGTTTCGTGGCTGGCGCAATCGGGCCGACCAACAAGACCTCGTCCATGTCCACGGACGTGACGAGCCCCGGCTTCCGCTCGATCACCTTCGATCAACTGGTGGACGCCTATGGCGAGGCCATTCGCGGCCTGGTCGATGCCGGCGCGGACCTGCTGCTGTTTGAGACCATCACCGATACGCTCAACACCAAGGCCGGCATTTTTGCCGCCCAGCGGCTGTTCGAGGAGCGCGGCATCGACGTGCCGATCATGATTTCGGGCACGATCACCGATCTTTCCGGCCGCACTCTCTCGGGCCAGACGCCGACAGCCTTCTGGTATTCGGTGCGCCATGCTCAAGCCGCTTACCGATCGGGCTCAACTGCGCGCTCGGCGCCAATGCCATGCGCGCGCATCTGCGCGAACTGCAGCGATGTGCCGACACGCATCTCTGCGCCTATCCGAATGCCGGCCTGCCCAACGCCATTCGGCCAGTATGACGAAAGCCCGGAGTTATGGCGAGCAGGTGGAAGGCTTGCGCAGGCGCGGCATCTCAACATCGTCGGCGGCTGCTGCGGTTCGACGCCGGACCATATCGCCGCCATTGCCGGCGCGGTCAGCAAGTACCCACCCCGCGTGGTGCCAGAGGCGACGCCCTTTCTGCGGCTGGCGGGTCTGGAACCCTTCACGCTGACCAAGGACATTCCCTTCGTCAATGTCGGCGAGCGCACCAATGTCACGGGCTCCGCCCGCTTCCGCAAGCTGATCACGGCGGGCGACTATACCGCTGCGCTCGATGTTGCGCGTGACCAGGTGGCCAATGGCGCGCAGGTCATCGACATCAATATGGATGAGGGCCTGATCGACAGTAAGCAGGTGATGATCGACTTCCTCAACCTGCTCGCCGCCGAACCAGATATCGCCAAGGTGCCGCTGATGATCGACTCGTCCAAATGGGACGTGATCGAGGCCGGTCTCAAATGCGTGCAGGGCAAGGCGCTGGTCAATTCCATCTCGATGAAGGAAGGCGAGGAGCAGTTCCTCCATCACGCCCGCCTCGTGCGCGCCTATGGCGCCGCGGTCGTGGTGATGGCCTTTGACGAAAAGGGCCAGGCCGACACGCAGGAACGCAAGGTGGAAATCTGCACGCGCGCCTACAAGCTGCTCACGGAGAAGGTCGGCTTCCCGCCCGAGGATATCGTCTTCGATCCGAATGTCTTCGCGGTGGCGACGGGCATCGAGGAGCACAATAATTACGGCAATGATTTCATTGGGGCGACCAAGGAAATCGTCGCCACCCTGCCCCATGTCCACATCTCGGGCGGCATCTCGAACCTGAGCTTCTCGTTCCGTGGCAATGAGCCGGTGCGCGAGGCCATGCATGCGGTGTTTCTGTATTATGCCATCCAGAATGGCATGGACATGGGCATCGTCAATGCCGGGCAGCTGGCGGTCTATGAGAGTATCGATCCGGAACTGCGCGACGCCTGCGAGGATGTGATCCTCAACCGTAACCCGGAAGCGACCGATCGCCTCTTGGCGCTGGCGGAGCGCTATCGCGGCACGGCCGGCAAGGAAGCGGCCGGCAAGGATCTGAGCTGGCGCGAGAAGTCCGTGGAAGAGCGGATTGCCCATGCGCTGGTCAATGGCATTACCGAATATATCGATGCCGATACCGAGGAAGCGCGGCTGAAGCTGCCACGGCCGCTGCATGTGATCGAAGGGCCGTTGATGAGCGGCATGTCGGTGGTGGGTGACCTGTTCGGCTCGGGAAAAATGTTCCTGCCGCAGGTGGTCAAATCCGCCCGGGTGATGAAACAGGCCGTGGCCCATCTCCTGCCCTATATGGAAGCCGAGAAGAATGCCGACGGCAATGCCACCGGCCGCCAGAGCGCCGGCAAGGTGCTGATGGCGACGGTCAAGGGCGACGTGCACGATATCGGCAAGAACATCGTCGGCGTCGTGCTGAGTTGCAACAATTACGAGATCATCGATCTCGGCGTCATGGTGCCGACGGCCAAGATTCTTGAAGTCGCCAAGACCGAGAATGTCGACATCATCGGTCTCTCGGGGCTGATCACGCCGTCGCTCGACGAAATGGTGCATGTGGCGGCCGAGATGGAGCGCGAGGGATTCGATATTCCGCTGCTGATCGGCGGCGCGACGACCAGCCGCGTGCATACGGCGGTGAAGATCCATCCGCGCTACAATGCCGGCCAGGCGGTGCATGTGCATGACGCCAGCCGTGCCGTGGGCGTGGTGGGGAACCTGCTGTCCAAGGACAACAAGGTCAGCTTCATTGAAGATATCCGCGCCGAATATGCCAAGGCGGCAGCGGCGCACGAACGGGCCGAGCTCGAAAAGAAGCGCGTGCCACTGGCGGAAGCCCGGGCCAATAGCTTCAAGCCCGACTGGAGCGGTTACACGCCGCCCAAGCCGACCTTCCTCGGCACGAAGGTGTTCGACAATGTCGATCTTGCGGAACTGGCAAAATACATCGACTGGACGCCCTTCTTCCAGACCTGGGAGCTCAAGGGGCGCTATCCGGCGATCCTTGAAGACGAGCGTCAGGGCGAGGCCGCGCGCCAGCTCTGGGCCGACGCCCAGAAGATGCTCAAGCAGATCATCGATGAAAAGTGGTTCAATCCGCGCGGCGTGGTCGGTTTCTGGCCGGCAAACGCCGTGGGCGATGACATTCGCCTGTTCAGCACCGAGGGCCGTGAGGAAGAACTGGCAACGCTGTTCACGCTGCGCCAGCAGCTGGGCAAGCGCGATGGCAAGGCGCATATGGCGCTGAGTGATTTCGTGGCACCCTTGGGCACGCCCGATTATCTGGGTGCCTTCGTGGTGACGGCGGGTCTCGAGGAAGTGGCGATCGCGGAAAAGTTCGATGCGCAGAATGACGATTACTCGTCCATTCTGGTCAAGGCTCTGGCTGACCGCTTTGCCGAAGCCTATGCGGAGCAGATGCACCAGGTCGTGCGCAAGCAATATTGGGGCTATGGCGCCGACGAGACCTTCGGGCCCGACGAGCTGGTCGGCGAACCCTACCAGGGCATTCGCCCGGCGCCGGGCTATCCGGCCCAGCCCGACCATACGGAAAAGACCACGCTGTTCCGCCTGCTCGATGCGGAGAAAAACGCCGGCGTGACGCTGACGGAAAGCTATGCCATGTGGCCGGGCTCGTCGGTCTCGGGGCTCTATTTCAGCCATCCGAATGCCTATTACTTCGGCGTAGCCAAGGTGGAGCGCGATCAGGTGGTGGACTATGCCGAGCGCAAGAACATGGCTGTGGCGGAAGTGGAACGCTGGCTGGGGCCGATCCTGAACTACATTCCGGGTCCGGCTATCGTGGCGGCGGAGTGAGGCGAAGAAGAGTTTTTGCGGGGTACCCCCACCTAACCTCCCCCTGAAAAGGGGGAGGGACTGCGGGGTGGGTTTGGCGAGATGGTGCCCCAAGCTGGATCTGTCCCTCCCCCTATCAGGGGGAGGTTAGGTGGGGGTATCCTCTTGAACACAAAGCTCAATCCCATCCCCGTCACCCTCATCACCGAGCCCGGCAAACTCGTGCCGCTGGACGGCGATACCGCCCTGCTCCGCCTGCCGGCCAATACTGGTCATGGCCATGCCGATGGTACAGCCTGCGTCGCCTGCGCGGCACAGCTCGATGTGCGGGCGCAGCTGTTCAATCTGCTTGAAGGCGCGAGGCAAGGCCTGCGGCCGAGTTTCAGCAAGGTGGTAGTGGATGCTTCGGCGGTAACCGACACGTCACGTGTCGTGGATGCACTGACCGGACGGCTGCCGGCACAGGCGCTGCGCGACCATACGGTTGCGCGGCTGTTTTATCTCGCCGGTTGAAGGTTTGCCGCTAGATCGCTGAATGCGCGCTAGAAGTGGTAGCGCAGGCCCACGGTATTGGCGTTGGAGCCTTCGCCCATGCCGCCCAGGGTTTCCCAGCCGCCCGAGCGATGCTGCAGGCGGTAGAAGATTTCCACATTGGGATTGGAGTCGAAGGACAGGCTCAGCTCGGGCGCCATGTAGAAGAGGACGCTGCTGTCGCCGTCGCCGCGCGACAGTTCACGCACGACTTCCACATCGAGCGGCGCCGTGGTGGCCGAGAACCCGCCCGTGACGCTGGCCGAAACCTTGAAACGATCGGTGTGGATGAATCCATCGGCGCGGATCACCGCACCGGCCCAGACTTCGCCCGACACATCGGGCCCCTTGCGCAGCGAGGCGCCGGCTTCGATGCCGAGCTTGAGCCCGTCGTCCTGGCCGTAGACAAATGTCTGCACGCCACCGCCCAGGATATAGGCGTCGGTATAGTCGGTGCCGATGAAGTTGAAGGTCTCGCCGACCGATTCCGTGCTGAACAGCCCGCCGAAGACGAAGACATTGCTATCCTCAAGCCACCAGGGCGTGGTGGTCTGAGGCGTGCTGAACTGATCCTGGCCATGGGCGGAGGCCACGGTTGCAGTCAGGGCGGCAATGGCGAGAAAAGAACGAAGCTTCAACAAACTACCCCAACAATCCGGTCGATCCAGATAGGACGGTTTCTCCTAAAAAGACACTAACCGGGCGACATGATGGCAGGAGACAACGCCACAGCGTTTCCAGCCGTCACACGCAGAATCCCTGTGACAATGCTGTAACAAACCCGCGGTTTTATGGCTACCTGTCAGGTGCATAGCAGCCGGCTAGGGCTGAAAGCGCACCAGCGGCGTGTCGGCGCGCAAATAGAGCGGATGCTTGGGCGAGCCGTCGCCATTGGTGCCGAAGCACCAAAGATCGACACCATCACTTTTGAGTGCAGTCACCAGTTCGCGCCCCGCCGGCGCCAGCGCCTTGTTGAGCTTGCCGTGGCAGAGGACAACGAAATCGGCGCCCGCTGCCGCCGTGCGGATGGCCGGGATATTGTCGCCGGACACGGCCACCACGCCCGGTGCGAGCAGCATCTTGGGATCGGTGGCGCGATAGTCGCCGACATTGGCCTTGACCATGGCCGTATAGCCCTCACGATTGGCGAAGGTCCATTCACGCGCGCAGGTCGGATCATTGACCGTGGCATCGGCGGTGGAGGGGTTCATGCCGATGAAGAGGATATAGCGCTCGGGAAAGCTCTCGCCCGCCCAACGCCGCATCAGCTGACGATATTTTCCGTCCTTGCTGAAGCTGGCATCGCCCTTGACGCCCGGCATCAGCGCCAGGCGGACCTTGCCGCCTGGATCGTGACTGTCGACGCTCATGCGGTGAGATCGCTCGGCGCCACGAGGCCATTGATCAGCGAGGCCGTGGTGACCGTATTGGCCAGGAGGCAGGCAATGGTCATCGGCCCGACGCCGCCCGGGACCGGCGTGATGGCGCCAGCGACTTCAGCGGCTTCGGCATAGGCGACGTCGCCAACCAGGCGCGTCTTGCCCTCGCCTTTTTCCGGCGCCGGCACGCGGTTGATGCCGACGTCGATCACGGTGGCGCCCGGCTTGATCCAGTCGCCCTTGATCATCTCTGGCCGGCCAACGGCGGCCACGACGATATCGGCCTTACGCACGACATCGGCCAGATCGCGGGTCTTGGAATGGGCGACAGTGACGGTGCAGTTCTCGTGGATGAGCAGCTGCATCATCGGCTTGCCGACGAGGTTGGAGCGACCGATGATCACCGCATTGAGGCCCGACAGCGAGCCAAGCTGGTCGCGCAGCAGCATCAGACAGCCCAGCGGCGTGCAGGAGACGGGGCCCGGCAGGCCGATCTGCACCTTGCCGACATTGGCCGGGGTAAAGCAGTCGACATCCTTGGCCGGATCGATGGCCTCGATTACCGAGATCGGATCGATATGTTTTGGCACGGGCATCTGCACCAGGATGCCGTGCACGCGATCATCGGCATTGAGGCGCTTCACCAGCTCGAGCAGTTCGGCTTCGCTGGTGTCCTCTGCCAATTCGTATTTGAAGGATTCCATGCCGACTTCGGCAGTCTGTTTCGCCTTGTTGGTCACATAGACCTGGCTGGCCGGATCATGCCCGACAATCACCACGGCGAGGCCCGGCGTAATGCCATGCTGGCTCCTGAGCCGCTCCACATGGCCGGCCACGCGGCTGCGCAGCCCCTCGGCAAAGCTCTTTCCGTCGATGATTTTTGCGGTCATGTCGGCCCCGATCTGCTGATGTGGTGATGCCGGTGACATAAGCGATGGCGGGTGATCCGTCCATGATTTTGGCAGCAGGACGGTTGTACAGGATGGGGTGGGATGCTGACCGTCCGGTTGTTCCCCTAGAACTGCGAAAACAGACGTCGGCAAGCCCTGCAGCTGGTTCGGCACGGTGGCTGCGGCAGCGTCGCCCGAACATCCAGAATTCTAACCGATGGATGAAATCTGGAAAACATCACCCGCAATATGCACCGATAATAGACGACCAATTCGGTAGACATTGTTGTCTTGTTCGCCAAAGCTCGTAGGCTTTTCCCAGTTTGAAGCCCGCTCAAGCGGGTTCTGGAAAGGGCAATGGAATGATTTTGACGACCCGGTCAGGGAAAAAATTCGGCCAGGTATTGTTCGCCAGCGCGTTGCTGGCTTCTGTCTCGACGCTGGCCGTGATGGCGCAGGAAGGGCCGGTACAGGGCGGCACGCTGATCTATTTGGAGCAGCAACCCCATACCAATCTCTATCCCCCGGCCGGTGGTTTTTACCCCAATAGCGGCATTCTCAATCAGATCACCGACAAGCTGACCTGGCAGAATCCGGAGACGCTCGCGATCGAGCCCTGGATCGCAGAGAGCTGGGAGATCAACGAGGACGCCACCGAATATACGTTCAAGCTGCGCGAGGGCGTGACCTTCTCGGATGGCACGGCGCTCGACGCCGAAGCTGTGGCGAAGAATTTTGATATTTTCGGTCTGGGCGACAAGGAACTCGGCTATCCGGTGGCCGAGGCCATCAACAATTACGAGAGCAGCGAGGTCGTGGATCCGCTGACCGTCAAGTTCAGCTTCAAGGCCCCGGCGCCGGGCTTCTTGCAGGCGACGTCGGTGATCGGCTCGGGGCTGGTAGCGCCGAGCGTGCTCGCCCTGCCCTATAACGAACTGGGTGACGCGACCAAGATCATCGGTTCGGGTGCCTTCGTCGTCGAAGGCGAAGTGCTGGGCCAGAGTCTCAACCTGAAAGTCCGCGAGGACTACGCCTGGGGGCCCGCCAGCCTCGAGCATCAGGGCCGGGCCTATCTCGATGCGATCCAGTATATTGTGACGCCGGAAGACAGCGTGCGCATTGGCGCGCTCTTGGCCGGACAGGCCGATTTCATTCGCCAAATCCAGGCCTATGACGAGCCGCAGGTTGAAGCGCAGGGCTATCTGATCCACTCGGCTTCGACGCGTGGCGTCAACAACAACGCCGTGTTCCGGCCGGAAAACCCGCTGGTCGCCGACCTCAAGGTGCGCCAGGCGCTGACCGCCGCGACCAATACCAAGGAGATCGTCGAAACTATTTTCTCCTCGCACTATCCGGCGGCTACCTCGGTGATCGCTGCCACCGCGCTCGGCTATGTCGACCTCCATGACAAGCTCGCCTTCGACCCGGATCGCGCCAAGGCGCTGCTGGACGAAGCCGGTTGGGTCGTTGGTGCCGATGGCATTCGCGAAAAGGACGGCCAGAAGCTTGAGCTCAGCGTCTATGAATCGCTGCCGCAGCCGCAGAGCCGCGCCACCTTCCAGCTGCTCAGCCAGCAATGGGCGCAGGTGGGCGTCAAGCTCAACGTGCTGGCCGGCGATGCCGGCAGCGCGGCGGTCGACCGGCTCGATCCGCTGAAGACTCCGGTCGTATCGGCTATGGTGGGCCGGGCCGATCCTGACGTGATCAAGTCCAACTTCTATCCGACCAATCGCGATGCCCTGCTGCAGAAGGGCGGGCTCAATACCGGCGCGACATGGGAAGATGCCGCGCTTAACGAGCTGCTGCTGGCGATTGCCTCCGAGCCGGACACTGCCAAGCGGCTGGAGCTGACCGGCGAGGCGCAGGTCTATCTGCTCGACCAGGCCTATGTGATCCCGATCTTTGAGGAGCCGCAGGTTTTTGCCGGGGCTCCCTATGTCAACGGCATCAGCTTCGACGCCGTGGCCCGCCCGAGCTTTTACAATACCTGGCTAGCGCCGCGCTGACCTGAACCAGGCGCCCTGCCCCTGCAGGGCGCCTCCAGAATTTCCTTTGGTTGGAGAGGTTTGATGACATCCATAGCAAACCGGATCGGGCAGGCGCTGGTCGTGTTGCTGCTGGCTTTCACCGCGAGCTTCCTGCTGCTGCAGGCGCTGCCGGGCGATGCCATCCTGATCAAGTACCAGAACCCGGAAATGGGGCTGAGTGCCGAGCAGATCGCGGAAATCCGCCTGCTCTACGGCGCCGATGCACCGCTCTGGGCGCAATACGGCAATACGCTTTGGAATTTCCTGCAGGGGAGCTTCGGCTACTCGGTCCAGGCCGGCGTGCCGGTCAATACGCTCTTGGCTGTCAACCTGCCGCCAACACTGCGCCTCGCGGCACTCGGGCTTCTTGCTGCGATACTTCTGGCGTTTTTCTTGTCGTTCGCTGCGACCCTGGCGCCGTTCCGCTGGCTGCGCAATTTGCTGGCCACACTTCCAGCCCTCATGATCTCGGTTCCGGTGTTCTGGCTTGGCATCATGCTGATCCAGATTTTCTCGTTCCAGCTGCGGCTGGTGCCGATCATCAACCCGAACCTGTTCCAGTCGCTGGTGCTGCCGGTGCTGACCTTGGCCCTGCCGATCGCGGCGCCTTTGGCGCAAATCCTGATCCGCAGCCTTGATGAAGTCGAGGCACAGCCCTTCGTTTCGGTGGCGCGGGCCAAGGGGGCGACGCGCAAAGGCGTGTTGTGGCGGCATGTGCTGCGCAATGCGCTGCTGCCGGTGCTGACCATTGCCGGCCTGCTATTCGGCGAATTGCTGGCCGGGGCCGTGGTGACCGAAACCGTGTTCGGCATCAACGGGCTGGGACGCATCACCGAACAGGCGGTCAGCAATCAGGATACGGCGGTCTTGCAGGCCATCGTCATTCTCGCCGCGCTTGGCTTTGTCCTTATCAACCTCGTGGTGGACCTCGTCGCACCGCTGATCGATCCGCGACTCAATCGCAAGCTGGAGGCCAGTGCATGACGACGCTCGATCTCTTTACCGCAAGGCCCGAGGCCCGCTGGTTGCGCCGGGTCGATGTGACGCTGGTTCTGTCCTGGGCTGTGATTGCCCTCGCGGTGGCCTTCGCCGTGGCGCCGGGTCTCTTCACGCCCCATAGCGGCACGATGGGCATTGCGGGCAACCAGTTGCGGGCGCCTGATGCCAGCCATTGGTTCGGCACTGACGAAATCGGCCGCGATGTGCTGGCCCGCATCATCTACGGCGCGATCAATTCGCTGTCCGGGGCGATTGTCGCCGTGACGGTCGGCTTTATCGGTGGCACGGCGCTGGGGCTGATTGCGGGTTCGACCGGCGGCCGGGTCGACACGGTCATCATGCGGCTGGTCGATGTGCTGCTGTCGGTGCCGGGTCTGCTGCTGCAGCTCTCGATCATCATCATCCTGGGCTTTGGCACCATAAATGTCGCGGCGGCAGTCGGTGTCACCACCGTGGCCGGCTTTGCCCGACTGATGCGATCGGAAGTGATCCGGGTGCGGCGGGCCGATTATGTCGAGGCCGCCTTCGGCAGCGGCGGGCGCTTTGCCGCCGTGCTGTGGCGCCATGTTCTGCCCAATTCGCTGGGCACGGTCATAGCCTTTGCGGCGCTGCAATTTGGCACAGCAATCCTGGCTATCTCGACGCTGGGGTTCCTCGGCTATGGCGCGCCGCCGCCGACGCCCGAATGGGGCCTGCTGATTTCCGAGGGCCGCAAATATCTAACCTCGGCCTGGTGGCTCACCACTTTCCCCGGCCTTGCGGTCATCCTCGTCGTGCTTGCCGCCAATCGCATCAGCCAATCGCTGCGGAGATCGTCATGAACATGCTCGCCTTTCCCCATGCCCTGACGCCTGTGCTTGAGGTTCAGGACCTAGGCATTTCCTATGTCCTCGATGACGGCTGGCGCCAGGTGGTCCAGTCGGTGTCCTTTTCGGTTGGAGCCGGCGAAGTCGTCGCGCTGGTCGGGGAATCCGGCTCGGGCAAGACGACCACGGCGCAGGCGGTCATCGGCCTTCTACCGGACAATGGCCGGATCGATAGCGGCAGCATCCGCCTCAACCAGGCCGAGCTCAGTTCCTGGTCGCCACGCCGCTTCGATGCCATTCGCGGCAAAGTGGTGAGCCTCATCCCGCAGGATCCGGGCACCTCGCTTAATCCAGTGCAGACGATCGGTCGGCAGGTCGAGGAAATCCTGTTCCTGCACGGCTGGCGCGATCGCAAGGCGCGGCGACAGCGGGTAATCGAGCTCCTGAGCCGCGTGGGCCTGAGCGAGCCCGAACTGCGCTACAATCAGTATCCGCATGAACTGTCCGGTGGCATGAAGCAGCGCGTGCTGATCGCCATTGCGGTGGCGCTGAAGCCGGCCTTGATCATTGCCGACGAACCGACCAGCGCGCTGGACGTGACGGTGCAGCATCGCATTCTCGACCTGATCGACGAGCTGCGTGCGGAATCAGGCACATCGGTGCTGCTGGTGACCCATGACCTGGGCGTGGCGGCGGACCGGGCCGACCGGATTGTCGTGCTGCGCCAGGGCGAGGTGCAGGAACAGGGCGTGACACGGGCGCTGCTGGCGGCGCCGACCAGCGACTACGCGAGGCAATTGCTGGCCGATGCGCCTTCATTGGCGCCGGCCAGCTTCAAGCCCCTGCCCAAGGCAAGCGAGCCGGCCGTGACGGTCGAAGGCCTGCGGCAGGTGTTTTCGGTTGGCAACCGGCACCTTGTGGCCGTGGACGATGTGTCCTTCTCCATCGCGCCGGGCACGACCCATGCGCTGGTCGGGGAATCGGGCTCGGGCAAGACGACGACGGCGCGCGCCATTGTCGGGCTGCAAAAGCCGACCTCGGGCAGCATCGTCATCCATGGTGTCGAGGCGACCGATCTGGTCGGCGACGCCAGGCGCGCATTCCGGCGCAATGTGCAGCTGGTCTATCAGAACCCGTTCGCTTCGCTCGATCCGCGCCAGACCATCATCGACATTGTCGGCGAACCCCTGCGCAATTTCGGCAGCCTGTCGCGCAAGGCCCGTGACGAGCGTGCCGCGGCGCTGATCGATAAGGTTGGCCTGCCCGCCGACGTTCTGAGCCGCAATCCGCGAGCCCTGTCGGGCGGCCAGCGCCAGCGTGTCGCCATTGCCCGCGCGCTGATCCTCGAGCCACGCTTTCTCGTGCTCGACGAGGCGGTCTCGGCGCTCGATGTCACGGTGCAGGCGCAGATCCTCAAACTCCTCGGTGACCTGCAGGACCAACTGGGCCTCACCTATCTCTTCGTCACCCATGACCTCTCCGTCGTCCGCCAGATCGCCCATACCGTGACGGTGATGCAGGGCGGCAAGGCGGTCGAGACCGGGCCTGTCTCCGAGGTCTTCACCCGTCCCCGAACCGATTACACCCGCGCTTTGCTGGCAGCCATCCCCGGCCGGGCGCTGGCGCAGTCCAAAAAACTCGAATTTGCCGGAGCTGCCGAATGACCAGAACCAAACGCCTGGGCTTTTTCACCCGCCTGCTCGATGACGTGTCGCCCGCCGAGCGCTATCGCCTCGCCACCGAACAGAT
Source organism: Candidatus Devosia phytovorans (assembly GCA_029202405.1). Classification (NCBI taxonomy): domain Bacteria; kingdom Pseudomonadati; phylum Pseudomonadota; class Alphaproteobacteria; order Hyphomicrobiales; family Devosiaceae; genus Devosia; species Candidatus Devosia phytovorans. The sequence goes on along the minus strand of CP119312.1, from coordinate 1,363,751 downwards.
CGTCCATGCCGAAAAGCTCGGCTTCGATGCAGCCTGGGTGGCACAGCACCATTTCCACCGCGACGAAGGCGGGCTGCCCTCGCCGCTGGTCTTCCTGACTCATGTTGCCGCCAGGACGAAATCCATTCGTCTCGGCACCGGCATTATCACCCTGCCGCTGGAACTGCCATTGCGCGTTGCCGAAGATGCGGTCGTGCTGGACCTGCTCAGCAATGGCCGCGTGGAAATCGGCATTGGCAGCGGCGGCACACCGGAATCCTTTACCGCCTTCGGCCTCGACAGCGCGCAGCGCGGGCCGATCAATGGCGCCAACCTGACGCTGCTGCGCAAGGCCTTTGCCGGCGAAGAGGTGGGCGGCGGCAATCGGCTGTATCCTGAGGGCAAGGCGCTGCTGGACCGGATCTGGCAGGCGACATTCTCGGTGGAAGGCGGCGTGCGGGCCGGGCAGGCCGGCGATGGCCTGATGCTGTCACGCACCCAGCCGCGCAGCAAGGACAAGCCGGATGCAAGCCTCGCCGATCTGCAGCAGCCCATAATCGACGCCTATCTCGAAAACCTGCCGGCCGGTGTCGAGCCGCGCATCCTGGCCTCGCGCACGCTGTTCGTTGCCGATGAACAGGCCAAGGCGCTGGAATGGGCCGACCAAGGTCTGCGCGGTTTTGGTGAAAAAATCGCCGCAGCAGCCGGGATTGGCGGGCCGTCTTCGCTCAGCGACCTGATCGCGCTCACCGATAGTCATGTCGGGAATGCCACTGCGGTGATCGAAAGCCTGGCATCGGACCCCGTGCTCGATCGGGTGACGGACATCTCGTTCCAGGTTCACTCAATCGATCCGCCGCATGAACTGATCCTGCGTTCGTTAGAACTCACCACCACCCAGGTTGCGCCGGCACTCGGCTGGCGCAGCGCCCCCTCCATCGCCATTGCAAGCTAACAAGGAAGCATCATGTCCCACGATCTTATTGATCAGGTCCTGTCCATCACGCCCGGCTCGCATCTCGACCAGTTGCGGCGCCATCGCGAAGTGGCCCGCGAAAATATCCAGAAGGCCTATGACGCGCTGTTTGCGCCGCGCGATACCAATGAAGTGAGCCTTGTCGAACGCCTAGCCATCGCCAGCTTCGTCACCGGCCTCCATGGCCAGATCGTTTTGGCCGATCACTATGCGCATCTGTTGTCGACCAGCGAGGGCGGCGTGGCGGTGGCCGCGCTGATCAATGAGGAAATCGAGCGGGGTACGACCGAAGGGCCCTATGGCACCTATCCGGCCGGGCCGCTTGCGTCGGAAAACAAGCAGGGCCCGCTCTATGCCGTGGCCCCAGCCAATCGCACCCATCTTGGCCTGCGGCTGAGGGTGGCTCTCGAACATGCCCATCTCCTGGTGTTCCGGCCGCGCGATGCCAGCCGCGAGGCGCTGCATGGCTTGATCAATGCTGGCTGGAGCACGGCGGGCGTCGTGACCATTTCCCAACTTGTTGCCTATCTGGCCTTCCAGACGCGCATTGTCGAAGGGCTGAGCACATTGGCCGCCACCGACGTCACTGCCCCGCGCTTGCCCAAGGTCGCTCCCGCTTCCGCCATTGCCTGAGGTCATCCCATGTCCAATACACAATCCGATCTGCCCAATGTCTTCACCCAGGACGAACTGGGCTGGGCGCCCTGGCTCGAGCCGCTGGCCGAGAGCGATCTGACCGACCGCCACTGGACCGGCTTGGTCGACGCCTCGCGCTCCAAGTCACCCTATTTCATGCTTCTGGCGCATGACCCCGAAGTGCTCGAAGCGCGCACCAGGGCCGACAAGGATATCTTCTACAATCCCAATGGCGGGCTGCCGCGCGCCGAGCGCGAGCTATCGGCAACGGCGACGTCCCGGCACAATGGCTGCATCTTCTGCGCCTCGGTGCATTCGCGCTTTGCCTCGACCCATTCCAAGCGCCGCGACGACGTGCAGCGCCTACTCGACGAGGGGATCGGGGCCGATCTCGGCGAGCGCTGGAATGCGGTAACGGCGGCGGCAGTCGCGCTGACCGACACGCCTGTCGATTTTGGGCCGGACGAGATTGCGCGGCTTCGCGCGGCGGGGCTCGATGATTTCGAGATCACCGACGTCATCTCGGCCTCGGCCTTCTTCAACTGGGCCAATCGGCTGATGCTGTCGCTGGGTGAGCCGGTCCCGGCCAAGGCGGCCTGATGCTGGATCGTCTTCCAGTCGAGACCGGGCAGCAGGTGCCCGATTTCCGGCTCGTCATGCGCCAGCTCGCTGCGGGCGTGAGTGTGGTGACAGCATCGACTGAAATGGACCGGAGTGGCTTCACCGCCACTTCGGTCATCTCGCTATCTGTCGAGCCGCCGCGCCTGCTCGTCTCGATCAACCAGCAGTCCTCGACGCTGGATCTGATCCGTCGCAGCGGGGAATTTTCGGTGAGTTTTCTTTCATCGGCACAGGAGCATATTGCCGAGAACTTCGCCGGGCGGAGCGGGCTGGACGGAGCGCGGCGATTCGAATCCGGCAGCTGGCTGCCCATGTCCGGCACCGGCCATGCGCTTGAGGGGGCTTTAGCCAATATGGGTTGCGTGGTGGAAGAGATGATCGAGCGGCACGACCATGTGCTGACGATCGGTCGCGTCGCCTGGTCGGATACGAGGAATGGACAACCGCTTGTGCATTGGAACCGAAAGTTTGGGTAATTGAACGGTCTTGCGTAGTTCATATCATTTGCACGGATAGAGTCCGCAGGAACGCAGGCGGTAGACGTTGCCACCACTGCACTTCATGCTGCGCAGCGCTGGTTGGCAATCTGCTGAGGTGGACGACATACGTTGGGCCGCGCGATGGCGCGTGACATTGCACATATGCCAAACCGGCCGACGAGATGTTGTGCAGAAAAAACTGCCTATCTAGTACTGGCCGCCGTCTTTCATTCAGCGAGCATGCCAAGAACCGCGGCTTTCGGGGACCTGTTGCTGACCTTGGAACGGCAGAGATGGGGTGGGCACCAGACCGCTGGCTCGGGCGCCAGGATACCGGCGGCGTCGGGGTGGAGAGCAGGCAGTCTGATCTTGGCCAATCAACTGTCAAAAGCGGCCATTTGGTAGGTACGGGTGCGATAGCGTTCAAGGGTGTTGCTGACGCACTGGGCTTCCAGTTTGGCATATGGGTGCCGTTAGAAACAGCCAGCCTACAACCCGAGTATGCGAGCGATCCGCGTCAGAGAGAGGACCCGCTTGTCGAAGTCACCGTGCACTTGATATCCCGGTCAGTTCAGACCGCACCGTGGCTGTACCTGTTAAGTTGCCGGTCCGTCACTCTGACCTTCAACGAGATCTAACGGAATAATCCTGCGGACAGTGCCCAGCGGATATTGATCCGAATAGGCTGGCATGGTGGCCAGCAGCGCCTCGGCCAACTGGATGCCGAGGTCCCTCAGCGACAGTGTAAAGCAGGTCAGCTTGGGGCTTAGATAGTGCGCATGCGGGCTGTCCCGGCCGATCACCGCAAAATCCCTGCCCGGCTGCAGGCCCGAGTCATATAGCCCACGATAGAGCCCGACCGACATAACTTCATTGGTCAGAATAAAACCCGTAGGCCGCTGTTCGGGCGGCAGGGCGGCGATGCGCTCGGCGATCTCGTGGCCGCCGCGCTCGTTGGGATGCGCCATGAAGATCATCGATGGATCAAATTCAATGCCATGCGCCGCCAGCGCTTCGCGATAGCTCTCACGAAACACAAAGCCCAGGTTTGAGTCGTCGTCGGTCGAAAATACGCCGATGCGACGATGCCCCTTGGCCACCAGCCGGTCGACGCCCACCCGTGCCATGCCTTCAAAATCGAGATCGAGCCACGGCTGGCCCGCGTCGGTCAGGCTGCGCCCCAGCGCGATGAACGGAATATTCCGCTCCGCCAGATAGTCGATGCGATGATCGTGCCGCTTGGTCGCCGAAATGATCAGCGCGTCGGCAAAACCCCGCGCCACCACGCGCTGCAGATAGGCATCGGGGTCTTCTTCCGAAGAACAGAGCAAGGCAACGAGGTCGAGCTTGTGCCGTGCGAAGACCGTCTGCACGCCATCAAACACGCTCATGAAGAACACATCGCCTTCGCCGGTGATCTCCGAACCGGTCTGCATCATGAAGCCGACGACGCCCGTGGAGCCCTTGCGCAGGGCCCTGCCCGCCTGATTGGGCACATAGCCCATCGCCGTCGCCGCCTCGAAAACCCGCTGGCGGGTCTTCTCGTTGACATCCGGTTTTCCATTGAGGGCCCGCGATACCGTCCCGATAGAGATATCGAGATCTTTGGCTAAGCGTCTGATACCCTTCATTTTTTCGGTTCTTTTCCCCACGCGGACGAGCGCCGCCAGAAACGTTTACGAAAGTGCATTGACACAGATCGCCTCCCGAATATAGCGTCGTAAACGTTTACGGGACATGCCATTCGACCGCCGCAGAAGACGGCGCGGATCGTAGCCCTCGGAGGATCTCACTTGGTTTTTTCGGCCGTTCTTGCGGGTTGCGGAGCTATGTCCAGAGGGTGGCTGTCGGCACTGGCCGACCATCCGTTGCTGGCCGGTCGCGTCAACATTGTCGGGCTGGTCGATCTCGACCGCCCCACGGCCGAAGCGCGCGCCGCCGAATTCGGCCTGACCCATGCCGTGATCGGCACCGACCTCGACGCCGTGCTGGCCCAGACCAGGCCCGACCTGCTGTTCGACGTGGTCATTCCAGCCGCGCGGCAAGGCGTGGTAGAGACCGCGCTCGGCCACGGCTGCCACGTGCTCAGCGAAAAACCGATGGCGGCAACGCTCGAAGCCGGCCAGCAGCTCATCGCCAGGGCCGCTGCCGTCGGGCGCATCCATGCCGTGGTGCAGAACCGCCGCTTCATCGCGGGCGTGCGCCGCATCCGTCGCCTCATCGAGAGCGGCGAACTGGGTGAACTGACGGCGCTGCACTGCGATTTCTTCATCGGCGCCCATTTTGGCGGCTTCCGCGAGCAGATGGAAAACGTGCTGCTGCTCGACATGGCCATCCACACGCTCGATGCCGCGCGCTTCATGGCTGGCGTCGCGCCCAAGGCGGTCTATTGCCTTGAGACCAACCCCAAGGGCTCCTGGTACGCCCATGGCGCTGCGGCCAATGCGATTTTTGAATTCGATCAGGGCGTGGTCTTCAACTACCGCGGCAGCTGGAGCGCCGAGGGCGCCAATACCAGCTGGGAAAGTGCCTGGCGGATCATCGGCACCAGGGGCACGCTGCTGTGGGATGGCGGCGATGGCTTCGACGCGCGCGTCGCCGTCGACGGCCCGGGCCTGCTGCGCGACGCCGTTTCGGTGGAGGTGCCTGCCCCCGCCGACCTCGACCAGACCCATGGCCATGCCAGCGTCATCGCCGAATTCCTCTCGGCCATCGAGCAGGGCCGGCTGCCCGAAACCACCAGCACCGACAATATCAAGAGCCTGGCCATGGTGTTCGCCGCAATCGAAAGCGCCCGAACCCGCCAGCGCGTCGCCATTTCAGCCTAGGGAATTTTCAGTGAGCAACCCCGCCAAATCCATCCGCATCGGCACCATGATCCAGGCTACCGCCGGCAAGGGCGCCGAAAACATCGCGGCCATTGCCGACCTGGGCTTTGAAAGCTTCGAACCCTTCTTCTGGCAGACCACCAATGGCCAGGATCTCGCCGAGCTGGGAAAGCGCAGCCTCGAGGCCATCGGTAACCGCGACATCACCATTTCCACCATCGGCATGTTCGGCAATCCGCTCGAGGACCAGGAAATGGACCGTCAGACCCTGCAGGGCTGGAAGGACTGTATCGACAATGCCCACCATTTCGGCGCCAATACCATTGCCGGCTTCACCGGCCGCATTCGCAACAAGCCGCTGACCGATAGCCTGCCGCAATACCGCAAGGTCTGGTCGGAACTAGCGAAACGCGCCGCCGACAAGGGCGTCAAGATCGCCTTCGAGAACTGCGCCATGGACGGCAATTGGCAAAGCGGCGACTGGAACATCGCCCACAATCCCGACGCCTGGGAGCTGATCTTCAACGAGACGCCCGATGACAATATCGGCCTCGAATGGGAGCCCTGCCACCAGCTCGTCTACCTGATCGATCCCCTGCCCCAGATCCGCAAATGGGCGCACAAATTCTTCCATGTGCACGGCAAGGATGCCACCATCCGCTGGGAAGTGATCAAGGAACACGGCATTTTCGGCAAGGAAAAGTTCGTCTTCATGCGCACGCCGGGCTTTGGCGACAGCAATTGGACCGACGTCATCTCCGAATTGCGCCTGGCCGGCTACGCCGGGTCCGTCGACATCGAAGGCTGGCATGATCCGGTCTACCGCGGCGACCTCGAAATGACGGGCCAGGTCCGCGCGCTCAACTATCTCAAGGATTGCCGGGGTGGCGACTACGTCGCCGCTGCCGGCTAGTGCGCCAAACGGGGCCAGGAGGGGCGCCGCGCGGCTTGAAGCAAGCAGCAAGACTGCATCTGGGAGGAACGACGATGAAGCTGACACATCTCGGCCTGATGGCCGGTATCGCATTTGGTGCAATGGGCATGGCCGCGCCTGCCTTCGCCCAGACCGTCATCAAGGTCTGGTCGATCGACGGCGCAAACGCCCCCGGCATCGCCGACACGCTGAGCAAGGAGTTCAACGAACAGAACACCGACATTCAGATCGACTATCGCATCGTCCCCTTCGACGATCTGGTCAATGAAGCCCTGCGCGCCTTCGCCACTGGCCAGGCCCCCGATATCATCTCGCTCGACAACCCCGACTTCGCGCTCTTCTCGTCGCGCGGCGCCTTCCTCGACATCACCGAGCGCGCCGCTGCCTCCGACATCATCGACACCAGCGTCTATTACGAAGGCCCGCTGAATTCCGTGAGCTGGGATGGCAAGCTCTTCGGCCTGCCCAAATATACCGATACCATCGCCCTGTTCTACAACAAGGACCTTTTCGCCAAGGCCGGCATTGCCGAGCCGCCCCAGACCTGGAGCGAACTGGTCGACACGGCTGCCAAGCTGACCGATCCATCCACCAACACCTATGGCATCACCTTCTCTGCCCGTGCCGGCGAAGAGGGCACCTTCCAGTATCTGCCCTGGATCCAGATGGCAGGCGGCAATTACGACAATGTCAACGTCCCCGGCGCGGTAGAAGCCATCGAGGACTGGAAGGCCATCATCGACGCCAAGTCTGCCAGCCAGGACGTGCTGAGCCTTGGCCAGTGGGATTCCACCGGCACCTTCAATTCGGGCAATGCCGCCATGGCCATTTCAGGCCCTTGGGAACTCAACCGCATGGCGACCGACGCCAAGTTCGACTGGGGCGTCGCCCTGTTGCCGACCCAGACCGAAGGGGGCGAACGCTCCTCGGCGCTCGGCGGCTTCAACTGGGGTATCTTTGCCACCACCAAGCATCCCGACGAAGCCTTCAAGGTCCTGGAATTCTACATCAGCCAGGACGAGCGCATGTTCCCCGAGTTTTCGAGCATTCCCGCCCGCAACGACATTGCCCTGCCCGAAACCGGCGTGCCGCTGAAGGACGCTGCGCTCAAGGTCTTCCAGGAACAGCTCAAATATGCCCAGCCGCGCGGCCCGCATCCGGAATGGCAGAAGATTTCCAAGGCCATCTATGACGCCATGCAGCAGGTGCTGACCGGCCAGGTGCCGGCTCAGCAGGCGCTCGACCAGGCACAGGCCACCATCAAGGGTATCACGGGATAATCGACCTCCCTGACCTGGGCCGGCCGGAGCAATCCGGCCGGTCATATTCATTCCCGCGTGGAGGTTCTATGTCCCGATTTCTTGGCAGCCTGCGTGACGGCATCGGCTTCGACCTGATCCTCGTCGGCGCGGCCATGCTCTTCCTTCTGGCGCTGGCCGGCTTGCCGCTGGTCTATAATGTGCTGATGAGCTTCCAGCAGGTGGACATGTTCACCCTGGGCTCCCTGCTCCGCCCCTTCGCCGGCTTTGCCAATTATGTCGCCGTGGTCGCCCAGCCCGAATTCTGGCTGGTGACGAAAAACACGCTGATCTTCGTCTTTGCCTCCATGGCCGGCCAGTTCGTCATCGGCTTTGCCCTGGCCATCTTCTTCGCCCAGAATTTTCCCGGAGCCTCCACCATACGCGGCCTGTTCCTCGTCTCCTGGGTCATGCCCGGCCTCGTCGTTGGCGCCATCTGGAGCTGGATCCTGGCCGGTGACTTCGGCGTCTTCAACGCCATCCTCAAGTCGCTCGGCCTGATCCAGGCCACGGTGTTCTGGAAGTCGGATCCCAATTTCGCCCTCTGGTCCGTGGTCATCGCCAATATCTGGTTAGGCCTCGCCTTCAACATGCTGCTGCTCTCGGTCGGACTCGCCGCCATTCCGCGCGACCTCTATGAAGCTGCCGAACTCGATGGCGCCAATGCCTTCCAGCGCTTTTGGACCATCACCCTGCCCATGATGCGCTCGACCATCGGCGCCGTCCTTTCGCTTGGCCTCATCGGCACCTTGCAGCAGTTCGATCTTTTCCCCGCGTTGACCGAAGGCGGCCCTGCCAACACTTCGACGGTCGCCGGCTACTGGGCCTGGCAGATGAGCTTCCAGCTCTACGACTTCGCCAAGGGCGCCACGATTTCGGTGATGATGTTCGTGCTCGTGCTCTTTGCCTCGGTCGTCTATGTGCGCTCCACCCGCCATGAGGTGCGCGGATGACCCGGCCCTATGTTCCCTGGCTGCTGCTCGGCCTCGCGCTTGCCCTCGCCGCCGTCTATCTCTTTCCGCTGTACTGGATGTATGTGACCAGCCTCAAGTCGGGCTCGGAAATCTTCGCCAATCCGCCCACCTTCTGGCCCATGGCGCCCGACCCCAGCGTCTACCCCGCCGTCTGGACACGGCGGACCATGGGCACATTCCTCTGGAATTCCGTGGTCATCGCCTCGGGCGTCACCGCCATAACGGTGATCCTGGGCACCGGATGCGCCTATGTGCTGGCCCGCTACCGGAGTGCCTGGATCGACTTCGGCCTCTTCCTCATCCTCATGCTGCAGGTCCTGCCGGCATCGGTGATGATCACGCCGCTGTTTGTCGGCTTCAACCAGATGGGCCTGCTGAACTATCCGCGCACGGCGGTGGTTCTGGCCGCCGCCGCCAAGTCCATGCCCTTCTTCGTCGTGCTGGTCCGCGCCACCTTCATGAGCGTGCCGCGCGAACTGGAAGAGGCAGCGCTGGTCGATGGCAATTCGCGCGTCGGCGCCTTCTTCTCCATCGTCCTGCCATTGGCCCGCAACGGCATCCTGGTCTGCGCCATCCTCACCTTCATGAGCTCGTTTGGCGAGTATATCTATTCCAAGTCGATCATCCAGGACACGGCGCTCCAGCCCGCCAGCGTTGGGCTCTCGGGCTTCCTCGGCCCCAATTCCACTGACTGGAACTCCATCATGGCCTATTCGGCGATCTACGTGACCCCGATCCTGGCCGTCTTCGTCCTTCTGCAGCGCCGCATCGTCTCCGGCCTCACCTCGGGAGCCCTCAAATGAGTGCACAGATCGAGCTCAGCAATATCGACAAGCATTACGGCATCTTCCACGCCCTCAAGAATGTCAGCCTCTCCATCGAGAAGGGCAGTTTCGTCGCCCTGGTCGGCCCCTCCGGCTGTGGCAAGTCCACCCTGCTCCGCTCCATTGCCGGGCTCGAGACCATCACCTCCGGCACACTCAGGATTGCCGGCCAGGTGATGACCGGCGTGCCACCGCGCAAGCGCGACGTCGCGATGGTGTTCCAGTCCTACGCGCTCTATCCGCACATGACCGTGGAAGAAAACCTCACCTATTCGCTCCGCCTGCATGGCGTCGGCAAGGCCGAGGCCCGTCAGAAGGCCGCCGAAGTCGCCGCCACTACCGGTCTTTCGGCCCTTCTCAAGCGCTATCCGCGCGAACTCTCGGGCGGCCAGCGCCAGCGCGTTGCCATGGGCCGCGCCATCATCCGCAATCCAAAAGCCTTCCTCTTCGACGAACCCCTGTCCAACCTCGACGCCGCGCTGCGCGTCCACATGCGCAAGGAAATCCGCGCCCTGCATGACCGCCTCGGAGCAACCTCGGTCTATGTCACCCACGACCAGATCGAGGCCATGACCATGGCGGACCATGTCGTCGTCATGCGCGATGGCGTCATCGAACAGCAGGGCAGCCCGCTCGAACTCTATGACAGCCCGGTCAGCAAGTTCGTCGCCGGCTTCATCGGTTCACCGGCGATGAACTTCGTGCCGGGCGTGATCGCAGCCGACGGCCAGACCGTACAGCTCGAGCTGGAAGGCGATCCGACCCTGCCACTGCAGCGCCACCTCGCACCGGGTCGCAAGGTGATTGTTGGCCTGCGCCCCGAACACCTGGTCGTCACCGATCGCGACCCCACCCTGCATCTCAGCGTCGGAGTCGTGGAATCGACCGGATCGATGACCTATGTGGCGACCGATACAAAACCTGAGCTGACCCTGGTCGAGACGCGTCGGACCGACGTTCGCTCCGGCGATATGATCGCCGTCCACGTCGCACCCGAACATATCCACCTATTTGATCCGCAGACTGAGCAAGCGATACCGAGGAATACTCATGACTAAGGTTTGTCTTTAGCTGCAGTAGCGCGGCGCGGTTTGAATATTTCTAACGACGGACGTCCATCGGGGTGGCTTTGTGGAATGGCGGCTACAGAAGGGCGAGTAACAGTTCGCCCAGCCCTGAAGCGTGAGCACGTCTTGATCATCTATAGGTCTATGAGGATTTTGAAGTTCAGTCATGTGTCGCCACCTAAACCTGACGCGCATGTTCAGGCGAGACCAAGACTCCCAACCTTTGGACCTATTGATGCGTTCGCTCGGTAAAGTATAAAACAGCCAGACCACAACGCATTCCAGCTGGGCACCTCCATATACTTCTTGCAATCTCCGCCATTAGTACTTGGAGAAGTCTAATAGTTAGCGACCGCAATGGGGTCGACTGAAGCTAAAGCGGCAGCGTACCTGTTCAACAGCCTGATCAGTCTCCCCTGCCCGCCGTGCTGTCGCGCACGATCAGTTCGGGGTCGATCATGGTAACGCGCGGCTCGGGCAGGCCGTCGGGTGCGGCGATCAACTGCAGCAGCCGCTCCACCGCCAGCTCGGTCACCATGTCGACCTCGTATTTGACCGACGAGATGGGCGTCGCCGCGTGTTCGGCAAATTCGATGTTGTCAAAACCCATGATGGCCACATCAGCGGGCACGCGCAGACCGTTTTTTTGCGTCCAGCGCAATGCGCCGATGGCCAGGGAATCATTGGACGCAAAGACTGCCGTCGGCCGCACCGGCAGGCTCATCAACCGGTCCATGGCCCAATAGCCCCGGATCACGGAGTTGCCCTGCGGATCGGCCAGCAGTTCGGCATCGACCACCATCCCTGCCTCCTCATGCGCCTGGTTGTAGCCATCGCGCTTTTCGAGATTTCCCTTGGGATTGGAGGTGTCGATGATGCCAATGCGGCTATGGCCGATATCGATAAGGTGCCGCACCGCGCGATAGGCGCCACGGCGCTCGTCGATGCAGACGGCATCAATCCCCGCGTCGGGATCAGCTACGAGCAGCACAACCGGATAGCCGCGCTGACGGAGCCTTCGGATATGTTCGAGCTCGCGATGGCTGCGCGGATAAATCAGCATGCCGTCGACCTGGCGCGAGCGGAACATCTCGATGACCCGCTTTTCCTCTTCAAGATCGTTGTTCGATGTCGCGAACAGGGTCGAATAGCCACGTTCAGACAGAACAGTTTCGACCGCCTGCGCCACTTGGGTTAGCGCCGGGTTGGTGATGTCGGTCAACACGAGGCCGATGGTCTTGGTCTCGCGACTGACCAGCGACTTGGCGACATGATTGGGAAGGTAGTTGAGCGCCTCCGCCGCCTCCCGGATGAGGACGGTAGTGTCTTCGGGAATGCGCGGGCTCTGCCGCAGCGCCAATGACACCGTGTTGACCGAGAATCCTGTCTTGTCGGCAATGTCCTTCAAGCGGACGATGGGTTTGCCCATGATTTCAACCTACCGAAACGCCGGTCGCGGGAGGTTTGTCCCCCAAGATGCGCATGCACCAAGTCGATAGCAGAAAACCAAAACCATGGGCGAGAATAGACACTAGATCAAAGGCCGCACTAGACGCCTTCTGCATGAAGGCGTCGGATCGCCTGATACTGCAGGCAGTCGGGATGCATTTCCATCAGTTCGATGCGATTGCCATCGGGATCCTCGAGCCAGGCCTGCCGATTCCCGTCGAGGCCGGGCTTGGGCTCGCTGAGCAGCGTGATACCCGCCGCCTTGATGCGATCGCAGGTGGCGTCGAGATCATCGATCGTCCAGCACATATGGGTCATCCCATTGGTGTGCCAGCTTGCCGGTGCGCGATCGTTTTCGGCGCCGGGGAAGATCTCGAGATACTGCTCGTCGGTGATGCGCAGATAAACGAGCCAGGTTTCGCCATCGTCGCGCTTGAGGCGCAGCATTTCGGGAAAGCCCAGCTTGTTGACATAGTAGTCGAGCGACTTTTCGAGGTCGATCACGTTGATCGCGATGTGCCCGAGACTGGTGATGCCCTTCATGTTTCCTCCCGCCGACATTGCGGCAATGAATATTCCCGTCCGCAGCGGCAAGGCATGCAGAGCACCCCGGCATGGATGCAGGGTGTTTTGTAGGAACGTTAATACGATTAGCTAAATCCGCGAATGCGAGGCTGTCAACAGCGAAACGCTGTCAGTCCCAATCGGGGCCCCAATCCGGGTCAATCACCCGCTGCCCTCGATCGACGCCCTCGATGACGCGCATTTCGGGCTCGGTCAGGGTCAGCCCGGTCGCCTCGAAATTGCTGCGGATGCGCTCGGCCTTGCCCGAGGTGGGAATGGCAATATACCCCTTGGCCAATTCGAAGGCCAAGGCCACCTGCTCCGGTGTCGCCTGGTGGCGCGCAGCGATCTCGGCAATTTCGGGCACCTCCCCCAGGATGCCTCGGGCGATCGGCAGGTAGCAGGTGACGGAAATTCCTTGGCTCTTACAGAAGCTTGCGAGCTTCTTGTTTTGCAGCAGCGGATTGAGCTCGACCTGATTGTTGGCGATGGGCAACTCGCCCAGCAGGGCTTGCGCCTCACGCAGCATGGCGATGGTGAAGTTCGAGACGCCGATGAGTTGCGTCAGACCCAGAGCATGCGCCTCGGCGAGCTGTTCGATATAGACCGGCAAGGGGACGGCATTGTTGGGTGAAGGCCAATGGATCAGCGTCAGATCGAGCTGATCAAGCTGCAGCGTATCGAGACTTCGGTGCAGCGAGGGCACCAGCGCGCCAGCATCGAGATTGCCTGTCTGGATCTTGGTCGTTACGAAGACGTCGGAACGCGGCAGGCCGGAGCGGCGCACCGCCTGCCCGACCTCACTTTCGGTCCCGTAATCTTGGGCGGTATCGAGATGTCGATAGCCCACTTCGAGCGCCACGCTCATGGCCTCCACACCAGCATTGCCCGTTCGGCCATAGGTACCGAAGCCCATCACCGGTATATCATACTGATTTTTCATATATTTCCCCCCTCACCCCTTAGATGTTTCCGATCCGACGGTATTGCTGCCCGATCAAAACCAGCATGGTTCACGCCGAAATACTATTGACGGATCGTTTTGTCCGATCCTAGTTTAACGATAATACTGCTTGCAAGAGCTGACGCATCGACAGAGCGGAACAATCCGCCGCGATGCTCAAGGGAGGACGAGCATGACCTTTCGGTGGAGCCGATGGTCGCCCCAACTGGCCCTGGTGCCGGCTGGACTGGTGACTCTGGTTGCCTTCATTGGCGCCATTCTGTGGACAGTCTACCTGTCGCTGACGCGCAGCCGGCGCCTGCCGGAATATGAGATCGACTGGTCCGAATGGGGCCGGCAATACCAGCGCCTGTTCAACGACGACGCCTGGCTGATCTCGCTGCAGAACCTCATCGTGCTTGGCCTCGGCAGCGCGCTGGCCATCGTTTTCGGCTTCATTCTCGCCGCCATGATCGACCGCGAAAAGCGCGGCGAAAGCATCTTTCGCACGGTGTTTCTCTATCCCCTGGCCATCTCGCTGATCGTCACCGGCGCGGCCTGGCGCTGGATGTTCAATCCCGAACTGGGGGTCGAACATTTCATCCACTCCATCGGCCTCACCTGGGTCAATGCCAGCTGGCTGGCCCGGCCGGAAACCGCCATGTATGGCGTCATTCTCGCCTCGGTCTGGCAGAGCGCGGGCTTTTACATGGCGCTGATGCTGGCCGGGCTCAAATCCATCAATTCCGAGATCTGGAGCGCCGCGCGGCTCGATGGCGTAGGCCTCTTCCGGCTCTATACGGAAATCATCATTCCGATGATGAAATTCACCTTCGTCACCTGCGCCATCCTGCTCTCGCTCGGGGTAATCAAGGCCTATGACGTGATCGTCGCCATGACCAATGGCGGGCCGGGTCAATCGACCTATGTGCCGGCCTATTTCACCATCCAGGCGCTGTCGGCCAAGGGCAATCTCGGCTTTGCCTCGGCCGCCGCCGTGCTGATGCTGCTGATCACTGCCGTGATCTTCCTGCCGCTGGTGCTGCTCACCGCCTGGCAACAGCGCCGTTCGGGAGCCCGCGCATGACCGATCTGACCGTCAGCCAGAAATCGCTCGGTGCCGAAGTCGCCGTCCGCACCGCCCCCTATTTTCCGCGCAAGAAGAAGGCCATCACCGGCCGCTCGATCGCCGTCATCGTCTTCCTCTCCGTCTGCGCCCTGTTCTTCTGCGTGCCGCTCTATGTGGTGATCACCACATCGTTCAAGACCATGGATCAGATCCGCGAGGGCGCCATGTTCGCGCTGCCCAATGTGTGGACGCTGGAAGCCTGGGACCACGCCTGGAACACCGCCTGCTCGGGCACGCGCTGCGAGGGCCTCAAGGTCGGGTTCTGGAACTCGGTCTATATCCTCATCCCCTCGCTGGCGCTGTCGATCGGTCTGTCGATCGTCACCGGCTATGCGCTGGCATTGTGGAACGTCAGATGGGCGGGCCCCTTCCTTTTCGTGCTCTTCATCTGCGCCTTCGTGCCTTTCCAGATCATCATGTTCCCGCTGATCTCGATGACGGCGACGCTTAAGGTCTATGGCAGCATCTGGGGCGTCGCCATCATCCACGCCGTGCTGGCCATGCCGGTGCTGACGCTGATCTTCCGCAATTACTACAAGGATATCCCGCAGGAGATCATGAGCGCGGCGGTGATGGACAGCGGCTCGTTCTGGAAGATCTTCTTCGAGATCATCCTGCCCATGAGCGGCAATATCCTGATCGTCGTGCTGATCCTGCAGATCACCTCGATCTGGAATGACTACCTGATCGGCGTGACCTTTGGCGGCCTCGGCGGCCAGCCGATGACGGTAAACCTGGCCAATCTCATCACCATCTCGACCGGCACCGTTCGCTACAACGACAATATGGCGGCGGCCCTGCTCACCGCCATTCCCCCGCTCGTCATTTATTTCTTCGTCGGCAAGCTCTTCGTCCAGGGCATTACCGCCGGCGCCATCAAGGGTTGACCCGAATGCCCAGCGTAAGTTTCGAGCACATCACCAAGACCTACGGCCTGCTCAAGGTTCTGGACGATCTCAACCTCTCTATCGACGACGGCGATTTCCTGGTGCTGCTGGGCCCCTCGGGTTGCGGCAAGACCACGCTGCTCAACCTGCTCGCCGGCCTGCTCGACGTCACCGATGGCCGCATCATGATCGGCGACCGTGACGTCACCGACCTCGACCCTAAGGATCGCGGTCTCGCCATGGTGTTCCAGAGCTATGCGCTCTATCCGACAAAGACGGTCCACGGAAATCTCAAGTTCGGCCTATCGGCCAGCAAGCTGCCGCGCGAGGAGATCGAAAAGCGCATCGCCTGGGCGGCGAAGCTGCTGCAGATCGAGCCGCTGCTCCATCGCAAGCCCGGCCAGCTCTCGGGCGGCCAGCGCCAGCGTGTCGCCATCGGACGCGCTCTCGTGAAAAATGTCGGCGTCTTCCTGTTCGACGAACCGCTCAGCAATCTGGACGCCAAGCTGCGCACAGAGATGCGGCTCGAGATCAAGAAACTGCATGACCAGCTCAAGTCAACCATCGTCTATGTCACCCATGACCAGATCGAAGCCATGACCATGGCAACCAAGATCGCGGTCATGAATGGCGGCGTCATCCAGCAGTTCGGCACGCCCGATGAAATCTACGAGCGTCCGGCCAATCTGTTTGTCGCCGGCTTCATCGGCTCGCCTGCCATGAACTTGCGCAAGGCCAGGCTCGTGGTCGCGACAGGCAAGGTCGAAGCGGTGTTTGCCTCGGGCGTCAGGCTCGATGTTTCCGACTATCCCTTCGTCGGGCCGCCGGCAGATGGAGCCGAGGTCATCGCGGGCCTCCGTCCGGAGCATTTCACACTGACCGCCGGCGGTCCGGTGGCCGCCAGCTTCACGGTGCCGCTGCAATATGCCGAGCGTACCGGACCCGATGCCAGCGCCTATTTCCGCTTCGAAGACGATTTGCTTGCCCTGCGCGTCGAGCCAGACACAGCCACACGCCTGGTTCCCGGCCAGTCCATGGCCGTCAACTACCTTAAGGGCAAGGCCAACCTGTTCGACGCCCGAACCGGGCAGAGAATGTAACGAAAACGACAAGGGAGAGAGAACGATGTCTACCAAGAGACTAGCCGGTATTGTCGCTGGCTTCATGCTCAGCACCGCTTCGTTCGGTGCCATGGCAACTGACCTGGTCATCTACCATAGCTGGTCCGCGCCGCCGGAAATCGCCGCCCTCAACGTCATCAAGGCCGGTCTTGAAGCCAAGGGCCATACCTGGACCGATATCGCCATTCCCCACGACACCGGCTCCAACGTCAACCTGATGAGCCTGATCACCGGCGGACAGCCACCCCATGTCTTCATGGAATCCAATCCCGGCGTCTATCGCGACATTGCCGGCATGGGCCTGGGCTTCCCGCTGACGCAATGGTTCGAGGACAATGCCATTGTCGACAAGCTGCCCGCCGCCGTTGCGGCCTCCATCTCGGTCGATGGCGAGATCGTCAAGGTGCCGCAGGCGCTCCATATCGACGGCATGCTCTACTACAATATGGAAGTGGCCAAGGCCGCCGGTGTCGATCCCGCAGCCTGGGATTCGATGGATGCCATGTTCGCGGACTTCCAGAAGATCCGCGACGCCGGCTATGCCCCGCTTGCCGTCGGCAGCCAGCCTTTCCAGGTCGGCTATCTGACCCATGCGCTGGTCGCAGCCGTTGCCGGTCCAGAGGTCTACAGGAAAATCTATGGCGAAGAGGTTGACCCGACCGCGCTCGACGATCCGGGCTTTGCCAAAGCTCTCGAAACCCTGCGGCTGTTTGCCAATGAAGCCGGTCCGGAAGCGCAGAATCGACCCTGGAACGAGACCACCAACGAGGTCATCACCGGCAAGGCCCTGATGCAGATCCATGGCGACTGGATGAAGGGTGAATGGCTCGGCGCCAAGAAGGTCGCCGGCACCGACTTTGGCTGTATCGAAATTCCCGGCGCGCAGGCGGTGGTCGTGACCGTCGATGCCTGGGGGCTTCTCGGCGGCACGGCCGATGACGTCAAGACAGCCGAACTCGACTTCGCCTCGGTTGTGCTCGATCCGGCCGAACAGGCCAAGTTCGCTGCTGCGAAGGGTTCGACCCCGGTCCGCCTCGATGCGCCTGCGGAAAGCCTTGACGCCTGTTCGACCGAGGTGCTGCGCATTCTCGAAGACCCGGCCCAGCAGGTGCAGAACCCGCACAATACCGCCGATGCCGATTGGCAGGATTCGATCTGGAACGTCGTCTTCAACTTCTGGAGCGATCCGAACATGAGCGTTGAAGATGCCATCGCCGAGATGAAGGACAATTACGACACCATTCTTGGCTGACACGAAGTCCCTCCCCGGGTCGGCGACCTCCGGGCCGCCGACCACCCCCAACCGAATGGACCAGCACAATGGACAAGCGCCTGCTTGATGAAGACGAAGTGATGCAAATCTGCTTCGTCACCGACGATGTCGACAAATCCGCGCAGTGGTTCGCCGATCTGACCGGCAAGCCGATGCCTTCGCTGGGCAAGGCGGCCGAGCCCGAAGAGGCCATGGCCATCTACAATGGCATGCCCGCTTCCGTGGGCTGCAAGATCCGCATGTTCAAGTTCGGCAATATCGATGTCGAATTCCTCGAGCCGGGGCCGGAAAAGAGCGCTTGGCGGGATCTCCTCGAAGAAAAGGGGCCAGGCTGCCACCACATCGCCTTCCGCACGCGGAACCTGACCAGGCGCAATGCCTATCTCGAAGGCAAGGGCCACCGGCTGTTGCAGCGCGGCGAATTCGACGGCTCGCATGGTCGCTACGCCTACTATGACACCGTCCCGCAACTGGGCGTCATGGTCGAGCTGCTCGAATTCGACAAGGACAAGGAAGCGCAGCCGTAAGGCTGCGGCTCGGCCACAGACATGCCTTATCCCATCGCCTACCAGCTCTATTCATCGCGCAATTTCCCGCCGCTGTTCGACCAGTTCCCCAAGCTCAAGGCTATGGGTTATGACGCGATCGAGCCATGGCTGCCCGCCTATGAGCAGGATGCACAGGCGTTCCGGCGCGCCCTCGACGATGCCGGCCTCAGGTGCCTGGGTTTCCACATGCCGCTGGCCGGCCTCGTGGACGAGCCGCAGCGCTTTGTCGAAATTGCCCAGACCCTCGGGGCGACCTATCTCATTCCGCCCTATGTAATCGTCGAGGAACGCCAGCCCACGGCCCCCTACTGGCGCGGCCTGGGCGAGAAACTGGCCAAGGGTGCAGAGGTGGCAGGACAGCACGGCCTTTCGGTCGCCTGGCACAATCACGACTTCGAATTCATTGCCCTGCCCGACGGCACTCGCCCGATCGATCATATTTTCGAAGCGGGCGGCGACGCGGTGAAATTCGAGATCGACTGCGGCTGGATCGTCCGCGCCGGCGCCGATCCGGCCGCCGAACTGCAGCGCTTCGCCGATCGCATCGTCGCCATCCAGACCAAGGACACGGCGCCGCTCGGCACCCAGGGCGATGACGGCTGGACCGCTACCGGCGACGGCATCATCGACTGGGCCGCGCTCGTTCCCCTGTTCCGCGCCACGAAGGCCGATCACATCGTGACCGAACATGACAACCCCAGCGAATGGCAGCGTTTCGCGCGCCGATCGATCGATCACCTGAAGGCGTTGGGGCTATGATCAAGGTGCCGACGCTGGACAGCCTGGCCGCAGAACAGCAAACGCTCGCTCTCGCTTCCGGGCTGCGGCAAAGCGCATCATGATGCTGCCCATTCCCGCACGCGATCCGGCAACCGGTGCCGCCATGCAGGAATGGATCGACGCGCCCTCTTCGGTGGATGCCGGCCTCAACGATTTCCGGGACCGGCTTGATGATGCGGGAACCTGAGCCATGCTCCCTTTTACGAACGACTGGACCTGCCGATGAGCTTTTCATTTCCCCGCCGTGGCCGCAGGCTTTCCCCGGGCCAGCAGGCCGTGCTCGAGATCATCGACCTTAATGGCAATCGCCGCACCGTCTTGACCGCCGCGGAGGTGATCGAAGCGCCCAACTGGTCACCCGACGGCCAATGGCTGGTGTTCAACGCTGGTGGCCAGCTGTTTCGCATCAATCCCGAAGGCGGCACGCCCGAGCATATCCCGACGCCGGGGCTCGATGACCTCAACAACGACCATGTCCTGTCGCCTGACGGAGAGACGATCTATGTCAGCTCCGACAATGGCCATCTCTACGCCGTGCCCTTCGCTGGTGGTACGCCACGCAAGGTGTCGAACGACCATACGACGCCGCACCACTATTATTTGCACGGCATTTCGCCCGATGGGCTGACACTGGCCTATGTCGCGGTCGAACAGCCGGAGGGCGAGCGCATGGTCAACATCTTCACCATCCCCGCCGCCGGCGGGTCCGACAGAAGGCTCACCCGGGTCACCGTTCCCAATGACGGGCCGGAATATTCCCCTGACGGCCGCTGGATCTATTTCAACTCCGAGCTTGCGGCTGAAAAACCCGGCCATGCACAAATCTTCCGCATGCAGGCGGATGGCAGCGGCGTCGAGCAGTTGACATTCGACAGCCGGGTCAACTGGTTCCCGCACCTGTCGCCCGACGGGCAACACGTGGCCTTCCTGAGCTATCCCGAGGAGACGATCGGGCATCCGCCCGACAAACATGTCATTCTGCGGCTGATGTCGCCCGATGGAGGAGGACAACGCGACCTTGCCGTGTTCTTTGGCGGCCAGGGTACAATCAACGTTAATTCATGGGCACCAGACAGCCAGCGCCTGGCCTTCGTTTCCTATCCTGCGGCCCCGGCCTAGAGCGCCGCACCCCGCTATTGTCCGTCCTCTGGCAAGTGAAGCGTATGCGGAAAACATACTCCGTCCTTCAGGGCAATTTGGGGTGGAAAGCCGACAGGCAGGTCTTTGGAGCGAACGTTCGGCAATCCATTTGGTGCTTCCCTTGATTTACGGCCAATGCAGGGCTACCTCGGAACGGTCGGCGAGCCGGTGAGGATTTATGTCGAGTTCCAAGTCTATGCCGAGTATGGTCGAGCGGATCCAAGGCGTTGCCGATAGCCTGACCTCGACCGAGCAAAAGCTGGTTTCGGCCCTTCTGACTGCGCCGCGCGAGGTGGCGATCGGGACGTCCAATGAATTTGCTGCCCGGATCGGCGTGCATGAGGCGACGACGTCGCGCCTCGCCAAAAAGCTTGGCTTTGCCTCCTATGCCGGCTTTCGCGACGCGCTGCGCCAGGAATATCTGCGGGATGCGGCGCCAGCCGAGCGCATTTCGGCGACGCTGAACGACGCCCGCATGCAGGGTTTCCTGCCGCTGCTCGTTGCAAGCGAGATCGCTGCGCTGACAGCGCTGACAGATCATGTCAGTGACGCGCGAATCCTGACCGCAGCCGAGGCACTCAATCGCGACCGGGTGTTCATCTATGGCCATGGCAATGCCAGTGCGCTGTCCGAACTGATGGAGCGACGGTTACGGCGGCTGGGTATCGTCAGCAATCGCCTCGATGGCAATCGTCGCGACCTTGCCGAACAGGTGCTGACGCTTGGGCCGCGCGACGCCCTGCTGCTCTTCGCCTTCCGTCGGCAGCCGCCGGATTATGCAAAACTGATGGAGGTCGCGGCTGCTGCAGGAGCCGCCACCGTCGTGATTTCGGGCACGACGGGACCGTCGCTGACGCCAAGGCCGGATATATTGCTTTCGGCGCCGCGGGCCGGCATGCCCGACAGTTTCCAGACGTTGACCGTGCCCATGGCCATCTGCAATGCGACAATCCTTGCTCTTGCAAGCCTGCGCGGTGATACGGCCATGGCAGCGCTGGATCGGCTGGGCGAGCTCATTGCAAAGTTCGAGTGATTTTTGCAAGTAAACTTGCGCGTCACAAAACTGTAGCAAGAACACTCTACATCGACCATGGCCAACCCGCAGGAGCCGTCATGCGTCTTACTCTCGCCGCCACCACGATCGCCTTGCTGTCGACGACAGCTTTCGCCCAGGACCTGGATAGCCTCACCGCCGCCGAGCTGCTCGCGCAGGCGCAGGAAGAGGGCCAGGTCACCGTCTATGCCTTCACCAGCCGTATCGGCCGGGTGGAAGAGGCTTTTGAGGCTGCCTATCCGGGTATCGACATGGTCACCTTCGACATTTCCTCGACCGAGCAGATCGCGCGTATCCGCAGCGAAGCCCAGGCCGGCGTGGCTGGCGCCGACGTCTTCTACATGTCCGACGCCCCGGTCGTGCTGACCGACCTTGTTGCCGACGAGTTGGTGGCGCCCTACGTGCCGCCGCGCATGGCCGAGCTGGTCGACGACAAGTTCAAAACCCCGTTGCTGGCCCAGCGCCTGTCGACCAAGGTGCTGATGTATAATGAGGAAGCCCATCCCGATGGCGCGCCGGTCAGCAATCTCTGGGACCTGACCAAGCCCGAGTGGGCCGGCAAGGTGATCATGGTCGATCCGCTGCAGCGCGGCGATTATCTCGACCTGATGACAGAAGTGGTCCTCAAGTCCGACGAGATGGCAACGGCCTATGAAGCCGCCTTCGGTTCGGCGATCGAACTCGACGAGGGCATCGAGAATGCCGGGCAGCAGTTTATCGCCGATCTCTTCGCCAATGACCTGGTGCTGGTCGGTTCGACCGATGACGTCAATGCGGCCATCGGCGCGCTCGGCCAGGACAATCCGCCGATCGGCTTTACCTCCTATTCCGATCGCCGGGACAATGAAGACGAAGGCTGGGCGCTGCAGGTCGCCAATGAGGTCGCACCCTCCAATGGCATCGTCTTCCCGGCCCTGCTCGCGCTCAATCCGAATACGGCCAATCCGGCGGCGGCACGTCTTGCCGTCGACTTCATGATGGGTGACGAGAGCGAAACCGGCGGCCCCGCCTTTGCACCTTTCTATGTGGCCGGCGACTGGGCAACCCGCACCGATATCACGCCGCATCCCGATGCCATTCCGCTGGCGGACTTTACCGGCTGGCAGATCGACCCGGCAGCAACGGCCGAGATCCGCGCCGAAGTGGCCGATTTCATCCTGACGCTGCTCTAGTCCCCGCCTGCATGTTCCGAACGGGCGGCGGTCGCGCCGCCCGTTTCCATTGGAGCCCCCAATGCCTGCTACTCTCCGCCGCCTCGGCAATCTGATCTCCGGCCAGGGCCTGACCTGGGTCATGGTGCTGGTGCTCGCCATCCTGGTGACGGCGCCTTTGCTGACCATTTTCATCGACACCTTCCAGCCCACGGCCAATGGCGGCAGCGCCTGGATGGATGTGTTGGCCAGCCGGCTGACAGAGAATCTCTTCCTTGAGCCGACGCTCAATACGCTGATCATCGGTGTCTGCGTCGCCTCCGGCTGCGTGCTGCTAGGCGGGTTCCTCGCCTGGCTGGTGGTGATGACCGATGTCCCGGGCCGGGCCTTGATCGGCTTCATGGCCACTCTCCCGTTCATGATTCCCAGCTTTGCCACGTCGCTGGCCTGGGGCAGCCTGTTTCGCAATGGCCGTGTCGGGGGCGGCGGCGGATTGCTGGAGGGCATGGGGTTCGCCGTGCCCGATTGGCTGAGCTGGGGCATGACGCCCACCATCGTGGTGCTGATCGCCCACTATTATGCCCTGGCCTTCACGGTGATCGCGGCAGCACTCGCCACCGTCAACGGCGACCTGATCGAGGCAGCGCAAATGAGCGGGGCGTCGCGCAGGCGCGTGCTGTTCGGCATCGTGCTGCCGCTGGTCAGTCCCGCCCTGATTGCCGGCGCCTCGCTGAGCTTTGCCGGCGCCGTGTCCAATTTCGCCGCGCCGGCCCTGCTCGGCCTGCCGGTGCGCATGCAGACCCTTTCCACACGCCTCTTCGGCATGATCGAGATCGGCCAGGCCGAGCGCGGCTATGTGCTGGCCATTCTTCTCATCGGTATTTCGGCGCTCTTTTTGGGCCTGGGCAATCGCGTGCTCAACGGCCGCAAGAGCTTTGCCACCATCACCGGCAAGGGCGCACGGCCACGCCGCTTCGCGCTGGGCGGTGCCCGCCTGCCGCTGACCATGCTGGCCTGGCTGATCTGTCTGGCGACGACCATCGTGCCCATCATCCTGCTGATTGCGGCAAGCCTTGCGCCGTCCTCGCTGAAACTGTTTTCCGACTGGACGCTGCACTACTGGATCGGCGAGGCCAGCGCGCAATTCGCCCGTGGTCAGGCCGGAATCCTGCGCAATCCGCATCTCTTCACGGCGCTGAGCACGACACTGGTGCTTGGACTTTGCGTGGCGCTGGTGGCCAATATCATCGGCGTGCTGATCGCCGTGGCGCTGACCCGCCAGAAAGTGCCGGTTCTGAGCAATCTGGTCTCGCAGCTGAGTTTTCTACCCATGCTGCTGCCCGGCATTGCCTTTGCGGCGGCCTATATCGCGCTTTACGGTGCGCCGATCGGTCCCTTCCCGGCGCTTTATGGCACGCCGCTATTGCTGGGCCTGGCGCTGACGGCGGCCATGCTGCCTTTCGCGGTGCAGACCGGGCGGGCCACGGTGGCCCAAATCTCGGGCGATATAGACGAGGCAGCGCGGATGACCGGAGCCGGCTTCTTCCGCCGCCTCGGCGCCATCACCGCGCCACTGGCGGCGCGAGGCCTTGCGGCAGGGCTGCTCATCGCCTTCGTCAATGTCATCGGGGACCTGGCGATTACCGTGCTGCTCTATACGCCCAGTTCGCCGCTGCTGGCCGTGCTGTCCTACAGCTATGCCTCGGACGGTTTCCACCAGTTCGCCAATGCCGTGACCATCATCATCCTGGTCATTTCCATGCTGGCCACCGGCGCGGCTTCGCTGCTGCGCGGTCGTCGCAAACACTCCTTCGCTTGAGGTCCAACCGTGATTTCGCTTGATCATGTCAGCAAGAGCTTTTCCGGCAGTATGGCCGTGGACAGCGTCAGCTTCTCCGTGCCGCAGGGGGCGTTTCTCGTGCTGCTGGGGCCATCGGGCTGCGGCAAGAGCACCATGCTGCGCATGCTGGCCGGCCTCGACCAGCCGACCTCGGGCCAGATCCGCTTTGGCGAGAAACTGGTCGCCGATGGTGCCAGCGCCAGCTTCCTGCCGCCGTCGGAACGCGGCGCGGGGCTGGTCTTTCAGTCCTATGCGCTCTGGCCGCATATGACGGTTTTGGGCAATATCGACTGGCCGCTCAAGATCGCCAAACGCACTGCTGAGGAGCGCAAGGCGGCGATCGCTTCTTCCATGGACATGCTGGGCATCTCGGCCTTGGCCAATCGTTATCCCGGAGAGATTTCCGGCGGGCAGCAGCAGCGCGTGGCGCTGGCCCGCATGATCGCGCCCCGGCCTCCGATCATGCTGTTCGACGAGCCGCTGTCCAATCTCGATGCCACCCTGCGCGTCGAGATGCGCTTCGAACTGCTCAAGCTTCACCGCGCCACCGGCGCCACCTCGGTCTATGTGACGCATGACCAGGTGGAAGCCATGACCATGGCGACACATGTCGCAGTGCTCAACCATGGGCGGATCGAGCAATTCGATACGCCGGAGAACCTTCTCACAAATCCGGCCTCGGCTTTCGTCGCCGGCTTTGTCGGCACGCCGCCGGCCAATCTGATTCCGGTGGAGGCGGGCAAATGGTTCGGGACCATGGATGATCAGACCCTTGGCGGTCACTCCGGCCGCGCCATGGTGCGGGCCGAGGAATTTGCCATTCTGCGCGAACCCGGGCCGCGTCGCGTCGAGACCACGCTGGCCGAAGTCGTGCCCATGGCCGGGCGTCGCCTGGTCACCGGCGTAACGCAGAGCGGCCAGCGCCTCACCGCCATTGCCGACGGGCACGGGCCGCTGGGCGAGACGCTTTATTTCCAGCTGCCGGACGCGCCGTCGGCGCTGTTCGATGACAAGGGAGGGCGCGTCTCGTGAAGCGGCTCCTGCTCGTCCGGCATGGCGAAAGCGAATGGAATGCGGTGCGCCGCCTGCAGGGTCAGGCCGATATCAGCCTGTCGCCCAAGGGACAGGACCAAGCAAGGGCACTCGCGCCGCTGCTGGCCTCCTGGCGACCCGATTTTGTGCTGACCTCGGATCTTGTCCGCGCCGTGGAGACGGCAGCCCTGCTGGGCTATCCCGAGGCCGAACGGGAACCGGGGCTGCGCGAGCATAGCGTGGGCGTTTGGACCGGACAGGCCATTGCCGGGATCAAGGCGCGGGAAGAGGCCAATTACCTGGCCTGGCGCGCAGGCACCTATGCGCCGCCCGAAGGCGAATTGTGGTGCGACATGCGAGCCCGTATCGGCGCCGCCATGATGCGCGCCCTGCAGCGCACCGAGCAGACGGCGCTGCTGGTCTGCCACGGCGGGGTGATCAGGGCGGCGCTCGATCACGCGCTGGGGCTCGAACCGGCGCGGATCATTCCGGTCGGACCGGCCAGTCTCACCATTCTGGCCTTTCCCAATGGCATGGCGCGGCTCGAAGCGTTCAATGTCACCGGCGCGGCGCCGGTGCTGGATGCGCCGGACTAGGCATTCGCGTCAGGGACGCGAATGCCGGGGATGATCAATCGTCGTCATCATCATCCCAGTCGTCGTCGTCATCGTCGTCCCAACGATCGTCGTCGTCATCGTCGTCCCAACGATCGTCGTCGTGGTCGTCGTCCCAACGATCATCGTGATCGTCGTCATCGTCATCATCGTCGTCCCAGCCACCGCCCTGCCAGGTCGAACCAGCATTGCGCCACCAGAAGGGGCGGAAGTCGTCGTCATCGGCGACCAGCACAGTGCCGGTGTCCTGGGCGACAGGCTTGGCATCGAGTGTTTCGACGCTGGCGGCGAGGCCCAGACTGGTCGTTCCGAGCAGCAGGGCTAGAGTAAGGCTCATGGCCTTGATGGGCATCTTCATGGTTCAGCTCCTTGGTTTGACCAGATCAATCGTCGTCGTCGGACGAATTGGACGACGAGTTCGAGGATGAATTCGACGAGGAATTGCTCGACGAGTTTGACGAGGAGTTGCTGGAGGAGTTCGAAGACGAATTGCTCGAGGAATTCGAGGAGCTGTTGGAGCTCGAGTTGGACGAGGAGTTCGAATTCGAATTGGAGGACGAATTCGAGTTGGAGTTGGACGAGGAATTACTGCTCGAATTGGAGTTCGAGTTCGAGTTGGAATTGCTCGAGCTGCCGCCATCGCTCCAACTGCCGTTGCGATAGTCGTAGACGAGGCCCGAGCGGCGTGAGTCGGCGACCATTTCATTGGCCGAGGTCACGGCAAGCGATGGTTGGGGGCTTTCGACCTGATAGGCCTGGGACGGTGCATTGGCGGCCATGAGGCCGGCAACGGCGAGGGTTGTTATCGTGATGGACTTGCCCATCGGATATCTCCTTTTCAGCTTGGGAGCTCGACTGGCTCCGAGCAGAAAGACGCCCGGGCCGCGGATCTATTCCAAAGATTTTTGTTTTTCTCGCGTGGGAATATTTGGCGACGCCAGACGTCTTGCCCTCAATAGTTGAAATCGAGGAGCCAAAATGTTCGCCCGGTCCAAGCCCATGATCCGTTTTCTCTGCGCCCCCGAGGACGAGGGCGTGATTGCGCCACCCGTTCCCGCCAAGACGCACCTGCCGGACTGGTTCCGCAAGCTGCCGGCGGTCGATCCGAACAAGCGGGCGCATGATGATACGGGCTTGACGGTCAAGCGCTGCATGCCGTTTCTCGACGCGATGATGACCGGCTATGTCATCCCGCTGGCCGCGACCGTGCGGCTCGACATCAAGGACGGTGGCCAGTCGGTGACGGCGGGCTGGGATTTCGACAAGGTGATGGTCAGCAATCACGGCAGCCATCAGGTGGCCGGCCATCCCAAATCCGGTCAACCACCGTGCAAGTTCCACAATTACTGGTCGATCCGCACGCCCAAGGGCTGGAGCTGCCTGTTTGTGCCCCTGCTCAACCGCGCCAATCCCGTGTTCGAGCCGGTTGCGGGGATCGTCGATACCGATACCTATACCGCGCCGATCCATTTCCCCTTCTTCGCCCATGGGCCCGACGGGCTGCATGAGCTCGAAAAGGGCACACCCATGGTTCAGGTCATCCCCTTTGAGCGCGCCGGCACCGAACTCGAAATGGAGATCGGCAGCGAGACCACGCAGGAAGGCGAGGAGCGCCGCAAGGTGTTCCGCAACACGCTGGCCAGTCCGGGCTGGTATCGCAAGGTTGCTCGCGCCGCCCGCTAGGAGCGTTTTCAGCGAAAGTGGCTGCCACTCTCGCGATTCTAAAACGCGAGAGTGGCAAAATGCTCAGCAGGGCGACGGGATCTGCACCATCCCCCAGCCGAATACCGGGTCGCGGCCGGCCTCGCCGAGGTCGCGACTGGTCTGGATCAGCGCGTCGATCGCCTCGTCCACCGGGACGTCTCCGGCCATGGCGGCCGCCACTGCTGTGGTGACGAAGGGCACGGCAAAGCTCGTGCCGGTCTGCGGACGGACGCCGGAGATCGACGCCGCCGTCGCGATCTCGACGCCGGGCGCGGCCAAGAGGACATGATCACCGTGGATTGCCCGCCGATAGATATTGTCGCTGATATCAACGGCGGTCACCGCCACGACCTCGGGATAGGCGGCCGGGTAAAGCGGGGCTGCACGCGGTCCGGCATTGCCCACCGCGGCGACGATTGGAATGCCGGCAGTCTGGAGGCGCGCCACGGCTTCCGCGAGCAGCGGATTGTCTGGACCGGCGAGGCTGAGGCTTGCCACATCGACCTTGGCCTCCACCAGACGATCCAGCGCCGAGACCAGCGAGAAGACGTCGCTGCGCTCATCGCCATCCACCATGCCGAAGGGATCGACCACCAGCAGTTGCGCTGCCGGGGCAAGACCTGGAACACGATCCCCGGCGGCGCCGACGAACATGGCGACGACGGCGGTACCATGCTTGTGCTCGGAAGGCTCGGCACCCGCGCTGCCAATGGTCTCGAGGCTGAGCCGGGCATTGGTGAGCATGGCGTGATCCTGGTTCACTCCCGTGTCGATCACCCCGATATGAGGTTCGAAGCGACAGAGCGGATCGGCCGTCACCGGCGGCCAGTTGACCGCCTCCCAATGGGCGCAAAGCGCGCCCTCGCATTCCATTGGCACGGCCTGACTGCGATAGTAGCTGTTGGGGGCAGCGAGGGCCGCTGGCGCGGTCTCGCGCAGCAGGGACAGGGCCTCGTCGACATTCAGGTGGTCGGGCAATTGCAGCAGGAGCCGATCGCGGCTTTCGGCCAAAAGCAAATAGCCCTGACCCAGCAGGGTCGCGCGGTCGTCGGCGCTCAAGCGCTGCACGACGATCTGGTCATCGGCCTGATCAGGGCGCGGAATGACAACCGGCGCGGGTGCCTGGGCACGGGGGCGGAGGATATAGCCACCGGTCCAGACAGCGTCGTCATCGCTGTCATCATCATCGTCGTCGCTACCGCCCCAGCTGCCGCCGTCGCCATCATCGTCATCGTCGTCGCCACCATCGTCGTCGTCATCGTCATCCTCCTGCGCCATGACCGGCATGGCGAGATAGGGCGCCAGGACCAGCGGTGGCAGGACGACAAGGCCGAGGGCAAGCAGTGCCGAGCGCAGGGAAATGGAGGAAAGCGGGAGCAAGCGGGTCTCCGATACTGTCGGGGTTCGCCATGATAGACGCCTGATGGATCAAGATATTCCACGTCGGAGAAAAAAATGCGACAGCTCGGGGAATAGATTTCAACCCGGCGCGTCTTAGCCTGCATGAGCACAATCGGATCGAGCCTTGTTCCCCTGTTACCGCGCCTGCGGCGCTATGCGCTTGCGCTGTGCAAGGTGGCCGATACCGCAGACGACCTTGTCCAGATGGCCTGCGAAAAGGCCTTGGCCAGTCCGCGGCAGACTCTCGACGTCTCCTTCGAGGCGTGGATGTTCCGCATCCTGCGCAATGGCTGGATCGACCGGCTGCGGCGCCAGAAGACACGCGGTGAAGAGATCGACATTGTCGAGCACAGCGATCTCGGCGCCTTTGACGGGGCGCGCATACCGGAGAACCGGCTGGTGCTGGGCAAGACGCTCGAGGCCATCGGCCGGCTGCCTGTCGAGCAGCGCGAATTGCTGCTGCTGGTCTGCGTCGAAGACCTCAGCTACCGCGACGCGGCCGAAGTGCTCGATCTGCCGATCGGCACGGTGATGAGCCGGCTGGCCCGGGCTCGTCGCAAGCTGGCCGAGGATGTCGGCCTGGAAGCGGGGCAGTTGCTATGAAGGATCAGGCCATGACGGAATATTCCGACGAAACGCTGATGGCTTTTGCCGATGGCATGCTGGACGAACCGCTGTTTTCGACCGTGGCAGAGGCCGTGGAACAGGATGCGGCGCTGGCTGAGCGGCTGGAGCAGCTGGTCGATGGCGCAAGTCTCGCCCGCGAGGGCTTTGCGCCCCTGCTGGAGCCGGTGCCGGCCGAGCTTGAGGCCTCGGTGCGGGCGATGATTGCTCGCAAGGCGCGCAAGCCGCTTTGGGACCGGCAGATCAGCCTGGCCTGGCTGTTTCCGGTGGCCGGTGTTGCTGCCTGCGTCGCAGCGGTGGTGGTCGCGGCGCCCATGCTGCGGCCGTCCTCCGACCCGTCCTGGGGCGGGGTCGAACAGAGCCAGCTGCAGGCAGCGCTCGACAGCGTGCCTTCGGGCGCTGACCAAGCGTTGGAGGATGGACGCGTGTTGCATGCCGTCGCCAGCTTCACCGACAGCGAAGGCAGGCTCTGCCGCGAATTCGAAGTGCCGGGCTATGTGATGGTCGCCTGCCGCGCACAGTCAGAGTGGCAGGTCAGCATGGTCGTGGCCAATGGCACGGCGGAGGGCTATCAGACGGCATCGGGCCTTGCCGCACTCGATGCATATCTCGCCGAGATCGGCGCCAGCGCTCCCTTGCTGGATGCCGAAGAGCGCACCGTTCTTGGCCTGATTGGCCGATAGGTGGATTTCTTGAAGGTCGGTTGGGGCGAGAACGTCCATCTCTAGCGATCCGGCGAGGATGGCGGCTTTCGGGCAGCCTCGTTCGCGATCTGAACGACCGTGATGGGGTCGATAACGGCCCGGCACCTTTCGGGTGGAAAGCGAAGTAGCTGACTTCTCCAGCGCTTTGTCCACCAACTGCCATCCAACAGTTCGCCAGTAAAATCAGTCTTCAAGCGATGCTGTAGGCGGGACCGGAAGCAAACTCTCTCGCTGCCTGTAGGAATGCCGCGAACGCGGCAGGCGGATTCTTCCTGCCTGGATAATAAAACGCCAGCGGGGGGAGCGCCGGTGTCCAATCTTCCAGCACTTGCACCAGTCGCCCGGATGCTATGTCGTCCCGCACGTCGGCTGCCATGACATAGCCAAGTCCGATGCCATCCTGCGCAGCAATCCGGACCAGGCTGGACTCGTCGAGCGTAATAGCGCCCTGCACGTCAATCTGAACCGCCTCACCCTCTCGTTCAAAACGCCATCGCAACATTGCGTTGTTCGGCAAGCGGGCTCGGATGCACTTGAACCGATAAAGGTCCGCAGGGACGATAGGTTTGCCATGGCTGCGCACGAAAGCGGGTGACGCGACCACGACATTTTGACGCTCCCGTCCAAGGGTCAGCGCGATCATGTCGGTAGGGACCAGATTGACGGGCCTTAGCCCGATATCGAAACCGCTGGCGACGATATCCACCAGCTTCCCCTCGGTGACCAAATCGATGTGCACCAGCGGATAGCGTCGAAGAAAAGGGAGTATGAGCGGCTCCATAACCTCGCGGGCAGCTGATGCGAACGCATTGATGCGCAACGTCCCGCTCGGTGTTTCTTGCAAGGATTGAGCCCCAAGAACGGCGTCATGGATATCCGTCATCGCGGGCCCAATCCGCTCGACGAAAACCCTCCCAGCATCGGTCAGGGCAACGCTTCGTGTCGTGCGGTTGAACAGGCGGATGCCAAGGCGAAGTTCGAGCTTGGCTATGGCATTGCTCAGGCTGGTCGTGGACAGGCCAAGATCAAGCGCTGCGGCGCGAAACGAGCCTTGCCGAGCGATGCTGAGAACCGCGTCCAATTCAGAAAGCAAATCCCGGGCCATTATCCCTGTTTCCGCAACTCCACATTCCTATTTATGTCGCTTATCGACGGAATGGTCGAGGACTAAATTCCAGATACCGGATCCAACGGAGACGGGCCCGCAGTCGGCAAGGCTGCAAAATCTGGAGATACCCAAATGACCATCAAATTGCCCTCAAGCATCGAGGCTTACTTCACCGCCGAACGCGACGGCGGCCCGGACGAACTGGCCGCTGTCTTCACTGAAAATGCCATCATCAAAGATGCTGGTGAGGACCTAATGGGGCATGCTGCCATCCGCCAATGGAAGGTCGACTATTCGAACAAGTTCGGGCCGACCGTTACCGAGCCGTTCTTCATCACCAAAGAGAACGGCAAGACGCTGGTGACAGCGCATGTGTCCGGGGAGTTCCCCGGTAGCCCGATCGACCTCCGGTATTTCTTCATCCTCTCTGGCGACAAGATTGCCGAGCTGGAAATCACGGTATGACACCGTTTCTCACACTGGAGGGCCGCCGGGCACTGATCACCGGCGGCACCATGGGCGCCGGCGCTGCAACAGTAGCGCTTTTCCAAGAGCTGGGCGCGCGTGTGTTGACCACCGCCCGCACCAAGCCAACCAACTTCACCGGGGCAGCATTCGTTGAGGCAGACCTAACCACGAATGCCGGCGTTCGAGCCGTCGTCGACGCGGTGCACCGCGAACTGGGCGGAATCGATATCCTGGTCAATGTCCTTGGCGGGTCGTCGTCGCCTTCGGGTGGCTTCGCCGCGCTCAACGACGAAGAATGGGACAAGGAGTTCAATCTCAACTTCTTCCCGGCAGTCAGGCTCGATCGGGCGTTGATCCCCGCCATGATCGCTCAAGGCAAGGGTGTTGTTATCCACGTCACCTCGATCCAGAACCGCCTGCCCCTGCCTGAGGCTACGACTGGCTATGCATCGGCCAAGGCAGCGCTCAACACCTACAGCAAGAGCATCTCCAAGGAGGTGTCCGCGAAGGGCGTGCGCGTGGTGCGCGTGTCTCCTGGCTGGATTGCAGATCCAGGACAGAATGGTCTTGCGCTCCGCATCGCCGAGCAGGCGGGGATCGACTACGACGCAGCGGTGCAGGTCATCATGGATTCGCTGGGCGGCATACCACTGGGACGGCCAGCCAAGCCGCAGGAAGTTGCCGATTTGATAGCATTTCTTGCATCGGATCGAGCGTCTTCCATCACCGGCACGGAGCATGTGATCGACGGCGGCACCGTTCCGACCACCTGAGTGTCCGACGTACGCAATCGTCGACTTCCGACATCAACGCACAAGGGTGGGCACAGATTTATATGTGCCCATCTTGTCTGCGCACCGTCTCCATTTTGCCACCTGACTCTGCGTAGTTGGCATTACCAAACTGAGGGAAAATCGCATGACGAAATACATGGCCGCGGTCGCGATCGTTCTTTTGGGTGCTCTGCCGGCCTTCGCCGCATCCGGAGACGCCTGGGCAGAATTCGTTGCGAAAGTTGAAGAGAGCTGTGTCGCCGCCGCCGAAGGAACATTCGAAAACCCGCAGGCCATCGTAGATCCCTTCGGTAGCGAGAATTATGGCCTGGCCATTGTCACAGGGACCGGCGCGTCCGGAAGGGTGGCAGCCATCATCTGCGTTTTCGACAAGCAAACCGAGACGGTGCAGATAGGCGGAGAACTCGATGTCAGCGTCACATCCAACGACTAGGGCCCAGCCTGGATGAGACGGCCGCTTTTGGGCTCATTGGCGCCAACGTTGAATGGCCGGGATGGGGTCAGCTGGCCCGACGCCATCGGGGTGGTGGTCGGATTGGCGGCTCCGAGATAGATTTCAGGGATAGAGGCCCCTCTGTCGGTCGCCTCTAGAAATCCAGCCGGCATGCTTCCGGTTCGCCGGACTGCATGTCCCAATAGTCGTGGCCGTCGCCGTCTTCGTCCTCATAGAGACTTTCGACGAAGGTCCGGAAGGAGGGGGCCTGCAGGCAGAGATAGTCATTTTCGGGGGACGACCAGGTGCCGCCATGATTACGCACCCAGCTATAGACATGGCCATGATCGTGCGGCCGAAGCGACAGGACAAGTTCGATCAGGCCAGGATCCCGGCCGATGACGAGGCTTTCCATAGGGAGCCTGTCGCCAAGTTCCTCGCGCCAGGTCACGACGCGGTGCCAGTCGTTGAGGGGATCGAGGAAATGCTCTGTCGGATTTGGCTCATCGCCCGGCTCTCGCGCTGTATGCCTGAACATGAGCGGATAGACGCGACCGCCGTTATATCGCGTCATGAAGGCGCGGTAGTCATTCGGCAGGCGCATGCCGCTTGAATGCTCCCAGGCTTCGATGGCTTCGACCACCTGCTCGTTTGCCCTTCCAGTCTGAAGCCGCTTGATCCATCGTTGCGTCATTGAATTCTCACCACGCTATAGTCGGTCTACCGGTCTGCATAGGCAGGAAGGCGCCCGCCATTCGACGATATCCTGCAATCAATCATAATCCTATGACGCTGGCTCGGTTCTGGATCTGGTGACCAGCCTACAAGGTGGGCGGCGATAACTGCGGTACGTTGAAGGTCAAAACCAAGTCCACTTTGAACGCGGCGGCGTGCTTCGCTGATCGATCCCAACGCGGTCGGCAACGGACTGGCCTGCTGCCCAACAAACAAAAGGTCCGCAGCGGCTTTCGCCACTACGGACCTGTAGAACATCGGCCGGCCGCGCTGTTGAGGGCTTGGGGGACAAGCGGCCCTGCGCAATGCTCCTCGCTCACCGGTTTGCATGGGTCGCTTGCCGTGCCAGTGAACTTGCACAAGAGATGGTGGCCAATTGCGGCGAGAAAAGTAGCGCTCACACCGAAGTGAGATTCATGACGGACGTCAGCGCTTTGTTGATGCTGCGCCGCTAAGCTGTCATTTGATGACGATAGACGCTTCAGCCCAATGCAGCGCTAACCCAATGAAGACGACGGCTCAATCCGGGGCCGCGAGATGAAAGAGCACAGATGACCACGATCAGCCCACCCCGCCTCGACAAGCAGAGCTTTACCGATCCGGAAAAGGCCTGGGAGTATCTGGCTGAGCTCTATCATCGCAATACCGGCTTCATCCGCAGCCATCTCGACGCCCTGGCCAAGGGCGTGGTGCCAGAGGGCCGTGTGCGCGCCTGCTATCCGCAGGTGGAAGTGCGGTCCACCAGCTATTCCAAGACCGAGAGCACCCTCCCCTATGGCTTCCTGCACACCCCAGGGCTTTATCGCACCACGGTAACCGCGCCCGAACTGTTCCGCACCTATTTCCAGGAGCAGTTCACCGTCATCCTGAAAAACCACGGCGGCACCATCGACATCACCGAATCGGATACGCCGATCCCGCTGCATTTTGCCGTACGGCCCAATGAAAGAATCGACGGCGAGGCGCTGAACGCGCTCAACATTCCGCTGCGCGACATGTTCGATGCGCCTGACCTCGGCAACACCGACGACGAAATCGCCAATGGCACTTTCGTGCCCCCCAAGGGCGGCCCCTACCCGCTATCGGCCTTCACCGCGCCACGCGTCGACTATTCGCTGTTCCGGCTGAGCCACTATTCGGGCACCGATCCCAGCCATTTCCAGAATTTCGTGATCTTCACCAATTACGCCTTCTACATCGACGAGTTCTGCCGCGTGGCCAAGCAGTATATGGCTGACGGGCACCC
The DNA here is from genome assembly GCA_029202405.1 of Candidatus Devosia phytovorans. Taxonomy (NCBI): domain Bacteria; kingdom Pseudomonadati; phylum Pseudomonadota; class Alphaproteobacteria; order Hyphomicrobiales; family Devosiaceae; genus Devosia; species Candidatus Devosia phytovorans. The sequence goes on along the minus strand of CP119312.1, from coordinate 1,328,393 downwards.
CCATTATGAGAGCTTCATCGAGCCGGGCAATGTGGTCACCGACAATGCGCTGCGCGGCGGCACTGTCGCCGGCACGGCGCCGGTGCGTGCGCCGCAGATGCCGGCCTATCATCTGACGGCGGATCGTGGTCGCGGGATCACCATGGTCAATATCGGCGTCGGCCCGTCCAACGCCAAGACGATCACCGACCATATCGCCGTGTTGCGCCCGCATGCCTGGATCATGCTGGGCCATTGTGCCGGCCTGCGCAACTCTCAGGAACTGGGCGACTATGTGCTGGCCCATGCCTATGTGCGCGAGGACCACGTGCTCGATGCCGACCTTCCGCTGTCGGTGCCGATTCCCGCACTGGCCGAAATCCAGGTGGCGCTGGAACAGGCGGTGCATGAGATCACCGATACCGAAGGCGTCGAGACCAAGAAGATCATGCGCACCGGCACGGTGGCGAGCTTTGACAACCGCAACTGGGAGCTACGCGACCAGACGGAAATCACTCGACAGCTCAGCCAGTCGCGCGCCGTGGCGCTGGACATGGAATCGGCGACTATCGCGGCAAACGGCTTCCGCTTCAGGGTGCCCTATGGGACCCTGCTCTGCGTTTCCGACAAGCCGCTGCATGGCGAGCTGAAGCTCCCCGGCATGGCCTCGGATTTTTATCGCACGCAGGTCAACCGGCATCTGCAGATCGGTTTACGGGCGATGGAGATCCTGCGCGACCAGCCGGCGGAGCGGCTGCACTCGCGCAAACTGCGCAGCTTCGCGGAGACGGCGTTTCAATGAATGCGCATTATTTTGCGCATCACCACTTGATGATATAGGTTCCATGCGCAATATTGTGCGCATGGAGTGCTTTGCGCATGCAGCACGAAACCAATACCGGCAAGATCGTTGCTCGGCTGCTTCGCGAAGGCTGGGAAGAGGCCGGCGGAACCAAGCACGCCAAGTTTCGCAAGCCTGACCATCCCTTCATCTTAGTGCCCCGGCATCGCACTTTGACACCCGGCGTGGCACAATCAATCGCCAGGATTGCAGGCTGGACGAAGTAGGAGAACCAATATGTCCCGCTACATCGCTGTCATCGACTATGATGAGACAGAAGAGTTGTATGGAGCCTACTTCCCGGACGCCCTCGGCTGCACCGCCATGGGCGTGACGGAAGAAGAGGTCGTCGCCAATGCAACGGACGCACTGTCGGAATGGGTAACCGATATGGTGGGCGACGGTCAGGACGTTCCCGAGCCTCGCAGCTATGCCCAGTTGCTGAAGTCGAATGAATACGGATTGGGAACAGGTGGCATGATCGCGACCATTCCCCTTTATTTCGAAAGTGGCCGATCGGTACGCGCCAATCTTTCGCTTGATGCAGGACTGTTGCAGTCCATCGACAGCGAAGCTGCCCACCTCGGGATAACCCGCTCAGCCTTCCTTGCCGCTGCAGCGCGCGACAAGCTCAAGCGGTCTGCCTGAAACAAAAAAGCCCGACATCGCTGCCGGGCTTTTTCATTTTCGCGCTGCCGAGGCTTAGCGGCCCTTGACCACCGAGTAGCCGGCATACTTGGCGCTTTCGCCGAGCTGTTCCTCGATGCGGATCAGCTGGTTGTACTTGGCGATACGGTCGGAACGGCTTAGCGAGCCGGTCTTGATCTGGCCGCAGTTAAGAGCGACGGCGAGGTCGGCAATGGTCGAATCCTCGGTTTCGCCCGAGCGGTGCGACATGACCGAGGTATAGCCGGCGCGGTGCGCAGTATCGACGGCGTTGAGCGTTTCGCTGAGCGAGCCGATCTGGTTGACCTTGACGAGGATTGAGTTGGCGACGCCCATCTTGATGCCCGAACGCAGGCGTTCGGAATTGGTGACGAAGAGATCGTCGCCGACCAACTGGACCTTCTTGCCGATGGCATCGGTCAGGGCCTTCCAGCCGTCCCAGTCGTCTTCGGCCATGCCGTCTTCGATGGTGATGATCGGGAAGCGATTGGCCAGGTCTTCGAGGAAGCGGACGTTGTCGTCAGAGGAGAGCGACTTGCCCTCGCCGACCATCTCGTATTTGCCGTTCTTGTAGTATTCGGTCGAGGCGCAATCGAGGCCGAGGAACACATCCTCGCCCGGACGGTAGCCGGCCTTTTCAATGGAACGCATGATGTAGCCGAGGGCTTCATCGGCCGACTTGAGGTTGGGGGCGAAACCGCCTTCGTCACCGACATTGGTGTTGTGGCCTTCGGACGACAGACCCTTCTTGAGGGTATGGAAGATTTCCGATCCGATGCGGACGGCGTCGGCCAGGTTTTCGGCACCCGCGGGCAGGATCATGAATTCCTGCATGTCGATCGGGTTGTCGGCATGCTCGCCACCATTGATGATGTTCATCATCGGCACGGGCAGGACATGGGCGTTGGGGCCGCCGATATAGCGGTAGAAGGGCAGCTCGCTCGACTCGGCAGCGGCCTTGGCCACGGCCAGCGACACGCCGAGGATGGCGTTCGCGCCGAGCTTGGACTTGTTGGGCGTGCCATCGAGTTCGATCATGGCCTGGTCGACAGCCAGCTGGTCGAGGGCATCCATGCCCTGGATTTCATCGAAGATCGCGGTATTGATGTTCTCGACGGCCTGGGTCACACCCTTGCCATTGTACTTCTTGCCGCCATCGCGCAGCTCGACCGCTTCATGCGCGCCGGTGGAGGCGCCTGAGGGAACGGCGGCGCGGCCGAAGCTGCCATCGTCCAGCACCACATCGACTTCGACCGTGGGATTGCCGCGGCTGTCGTAGATCTGGCGGCCGGAAACGTGGATGATTGAAGACATGGAAAGCCCTTCCCCCGGTGGGTAATGTCGTTGCGTGCGCCACTCCTAGACTTGCCTTGTGACAAGGAAAAGAGGGCATGGCCAAAAAAATGCAAAAGGGCCGCGACAAGCGCGGCCCTTCTGGATGGAAGCCTGTAAGGCTCAGTCCGAGGTCTGGCGGATCAGTCCGAAGGCGACAAGCGTCAGCACGGCGGCGATGATCATGTAGTAGCCAACCGTGTGCAGGCCATAGGTGCTGGCCAGGTAGGTGGCGATATAGGGCGCAAAGCTGGCGCCGAAGATGCCGCCGAGGTTGAAGGTCAGCGAGGCGCCGGTATAGCGCACGGCGGTGGGAAAAGGCGCGGCAAGCGCCGTGCCCAGCGGGCCATAGGTCATGCCCATCAGCGCAAAGCCGATGCAGAGGAAGCCCAGCACGCCAAAGATATTGCCGGCACCCAGCAGCGGCGCGAGGATCAGGCCAAAGACGCCAATGCCGATCGAAACGCCCACCATAACCTTGCGCATGCCGAACTTGTCGGCAAGCACTGCAGCGATCGGAATGAAGGCACCAAAGAACAGCACGCCCACCATCTGCAGGATCAGGAACTCTTCGCGGCTATAGCCGAGCGTTCCTGTGCCATAGCTCAGCGAGAACACGGTCATGATGTAGAACAGCACGAAGGTCGCCAGCGCCGCCATGGTGCCGAGCAGCAGGCTCAGCTTGTGCGACTTGAAGACGTCAAAGAACGGCACTTCGACGCGCTCGGCCTTTTCGATCGCCTTGGCGAATTCGGGCGTCTCGGTGATCTTGAGACGGATGAAGAGGCCAAAGATCACGAGGAAGGCGCTGGCGAGGAACGGCACGCGCCAGCCCCAGCTCATGAAGGCATCATCGCCCAGGAAATGCGCCAGCACGAGGAAAATGGTGGTGGCAAAGAAGAAACCGACCGGCGCACCCAGCTGGGGGAACATGCCATACCAGGCACGCTTTCCCTCGGGGGCGTTTTCGGTGGCGAGCAGCACGGCGCCGCCCCATTCACCGCCAAGGCCCAGGCCCTGGCCGAGACGGCACAGCGCCAGCAGCAGCGGCGCCCACACGCCGATCTGCGCATAGGTCGGCAGCGCGCCGATCAGCACGGTGGAAATGCCCATGGTCAGCAGCGCCGCAACCAGCGTCGCCTTGCGGCCGATCTTGTCGCCGAAATGGCCGAAGATGGCGGCGCCCACCGGGCGGGCCATGAAGGCGATGGCAAAGGTCGCCAGCGACTGCAGCAGCGCCGAAGCGTCATCGCCTGCCGGGAAGAAGAGATGCGGGAACACGATCACGGCCGCGGTGGCGTAGATGTAGAAATCGAAGAACTCGATCGTCGTGCCGATCATGCTCGCCGCCAGCACGCGGCGGGCGGAATTGCCGACGGGTGGAACCGTGGCGGTATCAGTTGCGATGGTCATTTGAAGTCCGGGGTGTCAAGTCTGGGGCCAGAGGCTCGTGGCGCGCCTCCATCCCCAAATTCGCGCCAGAACCAATCGTTGGCGTGGGCGTACCGCATGGTACGCCTCATGGCAAGAGCCTGTTCACGCGACTGTGGGACATGTCTGACACGATGCACATGATTTTGCCGCAAGTTGTGCCAAGACAGAAGCCATGCTGACTCGCCCCCTCCTCATCGCCGCCGCCCTTCTCGCCACCCTGCCCGCTTCGGCGCAGACGCTTGATCTGACATCCATTCTCGACCAGGCCGCCGAGCTCGAACCGCTGGAAGCGGTGATGGTCTCGCTGGACGGGGAAATCGTCGCCGAGCGCGGCTATGGCGGCAATTCGGTGGATGATCCGACCAATATCAAATCCGCCTCCAAAACCGTCATCTCCGCCCTGATCGGCATGGCCATAGACCGCGGCGAGATCGAAAGTGTCGACCAGCCCATCGCCGATTTCCTCGCCGATGACTTTCCCGACGACGCCGACCCCCGACTGAACGAAATCACCGTGGGCAATCTGCTCTCCATGCAGGCGGGCCTCGCGCCGACCTCGGGTCCCAACTACGGCCGCTGGGTCGCGAGCGCCAATTGGGTGCGCAACGCGCTGGCGCAGGATTTCGAAACCGATCCTGGCGGAGCGATGCTCTATTCCACCGGCTCCAGCCACCTGCTCTCCGCAATCCTCACCGAAGCGACCGGGGAAAGCGCGCTGGCCAATGCGCATGACTGGTTCGAGCCAGTGGACGACTTCCACATCGGCGGCTGGGAGCGCGATCCTCAGGGCATCTATCTCGGCGGCAACCAGATGGCGATGAGCCCGCGCTCGCTGCTGGCCTTTGGCGAGGTCTATCGCAATGACGGCCTCAATGCCGACGGCGAACGCATTCTTTCGCAGGACTGGATCGACCAGTCCTGGACCGAACGCACCAAGTCACGCTTCACAGGCGATGGCTATGGTTATGGCTGGTTCCTGCGCAATATCGGCGGCGAGGATGTGCGCTATGCCTGGGGCTATGGCGGGCAGATGCTCTATATCGTGCCCAGTCTCGAGCTCAGCGTGGTGATGACTTCGGACGAGAATTCGCCCTCCGCCGCCAACGGCCATCGCGACGCGCTGCATGCGCTTCTGGGCGAGATCATCGGTGCGGTGAGGGAAGAGGCCGTCGCCTCGGCCGCGGCGGAGTGAACATCGCGCGTCACCCTCGGGCTTGACCCGAGGGCTCTACACTTTCGGCGCATCGATCAAGTTCAGTCTCCTCGGGTCAAGCCCGAGGATGACGGCCGGTGGGTGTGGTAGTCTTCCTAACCCAGCTTTTGCGCCCGACCCGTGGCCGCATGTTCCGTGCGGTCGCGTTCGGTGACCGCGGCCAAGTCGATGATCTTCTGCAGGTCCGCCGCATGGCGGAAGCTGGGCTCCTGGTTGACGCCCGTGCGGACCGCTTCGGCGAAGCGCGCGTAATTGGTCGGTGTCGGCTCGGCAGCCACTTCCGTCCACTTCGCCGCTTCCACGTCATCGCCCAAGCAGGTCATGAGCTTTGGCACGTGACTGGTATCGGTCACCTCCACAGCCCCCTGTTCGCCATAGATGCGCAGGCGCAGGTCATTGAGATGGCCAGTACCCCAGCGCGTGGCGTGAATGGCCGCCATGGCGCCATTGTCCATCTCCGCGGTCATCACGAAGGTGTCGTTGGCATCGAGGTCATATTCGCCGATGCGATGGTTTTCGGCCTTGTCGAAAGTCTGCAAGCGGAAGAACGCCGTCTTGTAGTCGCAGCCGGCGGCATAGGAGGCGAAATCGAGAATGTGGATACCGACATCGCCCAGGACGCCATTGGAGCCATGCTTGGTGCTCAGCCGCCAGAGCCAGGTCGGGGACGCCCGCCAGTCGCCCCAGGCCTTCGAGATCAGCCAGCTCTGCAGATAGCTTGCCTCGATATGCTTGACCTTGCCGATCGCGCCCGCCTTGATCAGCTCATGCGCCTTCTGCAGCTGCGGCACATTGCGATAGGTCAGGTTGACCATGTTGGCGAGGCCCAGAGCCTCCGCCTTCTCGGTCATTTCCAGTGCCTTGGCGTGATCGGTTGCCAGCGGCTTCTCGCAGAACACATGCTTGCCCGCGTCGAGCAGCTGCATCGTGGTGGGATAATGCACCCGGTCGGGCGTGATATTGGTCACGGCATCGAACTCGCCCCAGGCCAGGGCCTCGTCCAGCGTGGCAAAGCCACGCGGAATGCCATGCAATGCGAGGAATTCAGCGAGCTTTTCGGCATCGGTATCGACTGCCGCGACGATCTCGACGCCCGGGACGTCATTGAACCCCTTGACGTGCAAGCGGGCCATTCCCCCGGTTCCGAGCATGAGAAGACGCATGGCAATTCCTTTCGCTAGGGCGCTTCGGGCAAGAGTGCACACCACCTTGCGGTTCGAAAGCGCGACAAGACATGACCTGGAGCGCTCGCGCGTCTCCAGGCAAACATTGGCCTAGCGATAAGTCTTGGATGTCCAAAGGGTTGCGCGGAAACTACTCGTCGCGCTTGTGGCCGTCGATCTTGCGGTCGACCAGGGCTTTTTCGGCGGTCTGCTGCTGCTTTTCCGCCTTGGTTCGCCCGAAGCTGATCCGGTTCTGCTCGGCCTGCGCATCCCTGGACGCGCGGGCCTTGGCTTTACGGGCCTTCGAGAGCGAGAGGATCTCGGCCATGATCAGGTGCTGAGATTACATATCAGGCGCATCACGCCCTGGTCGTTGTCGAGCAGGACGACATGGCCGAAATCGACCGACATCTCTTCCTCGTCGAGCATGGCCTGTGACTGTTCGACCAGTGGGTCGAACTGCGCGGTGACAGCGCTTTCGTCGCCGACAAAGCGCACCGCGGCAACGAACATGCCGGCGTCGTCCTGGTTGACGAAGTCGATACCCACCACCGGCTGCCCATGCCACTGGCCCGGCAGCGGCAGGTGATAGATTTGGGCGCCTTCGCCATCACCCTCATGGGTTGGTTCGCCGACGACATCGGCATAGCCTTCCGGGACGGCCAGCGTGCCGCCATCCCTGGTCGTCGGACGCAGGCTCGCGATGAGATCGTAAAGCGGCTCGCTGAAATCACAGCCCTGCACGAAACCATCCAGCAGCGGCGTCAGGTCGAGGCCTTCCGCTTTGTCCTTGGCCAGACTTGGGCCGGCCAGAAGGGCCAGCGCGGTGGAAGCGAGGACGAGCGAGAAAACCTGACGCATGCTGAAAACTCCTAAACGAGACGGCTTTGCTCCATCGCGGCCGAAATGAAGCTGGTGAAAAGCGGATGGGGCTCAAATGGCTTGGACTTCAGTTCCGGGTGGAACTGCACGCCGATAAACCACGGATGATCGGTGCGCTCGACGATTTCGGGCAGCTTGCCATCGGGCGAGACGCCCGAAAACAGCAGGCCGTTCTTCTCGAGGAGCTTGCGATAGTCCATGTTGACTTCGTAGCGGTGACGATGACGCTCGGAAATGCGGGTACTGCCATAGATGTCGGCAACGCGCGAGCCTCGGGTCAGTTGGGCCGGATAGGCGCCGAGGCGGAGCGTGCCGCCCATGTCGCCTTCCTTGCCACGGGTCTCGGTATCATTGCCCTTGACCCATTCGGTCATCATGCCGACGACGGCATCCTTGGTGGGGCCGAATTCGGTCGAGGAGGCATTCTTGATACCGGCCGTGTTGCGGGCTGCTTCGACGCAGGCCATCTGCATGCCAAAGCAGATGCCGAAATAGGGCACGTCCTTGGTGCGGGCAAAGCGCGCCGCCTCGATCTTGCCCTGCGCGCCGCGTTCACCGAACCCCCCAGGGACCAGGATGCCGTGCACATGCTCGAGATAGGGTGCCGGATCGTCGCGCTCGAAGACTTCGGAATCAATCCACTGCAGGTTGACCTTGACCTTGTTGGCAATGCCGCCATGGGTCAGCGCTTCGGAGAGCGACTTATAGGCGTCCTTGAGGCCGGTATATTTGCCGACGATGGCAATATTGACCTCGCCCTCGGGATTGTGGAGGCGCGCGGAAACATCCTGCCATGGCGACAGATCCGGCTCCGGGGCGTCCTTGATGCCGAAGGCCGCGAGAATTTCGCTGTCGAGGCCTTCCTTATGATAGGCCAGCGGCACGTCATAGATCGACGCGACATCAAGGCCCTGGATCACGGCGCTTTCGCGCACGTTACAGAAGAGGCTGAGCTTCTTCTTCTCGCCCGCAGGAATCGGGCGATCGCAACGCACCAGCAGCACGTCGGGCGCGATGCCGATAGAACGCAGTTCCTTGACCGAATGCTGGGTCGGCTTGGTCTTGAGCTCGCCGGCCGAGGGAATATAGGGCATCAGCGTCAGATGCAGATAGCAGGTGTCGCCACGCGGCAGGTCATTGCCCAACTGGCGGATGGCTTCGAAGAACGGCAAGCCCTCGATATCGCCAACCGTGCCGCCGATCTCGACCAGCACGAAGTCGAAGTCTTCATTGCCGTCGATGACGAAATTCTTGATCGCGTCGGTGACGTGGGGAATGACCTGGACGGTGGCGCCCAGATATTCGCCGCGGCGTTCCTTGGCGAGGATGTCCGAATAGATGCGCCCGGTGGTGATATTGTCGGCCTTGGTGGCCGCACGCCCCGTGAAGCGCTCGTAGTGCCCCAGATCGAGATCGGTCTCGGCACCGTCATCGGTGACGAAGACTTCGCCGTGCTGGGTGGGCGACATCGTGCCCGGATCAATGTTGAGATAGGGGTCGAGCTTGCGCAGGCGGACCTTGTAGCCGCGCGCTTGCAGCACGGCGCCAATAGCTGCCGATGCCAAACCTTTACCCAATGAGGAGACCACGCCTCCGGTGATGAATACGTACCGAGCCATGGGCGTTCACCTTAATCACATCAACGTCGATTCGCAGAGCCCGCAATGTGCTCTGCACAAAAGAAGAAGGGGATGTTGCCATCCCCCTCTTTGCTTCGCCTTGCGGCGTTTAGTTCGTCGCCGGAGCGGCGGGCGTTTCAGCCGGTGCCGTGGCGGGAGCCTCGGGGACCGGCAGGTCGCCGCTCGCTTCAGGAGTCGAATTGGTTTCTGCGGCGGGCGCAGCCTCGGCGGCTGGAGCCGGCACCACGTCCTCGGTCACCGGATCGGCGCCAGCAGGGGCGACCGGATCGGAAGCGGGAACGGGAAGGTCAGACGTTGTCGCGCCGCTGCCGAGCTGGTTGAGCGCATCGAGCACGCTGGACGGCGCTTCGCCTTCCTGGCCGGCTGCTGCACGCTCGAGAATGCCCGAGGAGCCGCGATCGAGTTCGGAGAGAATGGTCAGGCCAATAGCGGTGGCGAAGAACAGGGTCGCCAGAATGGCCGTGGTCCGGGTCAGCAGGTTTGCCGAGCCGCGCGCAGTCATGAAACCGCCGCCGCCGCCACCGCCAATGCCCAGCGCGCCGCCCTCGGAGCGCTGCAGCAGGATCACCGCAATCAGCGCCAGGACGATCAGCAGATAGGCCACAATCAGGACGTTTGCCATTCTGTCTCAGTCTATTGGTCTATTAAAAGATGGCGCGTCATACACGCCTCACACTTCAAAGCCAAGGGCCAGCCGGAATTTCCGGCCAGCCAGAGGCGGCGTCGTGCAAATTACACGGCGGAGATAATGGTGTAGAAGTCCTTTGCCAAGAGGCTGGCGCCGCCGACGAGGCCGCCATTGACGTTTTCCACCGCCAGGATTTCGCGCGCGTTCTGCGGTTTCAGCGAACCACCATAAAGAATGCGCAATGTCGTCCCCTTGTCGCCGAAGCGCTCGACCAGCTTGCGACGGATGGAATCGTGCATCGTGGCAATATCGTCATTGCTCGGCGTGCGGCCGGTACCGATGGCCCAGACCGGTTCATAGGCAATGATCACTTCATGTTGTTCCGCCGCGTCGGGAATCGAGCCGGCCAGCTGGGTGGCGACGACGGATTCGGCGGTGCCGGCATCGCGCTCGGCTTCGGTTTCGCCCACGCAGATGATCGGTTTGAGGCCGGCGCCGATGGCCGCTTCCGCCTTGGCGCGCACCTGATCATCGGTTTCGGCATGGTTGGCCCGGCGCTCGGAATGGCCGACGATGACATATTGTGCGCCGGCATCGGCCAGCATGGAGGCCGAGAGATCGCCGGTATGGGCGCCCGATGCCTGGCTGTGACAATCCTGACCACCGGCCAGAATACCGCTCGTCGCGCCATTGGAGGCGACCATGTGCAGAATCGTGGCGGGCGGGCAGATCACCACCACGGCGCGCGGCGCTTCACCGGTCGTGAGCATGCCCGCAAGCTCGTTCAGCTCGTCGATCGAGCCGCGCAGGCCGTTCATTTTCCAGTTCCCTGCGATCAGCGGCGTAATGGTCGTTGTCACTCTTTGCTCCTGCATGCCTCTTGCACCGTGGGCAGGTTTGCCCTAACCCCGGCTGTCAAAATGGATTACTAGTGCCCTCCCGCTATTGCGGTAAAGCCTCGTGTTGCCCAACTGGAACGTCTCAGATGCTCGATAGTTTGCGTGCTTTTGCAAAATCCTGGCCCGGTAAGATCATGGGCGGCTTCCTGCTCGTGGGTATCGCCGGCTTTGGCATCAACAATGTCATCACCGATCTGGGCAGCAATACCGTAGCGCGAGTCGGCAACGAGGAAATCAATTCCCGCACCTTCCTGCGCGCCTATCAGGGTCAGCTCAACCAGGTTGCCCAGCAGATGGGCTCCATGCCCCTGCCCGGCGATCCGGTTGCCCAGCAGATTCAGGGCCAAGTGCTGCTGTCGCTGGCGCAGGACGCCGCGCTCGACCAGGTTGCCAACAGCTTTGGTCTGGGCGTTTCCGAGGCCAAGCTGGCCGAAATGCTCCGCGAGGATCCGTCCTTTCAGAACGCGCTGGGCACGTTCGACGCCTCGAGCTTCAGCCAGACGCTGCAGTTCAGCGGCCTGACGGAAGCCGAATATTTCGAGATGCAGGGCGATGCGGCCAAGCGCCAGCAGCTGATCCTCAGCCTCTTCGGCGATACCGAACTGCCGGCCACGGCATCGAGCCTGATCAACCGCTACTCGGCCGATCAGCGCACGATCGAATATTTCACGCTCAACGAAACCAATATCGAGACCCCGGCCGCCCCGACCGAGGAAGAGCTCGCTGCCTATCTGACCGAGCATCAGGCCGAATATCGCACGGTCGAGACGCGCAAGGTGCAGATGCTGCGCCTGTCGACGGCTGACCTCGCGGCAACCAAGACCATCAGCGACGACGCCATCGCCGCCGAATACGAGCGCACCAAGGGCAGTCTGGGCGAAGCTGAACGCCGCACCATCCAGCAGGTCCCGCTCAATGCCGAGCAGGTCACGGCCTTCGAGGCTGGCCAGACCGCAGGCACGCCGTTTGAAACCCTCGTCGCCGACGCTGGCCTGACCCCGACTGATCTGGGCACCCTGCCCCAGTCCGGCATCACCGATGCCGCTCTGGCCACGGCCGCCTTTGGTCTCGAACAGGGCGCCTTCACCATCATTGATGGTATTGGCGGCAAGCGCGTCGTCCATGTCTCGGCAATCGAAGGTGGCGGTACGCAGACCCTCGAAGAAGCCAGCGAACAGATCGCCGAAAACCTGGCCCTGGCCCAGGCCCGCACCGAGCTGGCCGAAGTGCAGGACCAGATCGAAGAACTGCGCGCTGCCTTCCGTCCGCTGACCGAGATTGCCGAGCGCTTCAACCTCGACCTCTACGAAGCCGACGTCACCAGCGGCGGCCAGCAGCTGACCGTCATTCCCGACCTCACTCCGGAAGACCAGCCGCGCGTCGCCCAGGCCATCTTCAAGGCCATCGAAGGCGCGCTGACCCCGGCGATCCAGCTGGCCGGCAATGGCAACCTCTGGTTCGACCTCAATGCCATCGAGCCGGCCCGCGACCAGACGCTGGACGAGGTCCGTGACACCCTGACCACGGCCATGGTGGAAGAGCGCACCAACAATGCCATCATGGCAGCACAGGCTGAGGCCGTGTCCCGCATGGATGCCGGCGAATCCATCGTCGATGTCGCGGCCTCGCTCAATGTCTTCCCGCAGATCTCCTCGGCCTTCCCGCGTTTTGGCTCGGAAGATGGTACCGTGGACGCCGCGGTCGCCTCCGCCGCCTTTGCCGGCCCGGCCGACCATCACGGCTCGGCGGTTAGCCAGAGCGGCGACTTCGTGGTCTTTGCCGTCACCGACCTTACCGCTGCGGAGGGCCCGCTGGCCCAGGCCGCCAATGACAGTCTCGAAAACGAGGCGCGCGTCGGGCTCTATGGTGACTTCATCACCGCCGTGCGCGACGATGCGGGCCTGCGGATCAACCAGCAGGCGCTCGATCAGGCGCTGGCTCTCAATTCCGGCGTCGTCCAGTAAAGCGACACCGGACCACCTCCAACCTGGACACGACAACGATGGGCGACGACTTCTTTCCGCGCTTTGCCGAGCAATATGATGCCGGAAAGTCCGGAATCGTCTGGCGTCGCATCGTGGCCGACCTCGAAACGCCGATCGGCACCTATCTCAAGCTGGCAGCGGGCCGGAAAAACACCTATCTGCTCGAATCGGTGCAGGACGCTTCGGTGCGCGGCCGCTATTCCATCATCGGCACCCAGCCCGATGTGATCCTCAAGGTCGAGGCCGGCCAGGCCAGCATCAACCGCTCGGCCCAGATCGACGACAGCACGTTCGAGCCCCTGCCCGACCTGCCGCTCGACGCCCTGCGCCAGCTTGTTGCCGACAGCAAGATCGAGGTCCCCGCCGGCCTGCCGCCGCAGTCGGCCGGCATCTATGGCTATCTCGGCTATGAAATGGTCCGCTACATGGAAGTGCTGCCCGACAGCAATCCGGATCATCTGCAAACGCCCGAAGCCGTGCTGATGCGCCCCTCCCTCCTTGCCATCTTCGACACGCTCAAGGACGAGCTCTATCTCACGGCGCCCGTCTATGTGCGCGACGGCGTTTCCGCCCGCCAGGCCTATGAAGCCGCCGAATCCCGCATCGACGACGCCATTGCCCGGCTCAGCCAGGCCATGCCGATCACCCCACCGCTGCCCGATCTCGAAAAAATCGACATCAAGAGCAACACTTCGCGCGACGACTATTTCGCCATGGTGGCCAAGGCGAAGGACTACATCACCGCCGGCGACATCTTCCAGGTCGTCCTGAGCCAGCGTTTCGAGGCCGATTTCACCCTGCCCCCGACCGCGCTCTATCGGGCCCTGCGCCGCACCAATCCCAGCCCCTACATGTATTTCCTCGATTTCGGTGACTTCGCCGTTGCCGGATCAAGCCCGGAAATTCTTGTGCGCGTGCAGGATGGCGAGGTGACCATCCGCCCCATCGCCGGCACCCGCAAGCGCGGCGCAACGCCCACCCGCGACCAGGAACTGGCGGCGGAGCTTTTGGCCGATCCCAAGGAACTGGCCGAGCACCTGATGCTGCTCGACCTCGGGCGCAACGACGTCGGCCGCGTTGCCAGGACCGGCACGGTGAAGGTCACCGACAAGTTCTTCCTCGAATATTATTCACACGTCATGCACATCGTCTCCAATGTCGTGGGCGTGCTCGACCCGAAATTTGACTTTGTCGATGCCCTCTCGGCCGGCTTCCCGGCCGGCACGGTCTCGGGCGCTCCGAAAGTGCGCGCCATGGAGATCATCGACGAGCTCGAACATTCCCGCCGCGGCATCTATGGCGGCTGCGTCGGCTATTTCGGTGCCGACGGCACGATGGATACCTGCATCGTGCTGCGCACCGCCATCGTCAAGGACGGCAAGCTCTATGCCCAGGCCGGCGCCGGCATCGTCGCCGACTCTGTACCCGAGCTCGAACAGATGGAATGCGAAAACAAGGCCCGCGCCCTTTTCAGCGCCGCCGAGGAAGCGTTACGCTATGCCGGCGAGGCAAGGATCGGGCAATGACGGCGCAGACGACCAATCAGCATCGATGGCGGACCTGGTTCTGATCGCCTGAACCGTCCCCTAGCCGCGCTGGAGCCAGATATGACCCGCACGCTCGTCATCGATAATTACGACAGCTTTACCTACAATCTCGTCCATTTCCTGGGCGAACTGGGCGCCGACATCACCGTCGTGCGCAATGACAAGATCACGCTCGACGAGGTCGCCGCCATGGCCCCCGAAGCCGTGCTGCTCTCGCCCGGCCCGGCCACGCCCAACGAAGCCGGCATCTGCCTTGGTCTGATCGAGCGCTTTGCGGCGACGACGCCAATCCTGGGCGTCTGCCTCGGCCATCAGGCCATCGGCCAGGCCATGGGCGGGGATGTGATCCGCGCACCCCATCTCGTGCATGGCAAAACCAGCAAGATCAACCACACCGGCAAGGGGCTGTTTCGCGGCCTCAACAATCATTTCGAGGCAACGCGTTATCACAGCCTGATCGTCAAGGAGGATACCCTCCCCGACGTGCTGGAAATCACAGCCTCGACCGACGATGGCCTGATCATGGGCATGCAGCACAAGAGCCTGCCGCTGCACGGCGTGCAGTTCCACCCCGAGAGCATTGCCAGCGAAAACGGCCATGCATTGCTGCAGAACTTCCTCAACATCGCCCGCGACTTCAACGCACGGAAGGCTGCGTGATGGACATCAAGCAGGCCCTCAACAAGATCGCCGACAATCGTGACCTGACCGGCGAGGAAATGCGCTCGGTGATGCGCATCATCATGGCCGGTGAAGCGACCGCCAGCCAGATTGGTGCCTTCCTGATGGGCATGCGCATCAAGGGCGAGAGCGTTGGCGAGATCGCCGCGGCCGTCTCGATCCTGCGCGAGCAGATGGTGCCGGTCACCGCGCCCGACGACGCCATCGACATCGTCGGCACGGGCGGCGACGGCGTCGGCAGCCTCAATATATCCACGGCCACGGCGATCCTCGTCGCAGCCGCCGGCGTACCGGTCGCCAAGCATGGCAACAAGGCGCTCTCCTCGAAATCTGGCTCCTCGCAGGCGCTCGAAGCCCTTGGCGTCAAGCTCGACCTGACGCCCGACGAGATCGCGGCAACCATTGCCGGGGCCGGTATCGGCTTCATGTTCGCGCCCAGCCACCATCCGGCCATGCGCCACGTTGGCCCCGCCCGCGCCGAACTTGGCGTGCGGACGCTGTTCAACCTGCTTGGACCGCAGTCCAATCCGGCCGGCGTGCGCCGCTATCTGTTGGGCGTCTATTCCCAGCAATGGGTCGAGCCGGTTGCGGCCGCTCTTCTTGCTAATCGCGCCATCAAGGCCTGGGTCGTCCATTCCAGCGAAGGCCTCGACGAACTTTCCACCTCCGGCCCCAATTTCGTCGCCCAGATCGCCGGGGGTGACCTGCGCAGCTTTGAACTGCATCCCGAACAGGTCGGCCTCAAGCTCACCGATCCCAGCGACCTGCTTGGCGGTGAACCGGCTGACAATGCTGCGGCCATCGTGGCCTTGTTCGACGGTGCCCCCGGCGCCTATCGTGACACCGTGCTGCTCAATGCCGGCGCAGCCCTGCTGGTGGCCGACAAGGTCACCACGATCGAAGATGGCATTGCCCTGGCGCGCGACACGCTCGACGCCGGCAAGGCCAAACAGACACTCGCCCGCCTCGTGGCGGTATCGAACGGACGAGAGAAATGACCGATATCCTCAAGCAGATCGAAGCCTATAAGCGCGAGGAAATCGCCGCCGCCAAGGCCATGCGCCCCTGGGCCGAAGTGGTCGCCCAGGCCCATGACCAGCCCGCGCCGCGCGGCTTCATCAAGTCGATCAGGGCCAAGCGCGCCGCGGGCAAGTTTGCCCTCATTGCCGAGGTGAAAAAGGCCAGCCCCTCCAAGGGCCTGATCCGCGCCGACTTCAACCCGGCCGAAATCGCTCGCTCTTATGAAATGGCCGGCGCCGCCTGCCTGTCCGTGCTCACCGACCGTCCCAGCTTTCAGGGCTCTCCCAGCTATCTCATCGAGGCGCGCGCAGCGACCAGGCTGCCGGTGCTGCGCAAGGATTTTCTGTTCGAGACCTATCAGGTCGCCGAGGCCCGCGCCTGGGGTGCCGATTGCATCTTGGTCATTCTCGCCGCTGTGGGCGATGATGTCGCGCGCTACCTGCTCGATGCCGCCGAGGAATGGGGCATGGATGCGCTGGTGGAAGTGCACGACCAGCTCGAGCTCGACCGCGCCCTGGCGCTGGGCGCCGAATTCATCGGCATCAACAATCGCAACCTGCGCACTTTCGAAACGACGCTCGAAACCTCGGTGAACCTCGCCGTCGGGCTGCCCCGCAATATCCTGCTGGTCAGCGAAAGCGGCATCGTCAACCACGACCATGTTCGCATGCTCGAGCAGCGCGCCCAGATCGGCACTTTCCTCGTCGGCGAGTCGCTGATGCGTCAGGCCGATGTGGAAGCCGCGACCCGTGCCCTGCTGCAGGGCGAACCGGCCATTGCCCGCTGATGGCTGAAAAACTCACTCATCTCAACGAACGGGGCGAAGCCCATATCGTCGATATCGGTGACAAGGCGGTTACACGTCGCCGCGCCGTGGCGCAGGCGCGAATCCTCGGGCAAGCCGATACCATTGCCACCATTCTCGGCGGCGGCCTCAAGAAGGGCGACGCCCTGGCCGTTGCCCGGGTGGCCGGCATCATGGCCGCCAAGAAAACCTCCGAGCTCATTCCGCTGTGCCACCCGATCCCGCTGACCAAGGTCAGCGTGGGCATCGAGGGCGACGGCGAGACTGCGATCCTGATCGAGGCGACGGCGGAAACCACCGGCCAGACCGGCGTCGAAATGGAAGCGCTGGTCGCCGCCTCGACGGCAGCACTCACGCTCTACGACATGGCCAAGGCGATCGACCGCGCCATGACCATCACCGATATTGCCGTGCTGGAAAAATCGGGCGGCAAGTCCGGCGATTTCACCCGCTCATGAACCTACTCCCCGTCGAAGACGCCATAGCGGCGATCCTGAACCGTGTTCCGGCCCCGGTCGCAGAAACCGTCGCGCTGTCGGAGGCCGCCGGCCGCGTGCTGCTGACGCCCGTCACTGCCACGCATGATCAGCCCCCCTTCCATGCCAGCGCCATGGACGGCTATGCCATGCGCGCCGCCGATGTGGTGGAGGGCCACAAGCTCAAACTCGTCGGCATGTCCCAGGCCGGCGCTGGCTATTATGGCACTGTCGGCTCCGGCCAAGCCGTCCGCATCTTCACCGGCGCGCCGCTGCCGGAAGGCGCCGATACCGTCATCATGCAGGAAGAGGCCGTCGCCGACGGCGATTTCATCTCTTTCACTGCCCCTGCCCGTCTCGGCCACAGCGTCAGGCCGCGCGGCAATGATTTTGCCAGAGGCCAGGTTCTCATCGAAGCGGGCACGCGGCTCGCGCCCATGCAGCTCGCCGTGGCCGCCGCCGGTAACGCCGCAACCCTGCAGGTAGCCAAGCGCCCGCGCATTGCGCTTTTGGCTACCGGCGACGAACTGGTGCTGCCCGGCGCGGCGCTCGGTCCGGACCAGATCGTCGCGTCCAACAGTTTCGGGCTGCGCCCCCTGCTGATGCCCTATGCCGAGACGGTCACCGACCACGGCATTGCCCGCGACACGCGCGAGGACCTGCGCGGCAAGCTGCAGGAAATCTTTGCTGGCGAGCCGGACATCGTCATCACCACCGGTGGCGCCAGCGTCGGCGACCACGATATCGTCCAGGAACTCCTGCTCGAGATGGGCGTGACGCTCGATTTCTGGCGCATCAACATGCGCCCCGGCAAGCCGCTGATGTTCGGCACGCGCGGCAAGACGCTGGTGTTTGGCCTGCCCGGCAATCCCGTTTCGGCCATGGTGACCGCCATGGTCTTCATCCGCCCGGCCCTGCGCCAATGGGTCGGCTTTCCCGAACCCGCCCTCTGGCGCCTGCCGCTTGCCGGCCCGACACCGCCCAACACGGCCCGCCGTCATTTCATGCGTGCCCATCTGATCCAGACCAAGGATGGCCTCCAGCTGCAGCCGATTTCCCAGACCGACAGCGGCCATACGTCGTCGCTGGCGACGGCGGACATGCTGATCGTCCAGCCCGAGCACGACCCGGGCCAGCCAGCCGGCACCGTGGTCGACGCCATCCCGCTTGACGGCTTCTGACAGTATAGATCAGGCCTATCTCTCTCTTTGCGCGGGGATATTGCAGAACATAACTAGAACAGCTATCTTCGTTCTGCCTACGTTCCGATTCTGTCCCCGAGGGGTCCATGCTCACGCGCAAACAACACGAGTTGCTGATGTTCATCCACGAGCGGATGAAGGAAAGCGGCATCCCACCCAGCTTCGATGAAATGAAGGATGCGCTTGATCTCGCGTCCAAGTCGGGCATCCATCGCCTGATTACCGCGCTCGAGGAACGCGGCTTCATTCGCCGCCTGCCCAACCGGGCCCGCGCGCTTGAAGTGGTCAAGCTCCCGGATTCGATGAACCCCTCGCTCGGCGGCCGCAAGGCGCGCTTCGAGCCGTCGGTCATCGAAGGCAATCTGGGCAAGGTGGCCTCGCCGCCCTCGCGCGTCACCACCCAGAACGAAGATTATGTTCGCCCGGTCTCGATCCCCGTCATGGGCCGCATCGCTGCCGGTACGCCGATCGAGGCGATCCAGACCCATTCCCACACCATTCTCGTGCCGCCCGAAATGCTCGGCGCCGGTGAGCATTATGCGCTCGAGGTGCGTGGTGACTCGATGATCGATGCCGGCATTTTCGATGGCGACACCGTCCTCATCAAGAAGCAGGAACAGGCCTCCACCGGCGAGATCATCGTGGCTTTGGTCGACGACGAGGAAGCCACCCTCAAGCGGCTGCGCCGCAAGGGCAATACCGTGGCGCTGGAAGCGGCCAATCCGGCCTACGAAACCCGCATCTTCCCGCCCGACCGCGTCAAGGTCCAGGGGCGCCTGGTCGGCCTGCTGCGGAAGTACTGAAACTCACTTGACAAGCCCGGCCCCACATCATGTGGCCGGGCTTTTTCTATCGGGTGCGGCCACATCGTCTGTTCGTTATCGGCTGATGGCCGAGTATGACTGCTGCTTGACCAGTCGGCGCTGCAGATCTGCAGCAGCGCCGCAGTCTTCGCCTTCAGCTTACTTGCCCTGAATACGTCTGCAAAAGTCATTGTCGTGCAAGACCTTGCCTAGGCCTTCGTTCCGTGCCACATATATCCCATACGTTTTCAGCCTAAGTCGGCTGCCTGCTGCCGGTTCTCCGGTCTGTGGCTCCTGCTCTATCATGCGAACGTTATGTCCCCTTGGCATTGTGCCAATGGATAACCGCTCGAATATGAGCAAAGGAAATACACATGTCCCTGATCAACGGCACCGTCAAATTCTTCAACACCACCAAGGGCTACGGCTTCATTTCGCCCGACAACGGCGGCAAGGATGCCTTCGTCCACATCTCCGCCGTTCAGCGTTCGGGCCTGCAGGGCCTCTACGAGAACGACAAGGTGACCTATGAAGTCGAAACCGGCCGTGACGGCAAGGAATCGGCAACCAACCTGACCCTGCTCTAGTAGCATCAGGACTGAAGCGAGCGCGTTTCGACGCCGCTCGCCGAGAAACCACCGCGATCCGTCGCGGTGGTTTTTTGTTGTCTGTGTTGCCTCGATCTAGTCGAGATACTTGCCCGAGCCGGCCCCATCCTTGTGGCGCAGCCGTGCCGCTGCAACCAGTTCGGGATCGAGTAGCCGCGCATTGATGCCGATCGTATGGCGCGAGGCGGCCCGCGGTGCCCAATGGGTCACGCAGCCGCAACTGCTGCAGCGGTGGAAATCCACATGCTTGCCATTCCAGGCATAGGTCTGCGTCTCGCCCGCCGATGGCAGACCGCCGAGCTCACTGTCCTCGAAATAGGTCCACAGCACGCCATAGCGCCGGCACAGGCTGCAATTGCATTCCACCACCACCTCGGGCGCCCTGGGCAGGGTGATCGTCACCCGCCCGCAATGGCAGCTCGCTATCGGCTTTTCGCTCAAATTCCGTCCTCCAAAACGAAAAGGGCCCGCCAACTGGCGGGCCCCGATAGTGGTAACGCATGAGATCAGTGATTGTCGCGCGGCAGGCCTTCGGTCTGGGCGATGCGCTGATACTTCTCGGCGGGCTTGAGAATGGCGCCGTCGCCCAGCTGGCCAACGAGGCCGCGCTGGATTTCCTGCCATGGCGTCTGGTGCTTGGGGAACTTGTAGCCGCCCGAGGCTTCCAATGCCGTGCGGCGGGTGGCGATTTCCTCGTCCGAGACCAGGATATTGGCCTGGCCCTTGTTGAGGTCGATCCGCACCCGGTCGCCCGTTTGCAGGATGGCCAGATTGCCGCCCGCCGCCGCTTCCGGAGAAGCATTGAGGATGGAAGGCGAACCCGAGGTGCCCGACTGGCGGCCATCGCCGATACAGGCCAGCGCGTGCACGCCTTTCTTGATCAGATAGGCCGGCGGCCGCATGTTCACCACTTCCGCCGCGCCTGGATAGCCGATCGGGCCCGCGCCGCGCATGAACAGCAGCGTGTTCTCGTCGATATCGAGCGACGGATCGTCGATCCGGTGGTGATAGTCCTCCGGCCCGTCGAACACCACCGCCTTGCCCTCGAAGGCACCGGGGCTCTCGGGGTTGTTGAGATAGCGATCGCGGAATTCCGAGGAGATCACGCTGGTCTTCATGATCGCATTGTCGAAGAGGTTGCCGCGCAGCACGAGGAAGCCCGCATCGGTCTTGAGCGGATTGTCGAAACGGCGGATGACCTTGTCGTCCTGGATCGTCGTATTGCGGCAATTCTCACCGATCGACTTGCCGTTGACGGTGGGTGCGTTCTCGCGGATCAGGCCCTGGCTCATCAGCTCGTTGACCACCGCCGGCACGCCGCCGGCATGGTAATAATCCTCACCCAGATATTCGCCCGCCGGCTGCAGGTTCACCAGCAGCGGCACCTTGTGGCCGTGGGTCTGGAAATCCTGCAGTTCCAGCTCGACGCCGATATGCTTGGCGATGGCCTGGATATGGATCGGCGCATTGGTCGAGCCACCGATCGCCGAGTTGACGACGATCGTGTTGATGAAATTGTCCTTGGTCAGGATGTCGGAGGGCTTGAGGTCCTCATGCACCATGTCGACGATGCGCTTGCCGGTGCGATAGGCCATTTCCTGGCGATCGCGATAGGGCGCCGGAATGGCGGCCGAACCCGGCAGCTGCATGCCCAGCGACTCGGCCAGCGAATTCATCGTGGTGGCCGTGCCCATGGTGTTGCAATAACCGGTCGACGGCGCCGAGGAGGCCACCAGTTCGATGAACTGGGCATAGTCGATCTCGCCGGCTGCCATCATCTGGCGCGCCTTCCAGACGATCGTGCCCGAACCGGTGCGCTCGCCCTTGTGCCAGCCATTGAGCATCGGCCCAACCGACAGCGCGATGGCCGGAATATTGACCGTTGCCGCACCCATCAGCATGGCCGGCGTGGTCTTGTCGCAACCAATGGTCAGCACCACGCCATCCAGCGGATAGCCGTAAAGCACTTCGACGAGACCGAGATAGGCGAGGTTCCGGTCGAGGCCCGCCGTCGGGCGCTTGCCGGTTTCCTGAATCGGATGCACCGGGAACTCGATGGCAATGCCGCCCGCCTCGCGGATGCCTTCGCGCACGCGCTCGGCGAGCACGATATGATGACGGTTGCAGGGGCTGAGGTCCGAGCCGGTCTGGGCAATGCCGATGATCGGCTTGTTCGACTGCAGCTCTTCGCGCGACACACCAAAATTCATGTAGCGCTCGAGATAGAGCGCAGTCATGTCCGGGTTGTCCGGATTGTCGAACCAAGCGCGCGAACGCAGCTTCTTGGGGGCCGAACCGGCGTTACCTGCCGTCATGTGATGTTCCTCTTGTCGTCGCGGACACGCGTCCACGTTGGACTCGTTCTAACATGGCTATCGCCCATGTGAATGCCCTTCCGCACAAAAAATCATACAAATGGAAAGCGTGGTCAATTTGCCACGCTCGACCGCCCCAAAGCCGCAGAAATCTTACCAAACGAGGGGACCGGACAACCGCTTTGCCGACAGGTATGGCTGGCACGGACTGCAGAATCGGACTGGCTGAAACAACAGCGAGCCATTAGGGTCGCGCCGCGACGAAGCAGCCGCGTGAGGGGATATTTGTGACGACGAGTGTAGACTGGGTTGCGGTTGACTGGGGGACCTCGAACCTCCGCGGCTGGGGCATGGCCGCCGATGGTTCGGTGCTGTTCGAAAAGTCCTCGCCCAAGGGCATGGGCAAGCTGACACGCGAAGAATTTCCCGCAGCGCTGGGTGAGCTGCTCGATGGCGTCACTGGCACGTCTAGTACGCTGGACGTGTTGATCTGCGGCATGGCGGGCGCCCGTCAGGGCTGGCTCGAAGCGCCCTATCTCGAAGCGCCGACCGATCTGCGCGGCCTGCTCGAAGGCGCCGTTCGCCCCGACACCGGTAACCCTCGCATTACCGCTGCCATCCTGCCTGGCGTCTGCCAAAAGGCCGGCGCAGACAATGTCATGCGCGGTGAAGAGACCCAGTTGCTGGGCCTTGCCGCGCTCAATCCGGGCTATTCCGGCATGGTCTGCATGCCCGGCACCCATTCGAAATGGGCCCAGCTTTCGGGCACGCGTATCGAGCATTTCTCCACCGCCATGACCGGGGAAATGTTCGAACTGCTGAAGACCCATTCCGTGCTGCGCCATTCGCTCACCGGCGAGCTCGATGGTCCCGGCCGCGCCGAAGGTTTTGTCGCCGGCGCCGAGGCTGGTCTGGCCCATCCCGAGCAATTGCTGGGCACCCTGTTCCAGGTCCGCGCCGGTTCGCTGCTCTCGGGCCGCCAGCCCGACTGGTGCGCCGGCTATCTTTCGGGGCTGCTCATTGGAACCGAAGTGGGCAGCAACCGTCATCTGATCGGCACCAGTGCCGTGCCATTGATCGGCTCGCCTGCGCTTTGCGCGCTCTATGCCCAGGTGCTGGCCATGGCCGGCGCCAGCGGCGCGCCCAAAGATGCCACCGAAATCGTGCTCGCCGGCCTCAAGGCCGCGCGCAGCTTTGCCCTATAGTTTGGAGTTCACAATGGAACACCGTCACCTCATCGCCATCCTGCGTGGCATTACCCCGCCCGAAACCGTCGACGTCTGCCAGGCGCTGATTGCCGCCGGCATCACCATGATCGAAGTGCCGCTCAATTCGCCCGACGCGCTGACCTCGATTGCGCTGGCCTCCAATTCGCTGAGCGATGCGGCTGCCATCGGCGCCGGCACGGTGCTCTCCAAGAAGCAGGTCTGGGCCGTTTCCGACGCGGGCGGCACCTTTATCGTCTCGCCCGATACCAACAAGCAGGTCATCGAAGAGACCGTCCGCCTGCAGATGCTGTCCTATCCCGGCGTCTTCACCCCCACCGACGCCTTCCGCGCCATCAAGGCCGGCGCCACGGGCCTCAAATTCTTCCCGGCCGAAGTGCTGGGCCCCAAGGGCATCAAGGCGATGAAGGCGGTGCTGCCGCCCGAAATCCCGGTCTATGCCGTGGGCGGCGCCAATCCGGATAATTTCAGCGAATATTTTGCCGCCGGCTGCACCGGCTTTGGCCTGGGCACCTTCATCTACAAGCCCGGCATGACCGCCGCCGACGTGGCCGAGCGCGCCGCCACGGCTGTTGCCGCCTATGATGCGGGGCAGAGCAAATGAGCCAGACCGCCCGCCTCCTTCTTGATTCGCAGTGCCAGCTCGGCGAAGGCCCGGTCTGGCATGACGGCCGCCAGCAGCTCTTCTTCCTCGACATCAACGAGCAGACGCTCTTCGCCGTAACCGCCGACGGCGAGATCGCCGACAGCTGGCTGTTCAACGAAAACGTCGCGGCCGTCGCCATCCATGACGATGACACGCTGGTGCTGGTCACCGACACCGGGCTCAAGCATTTCGATATCGCCACCGGCGGCATGAACCGCATCAACGAGATCGAGGCCGACAGGGCCAATACCCGCGGCAATGACAGTCGCGTGCATCCATCCGGCGCCTTCTGGATCGGCACCATGGATCGCGCCGATGAGGACCAACACTCGGGCTCGCTCTATCATTTCCGCAATGACGTGCTGACCACGCTGAAGTCGCCCGTCCAGATCCCCAATGCCACCTGCTTCTCGCCCGATGGCAAGATCGCCTATTGGACCGATACGCCGACCCAAAAGATCATGCAGGTCGCGACCGATCCGGCGACCGGCCTGCCCATCGGCGAATGGACGCTATTTGCCGACGTTTCGGATGGCCCCGGCTATCCCGATGGCGCCGTGGTCGATAGCGAGGGCTATCTCTGGAACGCCCGCTGGGGCGGCTCCTGCGTCGTGCGCCATGCACCCGATGGCTCGGTGGACCGCGTGATCCAGGTGCCGGTGAGCCAGGTCACCTGCCCCGCCTTTGGCGGCAAGGATCTGAAAACCCTTTTCATCACCACCGCCGCCAAGAACCTCAGCGAAGATCAGCTTGCTGCCGAAAAGCATGCCGGCAGTCTCTTCGCCGTGGACCTCGACGTGGCCGGCCAGCCCGAAGCCCGTATCGCTCTCTGAAAGCCTGTTACATGATCTCTCCCAGCCTCGGCGTCTGTTACTATCCTGAACATTGGCCCGAGGACTGGTGGGAGGCCGACGCCGCCCGCATGGCCGAGGTCGGCATTGCCTGGGTGCGCATCGGTGAATTTGCCTGGT
The DNA here is from genome assembly GCA_029202405.1 of Candidatus Devosia phytovorans. NCBI lineage: Bacteria > Pseudomonadati > Pseudomonadota > Alphaproteobacteria > Hyphomicrobiales > Devosiaceae > Devosia > Candidatus Devosia phytovorans. The sequence continues at coordinate 1,303,431 of CP119312.1, read as the reverse complement.
CGCGCTTCGAGCCGACGCCGGGCGAGCTGCATTTCGACTGGATCATCCGCGCCATGGATGTCTTCCATCGCCATGGCATCAAGGTCGTGGTCGGCACGCCGACGGCGACCCCGCCGCGCTGGATGGTAGACAAGCATCCCGACATGCTGGCGGTCGATCTCAACGGCAAGCGCAAGGGCTTTGGCTCGCGCCGCCACTATGATTTCAGCCACCTGCCCTATCGCGAGGAAGCTGGCCGCATCACGCGCCTGCTGGCCGAGGCCGTCGGCCAGCATCCGGCGCTGGGCGCCTGGCAGACCGACAACGAATATGGCTGCCACGACACGACCTATTCCTATTCGCCGGCGGCGAAAGAAGGCTTCCAGCTCTGGCTGCAGCAGAAATACGACACCGTCGATGCGCTCAACCAGGCCTGGGGCAATGTCTTCTGGTCGATGGAATACAATCGCTTCGACCAGGTCGAGCTGCCAAACCTTCTGGTGACCGAAGCCGCGCCGGCCCATGGCCTCGACTTCCGCCGCTATGCCTCCGATCAGGTCGCCGCATTCAACAGGGTGCAGTTCGACATCCTCAAGTCGATCCGCCCCGATCTGCCGGTCATCCATAATTTCATGAGCCGGACCACCGATTTCGACCACTACGACGTGGCCGAGACGCTCGACATCGCCAGCTGGGATTCCTATCCGCTCGGCCATCTCGCCGTCAGCGACGAGCCCGAAGAAACCAAGCACCTCTACATGCGCCAGGGTGATCCGGACAATGCCGCCTTCCACCACGATCTCTATCGCGCCGTCGGCCATGGCCGCTGGTGGATCATGGAGCAGCAGCCCGGCCCGGTGAACTGGGCCCAGTTCAATCCCGATCCCCTGCCCGGCATGGCCCGCCTCTGGGCCTGGGAGGCTTTCTCCCATGGCGCAGAGGTCGTCACCTATTTCCGCTGGCGCCAGGCGCCCTTTGCGCAAGAACAGATGCATGCCGGCCTGATGCGGCCCGACCGCGAGCCAGCGCCGGCTTATCACGAGGCCAGCCAGGTGGCGCAGGAACTCAAGACACTCGATCTCAGCGGCATGGTCGGCAAGGCGCGCGTGGCGCTGGTCTTTGACTATCAGAGCGAATGGGCCTGGCAGATCCAGCCACAGGCGAAGGGTTTCACCCATAGCGCCCATGTCCGCGGGCTCTATGCCGCTTTCCGCAAGCATGGCGTCGATATCGACATCCTGCCGCCCAGCACGAAAAGCTTTGCCGGCTATGACGTGGTTGCCATTCCCGCGCTCTTTGCCTGGAACGACGACCTGCGATCGGCCATCGCCGATTTTGAGGGCCACCTGCTCATTGGCCCGCGCTCCGGCTCCAAGACGCAGGATTTTTCCATTCCCGCCAACCTTGCGCCCGATCTGCCGAGCAACCTGCTCGACGTCAAGGTCATGCGCGTGGACAGCATCGATCCGTCCATCGACGTGGAAGTGCGTGGCAGCGGGTCGATCCATCACTGGCGCGAGCGGCTGGAGACGCGGGCCAATGTGGTCATCGAGGATGTCGATGGCTGGCCGGTGCTGGTCAACCAGGGCAAGCTCTACTATCTCGGCGCCAGCGGCTCGAAGGCGCTGATCCAGCGCGTGGTGGACCAGTTGATCGAGGAGGCCGACCTGCCCACGATCAACCTGCCAGCCGGCGTCCGTTGCCGCACCCGCGCGGGCTTCCGCGTCTATGTGAACTATGGTGCCGGCCCGGCGACGCTCAATCCCGCCACCGACGAGAGCGGCTATGTGCTGGGCACGGCCGAGCTGACCGCTGCCGGCGTCACGGTGGCAAAACTCGCCACGGCCGGCTGAGATTGGGAATGGCGGTGCGGATTTCGAACCGCGCCGCCGCCTCGTCCCATGCCAGCCAGTGCACGCCGCCTGCGGCCAGGTCATCGGCGTCCACCACCTGCCCGCCCACACAGCTCCTGGGCGCCCTGACGCGGGCGATGATCAGATCATGCAAGCCGCAATCTTCGGCAAAGGCCGCCGCATTGCGGATCACCGCGACGGAAAAGCGCTCGGTCTGCGCAATACAGCCGAGGCTATCGCAGCGCGCGCCGGCGAAGCCTTCGGCGAAAACTTCCTGATAATGGTCGCTCCAGACTTCGACAGCAAAGCTGTCGGCCTTGCCACTGACCAGGCCATGGCCATCCGCCTGGCGCAGCGCAACGGCCTGCGTCGTGTCTGCGACGAGAATATCGGGCCGTTGGTCCAGCCCGAAAAGCAGGATCAAGGGAAGTGCCACGACTGGCCCGGCCAGCCGCCACCAATTGTTGACGAAGGCGAACCAGGCCAGCGCGGCAAGCCCGATGACCAACGCCCAATGCGTCAGCAGCGGGTTACCGGTCCAACCCTGGCTCCAGCCGGCGACCAGAACGGCACCGTCGACCATCCGGTCGATCCCCCAGCCCATTACTGCCACAAAGGGCGCTTCAACGCCAAATGGCATGGCCAGCACCGACAGCACGGCGAAGGGCATGATGACAAGGCTCACCACCGGCAGCACCAGCACATTGCCCAGCACGCCAAGCGGTGCCGTCTGCTGGAAGTGATAGGCCGAGAACAGCAGGGTCGCCGTGCCGGCGATGAAGCTGGTCAGCGCCGTGGCCCAGATCGTGCCCCAGAGCCGTCCACCCCAGCTGCGTTCCCCCTCGAAGGGCTTGCGCGGCATTTCGTAGACCCCGATCAGCGCCACCACGGCAGCAAAGGACAGCTGGAAACTGGCGCGGAAGACGCTGGCCGGATCAATGACGATGATCGCCAGCGCGGCAATGGCCACATTGCGCATGGTCAGCGCCCGCCGCCCGGCCAGCACGGCGCCAAAGACCAGGCCCAGCATGATGGTCGAGCGCAGGGCCGGCACATTGTTGAACCCACCCGCCAGCAATAGGTAGAAGGCCGCCGCTAGGATGCCGCCCAGCGCCGCGATCTTCTTGATCGGCCAGCGCAGCGCAATGCCCGGGACCGACGCCATGCCCAGTCGCAGCAGAAAATAGAGCCCGCCTGCGACGATCGACAGATGCAACCCCGAGATCGAATAGACATGCGCCAGCCCCGCCGCCGCCATGACGTCGCGCGTCTCGTCATCGATTCCGCTCTGGTCGCCCATCACCATGGCCCGCCCGATCGCCGCCGAGTGCGCATCGAGCACCGCGTCGATCCGCAACCCGATCGCCGACCGCATGCCCTCCATCGCCCGGGTCAGGTCGAACTCGCCCTGTCGCAACAGTTCGAAATCCCCGGTCACATTGCCATAGGCGCCAATGCCGGAAAAATAGGAATGGAACTGTCCGTCATAGGCGCCCGGCAGGATCGGACCCGGCACCGGCGCCAGCCGCATGCTCGCCCGGATCACATCGCCCGGCGCCAGCGCCGTCTCACCCGGCACGACGAGGCGCGCCCTGGCGATCGGCACGGCCCGCGCATCGGCAACCGGGACCAGACCGGAGATGACGACACGCTGCGCCTCGGCATTGGCCGACAGCACCTCGTCGACTCGCGCCTCGTAAGTTCCGAAGGCGGGACGCGCCAGCATCTCCGTGCCGAAAAAGGCCCCATGCAGCGGCAACAGGCAGAGGCCCAGCCAGAAAAACACAATCAGCAAGAAGTCGTCCAGCATGCTTGTCTGCCAGAGCAGGCCAATGCCCACCAGCAGCGCCACGCCAACCGACCCCATGGCCCAGGTCTCTGGCTCCACCGGCAGCGAGGCATAGGCAACAAGGCCGCCGATCATGGCAAAGGGGAGCAATACAAAGATCCGGCGCGACGTCGCAGCATCGCGTCCCGAGACGGTCCGGGTAGCACTAAACTGCGGAAGCTTCGGAGAAAAAGCCGGCGCCAGCGGGACCTCTGCCGTCCCGGCGTCACGCTCGCGTGTCTCCGCGTCCTGCACCGCCCCAGCCCCCGCCCTTGCGCTCGTGCCGCTCTATGCTACACACGGCTCCAAAATCCTCCAAGCATTCCGGTATCATGTCCCAGGTCGTCACCCGCTTCGCCCCTTCGCCCACCGGCTACCTCCATATCGGCGGAGCAAGAACCGCTTTGTTCTCATGGGCTTACGCTCAGAACAAGGGCGGCAAGATGCTGCTGCGCATCGAGGACACCGACCGCGAACGCTCCACCGAAGCCGCTGTCGTGGCCTTGGTCGACGGCCTGAAGTGGCTCGGCCTGCATTGGGATGGCGAGCCGATTAGCCAGTTCGGCCGCGCTGCCCGCCATGCCGAAGTCGCCCATGAGCTGGTCAAGATGGGCCACGCCTACTACTGCTACTGCTCGCCCGCCGAGCTCGACCAGATGCGTGAAGAGGCCCGCGCCGCCGGTAAACCCCCGCGCTACAACGGTTACTGGCGCGACCGCGACCCCAGCGAAGCGCCGGCCGGCGTCTCCCCCGTGGTCCGCATCAAGGCCCCGCTGAGCGGCGATATCGTCGTCGACGACCACGTCCAGGGCAAGGTCGTGTTCAAGACAGAGAACCTCGACGACTTCATCATTCTGCGCTCGGACGGTACCCCGACCTATATGCATGCCGTCGTCGTCGACGATCACGACATGGGCGTCACCCACATCATCCGCGGCGACGACCACCTGACCAATGCCGCCCGCCAGATCATTATCTACCAGGCCATGGGCTGGACGGTGCCCGAGATGGCCCATATCCCGCTGATCCACGGCCCGGATGGCGCCAAGCTCTCCAAGCGCCATGGCGCGCTGGGCGTCGAGGCCTATCGCCAGATGGGCTATCTGCCTGAGGCGCTGCGCAATTATCTCGCTCGCCTCGGCTGGAGCCATGGCGATGACGAGATCTTCTCGACCGACCAGATGGTCGAATGGTTCAGCCTCGAAGGCCTCAACAAGGGCGCGGCGCGCTTCGATTTCGTCAAGCTCGAGAATATCAACGGCCATTATATCCGCGAAGCCAAGCCCGACTATCTCTACAAGGTGATGGTCGATACCGCCGCCGAAGTCGGCCGCACTGCCGATGTCGATGGCCTCCGCGCCAACGAGGCGACGGTACTGGCCGCCATCCCGGAATTGCAGCCGCGCGCCAAGACCGTGCTGGAACTGATTGACCTGGCCCAGTTCATCTACGCGTCACGCCCGCTTGCTATCGATGCCGCTGCGGCGGCCCTGCTGACCGACGAAACCCGCGCTGTCCTCAAGGACATGGCGGAAATCCTGCGTGGCCTCAACGAGTGGACCGTCCCGGCCATCGATGGCGCCATGCGCACCCTGGCAGAAGCCAAGGGATTGAAGCTGGGCAAGCTGGCCCAGCCCCTGCGCGCGGCCCTCACCGGACGCACTGTTTCGCCGGGCATTTTTGAGGTTATGGTGCTGATCGGCCGCGACGAAGCAATGGCCCGCCTCGACGATCAGACCGGCACTGTCTAGTGCCATTCGGAGGGTAAGCCTTGCTTACCCATTGGTTGCTTCGGGCGGGTAAAAGCGATACCTGTCCAAAGCAGCTGTAACTGCCCAATATTTCGCCCCGCCGACCGCATTTTCGCCGTCAGGAAAGGGGCCTCCGAGGAGAGCTCAATGACCGAAAAAGTCGCCAAACTCGTCATCGGGGACCAGACGCACGAACTTCCCGTGCTGTCGGGTTCCGTTGGTCCGGATGTGATCGACATCCGATCGCTCTATGCCAAGACCGGCATGTTCACCTATGACCCTGGCTTCACTTCGACGGCTGCTTGCGAGAGCGCGATCACCTATATCGATGGCGACAAGGGCGAGCTGCTGTATCGCGGCTATCCGATCGAACAGCTCTCCGAAAAGAGCACCTATATCGAAGTCTGCTACCTGCTGCTCTACGGCGAGCTGCCGAACAAGACCCAGCTGGCCGAGTTCGAGGAACTGGTGACGCGCCACACCATGGTGCATGAGCAGATGCATTATTTCTATCGTGGCTTCCGCCGCGATGCGCATCCGATGGCCATCATGACCGGCGTCGTCGGCGCCATGGCTGCCTTCTACCATGACTCGACTGACATCACCGATTCCCAGCAGCGCGAGATCGCCTCGATCCGCATGATCGCCAAGATGCCGACGATCGCCGCCATGGCCTACAAATATTCGGTCGGCCAGCCCTTCGTCTATCCGCGCAATGATCTCGATTACGCGTCGAACTTCCTGCACATGTGCTTCTCGGTTCCGGCCGAAAACTACAAGGTGAACCCGACCATCGCCAAGGCGATGGACCTGATCTTCACCCTGCATGCCGATCACGAGCAGAACGCGTCGACCTCGACCGTGCGCCTGGCCGGTTCCTCCGACGCCAATCCCTTTGCCTGTATCGCAGCCGGCGTTGCCTGCCTCTGGGGCCCGGCCCATGGCGGCGCCAATGAAGCAGCGCTCAACATGCTCAAGGAAATCGGCACCGTCGACCGCATTCCCGAGTATATCGCCCGCGCCAAGGACAAGTCCGACAGCTTCAAGCTGATGGGCTTTGGTCACCGCGTCTACAAGAACTTCGACCCGCGCGCGACCGTGATGCAGCAGACGGCCAAGGAAGTGCTCGACCTGCTCGGCGTGCACAACAATCCGACGCTGCAGGTTGCGCAGGAACTCGAAAAGATTGCCCTGGAAGACCCCTACTTCGTCGAGCGCAAGCTCTATCCGAACGTCGACTTCTACTCGGGCATCATCCTCGAGGCGATCGGGTTCCCGACCTCGATGTTCACCGTGCTGTTCTCGGTCGCCCGCACCGTTGGCTGGATCAGTCAGTGGAAGGAAATGATCGCCGATCCGCAGAAGAAGATCGGTCGCCCGCGCCAGCTTTATGATGGATCGCCGGCCCGCGACTACGAGCCGATCAGCGTCCGCTGATCCCAATGAGAAAGGACCCGGTCCGCCGGGTCCTGACGGGGATGGCCTTCGGCCCCCTGCTCCATCAAGTCACCAAGCTCGCCAAAGGCCACTATCTGGTCCTGGCGGGCTTTTTTACTGTCCAGCAGTTCACGCACCGCGGCGGTCAGGGCAGCGGCATCGGGCGCTGACTGCACCAGTTCCTGCACCAGGGGACGGTCGAGGATGATATTGGGCAGCGAGACCGGCGGACGGCCGAGCTTGTCATAGGCCTTGGCCTGGGGACCATCGAGCACATAGCTGACGACCATGGGCACCTGGGCCAGCGCCAGTTCAAGCGTCGCCGTGCCCGAGACGGCGAGCGCCATCAGGGCATAGCGGTAAAGCTCGCCCCGCGCCGCGCGATCGGCAACGACGGTGACCGGCACGGGCCAGTCGGCCGTCTCGCGCTCGATGCGGGGTTTGAGGGCCGAAAGCGTCGGGATGACCACGCCATCAACGGCCGGATGAGTGCCGATCTGCTCTACGACCTGACGGAACAACGGCAGATGCCGGCGCAACTCTCCATCGCGGCTGCCGGGCAGCAGGACCAGCGGGCCACGATCGGACGAGTCGCGAACAATGCGCTCGCCGAGGGCCGGATGGCCGACATAGTGGGTTTGCGGACCGCCGAGTTCGGTCATGACGGCGGGCTCGAAGGGCAGCACCGCGAGTACTTCCTCGAACAGCGGCTTGAGCCTGGCGGCGCGCTGCGGTGCGCGGGCCCAGACAGTGGGCGCCACATAAAGAATCAGCTTGCCCTTGTGGCCGAGCTTTTTGGCCCGCTTGGCGACCAGCTTGGAAAAGTCCTGCGAGTCGACGAGGACGACGATGTCCGGATTGGCCTTGCGGATCGTCCGAGCCGTCTGCTCGACGCGCCACAACAGCAGCGGCAGGCGCATCAGCACGTCGGTGATGCCCATGACGGCGAGATCGCTCATCGGAAACAGCGACTTCAGACCCTCGGCCTGCATCTCCTGCCCACCGACGCCGATGAAACCCAGATGCACTCGCGCCTTGAGGCGACGGATCAGATCGGCGGCAATGCGGTCGCCCGAAGGCTCACCGGCCAGGATGAACAGCCTGAGCCGGTCCGGCTCGCTCATTGGCTGTCTTCGAGGTCTACGCTGCGCGGCAGAAGGATCGGGCGGTCCGATGCGGCGGCAATAAAGGCCACCACGTCCTGCACCAGCCGGTCACCCTTGAACAGCTCGGCCGCATCCTCGACGCGTTCGCGCAGGGTGCCTTCGCTGGCAAAGATCTGCCGATAGGCCGCGCGCAGGCGATGGATCGATTCCCGCTCGAAGCCGCGGCGCTTGAGGCCGACGAGATTGAGCCCCGCCAGCCGCGCGCGATTGCCGACGGCCAGGCCATAGGGAATGACGTCGGCATCGACCATGCTATGCGCGCCGATGAAGGCATGCTCGCCGATGCGCACGAACTGGTGCACGGCGCAGATGCCGCCGAAGCGGACATGGTCACCGACGATGGCGTGGCCAGCGATGCCGACATAGTTGGCCAGCACCACATTATTGCCAACGCGCGCGTCATGGGCGACATGCGAACAGGCCATCAGCAGGCAATCGTCACCGATCTTGGTCAGCATGCCGCCGCCCTCGGTACCCGGATTGATGGTGACCGATTCACGGATCGTGCAGCGCTCGCCGATCTCGACGCGCGATGCCTCGCCGTGGAATTTCAGGTCCTGCGGCTGATGCCCGACCGAGGCGAAAGGAAAAATCCGGCTATCGGCGCCAATGCTGGTGCGGCCCTCGACGACGGCATGCGAGATCAGCTCGACATTGTCGCCCAGGACGACATTCTCCCCGACGATGGAATACGGCCCGATCTTGACGCCCTTGCCCAGCTGGGCGCCGGGCGCAACGATGGCCGAAGGATGAACGACGGTATCGCTCACGAATTGGCCTCGACGATCATGGCCGAGATTTCGGCCTCGGCGATCAGCGTGTCACCCACCATGGCCCGGGCCTGGTAGCGGCCGACATTGCGGCGGCGCTGGATCTTGGAAATATGGAATTCGAGCACGTCGCCCGGAACGGCGGGCTTGCGGAACTTGGCCTTGTCGATGCCCAGCATCAGCACGATGTTCTTCTTGCCCGTGCCCGCTTCGAACTTGATCACGATGGCGCCGGCGGTCTGCGCCATGCCCTCGATGATCAGCACGCCCGGAAAGATCGGGTTTTCAGGAAAATGGCCCTGAAAGATCGGCTCGTTATAGGTGATGTTCTTGATGCCGACCGCCGACTCGTCGCCGTTGATCCCGACGATCTTGTCGATCATCAGGAACGGATAACGATGCGGCAGGCTCTGCAAGATTTCGCCCAGGCTCATGGCCGAGAGTTCAGTGCTCTCTGTTGCGCTGTCGGTCATCCCCGCTTGTCCCCTTTGGATAGTTTCCGCAAAGTGGCGAGTTCTCGCCAGTGATCTCTTATATCGACGGCCGGAGCACCGGCAAGCTTGCTGCCGGGCGGCCAGTCCTTGGTGACGGCGCCCCGCGCATGCACCACGGTGCCCGCGCCAATGGTCAGGTGTCCTGACGACGCCGAATTGCCGCCCATCAGCACGCCGTCTTCCAGCGTCGTTGAACCAGCCAGTCCGCTCATGGCCGCGATCAGGCAACCGCGGCCAATCTTGCAGTTGTGCCCGATCTGCACGAGGTTATCGATCTTGGTTCCCTCGCCGATCATGGTGTCGCCAAGGGCGCCACGGTCGATGGTGGTATTGGCGCCGACCTCGACGCGATCCTGCAGCAGCACGCGGCCGAGCTGGGGCACCTTGCGGTTGGAACGACCATGGTCAAGCCAGCCGAAGCCTTCCGTGCCGATGCGCACGCCGGAATGAATGGTGACCTCATTGCCGATATGGGCGCAGTCGATCGTGACATTGGGCCCGATCGTGCTGTTGCGCCCGATGGTGACCCCTGCCCCGATGACGGTATTGGCGCCGATCACCGTACCACGCCCGATTTCGACGCCAGCGCCGATCACCACATTCGAGCCGGTGACCACGTCACGCTCGAAAATCGGCGCGCCCAGGTCAGCACGGCCACCGGCCAGGACCGAGCGGGTGTTGGACGGATAAAGCAGATCAAGGATGTCGACGAAGAGCAGATGCGGCTTGTCGGTGACGATCGCCACGGCGCCTTCCGGTACGGCGTCGCGCAGGGCCGGCAGCACGATAACGGCGCCGGCAGCGGTCGCGCGCAGCTCTTCGATGTAATTGGCATGGGCCGCAAGGCCGATTTCGCCGGGGCCTGCCATATCGAGCTCGCAGGCGCCCGAGATGGAAAGCTCTGCCCCGCTCAACCCGGCCAGCAGGTCATCGCGCTTGAGCGCAGAAAGGATGCTGGAGATCGAAAAGGGGCCGGCAAAGGGATGGAAACGGGTGTCGACCATTCGAGTACTCAAAAAAATTGAGCCGCGGTGCTTGCCGCCCGCGGCTCAATGAACTGTCTCACGCCGAAGCGATTAGAACAAGGACGACATGGTGATCTGGAACACCTGGGTGCGGTCCGAGGACGACTTGTCGAGCACGTGGGCGAAGTCGCCACGCAGCGGGCCGAACGGGCTATCCCAGATCAGCGAGGCACCAACCGACGTGCGGATCGGAACATCGACACTGCCAGGATCGACAGTTGCGAGGCTGGAGTCGAAGCCAGGGAAGCGACCATCGTCGATCCACGCGGCATCAGCCCAGACGGCACCCGACACGCCGTAGCTTTCCGGCAGGACCGGGATCGGGAACTCGATCTCGCCCGAGATACCGGCATAGGCGACGGCACCAAGGTATTCGCCATTCGACAGACGCGGGCCAAGGCCACCACCTTCGAAGCCACGGATCAGCTGCGAACCAGGACGGAAGGCTTCCACGGCATGGACGCCATCATCGCCAAGGTCGTTGATGATACCGGCCTGACCACGGACACTGGCAACGATGCCGCTATCCTGGATCAGAGGCACGTAGTAACGGGCACGAGCTTCCGACTTGAGCAGGTTGTGGTCCCAGCCGATGTACTGCTGCGTGAAGGACGCGAACAGGCCTTCGGTCGGCGACTTGGTGTCATCAAGGCTGTTCCAGGTCAGCGTATAGCCGGCGAACGCCTTGTTGAACTCCTGGCCATCGTCAACCAGGACGGAGAAGTTGCTTTCCTCGTCCGTGATTTCCTTGTGCTCGCCACCCACAAAGAGCGTGGCAGACAAAGCGCTGGTCAGCGGGATGTTGGCGCGAACCTGGCCACCCGTCGACTGCGAACCGTAGTAGATCGACGAGCCTTCATCGCTGATGCGGTGGTAGGCGTCGATGCCGGCAGCAACCTTGAGACCCATGAAGCGGGGCTCGGTGAAGGAGAAGTCGAAGGTACGACCCGATTCCGAGGCACCGATCGAGGCACGCAGGTACTGGCCACGACCAAGGAAGTTGCGTTCGGTCAGCGAGACTTCGCCGAGAATGCCGTCCGTGGTCGAGTAACCGGCCGTGGCGCCATATTCACCCGTCGACGTTTCAGTCACGTTGACGTTGATGATCACCTTGTCCGGAGCCGAACCCTGCGCCGTCGTCACGTTGACGGCAGAGAAGTAACCCAGGGCGTCGATGTTCTTGCGGCCACGGACAACCAGTGCACGACTGAAGGGGTCGCCTTCGGCGAACTCCAGCTCACGACGGATGACGAAGTCACGCGTCTTGGTATTGCCCGAGATATTGATGCGCTCGACATAGATGCGTGCGCCTTCGTCGACCAGGTAGGTCACGTTGAAGGTGCCGTTGGTCACATCGCGATCAAGGCGGGCACGGACGTCGGCGAAGGAGTAACCCTGGACGTTGGCTTCGTAAGCCATGTCCTCGATCGAGGTCTGCAGGTCGACAGCCGAGTAATTGCCACCCTTGCCGGTCTGCACGGTGCCGCGGAGGGCATCGGTGTTCAGGCCGTCGATGCTGGTTTCGATACCAACATTGGCAAACTCGTACTTCTGACCTTCATTGATCGTGAAGTTGATGAAATAGGCATTCTTGGCGGCATCATATTCGCCGACAGAATTGACCTGCGCATCCGGATAGCCACGGTTAGCGTAGTAGAGGCGGATGCGTTCGCGGTCGACGGCGATCTTCTGCTCGTCATAACCGTCATCCTTGAAAAGCCAGCTGAGAATGCCGGTTTCCTTGGTGAGCATGTTGCTCTTGAGATTGTTGGAGCCAAAGGCGTTGTTGCCAGTGAAGTTGATCGCCGCAATGCCTGCGCGATTGCCTTCGTTGACAACGAAAATGACACGAACGCGACCATCATTGGTCGCTTCGGTACGCGCCGCTACCGAAACACTGAGGAAGCCGTCGCGGTCATAGGCCTGACGGATGCTCTCGATGTCGGAATTGACGCGCTGCTGTGTGTAGACGCCCGATGAAGAGACATCGACCATCGCCAGCAGCTGGGTATCGGTGAAACGCTTGTTGCCCTCGAACAGCACCGAAGCAACGAGTTGCTCCTGAGCCTGAGCAGTCGCAACGCCAAGAACTGGGATGCTGTAACCGGCGAGCGGTGCTGCACCCATAATGGCAAGCGCCAGAACCGCGCCGCGCATCAGCTTGGTGGGATGGATCATATTGTTATTGCCTTCTGCGACCAGGCCCGGAGAATCGCCATGCACAGCGCTCCCCCAAGCTAACTCCATGGCACCGTTTTACCTGCTTTTTAACCAACCACAAGCCGCAAGGCCGGACGCAGTTAGCAAATGCTTGGTGCCCTTGTATTCATGCAACACCTTGCGAACCAAGGTTAACCGCGCGTTACCGCAGAATCCCGAAATGCGCAAAGATCGTGTCGTTAAAGAGCGTGAACACCATGAGCGCCAGGACAAGGGCAAATCCGAAACGGAAGCCGATTTCCTGGACCTTCATGCTGAGCGGACGCCCCCTGACGGCTTCCACCAGATAGTACATCAGGTGTCCGCCGTCGAGCATGGGTACCGGCAAAAGGTTGAAAATCCCGATATTTAGCGAGAGCAGCGCCATAAGATTGATCAGCGCGACAATGCCCAGGGTCGCCACTTCCCCGGAAACCTTGGCCACTTTGACCGGTCCACCGAGCTGTTCGACGTCACCGCGGCCGACAAAAAAATCGCCCAGGAAGGCGGCCGTGCGCTGGATTATGAAGCGGATTTCCTCGCCCGTCATGCCGATCGCCTCGATCGGACCGGGCCGGTAGAGCGTGACTTCGGATTCGTCGACGTCGCGGCTCACGCCGATTCTGCCGATGCGCTGCATATTGCCGAAGCGGTCCTCGATCTCGGTCGCTTCGGGCGTCATGATGATGGTCTGCGGCGAGGCATCACGCTCGATGCCAACGGTTACCGGACGCTCGGGGCTGGTCGCCACCATGCGCTGGAAATCTTCGAAGCCGCGCACGACATAGCCATCCACCGAGGTGATGACGTCGCCCGACTGCAGCCCGGCCGCCTCGGCCACCGAACCGACGATGACGTCACCGACGATGGGCGGAATGGTGTAGCGGCCATAGCCCATCAGCAGGGCATAGAGGATGACGAAGGTCAGCAGCACATTGGCCAGCGGCCCGGCCACGACCACGGAAATCCGCTGCCAGACATTCTTGTTGGCGAAGAGTTTCGGACGTAGCGCCGGGTCGATCTTTTCGAGCGCCTCCGGATCGGGAACGCTGGCCTCGTTCATGTCGCCGAGAAAGCGCACATAGCCGCCCAGCGGCACGGCGGAAATCTTCCAGCGCGTGCCATGCCTGTCGGTCCAGCCGACCAGCTCGCGGCCGAAGCCGATCGAAAAGGCCTGGATGGCAATGCCATTCCAGCGCGCCACAAGATAGTGGCCCATCTCATGCACGAAGACGATGACCGTCAGCACCGCCAGGAACGGGACGACATAGGACAACAGCCAGAAGACGAAATCGAACATGGTATTCCTTGATTGGCGCGCGCCGCCGGCCCTACCAGTAAAGCAGGCCTTCGGCTACCGCGCCGTAACCGCCATGCAGCGCACCGACCAGCAGCACCAGCAAGATGCCGAATGTAAGGCTGTCGAGCCGGTCCATCAGGCCGCCATGGCCCGGGATGATGTCGCCGCTATCCTTGATGCGGAAGTGCCGCTTGACCGCACTCTCGCTCAGATCGCCCAACTGGCCCAGCACGCTGATCGTCGCAGAGAGCAGCAAGCCGATCCACCAGGGCGAATCCGTCGCCAGGATCCAGACCAACAGCCCTGCCCCGGTTCCCAGTGCCAGGCCACCCGCCGCGCCCGACCAAGTCTTTGAGGGCGAGATATCGGGCGCCAGCTTTTCGCCGCCGATCTGCCGACCGGCGAAGAAGGCCGCGGAATCGGTCATCCAGACCACGGTGCCCAGATAGATCCCGGCGATCACGCCGGCCGAGAGGCTGGCGACGCTGTCGCCCCGCATGGCCAGGGCCGCAATGATGATGGCGCCGTAGATGCAGAGCCCGAGGATGCGCCACAGCACCCCCTCCCCGCGCATGCCCACGGCTATGGCACAGGCCAGGGCGATCACGACGATCGTCCCAGATGGACCGAAGACTGGATAGACGAGGCCCGAAGCCGCCACGAGACCGATGAGCACCATGCCGGCCGGCGTCAGCGGCGCGCGGGTGACCATGGTCTCCCATTCGCGATAGCAGCCGGCGAACACGGCGCCGACGACCGCGGCGAAGACATAGCTGCCGATGTAAAGCGCCGAGGCGGTCAACGCGAGCAGCACGGCTGCCGAGATCAGGCGTGGCCCGACATCGGACCAGCTGCGGCGCGCCTTCGGCTGGGGCTCTGGCGCGGAACCGTGCTGGTCGGTCAAAGCTTTGCCTCGATACCGCCGAAACGCCGGTCACGCTGGGCAAATGTCTCCAGCACCTTGATGAAGCTGGCTTCGTTGAAATCAGGCCAATATTCGTCGACGAAGACGAATTCGGCATAGGCCGCCTGCCAGAGCAGGAAATTGGAAATGCGTTGCTCGCCACTGGTACGGATGATCAGGTCCGCATCGGGCAGGCCCGCCGTATAAAGCGCGCCGGCGATGGAGTCCTCGGTGATATCTTCCGGCGACAGCCGGCCCGCCGCAACTTCACGCGCTAGGTGTCGTGTCGCATCAGCGATCTCGGCCTTGCCGCCATAATTAAAGGCCACGATCAGCACGAGGCCGGTATTGGCCTGCGTCTTGGCTTCGACATCGTCGATCAGCCGGATCAGGCTCGGCTCCAGCCCCTGCCGGCTGCCGATAATGCGCACTTTCACATTGTTGCGGATCAGCCGTTGCAGGTCCGATGCAACAAAGCGCCGCAGCAAATTGAAGATGAACGAAATCTCGTCCTTGGGCCGCGTCCAGTTTTCCGAGGAGAAACTGAACACCGTCAGATGCGCCACGCCATAGTTGATGCAGAGCTCAACCAGGTTGCGCAGCGACTTGACGCCCTCGATATGGCCCTCGGTCCGGCGCTTGCCGCGGGCTTTCGCCCAGCGGCCATTGCCATCCATGATGACACCAAGATGGGTTGGAATGCGCAGACGCGGGCGCTGCGCAACCTCGACATTCATGGCTGGATCAATGGACATCCACGCCCTCCCGGCGCGCTGCAGCCGCCTTAGACCTGCATGATTTCCGCTTCTTTGGCGGCAACGACCTGGTCGATTTCGGTGACGGCAGCATCGGTCGCCTTCTGCACGAGATCGGACTGTACGCGGGCATCATCCTCGCTCAGACCGTCCTTTTGCGCCTTCTTAAGATCATCCATGCCATCGCGGCGGATGTGGCGCACGGCGACACGGGCAGCCTCGGCATAGTTGTGCGCGACCTTGGCCAGTTCCTTGCGGCGCTGCTCGTTAAGCTCGGGCAGCGGCACACGGATGATCTGGCCCTCGCCCATCGGGTTGAGGCCCAGGCCACTATCACGGATCGCCTTTTCCACGGCATTGGCCATGCTGCGATCCCAGACCTGGACGGAGAGCATGCGCGCCTCGGGCACAGTCACGGTTGCGACCTGGTTGAGCGGCATGCGCGAACCATAGGCTTCAACGGTCACCGGCTCGAGCAGGCTCGCGCTGGCACGTCCGGTCCGCAAACCAGCAAGTTCGTCGCGCAGCGAAGAAATCGACTTCTGCATGCGGGTTTTGAGGTCTGCGAGATCATAGGCCATTCTGGTCGTCCTTTTAGGCTAAAGCGGCATGCCGACGCGTGTACTGCGGACACGTCCGGCCAATACACCAGAAAGACCTTCCTTGTCGTCCAGCGAATACACGATTATCGGCATGTTATTGTCGCGGGCAAGTGCGAAGGCGGCAGTATCCATCACCCGCAGGTTCTGACTGATCACATCGTCATGGCTGATCTGCTCGTAGCGGGTTGCCGCCGGATCCTTTTTCGGGTCCGCCGAATAGACGCCGTCGACATTGGTGCCCTTGAGCACGATGTCGCATTCGAGCTCGATCGCCCGCAGCGCGGCCGCCGTGTCGGTGGTGAAAAATGGATTGCCGATACCGCCACCCAGCACCACCACATAGCCATCGTCCAGCGCCGCCTTGGCGGCCCGGGCGGTATAGGTGTCGGCGACGGAGGGCATGGTCGTGGCGCTGAACACCTTGGCCTTGACGCCTGCCGTGGTCAGCGCGCCAGCCAGGGCCAGCGCATTGATCACGGTGCCCAGGGTGCCCATCATGTCGGCGGTGACTCGATCGCCGCCATTGGCGGCCACGGCCATGCCGCGGAAGATATTGCCACCACCGGTGACGATGGCGACCTGGACGCCCGAATTGGCGACTTCGGCGATCTGCTGGGCGACGCCGCCCAAAAATTCTGGCTGGATGCCGAACTGCTGATCGCCCGAAAGCGCTTCGCCCGAAACCTTGAGGAGAATGCGTTTATAGGCAGGTGCCATCGGCAGACCCCTTTACTGGACAAATCAATGCGGGGCTCCGAATCCGGAAACACCCGGTGAACCCTATGGCAAAATCGCCCTCAACAGAAGGCGTCACACCAATGGAAAAGCGACGGCAGGGTTTTGCGCTCGATCCCGGCCAAATAAAGGCGGGAGAGCAGCAGGCGGGCCCGTGGGTCCGCCTGCGACAATTTTAGAAGACTTAGGCCTTGACGCCGGCCGTGGCCGCGACTTCGGCAGCGAAGTCGGTTTCGACCTTTTCAATGCCCTCGCCGAGCGCATAGCGCACGAACTTGGTCAGCTTGATCGGGGCGCCAACGTCCTTCTCGGCATTCTTGATCGCATCGCGGACCTTGGTCTCGCCGTCGATCACGAAGGTCTGGGCCAGCAGCGTGACTTCTTCGAAGTACTTGCGCATGCGGCCATCGACCATCTTCTCGGCGATTTCTGCCGACTTGCCGGATTCCTTGACCTGCTCGAGGATGATCGCGCGTTCGCGGGCAACCACGGCCTGGTCGAGTTCTTCGGGGTCGATCGCCAGCGGATTGGTCGCAGCGATATGCATGGCCAGCTGACGGCCGAGAGCCGAGAGCGCTGCCTTGTCGCCGGTCGATTCGAGAGCAACCAGGATGCCGATCTTGCCCAGGCCAGCCTTGACGGCATTGTGGACATAGCTTTCGACAACGCCGTCGGAGACCGAAACGGCTTCCGTGCGACGCAGGTTCATGTTCTCGCCGATCTTGGCGATGGCTTCGGTCAGTTCGGCCGAAACCGAATGGCCGGTGCCGGGGAACGGCATTTCTCCGAGCTTGACGACATCGCCATCGGCATCGAGCGACAGCTTGGCAATGGCCGAAACGATATTCTGGAACTGCTCGTTGCGGGCAACGAAGTCGGTTTCAGAGTTCACTTCGACAACAGCAGCCTTGGTGCCGGCAGTGGCAACGCCAACCAGACCTTCGGCAGCAACGCGGTCAGCCTTCTTGGCAGCCTTGGCGAGGCCACGGGTGCGCAGCCAGTCGACCGCTGCTTCCATGTCGCCATTGGTCTCGGCCAGGGCCTTCTTGCAATCCATCATCCCGACGCCGGTCGAGTCGCGGAGCTGCTTGACCAGGCCTGCAGTAATTTCAACCATGATAATACCTTTCGGCGGCCCCTCTATACGGGGCCGCATGGTTTCAGTTCAGAACGAAATCCGTGTGACGGATTTAGCTTGCAGCGGCTTCGTCGGCAGCCGGCAGGTCTTCAGCCGGTGCGCGGTCGGAGGCGCCGATGTCGGCACCCAGAGCCGAGGACGAACGGCCGATGCCGTCGATGGCAGCACGCGAGATCAGCGAGACATAGAGTTCGAGAGCGCGCGACGCGTCGTCATTGCCCGGGATTGCGTAGTCGACCGTGTCGGGATCGCAATTGGTGTCGACGATGGCCACGACCGGGATACCCAGACGACGGGCTTCCTTGATCGCATTGGCTTCCTTGTTGGTGTCGATGACGAACAGAAGCGACGGCAGGTTGCCCATGTCCTTGATGCCGCCCAGGTCGCGCTCAAGGCGTTCCTGTTCGCGGGACATCATCAGGCGTTCCTTCTTGGTGCGGAGCGCCAGGTCGTCTTCGCTCATCGATTCGAGTTCGCGCAGGCGCGAGATCGAGTTCGAGATCGTCTGCCAGTTGGTCAGCGTGCCGCCCAGCCAACGCGAGTTGACATAGTACTGAGCCGACTGCTTGGCAGCGTCAGCCACCAGCGGAGCCGCCTGACGCTTGGTGCCAACGAAGAGCACGCGGCCGCCATCGGCAACGGTGTCGGACACGAGCTGCAGCGCGCGGCTCAGGGCCGGCACGGTCTGGCTCAGATCGAGAATGTGGATGTCGTTGCGAACGCCGAAAATATAGCGCTCCATCTTGGGGTTCCAGCGGTGCTTCTGGTGACCAAAGTGAACGCCTGCTTCAAGCAGTTGACGCATAGAGAATTCGGGCAGAGCCATCTGGCTGCTCCTAAGTTTACCGGTTGATGCCGCCACGAGGCCTTGCGACGGTCTCCCGCCACCGGATGGTATTTCGATTGCTCGAAACGCCTGCCCCATGTGTGAAATCGCGCTGACACGCAGTCAAACGCAGGGGCGATATAGGCGATGAGGGGCAGAAAGGCAAGCGACCTGCGGGCACCGGCCTCAATCAGCCTGTGTGAGGTCCTTCTCGAAGAACAGCAGGAAGCCCTCGGAACCGGCCGGCGGCGGATAATAGGCCGGGATGCGACGGAAGCCCAGCTTCTGATAGAGCGCAATCGCCGGCGCCTGGTGACGGCTTGTATCGAGCCGCATGATGCGATGATCACTGTCCCGCGCCAGCTCGATCAGGCGGGTGGCGAGCGCGAGGCCAATGCCTCGGCCATGAAAGGCCGGTTCGACGAACATCCGCTTCATCTCGCAGACGCCCGGTTCCAGCGGTCGCAGGGCGACGCAGCCGACCGCCACCTCTCCCTCCCGCGCTAGCAGCAGCCGGCCATCGGGCGGCGCATATTTCCCCGGCAGGTTTTCCAGCTCCGCATCGAAGGCGGCGGGATCGAAATAGCGGTCGATCATGTGCCGGTCCTCGACACTCAACTCCTGCGCCCACGCCACGAAGGCGCGCATCAGCCGGCGGGCATCGTCCATATCGGCGCGGGCGCTCGTTTCCACGATCGTGACCATCTTGTCCTCCAAGGCTGCAGCGGCAAAGCATAACGCATCGGTTACCGGCAATGAACCTTGAGGCTTGCACCGCCCTCGGGACCACCTGACCTTCGGGTCGTCAATCCGACGTGCAGGTGGTCCCTCTGGGCGTGAGCCCGCCATTCGGACATAGCCCTCATGGCCTTCTTGTCTGAAATCGCTCCACTGGAGCGATTTTGCCTTTCCGGCACGACTAGAAGCCGTTCGGCCAATTGGCGTCGCGGTGCACGGTGCGGGAAGCGGCTTTTCACCTCGGGGGCCGCGAGGCCCCCAATATGTTTTTAATGAAGAGGCTAGAGCCGCTTCCCACGATCCGGTTTTTCCCATGCCTGCATCGAGCGGCGCTACTAGGGCGCCGGTGGTCAGCAGTACGCAGGTGCCGGGCGACCCCGGCTGCCAGTTCATCCCCGCCCGATGCTTCGTCGGCACCGCGTGTGTGACGGCGGGAACGAGGGGTAGTATGCGGCAGGCGGGAGGGGGTGAGGAAAAGTCGCGCGAAAATAATTGTAAGTCACTGAGGAGATGCAAGAAACCTGCAGTCTGAAATGGGGGGATTGGGATTGGGATTGGGATTGGGATCGGCACGTGCAAGGCAGGTTGCCGTCCAGCGCCGCGCTGCAAGCCTGATGTCTCTAGGCCTTCAGCCTGGCACGCTGTGAAGTGCCACGACCAACAACCACGTCCGAGACTTCGGCTATGCCCGATGCGCGCAGCAATTTGGATAGAGAAGCAGCATGCTTGCGCGGCTCGATCTTGCCCTGATTCCTCAGAAAATTCCCAAGCGATGCCAGGTCTACCCAGCCGTCCGGGCCGGCCGTTTCATCGATGGCATCGATAAGCGCCTGGCGTCCAGGCGCGCCGAGAGCCGCCTTGTTCGGCATTGGACTAACACTAGAGACAGGCTTTACGGTCCTCGTCGCCTTGCCCTGCCTGACCTCCCCAAGCTGAGCAAACACGTCGCATGCTAACCTGAAGGCATCGGGGGTCTTGGCCTCGCCTATGCCAATGACCCTGAGGCCCTCCTGACGGATGCGGATGGCCAGGCCGGAAAAATCACTATCACTGGAGACGATGCAAAAACCATCGTGCTCCCGCGCATGCAGCAGATCCATGGCATCAACGACCAGCGCCATATCGGAAACATTCTTGCCGGAGACATGGCTGAATTGATGCACAGTCCGCAGCGCATGCCGGTTGACGCTGGCTTTCCAGCCAGACATTCCGGACGCTCCCCAATCGGCATAGGCACGCCGCGTTCCCGGCCTGCCATGTCTGGCAACGGTATCGAAAACGCCGTCGATCAAATCGGCAGAAATGTTCTCCGCATCGATGAGAACGGCCAGACTAGAGAGTAAACTCGCCACGACGTTGCCCCGCATTCACCAGATCGCTGATGAGATGCATGCGGCAAGCGGATCGCCCAGCGGCAAGTTCGCCGCTGGTGTCCAAAGGGTAAAAAGACGCGATTGGCCCTGCGGGACGGCCGTGCCATTCGGCCACAGGCCTCATGGCCTTCTCGGTTCAAATTGCTCCACCGGAGCGATTTGTCGGCAGCGCCGCCACCTCGAAGTCAGACGAACTCGGCGTGGGTGACACCGTCCAGCGCCTTGATGCCACCGGCAACTTCGGCGGTGAGGCGGTAGGAACCGGGCAGTTCGACTTCATATTCGCGTGCGCCCGCATCGCGGATGACGACAAAATTGACCTTGCCCTCCCCGCCCCGCTTGAGCTGGGCGTTGATCGAGCCGAGCGCCTTGGCGTCGGCGGCATAGATGGTGAGGCGCCGCTCGATCGTGTCTTCGATGCCGTCGAGCTTTTGCGCCGACAGCAGGCGCAGGCTGATGCCGTCGGGACGTTCGTCGGCGCCGACCTGGAGGATCACCGACTTGCCGGGCGTGAGGATGGCGCCGAACTCGTTGATCTGCTCGGAAAAGGCGATGAGCTCGAACGTGCCGGTCTGATCGCTCAACGTGAGGATCATCATCGGCGTGCCCTTCTTGGTGCGCCGGTCCTGTCGCCCGCTGATCGTGCCGGCGAGACGCCCGGCCGAGGCGCCATCCTTGACGGCACGCTCGAAATCGCCCCAGCGCTGCACGCGCAGCTTTTCGAACAGGTCCGAATAGGCATCGAGCGGATGCGCCGAAAGGTGGAAGCCAATGGCCGACAGCTCGCGATCGGCGCGCTCGGTCGTCGTCCAGGCAGCAACGCCTGCGGGCATGCGCAAGGGCTCGGGCTCACCCGTGTCGAACATGTTCCACTGGCCCTCGTTGCGTTCCGAGGTCAGCGACTGGGCCATGCCGATCACCGCTTCCATGGCGGCGAAGGCCACTTCGCGGCGCGGCACCAGGGAATCGAAGGCGCCGGCGTTGACCATGGTCTCGAGCGTGCGCTTGTTGAGCACCTTCGGATCGACGCGGCGGGCAAAATCGCCCAGGTCCTTGAACGGGGTGCTGCCGCGCACTTCGACGATATGCTCGGCCATGGCGCGGCCGACGCCCTTGACCGCCGACAGGCCGTAATGGATGCGCCGCTCCTTCACTGCAAACACCACCTCGGAAGCATTGACGCAGGGCGGTACGACCTCGATGCCCTTCTTGCCCGCCTCGCGGCGGAAGTCGGAGAGCTTGTCGGTCTGGGCCATGTCGAGCGTCATCGAGGCCGCATAGAACTCATGCGGATGATGCTTCTTGAGATAGGCCGTCTGATAGGAGACCCAGGCATAGGCCGCGGCGTGGCTCTTGTTGAAGCCGTAGTTGGCGAATTTTGCCAGCAGGTCGAAAATCTGGTCGGCCAGCTTTTCCTTGACGCCCTGGCTGGCCGAGCCCTCGCGGAAGCGGATGCGCTGGCGGTCCATCTCCGCCTTGTCCTTCTTGCCCATGGCGCGGCGCAGCATGTCGGCTTCGCCCAGCGAATAGCCCGAGAGCAGCTGGGCGATCTGCATCACCTGCTCCTGGTAGACGATGATGCCATAGGTCTCGTCGAGCACGGTCGACAGCGTCGGATGGGGATAGGCCACATCCTCGCGGCCATGCTTGCGGTCGATGAAGCTCGGGATATTGTCCATCGGGCCAGGCCGATAGAGCGCGTTCATGGCGATGAGATCTTCGATCCGGTCGGGCTTGAGCTCCATCAGCGCCCGGCGCATGCCCGAGGATTCAAACTGGAAGATGCCGTAGGTGTCGCCCTGGGCATAGAGCTTGTAGGTATCGGCATCGTCGATCGAAATGGCGTCGATATCGAGCGGCTCGCCTTCGCGCACCGCGTTGACCATGTCCACCGCATAGCGAATGGTGGTCAGCGTCTTGAGGCCGAGGAAGTCGAACTTGACGAGGCCCGCCGGCTCGACCCACTTGAGATTATACTGCGTCACCGGCATGTCGGAGCGCGGATCGCGATAGAGCGGGATCAGCTCCTGCAGCGGCCGGTCGCCAATGACGATACCGGCGGCGTGGGTCGAGGCGTGGCGGAACAGGCCTTCCAGCGCCGAGGCGATTTCCACCAACTGGGCAACGGTCTCGTCGTCATCCACCATCTGCTTGAAGGCCGGCAATTCGGCCATGGTGCGCGGGATCGACCAAGGGTCGGCCGGATTGGCCGGCACCAGCTTGCACAGACGGTCCACCTGCCCATATGGCATCTGCAGCACGCGACCGACGTCGCGCAGCACGGCGCGGGCCTGCAGCGTTCCAAAGGTGATGATCTGCGCCACCTGGCTGGCGCCATACTTGTCCTGGACGTAGTGGATCACCTCTTCGCGGCGATCCTGGCAGAAGTCGATGTCGAAGTCCGGCATCGAGATACGTTCGGGATTGAGGAAGCGCTCGAACAGCAGGTTGTAGCGCAGCGGATCGAGGTCGGTGATGGTGGTGGCATAGGCGACGAGCGATCCGGCGCCCGAACCGCGGCCCGGCCCCACCGGAATGCCCTGCGCCTTGCCCCACTGGATGAAGTCGGCCACGATCAGGAAATAGCCGGGGAATTTCATCTTCTCGATGACGTCCAGCTCGAAGGCCAGGCGATCGCGATATTCCTGCTCGGTCTTGCCCGGCGCAATTCCGCTGCTCGCGAGGCGCCTGTCGAGCCCCTCCTCCGAGATCTTGCGCAGGGCCTGCGCTTCGGCGGCGACCACGACATCTTCGGGCGCATTGGGATCGGCGGCAAACTTGGGCAGGATCGGCCCGCGGGTGCGTGGCCGGAAACTGACGCGGCGCGCAATCTCGATGGTTGACTCCAGCGCCTCGGGCAGGTCCGAGA
Organism: Candidatus Devosia phytovorans; assembly: GCA_029202405.1. Classification (NCBI taxonomy): domain Bacteria; kingdom Pseudomonadati; phylum Pseudomonadota; class Alphaproteobacteria; order Hyphomicrobiales; family Devosiaceae; genus Devosia; species Candidatus Devosia phytovorans. The sequence continues at coordinate 1,279,689 of CP119312.1, read as the reverse complement.
ACAGCTCCACCATTTCGGCACGGGTCTTGAAATAATACTGATCGTTGAGCTTGCGCCGCTCGGTCTGGGCCAGCACCGTGCCGCCGGCAATGGCCAGCAGCGCATCATGCGCCTCGAATTCCTTGGGCGTCTTGAAAAAAGGCTCGTTGGTGGCCACCAGCGGAATGCCCTTGCGATAGGCATAGTCGATCAGCCGCGGCTCGACACTGGCTTCCTGCGCCCGGCCGTGGCGCTGCAGCTCGATATAGAAGCGGTCGCCGAACACCTCGGCCAGCCGGTCGAGCCGGCGCAGCGCATTTGCGTCCTGCCCCTGGGCGAAGGCCATGTCGATGGCGCCCTCGGGCCCACCGCTGAGACAGATGACGCCGGCCAGCGATTCCCGGGTCATCCAGTCCGGCTTGACCCGGCTCATGCCGTCCTCGCCTTCGAGATAGGCGCGCGACACCAGGGTCGACAGATTGGCAAAGCCCTCGGCGGTCTGGGCGGTCAGTACGATGCTGGACTTGCCCGACCAGGCCACGAAGCCGCGCTCATTGAGTCGCTCTTCGGTGGAGGCGAAATCGACGGGCAGTTCCACGCTGATCAGCGGCTGGATGCCCTTCTTGGTCGCCTTCTCGGAAAATTCCAGTGCCCCGAACAGATTGCCGGTATCGGCAAGGCCAAGCGCCGGCTGATTGTCGGCGGCAGCGAGCTTGAGAATGGTCTCGAGCTGGATGGCGCCTTCCAGAAGCGAGAAGGCCGAATGGACGTGAAGATGGATAAAACCTGGACCGCTCATATCAGACCCTTACCACCGGCGCCGGGCGATCCTCAAATCACCTGAGGCGCAATCCACAGCGCTTGCGTGTCACACCAGCTTGGTGATGACATCCATCCAGGTGAGCGAGCCGATGGTGAAGGCCCCCAGCGTGACGAATGCGGCGAAGTCCTTGAGGAAAGTGAGCATCTGCATCTCCCGTGTTGCTATAATGTTCTTATATGTTGCTTGTTTGTTCCTGTCCAGTGTGAGGAATGGGAACAACGGGGATTGGGGTCACTTGGTTAGCAATTGGTTAGGAAAGGTTCCCGAGCGGTTACCGGGACGATGCCGCCTCGCCGGGAGTGCTTGGACAGGCTCACGGCGCCGTGATAGCCAGATCCAGTTTATTTAGGAGGCTCATGGATGTCCGATTCCAAACAGGTTCAGCAGATCGATCTCAAGCAATTGGTCGCCACGCTGCGCAGCAGTACCCAGGCGCAGACCATTCTGGCCGGCGTCATTGCGTTGCTGGCGCTGATCATTCCCTTCGTTACCGTCACCACCAATCTCGGCATGGGCATGAATCAGTCCGGCACGCTGACTGGCTTTCAGGCTGCGGGCTGGTCTGCCTGGCTGGTGCTGCTCGCCTTTGCGCTGGCCGTTGCGTCCTGGTTCGTCGTCCAGCTGGCACCCTATCGCCTGATCCTCGCCGGCGTTTCGGTCGTGACGGCCCTGCTGGCCATCATCGTCGGCCTCTGGTTCAACCCGGTCGCCGGCCAGCTCAGCGAGGTCAATGCGGCCATGGCGCAGCTCGGTGCAGCCAATGCCATCAGCATCGGCCCCAATGTCGGCATCCTCTTCATGCTGCTGGCCGCCTTCACCGCCGGCTTCAGCGCATGGAAATCGCGCTAGTCCCTACTGCGACACAAAGCCATCGGCCGGGAGCGATCCCGGCCTTTTTTGTGGCCCGTCAAATGCGTAACCTTGCAGCTACCCAACGCAACGCCAAGCCCTGCGACAGACGGGCGCGGCATTGTCATGGAACCGTCATCTGACTGCAACGCGATCGTCACGACCCCTTCCTACGGTCCGCCCGCCGTCCTCTCAAGGCCCCGTTACCGAAATTCAGGAAGCTACCATGACCTCTCTCGCCCGTGCCCTTGTGGCAGGCGTTTCCGTGATCGCCCTCACGGCTCCCGCCTTTGCCCAATCGACCCTGCCGCAGGCCGATGACAGCTACTTCCTTCTCGCCCAGGAACAGCTGGCCGCCCGCGAAGCCATCCAGCCGAACACCGGCAAGGCCAAGAACGTCATCATGTTCGTGGTCGATGGCATGTCCATCCCCACCATCACCGCTGCCCGCATCCACGAAGGCCAACTGGCCGGCGTCGATGGCGCGACCCACACCCTCGCCTTCGAAACCCTGCTGCCGCACACGGCGCTGGTAAAGACCTATACTCACGACTCGATCGTCGCCGACTCGGCTCCGACCGCGACCGCCATCACCTCGGGCGTGAAGGCCCTCAATGGCACCATCGGCGTCGACCAGACCGCCGTGCTGGAAGATTGCTCCACTCAGGCCGGTTCGACCACCATGTCGATCTTCGAGCAGGCTGAAGAAGCTGGTCTCGCCACCGGTGTCGTCTCGACCGCCCGCATCACCCATGCCACTCCGGCTGCCACCTATGCTCACACCGTGGGCCGCGACTGGGAAGCCGATACCAACCTGCCCGAAGATGCCGTTGGCGTTTGCGCCGATATCGCCAGCCAGCTGGTTGACTGGTCGTTCGGTGATGGCTTCGAAGTCGTGTTCGGCGGTGGCCGCTCCAACTTCATGCTCGACAGCCAGGCCGATCCGGAAGACGAGACCAAGATGGGCTCGCGCAAGGAACGCGATCTCGTCGCTGAATGGCAGGAAAAATATGCCGACGGCACCTATGTCTGGAACCAGGAAGGCTTTGACGGCCTGACTGCCGAAACGACCAAGGTTCTAGGCCTCTTCAACGGCTCTCACATGCAGTATGAAGCCGACCGCGCCACCGATGCCGGCGGCGAACCGTCGATTGCCGAGATGACCACCAAGGCGATCGAAATCCTCGAGAAGAACGAAGACGGCTTCGTGCTGATGGTCGAAGGCGGCCGTGTCGATCACGCCCACCACGCCGGCAATGCTGCCCGCGCCCTCAAGGACGCCATCGCCGTCTCGGAAGCCGTGCAGGCTGCCTATGACGCCGTGAACCCCGAAGAAACCCTGATCCTGATCACCGCTGACCACAGCCACGTGTTCTCGATCGCCGGCTACCCGACCCGCGACACCGACATTCTCGGCATTGCCGGCGAAGCCGATGATGGCAAGCCCTATACGATCCTCGGCTACCAGAACGGCCCCGGCGCCACGGTCGACGAAGCCCGCGCCGACCTGACCGATGTCGACACCACCGACATCGACTTCCTGCAGCAGGCGCTGATCCCGCTGGGTTCGGAAACCCATGCCGGCGACGACATCGCCATTTTCGCCCAGGGTCCGCAGGCCTATCTGTTCGACGGCGTCATCGAGCAGAACATGATCTATCACGTCATGGCCAAGGCGCTTGAGCTGAACGCTGCCGAATAAGCTTTGAGCTTAAAGACGGCCGCCGGCTTTCCTGCCGGCGGCCTGACCATTTCAAGAAGCCGTGATTGTCACATCCAATGAGGGGTGACAGGATTATTTTGAGCGGCAGGACGAAAGGATATTTGTCATGGATAGACGCATGTTTCTCGGCGGCCTTGCCGCAGCGCCCCTGTTCAGCCAGATCACTCCGGCCTTTGCCGATACGCCGTCCCTGCGCTTCCGCGACATGTATTCGCGCGGCAAGGATCTGTCGGAACAGGCGATAGCCCTGCAGGGCCAGCAGATCGAAATGATCGGCTATATGGCGCCGCCGCTGAAGCCCGAGATCAATTTCTTCGTGCTGACCAAGACACCGATGGCGACCTGTCCCTTCTGCGATGACTCGCAGGATTGGCCCAACGACATCGTGCTCTCCTATTTCGCGGGCGACATGGAATTCACCCGCTTTTCCAACCTGATCCGTGTCACCGGCACCTTCGACACAGGCATCAAGACCGACGGGCCCACCGGCTTTGTCAGCAAGGTCCGCCTGCTCGACACCACCTATACCCGCCTCTGAGTAAGCCACATGCCGGGACTGCCACTGGCCGCTTCCGGCCTGCGCCTCGCCTTTTCGGGTGAAGGCATTATCGACCTGCCCCAGCTTGCCGTGGCGCCCGGTTCGCTGACCGTATTGGCCGGACCCTCGGGTTCAGGCAAAAGCACGCTGCTCTATCTGCTGTCGGGACTGCTACGACCCGATGCGGGCAGCGTGTTCTGGCAGGACGAAAATATCGCCAGCCTGAGCGAGGGTCGCCGTGACCGCTGGCGGCGCCAGAAGGCCGGCTTCATCTTCCAGAATTTCCACCTCATCGAAGAGCTGACCCCGCTCGACAATGTGCTGGTGCCGCTGTGGTTCGATCGCTTCTCGGCAGCGACAGCGCGCAACCGCGCCAGGGACCTGCTGGAGCAGCTGGAGGTGCCGCTCAACCGGGCCAAGACTTCGCTGCTGTCGCGCGGCCAGCAGCAGCGCGTGGCGATTGCCCGGGCGCTGATCAGCGATCCGCAGGTGATCTTTGCCGATGAACCCACGGCCAGCCTCGACGCTGTCTCCGGCGAAACGGTCATCACGACGTTACGCAAACTGGCCAAGAACGAGGGCCGCACAGTCTTGGTCGCCACGCACGATCCGGCGCTGCGCGCCGTGGCCGACAGCGTGGTGCAGCTCGACCATGGGCGCACGGTGTCGATCGGAGTTTCGGCATGAACCCTTTTCCGATCGCCTTCGCCTCGCTAAGACGCAACCGCTTCACGGCCGTGCTCTTTGCCGTCATCGTTGCCCTGGCCGTGGCGCTGGGCATTGCCATCTCCGCCCAGGAGCGCGCGCTGCGCGTCGGCAGCGCCCGGGCCGCCGACAAATTCGACCTGATCGTCGCCGCACCGGGTAGCCACAATGAAGTGCTGTTCTCGACGGTCTATCTCGACCCAACGGCTGTGGAACTGCTCGACCCGGCCATTACCCGCCACCTGTTCGAGGAAGAACAGGCCGATTTCGTCGCTCCGATCGGTTTCGGCGACAGCATCGACAATGCGCCAGTGGTCGGCACCACTGCCGACTTCGTCGATCACTTGTCGGGTGGCCTCGCCGAGGGTCGGGTCTTCGCCGATGTCGAGGAGGCCGTGGTCGGCGCGCTGTCGCCACACCGGATTGGCGACGAGCTGGAAGTGTCGCACGGCCATGGTGGCGGCGGCGGGGCCGATGCCGACGATGCAGCCGATGCGCTGGAATCGGGTGGCGTGGTCGCGGGCGAGCATGACCATCCGCACCTGACGGTCGTCGGGCGCATGCAGCCGACCGGCACGCCCTGGGACCGGGCCGTGGTCGTGCCGATCGAGTATAACTGGCTGGCGCATGGCATGGGCAATGGCCACCTGCCGGAGGACACCCATATCGGCCCCCCCTTCGACCCCGATGCCCTGCCCGGTCTGCCGGCGGTCGTGGTCAAGCCGAGCGATGTGGCGGCCGCTTATGGCCTGCGCGGTGCCTATCGCACGCCGCAGTCGACGGCCTTCTTTCCGGCAGAAGTTCTTGTGGAGCTCTACGCCCTGCTCGGCAATGCCACGGCCATCATGAGCGCGCTGACACTGGCGGCGCAGGCACTGGTGATCGCGGCGATCCTGGCGGGGATCGTCGCCATTCTCGACCTGCAGCGGCAACAGTTCGCCGTGTTGCGGGCGCTGGGCGCCGGCCGCGGCTTCATCTTTGCCACCGTATGGGTCTATGTGACAGCGTTGATCGTCACCGGCGCCGTCGTCGGGCTGGTCCTAGGCTGGGGCTTTGCCGCCGTGGTGTCGGAACTGCTGGCGCAGCAGACCGGCGTCTCCATGCGCGCCGAGATCGGCATGCGCGAATATGGGCTGGTCGGCATTCTGGTGGCGCTTGGCCTCTGCCTCGCCACCCTGCCCGCGCTGCTGATCTACCGTCGTCCGGTTGTCGAAGGCCTCAGATAGAAACCAAAAAGGGAGCCGCTTGCGCGACTCCCCCACCAGAGATCCGGCGAAGTCAGGAAGCTACGCCCCTTCGCCGGATCCGTGATTTCAGTGCGAGTGGCCGGCGTGGCTATGCTGGGTGGCGTCGGCCGCTTCGATCTCGACATGGGCATGGATATGCGTGCCGTCGGAAAATTCGACCTCCAGCTCGAATTCCTCACCCTGCACCAGCTCCTGGGTCAAGCCGGTGAGCAGGAAGCCCAGGCCGCTCGGCTCCAGCACGAAATCGCCCGTGGCGATGGAAACGGCACCGACCGGCTGAACCGTCTGATTGGCATCAGCGCCCAGTGCCGCGCCGACCAGCTCAATGCTGGTCGCGATGTCTGCCTCGGCGCCGGTCAGCTCGACCGCTGCCCCGGCATTCTCGATCTCGAAGAACACCATGGTTTCACCACCGGCCGACGCCGCGCGGGCCCAGGGATGGACAATCGTCAGATCGCCTTCGCTGGCCTCGTGGTTATGGTCGTGATCCTGCGCGACAGTCGGCATGGCAAAGGACAGCGCCAGCAGCGCGAGGAGAATGGATTGGCGGATCATCGGCAGGCTCCGTAATGGTGTAACATTACCGATCTAGCCACTGGGTGTGACAGCGCCATGACAAAAAGGCAGGGAATGCTCCCGGCCCTGGTTTCGTACTAGCCGCGTGCCGGCGGCGCCAGCATGAAAGCCAGTTTCACCGCGATCGGGCCCACGCCTTGGCTGAGAATGAAGGCAATCGGCCAAGCGATGATGAAGGTCAGCGGCCAATGCGGCAGGAATTGTAGGTCACCATGGATGAGGCCCATGATGCCCGACATCAGGAAGGCCATCATGAAACTGATGAGCACCTGCATGACGATTCTGGTTTTGAGAGGCAAGTCGATATCTCCAACGGTCGGACGCTGGCAGAGACCATCCCATGCCAACACCACGCCTATTCAAGGGTGTGATGCCGATGGGACGCTTGCGCGCCGAGATCTCGCGGGAGCGAGGCCGGGATACCAACCGGCAGCTTCATTTCGACAGCAATGAGATAGGACAGGCCGCCGAACCGGTCAATTGCCGAAACCGCATGGCCAACATGCTGCCCCAAACGAAAAGGCCCGGATCGCTCCGGGCCTTTTGACTTTGAAGTCGCATTTTCGAACCGCAAAACCGGCGGCCACTTTTGCTGAAAATGCTTCTAGTTCTTTTCTGCGGTCGCCTTGGGCTTCTTCGGCTTGGGCAGGGCCTTTGGCTTGGCCGGGCGCGGCGGTACCGCGATCAGCTCGAGCTTGGCTTCATTGCCCTCGCCCACCACGGCCACGGTCACCGTGCCGCCATTGACGAGCTCGCCGAACAGCACCTGGTCAGCCAGCGGCTTCTTGATGTGCTCCTGGATGACGCGACCCAGCGGCCGCGCACCCATGCGTTCGTCATAGCCGCGTTCAGCCAGCCAGTCGGCGGCCTCCGGCTGCAGCACGATGGTGACACCGCGCTCGGCCAGCTGGCCTTCCAGCTGAAGAACGAACTTCTCGACCACGCGACGCACGACTTCGCGCGGCAGCGGGGCAAAGGAGATGATCGCGTCGAGACGATTGCGGAATTCCGGCGTGAAGGTGCGGTTGATCGCCTCTTCGTCGTCGCCCTGCTCGCGCTTGCGGCCAAAGCCGATCGGCGAACGGGCCAGCTCGGAAGCACCCACATTGGAGGTCATGATCAGGATCACATTGCGGAAGTCGACCGACTTGCCGTTGTGATCCGTCAGCTTGCCGTGATCCATCACCTGCAACAGGATGTTGTAGAGATCGGGATGCGCCTTCTCGATTTCGTCGAGCAGCACCACGCAGTGCGGATGCTGATCCACGCCATCGGTGAGCAGGCCACCCTGGTCAAAGCCGACATAGCCCGGAGGGGCACCGATCAGGCGACTGACGGTGTGACGTTCCATATATTCCGACATGTCGAAGCGCAGCAGTTCCACGCCAAGCGTGTCGGCGAGTTGCTTGGCGACTTCGGTCTTGCCGACGCCGGTCGGGCCGGTGAACAGGTAAGAGCCAATCGGCTTTTCCGGCTCGCGCAACCCGGCACGGGCCAGCTTGATTGCCGACGAGAGCGCGGTGATCGCCCCATCCTGGCCGAACACCACGGTCTTGAGGCTCGTCTCGAGGCTCGACAGCAGTTCAGCATCCGACTTGGAGACCGACTTTGGCGGAATGCGCGCGATCGTGGCGATGGTCGCCTCGATGTCTTCGACGTCGATGATCTTCTTGCGCTTGTCCTCGGTCACCAGCATCTGGCTGGCGCCCGTCTCGTCGAGCACGTCGATCGCCTTGTCCGGCAGCTTGCGGTCGTTGATGTAACGGGCCGAAAGCTCGACGGCGGCCTTGAGGGCGTCGTCGGTATACTTGATCTTGTGAAAGTCCTCGAAATAGGGGCGAAGACCCTTCACGATCTCGATCGCGTCAGGAACCGAAGGCTCGTTGACGTCGATCTTCTGGAAGCGACGCACCAGGGCGCGATCCTTCTCAAAGAACTGACGATATTCCTTGTAGGTCGTCGAGCCGATGCAGCGGATCGCGCCGCTCGCCAGAGCCGGCTTGAGCAGGTTGGACGCATCGAGGGCGCCGCCCGAGGTGGCACCCGCACCGATCATGGTGTGGATCTCGTCGATGAACAGCACCGAATTGGGGAGCTTTTCGAGCTCCTTCATCACGGCCTTGAGGCGTTCCTCGAAATCACCGCGATAGCGCGTGCCGGCCAAGAGCGAACCCATGTCGAGCGAATAGATCACCGCTTCCTTGAGCACTTCGGGCACGTCGCCTTCGATGATCTTGCGTGCCAGACCTTCGGCAATCGCCGTCTTGCCGACGCCGGCATCACCGACATAGAGCGGATTGTTCTTCGAGCGGCGGCACAGCACCTGGATGGTGCGGCGCAGCTCGCTGTCGCGGCCGATCAGCGGGTCGATCTTACCGGCGCGCGCCTTCTCGTTGAGGTTGACGCAGAAATCGGCAAGGGCCGAGGTCTTCTTCGCCTCGGGACCGCCTTCATTATTGCCTTCGCCCTCTTCCGAACCGCGCACCTTGCGCTCCTCATTGGGGCCCGACTTGGTAATGCCGTGGCTGATGAAATTGACCGCGTCCAGCCGGCTCATGTCCTGCTGTTCGAGGAAATAGGCAGCGTGGCTCTCGCGCTCGGCAAAGATGGCGACGAGCACATTGGCTCCCGTAACCTCTTCGCGACCGGACGATTGCACATGGATCACCGCGCGCTGGATGACGCGCTGGAAGGCGGCAGTCGGCCGTGCATCCTGGCCATTGGCCACGATCAGGCTGTCCAGCTCTTCATTGATGAAATCTTCGAGGTCGCTTTTCAGCGCGTCGATGTCGACATCGCAGCCGGTGAGGACGGCGATGGTCTCGCGATCCTCGGTCAGGGCCAGCAGCAGATGTTCGAGCGTAGCGAACTCATGGTTGCGCTCACGCGCCAGGTTCATCGCCTGATGCAGAGCCTTTTCCAGTCCGCGGGAAAATGAGGGCATATGATGTTCCTATTGCTTTTCCATCACGCATTGCAGCGGATGCTGGTTCTTGCGTGCCGTATCCATGACGCGGGTAACCTTGGTCTCGGCCACTTCGTATGGATATACGCCGCATTCACCCACCCCCTTCTGGTGAACGTGCAGCATGATCTGCATGGCTTCTTCACGCGATTTGTTGAAGACGTCCTGCAAGACCAGAACGACGAATTCCATCGGCGTGTAATCGTCGTTGAGCAGAAGCACCCGATAAAGGCTCGGGCGTTTGGTTTTCGGCCGGGTCCGGGTGATGGTCCCGCTCTCGGTGCCGCCCTTGTCCCCTCCGCTGCCCTTGCCGGGGTCATCCTCCTTTGGCCCCATACGGGCGGGCACAGGCACCAGGCGCAGGGCGACTGGGGCCTCTTCGGTCAAAGCGAGGAGGTCATTCATATGCATGGCAGGACATATGTCGTGAGGAAAACGAAGCAGCATGGTGAGGACCATTATGTAGGCAAAAAGCGGTGAGTGTTAAGGGGTAAAGCTTCTCGTTTTTGTGACAGGCCAAAAATGGCCCTCCGACGGGCTTCCCGGCCTTCTCTCACTCATCCGTGACCCGGCTTCCACACCCTCGCCAAAATCCTTCGCATTTTACCGAATGGTAACGGCGAACACGTATTCTCTCCCGAATTGAAGGATCGACCGGGCGATGGGGCTCGCACGGGTCATCCATTGTTGAGTGCGTACGGACGCAGAAGTGTCCGGTGTAAAAAAGTTGGAGTACCGGGTGGCTTCCCAGGCGAAAACCCCATGGCGCGTCGTGTTGATCCGCGCATTTGCCGCATGTGTCGTTGCCCTGGCGGTTACCGCCCATATGGCGGCACCGGCGCACGCGATCGAGAACCTGCGCAAATATGCCGGCATCGTGGTCGACGCCAAGTCGAACCAGGTGCTCTACGAAGAAAATGCCGACAGCAAGCGCTATCCCGCTTCCGTCGCCAAGGTGATGACGCTCTACGTCCTGTTCCAGGAATTGAGCGCCGGCAACCTCAAGCTATCCACCAAGATGACCGTCTCGCGCCATGCGGCCGCTGCCGTGCCGACCAAGCTCGGCCTGCGCGCCGGTGCCGAGATCACCGTGGAAGACGCCATCAAGTCGCTGGTGACCCTGTCGGCCAATGACATGGCCCGCGTCATCGCCGAGCACATTTCCGGCTCGGAAGAAAAGTTCGCCGAACGCATGACGGCCACGGCCCGCGCCATGGGCATGCGCAACACCACCTATCGCAATGCCTCGGGCCTGCCCGACGGCGGCCAGACCACCACGGTCCGCGACCAGGCGATCCTCGCCATCGCCATCTACCAGCACTTCCCCAACTATTACGAATTCTTCCAGACCACGAGCTTCTCCTACGGCAAGTCGACCTATGGCAACCATAACCGCGTGCTCGGTTACATGGGCGCCGTCGACGGCATCAAGACCGGCTATATCAATGCTGCCGGCTCCAACCTGATGACCGCCGCCCGCAAGGATGGCCGCCACATCGTCATCATCGCCTTCGGCTTCAATTCCGCCGGCTCCCGCGACCAGAAGGTGCGCGAACTGGTTGCCTCCTACCTGCCCAAGGGCCGCAGCGGCAATTACGTCGCCCAAGTGCCGATCCCGGGCCGTCAGGGCAATGTCCAGGTCGCCGTCGCCCAATCCGCGCCGGCAGCCGGTCCGGTCTTTGTCGTGCCCATGCCCCTGCCCGGCTTCCGCCTGGCGCAGCTCGTGGCCGCCAATGGCGCCCAGGCACAGCCTATGCCGGTTGCCGTCGCCAGCACCGCGCCGCAGCCTGCGCCCATTCCGGCCGATCTCAACCAGCAGGACGCCGTCCAGGCCGCCAATACGCTGGCCGCGCCCTCGCAGGCGCCGCAGCCGGCCTATCCGAGCCAGGACATCATCGGCGCCTGGCTCTCCGAAAGCTACAACCTGGGCGCACCGCCCTCCGCCCTCGGCCAGACCGCGCCGTCGGCTCCGCTCGGCTTCCAGCCGCCGCCGGCCAATGTCGGTGGTGACCAGGCCCAGCAGCCGGTTGACCTGATGACGTCGGGTTCGGTGCAGACTGCTGCCGCCGACGTCCCGCCGGGTGGCTGGGTCGTGCAGATCGGCGCCGGTCCCTCCGAGGACAGCGCCCGTTCCATGCTCTCCAGCGCGGCCGGCAAGGTCGGCAACCTCGGTGATTTCCGCTCCTATGTGGAACGCTTCGAAAAGAACGGCCAGACCTTCTTCCGCGCCCGCTTCGTCGGCTTCGGCGACCGCGACGACGCAACGGCCATGTGCAACCAGCTCAAGCAGCAGGACATGAGCTGCCTGGCGATGCAAAGCTAAGACCAAGGAGCGTTTCCAGCAAAAGTGGCCGCCGGTTTGCGGTTCGGAAACGCGACCCACTAGAGACGACCTTCGTGCCGACGACTACGCAACTCGCGTATTGAGTTGTGACGAAAATCCGAGACGGCGCCCGTAAAAAGTGCCGCTCACCGGGGAAGCAAATTGGTGCCTGTGTTTGGAGTAGCCCAATGAGCGAACGTACTGCTCTCGTCGAGCTGGCAAATTTTGTCGGCAAGTCGAGCCTGTCATCGGACGATATGGCCGCCCGCAATCGCGCGCTGGCCGGTATTACCCAGCGCTTCATGCCACGCCGCCGCTCTGTCGGAGAGCTGCTGGGAACGGTATTGGCCCTGTCTTCGCGCACGCGTCGCATGGTGCAGGAGCCTGTCCGCATCGATATCGACGTCTTTGCGCCCGGTGGCGCCCGGGCAATCCGCATGTCTTTCGGCCACGACTGACGGCAGGTTGGTTCACTCGGCGGTGGTAGCGAGCTCGCGCGTCGGCAGATGCAGGGCCGCAACCAGGCTGCGATATTCCTGCCGCGCGCTCATATGCGACATCGAGGGCACGCCCCCGAGCAATTCCTGATCCAGCGGATCAAAGACCGTCATCCCGGTGGGAAACAGCGAGCGGAAAATCACCCGCTCGGCAATGCCATCGGCCACCCGGCAACCCAGTCGCGCCGCCGCCCGCTCGAGCATGGTCTGCACCTGCCGCATATTGCGCGACGACAGCATGGAAATGCGATTGCGCACCAGCACCCAGTCGATCGACTGGCCGTCCACCGCCATGCGTTCGGACCGTGCCCGCTGCACCAGCCGCGAATAGTGGCTCATCTCGCGCGGTTCGCCCGTGGCGGGATCAAACTGCGCAATCACATTGAGATCGATCAGGCTGTCATTGACCGGCGTCACCAGCGTATCGGCCAGCGAATGCGCGAGGCGTGTGAGGTTGGTGTCGAAGCCGGGCGTATCGACGACGAGGAAATCCGCGTCATGCTCCACCTCCCCCACCGCCTGGCGGAACAGGTCGAATTCGACGCGATGGTTTTCCTTGGCGGAATCGCCGCGCAGCAGCGGCAGGTGGAAATGCGTCGGATGCGGGATGGTAAGATCCCGGGTGCGGGCCCACTCGCGGCGATTGCGCACATAATGCGTCATCGTCTGCTGGCGGCTGTCTACATCCAGCGTCGCGACCTTGTAGCCTTCGTAGAGCAGGAACACGGCAAGGTGGAAAGCGGTCGTGGACTTGCCAGACCCACCCTTCTCATTGCCGACCACGATGACATGAACGCCGTCTCGCGCCATGGTGCCCCCAGCGGATTCCTGACCGCCGGAATTTCGTGGCTTCGCCTCATTCTGGCAAGGCCCGTCATGGTGAATTTTCAGTTACGCTTAACGCCGCCACCTCAGGCAGAAAGCCGCATCGGCTCGCGCTCATGCTCGGCTAGCGGCAAGTTCAGCGTCGCCACCAGATTGCGATATTCCTGCCGCGCGCTGACATGGGATACCGACGCCGAGTCCACCTCGTCATCGAGCGGATCGAACACGGTCATCCCCGTGGGAAACAAAGAACGGAAGATCACGCGCTCGGCAATGCCATCGGCAATGCGGCAGCCGAAGCGGGTCGCAACGCCTTCGAGCGTGGCATGCACCTGCCGTGCATTGCGCGAGCCCAGCATGGACATGCGATTGCGCACCAGCACCCAGTCGATGGTCTCGCCGCCGATGGCCAGACGTTCGGACCGTGCACGCTGCACGAGGCGGGCGTAGTGGCTGGTTTCGATCGGCAGGCCGGTCTCGGCATCGATCCGGGCCAGCACATTGATGTCGATCATGGAATCATTGATCGGCGTCACCAGCGTATCGGCCAGCGAATGCGCCAGACGCGTCAGGTTGGTATCGAAGCCGGGCGTATCGATGATCAGGTAGTCGACCTTGTTTTCGACCTCGCCGACCGAGCGGCGGAACATGTCGAACTCGGCCTGCTGGTTTTCCTTCTGCGAGTCGCCCCAGGCGGCCGGCAGGTGGTAGTGCAGCGGATTGGGCAGCTTGCGGCCGGTTTCCTGGACATGGGTACGGCGGTTGCGCACATAATGCGTCAGCGTCTGCTGACGGCTGTCCACGTCGACCGTCGCCACGCGATAGCCGGCGTAAAGCAGATAGACAGCCAGATGGAAGGCGGTGGTCGACTTGCCCGACCCGCCCTTCTCATTGCCCACTACGATGACATGCGCACCATCACGCATTGCCGCCCCCCTGAAATCAGTGCTTGCACCATTGGCTGCTAAGAGCGGCCCTCACGGTTAACAGGCGGTTAATCGCAATGCTTTGTTAAGTGAAGTTAATCGCCCAGCAACCTGTCACGCGCCTCGTTGATGCGCGCGGCGAGATAGCTCGATCCGCCATGGTCGGGGTGTACCGCCTTCATCAATTCCCGATGTGCGGCGCGGATTTCCGCATCGCTGGCACCGGGTTTGAGACCCAGCACTTCATAGGCCTCGGCCATGGGATCACCCGAACTCTGCCGCGGCGCCTCCCCTGAATTCTGTTCCGAAAAATATTCACGCCAGCCACTCCGATTGGCATCCAGCCAGCTTTCGAAGAGGCTGAGACTATCCGCATCGCCTTCGACCTCGGCCAGAAGGATTCGCGTTTCCGCTTCCCCGAGGTCCATCAGGTCCATGCCCGCGAAAGAGCCATTGAGCACCCGGCCGGTCACCGCGCCGGTGTCGTGATCGAGCTCCATGGCAAAGCGGTAGCTCTGCACCTTGGAGACACTGCCTGCATCCATGCCCGGCCCGTCAAAGGAGATCGGCCCCAGCCGTCCCGTCCGCAGCACCGAAAAGGCACCCGCTCCGACAAAGATTGCGATGTCGAAGCGACGGGCAAACAGCAAGCCCACCGCTGCCAGCATGCCAAAACCACCCACCAGCCAGCGCAGACCGCGCCGCAGCAAAGCCCGATCCACCCCGCGGAGGTAATTATAAGCAGCAAAACCGGCGAGCAGCACGAAGCCGCCAATGAAAAGCCATGTCATTTGGGCAATTGCGCCAGCAGCGCCTGGGCCTGCCCGCTGCCCTGCAGCTTCATCAGATCGCGCCCGCCGCTGGCAAAGGCCGCCACCGCCTTGAGCAGCGCCGCCAGCTCCTGTGGGGCAGAGGCATCAAACCGCGCATAGGCGCCCTTGGTCAGCCGCGCAAACTCGCGGAACCCCGCCTCAACCTTGGCGTCCCGCCCTTCCTGAAAGACGAACAACGGCAGGCCCAGAAGTCCCAACTGCCCGGCTTTCTCCGCCAGCTCGTCGACATTCTCCTCGATGGCATCGCCGACATAGACCACGGCATTGATCCGCCGCTTGGCATGCTCGGTCCGCGCATGGGCAAACACCTTGGCGATCTGGGTATGCCCGCCGCGGCAATCGATGCCGCTCATCAGGCGCGCCAGCGCATCGCCATCCACCACCCATTTGCTGGCCCGGCATTCGCCAAAGCCGCGGAAATACAGCAATTGCACCTGCAGGGCGCTTGGCTTGGGGATGGCGCGGAACATCTCCGCCTGCAGCGAACAGGCCAGATCCCAGGTCGGCTGCCGGCTCATCGTCGCGTCCAGCGCGAACAGCAGCCGCCCGTCCTGCGCCGCATTGGGCCGTGCCATGACACCGACCTTTTTGACAAATGCGGCGATGTCGCCGCTGACCTTGCCCTTGTCGGGCAGGTTGCTGGTCTGTCGTGCTGCTGGGTCTTTATCCGCCATGGGTGCAATATGTGGGCGCGGTGCGGCAACGGCAAGTGACACTGGCGTCATCCTTGGCGGTGAGGATAGCTGCTCACAACTTCGTAGGATTCACCCGACGGTAACCACCAGGTTTCATGGTGCGCTAAACTTTTATGGACCTGTCCCATGCTCGCCAACGCCCTGCGCGCCATCGCGCTCACGCTTGCAGTCGTCGCCCTCGCCGGCTGCGCCTTCATCGGCGACAACCGCGGCAACGTGCCAATCTCTAAGGAACTCGTCGACCGCATGGCCCAGATCGGCTCGTCACCGTCCGAGCCGATGATGATCCGCGTCTTCAAGGAAAGCTCTGAGCTCGAGGTCTGGAAGCGCACCCGCTCCGGCCAGTTTGCCCTGCTGAAAACCTATCCGATCTGCAAATGGTCCGGCACGCTGGGTCCCAAGATCAAGGAAGGCGACTACCAGTCGCCCGAGGGCTTCTATGACGTCACCCCGGCCCTGCTGAACCCGAAGTCGTCCTATCACCTGTCCTTCAATGTCGGCTTCCCCAACAAGTTCGACGCGGCGCTCAACCGCACCGGGTCCTACCTGATGATCCACGGCGACTGTCTCTCCGTCGGCTGCTTTGCCATGACCGACGAGGGCATCAAGGAAATCTACGCCATGGTCCGCGACAGCTTCCGTGGCAGCAATGCCAGCGTGCAGCTCCAGCTGCTGCCCTTCCGCATGACCGAAGAAAACTTCGCCCGCCACGCGTCGAGCCCGCATGTCGCCTTCTGGCGCGACCTCAGGGTCGGTACCGACGCCTTCGACCAGACCAAGCAACTGCCGAGCTGGGACGTCTGCCAGCAGCGTTACGTCTTCAACCTCAATGACCCGCGCACGGCGCCGCTCGATCCGAACGGCGCCTGCCCCATGGCCTCCTACTCGACCATGGCCGCCCTCTAGGCTAGTTGCGCCGGCTGAGCTCGATCACCGGGATCACGTCACGGCTGGTCTTTTCCTTGTATTCGGCAAATTGCGGGAAGAGCTTGGCCTGCCTGGCATAGACGCTGTCGCGTTCGCCCCCATCCAGCACGCGTGCATGCACCGGCAATCGGGAAATGGTGGAGCCGTCACCGACGGAAATGTCGAAATCGGGGTTGGCCACCACATTGTGGAACCATGCCGGATCCTTGGGGCCGCCGCCGAACGAGGCAAAGACGAACCAGGCATCATCGCCCTCGGGCAGGAACATCAGCGGCTGCGTGCGTTCAAGACCCGACCTGGCCCCGATCGAATGCAGCAGCAGCACCGGGGCGTTCTTGAAATATCCACCCGGCTTGCCGCCGCTCGACCTGAAATCTGCAATGACCTTGTCGTTGAAATCGCTCACGGTGCAGCCTCTCTGTTTGCTGGATGTAAGCTAGGCAGGCAGGTGACCACGAACAAGGCCTGCCGACGTATTCGTTTTGCTCTATCTGTTGCCCATCAGGTAAGGTTTTCATCACCTGCTTGGTCTAAGCCTCGATCATACTTATTCAGATGATGAGCCCCACCATGTTCGTGGATCAGACCTCGCTGCTGCTGGCGCTCGGTTTTGCCGCTTTCGCCCTCGCCACGACGCTGTTCGTCACCTGGCTATCGGCGCGCAGCGAACGGTTCATCCTGATGTGGGCCACTGGCGCCGCGGTCATGGTTCTCGCCTTTGCCGGCTTCTCCATCTACGCCGTCACCAGCATCTACCTGCTGCTGTGGATCTCCAACATGCTGCTGACCGGCAGCTTCGTGATCTTCTATGGCGCCGGCTGCGTCTTCACCGAAAAGCACATGCCGCAAGGCCGCGTGACGCTGGTGGGGAGCCTCGTCGCTACCGCCATCACCGTGCCTTTCATCATGGGTTTCGACGCCCTCGGCGCCATGATCGGCAACCTTGCAAACGCCACCGTACTCGCCACCACCGCCAAAAAGTTCTGGGACGGTCGCGATGAGGCCCCGCTCTGGGTCGGCGGCATCGTCGGCCTCTACAGCCTCACCGCCCTCTCCTTCATCCCCTGCGCGCTGGTAATCTACCTCAAGGGCCCGCTGGTGCTGACGGCGCCCCCGAGCGGCTGGGCCGAGGATCTCAATTCCATCGTCGGGCTGATCGGCCTCACTGGCATCGGCGCCCTGTCGCTCGCCCTCAACCAGGCCCGCGTCGCCCGCCGGCACCAGCACGCGGCCAATACCGACGACCTGACGGGCCTCCTCAACCGCCGCGCCGTGTTCGAACGTTTTGCCTCGAACAACATGGAAACGACCACCGCGGCCGTCATCTTCGACCTCGACCATTTCAAGTTGATCAATGACCGTCACGGCCACGCTGCCGGTGACGAGGCGCTGAAGCGCTTTGCCAACCTGCTGCGTCAGCAAACGCCTCCCGGCGCCTCGGCCGCGCGCATCGGTGGTGAGGAATTCATCGTCATCTGGCCGCTGACCGATGGCGCCCGCGCCCTGGCACTGGCCGAGGCCATCCGCGCCAGTTTTGCGTTGGAGCTTGTCCAGGGTCCGGCAGGCGCCTTCCATGGCACGGTCAGCGCCGGCATGGCGCTGGGCCTGGGCCTATCCGACAGTTTCGAAGCTACCATGCGCCGCGCCGACGACGCGCTCTACGCTGCCAAGCATGGCGGCCGTAACCGCGTCGTTACCCATGATACGGGCCTGGGCAGCGCATCACCCATTGTGCGCAAGCCTTCGGCCTAGATCAGGCCCAGCTTGGCGAGATCTGCAGCCAGCGCCAGCGATTCCGCATTCTCGTTGGCGCCCAGGTCGGGCGGCGCATCCTTGGGCTGCAGATAACGCCAGCCCTGGAACGGGCGCTTGGGATAGGGCACCGTGCGCACCATGTCCGGGGACATGATGATATCGCAATAGTCGATTCCCTCGTCATTGGTGAACTTGGCCAGTCTGACGATCGGCTGGCGGCACACGACCTGCCCGGCAATCACCCAGTAGATCGACGAGAGGCCTTCCATCTCCTCCCGGCGCTTGGGCATCATGCGGGTGCGATGCACATGCACGTCTTCGCCATAGTCGGCGTCCCACCAATGAGCGCGCTCGTTGCGATAGCTTTCCAGCTCTTCGAGGCTCGAGACGCCGACGCAGAGCTTGATCATATGGATCATGCAAGAGTTCCCGGTTTGACGCGGCCCTGGATGACATCGATCTCGTCGTCATCAACGATCCACGGCTCGTGCAGCGCCAGCTTCAGCCAGTCCTGGAAGGCCGGCAGCGCATAGATAGCCTCCACATAGGCGGAGGCAAGGTCGGACACCGGCAGCGCGTAGGTGCGGATACGCGTCGCCACTGGCGCAAACATCGCGTCGGCTGCCGTGAAGGCGCCGAAGAGGAATGGCCCACCCGAAACGCTCAGCAGCCCACCCCAGAGCGTTTCCAGCCGGTGCAGGTCCCTGGCCACCGAATCCACGCTGACCTTGCCCGGATGCGCAGCCCGCAGGTTCATCGGCGCATGGCTGCGCAGCGAGCCGAAGGCCGAATGCATTTCCGCTGCCGCCGCCCGCGCCAGCGCCCGTTGCTTGCGGTCGGCCGGCCAGATCGCCTTCTCGGGGAAGCTGTCCGCCAGATATTCGATGATGGCGATGGTTTCCGGCACAACCAGATCATCATCAAGCAGAACCGGCACCTTGCCGGTCGGTGAGCGCGCCGCAAGATTTTCGCGCCAACCCTCGCCCGAGAGCTGCAGCACTTCGTCCTCGAAGGGAATATCGAAATGCTTCAGCACCAGCCAGGGCCGCAGCGACCAGGTGGAATAATTGCGATTGCCGATCAGCAGCTTCATCTTTGCCCCATTCAGAAAAGGAAGGGCGCCCGCAGTGGCTTGGGGCGCCCTTCCAAATTGCTGTCAGTGAATAACCTAGGCGTCGATTCAGACGCCTGCAATAACGGAGAAAACCAATCCCATGGACAACAGGCAAACCAGTGTCCAGCTTGCGGCACGCCACATATTCGCGACGTTCTTCGGTTGACTACGCATGTTCGCTCCTTGTCAGCCGTTCACTCCGGAGCTGGTCGCTTTGCCCGCTTGCAGCGCCCGGTAGCAAATCGTTAACTGCGTCATAAATGCTTTGCAATCGACAAAGTTGCCACACTCCACAGCCACGAGACGGTGACGGTTAAGCCGCAATCAGCAGTATTCCTCGCATTTTAGACAAGGTTTAGAACAGGCCGAACCAGAGGCCAGCGATGCCCAGGAAGGCAAAAAATCCGACCACGTCAGTGATCGTCGTCACGAAAACCGCCGAAGCGATCGCCGGATCGGCCTTAAACTTGTCCAGCATCACCGGGATCAGGATGCCCGCCGTGCCCGCAACGATCAGGTTGATGATCATGGCCAGCGCGATGACGCAGCCCAGCTGCAGATTGTTGAAGCGCACCCAGGTGACGAGCCCGATCAGCACGGCAAAGATAGCGCCATTGGCCATGCCCACGACCATTTCTCGGGTGACCAGCCGCCGCAGGCGCCGCCCGTCCAACTCGCGCATCGCCAGCGCGCGCACCGTCACCGTCATGGTCTGCGTCCCGGCATTGCCGCCCATCGACGCCACGATCGGCATCAGCACCGCCAGCGCCACCATCTGTTCGATGGTCGCATCGAACAGGCCGATGACAAAGGACACGGCCACCGCAGTGAAGAGGTTTATCACCAGCCACGGCACGCGGCTGCGTACCGTATCGAAGGTCGAGTCGGAAATATCCTCGTCGCCCACGCCGGCCAGCAGCTTGATATCCTCGTCGGCCTCTTCGTGGATGACGTCGACGATATCGTCGATGGTCAGAACGCCGACGAGGCGCTTGCTCTCGTCCACCACGCCCACTTCGACAAGGTCATAGCGCTCGAAGTCGCGCGCGGCTTCTTCCTGGTCTTCGTTGGCATCGACCAGCACGAGGTTGGTATTCATCAGCGCTTCGATGGACGTGACGCGCTTGGCCCGCAGGAACTTGTCGAGCGGAATGGTGCCCAGCACCTGATAGGACGCATCCACCACATAGATCTGGTAGAACTCGTCGGGCAGGTCCTTTTCGCTGCGCAGATAGTCGATCGTCTGCCCCACCGTCCAGAACGGCGGGATGGCGATGAAATCGGTCTGCATCCGCCGCCCGGCGGAATCTTCGGGAAAATCGAGACTGCGCTTGAGGCTCAGCCGCTCGAAGGTCGGCAGCTTGGCCAGGACTTCGTCCCGGTCCTCCTGCTCGAGATCCTCGAGGATCGCCACAGCGTCGTCGCTGTCGAGCTGGGCCACGCCGCGGGCAATGTCCGCATTGGGGATCTCGTCCATGATCTCCATGCGGACCGATTCATCGACCTCGGTCAGCGCCGAATAGTCGAAGCGATCGCCCAGCAGGCGCACCAGATGCAGGCGTTCGTCCGGATCGAGCGATTCCAGCACGTCGCCCAGGTCGGCGGCATGCAAGGGCTCGACGACGGTCGCGACATCATCGTCGCGCCCGGCAGCCAAATAGGCGCGCAAGCGTTCAAGCCAGAGCGGACTGATGCGGTCTTCGCTGTCGCGGAACGCATTGCTGTCGATCCCGGCCTCGAGGTCGGGGGTCATCTCTGGATCTGTGCTCATTGGGGGCCCTTGTGGGTCAGAATTTGGGGGCAGGCCAAGCTGTAGCCAATCACATGGCGATCCGCCAGACTGTGTCGATCGTAAATGAGGGGGTTATGATAAATGTCCGATGACCTCGACCGGGCCTTCACCCGCATCGAAAAGCTGGCTGAGGCGCGCGCCCTGCCCGGCCTCTCCCGCTCCACCAGCTATGGCACGCCAGCGCTCAAGGTGAAGGACAAAAGCTTCGTCCGGCTGCGCGAGCCCGATGTGCTGGTCCTGCTCTGCCCGCCCGAGCAAAAAACCCTGCTGATGGAAATCTCGCCCGAAACCTATTTCGAGACCGAGCATTATATCGGTCACGCCGCCGTGTTGATCCGGCTCGACCGGATCAGTGACGAGGAGCTTTCTTTGCGCCTCGAAGATGGGTGGCGGCACAAGGCGCCCAAAGCGCTGTCAGGGCAAAAGCCGATGCAAACGTCGCAGGATGACTGAATTTCAGCCCCATCTTCGCCCCAAAGCACGGCTTAGCTCTCGGCGTTGTGAAGACCAAGATCAAACAGAGATAGAATCCAAAGGAGATCCCATGTCGAAGACTTTGCTCGCTCCGCTTGCCATTGCTGCGGCTCTCGCCCTTGCTGCCTGCGGCGGTGATGCCCCGCCGGCTGGTGGCGCCACCCCACCCGCTGATGCAGCCCCTGCAGCGCCCGCGACCACCCCGGCACCAGCCGCTCCGGCCGAACCAGCGCCAGTCGCGCCCGCCAGCTAAGGCAGAAACACCAAGGGCCACCCACCGGGTGGCCCTTTCGTTTGGGCAATTCTATTCGCGCTCCACGGCCCTGCGCGCCATGCTGGTCGCCAGCGCTTCATTGCCATAGCCGCGAATACCGTCGACCGCGCCTTCGAAGTCGGCGGTTTCCCGATTCTGGCTCAGCTTGGATTTGGCGATGATGCGCGTCACCTGGATATCGAAGGCGACGATCTTTTCCAGCATGTCGCTCATATAGTCGGCCGGCGCATCGGCCATGCGCCAGGCCTTGTCGCCATTGAGCTGCCGCTCGCGCTCACGCGTCAACAGGCCGACAGCCGCCCGCTTGGCCCGTTCCTCGTGCTGGAAGGTGATGGCGCCATAGACATGCACCACCTGGTAATTCCAGGTCGGCACATGGCGGTGATGCTCCTGCTTGCTCGGGTAGAAATTGGGCGAGACATAGCCATCGGCGCCACGGAAGATCACCAGCACCTCCTGCTCGTCCGCGATAAGCCGGTGCATGTCATTGGCCAGCGCCACATGCCCGATCAGCACGCCATGCTTGTCGGCGAGCAGCGGCAAGTGATTGGCGATCAGCCCCTCCGCTGTCTGCGCCACGACGCAGCCCAGCGGCGCCGCCGCCATGACAGCCGCGATCTCGGACGAATCCACTTCCCTGAAATGCTCGGGCAGATACATGGCAACGCTCCATTGCACCAATGGCAGCAGATTTGTCCGGCAAGGCCTTGGACTCAAGGCCCAAAAACAAAAAAGCCCTCCCGAAGGAAGGCTCTTTTCGTATCATCCGGAGATGATTGGTGCGGTCGAGAAGACTCGAACTTCCACGCCCTTTCGGGCACAGCGACCTCAACGCTGCGCGTCTACCAATTCCGCCACGACCGCATTCTGGTAGCGCCTCAACCCGTTGGGTCGAAGCGAGTGGGGATGTAGCAAAGGTCTTTCATAACCTCAAGCGCCTAAATCGAGATTTTCAAACCACCTGTTGGAAACTGTCATCGAATTGACGTCCCGGGGTCACTCTTCGCCGCCTCGGGCAGCCGAGACGTGGCGGATTTGATAGAGGGCTGTCGCACCACATCGGGTGCGCCTACCCCCTGCGGAAGATCTTTTCGGACACCATCACGCGGAGATGGCCATCTTCGACGCTGACTTCGCCATGGGCAATCAGGGTGGAATTGGCGTAGATGTTGAGCGGATCGTTTTCCGTGGCATCGAGCTCGATGACAGCACCGCGCCCCAGGCGCAGCAGATGGTGGATCGGCAGGGTCGTCGCACCAAGCTCGACCGTGATGTCCACTTCAATATTGTCTAGTGTGCTCATACTTAGATACGAAACCCCGCGGCGGGCCACACGAAGCGCCCGCTGACTCTGTTACCCCAATTGTCTGGCAGTCATGGTTATGGAAGCGTTAATTTCAGGCGACGAAACCTGCGAAACCAGTAACAAACTGGCACGCAATGACGGTCGGCCCGTGCAATGGGTCATTTCATCCGACCCCGTGCCCTACCCCGTGGCGCTGGACGCGATGAAGGCCCGCGCCGCAGCCATTGCCGCCGGTGAGGCCGAGGAAGCCATCTGGCTGCTCGAACATCCGCCCCTCTATACCGCTGGCACCTCCGCGGTGGCCGAGGATCTGCTGTCGGACCGTTTTCCGGTCTATGACGCCGGGCGCGGCGGGCAATATACCTATCACGGCCCCGGCCAGCGCGTGGCCTATGTCATGCTCGACCTGACCCGGCGCGGCCGCGATATCCGCTGCCTCGTCCAAGGCCTCGAAGGCTGGGTCATCGATACCCTGGCCGCGCACAATATCACCGGCGAGCGCCGCGATGGTCGCATCGGCGTCTGGGTCAAGCGCCCGGACAAGGGCGTGCTCAAGGAAGACAAGATCGCCGCCATCGGCGTCCGCGTCTCCAAATGGGTGACCTTCCACGGTATTTCGCTGAACGTCGCGCCCGACCTCTCCCATTACGACGGCATCGTCCCCTGTGGCATCACCGACCAGGGCGTCACCAGTTTCGAAGACCTGGGGCAATTGCTCTCCATGGCCGAAGTCGATTCTGTGCTGCGCGCCGCTTTCGAGAAGCGTTTCGGACCGACCGTTGCGGCGGGCGAGGAAAGTCTTGTCAGCCACGCCCCGCATGGCCAAGTTGCGTAACGACAAAATCGAGCCTCGGAGGCCAAGATGACCCTGGATGACCTGAAGCGCCTGTTTACGAGGCAGACCCTGTTCAAGCTCGACGCGATCCTGTCGCCGAAACTTGTGCCCATCCTTTACGCGCTCGGCCTCGCCGCCATCCTGCTCTGGGCTGTCAGTCATCTGTTCTGGAGCTTCGGCTTCGGTTTCGGCAACGGCCTCTGGGGCCTGCTCGAAATTCTGGTGTTCGGCCTCTTGAGCTTCGTCGGCCTGCGCATTGCCTGCGAAGCGCTGCTGGTCTGGTTCAAGACCCATGAGCAGACCGGCGACACGGTCAATCGCACCCGCTTCTCGGCCAGTCTGCTCGACGAAGTCCGCGACGCCATCCGCGACCTCGCCGAAGAGGGCGACGACGCCGATTATGCCGAGGCCGACGAATATATCACCCCGGCCACCGAGCCCGCGCCCTATGTCTCCCCCACCCCGGTAGCGCCGACCACCCCCGATGCCCCCCGCGCGCCAGCCACGACCTCGGGCGAAGTCTTCGCCAAGCCGCGTCGCACCGCCAAGCGCACGCCACCGCCCAAGAACGTCACCTGACGGGTTCTGCAAGCTCAAACAAAAAGGCCGCCGCGACTTGTGTCACGGCGGCCTCTTTCATTGCGGCAGGCAGCTTACTGCTTGTTGACGCTCCAGGCGCCCGGACCGGCAAACACCAGATACAGGAAGACGAAACAGAACAGGATTGCCGCATCACCACCATTGGCGACAGGGAGAGCGCTCGAAGGGGCATGGGCCATGAAGTAGGCGACGGCCATGGTGCCCGAGGCAAGGAATGCGGCCGGACGGGTGAAGAAACCGATGGCGATCAGCACGCCAGTGACGATTTCGATGACGCCGGCAAACCAGAAAATGCTGCCAACCGGCGGCAGCATGCCTTCGGGGAAACCCAGCACCTTCTGGATGCCATGGGCCAGGAACAGCACGGCGGTAACGATGCGCAGCACGGCGAGGGCCTGCGGCGCGTAGGCGGAGAGACGGTCGAACATGTTTGCTCCTTTGAGCATGGGGACGCTGCGCCACCCCAAACGGGCGCAATTGACGATAAACCGCACTAAAGCAAAGAGTTGCAAGCCAGAACCGTCCTGATCACGGACGCACTGTTCACTGAAATGAACATTCAAGCCTATGTGTTCGCCGGAATCAGCAGGTCAGCCCCGCATTGTGCGGGGGACGGTATCATTGCGTAACCGTCGATCTTTCTGTATGACGCGCCCAACAAATCCAACATTGGAATTCTCGCTCACATGAGCCAAGCGCCAAAAATTGGCCTCGTCAGCCTCGGCTGCCCGAAAGCCCTCGTCGATAGCGAACGCATCATGTCCACGCTGCGTTCGCAGGGCTATTCGTTCAGCCGCGACTATGCCGGCGCCGACATCGTCCTCGTCAACACCTGTGGCTTCCTCGATTCCGCCAAGCAGGAATCGCTCGAAGCCATCGGCGAAGCCCTCAACGAGAATGGCCGCGTCATCGTCACGGGGTGCCTCGGCGTCGAAGAATCGATGATACGCGAGACCCATCCCAATGTGCTGGCCATCACCGGCCCGCATCAATACGAGGACGTGGTCTCGGCGGTGCACAGCCACCTGCCACCGGTCCCCAACAAATTCGTTGACCTGGTGCCAGAGCAAAGCCTCAAGCTCACGCCGCGCCACTATGCCTATCTCAAGATTTCCGAGGGCTGCAACAACCGCTGCTCCTTCTGCATCATCCCCCAGATTCGTGGCGATCTCGCCTCGCGCCCCGCCGGCGGCATTCTCGCCGAAGCCGAGGGCCTCGTCCGCTCGGGCGCCAAGGAACTGCTGGTCATTTCCCAGGATACTTCGGCCTATGGCCTCGACATCAAGTATGCCGAGAGCAATTACCGCGGCCGTCCGATCAAGGCGAAGTTCTATGACCTTGCCAAGGAACTGGGCCAGTTCGGCGCCTGGGTGCGCCTGCACTATGTTTACCCCTATCCCCATGTCGACCAGATCATGGAACTGATGGCCGATGGCCTCGTCCTGCCCTATCTCGACATTCCCTTCCAGCACGCTTCCCCGAAAGTGCTGAAGGCCATGCGCCGCCCGGCCCATCAGGAAAAGACGCTCAACCGGATTCTGGACTGGAAGAGCCAGGTCCCCGACCTGACCGTCCGCTCCAACTTCATCGTCGGCTTCCCCGGCGAGACCGAAGATGATTTCGAGATGATGCTCGATTTTATCGAGGAGGCCGAGATCGATCGCGCCGGCTGCTTCAAGTATGAGCCCGTAACCGGCGCCCCGGCCAATGAGCTGGAAGGCATTGTCCCCGACGACGTCGCCCAGGATCGCTGGGAACGCCTGATGGAAGTGGCGCAAAACGTCTCCGCCGGCCAGCTCGCCAAGAAGGTCGGCCGCACCATCCAGGTGCTGGTCGATGACGTCCAGCCCGAGAGCAACAAGGCCATCGCCCGCTCCAAGTGGGACGCACCCGAAATCGACGGTCAGGTCGTGGTCAACAATGCCACCGGCATCAAGATCGGCGACATGGTCGACGTTCTGGTCACCGACAGCGACGAATATGATCTCTTCGCCGAACCGGTAAAGTCGCTGAACTAAGAACGGCTTGGCTGGTTTTCCGTACTCAATTTTGCAAGGCGTCGCGCAAGCGGCGCCTTTTGCTTTTGGGATCACGCCACGCCCTCGTGGTTCGAGGGTCGCTGCGCTCCCACCTCACCATGAGGGCTGTTGATGCATCGAGTTACCAGTAGCCCTCATGGTGAGGTGCGAGTTTTTCGCGAGCCTCGAACCACGAGGGCGTGCCACCAGCGCCCGAAACAAAATCCCTCAGCCCTGCCCTCCGGCGCAACGCCATTGCCTCACCCTGCCCCAGCGTAAATTACTCATCCGGAACAGCGCTTTGGCGCTTTACCGCGGCACCAACCTGCCCTCATTTCGACGCCAACCTCATCACCCGTTGGATTGCAGCGTCATAATGAACAAGCTTTTCGTCACCGCCATTGCCGCCGTTGCTCTCGGCACCAGCCCTGTCTTCGCCCAGCCCACCGACATCCTCAACGCCTCCTATGACATCGCCCGCGAGCTTTTCGAGGCCGAAAACGCCGCCTATGCCGAAAGCGGCGCGACCATCACCATCAACCAGTCCCATGCCGGCTCCTCGGCCCAGGCCCGCGCCGTGCTGGAAGGCCTCGCCGCCGACGTCGTGACCTTCAACCAGGTGACGGACATCGCCCGCCTCGTTGATGGCGGCTTCGTCTCCGACGACTGGGCATCCGACTTCCCCAACAATGCCGCGCCCTTCTATTCCTTCCCGGCCTTCCTCGTCCGCGAGGGCAATCCCAAGGGCATCAGCGACTGGGGCGATCTGGCTGAAGAAGGCGTTCAGGTCATCATTCCCAACCCCAAGACCTCGGGCAACGGCCGCTACACCTATCTTGCTGCCCGCGCCTGGGCGGTCGAGGAATATGCCGGCGACGAAGCCCAGATCGAGGACTTCCTGACCCGCCTGCTGAACAACGTGCCGGTCTTCGAGACTGGCGGCCGCGCCGCCACTACCGCCTTCACCGAGCGCCAGCTTGGCGACGTGCTGGTGACCTTCGAGGCCGAAGTGCTCGGCGTGCAGAAGCAGCTCGGCGAAGACCTCTATGACGGCGTCATCCCCTCGGTCAGCTTCCTCTCCGAATTCCCGGTGGCCGTGGTCGACAAGGTCGTCGATGCCCGCGGCAGCCGCGACATCGCCAAGGCCTATCTCGATTTCCTCTTCACCCCGGAAGGCCAGGAAGTGGCTGCCGCCAACTTCCACCGCCCCTATGACGAAACCGTTCTCGCCGCCCACGCCGAGACCTTCCAGGACATCCGCCTTGTGACCGTCGAAGACGCCTTCGGCGGCTGGGACAAGGTCGCCGAAGAACACTTCGCCGACGGCGGCCTGCTCGACAAGGTTTTCCTCAATCAGTAGGACCCAAACTTGCGCCTCCCCTGACTAGGGAGGCGGCTTTCCAACACGTCATTCCCGCGAAAGCGGGAATCTCCCTTGCCGAAAAGGGGGGATTCCCGCTTTCGCGGGAATGACATTGCATGAGACTGGCTTCAATGGCGAAAAAACCCGGCAAACACCTGCTGCCCGGCTTCGGGCTGACGCTGGGCGTCTCCATGCTCTATCTCACGGTCATCATCGCCCTGCCGCTGCTGGCCATGCTGCTTAAGGTCGGCGGCATGGGCTTTGAAGAATTCTGGCGCATCGTCGCCTCCAACCGCTCGCTGGCCGCCTATCGCATCACCTTCAGCTCGGCCCTCGTCGCCACCATCTTCAACGGCGCCCTCGGCCTGCTGCTTGC
This sequence comes from Candidatus Devosia phytovorans, assembly GCA_029202405.1. Classification (NCBI taxonomy): domain Bacteria; kingdom Pseudomonadati; phylum Pseudomonadota; class Alphaproteobacteria; order Hyphomicrobiales; family Devosiaceae; genus Devosia; species Candidatus Devosia phytovorans. The sequence continues at coordinate 1,251,351 of CP119312.1, read as the reverse complement.
CTGGGTGCTGACGCGCTACAGCTTCCCCGGCAAGCGAATTCTCGACGCTCTCGTCGACCTGCCCTTCGCTCTGCCCACCGCCGTTGCCGGCCTGGTGCTGGTCACGCTCTTTGCCCCCACCGGCTGGTATGGCCAACTGCTTGAGCCCAATGGCTTAAAGGTCAACTACACCCAGGCCGGCATCATCGTCGCCATGACCTTCACCTCCATTCCCTTCGTCGTCCGCACCGTCCAGCCCGTGCTCGAGGAAATGCAGGGCGAACTCGAGGAAGCTGCACAGACCCTTGGCGCAACCGCATGGCAGACCTTTGCCCGCGTCATCTGGCCGACCATCCTCCCCGCCTTCATGGCTGGCTGCGTGCTCTCTTTTGCCCGTTCGCTGGGCGAATTCGGCGCGGTGGTCTTCATCGCCGGCAACCTGCCCGGCCTCACCGAAATCGTTTCGCTGCTGATCTTCATCCGCCTCGATGAATACAACTACGAAGGCGCCGCCGCCCTCGCCTTCGTCTTGTTGCTGGCCGCCTTCATCACCCTGCTGCTGACCAATGCCCTGCAAGCCTGGCAGGTCCGCTACGCTGACAGGAGCCGCTGATGACCACGGCCGCCGCCCGCTCCCGGGCCGAAATCACCCTCATCGCCCTCGCCTTCCTTTTCGCGGCACTCCTGCTCGTCGTGCCACTGGCCGTGATCTTCACCTTCGCCCTGCGCGAGGGCGTCGGCACCTATCTTGCCAATATCCTTGAACCCACCACGCTCCACGCCATCGGCCTCACGGTCTTGACCTCCGTGGTCGTCGTCCCGATCAACATCGTGGTCGGCATCTGCATCGCCTGGCTGGTCACCCGCTTTCGCTTCCCCGGCCGCCAGGTGCTGATCACCCTGATCGAACTGCCCGCCGCCGTCAGTCCGATCGTCGCCGGTACGGTCTATCTCTTCCTCTACGGCGGCCAGGGCCTGATTGGCCCAGCGCTGCAGGGCGCCGGCATCCAGCTCATGTTCACCGTCTGGGCGATATTCCTTGTCAGCCTCTTCGTCACCGCACCCTTCGTTGCCCGCGAACTGATCCCGCTGATGCAGCAGCAGGGCACCGAAGACGAGGAAGCGGCCCTATCGCTCGGCGCCAATGGCTGGCAGATGTTCTTCCACGTCACCCTGCCCAATATCCGCTGGGCGATCCTTTATGGCGCCATCCTCACCAATGCCCGCGTCATGGGCGAATTCGGCGCAGTCTCCGTCGTCTCCGGCTCCATCCGCGGCCAGACCAACACCCTGCCCCTGCAGATCAGCCAGCTCTTCAACGATTTCAACGTCACCGGCTCCTTTGCCGCCGCATCCACGCTCGCCCTGATGGCCGTGCTCACCCTGGTGCTGAAATCCACGCTGGAATCCAGGGGCGGCTGGCGCTGACCAGCCGCCCACAGGACCCTAGCCCCAGCTCTTGAGACCCAGCAGCTTCTCGCCAAGCTCGGTCAGCTCCGCCGTCTTGGCATGCTTCTTCTCCCAGTCACGCGGATCGCCTGGAAAAGCGTCGCGCTGCGGATGGTCGAGTTCGCGCCATAGCCGGATCCGCTCCGTCCGCTCGGCCACATTGGCCTCGTCCGCCGGATACATGGAAATATACTGTACCATCCGCACCCGGTCCGCGGAATGGTTCGGCCGGACGCCATGCGCCAGCAGCGTGTTGAAGATCATCAGGTCGCCCGGCTCCATCTCGATATTGGTGATCTTGAGCCCGGTGGTATCGGGATGCATCGGGTCGCGATCCGCCGGCTGCGTCTTCACCCAATTGTCGAAGTCGTAAAACAGCTCGGGAATGCACTGGAACCCGCCGACATCGCCATCCTGCTTGACCAGGCTCAACACGCCCTGGACGCCGATCGGCAGCGGATCGAGCGAAGTATCGCTGTCCCAGTGGATGAAGCCATTGGGATTGCCATGCACCTTCTTGGGCACATTGAGATTGGCCCGGTCGATGCTGGTCCACAATTCCTCGATATCCCAGATATCGACAAAGGCGTCATAGACGCGGGGCTCCATCCGATTGTCCCACAGATACTGGTGGTTGTAGATCTCCACCATGCCTGTGCCGTTGAGCTCCTTCATCTTGTGGTCGCGCCGCTGCGGCGCATACCAGGTGCTCGGATCAGCCGGATTCTTTTCGTCAAATTCCCAGAGCAAGCCCTTGAGCCGCTCCACATTTTCCGGCGGTACCGCACCACGCACAATCACATAGCCTCTGGTTACCCAATGCTCCCAGTCTTCCGGGCTCAGCACCCGCAGCGGCAAAGTCTTGACGATATCCTTGAGCTGGGTGGTCACCACCTGTGTGGTCGGATGGCTGTCGCGTTTCGTGGCTGGCTGCATGTCTCTCTCCCATGATTTTCCCCTATGGGGCCTGCTGATGGAAATGAGGCTAGCGCAAAGGCCGGCGCGCTTCTTGCCGCGCGCCAGCAATTATTGATACTATTCTGGCGTAGAGATCGATTGGATCGCCATATGAAGTCCTATCTCGAGCACCTGACGCCAGACGATGACGCCTCCTGGGCCACGCTCGACCGCCAGCTCGACGACGGCATTCCGTTCCATTGGCACCACCACCCCGAGTTTGAGCTGACCCTCACGCTGAACTCGTCCGGCCAGCGCTTCATCGGCGATCACATCGGCCGCTACGAGCCTGGCGACCTCGTCCTGATCGGTCCCTACCTGCCCCACACCTGGCATTCGCTTGACCGACCCGACGCCTCCCGCCCGCATAACGCCCTCGTCATGTGGTTCCTGCCTGAATGGGCCGAGCGTCTGACCGCCAATGCCGAACTGCGGCCGGTGGCAATCCTGCTGGCTCGCGCCGCCAATGGCATCAAATTCTCCGACGCTGCCGCCAGCGCTGTCCGTCCAGCCGTTGAACAGCTCTTCACCCTGCCGCCCGTCGAACGCTTCCTCGGCCTTGTTTCTATCCTCAGCACCCTTGCCGGCGACCGCCATTCCAGCGTGCTCTCGGCCACGGCACCCGAGCTAGCGCCGGCCTCGACCAACCGCGGCCGCATCGACCGTGTGCTCGACCATATCCACGCCAATTTTTCAGGCCCGGTTGCCATTGCCGAATTGGCCAATATTGCCGCGCTCAGCCCATCGGGCCTGCATCGCACCTTCCTGCGCCACACCCGCCAGACCGTCAGCCAATATCTGATCCGCCTGCGCATCGGTCGCGCCTGCGCCCTGCTCTCCTCCGACACCATGCCCATTGGCCAGATCGCAGGCGCGGTCGGCTATGACTCGCTGGCCAATTTCAACCGCCAGTTCAAGACGCTGAAAGGCACGACGCCACGCGCTTACCGCAAGGCCTTCGCGGCCTGACCCGACCGTCCGGAGGCATTGACTAATCCGCAAGGGCGCCATCTGACGTGATGCCCGAAGGCCAACGCAATCAAGGCTTGGAAATCCGCCATACCACTGATCATTTGAACGCTGGAGCCGACCATGACGATCAGGATCGTTCCATTTTCCGACCTAAGCCTTTCTCAGCACGAAACCGCTGCCGAAACGCTTGTTGCAGCGCTTTGTCACGTCCCGTCCGCCTGGAAAACCATCAGTGAGGCCCACGACGAGATCAACAGCCTCCTTGCCAACCCGGAGTGGACCGGCCTCGCTGCGATCGAGAACGATGTTGTCTGTGGCTGGACAGGCGCCATTGCCAGCTATTCTCATGCCTGGGAGCTTCACCCGCTGGTCGTCGCGCCGCGATATCAGGGACAGGGCATTGGCAGGCGTTTGATCTGGGCCGTCGAAGACAAGGCGCGCGCCGCCAGCGTGCTCGCCCTATACCTTGGCAGCGATGACGATTTCGGCGGCACCACCGCTTTCGCCGCAGACCTCTATTCCGACACGGCGTCCATGCTTCGCAATCTCGCGCCACTCCCCGACCGGAAGCACCCGCTTGCCTTCTACAAAAAGTGCGGTTTCACCGTCGTCGGCTTCATCCCTGACGCAAATGGATTGGGCAAGCCCGACATCTGGCTTGCCAAGCGATTGCAGCCGTAGCCTGGTGAAACTGAGGCGCCCGCTTCTGATGACAAATTCTCTTCCCGGGGGACGTATTCAACGGTGGCTTCGCTTGGCCGATACTGAACCCATTTCGGATAAAGACGCCATCCTCGCAACAACCCACAACCTTGGCCGCATGACGCCGCAACCTAGGGAAGACCTGGCCCGTTATGCGTGCCGGGATGCTCAAGGCATCCGTAAAAACCTGCAGATCGCCCCATCTGCACAAAACTTGCCCGGAACGTGAAAACGTTCCGGGCTTTTCATTTGATACCGATAGAGCGGTCGAAAGACCGCTCTTGTCCGACTAGGCGAGGAAGGGCGTTGCTGCTGCCAGCACAGCACTCTTGCTCATGGGCTTGTCGAACCCGCCGTCCCAGCCAAATTTGAGGCCGATGCGGCGAACTTCAGATGCGTGGCGCGCCTCAACCGAGTGAATCTGCAGGGCGACTGTCAGAACCTCACGCGAACCCATCAGATTGCCGGCCTGGCCCTTATAGGCAGCTACGCCCAGGTCCTCGAAAGTCTGGCTGAGGGTAAGGAAGGTATCGAAGTTTTCCCATACATCAGCGTATTTGCCGCCAGCGGTGAAGTCGACGCCAGGTGCAGCCACAGCCGCCGAACCCAGAACGCCCTTGAGCAGCTTGACGTGCGCGTTTTCGTGTTGACCGATCGTGCGGAACACCGTGCGATACTCGGAGGGTATGACACCGGACTTGTTGCCCTGATTATAGAAAGCAGCTTCGAGATATTCCAGCGTCAGTGCGAAGTTGAGCGTGTCGACGATGACCTGCGGCATGGACTGACCAAAGGCCTGGTTGGAGGCCAGCGCCAGCACCAGCGGGGCGCTGGTCATGATGCCGGCGGCCTTGGCGTATTTGGTGAAGACGTCGCGGCGACCCTGAACGATAGTGTCGGCCAGTTCCGGCTCGATGGCGGAGAGAATGGTCTCTTGTTGTGTCATGATCGTCTCTCCTTATGGCAGGGTTGCAGCGGTGACGGGCGTCGCGATGAATGGCGCGGCGGCCTTGAGGACCTCTGACGGCAGCAGGGCACCGTCGAGGCCCTGGTGGTCGACGTTGCCGCGCCCGGCAGCTTCGGCGCTGAAGGGCTTGAGCAAATCGGCAATCGCCGCCGCATGGCGGGCCTCAATCGATACGATCGAACCGGCAGCGACCAGATAGTCCGGGTTGGAAATGAGCTGGCCGGCGCCATTGTAGGCAGCAACGCCGAGGTTCTCGAATACGTCGGCCGTGGTCAAAACGCTGCGGCGGCTGGAGAAGTCGACGGCTGAGAAGTCAACCTCAAGGCCAGGGATGGCATTGCCGCCCAAGGCCTTTTTCAGGAAATCTCGATGGGCGATTTCATGGTCGCGGATCTGGGTGAGGATGCGTTGATCGTTCACCTGCATCTCACCGAAAGGCGTATCGAGTACCTGGGTATAGAACGCTGCTTCAAGCTGTTCGAGTGCATAGGCGTAGTTGAGTACACCGATATCACCATCACCCAGCTCAGCACCCAGAGCTGCTGAAATGCCAAAATTGGGGAGGAGAGAACCGGCAACTGCAATGGTCCCGGCAGCGCCGGTCCACTTCAGCAGGTTGCGCCGTGACAGGCGGGACGACACGTTCATGATCGAAGTCTCCATTTGCTGCGTTCTCAAGCAGCTACGGGCCCCTAACGATCAAGTTTCGGATTTCATCAATCTATCTTTTTCGCCAATGCGTGAACCTATTTCACACTGCGCCGTTCACGCGAACCCGTAAGGAACAATTGCTACCGCCCGCCGAAAATAGTCATTGCTTCTGCCGCAGTGGAGGCAGGAAATACCAGTGAGATAGATCTTCATTCCCATTATGGATTCCGCCTCAAAAGGGGAATTGAGTATTGCTCCCCAAAGTGCTCGACCTGATCAGAGCAGATGGCATCGAACCGATTGCGAGCCAGCCAGCCAGCCAAGCCTGTTCAGGACGGCTAGCGCGATGTCAAAGCAACCTTAACATCTGACCCAAACGTTCAGCATCTCTTGGATCGAGGCGACAAACAGCTTGGTCAGTGCTTCCGGCATCAGTTCGGTCACCGGCTCCCGCTGTAGCTAGTTCCCCGCAAAATCCCATCGCCACAATAATTTCCACTCTTGCCGGATCGGCTTGGCGCTGTTCTTCGTTAGGCTGCGCCTCCCGGAGTTACCATGACACTTCCCCAGATCCTCGCCTTCTCCATCATCGGCCTCATGATGGTGGCCTTTGTCTGGGGGCGCTGGCGCTATGATCTGGTGGCCGTCGGCGCCCTGCTCGCGGCGCTGGCCGTGGGCGTCGTCCCGCCCGCCGAGGCCTTCACCGGCTTTGCCGACGACATCGTCATCATCGTCGGCGCAGCCCTGGTGGTCAGCGCGGCCGTTTCCCATTCCGGCATCATGGAAGTGGCGGTCCGCCGCTATGCCCCCAACATTGCTTCGCCTCGTGCGCAACTGATCCTGCTGGTTGTGATCGTCACCATACTCAGCGCCTTCGTCAAGAATATCGGCGCGCTGGCCATCATGATGCCCATCGCCTTCCAGATGGCCCGCAAGTCTGGCGTATCACCATCGCTTTTCCTCATGCCCATGTCCTTCGCTTCGCTGCTGGGCGGGCTGATGACCCAGATCGGTACCTCGCCCAATATCATCGTTTCGCGCGTCCGCGAGGAGATGACCGGTGAGGCTTTCACCATGTTCGACTACACGCCCACCGGCCTCGCGCTTTCTGTGGTCGGCGTCATCTTCCTCGCCCTCTGCTACCGCCTGCTTCCCGAGCGCCGTCGCGAAGAAACCGGTCTCGATAAAGCCATCGAAATCAAGAACTACACAACCGAAGCTCGCGTAACGGATGAATCTTCTGCCGTCGGCAAGACGGTGTCGGAGATTCAGCGCAATGCCGATGGCCAGGCCATGATCATCCGCATCCAGGGCGCCAACGGCCAGAAGCGCACGCCCCTGCCCGATGCCAAGCTGCGCGCCGGCGATATCCTGCAGGTGGAGGGCTCCGCCGAAGGCCTCGACAACATGGTATCGCAGTCCGGCTTGGTCTTTTCTGACCGCCGCAGCGGCGCCAGTGTGGAGGACCTCGGCACCATCGAAGCGGTCATCGGCGAAAGCTCGGGCCTGATCGGCGCCACGGCCAAGCAGCTCTCCCTCTTCGATCGCACTGGCGTCAACCTTCTCGCCGTCAGCCGCCGCGAGCAGCGCTTCACCGAACGCCTGGGCGAAATCCGCTTCCAGAATGGCGACGTCATCCTGCTTCAGGGTGACCTCAAGCAATTGCCCGAAGTCCTGCGTGAATGGGACTGCCTTCCGCTGGTCGAGCGTGGCCTGCGCCTCGGCAGCGTCCGCAATGGCCTCATTCCACTCGGCATTCTGCTCGTCGCCATGGCTGCCACAGCCTTTGGTGTGGTCCCGGTCGCGCCGGCCTTCTTTGCCGCCGCAGCCGCCATGGTTCTGTCCCGCTCCATCCCCCTGCGCGACGTCTACAACCGGCTCGATGCCCCCATCCTCGTCATGCTGGCCTGCCTGATCCCCGTTTCGGATTCGTTGCGTGCGACGGGCGGCACCGAACTCATCGCCAGCTGGCTTTCGGCCACCGCCAGCACCATGCCGGGATGGGGCGCCCTCGCGCTTATCCTCGTCGCCGCCATGGCCGTCACACCCTTCCTCAACAATGCCGCCACTGTCCTGGTCATGGCGCCTATCGCAGCAACCTTTGCCACCGACCTCGGCTACGCCCCGGAGGCCTTTCTCCTCGCCGTGGCCATCGGCGCTGGCTGCGATTTCCTCACCCCCATCGGCCACCAGTGCAACACGCTGGTCATGGGCCCCGGCGGCTATAAATTCGGCGATTACTGGCGTCTCGGTGCCCCGCTGTCCCTGCTCGTGGTTCTGGTCGCCGTTCCAGTATTGATGATCGTCTGGCCCTTCTAACCAGCCCGCAGGGCAAAACCGCTCCAGTGGCTGGAACGCCATGAGGGCTATGCCTGAACGGCGTGAAGGGGCTAGAACCGCCCCATGCATACGCGTCACACCATCACCCTGCCCGGCCGCGCGCCGCTGATCCTCGGCGAAACACCGCTGGTCATGGGCATTCTCAACGTCACCCCGGACAGCTTCTCCGACGGCGGCCAGCACAATCTGGTCGAAAGCGCCCTCGCCCACGCCCGTGAAATGATCGCCGAAGGCGCCGACATCATCGATATCGGTGGCGAGAGCACGCGGCCTGGCTCTGCCCCGGTCGGCGTCCAGGAAGAGCTCGACCGCGTCATGCCGGTCATCGACGCCCTGATTGCTGCCGGCATCACGACACCGCTCTCGATCGACACCTACAAGCCTCTTGTCGCCGACCAGGCCATCCAGGCCGGGGCGTCGATCATCAACGATGTTCATGGCCTGCAGGGCGCTGCCGAAATGGCCGAGATCGCCGCCCTCCACCAGGCGCCTGTCATCGCCATGCATTGGCAGAAAGATCGTGACACCCAAATTCCCCTCCTCGACGACATGCGTTCTTACTTCGAACGCAGTATCGCACGGGCCCGGGAGGCGGGGATAAGTCAGCTGATTTTGGACCCGGGATTTGGCTTCGGGAAGACGCTGGCGGAAAATTACCAACTCATCACAAGAAGTCGTCAAGCATGCTTGGACGACCTGCCGATCCTCATCGGTACGTCGAGAAAATCCATGATTGGCAGGCTCTTGGGCAATGAACCCTCGGAGCGCCTGGCCGGTACCATCGCCACCAATGTCCTCGCCTACCAGAATGGCGGTCACATCTTCCGCGTCCATGACGTCCACGCCAACCGCGATGCGCTTCGTGTTGCCCAAGCCGTGCTATATGGTCCGCCGGAAGAAGGAATTAGCGCATGACGCAAGCGTTCACGGGCGACCGTATCATCCTCAGGGACCTCGGTTTTTACGGCTATCACGGCGTCATGCGCGAGGAAAACGCGCTTGGCCAGCGATTCTTCATCGATCTTGAATGTGGCCTCGACCTCAGCCGCGCCGCTTCGACGGACAGCATCAACGGTACGGTGTCCTATGCCGATGTCTATGACGTGGTGAAAGCCGCCTTCGAGGGAAGGCGCATGCATCTCATTGAGGCCGTTGCACAAAATATCGTGGACGCGATCTTTGACGCCTTCGCTGACGTGACCTGGATCGTGGTCCGGGTGCGCAAACCCGAGGCGCCCATTGCCATGGTGCGCGGCGAGGCAGCGATTGAACTGCATCGCCAGCGGAAAATCCAATGACCTCAATGGCCTGGCTCAGCCTCGGCGCAAATATCGGCGCCGATCCGGCGGCACAAGTGCTTGCTGCCGTAGAGAAAATTGACGCTGCGGAAGAGATCCGGGTGACTAGGCAGTCCAGCCTGATGATCACAAAGCCCTGGGGCAAGCTTGATCAGCCCGACTTCGCCAATCTGGCGATCGAGATCGAGACCACGCTCAAACCGCTGGAGCTGCTCGATATTCTGCAGGCCATCGAGCTGGAAATGGGCCGCGTCCGCGTCGAAGTCTGGGGTCCGCGGGTGATCGATATCGACATCATCGCCTACGACCAGATCGAGATGAACACCCCGCGCCTGACCCTGCCGCACCCCCACGCCCACGAGCGTGACTTCGTGCTAACACCCCTGGCCGAAATCGCCCCTGATGTTAGCAGACTGCTAACATCAGGGACCGCCAGAACGCACTAGGTGTGAATCAGGCGCGAAGCGCGTCGATGACGAAGACGGCGGTGTCGAATTCGACCTTGCGCTTGACCCGGCGCTCCGCGGCTTCCTCGTCCTGGCCCCACTGGCTGATCTGGTAGTCTTCGTCAACATGGGCGGACTTCCAAACCAGTTCGGGTGAAAACAGCTTGTGCAGCAGGCCAATGGCCAAAAGTCCTGAACCGGTAAGGCCGGTAATCGACACAAGCGCCGTCAAGGTTAGCAGATTTTCGCCATCCAGCGACTCGGCCAGCCGATCCAGCGTCGCCTGCGGCTGTGCTCGATGGATGATACCTGTGGTGGGCGCAAAACCGACGCCGAAGTAACGCGCCAGGGTTTCGAGGGCATTGTCCCAGATGATTTCCTGCTCGGAAACCAGTTCCTGCGGCGCATCAGCCCGATAGAGCAACAGGTCATTGGCGGCGAATTTGACCACCTCGTCGCGGAACGCCGGGACCATTGCCTCGCCACTCTCGACGGCGGAATTGACCAGCCGCACCATGGGCATGGTGGTGGCATCGATGAACTCGCCCTGCGCCGACCATTCCTCGGCCATGGCCGTGGCGATGGCGGCGGCAGGCACCGACACGGCCACCTTGCCCGGTGTGCGGGTCTGGCGACCGTCCAGCGTCACGACGAAACCCTCGTCCGTCGGCCCTGCAGCGACATCCTTGTAGAAGCGCTTGGGCAGTTCGACCTTGTCGAGCTGCTGCGCCCGGCCGTAGCCATCGTTGAGATGCTGCTGAATGTCTTCGAGCTGGTCGCGCATGGAAAGGCCTCAGTCCAGAAGTTTGCCGATCGCGCCGACCAGCTGGTCATAGCGATCGATCATGGTGTCGGCGCCGACGGCAATCAGTTCGCGCGGCTCGTGATAGCCCCAGGTGACGCCGATGGTGCGGGTCTTGGCGGCGACGCCCATTTCGATATCGAAGGTCGTGTCGCCGATCATCACGGTCTCGGCCGGTGAAGCGCCGGTCTCGCGCATCGCCGTTTCCAGCATGCCGGGATGTGGCTTGGAGGGATTGTGATCCGGCGTCTGCAGCGTGACGAAATGATCGGTCAGGCCATGCAGTTCGAGAATGCGATGCACGCCACTGAGCCCCTTGCCCGTGGCAATGCCGAGGACGACATCGCCCTGCGCCTTGAGGGTATTGAGGGCATCCAGCGCGCCAGGAAACAGCCCTTCCCGGCTTTCGCCATCAAGCAGCGAGGCGCGGTAATGCGCCTTGTAATCATTGACCAGCTTGTCGATCAGCACGGCATCATCGCTATGGGCCAGCCGGGCCAGCGCGATCGGCAGGGACAGGCCGATGACCCGGCGCGACTGCGCAGGGGTCGGCGGCGTCAGGCCGGCGCCGGCGAAAGTGGTCGCCATATGCTCGGTGATCAGCGCCTGCGTGTCGATCAGCGTGCCATCCATGTCGAAGACGACGAGCTTCATGCGCCGTCCTCGGGGTCGGTGCTGACGTCATAGCGATCGGGATCAAAACCCAGCGTCTCGAAGCTCGCCCGCATATGCGGCGGCAGCGGCGCAGAAATGTCGAGGCGCTTGCCCCCGCGCAGCGGAATGGCGATGCGGCGGGCGTGCAGATGCAGGCCCTCGGCAAGCCCCGGCGCGCCCTGCCAGTTCTCGATGTTGAAATAGCGCGGGTCACCGATGATCGGCGTGCCGAGCTGCGCCATGTGCACGCGCAGCTGGTGCGTGCGGCCGGTCACCGGCTTCAGCGTCACCCAGGCAAACTTGCGGCTAGCCGTATCGGTGGTCGAATAATAGCTCTGCGAATGCTGGGCGCCCGGCGCGCCATTGCGCACCACGACCATCTGCTCGCCATCGTCCGTGCTCTGGCGGGCGAGGAAGCAGGAGATTTCGCCCTGCTGCGGATGCGGATTGCCGGCAACAATGGCCCAGTAGATCTTCCGCGCCGAGCGCGAGCGAAACACATTGCCGAAATGGCTGGCCGCCGCCTTGGTCTTGGCCACGACGAGACAGCCCGACGTATCGCGATCGAGACGATGCACCAGGCGCGGCGCTTCGCCCTTCTTGTTGGGCAGGCTCTTCAGCATGCCGTCGAGATGCCGGCTCTGCCCGCTGCCGCCCTGCACGGCCAGGCCATGCGGCTTGTTGAAGACATAGATGTCCTCGTCTTCATAAAGGATCAGATCCTTGAGGAAGCGGGCATCGGCCTCGTTGAGCTTGGGGGCCCGCACCACGTCGGCATCGTCGATCGGCGGAATGCGCACGGTCTGCCCGGCCTGCACGCGCGTGCTGGTGGTGACCTTGGCCTTGTCGACCTTGACCTCGCCATTGCGGATCAGTTTCTGCAGCCGGCCAAAGCCAAGCTGGGGGAAATGGGTGGCGAACCAGCGATCGAGACGCATGCCGTCTTCGTCGTCGTTTACCTGCCGCTGTTGTACGCCACTCATGCCACGCCTCGGGTCACCAAAAGGCCGAGATAAAGCCCAAAGAGGCAGAGCACAACCGACAACAGCACATAGGCCCCCGCCGAAAGCCATTCTCCCCGCTCCATCAGCACGATCGCATCGAGCGAAAAGGAGGAGAAGGTGGTGAAACCGCCCAGAATCCCGACGGCCACGAACAATCGCGCATCCTCCTGCCAGGTGGGCAGCAGGCGGGCCATCAGCCCGACGAACAGGCCCATGGCGAAGGCGCCGATGATGTTGATAAGCAGCGTCGCGAGCGGGAAGGACATCGGCCAGAGCCGGCCGACCAGCACACCGGTGCCGTAGCGCGCCATGGCGCCCAGTGCGCCGCCGGCGCCAACAAGAAGGAAGGGATACATCTATTCTTCGCCCCGCTTGGCAGCGCGCAGCCGTTCGAAATAGTCGATGCGCTTCTTCAGGTCCCGCTCGAAGCCGCGTTCGACCGGCTCATAGAACTTCTGCCGGCCCAGCTTTTCGGGGAAATACTCCTGGCCGGAAAACGCCTCGGGCGTATCGTGGTCATAGATATAGCCATCGCCATAGCCAGAACCCTTCATCAGCTTGGTCGGCGCATTGAGGATGACCATGGGCGGCATGGGTGAGCCGGTCTCCCTGGCCACCACCATGGCGGCCTTGAAAGCGGTGTAGACGGCGTTGGATTTCGGCGCGAGCGCCAGGTGCACGACAACCTGGGCCAGCGCCAGTTCGCCCTCGGGAGAACCCAGCATTTGATAGGCGTCGCGCGCTGCCACGGCCATGGGCAGCGCCTGCGGATCGGCCTCGCCGATATCTTCGGACGCCATGCGGATCAACCGCCGGGCGAGAAAGAGCGGATCCTCGCCCGCCACCAGCATGCGGGCGAAATAGTAGAGCGCCGCATCGGGGTCCGAGCCGCGGATAGTCTTGTGCAGCGCGGAGATGAGATTGTAGTGACCGTCCTGCGCCTTGTCGTAGATCGGCGCGCGGCGTTGCACGACGGTCAGCAGGGCGCTGGCATCGAGCGTCTCGTCCTGCCGCGCCGAGGCGAGGATTTCTTCCACCAGACCCAGCAGCGCCCGGCCATCGCCATCGGCGAGCCCGAGCAGCGTTTCGCGCGCCTCCTCGGTCAGTGGCAGCTTTTCGCCCACCAGGTCTTCGGCCCGCTGCAGCAGCAATTCGAGATCTTCGCGCGCCAGCGACTCGAAACGCAGCACCTGACTGCGCGACATCAGAGCGGCATTGAGCTCGAAGCTCGGATTTTCTGTCGTCGCGCCAACGAGAATGATGGTCCCGTCTTCCATCACCGGCAGGAAACTGTCCTGCTGCGCGCGGTTGAAGCGGTGGATTTCGTCGACGAAGAGCAGCGTGCGGTGGCCGGAGAGGCGCTCGAAGCGTGCCTTCTCGAACACCTTCTTGAGCTCGGCGACGCCCGAAAAGATTGCCGAGATCTGCACGAACTGCACGTCAATCTGCTCGGCCAGCAGCCGCGCCACCGTGGTCTTGCCCGTGCCCGGCGGGCCCCAGAGGATCAGTGAGCCCAGCCGGCCAGAGGTGATCATGCGGCGGAGCGTGCCATCGGGCCCCAGCAGATGGGTCTGGCCGATGACCTCGTCGAGGCTCCGCGGACGCAACTGGTCGGCGAGCGGGCGGGCCTTGTCGGTGTCGGAAGGGTCGGCGGCGAAGAGATCGGACATGGAGGGGTTTTAGACGATTGCGAAACATCCTGCCACGCCCTCGTGGTTCGAGGGTCGCTTCGCTCCCACCTCACCATGAGGTCTGTTGATACTTCAGGTTTTCAGTGGCCCTCATGGTGAGGTGCGAGGCTCTTGCCGAGCCTCGAACCACGAGGGCGTGGCACTATCCAGAAACAATGCTCCGGCTCACCCGTCCATCCCGCTGCAGGATGATCTGCCAGGTCCGCGCCCTTTGGCTGGCCGTGTCGGAAAAGGCTTTCGCTGTGTCCATGGCCTGATCATTGAGCGAGAGGATCACGTCATCCACCCGCATGCCCATCTGTTCGGCGGGCGAGCCGGCTTCGACGGCGGTGACGATCACGCCCCTGGCGTCATAGGGCAGGTTCTTGGACTCGGCGAGCGCCGGATCGAGCTGTCGCACGCTGGTACCGGTAAAGCGGGAGCTACCGGTGATGGTGGCCAGCATGTCGTCGCCCACGGTTGGCGCGGCTTCCACATTGAACTGCACCTGCTCCGTCGTGCCGCCGCGCAGCCGTTCGAGCGTCGTCACCTGCCCCACGGGCTTGGTGGCGAGGCGGAAGTTGAAGGCGCTGGGATCGTCCACGGCGACGCCATCGACGGAGAGGATGACGTCACCAGCCGCAAAGCCAGCCCGAGCGGCCGGACCGTCCGGCGCCAGTTCGGCAATCAGCGCCCCATGCGGCGCCGCCATGCCAAGGCTCGCGGCGATATCGGAATTGACCGCCTGCAGCTTGGCGCCGAACCATGGCCGCACGATCTCGCTGCCACTGACACCCGCCTCGGCCACCAGCCGCGCCATATTGGCCGGAATGGCAAAGCCGATGCCGACCGAGCCGCCGGTCTGCGAATAGATGGCGGTATTGATGCCGACCAGATTGCCATTGAGATCGACCAGCGCCCCACCGGAATTGCCCGGATTGATCGCCGCGTCGGTCTGTATGAAGAATTCATAGTCCGAGCTTTCGACACCCGTCCGCGCCAGGGCCGAAACGATACCGCTGGTCACCGTCTGGCCGACGCCAAAGGGGTTGCCGATGGCCAGCACCAGATCGCCGACCAGCAGCGCATCGCTGTCGGCAAAGGTTATGGCCGGGAAAGTCGTCTCGCCCGGATCGCGCACGCGCAGCACGGCGAGGTCTGTCTGGGCATCCTCGATCACCACGTCGACGGCAAATTCCCGCCCGTCGCTCAGCGCAATGCGCACATCGGTGGCCCCTTCGATGACGTGACGATTGGTGAGGATCACCCCGCCCGCATCGACCACGACGCCCGAGCCCAGCGACCGGCTTTCCCGCGGCCGGCTCTGGAACTGCCCCTCGCCAAAGAAGCGCGAGAAGAACGGATCATTGGCAAAGGGCGAGGTCTGGCGCTGCTCGATGCGCGTCGCATAGACATTGACCACCGAGGGCGCCACGGCCTTGACCACGGGCGCAAAGCTCAGCTTCACCTGCGCATCGCTCTGCGGCACCGCCAGCGTCTGGGCTGGCGCAACCGGCGGCGCCACGGCCACCTGCGCCACACTGGGCGCGTTCCAGGGCGAAAAGGCCAATGTGCCGCCAATCGCGAGGACGGCAATGGCCGAACCAGCGAAAAGCCATGCGCGCAATGTCATGTCGATAACTCCATGCGAAACTGGTGCAGAGGCAGGCGCCCGGATTCTGGCACGACCGTGGCAATTTCATTACCGATCGGTAGGGTCACGTAGCTGTTTGCCGCCGGCACTGGAACGGGCAATGGAACTGTCTGCATTGGCACTGGATTAACCTAGGCAAGCCAAGGCTTTCTCATCGCTTTGCACCGTCATCTGACGGTCGCAATTTGCATCCAAATAATCGTTTGCGCCGGGGGTCACACGGCCCTATATGCAGCGCTTCTTTCCACCCATCTCCCAGCCCGAAAGGCCAGTCGTCGATGACCACCGAGCCGAAGCACGTTTACCCGAACACCTCTGCCCTCATTGCGGCCGAAGCGCCGGATTTTCCGGCTTTCCTGTTCTCCGAACGCGAGCTTCACAAGGCCACGAAGGTCTTCAAGAAGGGCTTTGACGGGCTGCTCACTTATGCCGTCAAGTGCAACCCCTCGCCCCATGTGATCGCCCAGCTGCACCGCGAGGGTCTGAAAGCCTTCGACGTGGCCTCCAACACCGAAATGGAACTGGTGCGCGACCATGCGCCGGGCGCGGTGATGCACTATAACAACCCGATCAAGAACAAGCGCGAAATCGCTCGTGCCTATGAAGAGTTCGGCGTTCGCAGCTTCACCATCGACCACCCCCAGCAGCTCGACCAGCTTGCAGCCGTGGTCTCGCCCAGCAAGGATGTGGAAGTCACCACCCGCTTCAAGGCCGGCAAGGCGCTGAAGTCCTATGACTTCGGCATCAAGTTTGGCGTCATGGAACAGGGCGCGGCCGAAATCGTCACCGCCGTCGAAACCATGGGCTATACGCCCAGCCTCTGCTTCCATGTCGGTAGCCAGTGTGAAGACGCCTATGCCTATGAGCGCCACATCGCGGCCGCCTCGCGCATCGTTGCCGAAAGCGGCATCGAGCTGAAACGCCTCAATATCGGCGGCGGCTATCCGGCCCCCTACCCGACCAGCGAAGCGCCGCCGATGGACTATTTCTTCGAGACCATCTCCACGGCCGTTTCCGACCATTTCGGCGACAAGAACCGCCCTGAGCTGATCATCGAGCCCGGCCGCGCCCTCGTCACCTCGTCGACCTCGCTGCTGCTGCGTGTGAAGCACCAGCGCGGTGGCCAGTCGGTCTATGTCAATGACGGCGCCTATGGTGCGCTCAATGAAGTCAAATTCATGCACTTCACCCCGCCGGTCCGCGTCTGGCGCGGTCCGCGCCTGCATGACAATGACCAGGAGTTCAGCGAATTCACCATGTGGGGCCCCACCTGCGACAGCTATGACGTGCTGCCCCAGGTCTTCACCCTGCCCGCCGATATCGACGAGGACGACTGGATCGAATTCGGCCTGATGGGCGCCTATACCCAGGCAACGCTGACCCCCTTCAACGGCTTCGACCGTCGCGACCAGTTCTGGGTTGACGAAGCCTATACCGGCAAGGACCAGCAGCCGGAATAATCGGTAGCGCGACCGTTACAATCGAAATCCCCGCTTCGGCGGGGATTTTTGTTTTTTGGGCGAATTGCCCTAGAGTGTCACCATCAGCCTTTTCCACCCCGATCGATATCGGAACTGAAAATGCCTCCCATCCCGCCTCTGGCCGACTTCGGCTGCCGCATCATGATCAATGGCCCCAGCAATGCCGGCAAATCCACGCTGGCCGATGCCATTGCGCGCAAGCTGGACATTCCGCCCGTCCATCTCGACCGCTTCAGCCACGAAGAGCATGGCAATTGGATCCCGCGCAGCGAAGAAGCCTTCCAGGCGCTGCACGACGCCGCGATCAGGGATGACGCCTGGGTCATGGATGGCAACTATTCCCGCCTCATGGCGCAGCGCTACGCCCGCGCGACCGGCATCGTGGTCATCGACGATCATCTGCTCAGGCGCTACCGCCGTTATTTCTACCGCAGCCTGTTCCAGCAGCGGCGGCTCGGCGGTCTTGCGAGCGGCCAGGACGGCGTGAAATGGGAAATGATCCGCTGGATCTGGAAGACCCGCCATCAGGGCAAATATGAGCAGGTCGCTCGCCAGACCGGCCTGCCCGTGGTCACCTGTCGAAATCAGGCCGAGCTGCAGCAACTTTACGGGGCCTGGGGCCTCGATCGTCGCTGATCTTCAAGCCAGTTCCTCGGCGAGGCCGATGAGAATGCCCTCCGGCCCGCGGATATAGCAGAGCCTGTAGACGTCCTGATAGTTGACGACCTCGTCCACCAGCGTCGCGCCGCGCGTATAGAGCCGCTCCAGCACAGCGTCTAGATCATCCACGGCAAACATGACGCGGAGATACCCAAGGGCGTTCACCGGGGCCCTGCGGTGATCCTCGACGACCGCAGGCGCCAGGAACCGGGAAAGTTCGAGCTGGCTGTGCCCGTCCGGCGTGCGCATCATGGCGATCTCGACCTGCTGGCCGTGCAGGCCGGTGACCTTGCCGGACCAGCCGCCTTCGATCTTCGAACGACCGACCAGTTCGAGGCCCAACTCGACGAAGAATTCTATCGTCGCATCGAGGTCTTCCACCACGATCCCGACATTGTCCATGCGCTTGACGGCCATGCTAAGTCCTTTCCCGGTTCCTTCAGTGCGGGCGCCACACTCCCGATGTCATCCCGGCCTTGAGCCGGGACCCATCCTGAGATGGCTCCCCAACCGCAAGGTCGCTGTGATTGCTGCAACCACCTCGCGGCCGTCACGAGATCTCGAGATGGGCCCCGGCTCAAGGCCGGGGTGACATCGCGTATGAGGAGAGATCTAAGCACACGAAAACCCCTCGACACCATCCAGACAAAGCAAAACGGCCCCGGGGTTACCCGGAGCCGCTTCAAAAGTCTGGCGATCAATACGAGCTTATGCGGCTTCGTATTCGTCGTCTTCGCGCACCTGGACCGGACCGGAGTCCTGGCCCTTGGCGTTGACGTCGCGATCGACGAACTCGATCACGGCCATCGGGGCGTTGTCGCCGTAGCGGAAGCCAGCCTTCATGATGCGGATATATCCGCCCTGGCGTTCCTTGTAGCGCGGGCCAAGCACTGCGAAGAGCTTGGCAACCTGGGTTTCGTCGCGCATCTGGGCGATCGCCTGACGACGAGCGTGCAGGTCGCCGCGCTTGCCGAGGGTGATCAGCTTCTCGACGATCGGACGCAGGTCCTTGGCCTTGGGAAGCGTGGTAACGATCTGCTCGTGCTTGATCAGCGCGGCGGACATATTGGCGAACATTGCCTTGCGGTGCGAGGCGGTTCGGCTGAGCTTGCGGCCGGAATTACCGTGGCGCATGGGTTATCTCCTAAAAGTCTTTGGCGGCGCCGGATCAGTAGTGATCTTCGTAGCGCTTGGCGAGGTCATCGATATTCTCGGGCGGCCAATTGGCCACGTCCATCCCGAGATGAAGCCCCATCTGTGCCAGGACTTCCTTGATTTCATTGAGCGACTTGCGGCCGAAGTTCGGCGTCCGCAGCATCTCGGCTTCCGTCTTCTGGATAAGGTCGCCGATGTAGACGATGTTGTCGTTCTTCAGGCAATTGGCCGAGCGGACCGAAAGTTCGAGTTCGTCGACCTTCTTGAGCAGAGCCGGGTTGAAGGCCAGTTCGGGAACGGCATCCTGTGCCTTTTCCTTGCTGGGCTCTTCGAAGTTCACAAAGACCGACAGCTGGTCCTGGAGGATGCGAGCGGCATAGGCCACGGCATCTTCCGGCGACACGGCGCCATTGGTCTCGATCTGCAGGGTCAGCTTGTCCTTGTCGAGGCTTTCACCCGCACGGGTGGCATCGACCTTGTAGCTAACGCGGCGAACCGGCGAAAACAGCGAGTCGACCGGGATATAGCCGATCGGTGCATCTTCGGGACGGTTCTTGTCGGCAGCGACATAGCCCTTGCCAGTGTCGACGGTGAATTCGATGTTGATCTCGGCGCCGTCGTCGAGATGGCAGATCACCAGCTCGGGGTTCAGCACTTCGATGTCGCCGGTGACCTTGATGTCGCCGGCGGTCACTGCACCTGGACCCTGCTTGCTCAGGTTCAGGCGCTTGGGGCCTTCGCCGCCCATCTTCAACGCGATTTCCTTCACGTTGAGGACGAGATCGGTGATGTCTTCACGCACGCCCGGAAGCGAGGAGAATTCATGCAGAATGCCGTCAATCTGGATTGCGGTAACTGCCGCGCCCTGGAGCGACGACAGCAGCACGCGACGCAGGGCGTTACCAAGGGTAAGCCCGTAACCGCGCTCAAGCGGCTCGGCTACTACCGATGCCACGCGCGCGTTGTCGCTGCCCGAAACAATCTCCAGCTTGGTCGGCTTGATCAGTTCTTGCCAGTTCCTCTGGATCGTCACGGTTATGTCCTTTCAAAATCGCGGCTCCAGCCCGAGCCGCTCCGCCGCAAACGCAATAAGACTCCCGGCCCATTCAATCGGCCGGGAGCTCTTCAATCGGTCTAGATTAGACGCGGCGCCGCTTGCGCGGGCGGCAGCCATTGTGCGGGATCGAGGTCACGTCACGGATCGAGGTGACGTTGAAACCAGCAGCCTGCAGCGCACGGAGTGCCGATTCACGACCCGAACCCGGACCACGAACTTCCACTTCCAGGGTCTTCATGCCGTGTTCCTGCGCCTTCTTGGCAGCATCTTCAGCAGCAACCTGGGCAGCATAGGGGGTCGACTTGCGCGAGCCCTTGAAACCCATCACGCCCGACGAGGACCACGAAATCGTGTTGCCCTGCATGTCGGCGATGGTGATCATGGTGTTGTTGAACGAGGCGTTCACGTGGGCAACGCCCGAGGTGATATTCTTGCGCTCTTTACGACGAACGCGTGCGACTTCAGCTTTAGCCATTGTATTCCTCTAAACGATATCAGCGCTGCCGTTAGCCATCTGGCCCCGGCAGCTACATCGAAGAACCCGATGAAACGGGTTCTTACTTCTTCTTGCCAGCGATTGGCTTTGCCGGGCCCTTGCGGGTGCGGGCATTGGTGTGGGTGCGCTGACCGCGGACCGGAAGGCCACGACGGTGACGCAGGCCACGGTAGTTGCCGAGATCCATCAGGCGCTTGATGTTCATCGCAACGTTACGACGAAGATCGCCTTCCACGACGTAGTCGCGGTCGATGGCTTCACGGATCTGGATGACTTCCGCGTCAGTGAGCTCGTTCACACGGCGCTCTGCCGGAATGCCAACCTTGGCGCAGATATCCTCGGCGAACTTGTCGCCGATCCCGTGGATATACTGCAGCGCGATAACGACGCGCTTATTAGTCGGGATATTGACGCCAGCAATACGTGCCACGTCTGCTCTCCTTCATTCAGCGCGAACCATCACGGCTGGCGCCCTTAAACAACAAGGGACCGAATTCGACCCCCACTTCGTGGAAAACCGAATCCAGCCCAATAATCCATGAGACTGACGCGGTTCTTTAAGGATTAGATTCCACGGAGTCAACCGTGAAACCTGTCCCCTATTCAGTGAGCGATTGCAGCCTTGATGGCTGCAGTCACCTGATCGACGGGTTCCATGCCGTCTACGGTCTTCACCAGGCCCTGCTGGCGGTAGTAGTCCACCAGCGGCGCCGTGTCGTTCTTGTAGACGTCGAGCCGCTTGCGGATCACTTCCGGATTGTCATCCGGACGATTGCTTTCCTTGGCCCGGTTGACGACGCGCGACACCAGGGTGTCTGCATCCGCCGTCATCTCGATGACGGCATCGAGCTGCATGCCCTTGTCCGCCAGCATCTGGTCGAGGGCTTCCGCCTGGACGATCGTCCGTGGAAAGCCATCGAGGATGAAACCGTTCTTGCAGTCTTCGGCATCGAGCCGCTCCGAGACGATACCATTGACGATATCGTTCGAAACCAGGTCACCGCGGTCCATGACTTCCTTGGCCGCAAGGCCAAGGGGTGTCTTGTCTGCGATGGCCGAACGGAGAATGTCGCCGGTCGACAGCTGCGGAATGCCATAGGCCTCGAGCAGAATCTTGGCCTGGGTCCCCTTCCCCGCCCCCGGGGGTCCGAGCAGTATCAACCTCATCGGCGCTTGCCTCCTCCTAGACGGGACTTCTTGACGAGCCCCTCATATTGCTGGGCGATCAGATGGCTCTGGATCTGGCTGACCGTATCCAGCGTGACCGTCACCATGATCAGCAGCGAGGTGCCGCCGATGAACTGGCTGATGGCCATCTGGCTGAACAGGACTTCCGGAATCAGCGCCACGACCGTCAGGTAGATAGCACCGATCACAGTAATGCGAGTCAGAACGTAATCGATGTGCTGCGCAGTGCGCTCACCCGGACGGATACCCGGGATGAAACCACCGGAGCGCTTCAGGTTATCCGCGGTTTCCTGCGGATTGAACACGATCGCCGTGTAGAAGAAGGCGAAGAAGATGATGAAGAAGGCAAACATAGCCAGATAGAGCGGCTGGCCACGGCCCAGGAGCGCCGTAACCGTCGTCAGCCATGCCGGAGCATTCCCCTGCGCCGCAAACGACGCAATGGTGGCCGGCAGCAGCAGCAGTGACGAACCGAAGATCACCGGGATAACACCGGCAGTATTCAGCTTGAGCGGCAGATGCGAGCTGTCGCCCTGGAACATCTTGTTGCCGACCTGGCGCTTTGGATACTGGATCAGCAGCCGGCGCTGGGCGCGTTCGAAGAACACGATACCGGCAATGACAACCAGCGACAGGATGATCATGCCGAAGCCGGCAATGCCCGGAATGGCGCCCGTACGGCTGAGCTCAAGCGTCTGCGCAATTGTCGTGGGTAGATTGGCCACGATACCGGCAAAGATGATCAGCGAAATGCCGTTACCGACACCGCGCGCAGTGATCTGCTCGCCCAGCCACATCAGGAACATCGTGCCACCCACCAGGGTGATCACGGTCGAGATGCGGAAGAACCAGCCCGGGTTCAGCACGACGCCCTGGCTCGCTTCAAGGCCCACGGCAATGCCATAGGCCTGCACGGCGCAGAACACGACCGCCAGATAGCGCGTGTACTGGTTCATCTTGCGACGACCGGCCTCACCACCCTCTTTCTTCATCGCCTCGAGGCGCGGAGAAGCGGTGGAGATCACCTGCACCACGATGGACGCGGTAATATAGGGGATCAGGTTGAGGGCAAAGATCGCCATGCGCTCGACGGCACCGCCGGCGAACATGTTGAACATGCCGATAATGCCCTGCTGGCTTTGTTCAAACGTCGCACGGAAGGCATCGGGATCGATACCCGGGACAGGAATGAACGTACCCAGACGATAGACAAGCAGCGCGCCCAGTGTGAACCAGATGCGCTGCTGCAGGGCTTTCGCCTTGGAAAAGGTCGAGAAATTGAGATTACGTGCCAGCTGTTCGGCTGCGGACGCCATGTATCGCTCCCCAGAGCGCTTTCAGCAAAAGTGCTTCACTTTTGCGGTTCGAAAACGCTTCAAAAAAAAGGCTTAGAGCAATTTCGCCGCCTTGGCGAAATGATCTATGGCTTCAAGGCCAGGTGCGCTCGGAGCGCTTCGGGAGCGTATGCATCTGAGCCCCTAACGCAACAAACCAAAAGGCGCATCCGGCCATTGGCCGGATGCGCAATATTCGAACCGAATTAGCCGGCGTACGGCGTCTTCTTCCAAGTTTCCTTGGCCGGGATCACTTCCACCGAACCACCAGCAGCCTCGATGGCCGCAGCGGCACCCTTGGTTGCGTAGTTCACCTTGAAGGAGACCTTCTTGGCGGTGAAGCCTTCGGCGCCGATCAGGCGGACGCCATCACGGGGACGACGGATCACGCCGGCAGCGACGAGCGCTGCTGCATCGATCACGCCCTTGGCGTCGAGCTTGCCGGAGTCGATGTAGTTCTGGATGCGGTCAATGCGGACTTCATTCCAATCCTTGGGATTGAGCGCGTTGAAGCCACGCTTTGGCATACGCATGTGAAGGGGCATCTGGCCGCCTTCGAAGCCGTTGATCGCAACGCCCGAGCGTGCAGTCTGGCCCTTGCCGCCACGACCACCGGTCTTGCCCTTGCCGGAACCGATGCCGCGACCAACGCGGATACGGACCTTGTTGGCGCCGGGATTGTCGCGAAGTTCGTTCAAACGAGTCATTTGTCCGCCTTCTCTCTTATTCGCCGACGACGCGGACGAGGTGCGGGACCTTGTTGATCATGCCACGGACTTCGGGCGTATCAATCAGTTCGCGCTCTTTGTTCATCTTGTTCAGCCCGAGACCGATGAGGGTCGCGCGCTGAACCTTGTCACGACGGATCGGCGAGCCGATCTGCTTGACGGTGAGGGTTTTCTTGTCAGCCATGATCTATCTCCGATCAAGCTTCGACTGCAGTCTCGCCGCGGCGAGCCTGGAGTTCCGAAACCTTGAGGCCACGGCGGGAAGCAACCGAGCGAGGGCTATCGACGCGCTTCAGCGCATCGAAGGTGGCCCGCACCATGTTGTACGGATTGGCAGTGCCCTGCGACTTGGCAACGATATCGTTGATGCCAAGCGTTTCGAACACGGCGCGCATCGGACCACCGGCGATGATGCCGGTACCCGGAACGGCTGCACGAAGGATCACCTTGCCGGCGCCGTGGCGGCCAGCAACGTCGTGGTGCAGCGTGCGCGCGTCGCGCAGCGGCACGCGGATCATCTGGCGCTTGGCCTGCTCGGTAGCCTTGCGGATGGCTTCTGGAACTTCACGGGCCTTGCCGTGACCGAAACCAACGCGACCCTTCTGGTCACCAACGACGACCAGCGCAGCAAAACCGAAGCGACGGCCGCCCTTGACCACCTTGGCCACGCGGTTGATGTGGACCAGGCGATCGACGAATTCGCTTTCGCGTTCTTGAACGTCTCTGCTCATAATGTTTCTTTCCTTGTCCGTGCCTAGAACTGCAGGCCGCCCTCACGGGCAGCGTCTGCAAGGGCCTTTACACGGCCATGATAGATGTAAGCGCCACGATCGAAGATCACTTCAGCAACGCCGGCCTTGGCACCGCGCTCGGCGATCAGCTTGCCGATTGCAGCAGCGGCTTCGGCAGTCGAGCCGCTCTTGCCGTTTGCCTTGACGTCCTTGTCGAGCGTCGAAGCGGCAGCCAGCGTACGGCCAGTCGCGTCGTCGATGATTTGGGCGTAGATATTCTTGTCCGAACGGAAAACCGACAGACGGGGACGACCGAAGGCACGAGCCTTGAGCGCCTTGCGAACACGAGCCTTGCGGCGGTCCGCACCTTTTGCACTGATAGCCATTGCAGGCGCTCCTTACTTCTTCTTGCCTTCTTTGCGGAAGACCTGTTCGCCCAGGTAACGCACACCCTTGCCCTTGTAGGGCTCGGGCTTGCGCCATGCGCGAATGTTCGCCGCAACCTGGCCGACCTGCTGCTTGTCAGCACCGGTCACGACGATTTCCGTCGGGGCCGGCACGGCAAGCGTGATGCCCGCAGGGGCCTGATAGATCACTTCGTGGCTGAAACCAAGCGACAGCTTGATGTCCTTGCCCTGCATCGCAGCGCGATAACCAACGCCCTGGATCGCCAGCTTCTTCTCGAAGCCGGCCGAAACGCCAGTAACGATGTTCTGCAGCAGCGCGCGGGTGGTGCCCCAGGCGGCGCGAGCAAAACGAGTGTCGCTGGTGGGCGAAACCACCAGACCCTCTTCGGTCTGCTCAACCTTAACGACATCGACCAGGTCGATGCTCAACTCGCCCTTCGGGCCCTTTGCGGTAACGGTACGACCATTGATCGTAACGTTCACACCGCTGACCGGTGCAACCGGTTTCTTGCCAGTACGTGACATTCTAATTCAATCCTTGAGTAATCGTCTTACCGCGGATCCAAGGCCAATGGCCTTAGAACACGCGGCAGAGTACCTCGCCACCAACGTTGGCAGCCTTGGCTTCGTGGTCGGCCATCACACCCTTGGGGGTGGAGAGGATCGAAACACCGAGGCCATTGGCAACCTGAGGAATATTCTTGACGGAGGCATAGACGCGACGGCCGGGACGCGAAACGCGCTCGATCGTGCGGATGACGCCTTCGTTATCCGAGTACTTGAGTTCGATTTCGTACTCGGAAGCACCGTTCTCGAACTTGGTCTCCGAATAGCCGCGGATGAAACCCTCGGACTGGAGAACGTCCAGCACACGACCACGAAGGGTCGAAGCCGGCGTCGAGACGGAATTCTTGCGACGCTCCTGGGCGTTGCGGATACGGGTCAGCATGTCGCCGATGGGATCGGAAAAGCTCATCTTGGTTTCTCCTTACCAGCTCGACTTCACGAGACCCGGGATCTGGCCCAGGTTGCCAAGCTGGCGCAGAGCGATACGGCTCAGCTTCAGCTTGCGGTAGAAGCCACGGGGACGACCCGAAACTTCACAGCGGTTGCGCACACGCACCTTTGCCGAGTTGCGCGGCAGCTCGGCCAGCTTGAGCTGGGCTGCGAAGCGTTCGTCGGCCGGGATCGACTGATCCTTGGTCTGTGCCTTGAGAGCGGCGCGCTTGCCAGCATACTGCTTGGCCAGCGCTGCGCGCTTGTTGTTCTTAACGATGGAGCTGGTCTTTGCCATATCCTGATCCTTTATCCCTTCCCTGTCCGCTTACTGGCGGAAGGGGAAGTTGAATGCCTTGAGCAGAGCCCGAGCTTCATCATCGGACTTGGCGGTCGTTGCGACCACGATGTCCATGCCCCAAACCTGATCGATCTGATCATAGTTGATTTCGGGGAAAACGATGTGTTCCTTGATGCCCATAGCATAATTGCCACGGCCGTCGAAGGAATTCGGGTTCAAGCCGCGGAAATCGCGAACGCGCGGGAGCGCAATGTTCACGAGACGGTCAAGAAACTCGTACATACGAGTACCACGAAGGGTAACCTTGACGCCCAGCGGCATCTGCTCGCGAACCTTGAAACCAGCGATCGACTTACGGGCGTAAGTGATGATCGGCTTCTGGCCAGCGATCTTTTCCATCTCGGCAGCAGCCGACTTGACCTTCTTGGTGTCGTTGACGGCTTCGCCAACGCCCATGTTGAGGACAATCTTTTCCAGCTTCGGCAGCTGCATGACGTTCTTGTAAGAGAACTGCTCCTGCAGGGCCTTGCGGATATTGCCTTCGTATTCGGTACGAAGACGCGGAACGTAAGCTGTCTCAGCCATCGATCGAATCTCCGGTCGACTTGGCGACGCGCGTCTTCACGCCGTCCTTGATCTGGAAACCGACGCGGCTGGGCTTGCCATCCTTGTCGGCGATCGCGAGGTTCGACAGGTGGATCGGCGCTTCCTTGGTGAAGATGCCGGCATCGGTCGACGCGGTCTGCTTGGTGTGGCGCTTCACCAGGTTAATACCCTGGACCAGTGCCTTGG
Organism: Candidatus Devosia phytovorans; assembly: GCA_029202405.1. Taxonomy (NCBI): domain Bacteria; kingdom Pseudomonadati; phylum Pseudomonadota; class Alphaproteobacteria; order Hyphomicrobiales; family Devosiaceae; genus Devosia; species Candidatus Devosia phytovorans. Next base: position 1,224,480 of record CP119312.1, on the reverse strand, counting down.
TTTCGGTTGGGATGACAGACAGGACCTGACCGGTCTTGCCCTTGTCCTTGCCAGCCAGGACGACAACCTTGTCGCCCTTCTTGATCTTGGCGGCCATTACAGCACCTCGGGAGCGAGCGAAATGATCTTCATGTGGTTCTTGGCGCGGAGTTCGCGCGGAACCGGTCCGAAGATACGGGTGCCGATCGGCTCTTTCTGATTGTTGATCAGAACCGCGGCGTTCTTGTCGAAACGGATGACGGTGCCATCGGGACGACGGATGTCGAACGCGGTGCGAACGACCACGGCCTTCATGACCTGGCCCTTCTTCACACGACCGCGCGGAATGGCATCCTTGACGGAGACGACGATGACGTCGCCAACCGAAGCATACTTGCGGTGCGAACCGCCCAGTACCTTGATGCACATGACGCGCTTGGCGCCGGAGTTATCGGCCACGTCGAGATTGGACTGCATCTGGATCATGGCGAAACACCTTCCGAAGCCGCGCTCTGAACCAGCGTCCAGCGCTTGTTCTTCGAGATCGGCGCACATTCTTCGATCCAGACAACCTGCCCGATCTTGGCCACATTGGCTTCGTCGTGGGCGTGGTACTTCTTGGAACGGCGAACAGTCTTCTTCATCACCGGGTGCGTGAAGCGGCGCTCAACGCGCACCACGACCGTCTTATCATTGGCGTCGGAGACAACAGTCCCCTGCAAAACGCGCTTTGGCATGGTCGCGGCTCCTTACTTCGCTGCGTTCTTTTCGCCGAGGATCGTCTTGATCCGCGCGATATCGCGGCGGACCTTCTTCACCTGGGCCGGCTTTTCGAGCTGCTGGGTAGCACGCTGGAAACGCAGGTTGAACTGTTCTTTCTTGAGGTCGACGAGCTGATCCTTCAGTTCGTCTGCGGTCTTGCTCCGCACATCACTGGATTTCATGCTCATCGTCCTTAGTCGGCAATGCGGGTAACAACCCGCGTCATGATCGGAAGCTTCATCGCGCCGAGGCGCAGGGCTTCCTTGGCAACGTCCTCGGGGACGCCGTCGATTTCGAATACGATGCGGCCCGGCTTGACGCGGGCAGCCCAGTATTCAACCGAGCCCTTGCCCTTACCCATACGCACTTCGGTCGGCTTCTTGGAAACCGGCACGTCCGGGAAAATACGGATCCACACACGGCCCTGGCGCTTCATTTCGCGGGTGATCGCGCGGCGGGCCGCTTCGATCTGGCGAGCAGTCACGCGCTCGGGCTCGGTTGCCTTGAGGGCATACTGGCCGAAAGCCAGGTCGGTACCGCCCTTGGCAACGCCATGGATACGGCCCTTGTGGGCCTTGCGGAACTTGGTCTTCTTAGGTTGCAGCATAATGAACTAACCTTCTTATGCGCGTTCGCGGTCGCGATCGCCGCGGTCACGGCGGGGCTCGCGTTCGGCGCGCACGCCACCCTGATCGGCACCTTCAGTGGCGCGACGCTCATGGGCAGTGGGATCGTGCTCGAGGACTTCACCCTTGAAGACCCAGACCTTGATACCGATGATGCCGTAGGTGGTCGCGGCTTCTGCAGTACCATAGTCGATGTCGGCACGCAGCGTATGCAGCGGCACGCGGCCTTCGCGGTACCATTCGGTACGAGCGATGTCGGCACCGCCGAGACGGCCACCAACGTTCACGCGGATGCCACCGGCGCCCATGCGGATCGCCGTCTGCACGGCGCGCTTCATGGCACGGCGGAAAGCCACGCGGCGTTCCAGCTGCTGGGCAATGCCCTGGGCAACCAGCGTCGCATCGGTTTCCGGCTTGCGCACTTCAACGATGTTGATGTGCACTTCGCTGTCGGTGAACTTCTTCACCTTGGCGCGGATCTTGTCGATGTCAGCGCCCTTCTTGCCGATCACGATGCCCGGACGGGCAGTGTGGATCGACACGCGGCACTTGCGGTGCGGACGCTCGATGACGATCTTGGAGACTGCGGCGGCCTTGAGGTCCTCCAGCAGCATCGTGCGGATCTTGAGGTCTTCCTGGAGCAGCGTGCCGTATTCGCCCTTGTTGGCGAACCAGCGGCTGTCCCACGTACGGTTGATGCCGAGACGGAAGCCGATTGGATTGATCTTCTGGCCCATTATGCGGCCTCCTCAACTTGCCGGACGATGATCGTCAGATGCGCGAACGGCTTTTCGATGCGCGAAGAACGACCGCGACCACGTGCGGTGAAACGCTTCATTACAAGCGAATTACCAACAAATGCTTCAGCAACGACGAGAGCGTCGGTGTCGAGGCCATGGTTGTTTTCGGCGTTGGCAATGGCGCTCTCGAGCACCTTCTTGACCTGGCCGGAAATGCGCTTGTGGCTGAACTCGAGTTCGGCCAGAGCCTTCTCGACCTTCTTGCCGCGGATCAGCTGGGCCAGAAGGTTGAGCTTCTGCGGGCTGATGCGCAGCATGCGCAGCACAGCCTTGGCCTCGTTGTCCTTGAGAGCGCGCTGGGTTTTTGGCTTGCCCATCTTACTTCCTCTTGGCCTTCTTGTCGGCCGCATGACCGTAATACGTACGGGTCGGTGCGAATTCGCCGAACTTGTGACCGATCATGTCTTCGGTAACGCTGACCGGAACATGCTTCTGACCGTTGTGGACACCGAAGGTGATACCAACGAACTGCGGCAGGATGGTCGAGCGGCGGCTCCAGATCTTGACCACATCATTGCGGCCAGACGCGAGGGCCTTCTCGGCCTTCTTGAGCATGTAGCCGTCGACAAACGGCCCCTTCCAGATTGAACGGGTCATCGCTTACCTGCCCTTCTTCACGTGACGGCTGCGAACGATGAACTTGTCCGTTGCCTTGTTGCTGCGGGTCTTCTTACCCTTGGTCGGCTTGCCCCACGGCGTAACCGGATGACGGCCACCAGAGGTACGGCCTTCACCACCACCATGCGGGTGATCGACCGGGTTCATGGTCACACCGCGGTTGACGGGCTTGCGGCCCAGCCAGCGCGAACGACCGGCCTTGCCGAGCGAAGTGTTCGAGTGGTCCTGGTTCGACACGGCACCAACGGTGGCGAGGCACGAACCATGGACGCGGCGCTGTTCGCCGGAGTTGAGGCGAAGGATCGCCCAACCCTGGTCACGACCGACATACTGGGCATAGGCACCAGCCGAACGGGCGACCTGGCCGCCCTTGCGGGGCTTCAGCTCGATATTGTGGACGATGGTACCGACCGGCATGCGCTCGAGCGGCATGGCATTGCCCGGCTTCACGTCGACAGTGTTCATCGACGAGATGACCTTGTCGCCAGCCGACAGGCGCTGCGGAGCGACGATATAGGCGAGTTCGCCGTCTTCGTACTTCACCAGAGCGATCCAAGCCGTACGGTTCGGATCATATTCCAGGCGTTCGATCGTACCGGTCACGTCGAACTTGACGCGCTTGAAGTCGATCATGCGGTAGGTGCGCTTGTGACCGCCACCACGATGGTACGACGTAATGCGACCACGGTTGTTACGGCCACCGGACTTGGACAGACCTTCAGTGAGGGTCTTGACCGGGGCGCCCTTCCAGAGTTCCGAGCGATCAGTCGTAACGAGCTGACGACGGCCTTCGGAGGTGGGGTTGTAAGTTTTTAGAGCCATTTTGCTGTCTCTTATCCCTTAGAGGCCGGTCGAAATATCGATCGACTGGCCGTCGACGAGGGTAACGATCGCCTTTTTGACGTCGTTGCGAGTGCCAATGTGACCGCGGAAGCGCTTCACCTTGCCCTTGCGGACCAGGGTATTCACTGCCTTGACCTTGACCGAGAAGAGCTGCTCGACGGCAGCCTTGATCTCGGTCTTGTTGGCATCGATCGCCACGTCGAAAACGACCTGGTTTGCTTCCGAAGCCATCGTCGACTTTTCAGTCACGACGGGGTTACGGACGATGTCGTAAGCGCTGAGCTTGTTCATGCGAACCTCGCTTCCAGCGCTTCGAGCGCTGCCTTGGTCAGGACGAGCTTGTCGCGCTTGAGGATCGACACAACGTTGATCCCCTGCACCGGCAGCACGTCGATATGCGGGATGTTGCGAGCGGCCAGAGCGAAGTTCTGGTCGACAGCGGCGCCATCGATGATCAGGGCGTTAGCCCATTCCAGCTTGCCGAAGGTGGTGCGCAGGGCTGCAGTCTTGGCTTCCTTCTGGGCAACGCTGTCGATGACGATCAGCGAGCCGGACTTGGCCTTGGACGACAGGGCATGCTTGAGAGCAAGCGCGCGGACCTTCTTGGGCAGGTCGATCGCGTGGCTGCGCGGGGTCGGACCGAATGCACGGCCACCACCACGGAACTGCGGAGCCTTGCGATCGCCATGGCGAGCGCCGCCCGAGCCCTTCTGCTTCACGAACTTCTTGCCGGTGCGAACGCCTTCCGAACGATGCTTGACATCGTGCGTACCGGCCATCGCCTTGAGCTGCTGGTAGCGAACCATGCGGTGCAGGATGTCCTGGCGGACTTCCAGACCGAAGACGTCGTCAGCGAGCTGGATCGAACCAGCGGCCTTGCCGTCGAGGGTTGTAACCTTGAGTTCCATTTACTTACCTTCCCCCGCGACTTCGGCGGCGGCCTTGAACGAGCCTGGGAAGGCAGCACCCTGGGGGGCCGGCTTCTTCACAGCGTCCTTGACCATGATCCAGGCGCCCTTGGCGCCGGGAACCGAACCCTGGATCATGATCAGGCCACGTTCCACGTCGGTCTTGACGACCTTGACGTTCTGCGTGGTGATGCGACGATCGCCCATGTGGCCCGGCATCTTCTTGTTCTTGAAGGTCTTGCCCGGGTCCTGACGGCCACCGGTAGAACCGATCGAGCGGTGCGACACCGACACGCCGTGCGTTGCACGCAGGCCGCCGAAGTTCCAGCGCTTCATACCGCCGGCAAAACCCTTACCGATCGAGGTACCGGTGACGTCCACCAGCTGGCCTTCGATGAAATGGTCTGCCTGGAGCGTGGCGCCGACCTCGATGAGGTTGGTTTCGTCCACGCGGAATTCCGCGACATGGCGCTTGGGCTCGACCTTGGCAACGGCGAACTGGCCGCGCTCTGCCTTGGTCGTGTTCTTCACCTTCGCCTGGCCAGCGCCAAGCTGCAGTGCGACATAGCCATCCTTATCAGCGGTCCGCTGGCCTACCACCTGGCAGTTCTGCAGGCTCAGCACCGTTACCGGGACGTGCGAGCCGTCCGCTGTAAAGATGCGGGTCATGCCCAGCTTCTGTGCGATCAATCCAGAACGCATCGGTTATACCTTCTTTTTGGCGCTGCACCGGGTCATGGTTTCAGAGGACCCTTTTAGCGGTGAGCGCGGAAACTTTTGTTCGTTTATTAGAGCTTGATTTCGACGTCGACGCCGGCGGCGAGATCGAGCTTCATCAGTGCGTCAACCGTCTGGGGAGTCGGATCCACAATGTCGAGCAGACGCTTGTGGGTACGGATCTCGAACTGCTCACGCGCCTTCTTGTCGATGTGCGGCGAGCGGTTGACGGTAAACTTGTCGATTCGCGTCGGCAGCGGAATGGGACCGCGAACCTGCGCGCCCGTACGCTTGGCCGTCGAGACGATCTCGCGCGTCGAAGCGTCGAGAACGCGATGGTCAAACGCCTTCAGGCGAATGCGAATATTCTGACCGTTCATGTTTGTAAATCCTGCGAAAATGGATCGCGGCGCGCGTGTAGCCGCGCGCCGCGAAAATGTCAACTAGGCTTACTTCAGGATCGTCGCGACGACGCCCGAACCAACCGTACGGCCACCTTCACGGATAGCGAAGCGGAGCTTCTCTTCCATGGCGATCGGAACGATCAGCTGAACGTTGATGTTCAGGTTGTCGCCCGGCATCACCATTTCGGTGCCTTCGGGAAGGGTCACGATACCGGTAACGTCCGTGGTACGGAAGTAGAACTGCGGACGGTAGTTGCCGAAGAACGGAGTGTGGCGGCCGCCTTCTTCCTTGGTCAGGATATAGACTTCAGCGGTGAAGTCGGTGTGCGGGGTCACGGAACCGGGCTTGCAGAGAACCTGGCCGCGCTCAACCTGAGTGCGGTCGATACCACGGATCAGGGCACCAACGTTGTCGCCAGCCTGGCCCGAGTCGAGCAGCTTGCGGAACATTTCGACGCCGGTGACGGTGGTCTTCTGGGTTGCCTTGATGCCGACGATTTCGACTTCTTCGCCAACCTTGACAATACCGCGTTCGACACGGCCGGTGACCACGGTGCCGCGGCCCGAGATCGAGAACACGTCTTCGATCGGGAGCAGGAACGGCTGGTCAACCGGACGTTCCGGCTGCGGGATGTACTCGTCGACATTGCGCATCAGTTCGAGAACGGCGTCATGGCCCAGGGCCTTGTCGCTGTCTTCGAGGGCGGCGAGAGCCGAACCCTTGATGACCGGAATGTCGTCGCCCGGGAATTCATACGAGGACAGAAGTTCACGAACTTCCATTTCGACGAGTTCGAGCAGTTCCGGATCGTCGACCATGTCGCACTTGTTCAGGAACACGACCAGAGCCGGCACGCCAACCTGACGGGCGAGCAGGATGTGCTCACGGGTCTGGGGCATCGGGCCGTCGGCAGCCGACACGACCAAGATCGCGCCGTCCATCTGGGCAGCACCGGTGATCATGTTCTTCACATAGTCGGCGTGGCCAGGGCAATCGACGTGAGCGTAGTGACGGTTGGCCGTCTCGTACTCGACGTGAGCCGTGTTGATGGTGATGCCGCGTGCCTTTTCTTCGGGGGCAGCGTCAATCTGATCGTACGCCTTGAAGGTCGCGCCACCGGTTTCAGCCAGCACCTTGGTGATCGCTGCAGTCAGCGAGGTCTTGCCATGGTCAACGTGACCGATGGTGCCGATGTTGCAGTGCGGCTTAGAGCGGGAAAACTTTTCCTTACCCATTGCTTTTCTCCGTATTGGTTAGCCAGCCGGCCAACCTTGCGTTTCAGTTTCTTGTTTAGGCGTACTCGGCCTTAGGCGTATTTGGCCTGGACTTCGTCGGCGACTGCCTGCGGGACCTGCTCGTAGTGATCGAACGTCATCGAGTACTGTGCACGACCCTGGCTCATCGAGCGCAGAGAGTTCACGTAGCCGAACATGTTCGCGAGCGGCACGAAAGCATTCACGACCTGGAGGATGCCACGGCTTTCAGTGCCCTGGATCTGACCACGACGCGAATTCAGATCGCCGATGACGTCGCCCATGTAGTCTTCTGGCGTGACAACTTCAACCTTCATGATCGGCTCGAGGATCTTCGGAGCCGCCTTGCGAAGGCCTTCATTGAAGCCAGCACGACCAGCGATTTCGAAGGCCAGGACCGAGGAGTCAACGTCGTGGTACGCGCCTTCAGTCAAGGTCACCTTGACGTCAACGATCGGGAACCCGATCAGCGGACCGGCCGACATGACCGACTTCACGCCCTTTTCGACGCCCGGGATATATTCCTTGGGCACCGAACCGCCAACGACGGCATTGACGAATTCCAGACCCTTGCCGACTTCCGACGGCTCGACGGTCAGCTTGACGCGAGCGAACTGGCCCGAACCACCCGACTGCTTCTTGTGGGTATAGTCCACGTCAGCCTTGCGAGTGATCGTCTCACGGTAAGCCACCTGGGGCTGACCGATATTGGCCTCGACCTTGAATTCGCGCTTCATGCGATCGACGAGAATGTCGAGGTGAAGTTCGCCCATGCCCGAAATGATCGTCTGGCCGGACTCTTCGTCGGTCTTGACGCGGAACGTCGGATCTTCGGCAGCCAGGCGGTTGAGCGCGAGGCCCATCTTTTCCTGGTCGGCCTTGGACTTCGGCTCAACCGAGATGTCGATAACCGGTTCCGGGAAGATCATGCGTTCAAGAATGACCTGAGCGTTCTGCGGGCAGAGCGTATCACCAGTGGTGGTGTCCTTCAGACCCACGATGGCGACGATGTCACCAGCATAGGCTTCCGTGATCTGCTCGCGGCTGTTGGCGTGCATCTGGAAAAGACGACCAACGCGCTCGCGCTTTTCCTTGACCGTGTTCTCGAGCATCATGCCCTGCTCGAGCTTGCCCGAGTAGATGCGGCAGAAGGTCAGCGTACCCATGTGCGGGTCGTTGGCGATCTTGAATGCCAGCATCGAGAGCGGCTCGTTGTCGTCGGCATGGCGTTCGATCGGCTCTTCCGTACGGGCATCGATGCCCTGGATGGCCGGAACGTCGCCGGGCGACGGCAGGAAGTCGATGACGCCATCGAGCAGGGGCTGCACGCCCTTGTTCTTGAAGGCCGAGCCAGCGAACACCAGGAAGAACTTGGTGTCGATGGTGCCCTGACGGAGCAGGCGACGGATGGTGTCATTGTTCGGCAGGTCGCCGTTCAGATAGGCTTCCATCGCAGCGTCGTCGAGTTCGACGGCAGCTTCGATCATCTGTTCGCGGTACTTCACGGCGTTAGCCTTGAGGTCTTCCGGAATCTCGACAACGTCCCACTGCGCACCGAGCTCTTCGTTGCGCCAGACGAGTGCGTTCATCTCGATCAGATCGACGATGCCCTTGAACTCGTTCTCGGCACCGATCGGCAGCTGAACCGGAACCGGCTTTGCACCGAGGCGCGAACCGATCATCTCGACGCAGCGATAGAAATCGGCGCCGATCTTGTCCATCTTGTTCACAAAGATCAGACGCGGAACATTGTACTTGTCGGCCTGGCGCCAGACGGTTTCCGTCTGGGGCTCGACGCCGGCGTTGGCGTCCAGCAGGGCAACGGCACCGTCGAGCACGCGCAGCGAACGTTCGACTTCGATGGTGAAGTCAACGTGGCCGGGGGTGTCGATGATGTTGAAGCGATGCTGGGTACCGTCACGGCCCTTCCAGAAGGTCGTGGTGGCAGCCGACGTGATCGTAATGCCGCGTTCCTGCTCCTGCTCCATCCAGTCCATGGTAGCGGCGCCGTCATGGACTTCGCCGATCTTATGGGACTTGCCGGTGTAGTAGAGGATGCGTTCGGTCGTGGTCGTCTTGCCAGCATCGATGTGAGCCATGATGCCGAAGTTACGATACAGCGGAATTGGAAAATCGCGTGCCATGAGGCGCTCCTGCTACCAGCGATAGTGCGAGAAGGCACGGTTGGCATCAGCCATACGGTGCGTATCTTCGCGCTTCTTGACGGCCTGGCCGCGGCCATTGAGAGCATCCATGAGCTCGCCCGACAGGCGTTCACGCATGGTGTTCTCGCCGCGCTTGCGGGCGGATTCGATCAGCCAGCGAATGGCCAGGGCCTGCTGACGATCGGTGCGGACTTCGACCGGAACCTGGTACGTAGCACCGCCAACGCGGCGCGAACGAACTTCAACGGACGGGCGGATGTTTTCGAGCGCGGTGTGGAACACCTCGACCGGGTTCTGCTTGACCTTGGCTTCAACGATGTCGAATGCACCATAGACGATGCCTTCGGCAGCCGACTTCTTGCCGTCCTTCATGAGCGAGTTCATGAACTTGGTCAGGACGAGATCGCCATACTTGGCGTCAGGGAGAACGTCGCGTTTTTCTGCGCGGTGACGACGGGACATATCTCGATCTCCTTACTTCGGACGCTTCGCGCCGTACTTCGAACGGCGCTGCTTGCGGTCCTTGACGCTCTGCGTGTCGAGAACACCGCGGAGCACGTGATAACGAACACCGGGAAGGTCGCGCACGCGGCCGCCACGGATCAGGACCACGGAGTGCTCCTGCAGGTTATGGCCTTCGCCAGGGATGTACGAAATGACTTCGCGCTGGTTGGTCAGGCGAACCTTGGCAACCTTGCGGAGAGCCGAGTTCGGCTTCTTCGGAGTCGTCGTATAAACGCGAGAGCAAACGCCGCGCTTCTGCGGGTTCGCTTCCATGGCCGGAACCTTGTTCCGCTTTGGCTTGCTGGCGCGTGGTTTGCGGATCAGCTGATTAATGGTGGGCATTGCGCTCTTTCCATCGTCCAAAAATTCAATTGCGGTCTGTCGCCCTTTTGGGCTCCAGGTGTTTAAGCGAGGCGGTATTAGCGCCCTGCCCCAGGCAAAGCAAACCAAAACGGCGCTCTCCGTCACCCAAAAGGTTACGGCGGCGCCCTAATTGCATTGGACCACCCACAAAAGCAGGCAGTCATGCGCACAAGGATTTGCTTCGTCTAGATACCAGACAGTGTGTTTGAGTGTCCTGGATTCCCGCGCTAGGTGGCAGGGACCCGGTGTGACATTCACGACCGACCGCTTAGGTAGGCGCTGTTTAGAGCCGACTCGCCCAGCCGTCAAGGATTCTTTCGTGAAAAAACCGCGACGGAGCCATGCATAGACTTGCCATGCTTTTGCGAAAGTGAATGACAGGGCAAGATATCGATCCATGCCCTGCCCGCAGATATGGACTAGATCAGAACTCGTTCCAGTCGGCGCTGATCGGGTCGGCCTTTGCCTTGCTTGCAGCCGCACCCATATTGCTTGTCACACGCATTTGTACGACTGGCGCGCGCGACGTCGATGACTTGGCGCGCGCCCGTTCAGCTGCGTGGGCATCAGACGCGACCCGGAATTTGCGCACGAACTGGGCAAGACTATCGGTCTGATCCTCGAGGCTCATGCTGGCGGCAGTCGCTTGCTCCACCATTGCCGCATTCTGCTGGGTAAACTCATCCATCTGCGACACGGCCATATTGATCTGGCTGAGGCCCTGGGCCTGTTCCTGCGCGGACCGGGCGATCTGGCCAACGATGTCGTCGATGGCCACGATCTGCGTTTCCATGCGTTCCTGGGCCGTAACCGTCTCGGCCACCAGCTTGACGCCCATCGCCACCTGCTGACCCGAACTGGTGATCAGGGTCTGGATTTCCTTGGAAGCTTCCGCCGAACGCTTGGCAAGGCTGCGCACCTCGGTGGCCACCACGGCAAAGCCCTTGCCCGCCTCGCCGGCCCGCGCCGCCTCGACACTGGCGTTGAGGGCGAGCAGGTTTGTCTGGAAGGCAATCTCTTCGATCACGCCGATGATGCGCTCGATCTGGCGCGACGACGTCTCGATCGCGGCCATGGCCTGTTCGGCCTGCCCCATCACCTGGCCCGATTGGGAAGCGTCTTCTCGGGTCGCCGCCACGGAATCGCGCATCTCCCGCGCCGCCACGGCCGTGCTGGACACCGTCTGCGTCAACTGGGTCAGCGTCGCCGAGATTTCCTCGATGCTGGCGGCCTGCTGCTCGGTTCTTTGCGACAGGTCCGTCGAGGCGGATGAGATCTCGCTTGTACCCGTGCGGATCGTGTCGGCGCTCTCGGTCACCCGCGAGATCAGTCGTTCCAACCCTTCGGCGGCATCATTGAAATTATGGCGCAGCGCATCGGCCTTCTCGGGCATCTCGTCGCCGATGCGAGTGGTCATGTCACCGGCCGCCAGTGCCGCCAGCGCCGCGCTCAAGACCTCGATCGACTTCTTGTCTTCTGCCGCCCCCCGGGCACGCTCGGCTTCGGCGCTGAGCCGCTCGGCCTCGGCTGCGCCACGCTCGGCCTCTGCGATCTTGGTGAGCTCGGAGAAATAGAAATGCACGACAACCGTCGTCTCCGAGAAGATGGAGCGGATCAGGCTCGCCATCAGCGCGTCCCGCTGCCGGTCGGGCCACTTGCTCTCCTTCATCAGGGTGGTGATCAGTCCAGTCGCATAGGGCACATAGCCCGCCATCAGATAATCGACGAAGTCGGTCTGGCCACTGATATTGGCGATGATCTTCTGCTGCTCGTCGAAGAAGGTCTCCGAGAACTCGCCCCGCGTCACGCAGGCAAACTTGCGCCTCTCGGTATCAAGGACGGATGCGGGCACCACGGTCAGCGTCGGATCGATGCCCTGATAGGCCTTAAGCAGGATCGCCTCGAGATGTTTGTCGAGGCGCGCATGAACCTGATCACCCAATGCCCGGTCCTGGCCCTGCCACGACTTGAATTTTTCCTGAATGGCGATCATGTCGTTTTTCCAACTGAGGCCTGCATCAGACCCTAAACCTCTCCCCACACACAAAATTATCGACGCCGGTTAATAAGTTCTGCCGCAATTTCCACATGGCGAATACTTGCGATGCGGCGGCGCGTCGCACCACTTCGGAACCTGCAGGAAAGCGGAAACTTCCTTTTCGTGGCCGAGGTTTACCCGTCAACGCTCAACCGATATGGTTTTGCCGTTTCCGCTGTGAGGATCATCATGACAAGCAAGGCAAAATCTCTGTTGCTCGCCGCAGGCCTCGCCCTGACCAGCATCGTGACCGCACAGGCGCAGGACCTGCTGACCGGCGCCAATGAGGATGAGATCCTGACCGCCGCCAAGACGCTGGGCGCCGCCACTCTGTCGCACTGCAACCAGGGCGATCCGGTCATCGATGGCCTCGCCGGTGACACGCGCTACCAGATCTACTTCCGCAACTGCACCGCCAGCGCCGATTGCGAGGATCTCAACTTCTACGCAGGCTTTTCCGCCAGGCCGGACCTTGAGGCCATCAACACCTGGAACCGCGACAAGCGCTTCAGTCGCGCCTATCTCGATGATGTCGGCGACGCCGCCGTCGAAATGGACCTCGACCTCGTCAAGGGCGTGACCGCTGACTATCTCGCCTCCCAGATAGCGCTGTGGAGCCAGGTCGTCGACGAATTTTCCGCCCACATCGGCTACTGACAGCCATCCGGCAAGAAGTCGTCCAGCATGCTGGCCAGAAAAAAGGGGGCCAATGGCCCCCTTTCCGTTTGCCTATTCGGTCAACGTGAAAGCCACGAACTGGGTGAACTGCCCATTGGCGTTGAAATTATTGTCTGACGCGATCACCAGCGTCTTCCTGCCATCGATCTCGGGACCGAAGGTGACGGATTCGACATTGTCGATATCCAGCCCAAAATCGCCTTCCTTGATGACAAAAGCGAGCGTCTTGCCAAGTGGTTCGACACCCTCTTCCATCGTCGCCTGGCCGGTGACGTCGGCGGAAGAATCCAGCGCTGTCAGATAGAAGGAGATCTGGTTGCCCAACCCAGCCGCAAAGCTCCGCTCGACCACCAGCAGGTGCTCATCATCGAACTGCAGCATTTCGCTTATGCCATTGTCATTGTACGGCGGCTCGGCCGTCGCCTTGGCGTGGATGACGTCGGTCTCGTAGAGATATTCCGCTGTCGGGGCACCAGAGACAATGTCGAAGGCCATGATGCGCGCCTTGCTGCCCGCGTCCAGCGTTGCCTTGCCGCCATCCTGGATCAGCGCATTTTCCGTTGCCGTCAGCAGGTTGGCGCCGTCAGCCGAAACCGTCAGGCTCTCGAAACCGAGGTTACCGAAGATGCCCGCCGTCTCCTGGCCATCGGGATTATAGTGCTCCGGCACGGCGAAGGCGCGGAGGAATGTCCCATCCGTCAGGCTTTCGTAGACAGCCGGATTGCCCGATGCATCATTTTCCGTCGACCAGAAAATGCTGCGCTTCAGCGGGTTATAACGGATGGACTCCGGGTCGATCGCCCCTTCTGCGAATACATTGCCGGCCGCATCGCGCAGCAACACAGTGCTGACCACGTCAACGGCATGCAGACCTTCCGCATCCATCGGCAAGCGCAGCGTGTAAAAGCGTGCCGGCGCCTTCTGCGACCTGTCATCGGAAATGGCGTAGTACAGGTCCTGGACCGGATCGTAGTCGAGGCCCGAAATACCGCCAAACTCGACGCCATTGAGCTTGAGGCCCGTCGGCAGCGTGATCGAGCCGAGCAGGTCCACCTTGAGCTCCTGCGCCATGGCAGGAGGGACGAAAACCAGCGCCGCCGCAGCCAGCGCAATAGACTTAAACATCTGCAATCTCCCAAAAAGGAAGCGCCGGAGCGAAGCCCCGGCGCCGGTCAAAGATCACTCGGCCTTGAGGAAGTCGGCCACGTCGAGCAGGATATATTCATTGTCATCGGCCCGGCCGGCTTCGCGACCGGTGGAACCGGGATAGTTATTGTCATTGGCAACCACGATCGTGGTCGCATCGACCAGGTCGACGTCCTCGATGGTCACGAAGGGGAAGGTGAATACGCCATCCTTGGAACCACGCGGCGCAATTCCTTCAGGGTCCTGGATATTCATCAGGTCGATATAGGCGATTTTCTCCAGCACGCCGTTCTCGTCAGCACGTTCGAGATCGACCAGATAGATGCGCTTGAAGGCAGCAGCACCCTCGCGGCCATCATCACCCTCGCCATTGTCGCGCTCGATGATCAGGCCGCGCGTGCCCTCGAAGATGTTGAAGTCGCCAATGGCATGACCGGCATCGTCAAGCGGATAGTAGCGCACCGTGTCCGACCAGCTGGCGTCGGCGACATTGAATTCCAACATGCGGATCACCGGCTGCTCGCCGATGAGTTCAAGCGCACCGGCCTCTTCGTCATAGAAGGGCTTTTCCAGCAGCGGATAGAGCGTCTTGCCGTCCATCGACTGCGCCATGCCCTCATAGCCGCCCGAGCGGCCGGTATTGACGCCGGTCACTGTCGCGCCGCCAGCCGGGGTCGAGACGAACTGGTTGTCCGGCGACTTGTACTCCACGCCGCCCGGATTGGTGGCCACGACCTGCAACACGACGCCTGTCGCATCGACCTCGATCAACCATGGGCCGAATTCATCGCCGATCCAGAAGTGATCGCCCACCGGCTGAATGCTTTCCGGGTCGAAATCAGCGCCCGTCAGGTAGCGGCTTTCGCTATGTTCGGTGACGATCGGGAATGGCACGACGCGGTTCGGATCGGAAAGAAACACGGTGCGTTCGAGGCCGACCTTGCCGTTCTCCCAGTCCATCTTCATGAAGTTGAACATCAGCATGGCGTCGGAGGAGTTCGCCTTGTTGCCAAAGCCGTTGTCGGTGAGGAAGACAAAGCGGTCATCGCCCAGCGAACGCACGCCGCTCATGCCTTGCACCGGCTGGCCGGGGAACGGCATGGCAATGCCCGAAGCCGGATTTGCCCAGCCATAAGGCGTCTCGACGCGCTTGCCCGAGGTGAAGCGGCCCGACATCTGCAGCCCATAGGGCGCATCGGCCGGTGCGGGCACAAAAGTCTGCGCCGGCAATTCGGCATGGGCCTTGAGCGTGGCATCGAAGGCGACCGGACCGGACGCAGCATTGTCCTGGGCAAAGGCAGCAGTGGCGAGAGCGGCAAGGCCTGCGCCGGCGAGAAGGGCTTTGAGCGACATGTAAGTCTCCAGAGTAACTGACCGCCCTCCCCTAAAGCCCTGCCATGTCGTCCCCATCACAGCCGCGTGAATTGGCGGTGACACTCCAAACCACCAACAGCGCAAAAAGAAAGGGGACCTTTCGGCCCCCTTCCCTCAATTCAGCTTTGTGACTGTCGCTTATTCGGCGGCAGGCGCGGCGATCTTGACGGTGTTCGCCTGGCGGCGACGCTCGTCGAGGATCAGGTCGTCGCGCTTGGTCGCGATCAGCTTGGCCGAGGAGATACCGGCACCGGTACCGGCCGGGATCAGGCGGCCGACGATGACGTTTTCCTTGAGGCCTTCGAGCAGGTCGGCCTTGCCGGAAATTGCCGCTTCCGTGAGGACGCGGGTGGTTTCTTGGAACGAGGCAGCCGAGATGAACGAACGGGTCTGCAGCGAGGCCTTGGTGATACCCAGCAGAACCGGGTTCGCCGTTGCCGGCTTCTTGCCTTCGGCAACCAGGGCGTCGTTGAGCTCGTCGAAGTCCAGCTTGTCGAGCTGCTCGTCCTTGAGCATGCCCGTATCACCTGGATCCACGATCTCGACCTTCTGCAGCATCTGGCGAACGATCACCTCGATGTGCTTGTCGTTGATCAGCACGCCCTGCAGGCGATAGACCTCCTGGATTTCATTGACGAGGTAACGAGCAAGCTCTTCCACGCCCTTGATCGCCAGAATGTCATGCGGTGCCGGGTTACCGTCGAGGATGTATTCACCCTTTTCGATAGCGTCACCTTCCTGCAGGTGGAAGGGCTTGCCCTTCGGGATCAGGTATTCGACCGGATCGCCACCCTCTTCATGAGGCTCGATGATGACGCGACGCTTGTTCTTGTAGTCGCGGCCGAAGCGGATCGTGCCATCGATCTCGGCGATGATGGCGTGGTCCTTCGGACGACGGGCTTCGAACAGCTCGGCCACACGCGGCAGACCGCCGGTGATGTCCTTGGTCTTGGCCGATTCCAGCGGAATACGGGCCAGGACGTCACCCGGCGAAACCTTTTCGCCCGGCTCGACGGCGATAACCGCGTCGACGGAGAGCAGGTAACGGGCGTCGCCACCACGTTCCACCTTCTGCACGGCACCGCCACGGGCAATGGCGAGTGCGGGCTTGAGGCCCTCGCCACGCTGGTTGGTGCGCCAGTCGATGACAACGCGCTTGGTGAAGCCGGTCGCCTCGTCGGTGTTTTCCGCAACCGAAGCACCATCGACCATGTCCTCGAAGACCACTTCGCCTTCGACTTCGGCCAGCACCGGACGGGTGTAGGGATCCCATTCAGCCAGACGCTGACCACGGCGAACCGCATCACCTTCCTTGACCAGCAGCTTGGAACCATAGGTCACCTTGTGGGTGGCGCGTTCCTTGCCGTCGGCATCGAGAATGGCGAGCGAGACGTTACGGGCCATGACGACCAGCTTGCCGCCCTCGACCTTGGCGAGGCTCGGGTTACGGATGGCAATCGTGCCTTCCGCGCCGGACTCGAGGAACGAGGAGTCGACCACCTGTGCCGTGCCACCAATGTGGAACGTGCGCATGGTGAGCTGGGTACCGGGTTCACCGATCGACTGTGCGGCGATAACGCCCACAGCTTCACCCATGTTCACGGGAGTACCGCGAGCAAGATCACGGCCATAGCAGGCCGCGCAGGTGCCCTGGCGCATGTCGCAAGTCAGCGGGGAGCGGATACGGATCGACTGGATCCGGGCTTCCTCGATGACGTCGACATGCTTTTCTTCCAGCAGCGTGCCCTTGGCAGCGATCAGGTCGCCAGACAGCGGATGGAAGATGTCGTCGGCTGCCGTACGGCCCAGAACGCGCTGGCCGATGGAGGCCACGATCTGGCCGGCATCGACGATCGGTTCCATGGTCAGGCCACGCTCGGTACCGCAATCGGTCGACACGATGATCGCGTCCTGCGCCACGTCGACGAGACGACGGGTCAGGTAACCCGAGTTTGCAGTCTTCAGCGCCGTATCCGCGAGACCCTTGCGGGCACCGTGGGTGGAGTTGAAGTACTCGAGAACGTTCAGGCCTTCCTTGAAGTTAGCCGTGATCGGGGTCTCGATGATCGAGCCGTCAGGACGGGCCATCAGGCCACGCATGCCGGCAAGCTGCTTCATCTGGGCCGGCGAACCGCGGGCACCAGAGTGCGACATCATGTAGACCGAGTTGATCGGCTTCTGACGGCCGGTCTCTTCGTCGATCTGCACCTTGCGGATCGCGTCCATCATCTCTTCGGCGACCTTGTCACCGCACTTGGCCCAGGCGTCGACCACCTTGTTGTACTTTTCGCCCTGAGTGATCAGGCCGTCATTGTACTGCTGTTCGAACTCTTCGACCTGCTTACGCGCGGCTTCCACGATCGTGTACTTGGAAGCCGGGATAACCATGTCGTCCTTGCCGAACGAGATGCCGGCGTCACAGGCGTTCTTGAAACCGAGCTGCATGACGCGGTCACAGAAAATGACCGTCTCCTTCTGGCCGCAACCGCGATACACGGTGTCGATCATCTTGGAGATCATCTTCTTGGTCATCAGCTGGTTGGCCGTCGAGAACGGCACAGCCGGATGCTTGGGCAGGATCTGGCCGATCAGCATGCGGCCCGGAGTCGTTTCCACGATCTGGGTCGTCTGGTTGCCATTTTCGTCCCAATCGACGACGCGGCCCTTAATCTTGGTGTGCAGCGTGACGATCTTGCTGTCGAGCGCGTGTTCGAGCTCGGCATAGGACGAGAAGGCCATGCCTTCGCCCGGCTCGTTGTCGTTCATCAGCGACAGGTAGTAGAGGCCCAGAACAATGTCCTGCGACGGCACGATGATCGGCTGACCATTGGCGGGGTGCAGAATGTTGTTGGTGGACATCATCAGCACGCGTGCTTCCAGCTGCGCTTCGAGCGACAGCGGAACGTGCACGGCCATCTGGTCACCGTCGAAGTCAGCGTTGAAGGCCGAGCAGACAAGCGGATGCAGACGGATTGCCTTGCCTTCGATCAGCATGGGCTCGAAAGCCTGGATGCCAAGACGGTGCAGCGTCGGAGCGCGGTTCAGCAGAACCGGGTGCTCGCGGATCACTTCGTCGAGGATATCCCAGACTTCGGGCTTTTCCTTCTCGACCAGCTTCTTGGCCTGCTTCACCGTCGACGAGAAGCCCTTGGCTTCAAGACGCGAATAGATGAAGGGCTTGAACAGCTCGAGCGCCATCTTTTTGGGAAGACCGCACTGGTGCAGCTTCAGGTTCGGACCCACGGTGATGACCGAACGACCCGAATAGTCGACGCGCTTGCCGAGCAGGTTCTGGCGGAAGCGGCCCTGCTTGCCCTTGAGCATGTCGGACAGCGACTTCAGCGGACGCTTGTTGGCACCGGTGATGGTGCGGCCACGGCGGCCGTTGTCGAACAGCGCGTCCACAGCTTCCTGCAGCATGCGCTTTTCGTTGCGGATGATGATGTCCGGGGCACGGAGCTCGATCAGGCGCTTCAGGCGGTTGTTACGGTTGATCACACGACGATAGAGGTCGTTGAGATCGGACGTGGCAAAGCGGCCGCCATCCAGCGGAACCAGCGGACGCAGTTCCGGCGGGATCACGGGGATCACGGTCATGATCATCCACTCGGGCTTGTTGCCCGAGACGATGAACTGCTCGACGATCTTGAGGCGCTTGGCCAGCTTCTTCGGCTTCAGCTCGGTGGTCGACTCGGCGATTTCGACGCGCAGGTCGCCCGCGATCTTTTCGAGATCGAGGGCGAGCAGGATATCGCGAATGGCTTCGGCGCCGATCTTGGCGGTGAAGCTGTCGGCACCATACTCGTCCTGGGCATCGAGATACTGCTCTTCGGTCAGCAACTCATGCGTGGTGAAGGGCGTGAGGCCGGCGTCCAGAACGACATAGTTCTCGAAGTAGAGAATGCGTTCGATGTCTTTCAGCGTCATATCGAGCAGCAGCGCGATACGGGACGGCAGGGACTTCAGGAACCAGATATGGGCAACCGGAGCGGCCAGTTCGATATGGCCCATGCGCTCGCGACGAACGCGGCTCAGGGTGACTTCCACACCGCACTTTTCGCAGATGACGCCCTTGAACTTCATGCGCTTGTACTTGCCGCACAGGCACTCATAGTCCTTCACGGGGCCAAAGATGCGCGCGCAGAACAGACCATCGCGTTCGGGCTTGAACGTACGATAGTTGATGGTTTCTGGCTTCTTGATCTCGCCATAGGACCAGCTGAGAATCTTCTCAGGGCTCGCAATGGAGATCTTCATCTGGTCGAAAGTCTGGACCGGAACCGCCGGGTTGAACGGATCCATGACGTGGGAATGATGATTCATCAATTCTCTCCTCTTTCCGTCAGGAGCGGGCTTGCGCCTGCTCCCTCGGGAAGTGAATGGGGGTAGGAAGTGCCGGATTATTCCGCCGCTTCCTGAGGAGGTGCGAGCTCCGCTTCGGCCTGGGAGCCGTCGCCCTCGATCTCGCGCATGTCGAGTTCGACATTGAGACCGAGCGAACGGATTTCCTTGACCAGAACGTTGAAGCTCTCGGGGATGCCCGCTTCGAACGTGTCGTCGCCGCGAACGATGGCTTCGTAGACCTTGGTACGACCAGCAACGTCGTCCGACTTGATGGTGAGCATTTCCTGGAGCGTGTAAGCCGCGCCATAGGCTTCGAGAGCCCACACTTCCATCTCGCCGAAACGCTGACCGCCGAACTGGGCCTTGCCGCCGAGCGGCTGCTGGGTGACCAGCGAGTAAGGACCGATCGAACGGGCGTGGATCTTGTTGTCCACCAGGTGGTCGAGCTTGAGCATATAGATATAGCCCACGGTCACCTGACGGTCGAACTGCTCGCCCGAACGGCCGTCAAAGACGGTCGACTGGCCAGAGCCCTTGAGACCTGCACGTTCCAGCATCTCGACGATATCGGCTTCCTTGGCACCGTCGAACACCGGGGTCGCGATCGACACGCCCTTGGAAAGGTGTTCGCCGAGGCGGATGAGGCCATCGTCGTCCAGATCGGTAATCGACTCGTCACCGGCAAACAGCGAACCCACTTCCGCACGGAGCGGCTTGAGGTCACCCTTCTGCTGGTAGATGCGGACCATCTCGTCGATCTTCTTGCCCATGCCGGCGCAAGCCCAGCCCAGGTGCGTCTCGAGGATCTGGCCCACGTTCATGCGCGACGGCACGCCCAGCGGGTTCAGCACGATGTCGACCGACGTACCATCTTCGAGATACGGCATGTCTTCCACGGGAACGATGCGGGACACGACGCCCTTGTTACCGTGACGGCCGGCCATCTTGTCGCCCGGCTGGATCTTGCGCTTGGTTGCGATGAAGACCTTGACCATCTTCATCACGCCCGGCGGAAGTTCGTCACCGCGCTGCAGCTTGTCCACCTTGTCGATGAAGCGCTGCTCAAGCAGACGGCGGCTCTCTTCATACTGCGCATGAAGGGCTTCCATCTCGGCCATCACCTTGTCGTCGTCGACGGCAAACTGCCACCACTTCGAACGCGGCTGGGCTTCGAACATCTGGTCATTCAGCTTGGTGCCGACGACATAACCCTTCGGGCCAGCCGTGGCGGCCTTGCCGAACAGCATTTCCTTCAGACGTGCATAGACGTTACGGTCGAGGATCGACTGTTCGTCGTCACGGTCCTTGGCGAGACGTTCGATTTCTTCGCGCTCGATAGCCATGGCGCGCTCGTCCTTGTCGATGCCGTGGCGATTGAACACGCGCACTTCAACGACAGTACCAGCATCGCCCGGCGGAACGCGGAGCGAGGTATCACGAACGTCCGAGGCCTTTTCACCGAAGATGGCGCGGAGGAGCTTTTCTTCCGGCGTCATCGGGCTTTCGCCCTTGGGGGTGATCTTGCCGACCAGGATGTCGCCGGGAGCAACTTCGGCACCGATGTGCACGATACCCGCTTCGTCGAGGTTCTTCAGCGCTTCTTCCGACACGTTCGGAATGTCGCGCGTGATTTCTTCCGGACCAAGCTTGGTGTCGCGGGCCATCACTTCATATTCCTCGATATGGATCGAGGTGAAGACGTCCTGCATGGCGATCTTTTCGCTGAGCAGGATGGAGTCTTCGAAGTTGTAGCCGTTCCAGGGCATGAACGCGACGAGCACGTTGCGGCCCAGGGCCAGATCACCCAGTTCGGTTGACGGACCGTCGGCGATGATGTCGCCCTGGTTGACATGGTCACCCACCACGACCAGCGGACGCTGGTTGATGCAGGTCGACTGGTTCGAACGCTGGAACTTCATCAGGTTGTAGATGTCGACGCCCGACTTCGAAGCATCGGTTTCTTCCGTTGCGCGAATAACGATACGGGTGGCGTCCACCTGATCGACGATGCCCTTGCGCTTGGCGACGATGGCGGCGCCCGAGTCACGCGCCACGACAGCTTCCATGCCGGTACCGACGAAGGGCGCATGAGCGCGCAGCAGCGGCACAGCCTGACGCTGCATGTTCGAGCCCATGAGAGCACGGTTGGCGTCGTCGTTTTCGAGGAACGGGATCAGCGATGCCGCAACCGACACCATCTGCTTGGGGGAAACGTCCATAAGGTCGACGTTTTCCTTGGGCGTCAGGCCGTTGTCGCCGGCATGGCGAGCCACGACGAGGTCATGGGTCAGCGTGCCGTCGGCATTGAACTCGACGTTGGCCTGCGCGACGTAGTGCTTGGCCTCTTCCATGGCGGAGAGATAGACGACGTCGGTGGTCAGCTTGCCGTCCACGATCTTGCGGTACGGGGTCTCGATGAAACCGTACTTGTTGACGCGGGCGAAGGTCGACAGCGAGTTGATCAGACCGATATTCGGGCCTTCCGGCGTCTCGATCGGGCAGATACGACCATAGTGGGTCGGATGCACGTCGCGGACTTCAAAGCCGGCACGTTCGCGGGTCAGACCACCCGGCCCAAGCGCCGAGAGACGACGCTTGTGGGTGATTTCCGACAGCGGATTGGTCTGATCCATGAACTGCGACAGCTGCGAGGAGCCGAAGAATTCACGCACGGCGGCAGCAGCCGGCTTGGCGTTGATCAGGTCCTGCGGCATCACGGTGTCGATTTCCACCGAGCTCATGCGCTCCTTGATGGCGCGCTCCATGCGGAGCAGGCCAAGGCGATAGGAGTTTTCCATGAGTTCGCCAACCGAGCGAACGCGACGGTTGCCGAGGTTGTCGATGTCGTCGATTTCGCCACGACCATCGCGCAGGTCGACCAGCGTGCGGACGACTTCCACGATATCTTCCTTGCGCAGGGTACGCATGGTGTCAGGCGCATCGAGCTCGAGGCGCATGTTCATCTTGACGCGACCAACGGCCGACAGGTCATAGCGCTCGCTGTCGAAGAAGAGCGACTGGAACATGGCTTCGGCCGTATCGACGGTCGGCGGCTCACCGGGACGCATCACGCGGTAGATGTCGAACAGCGCGTCTTCACGCGACTCATTCTTGTCCACGGCCAGCGTGTTGCGCAGGTAGGCGCCAATGGTGATGTGGTCGATGTCGAGGATCGGCAGCTCGTCAAAGCCCAGATCAAGCAGCTTGGTCAGGGTCTTTTCGTCGATCTCGTCGCCTGCTTCCATGTAGACCTCACCGGTCTTCATGCTGATCAGGTCTTCGGCGACATACATGCCATAGAGGTCTTCATTGACCGCCAGCAGGTGCGTCAGGCCGTTTTCGGCAAGCTTCTTGGCCTGGCGGGCCGAGAGCTTCTTGCCAGCCTCATGCACGACGTCGCCGGTCTTGGCGTCGATCAGGTCATGGCTCGGCTTGGCATTCTTCATCTTCTCGGCGTCGTATGGCTTCTGCCAGCCGGTCGCCGTCTTTTCGAAGGTCAGCTTGGTGTAATAGGTGTCGAGGATTTCCTCGGCATCCATGCCAAGCGCCTTGAGCAGCGAGGTCACCGGAATCTTGCGGCGACGATCGATACGCGCATAGACCACGTCCTTGGCGTCGAACTCGATGTCGAGCCAGCTACCACGATACGGGATGATACGGCCGGCAAACAGCAGCTTGCCAGACGAATGGGTCTTGCCCTTGTCGTGGTCGAAGAACACGCCCGGCGAACGGTGCATCTGCGAGACGATGACGCGCTCGGTGCCATTGACGATGAAGGTGCCGTTCGACGTCATGAAGGGCATGTCGCCCATGTAGACGTCCTGCTCCTTGATGTCCTTGACCGAACGGGCGCCGGTTTCTTCGTCCACTTCGAACACGATCAACCGCAGCGTGACCTTGAGCGGGGCAGCGAAGGTGATGTCGCGCGCACGGCACTCGTCGATGTCATACTTGGGCTGTTCGAATTCGTATTTCACGAATTCGAGCGAAGCGGTGTTCGAAAAGTCGGTGATCGGGAAGACCGAACGGAACACGGACTGAAGCCCTTCATCGGGACGGCCACCCTTGGGCTCGTCGACGAGGAGGAACTGATCATAGGAGGCCTTCTGGACCTCGATCAGGTTGGGCATCTCCGTGACTTCGCGAATGGAACCGAAGGACTTGCGAACCTTGCGGCGGCCGTTGAACGTGGTAGCCATGAAAGCTCCTGTTTCTTTTAGCGATTGTCTCGGAGGCAGATATCCAAAACTCCGACTATCAGCCGTCGGAACTCGGGATATGTGCCCTGGGTTAGGCAGTTAGCGTGGCTTGATGACGTCAACCCTGCCCCAGCCAAGGACAGGAAGGCCGAAAACGCCAAACACCCCATGATCCATCGGATCATAGGGCAACGGACGTCAGCGTGCCTCAGACATCAAATTCGTCATATATTCCGCAAATTGCCGCCAGGAGCCTATCCACTCGGCCCGGCGAATCATCCCGTGAAAACGAGAATGTGGGATGGCACATATAGCGCCACCCCACAAATTACAAGACGTAAAGTCGAAATTACTTGAGTTCGACCTTGGCGCCAGCTGCTTCCAGCTTGGTCTTGATGTCTTCGGCTTCAGCCTTCGACACGCCTTCCTTGATCGCCTTGGGAGCGGACTCAACGAGAGCCTTGGCTTCGCCCAGGCCCAGGCCGGTGATCGCACGAACTTCCTTGATGACGTTGATCTTGTTGTCGCCGAACGAGGCGAGAACAACGTCAAATTCGGTCTTTTCTTCAGCAGCCGGAGCGGCAGCGCCACCACCAGCAGCAGCAACAGCAACCGGAGCGGCGGCGGAAACGCCCCACTTTTCTTCCAGCAGCTTCGACAGTTCGGAAGCTTCCAGAACGGTCAGGGCAGACAGGTCGTCTACGATCTTGGCGAGATCAGCCATTTGATAAATCTCTCTTTTCAGGTGTTCAGTTCAAACCGGCCGCAAATTTCAAAATTTGAGGCCATGGGGTTACGCTGCTTCGTTGCTCTTTTCCGCGTGAGCGGCCAACACGCGCGCGATACCACCAGCCGGCGCAACGATGACCGACGCGATACGGGTCGCGGGCTGCTTGAGCATCCCGGCGAGCGTAGCGCGCAGTTCGTTGAGCGACGGCATGGTCGCCAGCGCCTTGACGTTATTCGCGTCAAGCGCGGTCTTGCCCATAACGCCGCCAAGAACGACATACTTTGCGTTCTTTTCAGCAAACTTCGCCGCAATCTTGGGCGCAGTCATGGGGTCTTCCGCATAGGCGATGACGATCGGGCCGGTAAACAGGCCCGAAATGTCGGCGTGGTCGGTGTCTTTAAGAGCAAGCTTGGCAAGACGGTTCTTCGCGACCTTCACGTAGCCACCTGCAGTCTTCACCTCGCGGCGAAGCGACTCCAGATTGGCGACGGTCAGACCGGTGTTCTGCGCGAGTACGATCGATCCAGCGCCCGAGAGGGCTGACTGAAGCGATGCGACAAGCTCACGCTTTTCCGCTCTTTCCACTGCTAGTCTCCACATCAAGCCCGACAACAAGTCTGTCGGGCCATTGCCAATTGCTGCCCCCTACTCTCCGGAGAAAGAAGAGGAGCAACGGTTACATGCCTGTAAACCGCGCTGCCACGAGGGCAACTGGCCTGGTTCGAACCGCGATCACCCTGCCCTTTGGGCAGAAAATCTTGGTTGTCACCCCATCTATGCTGGCGTCGGTGGACATTAAGCTGACCCAGATTGATCAGCACCGGCAGTCTCGGACAGGACTTATTCAACTTAGGCGTGCCTAAACACTCTTCAGTTGAATATCCGGGCGGCCGAAACCGCCCGGAATTCTTTGTTTCTTAGAGAGCCGAAGCCGGCTCGACATGGACGCCAGGGCCCATGGTGGACGACACGGCGACCTTCTTGACATAGGTGCCCTTGGCGCCAGCTGGCTTGGACTTCACGACGGCGTCGGTGAAGGCCTTGATGTTCTGCAGCAGGGCTTCTTCCGAGAAGGAAACCTTGCCAACACCGGCGTGCAGGATACCGGCCTTTTCGACGCGGTATTCAACGGCGCCGCCCTTGGCTGCCTTGACGGCACCGGCGACATCGGGAGTAACCGTGCCGACCTTGGGGTTCGGCATCAGGTTGCGCGGGCCCAGGATCTTGCCCAGGCGACCGACCAGCGGCATCATGTCCGGCGTGGCAATGCAACGATCGAAATCGATCTTGCCAGACTGGATCTGTTCCATCAGGTCTTCTGCACCAACGATGTCTGCGCCAGCCTTGCGGGCTTCGTCAGCCTTGGCATCCTTGGCAAACACAGCCACTCGCACGGTCTTGCCCGTGCCGTTCGGCAGGTTCACGACGCCACGGACCATCTGGTCAGCGTGACGCGGATCAACACCGAGGTTGATGGCGATTTCGATGGTTTCGTCGAACTTCGCCGAAGCGCGCGACTTCACCATCTTCACGGCCTCATCAAGCTTGTACAGCTTGTTGCGGTCGATGCCCTCGCGGGCCTTTACGATCTTCTTGCCAGCCATCTATCAGCCCTCGACCTGAATGCCCATGGAACGGGCAGAGCCAGCAATCATCGACACAGCAGCGTCGACGTTATCGGCATTGAGATCCTTCATCTTCTTTTCGGCGATATCACGCAGCTGAGCCACGGTGATCGTACCAGCCGATTCCTTGCCCGGAAGCTTGGAACCAGACTTGAGGTTGACGGCCTTCTTGATGAAGTAGGTGACCGGCGGCTGCTTCATCTCGAAAGTGAAGCTCTTGTCGGCATAGGCGGTGATCACGACTGGAATGGGCGAACCCTTTTCCATTTCCTGCGTGGCAGCATTGAAGGCCTTGCAGAATTCCATGATGTTCAGACCGCGCTGACCCAGTGCTGGGCCGATCGGCGGGGAAGGCGTTGCGGAGCCCGCGGGCACCTGCAGCTTTACGTAGCCAACGATTTTCTTTGCCATAATCGTCTCTCAATTGGTGTGGGTCCGCTTGCGCAAACCCACGTTCTGCCCGCTGTCATGCGGACCGCTTGACGCTGTGGTACAAGGTTTAACCGGATGCTTGGCAGCAACCGCCCTCTCCCACAGATTTCACCGAGCCGAGGCCCAGTGTCGCGATTTTTGGCTGACGCCAAAAACGCTGCGGTCAGACCTTTTCGACCTGACCATATTCGAGCTCCACCGGAGTGGGACGCCCGAAAATCGAAACTTCCACCTTGAGGCGGGCGCGCTCTTCGTCGACTTCTTCCACCACGCCATTGAAGCTGGCGAAGGGACCGTCCGACACGCGCACATTCTCGCCCACTTCGAACGAGACGGAAGGCTTGGGATGTTCCACGCCTTCCTGCACCTGCTGCAGGATGCCCATGGCTTCCTTTTCCGAGATCGGCATCGGCTTGTTGTCCGAACCGAGGAAACCAGTGACCTTGGGCGTGTTCTTGATCAGATGGAACGCCTCGTCGGTCATGTCCATCTTCACCAACACATAGCCCGGGAAGAACTTGCGTTCGGCATCGACCTTGCGGCCGCGACGGATCTCGACGACCTTTTCGGTCGGAACAATCACGTCTTCAAACAGATGCTCGAGCTTCTTCTGTGCGACCTTCTGACGGATATCCTCCGCCACCTTGCGCTCGAAGTTGCTGTATGCCTGAACGATGTACCAGCGCTTGGCCATTAAGCGTCGCCGCTCCCGTATTAAATCTGTGACCCGACTAGCGGATCGAAAGCATCAGACCGACGAGCCAGGAAATAACCTGATCGGCAGCCAGGAAGAACAGGCTCGCCAGGATAACCAGCACGAGGACCATGACCGTGGAGATCAGGACTTCGTTCCGACCCGGCCAGGTAACCTTGGCGGTTTCCTGCCGGACTTGCTGCAGGAACTGGATCGGGTTCGGACGGGCCATCAGCGAATCTACTCTAGTTTTTGGTGCAAAACCAAAGGCCGCGCAGGACTCCCGCACGGCTGGAAGTTGGCTATCTAGAGAAAGTCCGTGCCAATTGCAACAGGCTGCCGCCAGATTGCCCCCGCTCTCTGACCGCCTCGCAAGAGCACAATCGTTAACGATGCATTAAATATGCTGAGAATCGCGCTTGCCGACAGCTCTGCGATCGCCTTTTATCGAATTGCGACAATATAAAGGCAGTTGGGAGCCTCTACATGTCCTCCAATGGCGCGAGCTTTGACATCAAGGGCTGCGAAGTCCGCTACTATGGCCCTCACCAGGCCATTCCTGGTCGGGTGACGGGCATTGTCCGCGTCATCGTCGAGGAGAGCTTCCGCGGCAATGTTTCTCGCTACCCTCTCGACCTCAAGGTCAAGGCCGATGTCGGAAATGTACCGACCGAACAGGTACGCACCGCCCTGCTCTCCCACGCCGCCCACCAGCTCAATCGACTCAAGGCGCGGCACACGGATGTGTTACCGGCGGCCGCTGAATAGATTGACCATTTTTGGGAACCCAGAGCGCGTCGCGGCGTTAACTTTTGGCAGGTTTGCCCCTGCGACCTCCAAAGACAGTCTCCATCGACCCCGGCTCATGCACAAGGCCGGGGTCGTCTGCTTTTTCCCGGCCCACAAGGACTAAGCGGTGGCTCGTGAGAGAGTTCTCCCCACTACGTAGAAACGTTAAAATCCTATCGATTTCATTCAGATTGCATTAGCGCTGGCGGCCTAGCTCTTGGCACATGAAAAGTTGGATCGAAAAACGTCAGCACAAGCGCGAGGCCTTGCGCATTGCTGCCACCGCCGTAATGCAGGACGGCCTGGTGCGCCAGGACGTTCTGGTGGTCAATCTGTCCCGTTCAGGCGCCATGGTCGAGCTCTGTGAGTCGATCGACCTGTCTGATGACTTCACCCTGCTGTTCAACCACTCGCTGGAGCCCTGCCACGTCGTTTGGCGCCAGGCCCAGTTCGCCGGCGTGCAGTTTTCGCACGTGATGACCGACGAGCAGCAATCCCACTTTGACTCGAGTCAAATCGTTGACGTTGTACAGGACGAACCCGTCCGGCAAGTCCCCCGCGGCCACTGACTGCGTAGACACAAAAAGGCCCCGACACGAGGTGCCGGGGCCAGTGACTGCTTTGGAGAGCTGTCTGAACCTAGAACTTGTAGTTCAGGCCAACGCGCGCAACGTGGGCGGTCAGGTCGGTATCGAGCGTGCCGCCGACAACAGCAAAATCCTTGCTGCCGAAGTCAGCGTACAGGTATTCACCCTTCACGGTGATGTTGTCGGTGACGGCGTATTCAAGACCGGCGCCAATGGCGTAGCCGACGTAAGTCTCGTCTTCATCAAGGATGGTGCCAGCAAGCGCGTCGACGACAGTTGCCGAACCATTGGCCCAGGCAACACCGCCCGTTACGTAAGGGAGGAAGCGGTCAACGGCTACGCCGGCGCGAGCACGAACAGTGCCGAACGATTCGATACCGACATCGAAGCTACCGATACCGGCAACTGCGAGTTCGCGGCTCAGATCAGAAAACTGGAAGTCGGCTTCAGCGCCGAGCACAAAGCCGCCGAAATCGTGGTTGTAACCAACCTGAGCACCGCCCAGGACGCCGTCGATATCGTCGATCACAACTGTGCCGGCAACGTCACCCAGCTCATATTCCGACCAGCCATAGCCAAGATTCACGCCGGCATAAAAGCCGGACCAGTCATAGGCACTGGTCTGAGCCGTGACCGCGGGCTGATCGAGAATGAGCAGATCAGCGGAGAAAGCGGTCGATGTCGAAAGAACGCCGGCAATAGCGGCAAGTACAAACTTATTCATATGCAAAGATTCCCCAAAAGGTAACGACCGGAGAAGTATCGGCAATAAATCTTCAACACACTAAAGAATGGCAGGCGCGCCACATTATTGCCCCACATGTGGCCTTGGCATCACTCGGACTCCGAATGAATGCATGAAATTGCATCACGGACGCGTGATGAGAGCAGTGTATTTGGGCGCAAACTGCTTTGTTTGAGGTGTGCCGCATTCGACGGTGCCGACGTCACAGCGGCCTTAACCATTTCGATCACGGGCCCGTGTAGGCTTTCGGGGCGTTACCAACACAGAGGAAGACAATGAAGAAGTTCGCACCGATTGCCGTCGTCATGCTGGCGGCCCTCACCCTCTCGGCCTGCACATCGACCCAGCGTACGGTCAGCGGCGCGGCCATCGGCGGCGCTGGTGGTGCCTTGGTGGGCGGCGCTCTGGGCGGCTATGGCGGCGCGATCGTCGGCGGCGCAGGCGGCGCTGCGGCGGGCGCCCTGATTGCCAACAACTAAGGCCGGCGTTGGCCCAACAATCAGCCCCAGCCGTTTGGCTGGGGCTTTTTTGTCAGCAAAAACAACACTCGCCGAATTGCCTCTGCAATAGCGGAAACCAGTGAGTCAGATAAAGCTTAGCCAGATACGCCAGCCAACCCAGATCACCAGAGCCCAGGACGCAATGGCGAGCGAAATCAAAGCAAT
This sequence comes from Candidatus Devosia phytovorans, assembly GCA_029202405.1. Classification (NCBI taxonomy): domain Bacteria; kingdom Pseudomonadati; phylum Pseudomonadota; class Alphaproteobacteria; order Hyphomicrobiales; family Devosiaceae; genus Devosia; species Candidatus Devosia phytovorans. Next base: position 1,194,491 of record CP119312.1, on the reverse strand, counting down.
AGGGCGCGGTATAGCCTTTCGCGCCTGTTGAATTACAGAAGGAGTTCTGTATCTGGCCATCAGCTTTTGCTCGCTCAGGTAAGATGAAATCTTCAACTCGGTAGAAATGAACAATCAAACAAACCTGAAGTAGTAAGGTTAACTGATGGTGTAGATGGCGGACGACCGCCTGCCATGGCAGGTTCCGCTCGAGCCTGGCGAATGCCTGGAACGCCCACGAGATCGCCGAGGAGCGCGATCCGGTTCCTGACAACGCCAGAGGTCGTCATGCCGTCAAACTACGCCTCAACACCCACGTGGCAGCGCCTGCGCATCGCCGCGATGTGGCTCTTCCTCGCTCCGCTGATCTTGTTCCTGGGCATGGCCGATGTGCTGAGCAATGGCCGCACGCGCAATTGGCCGTTAGGCGAAGTTCCACGCGAAGACGAGCCAGGCTAGTGCGACCGCGACCAGCCAGGCCGCAACGGCGAGATACAGAATCAAATGGCGCGGCATGACGCTTCTCCCTCGATCGTTTGATCGAGGAGCCGCGTTACCGAATGCCCGCCATGTTCGATAAGATTGCGACTTCCACAGCCTGTTCCAGCGGGCGACGCGCGCCACACCGGACAACGGCAAGAAGTCGTCCAGCATGCTTGCTGCCGGCTGGACTGTCGACGATGTTGGAAAAATGCCTGGCAGGGGCTGGGGGACTCGAACCCACGACCCTCGGTTTTGGAGACCGATGCTCTACCAACTGAGCTAAACCCCTTCAGGCGAGCTACCGTCTAATGGCAATGCTCGCGTTTCGCAAGACCCCTTTGCACCTCTAGCTCCAGATATGGGGAACCAGCGGAATGGCCATCACCACACAACCGATCAGCGCCACGAGAAAAGCGATGGATCGCCACGGTGCCAGGGCATTCATGTAGCAGGGATAGTGCGCCACGCGCCCAAACAGATAGAGCGCGCCGCCCACGATGGACAGCCACCCCGCTTCACCCAGCACTAGCGAAAGCACGGCCAGCGTTAGAAAAACCGGCAAGGTCTCCTGCAGATTCGCCAGCGCACGCCGCGAACGCGCCAGCTCGCGGCTCGGCTCGGGCAGATCGTCGCGCGGCCCCATCTGGGCATCATTGCCCACCTGCAGCGACAGGTAGCGACCCGGCTGCATCACCTGAAACAGCAGCAGGAGAAGCACCAGAAAAATCAACAAAAGCATGACCTAGACCTCAAATGACGGGCGACTTGCCCGTGTCCCTAACGCATCAAAGGACCAATACGATCACCATTTACAAGCGCGCCTTCGCGACGAATAACTAAGGCGCGAGATTCAGGAAGCGTCGGCGGGCACCGATTTAACGTCGCGGGCCACGGCCCCGAAAGGATTGACGATGCGTCTTATTCTGGCCCTGGCCATGTTCCTGCTCACCCCTGCCATGGCCTTTGCCCATACCGGCGTCGGTCATGAGGTCGGCTTCATCCATGGTATGGAGCACCCGATCGGCGGCATCGACCACGTGCTGGCCATGGTCGCCGTCGGCGTTTTCGCTTTCGTGCTGGGAGGCCGGGCATTGATCGTGGTGCCAATCAGCTTTGTGGCGATGATGGTCGCAGGCTTCGCTCTGGGTGTAGCGCAGGTGGACGTGCCTTTTGTCGAGCTCGGCATTGCGCTCTCCAGCGTCATCATCGGCGCAGCAGCTGCCCTTGGTCGCCCGATGCCAGTGGCCTTGGCCGCCGCACTGGTTGGCGTATTCGCCATCTTTCACGGCCATGCTCACGGCTCTGAAATGCCAGGCGACACCAGCGGCCTGGCCTATGCTGCCGGCTTCGTTCTCGCCACTGCCCTGCTCCACCTCGCTGGTATTGCCGCCTCCGCCGGCGTTGCCCGCATCATTGGCCGCTATGGCAAGCTTGCGGCGCAGCTCGCCGGCGGCCTCTTTGCCCTGGGTGGCATCGGCGTGCTGGCCGGCTGGCTCTAACTCGCCACAACACCGTGGACTGACAGCCTTTCTCGCATCGGGAGGGGTTGTCAGCGGCCTCCACACCGCGCTATTGGCTTTCCCGTCGCTTCGCGACCTTGCGGGTATAGCTCAGTGGTAGAGCAGCAGCCTTCCAAGCTGAATATGCGGGTTCGATTCCCGCTACCCGCTCCAATCCCCTCATAAACAATCGATTGACCGCGTAGCCCATGAGTCTCCGCGCAATACTCGATGGCGGCTCTCAGGCAATTTTTGCGATCTGGCAAGTCGCCCCAAATCCAAAAGACAATACCGCAACACATCGGCCGGCCAAGCCAATCCTCTGTCAGTCAATAAATTAAGACTCGACCAATATAAGTTTCCGCGCTTGAATAAGAACACCTAGTGAGGGAGTTCAAGTTGCGACAGTACTTGATCAGATTACTCAGGGACCGCGCGCTGAACGAGGGCAAGAGCGTTCGTTTGTGGCGCAAGTTCGGATCGCCCTCGATCCAGGACTGGGGCGAATACCTCAAGCGGCACGGCAACTTTCACAGTTTCGGCGAAGGCAATTGGATCAATCCGGCAGCTTTTTTTGCCGACCCTGTCAGCACCTGTATCGGCAACAATGTGCATATCGCCGGAGGGTTTTTCACCTGTCACGACGGCAGCGTGAACATGATCAACCTGGCCCTGGGCACGAAGCTGGACTCAGTGGCCCCGATCCGTATCCACGATGATGTTTTCATCGGCGCGCACACGATCATCTTGCCGGGCGTCTCGATCGGCCCGCGGGCCGTCATCGGCGCAGGCGCCGTGGTCAGCCGCGACGTTCCCGAAAATTCGGTTGCCGTGGGTAGCCCGGCCAAGGTCGTCGCCTCGCTCGACGACTATATCGAGAAGCTGAGGGCGCGAAACCTGGACTATCCCTGGCGCGGGCTGATCGAGCAACGTGTCGGCGAACACGATCCTGCGCTCGAACCCGAATTGCAGAGGCTGCGCAAGCAGCACTGGTTCGGCCCCCATCCGTGGCAGGCCAAATCGGCCAGGAGACCGGGGACCCGACCCAGCACTGCAGCCCCATGAGGCTGCGGGCTCAGCGCTAACCCTTGCCAAGCCGACAACCATGCTGTTTGTCTGCCCGCGCACCGACAACTGCTACTTGAGACTCCATGCCTATCCTAGACCCCGCCTTCGCCGACCGGCTGTCCATTGCGCTTGCCGCTGGACGGCAGGAGTTCATTACTCTGCTCACGGCCCAGTTCCTCGCCCTGCCCGGCCTGCGCACCGCAACTTGGCTAGCCATCCTGCCCGACCGCTCGCGCACTGACCGAATTGGCACGTCTGATCCAAAAGTCTTTCCCATCGGCGGCTTCGATATCATCAGGGACGACGACCCGTGGTGCATGCGCATTCTCGGCGAAAAACGGCCTGTCGTCTGCAACTCGCCCACCGAAATGTTCGATTTCCTTCCGGGCGAGGCTCAGGTCTTGATCGACATGGGTTTTACCTGCAACCTGTCGGCGCCCATGATCATTGATGGGGAAACGCGTGGCACCGTGAACATTCTGGGCGATGCCGGTGCGCTGACACCGGAAACGCTCGCCGAAGTGTCCCGCCTGTTGACCATCGCTGCCCTGGTCTTCACCTTCCGCGATCGGAAGGCCGCCTGAACCCACTGAGATTGAGGCTGCTTTACGGCATGCGCAACGCGCATTGCAGCGTCACTTTCATATGGTTGACCGCATCTTCGCATCATTTTCCTCTTGGGGTTCGCTGCAACCCAAGCCAGCCGGTTCGCGCTGGGACAGGAGATGCGCTGTTGCTCAGGATACTCTACCTGGTCTTCAACCTTGCCGACCCGGCCGTAGCGCGCCGGATAGCCATGTTCCAACTCGGGGGTGCCAGCGTGGAAATCGCTGGCTTCCGCCGTTCGGACGCGACCTTGCCAGATCTCGGCCTCGACACGGCAATCGAGCTCGATATCACTCATGACGGCCGCATGCTGCACCGCGTCTTCGCGACGGCGCGCGCCAGCTACACCACGCGCGTCTGGGGCAAGGCGTTCAGCCGGCCCGATGTCATTGTCGCCCGCAATCTTGAAATGCTGGCCATTGCCAACCGGCTGCGCGCATTGTGGCCCGATCCGCCGCGCGTCGTCTATGAATGCCTCGACATCCATCGCCTGATGCTGCGGCAGGATGGCCTGGGAAAGGGCATGCGGGGTATGGAGCAGCGGCTGATGCGTGCCGCCGACCTGCTGCTGACCAGCTCTCCCGCCTTCATGGCCAATCACTTCGACCTGCATGGCGCGCCCCCCGCGCTCCTGGTTGAAAACAAGGTGTTTGGCCTCAAGGACACCGGCAGCAATCCGGCGCTCGATCAGGAGCCCGACATTATCCGCCTCGGCTGGTTCGGCGCCCTGCGCTGCCACAAGTCGCTTACGGCGCTGGACGCTGTGTCGCGCAGCATAAATGGCAAGCTGGATGTTACGCTTCGCGGCCGCCCGGCCCGTACCGAATTCTCCGACTTCGACGCCACCACCGAAGCCGCGCCGCATCTCAACTACGCGGGCGTTTACTGCTATCCCGACGACCTGCCGGACATTTATTCCGCCGTGCATTTCGTCTGGGCTATCGACTTTTTCGAAGAAGGCCAGAATTCGTCCTGGCTATTGCCCAACCGCATCTACGAAGGCTGCCTCAATGGCGCCATCCCGATCGCTTTGGCCGACACGGAAACTGCTGCCTTCATCACACGCCTCGGCATTGGCGTGGTGATTCCCGATATCGAGCAGCAAACCTTGCACGACCTGTTCCACTCCATGACGCCGGAGCGCATCCGGATCCTCGCCGAGGCTGTTGCCGCGCAGGACCGATCCCACTTCCTCTGTGAAACCGAAGAATGCCGGACGCTGGTCGATCGCCTCGCCGGACGCCCCCTTGCCCAAGATCAGCTGGAGGTGGCCGCATGAGCCCCCGCACAATCATCATCGTCCCGACCCTCAACGAAGCCAGACATCTCGGGTCCCTGCTCGACCTGCTACTGGTGGAAGCCGAAGCGCTCGACGCCCACATCGTCGTCGCCGACGGTGGCAGCACCGACGGCACGCAGGACATCGCTACCGAAAAATCGGGCCCGCGCATTTCGCTGATGCACAATCCGCATCGAATCCAGTCAGCGGCGATCAATCTGGCCGTGGCCGAATTCGGTGACGGTGCGGACTATCTCATCCGCATCGATGCCCACGGCGCCTATCCGGCCGGCTATTGCCAGCAGCTCGTGGCGGAGGCCGACGAACGCAATGTCGCCAGCGTCGTTGTGCCCATGACCACCGTTGGCCACGACTCGTTCCAGCGCGCCGTGGCGACGGCACAGAACTCCTCCATCGGCACGGGCGGCTCGGCACATCGCACCGGCAAGCATGCCGGCCCGGTCGATCATGGCCATCACGCGCTGATGCACGTCGACGCCTTCCGCGCCGTCGGAGGCTATGACGAAACCTTCCGCTGCAATGAGGATGCCGAACTCGATTTCCGCCTGCGTCAGGCCGGGCATAGCATCTGGCTGACCGACCGCACCGGGATGACCTACTATCCGCGCTCGACCATGTCCGGCTTGTTCCGCCAGTATTTCGGCTATGGCGGCGGACGCGCCCGCAATATTCTCAAACACCGCATGCGCCCACGCATCCGCCAGATGGTGCCGCTGGCCATCCTCCCGGTCGTGCTGCTGGCAGCGCTTTCGGTCTGGCATTGGGTCTTCCTCATCCCCCTCGCCTTCTGGGGCGTGGTCTGCATCACCCTCGGCATGCAGGCGGCCAAGAAGCACTATCCCGAATATGGCATGCCCATGAGCCTATCCCCGCTGGTGGGCTGGGCGGCAATGATCATGCATTTCGCGTGGTCATCCGGCTTCTGGCTGCATGTGTTGCAGCAGCCCTTCCAGCGCAAGGTGGTCTGACCTCATGGCCAGAATCGACATCTGCATCTGTACCTTCCGCCGCCCCTTCCTCGCCGAGACGCTGCGCTCGGTTGCCAATCTCGCGACAGGCGGCCACGAGATCCGCGTCATCATCGCTGACAATGACGACACCCCATCCGCCAAGGCCCGCGTCATCGCACTCGCCGGCGACTTTCCCTTTCCGATCGAATATCTGCACGCCCCGGCTGCCAATATCTGCATCGCCCGGAACGCCTGCCTCGATGCTGCCAAGGGCGATTTCATCGCCTTCATCGACGACGATGAACTGGTGACCGAAGGCTGGCTGCTTGCGCTGTTGGACAAAGCAGAAGCCGGCAAGGCGACGGCAGTGCTTGGTCCGGTGAAGGCCCTTTATGCGCCCGAGGCTCCCGGCTGGATGGTGCGCGGCGACTTCCACTCGACCCTGCCCGTCCATGTCTGGGGCGAAATCCGCACCGGCTACACCTGCAACGTGCTGATCCCCTGGACCGCGCCCTTCAACGCACTGCGTTTCGATCTCAAGCTGGGCAAGTCGGGCGGCGAGGACACCGATTTCTTCTACCGCCTCACCGATCTCGGCGGCACCATCGACTATGCGCCCGACGCGCTGGTGGAAGAACCCGTTCCGCCGCAGCGGGCCACCATGTCCTGGCTTGTGGCGCGACGCCTTCGCTCCGGCCAGACCCATGGCATGCTGCTGACCGGGCCACGTCTGCGCAGCATTCCTCCTGTTGCCGCAAAGATAGTCTATTGCTGCCTCATGACCGGGCTAACAGCCTTCTCGCCCATCAAGCGCCGCCGCAATTGGTTGCGCGCCACCCTCCATATCGGTGTTGCCGGCGGCCTTCTGGGCCAGCGCCAGGCCGAGCATTACGGGCAGACCAGCGCATCGTGAACGGCGCGCATCCTTTCAAAGCGGAGTATTGATCATGCTGGAAAAAGCCGGATACCCGGAGGCCCTGGCGCCCCAGCCATCCGATCTCAAGACGATCGACTTGGATCACATCTTCTCGCTGCTGCGGCGGCAGGCACTGGTCGTCGGTCTCTGCATCGCCGTTGCGCTGGCACTTGCCATCTTCTACCTGACGCTGGCGCCACGCAGCTATATGTCCGCCGGCCAATTGCTGATCGACAAAAATCTTGAGCAGGTCGCCCAGAACGGCCAGACCCAGGCCGTCAGCGCCACCGATCTTGAAGCGCAGGTGCTCAACCAGATCGAGGTGCTGCGGTCCAGCCGTGTCGCCAAGACCGTGGCGGAAACGGAAAATCTGATGACCGATCAGGACTTCCTCAATCCCCCGCCGTCCTTCAGCCAACGCGTCAAGGGCCTGGTCGGTTTGGGCGGCGGTGATGCACCCGATCAGCTCGAAGCCAGCCTTGACGAAGTGGTCGGCATGCTGCGCGCCAATGTGCAGGTCGAACGAATGGGCCGCAGCTCGATTATCCGTGTCGGCTATGAAGCCGCTGACCCCGCTCTCGCCCAGCGCATTGCCAGCGCCTATGCCCAGGCCCTGGTGCAGGACCAGCTCAACGCCGAACTCGAAGCCACCAGTGCCGCGGCCGACTGGTTGCAGCAGCGCCTCGCCGAAATCGGCGAAAGCCAGCGCCAGGCGAGCCTTGCCATCGAGCAATATCGCCAGGAATCCGGCCTTTCCGTCGGCCAGGACCAGACGCTGACCACCCAGCGTATCCAGACCATGTCGACCCAGCTTGCCGAAGCGCAGGCCGAAACCGCGCGCCTCCGCGCCCTGTCCGGTCAGCTCGAAAGCGTCATCGCGGCCGGGCCGGAATCGGCATCCAACTATCTCGCCCTGCTCAGTGGCTCACAGACCGATCCGACAGAAGTGGCGACCTTGCGCAATCAGGTGGCAACGCTGACCAGTCGCATCGGCGAAATCGAGACCACCTACGGTCCCGATCACCCGCAACTGGTGACGCTGCGTGCCGAGAAGACCGCTCTCGACGGCCGCATCTACGCGCTGCTGCAAAACCTCAACCAGCAGTATCAGACCCAGCTCAGCATCGCCCAGCAGCAGGAAAGCGGCATGCGCGCCGACATCGATGCCGAAGGCCAAAGCGCTGGCGCCGTCAGCCAGGAAGCCGTGCGCCTCAACGAGCTGCAGCAGCGTTCCGACGCCCTGCGCGCGCTCTACAACAGCTATCTCACGTCCTACGAGGAAGCCGTGCAGCGTCAGAGCTTCCCCATTCCCTCGGTCCGTATCGTCACCGACGCCCTGCTGCCGAGCGATCCGTCCAGCCCGCGCACTGTGGTGATCCTGGCTGCCGCCATCATTGCCGGCAGCTTCCTCGGCGCCGTTCTGGGCATGCTCAACGAGTTGCGCGAACGCGGTTTCCGCACCGGTGCACAGGTGCGCCAGCAGCTCGGCCTGCGCTTCCTCGGCTATATGCCGCGCCTGCAGATCGATGGCCGCGGCACGCTCATTGAACGCCAGAAGGCCATACGCCCGCTGGTACGCGGTGCCCTTGGCTCGCGCATCGGCCGTCGCTGGGGCGCGCCCTTCATGGAAACGCTCAAATCGACACGCCTGGTGTTGCAGCCGATCGCAGACCGTAGCACGGCCGTCGTGGGGATCTTGTCCATTCTTCCCGATGAGGGCAAGTCGACCTATGCCATTTCGCTGGCCGAGATGCTGACCGCAATCGGCTCGCGGGTGCTGCTGATCGACGGCGACGTCAACGGCGGCCGTCCCGGCATGCCGCAACGCATCCTCCCTTCCCAGCAGGGCGACTGGCGCCAGGCAGCCGTGGCCGACCACGAAACCGGCATGGTGACGCTTTCGGCCGCCGCGCCCGAAGCCGGCGGTGGCGATCTCTCCAGCATTGCCATGCAGCGCGTGCTGGCCGAGGCCCGCGGCCAATTCGACTATGTCATCATCGACCTGCCCCCGCTCGGTCCGGATATTGATGCGCTTTCAGTCCTGCCCTTTACTGACGCCAGCGTACTCGTCACCGAATGGGGCCGCACCCCTCGCCGCCTGCTGCGCAGCGTGCTGGAACGTGAGCCCGAGCTGGCCGATCACATCACTGGCGTCGTGCTCAACAAGGTCGACCTCGGCGCCCTGCCCAAGTTTACCGACATGGGCGGCCTGGAACACTTCGCCTATCGCGACCAGAAGTCCCTGCCCCATGTGGTGGACGCGACGCCCAACTAGGCGTTGCCACCAAGGACCGCCCAGCAAAAAGGCCACCCGGGAAACCGGGTGGCCTTTTGATTTGGATGGGAGTGGCTGTCTATTCGGCGGCCACCTTGAAGCCGTCGATCAGCACATCCTGCAGACCCAGCTTTGCCAGGGCGGTGAGGAAGTCGTCGCCGATATCCTCGCGATCGAGCGCATAGGCGACATTGGCTGTGAGGAAGCCGATCTTGGAGCCGCAATCAAAGCTCTGGCCTTCGTACTTCACGCCGGCAAAGGGCTGCGTCTTCATCAGCGTCTGCATGGCATCGGTCAGCTGGATTTCGCCACCCGCGCCGCGCGGCTGGTCGGCCAGCAAGGAGAAAATTTCCGGCTGCAGGATATAGCGGCCCGAGATGATGAGGTTGGACGGTGCATCGGCCGGCGATGGCTTTTCCACCATGTCGGTGATGCGGAAGCTGGTGTCCGTGCCCTCGCCGCGCCCGACGACGCCATAGGAGGAGACCTCCTGGTGCGGCACTTCTTCGACGGCGATGATATTGCCGCCGGTTTCTTCATAGGCTTCGATCATCTGCTTGAGCACGCCACGTTTACCCTTGAACAGCATGTCCGGGAGCAAAAGGGCAAAAGGCTCGTTGCCGACGATCTCGCGGGCACACCAGACGGCGTGGCCCAGTCCCAGCGGCTCTTGCTGGCGGGTAAAGCTTGTTCGCCCGGCTGACGGCAGGTCCTTGCGCAGCTCGCTAAGGGCCTTGGTTTTGCCACGCAGTTCCAGCGTGGTCTCGAGTTCGAACTGCCGGTCGAAATGATCCTCGATCACGCCCTTGTTGCGGCCGGTCACGAAGACAAAATGGGTGATCCCCGCCTCGCGGGCCTCATCCACTGCATATTGAATCAAAGGCCGATCCACGACGGTCAGCATTTCTTTTGGCATGGCCTTGGTGGCGGGGAGGAAACGCGTCCCCAGACCTGCTACCGGAAAAACGGCAGTCTTCACGCGTCTTACCATGGCGATCTCCTGAATAAGGGTAACAACAGGGGAAGCAGACCATGTCATTGGCAGTTGAGCCAGCCAAAAACCGGCTCGTGGCTGCATGGCTCGATTGCATCTATGCTATTGGTGGATTTTGCCTATTTCTGTTGCAACCCGCCCATTTCCCGCCGCGATTGATCGCGATCACAATGTGCCCGTCCTGAGTATTTTTCGGAACCATGGCAGTCTAGGCACGGTTGTCCCTCCGAGTGCCAAGTAGAATTGCGAATTCGACATATCTCAATGTGATCGGGGCCCGCCTACACAGTCGTGATGATGTTTGCTATTTTGTTGCAGACGGCAGGGGTGTATTTACCCCCTCGATGGTAGGACAGAACGACAAATTCAAAGTCGTCATCTCGGCCCCGTCAATCGGCCGCGTTTTGCGGCAGGAGGATGCTCCGTGGACAACAATACACCTGACAATGGCGCAGCGCGCAAAGTTCCTCTTGCGGCCGGTCAGCGTTCGCCTTTTTCGTGGCCCTGGGGCCTGGTCGCCATCGGGGTAATGGCGCTCGCCTGGGTGGGTCTCTATCTCGTCTGGAACGGAATTACCTTCGTGCTCGGAATGTAGCGCTGCGCACTTGCAACCTTATTTATACGCCGCGTTACTTCGCTTTACGTGCATTACCAGAATAACTCGCCGCCTAGTCTGTATATCGCCACCGCAGCACCCGACTTCTTCTCAAGTCACTGATTTGTAAAGATTTAACGATCTGCCATTTGGGTGATATTGTGACCTGTGACCCGCATGACAGCCATGCGTTGGCGGCGTTGCCACGCTTTTCCGATCATGGTCGTCTCCACTCATCAACACGGCATCGCCCGTTCGATGGGTCGCCGTAATGCTACGCAAACGGCGTCTCCGGACCTCTGGTTCGGGGTCCATCCTTAACAAAAGAGAGAACCGGTCTCGCATGAGCGCTGGGCGCTTTGGCGAACCCTTCCGCGCGTCCCTGTGGACGAGCCAATCTGCGTGAGAGGACGTCATGACAATCATCAACGCCGAAGTCGGATCTACAGAAAAGTCGGGCATGCCCCGCGGCGGTTTCGCCAAGCGTGGTTTCGATATCATGGCCGCTTCGGCCATGCTGCTCTTCGCCCTGCCCGCCATCTTCTTTATCGCCGTGATCATGTTCTCGACCGATCGCGGGCCAATTTTTTTCGGCCACGAGCGCATCGGCCTTAACGGCAAGCGTTTCCGCTGCCTGAAATTCCGCTCCATGGTGGTCAACTCTCAGGAAGCCTTGCAGCGCCACCTCGAGCTCTTCCCGCAGGCCCGCGCCGAATGGGAAGAATCCCAGAAGCTGACCAATGATCCACGCATCACGCCGATCGGTCGCTTCCTGCGCGTCACCAGCCTCGATGAACTGCCGCAGCTGCTCAACGTTCTTCGTGGTGACATGAGCCTGGTTGGCCCCCGCCCCATCGTGCAAGACGAAGTCGTCCGCTATGCCGACGAGATCGAGCATTATTCGGCTGTGCGCCCAGGCATCACCGGCCTTTGGCAGGTCAGCGGTCGCAGCGACACCGGTTATGACCAGCGCGTCCAGCTTGACAGCCTCTATGTGCGTCAGTGGACATTCTTCGGCGACATGATCATCCTGCTCAAGACCGTCAAGGTCGTCGCCCTTCGTACGGGCAGCCGCTAGGAGATAATCAGATGTCCATTCTGTCTCTTCGTCCGCGTGCCTTCCGCTCCCGCAACACCGGCCGCGATGCCGAAACCGACGCAGTGCGTTTGGAAACGGTACACAATGCCCTGGCCATGGCGCTCAGCGACGCTCGTCGCGAACGCGATGGCCTGCAGAAGCGCATCGACATGTATTACGCCAAGGCCGCCTCGATCCTTGAGAGTTCGGGAGAATACGGCAGCCGCGACCGCGAGGATGAGGCCATGATCGGGTCGGCCGAGCAGAACGCAGCCAATGGCCGTCGCCGCATCGTCCAGTTGAACCTGCAGATCGACAAGTTCAATAAGCTGATCGCCGATCTTGACGGCGCTGCACTGCCTGCAGCGGACGCCGGCGTGGCCTGACCCATGGCGGTCCCAAACGCCGACACACCACTGATTTCCGTGGTGATGGCCAATTTCGAGGCGGGCGACAAGGTCGTGCACGCCCTGCGCTCCGTGCTGCGTCAGACCATGAGCAAGCTCGAAGTCATCGTCAGCGACGATTGTTCGAGTGATGACAGCCTGGAGCGCATCCGCGGGCTGATGGCCGAGGACAACCGCGTTCGCCTGATCACCGCCACGCACAACGCAGGCCCCGCCGCCTGTCGCAACCGCGCGCTGGACGCTGCGCGCGGCCGCTGGATCGCCATTGTCGATTCCGACGACATCATCCATCCCGAACGCTTCGAGCGCCTCCTGGCCGCCGCCGCGCGCCAGCACGCCGACATCATTGCCGATGACCTGCTGCTGTTCTTCGAGGATGGCACCCCGCCTCGCCTGATGCTGGGCGAGGATGTCGACACCAATTTCGCTGTTACCCCGGAACGATGGGTGCTTGCCGGCCAGGATGGCTCTCCCGCCCTGGGTTATCTCAAGCCACTGATCAGTGCAGAGCGGCTGGCCGACCTGCGCTATGACGAACAGTTGCGCATCGGCGAGGACTACGACCTGATCCTGCGCCTGCTGCTCGATGGTGTCCGCATGGTCGTAGTGCCCGAGCCCTATTATCTCTATCGCCGCCACACCGGCTCGATCTCGCATCGCCTGTCGGTCAGCGACATGCAGGCCATGGTGGACCGGCAGGATGCCCTGGTCGAGGCCCGCCAGCCGCTCACGCGCTCGCTGACCGCAGCCTTCGCCACGCGATCGGCAAACCTGCGCAATGGTCTCGCCTACGAGCGCCTCGTCGCCAGCATCAAGCAGCGCCGCATTCCCGATGCCGTCTCCCTGATCGCCAGCGCCCCCAGCCACCTGCGCCGGCTCTGGACATCGTTCAGCGAGGGTCGCCAGCGCCGTGAAGCGCCACCGGCTCTGGACGTCTCGCCCCTGCTCATCCTGGGCGCACAGGGCACACCCGGCGCAGCCCAAGCCGTGCCCGCCTATGTGCCCGTTGCACGCACCGACTGGTCGGCGCCCCGCATCCGCCATGTCTGGCTCGATCTCGCTGGGCGGCGCGGCATTGGCGCCGTGCGCTGCGTGCCGCTCGACGAGGCGGGCCACTATGCCGCCGGCTTCATCCCCGAAGTCGAAATCGCGAGCCCGCCATGACCGGGCGGCTGACCTACAACCTCGCCACCATGCTCACCTTCGGTGCCTTCGCCGCCCTGGTGCTCAATGCCATGTTCGGCTCGCTCGCCGCGCTGACCTTCATGGGCTGTGGCGCCTTGCTGATCATCAGCAGCATCCACCAGAGCGTGGACAGCGTGCGCCGCTACTGGCCGCTGCTATTGCTGCCGGTCTGGTGCATCCTTACTTCCCTCTGGTCGCTCTACCCATCCAATTCGATCCGCTACGGCCTCCAGCTCGGTTTTACTGTCGTTGTCGCCATGGTGATCACCGGCCGCGTCTCCACCACAATGCTGATGCGCCTGATGTTCGTGGTCTATGGCATCGGCGTCGTCGCCAGCATCGCCTTCGGCCGCACCGGCTCTTATGGCGCCTGGCTTGGTGTCTTCGGCTCAAAGAACGCCTTCGCCGCCCATATCGCCGTCTTCATGCTGATCGCCATGGCCATCACCGCGGACCGGCATTCGCACCTGCTGATGCGCCTTGCCGGCGTGATCGGCTTCGGCATTTCAGTGCCTCTGCTGGTGCTGGCACAATCGGCCGGCGCCATCATGATGGTGGCGCCCTGCGTGGCCATCATCATCCTCACCCAGCTCATCACTCATCTCAACGGCATGCAGCGCCTGTTCCTGGTCGTCATCCTGACGATCGCCATGGCTGCCCTTGCCCTCCTGCTGATCACCATGGGCGATGTGCTGCTGGCCGACATCCTCGAGGGCTCGGGCAAGGATGCAACCCTGACCGGGCGTACCGACCTCTGGGCCATGGGCATGGATTTCATTGCCCAACGCCCGCTGCAGGGACTGGGCTACCGTTCGTTCTGGGTCGTCGGCTTTGCCCCGGCTGAAGAGCTATGGGCCATGTTCCTCGTGCCGTCGGGCGCGGGCTTCAACTTCCACAACACCTATATTTCCAATGCCGTCGAGATTGGCCTCATCGGTTTGGCGCTACAGGTCATCATCATCTATGGCGGCGCCATCGCCATGGGCATCTATACCTTCGCCCGCCCCAACGCCCCCAATTCGCTGCTGCTTGCCCTGCAGACCCTGATGATCCTGCGCAGCTTCATCGAGGTGGAGGTGTTCTTTGAATTCTCCATCCGCTCGATCATGGGCATCGCAACGCTGATCTACGCCATACAGGGTCTTGCAGCCCTGCGAAAACAATCGCCTGCAAAAGCGCGGCCCCGTCCCAAAGGATTACTGAGCCATGTCCGAGTACCAGTCCGGCCTCGTCCATTTTCGCACGCCGACCTATAAGCGTCCCGCGGCGCTGCGCCGCGCCCTCTATTCGATGATCGAACAGTCCTGGCAGAACTGGGTTTGCGATGTCTATGACGACGACCCCGACCAGGCGGCTAGGGCCGTAGTGACCGCAATCGGCGATGCGCGCATCCGCTACACCGCCAATACGCCTCAGCTGTTCGCCTCCCGAAATATCGACCACTGCTTCAGCGCCGAAAACCCGCATGACGCGGAATTCTTCTGCGTGGTGGAGGACGACAATTTCATCCTGCCCGAATTCTGCGCCGCCAATATCGCGCTGATCCGCGACCAGGGCGTCGAAGTCGTGCTGCGCAATCAGTATTTCGAATACGCCAGCGGCACGCCGCAGGCCCACCTGGGGCGCGAAGGCGTGCTCGACGAACTGTTCACCGACGGCCTCTACGCTGCCGAAGACTTTCGGCTGTCGCTCCTTGCGGGCATAGGGGTTTCCAATGGCGGACTGTTCTGGTCGCGCCGGGCCGTCTCGCCGCTCGAAATCCAATACAACTGCACCGCGACCCTGCAGGAATACCTGCGCACCTATTCCATCGCCGAGCCGGTCTATGTCGCCATGCAGCCGCTGGCCGTCTGGGCTGAAAATGGTGAGCAAACCACACGCAACGCCGAGCTCGACGCGAAATACCTGCGCCGCGAACTGGACCTCAAGCGCGCCGTCCAGGCCCTGCGCCGCCGCGTGTGGGATGAGGCGACCCCAGCGCAGCGCAAGGGCTTCCTGACCGACCCGCGCTTTTCCACGCCGATCGCCATCCGCGCCACCAATGCCGGCAAAGCGCTGCTCGGCTCAAGCCTTTCCGCCCATGTCAGCCCTACCGAGGTCGCCAAGCTGCGCCTGCGCGGGCTGATGATCCGCACCCTCGGCCGGGTTACCCCTGAATTCCAGAAGTTCGTCGCCTCGCGCGATGGCATGCGACGGACGGCGCCCAGCGCATGACCACGACTTCAGAAGTGGGTGGCGGAAGGCTCGATCATCTCAAGACGGGCCGCGCTTCTGCTGCGATCAAGGGAACGCTGTGGTCGCTGGTCAGCAGCTTCGCCCCCGCTGCGCTGGGCTTCCTGGTTTTTCTCGCCACCTCGCGGGTGCTCTCGCCAGCCGAGTTCGGCATCGTTGCCTTCGCCGCCAGCATCGCCACTGTCGGCTCAGCCATCGCACCCGCCGGCTTTCGTGAAGCACTGATCCAGCGCGGCGCCATCACCAAGACCCATCTCGACACGGTCTTCTGGCTCTGCACGGGCGCCGCCGGACTGATCTACGTCGGTCTCTGCGTCGCAGCCCCCTTCATCACAGGTGCGTCGGGCGAATCCCAGCTACTTCTGCTCATCCCCTTCATCTCGGCCAAGGTCATTTTCGACATGGCCGCGGCTGTGCCCAATGCGCTGCTGGTGCGCACCATGTCTTTCAAGATGCTGGCCTTGCGCACCACGGCGGCATCGGTCGTGGCCGCGGTCATTTGCCTCGCTTTGCTCTGGTTCGGTCTCGGCCTCTGGGCCTTGGCAGCCTCGCAACTGGCGGCATCGGTCACCACCTGCATCGGCGCCATGATCGCCGCACGCTATGTCCCGGCACTCCACTTCAACTGGCGCGCCCTGGGCGAGCTCAAGGCATTCGGCCTGTTCTCGACCGGCAACCACTTCATTACCACCCTCAACCTCGACCAGCTGCTGATCGGCGCCCTGCTCGGGCCCGCCTGGCTCGGACTCTATGGCTTCGCCCGCCGAATCTTCCAGATCCTCACCGACCTGCTGTCGGGCGCCCTGAACCTGGTCTCTTACGCCCTGCTCTCCTCCATGCAGCACGAGCCGGCCAAACTGCGCGAGGCCTATCTGCTCGGCACCTTCGCTTCTTCGGTCGTGGCCTTCCCAGTGTTCTCCGGCTTGGCGCTGGTCGCCAACGACCTCATCCCCCTCGCCTTTGGTGCCCACTGGATCGATGCCGTTCCCGTTGTCCAGGCCTTTTGCGTCCTGGGTGTGCTGACTTCCGTCGGCATCCTGCAATCCTCGCTGATCCGCAGCCAGGGCCAGGCCGACCTGTGGTTCTACTATGTGCTGGGCAAGCAGGCGGTCACCGTCCTCTACATCTTCCTCTTTGCTGGCTGGGGCCTCGTGCCGCTCAGCATTTCGCTGGTCATCCTCAACATCGT
Source organism: Candidatus Devosia phytovorans (assembly GCA_029202405.1). Lineage (NCBI taxonomy): Bacteria > Pseudomonadati > Pseudomonadota > Alphaproteobacteria > Hyphomicrobiales > Devosiaceae > Devosia > Candidatus Devosia phytovorans. The sequence continues at coordinate 1,177,735 of CP119312.1, read as the reverse complement.
CGTCTGGCTGCCGACCGTACACATGGTCGTGCGCCTTCTCGGCACCTCCGCCCTCGCCTATCTGTCCTCCTTTGCCCTGCCAACGCTCGCAACCGGTGTCATGTGGGCCTGTGGCTGGATGGTGCAGAATGAACTAAGCAACGCCGAACCGTGGCTTCGACTGGGCGCAACCATAAGCGCGGCCGCATCGAGCTATGCCGCTGTGGTCCTTCTGCTGGGTCGAGACCGGATCTGGAAGCTGATCAGCTTCGTGAAGCGGCGCGGTCGCTAGCCCAAACAAAAATCCCCGCAACGAAGTCGCGGGGATTTTGCTATCGAAACTGTGCTGAATATCAGGCGACGGCCTGCCGCTCGCGCACGAAACCATCGACCGCTGCCAGTGCCCGCTCCGTCACTTCCGCAATTTTGGCGTCACTGCTGAGCTGTGGCTCGAGTTTTGCCATCTTCTGCAGGTGCCGGGCGGCCGAAGCGGTCAGGATGCGGTTGGGAATGGTCGCCAGAGCCGAGCGATTGAACTTGCCCACCTTGCCCAACTCGCCACCGCGATTGGTGCGGCCAATGTAATATTCGAGCACGCTGGTCGGCTTGAGTTCATTGAGGCGAACGTCGAGATCGAGCGCACCCGACCAGTCGAGCCATTTGCGATGGTGACCACCATAGATCGGCTTGGCCCCGATCCAGGGCGTTCGCAGCGCGTCAGCAACGATGGCGCCATGCATCGCCTCAGTGATCAGCAGCTTCGCGCCGCGGATCTGGCTCAGCACCTTGCTGACAGGCTCGGTGGCATCGATCAGCGTGATCCCGGCCATTTCGCAGGCGCCCGCCCAGTCGCCACGTTCGAGGCTCTCGTAATGCGGCATGAAGGCAATGCCGGTGCTCTTTTCCGGCGCCGGCAATTCCATGGCTCGCAGCAGCACGGCGCTGTCGCAGACCGAAAGCTTCGGATCCACCTTGAGCGTGCGGGCGGTATTGGGCCCGCGCAGGAAGCGGATGTCCCAGGTCCCGTCATGCACGTCGGGCAGGCCCATATATCCGGCATAGCCCGAACCCATCACATATTTGCGCGACTTGGGGTTCAGATTGTTGCCGATGATGGAGCCGATGCCGACAAACAGTTCGCTGTCGTCCTCGTCGAGAAAGCCCTTGGGCAGAAGTGCCGGCCAGACATGGAGATTCAGTTCATCTCCGAAGTTCGGCACTTTGCCGCGAAAGAATACCAGCTTCATCAATCGTCCTCTTGGGTTAGTTTGTCTGGCAGAGAATGGAGTCGTCGAAGGCGCATTCCGCGCCCTGCGGCGTGAAGGCCACCCAATCCACTTCCATGGCAATCGGCGCCGTAACCGGCGTAAACGGGCCCATCCAGTCAGTCAGCGTATCCGTGCCCCAGAGGCTGAAGAAAATGCGCTGCGGATTGGTGGGAATGGTGGCTGGCGTATCCATGGTGCGGACCAGCTCGCCATTGATGTAGTAGCGCAACTGGTCAGGCTCCCAGGTGAAGGCAAAGTTGACGAACTCGGCATCCGACGGCTGTGGCAGGTCATGGGACTGACCGCTGCCGATCTCTCCGTCACCGCTCTTGCCGTTGACGAAGGTCGTCGTCTCGACCTTGCTCGTGTCCTTGAGCAGGATTTCGAAGTCGATCTCGTCATGCGGCTTGCTTTGCTGCGGGCCGATATAGGTAAAAAAAGCTGCATTCAGCCCGGACGAAGCGGGTGTCTTGAGCCGCGCCTCATAGGTGCCATAGCCATAGGCCGTCTTGGTCTGGATCTCGCCGCAGCTATACTGCCGTTCGCCCTTGGGCACAGGCGCAAAGCCGACCTTCAGCGTGCTGTTGCCAGCGGTCACCTGGCTGGTCGACCAGGTGCAGTTCTGATGGGCTCCGTTGCTCCAGCCGTCCGACACATACCAGCGCGACGAGCTGAGGCTGTCGAAATCGTCAAAGAAGGCTTCCTGCGCCAGGGCCGGCGATGTCAGAGCCAATGCGGCAAAGCAGATGGTCCACTTCATGATGCGCCCCTCATTGTGCCAATTGCAGGCGCGCCATCACGACATCGCCGGCAATCAGGGGTGTTCCTTGTTCAGCGGCAATTTCCTCGCCACCCCGAATGATTGTGTAGGCGTAGGTCGGCGCGTTCTCGCCCGCCACGGCGACACCCGTGTACAGCGCAGCTTCCTGAACCAAGCCCTGCTGCGTGGCGATCTTCAGTGCCAGGGCACCAATCTGCCCATCCACCGTCTGGCGCTCCAGCGACAGATCGGAAATCCTCTGGTCGGCGATCCGGGCCTGTTCACGGTTGGCGGCGGCAATGTCCTGCTGCGCCTGAAGGTTGGCCGTTTCCGTATCGAGCATCCGCGATTCAAGATCGGCGACATTGGTTTGAAGCGAAGCCACGCGCGACGAGAGCGCCAGGCCGTCGTCGGAAAGGGTCGTCACCCGATCAAGCTGTTCCCTGGCCGAGACGAGCTGGGTCTCCGTGCTGGTCTGTTTCTGGCCGAAAGCATCGATCTGCCGGGTCAGCAGGCCAACCTGATCGGACAGTGACGCCGTCTGCACCTGCGCCTGCCGTTGCTGCGCCTCAAGGATGGCCGTCTCCGCCGCCATCAGTGATTCGATATCCGGATGCGACGCCAGCTCTGGAGGCACAGCGATCTGCTCCTGCCCGGCCAATTCAGCGTCAAGCCGCGCACGCCGCACCAAAAGGCGATTGTACTCATCCTGCAGCACATCAAGCGCACCGGCGGTGCTCAGCATTTCCTTTTCCGGTCGCGCCGAGGCCTCGGCGCTGCGCCGTTCGCCGCCGGCCAGGGCCAGCGCCTTCACCACATTGAGATTGGGTGCAAACGGATATTCCCCCGGCGCCGCCACGTCGCCCGAAACATAAATCGGACCATATTGGGATACTTCCACGGTAACCGTCGGCGCCGTTGTCAGGCCCAGCGTCTGCTGCAGGGCCGTGCCCAGGCTGTTGGCGAGATCGGCGCTGGTGCGCCCCGCGCCCTCGGTGGAACCCACCATGGGGAAATTCACATTGCCGTCGGCGCCAACCACATAGTCGCCGCCCAGCGCCGTCCACTCCTCGAAGCTGGATTCGGCCGCCTTCCATTGCACCACCTTGATGGTCAACTTGTCGGAGATACCCAGCACATAGGGCTCGGCTGCAAGAAGCGGGCTCGCCAGGACCAGCGCCAGGGCGCTGCCGAAAGCCAGAGATCGAAAGTGGTTTGGGGCGAGATGCATATCTCATCCTTGCGTCTGATCGCGTTACGAGGATGGTCGGGTCCGATCGTGCCCGCAATGGGGCAGCGGACCCTTTAAGCCGCAAGGCATGCGGCCAGAGTGAAATGACTAAACTGTTGTTTTGATTAACTTATCTGGTCGACGAGTCATGTCTGCCGATGCGGTCAACGCAGACATGCACGAGCCGGTCAACTCGATTTGGATTTCGGGCCGAAGCCGCCCCCGTTTGTTGACTACACTCGAGGGCGCGTGACCAAGCGAAACAAGCCGCCGACGCTGCTGCGCCGACAAGGCTGGCCACACAATCATCCGCTCGGCATCGGCAAGAGTGCCAAATTCGTCCTGATGCGCCTTGCTGCGCGTCTGGATCTCGAAGATCCGCACGTCGATTCTTTCTGTGAGCAATGTCATCGCTGCGAAAAGCACCGCGGCCCGCTGCGGCGATAGCATCAGGTTGCGCTCGTAGTAGACCAGGGTTTCTTCCATGGCCGGGTCGGCGCTCAAACACTGCACTTCGCGGATGATGTCGTGGCAGGTCCGCTGCTTCAGACGTGCGGTGAGGCCATGAATGTAATCGCGAGCCGCCCGTAGATCGAGCACATTGCCCTCCCGCTCCCCGCCAATCGGATAGCGGCCAACGCAGCGCTGGCAGACCCACATCCGGTCGTCTCCCCGCGCCACCTCATAGGTCAATCTCTGTTCCTGCTGGCCGCAGAAGTCGCAGCAGCTTTCAAGCCGCACATCGTCCTTCAAACCCCAGGTAAATTGCCAATCCTTCGGATCACGGACGAATTCGTTGAGCGTATAGCGGGTAGAGATTTGCATGCTGCACGGCCTCGCAATCGTTTCGGATATCCATCACGGAGGCGTTACCTTCGACAGGAAAACCGGGGCCTCTCTTGGCCTGACGCGTGGCGAAACGCGTCAAAAATAGGGTAACTTGGTGGCTGGCCGCCTTCTGTGCCGGTTGCAGGGTGAACTGCCGCGATAGCAATAAGCCACGAGTTTGCCCGCCCGTTCCATGCGAAACACTCAATGTTTCCATGCACATTTGCCGTTGATTTGAACTGACGCCCGTCGGCGCCAGCATTCAAACCGCAAGAGCTCGCCGTAAGTGACTGTGTGGGATCGCTTTTGCACAGGCCATGTCGATTTCTTTTCGACAGGCCTGCGAGGGGAGTTGACACTCTGTCATCAGACCACCATAAACCGCCCGACGAAACGCCCCGGCGCTTCGTTTCCTACCCAAGCGACGTTGTTGTGGAGGGGTGGGAGAGTGGTTAAATCCATCAGACTGTAAATCTGACCGCTTAGCGTACACTGGTTCGAATCCAGTCCCCTCCACCATCGCCCTTTGGGCTCTCATCAAATCAATGACTTAGAAGCGGGTTAGCCAACCGGTTTTTCCGGTTAGCCATTCTTGCGTTCCGTCTATGGTCGTGGCGTCGTTAATGGCTGCCTGCTATCGGTACCGATCAGCCTCTGCGGGCCTGGCTGAACATCGCCGGGCTTGTCTGCACCGCAAAAGAAAGCCGCCTCTCATGATCTCTGTTGGATCACGCGGCGGCTTTGGTGGGAGCCCAGCACTTCGCGGTAGCGTCATCAGCCGCAAGCACCAGGCTCCGAGCACATGAATGCGCGCGTATCATCTTGGTTCCGCGGTCGTCCGTGTCCTTATCCGGTTCTCGACAACCTGAGCGTATAGCCGGACCATATTCTTTGGCTCGTTGGTCTTTTGCCAGTACACGCGAGCGACCAGATCCTTCCGCGCGCCGCTTCTGACCAGGTGAATGCCCAAGACTTTCTCCGCAGCCTTCTCGGGACTTCCCGCCTCTACCTTGACCGGCTCAGGGTCGATGATTGCTGAGCGAAGATCGATGACCTGATATTGCGTCAATGCTGCCTCCCCTAACCGACACATTCCGGGTGGCCAGCAACCCATCCGCAGAAGCTCAAGACCTCGTCGCCCTTTTTCTGGCCGAAGGGAGCGCCTTTGTAGCCGCACACCTCGCACGAATAAATCGGCGCCATAGGCACGACTTCGGTGTTGCCTCGGAGGAGTGGCGGACCGGATGGAACGTATTCGGAAGGCATGGGCTTCGCTATGCTGAGAGAATCGGAGACGCGAATGCCATTCTATACCATCACCATCGTCACAACCGTCGACGCGACTGGAAAGCCAATGCCCTCAACTGATGCAGGCAAGAAGGCCGTTCGCCAGGTGCAGGTTTGGGATGAGCGCAGCCACGGTCAGCTTCATCCAGCGCCGTGAGACTAGGCGGCGTGAATGGGGCAAACTGCGAGAGATCGAAGGATTGGATTGAGCCTGTCAACGAAATCCGCTCGTTCGCGTTGTGCCCATAGAAACGGAGACCACAATGAATTTCAAGCGAATTTCCGAAAACGACGCCGCTGAACTCACCGATTCCATCCTAGTGTCCGTCGCGGCCGAAGGCGGTGACGAACCGTCAGCCGGCGTGATCTGGATGGCCGAGGGCAACATTGTCAGCGACGAAGGTCCGCTCGACATTCCCGCTGCAATGGTCCTAGCGACCACTCTCGCTGACGAGCAGGGCAGGAACACGGTTTATGTGCTCTGCGAGCCGGAGGATATGGTCTGGAAAGACGAATGGGGAGCTGTGAACTAAGATGTGCGGACGCTTCACCAATGAGATGACTTGGGCACAAATCCACGCCCTCTATTCGATCCACAATGCGCCACCGGCAGAAACCAATAGCCAGCCCCGGTTCAATATCGCCCCGACGCAGACTGTGGACTTTGCTCACCTCGACAAAGCCGGGAACATGGAGCTCAACCGGGGACGGTGGTGGCTGGTTCCTCATTACGCGATCGATCTTCCGAAAGCCGCGATGTTCAACGCCCGCATCGAAACTGTCGATACGTCAGGCGCATTCCGCGAGGGCTTCAAGTCCCGCCGCTGCTTGATCCCCGCCGACGGCTACTTCGAATGGACGACAAGCGAAGTAGACGGCGGAAAGGATCCGTGGCTTCTACAGCTTCCTCATGGAACGGGCTTCAGTTTTGCCGGCATATGGGCGCGCAATGACAACTTGGGTGTCACGAGTTGCACCATCATCACGGCGCCGGCCGTACCGGAGATCGAGCACATCCACACTCGCATGCCGGTAATGCTCTCGCCGGACGCCTATAACACCTGGCTCGACACTCGCATTCAAGGCAGCGATGCGAAAGCACTCTTGCTAAGCGCTCAGATAGATAGTCAGCTCGAAATCCATAGGGTTGACCGTTTGGTCAACAGTAGCCGATATGAAGGCGACGACACGAAGAAGCCTGTGATCAACTCGCTTTAGCCGATATCGTCGGTCCGAAGACTTCCAATTCTTCCAACGAGAGTGTGCCGCTCTCGATCTCGCGCATTCGCTTGAAGTCCTCGTGGGTCATCACATTGGGAAGGCCATCTCGCTTGGTGTCGCCCATGACGAACGCGCCTTGTTGCAGAGTAATGCGATGGTCGAAATAAAAGCCTGCCGCAGCGATATAGGCGCCCCTCGCCACGAATAGATTGTCGGCCGTCGCGATGATCACCGAGGCATTGTAGGGATAGCTTTGGCCCCAGTCCCTGACCTGATAGTTGGACGATTTGTCGGGCCCGGACTTCTGCAGGATTTGCCGCTTCTGCTCGGCCGGCTCAACCCACAAATAGACGCCGCGCCACCGACAATGGTCGCAGCGCATGCTGTCGGTGAAGTGCCGCTCGTGCGGGCCTTGGCCGAAGCCGGGACTGCGCCGGAACGGTGTGCAGGAGCCGTTGAACATCAACCTTCTTGGAATGCCGACACCCCGCGTTTCGGCAAATGGCATAGAGCGCATGCCCGCCGTGCTGCACGTCTTCGATGGTTCGGATGGGCTCGGGCATGGTTGACTCGTCGGCTGAACGTTCTCATTATGTTCTCACGAATGGGACATGCAGAGTCAAGACAGGAGCGATCACGATGACCAGACATTGGATGCCGATGAACGACGATCTCGGCGATATCACCATGGCTTACAACGGCGTGCTGCTTGTGAAAGTCTATGATTGGGAAGAAAATGCGTCAGCCAAAGACCTCTGGGTTGTGATGCATTACCCAAGCGGGTCGAGCATGGCTGTGCTGACGGTGGGCGAAGATCGCGCCAAGGACATCACGGCGAAGATCGCTGAGCTACGCGACTGGCCAGAGCTCAACGCGTTCTCATGGGAGGGCGATGCAGGATTCATCGACCTTATGGCTACGTTCGCTAGCGAAGCGGAGATAGCCATGCCTACCGACGAGTTCGGCGGCTCGATCCCGTACGGCGCGAATGTTGAATCTATCGGGCCGGCACGTAAGGCGGCTTGATCGGAGCGACTGCCAGCCCTACGCGGAAGCGCTCAGCGTTCTGGCTGGCTTTGAGGAAGTCGATCTTCGGCTTGCGGGAACGGCGTTTTGTCATCGGCATCCCCGACATCTGCCTGAATCGGAAGCCGCGACCAAATAAATTCTTCCGGTGTACCAGTTCGCGAGCTAGGAGAAATCATGGATGAAGACCTACCTACCAGCGATGTGACGCGCCGATATGTCGTCGAAGCCGACATCGATCAAAGTTTTCAAGTTGTTGATCGCGGTACTGGCAGGACGGCTGTTTTCCAAGGCGTCATGCTTTGCGCAATGAAACGTAGAGCAGCCGAACAGCAGGCAGATTTCTTGAATGATCTTGGCGACGCCGATACTGACGATTAAGGCTCCCAGCTTTCCTCAGGCATATTTGGAGGATGCACGCTTTAGCGGCTCTGGCTTCTTCCCGTCAGGCAATATCTTGTTGATAGGGTCGTACACAACGTCAGCGCTAAATAGCTTCCGAACGAATACGTGTCCGTTTCCGCCCTGTCAATTTTCCTGCGGATGCGTGGGCACAATGTGTGGATCACCGCGTCAGCCATACCTGCGAGGTGACAATTTCCGGATCGCACCAACTCGATAGTCACGAAAGGCACTCCCCATCGTGGACAAGCTCCGCCCTCGTAACCCGAAAGATCCAAGAGAACAGGCCTGCCGTGATAGGTGCGAGGCTTTTCGCATCCCGCCTGATGCCCTACACGAAGGCAGACCCATGTGGGCCAAGTTTTTGGGTGAGGTAGAGGAAGAACTGAACGTGGCTCGATAGCTAGTGGCGCTGGGATGATCCAACTATGTTGTGCGACCCAACCGGCGTTATAGCCTGACCATGGTGACGTCGTTCCCTAACATCTCCGCCAAGCAACCAACGCCAGTCTCAGGGATTAGCGGGCAAAGGAGTTACGCTGATGGAAATTAGCTCAACTTTCTGGGTGATACTGCTGTCTTTTGGCGCGTTTGTCCTTGCCATCGCACTCTACATCGGAATGACCCACAACAGTCATCGATCGTCTAAAGAGAGCGTCGCCTATAAGGCTGCGAGAGATAGGTATCGAAAAAATGAGCGAAACGACCCGTGATCTCGATTGCGCTGCCCGCGCTTGACTGGATCTGTGCTCCCATACAGAGGCAGTAGATGAAACTAGGCGGTGCCCCGCACCCGTCGGTAGAGCCTGACCATATTGGTGACACCACTGCGCTCGGTCCAGTACACCCGGGCAAGAAGATCTCCCCTTTCCCCCGCTCTCACCAATTCAAGGTCGAGTTGCAGCCTGACGGCTTCCTCTGGTGTCGAGGCTGTAACCATCATTGGTTCAGGATCAATGATGGTGCTCCGCAGGTCGATGACTTTGTAGGTACGGGACACTTGGCCTCCAAGGAATCGTGATCTTCTTTCGGTTTGAATGTTCCCAATGATCATGCTAACCGCTGAATCCGAACTCACTTAGGTTCGCCTTGGGAAGGCAAGACTTCCGGATCAGTGCAAGGTAACGCGAATGCTGTCTCTCAGCTCAAGCCATTCGCCTACCAGCCCGAGGAATTTGCTCACCTTGTCTGGATAATTATGAGCGATGTGGTTCAATACGCTCAGCTCTTTCTCGATGAGTGGAAGGTTAGCCGCGGTTGCTCGATGGCCTGCGGCTGCGAGCTGTCGAAATCGCTTCAGACTGTGACGACTTAGGACTATTAGCTGGTCGGCTTCGGCGGAGGTCATAATGGCTGCTGAGGGCAATGGAATCGATTGAGCAATGGCAGATAGCATACGCCTAATCGTTCCTCGGTCGAGCAATCGTTAACCCTGCTAGTTTTGGCGGGGTTACGGCGCGGGCTGTAAATGCCATCCTTTGTCCTGAGGGCCCTACGCCATGCCTAGATCAGTCGAGGGCTGAAAAGTGGCCGGGGGGATGATTGGAATTGCCCCGGCCCCCTCACCTTTGTCCGCCCCACTCCGGTGAGATGTCGCTCGCGCTACAGTGCACGGCACTGCAAAAACATTATGCACACTGGTCGGCAGGTGCGGAACACTCGCCGACTGCCAGCCACCTCCCCGACCTATCGCACGGCAGACACCGCGTGACCCCTAACCACCGGCCGCCGACCCTGGCGACTGATAGCTCGAGCTTGCTGCCGCACGCGCAGATCACCTGATCTTCGCCGCAGCGTCGACCACCTTATCGGTCAGTCGGTCTACCCTGCCCGAAAGCTCATCGACTTTGTCGGCCAGGCGATCCGTGGCGGCAGTGTGAGCCCTGGCCGTTACATTGGCTTCCGTTACAGCCATAGCGAGCCCCGCGACCTCGCCAGCGGCGGCATTGAGGGCTGTAGGGTCGACGATGACCGCAGCCACCTGCGCGGCGCCAGCCGAGGCCGCCGGGCCGGAGTTTTGACCTTGCCATAAGCCGAGGTACCGAACACCGAAGATCACAGCCAGAACCGCGCCGAAGGTGATGATCGCCAACGGCGGCAGTTCAAGCAGCTTTTCCATGCCGAGTTTCCCCTTGGTCGTGCGCAGCGCGGTGAATATTGACCAGCTCGCCGATGCCGAAGAGCGGATAGATGGCAAGCCAGGTGCTGACGACGCCAGAGGTCGCGAAACCATAGACGATGCCGAACCAGATAAGGCAGCCGACACCGGCGGAGACCTGCCGGATCATCGGAGTGACGTGTTTTCGGGCGCCGTTGACAATAAGGCCGCCGATCCGTGCGGCGCCGAGGATGACCATGATCCACCCGAGATATGCTTCGGAGGGGAAGATGCTGCGGAAGCCAGCCCAAGCCGGTTGCGTGAAGAGGTCGGTCGATGTCAGCAGGACCACGCCAAACAAAGCCGTATGGAAGGCCATGAACCATTCCATCATGCGCGGCCCGAACCTGTGCTGGATCTGGATCCAGAGGCCCGGGCCCGAGTGCGGGATTTGGTTCATGGTCAGTTGGCCCGGCCGACCAGCTTGTCGCCGTTGGGCATGACAGTGCCGGCGGGAAGCGGCAGGTGCGGTGTCAGCAGACGATCGAGCATGGCCTTGCCCGTCGAGGTGGCGGTATCGATTCCGAACTTCGCCAGCGCATCAGGAACCGAATGCTCGACATAGCCGCGGGCGACGTTGAGCAGCGGATCAGTCGGCTGACCAGCAACCCACCTTGCCCGCTGCAGAGCATAGAGAATGGCGTTCACCAGCGCGGACTGCAGGGCTTCACGGTGCCGCGCCTCGATGTCGATGCCGGTGCGCTTGCGGAGCTCATTGGCGGCCCAGGTGAGCACAGCGGTGATGACGAGTCCCAGCGCCGGCAGAATGGCCGTCAGCAGCTGCTGGGTGAAGGTCTGCTCGGTGAGGATGACAGGATCCGCATAGACGGCTTGGGCGAAGGCCGCAACTGGCCAGAGGACAGGAAGAACAGCAGCAGCAATCGCCGCCCGAAAGATCGTTCGCATGGTATTCTCCGATGATGTGAGGTGGTTTTGCGCCTAGAGCGCGGCTTCAAGCGCGTCGAGACCGGCGCGGATGATCTTGATCTGCTGGCGGATCACGTCAGCATTGGGTGTTGCGGGCTCAGCGGGAACCATTGACGCTGGTTCAGCCGATGCGCCAGCTTTGAGGGCCGCCAGAAACTTCTCGGCATAACCGGCGATCAAGTCAGCCTTGTCGGTGCCGTTGATCACCCGGCGCATATCCTTAAAGACCGAATAGTCGCCGAGCTTCTTGCCTGTGAAGGTGCCGAGCATTGAGCCTTGGACGAGGATGCGCGCCGCCACCGCAGGCTCGACGACAAGGTCAGGCTTGGCGATCAGATCGAGGCCGGTACGCTTGGACCAGTCAGCATAATTGCGACGGCCGGTGAGCTGCACGAAGCCGCGCCCCATATAGCGCTTGCCATCGCCCGGCTGAGTGTTGCCAAGGTCCGCCCTGCCCTCATAGCGGCGCTGCGCATCGGTCGGGCCCCAGATTTCATGGAGCCACTTGAAGGCTCCAGTCTCGTGATGAGCAGTGGCGAGGATATAGGCCAACTTGCGATTGTCGCCGTCGCCATACTGCTCCCATGCAGCGCCGATGGCATTGAGCGCATTGACCTGCACCTGGTTGAACGAGCCGCCATAGAGCGACGACCGCACCGCGCTGAAGAACGCGTCGTTTAGGGCCATGGCGGCCTCCTGTGATGAGTGAAAGTAAAGACCGCCGGTCGACAGCGGATAGACGCAGAAACTTCCGGAGCCTCTGCAAATCCAATGCAGAGCGTCGCCCGTAGCCAAAAAATGGCGCTCTCACCGAAACTGAACTCAGTGTCGATGACTTACCTCTGCCCGCGGTGCAGCACCCCTCGCACATGCCTCGGGAAATGGTTCAAAGCCGTCCAGTTCTATGAGTGTGAGAATTGCGGAGAGAAGATCGTACTGTCTTACCCCGTTAAGGTCGCGCTGTTCGAACGGTATGAAGACTGACCTTAGAATGAAAAAGGAGGGCGGCTAGCATAGCAGCGCCCTCCCTATCGACCGTATTCCCGTCCGGGCGGACGGAGAAAACTATTTATTCCGCGAAGTGTAAAGGCGAATACTCATCGCTCTTGGCCGGTAGACTTCCCTTTGCCCAAGGCGTCGTCCAGAGGCCACGAAGTTCATGGGAATTCTCTAATGATATAAGGAAGTGAAGGTGCTTGCCGGCAACCTTCGGTGATTTACTGAGTTAGATTGCTGGCGCCCGTCTCCAAACGCGTTCGCGCCCAGTGCCCCAGATTTTCCCTGTCAGGTGGTCTGGGGCATTTGCTTTTTTTGGCCTTCCCGGCCTGCGTCATTTGAACAGCAAATTCATAGGCCGTTCAGGCGTTAGGTCTATAATCCTTGTACGCTTGCAATGATGCCCGCGCACATCCTGAGTGCCTGCTCGGGAGGACGCCCGTCTCATCACACGAGGCGGGCGTCTTGGTTTTACGCGATCTCTTATGATTTAAACTAAGCAACCCAATCTGCTTCCCGCCGTTACTTGGCGATGAAACAAGCTCACGCAAATAAAGGGGTGTCGCGATTAGCAATTTGGGTTGGCCAAATTGTTTTGCTCTGCTTGGCTGTCTTGATTGTCTGGCTAACAATTCGATATGTCGGCGATATTCCTAAGCAACCATAGTCAGTCTTGTAGATTTTAGGATCAGCGACAGAGTCTCCAGACTATGCGCTGTGCGCCCTAGGGTCGTCGCCGTGACCCTAGGGCGTTTTCTTGTTAACTGCCGATTTTGCGGCACTGCCTTTTGCCCCGAGACCTGTCTTTTTCGCGAGTTCGGAACGACGCGCAGCATATTTTGCTGCGACCATCGGGTAGTCGTAGGGCAAGTTCCACTTTGCTCGGTACTCCTGCGGCGTCATGCCCAGTGATGCAAGATGGCGTTTCAGAGTTTTGAATTTCAGCCCGTCTTCGAGGCAGATCAGGTACTCTGGATAGATCGTCTTTTTCTTTGAAAGTGCAGAATCTGGTTTGGCGTCTTCCGGCGCGGGCGGCGGCGCCGAGATCGCAATCAGTGCTCGATGAGTGTCAGCGATCACCCTGACCAAGTCATTTGGTTCGACAGCATTGTTACTTACATATGAAGCGACGATACCTGCGGCGTGTATCACAAGGCGGCGGTCATTCAAACTTCTGTCGATCGGCATATCCATATTTGAGCCCCGAAGAATATTTCAATGCAGAATGCCTGAAATTTAGCGTTTCGCCAGTGTCTTTATAGAAATTTGTTAATTTGCGTCGGTACTTGCCACATCATTTATTTGCGTCAACACCCAGTCGTCCGGGACTATGGAAGTTGAGGGCCACGCCAAACATATGGAAGCATGTTAGCCCGCACCGTACTGCCACAGCGCGTCGAGCTCTTCCGGCGACAGCCCCAGCGCCTGACGCGCGCCTTCGACCATCGGATGGTCACGCTCGAAGAACTTGGCGAACTGGAGCTTCGCCGAGACCTGCGCCCACTCCATCGGGTCGTATCCGGGGTTTGGCTCCTCCTCGGCGCCCGGATCATTCAGGTTGGCAACCCAAGTCAGAAGCTGCTGCTCCTGACCCGAGGCGCGAAGGATAAACCAGAACTGATCTGGCTCCAGATGTGGAAGGCGCGGCAGATCGTCAGGCGCGTGCAGATAGCTCACGGATTAGCTCCAGTAGAGATAGACGTCATGCAGCTCGACGTTCTTGTTGTTGAGGGTGCGGAAGCGCCAGCGAGGCGACGTTCCGGACGGCTGGCCCGAGACGTCTGTTTCGGCGGTCTCGACGACGCGGAGGTTGCCCGAGGTGTAGCGCTCTGTCAGAGCCATCGGTGTCCAGGTCGCGCCGCTATCGCGGCTGCAATCGAGCAGATAGTCTGTCCCGGCCACTGCAGCCTCGACCTCGCGAACGTTGATTAGCGACTTCATACGAGCCGGAACCGAAGCGGCAGTGAAAGCAGCTGACCTGACGGATAGATTGTTAGGCGCGCCTGGAGGGTAGAATTGCACCTCCGCGACGACGTGGCCGATATTACCCGCATAGTTGCTGGTCAACTGAACAAACACATAATCCCAAGCGGTACTGAGGTCTGTGCAAACGATTGTTCGGCCAGCGCTTTCATTTGCCGTATCTGCGAAAGATAGACTACCGATCAAAACACCGTCAGTTGCACTCGTTGGTGCTGATCCATTCTTGCCGCGAAGATTCAGAACGACTGCCGGATCAGCACCGGCGTAAAGGCCCGCTTCGTTACTTCCGAAAACAACTGCCGAAGATATTCTCTGCGGAGAGGCACTATAATTTTTTCCGATGAAGGCGGCGTTTGAGGTGCCGACTCCGGTGTAGCCCGCACACGAACCTGAGGCTTGTGAGGTTGCCCCATCGAATGCTGCTGACAGTCCCGCAGCAGCGGTCATATTGCCAATAGCAATTCCCGTTGTCCGCGGGATAAGAATCCCTGCCGCAAGGCTGGGCTTAAGCAGGCCTGAAAAGGAACTATCCAGATTGGTCGCACCTGCGACGTCGACATAAGTCAGAGCATCGAGGCTATCGGCGAAGCGATTGCCGTTCGAACCTAAGAACTGTGCCTGGTTATTTGCATCAGCCATGAGCATGGCAAGCTGCGAAACGGTGAATTCAAGATCCGAGGTGTCGGTGGGTGGCGAGAGAGCAAGGATGGCTTGGGCAATGCGCTGAGGCGTCCATCCCCTGGTCGTCGTGCCAGTTCCCGCCTGGGCTTCGGCAAGCGTTGCAAGCGTGCGAGCCGGCTCAAGATCAGTGATGAGCAACCCAGCTTGCGACAGCAGCTTGCCTGTCGTGCCGCTGAACAACGCAATGCGTCCACTGACAGATGACGCCGGACCAACTACGTCGCCGGTGCCTGTGCCGTTGGCGCCAGCCTGTGAGACGAGATGCCAATAGGTATTCTCGATGTCGGGGAGTGCCGGCGGCGCCTGATTGGTGCTGGCTTGCTTGGCGCGCCAAGATGAGCCGTTATAGAGCACTCCATCCTGGGCGGCATAAACGGTCACGCTGTCCCAACTGTTGCGCCAGGTGATGCCGCTTGGACCGCGTGGACCTTCGGGACCGATCTCGCCCAATGGCGCGCCATCGCTCCAGTCTGCATTGACGCTGGACATCTTCGAGAAGATTTCGGCGCGGCCATCGCCGACGTCGGACACCAGCACGCGATAACCAGCTGGCCGAGCATCAAAGGCTGCACGATCGGCCAGCGTATTCACCTGCACGTCGAAATAAGCGCTGATCTCGCCCAACTGCTCCAGCACCTTTCGGGTTTGGGCTGTCGAGCGCTCGATGATGCCGACATAGCGGATCTCGTATGGGTCCGCTGCCATGTCTGCGCCGGGCCATGGCGCCCAAAGCTCCAACTCGGCGTTGCCTGTCACCTCCTTGACGCGCTGTGGCGGGACCAGCGGCTGCGCGGGATCAGCGAACAGATCGCCCGGCATGATGGCATCCTCGCCCCAGAAGAGGCCGGTGCCGGTGACGGTCGTGCTGCCGCCCTCCACCGACACAGTGCCGGTTGAGTACCAAGTTTCGAGTGGCATGAGATTTCCTAGGGCTTGATGTAGCCGGGCGTGATGACGAGCTTGCCTCGCCAGATGGATTCGTAGTCGGTCGGGTCGGACAATGAGCAGGCATTGGAGCCGCCGCGGCGCTTCTGAATATTGCCGCCGGCCTTGTAGTCGATCTGCGCGGCAACCCAGCCGTTCGGATTGCCGCCATGGGTCCAGCCGTTGCGCATGCCACCGGCGGCGGTATCGTTATTGTTGTTGCTGTTCCAGACGAAGCGGGCGCCACCATTCGTCACGGACTGCTTGCGGCGCAGACAGATCTTGTCGCCGTCGCGCTCGATCGTGAAGATGCGGACGAGCATGCCCGTCGCTTCCATCAGCGCCCCGCCGTCACACATGTGCGTTGTCCCAGATCCCCAGCAGTCAGGAAACGGCAACTGCATGAAGTTCGAAGGCGTCTTGATGCGCGTGAGGGTGATCTCGGTCTCGAAGTAGTTGAACTGTTCTGAGAGGGTGGCCAGCTCGGACAGTCCCGAATCCCATTCTTGCGGCACGATGGTGACCATCGACATGCAGGTGCTTTGAGAGGTCGTCGTGTCGACGGCGAAGCCGTAGGCGTTGTTCTTCACGAAGTCCGGAAACTGGACAGTGAATGGGTCGATGATGATCTTCTGATCAGGCAGCAGCAGCGCGGGCCGGCGCGTCGTCGCCCAGACGATGCGATCCCCGTCGGTATGAAAGATGTTGCCCAGTTCGTCATTGAACACAGGCATCAGTCGACACCCACCGAAATAAAAGGCGGCGCCGGCAATGAGCCGCCATAGCCGGCCTCCGTGATCACAACGCCGCCACTGGCGGACGCCATCGACCCATTGTTGCAGTCGAGCGTCCGGCCCAAGTTCTGAGCGAATGGCGTGTCGCCGACGCCGGTGCGGCGCAGGTACTTCTTTGAGCTGTCGATCACGCCTCGTGCCAGGATCAGCGGCTCACCTGGCCCACCGGAGAACAGCGGCTTTGCCGGATCGGCTTCGCTGTTTCGGAAAACCAGCACGCGGTAGTCCAAGGTGATCGCTGGGCAAGCGACCGCAGCTGCCGAGGCACTGTCTCGCACAAAGATGCCCGTCGAGTTTGCCCAGAAGGCCACACGGCGCCGATAACTCCCCGCTGCATTCTGGACGACATAGCCATCTGGCACGCGACGACCAGCCAAGGCGATCATGAACTTCGGCACGTAGCCCAGATCATGAGCGAACAGCAGCGTATTGGTCTGCCGAAAGTCGCTGATGATCTCCACTGACACGGCGGGCGTGAAGACGGGGCCCCAGCCGCCACCGCCCGAACTGACACCAATGACCGTCGTCTTTGTCGGCAGCGCCGCATGGTTGATCGAGACATCGACCGGCCCGGCTGCGATCTCGTATTGATCGAAGTCCGAATGGAACACGATCTTGTCGAGATGCTGGGCAGGGTTCTTCACCGGCGCATTGCGGGGCGCGTCGATATCAAACACTGCACCACCGCCTGGCATCTCGTCGAAGCAGGCGACGACGCCCTCGGTATCAAATCCGCGAATGGGCATGGACTATCCGAAGCTGAAGTTGCCGGCCGAGACCAGGTCACCGGTGAGCATGTTGATCGTGATGGCGTCGTTAGCAGAGCGGAAGAATCCGTCCTCGCTGATAAGGCCGATCGGCACGCCGGCCGAGGTAAAGAATGCAGTCTGCCCGGCCATCAACCCGATGCGCGTCGGCTGGGTCGGATCGGTTGGCACATCGAGAAACAGGGTCGCCGAGCGGAATGTCCCGTCATTGACCGCCGCCTGAACTGCATAGCGCGCCGAGTAGCCCGATGGCGCTGCCTGCGCCGTCCACCGGATATTGACCTCGGCGGTGTTGCCGCCCATTGCTGCATAGAGACTTTCCAGTGCTTGGGCGATTGCGCCGCCCGGCCCGAGTGCCACCTCGATGATTTCAGTGAAGCTGGCCGACAAGCCCTCGAGCTCAACGCCGATCTCGCGGAATAGCGCCTCGCGCTTGGTATAGTTCTCGCGATCGACCTCCTCGAGCAGCGTGCCGAACTGCTTGAACTGCTCGATGAGTTGGCGCGGCTTCAGGCCGAGCTGAGCCAGCACGTCCTGGGCGACGTTGGAAAGATCGAGCGCGATATCGCTGGCGCCGAGCCGGATATTGGGCGTAGTCACCGCCAGCCAATCGCTCCAGTTGGCTGCCGGCGGACCGACGAAGATGCCGCGCACATAGCAGAGCACATTCGGCGGGAACTGGCCCTGCAGCAGCCAACGCCACGGATCGGCGTAGGGCTGGCTGTCGCCGTCGAAGATCAATGGGCCATCTTCGCCCCCTGCCCGCACCTGGACACGGACGCGCTCCACACCCGGCACGCTGCCGGCAGCACGCACTTCAATGGTCGGACGGCGGCTTGCGCCATCGGCATCGACGATGATGCCCGGGAATACCTGCCAGCCCTGCATGGGCATGGGCTTGGGGCCGACCAACGATAGCGGGCCATCAATGGGCGGGCGATAGTCGGTAGCTTGGTCCCAGTCGTAGTCCGATGGATCGACTTCGGTCAAATCGACGATGACGTCGAGGTTGAACTTGTAGACGACGCCATCGACGCGAAAGAGCTTGTCGACATAGCCATTGCGCGCGGATGTCCAAAGTACCACGTCGCCGGGTTCGATCCGCCGGAACTCCGGGCCGAGCACAAAGGTATGCCGGCGCGCGCGCTGCGCTTCGTCGATTGCCCATTTGACCAGGCGCTGCACCTGGCCGGCATACGGGACGAGATCCAGCGAGATCGGGATGACCAAGCGACGATTGCCAGCAGCCGGCTCAAGATCGGGCCGGAGTGAAGTGAACTTCTTGTCGTTCCAGCCCTCGGCCGGGTTGGGATAGCTGGCGACGATGCCGTTGACGGTGTCGGAAAGCGACTGGAACGGGCTGAAGCTCTGCTCCTCGGTCGAAAGAATATCGCCATCGGTAAATGCCATCACCGGAGCGCCAGGTGGGCCGGCAAAGACCGTATAGGTGCCGCCATTCTCGACCAGGCGAGCATTGGCAGCTGTGAGCAGCGCTTCTTCGGTCTGTGCAACCTGCGCACCGACTTGGATTTCACCGCCGGCGCGATAGGTCGGCTCCGCGCCGCCAGGACCGGCGATATCGGCTTGGGCGTCACCAATGGCCGCAATCCAGTTCTCAACCGGCAGGCGGGCCGCGCTCGTGCCCTGCATGCCATAAAGCCACTGGCCCGACACCCGGTCGGCAATGCCGCGCTTGAGGTTGTAGAGGTGGACGAAGGGATTGAAGTCCCCAACGCCACCCCAGGTTGAGAAGTCATTCCACCTGTGGGCGCCGGTACCGCCGACCGTGCTATCCAGAGCCGGATTATACCAGCGCGTGCCGTGCGTGACGAACTTGAGCTCCGGAATGCCCTGAAACAGTGGCTTGTCGCCTTCGTCGTTGCGCTCCGGGGCACGGGCGAAGACCACCACATAGGCCATGCCGCGACCGATGCGCGAAGCTTGATAGGGGCGGTCCGGATCGGCAGCAAAGGTCGAGACCAGGAATGGATCGGCCGCCACCTGGCCGCCGTCGTAGAACTTGATCCAGAGATGATCGACGCCGCCGACGCGATAGTCGGCAACCGGCCAGCCATAGTTCGGATGCGGCTGATCCTTCAGCAGCGTGCAATCGACACCGGCCACGATCGGATAGCGCAGTTCGCGGATCGGCAGATCGTAGAGCGCGATGACGCGGGCCGACATGACGCCGCCGGCGCCGAATGTGTTGTGCCAGACCAGCGAGCCCGCCGTGCAGCTTTCGCCCAAGGCAATCGAACGTGGCACATCTTCGCCGGCCGTGAGCTTGCCCTGTACGCCGAACTTGGGCGGCTGGGGCTCGGCG
This sequence comes from Candidatus Devosia phytovorans, assembly GCA_029202405.1. Classification (NCBI taxonomy): domain Bacteria; kingdom Pseudomonadati; phylum Pseudomonadota; class Alphaproteobacteria; order Hyphomicrobiales; family Devosiaceae; genus Devosia; species Candidatus Devosia phytovorans. The sequence continues at coordinate 1,158,180 of CP119312.1, read as the reverse complement.
TCATTAGCGCCGCGACCAAGCGAACTAAGAACGAGACCGGCCGCGACCTGAAGGCCTGCGGCCGTGACGCCAGCAAGGAACGTCCCGGCGCCGAAGATGGCAGCGCCGATCGAGGTAAAGATTGCCATATGTGTGCGACCTCAGCCCAGCGGCTTCAGATAGTGGGTTTCGGTTTCGCGGAATCCGGCCCGGCGATAGATGATCCCGGCACGCGGGAATGATGCGAGCGCAGCCATGCCGGCGAAAGCGCAGCCCTGCTCTTTGGCCCACGCCTCATAGGCGTCCAGCATGTGACCTGCGAAGCGGCCACGACCTTCCGGCGCAATCCACCAGACAGTTTCCATGGCGTAGCGGACCGCCGCGAAGGGATGCTCCTGCGCGCTGGCCAGCAACAGGCCGGAATCGCCGCAAACCAGTGCCAACAAATTCGGCTCGGCTATGTGCCGATCTACCAGCGCCATGGCGTGCGGCGCGCTGAAGAAGAACGGCAGACCGCCGGCAGCGTGGGCATCGCGAAGATGCCGAACCATGCGCGCGCGGTCGGCAGCACCGGCCAAGCGAACGTCAGAGGAAGCCAAGCACGCCTCCCCAGCCGAACAGGCCGCGCTTCTTCGGCTGCTGCACAGCCTCGACCTTGTTCTGGCCGACCGCGCCCCAGTAGTGATCCCAGTCGCCACACACCGCGGCGTCGCGGAAGAAGTCGTCACCCGGCGCTCGGATCTGCTGATCAGCATGGCTTCGCGTCGAGGGGTTCGAGCGAAGCAGCTCCTGGGTGCCGCTGGCGCAGGTCAGGACCGCAGCGCCCTCCTCATTTTCGGACGGCGTTCTGATCTCGATCTGGTCGATGAAGCCAACGAAGATCGGCTCCGCTGGGTCGACGAGCTTTCGACTGTCGGGATCGAGCAGCCCGGTATGGATCTCGATGCGCGCCTGCTTGCAGTCGTATAGGCGCAGGGCCTCCTCCACCTGGTCGTGAAGCTGCGACATCGTCACGGTGACGTTCTCGACGCTGACGCCGACGATGGCGGGAATATCGCTGATCGAGATCAGCGAGCCTGACCCGTGGAAGTCGCGCGAGACAGGCAGCCCGGTATCAGGGTCGATCACCAGCGCGGAGACGTTGGCGAGGTCGGACCAGAAGCCAACCTGCACCGGCGCCCCCGTCACGCGGTCCCGCGCCTCGATCCATAGGAAGTCGCGCGGCATCAAGCGCCGCGCCGCCAGAGCAGCCACGGTGTTGGCAGAATACTGCTTCATGGATCAGCGCGCCTCAGTGGCCGAGAAGGATATGCGGCCTCGCCCGGTACCGGCATCAGCCGACGAGGACAGAGAACGAGGATCGACGGTCATCAGGCACCAGGGCTTCGAGATCACCACGTCCTGACCGACGGCGGTACCGGGCCAGAGGTGGGGCGTGATCGTGAAGAGCGGGGTCAGGTTGCCCGTGGCTGGCTCCTGGACACGATAGAGCCCAGAGCCGATCCGGAGCATGTCGCCGACCGACAGTTGAATCCCGACGAGGTCAGCAACGCGCACCGTCTTGTCGTCATCGCCGATGGCGCTCAGCTCACCAGTGGGCAGAGAACCGGCGCCGGGATGCGCGATCGGCCGGCAGCGGCTCGACTGCCATGCCTTGAATGTCATCTGGCTGACCATGGCCTGCTCGATACGAGCGCGCCACATGTCGAGGTTATTCGGCGAAAGCGGCTTGCTCGTCCACGAGGCGCGCCAGAGTGGCTGGCCGAAGTCCTTTACCCGCGTCCGTCCAGAAGCATGGCGGGATTGCTCCTGCCGCGCCATCAATTCGAAGTCCGTGGACCAGCCAGGAAAATTTTCGAGCAAGTCGAGCGGTTCGATAAGCGGCATGATAGACAAGCGTCCCTTAATATGGAGACTCAGATTTGACGGGTTCGACGTCGTACCAATTCAGCTCGTTAGAAGAGGCCGTGCGAGCGCTCTTCGACGAACTGAATAAAACCAATTCTGCAGTGGTTGAGCTGCGAGCTCGAACAGAGGCGCAGCATCGAGTGCTGGCCACGCTCAGTCATTATTTGTCGATCAACGAGAGCATCGATCGCTCCGTCTTCAACGACCAGTTGGGAAGGTTGGCAGAGTCTTATCGCCAGATCAGTGGGGACTTTGACGATCCGGCTTCGCAAAGCCAATTCGCTCAAACCGCTGACGATTTAGAGCGATTGCGGATCCCTGACTTTTCCGAAAGCAGCACCACTCCCTTTACCGTCATCGACGGCGGCAAGAAGTGATCATCTCCACTTTCGATTGAACGTCCGGACGATGTCTTTCGTCTTGCCCTCATGCTCTGCCGCGATCTTCCGCACCACACGCTCGACGCGTGCGATGGATTCCGCACTGCCATCCTGAACGGTGATATTCGGTGCGAAGGGGAAGCTGAGGTTGTCTCCCCGGCCGCCAATCGACGGAACGCTTGGCACGGATATACCTCGTCGCATCGCTTCCACCGCAGCCACGCCGCCTGACCTTGCTATGTCTCGCTGCGACCACACCACCTCGCCACGATGGACAAGGCCTGCCGGCTGATACTTCCCACCAGCGCCGGTGTAGCCGCCCTCGGAAAAGCCGAAGAGCTTGCCGAAAAGGCCATAGTTGCCACCGCCGCTTCCGAAGAGGTTATTCATCCCCATCTGGATCAGCTGGCTGCCGATGTTCTTGAGCATGTCGCTGAAGATCTCGCCAGCGTCGCGGCCTTCGATAAAACCGTCGACGATGGTTTCGAGCGCGGAACTGGCAGCGTCCCGCATCCTGTCCATCTGCTCGACGCTGGCAGCCTGCGCTTCGGCCAGCCTTGCAGCCTCAACCGTAGCAGTGGCATACCCCTCGGAGAGCTGCGCCATCTGCGCCACTCGTGCGGGCGTCAGCTCGATGCCCGCCTTGGCGGCAGCATTTTCGAGCTCGACCTGGGCGCGAGCTTTCTCGACCGCATATCCGTAGTCGTTGATCAACGGGTTGAGCGAAGCCATCGCGGCGGTTTCCCGCAGCAAGCCATCAATACGTTCCTGCATCGACCGCGTAGCATCGCCGTAAGGGTCAGCCTTGGCACCTCCACCGCCGCTCTTGCGTGTCCGCGAGCCCGAGCCAGCGAAGGATGCCAGATCGCCGTAGGTGGGCGGGTTGTTGAACTGAGGAAATGTTCCAAGGTCAGTCGTCATTGGACTAGGCTCAGGCCCCACCACGTCCAGCATCTTGCGGAAGGAAATATCTTCCAAGCCAGCCGTTTCCGCAGCGAGACGACCAACCGACGCCCTCGCGAGTTCGATCTGAGAAACCCACCCCTGCAGGTCAGAAATGTCTGCCGCCCAATCTGGAAACTTGGTCGCCAGTTCGTCCAACTCTTTCCCTAGATCCTCTGCACTTTTTTCGCCGCCCTGATAGGCATCAACAACTTTCGAAATGGCCGCCTGATCTTCGAACTTGGCCTGGGCTCCAAGTCGGAAAGTAGCCGCTAAGTCCTCTAGACCAGCCTCGTATTCACGCAGCATAATCGCGGCATCTTCCGTCTCCTGCTGGACGGCAGCAATACCCTCAGCCGAAGAGAGGCGCGATTGAGCAGCTGCCGCCTCGTCGATCTGCTCCGCCGATTCCTTCGCTACTAGGCCCATTCGCTCGAGCATCGCGTTGAACCGGTCGGTGCGCTGCTCGGCCTCGATCGCCTGATTGGCGAAATGCCCCAGCGCCAATGCTGCTGCACCACCCACGACCAAGCCGATGACGCCGGCGTTTGCGCCAAGGGAGGCGAAAGCCGGGCCGAGCCCGCCGAGCCCCTGAGCTGCGCGTGCTATCCGAACAAACTCCGTCAGCGCCTTGGTTGTGGACATGATCTGCACGCCAGCACCGACGATCGCTCTACCTGCTAGTGCACCGGTGATGGCCGTCGCCGCGGTGAGCGCCGCACTAGCGACAGTGTCGAGGTTATCGGCGACACCGATGATCGCCTCGGCAATACGCGCTGATGCACCAGACGCCTGATCTGCGCCGCCCACGTATTCGAGAAAGCTGTTCTGCAGAAGCTGGATGGCATCGCCGATGGTGGCCTGCATGCCGTCAGCTTCGGTGCGCAGCGTCTGCATCTGAGAGGTCAGCGCCGTAAAGACGCTCGACGACTTGAGCTTGCCCTGTTCTCCCAGCTTGCGGAGCTCGTTCGTCGTGACGCCGAGCCCTTCGGCGAGCGCCTGCGCAACGCGGCCACCCGACTGAATTACAGTGTTGAGTTCGTCGCCGCGCAGCTCGCCCAGCGCCATAGCCTTGCCTAGGGCATCAATCACCTGAGTGGCGCGCTGTCCCTTTGCACCAGAGACGACCAGTGCGTTGTTCAGCGCCTCAGTAAAGTCGAGCGCCTGGTTGGTGCTGTAACCTAGTTCTGAGAGCGATCGGGCGTTGACCAAGTAACTCTCGGCCGTCACTTCCAACGACGAGTAGGTGCGCCGTGCGATGTCGCTGAGGCGCTCCATCACGTCAGCGCCCTCACGGATGCCGCCGGCGGCGATGCGCACGCGCCCATTGAGGTCGGTCCACACATCTGTGAGTCGGATCAGTTCCCGAGCGCCAAGCGCAGCGCCGACCCCAGTCAACGGCGCGATGAGGCTGTTCGCCATGTTTTTGCCGATGCCGTCGAGACGTCGGTTCGTCTGCATCCATGTCTGCTCGACCTGGCGCGCAGCACGCGCGCTGATGCCGTTCATCTGCTGCAGGTCGCGCATGAACGGCTTCATCTCCATGCGCATAACTGCGCGGAGTTCTTCAATTGTCGTTGCCATGAGTTACCTGCTAAAACCCCTGCTCCCATCGGGGCGGAGGTGAAATGAAGATCTTGGTCGGACTGGCCAGTGTCGCCGTAATTGCATTCGTCGGCTATTTCTTCTGGGGCGAATGGCAGCAGCGACAGGCGCAAGAACAATTGCGCGTAGCAGCCAATGAGGAACGGGCACGAGCGCAGGATAGCTTGCAGCTGCTCACCGCCACCGCTCCTGCCAGTCGCAACACCGTACCTCTGATGTGCCGTTATCTTCGTAGTGCGCCCGACGGGATCGCCATCGACTTCGAACAATCCCTGAAGGATTGCGAAGTGCTCGGGCTTTAAGTGCCGAGCCGCCGGACCATTTCGAGGTGCTCGTCGTAGGTGGGCGCCTCAGTCTTTTCCTCAGCACCATTGGCCTTGGCGAAGCCATCCGCCGCGGCTGTCAGCTCCCACAAACTGAGCCGATCCACTTCCCGGGGCGACCAGCCCATTGCCGCGCCGACGCCGTAATAGGCGGAGAACTTCAGCTTTCCGTCGCCGGTGCTGTCGGCGTTGTCTCCGCCGGCGCTTTTCCCGCTGGATCGTCCTTGTCCGGCGCGATGGCGTGGATGACGATCTGGGCGGCCAATCCAACATGCTCGTGGAGCCCGGGCGCATCTGGGTGGTCGAAATGCTTCATCATCAAGACATCGGCCTCCGTCGAGGTCATGCCGGCGCCGAGCAACCCGAGCCGGATCGTTTCGCGCAGATCATCGACGCGCCAGTCGCCGCCGAAAGTGCGGATCGACGCATAGACGTTGAAGTCTGCGATGTAGTCAGGATCCGCCTTGCCCAGCTCGTAGGCATCTTCGCGCGGCCGCTTGTTGTGATCGGCAGCAGGCGGGAGAGCGATGAAGCGCGCGACCAGAGTGGCCGGACCGACGCCGGTCGCGTCCTGGAGGTCGCGCAGCTCGCCTATGCCGAGGCGAAACTTGCGCTTCGCCCCGCCAAAGGGTTCTTCGACATACCGCGCCATTAGGTGGCCGGCACCCAGGTGATCGCACCATCGCTGGCAAGCGCCACGGTGGCCGAGACATAGCCCTTGCCTTCCTTGGCAATGCCCAGGCTCGTGGCGACGTAGCGACCGGCGAAGTGACCACCGCCAGCGGCCGAGGCCAGGTCGATCAGCACGCGGACATTGAAGGGCTCGCCCGAGAGCATATTGTCGCGCAGGCGGGCGAAGCTCATCGGGTCCATCGTGCCGGCGCCATTGATGCCAGCGGATAGGGTGTCGATCGAGCGGAGCACCCACGCCGGAGCATCAGGCTCTTCGCAGTTCGGCTCCGTAGCATCGACGGTGGTGCCCTCGATGGTAAAATCCTGCGAGGTGTTGATGGTGCAGTTGTAGGTGAACACTTCCGGATCGGCACCGTCACCGAACTGGATAAGCAGCTTTTTGGTCGTCGCCATCTCGTGGCCTCCAAAGAAAAGGCCGCTCGAAGGCGGCCGGGTTAAGTCAATTCGGTTGAGCCTCGACGGCCACCACTATCCGCGCTCGGTTGAGCAGGGTTTGCGCCTCTCTTGAGAGGAACACGCCATCGACGCGCATCCGGTCCACGGCGAAGCCGGTGACGACGAGACCGTCGAATTCATGGAAGGCATCGCGGACGACCGCGGCCCGTTCTTTCACCTTTCGAGAAGTCTGCTCGTCGTCCCAAAGGTCGATCTGCACCGACACCTCAGATCGATCCCAGCACATCTCGTCGATCGGCACGGCAGAGATGACGCCGACGGTCGCATATGGAAGCGTCGCGGCCTCGGACACAAAGTCGTAGACCCCTATCTCCTCGCCCAAGATGGCCCGCAGGCGGTCGGTCATGGCTTGTTGCAGGGCGACGGTGGGATCGCTCAACTCTGCCTCCCCATGCTCTTCAGGGTCCGTTTCCAACCAGCACGAACCTGTCGAGCGACCTTACGCTTTCGAGCATTGATGCCAGGGTAGAAGAATGCGTTGGCCGGCATCTTCGAAGTCCCGAACTCCTGGGCAAACGCGTAGTCGTACTCTGCCGAACCACCGCCAGACTTGTTGTCTCGAATGGCTACGGTCGTCTCGGGTCCGCCAGCTCGAATAACAGCGCCGATTTCAGGCTCGGGCAGCGGTTCGGACTTGATCGTGCCGACCAAGACCATGTCCTCTTTTGGAGCCAGCGCTCGCTGCAGCATGTTGATTTCGCGTGCGCCTTGCATCAAGTCGGCCTGGGCTCGCACTCGAACCTGCTGAGGAACACGCCGCAGCCTCTGATGCAAACGCGCCATATTGAGAATCTTCAACTGGGTTCACTCCAGAAAGAATATTGTCGCAGCAGTCAGTTGGACTGGTGTCTTACAGAATTACGGCGGCTGGGTATCGACTCCAGCCGCCGCCTTTGTTCCTCTGGATCTGCCAAGAACTGGAGGAATCGAATGATAGTTTCTGAAGACCAGACGGTGAAACGGGCGCTGGCCGTAGAGGGCGCTCTGGCCATGTTGGTGGGCGCACTTGTCACCAAAGAAACGATCAGCGCCAAAGAAGCGCTGTCGGTAGTCAGGATGCTGGCGAACTCATCCGCTTTTTCGGCGGTGAAGCATGCCCCTCTGATCGAGAAGTACGAGAAGCTTCAATCGCTCGAAGAAAGCTCTCGCTAAGTCGTTCCATTTCAATAGCGATGTCTTGAAGCAAAACCTCTCGCACCCGTTTCTCCTACAAGAAAGGGCGCTCCATGGTGGAGCGCCCTGTTAATTAGCCAGCGATGACCTTACCCATCACCAGGCACGAGACGATGCGCCGGAACTTGCCGTCACCTAGGGGGCCTTCCCCATAGACCGCCCCTCGCGGGCCGCAGAAGACATTCTTCTTGAGGGGATAGGGATGCTCGATACCGATTGACCCATCAAAGCGCGACACCACCGCAGGCGTCCGTCCGTCCAACTCCCAGACGTTGGCATCAAAAACTACAAACGCGCCGCCGATTGTGATTGCGGCCAGACCGTCTTGGCACGGCGCCGGCTCAATCGATCTTGCCAGCGCGCCCATTACGCCACCCTTGCGAGGTGCTGACGCAAGGCAGCAGCAACAGCGGGTTCGGCAGCCTTGGGGAACGCTTTCGCAAGAACCGTGAGGCCGCGCGGCGTCACGCGAACCTGGGTGCCGATCCACTCGGTACCGTCAGGACGCGGTCCGGTTGTGACCTTGTGCTCGAGATAGCCGGCGTTGATCTTTGCCTGATAGGCGAGATCATCCTTTGCTCCCGCACGGCGATACGTCCACATGTGGGTACGCATCCACTTGCAGAGCACTTGGGGAGGCACACCAAGATGCTTCGCTGCTTCGGTCCGGTTCATGCTGCCGTGAGTTTCGGCAATCTGCTCAAGAGCCTCTACCGATGGAAGCATCGACGCGATGATATGATCCTTCTCGGTTACCTGTCCCTGCAGGTGCCCAACTACGCCTAGCAGGACCGCAGGGTCCGAAAAATCGATGGCCGCAGGTTGCGCCGCGCCGCGCTCCAACTCGTCCAGTCGGTCGATAACCTTCTTGCGGAGAGGGATGCTATAGCCGGTGACGAGCGTCATCGTCAGATCGCGGGGCAAAGCCAGTTCGACATATTTCTGGCCGTTCTGGGGGTCTGCCCAAAACTGAGCATACCCCTCCTCAGCCAAGTCGAGGGCCGCGAGCATGGTTCGGGCATCACGCAGAACGTTGCGGTGCTCCTTATCGACCAGCGCAGCAATCTCGCGAGTGGTCATTGTGAGGACGGCGGAAGCCGTGGTATTGAGCAATTCGTTCATCTGAGGCTCCTTACAGCCTTGGTTGATAGATAGGGCCGCCTGCCAGGGCGGCTTTGTCGTTTCGCAGCGGGGCTTAGGTTCCTAGGCCGCACGCCCCGCTGCTTCCTCCTGCATCCGGCGAAGGGCCTGGACGATCAGGGTATTTTGCGAGGCTGCTTCGCGCCTCGATCTTTTCTCCAGCCAGAGCTTGAGGTCTGCCGGGATGCGTAGCGTCAATTTCGGCATATCGTCGCTTGGGTACATCTTTCCTTTTTCTCGCGGTTGCGACAGCAAAATAGCTAAACACAGAATGGTGTCGACTCGACATGATGTCAAGTCGCCACGATGGAAAAGGTGTCAATTCGCTAGTATCGGGTAAGCATGACAACAAAACCTCCCGCTCCGAGTGATCTCGCAGATAAGTTTATGCTTCGAATGCCCGCCGGTATGCGAGATCAAATCGCCGCTGATGCGAAAGCTAACGGACGGAGTATGAACGCAGAAATCCTGGTGCGCCTCGACCAGCCATATCTCGATCTATCGGACTTGGGCATCATCGCGATGTTCAAAAGGCTTGAGGCTACGACAGAGGCACTGGAAGATTTGTACTTCGCCTCTCGCGATCTGGATTTGAACGCTTACATCCATGACGTCGCCCGCTCAGGCAGAACACTCTCGCGTCAGGAAGCGGTCTACAGCATCCTGAAGGATTGGCTTATTGGCCACGGCTACCTTGAGAACCCTCCTTCAAAAGAAGACGCGAATTGAACCTCGAGGACCGTCTCGTTGAAGCCGCCAAAGACCGCCCGCGTGGGGGCGACGCCGACAATTTCCTGTCGCCGAGACAAGTCACCGTGCACAACGAGAAAACCAAGATGCTGGCATCCGGCATTGATCGAGCTGGCACGGCATGTCTTACCGTCGGTACGCTCACACCCGTAGCGGCCTATCTCTTCAACATCGCGAATGCCCGGACCACCTTCGTACAAGGCGAACTGGTTTGGGGTATTGTGGTATGGCTCGTTGCTGCGATCGCGCTGCACGTCATGGCCCGCATGGTGCTGGGAGACCTACAGTGACGTTTGATATTCTGTTCTATGCTTTGCCCATCGTTATCACTGCCGCTTCGTTCGCCGCCGTCGCCTGGTCACAGTGGCAGACGAGAAAGATGCTTATGACAGCTAGAGCCCAAGCAAAAGCGTTAGCGGAGCAGGCCAATGCCAAGGCATCGGAAGCCACCGTAAGTGAAAACTTTGATCAGACGGTCGTTTCGGTGAAGGCCGAAAGCAAGTAGCGCCGAGGGCCGCGTTCGACAACTTACCCCGCGCAACTGGATGGTGGAGACTCGACTCCCTTACCTAGTTCTGCTTGGATTACGTGCAGAAGCTAGGGAGGCATGTGATGGCTAAGGATCAACAGGACCGGAACCCACCGCCTCTACCGCCTCCGCCGCCTCCGCCGCCACCGCCGCCTGAGCGTTGGGTGATCCGAGAGAATGACGATAAGTCTCCACGTAGGACCAAAGATTAGTCACGCCGATCACGGCGACTAGCCCACCCAAAATGACAGCGCTCAAGCCGAGCCGCTTTGCCCAGCGCATGGCGAAACCTGATTTGGCGTTTACCAAATGGTTGGCCGTCTGGCTTTCGAAGGACTTCTTGAGATATTCCTCGATGAGGGCTTCCTCGGTTACGTCAGGTCGCGTAGCCCACTGCCAAAAATCAGCTGACCTGCCTGGTGCACCGACATTTGCTGTCTTAATTGCCCGAAAGCAAAGCCAGCATGCACCTGCCAGACCTATCGCTGCGATAATGGCTCCGCTCACGAGCCACGGACGTTCAGCGAAGGGTGGAGCTGCTACCAGAGCAGCAATACCCGACATGAGTGCCAAGATCATCGTCACGTAGATTCGAAACAGTGCGACCGACTGGCGGTCACTTGCAGCAATGGTGTTGAACAAGGCAACGTCACGCGCACGGACATCATCCAACAGCACTTTCAGTTCCACTTCAGCCATGTCGGCTTTTCCTTTCAGTCCACCGAGCCGCAGGGTTGCACGGGTAATCTCTGGATGGAACCGCCAAAGCAACGGTTCAACTTAAGCCGCCTTCGACGACGAGCCCTTCAAGCCAGGCATTCCGGCCATCTGGATCAGCGAATGGCGACGTCACTGCAAACACTCTCTTCGGGTTGCGCTTATCGACGAACTGCCAAGACGTCGTGATCTGCCGTGTCTGCGAAGTGTTTCGGACTGTGAGGACATACGGCTGACGCCCTTCGAGCCTGGCAGCCAAAACGGCCTCGCTACCCCGAAGAGGTCGCAGGCCTGCGCTGATCTCGAATTGCTCTTCGAAAGGCCCGGCGCCTGGCACTGGCTGGCCCCAGCCATCGTCTTGGTTTCCACGCATCTGAGCGCTGAGACGCTCTCGAAGTGCTGCAGCCCGGCGAAAGTTTTCAGCCATCAGTCTTTGACGGGCTTGGTTGCGGCGGAGACCTTTTCACCCTTCTTGGCTTTAAGGGCAGCATCGACAACCGCGTTGGTAATTTTGCCGGATGCTGCTGCACCTGTGACGATGTCGCCCTCATCGCCCTTTTTGAATGCGACGGTGATCATTGCCGTCGGGCGATAGTCGAAGTCATCGGTGAATTTGAAGCGTTCGGTCATCAGACAGACATCCTTCTGAATGGAGAGATAAGGGCCTTCACGGCGAAGGGGAGTTCATTGGCTGCCGTGGAGACGGTGGCTTCGCGGTTCTCGAACCATGTGCCGACGAGCAACAGGATCGCCACCTTCAGTGGCGCCGGCACTTCTCCGCTGGCATAGCCTGCTTGGAATGTGACGCCGACAGCGCGCCGCTCATACAGATCGGTCGGGAACTGGTAGCTGTTGCGGAAGCGCAGATAGACGACGCCTCGATCATCCGCCTCGGTCAGATACTCATCGTCGTCGACGGTCGAAAGCTGCCCAGCAGCATTGCGCCAGGTGACGCTACCGATCTCGCCAACAGGCGACAGAGGCAATACGAGACGGCTGCAAAAGCCATCGAAGTCGATGCGCCAGGTCTGTTCCTGCAAGCAGCGGTCGAGAATGCCGGTCGGTCCGTCGAGATGGGCAGTTGCGGCGCGGATATAGGCTTCAATCAGCGGATCTTCTTCAGTCGCTGGGACGGTGCCGTTGTCGTCAGGAAAGGCGACGCGCAAATGCATCTTCGCATCATCAAGCGAGACGGCCAGATCAGTCGCAGACTCGACGAGAACCGGGCTATACATCGCCAGCTCCCGAAACCTTCCGCAGCAGCGGATAGAGATCGCATTCGATCGTAGAGCCGTCGCCATTGACCAGCGTCAGCAGACCTTCGTCACTGACCTCGGCCGATATCACCGGCTCGCCCGGATCGCCCTTCACAGTCTTGCCAGGCTCACCCTTGACGCTTTCTCCCGGCTCACCGCGCTTCCCGCGCGCAGCCACCATCTGCCATCCTTCGCCCGGGCAGTGACCTGGATCATCCTTCCGAGCGACGAACGAACCGCCATTGAGGGCGACCAGATCAAGCGCCAGATATTCGCCGGCAGCTTCATAGGTGCCGCGAACACGCAGCGAGCGACCGTCAGAGCCGTTCTGCCCACCCTTGGCAATGCAGGTCCAGTCTTCGTGGCCAGGCGCCCTGCCCGTGTCCTTGTTGGCCTGGAAAGTCGAGCCATCCGAGATGCAGCACTCGCCTTCGTAATAGACACGATCTTCCCATGCCTTGACGGTCGGGAGCTTGCCGGGCGCGCCAGGCTGGGCAGGAGGAAGGGCCGATACCGCCTCCTGCACCATCCGTGAGAGCACAGGCTCGACATCAGTGAGTTCAACACTCTTGCCCGGCTCTGCCGGCGGCAGTTGCTCAACGAGTTCGCGTAGCAGCGGCATTATTTCTTCGACCGTGACCGACCGCCCAGGCTCGGCCGGAGGGATTGCTACAACTGCCCGCTCGACCATTTGTGCGAGCATCGGCTCGACATCAGCAGGCTCGATGCTTTTCCCGGGCTCGGCCGGCGGAAGATTGCCAACTGCCTGCTCGACCAAATCGCGGAGCATTGGCGCCACGTCATCGACGCTGACAGAGCGACCAGGCTCGGCCGGCGGCAACGCGCTCACAGCGTCCTGGACCTTCGCCGAGATCATACGATCCACTTCGGCCATGTCGACGTCGGCGCCTGGCTCGCCGGGCTCAGCGGGCGGCAACTGCTGAATTGCAGCCGCCACGGCTTCATTGACCATGCGCCGGGTCTCAGCCGGATCGGCATCATCACCCTTCTGCGCAGGAGGCAAAGATCGAACAGCCTCATCGACCAGTTCAGCAAGGCTGGCAGCATGATCAACTGCCCGAACAGCTTCCAGCTCGCTCTCGAGCTCAGCGATACGATCAGAAAGGGGACGGACGGCCTTTGCCAACAGGTCGGCAATGACTGGCGCCGCGCCCTTCATCAGGGCGGCGATGTCGCTATGGTTCATGCGGTGATCGCCTCAGTGAGGTTGATACAGGAAAGCCCGCCAAATTCGCGGGCAGAAACTAATTTGCTCAATAGCCGTTCTTGCTGCGGGGCCGTTGGCATGGGGAGCGGCAGGCGCCGAACTGGCGCTCCCCATAGCTCCCGGAACCTACTCAGCATCCCACCATTGAAGACAGCCGGCGCTCCATCATTGCCCCCGAGGCGCCGGTGCGATGCCTCCAAAGCATCGGCCCAGAGGCCGTCATTCCCGTGGCGGCCTCTGGTGTGAGTTTACACCGCATTTTCAGTAGTAAGGTTAAGGCCTGATACTCGTGTGACCGGACCGCACAGAGTGTTAGTTAAGTCCCGAGCCCGGCAAAGCGCCAGGAACGCCCACGAGATTGCTGAGCAATCTCGGCCAGTACCGCGTCCGAGGCTCGCCATGACAATCCGCAATATTCAGATCGCCGCGATGTGGGTGTTTCTAGCCCCACTTATTTTGATCCTCGGCACCCTTGATGTTGCCACCAAAGGGCGGTCGAGGAGCTGGCCATTAGGAGATCAGGCTCCAAATGATCCAAACCGCGGCGATCAATAGCAGCCAAGAGCAGATCGCCAGAGCGATCACCACCTGAGCGTGCATACTGCGCAGCCAAGCAACTGCTCGGGGCGAATAGCCCGCTGCAAGAAGCACTCGATATATGCGCTCCAACACGGGCTCCCTCGGTTCCGTATTCCCCATACGGAACGACGACTTGATGGGGTGTTTCAGCGTTCACTAAAATTGCGAGTTCCACAGGATCGCTATGCTCCGCCGACCCGTCGGTCTGTGAGAAGAAGCTGTGTCTCGATTTCGCGGAATTCCGCGAAGAGAAATGCCTTCGCGGCGGCTTCCTTCTCATCGTCAGTCAGTTCGTCTTCTTGTTCGTCGGTCGGCGCTGGCGGGACCACAGGCTCTTCACGGAGCTTGCCCGCCATGCTGAGCGGGATGTCCTGCATCTGGACGTAGAGTTCGTCGCCGCCTTTCTTCCGCGGAAGGTTGAGTTTCGACCGGGCCTCGTCCGAGGTCATCACCTTGCCGGTGGCGGCCGTCAGGGCTTCGAGCATTTCCTTGAACGACGAACGCAGCAAGGCTTCGGTGTCGAATTCCAGATACTCATCGGGCATGCCCTTCAAGCCGAATAGGTTGCCGATGCTTTCCTCGATGTGGTTGAGCACGAAGCCAAGGCCAGTTGCCTTCCAAGACGCCATCAGGGCCTCGGTTGAAGCAAATGGGGTGCCGCCGACGCCAAGGATTTGGAGAGGCATGCGGAATGCCAGGGCCACGTTCTGGTCGGACAGCTTCAACAGGTCAGCGAGGCGCCCGTCATTGGCATTCGTCGTCACCGGCTTGGCCTTGAGGCCCCATGCCAGGATCGGAGTGCCGCCAGCACCTTCGCCGCGCGTCTGCTCATTCCAGCGAGCGCGCAAGTCTCGAGTCTGTTCCGCATTCAGCTGCTGATCCGTCTCCAGCATGAACGAGGGACGCGCCTCGTTGAGATAAAAACGAACCTGCTGGTTCAGCGCCGCCCCGGACATGGCCAGGTCGAGCGCCACAGCGAGGATCGGGCTCACACCGGCCAGCGGGTGCCGCGGAGTGTGCAGGCGAACATGCAGGACGTCTCGGGCCGGCACTGGCAAGCTAAGGTCATAGCGACGCTCGGCAATGTCATTGCCCGAAAGCGCATAGAAGATCGAGCCATCTTCGGCGATCAGCGGCTTGCCTTCCAGCATGCGGTGAAGCTCGGTGATTTCACCGCGATTGTTTCGCACCGCATAAGCGTATGCTGCGCCCTTCCGATACATGCGATCGGTCAGGTTCAGCAGGAAATCGGAGATGCTCTCGTAATCATTGGGGCGCTTGATGATGCGGGACAAAGCGGAATTGGTCACGCGACGGCGGCCGCCATTGCTTTCCAGCGCCCAATGTGCGCCAGGGCACATGGCCACCGTCTGCGCATATGCCGAGACGCAAGCCTCGACCATCGCACCGCTCTCGCCATACGAGTTCAGCGAGTAGCCAGACTGCCACCAGTTGAGGATGCTGCCGCCCTTGGCCGACAGCCATCCATCAGAGAGCATGTAAGGGCCGGGTCGATTCTCGCCCTCCCCGGACTTCCCGGTAAGGGCTCGGAATGTCCGGGTGAGCCAGTTTGCCATGGCGCTTAGCGGCTCTTGTAGTTGTCGAAGTTGCCGGAGCGCATCTTGTCCAGGTCAGCCTGGGACGGATACGGGTCAGGGGTAGGTTCCGTCGCCTTGGCATCGGTTTCGGCGGGCTCTTTGCCCGGTTCCTGGCCGGCCAGTTTCGCATCGATACGCTTCTGAAGCTCGGCTTCATCCCAGCCATTGAACGGCGCCTTGCCGAACAGCTCGGTGTAGTCGGCGCGGAGCTTCGTCTTTTTCTCATCAGACATAGCGTTTTCCTTAGGTTTGAGTGGGGGCGAGGGCGAAGCCGCCCTGCCCTACTTTTTGACCGCTCAGCGGTTCAGGGCGTGGTGTCGACCGTGAAGGACCAGTCGGCGCCGTCGATCCACTGGATCATGCCCGGGCGGCGCATACCCCAGGTCACATCGAGCAGCATGCGCAGGGCAACGCTGGCCGTCTGGAACATGGAGATAACCGGGGCAGCGACAGCGTTCGGCGAACCGGCAGTGCTGATCTGCTGGGGCGAGGTGTCCTCGGCATGGATGACTGCTTCTTCGCTGACGTCGAATTCCGGCTGATCGCCGGCGGCCGTTGCGAAATCGGCAGCATCCAGCATGATGAGACGGCCGGCGGGAACGTTGGTCGAAGCGATCGGCGTGATGCCGGCTTCTTCCAGGATCGCGCGCAGCACGCCCAGCTTGCCATCAGGCCCCGGGACCAGGCCAAGGCGACGAGCTTCACGCTTGTTCAGCAGCAGGACGAGGCTGCGGCCAGCCTTGGCAGTGTCGAACGGCGCGGCAAGGGTTTCGATGTCTTCCATGACAGCGAGCCAGCCACCGGCTGCAGACGCGGTGAGCGCCGACACGCCATTCAGCAGACCAGCAGGACGGATCGAGCTGCCGGCCTGGTTGTCGATCAGCAGCGTATCGATGGCCTCGGCGGTATCGCCACGGATTTCCTGGCGCAGGAGACCCTCGATCTGAGGATTGCTGTATTTCGCCACTTCCTTGGTGAAATAGGAAATCACGCCCATCTTGTGGGGGCTCAGCGTGAGCGAGGTCAGGCCGAACCGGCGGACCGGGATCGGTGCGCCTTCACCAACGAAAGAGCCGCTAATCGACGGCGTGGCCGCACGACGAGGAACCTTGATCTGACCGCGGCCGACGCCGAACTGGAGGTTCGCGCCGAGGGCAGCCAGGCGGGGATAGAACGAGACGTCGCGAAGGGTTTCGAGGAACGCGACGGTTTCGGTCTCGATCAGCTCGGAGGCCCAACCCTGAACGGTAGTCTTGGCAGGATCGACGGCGGCACGGACGAAGATATTGGTGCCTTCGTGGTCTCGATACCGCTCTTCCAGGACCTGCAGCGGGTCGCGCTGGGTGACATTGGCGATCAGCTGAACGACTGCAGCACGGACGACGAGATCGCCAGCCTTGGGCTCACGCTCCTTGATGCCGAGCGGCTTGCGCACTGCCGGCGCGCCGGGCTTGCTGCCGCCACCATTGGGAACAGTACGCGAAGCGAGCGAACGTTCGGCGGTCTTGAGGGATTCGAGACGCGCGGAGCGCTCTTCCATTTCCGCCTGGAGGGTTTCGGCCTGGTCGAGATCGTAGTCATCTTCACCGACATGCGCTTCATAGGCGTCGCGGGCGGCGTTGTAGTTGGTCTGCGCATCCTCGATGCGCTTGGTCAGCGGGCTCATGGCCGTGCCTTTCTGTGTGGGAGTACGAGGTTTGGCGGCAGACTTGCCGGGGGTAGACACGTCCCGCCGCCTCACTTCGGCATGCTCGCCAAAGGCCAGGGACATGGTTTCGGGTGAGAGATGCATGGACTTCGCCAGCTGCAGCGCAGCCGGGTTTGCAGGCACCGACACGAGAGAGGTTTCGATCAGCTCCTGGGACAGGTAGCGCTGACCGGCATAGGGTTCTTTGGCATCAAGCGGCTCCCACTTCTTCGGGATGAAACCGACGGACACGGCGCGCAGGATGCCCTGCTCGACCAGATTGATCAGTTCGTCGATGCGGGCGCTCGTGCCCTTCGTCGCAAGGACGAGCCGGCCAATGAGCTTTCCGCCTTCGACACGCAGGTTTGACCAGGTGCCAATTGGGAAGTCGTTCGAATGGCCAAAGAGGGCGATGGGGTTCTTCTTGAAGGCCTTCAGATCCCAGCCATTGGGATCGATGATGTCGCCGTAGCGGTCGACGGTCGCGTCAGACAGCACGAAGTCCAGCCCGTCGCCCTTGGCGGCGAGCGTCTTGAAGATCGCTTCCATTTAGATTTCTCCTGCTCAGCCGAGCATTGCTGCGACTTCGAGTTGTGCTTTCGCGGCCGGGTTGCGGGCCATCAGCGTCACGGCATTGAACATCGCCATTGCCGGATCGATCTTGGCATCGCCGGCGGTTTGCTTAGTCGCTCGAATGCCCGTTGCCGTCGGCTCAATCTTCAGGTTCGGCACACACCAGTTCATCAGCGGGCCGCCGCAATGCTTCAGCAGGCCAGAAGCCAGCCGGCGCTCGGCGCCCTTGATGCTGCTCATCATCCAACCGCCTTGGGGCGCTGCGACGAGCAAGCCAGCCTCTTGAGTGACCTCGATTTCGTCGAGGGCATCTTCCATTTCGCCCAAGCCGGAGGCGTCAACCGCGACCCCGCCGAGCAAACCCATGTCCTTGATCCGAGTGATGTGCTCGATGATCGTTGCGACATCGCCGAGCGGATCGTCGAGCACGGTCAATTCCCGCGCCGCTTGAAGCGTTTCGAGCCTAGTGACCAGCTTCGGACGCAGCTTGAACAAGCCCTTGTGGCACCAGGCGTGCGACCAAGAAAGCCAACGCTTCATGCGCCGCTTGGACTTCACACCGTCAATCTCGAATTCAACCTCGATCTCTGCCGGTTCTCGGCCGAGAACGGTCAGGCCAAAGAGATCGTCGAGGCCGCCGCCGTCGATACCGACCACGGCGACTTCACTGCGCTCGAGTATCCGGTCCAGAGCCTCATAGTGGGACAGAGCGCCGAGCTCTTCGTCCTTCGCGGCTTCCCAATGGTCGGCGCCAGGCCAGCGGTTCGCCCGCAGGTTGATGCCGATTTCGACATTGAGATGCTTGGCCAAGAAGGTCTGAAGGCCACTGCCCTCGCCCGTTTTCTCCTTGATGAACTCGCGTTCCAGCCACTGCTGGCTGACTGACCGACCCAAATTCGGGTTGGTCACATAGAAATTCTCCGGCTCCTCGTAGGCCTTGGCCTTGAGCATCGCCTCCGGAAACTCATAGAGCACCGGCAGGAACTGCGGGTCGACCACTTCGCCGTCGCGCACCTGGCGCGCATAGTCCAGCTTTGACTTGAAGACGCCGGCCGGCGGTTCATCGCTCTGCGTCGAGGCGTAGATGACGAAGCCTTCCGGCCTTGAGACCAGACCACCCGTCGCCTCACGCAGCATAGCGTCAGCATTGGGTCGCTTTCCGAATACCCAAAGCTCGTCGATGAAGATGCGGCCCGACTTTTTGCCGGAAACCGTATCGGTATCAGCGGCCACCACCTTCAAAGCGGCCTTATTGTTCAGATCGGTGATGGTTCGAATGTGATCCTGGACATGCAGGAAACCATTCTCGCCGGCATTTGCGTCAAGCTCGGGATCTGCACGGACCATCGCAGATGCAGGCTTATAGGCGTTCTTCGCGACTTCAATCGTCGGGGCGAGGATGAGAATTTCCTCCTCAGCCCGCCAGTTCACAATCAGTGCGGTCAGCATGATGCCGGCCGCGACCGTCGACTTTGAGTTCTTTTTGCTGATCAACAGGAAGAATTCCGTGATCAGTTGCCTGCCCGTGTCCGGATCGTTGGCGCCAAAAATTGCGGAGACGAAGTCGAAGATGAACTGATCACCGACCTCGCCGAACGTCGGCTGGCCTGGCAGATCAACCACCCGTAGCGACTTGAAGACCTCCAGCGCGTGATCAGCCTCGCTCTGATAGAGTGGCTTGAACGGTATCAGCGACTTTCGGTCGACTATCCTTTGCTCCCAGTCAGGACAAGCCGTGCTCCACTTTGGCATTTATGTGTTGTCCACCACCATGCGCGGCGCGGCCCGCGGCGCGAATTTTCCACCTGGGGCGCGCGCCGCTTCCGCGTTTGCCTGGCGGGAAGCCTTCTTCCCCTTGGCTGTGTCGGTTGCCGTCTCGCCCATGGTCTTGAGCGCCAGCGCGATCGTCTGAAGCGTCTTTGCCCGGGTCGGCAGGCTCACTGCCTGCTTGATTGCATTGATGCGGTCAGGATCGGTCTCATTCATCTGAATGATGACCTCCATCTCGCCCATGTGAAGCGTTTCGGCGCCGAGCTCATCGAGCAGACGGTCGGCGATATTGCGGCCGCGGCTGATGACCTCTTCGACCTTCGTGACCTCTGCCGGCGCCGCGCTTTCGGCAGGATGGTTCGCACCCGGCGTTACCTGCGAACTTTGCTTCTGGTTCGCAACCGTCCAGCCGTGCTTTTTGGCCTGCTTGCGGATCGCGGCATCTGAGATTTTGTACCACTTCGCAATCGCCCGGATACTCTGCTTTCCGGCCCGATATTCGGCCTCGATAGCTGCCCAGTCGATGGCGCTTTTTTTGTCACTCATGGGTCAGTACGCGCCTTGGTTCGCACCCTCGTTTTCAGTCAGCAAAAAAATCTCTGCGTGAGGGAGACGCGGGTGCGGAGCCGACGGCCCTCAGGGACTTTCGACCGCCCCCCCGGTCACCTCCTCGGGGGCGGCGGCGGCAGCCCATCACCCTGCGCCGTGGTCGGTCGACAGATATCGCGCCGGGGTGGAAGCGGAGGCGTCGGCACGCGGCTGTAGCCACCGTTCCAGATGATGAGGATCAGCAAGGGCGCGGCACCGATACATGCACCGGCAACAGCCGCTGTGATCAGGAGGCGAAGCAGCTCGGGTGTCATGCTCTCCGCTCCATGGCCTGCGCCTCGCTGTCGTGCCATTCCTTCGACACGGCTTCGAGGTTGTTGATGTCCCAGAACAGCTGCTCATCGCCCTTGTGCGGAATCTTGTGGTGGACGACAGGGCTGGTCTGTGCCGGCGCCTTGCCGGTGAGGATCACGCCAGTGTGCTGGCAGGTGTAGAGGTCACGCTCGAGGACAGCCTGCCGAAGCTTCTGCCATCGAGCCGAATGGTACCAGCCGCGCACTGTTGCGTCTGGGCTGTACCTGGTGTCCCTCACGTCTCGCATTGTGGATAGCCGAGGAGCCAGCTTGCTCAGCCTGGGCTTGAGAGTGGTAAGCTTGGGCATCAGGAGGAGTGACCTATGTCCGACGACAACAAGATGCCGCCATCCGTTAGCCTCGGCGTGGTGAACGGCCAACACTTCGTTCATGTCTATGAAGACGGGGAACGGAAGAAGCTGGGGCCATTCTCCACTGCTGCACAAGCAGCAGATGTTGCAGCTAGAGAATCCAAGCGCTTGGGCTTGGGACGCTGAACTTTCGCCCGCTCATCGAACCTGTGCACATCTTGCACAAGTTGGGAGAACAGGCCGAGCACCTAAGCGCCCGACCGAGATAAATCTATGTGGCTAGGCCGGCATTCGGCCGGGGTCGAAGTGGCCGGCGACATAGAGGTCATGGTTCAGCAGACGATCAACAAAAGCCTTGGCGCGCACCCGCATGGGGTGGCCGGTGTCGATGACATGGGCGGCACGGTCGAGAGCCAGGCTGTCACGATGATCGAGCTTGGGCAGGACATAGGATTCCACGGCGCGGGCGAGTGCCACGAAGGGCAGCGCGAAGGCGGCGAGGACAACAGCAAACAGGCGCATGAAGTAGCGCATGGGCAGTCCTTTCGATGTTGGGTGATCTGCGGGCAACAAAAAAGCCGCCTCGTTTCCGGGGCGGCTGTCGCTTGATACGATTGTATCAACGTCGCATTAACTGCACAAAACGCTGATTTGCGACGTTCGTCAAGCGGCCTTTGCGCTTTCAACAATTCGACGCTTCGGCCGCTGGATAATGCCCAGGTGGTGACCGACGGCATTGAGGGCTAGGCGAAGATCGCCGATCATGTGCGAGTGCTGCTCATCGCGGATCAGCAGATAGTCAATTGCTGCCCACATGTTCGAGCCGCGGTTCTCGTGAAAGCCCTGCTCCTGCTGCACTGCCGCCTGGATGGCCTCGAACTTCTGGACCCAGCGCCGGCAGCGGGAATCGTAGTCAGCACTCTCGCCTTGGTCACCACCACCTGATCCGGTGCGAAGCGCGTTCGGCGACTTCACAGCCTTCTGGAAATTGGCGTAGGCGGCCAGGTATTCGGTTGCAGCCTCATACTGAGCCTCGGTGATTCCGTCGGTCGTGTTGCGGCGCCCAGCCATGCACAGGCGGCCGATGAACGTCGCTGCCTTCTGATCCCGAGCGTCCTTCTCCGACAGACCGAAGACGCGCATGCGCAGCGCAATCGCATCTGCATTCTCGTTGTAGGCGCCGGCGGCCCTGCTGATCGCTCCTGACTTGGTGCGCTTCACTCCGGCCTTACGTGGTCTGCCCTTAGCCATTCTTTCCCTCTTCGTTGGTGGTTCTGGTTGGATTAGGCCGGCAGCCGAGTGCCCAGGCCGTTCTTTTCGCTGGTGTCGTTGAACTTCTTGACGACGAGCGGCCCGAGATCGATGCCGGCCGTGATCGCGACGAGGATCGCCGTGTGCACGACATCGGCCAGTTCCTCGCCCAGGTGCTCGACGGTGTCGCGCGAGCCGCGCCAGCCCTGCCGCTCGCGCTCCAGCTTCTTGATGACATTGCAGGCCTCGCCGACCTCGCCAGCCATTTCATTGCCGCGGAACGACAGGTCGGGCTTCTGATCAGGGCACCATTCCTCCTGCCGCTCGATATGGGCCGCCTGCAGCTCTTCGATGGTCACTGGGATCGTCTTCATTAGCTTTCGCCTTCGTTGCTGGTCCTGCGCTGCCGCATGAACTCTCTGAAACCTGCTTCGTATGTTTGGTTGAAGGTGATCGTCAGAACGATGCCCTCCGCCTTGTGGAGCCTTCTGAGGTGGTCCTCCGGGTCCGGTAGCTGCACGCCTTCATCGATGAGTCGCTGGAGGTTGTCCCGGTGCCGTATGGCCTCCTTCAATTGATCGGATAGGGAGACCTTCACTGGCGCCTCTGGTCGAGGGCGCTGCGGCCTGGAGGGGGATCGCCCATCCACCGGGCAAAGGTGCTCTGGTGAACGCTGACAGTCGGGATCAGCGATTTCGCTGCCTCGAACGCCTTGGCACCCTCACCGCCTTTGAACTTGGCCAAGCCCATGTTGTTGGCCTTTCCAGCTACCGACAGCGGGCTTCGGCCGATTATCTCGGAGATTTCGTCATAGGACAGGCCTTCCTTGATCAGCTTCTCCAACTGCAGGCAGTCGGCTTCAGTCCATGGTCGAGATCCCACCTTCATGCTGCGTGCCTTTCGACAATCTCAGACGGAGCTCGACAGCCAGGCTCGCCAGGCTTGGGGCCCCAGCCGTGCGGCCAGAGTCCCTGATCGCGATATGCGTTCAGACGCGCGTTCCAATCGATGTTCGGCTGCTGCGGCTTGGCAGGGATGGCCTGCTTCTCGGCCTGGCGCTGAACGATGATGGTGAC
Organism: Candidatus Devosia phytovorans; assembly: GCA_029202405.1. Taxonomy (NCBI): domain Bacteria; kingdom Pseudomonadati; phylum Pseudomonadota; class Alphaproteobacteria; order Hyphomicrobiales; family Devosiaceae; genus Devosia; species Candidatus Devosia phytovorans. The sequence continues at coordinate 1,135,354 of CP119312.1, read as the reverse complement.
GAAATACGACCAACTGCGGCGTGACGGATCGGCCTTTTCCCGGATGACCGGCAGAACATCCGCATCGAGATCGTAGCCCTTGGCCAGGAGGTCGACGATCGGCTGAATACCCATCGCCAAGGCCTGATGGCAGTTGCCACGAGACGAGGCAGCGTCGAGAAGCTGGTCATACAAGAACTTGGGCGCGTCTTGCTGCGCAGCAGCTATCTGGCTTCTGGCTTCTGGCTTCTGGATAGCATTGCTGTCGCTTTGCGCCTGCATTGCATCCGCATAGGTCGAGGCCTTGTTTTTGTTGCTCTTTTTTGACCATCTGGCAGTGGCTGCATTTACGGCTGCCTCTGATTTTTCGGTGCGATATTCGCTCTCCTCTCCGACCCTTTTGTTCCATAGTCCTGCTTCGGTGCGACTGATCTTGCCCTCGTCGATCAGCGTTTCGAGAGTGCGTTTGAACGTCGCAACTGGGGCGCCACACAGCCGAGCAAGCCGAGAGTGGTCCTCCGGGATTGGTTCGCGACGCTCGTACATCGTCGCGACCAGCGTGATATAGATTCCGGTTTCGGCCGCGCTCATGCCGCGCGTGCCGGCCAGCCAGTCAGATGGGAAAAAGCGGACCCAGGGCATGTCAGTCATAGGTTGTCCCTGATGCTGGAGTGAGCGATCGAGCACCACAGCTTGCAGTCTGCCGTGTCACCGCTGCGGTTCTTGCGGATAAGGAATTCGATGGACCATCTGGCATCGATCAGAGCCATGGGGTCGGCATCGGCATTCTGAGCGAGGTAGTATTCCTCGCGGTACAGAAACCCGATCACATGGGCGTCCTGCTCGATTTCGCCTGACCATCGCAGGTCGGACATGATCGGACGCTTGTCGTCGCGCTTCTCGACCTCGCGCGACAACTGACAGAGAAGCACGACGCAGCAGTCGAGTTCTTTGGCCAGCGCACGCGCCCTGCCCGACACTTCGCCTGCTTCAGCTACCTTATTGCCGGCGTAGCGGTTCGAAGGCGTCACAAGGCCCATATGGTCTATCCAGATGACGCCGAGGCGAACGCCCTGGCTTTCCATCTCGGACTTCAGCCGGCGGGCCTTGGCGGCAATCTCTGCGAAGGTCAGGCGGGCGCTGTCGTCGATATGCATCGGCACCTTATGCAGGCGCTCGTATGCCTCGCCGATCTGGTCATCCATGCCTTTCCAGTTGCCGCGCAGGAGGTCGCCGAAGCCGGGCGCCTTCGCCACGTTCATCTCATCGGCGGCCATGCGGGCGAAGATTTCCTGCCGGGTCATCTCCAGCGAGAAGATCGCTACGCCTACGCCGCTCAGGGCCGTGCAGCGGGCCGAGGAGCACATGAAGGCGGACTTGCCCATGCCGGGCCGACCAGCGACCACATAGAGCTGTCCACGACGATATCCATTGAGCTTGTCGTCGAGAACGCGCAGCCCAGTCGTGTCGCCCTTGAGCAGGTCAGGGTTTCGGATGTCTTCGAAATACTGGCGGCCGGCTTCGCCCAGACTGGCGCCGCTCTTCTCGGCCTGCACTTCCATGACGACGTCGAGCTCGCTGAGGCAGTTGCTAGCCACCTCATAGGGGTCAGCATGCTGGAGCTTCGACTGTTCGACTGCCAGATGACCCATTTCGGTAAGCGTCCGGCGCAGCCAGCGATCCTTGAGCGTCTGCAGCAGACCACCGACCATGCGCACAGGCAACGCGGCGGCCACCAGGCGGGCATAGAATGCGCCGCGTGTCACGCCGGCGATTTCTGTCGGCATCGTCGCGATCATCACGGTTGCGCTCGGCTTATGCCCAGCCTCGACCAGCTCGACACCCTTCTCGAAGATGAAGCGCAAGATCGGCTCGCTGAACCACTCTGGCTTGACCAAGCCAGTAGCATGCTCGAGCGCACCGTCATTCTCCAGCAGCGTGCCAAGCAGCGTCAGCTCGACGTCGACTTCCTGAAGCGGAACAAAGGTTGCGGGCGCGTTCATGGATACACCGCCCGGAAGGCGTCGAGCCATGCCGCCCAGGCGCGGCCAGCGGCCATGCCATCCTCCATGGAGAGTGACTTCTCGCACCGCGCGCGAGCTTCCACATAGGCATCCCACAGGGTCTGCAGGTTCTCGCTCTTCTTGCGCTGCACGACGTCGAGGAAAACAATCTCACCCATGGCTGTCGTCTTTCGGCTGCGAGCCAAGTTCCACCAGCTTCCGAACTCGGCCGAGCTTGCGTAGGGCGTGAATGACCGTGGTGTGGTCGCGCGTAAAGTGCAGACCGATGTTCATCTTGTTGGCCTGGGTATGCTCGAAGGTCAGCGCCATGGCCTCGTGGCGGGCAGCGATGAGGTGCCGACTGCGGCAATGGCCGAGGATGTCCCGCTGCATCACGCCATGCTTGAGCGCCACCAGCGACAGCAGGAACCGCCAAGACGGCTGCGCCAGCATGTTCACTGCCTTGTGGTGGGGGAGGAAATGTTCCTCGGGGAGGTACTTCATGCTGATGCTCCGAACAGTTCGTGCTGCCGGGCGTCTTTTCGGTCGAGCATGCGCAGGACGGTCTCGCCCTGGTGCTTCTTGTCCCAGACGAACCAGGCGTTGAGCATTGGCGGAGCGCCCTGCCCGGTGAAATCGATCTTCCAGCGCATCAGGTAGACGCGCGCCGGCGGATGGGCGGCGTAGAAGGGCGCGAGGCCGCCGGCGCCAGGCCAGCCCCAGTTCATCAGCAGGGCCATGTAATCGACTTCGAGGACATCGAGAGCATGCTTCAGCCAACGAGCCTTGCCGTTGCCCCATCCGCATTCTGAGAACGGGGGGTTGGTGACGATAGCCTTTGGGCCGGACGTAAACTCGTAGAAGTCCGTGATGTCGGCACCGCAGCCGCGGTCGACCAAGTCGCTGCGAACGACGGCTAGCCCCAGCGCCTCCATCTCGCGCACCATTGCTCCGTCACCACAGGCGGGCTCCCAGACGAGAGGGAAATCTCGCAGCCGATTGATCTCGGCATGGAGCAGCGCTCGCGTCGGCTCGGGCGGGGTCGGATAGAAGTCGTTAGCCTCACGCTCCAGTCCCTCATCGGACTTGGCCAGAGAACCATCCAGCATCTGGACGACGACAGGCTTGCTCTTCTTGCCGGTAGCGCGGAATAGGCCGCGTGCAGATGCTGCAGTCATGCCCGCCCCGCGATCATATCGAGCCAGTAGGCGACAGGGCGCCGATCCGACTTCACAGCCTTGACCAGAGCGGACAGAGTTTCTGCCCTGCGATGTTCGGCAAGGATTTTCGCACCGGTCTCGCCCTTACGTGGAGCGTGGTGACTGGTGAGTTCGGGCATGGTTTCGATCTTGAGACCCATGGCTATGCTGCCTCCGCCATATCGAGCAGGCCGAATTCAACCAGCGTCCGGATAGCCTCTGCCATCGAGCATCCTTCGCTCACGGCAATGCTGCGGACCTGGGCAAATGTCTCAGGGTCGAAGCCAACAGAGATCTGCTTCATTCCCTTGAAGTCAGTTCCGACGCCGGGGTTCTTGATGCGGTAGGTCATGGTCAGGACCCGAAGAAGCCGCCAGCCGTCAAGACGAACACGCCCAGCGCAGCCATCGTGATGGAGACAGGAAAGCTGTGATGGCCAGTGCGCCGGTCACCGTGGAGGAAAGCTGCGCTGACCACGCTGAAAACGTAGATGATCGCAAACGTCCACTGCGGCCACGACCAGACTGACATGTCGAAATCGAGATACATTCAGAACTCCAGTTCGATCGCCGGCGGAGGAGGCTTAGGACGCCCCTGCCCCTTCGGCTTGTTTCCTAGGTGGAACTGTCCGCAGTGCGGGCAGCGGTAGATTTGGAGGCGTTCGGAGTGTGACTGCTGCAGTCGGGCTTCGCGCCAGGAGGAGTAGGGCTTCTTGCCCTCACACTGCGCTGCCTTCGGCTCCGTTCGCTGCTTCATTCCTCATCGTCCTCAAGCATCCTCGCGGCGACGCGCAGGGCTTGGGCTTTCGCCAGCACGGCGCCGCAGTGCTCCGCCTGTTTCCCTGCCCTCTGCCGCCAGCGTTTCGCGAGCCAGCGCCGAGACCAGGAAGGCAACCTGTGCCTCCAGCTCAGCAAGGCGTTCCGCAACGGCCCGATCTGCGTCTGCATTGGCCTCCTCCTTCTGCCCGATGAGGGCTGTGATTTTGGCTTTCTCGTCCGCTCGCAGACGGGCTGTCTGCTCGGCTTCGTAGATGGATTTGATGCGGCGATCAGACAGCCCCAGCAGCGACGCCAGGCGGGCCTTCCGCCATTTGTGGTTCATTGCCGGCCACTTACGGCCCGCGAACGCACGAAGGTCATCGGCAAGAACAGCGGTCATTTCACGCGGCTCCGACTTGTCCCAAATTCCCAATTATTTGTCCTCGCTTGCTGGCATTCTTTGAACCAGCACGAGAGGACGGATTGGAAAGGACGTGATTGAGATGGATCGACCGGTCAGCGACGAATTGAGAGCATTGCTGGGCCGGCAGGGTATGCGCGGAAAGACGGCGGGAACCGGCAATCCGTGCGAGATGAAAAGGGCGGGCGGCCACGCCGACCCGCGAGTTGCGACGACGACTGTCCAAGCCGGCGTCGATTGGATGAGATGGGCGAACGACCTGCTCGATGACGGGGCAGAAATCGAAGATCATTCGCCCGCGGGCGGGGAGGAGCGCCCGGTTCGTAAGCCGAGGGTGCGCATCGTTCGAGCGATGCCCTTCTTGGCGATAATTGATGGCGGGCTTCGCTGACATCAGATCAGCCCCGAAGCCGCACGAGCAGCCGCCTGCATGAATTCCCACGCGGACCAGACAATCAGCCATGAGCCAATTGCAGCAGCCATCAGCCAAAGGCCGGGTGGCGAAAAGTCGTACGCGCCGGGACGATGACCACGAGCATCACGGTAAAGCGGCTTCATCAGACAGGCTCCATCCAAAGTTCGAATGCGCGGTAGATGTCGTCCTTGCGGCTGGGCTCCTGGCGGGCGAGGTTGGCAGCGATCTTCCGCTTCTGGTCGTCGGTGAGGATGCGGCCTTCGACGTTGAGCTTGATGATGTCGGTCAGGATATCGCTGCCGTCGTACTGGACGACGGGATAGGCCACCGGCGATCCGTCGAGCTCGGTCATGTTGCGCACCGCCATGTACCGGGCCCAGCCATCGAGGATGACCTTGCCCTTCTTGACGATCGGAGCGGCGTTGGCCTTCTCCAGATCATCGGCAATGACTGTCAGGTCCTGGCCCATGGTCCCGAAGGCCTTGGAGATAGCGCCACGCTCTACGCCTTCAGGCGGAGTGGTTTCCCAGACTATGACGCCTGGCTCTGCGTAAACGGTTGGCGGCAAGGGCCTAGCCGCCTCTCCCTCTCGGGTCGCTTGTTGCTGCAAACTTTGGGCCAAGCCGCCCAGGACCGATACGCAGCTCCGGTCGTCGTTCGCCGTTTCCGGCTGATTTATTTCGGCGGGAGGCTGATCGGCTCCGTCGAGCGTCTCAGGCAGTGCCCCGCCGGGAAGAATGTCGCCAGACTCGCTGAGAGGGGCCGTCGCGCCCTCCACACTGGCCCCGTATACTTCCATGGGCGCTTCGTTCGAAGCCGGACTGTTGGCTTCGAATTGGGTTGCGACCTGACTCTGATCGTAAGCAGGGGCTTGGGTCAGGTCGCTGCCAGCCTGGGGAGCAGACTGGATTGGGGCCTCCCCGCTGCTGCCTACATCATCAACCGGCGTGGAACGCTGGGCTTCGGCAGCAGCAGGGATAGTCTGAGCACTTTGCATATTCTGCAAATTGCTCTTGTTCTTGAGATGGGTGGGGTCGACGATCGACATGGCCGGATTGGCGCGGAGCGCGGCCAGAGCGTCATTGCGATCTTCGTTTTCCGTCTCCCGCGCTGCGCGGCTGCGCGTAGCAGGAACCGTGCCAACCTTGGCACCACGCCCGCGAAGAAGGCTGTTCACATAGAGATCGACCACCGCGTTGTGCTCTTGCACATCGGCGTCATCGACCTTGGCGACATCACGGAAAGCAGCGCGCAGTGCCTTACCATCAAAGCCCTGATTTTTCAGCTCGGAGAAGAGCTCCTTCAGGTCGTCGCTGATGGCTTGCTTCTCGCCTTCAAGGCGCTGCCACCGGTCAAAGCCGTTTCGGAGGATGTCGTCAGCTACACTGTCATCAGCCATGGCTTATGCCCTCCCCACGATGGAAATGGACTGGGCGCGGCTTGCTCCAAGGCTTATGGCGCCGCGGTCGGCCAGCGCATGCACCAGTCGATGCACATTGCCCTTGCTGACCAAGCCAAGATCCTTGGCGATCTGGCTGTAGGCCGGCGAGCTATTCGGATGCTCGACCTGATACTTCTCGATGTAGTCCAAGACTTCGGCCTGCCTTGTCGTGAGGCCCATGCGGCGCGCACGCAGTGGATCGACCTCCATCAGGATGCGCGAGACGAAAACGATATCGTCCTGTTCATCGCGATACCGGTCACAAAGGATCGCAGCGCGCTCGTAGACGTCTTCTGGGATATCGGCTGGGCGGGTCATGCTGCCACCTTCGTCTTGGGGCGATCGACACCCTTCGGCCAAGGCTTTCCAGCCGGCCAATTATCGGAGAACCAGAGCATGGCTCGCTCAAACACCCTGACTGTGGGGCTCAGTGCGCCTGCTGCGAAGTCGTCGAGGCGGTTGCCTTGATTGAGCGCCAGTGTGGAGACGCGCTTACGGCCGCGATTGGTGTGCTGGCCGTAGGCATCGGCGACTGTGATGAGCTGTGTTCTCAGGTCCATGCCGACATTGTATGCGGCAGTTGTGCCGCATGGTCAAGCAAAAACTGCGGCACTCTTGCCGCTATGTCAAAATCACAAAGGCGGCAAGAATGCCGCACATGACGACGCCCTATGAGCGCATCCGCGCACGCATCGATGAACTGCACCCAGGCACGAGCGATCGGGCGGCTTCTTTGGCCGCCACCGACGGGCGTAACCCCGACCTATTGCGGACAATGAAGCAGGGTCGATCTGCCTTTCCTCGAGGCGACAACTTGCAGGGGCTAGCCGACTACCTTCGCTGGCCGGTTGACGCCTTGACCGGAGAGCATGACGAGGGAGCTATCCGCGAGCTTCAGCGCGTTCCAATTGATGAGCATTGGCAGCCCACCGCCGAGGCCGACGGCCAGGGTTACAACCGCGACACCTATGAGCCACAGATACCCGGCGCAATTCCCGAGCTAGACGCGAAGGCCGGCGCCGGCGAAGGCGCTGTCGGTGAAGTCATGGTCCTGCCAATGGGCAATGGCACGATCTCAGCACACAAGATCCTGGACGAGTGGCGCATCCCGCCGGCGTATCTGCGCGAGGCAGTCGCCAATCCTGACCGGGCGATCGTCCTGGGCATCCAAGGCGACAGCATGATGCCAAACTATGCGCCAGGCGATCGAGTAATCATCGACCTGACAGAGCACGAGCTGCGTGCGGACGGTGTCTATCTGATCAGTGACGGCTATTCAGAGCCGCAGATCAAGCGGCTGCAGCGGATCATGTTCTCGGTTCCACCGCGATGTAAGATCATTAGCGATAACCCGACCTATGGGGCCCAAGAAGTTGACGTCGATGCTCTCAAGATTCTTGGAAAGGTCGCTGCATATGTGGGGCGGAGATGACGCGGTCCGAGAAACTAGAAGACCGTAGGGAGATCGCGGCCCGGTCGTTGTGTCGACTGGACGGGCATCCAGAAGACATCAAGTTCGAAGGTAGGCCTATGTGGGAGAGCTATCTTCCTGAAGCGGATGCAGTGCTGGCTGCGGTCGAGCGGAAAGACGGCGAACGCTGATGCCGATTGAAGTCTCTCAGCTTTCCATCGATCGTCTGGACTTCGTTTCGGTTCTTCTGGCGATCATCGCCGTGCTTTTTGCACTGGGTGTGTTTCCTCTCTTTGCCTTTCTTCGCTACCGCGCGGAAACGGTCGCGCGTGAGGCGGTCAAGGCAGAGCTTGAAGCCTTCATGGCTGACTTGGAAAAGCAGGCAATTTCGCGTATAGAATCCATGTTGCCGGAACTAATACGGGAGTATGTGCCGTTCGTTCGTGACAACGCGGTTGACGGCGATCTAGCCAACGATATCGCCGGGGCCCAGGAGGTCAAAGCCGATGCTGCTGATACACGCGATACAACGAGCCCAAGAACAGGCGCCGGTGGACGTTCACGGCCTCGCCCGCGAGCTAGGCGTTAAAGTCCATGAGGCTTGGCTTGATAAAGAAGTTTCAGGCGAACTTGTGCCATTGGGCAATGGGGGGTTTCAAGCGAACCTGAACGCTAACCACACTCCGCAACGCCGGCGCTTCACACTCGCTCATGAACTTGGCCATTTCGTTCATCATCGGCACCTAATAGGTACTGGCATTGGTGATGATCGAGCATATCGCAGCACGGGAGCGGGCCGATACCACAACACAGCGATCGGGCCGCGAGAGGAAACGGAGGCCAACAAGTTTGCATCGAACTTGCTCATGCCCCAGCATTTGATTGATACGCTGATTGACCAAGGCTTCACCTCCCCAGAAGACCTGGCGCATGAACTGGACGTTTCCGTGCCAGCTATGAGGGTGCGAATGGGCCTGCCAGCGCGAGCTGTAGCCCCTATAGCGCAGTGACAACGAAGCGAAAGCACTACCCAACTGCCAATCAGGCGCAGTAAAGCCTCAGTGCATCGCTTGCGGCAACTGCTCAGCGTGGCTGATGGCGCGCAGTAGATCCGGGATAACCAGCGGATCAAGTGGCCGGGATAGGATCACCTCGGCGCTATCCCCTTCCTCCCCGACGCTGCCGACGACGGGGATGATGTCGAAGTCGTCGTCATCAGCCATACCGCCCTCGAACGCCTCTAGGGCATCGAACTCGTAGTGCGGGTACTCGCGCCTTAGAGCGTCCATGATCGCTTTCTTCTCGTCATAGCTGGCCGCCATAAGCCTGGTTGGGAAGACCACCACGAAGTGCGTCACATCGCGCATTCTGTTCTCCTTATGTTCTAACAGCCATTAACGACTCAGAACGACCCGAGAGTCGATAGGGAAATTTCCGTCGCATTCGACCTTTGTGCCGCACACGGCAATAGTGCCGCATTTTATGCTTGACGCGGCACAAGTGCCGCACTACCTTCATTCCATCAGATCACCGAGGCGATCGCCTCTATCGATGGAGTTAAGCATGTCAAAAGCTGTCACCCTTGGAGCAACCTACAGCGACCGGATCACCGGCTTCACCGGCGTCTGCACCGGGCTTTGCCAATATATCAGTGGGTGCAATCAGGCTCTTCTGACGCCCAAGATCAATGCCGATGGCTCCAGCAAGGAAGCCCATTGGTATGACGAGCAGCGTCTGAAACTGGTCGAAGATGTCGAGGTCGTCGTGCTCGACAATGGCGCCACTCCTGGTTTCGACAAGGCTGCTCCCAAGCGCTGATCCTTCATAGCCAGCATCCGCTGTGGTGCTGGTCGATGAAAGATCATTTCCACGAAGGGACGGCGGGCTCGAAGCTGCGAAGCCAGGGATGCGGATAATGCACCCGCCGATTTCATTGATGACTAGAACTGCAAAGCTCGCTCGGGTGCCCGTTGGCGCCGATCCTCAGACCTATCGGCCAGGCATCAAGAAAGAACGGATGTCTTACAATGAGATGCTGCAGGCTCGCATCGACAAGCTGTCGCCCGAGGAGAAGGAGCGGGAGCGCCAAAGCCGCAAGGCCTATGAGAGCATCGCCGCACAGTGGCAGAAGGACTTTGACGAGCTTGGTCCTGTGCGTGCCGGAGAGCTCAAGCAGCAGCGCATGGACGCCATGGCAGTCCATCCCATCGTCGCAGACTTCAATGCCCGAGTGGCTGTCGAAGGCGATACCGACTTGAACCATGACAATCTGGAGGGGTGAGATGAACCTCGTTTCCTTGGATGACTGCCCGCCTGGGCTGTTCTGGTTCGATGGGTCGCTCTGCTTCAAGAGCGAGTATTCCCAGCTGCGCGGCACGCCTGATAATCGCCTCATGCAGTGCGACGCCTATGTCGTGGCTTCGGGAGAGTATTTCTGGGGAGGCACGAGCGACGTGGCTGCCCGCTCCGAGCTCATGGTCCAGCCGATCCACTTCGAGACGGCCACCGCCGCTATTGCTGGTGAAGAGCTATGAGCCGCGTCCGCACCTCGCCCTTGGATCGCGCCTATCGGCACCTCGTCATGGAGCAAATCCAAAAGCTCAAGCTCCGCCGCTCGGAGAAGCTGCGCGACATGGATGCCGAAATCGAACGCCTCCAAACCATGCTCGACACGGGCTTGGTACCTCAGACCTGCGGAGCATGATGATGAACCCCGCCCTTGAAGTCACCCTCTCCCTCACTTGGTTTGCGCTGGTTTTGGCTTTGGCGACGTGGCTTCGCTCCGATACGCCTATGCCGTCATGGTGGGGGTTCTGATGGAAGATCCCATGCCCATCAATCTCGCTACCCCGGAGGAAATTCGGGCAAGCGGCTGGCAAGCCGAGTGTCGTGACACCGACGGTCACCTGACCCGAACCCATGCGCCATTCGCCACCGACGAGGATATCGTTTGGCTGGTGCGCGAAGCACTCGAGCATGGCGACACCATCACCATCTGGCCGGTGACGCCATGACCTATCACCTGTTTTCCGAAGTTAGCACCACCGCCAAGAAACCGCATGTCTGCGTCTGGTGCTGCTGGCGCATCCTTCCCGGCTCCACCTACGTGCGGGAGCGATCGGTCTATGACGGCTCGTGGCAGAATTTTGCCTGGCATGAGGCGTGCCGCGCCGACGCGATCGAGTGGTTCAATGAGACCCGCGAAGAAGAATTCAGCTCGGGGCACGAGATGCCTTGGCACGCCCTCTACCAGATCGAGGCCGCAGCATGATCACCACCCATCAAATCGGCTCCGGTCGCCCGCTGTTCGAACTGCCGAAAGGCCGTTTCTTCGAAGCGATGACGCAACGTCTCACCCTCACCCGTATGGGGAATGGATGGGTGGAGGTTTCGCCACCGCCTTATGACCGGGATATTCGGAAGGAAGCAGCATAATGCGCTCGGTAAAGGTCAACATCAACGACAGCAGCGTAGGCATCTGGCAGGACTGTGCCGATGACCCGACATTTCGATCCGAGATCTTCCAGCCCCTTCTCCGCCAGTTAAAGCGGAGAGGTTGGCAGGTGTCTGTAGATGCCGATATCAAAAGCCGGTACCCTAGCTTGAGCAAAAACAACCGGATCGTCACTCGTGGCGACTTGGTCGGCTCGGTTGAATTGACCGGCCGCGTTATCAAGGTCGAAGTTTGGGCGACCACCTGGCCGATCGATAACCGCAATGGACCGCGCTACGACTTTCGCAAGCTGAGCCGGATGGCCTACTTGGATAGGCTCCGCGTCCTGCTGGAGCACCGGCGCATTGTCGAGTGGCTTAGGGGCCGCACTGACGTCACTGTCAAAGACCTGAATGCTGGCAGGGTGTGCCGTGGCGCATCAACAGCGCTCAAGTTCATCCACGACGGATATGACGAGAGCTGGCACCGAGATAAGATCGCCGGCCGCCCGCTGCCCGGTCCTTATGTAAGGAATTTCACCAGCGCCGATGGGTTGTCGATTGAGCATGGATCGACGGTTTGGTTCGCTCACACTGACGGCCGCATCCACCGCGGGACTGCCTACTACAACCTGAACAATATGTGGTGGGTGGTGTGCGGGCCATATGTGCTGCGGAATCTTGGCGCTCATGAGCTTTTCTGCAATGCCCCTGCCAATCTGCGGGCCAAGCACAATCAACGCCAGCGACGGCTGAAGCTCGAGGCGGAACTGTCCAGCGCCGTTCGCAGGATGGATTTCGTTCGAGCTGATCAGCTGAAGCGCATTCTGTTCGGCAATGCCGCGCCGTGGATGATCTACGCTCGCGACCACAATGCCTATTACCGGGCAAACTACTCTGGCTATACCACCGACACGATAAGTGCCGGCCGGTACACCCGTGACGAGGCTGAAAAGGAGGCACGCCGTGTGCCCCACGAGCTTGAAATTCACGGGCCCGATGCAGAACGCATTCGGTTCGATCGAGCAGCAGCATGACCTATCGAGTGACCAAGATCATCTGCCCTTCATGCCATGGGAGTGGGAGGAGTTGGCTGTTCGTTCAGATGCAGTGCGGCTGGTGCCAGGGCTCGAAGCGGATGTCTGCGGACGATGCTGAAGCTTGGGCTCAATGGCGTAACTCGCTGGGCCGAGGCGGATATCTCTGCGGAGATCACGACCTCGAAGACGCCCGACGCATGGAAGCCGAAGCAAGAACAGTCTTCGCCCTCCTCCAGCGTCAGCCTACTTGGGAAAGGGAGAAAGCAGCATGACCACCGCGAAAGAATTCTTGGACCGAGTCAACGAGGTTTCAGCAGCTGTTGGCTGGCAGGCCGGCGTCGGCGCCGTTGAGACGGCCGGCTTCATCATATCATGCCTTGCGGCCAGTCCCGAGCAGATCGATCGCTTCATGGCTGAGGGATCTGAATTGATCCTGGACGGCACGATCGCGCCCGAGAACGGCGGGCTGACTTACTTCGCCAGCAATGGGGAATTGGTGTCACCTGCTGATCGGCGCCAGCGGATGGGGAAACAGCAATGAAGAAGCTCACCGACCAAGAGCGCCAGCTTCTGACCTTCGTATCGTCCGCCGGCGGATCCTACTGCCCTGGCTCCGATACCACCGCCCGGATTCCTCGGTATGGTCACAAGTCGCTCAAGCGAATGGCGAAGGACGGATTCCTCTCGATCGAGGATACCGACGATGGCCCTCGCTTCACTCTCACTGGTCTTGGATGCGCAGAGGTCGATCATGCCTAATGGACATTTCGTGCCGGTCTCTGGTCAGTGCTTCACGAGCCACCAGCAGTGGGTGAATAAGGCCTCATCCTGGCTGACGCAGCATCCCCACTATCGAAATACAGAGCACGGCGACGCCAAAGGCTGGCGAGGCTATCACTTCACGGCTCTCTGCTTTGACCAGCAAGGACGGCGGGTTCGCACTGGCCATGACTTCCAGCGCGCCGAGGATGAGCAAGCCTTTCCGGTGTGGTGGATCTGGCCTGATCAGATCGCCCCGTTACTTATGGCTTCGGAGGCGGACAATGCCCCGGCATAACTTCTCCGCCAAGGTCAAACGGCAGGCTCGGGAACGCTCTTGCGGCTTCTGTGAGGCCGTTGGTGCTGTCTATGGGCTTCCGGTCGGCCAGCGCTGCAATGCCTCCCTCGACGGCAAGCGCGTCGAGATAGACCACTATCCAATCCCGGCGACGGACGAAGGCAGCGACGTGCTCGAAAACGCCGTCGCCTGCTGCGTCGACTGCCACCGCTTTAAGACTTCTTCCTATGACGTGCCTATGCAGGCCAAGGGCAAGAGGATGTCTGATCGGCATCAAGGGATCGCATCCCCGAAATCCACCTTGGCTTCACAGCGCCTCGGCGCCGGCAATCAACAAAGGACGGCGACTAGGCCGATCGAGAAATGGAGCATGCTGAAGTGAGTGACCATGAAGAACTTACCACCTGCGAAGGATGCTCGAAGCCGATCCATAACGGCGATCGCTACCACCGCGGCGGAGATGTCGATCTCTGCGAGGAGTGTGCGCCCGACTATCTCGACCTGCTCGTGACGCCCAATAGCTTCACCGACGCCGATGGCGGTCCGCTCACGGCTGAGACGGCGCAAGCTATTTTCGACGAGCACATTGCAGCCGGCGGCAGCGCAGAAGACAAGATGGTGAGTAAGCCATGACAACCACTGAAATCAGCAGCGAGAGGCCTTGGGAGTTTGACCGCTTTATCAACGGCGTGCTGATGGCAGAAGGCGTCACAGTCAAGCACGCCGCCACGGCTCAACAGGCATTCATGAAAGCCGCATCCCTCACCTCAAAAGGTCCGAACAGGGAAATCCCCGTCTTGGTGCTTCGCGATAGACGTGCAGCGGGCGGTGAGGCTGTGGCTTGGACCGACAAGAACGGCATCGAATTTCTTAGCCGTGGCTATGGCATCGACGTGTCTGCCGAACGCGGAACCATGGGGCGCTGTGTCGGGCTCTACCTTCATCCTTCCAATAGCGGGGTGGCGGTGCCGGACATTCAGGCAGCAATTTGTTCAGCGCTTCTCAACTCCTTCCCGATGGCAGACAAGATAGCGGATAACTACGCAGCCGTCGCCGCGAAAGCTGTCGCCGACCTCCACCCCTCTCCAGACACCGGCAAGAGCCAAGACCAAGAAGGCACATGGTCCAATGGTGGGAAGGAATGGACGCCGGCAGTCGCAGAAGTAGTGATCACCGATGAGATGGTGGAGCGTCTTCGCCAGTCTGCTTTCAGTGAAGCAGGGATATGGTGTCCATCAACTGGACAATGCCGAACTATGCTCACCGCCGCTCTCTCTACCAAGAAGGATGCGTGAGATGGCTCCCGACAATCGCATCACTCAGAAGTACATCCGACGCTATCCAGATAGCAGGCGCACTCGCTCTTGGGCGGGAGTTTTGGTCAACATCGAAACCGAGAATGGCGTCTGGCGGAAAGGTGGTGCTGGATACACCTATGCCAGGACACATCAAGCTTGGGTCTTACCCTTCGAGGACGCCCTGCTTGAGGTAAATCACTGCGGGCCCGAAAAGCAGGCAGCATTCATCCGAGTGCACCAAGGAGCCCAGCCATGACACGGCCTGCGGCATTTACCCAAGGTGATATCTCGAAGCTCCTGAAGGGAGCCAAGGCCGCCGGCGTCAGCGTGAAGCGGGTCGTGATCGACCGAACTGGCAGGATAGTTGCGGACTTCGGCGAGACGGTCGAAGATGCCACCGCGCCGACGAATGAATGGGACGTGGTGTTTGATGCCCAAGAAAAGCGGACTGCCAAAGGGCGTCACTGAGTTTCAGGATCGGCATGGCAACTGGCACATGCGCTATCGTGCTAAAGGTGTGCCGACCCACTACTTCGAAACCCGGCCGGGTCAGGAGGGATGGGGCGAGGAGCTTGAGAAAGCTCGCGGCGGGAAAGCTGAGACGCCCCAAATCCGCACCAGCATGCGGACCAAGCCCGGATCGATGTCGGCTCTGATAGCAGTCTATTATGGGACGCCAGAGTTCACCGGCCTGGCCGATAGCTCGCGCAAGACGTACCGCAATATGCTCGAGCGATTCCGCGAGACCTATGGCGACAAGCAGGTCGCCACCCTCACCCGCGCGCACATCAAGGCGATCATCGGCAGCATGTCAGCGACGCCGGCCGCAGCGAACAATCTGCTCGATCGCCTTCGAGTGCTGATGAAGATCGCTATGGATGACGGCTGGCGGCCGGATGATCCGACCTATCGGGTGTCAGGCTTCAAGCTCACCGGTGACGGCTTCCACACCTGGTCTGAAGAGGACATCGAGCGCTTTTGCGCTGTGCACCCTCCCGGCACCAGCGCGCGCCTAGCAATGGGCTTGATGCTCTTCACCGGCCAGCGCCGCTCCGACATGGTCAACATGGGCTGGCAGCACATCTCAGGCGATCGCATCCGCGTCCACCAGATCAAGACCGACGCCATGCTGTCGATCCCGGTTCATCCCGAGCTCGCAGCGCTGCTGGCCATGACGCCGAGGACCAATATGCCATTCCTGCTGACGCAGTTCGGCAAGCCGTTCACGGCAAACGGATTCGGCAACCGAATGCGCAAGTGGTGCAATGAAGCCGAGCTGGCGGATTGCACCTCGCACGGCCTGAGAAAGGCTGCAGCGCGACGCCTGGCCGAAGCCGGATGTTCGAATAAGGAGATCATGGCGATTACCGGTCATGTCACCGATAAGGAGGTCACGCGCTACACAAAGGCAGCGGACCAGAAGCGTCTCGCGGATCGGGCCATGAAAGCGATCGGCGGCAGTTAGCCAAGGCTGGCAAAAAGGCTTTTTGATTCAATCGTCGATATTTGGCGGGTTAGCCAGACTAAGTGCTTGAAGATATTGCAAGGCGGCAATCCAGTCCCCTCCACCATCGCCCTCCCCCCAATTTTCAAGCGACGTCGGCACCTTCGGGTTGCGTCATTCGATCCAGGGCTTCGATTAGACGCCGGTAGGCCACGATCAGTCGGCCGATACGCCTGGCCTCCGTGGGATGCTGCAGACCGAGCTGAATCAGGAACCGCGCCTCGTCCCGCAAGATGACAACCGCCTCGGCCCTCCGGGTCGAAATTGCCGCCAGCCAGTTCCATTCGCGCAACTTACGGGCGGACTGACGCAGGCGGTCATCAAGATCATATTGCTGCGTCAATCGCCCCTCCCGTCAGGTTGCCCCGCAACGGCTGCATCTACGTAGTGTTCCCTATCCATTTCCAGGCTGGTTAGCGAAATCTTGCTGTAGTCGAGACGGCGAGCCGCTTGCCGCCTTTCGGCAAAGGCGATACGGCTGCGCCATGAGCTTCAACAAATTTCCGCCCAAGCCCAAATATGATCCCGATACCGGTCCGGTCTATCTCTACGGCCTGCACACAGTGCGCGCTGCCCTGGACAACAAGAACCGCATCAAGAAAGTGCTGCTGGTCACGCCAAACGCCCTGATGCGCCTCAAGGAAACCGGCGAGATCGGCAAGGTCACCGTCAAGGAGACCACTCCCAAGGAACTCGACCGCCTGCTCGGCGACGAGGCTGTGCACCAGGGTGCCGCGCTTGAAGTCGATCCGGTCAGCCGTTTCGGCCTCGACGACATTAAGCCGCTCAAGCTGGTGGTCGTGCTCGACCAGATCACCGACCCGCACAATGTCGGAGCCATTCTGCGCACCGCCTGCGCCTTCGGTGCCGATGCCGTCATCACCACGGCGCGCCATTCCCCACGCGAAACCGGCACCATGGCAAAGTCCGCTTCGGGCGCACTCGATCTCGTCCCGATGATCGAGGTCCGCAACCTCGGCGATGCGCTGCAAAAGCTCAAGGATCGCGGCATGTTGGTGCTGGGATTTGATTCTGAATCAGAACATCAGCTCAAGCCGCGCTCGGGCGATCAGCCACTGGCGATTGTCATGGGCGCCGAGGGCAAGGGCTTGCGCCAGCGCACCCGCGAACTCTGCGATGAAATGGTCAAGCTCGACATGCCCGGCCCTATCAAGTCGCTCAACGTTTCCAATGCCGCCGCCATTGCCCTCTTCGCGGCCACCGCCGGGCGGTCCTGATGAGCCTGTTTGCTCCCTTCGCCATTGCGCTGCGTCTCTCGGGCGTCACCGTTTCTCAAAAGGAACTCGATGTCGCCCTCAAGCAGCTGACGGTCCGCTATGAGCCCGAGGATGCCGAGGCCAGCTTTTATGCCCAGGTAGACCTCCCGGCCAGCAATGCCGTTCGCTCGCTGCTCGAACTGGCCGATCGCTCTGGCGCGACCATTGCCGCCATGCTGGAAGATCGCCGCATCGGCAAGGCCGTGCTCGACATCGCCTTCGACTATCCCGAGCATGGCGAAGCCATGTCGGCCCGCCTGCCCGCCCATGTCGCCGCGGCCATCGCCGGCCATGGCATCGATATCGAGATTTCCGTCTATCTGACCGACGTCGAGGACGACGAAGAGGAGTGAACTGGTTCGCCAAAGCGCCAGCAAGGACGCATCCGGATCCCGTGATGAAACAGCGCCTTGCGCTTTACGCGAATGCACCCATCTAGCAGGCAGGCCGCTGCGCGATCTCCCTCCACGCAGCAACGGCGAACAAAGGCCCTGGCGCTTTTTAGCAGCCGGGGCCTTCTTGTTTCTGGTGCCGTTACTGGCCGGCAAGTGCCTCTTCGTAATTGGCCGAAACCTGGTCCCAGTTGACGACGTCCCACCAGGTCGAAAGATATTCGGCGCGGCGGTTGTTGTAGGAGAGGTAGTAGGCGTGTTCCCAGACGTCATTGCCAATCAACGGCTGCCCTTGAACCTCGGCGACGTCCATCAGCGGATTGTCCTGGTTCGCGGTGCTCGTGATTTCAAGTTCGCCCGCATCATTGACGACCAACCAGACCCAGCCTGAGCCGAAACGATCGGCACCGGCCTTTTCGAACGCGGCTTTGAACTCATCCATCGAGCCATAGACAGCCTCGATCGCTGCCGTCAGCTCGGGGCTGGCCTCGCCACGCTCGGCCTCAGGCGCCATGATGGTCCAGAAGAAGCTGTGGTTCCAATGACCGCCCGCACTGTTGCGCACGGCGGTGGCTTGGCTGCTCGCCGTGGCCACCAGTTCCTCGACGGTTGCGGTTTCGGGAATGGTGCCATCTGCAACGGCCTTGTTGAGATTATCGACAAAGGTCTGCTGATGCTTGGTCAGGTGCAGTTCCATGGTCTGCGCATCGATGACAGGCTCGAGCGCATCATAGGCATAGGGCAGTTCCGGCAGGAAGAACGGCCCCGATGCGGCGTCCTGCGCAAAAGCCGATGTTGAAAATAGCGTGGCGGCGGCGATTGCCAGGGCGTGATACGGCACGTTCATGGGAAGGGTCTCCGTCAGAGTTTACCCAGGCCAACGTAAGCCTCCATTGCGCGTTCCGGAGCCCTTGGCCGCGCTTGGTCAATTCGACGTCATACCCAGCCAGCATTCTTCAGGCAGCAGGATGGTGGGTGACAGGCTTCATCAAAACCCCTCACACATCGAGCAGCGCCGCCCACTTGCGTTGGCAAGCGGCGCGGTCAATTGTTGGAGCCTCGGTTCCATGGGGCAACCTGCTTGGCCTTCACCCTGCGTCAACTCCAGTATTTCGTGGCGGTCTGCGAGGCCGGCACCGTCTCGGGCGCAGCCCATACAATCTCCGTCTCCCAATCGGCAGTAACCGACGCCATCAAGGACCTCGAGGATGACTTGGGCGTAGTGCTGTTCGAGCGGCATCGGCGGGGCCTGTTCATTACCAATCGCGGCCACCAGTTCTACCGCCATGCAGCCCGTATCCTGGGCAGCGTCTCCGATGCCCGCCGCAGTTTCGGAGAAAGCGACCAAGCCAGCGGCGGCACCTTGCAGCTCGGCGTCACCTCCTTGGTGGCCGGCTATATCCTCTCCGACCTGCTCGCCCGCTACCGCCGCGCCCAGCCATCGGTCAAGGTCACGGCGATCGAGGACAATGGTGACTATCTTGAACACCTGCTGATCGGCGGCGAGCTCGACGTTGCGGTCATGGTCATTTCCAACATGCGTGACCGGGTGGCGCTGCAGGCCGAAATCTTCGAGACCTCGCCCTATCGCCTGTGGCTGCCGCTGGGCCATCGGCTCGCCGGCGCCGACATCATCGAGATCGGTGATATCGTCAGGGAACCGCTGATCATGCTGACGGTCGACGAGACGGAGGAAAATACCGGAAAGCTGCTTTCGGCCCTTGGTGCCCGGCCACACGTTGCCTTCCGCACCCGCTCCGTCGAGGCGGTGCGCAGTCTCGTTGCCACCGGTGCCGGCGTCGCCATCCTACCCGATCTGATTTATCGCCCCTGGTCGCTGGAAGGCGACCGCATCGAAAGCCGCGACGTTTCCGGGTCCCTGCCGGTGGTCCAGGTCGGCATGGTCTGGCGCAAGGGATCGCAACTGCCGCGGGCAGCCCGCGATTTCATCGCCATGGCCCAGGCACAACATGCTCGCAATCGGTCCTGAGGTGGTATCGGTTTTTCCGATAGGACCATTCTCAACAATGCATTTGCCAAAGTTAACCAGCGCCATAAGCTTCATCCAAGGGAGCTCTGCGCTCCGCGCCCGCTCCCGAGCGCGACACACCCGAAAGGGCGGTCGGAGACGTTCTGGAACAGGGAGACTTCGATGAAATCGATACTGAGGACAAGTACCGCGCTCTCGATGGCGGTGCTGTTTACGGGCCAGGTGACGGCGCAGGAAATGCTCCAGGCACTGGGCGATGGCGAGGGCCAGGTCAGCATCGTTGCTTGGGCCGGCTATATCGAACGCGGCGAGACCGACCCCGCCTATGACTGGGTGACCAGCTTCGAGGAAGCCAGCGGTTGCCAGGTCTCGGTCAAGACCGCAGCCACCTCCGACGAAATGGTCGCGCTGATGAACGAGGGCGGCTTCGACCTGGTCACGGCCTCCGGCGACGCGTCGCTGCGCCTCATCGCCGGCGACCGCGTGCAACCCATCAACACCGCGCTGATCCCGAGCTGGTCGACCATCGACCCGCGAATTGAAAGTGCCGCCTGGCACACGGTGGACGGCACCCATTACGGCACGCCCTATGTCTGGGGCGCCAATGTGCTGATGTACAATACCGAAGCCTTCGGCGACACGCCGCCCACCAGCTGGAACGTCGTCTTCGAAGAGACCACCCTGCCCGACGGCAAAAGCAATGCCGGCCGCGTCCAGGCCTATGACGGCCCGATCTACGTCGCCGACGCCGCACTTTACCTGATGGCGCACAATCCGGACCTCGGCATCACCGACCCCTATGAGCTCAACGAAGACCAGTACAAGGCCGCCCTCGACCTGCTGCGCGTGCAGCGCACCTTGGTCGGCCGCTACTGGCACGACGCCTTCATCCAGATGGACGATTTCACCAATGAAGGCGTCGTGGCCTCTAGCTCCTGGCCCTTCATGGTCAACGTGCTGAAGGCTGGTGGCGCGCCGGTGGAATCAACCTTCCCCGAAGAGGGCATCACTGGCTGGGCCGATACCACCATGCTGCATGTCGACAGCCCCCATCCCAACTGCGCCTATATGTGGATGGAGCATTCCCTGTCCGAAAAGGTCCAGGGCGACGTGTCGGCCTGGTTCGGCACCGTGCCGTCGGTTCCGGCCGCCTGCACGGGAAATGCCCTGCTCGGCGACACCGGCTGCGCCACCAATGGCTATGAGAACTTCGACAAGATCAAGTTCTGGCGCACCCCGACGACCCAATGTTCGACCGGCGAATGCGTGCCCTATTATCGCTGGGTATCCGACTATGTCGGGGTCATCGGCGGGCGCTGACCCGTAGCCGAAAACTTGGGTGAGGCGGCGCGCCTCACCCGTTCCCTTGAGGTTACCAGTCAGGTGCATTCGGTGACGGCAGTTTCACTCCGCCAGATTACCCGCCGCTTCGGCGACGTCCTGGCACTCGACGCCATAGACCTCGATATCGCCGAAGGCGAGTTCTTCGCCATGCTGGGCCCTTCCGGCTCGGGCAAGACCACCTGCCTGCGCGTCATCGCCGGCTTCGAACAGCCAAGTTCAGGCGAACTGTCGATCTTCGGCCAGCGCGCCGAAGGCGTGCCGCCCTACAAGCGCAATGTGAACACGGTCTTCCAGGACTACGCGCTCTTCCCTCATCTCAACGTCATCGACAACGTCGCCTATTCGCTGATGCTGCGCAAAGTGCCGCGCGCCGAACGCTACCAACAGGCTGAGGCTGCGCTCGAGATGGTCAAGCTCGCCGGCTACGGCATGCGGCGGCCCGGCCAACTCTCCGGCGGCCAGCGCCAGCGCGTTGCCCTGGCCCGTGCACTGGTCAACCAGCCCAAGGTCCTGCTGCTCGACGAACCGCTCGGAGCACTCGACCTCAAGCTGCGCGAACAGATGCAGGAGGAACTCAAGGCCCTGCAGAAGCGACTGGGCATCACCTTCATCTTTGTCACCCACGACCAGGGTGAAGCCATGTCGATGGCCGACCGGATCGCGGTGTTCAACCTGGGCAGGGTCATGCAGGTGGGCACGCCCGAGGACATCTACCTGCGTCCTGCCTCGCGTTTCGTTGCCGATTTCGTCGGGTCGTCCAACGTGCTGCCGCCTGATTTCGTGGCGCGCACCACAGGCATGGCGAACTGGGCCAGCCTCCGCCCCGAGGCCGTGACCCTCACGGCAGGATCTGGGTCAGCCGGACTGACAGGTACCGTGCTGTCGCGCAGCTACCTCGGCGCCACCACCCGCGTTGCTATCGACCTGAGCGGCCAGCGCCTCCATGCCATCGTCCCGTCCGGCCCCGCCGTACCCCAGGAGGGTGCTGCGGTGACGGTTGGCTTCGACCCAGGCGCGCTGCATCGCATGGACGATACGCCATGACGACAAGCGATGGCGCCTTCCTCCATCATCGCCGCGGCCTGCTGACCGGCCTGTCCGACCTGTTCTGGCGTCGGCCCAATCTGCTGATCTTCCTGCTGCTGGTGCCGCCGCTGCTGTGGCTGGGCGTCATCTATGTCGGCTCACTGCTGGCTCTGCTGCTGCAGAGCTTTTACGCCATCGACGAATTTTCCGGCATGGTCGACTACGATGTGCTGACCCTCAAAACCTATGGCGAGCTGTTCCGCCCGGCCAATCTCGATATCATAGTCCGCACCGTCTTGATGGCTATGACGGTGACCATGGCCTCCGCCATCATCGCCTTCCCCATCGCCTATATGGCGGCGCGCTATGTGCGCGGAAAATGGAAGGCCATGTTCTACCTGGCGGTCATGCTGCCGCTGTGGTCGAGCTACCTGGTCAAGATCTACGCCTGGAAACTGATCCTCGCCAAGGAAGGCATTCTCAACTGGATCTTCGCCCAGTTGCACCTGACCGGCGTGTTGGAAGCCTATCTCGGCCTGCCGGTCGTTGGCGGTGGATCACTGTCGATCAGCTATACCGGCACCTTCCTCGTCTTCGTCTACGTCTGGATGCCCTATATGATCCTGCCGACACAGGCAGCACTGGAGCGCGTCCCGGTCAATCTCACCGACGCCTCCTCCGATCTCGGCGGCACGCCCTGGCAGACCTTTCGCCACGTCATCTTCCCGCTCGCTCTGCCCGGCATCATCGCCGGCTCGATCTTCACCTTCTCGCTGACCCTGGGCGACTATATCATTCCCCAGATCGTCGGCTCCTCCCGCCTGTTCATCGGCCAGGCGGTCTATGCTCACCAGGGAACAGCCGGCAATATTCCGCTGGCCGCCGCCTTCTCGATCGTGCCCATCGTCATCATGGGTCTCTATCTCTGGATGGCCCAGCGCAAGGGGGCTTTCGATGCGCTCTGACGCGCCCCGCGCGCCCCTCGCCCTCAAGCTTGCCGCCGGCGCCGGCCTCGTCTTCATGATCGCGCCGCTGCTGCTGATCTTCGTCTATGCCTTCACCACCGAGGAGCGGACCTACCAATGGCCGCCACCGGGCTTCACGCTGCAATGGTTCGGCGTTACCTGGGGGCGGGCCGACGTCTGGCAGGCACTGACCCTCTCGGTTCAGGTCGCCACCATCTCGACCATCATCGCCCTGATCCTGGGCACGCTCTGCGCTGCCGCAGTCTCGGGCAGCCGGTTCTTCGGCCGCGAGGTCATCTCGCTGCTCGTCATCCTGCCCATCGCCCTGCCCGGCATCATCAC
Organism: Candidatus Devosia phytovorans; assembly: GCA_029202405.1. Classification (NCBI taxonomy): domain Bacteria; kingdom Pseudomonadati; phylum Pseudomonadota; class Alphaproteobacteria; order Hyphomicrobiales; family Devosiaceae; genus Devosia; species Candidatus Devosia phytovorans. The sequence goes on along the minus strand of CP119312.1, from coordinate 1,112,060 downwards.
CGGCATTGCCCTACGCTCGGCCTTCGGCATGACCGACATTCCCTTTTCCTTCTGGACCATCGTCGTCGGCCACGCGACCTTCTGCGTCGTGACCGTCTACAACAATGCCGTCGCCCGCTTCCGCCGCACTTCCGGCTCGCTGATCGAGGCGTCCATGGATCTCGGCGCCGACCAGTTTCAGACCTTCCGCCACGTCATCCTGCCCAATATCGGCACGGCGCTCCTGGCCGGCGGCATGCTGGCCTTTGCGCTGAGCTTTGACGAAGTCATCGTCACCACCTTCACCGCCGGCCAACAACAAACCCTGCCGCTCTGGATGCTCGAAGAACTGGTGCGGCCGCGCCAGCGTCCCGTGACCAATGTCGTGGCCCTGATCGTCGTGCTGGTGACCACAATTCCCATTCTCTTGGCCTTTTACCTGACCCGCGACGGCGACCAGATCGCCGGCAGCGGCAAATAACGAGGAGGATTTTCTTGGACACCCAGATGCTGATCGGCTCGGCCTTCGAAGCGGGCACCGAAACCGAAGAAATCGTCCTCAATCCCAAGACCGGCGCGGAAATCCTCAAGCTCCCCGAGGCCTCGCTCAACCAGATCGATGCGGCCGTCTCGGCAGCCAAAAAGGCCTTCACCAACTGGTCGCGCACCACGCCCGGTCAGCGCTCCGCCTATCTGCTGCGCATCGCCGACGCCATCGAGCGGGATACCGAGGCCTACGCCGCCCTCGAGGCGCTTAATTGCGGCAAACCGATCAACGCCGTGATCAACGACGAAATCCCCGCCATCGTCGATTGCTACCGCTTTTTTGCAGGCGCTGTCCGCTCGATGACCGGCACCATTTCCGGCGAATACCTGCCCGGGCACACCTCGATGATCCGCCGCGATCCGATCGGCGTCGTCGGCTCGATCGCGCCCTGGAACTATCCGCTGATGATGATGGCCTGGAAACTGGCCCCCGCCATTGCCGGCGGCAACACCGTCGTCTTCAAGCCCTCCGAACAGACGCCGCTCTCGGCGCTCAAGCTCATCCGGGCCATGGCCGACATCCTGCCCGAAGGCGTGGTCAACCTCGTGCTCGGGCGCGGCGATACGGTGGGCAATGCACTGATCAACCACCCCGGCGTCGACATGATTTCCATCACGGGCGACGTGGCAACGGGCAAGAAAGTGCTGCAGGCCGCCGCCAAATCGGTCAAGCGCACCCATCTGGAATTGGGCGGCAAGGCCCCGGTCATTGTCTATGACGACGTGGATCTGGAATCGGTCGTGACAGGCCTGCGCGCCTTCGGCTTCTACAATGCCGGCCAGGACTGCACCGCTGCCTGCCGCATCTATGCCGGCGACAAGATCTACGACAAGCTCGTCGCCGACCTGAGCGCGGCTGTGTCCACCATCAAGCTCAACGACCCCGACGACACGCTCAACGAGATCGGCCCGCTGATTTCCCGCCGCCAGCGCGACCGGGTGGCGAGTTTTGTCGAACGCGCCGCCGAACTGCCGCACATCGACATCACCACCGGCGGCAAGCTTGCCAGCGAGCGCGGCTATTTCTACCAGCCGACGGTGATCGCCGGCGCCACCCAGGAAGACGAAATCGTCCGCCGCGAGGTGTTCGGCCCCGTTGTCTCCATCACCCGCTTCGAGGATCCGGAAGACGCCATCACCTGGGCCAATGACAGCGACTATGGCCTCGCCTCGTCGGTCTGGACCCGCGATGTCAGCAAGGCCATGCAGACCGCTGCGCGCCTGCGCTATGGCTGCACCTGGATCAATACCCACTTCATGCTGGTCAATGAAATGCCGCATGGCGGACTGAAACAATCCGGCTACGGCAAGGACATGTCTTCCTACGCGCTGGAAGACTATACCGCCGTACGGCACGTCATGATCAATCACGGCGGCTGACGACGAGACAAGGAATTCGACAAAGCTCTACAAATTCTGATCGGATCGCAACATGGTCACCCTCTGCTGCTACTAGACCTGATGCATCGGCTCGCCTATCGACGGGGTGACGCCATAGCGAAGGGATCGGCAGATGAGGGCATGCAAGCACCTGTGGGCAATCGTCTTCCTGGCCCTGTTGTCCAGCGCCGCGCTGGCGCAGCAGGCCGTAACGCCGACTGCTCAACCCACGCTCACCGCCGACCAGGTGGAGACGGTCGACCGTCTCATCACCGTTCTCGAAGACGACCAACTTCGCGTCGACCTGCTGGCCCATCTGCGCACGCTCGTTGTCGAACCCGAAACCACCGCTCCAACAGAAGTCACCAGTGATCCGTCCGTCGAAGGGGAGGAAGCAGTCAATCAACCAGGACTGATTGATGCGCTTTCTACCTGGACCAACACGCTGATCGACCAACTGCCGACCACCACCTTCGGCGTGCCTATTGACCGGAAGGCGTCACAGGCGGGCACTCAGATCACCAGCCGTTTTCAGGCAGGCCTGGAAACCGGGCAACTAGTTGGCTTCGCGCTCTGGGCCGTCCCCGGCCTGCTGATCACCATTGCTGGTGGCCTGCTGCTACGCCGCGCTATGCGCCGCATGACCGCACCACACGTGCCTGTCCGCAAGCGCTGGCTGGCCACGGGCCTGCTCCTCCATATCCTCGGCCACATCGCGCTCTTCCTGGCCGTCACGCTTGGCGCAAGCCTTGTGGCGCCCAGCGGCATCGGCGCCCAGATCTTTGCCACACTCGCTATCGGTATCCTGCTGGCCATGCTGGGCACCACCCTGGCCATCTCAAGTCTTTCTGTCCTCGCCAGCTGGCGTGGCGCGCGCCTCATCCGCTATTGCCAGCTCCGCTTCTACCCCTGGCTCTTGGCCATCTCCGTCATCGCGATCTTCGCCGCCCTTGGCAATGAACCGACCCTGCGCCGTGTCGTCGGCTGGTCGGCTGCCGACATTGTGGGTTTTGCCCTGAACCTCGCCGCGGCATTCATCCTCCTGCTCTTCATTATCCGTCACAAGCGCGCCGTCGGGCGGCTGATCTTCGGCGCCGCATGCAGCAAGCCGGCTTCGGACAATGTGCTCAACAATGCGACACGCCGTCTGGCCAAACACTGGCCGCTGCTGGCCTATGCCTTCCTCGGTCTGAGCGTCGTCAGCGTCGTCGGCGGCCAGCGCGACAATGACGTGCTGAGCCAGATGCTCTGGTCCTTCGGCACCGTGCTGGCGGGCCTCGTCGTCATCTCGATCCTCAATCGCTTCTTCACCCCCAAGCCGCCCAAGTATCGCTATCGCGTCAGCCCGGTACAGCAGGTCGTGGGCAAGGCACTGATGCGCGTCCTGCGCCTCACATCGGACGCCGTGGCGACCTTTGGCATCATCCTGGCGCTGAGCTGGATCTGGGGTTTCAACCTTTGGCTCTGGCTTACCACCGACGGCATGCCTTTGACCGCGCCCCTGCTTGCAGCAGCAACCGTTGTGGTCGTCGCCTGGCTGATCTGGGTGGCCCTCGATGCCTGGATCGCGACCGCGCTGACCCCGCGCGAAGGCCTCAACTGGTCGCAGCGCCGCTCCAGCCGCGTTCAGACCCTGCTGCCTCTCGTGCGCAATGGCGCCATGATCGTCCTGATCGTGCTAACCGGCATAGCCGTGCTCGCCAATATCGGCGTCGACGTCACGCCGCTGATCGCCGGTGCTGGCGTCTTCGGTCTCGCCATCAGCTTTGGCTCCCAGCAACTGGTGCAGGATGTGATAACTGGTATCTTCATTCTCGCCGAGGACACGATCGCCATCGGCGACACCATCAATACCGGCGACCGCAGCGGCGTGGTGGAAAGCATATCCCTCCGCACCATCCGCCTGCGCGACAGCGACGGCGCGCTGCATTCCATCCCCTTCTCGACCGTGAAGGCCCTCAAGAACAGTTCACGCAATTTTGGCGTGCTTCGTCCGCGTTACACGGTGCCCTCTGCGGTCGACCCCATGGTGGTGATGGAAGAGATGCGTCTCACCGCCAAGACCCTGCGCGAAAACCCGCGCTATTCGGGCTCGATCACCACCGACCTGCACGACCTGGGCATAGATGAGATCAACGCCGGGTCTGTCGTTGTCAGCGGCTCGATGCGCACCAGCCCCCTGCGCCAGACCGAACTTGCACGCGCCTTCAACGGCAAGCTGCTCGAAGGCCTGGCCGCCAAGGGCATAGCGCTCTAATCGCAAAACAAAGGGGAGGCTCACGCCTCCCCAAAAGAGTTGCTCCTACTGTGCTGCTGCCAGCGATGGCGCATTGAGGTCCATCAGCTGCAGCGCGCGACGCAGGCTTTCCGGCTGTTCGGCGCGATAGCGATGGCCGATTTCCATCATCAGCACCGTCTCGGGCAGGAAGGTCAGTTCCGAGAAGATGCGATCCCAGTCGATATCGCCCCAGCCGAGCGGCATATGCAGGTCGCCGATACCCATGGCAGTGTTTTCCTGCGGATGGAACGGCTTGTAGAAGCCCTGCGGACGGCCGAAGCTGTCGTGCACATGCAGGTGGCCTGTGACCGGCGCCATGGCTGCGATCTCGGCGAAGAAGTCGAGGCCACGATAGGTGGTTTCGAGATAGGCGTGGCTGAAGTCGATCAAGGCCACGACGTTGGGATGGTCGACTGCCTTGACGGTCTCGGCCACCTGCGACGGCGTCTGGCGATACTGGCCCGGCTCGGTGGTGAAGATGTTCTCCAGCGCGATGCGCACACCCTGCGGCTTGGCGAACTCGGCCAGTTCCACCAGCGCTTCGCGCTCGCGAAGATCTGCGCCATGGCGTTCCTCGATCTGGTCTGCCCGCAGGCAGCCGCCGTGCTGCACCAGGATATTGGATTCAACGCGATTGCAGAATTCCACCAGCGCCTTGGCGGCATCAAGCTGATACCGCTGCGTTACCGGGTCCATGAAATTGGACGAAACCAGGCCGTGCACTGTGTAGCGGAAGTCAAATTCGCTGGTGATGGCCAACACGCGTTCCAGGCGCTCCGGAATGATGCGGCCACCCGAAATCAGGTCGACGCTGGTAATGCCCAACTCGACCGTATCGACGCCCATGTCGGCCAGGGCGCGCATGTCGTCATGGAGGCTGGCGAGTTCGCCATCCGTTGAGCCGACATTGAAGCCGGTGCCGATGATATTGCTCATGATATCTGTCCTTCTCAGGCGGTTGCTGTTGTCGGAGTTTTGGCGTGCTGGCTGGCGGTATCGATGCGCCGGCTGGTGTCATGGCCGAACACATGCACATCGCCTTCCGAGAAGGTGATGTGGATCGGCATGCCGGTGCCCAGCGGATCATTGCCGCCATCGACGGCGATGACGCGGCTGCCGTCCAAATCGGCATAGATCAGCCGCGAGGCGCCCAGCTCTTCTGTATAGTCGACCACGGCCGACAGCGCGTTCTTGTCGCTGGCACCGGTCCGGCTGACCAGCTCGGGACGCACGCCGATCGAGACTTCCTTGTCGACATGATGCTTGGCCAGGGCGGGCAGCTTGATCATGCCGCCCTTGCCGTGCCGGAAATAGCCGTCCTGGCTGAAAAACCCGCGAACGAGATTCATCGCCGGCGAACCGATGAAGTCGGCGACGAAGAGGCTTGCCGGATGATGATAGACTTCGCTCGGCTTGCCCACCTGCTCCACCACGCCCTGGTTCATCACGATCAGCCGGTCGGCCAGCGTCATGGCTTCGGTCTGGTCATGCGTCACGAAAACCGAGGTGACGCCGAGGCTGCGATGGAGGTTCCGCACTTCGGCCCGCATCGCCACGCGCAGCTTGGCATCGAGATTGGAAAAGGGCTCGTCGAACAGAAACACCTTCGGCTCGCGCACCATGGCACGCGCCATGGCAACGCGCTGGCGCTGGCCGCCCGACAGCTCGCCGGGCTTGCGGTCAAGATAGGGTTCAAGGCTCACCGACTGGGCGACCTTGAGCACCTTGGCGTCACGCTGGGCACGCGGCATGCCGGCAACCTTGAGCGAATAGCCGATATTCTGGCGCACGCTCATATGCGGATAGAGCGCATAGTTCTGGAACACCATGGCGCAGCCGCGTTCGCGCGGTTCGAGCTGGTTGACGACCTTGCCCTCGATCGAGATCGTCCCCTCGGAAATGTCCTCGAGGCCCGCGATCATGCGCAGGAGGGTCGACTTGCCGCAGCCCGATGGCCCGAGGATCACGACGAACTCGCCCGCCTCGATCTCGACATTGACGCCATGGATGACGTCATTCTTCTGATAGCGCTTCTTGACGCCGCTGATGGAAATGGCCGCCATGGTCTGTCTCACTTGTCTCGGGAAATTAGGCCGCGCACGAACCAGCGCTGCATCAAGGCAACGACCAGCAGCGGGGGCAGCATGATGATGAGGGCACCCGCCATGGTGACATTCCAGTCGGGCGTGCCGTTCTGCGCCGGGATCAGCGCCTTGAGCTGCATCACCACGGTGCCGTAGTTGGCGCGATCGGTGGTGATCAGAAGTGGCCAAAGATACTGGTTCCAGCTCGACACGAACATGATCGTGGCCAGCGCCAGCATATTGGTGCGGCTCAGCGGCAGCAGCACATCCCAGAAAAAGCGCAGCGGACCGGAGCCATCCATTTTGGAGGCTTCCACCAGCTCGTCGGGAATGGTCATGAAGAACTGGCGGTAGAGGAACGTGCCAGTCGCCGTCGCCACCAGCGGCAGGATCAGGCCGGTGTAGGAATTGAGCAGGTTCCATTCGAGCCCGATGCGAATACCTGAGACGGCCTCGATCAGCCCGGTCAGGCCCAGCGTATCGAGAATGATCTGGAACGGCTGCAGCGCATTGGCGGCAATCGAATAGGTCGGCACGATGCGCACTTCGAGCGGCAGCATCAGCGTGATGAAGATCAGCCAGAAGCAGACCATGCGGGCGCGGTAGTTGAAGAAGACGATCGAAAACGCCGACAGCGCCGCCAGCACGATCTTGCCGATCGTCACGCCCGAAGCCACGATGAAGCTGTTGATCATCTTGGGGCCGAGGTCGGCGCGGGTCCAGGCAGTCTGGATATTCTCGATCAGATGTCCCGATGGCCAGAGCGCGATCGGCACACGGGTGACTTCGGGCAGCGACAGGCTGCCGGCCACAAAGGTGATCCAGAACGGCACCAGCACCAGGAACAAGCCCAGGATCATGGCCGCATAGGAGACGAAGTCGAAGAACGGCGAACGTTCGATCATTTCTGCGGCCTCAATTGTAGTGGACGCGCTTTTCGACCCATTTGAACTGGACGAAAGTGAGCGCGATGACGAGAAGCATCAGGACGATCGACTGGGCAGCGGCGCCCGAATAGTCGAGGCCTTTGAACCCATCGACATAGATATTGTAGACCATGACTTCCGTGGACCCGATCGGCCCGCCTTCGGTCATCACGTCGATCAGGCCAAAACTGTCGGTAAAGCTCGAGATCAGGTTCATGATGATCAGGAAGAACACGGTCGGCGTGATCAGCGGCAGTTGCAGGTCCATCATTCGGCGGAACGGACGGGCACCATCCATGGCCCCAGCTTCCGAAATCGAGCGTGGGATCATCTGCAAAGCCGCGAGGAAGAAGATGAAATTATAGCCGATGCCCAGCCAGGCATGGCAGACGATGACCATGCCCAGTGCATGCGCGCCATTGATCGCGGGATTCCACAGGCCCGGCCAAACCTGGTTGATCGCGCCGACAAGACCGGCATCGGGCGAAAAGATGAAGCGGAACGCAACGCCTGCAGCGGGAGCGGCGATCGCATAGGGCCAGACGAAAACCGACTGGAACAGCCGTGTACCCTTGAGCGCACGATCGACGAAAGCCGCCAGCGTCAGTGCTATCACCATGGAAATGGCTGTCGTGCAAATCGCATAGAAAGCGCTGCGGCCGACCATTGCCCAATATTGGCCATCACGGAAAATGCCGAGGAAATTGGCAAAGCCGACCCAGTTATTGCCACCACCCCATGGCTGTTCGAGCGTGAAGGCCCAGTACAGCGCCTGCGTCGTCGGCCAGTAGAAGAAGATCAGCACGAGGATGAGCTGGGGCGCGATCAGCAGCCAGGGCAATCCGCCATTCTTGTAAAAAGCACGTCTTTCCATGAGCCAGTCCGCCTCGGCTGAAATGGGCACGGACGGCTTTCGCCGTCCGTGCGGGTCTCGTCAGATCAGGGGAGAGCCTGGCCCGGATAGGTGGCTTCGAACTTGCGCAGCACTTCGTTGGAGCGCTCGGCAGCGGTATCGAGAGCTTCCTGGACCGGCACGCCGTTGAACAGCACGGCCTGGATGGCGTTCTGGATTTCGACGCGGACGGCGCCGAAGTTACCGAGGCGCACGCCGCGGGTATATTCGGACGGTGGGGTGAAGCTCAGGCTGGCCAGCGCAAGTTCACGGCCCTTGTAGGGAGCGGCATCATAAAAGCCAGCAGCCTTCATGGCTTCAAAGCCCGAATTGGTAACCGGGATGTAGCCGGTCACAGTCGACCACCATTCGGCCTGCTTCGGCGTGGCAAGGAAAGCATAGAACGCCGCAGCGCCCTTGTATTCTTCTTCCGACTTGCCCTTGAGAGTCCAGAGGGCAGCGCCGCCGACCAGCGAGTTGTGGCGTTCGGTGCCTTCCCAGACGGGCAGCATGGTGACGTCCCAGTGCATGCCTTCCATGGCCTGCTTGCCGATCGTGCCATGGTCGGCGATCGAGGAGGACGACATCTGGCACTTGGCGTTGATGAAGGCGTCATTGGCGGTTTCGCCAGTGGCCTTGCTCTTCACGACCAGCAGGCCCTCGTCATACATGTCCTTGTAGAACTGGAGCTGCTTGACGAAGAGACCGTTGTTGAAGTCAACGGTGGCGTCGAGACCGCCATAGCCATTGCCATTGGTGGCGATCGGCTGGTTGTGGATGGCGGAGAACTGTTCCCACCACTGCCACTGACCGGTCGGATCGAAGGCGATCGGGCATTCATAGCCGGCAGCCTTGAGGTCGCGGGCGATCTGCTCGACCTGTTCCCAGGTTTCCGGCGCGCCTTCAAAGCCAACCGCTTCTAGCGCATCGGTGTTGTAGTAGAACATGGCCGTGGAATTGTTGAACGGCATGGCCAGCAGTTCGCCCGACGAGGTGGCGAAATACGAGCTCACGCCCGAATTATAGTCCGACCAGTCGATCTCGTAGCCGTTGTCTTCCATCAGCTGGCGCACCGGCAGGTAGGCGCCCGACAGCATCAGGTCGACGACGCCGCCGTCCGAAATCTGGGCGATCGTCGGCTGCTTGTTGGCGCGGAAGGCCGCGATCGTGTTCTGCAGGTTGTTTTCGTAGGTTTCCTGGCTGACGCAAACGATCTCGTAGTCGGCCTGCGACTCGTTGAACGTCTTGCACATGTCCTGGATGCGTTCGCTGAGATCGCCGGACAGGCCATACCAGAACTCGAACTTGGTCTGGGCCATGGCAGGTGCGGTCGCCAGCGCAAGCGCGGCGAAAGTGGTTGCTGCGCTGAGCAGCTGAGCGCGTTTCATTTGAGCCTGTCTCCGAATTAATGCCCTCGGGCGGCGGCGACATCTAGGCTCGGAAAATGACGCTTCCTGTTCAGCATCGAGTCACTTCGCAGACAGTTCCGTGAAGGATTGGCGAACTTTTGTTTTCGGTCGGATGACAAAGGAAAAGGCACCTGCATCGGCGCCCTGATTTTCGTGCGGTCTCCGGACCATTCCAGGGTGTTCAACAGGAAAGGTGTCACGGCCGACCGTGTCCGATAATAACGAGCCCGGACCGTGACTAAGCCAGGCTTTTCGCCTTGCGTCCCAGCGTATCCAGCGCGCTCAGGAAAGCCGAGCGATCCGCTGGCCGAAACCCGGGATTGTAACCCTTGATCTCGCCAGTCTCGCGCAGATGCTGCTTGAGATCGCGCATCGCCAGCGCCATGCCGATCGAGGCCGGCGTGAACGGCTTGCCGGTAAAACCCAGCACGTGACACCCCTTGTCGATAGCGCGGCTGGCCAGCGGAATATCCGCTGTCAGCACGATATCGTTCGCGCTTGCCTGCTCGACGATCCAGTCATCCGCCGCATCGGCACCCTGCGGCACCACCACAATGCGAACCATGGGGTCGCGCGATGGCCGCACGCCCCCATTGCTGACATAGGTGATGACGAGGCCGAGCCGCTCGGCGACCCGCATGGCCTCGTCCTTCACCGGACAGGCATCGGCATCGACGAAGATCGTCGGATCCGCCATGCCTTAGTAGACCACCACCGAGCGGATGCTTTCGCCCGAATGCATCATGTCGAAACCCTTGTTGATGTCTTCGAGACGCAGCGTGTGGGTGATCATCGGATCGATGTCGATCTTGCCATCGAGATACCAATCAACGATCTTCGGCACATCGGTGCGGCCCTTGGCGCCGCCAAAGGCAGTCCCCATCCAAGTGCGACCAGTCACCAGCTGGAACGGGCGGGTCGAGATTTCCTTGCCCGCGCCGGCCACGCCAATCACCACCGACTTGCCCCAGCCGCGATGGCTAGATTCGAGCGCCTGACGCATAACCGTCGTGTTACCGGTGCAGTCGAAGGTGTAGTCGGCGCCGCCGATCAGATCTCCACGACGCTTGGTGAGGTTGACGAGGTACGGGACAATGTCCCCATCGATCTCGGTCGGGTTGACGAAATGGGTCATGCCGAAGCGCTCGCCCCACTCCTTTTTGCCATTGTTCAGATCCACGCCGATGATCATGTCGGCACCGGCGAGGCGCAGGCCCTGGATCACGTTGAGGCCGATGCCGCCGAGGCCGAACACCACCGCCGTCGCGCCGATCTCGACCTTGGCGGTGTTGATCACCGCGCCAATCCCGGTGGTCACGCCGCAGCCGACATAACAGACCTTGTCGAAGGCCGCCGAGGCGTCGATCTTGGCAACGGCGATTTCTGGAAGAACCGTGTAGTTGGAGAAGGTCGAACAACCCATATAGTGGAAGATCGGCTTGCCTTCGAAGGAAAAGCGCGACGTCCCGTCGGGCATCAGCCCCTGCCCCTGCGTCGCGCGGATCGCCGTGCAGAGATTGGTCTTGCCCGAACGACACGCATAGCATTCGCGGCATTCCGGCGTGTAGAGCGGGATCACATGGTCGCCCTTCTTGAGCGATGTCACACCCGGTCCGACATCGACCACGACGCCTGCGCCCTCATGGCCCAGGATCGCCGGGAAAATCCCTTCCGGATCCGCACCCGACAGCGTGAAGTCGTCGGTGTGGCACAGCCCCGTCGCCTTGATTTCGATCAGCACTTCGCCGGCCTTGGGGCCATCGAGATCGACCTCGACGATTTCAAGCGGCTTGCCAGCCTGGAAGGCGACGGCGGCGCGGGTCTTCATGGGGATTCTCCTTGGGGCACGATTTGGGCAAGCTTTGGCACGCAAGCCCGGCGCGAGCAACCCGCCTAGCCGCCACCCAGGCTCATCACCACATTTACCGCCGCTGCGAGAATGATCGTGTTGTAGAGATGGGAGAAAACCAGATGCAGCGTCAAGCGTCGGCGCATCGCGTTTGACGTGACTTTGGTATCCGAAGTGGCGACCGATGTGCCGACCGTATAGGAAAAATAGATAAAGGCCGTGCCGTCCGGTTCTTCCTCGCCCGGAAAGTCGAGCCCACCCTCGACCTTCTTCTTGCTGCCGCTACTGGCTTCCGGCACCTGGTAATACTCATAGGCATAGTGGAAGGCGCCCATGGCCTGCATCGTGAACCATCCCAGCAGCACAGATCCAAGGCTGAGTGCCACTTCCAGCCCGTCGGGCTTTTCGCCATTGAGGGCCAGGAACAGTGTCGCGATTGACGCGCCCACGACAATCAGGGTCACGAGGAAAATGCCGCCGGCCGGCGCGTCTTCGTCTGCAGCATTCTCGCGCAGGTAGTCTGCGGTCAGTTCGGGCAATTTGATCGCGCCGAGCACGAGATAGACCACAAACAGCGCTATCGCCCCGATCGCCACCGCAAATTTCGGGATCAACCAAAGCGACAGGGCAAGCGCCAAAAGTCCCGCAGCGACGCCGAAATAGAAAGGCGCGTGGCGCGGCATGATCCGATCCAGCGCACTCTGCTTGATATGACTGACAGGCTTGGTTTTAGATGCCATTGATAACCGCGAGCTGAAGCATGCCGACTGGCCGCGCCACCCTAACGCTTGCTACCCGCTAATGGCTCCCGGCCCCGCAGTCGCGCCCGCGGGCACCTTGCCCAGGATGATCATCCCCAGCACTTCATCCTTTGTGACGTCACTGGTGCGCGCGCTACCGACCACCTTGCCGTTCTTCATCACCACCAGCCGGTCGGCCAGGTCGAAGACGTCATGAATGTCGTGGCTGATGAGGAAAATACCGATCCCGTCGGACTTGAGCTGCTTGATCAGATCCCCCACCTGCTCGGTTTCCTGCGGCCCCAATGCCGCCGTCGGCTCGTCCATGATGAGGATCCGCGCATTGAACAGGATCGCCCGCGCGATCGCCACTGACTGGCGTTGCCCACCCGACAGCGCCTTCACCGGCTCCTTGAAGCGGCGGAAATTGGGATTGAGCCGCCCCATCACCTCGCGCGCCTTCGATTCCATGGCCGCATCATCCAGCGTGCCGATCGGCGTGGTAATCTCGCGACCCAGGAACAGGTTCGCCGCAGCATCGACATTATCCGCCACCGCAAGCTGCTGATAGATCGTCTCGATCCCATAGCCCTTGGCATCGCGTGGATTGTTGATCGTGGCATCCCGCCCGTTGATGCGGATCGACCCGGTGTCGCGCTTGTAAGCGCCCGACAGGATCTTGATCAGCGTCGATTTGCCCGCGCCATTGTGGCCAAGCAGGCCCACGACCTCTCCGGGGAACAGATCCACGGAAGCCTGATCCACGGCCCTGATGCCGCCGAAAGAGATCGAGATATCATTCATCTCGACAAGGGGCGTTCTGCTGTCCAGCATCTCAGGGACTTCCTACTGCTTGTTGCGGCGGTAGAGCGTGTCGAGCCATACCGCAAAAACCAGAACAATGCCGACCACGATCGACTGTAGCGGACTGTCGAGCCCCATCAGCACCATGCCCGACTGCAGCGACTGCATCACCAGCGCCCCCAGCAGCGCCCCGGCAATCGTGCCGACGCCGCCCGCCAGCGACGTGCCGCCGATAACCGCTGCTGCAATCACATAGAGCTCGTCCAGCGTGCCAAGCGCATTGGTGGCGGCATTGAGCCGGGCCGATGAAATCGCCGCGGCAATGGCGCAGAGCGCGCCCATGATCATGAAGATCTTGACTGTCACCCACCGCGTATTGATGCCGGCCAGCACCGCCGCTTCAGGATTTCCACCCATGGCAAAGACATAGCGGCCAAAGCGCGTCCTGGTCGCAATAAAGGTCATGACCACCCCGACGCCGACTGCGATCAACACCGGAATGGCAATGCCATGCGAGATGAACAGGCCCCCCTCGGGCAGGGTGATGCCGTTCGCCTCGGCAAAATTTTCGGCAATCCGCCGTGGCCAGGGATAGGCATTGGCGATCCAGACGGCCGCAATGGTCAGCCCGCAACCGATGGCGCCCAGCGCCGCCTCGGCCCAGAGCGGGCGCAGCGGGAAGCTGAAGCGCCGGCGTTGCCGGCGACCGAGATAGAGCCCGATCAGAATGGCCGCGCAGGCGATCACCGCTACCACCCAGCTCCACAGCTGACCGATCGATCCGGCCGGCCCGCCGCCCATCAACTGAAATCGGGAATCCATCGGCGCCACCGTGCGCCCGGCCGTCACCCACCACGCCGCCCCGCGCCAGACGAGGTAACCGCCCAGCGTCACGATAAATGCCGGTACGCGCAGATAGGCGATGATCGCCCCCTGCAGCCCGCCGATGCCGACACCCACCACCAGTCCGACCAGCAGCGACAGCGCCCAGATCATCGGATGCCCGAGGCCGAGCCCCAGCTGGTTGGGCAGAATGTCGGTCTGCATCACCCCCATCACCATGCCGACCACGCCCAACACCGAGCCGACCGACAGGTCGATATTGCGCGTGACGATGACAAGCACCATGCCAGTGACCATGACGGCCACCGAGGCCGTCTGCACCGACAGATTCCACAGGTTGCGCGGCGTCAGGAACAGCCCGCCCGAGAAGATGTTGAAGCCGATCCAGATGATCGCCAGCGCGCCGATCATGCCGAGCAGTCGCGTATCGATCTCGGTCGCGATCAGGAACCGTTGCAGCGGGTTCTGCACATATTGGCTGGGATGGATATTAGCCGAATAGGCCTGCTGGTCTGCCACGTCTCAACTTCCCCCTGAGACATGCCGCAGCGGTAGCCGCGACATGCCGATTTTCCAGTTCGTCAATCTAGCACGAAGCGTGCCTAGTCGCAGGCGGCCACAGCACCAGCGGCAACGCCCTGGCACACCACATCCTTGGTCACCCATCCAGCGTCGATAACGACGTTGAGGTTGTCCTGGGTGATGGCAACCGGCGCAATGAAGAAGGCATTCATCGCCACGCCCTTCGGGCCGCCCGAGAACGGGACCACCCCAGTTACGGCGTCGAGCGCCGTGCCGTCGGCCAGCTCGAGGGCGACTTCCGCGGCCTTTTTGCCCAGCTCGCGCGCATCCTTCCACACCGACACTGTCTGCGTGCCAAGCGCGATGCGATTGAGCGCGGCGTGATCGCCGTCCTGACCCGAAACCGGCACGGAGCCGGCGAGGCCTTGGGCTGCCAGGGCGGCGATGGCCCCGCCCGCGGTGCCGTCATTGGACGCCACGACCGCATCGACCTCATTATTATTGGCGGTCAGGAACTGCTCCATATTCGCCTGCGCGACTTCCGGATTCCAGTTGTCGGTATAGGCTTCGCCAACATTCTTGATCGCGCCGGAATCAATCGCCGCCTGCAGTACTTCCAGCTGTCCTTCGAACAGGAAGTCGGCATTTGGATCGGCCGAATTGCCCTTGATGAAGACGTAGTTGCCTTCCGGCTGAACGGCAAACACACCCTGTGCCTGCAGGCGACCGACTTCCTTGTTGTCGAAGGTCAGATAGAAGGCGTCGGGATTCTCGATCAGCCGGTCATAGCCGACCACCGGAATGCCCTCGGCGACAGCAGCGGCAACAGCCGGCCCAACCGCCTCACTATCCTGCGCCAGGACGATGATGGCATCGGCCCCCTGGCTGATCAGACTTTCGATGTCGGTCAGCTGCTTGGAGGCCGACGACTGCGCATCCGCGGAAATATAAGTGGCACCAGCGGCTTCCAGCACCGATTTGATCGCCGCCTCATCCGTCTTCCAGCGCTCTTCCTGGAAGTTGTTCCAGCTCACGCCGACGGTGACACCGTCCTGCGCCTGTACGGCGACACCGGCAGAGCCGGTTATGACGGTCGTGCACAGCAAGACCGCTAGAAACTTGTTCATGTTGTCCTCCCAAGTGGGCGTCCTCCCGCCCACAGATTTGCCGGTGGCATAACCCCAGCGGGCACCCTCCACCGGCGCCCTGAGCAATATTTTCGCTGCTCGAAAAAAGAGTGACATGCGTACCTCAAGCAAGTCAATGTCAATTTCGACACCCGAAATAAGTCGGATTGCGCCGGCATCCGAAGGGTGATGTGTTGCTATGGGGTGAGGAGAAGTCTGCTTGGCGCGCAACGTCAGCGATAGTGACAGCGTCCGGCGACAGAACCGGGGTCTGGTGCTGGGTGCCCTGCGCATGCAGGGCCCGATGTCGCGCACCGCTTTGGCCACCACCACCGGCCTCAGCCACGCCAGCATTACGGCCATCACCCATGATCTTGTGAACCAGCAGATCATCGCCGACCTGCGGGTCGAACAGGCAGACACCCGCAGCCGCGGCCGCCCCGCCACCATCGTCGGCTTCAACCGCAATGCAGGATCGGCCGCGCTTTTCGAGGTCGACGTCAACCGCGCCCGCCTGTCGCTGGTTGACTATGGCGGCGTGCTCGTCGACCGCATCGAGACGCCCCTAACTCCGACCAGCTTCGCCGAAACGCCACCTGCCCGCTTCCTGGAAGATCGACTCCGCCAGCTGCAGGAGCGCAATCCGGCTGAAGCCAAAGGACTGCGCCGCATCGCTATTTCCGTGCAGGGCATCTTGGATCGCGGCGGCCAGAGCCTTAAATGGTCGCCCATCGCCCAGCTGATTGACACGCCTCTTGCCGCCCAGCTTTCCGCAGCACTTGATCTGCCGGTGAGCCTCCACAAGCGCGGACGCCTGCTGGCCGAGGGCGCGCGCTGGCTCGATCCCAACCTGCGCGACGCCAGCGTCGCCACCGTATTCGTCGGCTCGACCGTGGCCATGGGCATGACCTTCCGCGGCCAGATCCTGGGCCGCGGCGATGAAGGCGCCACTGAATTCGGCCATATGAACCACACACCCAATGGCGCGCTGTGCCGGTGTGGCATGCGCGGTTGCGTCGAGGCTTATGCCTCCGACTATGGCGTATTGCGCACCGCCTATTCCGTGCCGGAAACCGCCGCCCCTGCCCGCAGCGTACCGGCGGCGCAATACCAGGCGCTGATCGCCCATGCCGAAGCTGGCGACCGGGCCGCTACCCATGCCTTCAACCTCGCCGGCCGCGCCATTGGCTATGGTCTGAGTCGTATGATGGCTGTCTTTGACCCATCACACATCCTGATCGTCGGCCCCGGAGCACGCGCTTTCACACTGATGCAAAAGGAAATTCAGGCAGCGCTCGCCACAAGCCTGATCTGTCAGGTCAACGGCATGCCCGAGCTCGTGGCTTATGGCGACGAGCGCGAACCTGTGTTCCAGGGCCTGCTGATGAAAACCCTCAACGAGATCGATCAGAACGACTTCGCCGACCGCCCTTAACGACGCTGCAGAATTGGCCTCGCCGAGGTGAAATCTCATGCTATGTCGTTGTGCAACAGTGCATTTCAGGGATCGCACCCATGACCAAGATCGTGCCCGTCATTCTCGCCGGCGGCCAGGGAACCCGCCTCTGGCCCATGTCACGCGCCGCGCGGCCCAAGCAGTTCCTGCCACTGACCGGGCCGACCAGCCTGTTCCAGAAGACGCTGGACCGCGTGTCGGACGAAAATGTCTATGCGCCAGCGGTGGTTATCACCAATGCCGACTACCGCTTCATCGTCGCCGAACAGGCCGCTGAACTGGGCATCAAGCTCGCCGGCATCCTGCTCGAGCCGGTCGCGCGCAATACGGCCGTCGCCATCGCTGCCGCAGCCGCCTTTGCTGTCGAGCATTTTGGTCGCGACGCGATCCTCCATGTCCTGCCATCCGACCACGATGTGACTGTCGATGCTGGATATTGGCAGGCCGTGCACCAAGCGGCCTCGGCTGCGGAAACAGGTCAGTTCGTCACCTTCGGCATCAAGCCGACCTATGGCGAGACCGGGTTCGGCTACATCAAATCCAGCGCCTTGGTCGACCATGGCGTTGCGCCGGTTGAACGTTTTGTCGAAAAGCCCAATGCCGATCGCGCCGCCGAAATGCTGGCCGAAGGTGGCTATTACTGGAACTCGGGCATGTTCATCATCGGCGCCGCCAGCATGCTGGACGAGTTCTTGCGACTTGCTCCCGAGACGCTGACCGCGGCGCGTGATGCGGTCCAGAAAGCCAAGGCCGACCTCGATTTCATCCGTCTCGACGAGGAGACCTTCGCCAAGGCGCCCAACATTTCCATCGACTATGCGATCTTTGAAAAGACCGACAAGGCCGCCGTCGTCGCCGTCGATTTTGGCTGGTCCGATCTCGGCAGCTGGGACGCCGTCTGGAAGAGCGCCGAACAGGATCACGCCAACAATGTCACCCAGGGTTCGGTGACGCTCGACAGCGTCTCCAATTCGCTGGTCGTCACCGACCATGCCCATGTCGCCGTGAATGGTCTCGACGACGTCGCCGTCATTGCCACCAATGATGCGGTCTATGTCGGCAAGCTCTCCGAGGCGCAGAAGGTTGGCGCCATGGTGAAAGTGCTGAAAGCCGACAAGGCAACGGTCAACCTCACCGAAATCCACAAGACCGCCTACCGCCCCTGGGGCGGCTATGCGTCAGTGCTGGCCGGCGAGCGCTTCCAGGTCAAGCGCCTCTTCGTCAAGCCCGGCAAGAAGCTGAGCCTCCAGAAGCACCATCACCGCGCCGAGCACTGGATCGTTGTCCGCGGCACAGCGGAAGTGACCGTCGATGGCACAATCACGACGCTGAGCGAAAACCAGTCGATCTACCTGCCCCTGGGCTGTACGCATCGCCTGGCCAACCCGGGCAAGATCGAACTGGAGCTGATCGAAGTGCAGACCGGTTCATATCTCGGCGAAGACGACATCATTCGCATCGAGGACGAGTTCGGCCGGGCCTAGTTGCTCTTCTGCGTTTCGAGCTTGACCGGGCGCTGCGCTTCGCGGCGCCTGGACGGGTTGCGCAGTTTGATGACCAGGGCCTGGATTGCGACCGCGATCAGCAGCCCGGGCCAGGCCAGGCTCAGCACAAGACCTGAGATCGTATTCTTCTCACCCGTGCGGCGCTTCTCCGAGCGCGACATCAGCAGGAAAAACATCGCGATCGCCGCATACACGACCAGCGCCACTTCTAACATTCCGCACTCTCCGGCGACCGAATCTCAATGTTCGGCAACACCAACCGTTGGTCCGGAGCCATTAGCGAAACGTTAATGGACTGGCAATCGCGCCAGTTGCAAATCTGTTATGATAACGCGCTGTTGAATCAATCGCGAGTGGGACACATCCCTGAATGAAAAGGGCGCCCGCGGCGCCCTCCCCTTAGATCTTCAGCCAGTCGTGCAATTGGTTGGCCAGCACCAGCGTCTCCTGCTCCGCGCCATGCAGCACCAGTTCCGGCGTGGTCGGCGGCTCGAAGGGTGAATCGATGCCGGTAAAATTCTTGATCTCACCGGCACGGGCCTTCCTGTAGAGCCCCTTGGGATCACGCGCTTCGCAGACTTCGAGCGGCGTATCAACATAGACTTCGACGAAACTGATATCGCCCGCGATTTCGCGCGCCAGCCGCCGCTCCTTCTCGAAGGGCGAGATGAAGGACACCAGCACGATCAGCCCGGCATCGGCCATCAGCTTGGCCACTTCGGCCACGCGACGGATATTTTCAACACGCGCGGCTTCGGTAAAGCCGAGATCCCTGTTGAGCCCGTGCCGCACATTGTCGCCATCGAGGATATAGGCGTGCTTGCCTTCGGCGGTCAGGCGCTTTTCCAGGAGGTTGGCAATCGACGATTTGCCCGAACCGGACAGCCCGGTGAACCAGACGATGCGCGGCGCCTGCCCCTTCATCTGGGCTCGGACCTCGCGGTTCACGTCGAACGCCTGATAGGTCAGGTTCTGCGCCCGGCGCAGGCCGAATTCCACCGTCCCCGCCCCCAGCGTCGCATTGGAGATGCGATCGACCAGGATAAAGCCGCCAGTCAGCGCATTGCTGGCATAGGCATCGAAGGCGATCGGCTTGTCGGTGGCAATGGTGACGGTTGCCACCTCGTTGAGATCGACCTTGGTCGCCGCTGTCTGCTCCAGCGTATTCACATTGGTGCGGAATTTGAGATCGGTGATCGTTGCCGGCACCAGCTGCGTGCCCAGCTTGAGCAGATAGGACCGCCCCGGATAGGCCGGCTCTTCGCTCATCCACACCAGCCGCGCCTGGAACTGGTTGGAATATTCCGGGGTCTCGCCAGCGTGGGTCAGAACATCGCCGCGCGAAATATCCACCTCGCGGTCGAGCACCAGCGTCACCGCCTGCCCTGCCACGGCAGTTCGCAGCTCGCCATCCATGGTGACAATGGATTTAACCACCGCCGGCTTGCGCGAGGAGGCAATCAGCACCTCGTCGCCCACCGTGACGATGCCCGACGCCACCGTGCCGGAAAAGCCGCGGAAATCGAGATTGGGCCGGTTTACCCATTGCACCGGGAAGCGCAATTTGCCGGCCGTGCGATCCTCCGCCACTGCAATGGTTTCGAGATAAGGCACCAGCGGCGTGCCGGCAAACCACGACGTGCGCTCGCTCTTTGCCAGGATATTGTCGCCGCGCAGGGCCGACACCGGCACCGCCGCCAGCGTCTTGAAGCCCAGCGGCTCGGCAAAGGCCCGATATTCGGCAACGATCCGGTCGAAAGTGGCCTGGTCGTAGTCGACGAGATCGATCTTGTTGACCACCAGCACCACATGTTTCACCCCGATCAGCGACAGGATAAACGAGTGTCGGCGCGTCTGGGTCAGCACGCCCTTGCGGGCGTCGATCAGCACCAGCGCCAGATCGGCATTGGAGGCGCCGGTTGCCATATTGCGGGTATATTGTTCGTGGCCTGGCGTATCGGCGACGATGAACTTGCGTTTGTCGGTCGAAAAGAAGCGATAGGCCACGTCGATAGTAATGCCCTGTTCGCGCTCGGCAGTCAGCCCGTCGACCAGCAGCGAAAAATCGATCCCCTCGTCACCGACGGGACGATTGTGGCTTTCCTTCTTGAGGCTCGCCAACTGGTCGTCGAGAATGAGCTGGCTGTCATAAAGCAGGCGGCCGATCAGCGTCGACTTGCCGTCATCCACCGAACCGCAGGTCAGAAAGCGCAGCAGGGATTTGTCGGTCTGCTGTTCGAGCCAGAGACCAATATCGGTGTCGGGTGTCGCAAGGGCGAAGCTCATCAGAAATACCCTTCCTGCTTCTTCTTTTCCATCGAGCCGACGCTATCGCTGTCGATCAGCCGCCCTTCGCGCTCCGAGGTCCGGCTCGCCTGCATTTCCATGATGATGGACGGCAGATCCGCCGCGTCGGAACGGATGGCCCCGGTCAGTGGATAGTCGCCCAACGTGCGGAAGCGCACCATTTCCTGGCGCGGCTGTTCGCCCGGCTCGAGGCGGAAGCGGTCGTCATCCACCATGATCAGCGTACCCTGCCGGTCCACCACGGGGCGGCTCTTGGCATAGTAGAGCGACGGCAGCTCGATATTTTCCTTGTAGATATAGGTCCAGACGTCGAGCTCGGTCCAATTGGAGATCGGGAAGACGCGCATGCTCTCGCCCGGATTGAGCCGCGTATTGAACACGCGCCAGAGTTCGGGCCGCTGGTTCTTCGGGTCCCAGGCATGGCTGGCATTGCGATGCGAAAAAATGCGTTCCTTGGCGCGCGACTTTTCCTCGTCCCGCCGCGCTCCCCCGATCGCTGCGTCATAACGCCCGGCATTGAGCGCCTGGCGCAGCGCCTGGGTCTTCATGATGTCGGTGAAACGCGACGATCCATGATCGAATGGGTTGATGCCATTGGCCAACCCTTCCGGATTGGTGTGGCTGATCAGGTCGAAGCCGTATTTTTCCGCCATGGCATCGCGGAAGGCGATCATCTCCCGGAATTTCCAGGTCGTGTTCACATGCAGCAGCGGGAACGGGATCTTGCTGGGAAAGAAGGCCTTGCGCGCCAGATGCAGCAAAACGCTGGAATCCTTGCCGATGGAATACATCATCACCGGCCGCTCGAAACTGGCGGCCACTTCGCGCAGGATCTCGATGCTCTCAGCCTCGAGGGTTTGCAGATGCGTCAGGCGGTTGCGATCCACTTAGCTCTTCCTGTTCCGGTTCCTGGAAAAATAGGCTCCCAAACCTTGCCTCTGGTTACGGCCAGAGCCCCGGCCCATCAAGCCAGAAACCGCCGGAATTACAGGCCTCTCCGGCGCCCGGGGCAAATTTGTGCGGCGATTTCAATCGTGCCGGCAACGCTCTCCAAACCCACAGCCTTCGCCATTGCGGACACCGCGTCACATTGCCAAGCCGGAGAAAAATAATTCTACGAGCCGCCCGGAGATACGCTGCCGGAACCGCTGGCCGCCCCGATGGTTGACCTTCCCACACAGCAGAGGAGACCGAAATGGCCCACGAAAAGTCCAAGCCCGCGCCGCTCGAAACCACGCCCGGCGAGCAGAAGGACGACAATATCGACGACCTCGGCAACAAGGACGGCGGCAGCAAGCAGGATCAGCCGACCCAGAGCGACAAGGGCCAGGACAAGTCCGACAACTGAGCTGTGCCAAAAGCGCTCAAACCCTTGCGAGCGCCTAGCCTCAATGCTAGACGCAAACCGCTGCCGGTATAGCTCAGTTGGTAGAGCACCTGATTTGTAATCAGGGGGTCGCGGGTTCGAACCCTGCTGCCGGCACCATCCTCCCTTCCGCGACCCATTGAGGACGGAAAGCGCCATTACGGCGCCTTCCGGTGATGGTCAGTTCATCGCAATGCCATCCATTACCAGCTTGCCGCCGGTCAGCGACAGCGAGACGCTCGGCGTCGCATAGACCGAGAGCGAGGTAGAGAAGGAATTGACCAGCGCGCCGCTGATCTCATACTGCACCTCGCGCGGCGTGCCGTCCTCATCCAGCGTGCCGGTCAGCACGATGTCATAGTCGTCCTTGGTCTTGGCGCCCGTCTGTGCGGCCCATTCCAGCAGTTCGGCGTTGAGAGGGGTGATCGCCGACAGCGATAGTGACAGGTCGGTGGTTGGCGCTACGCCTTCGTAGCCGGGATTGCTGGATAGATAGAGGGAGGCGTCGCTCACCCTATAGTCGAGCCGATCGCCGTTTGCGGCCACCAGCGTCAGTTTTGCCGGTGGGCTGGCGCCGTCCGCAGCAACCTCGTCCTGCGCCATCGACACATTGGCGGCCAACAGCATCAGTGCAGTGGCCGCAAGGCCAAGCATTGGCGATTTCAGGCAATAATTCATCAAGTCATCCTCCGGAATAGTGGGGCCGAATTGGCCGTCGCGCCGAGCAGAAGTCAAGCCGCCAGCATGGGCTTGCCAGCATGGGCTTGCCAGCACTGCTGCTTGCACAAATCGTATCAGGAGATATGCTTACATGCGGCGCCGGTCGATTTCGAGGCACCGCCCTACTCTATTGTTTTGATACGCTTTATTTTTTGTTCTTGGCAATTGTGGCCGAGCTCTCCTGCGCGGCCCGATCAGGGTATTGGTTCCTTGGCACAGCCCCGCAAAGTGGCCCTTGTCACCGGCATTACCGGACAGGACGGGTCCTATCTCACCGAATTGCTGCTCGAAAAGAACTACGAGGTGCATGGCCTCAAGCGCCGTGCCTCACTGTTCAACACGCAGCGCATCGACCACCTCTACGAGGACCGCCATGTCGGCGATGCGCGGATGAAGCTGCATTACGGCGACCTCACCGACAGCTCCAGCCTGATCCGCCTGATCCGCGACATCGAGCCGGACGAAGTCTATAACCTCGGCGCCCAGTCCCATGTGGCCGTGTCCTTCGAGGCGCCCGAATATACCACCGACGTCGACGCTACCGGCACGCTGCGTGTGCTCGAGGCCATCCGTTTCCTGGGGCTGGAGCGCAAGACCCGCTTCTACCAGGCCTCCACCTCCGAACTCTATGGCCTGGTGCAGGAGATCCCCCAGCGCGAAACCACGCCCTTCCACCCGCGCTCGCCCTATGCCGTTGCCAAGCTCTATGCCTATTGGATCACGGTCAACTATCGCGAGGCCTATGGGCTTTATGCCTGCAATGGCATCCTCTTCAACCATGAAAGCCCACGCCGGGGCGAGACTTTCGTCACGCGCAAGATCACCCGCGGCCTCGCCAATATCGCCCTGGGCCTCGAACCCTGCCTCTACATGGGCAATATCGACTCCCTGCGCGACTGGGGCCACGCTCGCGACTATGTCCGCATGCAGTGGCTGATGCTGCAGCAGGATCATGCCGAGGATTTCGTCATCGCCACCGGCGTGCAGCATTCGGTGCGCGACTTCATCACCTGGACCGCTGCCGAACTGGGCATCACCCTCTCCTTTTCCGGCACGGGCGTGGACGAGATCGGCGCGGTCTGCAGCGTCGCCGGCGATCTGGCCCCGGCCGTCCATGTCGGCGACGTCATCATCCGCATCGACCCCAAATATTTCCGGCCCGCCGAAGTGGGAACCCTGTTGGGCGACCCCAGCAAGGCCAAACAGCAGCTGGGCTGGACGCCTGAGACCACCGCGCGCGACATGTGCCGCGAAATGGTCCATGCCGACCACAAGGCGGCCCGTCGCGTGGCCCTGCTCAAGCTGCACGGGCTCGACCTGCCGGTGAGTGTGGAAGGATGAGTCATACCCTTGATGGCAAGCGCGTCTGGGTCGCCGGCCATCGCGGCATGGTGGGCAGCGCCCTGGTACGGCGGCTGGCGCGCGAGAATTGCCAGCTCATCACGGCGACCCGCGATGAGCTGGACCTGCTGCGGCAAGCGGAGGTGGAGGCCTTCCTGCGCGATATGCGGCCCGATGTCGTGGTCATGGCGGCGGCCAGGGTCGGCGGCATTCTCGCCAATGACACGCTGCCCGCCGATTTCCTCCATGAAAACCTGATGGTGGAAGCCAATACGATTGCCGCGGCCCATGCCAATGGCGTGGAACGGCTGCTGTTCCTGGGCTCGTCCTGCATCTACCCCAAGTTCGCTCCCCAGCCGATCACCGAGGAGAGCCTGCTCACCGGCCCGCTGGAGCCGACCAACCAGTGGTACGCCGTGGCCAAGATCGCCGGGATCAAGCTGGTCCAGGCCTATCGCCGGCAATATGGCCGAGACTATATCTCGGCCATGCCGACCAATCTCTATGGCCCGGGGGACAATTTCGACCTGCAGTCGAGCCACGTCCTGCCCGCCCTGATCCGCAAGGCGCATGAGGCCAAGCTCAGCGGCGCGCCAGGCATCACCGTCTGGGGCACCGGCAGGCCGCGGCGCGAACTCCTCCATGTAGACGACTGCGCCGACGCACTGGTCTTCCTGCTCAAGGCCTATTCAGGCGAAGAGCAGGTTAATGTCGGCTCCGGGACAGACCTCTCCATTCTTGAACTGACGCAAATGGTCTGTCGCGTGGTCGGCTACGAGGGCGAAATGCGCCATGACCTCTCCAAGCCAGACGGCACGCCGCGCAAGCTGATGAGCGCTGACAAGCTGCGCAATCTTGGCTGGCAGCCCAGCCTGGACCTCGAAACCGGCATAGCCCGGACCTATGCCTGGTTTCTTGAAAATATCGCGGCAGCCAGAGGTGTTTAGCGCAGAGTTTTCCCCGCTCTCCGCCCCGCGCTTATCCTTGTCGGCAGCAAGGAGAGCGACATGGACAAGTTTGAAGGCAGAGAACCCAGCGATACCGGCCCGGCCCTTGACGGCTTCGCGATCACGCCCAGCGACACGCAGGACCTGCGTGACCTCACGCGGGCGCTTTATGTCGGTGGCGGCGGCGACGTCCGCGTGGAGATGGCATGGGGCACGGCGATCACGCTGAAATCGGTGCCGGCCGGCACAATACTGCCGCTGCGCGCGCGAAAAGTGCTGGCGGCGACCACGGCCAGCTTTCTCGTCGGGCTGCTCTAGTCATGGGCGCAGCAATTGGTGTGGCCGCGCTGGGCCTTGGTGCAGGCATGATGAGCGCGCGGGCCTGGTGGCAGAGCGGCGCTTTGCTCGACCTCGATTTTGCCAATGACCGCTACTGGTGGGACGGCCGCGAATATGGATCGCGCGCCGCATTCCTCGCAGCCATCGGCGGCGCGGTGGCCGATGGCGTGGTCAGCTTCCCCTGGACCGACGCCACGGTACAGATCCAAGTCGATGCGCTTGTGGCCGAGCAGCCGACCGGCAATGAAGTGCTCTATTCGCTCGACGATGGCAGCGAGACCAATTGCCTGCGCGCCCGGCGCGACAGCGCCTCGCAGGTCGTCCGGCTTTTCGTCATTGCTGCCGGCACGACGCTGTCCGATATCGGCACCCAGGCGCTGGGCCGTGGCGTGGTGCTGCGCACCAGCCATTCAGTCCGGACGCAGAATTTTGCCGGGGCCGCCAATGGCGCCGGCAGCGGTGCTACGGTGAGTTCTACCGCGCTGCCCGCCGTTACCACCATGCGCATCGGCCGCGGCGCCAGTGCCAACCTGCCCTGGTCCGGGCAGATCCGTCGCATCACCATCTATCCAGACCCTGCCCCGGACGTCGCGACCAATACCGCCGCCTCGACACCACCCCATGATCTCTGGCTGGAGGGCGACAGCTATATCGCCAGCTCGGCCGGCGTGGGGCTCGCCGCCTCCATCGCACGGCTCGGACGCCGTTATCCGCTCAACGACGGCATCGGCGGCTCGACGCTGGAGCAGAGCCAGACGCGCGTATTGGCGAAAACCGGCACGCCGCGTGACCTGCCGCTGATCTTCTGGGACGGCGACAACAATGGCTATGGCGCATTGGCCAGCGACATGGCGCGCTACGCCGCCATGATCGCCGCGCTCGGCCACCAGCGCTTCCTGATCCTGGCTCCCGCCCTGCGTAGCGCCCAGAGCGTGGAGCAACGCGATGCTGCCCGATCATTGACCACTGCACTAGCCGCGGCCTATGGGACCCGCATGATCGATCCCATGCCCACGCTGCTGGCCCTCGCCAATGGCGCGGGCGATGCCGAAAACGTCGCCTCCGGCACCGTTCCGGCAAGCCTGCTGCAGGATGGCGTGCATCTTACAGGTCCTGGGATGGATGCGGTGGCGCAACTGGTGCTGGCGCGGCTGGCGTCGCTGGGCTGGTGAGCGCCAGCCCGGTCAGCGCGGTGAGGCGATCGAGTTTGGCCGCGCGCGTCTGCCAATGGACCAGCTCCCGCTCGTATTCGACCACTTTCGCGCCGACAAGGAAGCGATACCAAAAGCCTTGCAGCACATGATAGATCAGCCCCTCCCGGCCATCGAGGAAACCGAGCTGCAACAGGTAGCGGTAGAGAAAATAACCCAACGCCGAAAGCTCCGGCGGCAAAGCATTGTAGACGCGTTCCTTGATAAAGCGCTTCAACCCCGCCTGAACTGACGTGCTCCCCGCCGTCACCGCCATGTCGCGTGGAAACAGGCCATGCCGCTGGTTGATGATATCCACCGCTTCGCGCGTGGCATAGCCATTGTGCTTGGCGGTGAAAAAGCTCAGGTCCTTGAGGTTCACGTCCGAAAAACTGCCGGCAAAATGCACCGTCCGGCCGCTTTCGAGCACGATATGCTCGTCCATCCAGCGCTGCTCGATCCGCCCCTGCCCGCGCCGGAACAGGCGCAGCAGCGTCAGAGGATAGCGTCCGCCAAAGCGGATCCAGCGCCCCATGAAGACATGCCGCCGGTCGATATTGATGCCGGCAACCTCTGCCGGAAGCTGGCTGACCTCGCTGTAGAAGCGCGCCGCCAGATCCGCTCCGATCACTTCATCCGCATCGAGCCGCAGGATCCAGTCGGCGTCGCTGTCAATATTGTCCATGCCCCATTGGAACTGGTCGGCATAGTTGCGCCATGCATGCACCAGCACCTCGGCGCCCCGCGCCTTGGCGATCTCCACCGTTCCATCACCCGACCCCGAATCCACCACATGTACCGAGCGCGCGAAGCTTGCGACGCTGTCCAGCGCCCGTGACAGGTGGATCGCCTCATTGTGGGTCAGGATCACAACCGCAATCCCCGGCATCTAGGCGCCCACCCGCTTGCGCCGGCGCACCGCCCGGGCCGGATTGCCCACATATACGGTCCAGGCATCGAGTTCCCTGGTCGCCACACCGCGCGCCCCCAGCACCGCGCCCGGCCCCACCGTTACGCCCGGCCCAACAAAAGCCTCGGCCGCGATCCAGGCGTGATCCCCGATGTGGATCGGACGGGTCACGAGCTGAAAGTCAGCATCGTCCACATCATGCGTGCCGCCACAAAGGAAGGCCCGTAGTGACACCACCGCACCACGTCCGATGTGGACGCGGTCCATGCAATAGCATTGCACACCCGGACCCAGCGTCGCCCCCCCATCCATGCTGAGATGGGGCGGATACCACACGGCAACCGATGCATAGACATTGGCTTCGGAACTGACCCTGGCTCCGAACAGGTTGAGCAATGCAATACGCCAGCGCCGCGCCACGGGCGGCGTCCACCGCGCCAGCAGCAGCCAGGTCACGCCCCAGAGCGCCCGCAACAGCCGATGCCGCAGGCTGAAACTGGCGCCGCCCCCGAGCGGTCTGGCGACCCGCGCATCGAGTGGGGCACTCATGTTGCCCGCCCCGACCGCACCAGCACGCTCTGCAGCAACGAACTGATCTCGCCGGCAATGACCGCAGGCGAAAATGCCTGCGCCACCAGCGCACGCGCCGCCTTCGACATGCTGACGATCTCAAACTTGTCCCAGCGATCTGCCTGCGCCAGCCCCTCGATCACGGAAGGCGCATCTTCGCCGATCCGCAACGCCGCCCCGCTGGCAAAACCCTGCGGCAGATTGCAGGCCTCCGTCATCAGCACCGGAATGCCGTGGCTCCAGGCTTCCAGCACCACCACGGGAAGACCCTCGCTTTTCGAGGGCAGCACCAGGACATGTGCCGCCTGCAGTGACCGCGCCTTTTCCTGCCCATATTGCGGACCGACATGGCTGACATTGCCGAACTCGGCGTTCAGCGCCGCGACCGCCAGGTCAAAATCCGCCACCTGGTCGAGCCAGCCGCAGAACACCAGCTGCGAGCGTGCCGCAAAGCCGCAATCGCGCCGGCACAGCACCTGCCAGGCAAGGCAGAGCTCGAGCCAGCCCTTCTTGTCATGGATCCGCCCGAAGAACAGATAGACCCGCCGCGACCGCATGGCCTCGCCATGCCATTGCGGCAGGGCATCTTCCGGCTGGTTCTGGCCCACCGCATTGGCAATAGCCACACAATGCGCCGCGGGCAGCAGGGCGCGCACATCCCGCGATTCCGCCTCCGTCAGCACCTGAAAGCCCGCGGCGCAATGCAGCAGCAGGTCCTGATAGAGCAGTGACACCAGACGCTTGAGCCCTCGCGATCGCCGAAGGATCCACGGCTCCAACATGCCGTGCGGCACCAGGACATAAGGCCTTCCAGTCCGCAGGTGCCACGCCAGCACGGCAAAGCCATGAAACGCCCACAGCCCATGCACCGCCATGACATCGGCATCACTGGTCAGCACACGCCAGAACAGCCCCGGCGATATCCGGAAGGTCGACGGCCCGAAAAAGCGATAGGCCCGCACGGCAAGCGTCCCAAGATTGTGGAGGTCCCGGTCCAGATCCCCGTCCCGCGTCGCGACAAGCCGCACGTCGAATGTCCCTTCTCCGACAAGGCCAAGCCCCGTCTGCCGCGCCACCTCGGCCACGCCACCGCCCTGGCGCGACAGCGAACCGGTTACCAGATCAAGCCGCGGTGCACTCATGGCGCCCTCACCTCACGTACAGCCGTTGCCGGACGCAGCCAGAGCGCCACCACCAACAGCGCCACGCCGATCAGCTCCTGCCGGAATACATTGCGCAGCGGATAGGCACCGGCCTGCACAAACACCAGGAACAGCCAGGCACCCGCCAGAACCGACAGCAGCACATGCCCACGCCCGGCCACCATGATGGAAAGCCTGATGCCCAGCATCAGGATCAGCGAAGCCACGACGGTATAGGCGCCGCCAAAGGCCACCACTTCGGTGATCGCACTCATCGGCACATAGCTGTGCAGGCGAATTTCCTGGATGCGCCTTATGCCCTCGAAGCCATCCACCGCCGAGGGAAAGGGCGAAAAGGAAAGCTGCTTGTAAAGCTCGGGATGCTGGGGCCGCAGCACGAAACCATCATTGGTGACAAAGACGCCCTGCGTCAGGTTGCCGATGACAAACAGCAGCCGGTTTGGCCCCGCGAGCACGGCCGAGACGAAATTGTCCGGAATGACCGAGACACCAAACTCGCGTGTCATCCTGCCGCCCAGCGCCATCAGCAGGCACAGCAGCGCCACAAGGCCCACACCGCCCACCACCAGCCAGCGCCCCCGCCGCGGCATGACCGCTGCTACCGCCGCGACAACGAAGACATAGACCGCCGCCGCCCGCCCCGCATTGGCGAGGCCCAGCAGCACATACCAGCTAAGGATCAGGAAAAAGCCGAAAGCCAGCCCCCTCCGCCCCGTCCAGAGCGCGACGGCAAAACTAAAGGCCGCGACCACGCCTAGGATCTGCGATAGTTCCTGCACCATGGCCGTAAGGCCATTGGCGATTGCCAGCCCCCGCGTGGAGCTGAGCAGCAGATAGCTGCGATTGTACCAGAGCGCCGCGCTGTCGGTGGACAGGACATTGACGAGCGCCAACAGGCCACAGACCAGCAGCACCAGACCCAGCCAGCGCTCCACCCCGGCAATGGCCTCGCCGCCAAGAGCCTGCACATCTGCTCGCTCGGTAACCCTAAGCCCAAGGGTCGCGCCATAACAGCAGAGGAAAATCCAGAAATAGAGCTGCAGGCCCTCGTCGTTGACGTAGAGATGGCTGCGCAATTGCCCAGGCGCCGCGATATCAACGACAGGCACGAATTGCGCGCTATAATAGGCCAGTTGGCAGGCCATGATATAGCCGCCGATCAGGTCGAAAGCTGACAACGAGCAAACGCGCCGCTTGGCCTCCAGCAGCAGCACCAGTTCCACGCCGACCAGCAACCCGATCATGAAAGCGCCACCTCGCCCACCGCCGCCAGCAGGATCTGCTCCATAGTCGTCTCGGCCCAGTTGTCATTGGTCAGCACTCGCCGGCGTCCCCCCGCCGCGATCCGCGCGAGCCGCGCCGGATCAGCCAGCAGGCCCAGACACAGATCGGCGCATTCCTCTGCGCTCGACCAGAACAGCGCCTCCTCTCCCTCCACATACATGGCCATATGTTCGGCCGTGCGCTCGGCGCAGAGCACCACGCCCATGGCCGGGATTTCCGAGGAGCGCGAGGTCTGCAGGTCCTGATTGCCCTTGGACAGCATGCAGATGGCGATCTCGGCGCTGCGCACGGCGGCCGAATAGGCGGCGCTGTCGAGATAGCCGGGCACGACGACATGTCGGAAGGCGGCGAAATTATCCGCCCGCTCCCAGCGCTGTCCGATCACCTTGAGCGGTACGCCGCGCCGCGCCAGCGTCTCCATGAAGGGCCCGCGCTCGGCAAACCAGCTGCCCACGAATGACACCGGCGATCCGAACTGCGCTTGCTCCTCCGCCGTCGGTATCTGCGGGCGATGCAGCACCTCGTCGGCGAAGAAATTGACCCGCAGGACATGCTTCACGCCAGCGGCCCGCGCTATCTCGGCCGTGGATTGCCGTGGCGTGGCGTAGAGATCGTAGTGCCGCAGGGCTGTTCGCAGCGTCCGCCAGCGCATGCCATCGCGCGACACAAAGGGATTGTCGCGGTTGAACAGCGCCACCCGCCCGGCCCGCGCCCTCAGAAATTTCACCGCACTGGCCGAGACCAGCTCGCCATTGTCGACGAAAGCAACATCGAAGGCGCCGTCTCCCACCGACTGGCGGATATGGCGCTCGATCAGCCGCGAGATCCCCATCGTGCCGGTGCGCCAAGCCCAGGCCGTGACCCAGCGATTGCCCCGCAGCACGGCATAGGGATCGACGGCGAAAACCGCGTGTCCGCGCCGCTGCATCGCGCGCTGCATCAGGCGTGATTGTCCCCGCGCCGACCCGACATAGAGCACTCTCAAGTCGCAGCCCCGCCGCGCGTCTGCGCCACGCCTGCGCTGCGGATGCCACCCACGTCCAGCGCCAGCACACAGCCCGCATAGGGCACGGCCAGCGCCAGAAACACAACGACGCCATCGGCAAGCCCTTCGCTGGCCGGCAGCACGGCAGCGATCGTACCCATGGCGCCCACCGCCAGAGCCAGCCGCCACAGGTCGTGCCACGGCCAGCGCATCGGTGTGAGCAGGCACAGCGCCGCAATGGTCACTACCAGCCCGATCGCATGCGCCAGCAGCAGCGGCAGCACCGCCGCCGCCAGCGCGCTGCCCCACCAGGCCATTGGCGTGATGGTGGAGACCGCCAGCAGCGCCAGCACCACGGCCGGCGCCAGCGGCGCACCACCGGACCTGCCGAAAATCAGGAACAGCGGATCAAGCGCATATTGCCTCATGGCCTGCAGCGCCGAGGCCAGGGTGACGGCGAGCAGTCCCGCGGCAAAACCCACCCGGTAATCCAGCGGCACGATCAGCTCGGCCACCTGCCCGCGCAGCGCGATCAGCCCGATGGCCAGCGGTGCTACGACCCCCACTGCCACCACGACCTGGTCACGCAGCCGCCGCCGCACCGCTGCGCTGTCATCATGCTCCATCGCGCGGATCGCACGTTGCACCACCACGACATTGATCGCCGTGCCTACGGTGGAAAACAGCCGTTGCCCGATATCGATCGCCAGCAACACGCCGCCCGCCCCGGCCAGCCCCAGGCTCCCCACCACGAGGCTTCGTACCACTGCCGGCACCGCCACCGAAAGATTGGTTGCCAGCGCCGCCAGTTCACCAAAGCCGAACAGCAGGCGGAATTCGGCCCAGTCAAACGCCTCACCGCGCCCAAGCGCCGCCAGCAAATTTTCGCGCCACAGCAGCGCCGCCAGCGGATAGGACAGCGTCAGTCCAGCGAGTGCGGCCATGCCGGTCTGGAACACGGCCGCAAAGACGATGGCCAAGACCAATCCCAGCAGCGCCCGGACGATCCAGCGCCCCGAAAAGGCGAGATTGTCAAACCGCGCCCGCGCCGCAGCCATCTGTCCATCGAAGGCCCCCTGGATGGCAGCACAAGCCAGGACAATCGAGATCGCACCCGCCCAGCTCCAGACCATGGTGATGCTCGCAACCAGGACCGCGGCCACAAGCAGGACGCCCGTGGTCGCGACATAGCAGCGGGCCAGCACCAGTCTGCGTTGATGTGCAACGACCTCGTCCGCACCATATCCATGCCGCAGCATGGCCAGCCGCATCCATTCGAACGACAGGCTCGTCACCAGCTGCGCCAGCCCCAGCAGCAGCGAATAGAGCGCATATTCGGCCATCGGCAGCACGAAGGGGATGACGAGATTCAGCGCAATGCCGAAGACGCTCCCCGCCGTCACCGCGACGGATGGCGCCGCCGAACTGCCAAGTACCCGTCGAACACCATCAAGCATGGCGCATCTCGATCGGCCGGGCCGGCACGCCAGCCACCGTAGTGCCCGCCGCAACATCGGTGCGCACCAGCGAATTGGTGCCGGCGCGGACGAAATGGTCTCGCTCCGTGATCCACAAGCCGTCCCGGTCAGTCATCGTCATCGCCGCTGCTCGGCGATGACGATCAGCCGGTTGATGAAGCCGCCGAGCACCCCCGCCTTGCTCCAGCGCTGCTCGGCCCGATGACGGGCATTGACGCCAAACTGCGCTGCCAGGTCGGCATCGCTCGCGACCAGATCAATCGCCGCCGCAAAGGCCGCCGGATCGCCCGGGGGCACGGTGATGCCGCAATCGACCATTTCGGCCCAGAGCCCCGTGCCCGTCGCTGCGGCCGCCACCACCGGACGGCCCGAGGCCAGCATATTGGTCAGCTTGGAGGGCAGCACCAGGTCGGCCACACCGGCCAGCTGCGGCAGAAGATGCACCGTCGCCAGCGCCATCAGGTCACCCAGCTGCTCGACCGGCTGCAGATCGTGAAACTGGAAGCGTTCGAGGCCATGCGCCTGCCGTTCGAGCTCCGCCCGGTTCGGCCCCTCGCCGCAGATTACGAAGGTCAGGTCGCGCCGGTGCTGCAGCATGCGCGCCGCCTCCACCACGATCTCGATGCCCTGCTTGCGGCCGATATTGCCCGCATAGAGCGCCACATGCGGCGTGGAAATGCCCCAGCGCAAGCGGTAGCCCGAGGGCACGGCCGCTGGCGGGAGGCGTTCGAGATCGGCCCAATTGCGGAACTGGACGATCCGCGTCTTGTCGACGCCCTTCTGCAACAATCGGAAACACATTCGCGGTGAAATGGCGCTGACACTGTCGAACAGGCGCAAGACGCTGCGCTCGAAGCCGAGCGCCAGCCGCCCCAATAGCGACCGCGCGCCCATCAGTCCGGTGGCGAAGGCCGCCTCGACCTCGAAATCCTGCACATGCAGCCAGGCATGCGCCCCGCAGCTCCAGGCGGCCAGTCGCGCAACCGGCGCGGCGACCAGCGATGGCGCCACGGCAATCACCACATCGGGGCGCTTCGCCCTCGCCAGGGTCAACATTGGAATCAGCGCACTGAGCCCGAAACTGGCGTGATGCAACATGCGCCGCAACCCACTCGGATTGGCCGGCACATAATGCGGCACCCGCGTGACCGAAACGCCGTTCTCGACAGACTGCCTCGACCAAGGCTCGTCGAACGGGTCGATCACCCTCCAGCCCGGGTAATAGGGGTAGCCGGCAACGACATGGACCTCATGTCCCTTGGCAACCAGGGCCTCGGCCATGCCCCTGGTATAGACTGCAATGCCGATACGCTCGGGGGCGTAATTGAGCCCCAAAATTACAAATATCACGCAAACCTCCGAACAGTGCCGCAACGGCAATCCAGAAGAAAACTTGAAAATCGCCCGGCGAAACATCGCGCCGGTTCGTCAGCAGGGAAGAATGGGCAGATGCGCACATCAGGAGCCGCTGGCGCGTCAAACTCGCGCACCGTGGCGACCAGATTTTGCTAATTCACTGTCAGACCAAGAAATATCGAAGATATAGGCAATCAACCAAGACATCATCCAAGAGAGGGTGCGCTAAGGCGAGATAATTCAAATTCAAATACAGAATAGACTAAATCACTGTCAGAAAACAATTTCGCCTTATGCCACAACAGATACACACCTGGCAGGCAGATTCAGATTATATCATCACCCTTGATAAAACTATGTTTTTTTACGCATGGGATACTTACGGTCATGCCATGACTAACCGTGCCGGCTCTAGCCTAGAATGAGGTTATTGCTATCGTGAATCACCGGCCGGTCATTTCACGGTCCGGACTATCGGCATCGAGTTTTGATTGTGACTTTTTATGTTTTGCCCAGGCCAGCGCAGGCTCCGGGCACTGGCGCACTGGCCGCCAGTCGGCCCCTCCTGCCTGAAGCCCGCGGCGCCGTTCGATCGGTTGTGTCCAAGCCATCATGAACAACACATTTTCCCGTTTAGGGCCAAAGCCATTTCAAGAAGGACTATTGATGGACAACAGCATCAACCTGCAGGAGCTGCTCGGCCTGTTGCGGCGGCAGTTCAGGATGATCCTCGGCATAACGCTGGCCATCGCCGGCGTCGCCGCTGCCATCACCGCCACCATCACCCCCGTATATACTGCCACCGCCCTGCTGCAGGTCGATCCCGGCAACCAGAGCCTGCTGACGCCGCAATCCGGTTATGGCGACATGAACAGCGACAATGCGCGCGTCGATGGTGAGGTCGAACTCGTACGCTCTGACACTGTCCTGCTGACGGTAATCGACGAACTCGATCTGGTCAGCGACCCCGAATTCGGCGCAGAGCTCGGCCTTGTCGCACGCATTCTGTCGGCGCTGAATCTGCGCCAACCCACGCTGCCGACTGCGGATGCGGCCCTTCTGCAAACCCTTGGCAAGCTGTCCTCGGCCACCTCCGTGCAACGGCGCGGCCTGACCTTTCTTGTCTCGGTCAGCGCACGCTCGCAAGACCCTGAAAAGGCAGCCCGTCTCGCCAATGCCATCGCCAGCGCCCATATCGCCACCCAACTCACTGCCAGGGTGCACAGCATGGTCGAGGCCCGCGACGTCCTGCTGCAGCAGCTGGCGCTCGCCCGCGAGGATGTCGTGGCCTCGGAAGGGTCCATTGACCGCTATGTCGATACCAATATCGACAGCATCGTCGCAGAAACCGGCAGTAGCGAACTGATGGAACTCTCATCGAGCCTTGCCGGCCTCAGCACATTACGGCAGCAGACCAGCGTCCGGCTCGCCGAGGCCAGGACGCAGCTCGATGCTGGCAATTACGCCGCCCTCGCCGACCGGCTCGGCAACGAGGCCCTGAAAAATCTTGAAGCCCAGCGCCGCGCCCTCGTCGGCGAGATCGAGCGGTCCGACACGACGACTGCCATAAACCTGCGCGAAGAGCTGGCGGCGATCGAGACCGACCTGCAGCGGCGTGCCGAGATCGGGGTTTCAGGGCTCCAGGTCCAGGTCACCCAGGCGCAGGAGGACGAGAATCGAACCCGGACTGCGCTTCGGACGGCTCTGATCTCCAGCGGCCTCTCTGCCGATGCCCTGACCGAAATCTATGACCTGCAGCAGCAGGCCGAACTGGCCCGACAGCGCTACGACCAACTCGTCACTCGCTCGCAGCAGCTCCAGACCGAAGCCGCCTTGCAGCTCCCCAGCACCCGCCTCGTCTCGGAGGCCCTCCGCCCCGGCGCGCCATCGTGGCCCAACATGCGGCTGCTCCTGCTGCTTTCCACGCTTGCCGGCCTTGGCCTCGCCGTGGGCATAGCCTTCCTCTACGAACATTTCGTCGGCGGCATCACCTCCGAAGAGCAGCTTGCTGCAGCCACCCGGACCCGCATGGCGCTGGCCGTGCCCTATATCAAGCCGCAGGCAGACCAGCGCAGCCTCGCCGATCTCACCGTCTCTGCTCCTCTGTCATCGTTCGCCGAAGCCATCCGCAAAATCCGCACCGCCATCGACCACAACCTTTCGGTCGATCCGGTCGCCGAGAGCCGCCGCGCGCCCATGATCGTCGTGACCTCCACAGCGCCCGGCGAAGGCAAGACCACGCTGGCCCTGGCCATTGCCCGCTCCTATGCGCTGGCTGGTCGCCGTACGCTGCTCATCGATTGCGACCTGCGTCGCCCGGCCCTGCATCAGCAACTCGGCCTCGAGCCGTCCGACGGTCTCATCCGGGCACTCGAAGATGATGATCCGACCGTCAGCCTCGAAAGCGCCCTGTCCGACGACCAGCAGACCGGGCTGCTCTCGCTCATTGGCTCGCGCAGCAGCATCGCCGCCACTGACCAGCTCATCACCAGCCGCAATTTCGACCGCCTGCTCGCGGCAGCCTCGCGTGCCTTCGACATCGTCATCCTCGACACACCGCCGCTCGGGCCGGTGGTTGATGGCATCTACATTGCCCACAAGGCCGATGCCGTGGTCCTGGTTTGCGAATGGGCCGCCACGCCGCAGCAGGAGATCACCCGCGCGCTGCTCACGATCGAACAGGCACTGACCGGCGGCGCCGTACTCGTCCCGGTACTCAACCAGCAGAGCCTGTCGCCATCCGACTACCACCGCCGCTATCGCAACTATTACGCCGATTAGGCCCAATCCATCTCCCGATCAGGCACACCTCCGGCACTGCTGGCACCCGCCCGCGGCGCATGCTAGTCAGACACGACTGCTACCGGAGACCGGCTTGTGTCCCAATC
This sequence comes from Candidatus Devosia phytovorans, assembly GCA_029202405.1. Lineage (NCBI taxonomy): Bacteria > Pseudomonadati > Pseudomonadota > Alphaproteobacteria > Hyphomicrobiales > Devosiaceae > Devosia > Candidatus Devosia phytovorans. Next base: position 1,074,876 of record CP119312.1, on the reverse strand, counting down.
GACTACCGACCGAATCTCCTTTGTGACCAATGGCACGCCCGAAGCCGATACCGCTGCGGCGCGCCTGCAGGCGCGCTATGGCGATCACAGGCTGGAGGATGCCACTGTGGTCGTGGCCCTCGGCGGCGATGGCCTGATGCTGCAGACCCTGCACCGCACCATGCGACGCGACATCGCCGTCTACGGGATGAATTTTGGCTCGGTCGGCTTCATGATGAACGGCTTTTCCGAACACGACCTCGACCAGCGCCTTGCTGCCGCCCAACCCACGCGCATCTTCCCGCTATCGATGACCGTGCTCGACACCTCCGGCAAGACCCAGACCGCACTGGCGCTCAACGAAGTCTCGCTCTTTCGCTCAACCTATCAGGCAGCCAAGATCCAGATCATCGTCGATGGCGAGACGCGCCTCGACGAGTTGATCTGCGACGGCGTGCTGCTATCCACTCCCGCCGGCTCGACCGCCTATAATCTTTCGGCCCACGGCCCGATCATTCCGATCGAGGCCGAACTTCTGGCCCTCACGCCCATCTCGCCCTTCCGCCCCCGCCGCTGGCGCGGCGCCATTCTCTCGAACCGAGCCGAGGTGAAATTCATCACCCGCGAGGCAGCAAAGCGCCCGGTCAGCGCCGTCGCCGACAATGTCGAGCTGCAAAATGTGCTGGAAGTCACGGTCACCGAAGACCGTACCCATGGCGTGACGCTGCTCTTCGATCCCGGCACGAGCCTCGAAGAGCGCGTCCTCACAGAGCAGTTCAAGTTCTAGAGCGTTTTCAGCAAAAGTGGATACCACTTTTGCGGTTCGAAAGCGCGACCGACAAAGATCTAGGCCGCAGGCAGTGACAGCCTGGGCTCGATGCGGTCGCCCGGCAGGGCGGGCATATTGGCCGATGCGTCCAGAGCAAATGCAGCCATGACACCGCGTGCCGCCTTGCGGGCAAGCAGGATATTCTGCTCGCTGAGATAGGCGAAAGCCTCTTCCAGTTCCTCAGGGATGACGCCGTCATGCTCGGCGATCAGCTCTTCTGTCAGCGCCGTGACCACATAGTGGCGCGCCCCGGCATCGTCGGCCAGATCGCTGGATCGCGCATAGAGCACCAGCCGCGCCACCAGGTTCCGCACGCCCTCGCCCAGCCCGCACCGCACCAGCAGGGCATTCAGCGCCGGCCGGCTGCCGCTTTCGAGCAGCGAAAACACCTTGGCCCGCGGCGCCTGCGCCAGCTCGGCCAGGCAATCGGCAAAAAACATTACATGCCCGGTCACCACCGCATGCAGCAGCACGCGCGTATTGACCCGGTCGGTGACGATCAGCTCGGAAACATAGCCCGGCTTGGCCTGCACCGCCTCGCGTTCGCCAATCGAGGTCAGCGCCGTATCGCCGCTGTCACGCAGGATGCGATCGAGCCGGTCGCCAGCCAGTGCGCCCTTGACGATCCGGGCGCCACGCAGCGCCTCGGTCACCTTTTGCACCAGCAGCAGTCGGGCCGCCGCCGGCAGATCCCGCCGCGCCAGCAGGGCACCCCGCATTTCGGCATCGTCGGCCAATGAAACAGTCAACTGGGTCAGCAGCGCATCGCCCAGCGCAATTTCGTGCCGGCGCAGCAGGCGCAACGTCACCTGCCCTTGCTCGCGCGCAATGATGGCGCCCGCCAGGCGCGGGCTCAGCTGCACGCGCTGGCTGACTGCAACCAGCATGGAAAGATCGAGTGTCTTGATCAATCCGATCAGGTCGGCATCGATCAGCACCGGCGAATACTGGATCACCGCGCGCGAAATGATCGCGCTGTCATGCAGCAGCGCCAGCATGATCGGCCGCGGCGCCTCGTTGGAATGCAGCAGCCCGTACGCCAGTGCCGCACGCACCTTCACCGACGGATCATCGAGAAAGCCGATCAGCGCCGCATAGAGCGCGGCGTGTTCATCGGCGGGACCGACATGATTGAGATAGGCATGGGCTGAAAGATGAGCCGCGCTACCGCGATCCTCGCTCACCTGCGATTGGGACAGCGATACAAACTCTTGATACGCAACCATTCCAAACTCCGCACACCTGCGAAGTCCACCCTAGGGATGAAGGTTTAAGGAACGGTTCACCATAAGATATTGCCGTGTGGCAACGCTTTGCGCCGAGCGCGCCGGGATCCAGCGAAGCTGAAACGCCTTAGAAGCCGGAGGCGACCAAGCCGAACAATTGCGTGGTTGCGGCAAACACCGCGACTACCAGCATCCAGCTCGCGATGGCGGCGGCGATCAGGATCCAGCCCCGCGGAATGGATGGTGCAGCAACAGCCTGTACAGTCGTTGTTGAACGGCGCATCGACGCCCTCCTCATGCGTGAGGGCAAAGGCCACTCAACACCACAAATAAACACTCTGCCTTCTAAAGACCGCCCTAACTGGATTGGTTGCATTTTTGATAACGCGGACGCTCCGCCTCCCAGCCCTATTGCGCGTATAATTGCGTGAAGAAACCGCCGCCATCACTGGTCGTCGTCGCCGGCACATCCTCTTCCGTCTTGAACAGGCCGGTGAAGGACATGTTGTCCGGCGAAAAGCGCGACGGGATCGGATCGGGCACCGGCGCAGCGGGCTGCCCGGCCATCTGCTGCACGGCGAAATTGGCATTCATGCCGCTGCCACCCTCATGCTTGGCCACCAGCACGCGATAGACATCGCGGATCGTGCGCGGCTGTCCATCGGCGTAAAAGATTGCGCGGTTGGCCGATGCCTGCTTGGGAAAAAGGTTCGCCGCGATCTGGTCCGGGTCCTGCAGCCCAGCATTGAACATGCGTTCCGCCCCCTGCGCGCCGAGGAAATGCGCAATATAGAGCTCGCCCGCGCTCGGCTGCCGGCCGAAGCGCTGTGTCAGGTAGTCGCCGTTCGACTTGGTGAAAGCCGCCGCCAGGTCCGCCGCCATCTGCGGATCCTTGCGCATCTCGAGGATCTGCGCCTTAACCTGCGGATCGCTGACCGTATAATCCCCGCCCGAAGTCCGCGAAATCTGGGCCGCGATATCGCCATAGCCCAGCCGCGGACCCTCCTCCTTGAGCACCTGCAGCCAGGTGCTCTCGATGAACTGGAACAGCCCTGTAGCCGACGACGTAGAGGCCTTGGCCTGCGGATTGAGGCTGCTCTCGCGCATGGCCGTCTGCAGCAGATAGTCGAAATCCACGCCATTGCGGTCGCCGGCGGCCGTCAGCACATAGGCCAGGCTTTGTGGAACCGAAATTGGCTGAACGCCCATCAGAAGGCAAACCCGTGCAGAATCGCGTGAGCCGTCATTAAAGCATCGGAGGAGTTAACCGCTCGTTAACCATCATTGCCAAGGCGTTACGCACCCCACCGACTGACCACATCGCCCAGCGCCGGCCGCGGCCGATCGTCCATCGTCATGCTCGGCGTACCGATATGCACAATGCCCACGATGCGCTCGCCGTCCCGCACGCCCAGCATGGCGCCCGCCTGGTCATCGAAGGCATACCACCGCGTCACCCAGCTCGCCGCAAAGCCCAGGGCATGGGCGGCATGCACCAGGTTGAACGCCACATTGCCCGCCGACAGCAGCTGCTCGAATGCGGGCACCTTCGGATGATCCTTGGGCGATGAAATCACCACCACCGTCAGCGGCGCCGGCAGAAAGCGCCCGCGCTCGATCTCGACACTCGCCTCGTCCGCTCCTGGATTTTGCGCCTTGTAGATCGCGGCCAGCTGTTCGCCCGCCCTGACCCGGTCCTCGCCCTCGATCAGCACCAGCCGCCACGGCGCGATCTTGCCATGGTCGGGCACGCGCGTCGCAATGGTCAGCATGTCCTCGAGCTGTCCTGCATCGGGCCCGGGTTCCTTGAGGAACGCCATGCCGACGGAGCGGCGGGTCAGCAGGTAGTCACGGACAGCTTGATTTGTGGACATTGCGAGTCTCCATTCATGCGTGAGCATTAGCCCCAAGCGCCCTGCGACACCAGAAGCGCGAACAAAATCAGGACATCGGCCATCTGCGCTGTTTTCATCGCGGCGGGTCTGTGACACAGCTTTTCCCCAATCACCGCCTACCACGGCAAACCGATTCAATAGCTGCCGACCGGAGATCAGATGCGCCTGCGACCACTCCTGACTATTCTGCTCGCACTGGCATCCGTAACGCCTGCCCTTGTCCCCTTTGCCACAGTCGCGACTGCCCAGGAAACTGGCGGTGAAGCCGCTGCGGACCTGCCGCCCCTGCCCCGTCCGCGTCCCGACCCGGCGAGCTTGCCCGCAACGCCACCGCAAGCCGAGCAGCCATCGCAAACCCCTGCCACCGAGGCCATCACCGCCATCACCTCGGCCCCGCAACCGGTACAGCTCAATGCCCGTATCACCGAGGACGGCACGACCATTCCCGATGGCCTGGTCTGGCGCATTTTCGACACCCAGCCAGATGCCTCGGGTGAACTGGCGCTGGCGGCCAAGTCCGAGGAGGGCGAGCCCGAACTCGAACTCCCGCCCGGCGAATATATGGTCCACGTTGCCTATGGCCGCGCCCAGACCAGCGAACCACTCTCCGTCGTTCCCGGCCAGAACGAGAAGACCTTCGTCCTCGACGCCGGCGCGCTGCGGCTCAATTCTGCCGTCACCGGCGACGTCTCGATCCCGCCCGATCTGCTCAAATTCGACATCTACACTGCCGGCGAGGAAAACGACCGCGCCATGGTGGCCGAAAACCTCAGCGCCAACGAGATCGTCACGCTCAATGCCGGCACCTATCACATCGTTTCGCGCTTCGGCGTCATCAATGCCGTGGTCCGCGCCGACCTGCGTGTCGAGGCTGGACAGCTGACCGATGCCACGCTCTACCACCACGCCAGCCAGGTCGCCTTCAAGCTGGTGTCCGAGGCCGGCGGCGAAGCCATTGCCGACGTCGAATGGACGGTCAAGACCGCCGACGGCGCCACCGTCTTTGCCGAACTCAGCGCCTTTCCCTCGACGGTCCTTTCTGAAGGTGACTATCTCGTCCTCGCCAAACAGGGCAGCCAGGTGTTCAATCGCGAATTCCAGGTCCAGCCTGGCGCCTTGCGCGAAATCGAAGTTCTGACAACAGTTTATTGACCGTCATAAAGACGACCTATCCTTGCCGGATCACTTGATGTCTTTGGCTATTGAAGCATTGCAGCCATGGACTAACATTGCCGACGACCAACAGCGGAGAAACCACCATGGTGATCAACACCAGTCTGGGTAAGCGCCTGAGCCTTCTCGCCACCGCCTGTCTCTTGAGCGTGGCCCTGCCCGCCCAGGCGGCCTGGGCCCAGAAGGTCAAGGACAAGGGCACCACCCAATCGAGCGCCTCCGAGACATCAACGACATACGACGTCGAGATCCCCGAGATCGATTCCGTTGATTCCAATGTCGATGACGAGATCATCCGTGCCATCTTCAGCGGCGCCCTGGTGGAAAATGCCGACGCTCTGGCAGGCCTGACCGCGACCAGCATCACCATTCCCGAGATCACCCTCTCGATCACCACGACGACCGACGGCGACACCAAAAGCGGCGTGGTTACCTTCTCCGACATCGTCCTCAGCGACGTGACCGATGGCGCTGCCGCCAGCTTCTCGCTGGCCAGCACGACCCTCGACGCCGGCGAGGATGGCAGTGGCGACTATGGCTCCATGTCCGCCGCCAATGTCGATATTGCGGCCCTCCTGGGCATGTATGGCCTGGTGACTGCCGACGACAGCACTGAGCTTCAGACCATCTATTCCGATTTCGTCTTCGAGGGCGGCACCTTCGAGGCCGATGACGTCAGCTGCACCATGGGCAGCATGACCGCTCCCGAGCTCAAGGCCCGTCCGCTCAAGACCAGCTTCGTCGAAATCTTCGCGCTGGTGGAAACGCTTGAAGACGGCAACGACCCGTCACCCAAGCAGATCGGCGACCTGCTGCGCATGTATGCCGACTTCTTCACCGCCTTCGAGAGCGCCCCGATCACCTTCGACGGCTTCTCCTGCGAGGGCCTCGATTCCGATGACAAGCCGCTGAGCTTCTCCATCGCCAGCATGTCGATGGACGGCATGCGCCCGGGCGTCTATCCCGCCATTTCCATGGACGGCTTCAATATCGCCGTCGAAGGCGATGGCCTCATCACGCTGGCCAATGCCACCATCAAGGAAATGGACCTGAGCGGCCCGATCGCCGCCGTGCTCGGAGCACCCGAAGGCATTGACGAGGCCTGGCTCACCGCCAATGCCCAGCAGCTGGTGCCCGCCTTCACCGGATTCTCGCTCAGCGACCTGGTGATCGACATTCCGGATATGGAGACCGACGGCGAGCGCATCAATGTCGCCATCGGCGCCTATGACCTGACGCTCGGCAACTACTTCAACGGCATCCCGACCGACCTCAACACTTCGGCCAGCAAGATCGTCGTCGACCTGCCCCAGGATTCCGGTGATCCGCAGCTGCAGCAGCTGATCGACCTGGGCCTCACCACCATCGATGCCGGCTTTGTCGTCGATGCCTCCTGGAGTGAGGCGGAAGACACGATCACCATCGACCAATTCTCGGTATCGGGTGTCGACCTCGGCGTCGCCGCCGTGTCGGGCAAGATCATCAACGCCACCGAAGACCTGTTCAGCTGGGATGAGGATCTGTCGATGATGGCGGCCATGGGCATGGCTCTGGCCAACCTCAAGGTCGAGGTCAAGGACGAAGGCATTTCCGATCTCGTCCTGGCGACCGTGGCCGCCGAACAGGGCAGCAATGCCGAAACCATGCGCCCGATCTTTGCGGGCCTCGCCGAAGGCACGGTGATCGGCATCCTGGCCGGCGCAGCAGAAGCCCAGAAGGTCGGCGGCGCCGTCAGCAGCTTTGTCAGTGGCAAGGCGAAGAACCTGACCATCGAAATGACCGCCAGGGAACCGGCGGGCCTGGGCATGGTGGACTTCATGATGGCCGAAGACGACCCGACCGTGCTCCTCGGCAAGGTCACGATCGACGCGACGGCAAAATAAGAAGCAAGAGTACCCCCACCTAACCTCCCCCTGAAAAGGGGGAGGGATTAGATCGAGTTTGGGGCAATATCCAGTAAAATAAACCGGTCGGTCCCTCCCCCTATCAGGGGGAGGCTAGGAGGGGGTACCCGCCAAGACTCGTCTTCGCGACTACCCGACTTCCCTCGCCGCCACCGCCATGCCCCAGGCCAGCAGCTCCCTTGCCACCTCGGGTGAACTCCCCTCGACATAGCAGCGCAATTCCGGCGCATTGCCCGACGCACGGAAATGAACCATGTCGCCCGACGTCGTGCGGAACTGCAGACCGTCGATGGTCGAGAGATCGGCAATCCCGTGCGGCACAAACACCGCCTCGGCATAAGCAGCATCACCCGCCAGCCGCGCCAGAAACGCCCCGCTCTTCTCGCTCGGCACATCCTGCAGCCGATCCGCCAGCGCATGCTGCAGCGGCAGGCTTCGCACCAGCTCGCTCACCGCAATACCCTTGCCCGCCGCCAGGGCCAGCACGCAGAGCAGCGGCAGCACGGCATCGCGCGTCGGCAGCGCCGGCAGCGGCTCGCCCGTCGCACTCACGCCATTGCCCACGAAGGTCCCGCCATTGGCCTCAAAGCCGATGGTCGAGCCTGTCGCCGTCTCCATACCCGCTACCACATAGGGTGAGCCCACCTTGGTGCGCACGACCTCGGCAAAGGACCCAGTCCGCTCGATCGCCGAATTGGACGTCACCGGCGTCACCACCACCCGCGCGCCAAGATAACGCGCCGTCAGAAGGCCAAGCACGTCACCGCGCACGAATTCGCCCGCCGCATCCATCAGCAACGGCCGGTCGCCATCACCATCCGCCGAGACAATGGCATCGAGATTGTGCACATCGATCCAGCCCTTGAGCGGCTCGAACACGGCGTCGCCAAAGGCCTCGGTATCGATCGGCACGAAGCCGTCGATCCGGCCCAGGCTCACCGTCTCCGCGCCATAGTGCCCAAGAATCCGCGTCAGCAGATCGCGCGCCACGGTCGAATGCTCGAACACGCCGATCCGCAGACCGGCGAAAGCGCCCTCCGGCAAAAGCGTCGAAAAACGCTCGAAATAGCGCTCCATTGCAGCATCGGCCTCATCGGCAATTGCGCCAGCCAAATCAGGCACGCTCTCGTCATTGAGCGCCGCCAGAATCCCTGCCTCATCCGCCTTGCTGATTTCGCCGGCCGGCACGTAGAATTTCAGCCCATTGCGATCGGCCGGGATATGGCTGCCCGTCACCATGATCGCGGCACAGCCCGCAGCCATGGCATGCAGCGCCAGCGCCGGCGTCGGCAGTGTCCCGCAATCGACCGGCTCCAGCCCTGCTGCGGCAATCGCCGCCGCGCAGTCGGCCACGATGGCCGGGCTCGACGGCCGGAAATCCTGCCCGAGATAGACGCGCCCGCCCTTTTCCTGCCCCAGCTTGGCCAGATGACGCAGGAAGGCCGCCGTATAGCGCCGGGCCGCCTGCCCTTCCAGCTCAACGGCAAGACCGCGCAATCCGCTGGTTCCGAATTTCAGACTGCTCAAGGCGATCTCTCCGCTCAATTGTGTCCGTAGTGGTTCTTGTACCACGCGACGAACTGGCCAACGCCTTCGCTGACTGAGGTCTCCGGCACCGCGCCGATCAGCGCCTGCAGCAGCCGCGTATCGGATTCCGTCGCCACCACATCGCCCGGCTGCATCGGCAGCATGTTGAGCTTGGCCGTCACCCCCGCGGCGCTTTCCAGCGTGCGGATGAAATCCATCAGCTCCGTCGGCTTGCCGCCAGCGATATTGACCACGCGGAACGGCGCCACGGCCGAGAGACTGTCATGCTCGACCGGCTGGCCCTGTTCCGGCACCCGCTCCATCAGCGCGGTGATCGAGGCGACGAGGTCGTCAACATAGGTGAAATCGCGCCGCATCTTGCCAAAGCCATAGACGTCGATCTCCCCGCCTTCCAGCATCGCCTTGGCAAACTTGAACAGCGCCATGTCCGGCCGCCCCCACGGTCCATAGACCGTGAAGAACCGCACGCAGGTGGAGGGAATCCCGAACAGATGCGCGTAGGAATGCACCATCGACTCGCCCGACTTCTTGGTCGCGGCATAGAGCGAAACCGGCCCGTCGGCCCGGTCCGTCTCGGCAAAGGGAAATTTCGTGTTCCCGCCATAGACCGAGCTGGTCGAGGCAAAGATGAAATGCTTCGGTGTGTGCCTGCGCAGCGATTCCAGCAGGTTTGCCGTGCCCACCACATTGGACTGGATATAGCTCTGCGGCGCCTCGAGGCTGTAGCGCACGCCTGCCTGTGCGGCCAGATGCACCACGACATCGGCTTCGCTGGCGACAACCGCCGCCTCCAGCGCCGCCGCATCCTCCAGCATGCCTTCGACCTGGGTAAAACCCGGCCCTGCCAGCAAGTCCAGCCGCGCCCGCTTCAGCGCCGGATCATAGTAATTGGTCAGCCCGTCAAAACCGGTAACCCGATGGCCTTCCGCCAACAGCCGCCGCGCCAGATGAAAACCAATAAAGCCGGCCGTCCCGGTCACGAAAATATTCAATCTGCCCTCACGTCAAACACGACCCGGCGATACTTCTACACGCAAATTCTGACGCTACCATATCGACTTATTCGGAATCGCGCGGACTGCCTCGCATCCGCTTGACCTCGGATCGCACCGACTTGCCCTCCAGCCGTCGCCGCTTGCTGGCCAGCGTCGGCCGCGTCGCCACCCTTGCCTTGGGCACATGCGATCCCTCGATCAACAGGCCCACCAGCCGCTCCAGCGCATCGGCCCGGTTCATCGGCTGATCGCGATGCGAATTGGCAATGATGACAATGACGCCATCCTTGGTCAGCCTTTTACCGGCCAGCACCGCCACGCGCCGTTTCATCGCCTCGGGAATATTGGGAGAATTGGCCAGGTCAAAGCGCAGCTGCACCGCGCTCGACACCTTGTTCACATTCTGCCCGCCCGGCCCGGACGCGCGCACGAATGTCTCCTCGATCTCGCCGGGATCGATGGAGACGGAGCGGGTGATGGGGATCATATCTGGCAAAGAAAGAATACCCCCTCCTAGCCTCCCCCTGAAAAGGGGGAGGGACTTATCCAGTTCCGGGCAACATATCACCGCAACCACCGCGCGGTCCCTCCCCCTATCAGGGGGAGGTTAGGTGGGGGTACCCAACAGAGAGTCTTACTTCCGCAACCGTCCGGCGAAGATAATCTCACCTTCGTGGATCGTCAGACCCTTGATCGTCGCGCGATACTTGCCTGGCAGGCCTTCGGCTTCCACCACCCAGCCCTTCTTCAGCATGCCGGCGAAAACCTTCTCGCCGATATCCTTGAAGTCGTCCGGCCCCAGCGCATTCTCTTCGCCAAGATGCGTCAGGGCCTTGATCTCGCGGTTGGACGGGCGCAGCGGCATCAGGCAGCCTGTGCCTTGTCCTTGAGGTCAGGCGGGGTGCCTTCGGCCATCAGGCTGACCAGCGCATCCATGAACGGCTGCACCTTCTGGCCTTCGGTCCCGAGACGACGCACCGACACGGTGCCTTCGTCGGCCTCGCGCTTGCCCACCACGAACATCAGCGGCACCTTGCCGACCGAATGCTCACGCACCTTGTAGTTGATCTTCTCGTTGCGCGTGTCGAGCTCGGCGCGAATGCCCGCCGCCTTGAGCTGCTTCACCAGCTTTTCGGCATAGTCATCGGCTTCCGACACGATGGTCGCGACCACCACCTGCGTCGGCGCCAGCCACATCGGCATCTTGCCGGCATAATTCTCGATCAGCATGCCGATGAAGCGCTCGAGCGATCCCAGGATCGCGCGATGCAGCATCACCGCATACTGCCGCGAACCGTCCTCGGCCACATAGGTCGCGTCAAGGCGCTCCGGCAGCACATAGTCGAGCTGCAACGTGCCGACCTGCCACGAACGACCGATCGCGTCGCGCAGGTGGAATTCGAGCTTGGGCGCATAGAAAGCACCCTCGCCCTCGGCGATCTCGAAGTCATAGCCGGTGGCGCGCAGGGCATCGCCCAGCGCCTTTTCGGCCGCATCCCAGCGATCCACCGTGCCGCCGAACTTTTCCGGCCGCGTGGCGAGCTTGATGACGACATTGTCGAAGCCCATGTGGGCATAGACCGAATAGAGCAGATGCACGAAATGCTCGGTCTCGCTCTGGATCTGGTCCTCGCGGCAGAAGATATGCGCATCGTCCTGCGTCATCTGCCGCACGCGCATCAGCCCGTGCAGGGCACCATGCGCCTCGTTGCGATGGCAGCAGCCAAATTCAGCCATGCGCAGCGGCAGATCGCGATAGCTCTTGATGCCCTGGTTGAAGATCTGCACATGCGCCGGGCAGTTCATCGGCTTGAGCGCCATCAGGTCGCCCTTGCCGCTCAGAACAGGACCAGTCTCTTCCGTCCCCGGCACTTCATCGGGCACCACGAACATGTTCTCGCGATACTTGCCCCAATGGCCCGACTGCTCCCAGAACTTCGAACTCATCAGCTGCGGCGTCTTCACTTCCACATAGCCGCTCTCGTTCAGACGGCGGCGGATATAGGCCTCCATCTGGTTGTAGAGCACATAGCCGCGCGGATGCCAGAACACCGACCCCTGCGCTTCCGGCTGGAAGTGATAGAGGTCCATCTCCTGGCCGATCTTGCGGTGGTCGCGCTTTTCCGCCTCTTCCACCATGTGGAGATATGCGTCGAGTTCGTCCTTGCTCGCGAAGGCCGTGCCATAGATGCGGCTCAGCACCGGATTGTTGCTGTCGCCGCGCCAATAGGCGCCCGCCACCTTGGTCAGCTTGAAGGCCATGCCGACATCCTTGACCGTGCGCATATGCGGCCCACGGCAGAGATCGATCCACTGACCCTGCTTGTACATCTTGAGCGACTGATCAGCCGGAATGGCATCGACCAGTTCCACCTTGAAGTTCTCGCCCCGGGCCTTGAAGAATTCCTTGGCCTGATCGCGCGTCCAGATTTCCTTGGTGAAGGCGGCGCCGCGCTCGATGATCTCGGCCATCTTCTTCTCGATGGCCGGGAAATCCTCTTCCGAGAACGGCTCGTCGCGCTTGAAGTCGTAGTAGAAGCCGTTCTCGATCACCGGACCGATCGTCACCTGCGTCGTCGGCCACAGCTCCTGCACCGCTTCGGCCAGCACGTGTGCGGCATCGTGCCGGATCAGCTCCAGCACATCCTTGGACCCGCTGTCGCGCGTCACGAATTCGATCCTGCCGTCTTCGTTGAGCTCATCGCTGAGATCGGCCAGCGCGCCATTCCAGCGCATCGCGACCGTCTTCTTGGCCAGGCTCTTGGAGATGCCTTCGACCACGGTGGTCCCGGTGGTGCCACGCGCATAGTCGCGAGCTGCACCGTCGGGGAACGTCACCTTGATCGTCATTGTAGGTCTCCAGAAATGAGGTTCATGCCGCAAAATCGCAGCAAGCGCGCCTGTCTAGCACGATTGTCTATTAATTCCAGCGCCCATAGCGCCAGGGCTGATACCACCGCCCCTGCTCCGGCACGGCTTTCGGCACCGGGTCATAGCCATGCGTGCCGCCCGGCCGGCAGCGCCAGAACCGCGCCGCCCCCATCCAGCCGCCCGGCCAGAAGCCGAAATGCCAGATTGCGTCCCGCGTATATTCCGAGCAGGTCGGCAGATGCCGGCAGCTGCGCCCGACAAACATCGACAGCGTATAGCGATAGACGGTGATCAGCAGCACCGCCGCAAACTTGAACGGCAGATCCACCACCCGCCAGAACAGAGTCACGACTCGATCCATCAGCGAACCGCCATAACCGATTCTGCCGCCTCGGCTTTTTCCAGCGCATCCACCACCGCATCGAACACCAGCATGGTCGACAGATGCCGCGCCTTGTAGTCCCGCACCGGCTCGAGATATCTCAGATCGTCCCACTTGCCCGTCGGGGGCGCGCCATCCTCCTTCAGCATCGCCTGCATCGCTTCGCGCAGCTGGCGAAACTCCCCCACCGGCGTGCCGACAATCTCTCGCGCCACCACGGCCGCCGAGGTCTGCCCCAGCGCGCAGGCTGAAACCTCGTGCCCATATTCGACAATCACACCGTCGCGCACCACGACGTCCACCTCGATCACCGACCCACACACCCGGCTGACCTTGCGCGAGCTCGCATCCGGCCGCGCCAGTCGCGGCGGTTGCAACGCATTGCCAGCCAGGTCGAGGATTTTTTCCGAATAGAGCTCGCTGAGGTCCATGGTCCCGAAAATCTGTTTCTTGTCGGTCACGCCGCACGCTCTTATATAGGGCGTCACACGCGGGCTAGCACCAACCAACTGGTCCAAAATCGCTCTGGTCTCGTAGAATGGCCAAGCGCACAGGAGCCGACACATGGACGCCAGCACCACGCCGAAGGGCGCCCTCCCCACGTCCACGTCTCTTTTTCCCAAGCCCACCCGCGAGGAAGCCGAGGCGGCCGTCCGCACGCTGATCGCCTGGGCCGGTGACGATCCAACCCGCGAAGGCGTGCTCGAAACCCCTGCCCGCGTCGCGAAAGCCTATGGCGAATTCTTTGCCGGCTACGAGCAGGATGCCGGCGTCATTCTCTCGAAAACCTTCAAGGAAGTCGGCGGCTACGACGACATCGTCATGGTCAAGGACATCCCCTTTTCCTCCCATTGCGAGCACCACATGGTGCCCTTCGTCGGCAAGGCCCATATCGCCTACCTGCCGCATGACGGCGTCGTCGGCCTCTCCAAACTTGCGCGCCTCGTGGAAGTCTTCTCGCGCCGCCTGCAGACGCAGGAAAACCTGACGGCCCAGATCATCGACGCCATCAACGAGCATCTCGGACCCCGCGGCGCCGCCGTCATGCTCGAGGCCGAGCATATGTGCATGTCCATGCGCGGCGTCCGCGCCCACGGCGCCTCCACCATCACCCACCGCTTCACCGGCGTCTTCGCCGAAGATCGCGTCGAACAGGATCGTTTTTTCGGCCTCATCCGCCGCTAGATCAAACGGCATGGGAACGCTAAGAACGTTCCCATGACCCAGTCCTTCACCGATCCCGCCACGCTCTCCCACGACGCGCTCGAAGAGGGTTCCGTCTTCGCCCCTCGCTTCGATTCTAACGGCTTGATGACAGTCGTCACCATCGACGCCGAATCCAACGACGTGCTGATGGTCGCGCATATGAATGCCGAGGCCCTCTCCCTCACGCTTGAGACCGGCATTGCCCACTACTGGTCGCGCTCGCGCGCCAAGCTGTGGAAGAAAGGCGAGACATCAGGCGAGTTGCAGGAAGTCATTGGCCTGCGCACCGATTGCGACCAGGACGCCCTCGTCATGAAAGTCAGGCAGACCGGGCGTGGCGCCGCCTGCCACACCGGGCGCAAGACCTGCTTCTATCGCGACGTCGAAATCACGAATTCGCGAGTATTTTTGCGCGATGCTGGATTCTCGCCACTTTTTGATCCGACAGACGTTTATCGGAAATGAACAAATAGACAGGTTGTTAACCTTTTGTTCGTCACCACCCAGAGCTATGCGCTGAGCGAATGGTGCCCATGCATCAACTATTCCCTCTATGCGGCGTTCCGGGTTTGCCGAAGAACATGGCCGGTAATGACCTGACAGGGCAACAAGTTGAAGCGTCACACGACAAGTTTGCATACCCGCCGCACCGTGCTGAAAGGCATGGCGGCTCTATCTCTTCTAGCCACGACCTCGTTGACCACGAACGCTTACGCCCAGACCGCTGCTAACGTAACGCCGGGCGGCGAGTTCCCCTTCGATTTCGATAGCTTCAGTGCGCGCATGCAGGACATTGCTGCCGCTGACTTCGTGCCGCCATCGCGCGACCTGCCGGAAGCCTTTGCCAGCCTGGACTATGACTCCTACCGTCAGATCCAGTACGCGACCAAGGCCAGCAAGTGGATCGACGACAATGTCGGCTATCGCCTGCAGGCCTTCCACATGGGCTGGCTCTTCCCAGAGCCCGTTCAGGTCTATGAGATCACCGACGGCAGCGCCCACAATATCGGCTTCAGCGCCGCCGATTTCGACTATCACGACGATGAGGTCGAAGCCGCAGCCGCCAAGGTCACCGAGTTTCCCGGTGTCGCCGGCTTCCGCATCAACGCGCCGATGAACAGCACCGCGCAATTTGACGAGGTCGTTTCCTTCCTCGGCGCCAGCTATTTCCGCGCTCTCGGCCGCAACAACAACTACGGCCTCTCGGCCCGTGGCCTGCTGATGAATTCCTGGATTGAAGGCCCGGAAGAGTTTCCGCGCTTCTCGGAATTCTACGTTGAAAAGCCCACCCAGCTCGGCCTGCCGCTGACCATCTATGCAGCGCTCGAAAGCCAGTCTGTGGCCGGCGCCTACCGTTTCGTCCTGACCCCGGCCGGCGAGGCCCATCAGGAAACCACCCTCGAGGTTACTGCCCGGCTCTATTTCCGTGGCGACGTCAAGGAACTGGGCATTGCCCCGCTCACCTCGATGTATCTCTTTGCCGAAGCCAACCGGACTGGCTTCGACGACTACCGTCCGCAGGTGCACGACAGCAATGGCCTGCTGATCCAGAACGAGGCCGGTGAAGTCACCTGGCGCGCGCTCAACAATGCCGCGACGCTGGGCACCTCCTATTTCTGGGAAAACAACCCGCGCGCCTTTGGTCTTTACCAGCGTGGCCGCGACTTCGAAGAATACCAGGACGCCGGCGCCCATTACGAGCGCCGCCCTTCCCTGCGGATCGAACCGATCGGCAATTGGGGCCAGGGCCATGTGCGTCTGATCGAAATTCCCTCGGTGCTGGAAGGCGACGACAATATCGCCGCTTTCTGGATTCCGGAGGAAAAGGCCACCCCCGGCAGCTCCCGTGAATTGAGCTACCGGATGGTCTGGGGCGACCTGAATCCCGATTCAGCAAGCCCAACTGCGCATGTGACAGAAACGCGCAGTGGCGTCGGCGGCGTATCAGGCGTCGAAGCCGTTGAGAACTTTAAGAAATTCGTCATCGATTTTGCGGGGGGCGAGCTCGCAAGTATGACGGATGAGACGAAACTGGAGGCCGTTGTCGAGGCGGAAGGCGGAACTATCACTAGCTCCGTGCTTTCTCGTGTCGATGCAAACGGCGTCTGGCGTCTCGTGCTCGATGTCGAAACTGGTGATGCCACCAGCATCGAGCTCAAGGCCTATGTAATGGGTCTTGGCCGGAAACTGACCGAAACATGGCTCTATCAGTGGAGGCCCTCGCATGAAGCATAGTGCAGATTTTCCGTTCGCCCGGGCGTTGCCCGATGCCCCTCTCGACATGCCCAAGCAATTGCTTGAGCGTCGCAGCCTGTTTGACATGCTGCGGATAACCCTGTCTGTTCTAACCGGACGTTAGGTCGCTCGGGGCCTCATGCTACTACCTTCTTTTTTTCGTTTGGCTGCATTGTCGGTCGCGGCGACCCTCACCATCCTGGGGGCGCATATCTTCCTGCGCCTGACCGGTGAAGGCGGCCTCACGGTCGTCGATATCCTGCGCACCGCGCTCGTTGCCTTCAGCGGCTTCTGGCTGATCTGGGGCAGTGCGGCTGCTATTCTGGGCGTTTTTCGCCCCGTTCGCGTGCAGATGGGAGAGGACAAGCCCACCGGCATGACGGCCATTCTCGTGCCCGTCTACAACGAGGATCCGGTTGCCACCTTCGCGCGCATCGCCGCGATGAACCGGAGCCTCGTAAGCCTGGGCGTCTCCGAGAAATTCCACTTCGTCATCCTCTCCGACACCCAGGTGCTCGAAACCGCGGCTCAGGAAGCCGTCTGGTTCAATCGCCTGATCGACGAGCCCGATGCCGTCGGCCGCATCTTCTATCGCCGTCGCGAACGCAATACTGGCCGCAAGGCCGGCAATATCGAGGACTTCATCGCGCGCTCCGGCGCCGCTTATGACTATGCGCTGATCCTCGACGCCGACAGCCTGATGGAAGGCAAGACCATCGCCGAAATGGCGCGCCGCATGGATGCCGACGAAAAGCTCGGCCTGCTGCAGACCGTGCCTCATATCGTCCATGCCAAGACCATCTTCGGCCGGGCGCTGCAATTTGCCTCGACCTATCTGTCGCCCACCTTTGCCCGTGGCGCGGCTCTCATGGCTGGCAATGAAGGCCCCTATTGGGGCCACAACGCCATGGTGCGCATGCGCGCCTTCGCCGCCTGCTGCGGCCTGCCGGTCCTGTCGGGCAAGCCCCCCTTCGGCGGACATATCCTCAGCCACGACTATGTCGAGGCGGCCCTGCTGTCGCGTGGCGGCTGGAAGGTCAGCCTCGACCCGTCCCTGCCCGGCTCTTACGAAGAAGGCCCGGAAAACCTCATCGAATATGCCAAGCGCGATCGTCGCTGGTGCCAGGGCAACCTGCAGCACGCACGTCTCGTCACCGCACCTGGCCTCAAGTTCTGGAGCCGCTTCACCTTCGTTCAGGGCATCATGGCCTATATGGCCTCCCCGCTCTGGTTGCTGCTGCTCGTTGCCAGCGTTATCGCGGCCGTCTTTCCCGAGATGCCCTCGGTCATGCCCGGCTTCATGAATATCAACTTCAGCGCCTGGACGCTGATCACGGCGGTTGCCGTCATCCTGCTCGTGCCCAAGTTCGCCATCTGGCTGCGCGGCATGTTCGATGGCCACAACGCCAGCTTTGGCGGCACCTTCCGTTCGCTGGCCTCCGTGCTTGGCGAAATCCTGGTCTCGACCCTGCTGGCCCCGACCCTGCTGCTGTTGCAGTCGCGCTCGGTCATGCAGGTGCTGCTTGGCCTCGATGGCGGCTGGCCCGCCACCACGCGCGGCCAGAACTGGGTCGATCTCAAGACCGCCTGGCAGGCGAGCTGGTGGATCGTCGCCATCGCCGTCATTACCCTCGGCGGCATCCTGGTTTTCGCGCCGTCCAGCGCCGTCTGGGTGGCCCCGGCCATGGTCCCGGCAGTCTTTGCACCGGTTCTCATCTCCCTGACCTCGCGTCCCACGCGAAAAGCTGGCATTCCCCTGCTGTTTGCGACAGACTCGGAACTTGATCCGCCGTCTATCGTCAAGGAGCAGCGTGCCATCCTTTCGGCATGGACTGTTCAGGGAAGCCCACAGGAGATCGATCTGGTCTCCTTGAGAACCACACAGCATGTCACTGCCTGAATCTTCGACCTATCGCGCAGCCGGGCTTCTTGGCCCCAGCTGGATCCGTGGCATCTGGTCCCCTTCCGCCCACGAAACCGCCCCCCTTGGCGGCCGTGACGACCGTCTCGACATGTTCCGCGGCCTGGCGCTGGTGATGATCTTCATCAACCACGTGCCCGGCACCGTCTACGAGGCCTTCACCAACCGCAATTTCGGGTTCTCCGATGCGGCGGAAGCCTTCGTCTTCATGTCAGGCCTCGCCGCTGGCCTTGCCTATTCCAGCCGCTTCCGCACCGGCAATCTCTGGGCCGCCACGGCCAAGGTCTGGGCCCGCGCGCGCCAGCTCTATTTCGTGCACCTGACCATTACCTTCATCTGCCTCGCCATCTTCGCGGGCTTTGCCAAATGGTTCGACCTGCCCGATCTGCTTACCAAGAACAATATCGCGCCGCTGTTCCAGCAGCCGCTCAGCACCATCGTCGGCATTCCCCTGCTGACCCACCAGCTGGGCTATCTCAATATCCTGCCGCTCTACATGACCCTGCTCTTCGTGACGCCGCTGGTCATCCTTGCCGGCCTGCGACACCCTTGGCTGGTGCTCGTCGCCTCCGTCGCCCTCTGGGCTATCGGCGGCCAGTTCCGCATCAATTTTCCCGCCTTCCCCAATCCGGGTGGTTGGTTCTTCAACCCCTTTTCCTGGCAGCTGCTTTTCGTGCTCGGCCTGCTCTCGGGCATGGCCATGAAGACTGGCCAGCGCTTCATCCCCTTCAACACGGCGCTCTACGCGCTCTGTGCTGCCTTCCTGGTCTTTGTCCTGCTGTGGATGAAGATCACGCCCTTCGGCTTGGCACTGAACAAGGGACTCGGCTGGCTCAACAGCATTGGCGTTCCCTTCTACATCACCAATTTCGACAAGACCTTCCTCTCGGCACCGCGCCTGCTGCACGCCCTGGCCCTGTTCTACGTGCTCGGGCACCTGCCCGTCATGCGCCAGGTCGCTGCCTCCTGGTGGGCCACCCCGCTGCGCCTGATGGGTCGCCAGGGTCTCGCGACCTTCGCCATCGGCACGGTCTTTTCCATTCTGCTGCAATCGATCCGCGCCGGCCTCATGCCCAACCCGCTGATCGACGCCGCCCTGCTCGGCACCGGCCTCCTCGTCCTCGTCCTCATCGCCTGGGCGCTGACCCGCACCGCCGAACTGACCCGCGCCAAACCACCCGTCGCGACCTGACGCGGCGGTTAAGACCGCCGCTCGAACAGCCCCACGATCAGCAGTCCGGTCAGAAATCCGCCCAGATGCGCCTGCCAGGCGACTGACATGGCAACGCCGGTCACCATGGGCAGCAGGGGCACGGCGGCATTCAGCACCACCCAGATCAGGATGAAAAACCGCGCGCGATTGTCCCGCCACAAGTCACCAAACCCGGCGAGCTTGCGCCCGAGCATGATCCGCTCGCCCGTCTCGGGATGGTTTGCCACCAGCACCGGCTGGAAGATGAACCGCACCGCCGCCCCGGTCAGCCCGGCCACGCCACCCGACGCGCCGATCATGTATGACCCCGACATCAGCGTTGTCGCGGCAAACAGCGCCGCGCCACCCGCTGCCGACAGCAGGAAAATCGCCAGCATCGGCCCCGCCCCATAGCGCCGCGCCACCGGCGTCGCAAAGATCGCAAACCATGCCGAATTGACCAGCAGATGCTCCCACCCGCCATGCAGGAAGGCGTGGCTGAACGGCGTCCAGATCAGCGGTATCGCCAGCGACCAATCCTCTGGCGCCGCGACGATTCTGAGCGGTTGAAACGCGAACCAGAAGATCAGCTGGAAATAACCCTCCTGGTTAAGAACCAGGGTTGATGCGAGGTGAATGGCGACGAACACCCCGATCAGGGCGCTAACTGCCCCCGGCAAAAGGAAAATTGGTTCACGCCCTGCCGGTGCCGGATTTTCGGGCGTTTCACCTTGTTCACTCATCACTTCGCTCCGACTCTTCGGCGTCCTGCGCCTTACGCTCTTCTTATCCACACGGCCCCAACCGCGTTAACCTTACTTAACCTTTAAAGGCGCTTTTGGACGCCGCTTTTGTCAATGTCAGCCCGCGGCGGTTGTGCTCCATGGGGAGAGCGCCCGCTTCTGTTTAGCGGGTCACGAACACAATGCAAAAGCCAAGCACCAGGACGCTCTACGAATACTGGAACTCCATCCGCGGTTCGCGCAGTGCGCCCGATCGGAAGGACATTGATCCGACCAAGATTCGCGAAGCCCTGGCCAATACTTTCATCCTCGAGCTCGACGAGAACGACAGGTTTTCCTTCCGTCTCGCTGGCAGCCATCTCTGCACCTCCTATTGCCGCGAACTCAAGGGCCGCTCCTTCTCTGCCCTGTGGCACCAGCGCGACAATGACGCGATGGAAACCCTGCTGCGCGCCGTGACCGAAGACCACGCCGTGGCCCTCGTCACCTTCCAGGGCACCACGGCCCTGCACACTAAGGTGACCTTTGAGACCATCCTCATGCCGCTGCGCCACAATGGCTCGACCCATACGCGCCTGCTCGGCGCCATGACGGCCCTCGATGAGCCCTATTGGCTTGGCGTGCAGCCCATCATGGAACAGCGCATCACCGGCCTGCGCCTGATCTGGCCTGACGATATCGCCATGCAGGATTCGGTCCGCGAAGTGGAAGCCAGCGTCGTCAACGACACGGTCTTCACCGCCAGCCACAGCCCTGCCGGCATCCCCGCCGTCGTCTTTGGCCGCAGCGCGCGCCGCTACGCGCATCTCGCCGTGATCGATGGCGGCCGCCAGTAACCGATCCAAAGTATTGCCCTTGCCGGATTTTTATCTGGCAGGGCGATTACGGAATACTACTTAGCCCTTTGTATTCTAAACAAATCCTGCCGATCTGCGCAGGTTTGAACTGCGCCGATCGCAGCCCACAAACACTTTGCGTTAACTAAGAC
The DNA here is from genome assembly GCA_029202405.1 of Candidatus Devosia phytovorans. Taxonomy (NCBI): domain Bacteria; kingdom Pseudomonadati; phylum Pseudomonadota; class Alphaproteobacteria; order Hyphomicrobiales; family Devosiaceae; genus Devosia; species Candidatus Devosia phytovorans. The sequence continues at coordinate 1,053,789 of CP119312.1, read as the reverse complement.
CCGCTAGCCTGTGAAGGTAATTTAAGTCTTTGGCGGTTCGGCAGATGCTGAGTGACGACCTTCCTTCGCAACGGTTCATCGCTCCGGCGCGCACGCGTGCCGACGAGAGCAAGTTCCAGCGCGTCCATGTGTCTGTACTGGGCCGCTATATGCTGGCCGATCGCCGCGAATTTCCCTGCCAGGTTCTCGAGATGTCGCCTGGCGACGCGCTGATCATCGTGCCGGTGCCCGGCAATGACGGCGAACGCGTCATCGCCTATATCGACCATATCGGCCGCATCGAGGGCACTATCCTCAGTCAGGTCGAAGGCGGTTTCATCATGGATATCGCCGCCAGCCCGCGCAAGCGTGACAAGATGGCGGCTCAGCTCACCTGGCTGGCCAACAAGGATGTCCTCAACCTCCCCGAGGATCGCCGCCACGAGCGCGTCGTCCCCGACATCCGCCATTCCACCGTCGTCCTCGACGATGGCCGCCGCTACAATTGCAAGATCATCGACATCTCGCTCTCCGGCGCCGCCATCGAACTCGACGTCCGCCCGGCCATGGGTACGCCGGTGACCCTCGGCCGCATGCGCGCCCGCGTCGTCCGCCACTTCCAGAACGGCGTCGCCGTCGAATTCGCCTCCGCCCAGGAAATGCTCACGGTCATCCAGCAGAATCTGCGAATGAACTGAGGCACGCTCCGCGTGCCTTGACCGTTCATCCGCGGATTCCCGATGCTCCGACTTTTCGCACTTGCTGTCCTCCTCCTCGCCACCCCCGCCTATGCCGACGGTCGTGCCGACTGGACCGATTACGCCTGGAAGCAGATCGTCAGCGACAACTGCGACAGCGACGGCACCACCACCGTCTGCCCGCTCTATCACCAGAAGTGGGACTGGAAGCGCGACCAGTGGGTCGACATCGCCATTTCCATGGATTTGGGCACGGGCCATCTCACCCTCACCCAGCGCCTGACCAATAGGTCACCGACCGACGACGACCACGTCTGCGTCACCGTCATCGCCGTCGACTCCAATGGCCGCAACATCATCGCCCACCACCAGAACTGGCATAGCGACCCCGGCCAGGTCAGCGAAAAGACCTTCAGCTACTCCTCGCCCGCACTTGCCCGGATCGCCGCCTTCCACATCGGCTCCAAACAGTGCCGCAAGGGCGCCGGCCAGGACGACGCTCTCTACGAGAGCGTGCTCGCCGGAATCCAGCGCTGAGCCGTTCCAGCCAAGCCCCTGATCCGTATGGTTAATCCTGGCTGAATCCACTCGATAAAACTTGCATCAAATGTACGTCTTGTTTTTCCGAGCCCCCTAATTCGCCCCTCCTAGTGTCGTCTCCATCAGGGAGACTACACAATGTCATCGAACAACAAGGGTCTGCGCAAAGCGTTGATGGGAGCCATTCTGGCCCTCGCCGCCATCGCGGCCCCCGCCCAGGCGCTGGATTTCACCAATGTCGCCTATATCCAGGCCGGCACCGCCCCCACCTCCATCCCGGTGGGCCACATGGAATTCTGCAAGACCCGCCCGCAGGAATGCGCCCCCCACAAGCAGGTCGTCGACGCCATCTCGCTCGACGAGCGCCTCTGGGGCGAGCTGCTCAACATCAATGCCTATGTGAACCAGACCGTGACCCCCGTCACCGATCAGGATCTCTACCAGACAGAAGAATTCTGGACCTATCCCAACGGCTATGGCGATTGCGAAGACTATGTCCTCGAAAAGCGCCGCCACCTGATCAACGCCGGCTGGCCCGCCAGCGCCCTGCTGATCTCGGTGGTCAAGCAGCTCAATGGCGAAGGCCACGCCGTCCTCGTCGTCCGCACTGATCGCGGCGACCTCGTCCTCGACAACCAGGTCGGCTCGGTCGAGCTGTGGAGCGACACGCCCTACGTCTACGTCAAGCGCCAGTCCCAGGCCAATGCCGGCCAGTGGGTCGACATGGTCGAAACCCGCGACACCGTCACCATCACCGCCGCCATCAAGTAATACGGGTGGCCATCGGGTCACCCAGTCTTCCAGTCCCCGCCCGAGCTTCGGCTCAGTCTACCCTGATAGGGGTCTGATGAATGAGGCCAGCCTCGCGCAAGCGAAGCTGGCCTCATTGCTTTTGCTTTCAGTGACTTCGCCGGTGCGGCGGATTCTGATGCAGAAGCTGAACTATAAAACCGCCAGCACATACGCTCCGAGGATCAGCAGGCCGGTGAGAAATGCCCAGCTGAACGCGACCATGGCTGAGACCAGCGCCGAGGTCATCGAAATGGTACCGTCCTCTTCATGCTGCCAGCCCATCTGCAGCATGATGTAGGGACCGCAGAGGAAGCTCATCCCCAGATGCCCCATCGAACCCATGAAGGTCTTGCCGTCATAGCGCAGCATGGCCTGCTGCTTGGCAATCCACTGATAGAAATGCGTCCCCGCGCCTGCGATGCAAAGACCTACGCCCATACAAAAAGCCGCCGCCAGCAGTTCCTTGGTCATCCTGTCCGTCCCGCCACTCACGCGCCGCGGCGCTGTCATTAACCCTTCATTAAGCATATTGCCTGCCTGATGACCTGTCACCTGCCCTCGGCGAATCTGGTTAATGGCGGAACTGAGCTCACATTCGGCGCCGCAATCAGGGCGTCCCGGCCCATCTTCGCTGGGCTTCAACCTGGCATCCATCGCCGTGCTGGTGTTGCTTCTGGCCGTCGGTGCCGCCTATCTCGTCGACGAACTGGGCCGCCGCGACACCGTGCCCCCGCCCAGTCTCACCGATTCCGATCCGGTGCAGCAGACCATCGCCGGCCGCGAACTCTCGATTCCTGCATCCTGGTTCCGCTATGGCGAACAGATCCGCGATGGCTTCACCAACCAGATCGACCTGCGCATTCTCTTTGAGGTCGGTGACCAAGACCCCGCACCGGTCTCTGTCACCCTCGTTCCCCGTAGCAGCGCCCGCACCAGCGCCAGCCTGCTCGATCGGGTCTACCTTCATCAATTCGACAGCGACACGCTCGACGGCGTCCCGGGCCTCGTCGGCAAGCCCATGCAGGCCACCGAAGGCTACCAGGGCGAAGCCATCTGGTACGACGCCCTCTCCCCCAATCCCTTCGTCGCCAAATGCCAGGCGCCCCTTGCCCCCGACGCCCCGGCCCAATGCGTCCGCACGGTCTACCTGCCCAGCGGCATCGCCGCCATCTACACCTTCGACACCAAACTCCTCCAATCCTGGCGTGACTTCGATGCGGAGATGGAGAAGTGGCTAAGCGTCATTGGTGCTTGGTCGTAGCACTTGCCGCAGGGTTCGATGACAGGGAGCCACGATATGATCCCTCCCCCTTATCAGGGGGAGGTTAGGAGGGGGTACCCAGCAAAGACTCGTCTTCGCTACTTCTGCCAATTCTCAGGAACTGCCCACCCCTCGGCAGGGTCCCCGAACAGGTCCATCAACTCCCAATAGACCCCGTCGCTTTCTCGCAGAACCTCATCATTGGTGAAGCGCACAACACGATAGCCCCGGCTAGCAAGATACGCCGTCCGTGCTGCGTCCTTCTCCGCAGCCCCGTCGATGTAGTGGGTTTCACCGTCGATCTCGAAAATGACACCGATCCGCTTGCACACGAAATCGACGACGAACGACCCAATCGGCGCTTGCCGCCTGATGTGCCAACCATTCTCCCGAAACGGTAATAGTAGCGTCCAAAATTCCCTCTCGGCTGGCGTCGGATCACTCCGCATCTCACGCGCAAACGGATTGTTCTGCATCGCTTTGGCCCACAGAAGATTGTTGCCAAGAGGATACCCCCACCTAACCTCCCCCTGATAGGGGGAGGGACTGATCGAGTTTGTGGCACTATGCCGCCCAAGCCACCGGCCGGATCCCTCCCCCTATCAGGGGGAGGTTAGGTGGGGGTACCCGCTAAGACTCACCTTCGCCGCCCCCAAAAAACAAAAATCCCCCGCTCACGCAGGGGATTTTTCAAACTCGTCACCTGAAGCAGAAGCGCCTCAGCTGACCTCATCCAGGTCGATATCGAGGATCGACATATTGAAGATGTAGGACTTGTCGCCGTCCTCGTCGTCCGCATGGATCAGCCCGATCGACTCGTCGCCGATGAAGACCTCGACGGAATCATTGAGCTTGGGACGCGGGCGCACGTCGATGTTCTTGTTGTTGAATTTGAGTTGCAGGAACTTCTGCAGCTTGATGATCTCGGGATGGTTCACTGGGAATGTCCTGCTGGTTTGGTTGAGCCGGCAATCTAGTCACAAGCACAACGCGCACAACCCCTCACGGGTGGCATTTTAGCGGTGAGAACCTGCCGGCCGGTCTTGCCCTCAATCGCTTGGCGAAGCCAGATCATGGACGAGGATCATCTGGTCCATGACGAGAGCTGGCTGTGCACAGCCAGCTTCCCCGATCACCTTGGCCGGCACGCCCGCCACGGTCACCCGCGGCGGCACTTCCTTGAGCACGACCGATCCCGCGCCAATCCGCGAGCAATCGCCGATCTTGATATTGCCGAGCACCTTGGCGCCGGCACCGATGAGCACGCCATTGCCGATCTTGGGATGACGATCCTGGTCCGACTTTCCCGTCCCCCCCAGCGTCACATTCTGCAGCATCGAGACATTGTCACCCACCACCGCCGTCTCGCCGATGACGAGGCCCGTACCATGATCGAGCATGATGCCCTTGCCAATGACGACAGCGGGATTGATGTCCACCTGGAACACCTGGCTCGACCGGCTCTGCAGATAGAGCCCGAAGTCGCGACGGCCCGCCATGAACATGGCATGGGCAAAGCGATGCGTCTGGATCGCCTGGTAACCCTTGAAATAGAGCAGCGGCTCGATCGCCCTGTGGCAGGCCGGATCGCGCTCCAGCGTGGCCGCCAGGTCTACGCGTGCCTTGATGCCGATTTCCGGATGGTCGACCAGTGTCTCTGCAAAAGCCTGGCGGATCAGGTCAGCCGACACGTCGTCATGATCGAGTCGGGCAGCCAGGCGATGCGCCAGGGCCTGCTCGAACGTGTCGTGGTTGAGTATCGCCGAGACGGCCATGTTCGCCAGCGATGGCTCATCGGCAACGATCTGCCGGGCCCCGGCTCGCACGGCCTCCCAGACGGGATCGACCGTGGAGAGTTCTGCTGACTTCTTGGCGCTGGCCGACATCTCGGGCTCCGCTTTATCGAGAAACACCGATATAAGACATCTGGTGCTCCAAAACAAAGCCTGCACAAGCGATTTGGTTCACGATCGCCTCACTCAGGCGAAAGTCTTCCCCAGAAATGCCAGTGCGGCCGCCTTGAAAGCCTTGTCGCCCGTCGCGCGCATGTGGTCGCGCTTAGGGATCACGAAAGCCTCGCCCTGTGGCAGCAGCTCGGCCAGCGGTCCCGGCGGACCGGCCATTTCATCGGCCTCGCCTACTGCCACGAGGACCGGCACATTGATCCGCCGCACATCGGCCCGCGCCATTGGTGCCCGCGATGTCTCCATGCAGGCGGCCAGCGCCTCGCGGTCGGCCCCGGTATGGTCGGCAAAGATGCGGAACTGCCGCGCCGTGGGATGCGTCAGACCTTCCAGCGATGGCGCCAGCAGCCCCGAGATGATGTCATTGCCATCGCTCAGCCCATTGATGAGGTTCATCCCCATCCCGCCAAAGATCGCCGCCGCCACTCTCTCTTCATGCTCGAAAGCGAGGAAGGCGCTGATCCGCGCACCCATCGAATAGCCCAGCACCGCCGCCCGCTCGATTCCCAGGTGATCGAGCAGCGCCAGCGCGTCATGCGCCATCACCTGCGGATAGTAGGCCTCGGTATCATAGGGCTTGTCCGATTCCCCATGCCCGCGATTGTCGAGCACGATCGCGCGGTACCCCGCCCCGACCAGCGTCTCGACCCAGCCGGTATCGATCCAGTTCACCTTGCCGCTCGAGGCAAAGCCATGAATGCACAGCACCGGCCTGCCCTCTCCGAAGCTTTGATAGGCGAGGTTCAATCCATCCGACTGGAACTGCATGGCGCGACGAAATCCTGCTCTCGATGCCAACAGTCTGCTAACCGATAGGGCCCAGGTGCGACCCAAGTGCGACTCTTGGTCAAAGGGGGTGTGAACCCTTTTCTTCACCCCGTCCTTGGCATATGGTCCGGCCAAATCAAACAGGTTTATCTCCATGGCACACGGCACCACGCCCCACTTCCACAATACCGACGGCCTTCGCCAGATCGAAGTCGGCTCCAAGGAATTCCAGTGCGTCGGCGCCCTGCCCCCATTTGACCACCCCCATATTTTCATCGACATGGGCAAGGACAACGAAGCCGTTTGTCCATATTGCTCAACCCATTACGTTTTCAATTCTCGCCTTGAAGCCGGCACGGCCAATCCGGTTTCGGCTATTTTCAACGCCGCCTGAGACCTATTGCCATGCCCGCTACGGGCCAGACCTATATCATCGCCGGCGCCGGTATCGCCGGCCTGACGCTTGCCCTCGCGCTTGCCAAATTCGGCGCCCATGTCGTTATTCTCGAGCGCCATGCTGCCGTATCGGAATTTGGCGCCGGCCTGCAGATCAGCCCTAACGCCCGCAAGGTGCTCAATAATCTCGGCCTGGACGACGCATTATCCGAGCTGGCGCTGGAGCCCGTCGGCGTGGACATCTACCCCTATCGCCGCAAACGACCCATCGCCACCATGCAGATGGGCGCCGCCATGCGCGAACGCTTCGGCGCCGCCTATGCCGTCATGCATCGCGCCGATCTCGCCGAGGCGCTCTACAGGGCCACCCGGCCCTTCGCCAATATCGACATCGTTTTCAATGTGAAGTCCTGGGATGCCGTCTCGACACCCGATGGCGTGACCGTCACCATCAACGAGGCCAACGACCAAAGCCGCACCGTTCGCGGCCGCGCCTTCATCGGCGCCGATGGCGTACACTCCCAGACCCGCGCTCGGCTGCTCGACGGCCCTGTCGCCAAATTCGGCGGCCGCGTCGCCTGGCGCGCTCTGGTCCCCTTCGAATCAGCAAGCGACCTCATGGATTTAGACCGCGTCTCGATCCTCTTCGGGCCCGACTATCACATGGTCTGCTACCCCCTGCCGCACCGCCAGCAGGTCAATCTCGCTCTGTTTGCCAAGGCAAGGCTGGGCGACATTGAGGTCGAACACCGCCCTGAACTGCCGGCCTCTCTTCAGAAAAGCTCGCGCATCGAGGCACTGATCAAGGCCGCTGGCGACAGCTGGACCACCTGGCCGCTGTTCACCGTACGCACCCCCATCTGGCACAAGGGCAATATCGGCCTGATTGGCGATGCTGCTCACGCCATGGTGCCCTTCCAGGCCCAGGGTGCTGCCATGGGCATCGAGGACGCCGCCGTGCTGGCGCCCCTGCTCGTCAGCGAGCCCAGCGCAGGAGCCGCCTTTGCCCGCTACCAGCAGGTTCGCCAGCCCCGAGTCACCCGCGTGGCCGACCTGTCCCTGCTCAATGGCCGGATTTTCCACATGCACTGGCCGCTCAGTATTGTTCGCAATCTCGGCGTCCGCATCCAGGGCCAAAGAGGCCATATGCGCCGTCTTGCCTGGCTTTATGGCTATGAAGTCACGCCCCTGGCGTCACCCGGCACCGACGAGTAACGCCGCCTGCATGGAACCATGCCGACCCCTTCGGCCTTGCGTTGCTGACCAGTGCTGTGTCAACTGCGCGACACCGCCAGACCAGCCTTAGCTCAAAAGGTTAGCGCCACCAGCATGCAAGCCGCCACCCGCTCACGCCTGACCCTCACCTGTATTCTGGTGACGATCCTGCTGGACATGATCGGCGTCGGCATCATTGTCCCGGTCCTGCCCGAGCTGCTTGAGGATCTTACCGGCGGCAGCGTCGCCAATGCGGCGGTGATAGGCGGCTATCTGGTCTTCGTCTATGCGGCCATGCAGTTCATATTCTCGCCCATCCTGGGCAATCTCTCCGACCGCTTTGGCCGCCGCCCCATCCTTCTGGCATCCCTGCTGGGGCTGACCTTCGACTACCTGATGATGTCGATCGCCCCCTTCGTCTGGTATCTCTTCATCGGTCGCATCATCGCCGGCATCGCTGGCGCAGCCCTTGCCACCGCCACGGCCTATATGGCCGACATTACCCCGCCTCATAAGCGCACGCATCGCTTCGGGCTCATCGGCGCGGCTTTTGGTCTGGGCTTCATCATCGGCCCGGTGATCGGCGGCGAGCTTGGCGAGCTGGGCCCCCGCGTGCCCTTCTATGCCGCTGCTGGCCTCGCCTTTGCCAATTTCCTCTTCGGTCTGCTGGTCCTGCCCGAAAGCCTGCCCAAGGCCAGCCGTCGCAAGTTTGATATCCGCCGCGCAAATCCCCTCGGCGCCATTGTGGCTCTCCGCAAATATCCCTCGGTCATCTGGCTTCTGGCCGTACTGTTTTTCCTCCAGCTGGCGACCCAGGCTCTGCCCACGATCTTCAGCTATTTCACCGTGGAAGTGTTTTCCTTCACCTCCTCCACCATCGGCCGCACGCTGGGCGCCTTCGGCATCGGCTTCGCCTTCAGCCAGGCCGTCCTCGCCGCCCCGCTCTCCAAGGGCATCGGCGAACCTGCGGTCGGCATCGTCGGCCTGCTGGCGGCCACCGCCGCCTTTGCCGGCATCGCTTTTTCGGCCGATGTCTACCAGCTCTACCTTTTCATCGCCGTCGGCACGGTCAGCGGTTTTGCCCCGCCCGCCATCAACGGTATCCTGTCCCGCCAGGTCCCCGACAATAGCCAGGGCGAGCTTCAGGGCGCCGTCAACGCGGCCTCATCGCTCGCCACCATCATCGGCCCGCTCGGCGCCACGCAAATCTTTTCCTACTACACAGCGGCACCCACCTCCGGTCACTATTTCCCCGGCGCCCCCTTCATCGCCTGCGCCATTGCCGTGGTGATCTCGCTGGTCATCTTTGCCATTGCCGCCTGGCGGTTCGAACTGGGCCGCCGCCCCTCCATTGCCGACCATCCGCACGTGCCCGGCACGCCGCCGCCCGGCCAGTTGCGCGTAGCCCCGATTGAAGACGATGACACAGACGACCATCCGCCCCGCCACTGACGTCGACATCGCTGCCATCCTCGCCATTGTCGCGCCAACCCTGGCCGCCGGCGAAACCTATGCCATCGCCACAGATCTCGATGCGGCGGGCGTTCAAGCCTACTGGTTCGGCCCCACCCACGAAGTCTTCGTCGCCGAACAGGATGGCCAGGTCCTCGGCACCTATTATCTCATGGCCAATCAGCAGGGCGGCGGTGCCCATGTCGCCAATTGCGGCTACATGACCGCCCCGGCCGCACAGGGCAAGGGCATCGCCCGCTCCATGTGCCAGCACTCGCTAATCCGCGCCCGCGAGCGCGGCTTCCGTGCCATGCAGTTCAACCACGTCGTCTCCACCAACACCCGCGCCGTCGCCCTCTGGCAGAGCCTGGGCTTCGACATCGTCGGCACCCTGCCCAAAGCCTTCAACCATCCCGTCCACGGCTATGTGGACAGTTTCGTGATGTTCCAGACCTTTGCCTGAGAGCCTCGCATGACCGCAAATGTGACTAGGTTCAATACTCTGATTTAACGCTTCCTTATCGGAATTGAGGCCTGATGGCCGCGGGGCAGACGCGGATATTTTAGGCCATTGACCGGGCATTTTTTCTTCACGCTATTGAATCCAGGCATTTCTGCGATCCTGGTCGCGACCTTTCTGCTGCTCTGGCGGAAACGGCCGGACCAGACCTACCTCGGCATGCTGGCCCTTGCCTTTCTCACCTGTGGTTTGGCCTTTGTCGTCAACGACTTCCTTCCCGGGTTTGACTCGATTGCTTCACGCGTCGCGGCCAATCTGTTTTTCCTCGTCGCCATTGCCTCTGCCTGCATCGGAGCCTTGCTGCGTGTAAAGACACCCGTGCCGACTACCCTTTTTGTGGTTACAAGCCTGGCCTCTGCGGCAGGTTTCATGTGGTTCCTCGTCATCGCGCCCTCGACCGAAGCCCGCATCTATGTGGTCAGCGTCGCCTATGTGATCATTACCGCCACCACGGCCTGGAAACTCTTCCGCGTCTCCTCGCTCAAGGGCCTGGATTGGCTGTTCATCGGCCTGACGCTGGGCCTGACTGCCCTGTCCATCCTCCGCCCTGCGGCAACCCTGCTCAAGCAACTGGATACCAATGCGGGCGGCTCTTTCCGCGATTCCGCCTATTGGGCCACCGTACAGGCCGCCACGCCCATCCTCGCCATTGCCATCGGGCTTGCCTTCCTCGCCGCCCTGGCGCTGAAACTGTTCGATGAGCTCTCTCTGGAGGCCAATCGCGACTTCCTCACTGGCCTGCTCAACCGCCGCGGCTTCGACAAGGGCGTACAAAAACTGCACGCCAGCCTGCGCGACCATGCCCGTCCCGGGGTGATGATCATCGATATCGACAACTTCAAGCTGGTCAACGACAGCTATGGCCATGGTGTCGGCGACAATGTCATCGCCTCCGTCGCCCATATCCTGAGCCTGCGCGGCGATGCCGATCTGGTTTCACGCACCGGCGGCGAGGAGTTCACCCTGTTTTACCGCGACATCAACCGCACGGATCTGCTCGATCGCGCCGCCGACATTCGCGGCGAACTGGCTCAGGCCAGCTTTTCCGCTATTCCCGCCGATCACGTCATCACACTCAGCGTGGGCCTCCACTCGGGCCACCGCAAGGAGTCCATCACCGAGATGATGGCCGACGCCGATCGGGCCCTTTACGACGCCAAGCGCACCGGCAAGGACCGCGCTATCCTCGGCGCCCCGCAGCTCCGCGCTGTGCCCGACACTCTCGCGCACCACACCGACGACCGCCTGCGCGCATAAAAAAGCCCCGCCGAAGCGGGGCTCTTCCGAATATGATGGCTGGCGCCTATTTGCCCAGCGTCGACGGCCAGGTCCCGTGCAGGTCGCTGCCGCGACCCTCGATCTCGAAACCGTGGGCGCCGAAGAAATCGCGCTGGCCCTGCGTCAGGTTGGCCGTGCCCTGCGCCTGACGGTAGCTATCGAAAAAGCTCAGCGAAGCCGAAAGGCAGATCATCGGGAATTCGCCGACAGCCGCGGCAGCCACGACCTTGCGCAGGCTCGGGTGAGCATCCTTCATGATCTCCACGAAGTCCGGCACGACGAGAAGATTGGTGTTGCCGCCCTTTTCATAGGCCGAGGACATCTGATCCAGGAACCGGGACCGAATGATGCAGCCAGCGCGCCAGATCTTGGCGATCGTGGCCAGCGGCAGCGACCAGCCGAATTCTTCCGAAGCCTTGTTGATGACCGCAAAGCCCTGGGCATAGGAGACGATCTTGCCGGCGAGCAGCGCCTTTTCGAGGTCAGCGAGGGTGACATCGGTCTTGGCACGGTTCGGCTTGCCATAGATGGCTTCGGCGGCAACGCGCTCATCCTTGCGTGACGACAGCGAACGCGCCGCAACGGCGCCCTCGATGGCCGTCGCAGGAACGCCCATCTGCTGGGCGACGACAGCCGACCACATGCCGGTGCCCTTCTGGCCGGCCTTGTCGAGGATCAGATCGACCAGCGGCTTGCCGGTATCCGCATCGACGGCATCCAGCACATGGCCGGTGATTTCGATCAGGTAGGAATTGAGCGGACCCTTGTTCCATTCCTGGAACACACCGGCGCATTCCTTGGCAGACATGCCCAGGCCGTCGCGCATCACCCCATAGATTTCGGCGATCATCTGCATGTCGCCATATTCGATGCCGTTATGGATCATCTTGACGAAGTGGCCGGCGCCGCCTTCGCCGAGATAGGCGCAGCAGCTCTCGCCGTTGAACTGGGCAGCGATGGCGGTCAGCACCGGCTCGGCATTGTGCCACTGTTCCTTGGAGCCACCGACCATGATCGAGGGACCATGGCGCGCGCCCTCTTCGCCGCCGGAAACGCCGACGCCGAGGTAACCGATGCCCTTGGGCTTGAGGTAGTCAAAGCGGCGCTGCGTATCGGTATAGAGCGAATTACCGCATTCGATGATCGCGTCGCCCTTTTCCAGATGCGGCAGCAGCTGCTCGATCATGTCGTCGACCGGCTGGCCGGCCTTGACCATGATGATGATCGAACGCGGCGCCTTGATCGTCTGGATGAAATCCGCGAGATCGGCCTTGGGAATGACCTTGCCGTCGAGCCCCTGCTCTTTGGCCGTCACGACGAAGTCGTCGATTTTCGACGCGGTGCGGTTATGAACGGCGATCGTATACCCTTTTTCGGCAATGTTCAGCGCCAGGTTGGAGCCCATCACTGCCAGGCCGATCAGGCCAATATCCGCTGTCGACATCAAACGTCCTTCCGAGAATGCATTTCCCATGCTTCAGGCGCATGGCTCGCGGGGCGCAACTCACCACAAACTTCCACCATGCGGAAGTCCAATTCGGGGAAAGCTGCGGCAATATTTACCCCTTGTATGGTAGTTCAGCTTGTCGCGGCAAGCCTGCCTGCGTAGGTTCGGGTCGAACCGGAGATTTGCCGTGAACACCAATCCTTTCGATCTCACCGGCAAGCGCGCGCTGGTCACCGGCTCCAGCCGTGGACTGGGCCTTGCCATGGCCACCGCCCTCGCCCGCGCCGGCGCTGCCGTCGTGCTCAATGCCCGCGACAGCGTGGCTCTCGGCGCCGCTGCCCATGACCTCGCCCAGAGCGGCGCCACGGTCAACGCGGTGACCTTCGACGTCACCAGCCGCGACAGCATCGGCGACGCCGTCAGCTTCATCGAGGATGAAATCGGCCCGATCGATATCCTCATCAACAATGCCGGCATGCAGTTCCGCTCGAGCCTTGAAGCTTTTCCGCCCGAAAAATTCGATCAGGTCATCGCCACCAACCTGACCTCGGTCTTCAACGTCAGCCAGCCCGTCGCCCGCCACATGATCTCCCGTGGCTCCGGCAAGATCATCAACATCTGCTCGCTGCTCTCCGAACTCTCCCGCCCTTCGGTCGCTCCCTATGCCGCCACCAAGGCCGCCGTGGCCAATATCACCCGCGGCATGGCCGTCGACTGGGCGCGCCACGGCCTCAACGTCAACGGCATAGCGCCGGGCTACTTTGCCACCGAGCTCAACGACGCCTTGCTCAAGGACGACAAATTCAATAGCTGGATCGAAGCCCGCACCCCCATGGGACGCTGGGGCCAGCCCGAGGAACTGGGCGGCGCGGCCGTCTTCCTCGCTTCCGAAGCCTCAAGATTTGTGAATGGACACATCCTCTATGTCGACGGCGCCTTCACCGCGACGGTCTGAACCGGCCCGCATCATCATCGTCATGGGCGTCAGCTCCTCGGGCAAGTCGACCGTGGGCCAGTCCATTGCCCGGCGCCTGCATGTGCCCTTCCTCGACGGCGACGGCTATCACCCCGAGGCCAATGTCGAAAAGATGCGCGCCGGCACGCCCCTCACCGACGAAGATCGCTGGCCCTGGCTCGAACGCCTCGCGCAGGCCCTGCATGAAGCCGCCGACCGCAAGGACGCCGCCGTTGGCGCCTGCTCGGCCCTCAAACGCGCCTATCGCGACTATCTGATCGAACAGGCCGGCGAGCCCATCCTCTTTGTCTACCTGCATGGCGACAAGGCCGTCATCGCCGAGCGCATGGCCAGGCGGAAGCACGAATACATGCCGCCCAGCCTGCTCGACAGCCAGTTCGCTACCCTCGAAGCCCCAGACCCCGAGACCGAAAACGTCCAGGTCCTGCCCGTCACCGACAGCATCGAAAAGCTCACCATGTCCGTGGTGAAAACCCTCGACCACCTGAAGACCTTCAAGCGCTGGCAGTAGCTCCGCTGCGCGTCAGCCAGGCTTTTCCGCGCGGCGACAGATCATAACCCACGGCAAGGCTTTCGGTCAGCCCGAGCGCCTTGAGCCGCCGCACATTGTTCTTGAACTTGACCTTGTCGACCTCGAGCAGCGCGGCCAATTCCTGAGCCGCACCGCCCGGCTGTTCGCCGATCAGCGTCAGCGTCCGGCTGACCCATGGACTGCCGCCATCCATCCGCCCCAGCGTCGCGCCGATCTCGGCCACCTCGGCCTCGGACAGCGTGGTCTTCTCGCGCAGCGCCGTACGCGGGTCCTCGCCCACATAGCGCAGGCGAATGCGGTAGAGCGTACCTTCGCGGCCAGCCATCATGGCATTGAGTTCGTCGCGCCCGCCAAAGCCGGCCCGAGCCAGGTCTTCTTCGGCCACGCCATTGAGGGCAACCACATCCACCGCCTCAATGGCCAGCACACCATCCGCCGTCGTCAGCGTCCCGCCCGCCTTGACCGTCGGCCGCACCCAGCGCCGAAACGCCGTGTCCACGCGCCCCGCAACGATCGCCTCGAAATCCTCTGCCGAGATCAACATGGTCATCTTCCTTCATGGGCTGCGCAAAATCTTGCCCTGCCCATACGCCACCGGCGGCGTCCCGACCAGTCACTTGACCTCCGAAAGAAAAGGGCGGCCCGAGAGCCGCCCTTTCAAAAAATTCTACTGAGCAGCGTATCCGCCATCCACCAGGTGATAGGACCCGGTGATAAAACTGGCAGCATCTGACAACAGGAACAGCGTCAGCGCCGCCACTTCGTCCGGCTGCCCCAGGCGGCCAACCGGATGCAGGGCCTTCAACCCGTCGAACACCTCTTTTTGTGTCGCCGAACCAAGTAGCGGCGTCTCGATAAATCCAGGTCCGACCGCAGTTACGCGAATGCCTTCCTTGGCATAGTCGATGGCGGCAGCCTTGGTCAGGCCCACCACACCATGCTTGGCCGCGACATAGGCTGGCGCATTGGCGAAGCCATTGGTGCCCAGGATAGAAGCCATGTTGACGATGGCGCCGCCGCCAGATTTCTGCATCGCGGCCAGCTCGTACTTCATCGAATAAAAGACCGAGTTCAGGTTGACGTCGATGACCTTTTGCCAGTCTTCGAACGTATAGTCGCCCGCCTTGGCCGCCTTGCCACCGATGCCGGCATTGTTGACTGCAACGTCGAGCTTGCCGAAGGTGTCGACCGTAAACTGCACGGCCTTTTCGACCTGGTCGATCTTGGACACGTCAACTGCCACCGCCGCGGCTTCGCCGCCGGCCGCCTTGATTTCGGCTACAGTCTTTTCCGCCGCGTCGAGCTTGAGGTCAGCCACGACCACCTTGGCGCCGCGCGCCGCCAGCTGCTTGGACACGGCCTCACCGATACCGGATGCACCACCCGTAACAAAGGCAACCTTGCCGTCAAAATCCTTGGACATTTTATGCTCCTATCAATCCCTTGCATCTGGGATCAGAAGCACGGCCGATCAATGACCTGGATCAATTCGCCGGCTGAACGCACTGTTCAATCCGGCGGCCCATCGGCCCGCGACAGGCTGGCGTTGAAATAGCGGTCGTCCTCGGTCACTTCCCTGCCGATCCATTCCGGCAGTTCCACCGCTTGGTCCTCGGCCTCGAGCTCCACTTCCGCCATCACCAGCCCGGCGTGGCGTCCCTCGAAAACGTCCACTTCCCAGGTCAGCCCGCCGAACGGCACGATATGCCGGCGTTTCTCCACCACATGCGGCGCCGCCATCACCAGCATTTCGCGCGCATCATCCACCGGAACGGCATATTCATATTCCGCCCGCGACATGCCGCTGGTCGCCCCCTTGATGGTGACATAGGCCTCGGCATCGTCCTTGGTCCGCACCCGCACCGTCGCCTTGGCATTGGACGACAGATAGCCCTGCCGCAACAGCTCGCTGCTCGCCACACCCCGCTTCCAGCCGTCCGAACTCACCAGAAATTTGCGCTCGATTTCCTGCGCCATCGTCAATCCTTCTTTGGAAGCAGCAGCCAGTATTGCGCAAACCGCTCGCGCAGCGTTCCGGGCTTTTCTGCCGTCAATTGTCGTCCCAGCGCAAAGGCATCTTTCGCCAATCCTGCCTGCCGCTCGGCGATCGCCTTGCGCACGAGGATCAGATCGCTCTTGCTGGCCGCCTCCTCATGCTGCCGCAACAGGTCACCCAGCACGGCGAGATTGTGGTGGTCACCCAGATATTCACCCAGCTTGTCGAGCACCTGCCGGCGCGGCGTCAACAGGTCCGGCGCTGTGTTCTGAAACAGGCTCACATGGTGCCAGTGATATTTGACCTGCTTGCGCCACTCATGCATCGTTTCCGCCGTCCCCTCGTCCTGCGCCGCGGCCATGTCGCGTCGCATCTGCCGATAGGTCTGCTCCAGCCCATCCCCGATCCGCGCAAAACCGTGCCCGGAAATGTCCCAATCCCTGGCGCGCTTCCGCGCCTTCCTGAACACTTTGGCAAAGGCCTGAAGGATGTCGGCCTGCTCATCGGCATCGGGCGGCGTCCCCACCTGGTCTTTCAACCAGTCCAGCATCCGCCCGTCATGCTCGATGATGCCGCCATGGCCGCGATCGTGTTCGACCAGCGCGGCAAATGTCTCCACCATGACAGTGGCATCCCGCGTCCCGGCCAGCCCCTTGGCCGCATCGCGAAACGCCTTGTCCTCAGCTTTGCTTTTCTTGAAATGTGGCGCAATCAGCTGCACCAGTCCGCGCAGCCGCTTGCAACGCCGCCGCAGCCCATGCACCGTCCTGTCAAAATCGGCATCCTGGGCGTCGCATTCCTCCAGCGCCCGCTCGATCTGCTTGCGCGCAATCTTGCGCACCTGCTCTCCAATCCCGCCTTGCTGCCTGAACGCAAACGCCATGCCCTGCTCCTAAAACCCGAATGTCATCTGCCCGGCCGGCGTACCGATGCGCACGCCCTCCAGCGCCAGCATGCGCATCTTCGATTCCGCCCCGCCCGGTGCCGAAAACCCGCCCGGCTTGCCGTCACTCGCCAGAACGCGATGGCATGGAATGATCAGCGGGACCGGATTGGCCCCCATCGCTGCCCCCACCGCGCGCGACAGGCCAACATCGCCCAATTGCCGCGCCATGGCACCATAGGTGGTCGTTTCGCCCCAGCCGATCTGCACCAGCAGGTCATAGGCTCGCCGGTGGAACTCCGAGACACCGGTCAAATCCAGCGCCACATCGGCAAAATCCGCCTCAGCGCCCTCGGCATAATCCTCGATCCGGTTGATCATCGCTTCGACCGCACGCGTTGGCCAACCGCCCTGCGCCCCATCGCGATTGATCCGCTCCAGCAGCGCATCCCGCTCCATGCCTGGCAATTGCAGTCGCGCGATCCCCGCATCGGTCCAGCCAATGCCGAATTCGCCCAGCGCCGTATTGAAAATTGCCGTTTCCATGCGGCGACCATAGGCGTCTCAGCTGTCACAGACCAGAGCACCCTCTGACAGTGGCCAGGTAGCGACCCATCCACCCACAAACAAAAAGGCCGCCCCGAAGGACGGCCCTATTTTCTAATCGCGACTGGCGCTAGTGCTTCAGGGAATCCCGAGCCTTGTCCTTCACGTCGCCGACCTTCTGCTGCAGCTTGCCTTCGGCCTTGTCGAGCTTGCCTTCGGCCTGCAGTCGTTCATTGCCAGTCAGCCCGCCTGCAGCGTCTTTCACAGCGCCCTTGACCTGCTTGCCAGCACCTTCAACCTGATCCTTATGCATTTCAAACTCCTCTGTTTGTTCTGCCAGATCAACGATCGCCGACTCGACCCGTTCCATGAATTCGCGTTCACGTGTCCGTTCATCTCTGCTAGATGGCACCCATGTCCGGACCCATGCCCACGCTCAAAGACTATTTCCCGCCGCTTGAGCCCTATCTCAACGTTCTTCACGTCGATGACGACATCCTCGTCGTCGACAAGCAGAGTGGCCTGTTGAGCGTTCCCGGCAAGGATCCGTCCCTCTGGGACTGCGTCGAACATCGCGCCCGCCAGACCTGGCCCACCGCCGGCATGTGCCACCGCCTCGACAAGGACACCTCCGGCGTCCTCGTCCTCGCGCTCAACAAGCGCGCCCATGGCCGCATCGGCAGCCAGTTCGAACACCGCAAGACCACCAAGGCCTATATCGCCCGCGTCGCCGGCATCATCGAAGCCGACACAGGTCTCGTCGACCTGCCCCTCGCCACCGATTGGGAGAACAAGCCCCGCCAGCGCGTCGACCATGAAAACGGCCGCCCCTCCCAGACCGAATGGACCGTGCTCGAACGCGAAGCCAATGCCACCCGCGTCCGCCTCCACCCCCTCACCGGCCGCACCCATCAGTTGCGGGTTCACATGAAGGCCATCGGCCATGTGATTCTGGGCGATGCCTTTTATGCCGACCCCGAAACCTTCGCCGCCGCCGATCGTCTCCAGCTCCACGCCGCCGAATTGGGCCTCACCCACCCAACGACCAATGAATTCATGACCTTCATCGCCCCGACGCCTTTTTAGTGACACAACCTCTGGGCTACTTTTCGACCGGGGATATTTTCATGAAGCATTTTGCAGGCCGTCTATTTCTTGCCGCCACACTGCTGGTTCAGCCTGCCCTGGCCCAGACCACCGACGAGCTGACCAGCGCCATCGCGGCCGTTCCGCTGACCTCCGAACGCTCTGCCGTCCTGCTCTATGTCTCTGCCGCTCCACCCGGCTTCATCGGCCATGCCGAGGTCATGCAGTCCATGGTCGAACAGAACCTGATCAACGCCCTGGCGCTCAAGCAGGACGATCCAATCTCCGGTATCGATTTCTCGCAGGTGACGGGCATCCTCAGCTTCGGCCATCTGGCGGACCGCGTAACCGTCCTCTTTGGCGCGCCCGGCTTCGCCGGCAGCGCCCCAAACACCCTGCAAAGGCGGGAGTTCGAAAAGCGCGACATCGCTGGCTGGACCGTGTTCGGTCTCCGCGAGGATGGCCATGTACGCCTCGCAGTCGACGACCCCGACCCCTTCAGCGCCCCGCTCGGGCGCGCCCAGCGCCTGGCAATTTCCGATACCACGGTGGTCCACACATCGAGTTGGCCCAGGATGGAAGCCGTGCTCTCGGCCATGGCCACCCCACCCGACGAACCCAGTCTGTGGTCTGCAACGCTGGAAGGCACCCTCAGGGTTCTGCAGGGCAAGGCGCCGGCCTCCATCATGGGTGCCCAGAATGTCTCCCTCGCCCAACCTGCCTCGACGCCCAAGTCGCCCGTGAGCATGCTCACGCTGGCCCCCGGCGCGACGGGCACCACCACGATCGTCGCCTCCCCCTATGACGACGCCGCGGCAGCCGAGCAGAACGCAACAGCACTCACGCAGCATCACGGCAGCTCGCTCATGCCCGGCGCTACGGCCTCCATCGCTGTCGAAGAGGTCGCCCCCCATAGTATCGGCATGGTCACGATCGTCGAACCCGCCGCCCAATAGTGATCTACGGATACCGCATGCGTTATTTCCTTGCCGCCGCCCTTGCCTTCAGCCTCGCCTCCCCCGCCTTCGCCGTCGACGACCTGCGCCGCTACGCTTCCCTTTTCAATCAATCCACCGACCCGATCGCTTTCGAATACAACGCCCCTCTGGGCGGCTTCGGCCCCGAGTCCGGCATGCCGCTCCCCATGATGGAGATCGAGCTGGCCGACGCCCTGCTGAACACGAAAGGCGTCGATCCTGTCACCGGCGTTGATTTCAGCAAGGTCACCAGTTCCATCACCCTGGGCCTGGCGCCTGAAACCATCACCATCCTGCACGGCGAACCCGGCTATTCCGACGACCATGTCGCCGCCATTTCCGCCCGCGCCTTCGACCGTCACATGCTGGGCGACATCCCCGTCTATGCCCGCGGCGCCGACAATTCGGCCGACTTCGACCTGTTCAGCGAAAAGGACGCCTTCGGCTACGGCATGGGCATGGCCCAGCGCCTCGCCAATCCCGGTGACGACCTGATCATCACCCGCAACTGGCCCACCATGGAAAAAGTGCTGGCCCATCGCGATGCCAAGCCGAAATCACCCAATCCCTGGCGCACCGCTTTCGACATCCTCGCCGAACGCAAGGGCGACAATCACCTCGACGGCGCCGTCGGCTGGCAGGATCCCATGGCCCGCGAGGTCATGGTCATGAGTGGGCTCGTCTCCTACCGCGCCGCCATCTTCAGCCTCGAACTGCAGCAGGACCAGCCGATCATGCGCACTATAATGGTCTTCGAGGCGCCGCTTGCCGAGGCGGAAGCTACCATCGAAACCGTTCTCGAAACGGCCCGCACGACCTCGGAGGGTCTGGGCACACTGGAAACCGACACCATCGAGCGCGACGGCTATTCCGTCTCCGTCGTCACCATCACGGCCGATACCGGCGTCGAGGAATCTCGCCAGGTCCTGCAGATGTTCTCGGTCTTGGCCATGCAGGGCGACGACCTCTAAACTCCTGCCATATTTCATCAATCGGATTTCCCCCATGCGCTTTTCAGCCCTGTCGAGCCTCACTCTTCTTGCCGGCATGACGCTCGTCTCGCCCGCTTATGCCTTCGACGACATCTTCAAGGCCATCGGCCTGATGCCGGGCGCCATCGAGCAACCCAAGGCCTTCGACTACCTCGCCCCGTCCCTCGGCTTCTCCAATGCCGATCCCAACACCTTCGGCGTGATCGACGATCTGGATCTGGCTGCCGCCCTGATCGACAGCAAGCTGGACCCCGCGACAGGCATCGATTTCGGCAGGGCCACCGGCGTCATCACCTTGGGTGCCGCACCGGAAAACACCACCGTCATCTTTGGCGAACCCGGCTTTGCAGATGGCGCTCATGACGCGCTCCTCGCCCGCGATTTCACCGACAGTGAAGATGGCGAAATCACCATTTATGCTCGTGGCGAGGACAATGCGATCGATCTCGCCGCCAGTGAACCCGATCCGCTCGGCTCCGGCATGGGCAAGGCCCAGCGTCTTGCCGTTGCCCCCGACTATGTCATGCGTACCGGCAGTTGGCCGCTGATCAATCAGAGCCTTCTCGTCATGCATGACGAGCCCGCCTTTACCAAGGTATGGGCTGACACGCTCCGCGGTATGCAGCAGGTCTCCGAAGACGGGGCCACGCTCGAACTGGCCTCCGGCTGGACACTCTTTGCCTTCACCGACTCCCTGCCGACATTCGAGCCTGAAGCCAGCGGCAAGACCAAGAATCACGACGCCGGCGTCGATCCCCTGCTCGCCTTTCCTCTCGCCATCATCGGCCTGACGCGGGGCCAGGAAACCGCAGCACTGCACATCGCCATGCCCTACGGCAGCCCCGAGCTTGCCGAACAGGCCGGCGAAATCATCGTCGAACGCCTCGCAGATTTCCGCATGGACGTGCCTGAACCCAAGGTCACCATCATTCCGGCCGGTGGCGACGCCGGTGCACTCCCGACCCTGATCGTGACCATGGAAAACTATGAGTCTGACATCGTCGACCTGCAGGATCTCTACTTGGGCTTCATCGCCGCCATCTATCAGCGCGATTTCAAGCCATTGATGGCCGGGCTCTAGCCCTCGCCGAGATAGCTGACTTCAATCCGCTGGAACAGATGGCCCGGCTTCATCGTGTCGAGCCACTTGCGGAAGTCGGCCACATCCCGGAAGCCGGCGCGTTTCGCGTCGGCTTCGCTGACATCATCCGGGTCCATGTCGGTGATCGTCCCGATCGACAACAGCCCCACCTTGGTCTTGAGCGTCCCTCCGGCCTTCACCGATGGCCGGCTCCAGCGGCGAAACACCAGGTCCACGTCGCCCGCCTTGATTTGTTCGAGCAGGTCCATCTTGAGCAGCATGATCAGTCCAATACGGCCGTTGCAGTCATTTCGATGAGCAGTCCCTCGGCCAGCAGTTCCTTGACCACCACCGTGGCCCGTACCGGAAAGGGTTGTTCGGTGAAAAATTCGCGATAGACCGCATTCATCCCGGCCGCATCGGCGCGATCGACGAGAAAGATCTGCACCATCACCAGGTTACGCAGGCTGCCGCCCGCCGCCTTGCAGGCGATCTCGAGGTTTTCGATACAACGCCGCGCCTGCGCCTCGATCCCGCCGCCGACAATCTCCCCGCTTACCGGATCCTCGGCAATGGCCACCAGCCACAGATGCTTGTCCGCCTTCACCGCATCATTGATGGGCGCCGACGAAGGCGCAATTCCGGTTTCAACCCGCTCGATCATTTCGCCTCCGGTGCAGAATCGCTGCGCAATAATTGTTTTGTCGTCCGCCTTGTGACAAACACGGGTCACCAAGCCAAGCGGGCGTGGTGGAATGGTAGACGCGACGGACATAGAGTGCGCAAGTCAAAAGAAATCCAATAATTACAATGACTTATGATGAATTTGAAGTTTTCCGATTGCTGCCATCTTGAAAAGGCTCTGTGAGAAAGCGTTGCTTTCACCGGGACGGCTTGTTATTTCTCCCCATCGCAAAAAATAACCCGCTGTTATTGCAGGGTAAAACTCCTCAATCATTGCTGCAACTACGTAAATCTCTCGGTATCGAGAGTAATGTGCTATGGCACACCTTAAGAGGGCTTGGCGAAACTGGTAGACGCAAGGCACTTAAAATGCCTCGGCCTTGGCCGTGCGGGTTCGACCCCCGCAGCCCTCACCAACGATCCATAACTTGACGTAAATGTCACAAGCCGGGACATCGGGCTAGGAGCATGCAATTGACTACGACCGATCGCCAAGCGCTCAAGCGAGCCAGAGCAATGCTCAAGCACTTCTCGGCGATAGACCCCAAAATGCAGGTCTCGACTGTTCTGACCCTAATCGAAATTTCAGAGGCGGAAATCGGAGAGAGAGAGATCTCCGTGAAGGACGTGGAGCAATCTGTAGGACTTCAGTCGGGCACCGCCTCCCGCAATGTTGCCTACTGGGCAGAGGGTCATAAAGAGATGAACGGTGGGCACAACTACGTGCACATCGCGTTTGGAACAGATCGTCGTAGACGTGCCTTGACGATGACGGACACTGGACGCGCATTCCTTTCGGCGAGCATGTCGGAACTGAAGTAGGTTCTGTCTGCTGGATGCGCACTCCTACAGTGCCAGGATTGTGCCAAGGCGCTGTCACAGTGAATCCTTACAAACCCGAAGAAAATCGCTGTTATAGCAGACTTAAAATCCCTCGGCGCTAGCCGTGCGGGTTCGATCCCCGCCGCCCGCACTATCAGCCCCAGTCGCTCCCAGGCCCGGAGCCTCAGACGTCGTTAACAGACGTAAACCCAATAATTCAATCATGATGGTTTCGGTAACAAGTAACGTCGTACTATGCGGCGGTTTTTCTACTTTGATCGTTTTTAATGATTTTGGGGCACAATGCGTTACTTGCAGCTGGATGGCCTGCGCGGACTGATGTTGATCAGCATGATGTTGAGCCATCTGGGCTCTCAGCTTCCGTTGGGCATCACGCATGGTCTGGTCTTCAAATCTGCCCTGCTCAATGACGCTGCCAGCGCTTTTGTCTTCCTGTCGGGACTGACAGTTGGTCTGGTCTATACCCGCGGCTGGATCGATCCGGCCCACACCCATCGCAAGTCCGCGCTGTTCTCCCGCGCTCTGCTGGTGTTCCGCCACCACGCCATGCTGGTTATCCTCGTCACCATCATTGCGACGCTGGCGCTGCATGGCGACAAGCCGCTCTGGATCTTCGAGCGCTATGGCAATGCGCCACTCCTGTTCGGCGTCCTGTCCATGCTGATGCTGGCCGGCGGCTGGTGCCTCGACATCCTGCCCATGTATGTCCTCTTTCTTCTCCTCACCCCAGCGGCCCTCTCCGCCATCACCAGTGGCCAGCGCTGGCTCGTTATCGCGCTGGTTGCCCTGGCCTGGCTGGCCGGACAGGCCGGTCTACTCGAATGGACTTGGGACAGCCTCGAAATCGCCTTCCAGCTCGATGCCCGCCAGATCGACCTTGGCCTCCACCTCAATCGTCTGTCCTGGTCGGCGCTCTATTTCTCCGGCCTGCTGTTCGGCGCGGCCTATGTGCGCGGTGAGTTCGACCTCTCCGTGCTGCGCCACCCGCGCTTCGCCCCGCTCCTCCTGCTCTCCATCCTGCTGATCGCTGGCCTGATGCTGGTTCTGACGCTTTATCTGCGCGGCGTGCTGACCGACCACGTCGCAATCTTTGGCTGGCTGATCAGCAAGCACGGCCTCGGCTTCCTGGCCCTGCTCAATTTCCTCGCCGCCGCCTTCGTCACCACCTGGCTGCTCGTCGTCGGCCCCACCTCGCCCTATCGCACCATGCAGGTGCTGGGCGTCGCGCTCGATCGCCTGCTGCGCTGGGGCCCGCTGGTGCTCATCGGCCAGCATTCGCTGTCCGTCTTCACCTTCCACATCGCGACGGTCTATATCTTTTATTTGCTGGTCGACCCGCAGGTGCTCGAGCCCTGGAGCGCCAATGCCATCCTGCTCCTGGGCGTCCTGTCGCTGGGCATTCCCGCCCTCGTCGCCCGCCATCTCAGGCAGCGCAAGCGTTCGCTGGCCAGCCCGCAGCCGTTGAGCCAGCCCTCCTGACCGATCAGCTGCCGGCGCTCTCGCCGAGATAGTTGGAGACCAGCCCACGGATATACCAGGCCTGGTCGGGCGGTACGGCGTCCGGCCGGTAGCCGACATCACCCACCGTCCCGCCGGTGAAATAGTTGTAAAACATCAGCGCCGACAGATAGCTGCCATAGGCCGATGGGTGGTTGCAGTCATCGTAGAGATGGAAAACGCCCGTCTCGCCCTGCAGCCCTTCCCAGAACTGCCCGACATTGACCAGCGCCACGCCCGTCTCTTCGGCCAGCCGCGCATGCTGAATCTGGATATTGCGGTGCATATTGGCATAGCCGGCCGGGTCGAGGCTCTTGGCCGCCTGCGGCATGCCCTGCCCCGGCGGGCAAAGTGCCGTATAGCGCCAGGTCACGAACATCGCCGGCTCCGCCCCCGCCGCCCGCGCCGCGTCGATGAACTTGGTCGCCGTCTGCCACAGTTGGCCAGAATGTTCGGCGCTATATTGCCCGGTGCTTTGCGCCTGGATGATCACGTCGTCCCAGCGTTCGGCCAGCAGCGCCTGCACCTGTGGATCGGCCCAATGCGTTTCGAGGCTCACCCCCGACTTGGCATACATTTCCACATGCAGCTTGTCCGGTCCGCCGGCGCCCTCGACCATGCGCAGCACCGTCTGCGGCATGTTGTTGTAGAAGGTCCGGCTGTTGCCGATGAACAGGATCCGCCGTTCGGGCCTCTGATCGAACACGTCCCGGATAGTCTGCACGCCCTGGTAGAGCATGGTGTTGAGCGGTGGCACGAACAGGATCAGCCCAAACAGGATGACGGCAAGTGCGATCGTGCGAATTGCCTGGAACAAGCTGCAACCCCGGTCTGGACTATCCAGACCCCGATATACCGGCCAACCGGTAAAGAGCCGGTTGCAGATTGATCGCAAAATCCAGCCGGCTGAACAACTTACCGGTAATGCCTGTCCGACAAAAGCAAAGGGTCGCGGCAGGTCACCCCGCCGCGCCCCTCCGCAGATGAGCTCTGGCTAACCCTTGACGCCGGCCGACAGCATGATCGCCTGCGTCACCCGCTTCTGGAAGATCAGATAGAGCACCGCCACCAGCAGCGCCGCCATGATGGCGCCGGCGAGTTCACGCGCATATTGCACACCAAAGGCATCGTTCACCTGGGTGATGCCCACCGCGACATTCATCATCTCGGGCTTGGAGACGGCGAGGAATGGCCACATGAAATTGTTCCAGGCGCCAATGAAGGTGACGATGGCCAGGGCCGTCGTGATACCCCAGTTCATCGGGAGGTAGATGCGGGAAAAGATCCGCCATTCGCTCGCCGAATCCATCTTGGCGGCTTCGCGATATTCCTTGGGCACGCTGTCGAAGAAGTTCTTGTAGACGATGATCACCACCGGATGCAGCAGCTGCGGCAGGATTACCCCGAACCACGAGTTGATCAGCGAGAACTGCGCCATCAAAACATAGTGGTTGATGATCAGCGCCGAGATCGGGACCATGAAACTGGCGAGGATCAGATACCAGATGACATTGCGGCCCGGGAAACGGAGCTGGGAAAGCGCATAGGCCGTCAGCGCAGAGGTCACCAGGGTAAGCACCGTCACCCCGATGGAGGTCACCAGCGAGTTGATATACCACCGCCCGATCATCGTATTGACCAGCACGTGCCAATAGGCGTCGATCGTCCAGGTCCGCGGCAAAAATTCCACCGTCTTGGAAATGACCTGCGATTCCGGCTTGAGCGAGGTGATGACGCCCCAGTAGATCGGGAAGGCCCAGAGCACGGCACAGACCACCGTGATCAGCGTCAGGATCAGCCCGCCGATATCGAGCCTCCTGATGGTGCGGGCCTTGCCCGCCATGCGCGCCTCGTCCAGCGCGGCGTTTCGGCTCTCAGCGACGCTCATTTTTCACCTCGGGCACGCAGCAGCTGGAATTGGAGGACCGAGAAGATCACGACGATGACGAACAGCGTCACCGCGATCGCCGCGGCAAAGCCGCCCTCGTTCTTCTGGAAGGCATTGCTGTAGATATATTGCACCAGGACCATCGACGGATCCGGCCGCCCGCCCTGCACGAACAGATAGACCTGGTCGAAGATTTTCAGCTGCAGGATCAGCTGAATGGTCAGCACCAGTGCCGTCACCGGCCAGATCAGCGGCCAGGTGATGCGCCGGAACGTCGTCCAGCGGCTGGCATTGTCGAGCGACGCGGCCTCATAGATATCGGTCGAGATCGAGCGCAGCCCGGCCAGGAACAGCAGGATATTGAAGCCGCAGGTCCACCAGATGGTGACGAAAGCCACCGCCGGCATGAACATCCACTGCGTGCGGAACACCGGCGTCGGCTTGCCGAACATCGCGCTCAGCGGAAACTGCATGATGCCGAACTGCAGGTTGAACATCCAGTTCCAAATCCGGTAGACCACCGAGACCGGCAGGATATAGGGCAAAAAGAACATCGCCAGGATCAGGCTCTGCTGCCACCCCTTGAGGCGCGACACCATCATGGCGATGGCCAGCCCGATCAGCGTATTGGGCACCACCGTCAGCGCCACGAAATAGGCCGTGTTGCGCACCGAGGTCCAGAAGCGGCGATCGTCGAGCATCTCGACATAATTCTCGATGCCGATCCATTTGCCCGGCCCGATCAGCGGCGCGTCGGTGAAGCTGAGCAGCACCATCTGGATCGTCGGCCACAGGAACAGCACGCCGTAGGTCAGCACAAAGGGAAGAATGAAAATATAGGCGATTGTGATCTCGCCGCGGTGGTTCCTGATCATGGTGCTCCAGCCTCAGTAAGGAATCCGGCGGCACAAGGCCGCCGGACTGTAGTCACTTGATCAATCGGCTTGGTCCTGCAGGTCGGCCTTCATCTCGTCGATGGCTTCCTGCGCACCCATTTCGCCGTTCATGGCGGGGCTGATGTAGTTGGCGACGGCGTCATAGACGGGCGAAGCCACGCCAGCCAGCGGCGACTTGGGATCGAACACGGCCGTGTCAGCCAGCACCGAATAGGTGGCGTTGGGCTGCATGGTCTTGAACTCTTCGCTCTCGCGGGTCGGCGTATAGGCCGGGATATGGCCGGCATTGGCCCAGGCCAGCGAGTTCTTGTTCATCCAGGAGATGACTTCGAGCACGGCTGCCTTCTTCTCGGGGGTCATTTCCTTGCCGACATTGTTCGGAATGGCAAAGCCATGCGAATCCGCCCAGGTCGCGGGATGATCGAAGAAGGTCGGCAGGGCGATGGCGCCCCATTCAAAGCCCAGCTCGCCCTTGGCGGCCAGATCGGTCATGGTGGGTACTTCCCACACGCCGTTGATGTGAACAGCCGATTCACCCGAGGTGAACATGGCGATCGAGCCTTCATATTCGGTCAGGCCCGGCGCATAGCCGCCCTCGACCCAGCTGGCCATGGTTTCGACGGCAGCCACGGCCTTGGGAATGCTTTCATCGGGGAAGAAGGTGCCGTCTTCGCCCAGAAACACGCCGTCCTGCTGGCCGAACAGCGAGTAGAACACGCGCCATGGCGTACCGTCGCCCGAGGTCTGCAGCGACAGCGGATATTCAAGGCCGGCTTCCTTAAGCTTGTCGAGCGCAGCGGTAAAATTGTCCGCGCCATCGAAACCGACCGGCAGCCCGTCATCGCCGAGCAGACCCGCTTCAGCCAGCTTGTCCTTGTTGTAGTAGAGGATGATCGAGTGGATATCGAAGGGCACGGCATACTGCTGGCCATCGCTCTGCCCGGCTTCCCAGTTGGCGGGTGCGAACACATCGCCGCTGAGCTCGACGCTAGCCAGGTCTTCAGCCGAGATCGGCGCCAGGGCGCCCGATTCCACGCCAAGCGGCACGCGCGACAGGTGATAGGTCATCACGTCCGGACCTTCGCCGATGGCGGCCGAGGTCTGCACCTTGGTGTAGAACGGGGTGCCCCATTCGAGCGTCGTCGGCTGGATGGTGATCTCGCCGGCATGTTCGGTGTTGAACTGCTCGATCAGCGCCTTCATGCGAACGCCGTCGCCGCCGCTGAGGAAGTCCCACCACACCACGTCTTCCTGTGCCTGCGCGACACCAAAGGACAGCAGCGCTGCCGTGGTCGACAACAGACCAATCTTCAAGAACTTGTTCACGTCATTTCCTCCCAGGGGCCATCCCGGCCCAGCGCCATTCCTCCGGCATTGCAGATCCGCCGGCGATGCGGATTGCGCCATTCCCAGGCATCGCCGAAGCGGGCCTGAATTCCTCCGCAGGGCCGGATGGCCCTGCCCTCACGGCGCCACCTCCTCAGATGGCGCTGTGATAAGCCTTGCCGGCCTCGTCGAAGAGGATGGCGGCATCGCCATCCAGCACGACATGCACGGTATCGCCGGCATTGATCGTGCTGATCCCCTCGTCCTCGCTGACCAGCACGGTGCCATCGGCCAGCCGCACATAGACCAGCGTGCGCTCGCCCAGGCGCTCGACCACATCGGCCACGCCAGCAACGCCCTGCCCCGTGCGCGACACGCGCGCCGCCTCGGCCCGGATACCCAGCGTCAGCGCGCCCTTCGGCAGCGAGGCGAAGGGCACGCCCGTCGATACCGCGTCCTGCCCGGCAAAGCTGATGGCAGCCTTGCCGCCGGCATCCGTGACGGCACTCACCGGCACGAAATTCATGCCCGGCGAGCCGACGAAGCTGGCAACGAAGCGCGTCGCCGGCCGCGTATAGACATCCATCGGCGTGCCGATCTGTTCGATCTGCTTGTTGTTCATCACCACGATACGGGTTGCGAGCGTCATGGCCTCGGTCTGGTCATGCGTCACGAAAATCATCGTGGCCTTGATGCGATTGTGCAGCTGCGCCAGTTCAAGGCGGGTGCGCACGCGCAGCCCGGCATCGAGGTTGGACAGCGGCTCGTCGAGCAGGAAAGCTTTGGGATCGCGCACGATGGCGCGGCCGATGGCGACACGCTGGCGCTGACCACCCGAGAGCTGCGCGGGCTTGCGATCGAGCAGCGCCGTAATTTCCAGCATGCGCGCCGCATCGTCCACACGACGGGCGATTTCATCCTTGGGCGTGCCGACATTCTGCAACCCGAAGCTCATGTTGTCGCGCACCGTCATATGCGGATAGAGCGCATAATTCTGGAACACCATGGCGACGCCGCGCTGATTGGGCGGCAGCTGGTCGACGCGCTCGCCGCCAATGTGGATCTCGCCGCCATTGACCTCTTCAAGACCGGCGATCATGCGCAGCAGCGTCGACTTTCCGCAGCCCGAGGGGCCCAGGAAGACGATGAATTCGCCTGACTTGATGTGCATCGACACCTTGTCCAGCACGCTCACCTGCCCATAGGACTTGCTGACCTCGGTCAGGACGATATCCGACATTCTCTCTCCCCTGCCGGGCTCGGCCCGGCAACCTGTCAGATACGGCAGCCCTCCTGCCGCCGCATCCATTAGTAATACAATTCAATGGAGATTAGCTGCGCAGTCAAGCAGATCGTGCAGCCAAAACACATTTTTACTAATCCACATCGACCGGTAGCTCGACGGCAGCCTGTATGACGGCATCGAACAGCGCCGCCGCAACCGGGTCGGCGCCTGGCGCTTCACGGGTCAGCCGGAATGTGGTGGCAACCACCCCGCCCCGGCCCACCGGCTTTTCGACGATAGTCGCGGCTGGCTTGTGCACCCAGCCCACGACGATGCCGGCATGGACCGTGCTGCCATATTCCCAGACCCGGAAACCGGTCAGCAGGTAATGTGGCACCACGTCGGAAAAGCTCAAATCAAAGATCGGACCGCCCGGAATACCGGCAAACGGGCCCTCGCGACGCAGCCAGCTGAAGCCGGCGATCCAGTCTCCACGCCAGATCGTGCCGTCGCGCTCGACCAGGTTGATTCCCGGCAGATGCTGCTCGGTACTGGCGCGGAACTGCTTGTCATCAGCCACAATACTGCGATGCGGCAGCTCGCCATCGGGCATGTCCACACGCAGGTTCTTGTTGGTCGGAACCGAGCCATCGGCCAGGATCACGAAGCGCTTGCCGGCATTCATCGCATCGGCATCGGCGGTGTCGACGGCATGGCGCAGTTCGACATCGCCATTCTCGACCACCGCATAGCCCAGGCACCGCGCATGCTCGGCCAGCCTGGCATGCTTGGTCGAAATCGTCGGCAGGCCGTCCGTCTTGCGCTTGGCATAGACCGACAGGTCGAGGCTATTGCGTGCCAGCGTCTGGCCACCAGCCTCGAGCACGAACTCAAGCTTCACCATGCGGCTCACGCCGCTGGCCGGGAGGTCGAGCTTGAGCGTGCCCGGGCTGGTGCTCGATACGGGCGCCGTGGCGGCGATCGCCACGGAACCCGAAACTTCGCCCGACCAGCGCAGCACCGCGCCTTCGGGGATGGAATTTCCGCCAGTCGCCACAGTCACTTCCACGTCCAGCACTTCGCCTTCATAGGCGGCGTAACGCTTGGGGCGCGGCACGATGACAGTGTCGGTATTGATCTGGGCAAAAACGTCATGGAAGACGCGCGGATTGCGCTCTATGTCGAGCAGGCCATTGGCCTCCCAATGCACGTCGGTCAGTTCCGTGATCACATAGCCCATGATCGAGGGATAGCGGCGCATTTCCTCGATCTGGTAGCGCAGGTTCATGAACTGATACCATTGCACGCTCTCGATAAAGGCGTCGAAGCTGCCAAAGGTCCGGTCGAGGTCGAGTGCGGCAAAGCGCGCCTCGACGCCATGCGGCAGCGCCACGCCATCGCCCCATGCCGCCCCGGTTTCGAACCAATGCGGCTCGCTACCGTCTTGATTCCGCAGCTTTTTCGGGTCGGGCAGACCCCAGACGCCGAATTCGGAGACCACCAGCGGCTCGTCGCCGCGCCATTCCGCATCACCCAGCGTGGAATAGGTCCACTTGGCATTGTTGGCGAAATCATGGGTGATGTCGTCCCACTCCTGCCGCCGCTCGGGCACCGAGCGGTAATAGTGGTAGTCGTTGAGGTCGCTCTTGACGTGGAAGTTCGGGAAACAGGCCGAATTGTCGACCACCAGCCGGCTCGGATCCTCGGCCTTCAGCCAGTCATAGCTATCCTTAAGCCACTGCCGGTGCTCGGCATTTTCGACCAGTCGCGTGCCCCAGTCTTCGTTGATCAGCGTCCAGGCGATAATGGAAGGATGGTTGCGGTCGCGCTTGAGAATACCCTCCAGCGTTTCGCGCATCCGCGCCGCTGCCTTGGAGGTGAAGTGATTGACATTGGGCACTTCCGTCCAGACCAGAAGGCCCAGTCGATCGGCCACTTCGTAATAGCGCGGGTCCGGCACCTTGATATGGCAACGCAGCGTGTTGAGTCCGAGATGCTTGGCCTTAAGCGCCTGATCCTCAAGGAATTCCAGCGATGGCGCGGTGTAGATGCCTTCGGGATAATAGTCCTGGTCCAGCGCTGCGCGCATGTAGATCGGCTGCCCGTTGAGCAGGATTTTGCCGTCCTTGGTTTCGACCGTGCGGAAGCCGAAGGTTTCGGTGCGCGTGTCCGTGCCGAGGTCGACGGTGAGCGTATAAAGGTTCGGAGTTTCCGGCGACCAGAGCTGGGCATTGGCCACGGACAGGCTAGCAAGTCCCTGCCCCGTCTCGGTTTCTGCGACCACATCGCCCCTGTCATCGCGGATCGACAGCTTGGCCGTCTTGCCCTGGGCCGCCGCTGAAAGACCAAGGTCGATCCTCGCGGCGCCGTCCATTCCTGCTTCAATGACAATGGTTTGGATATGCTGCGGGTCGCGCGCTTCCAGCGTCACCGACTGCCATAGCCCGCCGATGCGGCCATACCAGCTCATCTTGCCATGCGGTACTTCGCCGAATGGATGCTCCGGCCACGCCCGATGATCGGCCGTTGGCACCGAGGCACGCACCTCTATCTCGTTGTCGGTTTTCAAAATTTCGGCCGGAAGCACGAATTCGAACGGCAGATAGGCGCCTTCGTGGCTGCCCAGCTTCTGACCATTGAGGAAAACCTCGGCGAAGTAGCTGACAGCGCCGAATTTTATCGCGACTTCCTTGCCGGCCCAGCCGGCCGGCAGCGCGAAACTGCGCTTGTAGACGGCATGACCGGCGCTATCGACCAGATCGCGGAACTCGGCCTGCCACGGCGCCGGCACCTGCGCCTCGCGCCACGCACCCTCCTCATGGCGAAACTGCCAGGCGCCATCCAGCGAAACCTGCTCGCGCTTGCTAATCGAACTCATCTCCACCCTCGAGATTATTAGTTATATTTTTATCACCATGTACCAGAGCTGATGGATTAGCAATAGGCTTCCATACGAGACGCTCGATGCTAACAGTCTGCTAGCATTTTCCCGCCAAATCATGCTTCTGATCGATGGTGGTGCCACAGCGTTTTCAGCAAAAGTGGATGCCGGTTTTGCAGCTCGAAAACGCGACCAACAGAGAAGAGTGAACATGGAAAAACGCGCCACGATGGTCGATGTCGCCGAGCAGGCCGGCGTCTCGCAGGCGACCGTTTCCCTGGTCCTCAACGGCGTCACCAATGCTCGCATTTCCAAACTCACCCGCCGCCGCGTTCTCGATGCCGCCGAGGCCTTGGGCTATCGCCGCGGCAAGGCCCATGCCGTTCCCGAGGGCCGCAAGCGCGTCATCGGCCTCTTCATCGACGAGGTTTCCACCACCCCCTTTGCCGCCCAGTTCATCGAAGGCGCCCGTGACGAGGCCGCCCTGCAGGATGTAACCGTCGCCCTCTTCTGCACCCGCGCCGACCCAGCCCTCGAACAGGCTGCGCTTGACCTTCTCGTCTCGCAAAAAACCATCGGCGTCATCTATGCCTCGCTGATGACCCGGCAAGTCACTGTCCCCGAAGCCTTTTCTGAGTTGCCGCTGGTCCTGCTCAACTGCCATGAGCGCAAGCTGCGCTACCCTTCGGTCGTGCCCGGCGACATCGTCGGCGGCTATACGGCAACCACGGCTCTGCTTAGGGCGGGCCACCGGCGCATTGCCCACATGGCCGGCGAATATTTCGTCGAAGCCGCCGTCGACCGCGAAAAGGGCTTTCGCCGCGCCATGGAGGAATGGAACGTACCGGTCGACGAAACGCTCGTGCAGCCCGGCGGCTGGACCATTCGCGCCGGCCGCGACCGCGCCATGGAACTGCTCTCCCGCCCCGACCGGCCATCGGCCATCTTCTGCTTCAACGACCGCATGGCCATCGGCTGCTACGACGCGGCGCGCCATGTCGGCCTGCGCGTCCCGCGCGACATCTCCATCATGGGCTTCGACGACGAAGACATTGCTGCCAACATGGACCCGCCGCTCTCCACCATGGTCCTGCCGCATGACGAAATGGCCCGCTGGGCCGTGGCGGAACTGCTCGACAGCTACAGCCTCGCCGATCAGGATGAGCGACTACAAAAGCTCAAGATCGAATGCGAATTGATCGAGCGCGGCTCGGTTGAACCGGTGAGGAATTACTAGGTAATCCGCGGTCGCGCCACAGAACTCCGCTCCACCAGCGGGCACTCCAGCTTGACCAGTGGATAGCGCCCGGCCTCGCTCGCAAGATCATCCATCTGCTCGATGATCCACTGCCCCATGGCGCGATGTGGCAGGATGGACGTGGTCAGTTGCGGATGGAGATGGCGCGCGATCTCCTCGTCGTCATAGCCGATGACCGACATGTCGCGCGGAATAACCAGCCCCGCCTCCTTGAGCGCCTCATAGCAGCCGATCGCCGTGCGGTCGTTCTGGCAAAAGATCGCTGTCGGCGGCTCGGGCAGCTCCAGCAGCTTGCGCGTCGCCAGATATCCGGCGCTGGCCGACCAGTCACCTTCGATCACCAGGGCAGGATCAAAGGGAATATCAGCCGTCGCCAGCGCCCGGCGGTAGCCCTTGAGCCGATCCTGCGCCGCCTCCATCCAGATCTCGCCGGTAATGGTGCCGATCCGCCGATGACCATTGTCGATCAGATGCCGCGTGCTGCGCTGCCCGCCGGCAATTTCGCTTGGCACCACCGCGGGATAATTCTGGTCGCTTGTGTAGCAGTTGAGTAGCAGCACCGGGATATCGAGCCCGGTGACCGCCGTCGGCAGCTCAACCTCACGCGTGAAAATGGTCATATAGACCAGCGCCACGACGCCCTGCTCCACGAAGGCGCGGATCACCTCGCCTTCGAGCTCCTGGTCGCTATGGGTCTGCGCCACCAGCACCAGGTCGCCCGCCGGCCGCGCCGCCTGCGTCACGCCCTCGATCGCCACCATGGCCTCGGGGCTGGTCGCCAGCTGATCCGCCACAAAGCCGATCCGCCGCCCCCGCGTCGACGGCACCGCCACCGGCGGCACCGCATAGCCCAGCCGCCGCGCCGCCTCGAACACCCGCCCCCGCGTCTCGGCAGAAAATTTTATCCCCGGTGCATGATTAAGGACGAAACTGACCGTCGCCTGCGAGCACCCCGCCTCGCGCGCCACGTCGGTCATCGTCACGCGCCGGCTCCCGGCGCGTTTGCGGGCGGGCTGCGAGACAGGAATGTCGGCGATCTTGGTCATTGCAGGCCCATGAGAACCCGCAAAGCTAATACATGATCAGCGACTATTATCAAGTATTAGCAACGACCCGGCCAAAACGCCAGCATGCTTCAGGCATGCTGGCGACTTTCCGGCCAGATGTCAGTCCGTGCCGCCCGAGATCGGCGCCACATAGGCAACGTCCAGATCCCACGGGAAAAAGATCCAGGTGTCCTGACTGACTTCGGTGATGAAGGTGTCGACCAGTTCGCGACCCTTGGGCTTGGCATAGACAGTGGCAAAATGCGCGCCGGGCAGCATTTCGCGAACCACGCGAGCCGTCGAGCCGGTATCGACGAGATCGTCGACGATCAGGATCTTGCCGCCACTCTTGGCCAGGTCGAGGATGGGCTGGCTGATCGGCTTGAGCACCTGGATGCCACTCTGGTTCTGGTGGTCATAGCTCTTGACCGCAACCGTCTCGACGGTGCGGATGTTGAGTTCGCGCGCGACGATCGCGGCCGGCACCAGACCGCCGCGGGCAATGGCCACCACGGCATCAAAGCTTCCCATGCCGGCAAGGCGCCAGGCCAGGGCACGGCTGTCGCGGTGGAACTGGTCCCAGGTAACCGGGAAGGACTTCTGGTTGGGATTGCTCAAAATCGTGTCTCCTGCGCCCCGGCCCTGCGCCGCCCGCGTAAATCAAGGGACCGTGCTTAGCAAAAGCGCGCCACCGCGCCAATCACTCAACGCGATTTTGCCCAGCATCTCCCGCACAAATCAGTAGACTTCGTCGGGCGGCGTGACGCCGGCCTTCTGATGTGCCGCCGCCACCATGGCCCTCACCTTGCCCGCCGCTTCCTCGAGGCGCAGCGGATCGGACGAGCGCAGCACCAGTTCCGTCGACACCCGGTCATTGCCCATCTGCGGATAGCTGCCCATCTTTACGTCCGGATATTCTTCCTGCAGCGCGCCCAAAGGACCACCCACTGTCCCCTCGCCCACGGCCGCCTTGACGGTGACCGACAGCACTTTCTTGCCGGCCCGCAGCGTCGGCAGGATGGCTTCGAGCATGGCCCGCATGATGATGGGCACGCCGGCCATCACATGCACATTCTCGATGCGGAAGCCCGGCGCGGCGCTGACGGAATTGACGATCAGCGAGGCCCCTTCGGGAATGCGGGCCATGCGCAACCGCGCTTCGTTGACCTCGGTCCCCGTCTGCTTCCAGCGTGTTTCCAGCATTGCCCGCGCTTCGGCATTGATCGGCAGCGCCACGCCAAAGGCCTTGGCCACTGCATCGGCGGTAATGTCGTCATGCGTCGGCCCGATGCCGCCGGTGGTAAAGACATAGGTATAACGGGCGCGCAGCGCGTTGACGGCATCGACGATCTCGTCGGTCTCGTCGCTCACCACCCGCACTTCCTTGAGCTCGATGCCCAGGTCGGTGCAGAATTCCGCCGTAGCGCCGATGTTGACATCCTTGGTGCGGCCCGAAAGGATTTCGTCGCCGATGACGATGAGGGCGGCGGTAATGGCGTCTGCGGACATCGGATTTTTCCTTGGGCTTGCTGCCCCAAAGACATGCCCCTGCGTCCCCGCGCCGTCAATCCGCGTCACGCTGGCGCAAACCCTTTCCTTCGCCGCTTCAAGCGACTAATTTGCAGTCACCTCTGGAGAGCCGCATGATCACCTTTGTCGAAGCCACTGCCAAATCCCGCCGTACGCCGGGCGTCATCCCCCTGCATGGCAGCGAAGGCTTCGAGGGCATGCGCAAGGCCGGCGCCCTGACCGCGCGGGCTCTCGATGTCCTCACCGAATTTGCCGAGCCGGGCGTGCCCACCAGCAAGCTCGACCAGATCGCCTATGAATTCGGCATGGACCATGGCGCTGCCCCGGCAACGATTTTCTACAAGGGTTATCGCCACTCGCTCTGCACCTCGATCAATCACGTGGTGTGCCACGGCATTCCCGATGAGCGCCCGCTGCGCGAGGGCGATATCGTGAACATCGACCTGACCTATGTCGTCGATGGCTGGCATGGCGATTCGAGCCGCATGTATCCGATCGGCGAAATCTCGCGAAAGGCCGAGCGGCTGATCGAAGTCACCTATGCCAGTCTCGAGGCCGGCCTTGCCATGGCCAAGCCCGGCAATACCACCGGCGACATTGGCGCCGCCATCCAGGCCCTGGCCGAGAATGAACGCATGAGCGTGGTCCGCGACTTTGTCGGCCATGGCGTCGGCAAACTCTTCCACGACGAGCCCAATATCCTCCATTTCGGCACACCGGGCATGGGCGTGCCCCTCAAGCCTGGCATGATCTTCACCATCGAGCCGATGATCAACCTCGGCCGCCCGCATGTGAAAATCCTTTCGGATGGCTGGACCGCGGTGACCCGTGACCGCACCCTCTCCAGCCAGGCCGAACATTCGATCGGGATTACGGAAACCGGCCACGAGATCTTCACCCTCTCGCCCGGCGGCCTGTTCAATCCGCTGGCCATGCGAGCCGCATGATGGCCAATGATCGGCTCGAAGAAGCGCCCTTCTTCATCGGCAGTGATGCCGGAGCCGATCAGCTTCAGATCAAGCCGGCAGCGGTCGAACCAGCCACCAAGGAGCCCGATCACAAGGGACATCGTGAACGCCTGCGCAGCCGCTTCCTCAAGGTTGGCGGCGATGCGATGGAAGACTACGAACTTCTCGAAATGCTGCTGCACATGGTCATTCCGCAGCGCGATACCAAGCCGCTGGCCAAAACCCTGCTCAAGGAATTCGGCTCCTTTTCCGGCGTCTTTGCCGCCAGCGACGCCCGCCTCGCCCATATCAAGGGCCTCGGCCCCACCACCATTGCCTCGCTGAAAATCATTCAGGCCGTCGCCGCCCGCTTCGGTCGCGACCGCATCGACCGGCAGCAGCCGATCCTCAGTTCCTGGCAGGAGCTGATCGACTATTGCCGCAGCCAGATGGCCTATGATGCCATCGAGCGCTTCCGCATTCTCTTTCTCGACAAGAAGAACCGGCTGATCGCCGATGAAGTGCAGCAGACCGGCACGATCGACCATACGCCGGTCTATCCACGCGAAGTGGTCAAGCGCGCCCTGGAGCTGTCAGCCACCGCGCTGATCCTGGTACACAACCATCCCTCGGGTGACCCAGCGCCCTCGGCTGCCGATGTGCGGATGACGCTCGAAGTGGCCAATGTCGCCAAGCCTTTGGGCATCGTGCTGCACGATCACCTCATCGTCGGCAAGGCCGGCCATGCCTCCTTGCGCGCGCTAAAGCTGATCTGATTTTTCGCCAGCCGGCACAGTGGCCTGGGCCCTGCCGCCCTTGACCCGGTCGATCAGGTGCTGGATCTGCCGCGCCGCGGCCTTCAGCTGCGGATTGGCCTTGATCGACGCGCGCGCGCGCTGGAAGCGCTGGTGCGCCCGAACGATCAGCGCGCCCTGCGGCGTCAGGCCCACATAATGCTGTCCCATCGGGATCTGCGCATTGCACCAATGCCGCTTTTCGTCGGTGAAGCCGCTGCCCATGTCGAAGACCCGGATGCCCTGGTCGAACACCGACTGCATTACCCGCAGCAGGCATTGCTTGCCCGGCGAACCGTTCTGGATAGCCGGATCGTCGCTCATCGACGAGATCAGGCAGAACATGCGGTCATTGTGGACGATGTTGTAGCGCACCGCGACGATATTGCCGTTGAGCCGCAGCACATGCAGCCGCACGTCAATGCCCGAACCGGGCCGCGCCGCGGCATGATAGAAGTCGATCAGCCGGTCTTCGACGAAAGCATCGCGAATGCCCATGGCCCGAAAGCGCGCCGTGCGCTGCCTGAACATGATCTCGACGGCACAATCGGTGTCATCGCCATTGCGCAGCTCGCTGAACAACACGGCGCCCATGGCTTCGAGCCGCTCGCCCTGCTGCCGGTCATGCTTGCGGCGCGACTTGCTGCGCTGCAACCGGTCGCATTCCTGCCAGCTGGCATATTCCGAGCGATAGAGCGTCTCGACCGCGAGGGACGCGCCGAGCTCGTCAAAGAGGCCCACATGGCCCCCGACCTCCCGGGGAATGGAGCGCAGATAGATCAGGTCAGCCCCGCCCAGCTTGCCCGCCATCGCCGCCCACAGCGCCTTGCGGCCCGCCGGACCCAGCGCGGCCAGCCGGTCATAATCGGCCACCGGCGCATAGCAGCCGGCATTGGCGCCGGGAAACCAGGTGTAGAGCGGCAGCCCGTAGACGCGCTTGCGATGTAGCGGCAACAGCGCCACCGGATGCCCGTCGACGCTGCCAACGACATAGCGTTGCTCGCTCTCGGGCACCTTGCGGTCGGCGACCCACAGGCGGATGAAATCATAGCTCTGGCCCGGCGACTCGATCGACCTGGCCGTGAGCAGCCGCCAGGCCATCTCGACGTCCTCGATCCGGCAGGAGACCAGCACGTCGACATTGCCCTGCGAAACGGCAGGCGCGTCGAGCGGGCTACCGCCAAGCATGCTCAGGGCCGTCTCTGCCGTATGCAATCTAAGTATGTTCCCGCTCATGGCTCTACTCTGACCAGTCCAAGGTAAATCAGAGTTGAAATTTGCTTTTGCAAAGTCTCGAAAAGGCGAAAACTTGGACGAGGGTTAAGCCCTGCTTACCGCTCACCCGAAGTTTGCCAGCACCGGGAAGGTCTCGAGGAACCAATAGGATAGCCGGGTGAAATTGCCGGTGAGGAACAGCACGCCCGTGACCACGAGCAGCACGCCCATGATGCGCTCGACGGTGTGCAGATGCTTCTTGAACGTCTTGAAGAAGGCCAGGAACGGCCCGATGGCCACGCCCGCCAGGAAGAAGGGCACGCCCAGGCCCAGCGAATAGAGCGCCAGAAGGCTCGCGCCCTCCATCGCCGTATTGCGGCTTGCCGCCACGCCGAGCACCGCCGCCAGCACCGGCCCGATGCAGGGCGTCCAGCCGATGGCAAAGGCCAGGCCCAGCAGAAACCCGCCCAGCGGCCCGCTGGCCGTGCCCGGCCCCTGGTGCCGCACCTGCCGATCAAGCAGGCCGATGCGATAGACGCCGATGAAATGTAGCCCCATGGCGATGATCACGACACCCGCAATCGGCGTCAGGATGGGTAGCGCCTGCCTGAACGCCTGCCCGAAGGCCGTCGCCGTCGCGCCCAGCGCGATGAACACCACGGCAAAGCCGGCGATGAAGAACAGCGAGGTCACCGCCACCCGGCGCTGCAGCAC
Source organism: Candidatus Devosia phytovorans (assembly GCA_029202405.1). Lineage (NCBI taxonomy): Bacteria > Pseudomonadati > Pseudomonadota > Alphaproteobacteria > Hyphomicrobiales > Devosiaceae > Devosia > Candidatus Devosia phytovorans. The sequence continues at coordinate 1,013,666 of CP119312.1, read as the reverse complement.
CGCCGCGCCCTGATCGCCCGCCCGCAGCTGATCAAAGCTCGCGCCACTCATATAGGTGAGATAGGGCGGCACCAGCGGCAGCACGCAGGGGCTGAGAAAGCTCAGCACCCCGGCCCCGAACACCGTCAACAGGAATGGCAGAGAAAAATCCACGAGGCCGACGCTCCTTGTTCGTCGTGTTCTATACGCCAGCCCCTACAAAGCAATGCGCGCTCTGTCGCATCGCCGGTTTGTGAAGCGAGCCCGGCGCTTGCAGTGGGGATGGCAGGCGCCCATCTAGTTTGATATCTTCCACACATTGGGGGACGTCGAGATGAACAAGCGCAGTCAGCATGTCGTGCCAAATCCGAATGGCGGCTGGAGCGTGAGGCGATATGGCGCCGAACGCGCATCCGGCGTGTTCAAGACTCAGGCTGATGCCATCAAGCGCGGTACCGAGCTGGCAAAACGCGAAGGCGCCGAGCTTTATGTTCATCGCGCCGATGGGACGATCCGCGAAAAGAACAGCTACGGCAACGATCCGCATCCACCCAAAGGTTGATATCCCCGGACATGGCCTTCGAGACAAATGTCTTCATCAACTGTCCCTTTGATGAAGACTACCGGCCACTGCTGCGCCCGCTGCTATTCTGCCTGCTCGACTTGGGCTTCGAACCCAGGATTGCGCTGGAAACGCTGAACTCGGCTGAGCCGAGGATATTGAAAATCCTGCGCCTTGTCGAAGAATGCAAATTTGGGATTCACGACCTTTCGAGGTTGCGGGCCAAGGAGGCCGGTGAATTCTACCGCATGAATATGCCATTCGAACTTGGTCTGGACGTTGGTTGCCGAGCCTACAAGGGCGGTGTCTGTGCGGACAAGAGGTGCCTCATCCTCGAAGCAGAGCGCTTTCGCTTTCAGGCGGCAATTTCAGACCTGTCGAACTCGGATATCGCCGTCCACGGCAATCAACCAACAGACATTCTGGCTGAGGTGCGGAACTGGCTGAACAGTCAGGCCAACCTCAATGCCCCCGGACCAACACGCATCTGGGGGCGTTTTCTCGACTTCATGGTGACCGACTACGACGACCTCAAAGCAAGAGGATTCTCGGATCACGACATCGGAAAGCTCCCTATTGATGAGCTCATGGTGCGCATGAAGGCATGGCTGTCCCACAACTGACAGCCCGCCCTTGCCCCCCGGCTGCGTCCGCCCTATAGCAGCCCTGTCAACGAGGTGCCCGTCCATGTCCACCCGCCCCATCCGCATCGCTCCCTCCATCCTGTCCGCAGACTTTTCGCGGCTAGGCAATGAGGTGGAAGCCATCGTTGCTGGCGGTGCGGACTATATCCATATCGACGTGATGGACGGCCATTTTGTGCCCAATATCAGCTTTGGCGCCGTGGTCATGAAGGCCATCCGCAAGCTGACCGACAGGACTTTCGACACCCATCTGATGATCGCGCCCACCGATGCCTATCTCGGCGAGTTCGCCGCGGCGGGTGCCGATATCATTACCGTCCATGCCGAGGCCGGCCCGCATCTGCATCGCTCGCTGCAGGCCATCCGCGCGCTGGGCAAGAAGGCCGGCGTTGCGCTCAATCCCGCCACACCCGTCTCCGCCATCCAGCATGTCATCGACGATGTCGATCTGGTGCTGGTGATGTCGGTCAATCCCGGCTTTGGCGGCCAGAGCTTCATTCCGGAAAGCCTCAACAAGCTGCGCCAGGCGAAGGCCCTGATCGGCGCTCGCGCCATCGACCTCGAAGTCGACGGCGGCGTCACGCCCGACAACGCCCGCGCCATCGCCGATGCCGGGGCCAATGTGCTGGTCGCCGGCTCCTCCGTCTATGGCGGCAACGACCCCGCCACCTATGCCGCCCGCATCGCCGCCATCCGCGCTGCCGCGACCCAGCGCAGCGCCTGACTCACAATCTGAACCTGAAAGCCTAAGCCCATGATCCCGCGTTACTCTCGCCCCGAAATGGTCTCCATCTGGTCGGCCGAGACCCGCTTCGCCATCTGGTTCGAGATCGAGGCCCATGCCACCACCAAGCTGGCCGAACTCGGCGTCGTGCCCAAGGAATCCGCCCAGAACATCTGGGATGTGATGAATGCCAGGAAGGCCGAGCATGGCGACTATGGCTTTGACGTCGCCCGCATCGACGAGATCGAGCGCACCACCAAGCACGACGTCATCGCCTTCCTGACGCATCTGAGCGAAATCGTCGGCCCCGACGCGCGCTTCGTGCACCAGGGCATGACGAGCTCGGACATTCTCGACACCACGCTTTCTGTCCAGCTCGCCCGCGCCGCCGATCTGCTGATCGCCGATGTCGACGCCCTGCTCGCCGCCCTCAAGCGCCGCGCCTATGAGCACAAGGACACCATCACCATCGGTCGCAGCCACGGCATCCATGCCGAGCCGACGACCTTTGGCGTCAAGCTGGCCGAAGCCTATGCGGAATTTTCCCGCAACCGCCAGCGGCTGGTCAATGCCCGCGAAGAAATCGCCACCGCCGCGATTTCCGGCGCCATCGGCTCCTTCGCCAATATCGACCCGCAGGTGGAAGAATATGTCGCCGAAAAGCTTGGGCTGAGCATCGAGCCGGTCTCGACCCAGGTCATCCCGCGCGACCGCCACGCCATGTTCTTCGCGACCCTCGGCGTCGTCGCCAGCTCGATCGAGCGTGTGGCCGTCGAAATCCGCCACCTGCAGCGCACAGAAGTGCTCGAAGCCGAGGAGTTCTTCTCACCCGGCCAGAAGGGTTCTTCGGCCATGCCGCACAAGCGCAATCCCGTTCTCACAGAAAACCTCACCGGCCTCGCCCGCCTCGTGCGCGGCATGGTCACCCCGGCGCTGGAAAACGTCGCCCTCTGGCACGAGCGCGATATCTCCCACTCGTCCGTCGAGCGCATGATCGGCCCCGACGCCACGGTTACCCTCGACTTTGCCCTTGCCCGCCTGACCGGCGTCATCGACAAGCTGGTCGTCTATCCGGAAAACATGCGCAAGAACCTCGACCTGCTCGGCGGCTTGCACAATTCCCAGCGCATGCTGCTGGCGCTGACCCAGGCCGGCTATTCCCGTGAGGACAGCTATGCCGCCGTCCAGCGCAATGCCATGAAGGTCTGGGCCATGCAGGGCGATCGCGCCGGCCAGTTCGCCGCCAATCTCAAGGCGGATCCGGAGGTCACGCTCAGCGACGAGCAGATCGACGCCATGTTCGACGACGCCTACCACCTCAAGCATGTCGACTCGATCTTCAAGCGGGTCTTCGAATGAGCCTGATCTGCGCCCAGGAAACCGGCCTCAGTGCTGAGGAATACATTGCCTGCGTCGGCCAGTCCAAGCTTGGCCCGACCCGCCCGCTCGGCAATACCGAGCGCGTCCAGGCTATGCTCGATAGTTCCAACCTCACCATCACCGCCCGTGACGAGGCCGGACGCCTCGTCGGCCGGTTCCGCGGCATGACCGATTGGAACTGGGTCTGCTACTGTGCCGATATGGCCGTGGTGGAAACCAGCCAGGGTCAGGGCATTGGCAAGACCATGATGGACAAGGCCAGCGAAATCCTCGGCCCCGGCGTCTCCATCGTCCTGCTCGCCCTGCCCGGCGCTGAAGGCTTCTATCAAAAGATCGGCCTCACCCAGACCCAGGCCGGCTTCTATCGTGACAGGACCCATCGCACATGAAACTGGCTGATGCCGATATCCTGATCCTGCCCGGTCTCGGCGGCATCAAACCGGGCCACTGGCAGACCCGCTGGGCCGAGAAGATGAAGACCTCGGCCATTGTCGAACAGGCCGAATGGTGGGAGCCCGACGCTGACGACTGGGTCGCGACCATCGATCAGGCCTGCCGTCTGACCACCCGCCCGGTGGTGCTCATCGCCCATTCCACTTCGGTCTCTGCAGTGGCCCATGCGGCCCCGCGCCTGCCGAACAATGTCCGGGGTGCGTTTCTGGTCGCGCCCACCGATGTGGAACTGAGCGCCGAAGCGCCTGAGGCGACCTATGTCTTCCGGCCCATTCCGCGCGACCCGCTGCCCTTCCCCTCGATGCTCGTTGCCTCCAGCAATGACCCCTACGTGACGCTGGACCGCGCCGTGGAATTTGCCACCTGCTGGGGTTCCGACTTTCATCAGGCAGGCGAAGCCGGGCATATCAATGTCGACTCTGGCCACGGGCCCTGGCCGGAGGGCCTGCTGATGTTCACCCGCCTGATGCAGCGCATCTGATGGGCGGCTATTCCCTCGTCGTCGGCACGCCCTCGGTGGAAGACTTCCTGCGCCTGCGCAAGGTGTCCGGTCTCAGCGAAAAGACACGGGAAGCCGCCGAGCGCGGCCTGCCCAACACCTGGTTCGCCGTGACCATGCAGCATGACGGGCAGACGGTGGGCATGGGCCGCATCATCGGCGACGGCGGCACCGCCTTCCAGATCACCGACATGGCGGTCGAGCCTGCTCATCAGGGCAAGGGGCTCGGCAAGCAGATCATGGCGGCGCTGGTCGCCCATATCCACGCCGAGGCGCCCGAGACGGCCTATATCAGTCTCGTGGCCGACGGCGATGCGCAGCATCTCTATGCCAAATACGGCTTCGAACCGGTCACGCCCCGCTCGATCGGCATGGCGCTGTGGCTGAGGCCAGCGACCACCTGATCAGCGAGGGAATAGCGCCGCATGTGATCAGCGGCGCTATTCTTTTGAGCGCGACGGGCGCTCTCAGAATTCCTTCTTCAACCTCTTGTCCACCGACCAGGCGCCGCCACCAAAGGCGGCATAGAGGCCACAGGCACCCGTCCAGAACAACGATGCGAAGATCGCCTTGCCCTGTACCGTGCCCAGGAACTTTGCACCTCCGTCAGCCAACTGCTTCATGCCCGCGCCGGTGAAATACTGTGCCGCCTCAGGCGTGGCCAGGAACTGCATGCCCTCCGGCGTCAGGAAGGTCGGGCCATAGGGGTTGATCTGGTGATACCACAGGGTCACGCCGAGCATGAATGTATTGGCCAGGGCCCAGGGGCGGGTCAGCAGACCCAGCATGATGCAGATGCCACCAACGAGATTGACGGCCGCCATGGCCGGCGACCAGAGCCAGCCGGGATAAAAACCGAGGCTCTCGACAAAGCCGCTGAGGGCCATCGGATTGTTCATCTTGACCCAGCCCTCATAGGCCAGGACGGCGCCGACCGCCAGGCGCAGGGCAGTCCAGGCAAATGGCTTGGCGAAGGTGTCGTAAAAGCCGGCGAGAGCGGGAATGAAAAGCCGCTTCTGGTCGGCCGAGACGTCAATAATGTCTGTTGCTGCAATATGGGTCATGACGGACCTCCTTGATACGCCATGATCTTAGTGAGCCGGGACAGCGCGCCCCTTGCGCTACATCAAATTTTCCATCGATTGCCTGAGGCACAAAAAAGCCGGCCTTTCGACCGGCTCTTCGGCAGCTCTGCACGGAACCGATCAGCCTTCGGCGGCGATCTGCTCGTTGGCGACGCCCACCAGCTGGTCCATCTTCTGGCGAATCACGTCATCGCCGACCGACAGGCCCTTGGCCTTAAGGTCGGCGGAAACCTTGCGGAACACGTCCTCGTCGCCGGCTTCCTCGAAATCGGCGGCCACCACTTCGGCGGCATAGAGCTTTGCTTCTTCGCCGGTCAGGCCCAGCAATTCGGCGGCCCAGATGCCGACGAGCTTGTTGCGGCGCGCCTCGGCCTTGAATTTCTTTTCAGCGTCGAAGGCGAACTTGGCCTCCTGGCCCTTCTGCCGATCGTCGAACTGGCTCATGCAAGTCTCTCCCTGGGGCTTGGAATGGTCGCCATTTTGGCGTGACGACATGGACATAGGTGTTTCATCGATCCAAATCAACGCCTTACCCCTGGCTGTTGCAGGAGCAGGTCACATCAGACCCATATCACATCCCAGCATGCGAAAGAGCTTGCATTTTTGCCTCTTTCTGGCGCATGAAGCGGCCGAATTCTCCCCTCACCCAACCGGTCTGGATTCTCAATGAACCGTCGTCGCAAAATCTACGAGGGCAAGGCCAAGATCCTTTTCGAAGGTCCCGAGCCCGGCACTCTGGTTCAGTACTTCAAGGACGATACCACGGCCGGCGACGGCGCTCGTCACGAAGTCATCGACGGCAAGGGCGTGCTGAACAACCGCATTTCCGAATTCGTCTTCACCAAGCTCAATGGCCTTGGCATCCCGACTCACTTCCTGCGCCGCATCAACATGCGCGAGCAGCTGATCAAGGAAGTCGAGATCATCCCGCTTGAAGTGGTCGTGCGCAATTTCGCCGCGGGCTCGCTGTGCAAGCGCCTCGGTCTCGAGCCCGGCACCCAGCTGCCCCGCTCGATCATCGAATTCTACTACAAGGACGATGCGCTCCACGACCCCATGGTTTCCGAGGAGCATATCACGGCCTTTGGCTGGGCCACCCCGGCCGAGCTCGACGACATCATGAGCCTCGCCATCCGCGTCAACGACTTTCTGACGGGCCTGTTCATGGGCGTCGGCATCCAGCTCGTCGACTTCAAGATCGAATGCGGGCGCCTCTATGAAGGCGACCTGATGCGCATCGTGCTGGCCGACGAGATCAGCCCCGACAACTGCCGCCTGTGGGACGTCAAGACCCGCAACAAGCTCGACAAGGACCGCTTCCGCGAAAACCTTGGCGGCCTGGTGGAAAGCTACCGCGAAGTCGCCCAGCGCCTTGGCATTCTCGTCGAGATGGAAAACGCGCTGACCACCGGTCCGCGGCTGGTTCAGTAGTAGGTAGTCCCGATGAAAGCTCGCGTTACCGTCACCCTCAAGAACGGCGTGCTTGACCCCCAGGGTCAGGCCATCGAAGGCTCTCTCAATGGCCTCGGCTTCCCAGGTGTTGCATCTGTGCGACAGGGTAAGGTCTTTGACGTAGTGCTGGAGGGAACCGACGTGGAAGCGGCACGTTCCCAGCTCAACAGCATGTGTGAAAAGCTGCTGGCCAACACCGTGATTGAAAACTACGCGGTCGAAATCACAAATTAACGCCTTCGGGTGATACTAACTGTCGCGCCGTGCTGTGGCGCAGGACCATATTGTCATGCTCAAAACCATCTCGCTCTCGGTCATGTTCATTGCCACCATGGGCCTGCTCTTCGCAGCCTACGCCTCCGTTCCCGTCTGAACGGCTGGCGCCCTTCAATCCTAAATTGCTGGTGCCTGTTCGCTATTCCGTTTTGACGGCATAGATCGTGATCGGCTGCCCCTGCGCACTGACCGGCTTCAGCCAGTCGGGCAAGGCATTCTGCTGCGCCAGGCGGACGAAGGAATCGTCAGCTGCATCCGGCAGACCCGCCATTTCCGGCAGGCCATCGCAGGTCGCCACCAGGGTGATGCCGCGCTGGGTCAGGATGTCCCGCGCCGCAGCGATCGGTCCGTTGAAAAAGGCATAGGTGTCGAGCAGCGCCGCATTGTTGCGATGATAGGGCGCCGCGACGATGTCGTGCCCGGTATAGAGCAGGATATAGGCGCCCATATCCATCGGTGCCATCACCCCGCCCGTCCCCATGCCCTTGAGCCCGTCATAGGCCCCTGGCGCGAGGCACGTCGCCGCATCTGCCTGCAGTTCTGGCAAATCCTGCACCGCCTGCGCCGGCATGGCCGACACCAAAAGATGCACCATAACCGACCACAGGATGCCGGCAAAACCGAGCCAGCTCGCGACCAGCCCGCCAATACGCAACAGGCTCGCCTTTTCCAGGTAGCGCCTGCGCGCCATCACCACGCAATAGGCGCAGGCCGGCGAGATCAGCGCCACCGTGATCCGCATGCTGCGCACCTGCACGAAGGCCACCGCGATGATGATCGCAAGGAAGGCCAGCAGCACCAGCCAGGCAACGCGCCGGTCGCCCTCGGACCGCCAGACCGCATGCAGCACGCAGGCCAGCGCGATGAAGGCCGGCATGCTGGCGCCCAGCACATAGACCGGCTGCTGCATCAGCACTTCCGGCAGCGGCATGGCTTCGCCGATCCCCGCCAGCCAATGCTCCACCAGCCACGGATCAACGATCGCATAGGGACCATCGAGACAGGCCGGAAACAGCCACACCACCAGTGCCAGCACTACGCCACCGGCAAGTGCACTGCCGATCAGCCGCAAATGCCAGCCGCGCAGGGACAACAGCGTCAGCGCGGCAAGCCCGAGCCCGCTCGCCAGCGCCGCACTTGCATAGACCACCGACAGCGCATCGCAGGCCGGCACCAGCCAGAGGCTTGGCGGCGCCGCCAACAGCAGATGCCCGACCGACCCCAGCCCGAAGCTAAGACCAAACCAGCGCACGCCCATGTTGAAGCGCGGCGCAATGACAAACTGCAGCCCATAAACCAGAATCGCCGCGACCACGACCGGCAGCGTCTCAGTGCCGATTGCCAGCGAGGTCGCCACTGCCAGACCCGCCCAGCCGGCCATGCGCGGCCGGCTCAGCGCGTGGATGGAGAACAGTACAGCCAGCTGCGTCAGGATGATCTGCACCGAGTGATGGTCGATGCGCCCGAAATCGAACTCGCTATAGGTCACCACCGAAAAGGCGGTGATCAGCATGGCCGGCAGCATGCCCGCCGGCCCGACCAGCCGCTGCGCCAGCAAGCCGTTGAACCAGATAAAGACGCCGAGGAGAATGATCGGCCAGGCAAAACCCGCCACCACTTCGGCCCCTGCCCCGGCGAAGGGCCGCGCCAGCAGCACCAGCGCCGCGATCGGCAGGTCGATCATCCGCGACCAGTGCATGTCGCCGCCAAAGGGCGTGTTCATGCGATATTGCGCGTGGTCGAACCAGTTTTGCCCGTTGAGGAAATCGCGCACCACCACCATGCGCATGGCGTCGTCATTGTCGCCGAACAGCACCTGGTCGAAACCGCGATAGCTGAGGCGCAGGTAGAGGAACAGCGTGGTCAGCAGCAAAATGCCTGCCCACAGCAAGAGTGCAGACTTGTCCCTCAGCATCATCGAGCCCCCGCTCCGTTTCGCCCTGTTCTAGAGCCCGATTGTTAAGGCGCGCTGAAGTGTTGGCGTCCCGATGCTTGCAATTGCCTGCCTCCGGTTAGTCAAACGCTTACCAAAGCCGTCAAATCCAGTTGGCGGCACGGGATCGTTATCTCCGCACATACCGCTGGTGACTAGATTGCGCTCAATTATTTGGAGAGCGTTACATGTCTGGAACCGTCAAGCGCCTCGACTGGGTGGATATGGCCAAGGGCCTGTCCATCTTCCTCGTGGTCATGATGTATGCGGCCTCAAGCGTGGGGGAGGATACCGGCGGCGTGGGTGCGCTGCATTGGGCCATCGCCTTTGCCACCCCCTTCCGCATGCCGGAATTTTTCCTGATTTCCGGCCTGTTCCTGGCCTCCGTCATCGACCGCCCCTGGCGCGCCTATGCCGACCGCCGCGTCGTGCACTATCTCTATTTTTACGTGCTCTGGGCGCTGATTCACATCATCTTCAAGGTCGGCCTGCTGTCGATGAACCCGCTCGGCGCGCTCGAACAGATCGCCTGGGCCACGATCCAGCCCTATGGCGTGCTCTGGTTCATCTACATGCTCGCGGTGGTCAGCGCCGCCACCAAGCTGTTGCACGAGCTGAAGGCCCCCGTCTGGGCCGTCGGCGCCGTGGCCGCCGTGCTGCACATGGCGCCGATTGCGACCTCGAGCTATCTCGTCGACCAGTTTGCAGAATATTTCGTCTTTTTCTATGCCGGCTATGTGCTCGCACCGCAGCTCTTCCGTCTTGTCGCGTGGGCCACGGAGAACGCGGGCATCGCCCTCACCGGCCTCGCCGTCTGGGCCGTGCTCAATGCCGCGCTCGTCTTTCTCGGCGGCTTTGAAATGCACCCGATCCACCCCGTCATGGGCTTTGCCGGCATTCCCCCGGTCCACTTGGTCATGGCGCTGGTCGGCACAGCGGCACTTTGCGTCATCGCCGGCCTGCTGACCAAGCTCGATTGGATGGGCTGGTTGCGCTGGATGGGCGAACATTCGTTGGTGATCTACGTCGCCTTCGTCCTGCCGCTCGGCATTTCCCGTGCCGTGCTGATCAGGCTGGGTCTGCTGGAACCCACCGCGCTCACCCTCCTCACCATGGCGATCGCCATCATCTCCCCGCTGGTGCTTTACTGGATCGTTCAGCGCGTGGGCTTCGGCAAGTTCCTCTTCGAGCGCCCCGCATGGGCGCATCTCAGGGGGACCAACCGCCCGACGAGCCCGGCGACCGTGCCCGCGGAATAACCGCGGCTTCCACCATACGCGATGTAATCCCGGCCTTGAGCCGGGACCCATCTTGATGTTCTGCCGCGGCCGCAAAATCGCGGTTGGGACCACGATCTGGCGGTACGCAGAACCATCTCGGGATAGGCCCCGGCTCAAGGCCGGGGTGACACCGTGGGTGTGGCGCCCAATGTGCACCTTCTTACAAAGGGCAACATCCCCATTGGAGGGGGGACCGGAAAGAGGCCGCAAGCTCTTGCCTTTTCCCCCAAGACTCATCACAAGACCCTCGCACCCCCCATAGCGAGGACCAGTCGATGAAATCCGCAGTCATCGTCTTCCCCGGCCTTAATCGTGACCGTGACATGATCGCGGCACTTACCAAGGTTTCCGGTACCGCCCCCGTCACCGTCTGGCATCAGGATGCCGACGTGCCCGATGTCGATCTCATCGTCATTCCCGGCGGCTTCTCCTATGGCGACTATCTGCGCTGCGGCGCCATCGCCGCGCGCTCGCCCATCATGGACAAGGTCCGTGCCCATGCCGAGCGCGGCGGCAAGGTGCTGGGCGTCTGCAACGGCTTCCAGATCCTCATCGAATCCGGCCTGCTGCCCGGCGCCCTGATGCGCAACACTTCGCTCAAATTCGTCTGCCGCGAGGTCAAGCTGGAAGTCGTCAACGCCGACACAGATTTCACACGCGGCTATACCAAGGGCGAGATCTTCCGCTGCCCGGTTGCCCACCACGACGGCAACTACTTTGCCGATGCCGAGACCCTGGCCCGCCTCGAAGGCGACGGCCGCGTCGCCTTCCGCTATGCCGAAGGCACCAATCCCAACGGCTCGCTCAACGACATCGCCGGCATCTTCAACGAGGGCAAGAATGTCCTCGGACTGATGCCGCATCCGGAAAACCTCATCGAAGCCGCCCATGGCGGCGATGACGGACGGGCGCTCTTTTCGGGCCTGCTCGGCCAAGCTGCCTGATGAACCGGCCCCGGCCTGTCAGCACGCGCAAGCTCCTGACCTGGCTCGGGGTGCTGATGGGCGCCGCAGGCCTCGTCCTGCAGTTCGTCCTGTCGCTGCAGGTGGCGCATGCGGCCGGCCGCGACATCCCCGGCTTTCTGGGCCATTTCCTCGCCTTTTACACCATACTGACCAATGTCACCCTGGTGCTGATCTATCTCTCCGAGCTCTTCCCACGATCGCCGCTGGCGCCATTCCACCGCCCGGTCGTGCGCGGCTTCATGGCCGCCAATATCGCGCTGGTCGGGCTCTACGTCTTCTTCGTGCTGCGCTTCATCAATCCGCTCGAGGGTATTTTCCTCGTGGCCGATACGCTGCTACACTATGTCTGCCCGACGCTTTACGTGCTGTGGTGGCTGCTGACCCAGACCCACAATCGCCTGCGCTGGGCCGACCTTCCGGCCATGCTGGCCCCGACGCTGGTCTATTTCATCTATATCCTCGCCCGCGGCACCTGGGTGCAGCAATACCCCTACCCCATTCTCAACGTCGTCGAGCTCGGCTATCCCGCCGTCCTGCTCAATGCCGTTACCATGGCCCTTGCCTTGGCCGTCCTCTGTCTTGCCGTCATCGGCCTCGACAAGGGATTGGGTCGGCGGCGCCTTTCCGCAATCATCTAGCTGCCTCACGGAATGCTTCTGCAATGACCCTGCGCAACGACATCGAAATCACTGCTGACCTGGTTGCCGATCATGGCCTCAAGCCCGACGAGTATCAGAAGATTCTCGATCTGATCGGGCGCGAGCCGACCTATACCGAGCTGGGCATTTTCTCGGCCATGTGGAACGAGCACTGCTCCTACAAGTCGTCCAAGAAGTGGCTGAAGACCCTGCCCACCACGGGTCCGCGCGTCATCCAGGGCCCCGGCGAAAATGCCGGCGTGGTCGATATCGGCGACGGCCAGGCCGTTGTCTTCAAGATGGAGTCGCACAACCACCCCAGCTTCATCGAGCCCTACCAGGGCGCGGCGACCGGCGTCGGTGGCATCCTGCGCGACGTCTTCACCATGGGCGCCCGACCCGTGGCGGCGATGAACGCCCTGCGCTTTGGTTCGCCCGACCATGAAAAGACCCGCCACCTCGTCTCGGGCGTCGTCGCCGGCGTCGGCGGCTATGGCAATGCCTTCGGCGTGCCCACCGTGGGCGGGGAGGTCGAATTCGACGAGCGCTACAATGGCAATATCCTGGTCAATGCATTTGCCGCCGGTCTCGCCGATACCGACAAGATCTTCTACTCCAAGGCCGAAGGCGTTGGCCTGCCCGTCGTCTATCTCGGCGCCAAGACCGGCCGCGATGGCGTCGGCGGCGCCACCATGGCCTCGGCCGAATTCGGCGATGACATCGAGGAAAAGCGCCCCACCGTCCAGGTCGGCGACCCCTTCACCGAAAAGCGCTTGTTGGAGGCCTGCCTCGAACTGATGCAGACCGGCGCCGTCATCGCCATCCAGGACATGGGTGCCGCCGGCCTCACCTGCTCGGCCGTCGAAATGGGCGCCAAGGGCGACCTCGGCATCGAGCTCGATCTCGACAAGGTGCCGGTTCGCGAAGAGCAGATGACGCCCTATGAGATGATGCTCAGCGAAAGCCAGGAGCGCATGCTCATGGTGCTGCATCCCGAAAAGGAAGCCGAGGCCCGTGCCGTTTTCGTCAAATGGGAACTCGACTTCGCCACCGTCGGCAAGACCACCGACGACCTGCGCTTCCGCGTCATGTGGCAGGGCGAGGAAGTCGCCAACCTGCCGATCAAGGAACTGGGCGACGAAGCCCCCGAATATGATCGTCCCTGGGTCGCTCCCACGACGCCCGCGCCGCTCGCCGTCACCGACGTGCCGCAGATGGACGTGGCCGATGCGCTGCTTAGGCTTGTTGGCGGTCACCAGATCGCTTCGCGCCGCTGGGTCTACGAACAGTATGACACGCTGATCCAGGGCAATAGCCTGCAGCGCCCCGGCGGCGACGCCGGCGTCATCCGCGTCGAGGGCCACGACACCAAGGGCCTGGCCTTCTCGTCGGACGTCACCCCGCGCTATTGCGAGGCAGATCCCTATGAAGGCGGCAAGCAGGCCGTGGCCGAATGCTGGCGTAACCTGACTGCCACCGGCGCCGAGCCGCTGGCCGCCACTGACAATCTCAATTTCGGCAATCCCGAACGCCCCGAAATCATGGGCCAGATCGTCCATGCCATCAAAGGTATCGGCGAAGCCTGTCTCGCGCTCGATTTCCCGATCGTTTCGGGCAATGTCTCGCTCTACAACGAAACCAATGGCCGCGGCATCCTGCCGACACCCACCATTGGCGGCGTGGGCCTTTTGCCTGACTGGAACCAGATGGCCCGCATCGGCTTTGCCGGCGCCAACCAGGTGATCCTGCTGGTAGGCGCGCCGGCCAGCCGCGGCACCCATCTCGGCCAGTCGGTCTATCTGCGTGACCTCTTCGGTCGCAAGGATGGTCCGGCGCCCAATGTCGATCTTGCCCATGAAAAGCGCACCGGCCACTTCGTCCGCAAGCTGATCCGCTCGGGCGTGGCCACCGCCTGCCACGACCTCAGCGACGGCGGCCTCGGCGTTGCCCTGGCCGAAATGGCTGTCGCTTCGGGCATTGGCGCAAACGTGACCGACCTTACCGACCAGGATCCGATCCTGCAGTATTTCGGCGAGGACCAGGGCCGCTACCTCGTCACCGTCAGCCTCGACCCTCAGGGCCAGGCCCTGGCGGACCTTTGGAAAGAGGCCGAATCCCTGGGCATTTTCGCGCCGTGGATCGGCACCACCGGCGGCTCTGATCTCGTTCTCGGCGCGGCCCGCCCTGTCCCGGTCGCCGACCTCAAGGCAGCCCATGATGGCTGGTTCCCCAGCTATATGGACGGCAAGGCTGCATAATCAGACGAACTGCCTTATGATCGCCGCTCTTTGAAGTGTTTTCACACTCAAGGGGCGGCGTTCTGTTTTTGGAGACTACGATGAAATTTGCACCGGCTTTCAGCCTCTTGGCTCTGTTGACGAGCCTTCTGCCGGTGGCAGCTTTCGCGCAGGACGTGGGCTCCAGCGGCTCGCCTCTTCCCGACCAGCCCTATACCCTGATCTACCCGCCCAACATGGTGACCGGCGGCGACCAGATCGGTGGCCCGGTGACCGTCAATCACCCCGAAATGCCGCTGCAATGCATCCTGGCGGTCATTCCGGTGGAAGACACCGCCTGGACCGCTGAAGGTGCCCTCGCCTCGCTTGATGCCGCAAGCGTCGCGGAAGGCTGGAGCGACACCCTGCCCGGCTTTGCCCTCGGCGCCAGCCTCGTCACCAACTACCAGAGCGGCCCTGCGCTGCAATACGAAGGCACCAACGCCGCCTCCGACACGGCGCCCGCAACAACCCTCGTCCACACCGAGACGGTGGCGGAAGGCAATGGCTATACGCTCGATTGCCTCTACCCGACCGAAGTCGCCGCCAATGCCCGCCCGATCGTCGACGCCATCATCGCCAATTTCTCTACCTCGCAGGACGCCCAGCCGGTAACCGCTTTCCCGTAGCGCTCCGGCATTGAAGGCTGCACCCACGCGTGCCATATCAGGGTGCAGCAAACCCCAAGGAGAAGCGCCATGGCCATGGACGCCAGCGAAATCGAACGCCGGATCAAGGCGGCCCTTCCCGATGCCGATATCGAAATCCGCGACCTGGCGGGTGACGGCGATCATTGGGCGGCGACGGTCAAATCCGAGCAGTTCCGCGGCAAGACCCGCGTCCAGCAGCACAAGCTGGTTTACGATAGCCTCCAGGGCGACATGGGCGGCGCCCTGCACGCCTTGGCCCTCCAGACGGTCATCCCAGACTGATGTCCCTGCGCGACTCGCTTGACCTGATCCGCATGGTTCGGCCCGAGGCCGGAACAGCGGCGCTGGACAACGAGATCGCCGCAGAACGCGCCTCATCCCTTTGGGCTGCCGAGCAGCGTGTCCTCAAGGCCATCGCGGCCCTTGAGGCCGCCACCGGGGATCGCGAAATGCCCCTCGTCCAGGCGCGCAAAGTCGTCTGGGAATATTTCGTCCAGCGCGAACTCGTCGGCTTCCGCAGGCATGCCGACGTGATTGCGGACCTCCGCATTCCCCCCGAAGTGCTTCTCGGCCTCGGCGCAATGCCGATCAAGCCAAGATGACCCGGGCCGTCCTCTTCGATGTCGACGGCGTCATCATTCACGGCTACCATGCCAATCCTGCCCGCGTCCGCCCTTGGGATGCAAACCTTCTCGCCGACATGGGCGTCGACCCCGACCGCTTTCGCCGCGAGTTCATCTTTGACCTCTTCATGAAAAAGGTCATCACCGGCGAAATGGCGCTGATCCCGGCCCTTGAGCGCCGGCTACCCGCCCTCGGCTACAAGGGCTCGCCCATGGTCTTCGCCCACTACTGGCTGACCCACGATTCCGAACTCAACGCGCCCCTGCTCGACGTCATCCGCCAGCTCAAGGCGCGAGAGGGCCTCAAACTCTACCTCGCCACTAACCAGGAACATTTGCGCGCCCAGCACTTGTGGAGCCACCTGGGCCTGTCCGACCTCTTTGAAGACATTTTCTACGCCGCCCGCATCGGCGCCAGAAAACCTGACCCGCGCTTCTTCACCTTTGTCGACGACAAGCTCGGCCCGCAGTCCGAACCACCGCTGTTTTTCGACGATTCCCCCGAGGTCATCGCCGGCGCCCGCAAGCACGGATGGGAAGCCGTCTTGTTCAACACGGTGGACGATTGCACCAGCCACCCCTGGATTGCCGAGCGCCTGATCGAGGCCGGAAAATGAGCCCCGCCGAGGCCGAGCAGACCAAGCTGCGCGCGGCCTTTCTGAACTCGATCGCCTCGTCCAGCATTGTTGCCTCTGTTATTACGCCCGCGGTAGGCCTATCTATAGGCGCGATAAACGTGGCTTCGAGCAATTTCGTGATCGTCGCCACCGCCTGCGGATTTTGGTGCGTCGTCGGATTTGTGATACACTTGTTCGCAGTTCGTCTGCTGGGCAAGCTGGAGTAGCGCTATGGAACTCTATGCCTTCTTCATCTGGCCGGCCGTGGTTTTTGGTGCTTTGGCCGCCTACGGCTGGTACGCCTATGGAAAAACCGGCAAGCACCACCCACATCCTGGCGAGTGATGATCACTCCCGTTAAACCGAATTTTCTGCCTGCACCCCAGGCCATGCGTGAGATTTGAAATGACCGACATCAACGCCTTCATCGACGACAGCGTGAAGAACAACGACATCTTCCTGTTCATGAAGGGCTCGCCGGACTTCCCCCAGTGCGGCTTTTCCGGCCAGGTCGTGCAGATCCTGAGCTATCTCGGTGTCGAATATGGCAGCGCCAATGTGCTCGAAAGCGCCGAACTGCGCGACGGCATAAAGGCCTATACCAACTGGCCGACCATTCCCCAGCTCTACGTCAAGGGTGAATTCATCGGCGGTGCCGACATCGTCCGCGAGATGTTTCAGAACGGCGAGCTGCAGTCGCATCTTGAAAGCGCCGGCATCCCGGTCAAGCAGTCGGCCTGATCGCCACTGATCTGAGTTTCAAAAGCCGGGCCTAGTGCCCGGCTTTTTCTTTGGCGGCGAAATCGGCCGAAAGCCGGATCTCCCGTAGCGGTCGCACGCGTTTGGTTGCCTCGGCATAAGTCGGATGCGCCTTGTAGGCGGCCAGCGCCGCCGCGTCGGCGAACTCGCCATAGACCACCACATCCACCTCGTTGGATATCTGGTCCACCTTGGAATTCCGCGTCACCTCGAAATGGCTCGAATGCGGGATCGTGCCCAGCAATTCCAGCCCCTCGACGATGGCTTCGACATTGCCCGGTTCACTGGCGGTGAAGAAAACGATATGGCGGATCAAGGCACGGCTCCTAGTAACTGCCGCCCTAATATCCCCGATTGACGCATAGGTTAAGCCATCAAATCCCGTGATGGGCGCCATAAGGCAATATCGCTTTGCGTGATGATGTCGCAGGCGTAATCTGCCGCCCTCACCGGATGGCCCCTTCCATGACGACCCAGACGCTCCGCCCCGCGGTCCCCCTCATCGTGCTGATCATCGCTGGCTGCCTCATCGCCGCCATCGGTAATGGCGTGCGCACCAGCTTCGGCCTCTTCACCGTGCCGATGACCGCAGACCTCGGCCTGACGCGCGAGGGCTGGAGCATGGCCATGGCGATCCAGAACCTGGCCTGGGGCATCGCCCAGCCCTTTGCCGGCGCCTATGCCGATCGCGTCGGCACCGGCCGCACCATTGCCATCGGCGCTGTCATATACGCACTGGGCGTCATCACCATGGCCTTCTCGCCCACCGCCAGCCTGCTCATGGTCACCGCCGGCATCATCACCGGCGTTGGCATCGCCATCTGCTCCTTCTCCGTCGTCATGGCCGCCTTCGGCCGCTCGGTTCCTGCAGAAAAGCGCTCGCTGATCTTTGGCGTCGCCACCGCCGCCTCCTCCTTTGGCCAGTTCGCCTTTGCCCCGATCAGCCAGGGATTCATCTCTTCCTTCGGCTGGCAGTCGTCCCTGCTCTATCTCGGCATGGCACTGCTGCTCATCATTCCGTTGAGCTTTGCCCTGCGCGGCCGCACCGAAAACACCACCGGCCACGCCGACCTGCCCTTCATGCAGGCCCTCGCCCGCGCCTGGGGCCACGGCTCCTATCGCCTCTTGGTCATCGGCTTCTTCGTCTGCGGCTTCCATCTCGCCTTCATAAATGTCCACATGCCCGCCTATCTGGTGCAATGCGGCCTGTCACCCGAAGTCGGCTCCTGGACCATTGCCGTCATTGGCCTGTTCAACATCGTAGGCTCCCTGCTCGCCGGCTATCTCGGCGGCAAGCTGCCCAAGCAGATGCTGCTCGCCACCATCTATTTCCTGCGCGCGGTTTCCATCGGCCTCTTCCTGCTGATTCCCGTCAGCGAGATCACCGCCTATGCCTTTGCCGCCTCCATGGGCCTGCTCTGGCTCTCGACCGTCCCGCTCACCGCCGGCCTCGTCAGCCTGTTCTTCGGCGCCCGCTACATGGGCATGCTCTACGGCGTAGCCTTCTTCAGCCACCAGCTCGGCTCTTTCGTCGGCGTCTGGCTGGGCGGCTTTGCCTATGACCAGACCGGCTCCTACAGCCTGGTCTGGTATCTTGGAATCGTGCTGGGACTGGCTTCCGCGGCCCTTCACATCCCAATCAACGAGCGCAGTGCGCCAAACTTTGCTCTCAAGCCCGCCTGATCGGAGAAACATCGGTTTTTGCCGATAGACGCTTGCCAAAGCCGGTCCTGAGGTTCATGGTCCGCGCAAATTCTGCGGGCGCACCCTCCTTGCGCCGGCCTTCCCGAGATCAATTCCATGTCCGACCATTTTACGCGGGTGCTTTCGCGCCCTGAATTCATTGCCCTCATGGCGGCCCTGATGGCGCTCAATGCGCTGGCCATCGACGTCATGCTGCCGGCCCTGCCCTATATGGGCGAGGCGCTGGGCGTCACCTCCGAGAACGAGCGTCAGTTCGTCGTTTCCGCCTATATGCTGGGCATGGGCGTCGCCCAACTGGCCTTCGGCCCGCTCACCGATCGCTTCGGTCGCCGCGCACCGCTGCTTGTTGGCATGGGCATCTATATCGTTGCCGCCATCGCCGCGGTCTTTGCCCCCAGCTTTGCTACGCTTCTGGTGCTGCGCGTCGTCCAGGGCATGGGCGCCGCCTCGGTCCGCGTCATCTCCACCGCCATCATCCGCGACCGGTATGAGGGTCGTGCCATGGCCGAGGTCATGTCGCTGGTCTTCATGGTCTTTATGGCCATCCCGATCATCGCCCCCGGCATCGGCCAGGTCATCCTGCTCGTCGGCGAATGGCACATGATCTTCATCTTCATGGGCGTGCTGGCTGCAGCCTTCTGGCTCTGGACCTATGTCCGCCTGCCCGAAACCCTGCCCGTGGCCAACCGCCGCCCGCTCAGCCTCAAGGCCGTGGTCGACGGTTTCGTCATCGTCTTCACCAATCGCGTCGCCTTTTCCTATGGCCTGGCCGGCACCTTCCTCTTTGGTGCGCTGTTCGGCTTCATCAGCTCCAGCCAGCAGATCTATGTCGATATCTACGGGCTGGGCGTCTATTTCCCCGTCGCCTTTGCTGCCATGGCAGGCCTGATGGGCGTCTCTTCCTTCACCAACTCCAAGATCGTCAGCCGCGTCGGCATGCGCCGCCTGTCGCATGGCGCCATGCTGGTCTTCACCCTTTTCAGCGCCATCTGGCTGGCCCTGGCCCTGGTCGGCTTCCTGCCGCTCTGGCTCTTCTTCAGCCTGCTGGCCATCATCATGTTCTGCTTCGGCTGGTCCGCCTCGAACATGAATTCGCTCTCCATGGAGCCGCTGGGCGCCGTGGCCGGCACCGCTGCTGCCGTCTTTGGCTTCATCCAGACCGTTGGCGGCGCCCTCATTGGCAGCTTCACCGGACAGCTCTTCAACGGCACCACCGTTCCCGCTGCTACGGGCTATTTCACCATGGGCGTGCTGGCCCTGATCTGCATTCTGGTCGCTGAAAACGGCAAGCTGTTCGGCGTCCATGAACAGCACAGCCACGCCGACATGAGCCACGCCGGCGGGCACTGACCTGTCCTTTCACTCGATCGCGGCCGGACCTGAAATCTGGCCGCGATCACTATAGACGTGATCGACCAGCCCCCAGTCGCGCGCCTGTTCGGCGGTCATGTATTTGTCCCGCTCCAGCGCCGCCTCGACATCCTCATAACTCCGCCCGCAATGTTTTGCGTAGATCCCGTTGATCAGCCGCTTGAGCCGCAGGCTTTCCTCGGCATGGATCAGGATATCGGTGACCTTGCCCTGGTAGCCACCGCTCGGCTGATGCAGCATGATCGAGGCGCTCGGCAGGCAGATCCGCTGCCCCGCCTCACCCGCCGCCAGCAACACGGTCGCCGCTGACGCTGCCATCCCCAGGCACAGCGTCCCCACTGGCGCCTTGATGAACTGCATCGTGTCATACATGGCGAGCGCCGCCGTCACGACTCCACCGGGCGAGTTGATGTAGAGGTAGATTTCCTTCTTGGGATTCTCCGCTTCGAGGAACAGCAGCTGCGCATTGACGAGCGAGGCCATGGTGTCCTCGATCTCCCCATTGACGAAGATGATCCGCTCCCGCAGCAGCCGCGAGTAAATATCAAAACTCCGCTCCCCCCGCGTCGACTGTTCCACCACCATAGGGACGAGCTGCATCATTTCGCGCATCGGCGATCTCCTGTTCAGATGTGTTTGAATTCTCGGTCGGCACCAAGGCCGCCGCAGACACTGACCACCCTCTCCCCTTGAGGGAGAGGGACAGCCTTTTTTGCGTTCAGCAAAAAAGCAGGGTGAGGGGTGCTGCACTCGCCCATGCCTGAATGCACCAAGCTAGCTCGATGACCCCTCATCCGCCCTTCGGGCACCTTCTCCCTCAAGGGGAGAAGGCCGACCCCACAACCTCTGTCGCTAAGCGGCGAGCATCATGACCACATCTGCCTCATTGCTATTCGCCGCCACCGGCATCACCACCGGGACATGCGTCAGCCGGAACCACGTCCCGCCTTCTTCCGTGGCGCTGAGCTCGAACGTCACCAGACTGTCCTCGACACCCTCACCACCATCTCGCCAGCGATAGGTGAGACTGCGGTTCTCCTCTTCCGCCACCACCGCCAGATCAGCCGGCGCATCGAGCTTCAGCCAACGCTCGAGATATTCCGGAACGGTCAGCGCCCGCCAGACCTTCTCCACCGGCGCGTCCAGTTCACATTCATAGACCAGCTCATCCCCGTCACTCATTGATCCATCTCCTTGAGCAGGTCTTTGAGATTATCGATCCGGCTCGGCCAGAAGGCGCGATATTTCGTGAGCCACGCGTGCAGCGGCGCCATGCCCTCGGCTTCGACTCGGTAATGGGCAAACCGCCCCTCGCGCCGCTCGCTGATCAGTCCCGCCCCGCGCAACACCGCCAGATGCTGGCTCATCGCCGGCTGCGAAATGGCAAAGCCCTCGCGCAACTCGGTTGCCGTCATCTCGGCGGAAGCCAGCTTCTCCAGCACCGCCCGCCGCGTCGGATCCGCCAGCACCTTGAATATATCCGTATCGCTCATGCCTACACATAAGCACAGACTTATGAGTCTAGCAAGAGCCTGTCCATCAATCCCGGTGATGCGAGCCATTCGCCCAATTGGGTTGATCCCGCCACCCAACTCCTCTCAGATGCGTCACCCGTAGCCCAACACGACCGAGCCCGCATGACCCTCAGCACTGGCCGCTCCTACCTCGCCATTCCCGGCCCCTCGGTTTCGCCCGAGCGCGTGCTCAACGCCATGCACCGCACCGCGCCCAATATCTACGAGGGCGAGATCGTCGATCTCACGCGGGCCATGATTCCCGATCTGAAGCGCGTCGCCCAGACCAACCAGAATGTCGCCATCTACATCGCCAATGGCCATGGCGCCTGGGAGGCGGCCAACTGCAACATGTTCTCGCGGGGCGACCGCGCCCTGCTGGTCGCCACCGGCAGATTCGGCCACGGCTGGGCAGAGGCGATGCAGCGCCAGGGCGTCGCGGTCGACATCATCGACTTCGGCAAATCCGGCCCCGCTGACCCGCAGCGCATCGCCGACGCCCTCGCCGCCGACACGAACCACGCCATTCGCGCCGTCCTCGTCACCCATGTCGACACAGCCTCCAGCGCCCGCAATGACATTGCCGCCATCCGCGCTGCCATCGATTCGACCGGCCACCCCGCTCTCCTCGCGGTCGATGCCATCGCCTCGCTCGGCTGCGACGAGTTGCGCATGGATGACTGGGGAATCGACGTCATTGTCGGCGCCAGCCAGAAGGGTCTGATGCTGCCGCCGGGGCTCGGCTTCGTCTGGTTCTCCGACAAGGCGCTCGAAATCTCGCAGCGCTCCGACCTCGTCACCCCCTATTGGGACTGGAAGCCGCGCGGCACCGGTGCCGAATTCTACCAGTATTTCGGCGGCACCGCCCCAACCCATCATCTCTACGGGCTGCGCGAATCCCTCACCATGATCCTCGACGAGGAAGGAATCGAAAACACCTGGGACCGCCACCGCCGGCTCGCTCAATCCGTCTGGGCCGCCTTTGACGCCTGGGGCCGGGGCACCGACATCGCCCTCAACATCGCCGAGCCCAAGGCCCGCGGCTGGTCCGTCACCGCCGCCACCATGCCCAATGGCGCCGCTGGCAAGCTGCGCCGCTGGCTCGAACAGGAGGCTGGCGTGACCCTGGGCATTGGTCTGGGCATGGCCCTGCCCCACGAACCGGCCTATCAGGACTTCCTGCGCGTCGGTCACATGGGTCATGTCAACGCTCATATGACGCTGGGCGTCCTCGCCACCATGGAGGCTGGCCTCCAGGCGCTCGACATCCCCCACGGTCCCGGGGCACTCGAAGCCGCAGCAGGAGCGCTCTTGAGGTAGGAAAGACCGTCATCCGCTTGACATCTCCCGCCCCCGAAGCTAAATCCCGCGCACCTATTCAGGGCGCAGATAACTTCTGGGTCCATAGGCGCACCCGGGATCTTCAAGTTTTTGAGGTCTGTCGGCCACTCGCAAGAGTGGCAGAGGAGGGCGCGATCCATTTAACTCGCGCACGGCCAGCGGCCATGCGCCAAAGAAGGATACGCGATGTCGAAGCGTCATTCAGTCAAGTACAAGATCGATCGCCGTCTTGGCGAAAACATCTGGGGCCGTCCGAAGTCCCCGCTCAACGCCCGCGCCTATGGCCCCGGCCAGCATGGCCAGCGCCGCAAGGGCAAGCTGTCGGACTACGGTCTGCAGCTGCGCGCCAAGCAGAAGCTCAAGGGCTACTACGGCACGATCACCGAAAAGGCGTTCAAGAAGCTTTATAACGAAGCTGCTCGCGTCAAGGGCGACACCGGCGAAAACCTGATCGGCCTGCTCGAGAGCCGTCTGGACGCCATCGTCTACCGCGCCAAGTTCGTCGCCACCGTCTTCGCTGCCCGCCAGTTCGTGTCCCACGGCCACATCCTGGTCAACGGCAAGCGCGTCAACATTCCGTCCTACCAGGTCAAGGTTGGCGACAAGGTTGAAGTCCGCGATCGTTCCAAGCAGCTCACCGTTCTGCTCGAAGCTGTCCAGCTCGCCGAGCGCGACGTTCCCGATTACGTCGAAGTCGACCACAACAAGATGTCCGCAACCTTCGCCCGCGTCCCGGGCCTGTCGGACGTCCCCTACCCGGTCCAGATGGAACCGAACCTGGTCGTCGAATTCTACTCGCGTTAATCCAAACGACTATCAAATGATAACGAGGCCGCTCTTTTTGAGCGGCCTTTTCTTTTTCTACATTGCGCAAACACGATGTTTAGCTAGTAATTCCAATGGGAACGCAGGCATGCCGTCTTTTTCGGGGACATCATGCAGCACACGACTACCGGCCAGAAGGCCGGCGCTGACACATTGCCAATCGCCCTGTCGCCTCAGGTCACTGAGAGCATCGACCGCGTCTTGACCGCCATTCGTTCGCATCTGCGCATGGACGTTGCTTTCATCACCGAATTTTTGGGCTCCAGCCGCATCTTTCGCAGCGTCGACTTCACCAGCCCGGCCGGCGACGTGGAAGCAGGCAATGTCGTCCCCATCGCCTCGGGCTATTGCCAGCATGTCACCGCCGGTCGCCTGCCCGAGCTGATCGCCGACACCTCGACCGTGCCGCTCGCCCAGACCATTCCGGAAACCCGCCAATTGCCGATCGGCGCCCATCTCAGCGTTCCGATCCGCGTCGATCACGGCAAGATCTTCGGCACCTTCTGCTGCTTCAGCCATCGCCCCATGCCCGAACTCGGCCAGCCCGAGCTGGATCTCATGCACACCTTCGGTCGCATGATCGCACTGGAACTGACCAAGGACATCGAGCGCGACGCCGAGCAGCGCCGCAAGATCACCCAGGTGCACAATGCCATGTGGTCCGGCGATCCCGACATCGTCTTCCAGCCGGTGCTGCGCCTCGAAGACCGCAAGATCATTGCCGTCGAGGCGCTGTCGCGCTTCGCCGCACCACCCCGGCAGACGCCGGATCGCTGGTTCGCCGATGCGGCCGACGTTGGCATGGGCGGCATGCTCGAAATGCTGGCCCTGCGCCGCGCCGTTGCCCTCTGCCGCGATCTGCCACGGGGCGTCTCGGTCAATCTCAACGTCTCGCCCAATACGCTGCTGACCGAAAACATCCTTCACGTGCTGCACGGCTTCGATCCCCGCCGCGTTGTCGTGGAAATCACCGAGCACGAGCCGGTGCACGACTACGAGCCGCTGCTCCTGGCGCTGAAGCCCCTGCGCGAGGCCGGTATCCGCGTCGCCATCGACGATGCCGGTGCCGGCTATTCGAGCCTCCGCCACGTGCTGATGCTGCGCCCCGAGATCGTCAAGCTCGACGTCAGCCTCACCCGCGGCGTCGACCATGACCCCATGCGGCAGGCCATGGCCGCCGCGCTGGGCGAATTCGCCCGCCGTACCGGCACCATCGTCGTCGCCGAAGGCGTCGAAACCACCGCCGAACTCGAAGCCCTGATGGACGTCGGCATCCCCGAGATCCAGGGCTACATCCTCAGCAAACCGCAACCGATGGCCGATCTACTCAAAATGCTGAAGCCGAACTGAAAAGGGCCGCTCCTAAGAGCGGCCCTTTGCTTAGATCGTGGCTGCGTCGCTCACCGATGGATTGATTGGCGGCTGGTCTTTGGGAATGTAGCTCTCGAACTTGCGCAGACGCTTGTGCACCGACAACAACTCGATAACCGTGCCCCAGGCGCGTGCCAGGAACTGGAACGATTGGGCCACCTGCCCGAAGGCCTGCTGCACCTGCTGGTACAGCCCCAGCGTCAGCGCTCCCGCCAAGATCGAGGGCGCCAGCACCAGCAGCGGGATATACCCAGCCAGTTGCAGGTAGCCGTAGCGGGCGAAGTTGAAATAGGTGTAGTGCCAGTAGATGCGGTAGTAGTTCTTCTGCACATTGGCAAACAGCTCGCGCACCGTCATCGGCTCTGCCCGCTCCGCATGGTCCTCGCCATAAACAAGTTCCTTGCGATAGGCCGCCTCGACCTTCTGGTTCTCGAACTGCAGCCCCGGCAATTTGACGCCGACACCGGCCAGGAACACCGTTCCCAGCGCCGCCGAGACAAGGGCGATCCAAACGAGGCTTCCCGGCACCGGGCCAAGGATGGGCAGTTCGGTCACGACCTGCGACAGCCCCCACAGGATGGGCAGGAAGACCGCGAGGGTAATCAGCGCGTCAAAGAAGCTCGTGCCCAGGTCCTCGACGATCTGCGCGAAGCGCATTGTGTCCTCCTGAACGCGCTGCGCCGCGCCTTCGGTGGTCCGGATGGCGGGCCAGTAGGACATGTAGAAGGCATTCATCGCCTTGCGCCAGCGGAACACATAGTGGCTCGTCAGGAAGGCGAGAAGCACCAGCACGAGGATGCGCGGTACGACGACGAGCATGATCGTCCAGATCTCGCCATAGAGCGTCTCCGCGCTCACCGAACCCGGCGTCGATAGCGCCGACTGCAGCGTATTGAAGAACGTGCCCTGCCAGTTGTTGACGAAAGCATCGACCTGAACGTTGAAGTAAAGCACCAGCAGGATGCTGGTCGAGCCGACAACCGACCACCAGTACCACTCGTTGCGCTCGAAGAAATACCAGAACAGGCAGAACAGCGCCGCGATCATGATTACATATTGGTATAGCCAGAATTGCTCGCCCGTAAGGAACGAACCTTCAGGCGTGCAAGCAATGGTGGCAACAGCGTTGGGCACGGAACTGTCCACTGGCGCCGCAGCAGCAGGTGACGCCTGCTCAGACTCGGCCGCAGGCGGCGCACCGGGCGTCGTCTCAGCCGGATTGACGACGGTTTCGTCAGCCGTTGGCGCCGGCTCGCACATCGGTGCGATAATGAACCGGTCGAGGCTGACAGCCTGGCGCAGCGGTGCACTCAGAGCGTACCAGCCCAGCGTTGCCAGCAAAAGCCAGACCGCTGCTGACGAAAAGAACAGACGTGGATTGGGAAAGAAGGATCGAAACACCGCGAGTCTCCAGGGTGCCAGGCAAGGCAGTCATCTAGCTGTCGTAATATGGCCGAATGCAAGTGCAGAAAATTAAGCTTTGGTAATGTCTCCAAGGCCCGGTTTTCCTTCCCCTCAACACCAAGGGGCGCTATCAGCACAGGGACTGAATGAAAGTGAGTTTGGCCATGAGCGAGGTCATGGACGCGCCGGCACAGGATGACGCCGAAACCGGCGGTCACCCTATCTATGCCCATGCGCCGCGCAGTGGCGAATTCAACAAGCTGCGCAAGCGGCTGATCCGCAATACGCGCGAGGCGCTGGAAAAATTCGCCATGGTGCGGCCAGGCGAAAAATGGCTCGTGGCCCTGAGTGGCGGTAAGGACAGCTATTCCATGCTGGGGCTGCTGCTCGATCTCAAATGGCGCGGCATGCTGCCGGTGGAACTGCTGGTCTGCAATCTCGACCAGGGCCAGCCCAATTTCCCCAAGCACATCCTTCCGCAATTTCTGACCGGCCTCGGCATCGAGCATCGCATCGAATACAAGGATACCTATTCGATCGTCACCGAAAAGCTGCCGGCCGGCGCGACCTATTGCTCGCTCTGCTCGCGCCTGCGCCGCGGCAACCTCTATCGCATCGCCCGCGAGGAAGGCTGCACCGCCCTGGTGCTCGGCCACCACCGCGACGACAGCCTCGAAACCTTTTTCATGAACATGTTCCATGGCGGACGCCTTGCCGCCATGCCGCCGCGCCTGCTCAATGACGAGGGCGACCTCGAAGTCCTGCGTCCGCTGATCTACTGCGCCGAGGACGACCTGCAGCGCTTCTCCGATGCCATGGCCTTCCCGATCATCCCCTGCGACCTCTGTGGCAGCCAGGATGGGCTGGAGCGCAATGCCATGAAGGCCATGCTCAACGACATCGAAAAGCGCATGCCCGGTCGCAAGGATGTCATGATCCGCGCGCTAGGCAACATCAACCCGAGCCACATGCTCGATCCCAAGCTCTTCGACTTCGCCAACCTGTTCGACAAGAGGACTGCCCCTTGAAACTGGACGTGACGCATCTCATCACCACCATGCGTCACGCAGCCGAAAAGGAGATCGTCCCCCGCTTCCGCAATCTGGGGGCCGGCGACATCAACGAAAAATCCTCCTCGATCGACCTGGTGACCCAGGCCGATCTCGGCGCCGAGCGCGAAATCACCGCCGCTCTGCGGGATCGCTATCCCACCGCCCTCATTGTCGGCGAAGAGGCCTATGCCGCCGATCCCTCGGTCATGCATGGCCTGGCCGAGGCCGAACTGGCCTTCGTCATCGACCCCGTGGATGGCACTTTCAATTTCGCCGCCGGCAATCCGCTCTTTGGCTCGATCCTCGCCGTCGTCGCCAATGGCGTCACCGTCGCCGGCATCATCCACGATCCGCTGCATGACGATACGCTGGTGGCCGAACTGGGCAGTGGCGCCTTCCTCCATCGCGCCGGCCAGCAGACCAGTCCCATCAAGGTGGCCGACCCGGTGCCACTGTCCGAAATGATCTCAGTCATGAGCTGGAGCTATTTGCCCCAGCCGGCACGCAATGAGGTCGCCGCCAACATGGCTGGCATCCGCATGTCCATGGCCTATGGCTGCTCGGCTTATGAATACTGGATGGTCGCGACCGGTCGCGCGCATTTTCTCGCCGCCAACGGCATGATGCCCTGGGATCATCTC
The DNA here is from genome assembly GCA_029202405.1 of Candidatus Devosia phytovorans. Lineage (NCBI taxonomy): Bacteria > Pseudomonadati > Pseudomonadota > Alphaproteobacteria > Hyphomicrobiales > Devosiaceae > Devosia > Candidatus Devosia phytovorans. Next base: position 985,648 of record CP119312.1, on the reverse strand, counting down.
GCCGGCGCCCTGATCCATCAGGAAGCCGGCGGCTATAATGCCCATCTCGATGGCACGCCCTATCGCCCCGGCCAGATCACCGGCGGCCTTCTCTGTGCACCTGACAGGGACAGCTGGACGCAGATCCGGCAGAATATCATCACGCCCCTTCCCACGCACTGACAGGCGCAAGACATGCCCGCATTCGACGCTCTCGAACTCGCCAACATCCTGCGTGACGCCGCCCGCGCCGAGGCACTGCCTCGCTTCCGCCGGCTCAATGCTTCAATGGTCTCGATTAAGTCCGAGGCCATTGACCTCGTGACCGAGGCCGATGTCGCGACCGAAAATGCCATCAAGGCCGCCATCGCCACCTGGATGCCCGACGCGCTCTTTGTGGGTGAAGAATCCGTTGCTGCCGACCCGGCCTTACTGGCGCGCCTCGCCACGGCCGATCTGGCCGTCGTGGTGGATCCCATCGATGGGACCGCCAACTACGCTGCCGGCCTGCCGCTCTTTGCCACCATGGCCGCCGTCGTCTCCGGCGGCGAGACCGTCGCCGGCATCATCTACGATCCGATGGGCGACGACTGGATCATGGCCGAGAAGGGCTCGGGCGCCTGGCTGCGCCGCCCGAATGGCGAAGCGGTCCGCCTGCAGGTGGCAAAGCCGCTGCCGCTGGGCGAAATGGTCGGCATGGCATCGGTCGCTTATATGCCCGCCGCAGTCCGCCCGCAGGTCCTCGCCAATACGGCCAAGCTGCGCATGCTGTCCAATTTCCGCTGCGCCGGGCACGAATACCGCACCTTCGTTTCCGGCCACGCCCAGTTCCTCAGCTACAACAAGCTGATGCCCTGGGATCATCTGGCCGGCGTGCTGATCGCGCAGGAGGCCGGTGGCTATGCCGCCCGGCTCGATGGCCAGCCCTACCTGCCCCACCATGTCGACGGCGGCGTGCTGCTGGCCACCAGCCGCGACGCCTGGGAAGAACTGCGCCGCGAGGTTTTCACCTTTTAGGCTTTGTCGGCCAGAGGCTCCGCTGCGCCATCGACCACCATCTTATGGTCAAGCGACTTCTGCTCGCGCAGGCCGGGGAAGATCTGGCTCCAGATCCCGGCCACCGCCATGGCGCCGAAACCGCCGATCACCACGGCCGCGACCGGCCCGATGAAATGCGCCACCGTGCCGGCGCGGAATTCGCCCAGCTCGTTGGACGCGCCGATGAACACCGAGTTCACCGCATTGACGCGCCCGCGCACCTCTTCGGGCGTCCACAGCTGCATGATCGTCTCACGAATGGTGACGCTCACCATGTCGGAGGCACCCACCAGCGCCAGCGCCGGGATGGAAATCCACAGCGAGGTCGAAAAGCCGAAGACCACGGTAAAGGCACCAAACAGCGCCACGAAGACAAAGAGGATGCGGCCGGCAAAATTGCGAATCGGGAAGCGCGTCAGAAACAGCGCCATGGCTATGGCGCCAATGCCCGGCGAGGCACGCAGCAGGCCATTGGCGATTGAACCGCCATGCAGGATATCGGTGGCATAGATCGGCAGCATGGCCACCGCCCCGCCCATCAGCACCGCGAACATGTCGAGCGAAATGGCGCCCAGCACCACCTTGTTGGAGAAGATATAGCGGAAGCCGCCGAGCAGCGTTTCCATGCTGGTCGCCTGCGCCGACTCGCGCTGCATGGGCTTTGGGATCAGCAGGACGGCGCCAACGCCGCAGATCAACAGGGCGCAGGCCACGCCGAAGGCCACCGGTGGCGCCACGGCATAGAGAACGCCGCCAATCGCCGGACCGGCGATGGATGCAAACTGCCAGGCCGACGCATTGACCGTAATGGCATTGGACAGGGCTTCAGGCGGGACAAGGTTCGGCGCCAGCGACTGGGCCGCGGGATTCCAGAAGGCCCGCGCCGTACCCAGCACCACGAGAATGCAGAACAGCGGCCAGACCTCATGCGCTTCCACTTCGGTGAAGAGGAAGAAGCTGAAGGCGCAGAGCAATTCCACGCTCAGGCAGATCGCCATGATGCGGCGCCGGTTGAACCGGTCGGCGACGAGGCCTGTCACCAGGATCAGCAGCAGCGCCGGCAGGAACAGACACAGCCCGACGAGGCCCACCAGCAGCGGCTCCCGGGTCACCTCGTAGATCTGATAGGCGATCGACACCGACATGATCTGCACCGCGAAGCTGACCAGCAGCGTCGTCAGCCAGAAGAAGCGGAAGCCCTTGTAGGTAAAGGCGAGGCGGGACGTGTCGGCGGGAGTGTCATGCATGATGCCTGCCCATGCCATGACACAATGTCGCAGTCAAAGCCCAAATCGTACTGCCGCGTACACCTGCCGCGATTATTCCTCGGGCGTGTCTTTCTTCACCCGGTTCGGATTGGGCCGCTGATGCCGCCGGTCGATCGACGAGATCACGCCGCGCAGCGTGCGGATCTCCTGCGACGAGAAATTGCCCCGCGTCAGCGCCGTCCGCAGGTTATTGACCATGCTGGGCTTCTTGTCGGGGTTGGTGAAGAAGCCCGATTGATCCAGCACCCCTTCGAGATGCTCGAACATGCCAACCAGCTCGCTCCGGGGCGCGACATCGGACGTACCATCGCCAAAGGGCAGAGCGCCCCTTCCTGATTGCAGCCGCCATTCATAGGCAAGGATCAGCACCGCCTGCGCAATATTGAGCGAGGCAAAGGCCGGCTCCACCGGCAGCGTCACGATCATGTCGCTGAGAGCAACCTCTTCGTTGAGCAGGCCCCACTTCTCGCGGCCAAACAGCAATCCCGCCTTCTGGCCGGCGCCGATATGCGCAGCCATCCGCCGACCGGCTTCATCGGGCCCGATGACATCCTTCTGCATGTCGCGCGACCGCGCCGTAGTCGCATAGACCAGTGTCAGGTCGCTGATAGCGTCTTCCAGGGTTTCAAACACCCGCACCTGGTTGATTACATGGTCGGCGCGTGACGCCGCAGCCACCGCCTTCTCGTTGGGCCAGCCATCGCGCGGCCGAACCAGGCGCAGGTCCCACAGCCCGAAATTGGCCATGGCGCGCGCGGCCGTGCCGATGTTTTCCCCGAGCTGCGGCTCGCAGAGGATCACCGCCGGAGTCGGCAGAAGCTCTAATTTCTGGGATGTGTCGGTTCCGGCCATGCGCGCAATCCTTGAAAGATCAGGCGCTCATAGCCGGTTTTTGTCGGGGAGGGCAAATCAGGCGACGCGGTGGCGTACCGGAAGATCCTTGACCTTGCTGGACCGCTGCCATTCGCGATCGAGGATGGCGAAATGTAGCTCTTCGTCCCACTCGCCCTGAAACAGCGCATGTTCGCGGTAATGCGCCTCGAGCCGCATGCCCATCTGCTGCAGCAACTTGATCGAGTGGTGATTACGACCGTCGCAGCGTGCGAACATCCGATGGATGCGGAAATGATCGAAAGCCAGGTCATACATGGCGCTGATCGCCTCGCGCGAAAAACCCTGCCCGGCATAGGCGGGATTGATGCAGAAGCGCACTTCGCCCTGCCCGGCCGTCGCGTCTGACCAATGCAGCGACACATGGCCAATCAGCCTGTGATCGCCCTTGCGCACCATGGCCAGGGACAGCGTATCGCCGGGGCGCTGCAGGCTCACCTGATTGCGCAGGATGTTGAGCGCATTTGCCACCTCACTGGTGTCGCGCGTGCGGCTGTAGACGTAGCGCTGGACGGAAGGAAGCGCGTGATAGGCGCTGAGGGCGTCGAGGTCGGCACGTTCGAACGGGCGAAGGATCAGCCGGTCGGTTTCGATAGGCAATGAAAGTGACGACATTTATAGATGCTCCCCGCAATACTTGTGCGAAGGCGCCAACGGCTGACGAGTCCAAGAAGTTCCTGAGATCAAAAGGAAAACTATTCCCGAAACGGGCCTGCGAAATCGATCAAGATTCCGTGCCTGTCATTGGGGCTTTGCAAACACTTCCACCTCAGCATGCGCGCCGCCACGCAGCAGACGCCACTCCTGCCACAGCAGGGCATAAATGAATTCCTCGTCCCACTGGCTCTTGAAGATGGCGTGCTCGCGGAAATGCGCCTCGCGCCGCATGCCCAGCCGCTCCATCAGCCGCCATGAGGATTGATTGCGCACATCGCAGCGCGCCGCGATCCGGTGTATATCCCCCGGCCCGAAGGCCAGGTCCAGGATCGCGTTCGACGCTTCCGTCGCATAACCGTTTCCCTGGTAGTTGGGATCAAAGATCCAGCCGATCTCGCCCTGCCGCGCATCCCTGCTGCGCCAGATCAGCGATACCTCGCCAATCACCGCGCTATTGTCGTTGAGCTCCACCGCCAGGATGATCTTGTCATTCTCGGCCTCCAGCGCGATCTGCCCGATGCGCTGCTGTACCGCCAGGGCGCATTCCTCGCGGCTAAGTGCCGAATCGAACAGATAGCGCGCCACGTCCTCGCGCCGGCGATAGGCGAACACCGCATCGACGTCACCCCGCGTGAAGGGACGCAGTGTCAGTCGTTCGGTCCGCAACGGATAGTCTGGATAAAGCGCCATGCCTCTCCCCGGTTCGGGGCCGCACTCTGGTCAGTCGGACCGGCAAAGGCAAGTGCCTCACCCTTGCCGGTCTCGCGCGGGCATGTCAGCTTCCATTCATGTCCCGTTCCGAAATGCCTGACATCGACCTGACCACGCGCTGCGACTGCGGCGCCATCACGCTCACGGCCAGTGGCCAGATCATCTCCATGCTGCAATGCGCCTGCGAAAACTGCCAGCGCGTCTCGGGCAGTGGCCATTCCAGCGTCGCCCTCATACCGGCCGACATGATCCTCGTGACCGGCGCGACCAAAACCTATTCGCGACCAGCCGATTCGGGCGCCACCTTCACCCGCCACTTCTGCCCCGAATGCGGCACCACCATGCATGCCAAGAGCTCCCGCGCGCCGGGGATCAGCCTTCTGCCCGTCGGTATCTTCACCGACCAGACCGACTGGTTCGTACCCAGCCAGTTGATCTTCGCCCGCAGCCACCGCGCCTGGGACCTGATCGAAGAGCACCTGCCGCGCCACGAGCGCTATCGAGACTCAACCCCATGAGCATGGCCTCCGAGGAACTCTCCGATCGTATCCGCGACCTGCTGCCGGCCATGCTGCCGCTTGCCGAAAAGAAGATGTTCGGTGGCCGCTGCTTCATGCTGGCTGGCAACATGCTGGTCTGCCCGATGAAGGACGGAAGCCTGCTGGTCCGCGTCGGCAAGGACGGCTACGACGCCGCCCTTGCCCTGCCCGGCGCATCTGCAATCGACATGGGCACACGGACCATGACCGGGTTCGTCGAGGTCAGCGGCGATGTGCTCGAAGACCACGATGCGCTGGAGGACTGGATCGCCCGGGCCCGCGCCTTCGTCGATACGCTGCCGCCGAAATGATCAGTCCGGCGCCTTGCCGAACACCAGCGCCGCATTGACCCCGCCAAAGCCGAACGAATTGGACAGGACATGGTTCAGCGCCTTGGGCTTGGCCGTGTTGGGCACGAGGTCGAACTGGTCTGCCACCTCTTCGGGGTCGTCGAGATTGATCGTCGGCGGCAGGGTCTGGTCGCGCAGGGCCAGCACACTGAACATGGCTTCGAGCGCCCCGGCCGCACCCAGCAGATGCCCGGTCGACGCCTTGGTGGACGAGACCGCCAGATCCTTGCCGCGCCCGGCAAACACCGCCGCAATGCCGGCAATCTCGGCCGCATCCCCGACCTCGGTCGACGTCGCATGCGCATTCACATAGTCGATGGCCGATTGGTCGATCCCCGCCATCTTGAGTGCATTGCGCATTGCTACCTGCGCCCCGGCGCCATCTGGCGAACCCGATGTCAGGTGATAGGCATCGGCAGAGGTGCCATAGCCAGCCACGGTCGCGATCGGCTTGGCACCGCGAGCCCTGGCATGGCTCAGCTTTTCGATCACCAGCACGGCCGCGCCTTCCGACAGCACGAACCCGTCGTGCCCCTTGTCGAAGGGCCGCGATGCCTTGTGCGGCGCATCATTATGCGACGACGTCAGCGCCCGTGCTGCGCCGAACCCGCCGATGGAAATCGGATCGACCGAGCCTTCTGCGCCACCGACGACGGCAATCTCGGCCTCGCCCGTCAGGATCAGCCGCATGCCATCGCCGATCGCCTGGGCCGAAGCCGCACAGGCGGTAACCGGCGTGCCGATCGGTCCCTTGAAACCGTATTTGATGGAGATCCATCCGGCCGCCAGATTGGCGAGGAAGGACGGCACTGTGAAGGGCGATAGCCGGCGCGGACCCTTGGTGGTGATCGTCTCGGCCGCCTTGGCCATTACAGGCGAACCGCCGACACCCGAGCCAATGATCGTCGCCGTCGCCTGCAGGTCCGCCTCGCTGGTGGGATGCCAGCCAGCCTGATCCAGGGCTTGAGCCGCCGCCGCCAAGCCGTACTGGATAAAGACATCCATCTTCTTGATGTCCTTGGGGTCGATCCACTCGGCCGGCTCGAAGCCATGCTCGTCGCGATCCTTACCCGGTACAAGACCACCGATATGCGAGCCAAAACCCTCGGTATCGAAACGGTCGTTGACCACGATGCCGCTCTTTCCCGCGAGCAGCCGTTCCCAGTTCACCTCGGCTCCCACGCCGAGCGGGGAAACCACACCCATGCCGGTGACGACGATGGGATCATTGGGATCGGGCTTGAGCATTGCAGTCTCCATTGCGTGTATATGCACGATATCGGTTAGCTTTGTGGCCGGTCAATGGCAGCGCTAGAGCTTCGCCAGACCTCTCAGCGCATTGAGCGCCGTCGGAAAATCCGGATCAGACAGCAGTCTCTTGAACTCGGCCTGCCCCTCGCGCCACACCGGCAGGATTTGTTCGAGCAGCGTTTCGCCATCACCCGTCAGCGCGCAGAGGCGGCCATTGCCCTTCTCGGCGCCCTGCGTGCGCACAACGCCCTTGCGCTCCAGCAGGTCGAGATTGCGCGACAGGGTCGAACGATCCATGGCGATGGAATTGGCCACGTCGGTGACCGAACGATTCGGCGCGCCATGCAGCGCCGTGATGATGGTGAATTGCGCGGCGGTAATCCCCAGCGGCCGCAGCCGTCGATCAGCCAGCCGCGTCACTGCCCGCGCCGCCATCCGCGTGTTCAGCACCAGGCATTCGGTGAAATCGTCCTGCATGTCCCTGTGATAGGATCACGCCCCGCCAACGGCAAGCCCCCATGCCACAGCCATGCTTTGCGCTTTGGCCTGCCGATGCTATACGGGCTGCCGAACCTGGCCATAGGGCCCAATATGCGGAATTCAGGGAGATATTTCCGATGAGCAAGATCAAAGTCGCCAACCCGGTTGTGGACCTCGACGGCGATGAGATGACCCGGATCATCTGGCAGGCGATCAAGGACAAGCTCATCCACCCCTACCTCGATCTGCCGATCGAATACTACGATCTCTCCGTGCAGAACCGCGACGCCACCAGCGATCAGGTGACCGTGGATTCCGCCAATGCCATCAGGAAATACGGCGTCGGCATCAAATGCGCCACTATCACCCCCGATGAGCAGCGCGTCGAGGAATTCGGCCTCAAGAAGATGTGGAAGTCGCCCAATGGCACCATCCGCAACATCCTGGGCGGCGTCATCTTCCGCGAGCCTATCATCTGCAAGAACGTGCCGCGTCTGGTGCCCGGCTGGACCCAGCCGATCATCGTCGGCCGTCACGCCTTCGGCGACCAGTACCGCGCCACCGATTTCACCTTCCCCGGCAAGGGCACGCTGACCATCAAGTTCACCGGCGAAGACGGCCAGGTCATCGAGCACGAAGTCTACCAGGCCCCCGGCGCCGGCGTGGCCATGGCCATGTACAATCAGGACGACTCGATCCGCGATTTCGCCTATTCGTCCTTCAACTACGGCCTTGCCCGCGGCGTGCCGGTGTACCTGTCGACCAAGAACACCATCCTCAAGGTCTATGACGGCCGCTTCAAGGACATCTTCCAGGAGATCTACGAAGCCGAATTCAAGGAAAAGTTCGAAGCCAAGAAGATCTGGTACGAACACCGCCTGATCGACGACATGGTCGCTTCGGCCCTCAAGTGGTCCGGCGGCTATGTCTGGGCCTGCAAGAACTATGATGGCGACGTGCAGTCCGACATCGTGGCCCAGGGCTTTGGCTCGCTCGGCCTGATGACTTCGGTCCTGGCGACGCCCGATGGCAAGATCGTCGAATCTGAAGCCGCCCACGGCACCGTGACCCGTCACTACCGCCAGCATCAGCAGGGCAAGGAAACCTCGACCAATTCGACCGCCTCGATCTTCGCCTGGACCCGTGGCCTCGCCCACCGCGCCAAGCTCGACGACAACGAGGCGCTCAAGAACTTCGCCCTGACCCTCGAAAAGGTCACTGTCGACACCATCGAAGAAGGCAAGATGACCAAGGACCTGTCCCTGCTCGTCGGCCCCGATCAGCCGTGGCTGTCGACCATCGGCTTCCTCGATGCCATCGACCAGAACCTGCAGAAGGCCATGGCATAAGCCGCCTTCATTGACAGCTGACGAGGGCCGGAGCATCGCTCCGGCCCTTTTCTTTAGGCATGCCGGTGTTGCCCCACTGCGCCAATGACACATTTTCGTCTCAATCCGTCCTGCTACGCATTGACGGACAAGGAAAATCCCGCACATGTTGACGCATACGTCACTCGTTGCCAGCGGACGGCACGTTGACGACACGGCGCTGGAGGAGTGCCGCAGACCATGTTGAGGAGGATTTGCATGGCACATCGCCATATTCGGACGATTGCGCTTGCGGCACTGGCCGCGTCATCGACTATCGGCGCGGCCCACGCCGGCGGCCTTGAGGCCAACGGCTACAACTGGGACCTGCTGTTTGACCCCGGCACCTATGTCGGCAAGGGCACCGTCACCCAGGTGATGATCAGCCATGATATCCAGAATCCCACAGTGGCACCCACGCTTGGCACGATCGCGACGTCCTCGGATCGCACCTACTACAATTTTGCAGCCAAGGCCGACCTCTTCGACAACGCTTCATGCTTGGTCTCCGTCCAGAATCCCTGGGGTTCGGGCACCGACCGAACGCTTGCCTACGCTGCCGCCACGAGCCAGGCGGCACGGGAACGCCTCACCTCTAACGACATCGGCCTGACCTGCGCCTACGGCTTCAACGTGGGCCCCGGGGTCCTGAGCGCTATTGGCGGCATCTCGGGGCAAAGTCTGGATTATGAAGCCTCGATCCCCGCCCTTCTGCCTGGCCCGACTCTGGGCACTGTCCCGCTTGAACTCGATGGCAACGGCGTTGGGTGGCGCGTCGGCGCGGCCTACGAAATCCCGGACATCGCCCTGCGCGTCAGCGCAATCTACAACGCGGCGGTCGACTATGACTTGTCAGGCACACTGACGACACCCCTCGGCGCATCGGCCAGATCTGCAGACGTTACCACGCCGCAAAGCTTCGAGGTCAAGGCGCAGTCCGGCATCGCGCCCGGCTGGCTTGCCCTGGGCAGTGTCAAATGGGTCGATTGGTCGGTCCTGCAGGCACTCACAGTGACCGGCGGCACACCCATCACCACGACCTTCAACTACGAAGACGGCTGGACTGTCAGCGCCGGCCTGGGTCACCAACTCACCGACGAAGTTACCGTTCTCGGGAGCCTGACCTGGGACAAGGGCACTTCCCGCAAGAACGCCGCGGGCGATCTGGACGCTGGCGTGCAGACCGACCGCTGGGGCGTTGCCCTGGGCGGCGCCTACAAGCCGAACGAAAACTTCGAACTGTCCGGTGGCGTCTCCTATTCGCTGATCGGCTCGGGTGCCAATGCTCTGGGCGAAACCTGGGACAGCGGCAATGTCCTTGCCTTCAGCCTGAGCGCCAAAGCCACCTTCTAAAGCCAAGCAGATGAAAAAGGGCCGGAGCATCGCTCCGGCCCTTATCTATTGCTCGCCGGTTCGACGCCAGCGCATCAGTCCAACAAAGAACAGCCCGCCGATCACCCCCGTGAGAACTCCGATCGGCATGTCCTGCGGCGGCATGATGGTGCGCGCCGCAATATCGGCCAGCACGAGAAAGATCGCGCCCAGCAGGCCCGACAGCGGCATGACCCGTCGATAATCGCCCCCCACCATCATCCGCACGATATGCGGGATCATCAGGCCTACGAAGGCGATGACACCCGAAAAGGCGACGGCTGACCCGGTCAGCAGCGCACAGACCACAAACACCGTCAGCCGGAATCGCCGCGCCGGAATGCCCAGCGTCGTCGCGCTCTCGTCACCCAGCGTCATGGCATTGAGCGCCCTCGCTTTCGCAATCAGATAGGCGCCACAGACCGCCAGCGCGATCAGCGGAAACGGCAATTGCTGCCATTGGGCCAGCCCCAGCCCGCCCAGCATCCAGAACACCACCGTATGCGCCGCCCGCGGATCGCCGAGGAAGATGAAGAGATTGCCGCCGGCGGTGATGATGAAGCTGATCGCCACACCGGCGAGGATCAGCCGGCCGGCACTATGCGACCGCGTAAAGCTTGCCACGCCCAGCACCAGGCCCGTTGCCAACAGCGCCCCGCCAAAGGCAAACAGCGGCACGGTGACAAGGCCGAGGAACATGCCGGTGTGCAGCAGCACCACGATCGCCCCAAAAGCCGCGCCCGAGGAAATGCCCAGCAGATGCGGGTCGGCCAGCGGATTACGCGTCACCGACTGCAGTGCCGCCCCCACCAGAGCCAGGCTTGCCCCCACGATCGCGCCCAGCACGATCCGCGGCAACCGCACCTCCCAGACGATATTCTCGCGTCCCGAGGTCCAGTCCACCACGACGCTGCCCGGCGCCAGCTTGGAGGCCACAATGCGCCAGACGGTTTCGACCGGGATCGGTACCGCCCCTGCCCCGACCGACACCGACATGGTGGCGATCAACAGCACGACGAGCACCATGATCAGCGCTGGCGTCCAATGGGCCGCAAAATGCCGGCGACCGGTGGCAAGATGGCGATGCGACAAGGCCTATTCCCGGAACGCTTCGGCGAGCCGCTGCACCGCTGCAATATTGCGCGGTCCCGGCGTTGCCTCGACATATTCAAGCACCACGAAGCGGTCATTGGCTACGGCGGGGATAGCGGCAAAGGCCGGGTTGGATTTCATGAAATCGATCTTCTGCTCGGCCGTCACGTCACCATAGTTGACGATGACCACCACCTCGGGATTGCGTTCGATCACGGGCTCCCAGCCGATCTCGACCCAGCTCGATTCCACATCATCCATGATATTGCGCCCGCCCGCCGCCTCGATCAGCGCCGTGGGCATGCCATATTGCCCCGCGGTGAACGGCTTGGCCTCGCCGCTATCGTAGACAAACACCGAAACCGGTTCGGGCAGCGCCGGCAGACCGGCCTGATAATCCTCCAGCGCAATCTTGTAGTTCTCGACCAGAAGCTCGGCCCGCTCCGACACATCAAAGATCTGCCCCAGGTTGAGCAGGTCGTTGTAGAGATCGTCCATCGATGCCTTGGGCTTGTCCATGACGTGGATGCAGCTTTCGCTGAGCTCGTAGACGGCAATGTCGAATTCGGCCAGCGTCTCCGGCGTCACCTCGCCACCGAGCCGCATGCCATAGTTCCAGCCGGCAAAGTAGAAGTCGGCATCGGCGCCGAGCAGCACTTCCTTGCTCGGATATTCTGGCGACAACTCCGGCAATTCCGCCACGCCCTGCCGCAAGGTCTCGTCCAGCGTCTTCCAGCCCGATACGCCGGTATAGCCAACCATGCGATCACTCAGCCCCAGCGCCAGCATCATCTCGGTCAGGTTGACGTCATTGGAAATGGCGCGCTGCGGCGCCGCTTCGAAAGTGACCTCGCGATCGCAGCTCCTGACGGTGACAGGATAGCCCGCAGCAACAGCTGATGAACTGGCTGCTGCCAGGGCGGCAAGGGCAATGACAAGACGCATGAAATCACTCCGATAGTGGTTGTGGGAGATAAAAACTGAGGCGCGGCCGGCCCGTCGCCGGATGGGCATCCAGCAGCGTCTCGACGGCAAAGGCAGCGCGGATCGTGTCCTGGGTGAGAACTTCGGTCGGCGCACCGATCGCCGCGACTTTTCCCTGATCGAGCAGCAGCACCTTGTCGGCATGGGCGCAGGCCAGCGCCAGGTCATGCAGCGAAACCACTACCGTGCACTCCAGCCCCGCCAGCAACTCCAGCACTTCGAGCTGGTGGCGGATGTCGAGGTGATTGGTCGGTTCGTCCAGAATCAGAAGGTCAGGCTTTTGCAGCAAGGCCCTGGCGATCATCACTCTTTGCTTTTCGCCGCCCGACAGCGTCGCGAGATCCCGCGGCGCCAGCTCGGTCAGCTCCATCAGCGCCAATACCGCTTCGACCCCTTCATGATCGCGATGATCCGTGGCCCAGCCCTGCCGGTGCGGCGTCAGCCCAAGCTCGACCACTTCGGCCACTGTCAGCCCGAAATCGCTGGCCGGCTCCTGCAAAACCGTCGCCACGCGCTGCGCCACGGCCTTGCCCGGCAGCGACCAGATATTGCTCCCATCGAGCAGGACCTTGCCAGTGGATGGACGGTGATAGCGATAAAGACAGCGCAGCAGGCTCGACTTGCCCGCGCCATTGGGCCCCACCAGCGCCAGCATCTGACCCGGCTCGACGCTCAGCGACAGCGGCCCGATAATGGGCTTGCCGGCACTGACGCCCCAGCTCAGGTCAACCAGATTGAGCCCGGCCGGCCGGCCGCCGGTGAAGCGGTCAGTCTGCTGGCGCGACGCCATCGGCAACCTCCGCCAATTGGCGAGAGGGCACGGGCGATCCGAACAGATTTGGGGCAGCGATTGCGCAGCAACTGGTCATCATCGTCTCCCGCGGCACACCCCGGCCGGGTTGAAATCAAGGATGACGGCAGGTCTCCTGGCTCGCGGGTCACTGCGCCGCCGGACCTTCCCAGCCTTTCGGCCAGTGGTATTCCCGGTGTCGCTCTCCGCTCACAGTTGCGGGGGCAGCCACGGTCTTGCGCCCTGATGGGTACGTCGCACCGTGTTCCCTTTTAATCCAGTCACCGCTGCTCGCGGCGGCCGGAACCATCACCGGCACTGATGCGGCAAATCCGCAGGCGAGGCAAGCCCCAGATTTCCATACAAGACGAGCACGATCCCATCGACGGAACATCCACGCTTGTCTAAGCTTGCTCCATTGCCTCGAAATTCTGTTCTTGCGGGTCCCCCATGCCGATCGGCGTGCTCTATGCGATTGTCGCCTATTCGGTCTATTCCTGCGGCGACGCCATCATCAAGGGTTTTGGCCAGGACCTGTCGGTCTTCGAGATCGGCTTCTTCATCGCCCTCTTCGGCCTCATCCCAGCCGCCTTCGCCAAGCCGAAAGGCGAACGCTGGCGCAACGCTTTCCAGCTCAACCGGCCCCTCCTCGTCCATGCCCGCGCCTTCAGCGGCGTCGCGTCGTCGATCCTCGTCACCATCTCCTTCACCACCATCCCCTTCGCCGAGACCTATTCGCTGGTCTTCATGATGCCGCTCTTCATCACCGTCATGTCGGTGCTGATCCTCAAGGAGCGCGTCGATCTGATGCGCTGGTCCATGCTGGCGCTGGGCTTTATCGGGGTCATGCTGGTGGTGCGGCCCGGCTTCCGCGAGCTTGAACTGGGCCATCTGACAGCCCTGCTCTGCGCCGTCTTCGGCGCCTCCACCACCACAATCCTCCGCGTCATCGCGCCGAAGGAACAGCGTGTCAGCCTCATCGCCCTGCCCGCGCTCTACCTGATCATGGTCAATGCCGTCCTGATGGCGCCCACCTTCGTCTGGCCCACGCCGCAGCAATTCGGCCTCCTCGCCGCCTCGGGCAGCCTCGTCGGCATGGGCCATATCCTGCTCATCGCCGCCACCCGCAATGCCCCGGCCAGCCAGGTCGCCCCGATCCAATATGTGCAGATCGTCTGGGCCATTGGCCTGGGCGCCTGGTTCTATGCCGAACACCCGGACGTGCTGGCCTATATCGGCCTTGCCGTGGTCGTGCTTTCGGGCCTCGTCAATGTCTTCATCGACGGCGCCCGCACCCGTATTGCCGGCCGCTTTGCCGAATATCGCGCCACCCGCCCCGGCCCGCCGAGCAATATCACCGAGGTTCAGGGACCCGAAATTTAGTCTCCAGCCCCGTCGACGGTTGCACCGCTCGCTTGTATGGTACGTCAAACTACGAATCTCCCTCCAGCCTTTGGATCCTGCGATGCCGGTCGGCGTCCTCCTCGCCTTTCTGGCCTATGCCAGCTTTTCCATGGCCGACGCCCTCATCAAGGCGACGGGGCCGGTCATGTCGGTCTTCGAGATCGCCTTCTTCACCACCAGCTTTTCCATCATCCCGGCCATGCTGACCAAACGCGGCGAGCGCTGGCGCGACATCTACAAGCTCAAGCATCCCTGGCTGGTGCATCTGCGCTGCGCCACGGCCATCACCAGCACCGCCTTCGTCATGTATGCCTTCACCCACATTCCCTTCGCCGACGTCTATGCCATCGGCTTTCTGACGCCGATCATGGTGACGCTGCTGGGCGTGCTGATCCTCAAGGAGCACGTCGCCGCCCATCGCTGGCTGCTGCTGGTCATCAGCTTCCTCGGCGTAGTGCTGGTCATCCGCCCCGGCGTGCGCGAGGTGCAATGGGGGCATCTGGCGATTTTCTGTTCGGTCTTTCTGGGTGGTGCCACCACCGTCATCCTGCGCCAGATCGCGCCGGTCGAACGCCGAGTCAGCCTTGTCGGCATCCAGGTGTTCTATTCCGCCATCTTCAACGGCCTGCTGATGATTCCGGTCTTCGTCTGGCCGAGCTGGGAACAGATGGCCATTTTCCTCGCCATCGGCATTCTGGGCGGCACCGGCGGCCTGCTGCTGATCGGCGCCACCAAGCGCTCCCCGGCCAGCCTTGTCGCGCCGGTGCAATATAGCCAGTTGATCTGGGCCATCGTCTTCGGCGCGGCCTTTTTCGGCGAATTCCCCGACTATGTCGCGATCATTGGTCTCGTCATCGTGCTGGCCGCCGGCCTCGCCAATGTCATGACGGAAAAGGTTCGCATCGTCTGGAAGCCGCGCCTCTTCTTCTGGCGCACCGGGCTTTAGAACGTAGAGCCACACCCCCGATGTGATCCCCGCCTTGAGCCGGGATCCATCTGAGATGCTCACACGGCAGCAGGGTGTTTTATCGTCACCCGGAATACAAAAAGCCCCGCTTTCGCGGGGCTTCTCAACGTCTTAAAGCGCCGCGCGAACTGCTGCGATGGCTTCGTCGGACTTGGAGCCATCCGGCCCCCCGCCCTGCGCCATGTCGGGCCGACCGCCGCCGCCCTGCCCGCCCAGTGCGGCCGTCGCCAGCTTGATCAGATTGCCGGCGGCATAGCGTGCCGTCAGGTCTTCGGTAACGCCGATGGCGACCGTGCCCTTGCCGTCGTCACCCTTGAGCACGACGGTAACCACGCCCGAGCCGATGCGCTTTTTCTCGCTGTCCACCAGACCCTTGACGTCCTTGGCCGCAATGCCTTCCACCGTGCGACCCACATAGATCACGCCATTGATGGTCTCGTCGGCCGCCGCCGTTGCACCCGTACCGGCACCGCCACCCAGGGCAAGCTTCTTGCGGGCATCGGTCAGCTCGCGCTCGATCTTCTTGATATTGTCCTGCAGCGCTGAAATGCGGTCCAGCACTTCATGGCTGCCCGAGCGCAGCAGACCCGCGGCGGCATCGACGATCGCCACATTGGTATTGCCGCGATGGCGCGCCGCCTTGCCGGTCAGCGCCTCGATACGGCGTACGCCGGCACCAACGGCGCTTTCGGCAACGATGGACACAAGGCCAATATCACCGGTCCGCCGCACATGCGTGCCGCCGCACAATTCCACCGACCAACCGAGGCCATTGCCCGTGGGCTCGCCCATGGCCACGACACGGACCTCGTCGCCATATTTTTCGCCAAACAGCGCCCGGGCGCCCGATTCCTTGGCCTCTTCGACGCCCATCAACCGCGTCTCGACCGGCGTGTTCTGCAACACGATGGCATTGGCGATGTCTTCGACCTGCGCCATCTCCTGGTCGGTGACCGGCTTGGTATGGACGAAGTCGAAGCGCAGGCGATCGGGCGACACCAGCGACCCCTTTTGCGCGACATGGTCGCCCAGCACGATGCGCAGCGCTTCGTGCAGCAGATGGGTCGCCGAATGGTTCGAGCGGATCGCCGAGCGGCGCTCGTGATCGACCGTAAGCGTCAGGGCCTGCCCGAGCTTGATCGTGCCCTCGGTGACCGACACCTTATGCGCAAAGACACCATGGTGCTTCTGCGTCTCGGTGACATCAGCCGCAACGCCCTCGCCCTTGATGAGACCGGTATCGCCAACCTGGCCGCCGCTCTCGCCATAGAAGGGCGTCTGGTTGAGCACGACAAAGCCTTCCTCGCCCTTGGCAAGGCTATCGACTTCCTTGCCATCCTTGAGCAAGGCCTTGACCTCGCCTTCCGCAGTCTCGGTTTCATATCCGAGGAATTCGGTCGGACCGGCCTTGTCGAGCAGGCCATACCAGACGGTATCGGCAGCCGCTTCCCCCGAACCGGACCAGCTCTTGCGTGCTTCGGCCTTCTGGGCGGCCATGGCTGTATCAAAACCCGCTTGGTCGACGGTGATGCCGCGCGAACGCAGCGCGTCCTGCGTCAGATCGAGCGGGAAGCCATAGGTGTCATAGAGCTTGAAGGCGCTGGCGCCATTGAGCACCGCACCTTCCCCAAGGTCCTGCGTCTCGTCGGCCAGGATCTGCAGACCACGGCCCAGCGTCTTGAGGAAGCGGCCTTCTTCGAGGCGCACCGTCTCGGCGATCAGCGCTTCGCCACGCACCAG
Source organism: Candidatus Devosia phytovorans (assembly GCA_029202405.1). NCBI lineage: Bacteria > Pseudomonadati > Pseudomonadota > Alphaproteobacteria > Hyphomicrobiales > Devosiaceae > Devosia > Candidatus Devosia phytovorans. The sequence goes on along the minus strand of CP119312.1, from coordinate 968,769 downwards.
TTCAGGATAGGCCTGGCCCATTTCACGCACCAGCGTCGGCACCAGCTTGTAGATGACCGGTTCGTTCGTGCCGAGCAGGGTCGCATGGCGCATGGCGCGGCGCATGATGCGGCGCAGCACATAGCCACGGCCTTCATTGGAGGGCAGCACGCCTTCGGCAATAAGGAAGCTCATCGAACGCAGGTGGTCGGCAATGACGCGGAGGCTCCGGTTGCCCTCGCCATTGACGTCGGCATTGGTGGCATTGGCCGCAGCGCCGATCAGCGCCTTGAACAGGTCGATATCGTAATTGTCGTGCACGCCCTGCATGACCGCAGCAACGCGCTCGAGACCCATGCCGGTATCGATGGACGGGCGCGGCAGACCGGTACGCGAACCATCGCCATGCTGCTCATACTGCATGAAGACCAGGTTCCAGATCTCGATCCAGCGATCGCCATCTTCTTCCGGCGAGCCCGGAGGGCCGCCCCAGACATGCTCGCCATGGTCATAGAAGATTTCCGAGCAGGGACCGCAGGGGCCGGTATCGCCCATCTGCCAGAAGTTCGACTTGGCGCCGAGCTTGACGATGCGATCCTCGCCGATCCCGGCGATCTTCTTCCACAGCTCCAGCGCCTCGTCATCGTCCTGGTAGACGGTGACCATCAGCTTGTCCTTGGACAGCCCCCAGTCCTTGGTCAGCAGCGTCCAGGCCAGCTCGATCGCCTCGGGCTTGAAATAGTCGCCGAAGGAGAAATTCCCCAGCATTTCAAAGAAGGTGTGGTGGCGCGCGGTGAAGCCGACATTGTCGAGGTCATTGTGCTTGCCGCCGGCGCGCACGCATTTCTGCGCCGTAGTGGCGCGCGAATAGGGACGCTTTTCCACGCCGGTAAAGGTGTTCTTGAACTGCACCATGCCCGAATTGGTGAACATCAGCGTCGGGTCATTGCGCGGCACGAGCGGGCTCGACGCGACGGCCTCGTGACCATTGCGGGCAAAATAGTCGACAAAGCTCGAACGAAGGTCGTTTACGCTGGTCATAAAGAGGCTTTCGCTAGGGAAACCGGCGCGCCGCGCCGCAGACAAGTTTGGCAGGCTTTCTATCGTGCAGCCTGCTGCAATGTCCAGCATTGCGGCGGCAAGACGGCCATTGTGAAAAGAAAAGAGGCACCGCTCGCGCAGTGCCTCCAAAATCCCTGCATGGGAAGAATGACTATTCGTCGTCGCCGCCGGCTCCGTCTTCGCCGCCCGAGACCAGCAGCACTTCGCCGAGCAGACCCGAGCTTTCGCGCACGCCCTGCTCGATCGTATTGGCGATCTGCGGATTGTCCTTGAGGAACTGGCGGGAGTTTTCACGCCCCTGCCCGAGCCGCTGGCTGTCCCAGGAGAACCAGGCGCCGGACTTTTCGACAATGCCGGACTTGACGCCCAGGTCGAGCAATTCGCCCGTCTTGGAAATGCCCTCGCCATACATGATGTCGAATTCGACCTGGCGGAACGGCGGAGCCAGCTTGTTCTTGACCACCTTCACGCGGGTCTGGTTGCCCACGACCTCTTCGCGATCCTTGAGCGCGCCGATGCGGCGAATGTCGAGACGAACCGAGGCGTAGAACTTCAGCGCATTGCCGCCGGTCGTGGTTTCGGGCGAGCCATACATCACGCCGATCTTCATGCGGATCTGGTTGATGAAGATGACGAGGCACTTCGACTTGGAGATCGACGAGGTCAGCTTGCGCATGGCCTGGCTCATCAGGCGGGCCTGCAGGCCCGGCAGGCTGTCGCCCATCTCGCCTTCAAGCTCGGCCTTGGGGGTCAGCGCCGCCACCGAATCGACCACCAGCACGTCGATGGCACCAGAACGGACCAGCGTATCGGTGATTTCAAGCGCCTGCTCGCCAGCGTCGGGCTGCGAGATCAGCAGGTCGTCGACATTGACGCCCAGCTTGCGGGCATAGACCGGATCCAGGGCATGTTCGGCGTCGACAAAGGCGCAGATGCCGCCAGATTTTTGGGCTTCAGCAATGACATGCAGCGCCAGCGTAGTCTTGCCCGAGCTTTCCGGCCCGAAGATCTCGACGATTCGGCCCTTCGGCAAACCGCCGATGCCCAGCGCGATATCGAGGCCCAGCGATCCGGTGGAGATCGATTCGACCTCGATCGCCGAGGCTTCGCCCAGCCGCATGATCGAGCCCTTGCCAAAATTGCGCTCGATCTGGCTGAGCGCCGCAGCAAGTGCCTTGTCTTTGTCCATCGAACCACCTTCAACTACACGAAGCGACGCGTTTGCCATTTCTATCTCCTTATTCCACGCTCGGGAGTGCTGCGCAACGCGCTGTCGCCTCTGGTGGTCATGCATTGAATGTGCGCTATTTGTTCTCAAATTGTTCCCATTCTGTCAAGGGACAAAATGAGAACATTCAGTCGCAGCGCATGTGATTCATCACAGCATTCGACCCGAATATGTCAGCAGACTGTTTAGCATTGACGCATGGCATGCGTGACTCGCGGTCAAGGCAATAAGTATGATTTTTGACTTGCCAGCCGCTGGCCAGTTTTGCTTTATGCCAGCCAAGGCGCGCGGAGCGCAGTTGAGGAGTGCCCATGAATCTGATCCAGTTTATCGACGATAAGGGTGAGCGCGCGGTCGGCGCCGTCGACAATGGGGTGACCCGTGTCGTCAACGGCGCCGCCAGCACCTATGCCCTGGCCATGGTCGCCCTGGACAGCGGCAAGGGCCTCGGCGCGCTGGTCGCCGAACTGGGCCTCGGCGAAACCGTGGATCGCGACGCCATTCTCGCCGACGGGCGCCTGCTGGCGCCGATCGATCATCCCGATCCGGCCCATCTCTACGTCACCGGCACCGGCCTCACCCATCTGGGCTCGGCTGCGACGCGCGACGCCATGCACACCGCCAACAGCGGCCAGAGCGAAGTCGGCCTCACCGACACGATGAAAATGTTCCGCATGGGCCTCGAAGGCGGCAAGCCGGCCGAGGGTCAGACGGGCGTGCAGCCGGAATGGTTTTACAAGGGCAATGGCTACACGGTCATCAATCCCGGCCAGTCCATCCCCTCGCCCAGCTTTGCGCTCGATGCCGGTGAAGAGCCGGAAATGGCCGGCATTTATCTCATTGACCACGAGGGCCAGCCGCGCCGCCTCGGCTTTACCCTCGCCAATGAATTTTCCGACCACGTCACCGAACGCGTCAACTATCTCTACCTCGCCCATTCCAAGCTGCGCGCCTGCGCCTTTGGTCCAGAGCTTCGCCTTGGCGACCTGCCGGCCCATATCGAGGGCAAGTCGCGCATCTGGCGCGATGGCAAGGTGCTGTGGGAGAAGCCATTCCTCTCCGGCGAGGACAACATGTCCCACACCATCGCCAACCTCGAATATCACCACTTCAAATACGACCTGTTCCGCCAGCCCGGCGACGTCCATGTGCATATGTTCGGCACGGCGACGCTGAGCTTTGCCGATGGCATCAAGACGCAGGACGGCGACGTCTTCGAGATCGAGGAAGCCCAGTTCGGCGCCGCATTGCGCAATCCGGTGCAGGGCGAGGCCGACAAGCCCGTCGTGATCGGCAATCTCTATTGAGCGCAACCCGCTAACATGTCAGTTATCCCTCCATCTTGGGAGGGATAACATGACGGCTCGTGCCTTCGAAAAACGCCGCATCGGCTGCACCGAACTCGAGGTGACGACGCTGGGCCTGGGCGCTGCCTCGCTGGCCGGCATTTTCAACGCCGTGCCCGCCGAACAGGGCCGCGCCACCATCCGACATGCCCTCGATAGGGGCCTTAACTATATCGACACCTCGCCCCAATATGGCCTTGGCCGTTCCGAGCATCTGGTCGGCGACGTGCTGCGCGAGCGCCGCGATGGCGTGATCCTCTCCAGCAAGGTCGGCCGCCTGCTGCGCCCGGTTGATCCTGCCAGACAGGACAAGGGCAACTGGATCGATCCCCTGCCCTTCGAACAGGTCTATGACTATTCCTATGACGGCGTGATGCGCTCCTATGAGGACAGCCAGCAGCGGCTCGGCCTCGGCGAGATCGACATCATCTATGTCCACGACATCGGTACCTCCACCCACGGCGTCGAGGGCAACAAGCCCTTCTGGGCACAGCTCGCCAATGGCGGCTACCGGGCACTGCGCGAGTTGAAGGACAGCGGCGCGGTCAAGGCCATCGGCCTGGGCGTCAACGAGTGGCAGGTGCTGATGGACGCCTTTGCACTGGGCGACTGGGACGTCTTCCTGCTGGCCGGCCGCTACACCCTGCTGGAGCAGACATCGCTTGAGCCCTTTATGAGCACCTGTGTCGCCCGCGGCGCCTCGGTCGTCGTCGGCGGCCCCTTCAATTCGGGCATTCTTGTCGGTCGCGACACCTTCAACTATGGCAAGGCGCCCGCCGAGGTGGTGGCCAAGGTCCGCGCCATCCAGGCGGTCTGCGACGAGTTCGATGTCCCCCTGCCCGCCGCAGCGCTGCAATTCCCGCTGACCCATCCAGCGGTCTGCAATGTCCTGCCGGGGCCACGGTCACCGCAGGAGCTGGATGGGATCCTTGACTGGTGGGACATCAAAATTCCGCAGGCCCTGTGGCACCGGCTGGCGGAACAAGGCCTGCTGGCCAGGGGCACGCCGGTTCCGGGTGGGGTGGCTTAGCCGCCCGAGAAACTATCGGCTTTCACAGATATCACCCACCCACGGTGTCATCCCGGCCTTGAGCCGGGACCCATCCCGCGATTTCTGTATTGCCGCCAGGTCGCTATACCGGTCACTACGAGCTGGCGGCTGTGGCTCCATCTCAAGATAGGCCCCGGCTCAAGGCCGGGGTGACACCGAGTATGTGGAGCGATGTTGGTCGCAGTAGCAGAATGAATCCCTAATTCAGATCCAGCGCGTAAGCTCTTAAAATCCCGAGCGGAATGCGGCCCAGCACTTCGCGGTTGGTCGCGCGCAGGAACACCCGCGGCGCCTTGCCCGCTTCATGCGCTTGCGCCCAGCGCTGGGCGATGAGGCACCAGCGGTCGCCCGCCACAAGGCCGGGAAAAGCGAACTGCGGCATGGGGGTCGTCAGATCGTTGCCGACCGACTTCGAATAGGCGAGGAACTCGTCACTCGCCTGGATACACACCAGATGCACCGCCGCGCTGTCCGGCCCCGCCGCACAATAGCCGGTGCGAAAGAAGCCGGTCAGCGGATTGCTCGAACAGGGCTGCAGGGCTTCGTCGAGCACGTTGAACTCGGTAGAACCCTCGTAGCGCCCCATCTCGTTCAATTGCGGTCGCTCAATTGAGGTCACCCTTGCCCAGCATCTGCAGCACTTCCTTGACCTTGGTATTGATCTGGTCGAGCGAATAAGGCTTGGGCAGGAATTCGACGCTCTGGTCGTCCTCGATATCACGGCGCACGCTTTCCTCGGCATAGCCGGAGACGAAGATCACCTTGAGGTCCGGCATGGTCTCGCGCACATGCTTGAGCAGCGTCGGCCCGTCCATTTCCGGCATGGCGACGTCGGAAATCATCAGGTCGATCTTGAAGTCTTCGTCTTCCAGCACTTCCAGCGCCTCTTCGCCGCCATCAGCCTCGAACACTTCGTAGCCTGTGGCGCGCAGCGCCTGGGCCGAGAAGGCGCGCACGCTCTCCTCGTCATCGACCAGAAGGATGCGCTCGTGACCGGTGAGATCGCGCACCGGGGCGGCCGCTGCGGCAACCTTGGCCGCGACTTCGCTGGCCGCCGGCACATGGCGCGGCAGGAAGATCTTGAAGGTCGTACCGACGCCGACCACCGAGACCGGATAGATATAGCCCTCGGTCTGCTTGACGATGCCATAGACTGTCGAGAGGCCCAGGCCTGTGCCCTTGCCCAGCTCCTTGGTGGTAAAGAAGGGCTCGAAGATCTTTTCGATGATCTCCTGGCTCATGCCCGTGCCGGTGTCCTGCACATCGATGAGAACATAGTCAGCCGGGATCATGCCCTCGAAGCTCATGCGCTCGGCTTCGGACTTCTCGACATTGGAGGTGCGCAGCGTGATCGAGCCGCCGTCGGGCATCGCATCGCGCGCATTGACCACGAGGTTGATGATCACCTGTTCGAGCTGCACCACGTCGGCGCGCACCGGCCAGATATTGCGGCCATGATCGACCGACAGATGGTTCTTCTCGCCGATCATGCGCTTGAGCAACACGGTCAGGTCGTCGACGATCAGCGGCAGCTCCAGCACCTGGGGCCTAAGAGTCTGGCGACGAGAAAACGCCAGCAGCTGGCGGGTCAGCCCCGCGGCACGATTGGCATTCTGCTTGATCTGCATCAGCTCGCTGAACGAAGGGTCGCCTGGCTTGTGCTTGAGCAGCAAGAGGTCCGAGAAGCCGATGATGGCGGTGAGCAGGTTGTTGAAATCATGCGCCACGCCACCGGCCAGCTGGCCCACGGCCTGCATCTTCTGGCTCTGGGCGAACTGGGCCTCGAGCTTGCGCTGGTCGGTCATGTCGAGCGCATAGACATTGACCTGCTCGGGCGAGCCGGCGCTGATTTCCGAGGAGGAAAGATAAAGCCGCACGGCGTGATCGCCCTCGACGCTGAGCAGGGCATCGACCGGCTCGACTTCCGAGCGCAGCGCCAGCGCATCGCTGACGGCGCGGGCGAACTTTTCGCGGCTCTGCTCGCCGATCAGCTCGCTCAGCGGCTGCTGCTCGAGGCTCTTTTCCTCGCCCGACCATTTGAATATCCGCCCGAACGGGGCATTGGTGCGGATGATCCGCCCTTCCCGGTCGAGCGTGGCAATGGCGAAAGGCGTGTCGTTGAAAAAGCGCGAAAAGCGCACTTCGGCGGCCCGCAGCTCTTCTTCATTGTCCGGTGCATTGGACTTGTCGAGCACGAGGGTACGCGTCTCGCCCAGCTCGCCATCGGCCAGCCGCGCCGCGCGATGCAGCAGACGCACCGGAAAGCTCGTGCCATTGCGGCGCACCAGGTCGATATCGATGATTTCGGTACGGATTTCGCCATCGCCGCGGCCGCGCATCAACAGCGTCGCCCCATCGCCGCGCACCAGATCGCTGAGGCGCAGATGGCCGGCATTGAACTCGGCCAGGTCATAGCCCAGCCAGTCGGTCAGCGTGGAATTGAGATACTGGATTGCGCCATGCGCATCGGCGGAGAAAAAACCGGCCGGCGAATGGTCGAGATAATCGATAGCCCGCTGCAGGTCGCGGAAGGCGCTCTCGTTGCTGTCCTTGTCGCGGGTAATGTCTTCCACCGACCAGATCACCAGCGGCTTGTGCGTCTCGTCCGAATTGGGCAGCGGCCGCACCGAAACGCGGTACCAGAAGGCCTTGGTCGTGTCGCTGATCGAGCCGCCCAAGCCCCCGACGATGCGGATATCTTCCACGGCTGCGCGACCATCCTTACCGGCCCGCGACAGGCGATAGATGGCTTCGCTGGCATCGGATTGCCCGGCAAACAGGCGCGGCACGCCCACCGGCACGCCATTGGTCACCGCGCCGGTGAAGCTGCCGTAATGGGAATTCACATAGGAGATCTTGCCGTCGCGATCGGCCACCACGGCGCCAAACGGCAGGCTGTCGACCACGGCGTTGGAGACCGTGCGGCGCTCCTCGCCATTGGCGAAGCGGAACAGGCCAGCGGCAAGGCCAAACAGGCAGAAGACGCCGATCACCGCCAGGATGCCGACAAATGTCAGCACCAGGTCGGTTGGGATCTCGTTGCTGAACAGCGTAAAGCCGACCGCAATGGCAATCAGCACCAGTCCCAGCAGCACCACGCGCCACAGCCCGCTGCTGCCGCGCCCCGTTGCCATCAGGGGATCGGGATATGTGTCCTCGCCGAGCGGCCGTGCTGCCATGGGTTCAGGATGCTCCATAACCGATGATTCGGCCCGAATCAGGCCCTCTACACTGGTCTAGCAAATGGGCTGACTCTACGGGAGACGTCTGACGCTTATTCACATCGCCACGGCGCACGGTGCGGCTTTTGGGTTGCAGGTAAGAGGATACCCCTCCTAACCTCCCCCTGACAGGGGAAGGATAGGTGGGGGTATTCTCCCTACCCCGCCTTCCACCCCGCCCCGCGCTTGAGCCGCATCACGAAGCCGATGACTTCGGCCACCGCCTGGAAATGCTCGCCGGGGATGACGTCGTCGACCTCGACCGTGGCGAAGAGCGCACGCGCCAGGGGCGGGTTTTCGACGATCGGCACGTCATTTTCCTTGGCCAGCTCGCGAATGCGGAAGGCCACGGCATCAGCGCCCTTGGCCACGCATTGCGGGGCCTTCATGCCCTTGTCGTATTTGAGCGCCACGGCAAAGTGGGTCGGGTTGGTGATGACCACGGTGGCATCGGGCACGGCGGCCATCATGCGCTTGCGCGACTTCTCGTGGCGCAGCTGGCGCAGCTTGCCCTTGACGTGCGGGTCGCCTTCCATCTGCTTGTATTCGTCGCGCGTCTCCTGCAGCGTCATCATCTGCTTCTTCCACCACTTCTGGCGGACGTAGAAATAGTCGGCACCGGCAATCGCGGTGACCACGATCAGCACGGCCATGAAGATCTTGACGCCGAGCTCCTGGAAATCGGCCAGGATAATCAGCGGATCGGCCGTCATCATCGTGTCGAGCCGGTCGCGCTCGGGCCACACCACCATGATCACCACGGCGCCGACCACCGAGATCTTGAGCAGCCCCTTGCCGAAATTGACCAGCGACTCGCCCGAGAACAGGCGCTTGAACCCGGCCAGCGGGGAAACCTTGGAGAATTTTGGTTTCACCGGCTCGCCGGAAAACAGCGGCTGGTGCTGGATCAGATTGGCAAGGATCGCGCAGACCGAGAGGATGATCAGCGGGATCAGCACAATGCCCAGCAGCGTATAGGTGAGGCTGGTGACGAAGGCGGAAAAGCCGGCGCCGCTGAGATCGAAGCGGTCGGCATTCATCATCAGCACCTTGAGCGCTTCGGCCAGACTTGCCGCCGCCCCCGGCCCCATGCCGGCAAAGATCGCGGCAGACCCCAGCAGCATGAACCAGGTGACGACCTCCTGGCTCTTTGCCACGTCGCCCTTCTCGCGCGCGTCCTGCAGCTTCTTTTGGGAAGGGTCTTCTGTTTTTGAGTCGTTCTCGGGGGCTTCGTCAGACATTAGCCCCTCCACATCGCGAGGTGATTTTCAAAAGCGGTCAGATACCAGCCCATCATCGAGGTCAGCACCAGGGCAAAGAGGATGAGCCCGAGCGCGATATTGGCCGGCATCAGCACGAAATAGACCTGCAGCGCCGGCATCAGCTTGGCCAGGATTCCCGCGCCCAGGTTGAACACCAGCCCGAAGACGATGAAGGGCGCCGACATCTGTACGCCAATGGTAAAGGCCGAGGCGACGGTGCGGATCGCGAGCTGCGCGGCATCGTCGAACATCAGCGGCGCATCGAGCGGAAACACCATGTAGCTGTCATAGGTCGCCGCGAGCGCCACGTGATGCAGGTCCGTGGCAAAGATCAGCACCATGCCCAGAAAGCTCAGGAAGCTGCCGAACACCGCGCCCTGCACGCCCACCTGCGTCGGATCGGCGGCCATGGCGGCCGACAGGCCTGTCTGGAAGGCGATGATGGCGCCGGCCACCTGCGTCGCCATGACGGTGATGCGCACGATGGCGCCCAGGATCAGCCCGATGGCGATCTCGTGCAGCAGCAGCGTCAGGATCACCATGAAATTGTCCGGCATGGCCGGCATGCTGTCGGCCAGCAGCGGATAGACCACCAGCGTGAAGGCCAGGGCAAAGCTGAGGCGCATGCGGACCGGGATCATGTCCTCGCCCAGCGCCGGCATCAGCATCAGGATCGAACCGATCCGCGCAAACAGCAGCAGATAGATGAAGGCGGTGCTGGGCAGCCAGTCGAGCCCGACGGTCACGCTCAGCCGCCCACGATGATCATGTCGACCACGCGGTTCATATAGCCGCCCATGGTGGCGCCGACGAATGGCAGGGTCAGCAGCATGGTGACGAAGATGGCGATGATCTTGGGCACGAAGACCAGGGTCTGTTCCTGGATCTGCGTCAGCGCCTGGAACAGCGCGATGATCACGCCGACCACGAGGCCGACAATCATCATCGGCGCCGAGACGATGATCAGCACCCAGATGCCGTCACTGGAAATGTCGAGAACTTCGGCGCCGGTCATCTTGGCCTTCCTGCGCACGAATCGCGCGGGGTTAAGATAATCCTAACGCGCCCGATGAGCGATGCATGTGCCGATCAAATCGGCATGCGCATGATTTCTTCATAGGCCGAGATCACCCGGTCGCGGACGGTGACCATGCTCTGGATGGCGATTTCGGTCTCGCTGAGCGCGGTGACCATGTCGACCACATTGGCCTTGCCATTGACCATGTCGAGCGACATCTGGTTGGTCGCGGCGCCCTGCTCGACCACGCCCTGCACCTGGCTGGCCAGCATGTCGGCAAAGCTGTTGCCATTGCCCTGGTTGGCCAGCGCCATCAGGTCGGTACTGGGCTTGGCGGCCTGGTTGATCAGCCGGCTGGCATTGCCATAGGCAGCGGTCGCGGCATTGAAGGGAGTGGAGATGGCCATTTATGGCTCCTTAACCGCGCAAAATGTCGAGCGTGCGCCCGAGCATCTGCCGCGTCACGGTGACGACGTTGAGATTGGCCTCGTAGGTGCGCTGCGCCTCGCGCATGTCCATCGATTCAACGAGGGAATTGACGTTGGGATATTGCACATAGCCCCGCTCGTCGGCGGCCGGATGGCCCGGTTCGTAGCGCGTGGAAAAGTCGCTCATGTCATAGGCGAGCTTGCCCACTTCGACGATCTTGCCGCCCACTTCGGCGTCAAAGACCGTCTGAAAGGTCGGGATGCGGCGGCGATAGGGCTCTTCGCCCGGCGCCTTGCCGGCCGAGTCGGCATTGGCGAGGTTTTCCGCCAGCACCCGCATGCGCGCCGTCTGGGCATGCAGGCCCGTGGCGGCAATCTTCATCGACGAGTTAAAGTCCATCTGCGCCTACCGCCTATGCCTGACGCCCGAGGGCGGTTTTGATAATGCTGATGGATTTCTGGTAGAGGCCGGTCGCCGCCTGGTAGTCCATCATATTGGTGGTGACCTTCATCATCTCGTCTTCGAGCGTCACCCCATTGCCTTCCGGCGTGATTTCGAAATTGGCCATGCGCTGCGCGCCAAAGGCGCTGCCTTCCGCACTGCCGACCGAAAAATGCATCGGCTGCGTCGCCGTGGTCGTCACCGTCGCCGAGGACATTGCCGTCTTGCGGTCGCCATAGTCATATTGCGCCAGATCCCGCCCCTTGAACCCGGGGGTCTCGGCATTGGCCACGTTCTCGGCCAGCAGGCCTTGACGGGCCTGATGCCAGCGCATCTTGTCTGTGAGTGCCGAAAACACCGGCATATTGATAAGGCCCATTGGGCGACGCCTCCCGCGAGTCTCGGAAATGACCGCGATAGGCAAATCTTGCCGCCCTATGGTTAATCAACCGTTAACCGATGCGGTTTAGGGCCATGCCTGCCTCGCATTCTGCACATTTCTGCGGATGTGGTAGGCAGTATGTGCCGCCCGGATTCGGGCTGACGACTGTTTGGAGCAGAAATGAACTTCCTCACCAGCCTTTTTGGCGGTTCGAACAATACCGTGCTCACCGCGGTTTTCGCCCTCGTGGCCGTCATCGCCGCCATATTGCTGGTGCTCTGGCTCCTCAAGCTGCTGTTCAACGCCACCGGTAATGTCACGCGCGGCCGCAACCGGCGCCTCGCCGTCATCGACTCCCTGGCGCTCGATCCCAAGCGGCAGCTGCTGATCATCCGCCGCGACAATGTCGAGCACCTGATCCTGGTCGGTGGCGCGCAGGACCTGCTGATCGAAGGCGGCATCGAGGTCGAGGCAGCGCCCGCCGCCCAGCCCAGCCGCCGCCCCATCCCGACGGTTCCGAGCCGCAAGCCGCCCATGGCGCCGATCGCACCACAGCCGTCTGCACAGCCCAAGGCGCCGCCGGCGACCGCCATCGAACAGCTCCAGCAGCTGGGCCAGAACACCGGCAAGAAGCAGCACCTCTCGCTGCGTCACACCGGCCTGCTGCGCCCGGTAAAGGACGCAGATGCTTCGATTTCCCCCGAAAACTCCACGGCTCCCGTCGTCTCCGTCGCCGACTCAGCTAAAGAGGACAGGGCACGGCGTGACGTAGAAAGCTCCGACTTTGTCGACAATGACAACGAGGCTAACCGCAAGTAAGGCTGCGCCGTCGCGCCTGCGGCGGCTCGCACCCCTTGCCGGCATTGCGGCGCTGCTCCTTCTGGCGCTGACGCCGAGCCTGGCCTTTGGCCAGGATGTGTCGATCGACTTCGGCGACGACACCACCATCACCGAACGCGCCATCCAGATCATCGGGCTCATCACCCTGCTCTCGCTGGCGCCCTCCATGCTGGTCATGGTGACGAGCTTCACGCGCATCGTCGTGGTGCTCTCCCTGCTCCGCACCGCCATTGGCCTGCAGACCGCGCCGCCCAACTCGGTGATGGTATCGCTCGCGCTCTTCCTTACCCTCTTCGTCATGCAGCCGACGCTGCAGCAGAGCTACGACCAGGGCATCGCTCCGCTCCTTGCCGGCGAGATCGAGATTACCGAAGCCTTCGAGCTGGGGTCCGCGCCGCTGCATGAATTCATGCGCGCCAATGTCCGCGAACAGGATCTGAGCCTTTTCTACGACCTGACCGACGCCCCGGTCCCCGACGAGCCCGAAGCCATTCCGCTGCAGCTGCTGATTCCGGCCTTCATGATCTCGGAACTCCGCCGCGCCTTCGAAATCGGCTTCCTGCTGTTCCTGCCCTTCGTGGTCATCGACATGGTCGTGGCCTCGGTGCTGATGAGCATGGGCATGATGATGCTGCCCCCGGTGGTCATCTCGCTGCCCTTCAAGCTGATCTTCTTCGTGCTTGTCGATGGCTGGTATCTGGTGGCCGGCTCGCTGGTGAGAAGTTTCGTCAGCGGCTGACGACGCGGGTCAGCCCCCGGCAGATATCAGTTCGAAGCCATCCCCGCGCTCGGCTGGGTGGCGTTGAGCGGCGCCAGCGCGCCTTCGCCCGAATAGGTATCGCGATAGGAGGCGAGGAAGGCATTGATGCCATCCACGCCTGAGACCTGCGCGGCGACAGCCTTGAATTCGAGACTGTCGACCGAGATCTGCCCGGTCACCAGGTCGAACATCGGCCATTCCGGGCTAGTCACCATGCCGTCGCCGAACTTGGCGCGCAGGCGCGACAGGCCGAACTGGTCGCCGGCCAGCACATAGCCGACCGCAGCCTTGATCAGGCCCATGCGCACCGGCGGCTGCAGTGGCGTCGGCGAGCTGGCATAAAGCGCCTCGATATCGCCGCTCGCCTCGGAGTAGCGCCGCGCCTTCCAATGGGCGTCGATGCGCAGCAGGGCCGCATCCTCGCCGGTCACATCGCGCAGCAGGTCGAGCGCCAGCTGGTCGCGACCGCCATCGATCATCGCCCGGGCTTCGAGAATCCGGCGTTGCCGCGCCAGCGATTCCGGAATCTCCGGCAGGCGCGTTGCGTTGAGCACGCGAATGGCATCCTGCGGCCGGCGGTCGGCGAGGTAGATGACGGCCAGGTCAGCCGCGATCTGCGTCTTGGCCACGCCGCGCAGACGGTTGTCGAGCTGGTATTCCAAAAGGTCCGCGGCCTGGTCGAGCAGGTCAACGCGCACCAGGCGCCGCGCCAGGTTGCGGATCATCTCGTCGCCGCGCGCGCCCGGTGGGGTGAGCTGGCGGAAATCGTAGTAGATGCTGAGCGCTTCGACGGGACCCAGCGAATCCGCTGCGCCATCGAGGAAGAGTTCGCTGAACTTGGCCTGCGCCTCGTCGCGCAGCGCATTGATCGGCGGGCTTTCGGGATAGCTGCCCACGGCCTGGCGCACGGTTTCAAAACCCAGCCGATAGCTGCCATCGCGGAAGTAGAAATCAGCCAGCATGGCTTGCATGTCTGCCTCGAGCGGATTGCCGCGCCACAGCAGCGCTTCGGCCGATAGCGTCTCGGCCGCCTTGGCCAGATCAAGCGTACCCCGCTCGTCGAGCATCTTGAGCGTCCGGTAGATCGCCTCGGCGCGGGTCGGACGGATATCGGCGGCAATCACCTGCCCATAGGTGTCAATCGCCTCCTGCGTGCGGCCGCGCGCCTCGTCGGTGCGCCCGTTCAGCAGATGGAATAGGCTCGCATCCTCCGGGCTGAGGCTGGCGAAATCGATCAGATCAAGGAAACGCTCGGCCATGGCCGGATCATTGGTTTCAACCGCAGCGCGCGCCGCGGCGAAATAGAACCTGTTGCGCACCCAGACCGGATAGGATTCGACGATGGTATTGGCGCCCAGCGCATCGGTGCGCGCACCGGGAAAATCATAGGCATCGGCGCGGGCGATCGTTCGCCACACCAGCGCATCGACCTCCTGCCCCATTGCATCGCCATTGAGGATGGCCAGCGCATCCCTGGGACGGGATGCCAGCGTATCGGCAATGGCCCGCGTCAAACGCATTTTGCGCGTCAGATCTTCCGACTTGAGGTCGGCCTCCATGACGGAAAGCACGCCCAGAGCCTCATGGGCAAAACGGTTGGCGACATAATATTGCGCCAGGTCCAGCCGGGCCGTGTCGCGCGCGCGGCCTTCGGCACTCGCAGCCTTGGCCGAAAGCTCTTCGACGTGGCCGGTGAGCGCACCATAGTCGCGCTCTTCCAGCGCTTCGATATCGACAAAGCTGCCCCGCAGGCTTTCCGCCACGGCAGCACCGAGGGTGCGCGGCATGTCGCTGGCCGAAACCGTCAACCCGCCCGGCGTCGACAGCACAGCCAGCGTATTGTCGACGGACACTTCCAATTCCGGCGTCTTGGGCTTGATTACCAGCCCATGCACGCTGCGCAGCGCGGAAAACTCGACATAGTCCAGCGTACGCGTCACGCCGCGCGCCGGCGGATAGGCCGTGACCACCTTGAGCTGGTCGCCGATCAGCGGATCGCTGAAGTCATGGATACGGCCCGGCCGGGCAACATCGGCCACCACTTCGAAGGCGCCTTCAAGGTCACGACGGCGGCTGAGATTGATCGGCTCGGTGGGGGTGAGCATGATGTCGCCCAGCGACAGCACCCAGGCCATGCCTTCCGAACCCAGCGTCGCGAGGCGATCCTGCGACAACTCGACCCGCACCACCTGCGTATCGCTGGAGGGCACAACGGTAAATTCCTTGGCGAGCGCACTGAGCTCCGCCGACTGGCTCGGCGCCTCGATGCCCGAAACCGTATCGAACACCAGCCAGACCGTGTCGCCACGGCGGAACACGGCGGCCGGCGTATCCTGCTCGAAGGGGAAGACGACGCGCACGGTCGAACCGAGCACGCTGACGAATGGCGTGACGTTCTCGCCGGCGGTCTCGGGGAACAGCATGTCGACGCGCGGTGCCTCGGCGGCAGCGGCAGTTTCGGCCTGCGCCTCGGAAGCCACGCCATCGGCGAGGCTTGCCGGCGTGATGCTGGGCAGGCCCTGCCCCGCAACATCGATATCGAGCACATATTGCGTGGGTGAATTCTGGTAGAAGCGCGGCGTGATGCCTTCGGCCATCTGCAGGGTCACCAGCGCCCCGTCCGGGGTGGCCAGCGATTCAACCGATGCCACTTCGGGTGGCAGATCGAGGCTGAGCTCGCGCAGGTCGATCTCGACCGGCCATTCAAAGGCGAGGTGCGAGGTCTGCTCTTCCTGCACATATTCGGCCGTGGTCGGCACGGTCCAGTCGAACTGCAGGCGCAGGAAGGTCGGATTGCGACCGACGCGCACCGTGGCGCGGGGATCGAGCTCTTCGACCTGACTGGCCTTGCGCGCCCGCTCGGCCTCGATGGCCGCCAGTCGCGCCCGTTCGGCCAGCTCGTCGATGATTTCCTGCGGCAGGGCCGGCGGCAGGCCCTGCCAGTCGGCGGGCATCAGGTCGATGAAGAGCTTTTCGCCCGCTTCGGTCGTATTGTAGTTGAAGGCCGCGCGGAGACCGATGCGCAAGCCCCGCCCGTCGGGATCGACACGGGCCACCGACAGGTAATCCGGCATGGTAACGCTGACATCGGGCAGCACGACCGAGATCGGCTCCTCGAACGTCATCGAGATGACCCCGTTTTCGATGCGCAGGCGGTATTCTGGGAGGCTGTCGCGGCTGGGGAAGCTGAGGATCAGGCGGGCAAAGCCCTGCTCTTGAGTGGCAAAGAGCTGGCCGCGTTCCTGGGCATGGGCAGGCGCAAGCATCGCCATGACCAGCACCGCCATGCCGATCAGGGCGGCCCAGCGGACCTGCCTTACACTTGCCTTCAACGCGGTCTTCACCGGCTTCTGCCCGCCCGACGCACACTATTGCGCACGCAGCGGAGCTTTCGGCTCCGAAATGACGCACGCAAGGGTTACACGATACTCAACATCGTGACCCTAGCGCCCTGTACTTAACGTCGCCTTACGCTGAAAGGGAAAGTCTTATTGACCAACGATTTGGGGAAGTGCTGCGGCCAGATCGTCTGGAGTCATCTGGTCGACAGGCTGCTCCGAGAGGTCTGCCATCGCCACCGTCAGCTCCTGGGCGCGGGTCGGATCCATCGCCGCAAGGATCGGAGCCATCTTGCGCGGGTTCATCGTCTTGGACACCTGCAGCAGCACCGCCATGTCCAGATTGTTGAAGATATTGGCCGCATCCTTGGGGCGCATGGTCTCATACATGGCAACGATGCTGGCGAACTGGCCGGTTTCCATCTGCTGGCGCTGATCGACCAGGGTGGAGATCTGGGTTTCGAGGGCCTGCAGCGTTGCCGTGCGCTCCTCGATGCGCTTTTCGGCGGCATCGACGATGGAGGCGCGCAGGGTCAGGTCTTCCTCATACTGCTGCAGCTCGTTGCGACGCGTGGTCAGGCGCTCCAGCAGCTGTTGGTCAGTGCCGGAGGCGGTGTCCGAGGCGGTGCCGATCGCCACGGCCTGACCATCGGGGCCCAGCTCCATCGGAATGGCATCGCCCGAGGGCAGGCAATCGATGACCGTGGCGGCAAAGCTGCCCTCGGGCACCTGGACGCCTTCGGCCTCGGTGGTCGGGGCTTCGGCTGCGGTTTCGGGCTGGCCAGTGGACGGCGCCTCGCCATGCCCGCCGCCGGCGCTGGCGCCGCCGTCGTTCATGATGACTTCGCCGCTGTCGGTGATCGTTGCATTGGGCTCGACGCAATGCAGGCCCGGTGTCGAGGCACCAACCGCCGCGGCGTGATCGCCGCCAGCCTCGGCCGGAGCCGCACCATGATCGCCGCCTCCGGCTGCAGCGGGGGCCGCACCATGACCACTCCCGGCCGCCTCGGCCGCAGCGCCAAGCGTTGGCGCGCCATCATCGAGCGTCGGGCTCGAATCTTCAAGCGTCGGCGCATCGGCGGGCGTAGCCGTGCCATCGCCACCCACCGCCGCGCCGCCTTCACCGCCTTCAGAACCACCGCCCGCAGCGCGGGCCATGGTCACGCCCGTCAGCAGATAGCCGCCATTGGTGACAAGACCCATGGTCTTGAGCACCAGCAGCGCAGCTACCGCCATCACGACGACGGGCAGAAGGCGGATCCTGTTCACGCGGCAACTCCACGGGTACGGACGCGGCTCGACAGGGCCTCAAGCGCCGACTGCATCTTGTTGGGCGCCTCGACGGGCTCGATGGCCTGACTGTGGCGGGCAACGCTGGTGATCTTGACGATACGCTCCATCAAGACAGTGCCGGCATTGACGTGATTGGCCAGCTCGATGCCGAAGCGCTCGGCTTCCTCGAGGCGGGAATTGAGCGCCAGATCGGCTTCTACGGCCGTCTGCTTGAGCTCGCGGATCGCCTGGTTGGCGAGGTTGGTCGCGCCGACCAGGTCCGCCACCATCTGCCGCAGCACGTCCTTGTCGGCATGCAGCCGCTTCAGGCGTCCATTCAGCACCACGCAGTAACCGATTGTGAGCGCGAGAAGAACGGCAACGGCGCCCTCTACCAAAAAGCCCAACGGCAAACCGAACATCAGCGTCCCTCCATTTTTTCGTCGATCGCTTCAAAGACCGCCATGGTCACCTTGGGCGGGTTCAGCGGGCGCGCGACGCGCACCGATACATGATTGCCGATATGGCCCATGATGGCCTCGGTGAGCTCGACATCGCCGCAGCGCAGCCGCACCGGATCGGTCGGCGCGCGCTCGAACATGATGAGATCGCCCGTCTTCATGCCCAGCACCTGCGACAGCGGCAGGTCCTGCTCGTGCAACACGGCCTCGATCTCGACATTGGCGGCATAGATTTCGGTGGCGAGATGGCCTTCCCAGATCGGGTCGCGGCCGAATTTTTCACCCATGAACATCTGCAGCAGCTGTTCGCGGATCGGCTCGATCGTGGCGTAGGGCAGAAGGATTTCGATCTTGCCGCCGCGATCGTCCATCTCGATGCGCAGCTCGATCAGGATGGCGGCATTGCCCGGGCGCGAAATCGCGGCGAAGCGCGGATTGGTTTCCATGCGCTCGAGCCGGAAATTGACATCGGTCACCGGCTCGAAGGCACGATGGGTGTCTTCGAGGATGATCTCGATCATCTTGCGGGCCAGCGCCATTTCGATCGTCGTATAGGGCCGACCCTCGACGCGGATCGTGCCACCGACGCGACGGCCGCCCAGCAGCACGTCAATCATCGAGTAGATGAGGCTCGAGTCGACGGTAAGCAGGCCATAGTTCTCCCACTCCTCGGCCTTGATCACCGAAAGAATGGCCGGCAGGGGAATGGAGTTGAGATAGTCGCCGAAGCGCACCGAGGAAATCGAATCCATGGTGACTTCGACATTGTCACTAGTGAAATTGCGCAGCGAGGTCGTCGCCAGCCGCACCAGGCGGTCGAAGACGATTTCGAGCATCGGCAGGCGCTCGTAGCTCACCAGCGCCGAATTGATCAGCGCCTGCACGCCGGTCAGCTCGACATTGCTGCCGATGCTGGCGTCAAAGCCGAGCAGGCTGTCGATCTCGTCTTGGTTGAGCACGCGATCCGGACCACCCTCGGTCTCGGCGGCGCTTTCGATCATGGCAGCCCATTCGGCCGCAGCCGCGGCAGCGCGCTGATCTTCACTCAGCCCGTCGCCAGGCCCGCCCAGATCATCGAGTCCCCAGTCTTCCGAAAGCTTGTCTTGATCCGTGGGTCCGGCCATCACTGCACCAGGATTTCCTTGAAGAGGATGGATTCCACCTTCTGGGGATAGATGGCGACATTGACGCGGCGCAGCAGCTCTTCCTTGAGGCGATAGACCCCCGCCGAGCCTTCGAGATCGGAGCGGCGCAGCTCGCGCAGATAGACCTGGAAGGCATCGACCACCTTGGCCATGCTCGGCTGGATTTCCGTCATCACTTCCTGGCTCGCCACTTCGAGCGCCACGGTCAGCTTCATGAAAGCGCCCTGGGAGTTTTCACCGCTGAGATTGACCACCATCGGCGGCAGATTGAAGATGAAAGTATGGGCAGCAGCGCCGGGCGCACCATGGCCATCGGCCGCCGCAGCGCCATGTTCACCGGCAGCATCGGCCGAGGACGACGAACCCGACGACAGGAAAAAGAACAGCCCCGCCCCGCCCAGCAGCACGACAATGGCGGCGGCACCGATGATGATGAAGAGCTTGGGAATGCCCTTCTTGACGGGCGCGCCCTCTTCGACTTCTGCTTCCGCGGCCATGCAAACCTGCCAAATTCGGGCTTTTCCGGACGATTCCGGCTGTCACACCAGCTAAGGCGCTGATGGTTAACGAATGGTTACAAAACCACTTCAACCGGCAATTTTTGCCGGGCAGGTTTTGCCGGATGCGGAAACTATAACCCGGCAGGCCTAACCCTCGTAAAATGCTATCCATATGATTTTATTCAAAAATCCGAATTGGCATGGTTTTCGCAATGTTAAGGGCGAGGCCAGGGCGTGGGGACGCAAGGGTCTCGGGGATGTTAACTTTCCGGGGATCAGCAATGATCGAAAATGCACAACTGATCGGCCTCAGCCGTCAGATGGGACTCCAGAGGCAGATGGACGTGCTGGCCAACAACATGGCCAACATCAACACATCCGGCTTCAAGAGCGAGCAGATCCTGTTTGAAGAATATGTCATGCCGGTCGCCCGCGACCAGGACTTCCCCCGCATGGACCAGCCGCTTTCCTATGTGCAGGACTGGGCGACCATCCACGATCTTTCCGGCGGCGCCATGGTGCAGACCGGCAGCGACCTCGACGTCGCCCTCAATGGCGACGGCTTCTTTGCCGTGGAGACCCCCGCCGGCGAACGCTGGACCAAGGCCGGCAATTTCCAGCTCAGCGCCACCGGCACCCTGGTCGACGCATCCGGCAATCCCGTGCTCGGCGACGGCGGCCCGATCCAGTTCGGCCCCGACGAAACCGGCATCCTGATCGGCACCGATGGCTCGATCAGCTCCAGCGCCGGCCAGAAGGGTCGCCTGCGCGTGGTCGAATTCGCCAATCCCGAGACCCTGACCCGCGAGGGCAGCAACCTCTGGGCCGGTGGCGAGCCTCAGGTCGCGGTCAACAGCCGCACCATGCAGGGATTCATCGAAAAGTCCAACGTCTCGGGTGTCGCCGAGATGGCCGAAATGATCCGCGTGACCCGTGCCTACGAGTCCGCTGCCAACCTCGCCCAGAAGCAGGATGAGCTGCGCCGCAGCGCCATCCAGACGCTCGGCCAGGCCAACGTGTAATCCGGAGTACATGCCATGAAAGCCCTCTACATCGCATCGACCGGCATGAGCGCGCAGGAACGCAACGTCGAAGTCATTTCCAACAATATCGCCAACATGCGCACCACCGGCTTCAAGCGCCAGCGTGCGGAATTTGAAGACCTGCTCTACCAGCAGGTGACCCGCGCCGGCGCCTCGACCTCCGACCAGGGCACCATGGTTCCCGCCGGCCTCGAGATCGGCGCCGGTGTGCGCACCGTCTCCACCCCGCGCGTGATGAGCCAGGGCGGCGTCAACATGACCGAGCGCGAGCTCGACGTGGCCATCCGCGGCGAAGGCTTCTTCATGGTGCAGATGCCCGACGGCCGCACCGCCTATACCCGCGACGGCTCTTTCGAGCGCTCGGCAGAAGGCGAGATCGTCACCTCGACCGGCTACCAGATCGACCCGGGCATCACCATTCCCGGCACGGCGTCCGAAGTCTCCATCGGCCCCGATGGCACGGTCAGCGCCACCCTCGATGGCGATGCGGCCTCGACCGTCCTAGGCCAGCTGCAGATGGCGCGTTTCGTCAACAAGTCGGGCCTGGAATCGCTGGGCGACAACCTCTTCCTCGAAACTGCCGCCTCGGGTCCTGCCCAGGTCGGCGTTCCCACTGCCGATGGCATCGGCAACCTGCTGCAGGGCTACCTCGAACTTTCCAACGTCAATTCCGTCACCGAAATCGCCGACCTCATCGCCGCCCAGCGCGCCTACGAGATGAACGCTCGCGTCATCTCGGGCGCCGACGAGATGATGCAGGCCACGAGCCAGCTGCGCTGATAGGAGCCCGATAGATGAAACTTCGTTCCGCCCTCGCAACCCTCTCGACGCTGCTCCTGGCCAACACCGCCTTTGCCGCCCCTGTGCTGCGCAGCGACATCATGGTATCCGCGCCGCTCGTCACCGTCGGCGACATGTTCGAAGACGCCGGCACCCAGGCCGAGACAGCCCTCTTCCGCTCGCCCCAGCCCGGCACCAGCGGCCAGGTTCCCCTGGCCGATGTCACCGCCGCCATGACCCGCATCGGCCTCGCCCAGTTCGACGCTGCCGGCGTCACCGCCATCCGCGTCACCCGCACGGCAGCCGTGGTCGATGAGGCCGCCCTCAACGACCTGATCACCCAGGATCTCACCGCCCGCGGCATCGTCACCGGCGACATGAGCCTCGATACGCTCTTCACCCCTGCCTTCACTCCGGTCAATGCCGAGGACGTGGCCAATCCGGTCAGCGTCATCTCGCTGCGCTACCTGCCCGGCAATGGCGCCTTCACCGCCCGCTTCTCGATCGCCGGCAAGGCGGAGCCGGTCGATGTCTCGGGCACGATCGAGCTGATGGTCGAGGCCCCCCATATCACCACCACCCTGCCCGCCGGCGCCCTGCTCGCCGCCGACAATATCGAGATGCGCCCCGTGCCGCTCAAATATGTCGAGAACCAAGGCACCGTCCGCTTCGAGGACGTGATCGGCAAGACGCTGACCCGCCAGAGCCGCCAGGGCATGATGCTGCGCCCCAGCGATGTTTCCGTCCCGGCCACCATCGCCAAAAACGATGCCGTCACCATCTATTTCCGCAAGGGCCTGATGACACTCAGCGTCAAAGGCCAGGCCGTGACCAGTGCCGCCCAGGGCGCACCGGTCCAGGTGCTCAACCTTATGTCCAAGCGCGTCATCAGCGCCACCGCAATCGCCCCCGGCGCAGTGGAAGTCGGCAACGACCCACTCGCCCTGGCCGGCCTCTGAACGTTCAGGAGAACACAATGAACCTCGTCAAGCTCGCAACCCTCCTGACCCTCGCCGCCGCCATGACCGGCTGCGCCACCACGGACAAGCTGGCCAGTATCGGCACGGCCCCGCCGCTGACTGCCATCACCGATCCCACCACCACGGCGGGCTACCAGCCCATCAACATGCCCATGCCGGCAGCCATCGCGGACACCTACCAGCCCAATTCCTTGTATCGGACCTCCGCGCGCGGCTTCTTCAAGGATGAGCGCGCCCACCGCATCGGCGACATCGTCACCATTCTGGTGACCATCAACGACAGCGCCAAGATTGCCAACACCACCCAGTCGGGCCGCAGCGCCTCCAATGCCGGTGGCCTGGGCGGCATTTTCGGCTCGGTCGTGGAAGGCGTGAGCCAGGGCGCCATCGACCCGGAAACCGCCCTCGAAATCTCGTCCTCGACCAGCAACAGCGGCAATGGCTCGGTCAACCGCTCGGAAAGCCTCGAAACCTCGATCGGCGCCGTCGTCACCCAGGTCCTGCCCAATGGCAACCTGGTCATCGAGGGCCGCCAGGAAGTACGCGTCAATTTCGAGGTCCGCGACATGATCGTCGCCGGCATCGTGCGCCCCTCCGACATCCAGGCCAACAACACGGTCCTCTCCTCCAAGATCGCCGAAGCACGCATCTCCTACGGCGGCCGCGGCCAGATCACCGACGTCCAGCAGCCCCGCTACGGCCAGCAGGCCATGGACGCGATCCTGCCGTTCTAGAGCGACGTCCACCCACCAGTTTCCTCGCCACACATTCCCCCAATGGTGTGGCGAGGCCCGGCAAGCCAGAAGGCTTTCGCCCGGCCGGCTCCAGAAAGAAACGGCCTTCCAGAGGCGCAGTCCCCCGGCTGCGCCTCTTCCCTTTTGCGCCGGCGCCGCACCTTGCTCCCGCCGCCCCGCTGTGGAACACATCTCCCACCTATTCCGGAGCTCCTGCATGTCATTCGAAAAACTCGACGCCCTTGGCCGCAAACTTGAAGCGCTGGAACATGCGTTGTCCATCCTGGGTGCCGACGAGGCGACCCATATGGCAGTTGGCGGTGGCGACAAGCGGGCCGAGGCCATGTCCAACCTCGCCGGCATGTATCACGAGCAGGCCACCGCCCCCGAAATCGCCGATTGGCTCGAGGCGGCGCAGCCCGAGAGCGAGGACCAGCAACTCGCCCTGGCCGAGTTCAAGCGCCAGTATATCAACGCCACCTGCCTGCCGACCGAATTCGTGCAGCGCCGCACCGCCGCCACCATGCGCTCCGAACAGCTCTGGCGCGACCTGCGCGCCAAGGGCGACTGGGACAGCTTCCTGCCCGCCCTCGAAGGCGTCGTGTCACTCGTCCGCGAGGAGGCCCAGCTCCGCGCCGATGCGCTCAAGCTCGCGCCCTATGACGCGCTGATGGATCAATACGATCCCGGCAATCGCACGGCCGAACTCGACGTGGTCTTCGATGATCTCAAGAGTTTCCTCAAGGGCTTCGTCCCCGAGGCACTAGACGCCCAGGACCGCCGCTTGGCCAAACGCCCGCGCAAGACGCTCAACGGCCCCTATCCGATCGAAAAGCAGCGCGAGCTGGGCCTTGCCGCCATGCGCGCCGTCGGCTTCGATTTCACCCATGGCTCGCTGGCGGTCTCGCATCACCCCTTCTGCGGCGGCGTGCCCACCGATGTGCGCATGACGACGCGTTATCGCACCGATGAATTCCTGTCGTCTCTCATGGGCGTGCTGCATGAAACCGGCCACGCGCTCTACGAACAGGGCCTGCCCAAGGACTGGTCGCACTGGCCGCTGGGCAAGGCGCGCGGCATGGGCATTCACGAAAGCCAGAGCCTTTTCGTCGAGATGCAGCTCTCGCGCAGCCCTGAATTCTGGGAATTCGCCCTGCCGCTGGTGCATCAGCATCTCGGCGAAGACGCCATTCCCGGCTGGGACATCCATGACATCCTCAACGAAGTGAACTTCGTGCAACGCGGCTATATCCGCGTCGATGCTGACGAGGTCACCTATCCGCTCCATGTCATCCTGCGCTACGAGCTCGAACAGGATCTGGTCAATGGCAAGCTCGAAGCCAGCCAGATCCCCGAGGCCTGGGACGCCAGGATGACCGAATATCTGGGCATTTCCACCATCAACGACCCCAAGGACGGCCCGATGCAGGACGTCCACTGGCCCGGCGGCGCCTTCGGCTATTTCCCCAGCTATACCCTCGGCGCCATGATCGCCGCCCAGCAATGGGCTGCCCTGGAAAAGGCGCAGCCGGGCCTGCGCGACGATATCCGCAAGGGCGACTTCACCGGCATCAACCAGTGGCGTGCCGACAATATCTGGAGCCAGGCCTCGCGCTGGTCGACGCCGGATCTGATTACCCGCGCCACCGGCGAACCCCTCAACGCCGACTTCTTCAAGAGCCATCTCAAAAACCGCTACTTGGCCTAGCCGGGTTGACACATCGGCGGATGCGCCTATTTTCAGGCGCATCCGCAGCACAGACCGGACGGTACTCAATGGATTCCAACGTGATCGACGCCATCACCCGCATCGCTCATCCGGAATCCCCCCATGCCTGCCTCCATCACGCTGCACCAGCTTTCCCATTCGACGCCCGATAACCACCCGCTTTTCACCGACCTCGACCTGTCCTTCGGCCCCAGCCGAACGGGCCTGATCGGTCGCAACGGCACGGGAAAATCCACCCTGCTCAACATCATCGCCGGGCTTGTGCCCCCTGCCTACGGATCGGTTACCATCACCGGTTCCATCGGCAGGCTGGAGCAGTCCGTGCAGGTGCAGGCGCATGACACGATTGCCGACCATCTCGGCATCACCGAACAGCTTGCCCGCCTTGACCGGCTCGAACAGGGCACCGGCTCACTCGACGACGCCGGCGAGGCCGACTGGACCCTGCCCGGCCGCATTGAGACCGCGCTGAAACAGGTCGGCCTGCCGGTTTACGAGACCAGCCGACCCCTCACCGCCCTCAGCGGCGGCCAGCGCACCCGGCTCGCCCTCGCCCGGCTGATCCTCGCCGAACCCGACATCATCCTCCTCGACGAGCCGACCAACAATCTCGACGCCGACGGCCGCCAGGCCGTGGTCGATCTGCTGCATTCCTGGCGCGGTGCGGCAATCGTCGTCAGCCACGACCGCGCCCTGCTGCGCGAAATGGACGCCATCGTCGAGCTGACCACGCTGGGCGCCAAAACCTATGGCGGCAATTGGGATGTCTATGCCGAGCGCAAGGCCCTCGAACTCGCCTCGGCCGAACACGACCTGACCACCGCGACCCGCAAGGTCGCCGAAATCGACCGCAAGATCCAGGCTGTCGCCGAAAAGAAGGCGCGCAAGGACGGCGCCGGCAAGCGCAAGGCGCAGAGGGGTGACATTCCCAAGATCATGCTCGGCGGCATGAAGGAAAACGCCGAAAACACCAGCGCCGGCAACACCCGCCTCGCCAACCGCCTGCGCAGCGACGCCGCGGAGGTCGCCAGCGAGGCCCGGGCAAAGATCGAAATTCTGACGCCCCTGTCGGTCACGCTAACGCCGACCAGTCTCCCCGCAGGCCGCACCGTGCTGCAGGCCGATGGCCTAACCGGTGGCCCCGACGAGGCCAATCCCATCATCCCCAACCTCTCGCTGCAGATCACCGGCCCCGAACGCGTCGCCATCACCGGACCCAACGGCTCGGGCAAGACCACCCTGCTCCGCCTGCTGATCGGCGAGCTTGCCCCGACCCATGGTGCGGCGAAAATCCTCGTGCCCCACGCCATGCTCGACCAGAGCGTTAGCCTGCTCGATCCAACCCTCTCCATCCGCGACAATTTCCGCGCACTCAATCCCGATGCCGACGAGAACACCGGTCGCGCGGCGCTGCCCGCTTCATGTTCCGCGCCGATGCGGCCCTGCAATTGGCGGGCACCTTGAGCGGCGGCGAAATGCTGCGCGCCGGCCTTGCCTGCACCATCGGCGGCAATCACCCGCCGCAACTGCTCATCCTCGACGAGCCGACCAATCACCTCGACATCCACGCCGTGGAACAGGTCGAGACGGGTCTGCGCAGCTACGATGGCGCCCTGCTGGTGGTGAGCCACGATGCCGATTTTCTGGAGGCCATCGGCATCACCCGGACCATTACTCTCTCGATGAACGCAAACTGAACCGCCATTTCAGGCGCCGTTCCAAATCGGGGGGCTAATTCTCGTGTCATCGGCAAGAAGCGTTCCAGAGGGAGGCGCCGCCGAGACAGGAGAGACACAAATGATCCGCCCGCTCATCATCACCGCCGTCGCCGCTCTCGCCATCAGCGCCATGGCAGCCCCGGTTCTGTCCAACGATGTCTTCGTCAACCAGTATGGCTGGGGCAACCAGGCCGGCGGCCAGCAGAACGGCTGGTACAACAAGTTCGGCGTGCACCAGACCGGCAAGTGGAACAGCGCCACCGGCAAGCAGAATGGCGGCAATAACGTCGGTGCCGTCGGCCAGCAGGGCAAGTGGAACAATGCCCAGACCAACCAGAACGGCTGGAACAATGCCGCCGGCGTCGGTCAGTTCGGCAACAACCACAACGCCATCATTACCCAGGACGGCAATGGCAACATCACCGCCGGCGTCCATACCGGCAATGGCTGCAGCGCCAATGTCATCCAGGGCGGCTCGGGCAATGTCACTGCCTTCGTCCAGGCCTGCCCCTGAAGCCGAACCCAAGAGGAGCCTCCCATGAGCATCTCGACCCGCACCGGCACCGTCGCACTGGGCCTCATCCTCGCCGCAATCGCCGCCACCGCCGGCATGGCCAATTCGGGCACCGCGAGCAGCGGTGTCGAATGCGGCATTGTCCGGACCAGCCAGGGCGGCATGCAGCAGCTGCAGGCAACGATCCTGAGCCCCAAGGCGGTCAGCGGCGAATATCGCCTGACCATCCAGAGCGCCAGCAATGGCGGCTCATCCAACATCAGCCAGAGCGGCGAATTCGTCGCCAGGGCCAATGAACAGACCACGCTCGCCAGCGTCACCGTCACTGCCGGCGCCCGCAGCACCGTGACCTTCGAACTCACGGCAAACGGCAAGAAATACGATTGCAGCCAGGACCTTGTCCGCCAGCTTTGAATCAATTCCCCAAGGGAGACCCGCCATGAAATTCGCCAAGACTATCACCGCAGCCCTGATCGCCACCGCAACCCTGTCTGCCCCTGCCATGGCCGGCGGCCAGTTCAGCTTCAGCTATTTGCCGAGCAAGGCCGAGCATCAGCAGGCGCTAGGCGCGGGTCTCCAGATCTATTCGCTGGTCAAGGGCCTGTCGTCCAAAGGCGCCAATGTCAGCCAGAACGGCAACAACAATGCCGCCGGCTTCAACCAGAACGGCTATGGCAACAATGGCCTGATCGTCCAGGAGGGCAATGGCCACCAGGGTCAGGTCCAGCAATATGGCAATGGCAACAACTGCGGCCTGTTCCAGTTCGGCAAGAACAGCCAGGGCCAATGCGCCCAGTATGGCAACGGCCAGTCCAGCATCACCACGGTCTTCGGCTTCTAGCCAAAGCGTTTTCAGCAAAAGTGGGAACCGGTTTTGCGGTTCGAAAACGCGACCTAATTGAGAAACACCGTGACCGTATCGCCCCGCCCTGCCGCATCGACCACCGACAGCGTCACATAGCCCGGCCCGTCAGGATTCCAGCTGCTCTGACGGGCAAATTCGGGACGACCGATCGGTGCGCCATTGGCGAAATAGGTGAAGGGCGGCACACCGTTGCGGACTTTGACCATCAGCGGCGACAACGAGCCGGTGCCGAGCCCCAGGTCAACATCGACGCCATCACCCGGAAAGGCGATTTCCGGCGCGGCATCGCGGGCGACGAGATCTTCGTCAGGATGGCGGAAACGCTTGAGCGGACTGGGCAATTCGGCGTTGGACGCAAAGACCACGCCGCTTGGCGCACGCGGCAGTGGCGCCTTGCGATTGCCGAGGCGGTCAAAGGCTTCGAACAGAATGGGCGCGGCGCCAGTAATACCGGCAAGGCCCGGAACCGGGGCGCCATCGGGCCGCCCCACCCAGACGCCGATGACGGTATTGCCGTCAAATCCAATGGCCCAGGCGTCGCGATAGCCATAGGACGTGCCGGTCTTGTAGGCCACACGACCGGGCGAACCGTTCAGGGGCGGCGGGACGTCGGCGAGAATGTCGGAAACATACCAGGCCGCCACCGGATCCAGCACCGGCGCAGCATGCTGGACGACTTCTTGCGGTCTGATCCCGTCATGCAGATTGACCGGCACCCCGCCATTGCCGATGGCGGCATAGACCGACACCAGATCGCGCAGAGTGATCCCGACGCCCCCCAGACCGACCGCCAGACTTGGCGCCGTATTCACCGGCAGCCGCGGGTCGGCATGGGCGCGTCGGATGCGCGACACCAGCTTGGCCGGCCCCACGGCATCGAGCACGACCACGGCGGGAATGTTGAGCGACTCCGTCAGCGCGTCGTGAATGGTGACCGTGCCGCGATTGAAGCCGTCGAAATTGACCGGCACATAGGCACCGAAGGCGGTCGGCCGATCCTCGATCAGGCTCTGCGGATGGGCGAGCCCCTGTTCGAAGGCAAGGCCATAGATCAGCGGCTTGAGCGTGGACCCCGGAGAACGGATCGCCGAGGTCATGTCGACAAAGCCGGCGCTCTGGGTGGCAAAAAGCCCGGCCGAACCGATGGAGGCCAGCACTTCGCCGGTATGGATATCGGCGGCGACGATGGCGACGGAAACTTTTGGATCGAGTATGCGCGCCCGACCGGTGGCAAGGCGCTCCAGCGCCTCCTGCAACCGCCGGTCGATCGTGAGCTCGACGCTCCGCGCCTCGGGCTGCGCCTTGACCGCCTGCTGCGCCATATGCGGGGCCAGCATCGGAAAGGCGCGACGCGCCTGCGGCACCGGCTCATGCTTGGCAGCAGCGGCCTCTTCCTCGGGCAGCGCGCCCAGGGCGACGAGGCGGTCGAGCACCATGTCGCGGCTGCGCTGGGCCGCCTGCGGATCACGATCGGGTCGCCGCGCCTCGGGACTCTGCGGCAGGGCCACAAGCAGCGCCGCCTCGGCCGTGGTCAATCGCGCAGGCTCCTTGCCGAAATAGGCAAGGCTTGCCGCACGAACCCCTTCGATATTGCCGCCATAGGGGGCGAGAGTCAGGTAGAGGTCGAGGATCTGGTCCTTGCTGAACTCATGGTCCAGCCGGTCCGCATGGACCATCTGCCGAACCTTGCCCCAGAGGTTCCGCGTCGGCTCGCCTTCGATGAGCCGGGCCACCTGCATCGTGAGGGTGGATCCACCCGAAACGACCCGTCCCCCTGCTCCGACGAACTGGCCTGCCGCACGCGCCATCGACGACCAGGCGATGCCGTCATGCGTTGCGAAATTGCGATCCTCATAGGCGATGAGCATGTCGATGAAACGCGGATCGACCGCGCTCTGCTCGACCGGTAGCCGCCAGCGTCCATCTCTGGTCGTGAACGGCCGCAGCAATTGCCCGTTGCGGTCGGACACGGCCACCGAGACCGGCAGCGTCGCCACATCGGGCGTCGGCGGCAGGCTCTGCGCCATGCCGATCAGCATGGAATTGAGCTGGATGGCGCCGGCGCAGGTCAGAACGAACAGGCTGAAGCCGGTGATGGTCAGCCAGCGTGTCCATCGCCCGCCCTTGTCCATGCTTTCGGTCGGCTCAGCCCGCATGGTGCCCCACCCACGATGTCATCCCGGCCTTGAGCCGGGATCCATCCTGCGATCTCAGGATGGGCCCCGGCTCAAGGCCGGGGTGACACCGAATTTGCGGGCCGTTCTGCGCTGCACTCATGGTCCAGTCGAAGAAACCACGATCGTGCCCGCCGCCGTATTGGCCCGGTATTCCGGCCGGTACATGTCCTCAACCGTAGTACCCGGCAGCACGAATGTGCCAGGCGTTACGGCGCGAACCAGATAGGCGGTCTGGAAGCTGCCCTCGTCCGAATAGTAGCGGAAGGCCGCGACATATTGATCGGTGCGCGATTCCACATGGTTGGCGCTATCGAGCTGCAGCCAGCTGAAGTCCGCCACGCCACCGCCGGCCGACAGATCGGGATTTTCGATCTCGAAGCCCGCCGGCAGCGGATCGGCCACCACATATTGACCCGAGCCCATCTGCCCCGGGCGCACCGTCAGGACCACGACGAAGCGATCGTTCTGCGCAATCGGATCGATCTCGATATCGACCGGCGTGCCGTCAGGCTTGAAAAACTCTCGGATCAGGGTGAAGCCATTGCTGGTCTCGTCCGGCGCCACGGATGGATAGCCCGAGACCGTCACCTTGGCCTCGGTATCGCTTGCGCCGGTATTGGCGATCTCGACAGGGGCAAAGTCCGTCTGCTCGTAGCTCTGATAGACCTGACCCGACAGGGCCTCGCCATTGAGCGTGATCGAACCATCGGTCGACGCCTGGCCGAGCGCCGCCGCAGCCAGCAGCGTCCAGCTGTCTTCCTGCGTCGACGTATAGGTCTTGCGATCGCGCAGCTTGGCCAGTTGGGTGGTCAAGGCAGTCAGGTTTACGCCGTCTGGCTTGAACTCGGCCGCCAGCGCCAGCACACCCGCCGTATCGCGCAGCTTCGTACCATAGTCGCTACGATTGCGTTTTTCGGGCTCGGATAGACCGGCAACGGCCGCTTCGAAGGCCGACTTGGCCCGACCCGGATCGCCATAGAGCGAGAGGGCTGCACCAAGCTGGGCCTGGGCCAGCGGCGAGCCGAAGGCCGAGAGGCGCGCCTCGTGATAGTAGCGCAGGTCGCCCATCGAGACGCGGCCGGCACGGGCCAGGTCATAGAGCGCATAGGCCACGTCTTCCCCGCCATTGTCGAAGTCCGACGCATAGGACAACTGGTTGGAGAGGTTGTCGAGCGCCATGGTCATGGCCTGTTCGGGCACCGTGTAGCCGGCTGCCTTGGCGCGCAGCAGGAAGTCGGTGACGAAGCCGTCGAGCCACAGATCGCCGCCATCGAACGGTCCCCAGAGACCGAAACCGCCACCCGAAGTCTGCTTGGACAAGGTCGTGGCAATGGCCTTGGTCACCGTGTCGTTGAGCTCTTCGTCCCCGCCGAGGCCAATCATCTTGGCCACGTCGTTGAGATAGAGCAGCGGCAGGGCACGGCTGGAGGTCTGCTCGGCACAACCATAAGGGTAGCGATCGAGCGAGAGCAGCAGCCCCGGCACGTCGAGCCGCGCCAGCGGACCAATGGCCAGGGTCATCTGGCCGGTATTGGCTATGTAGCTCTCGAAGAACTCACCGCCAACGGTGACGCTTTCGCCGGCCTTGATCGGCAGCAGGCGCGCCGTGGTGACGGGCGCGCTGATCGGCCGGACGCCGAGCAGCAGTTCCTTCTTCTGTTCGGTGCCATCGGGTGCCCGGATGGTCAGCACCACCGGCCAGTCGCCGATCTGCATGCCATTGAGCGCCAGATTGAGCGTGGTTCGATCGCCCTCGCCCAGCTCGACATCGCCGCTCTCCTCGGGCGTCGCAATGCCCTCGCCGGTATTGAGCGTGATGCCATAGCTGCCGGCAGCGCCGGCGACATTGTTGATCTCGACCAGCAGCCGCGACTCGTCACCCACACGCAGGAAGCGCGGCGGGCTGAGCGTGACCACGACCGGATCGCGCACGATCACGTCGGCCGAGGCATGGCCCACGGCAGACTCCGTCCAGGCCATGGTCATGACGCGGACCGTGCCGGAGAAATCGGGCATGTCGAAGGTGACCGTGGCCTCACCGTCCGCATCCACTTCGACAATGCCGGAATGGAGCGCGACCAGCACCGAGGTCGCCGGTGGCGTGCCGGTGCGCGAGCTTCCGCCATCGCCGCCCGAGCGCATGGCGCCGGCCATGCCCTGGGTCGGATCGATCAGCGAGCCATAAAGATCGCGGATATCCATGCCGAGCTGACGCTGGCCAAAATACCAGCTGTCCGGATCCGGCACCTTGAAATTGGTGAGATTGAGAATGCCAAGGTCAACCGCGGCGACGGCCACATAGGCCTTTTCGCCGGCAGCGACATTGCCCAGCTTGACCGTGGTGGTAAAGCTCTGGCGCGGCAGCGTCTCCTTGGGCAGATCCATGTTCACATCGAGCTGGCGATCGCCCGGATCGACATCGGCAAAGGCCAGGCCAAGTGCCCGCGACGGCATGCGCTTTTCGCCGGCATCGGATGGTCGATAGAGCACCGCCGTCACATAGGCGCCGGGGCCCCATTCCTCGGTCACCTCCAGCGGCACGGTGGTGCCGCCTTCGGGCACGTCCACCGCCTGCATGGCGATGACGCGATTGTCGATCACCATGACCAGCGCCGTGCCAGCAAACTGCGGATCGAGCTTGAGATTGGCGGTGTCACCGACCTTGTAGGCCGGCTTGTCCAGCGCAACCTGCAATGTATCGGGCGTGTCCGATCCGGCATCGGCATAATAATAGCCGGCATAGAATTCATAGCTCGATGAGGTGTCGCCGCTCGACACCTCGACGCGATACAGGCCCCAATCAACATTGGCGCCGATCTGGACTGGACCACCCTCGGGCGTTTCCGCCGTACCGGTCGCCACTTCGCGGGTGGTGGTGATGCCTTCCCACTGCCAGGTCGAGCCGCTGCGATACCACTGGTAATTGGTCTCGACGCGGGAAATGGTCCAGTCGATGCCGGACTTGGCCACGGCTTCGCCCTCGGGCGAGACGGCGACGATATCGAACTGCGCCTCGCTGCCTTCGCTGAGGCCCATGGCATCGGCAAACACCGGCTTGATGCCGAGGCGGTCGGTGCTGGCCAGGACCGGACGGCTGATGCTGCGCTCGATGCTGCGGCCGTTGCTGTCGACGAGACGCAGCAGCAGCTGCGCCTCGAGCGGCCTGGTCGTCACATAGGGCTCGGGCACCACGACTTCGGCCACGGCATTGCCCGCGTCATCGGTCGTGCCGACGACGCCCAAAGGCTCGCGGGTGGTTTCGACGGAGTCATCCAGCCGGCCGAAGCTGTAGCCGGGGAAATCGGCAAGGCTGGACGAGGGACGGACGATGGCATCGGCCTCCACGGCAAGGCCCGGCGCTGTGGCGCCATAGAGATATTTCGCCGCGACATCGACTTCGGTCGCGACACCGGTCTCGATCGGACCTTCGGCGGCACTGACCTCGAAGGCCAGGCGCTCGGGCTCGAAATCTTCCACGAGGAAACTCGTGCTCGACAGGGCCTCGGCCTTGGGATCGGCATAAAGCCGCGCCGTCCAGGAGCCGCGCATGGCCTCGCTGACCATGGGCAGGGCGGCGAAATAGCCGCCGGCGCCTTCGTCATCCAGCACCTGTCGGGTGGCGACCACGCCATCCGGGCGTTCGACTTCAAGGGTGAGTTTCAGCCCCTTGACCGCATTGGCGCGCTCGTCGCGCAGCATGGCGGTGAGATAGACCGTCTCGCCCGGGCGATAGACACCGCGTTCGGTGGTGGCAAACACATCGAGCGGTCCCGGCGACGGGCGACCCTCGACGCCGCGATCGGTCAGATCAAAGGCGGGACGGGATAGATCGAGAAAGGCATAGTCGCCATCATCGGTCTCAGCGACCAGCAATTGCGGCGCCCTGCCCCCGGTACCGCGCGCCAGACCCGGCGCAAACACGGCACGGCCATCGGCATCGGTCACGGCTTCGCCGAGGATTTCATTGTTCTTGGCAACGAGGCGCACGGTCGTATCGGCAATCGGCTGCGCATCGGTCAGGCTGCGCACGAAGACATGCACGCCATCGTCGCCCTCAATGGTGGTCAGGCCCAGATCGGTGACGATGAACCATTGGGTGGCGAGATCAGACCAATATTCATCGTCGCTCTCGGAAATGCGGGCGGTGATGACATAGGCACCCGGCTGCAACTGGCCGATGGCGTCAGCCACCGGGACGGCGGTCGTGGTCAGCGCATTGGCATCGCCACGGGCCAGATCCACTTCGCCGGTCCACACCTCTTCGCCGACGCGGTCGGCAATGTCTTCGGCGCCATACTGGGAAAGATTGCCCTGGAAAATGCCATCGCGCACGGCGGTCGCAATCGACCGGTCACCAATGCGATAGATCATGACATCGGCGGTTTCGGCATTGACTGAAGTGATCGGCAGCCCGCCGCCGAGACCGGCTGGCATGACATAGGCATTGTTGGCAAAGCCGACGAAGGGCGCGCGATCAGGCACATAGACGTCGAGCACCACATCCTTGGAAAGGCTTTCGCCATCGGCGGACTTGAGGCCGGCGCGGAAGCGGATGTCATAGCGGCTGCCGTGGGCCAGGCCTTCCACGCAAATCTGCTGCTGCTCAGCCTCGACCGAGGCCTGCGGCGTATCGGCCACCACCACGAAGGCGGAAATATCATTGCTGCCCAGCGGCAGCGGATCGGAGAAGACAGCGCAGATGCGCGGCGAAGCCGCATCGGCGTCCACCACATGTTCGGTGATGCGGAAGCCATGCTGGGCGACGACCTCTGCCAGATGGTCTTCGACATAGTCATTGGGCGCCAGATCAAGGCTGAGCCGGTAGGTCGCGATCGACTCGCGCCACATCTCGCGGAATTCCAGCGCATTGGCCAGCGCCGCCAAAGCATCGGCACGGTCAGCGCGCTCGGTGGAGCGCAGGAAGGCATTCATCGCCGACGATTGTGCGGTCAGGGCGAGATCATAGCTATTGTCGCCTTCGGACTGCCCCTGCACCACTTCGGCGCGGCTGAGCGCAGCCTGGGCCAGCGCCTGCCAGACGGCACGATCATTGGGATTGATGGCCAGCGCCTGGCGCCAGGCGACCATGGCGGAGACGACATTGTCCTCGGCCATGGCCTCGTCGGCCGATTCGACCAGACCCGCATAGGTCACCTTGGGCGGCGGCGCATCGGTCAGCGGCAGATCGGTAACGAAGCGCTTGGCGGAATCGATGATGTCTTGCGCCGGGAAAGGCAGCTCGGCCTGACGCGTGGCGTCGATCACAGCGGCGGACGGCGCGCGGCTCACGCGGCCGGATGTTGCGCCATCGAACTGCGCCTCCTCTCCGGCCGCACCCTTGAGGAAACACCAGTTGGCCTGAGGATTGAAGGTGAAGGCGCGGCAGATATTGTCTTCGACACAGGCGGCCGTGCAGGCGTCGAGGTCACTATCTTTGAGGATGGAATAATCGGCGCCAGGAAGGTCGGTATTTTCCAGCAGGGTGATCTTGTGATCCTGCGCCATGGCGCTTGTCACGCCCGCAGCAAGAACCAGCGCCAGACCCACCCGGCGCAGCATCGCGACCACCAGCTTCATATCGCCCTCCCTTTTATGCCCGGCCACCATATGGATGGCCGAGTTTGACGGAAGCAAGACAAGAAGTGTGGGGTTACCGGAATATTAACGCAGGTTATCCCGCTGAGCCTTCAGACAAAACAAAAAAGCCCGCATCGCTGCGGGCCCTTGGAATTCTGTTCACTCAAGATCAGGAATGGTTCTGCCGAAGCCGCTCGGCCTTCGCCTGCGCTTCGTCGCCACGGGCCATCAAATAGGCCGCGATACCTACGATAAGTGACCCGACAGGAATGATTGCCAAGGCCACAAGAAAGTTCAGGTCCATCATTCTTCGACCCCTTTCTAAAACCGCCTTGCCAGCCAATGTAAGCCCAGGCTCGCCACAATGCAAACCACGAACCCCGACACAAAGTTCAGGCCGCCCACCGTGGAAGATGCGCCCCGTAAAACATTGCGGCTAGAGGAGCCTGAATACCAACCGCAATAGTCGCTGAGGCGACAGCATTGGTATAAGTCGCGGTGATCTTGCGACGCTCATTGCGCGCAGCTTTGTTCACATCATCCCTCCCCAAACAAAAAGGCCCGCATCGCTGCGGGCCTTTTGAATTCTGCGGGACTATTCGTCCCGGTATACCTTTTCGCGGCGCTCGTGCATTTCCTGCGCCTCGAGGCTCAGCGTGGCGATCGGGCGGGCATCGAGTCGCGCCAGGCCGATCGGATCGCCGGTCTCCTCGCAATAGCCGTAGGTCCCGTCATCGATCCGCTTCAGGGCTGCGTCGATCTTGG
Organism: Candidatus Devosia phytovorans; assembly: GCA_029202405.1. NCBI lineage: Bacteria > Pseudomonadati > Pseudomonadota > Alphaproteobacteria > Hyphomicrobiales > Devosiaceae > Devosia > Candidatus Devosia phytovorans. The sequence goes on along the minus strand of CP119312.1, from coordinate 932,152 downwards.
AAATCAGCTTGCGCTGACGATCCCGCGTGCGCAGTTCCAGCGACCGATCGCTTTCCGAGCTGGCGCGATCGGCCATGTCCGGATGGTTCTGGCTTTCTTCCTGAAGGTTCTCGAGGGTCTCGCGGCTCTCACGGAGGATGTCATCCTTCCACGCGTTGAGCTTGCCCCGGAAATATTCCCGCTGCCGCGGATTCATGAACGGCTCGTCGTCACTGGGCCGGTATTCAATCACTTCTGCAACCGAAGACATCAGCAGACTCATCTCCCATGCGCCCCTAAGGGCGCCTATATAAGCGTCTAGCCATCCCCCCGCAAGCAAACAGATGCAGCCTGCTTAATGTGGAAAAGCCCCAACGCGTCAGGCGCATAGCTGATGTTTGACAACAATTTGATGACCGACAGTCAGATGGCCGGAAAACGCCCGAACTTGGCCAGTTCAACTCGAACGCGCAGTTCGATGTCATCGAGCAAGCTGTCGAGACCGGGAACCGACGTTTCCCGCAACTGGGAAAGCATCGTCGCCATGCCATCAAGCCGGCTAACGCTGACCTGTCCGATCAGCAGATCGGCGCGCATGTCTTCCAACATGTCGAGCAGGCTCACGCCGCGCTTGACCGCCTTCTTCTTGGCAGTGAGCGGCTCGTCGACCGCCTGCAGCGCCAGGATGGAGTCAATGCCGGTCATCGCCTGCATCGGCATGGCCGTCGCAACCCTGGACGGAGCTGCGCCACCGGCCGGCACGAAATCTGCGCCCGAGCCGGAGCGACCCGCAGCAGAACTGCGGCCGGTGCCAGAAGTGCGATTTGTGGTGTCGATGCGCAAGCTGAGACTCAAATCATTTGCAAGGCGTATGCGGCAAAATCTGCCGCCAGCCCTTAACAAGGCATTAACATGCCCGGCAAGAATTGCTTAGCAGCGATCCAGTCGGATTGCCACCTTCACCGCCGGTTAGAAATTCTCCTTTGAAATCAGCGCACTAATTCCAAAAGACCGAACTGGCACGGTTTTCGCAGTACCCTTCACGATTGTCGCGCCATGGGGATGGCGGGACCAGACGACGGGGATGCCTGATGATCAGATCAACGCTGCGCAAGCTGATTGCCGCCAGTTTCGCCATGACCATGGCGCTGCTGCCGATTGCGGAAGCCAATGCCGCTGCCGCGCGCATCAAGGACATCGTCGACTTCGAAGGTATCCGCGAGAACCAGCTGGTGGGCTATGGCTTGGTGGTCGGTCTCAATGGCACGGGCGATAGTCTCAACAATTCTCCTTTCACCCGCCAGTCGCTGCAGTCGATGCTGGAACGCCTTGGCGTCAACACCGCCGGCGAGAATGTCCGCACGGCAAATGTTGCCGCCGTCATGGTCACCGCCAACTTGCCGCCCTTCGGCGTACAGGGTTCGCGCATCGACGTTTCGGTGGCCGCCATGGGCGACAGCGATAGTCTCCAGGGCGGCACGCTGCTGGTCACTCCCTTGCTCGGCGCCGATGGCGAAGTCTATGCCATTGCCCAGGGCCCAGTGAATATCAACGGCTTCAAGGCCGAGGGCGACGCAGCCAGCATCATCTCGGGCGTGCCGACCACCGGCCGCATTTCCTCGGGCGCGCTGATCGAGCGCGAGATCGAATTCCATCTGGGCGCACAGACCTCGCTGCGCCTTGCCCTGCGCAATCCCGACCTCACCACCTCGCGCCGCATCGCTCTGGCCGTCAACGACTTCATCGGCGCCCCGACCGCGACGCCGGAAGACCCGGCAACTGTGCGCGTCACCCTGCCCCCGGGCTTTAATGGCAATATCGTCGACCTGCTGACCGACATCGAACAGTTGATGATCGAAACCGACCAGCCGGCCAAGATCGTCATCGACGAAAACTCCGGCATCATCGTCATGGGCAAGGATGTGCGCGTCTCGAGCGTTGCCGTCGCCCAGTCCAACCTGACGGTCACCATTGCCGAGGATCCGACCATCGTGCAACCGGCGCCGCTCAGCAATGGCGTGACCGCCGCAGAGGCAAACACCACACTCAATGCCAATCTCTCAGAGACCGCCCTCGCCGTGGTCAAGGAGACGGTGACTCTTCAGGAACTGGTCGATGGCCTCAACGCCCTAGGCATCTCGCCGCGTGACCTGATCTCCATCCTCCAGGCGATCAAGGCCACCGGCGCCCTCCAGGCCGAGATCGAGGTGCTGTGATGGATATCCAGACACCCATGCGAAAGCCCGGATCGACCCTGACCACCGCCCAGTACGAAAAGGTGCGCTCGCAGGCCGAAGAACTGGAAGGCGTCTTTCTCAACACGCTGACCAAGGAACTCTTCTCCTCGATCAAGACCGATGAGAGCGTCATGGGCGGCGGCTTCGGCGAAGAGACCTGGCGCTCCATGCAATCCGAACAGATCGCCGCCAACATGGCCCAAAACGGCGGCCTCGGCATTGCCGAACAATTGCTGCCCGACCTGCTGGCCATGCAGGAGGCAGCCAACAACCAGAACAAAATGCCGGGAGCCTTCAAATGACCGCAGCCGCTCGCCTCGCCGCCCTCGACAACCTGCCCGCCGACGAGCTGTGCCAGATGGCCGAAGTCGCCCTCGCAGCCCTCGTCAACGTGATGAACGAAGAAACAACACTATTGCGCGCCGGTCATCTTCGTCAGGCAAGTATTCTGACGCCGGACAAGACAAGACTTGCGCAAGACTACGTAGGCTTTGCCCGCTCGGTCCAGCGCCAGGGCGAGCGGCTCAAAACCCAGGCACCAGCGGCCATTGAACGCCTTCGCCGAGGCCACGACCGCCTGGCAACGCAGATGGCCGAGAACCTCCGCGTTCTGGCCACGGCCCGCATGGTGACCGAAGATCTACTTACAGATGTCGCCAAGACGGTGGGCCAGCAGAACAAGGCCAAGGCCTATGGGCGTTCCGGGGCCATGGTCAGCGATCCGGCGGCTTCCGCCCGCGGTCTGGCGGTTAATAGAGCTTTGTAAAAACTTGTAATTATTTTGAATTAACTGCGACTCAAAGAAGAAAGCTCCAGACAACGAGTATTACTGTAGTGTCCTTGGTCAAAGCGTGTACAGAAGGACACGACCGCCATGTTGACATCAATGATGCCGAACCCGATCGGGTCAACAAGTCTGAATGAATCCGTGCGGCCGCAAAACCGCCCGGTGGAAGCTGCTCCCGTCGCCCCGCCGAAGCCGGTCGAAGCTGCAGCCGCCCAGATCCAGTATCAGCGCCCCCCTCAGCCTCAGCCGCAGACCCAGCCCGAGGTCAAGGAACAGGCCAAGGCCGAATACGAGCCGCCCAGCAGTGGCACGACATTCGCCGCCGCCGTCCTGTCCGGCGCGCTCACCCCTACTCCACAATCCCTGGGCGAACTCTACGCCCGGATTGGCGCCAGCGATATTCCGGAGTCGATGCAAATGCGACTTAAAGATCTTCAGGTGTGATTGCACCATGAGCCCAATGTACTGACGCCCGCAGCCCAGGTTGCGGGCGTTTTTATTTGCGCTTTTTCTTGTTACACGACCGTATTTTAGCATCGCAATATTAGTCGAATTTTCGAACAAACTGCGAGATCGGATTTAAGAACTTTTATAAGGCATCGAGCAATCTGCGGCCAGTCTCAGAAAGAGGCGTCACACACGGGTATCCTAGAAAGGGAACTTGAAAATGGTAGATATCAATCTCTCCAAGTCGGTCCGCTCGAACCTCAGCTCGCTGCAAAACACCGCGAACCTGATGTCCAATACGTCGAACCGCCTGTCGACCGGTAACAAGGTCAACTCGGCACTCGACAACCCGACCAACTTCTTCACCGCCAGCTCGCTTAACAGCCGCGCCGGCGATCTGAACCAGTTGATGGACTCGATGAACAACGGCATCAAGACGATCGAAGCCGCTGACAATGGTCTGACTGCAATCACCAAGAACCTCGAGTCCATGCAGTCGACCCTGCGTCAGGCTCGCCAGGACAAGTCGTTCCAGACTGAATCCTTTGCCGTTACCCTCAACACCGACAATGAATTTGCGGCCGGTTCGACCGTGTCGTTTGTTGGTGGTGCAACCGGCCAGGCCATCACTGGCGGTACGCCGATCGCTATCGACGTTGCCGGCATGAACCTGGACGAAGCTGTTGAAGCCATCAACACGGCTGCTGCAGACGGTGGCACGCTCGAAGGTGCAGTTCGCGCCTCGAACGATAACGGCAAGCTGCGTATCGAAAACCTGTCGACCGGTGACCTCAACGTTGCAGGTGCGACGTCTGTTACCGCCGGCTCGATCGATGGCAACACCGTCCGCGCCGACCTCGCCGCTCAGTACAACGAGCTGCGTGACCAGCTGGACAAGCTGTCGGATGACGCTTCGTTCAACGGTATCAACCTGCTGCGTGGCGACAACCTGTCGATCACCTTCAACGAAACCGGCACGTCCTCGATCGACGTTCAGGCCAAGGAAGGCAAGACCATCAACTCCGCTAACCTCGGTGTTGAGACCTCGCTGAACGCTGCTGACCTGGACAGCGACGCTGGCATCGACGGCTTTATCTCCCAGATCAAATCCGCTCTGGGTTCGGTCCGTGACCAGTCGTCCGCCTTCGGCTCGAACCTGTCGGCTGTTCAGAACCGCCAGGACTTCACGCAGAAGATGATCAACACGCTGGAAACCGGTGCTGGCAACCTCACCCTGGCCGACATGAACCAGGAAGCTGCCAACATGATGGCTCTCCAGACCCGTCAGTCGCTGGCCTCCTCGACCCTGTCGATGGCCAACACGGCCGACCAGAACGTGCTGCAGCTGCTCCGTTAATCGGACCGGTTCTACAAGAATAGCAAGGCGGGCTCTCGGGCCCGCCTTTTTCTTTGTCCCCACCCCGACGACAAAGCGCCACAAAAGGCGCTATTCTGAATAACTCATAGATTCGAGGAGATGCGATTGGCGCTGAAGGTCGAACTCAAGCCCGGCGAAAAGCTTCTGGTGGGCCAGTGCATCATCACCAATTCGGACCAGCGCTCGCGCCTTTTCATCGAAGGCACGGCCCCCGTTTTGCGTGAAAAGGACATCCTCACGCCCGAGAAAGCGGACACGCCCGGCAAGCGCGTCTACCTGGCGGTGCAACTGATGTACATCGACAACGACATCTCGACGCTGCGGGAAGAATATTTCAGCCTTGTCAATGACTTCGTCGCGGCTGCCCCCAGCACTTTATCAATTGCTGACCGGATCAATAACTACATCTTAACAGGCGATCTCTATAAGGCTTTGAAGGCAGCCAAAGAGCTGATCCAGCACGAGCAGGACCTGTTTGAACATGCATCAACACGGCGCAGCAGCATACCAGCGGACCACCAAGACGGTTGAAACCCCGCGGGAGCGTGAAGCGGCTCTCCTGATGAAATCGGCAGCATCGCTTCAGGCCGTTCGCGACACCTGGCCGGTCGATTTCGACGTCCTCCGCGAGACCCTGACGTTCAACCGTAAACTCTGGACCATCTTCGTGACCTCCGCGACCCGCGAAGAGAACCCGATGCCGGCGAACCTCCGCCAGAACATCGCCAATCTCGGCATCTATATCCTCAACGAGACGCGCGAGATCCTTGACGAGCCCAACGCTCCGACGCGGCTCGACACGCTGATCAACATCAACCGCCAGCTGGCGATTGGTCTTCGTAGCGCGGCCTGAGAACAGGCCTGCAGCACTGCACGCAACGGGCCCCAGAAGGGGCCTTTGTCGTTTTTGGGCTGCCGAAGGCAATCCGGCAGTGGCGCCGAATTATGTGAGAATGCCATGACGGCTGGAGCCGAATGGCCCCTGCCCCAAAACAAAAATCCCCGCTTGCGCGGGGATTTTGTTTTCGTGAGGCTCGGACGAGCTAGATGAAGTTCACGAGGCTTAGCTGGCTGACCATGGATGTCGTCTGATAGCTGGCCGTGAGACGCGTCTGCAGCGCCAGGATCTCCATGGCGACCTGCTCCTTGTCGATGGTTTCCACGTCGCTCAGCAAATCGAGCAGTTGCGACTGGTAGGACGTGTGGCGCTCGGTTGCATTTTCCAGCGACTTGCGGGCAATGCCGACATCCATGGTGATGATTTCGATCGAGCCAGCTTCCGAATTGTGCGCCTCCGACAGTTCGGCCTGCTGGCGCGTGGCCATGCCGTCGAAAAAGCCGGTGGAGAGCCGATAGGCGTCCTGAACCTGCGTCTCATAGGCGGCAAGGGCGCTGTCGCGTGCCGCGCCTTCCGGCTGCGCCATGGCAGCGACACGCACGCCGTCGAGGTCGGCCCGGACCTGCTCTTCCGACTTGTAGGAAGAGACGGCCATGGCAGCCTGCGAGCGAACCAGACGCAGGAAGCCGCTTTCATTGGCCTGCATGCCATAGTTGACGCGCGAGGCATCATCGATGGCGGTGGAGATCGACTGGCGCGGATTTTCGCCCGTGGCGGTCACCGAACCCGAATACCACTGCACATAGGTGTCCGACGCATCGACCAGGGCCTGCGGCTTGGCGCCGGCCTCGGCAATGCGCGGCACGCCGCTTTCGTGGAAGAAGTCATTGGCGGCAGCAAAGACCGAAGCGGCCTTGAGGTCGGTCTTGGCGGTGCGTTCGAGCGAGGCGCCGAGCGCCGCCTGGAAATTGGTGGCGGTCTCTTCCGGCGTCGCGCCGATGGTGAAGGAGCCGTTGGGCGCCGGGCTCTCCGTCGTCGCCGTCAGCTTGACCTGGGTCTCCGTGCCGTCAGGCATGGTCAGGCCGATGCTGATGCTATTGCCGCTCTCGGGCTGGGCGGTGAACTGGATGGCGACTGACTTGGTGGCATCTGTCGTCGGTGACGGCGTGAAGACGACGGCGGTATTGGCGGCCGTGGTGGAATAGGTGGAAAGCTTGAAGCCGAACGGATGGGCCGTCGTGCCGTCTTCGCCCAGGGTCACCGTATCGGCGGCGCCGTTGAGGGTCAGGCGGCCGGGTGCTTCGCCGGTCGCTGCGGTATAGGCATCGTTGACGCCATCGGCGCCACGGCGCACGTCAACCGCGCTTTCATAGCCACCCTTGCCATTGGCGCCCTTGAGCAGCACGTCGGTGGTGGGCAGCGGCGCCTTGTCGGTGATCTTGCCGCCAAAGAGATAGCGCCCCGCCACATCCTCGTTGAGCATGGTGACGATTTCGTCGAACCGGGCATGCGACAGGCCGGGCGAAGTCGCCATGTTGATGCCGCCGGTGCCATACTGGCCGGGGACCGAGGCATTGCGCGCCTCGCCCTCGATCTTGTCGAAGCGGGTCAGCGAATTGTCGAGGAAGGTCAGGCGCAGGTTGACCGTGTCGATATTGCTCGAATAGCCATCGATCGTGTTGAGGCGCTGGCGCACCGACAGCGACAGAGGCAGATCGCGGCCCATCTCGGAGAGTTTTGAGGCCTTCTCGCCCGTGCCAAGCTGCATCTGCAGCTGCGCGAACTTGTCCTGCATCTTCGAGATGACACCGAAGCTGGTCTGCAGGGGGTACATGGACTTGTTGACGATCATTTCAGTTCACTCCCCTCAAGTCGAGGCAAACAGGGTGTCGATCAATTCCTTGACGATCGACACGACACGGGCATTGGCGGCATAGGCATTCTGAAGTTCCAGCAGCCGTGCCATCTCCTCGTCGACATTGACGCCGTATTCGCTGCTCATCTGGTCGGTCAGCGTATCAAGGGTCAACTGTCGGTCGCTGAGCTTGGTCAGCGCGGTATTGACCGTGCTGCCCTGGAAATTGATCACCTGCGAGATGATATTGCCGAGGTTCCCCGTCAGCGGAAACTTGTCGCTGGCCCCCACGGGGCCATCGCCGGACACGAACTGCAGGCTGTCGAGCTGCTTGATCAGATAGTCGGCGCGCGATGAATCGCCCAGCGTCTGACCCGGCTGCGACTGCACCAGCAGCCGGTTGTCGGCGACCACCGCACCATTGATGCTGATACGCGCCGCAAAGCCGAGCTTCTGCGGCGGGGTGCCGTCGAGATTGTTGGTATAGATCTGGCTGCCGTTGTCGACGAACAGCGGAACGGCCAGTTCGCCCTGCACGCCTGTGGCCGAGGCCAGCTTGGTGAGGCCCGAAACATCGGTCGTGCCATTGCCGGTGAACTGCAGCACGCCGCCCGAGGCATTGACCGAGACATTGAGCGCCGGCTCGGTATTGGTCGAGGTCGCAAACAGGGTCTGCAACTGCGCCGAGGCATTGGCCGCCCGGTCAGCATCGGTAGCACCGTTGTTGAAGTTGATGCCCAGCACGCGCGCGCCGCTGGCATCGCGATAGTCGAGGTCGGTCTGGGTCGTGTTGACCAGCTTGATGGTCTGCTCGACCCCGTTGACCTTGACCTTGAGTTCCATGGAATTGCCCGGCGACATGCCACCGGCATTGGCCTCATAGCCACCGGTGATCGGCGTGCCCGCGGTCTGCACGGTTGAAAAGGCCAGCGCCAGGCCCGAAGCAATCTCGTCGAGCTGTTCCTGCGCCTCGACCAGCGTCTTGTCGCGCAGCGTCACCAGCCCGGCCAGTTCACCGCCCTGCAGCACACCCTGCTGGATCAGGTCCAGCGTCAGGCCGGACGGCGTGGTCATCATCAGCTTGCCGACGCGCGTCTTGCTCGGATCGGCATCGAAAGTGGACGTCGCATCAAGCGTGCCCGCACTTTCGAAGCTGAACATCGAGGCGCCATTGTCGAGAATGCCGACGCCCGAACGGGTCATCAGCGCCACCGTGCCATTGGCGCGATAGTCAGCCTGGATGTCGATCTTTTCGCCGATGCCGGCAACCAGGCGGTCGCGCTGGTCCTGCAAGGCCGCGCGGGCACTGTCGGTCATGCCGAGATCGAGCATGCGCGCATTGACCTCGCTGAGCGAAGTCACCATGCCATTGAGCTCGTTGACGCTCGAGGCCATCTGGCTCTCGGTTTCCTGACGCATGGTCTGGATATTGGACGACAGGCGATTGAGCGTTTCCGCCATGGTCTGCGCCGAGCCCAGGGCACCGGCGCGGGCGGTATAGTCGTCAGGGCTCGTCGCCAGCGTCTGCATCGACGTCTTGAGATTGCCGTAGAGCGTATCGAGCGAGCCGGCCGAGCCGGGTTTGCCCATGAAGCCCTGTAGCCGGTCGAGGAAGCTCGCCTGCACCGACGAGCTGGCGGTGTCCGAGACCTGACGATTGTAATAGGCCTGCAGGCTCGCATTGAAGGCGCGGTTGGCGCCCATGGTGCGGGCATAGCTGCCGGTCTGGGAATTGTAGTCGACGACGTTGAGCGACTGTTTGTGGTAGCCGGGCGTACCGGCATTGGCGACGTTGCGCGACAGGATGGACAGGCCATCCTGGTTGATGCGCAAGCCGCTCACCGCGTTATTCAGCGAAGCTGTCAAACCCATTTGATACGCCCTTTCTCACTCTGCCCGGCGCCCGCGGCGCCGAGCCTACTGACTTGGCTAAGACCTCAGCGGATCATGTTGAGGGCTTCCTGCAGCATCTCGTCGGCTGTCGAGACGATGCGGGTGCCCGCGGCATAGGCCTGCTGGGTGACGATGAGCTTGGTGAACTCATCAGAGATATCGGTATTGGAAGCTTCCAGCGATCCACCCAGGATGCCCGAGCCGGACAGGTCGAGGATGGCCTCGCCCGACTCCGAGGTCGAGGTGAACACGCCGCCATCGAGACGCTTGAGCTGGTTGATGGCGTTGAATTCCGCCGTCACCACCTGGGCCATGTCGATGCGCTCGCCGTTCGAATAGGTGGCGACGACGCGGCCATTGTCATTGATGGCAACCGAAACGAATTCACCGGCGCCATAACCATTCTGGTTGAGCGTCGACACATTGGCCGTGCCGTTGACGTCAGCGAACTGGCTGAGGCCATTGGTGTCATAGCGGAATTCGACGTCGCCGATCGACACGCCATTGACGGTCAGGTTCGACAGCGTCGTCGCGCCATTGGTGGGCGAAGCCAGCGAGCCGTTCGGAGCAAACTGGAAGTTCTCCGGAACGCGCGTCCACATCGGATCGCCGTTGGCGGCATTGCTGTTGGACATGTAGTAGAGGTGCCAGACGTCGGCGCCACCGGTGGCGGTGCTGGAAACCTTGGCCCAGCGCATCTGCACGTTCGCCGGAGCGCCGTTCTCGGCATAGACCGTGATGGCGCCGCCCGAGATCGAGTTGGACAGGAACTGGGTGTTCTGGTTGGCCGAGATCGTCTCGATCGGCGAACCATAGGGTACCGAGCTGACCGGCGCGGAGTCGGTGAAGGCCACGGCTGTCGGCGTCGCCGTCGCCCCGTCCGTTCCCGAAACCGCCAGCGCGACACCCGAATTTGCGGGCATGGTCACAACCAGGCGACCCGTGCCGTCCAGCGCAACCGTCGAGCCCGAACCATTGGTACGGCCATTCATGTGGCTCTGGATATTGGTCAGCACGCCGCCAATCGAGTCATTGGGCGCAACAGCGATATTGATGTAGCGGTTGGTGGCATTGTCCGTCGGGATCGTGCCGCCATCAACGAAATGATAGGTGAAGGGCGCACCGCCCATGGTGACGGTCAGCGTATCGCCGGCAAGATCATCGACATCGGTCGGCCATGCGGCATTCGACACGGACTGCGCCGGGGTGAAGGTCGCGGCCGGATCATAGTCAGCCGCGCGGAACAGTTCGCTATTGGGCACTGTCGCCTTGTAATTGCTCGGCTTGGGAAGCTGCGGCAGGTTGGCCTGGTAGTTGATGCGATTGGTCTGCTGCGCCGGCAGGAAGGCGTTCGACAGCTTGATGACTTCAGGCACCGAACCCGAAATATTGCCCGTGCCCGGATCAATCGGCAGGCCCTTGAGGTAATAGCCCGCGCCATTGACCAGGTAGCCGTCCTTGTCAATTTCGAAGTCGCCGCGGCGGGTATAGAAATTGGTGCCGGCGAAAACCGAATTGCCGTCCGACTGGCCGACCTTGGGCTCGACCACGAAGAAGCCGTTCGAGTTCAGCGCGATATAGGTCTCGTTGGAAACCGTCTTGATATCGCCCGCTTCACCATTGGTGCCACGCGACTGCGCCAGCACGGCGCCGGGCACCTGACGGCGGACAGGAGCATCGGGGATGAGATCGAGAAAATCGGTCTCGATGCGCTTGTAACCCGTGGTCTGGGAATTGGCGATGTTACCCGAGATATTCTCCAGCGCATGCGACTGGGCCCGAAGACCGGTCACCGCACTGGAAAGCGCACCATAAATGCCCATCTGATACTCCGTAAAACTCACTTGCGTCCTGGACGCGTTCGCCCAGATCAATGCAAACGCAATGCCAAGTCGGCTAACCGTTGAATTTGTTTAGTTATTCCCCTGCCACACGGGCAAATGTGGCGAGAGATCGGCAATTGAGTCCGGGCCTGCGGCAGATTCTGCCGGGCGCTTGTGATCAGCAGGCGCTTCCGGTAATGCAGAAGCCGCAAGACCGGGGCCTTCCATGCTGTTTTCGAGTGCCGATGAGTTCGTGAAAGCGCCGCGCCGCGCTGTGACCGTCTTCGGCATGGCCGGCGTCGGCAAGACGCGCCTCTCTAACATGCTGCGCGCCAGCAAGTGGTTTCACTATTCGGCCGATTATCGCATCGGCACGCGCTACATGGGCGAAGCGATCGTCGACAATTTCAAGCGCGAAGCGATGAAGCTGCCGTTCCTCGCGGAACTGCTGCGCTCGGACTCGATCTACATCTCGTCCAACATCACCTTCGACAATCTCGATCCGCTCTCGACCTATCTCGGCACGCCGGGCAATCCCGACAAGGGCGGCCTGCCGCTCGTCGAATATCAGCGCCGTCAGGAGCAGCACCGCATCGCCGAGATCGCCGCACTCAAGGACGTGCCCCATTTCATCGAGCGCGCCAAGGCGCTCTATGGCTATGACGATTTCATCGCCGACACCGGCGGTTCGCTGATCGAGGTCATCGACCCGACCGACCCGGACGATCCGGTGATCAAGACGCTCGCCGCCTCCACCATGCTGCTCTATATCCGCGGCACGGAAAAGGACGCCGTGGAGCTGGTCAAGCGCTTCCGGAAGTCGCCCAAACCCATGTATTACCGTCCACCCTTCCTCGTCGAGAAATGGGCCGAGTACAAATTGATCCACGGCACGCTGGACGACAAGGATGTCGACCCGGCCGGCTTCGGCGCCTGGGGCTTTGAGGCCCTGCTGCATGACCGCCTGCCCCGCTACCAGCAACTGGCCGACAATTTCGGCTATGTGGTGGAAGCCTCGGACCTGGCGACCGTCCGCGACGGCGACGAGTTCATCGATCTCATGGCCGCCGCGATCGAGAAGCGAATGCGCTAGCGCGCCCTCACGAGGGACGCGCAGCCTGAATCACTTCTCAATCAAAACCTCTCAAGAGGCTGATATGCCTATCCGAATTCCAGACAACCTGCCCGCCCGCAAGACCCTCGAAGACGAGGGCGTCTATGTGATGGATTCAACGCGCGCCGCGCGGCAGGACATCCGCCCGCTCTCCATCGGCCTGCTGAACCTGATGCCCAACAAGGAGCGCACCGAAACCCAGTTCACCCGCCTGATCGGCTCGACGCCGCTGCAGGTCGAACTGACGCTGGTGCGCGTCACCGAGCACCAGTCCAAGAACACGTCCGAAGAATACCTCAACACCTTCTACAAGACCTGGGAGGACGTCCGCGAACAAAAGTTCGACGGCTTCATCGTCACCGGTGCGCCGATCGCCAATATCCCCTTCGAAGAGGTGCGCTATTGGAATGAGATGGTGGAAATCATGAACTGGACGCAGACCAACGTTCACCACACCATGTTCATCTGCTGGGGCGCCCAGGCAGCGTTGCACCATTTCCACGGCGCGCAGCGCTATCGCATGGGCGAAAAGGCCTTCGGCGTCTTCCGCCACAATGTGGTCAACCCGCGCTCGCCCTTCCTCCGCGGCTTCTCCGACAGCCCGATGATCCCGGTGTCGCGCTACAATGACATCGACCGCACGACGCTCGGTGCCGACCTCGAAGTGCTGATCGACAATGCCGAGATCGGCGTCTCCATGCTGGGCGACGAAAAGCACCGCGCGGTGCATTTCCTCAATCACCTCGAATATGACAACCGCTCGCTGGCCGATGAATACGAGCGCGACGTCAACGCCGGCCTCGACACCGCCCCGCCCGCCAACCTCTTCCCCAATGGCGACACCAGCGCCACGCCGGAAAACCGCTGGCGCAGCCATGCGCACCTGCTGTTCCAGAACTGGATCAACGAAATCTACCAGACCACGCCCTATGACACGGCCAAGATCGGCACGAGGGAAGACTAGGGGCTCCCCTCTCAGGGTTTGCACAATGCCTCCCCAAACGCGGTGTCACCCCGGCCTTGAGCCGGGGCCCATCCCGAGAGGGCGCCGCAGCCGCCAGGTCGCTCGAACGAACCACCTTGCGGCAAGACATAGATCTCGGGATGGGTCCCGGCTCACGGCCGGGATGACACCGTGGGTGTGGGACCACCGAGTTTCGATCAACCCGCTTGGCCATTGAACCCTCCCCGCAAATCCCTATCTTGCGAGGCAAAGCAAGAGAGTGACGCGTGCCCAATCCTCCCACGACCATTGTCGACGAACTGGGCATAGCCCTCAGCAATCTGGCCGACGCTGCCACGGGCGCCTTTACGCCCACCCTGCGGCTCGGCGTCACCGGCCTCAGCCGTGCCGGCAAGACCATTTTCATCACCGCCCTCGTGCATAACCTTCTCACCGGCGGCCGCATGCCCGGCTTTGCGCCCCTCGCCGAAGGGCGATTTATCGGCGCAAAGCTCGCCGAATATCCCGATGCCACCATTCCCCGCTTTGCCTATGAACAGCATCTGGCGGCGCTCACCGGCAAGACCCCGACCTGGCCGGAAAGCACGCGGCGCATCTCGCAACTCCGCGTCGTGCTGAAATACCAGTCCAAACACTGGTATTCCGGCATGACCGGACCGTCGACGCTCAACCTCGACATCGTCGACTATCCCGGCGAATGGCTGCTCGACCTGCCCCTGCTGGGCCTGAGTTTTGCCGAATGGAGCGCCGAGGCACTGGACCGTGCCGACCGGCCCGGTTCGCACCAGGATGCCGCGCCCTTCCTCAAGCTCCTCGAAACCGTGGATCCGCTCAAGGACGCCAATGACCTCGATGCCGAGCGGCTGGCCACGGCCTTCACCGACTATCTGCGCCGAAGCCGCGAGCACGGCGCCATGTCGACGCTTCCGCCGGGACGCTTCCTGCTGCCCGGTGATCTCGAAGGCTCGCCAGCCCTGACCTTCGCGCCCCTGCCTGATCAGCGGCAGGCCGTGCGCAACACCAGCCTCTATGCCATGCTGGAAGGGCGCTATGAGGCTTACAAGGACCAGGTGGTCCGCCCCTTCTTCCGCGAGCACTTCGCCCGCCTTGACCGCCAGATCGTGCTGGTCGATACGCTGCGCGCGCTCAATGCCGGACCGGCCGCCGTGGCCGATCTCGAAACGGCCCTCACCGCCGTGCTCGCCTGCTTCCGTCAGGGCGAGACCAATCCCCTGCTCCGTCCCTTCGTGCGCAAGATCGACCGGATCCTCTTTGCCGCCACCAAGGCCGATCATGTGCATCATACCAGCCATGACCGGCTGGAGGCCATTCTCAACCGCCTTGTCGCCAATGCCGGCAAGCGCGCCCGCTTCGCCGGCGCCGAAGCCCGCTCCATGGCCATAGCCGGCATCCGCGCCACCCGCGAGGGCAGTATCAGTGAGGGCGGCGAGAGCCTGCCGACCCTGATAGGCACGCCCATCGCCGGCGAAGTGCTGGACAAGGTCACCTATGACGGCAAGACCGAAATCGCTCTGTTTCCCGGTGACTTGCCGGAGCGGCCAGATTCCCTGTTCGAAGACGGCAATCCCGTCGCGCTCAATTTCCTGCGCTTCACCCCGCCGCAAAAGCTCGACCGCAATGCCAATGGCGATGTCGTCCTGCCCCATATCCGCTTCGACCGCGCTCTCGACTATCTGATCGGAGACTGGCTCGCATGAAACGCCCCATCGCCCGCCCGACCGCTACGATGAGCGAAGCCGAGGAAACCTTCCGTGTCCCCCGCGCCTTCGCGCCGGCCAAGGTCGAGATCGAGGAGGCCCGCTTCGAGGCTGCCATGGACGAGAGCCTCGTCGTGTCACCACCCCGCCGCCTCGGCTGGATTGGCCGGCTCGCCTGGACCACGGGCGGCATTCTCGTCTCTGCAGGCTTGGGCCTTGCGGCCGACCGGCTGATCCGCGATCTTTTCGCCACCAATGCATGGCTCGGCTATCTCGGCCTTGGCGTCCTCGCGCTTTTTATCCTGGCCATGATCGCCATCGCCACACGCGAAGCCTTCGCCCTGCGCCGCCTGCGCGTGCTTGACGCGCTGCGTCGCGACGCCGAACTGGCCCATGCCGGCAATGATGCGCATGGGGCACGGAAGGTCGCTGATAGTCTCGCCGGCATCTATGCCAGCCGGCCCGACCTGGCCCGCGCGCGCCAGCAGATGGCAGAAAACCTGCCCCATCTCTTCGACGGCAATGAAATCATCGCCCTCTCCGAACGCAGCCTGATGGCCTCACTTGACGCCCGCGCCAAGATCCTGACCGCCGCCTCGGCCCGCCGCGTAGCACTGGTCACCGCCGTTTCGCCCCGTGCGCTGGTGGATGTCGCCTTCGTCATTTACGAGAGCATCCGCCTCGCCGGAGCCATTGCCGCGCTCTACGGCGCTCGCCCGGGCCTCTTCGGCTTCTTCCGGCTCACTGGCGCAGTGCTCGCCCATCTCGCCGTCACCGGCGGCCTGGTGCTGACCGATGGCATTGTCGAGCAACTGGTCGGCCAGGGCCTTGCTGCAAAGCTGTCAGCCCGGCTGGGCGAAGGCGTGGTCAATGGTTTGATGACGGTCCGCGTCGGCATCGCCGCCATGCGCGTCACCCGCCCCCTGCCCTTTGCCGTGCTCAACCAGCCCACGGTCCGGGATTTCATCCCCGAACTGGTCAATGTCACCGCAGATGCGGGAAAGGCGAGCTAGGCGTCCTTGGACGCACTTGCTGCAAGGGTGAGCTTGAGCCCATCCAGCGCGTCGCTGCAGAGAATCTGGCAGGAAAGGCGCGAATTGGACTTCACGTCGCCGACGCTGTCGAGCATGTCCTCTTCCTCGTCGCTCGGCGCGCCGACGGCGTCGGTCCAGGCCGGATCGACATAGACATGGCAGGTGGCACAGCTCATCGCGCCACCGCATTCGGCCTTGATGTCGAGGCCCCAGTCGCGGATCACTTCCATCACGCGCCAGCCCTCAAGGCCCTCGAGAGCGTGCTCCTGGCCGGTCTGGTCGGTGACGTGGATCATCATGGGCAGTATTCCTCAACAACGCGGCTGTCCTACCGCGCCACGGGCCCTTCCCGCAAGGGAAGAGCCCCAGTCAATAAGGCTTAGGCGACGCCCAGCTTCTTCTGCAGCTTGGTGGAGCTGGTCGTGTACTGGAACACCACCCGCTCTCCAGGGGAGACAATCGCCTTGGCGGCCTGGGCCATCAGCGCGGCTTCGTGGAAGCCGGAGAGGATCAGCTTGAGCTTGCCCGGATACCAGTTGATGTCGCCAATGGCGAAAATGCCGGGCACCGAGGTCTCGAACTTTTCCGTGTCGACCTTGATCGTATTGTCATTGAGCTCGAGGCCCCAGTCGGCCACCGGACCCAGCTTCATGGTGAGACCAAAAAAGGGCAGCAGGCGCGTGGCCGGGATGGAGAGATCGCCGGCATCGGTGGTCAGGTGCACATGGTTGATCTGGCCATTCTCGCCGTCGAGCTTGGCAATCTGGCCGAGCTGGAAGTTGATCTTCCCATCGCCGACCAGCTCCTTCATCTTGTTGACCGAAGCCGGCGCTGCCTTGAAGGCATCGCGGCGGTGCACCAGCGTCAGCGTGCGCACGATGGGCTGCAGGTTGAGCGTCCAGTCGAGCGCCGAGTCGCCACCGCCGACGATGACCACGTCCTGATCGCGGAAGTCGTCCATCTTGCGCACGGCATAAAAGACCGACTTGTTCTCGAACTGCTCGATGGCATCCACCGGCGGGCGCTTGGGCTGGAACGAGCCACCGCCGGCCGCGATCACCACCACCTTGGTGTGGAAAATCTCGTCGGCATCGGTTTCCAGGCGGAACGAGCCGTCTTCCTGCTTCTCGATGGTATTGACCATGCGGTTGAAGTGGAACTCGGGCGCAAACGGCGCAATCTGCGCCATCAGGTTGTCGGTCAATTGCTGGCCGGTGACGATGGGGAAGCCCGGAATGTCATAGATCGGCTTTTCCGGATAGAGTTCGGCGCACTGGCCGCCGGGGCGATCCAGAATGTCGATGAAATGGCATTTGAGATCGAGCAGCCCGAGTTCGAAGGCGGCAAACAGCCCGCAGGGGCCGGCGCCAATAACGACAACATCGGTGGTGATCTCAGTGCTCATTTCAAACTCTGCTTTGGGCCGCCAAGGCCATTACGTCTCCCTGCGCCATCCTCGCCGAAACGGACATGACACAGATCAAGCTGGATGGATCAGAAATCCTGACTAGTCCGGTCCACTTACATCAGTGGACGCGGCGAAGGAAGGGGCGCGTGCCGACGGGCACTTCGGTGACCCCGACCGGCTGGTAAAACAGCGCCACTTCCGGCAGGCGATTTTCGATCAGCGCCTCGCGGGTCGGCTCATGCGTCACCACGAATGCATTGAAGCCGCAGCGCCGCATCAGCGGAATCTGATCCTGCAGGACATCGCCTACCGCCCTGATTTCACCGGCATATTTATAGCGCTCACCCAAAAGGCGAGCCGTCGAATAGCCGCGCCCGTCCGAAAAGGCCGGGAACTTGATGGCAACCGAAGCAAAGCGCGCCAGATCGCCCTCGACCTGTTCGATATTGTCGCCCGGCACGACCAGCAGGCCCAGCGGATGCTGGCTTGCGAGAAATTCGTCGCGATGCTCGAGGAACACCGGCAACGGCACATGTTTGTATGCAGCCGTCTCCACCGTGCTCTCTTCGGTCCATTCGTGGAATGGGTCGGCGATGAAACCGCCATCCTTCCAGAGCTTGTGTCTGTTTGCAGCTTGCATAGGCGAGGCGATCGCTCCACTGAAATCGTAATGGATGCCGCATTCCTTCTTGTTGAGGCCGCGCCACCGTCCGGCGCGCGGATCCTCGCCCTCGGCAACCACCGAGGTGCAGGGCGCGCAGCCAATCGACTTGTAGCCCTTAGCGAACAGCGGATGCTCGGGCAAGCCGTGCTCGACCTTGTAGGCGTTGACATCGGCGTCGTTGAAATAGGCAAGGGGATTGACCTTGATGCGATCATCGCTCGTCAGCTCGAAATGCGGCAGCACGCCGCGTTCCTTGGTCTGGAAGCGCTTCCGCCCCGTGACCCAGCCACCATACTGCTCGGTGATCGGCTCCAGCGGCTCGGTCTTGCGGATATGGCAGCAGCTGTCCGGGTCCGTTTCCCACAAATTGCCATTGGGATCGAAGCGCTTCACGTCATCCGGATTGGGGTGGATGGCATGGACATTGATCAGGCCGAGATGCTTCCTCAGCGTCTCGACATAGGCCAGCGTCTCGGCAAAATGCTTGCCCGTTTCGAGGAAATAGACCGGCATGCTGGGGTCGACCTGCGCCACGATATGCAGCAGCACGGCCGAGTCCGCGCCGAAGGACGAGACGATCGCCAGATCACCCGGCAGCACGTCGCTGACTGCGTAGCGCAGCACGCCGACGGCATCCATTTCGTCGAACATGCCATTCAGCGCGAGAATGCCCAGCGCACGCAGCTTTTCGTGGGCTGCGGGGACGGGCGCCAGTTTAGGCATTGCCATAGAGGGCCTCCTTGAACGGCGCTTCCCCCAGACGCCGATAGGCTTGGATGAAGGTCTCGTCCTTGCTTTCGCGGCGGGCGATATAGGTATCAACCAGCGTCTCAATGGCGCCGGGCACATTCTTGGCTTCAAAGCCGGGTCCGATGATCTTGCCCACCGATGCACTCTCGGTGGCGTCCCCACCCAGCGTGATCTGATAGAGCTCGCCGCCCTTCTTCTCGACGCCAAGAATGCCGATATGGCCGACATGGTGATGCCCGCAGGCATTGATGCAGCCGGAAATCTTGATCTTGAGATCGCCGATTTCCGCCTGCCGCACCGGCTCGGCGAACTTCTTGGAGATTTCCTGCGCGATCGGGATCGAGCGGGCATTGGCCAAGGCGCAGAAATCGAGCCCCGGGCAGCAGATCATGTCGGTGATCAGCCCATTGTTGCCCTCAGCCACACCCGTCGCCACCAGCCCGTCATAGACGGCCCGCAGATCGGCAATGGCGACATGGGGCAGCACCAGGTTTTGCTCATGCGTCACCCGCAGCTCGTCATGGCCATAGCGCTCGGCTATGTCGGCAATATCGTCCATCTGCTTGTCGGTCGCATCGCCCGGCGCACCGCCGACGGGCTTCAGCGAAATCGTCACCGAGGCATAGCCCGGCTCGCGATGGGAATTGATATTGTTGTCGAGCCAGCGGCCATAGGCCGGATCGATGATGGACTCGTAGGCCACATCCACCTTTGCCGCGCCCTGCGCCTTGAATACCGGCGGCGCGAAATAGGCCGTGATGCGATCGACCTCGGCTTCCGGCAGCGTCAGCACGCCACCGCGCACTTCGGCAAACTCGGCCTCGACCTGGCCCTTGATGGTCTCGAGGCCCTCCTCATGCACCAGGATCTTGATGCGGGCCTTGTACTTGTTGTCCCGACGACCATAGCGGTTGTAAACGCGCATGATGCTTTCGAGATAGGCCAGCAGATGCGCATTGGGCACGAAGCTGTTGATCAGCTTGCCGATCATCGGCGTACGGCCCAGACCACCGCCGACCCAGACTTCCCAGCCAATATCGCCCGCCGCATTGGTCGCCGCCTGCAAGCCGATATCGTGGAAGCGGATGGCAGCACGATCGTTCGGCGCACCGGTCACGGCGATCTTGAACTTGCGCGGCAGGTAGGAAAATTCGGGGTGCAGGCTCGACCATTGCCGCAGGATCTCGGCGATCGGGCGCGGGTCGATGATCTCGTCGGCGGCGGCGCCGGCAAAATGATCGGCCGTGACATTGCGGATGCAGTTGCCCGAGGTCTGGATGGCGTGCATTTCCACCGATGCCAGCTCTTCGAGGATCGCCGGAATATCCTTGAGCCGCGGCCAGTTGAACTGGATATTCTGCCGCGTGGTGAAATGGCCATAGCCGCGGTCATAGGTCCGCGCGATATGGGCAAACATGCGCATCTGCTTCGATGACAGCGTGCCATAGGGCACGGCAATGCGCAGCATATAGGCGTGCAGCTGCAGGTAGAGCCCGTTCATCAGCCGCAGCGGGCGGAACTGGTCTTCGCTGAGCTCGCCCGACAGGCGACGCTTCACCTGGTCGGAAAACTGCGCCGTGCGACCTGCGACGAAGGCCGCGTCGAATTCGTCATATCGATACATGGCCGTCCTCCCCGAGGTGCTGGCGGTCGTAAATCTGGCCGTTGAGGGTCAGCGGCGCCGTCGGGCCCGCCGCGCGAATACGCTCGCGCAGCCGCTTGGGCGTCAGCACACCGGCCTCGGCGGTAACCTCCTCGATCTCGACGCTGACGATCCGGCCCGTCGCCTTGGTGGCGGCTATGGCGGCGTCGCGCTCGGCCGTCTCTTCCTTGGAAAAGACCCGGGCGGTCTGCAGGTCTTCGACCCACCTGTTCTGCGCATCGAGGTAGACCGTCCCCCCCGATATCAATTCATTGCCAGTCAGAATTTCCATGCTGCTACGCTACCTTGAAGCTCATGCCGGCAAGCTGGGCGGCATTCGCCCAGTCACCGGCCTCAACGGCTTCGCCTACGAAGATGATTGCGGGCCCATCGCTGAATTCGACCTGGCCCATGGCCAGAGCGCTCAGCGTGCCCGAATAGGTGGATTTGTCGGCCCGGCCCGCATTGACCACGATGCCGACCGGCAAGTCTGCCCGCGCGCCATGCGCGATCAGCCGCGCCGCGACATCGGAGGCAATGGACTTGCCCATATAGAGCGCCAGCGTCAGGCCAGACTGGGCCAACTGCGCCCAGTGGCTGAGCTCGCCTTCATCGGCCCCATGCGCCGTCGCCATGATGAAGCCGCTCGATACCTTGCGCAGCGTCACCGGCGTCGCCGTATCGGCAGCGGCCGCCAGCGCCGCGCTGATGCCCGGCACGATCTGATAGCCAATCCCCGCCTTGCGCAGCGCCGCGACTTCCTCGCCGGCACGCCCGAAGATCATCGGATCGCCCGACTTGAGCCGCGCCACCCGCTTGCCCTCGCTGGCCAGCCGCACGATCAGCGTATTGATCTGCGCCTGGCTAAAACTGTGATGGCCCTTGGCCTTGCCCACGTCGATCCGCTCGGCATCGCGCCGGCCCATGTCGACCACGACCGTGGGAACCAGCTGGTCATGCACGATGACATCGGCCTCCTGCAGCAGCCGCTGCGCGCGGAGTGTAAGAAGGTCTTCCGAGCCCGGCCCCGCGCCGATCAGCCAGACCACGCCTTCAGCCGTGCCCGACACATGTTGGCTCAGCAACGCTGAAGCAGCCTCAAACCCCTGCCCCGCCTGTTCGGCCGCCTCGATCTCTGGCGAGGTTACCAGCTTCTCATAGAAGCGCCGGCGGCTAGCACCATCGTGAATCAAGGCCTCAGTAGTTTTACGTAACTGCCCGGCCAGGCGCGCTATTTTGCCCAGACCCGGCGACAGCATGGCTTCAATCCGCGCCCGCACCAGCCGCGCCAGCACGGGTGCATCGCCCTCGGTCGAAATGGCAATGGTCAGTGGCGCACGATCAACGATGGATGGCGTGTAGAAATCGCACTCGGCGGGCACGTCCACGACATTGAGCGGAATGCCGCGCGCACGCGCCTCGGCCTTGGCCAGCTCGGCATCGTCACTCTCCTCGGCAACGAAAACCAGGGCAGCGCCGTCGAGGTCGGAAGCGGCAAAGGCGCGCTCCGCGAGCGTGACGTGGAAACTGCCGAAGATGGGTTCGATGTGCCGGGAGATAATCACTACTGATGCAGTAGTCTTAGTGATCAACCGGACCTTGTTGAGGGCTTCTTCACCACCGCCGATGATGACGATGCGCAGACCCTGTACCTTGTAGCTCAACGGAAATGTGTTGAGGTAACCCATCGGAACCCTGTTGGTGAACGCTGGCAAAATAATCTATTCCGGCCCACCCAAACAAGGCGTTGAAATCCAATCGCTTTTATATTTCCCTTGGCAGGCAGCGCTTGGAATGGGCCCCGTGCCCACACAATAAAGCCGCCAAAAGAATCTTTCGGCGGCCCGTGAGGAGAAAATTTTGCTTTGAAGCGATCCTAGCCCTGTCGGCTCGGCACATGCACGACGAGGCCGTCCAGTGCGTCCCTGACCTTGATCTGGCAGCTCAGCCGGCTCTTGGCCGTCACGTCGAAGGCAAAGTCTAGCATGTCCTCTTCCATGTTGGATGGGCCGCCGACCACCTCGGTCCAGGCGTCATCAACATAGACATGGCAGGTGGCGCAGGTGCAGGCACCGCCACATTCGGCAATAATGCCGGGGACGGCATTCATGATGGCGGTTTCCATCACGGTCGCGCCATTCTGTGCCTCAGTCTCGATGCGTTCGCCGTCCTGCTGGACGAAAGTGATCTTGGTCATGGGTCTCGGTGGGCTTGCTGTGTGAGACGGATATAGGGGATTCAGGCGATTTTTGTAACCACCCATACCGCCACACCCACGGTGTCATCCCGGCCTTGAGCCGGGACCCATCTTGAGATGGCGCAACAGCCGCAAGGTGGTTCGAACGATCGACCTTGCGGCGGTGGAATGATCTCGGGATGGGCCCCGGCTCAAGGCCGGGGTGACATCGAGTGTGGGAATGTTCCGGAGCTAAAGCCCCAGCAACCCCTCCAGATAATGCCGCTCCACCCCGAACATCGCCTTCACATCGGCGATCTGCTTGAGCACGGCCTCGCGGTCCCGCCCCATGCGACCATCCTTTTCGGCGACGATCAGGTTATTCTTGGGCGTATGCGCGTCGGAAACGAACTCGAACACCTTCGTTTTGTAGCCATTGAGCTCCAGCAGCAGCGCCCGCAGCGTATCGGTGACCATTTCCGCCTGCCGCTCAAGGAAAATCCCGTGCCGCAGCAGGACCTTCAGCTCACCCGCCGGCTTGCCCGCCTCCATCTGCCGCCGCACCTGCTTGTGGCAGCATGGCGCAACCGCAATCAGCGACGCGCCAGCCTTGATGCCCTGATAGATCGCATCGTCCGTCGCCGTGTCGCAGGCATGCAGCGCAATCACCGCATCGGCACCGCCCGCGTCATAATCGATGATTGTACCGGCCTCGAAGCGCAGATCGGCAAAGCCCGAAGCCGCCGCCGTCGCATTGCCATCCCTAACGAGAGCGTCGCGCAGCTCGACACCGATCACCTCCAGCGGCCGCGTGGCCGCGAGGTGGTCATAGAGCGCGAAATCGAGATAGCCTTTGCCCGCACCCATATCCAGAATGCGCGGCTTCTCCGCCTTGATCGCCTGAATCAACGGCGAAAAGATCTCGACCATCTTGTTGATTTGCCGGAACTTGTCCTGCGCATCATTGCGCACCTGACCGTCCTTGCCAGTAATACCCAGCGCATGCAGCCAGGGCTTTTGCGTCTCGGTCAGCGGACGGTTCTTGGCCCGATCATGCCCGGTCGATGGCGCGTCACGACCCGATACTTCGGTTCGCTTCAACCGCACCTTATCGCCATTGCGCTCGAAACTCATGTCGAATTCGGTCGTCGACAACTGCGCCGAACGATATTCATCCCTGAGCCCGTTGCGCAGGGAGGCCAGAGCTTCGGGCTGGATGAAATTCTTGATGATGTCGCGCGTCTTGTAGTGGAAGGTGAAGCTGAACTTTTCGGCGCCCTTGGCGACGATCTTCTTCACATCCACATTCTTGAGATCGGCTTCCTGGCCGTGATAACCGGCCAGCCGCAACCGCACGAGCGTATTGCCCGCGAAGGCTGTCTTCACGGCCGAGAGAAATTCCTCGATGCGTTCCGCGCTCAATGCCGTTCCTTCGTCGTCAGGAAGGCGATCTTGGGAAAGTCCTGCTTGGCGCGATCGGCCCACCAGGCGTTCTGCGCCAGGAATACCGGCGCGCCATTGCGATCCTCGGCCATGTTCATCTTCTGCGCCGTGATGAACCGATCGAGCTCCTTGGGATCCTCGCTCTCGATCCAGCGCGCGACCTCATAGTTGAGGCTCTCGAAGGTGATCGGCACGCCATATTCCTTGGCGACGCGCGCGCTCAGCACTTCGAGCTGCAACTGACCCACCACGCCCACGATCCAGTCGGCGCCCACCATGCGGCGGAACACCTGGGTAACGCCCTCTTCCGAAAGGTCCGACAGGGCCTTGGCCATCTGCTTGGTCTTCATATGATCGGTCAGGCGCACACGGCGGATGATCTCAGGAGCGAAGTTCGGAATCCCCGTCACATTGATCGTCGCGCCCTCGGTCAGCGTATCGCCGACCGACAGCGTGCCGTGGTTGGGAATGCCGACGATATCGCCCGCCACGGCCTGCTCGGCCAGTTCGCGATCATTGCCGAAAAAGAACATCGGATTGGACACGGCCATATCCTTGCCCGAGCGCACATTCTTGAGCCGCATGCCGCGGCTGAACGTCCCCGAGCACAGGCGCACGAAGGCGATACGGTCGCGGTGATTGGCGTCCATATTCGCCTGCACCTTGAAGACGAAGCCGGTGACCTTCTTCTCGTCCGGGGAAATCGGCGCCGGAATGGCCGGCTGCGGCCGCGGCTCCGGGCCCCACTCGCCCAGCGTGCGCAGCAGTTCGGCCACGCCAATACCCTTGAGCGCCGAGCCGAACAGCACCGGGCTCAGATGCCCGGCATGGAAAGTTTCGAGATCGAAGGGCGGCAGCATGGAGGTCGCCATCTCAAGCGTCTCCAGCGCACTCATAAAGACCGCGTCGTCCACCAGCGTCTCGTTGTCGAGCAGGTCCTCGATCGCCTCGTATTCGGCAATCGGCTTGCCCTGCGGCGACACCACGCGCTTTTCGAAGAGATCGAGATAGCCGTGGAAATCGACGCCCTGCCCGATCGGCCACAGCACAGGCGTCAGGTCCAGCGCCAGCTTGCCCTGGATTTCGTCGATCAGGTCCAGCGGGGAAAGGCCCTCGCGGTCCACCTTGTTGATGAAGGTGATGATCGGAATGTCGCGCAGACGGCAGACTTCGAACAGTTTCAGCGTCTGGCTCTCAATGCCCTTGGCGGCGTCGATCACCATGATGGCTGCGTCCACGGCCGTCAGCGTGCGATAGGTATCTTCCGAAAAGTCCGAGTGGCCCGGCGTATCGAGCAGGTTCAGCGTCAGCCCGTCATAATCGAAGGTCATTACCGAGGAGGTGATGGAAATGCCGCGCTGCTGCTCCATCTCCATCCAGTCCGACCGCGTCGACCGCGTACCCGATTTGCCGCGCACGGCGCCGGCCGACTGGATCGCGCCGGCAGCCGCCAGCAAGCGTTCGGTCAGCGTCGTCTTGCCAGCGTCCGGATGCGAGATGATCGCAAAGGTACGGCGGGTACGGAACGGCTCGGCAGAAAGCCGGGGCGAAGCCTCGGCGGCACTGGATAAAGACATGGGCGTTGCTGGACTCTTCGGGCCGCAGCAAAGCGCGGCAGGATTGCGCGCTATATAGGTGATGGGAGGAAGAGGGTCAAATTGGCTAGAAGCCAATAGCAGTATACAAAATTGCCTTACGTTTAGGGGAGCAGATGCTGTTGGTCGATTACCGGCAAGAAGCAATTGAGAATGCTAGGGGTGCGATAAAGGCAGCTTTCCTCCTAAATGGAGGAGCGGCCGTGGCACTACTCACACAAATATCCAATATTCCACATGTCATCGCGGGCGCTGTGCTGTCGTCAATGCTTTGGTGGTCCGTCGGCTTATCATGCGCTGCGTTGGCGTGGGTCGCCGCTTTCTTATCAACACGCTACGTTGATAAGTGGTTGGACGAAAACGAGGACAAGCACCGCGTGACGTCCAACAACGCACAGTATGCAGGGGTGCTACTTATCCTGGGATCAATGCTAGCCTTTTTGATAGGCAGTATATGGTTGGCTGCCGGCTTCCACGGAGCATACGCTTAACAAGCGCTATCGCACGAAAATGGAGCGAGAAATGACCATCACGGTGCCGGTCTTCCACCCCGGCGAAATCCTGCAGGAAGAATATCTTGTGCCACTCGGGCTGTCGGCAGGCGCCCTGGCCAAGCGGCTGAACGTGCCGAGGACCCGTATTGAGCGACTGGTGAAACAGACTCATCCCGTCACGGCTGACACGGCGCTGCGTCTGGCTAAGTTTTTCGACACCACGCCGCATTTTTGGCTGAACATGCAGGTGGCATATGACCTCGACCAGGAGGCCGGGGCCCTCGCCGAGGAACTCGACAGGATCGATGTTCTGGCGGCCTAGACCGCCGCTTCCTTACCCAGCAGCCCCGTGATGAAGCTGCGGACTTCCTCCACCGCGATGCCCAGGTCGGCGATGCGTTCTGGGGTGAGGGGCCGGCCGGCCTGGAGTTCCACTTCGCAGGCCTTGGCCTGGTCGGCGATCGCCCAGGCGCCGACGCCGCTGGAAGCGCCCTTGATCGAGTGCAGGTTCAGCGCCAGATCATCAAAGCTCTGGGCCTGCTGCAGCCGACCAAAATAGGTGCGGACCGTCGCATCGAACATTCGCAGGATTTCCAGTTCCAGATTCTCGTCGCCCAGGCACTGTTTGGCCAGGTGAACCAGATCGATCGGGCGCATGGATCGCGCCTGCGATCGCTGACTGCCGCTATCGAGCGCCGCTGCTGCTGACGTCGCCATTGAACCAACTCCACTCAACTCGCGTGGCGACGCGTCAGGGGATAAACCGACAATGCCACGCAACAAGCCTAGATTGACTGGGTGAACAGTCGATTAAGCCACATCTTCGCCTTGGTTGGCCGATTGAGGTGGCGACATGTCTTCCCCAAAAAATTAACCTTTGGGTAAGATAGCGCTCGGATTGCGTAAAATTGAATGTATTAATGAGCTTTAAACCAGCGCGCGGCGGCGGGGGTTGGGGAACGATGCGGGGCTTTTGCATCGAATTGTTTCCATTTGACGATGCGACCGGAAACGGCTGCGGAGTCATGACAACGTCTATATGTCCGCCTGAGCGCTGCGAAGCCGACGCGAGAGTTGTATAGAGTATGGCGAAGAACCCGACCCCGAGTAACGATCCTGCCGCACTGGCCTTTTCGGCCGTCGAAGACGCGCTGAAGGATTCGGTGTTCAACCTCGACAGCACGCCTGAGAAGGCGCCAGAGCGCCGCACCAGCGACGCTGCCCGCTCCGAGCGCCTGCGCGCCGCCGACAAGATCGCCCAGCAGGCCGGTCCCGTTGCCAATGACGACCGCTTCCCGGCCAAGATCCTCTACAATCTCAACAGCCGTTCCTCGGCCACCCCGACCTGGATCGCCCTTGTGCTGTCGCTGGTCTGGCTGGCCGTCGCCAGCGCCGTCGCCTGGCTGCGCTATGGCCCGCAGATGGCCAATTTCGGCCAGTTCGTCGGCACCATCGATTTCGTTGGCCTGCTCGCCATCCTTTTCCTGCCCGTCGTCGGCTTCTTTGCCGTCGCCACCCTCTTCCGTCGCGCGCAGGACCTGCGCAATGCAGCCTCTTCGATCACCCAGGCCGCCATGCGCCTGGCCGAGCCCGAAGTCACCGCTGCCGACAAGGTCGCCTCGGTTGGCCAGGCCGTGCGCCGCGAAGTCAATGCCCTGGGCGATGGCCTCGAACGCGCCCTCTCCCGCGCCGGCGAACTCGAAGTGATGATCCACAACGAGGTCACCGCGCTCGAACGCACCTATTCGGACAATGAATCGCGCATGCGTGCGCTGATCGCCGAACTGGCCAGCCAGCGCGAAAGCGTCCTGACCAATACCGAGCGCGTCCGCGAAGCCATCACCGAAAGCCACACCGGCCTGGTCTTTGATCTCGACATGATCAGCCAGCGCATCGCCGGCACCATTGTCGAAAGCGGCGGCAACCTGACCCGCGCGCTCGAAACCGCCGGCAACACGCTGACCAACAGCTTCGGCGAACGCACCGACGGCTTCGTCTCCCTCGTCGACAACCGCACCAATGACTTCCTCGGCGCGCTCGATGAAAGCGCCAGCCGCCTGTCGATCACCTTCGACGACAAGACTGCCACCATGGCCAGCGCGCTCGACGAACGCGCTGCCGAGCTCAATGCTGGCGTCGAAAACCGTATCTCCTCGCTCACCGACGCACTCGACCAGCATTCGATCCAGATCGCCAATGCCATCGACTCGCGCACCCAGGGCATCGAACAGCGCACCTCGGCCCTCACCGGCAGCTTCGAGGAACGCACCTCGGCCATCACGGGCCTCCTCGAACAGCGCACCGATGACCTGACCTCGGCGCTCGACGAGCGCACGCAGAGCCTGTCTAATCTTCTGACCGAAGGCGGCGCCTCCCTGCTCGACCAGTTGCGCAACCGCGGCCACGAAGTCACCGGTGGCCTCGACATGATCGGCCAGCGCATTATCGAGGACATTTCGGCCCGTTCGCACGAAGCCGAAGTCATGCTGAACGCCCTTACCCGCCAGCTCGATGAATCGGTTTCCATCCAGCTCAACGCCATGGATAGCCGCCTGCAGTCGGCCATGATCGAGATCAATGGCGCGCTGGACGACACTTCCGAACGTGCCCGCATCACGCTGGCTTCGGCCGGCCAGGATTCGCTCGGCCAGTTCGACGCCCGCCTTACCGAAATCGCCTCCATCCTCGACACCCGCCTGCATACGCTTGATGGCGTTATCGGTGATAAGGGCGACAGCCTGATCGAGCGCCTCGAAGCCCAGGGCACGAGCTTTGCCGCCCGCGCCAATGTGCTCGAAATGGCGCTCAACGAGGAATCCGGACGCTTCAACGACGTGGTCTCGGAACGCACCCGCGAACTGGGCGAAGTGCTCGGCGCGCGCACCAAGGCGATCAATGAAAGCCTCACCAACCGCAGCCGCGAAATCTCGGATTCGCTCGACACCCATGTCGGCGTCATCGACGAGACCATCGGCGCGCGCACCAAGGCCATCGAGGACGCCCTCACCACCCGCACCAGCGAATTGTCCAGCGCCATCGAGACCCGTGCGCTCGAACTGGACGAAACCCTGGGCAGCCACAGCCGCGACATGAGCGAAGCCATCCGCCTGCGCAGCCAGGAACTGGGCGACACGCTGTCCGGCTCGACCTCGGCCTTCGACCAGGCTATTTCCGGCCGCACCCAGCGCCTCGCCGACACCCTGTCGGAAAAGACCGCCGCCCTGTCGCTCGAAATCGAGACCCGCACCGGCTCGCTCTCCAGCCAGCTCGAAGAGCGCACCGACATCCTCGTCACCAAGCTCGACGACCGCACCGGAACCCTGTCGGCTCAGCTCGAGGATCGGACCACCAACCTGGTCTCCCAGCTCGATGACCGCACCGGCTCGCTCAACTCTGGCCTCGATGATCGTATCGGTGCCCTCGTCTCCCAGCTCGACGAGCGCGCCGGCACTCTGACCGGCGAACTCGAAGTCCGCACCAGCGAATTCCGCACCGCCCTCGATGGTGGCACGGCCCAGCTCGCCCAGGCGGTCAACACCCGCACCCAGCAGCTTTCCGATGCGCTCAACCAGCGCACCCAGTCGCTCAGCGACACGCTGGCCACGCACACTTCGTCCATTGGCGAAACCATCGGCCTGCGCACCAGCGAACTGGCCGAGACCATTTCCCAGCAGGGTGAGGACGCCCGTGCCAAGATCGATGGCGCATTGCGCGAAGCCACCGACAACATGGGCAACCGCGTCAATTCCATGTCGACGCTGATCGCCGAGAAGGTGGTCGAGCTCAACACCAACCTCGGCACCGGCCTCGACAGCGCCATCTCGCGCCTCAACGATGCCGAAACCGGCATCACCGCCCGCATTGACTCGGTGTCCTCCACGGTCAGCGAAAGCGCCCGCCAGGCTGCCGAACTCATCGAGACCGGCGTCAATTCGGCGCGCAATGCCATTACCGACATGGTCGACAGCCGCCTGGGCACCCTGCCCGAGGCCATCACCGCCCGTGCCGACATCACGGCCGAACGCCTGGCTGCGCTCAACGCCACCATCAACACCTCGATCACACAGTCGATGACCGATCTCGAAGCCGGCGCCGACCGCATCGAGGAAACCATCGCCACCCGCATCACCGCGGCCAGCCAGAACATCGTCTCCGATATCACCACCACGGCCAACCGCATGGATGGTGCGGTCCGCACGGCTCTGGAACAGATCCGCGTCGCCGCTGGCGAAGTCGATCACCTGCTGACGGTCAAGGCTGTCGGCGCGGTTGACAATATCGAGACCCGCCTCACCGACATCAACCAGTCGGTCGAACAGCACACCACGACCTTCTCGCGTCTCGTCACCGAAAAGTCCGAGCAGCTGCAGTCCGCGCTCAACAGCCACGGCAACCTGCTGCGCGATGCCCTGGGCGACAATGCCCGCGAGGCCGAGGCCATCATGGCCGTCTCCACCTCGCGCATCCTCACCGACGTCACCTCGGCGCTTGGCAAGCTCAACGACAGCAACCTGCTGCTGCAGCGCGTGCTCGACGCCTCGACGGCCAACCTGGCCAATCTCGAAACCAGCGTCGCCCAGCAGACCGCGACCTACTCGACCACCGTGCGCGACGCCATCGGCCAGACCGAACAGGCCGGCACCATGGTCAGCCAGCACGTTCAGGCCCTGCAGACCACGATCCGCGGCATGGTCGACGAATTCTCCTCGGTCCTCGGCAAGCTCGATTCCGAAGCCGCCAACATGTCCCAGGCCACCAACGCGCTCACCATCACCAGCGACGATGCCCTGCAGACGCTGGAAGATCGCCGCGGCGCCATGGATGCCCTGGCCCAGAGCTTTGCCACCCGCGCCGACGATATCGATGGCCGCATGCGCATGTTCGCCCAGTCGATCGCCGATACGGTCAACGATACCGAACGCCGCCTGATCGGCGCCCGCCGCGCCATGGACGAGGCCCTGACGGCAACTACGGGCTCGATCGTCGAAACCATCGAGGCGTCCACGGCCACCGTCGCCAATGCCATCCAGGGCAATGCCGACCAGGTCGACAATGCGGTGCAGCGCGCTGCCGATGCCGCCGCTGCCGCCCTCAGCCAGACCGCCTCCTCGGTCCGCCTGGCCCTGGGCGACCAGACCAACCAGGTCAATTCGGCGCTGGAAGAAAACGCCAACCGCGTCAGCGACATCCTGGCGTCCACCGCCGGAAGCGTCACCGACGTGCTCACCTCGACCACCAGCACCCTGGCCGACTCGATCAACGACAGCACCTCGTCGGTGCGCAATGCCATCGCCTCCAACGCCGGCACCTTCCGCCGTGCCATGGACGAGGCCACGGGCGAAGTCGGCGAGAAGATGGGCGACTTCCGCACCGCCGCCGATGCCGAAAGCCGCCGCGCCGGTGCAGCCCTGCAGCAGGCCCAGCAGCTCATGGCCGCCGAAATGCAGCGCGCCATCGAGGAAGCCACCCAGCGCTTCAACGACACCGCCCGCGCCATGCGCGAGACGGCCCGCGAAGTGGGCAGCGAACTCGAAGCGACCCGCGCCGAACTGGCCCGCGGCGTCAACGAGCTGCCCGAGGAAACTCGCGCCAGCGCCGCTGCCATGCGCCGCGTCGTCGCCGAGCAGATCGAAGCCCTCAGCGAGCTCAACGCTATCGTGCGCAGCCAGCCGGCCACCAATGATCTCAACGATCGCCGCCCGCCGAGCCGCCCTGCCCCAAGAATCGAGAGCCGCATTGAGCAGCCTCGTCAGGCCGAGCCCGTGCGCGAAACCTACCGCGAGCCCGCCCGCCAGACCCTGGTCGATCCGATCCGCACCATGGAACGTGCGCCCGAGCCCGTGCGTCAGCCCGAGCCGGTCCGTCAGGCCGCTCCCGTTCGCCAGCCAGAACCCGCGCGTCAGCCCGAACCCGCCCGCCAGCAGGAGCCGGCACCGGTTCCCGAAGCCGAAGCAGCTCCCCAGGCCAATGGCGGCGGCTGGCTGCGCGACGTGCTGCGCAATGCCACGGCCCAGCAGCAGGGTGCCCAGCCCCAGCAACAGGCTGGTCTCTCCGGTCTGACCGAAGAGATCGCCCGCTCGATCGACGACCGCGCCCTGGCCGATGCCTGGGCTCGCTACCAGGCCGGCGAGTCCAATGTGTTCTCCCGCCGCATCTACACCCTCAGCGGCCAGGGCACCTATGACGACGTCCGCAAGAAGCTGCAGCGCGAACCCGACTTCGCCCGCACCGCCCAGGCCTATATGAGCGAATTCGAACAGCTCCTGAAGCGCGCCGCCGCCGGCGCTAACCCTGCTGCCGAAACCCGCGACTACCTGCTGAGCGACCGCGGCAAGGTCTACACCACCCTGGCCCACGCCAGCGGCCGGTTGAGCTGAGACCCAGATCAGAATGAAAAACGGCCCCGGGATTTCGGGGCCGTTTTGTTTTGCGGGGCGTGGCGAAGAAGAGTTTTGCGGGTACCCCTCCTATCCTCCCCTGATAGGGGGAGGGACCGCTCAGCGTAATTGGAGAGATCGTGCCCCAAGCAGGATTTGTCCCTCCCCCTTTTCAGGGGGAGGATAGGAGGGGGTATTCTTGCTTCCTTGTTGCAGTAGCAGGACCTTGAGGCTTGAGCGCATAGGTTTGGGTCAATCGCGCCATCCCCCTACTGCGCATCCTTGGGCGGTCGCAGCTTCAGCGACCACAGCACGCATCCGATCGCCAGCAGCGCCGTCACCGTCGAATAGAAAAACGCGTGGCTGCCGAAATGCTCGACCAGGACGCCAAAAAAGATCAGCGCCGTCATCGACGCGCCCATGCTCAGCATATTGGCAAAGCCCTGCGCCTCGGCAGCATTGGCCTCGTTTGTCCAGTTGGCGATGAAATGCACTACGCCGAAATACCCCATGCCAAACGTGAAGGCATGCAGCAACTGGGTGAAGAACAACACTTCCACCGGCGGATTGAAGGCCATGATGGTAAAGCGCACAAGGCTCGCCATGGCCGCAGCAAGGATCATGTTGCGCGCCGTCACCCGCCCGCCAAAGCGTCGCCAGGCGAACATCAGCGCCGCCTCGCCCGTCGCCGCTATCCCCAGTAGCGGGCCCAGGAAATAGTTGGGAATGCCGTTCTCATGCCAGAGCAACGCACCGAAACTGCCGATCAGCGCATTGCTGGAATTGACCAGCGCAAAGGCAATGAGGGGCAGCACGAACCAAAGTTGCAGCGAATCCTTGAGCCGGCTTCGGGGTGCTTCCACCCCTGGCACATTGGCCAGCGTCACCTTGGGCGACGGCGAACGGAAGCGCGGCAACAGGAAGGCCAGTGCCACCCGCACCACGACCGTCAGCACATAAAGCGTGATGAAGGCGCCCGACCCCAGCACATTGAGAAACAGCCCCAGCCCCGCCGCGGCAAACACATACCCGATCGTCGCCCAGGCCCGCACGGCGCCGAAGTCGGTGCCATTGCGCCGCGTCATGCGCACCGTGGCAGCATCGATCACCGGCGCGATCAATCCATTGCTGGTGGCACAGAGCGCCCAGACCAGCAGGATCCCCCAGAATTCGGAGACGAAATACAGCGGCAGCGGCGCCAGTGCCGACAGGAGCGACAGCCCGATCAGCGCCGAGCGCCAGTCATCGGCCTTGTCGGCGATCCGCCCGACGACGAGATTGAGCAGCAGCAGGCACAGCGTCGGCAGCGCGTTGATCATGCCGATCTGGTCGGCCGGCAGGCCATGCTCGCTCAGCCAGATGCCGAGAAAAACCGAGGCCACGCCGCCTGGGACATAGACCGTGAATTGATAGATGGAAGCGCGCAGCTCGGGCGTATCCAAGCGCGCAAAGGCCGGTGGCATGGAAGGTCAACTCCGGGCCAAGGAGGGCCCGGTGTCCTTCGTGAATCGAATCGACGGCCAATTCAAGGCGGATTTTGCAACGTTATTGCAGTTGTATGGCAGTGGTTGCCAAATGGTGGCAGCAACGCATCATCACGCCGTCGCCGACAGTGGCTGTGCACGCCCCAACAGCGGCTCAAGCGCATTGAAGAACTGCCCGGCGCTGGCCTCCCAGGTGAACTTTTCGCCATGCGCCCGCGCATCTTCGCGACGCAGGGTCAGCGCTCTGCTCACCGCCTGGTTGAGGTCCTCATCCAGCGCCCCGGCCCGCCTGTCGCTCAGCACATCCAGCGGCCCGGTCACCGGATAGGCGGCGACCGGCGTGCCCGAGGCCAGCGCCTCTGTGATGACATTGCCGAATGTATCGGTGAGGCTCGGAAACACCAGCACATCGGCGCTCCGATAGCACTCGCCCAGTTCTTCGCCATGGCGATAGCCGAGAAAAACAGCCTCGGGATAGTCGCGCATCAACCGCTGGCAATCGGGCCCATCGCCAACGACGATCTTGGTGCCGGCCACCTCGAGCTTGAGGAAGGCCTCGATATTCTTCTCGGCGGCCACCCGCCCCACATGCAGCAGGTGTGGGCCGGCAAATTCGGCAAACTGTGTCTTGGGGCCGGGTCGGAAGCGCTGGCCATCGACGCCGCGGCTCCACAGCACCAGATTGGCAAAGCCTCGCGCCACGAGGTCGTCGCGCAGCGATGGCGTCGGCACCATGGTGCGGGCGGCGGCACTGTGGAACCAGCGCAGATAGCCATAGGTCCAATCCTGCGGAACGGGCATGCGCATCGCCAGATATTCGGCAAAGCGCGTGTGAAAGCTGGTGGTGAAGCCCAGGTTCCGGTCGAGGCAGTATTGCCGCGCCAACAGGCCCAGCGGGCCTTCAGTGGCGATATGGATGTGATCCGCCTCGACAGCGCGAATGTGTCGGGCCACCGCGCTGCCCGTCGCCAGTGACAGCCGGATCTCCGGATAGGTCGGCACGGGCAGCGTCCAGAACTTTTCCGGCGTAAGGTAATGCACCTCGTGCCCCGCCGCGGTCAGCACCTTGCCGACGCTCTCCAGCGTGCGCACCACGCCATTGATCTGCGGGCGCCACGCATCGGTGACGATCAGGATGCGGCGGGGGGAAGTCGATTTGAACGCTTCGGTCAGCATGGCGACACCGTGGGTTCGAGTTCCCACACAGTGTCACCCGAATCCGCGTCACTGGCATGAAGGCCGGGTGACGGCGCGGTGACGCGCTAAACCTCTGAAAAACCTAGCTGGCGCGGCGCAGGCGGAACTTGCGCGGCTCGCCGGCCACCATTTCGGTCCACTTCACCAGCTCGAATTCGCCCTCAGGCGTTTCGACGATCGCCGTGCAGCTTTCGACCCAGTCGCCGGTATTGATATAGTGGATGCCCAGCCGGTCGTGGATATCGGCGAAATGGATGTGACCGCAGATCACGCCATCGACGCCCGATTCCTTGGCCTCATGCACCAGCGCCTCCTCGAAGCGCCCGATGACCGAAACCGCATTCTTGACCTTCTGCTTGGCCCAGGCCGACAGCGACCAATATTGCAACCCCAGCCGCCGGCGCACCCAGTTCAGCGCCAGGTTGATGCGCAACGCCGCATTATAGGCCCAGTCACCGACATGGGCGAGCCACTTGGCATTCATCACCACCACGTCGAACTGGTCGCCGTGGATGACGAGATAGGTCTTGCCGGTTGCCGAGGTATGCACGGTGCGATCGACGAATTCGACCTCACCGAAATAGGTGCCCAGATACTCGCGCAGGAATTCGTCGTGATTGCCCGGCAGATAGACCACGCGCGTGCCGGCATTGGCCTTGTCGAGCAGGATCTGCACCAGCACGTTGTACTCGCTGGGCCAGTGCCAGCTTTTGGCCAGGCGCCAGCCATCGAGAATGTCGCCGACCAGATAGATGGTCTCGGCATCATGCGCGCGCAGGAATTCGATCAGCTGCCCAACCCTGATCGGCTTCATGCCCAGGTGAACGTCCGAGATGAATATAGCCCGAACGCGCCGGACTTCGCGGTCATCCGCCATTAAGCAACGACTCCTGCTTCCTGGCGCGCACCTTATCTGCGCTTGGCGCATACGCCAAGTTTGCGGTCACTTTTGGTGGGGAAATGCTCAGCCGATCCGCGCCTTGAGCGCCACGATCCGCTGGTAGCTTGTCTCGATCAAAGCCTTGAATTCGGGATCTGCTTGCGCCTCGGCAAGAAGAATGTCGAGGATCTCCTGCCCCAGCCCCGCGCGATACTGCGCCGTATTGGAGAACAACAATATATCCATACCAGCGCGAACCGCCTTGGTGACGGTCTCCTCCAGCGTGAAATGATCGCGAATGGCGCCCATTTCGAGGTCGTCGCTGATCACGACGCCATTGTATTTCATGTCGCCGCGCAGAATGCCGCTGATCCAGCGCTTCGACAGCGACGCCGGATTCTGTGCATCTGATTCTGAATGGGCGGCATGATAGAGATGGCCAACCATGATCATGTCGACGAGACCATCCGCCATCAGTGTCTTGTAGGGGACGAGTTCCTCGGGCTTCCACGACTGGGTGATATCGACAAAACCCTCGTGGCTGTCGGCCGTCGACGAGCCATGCCCCGGAAAATGCTTGGGCGCGGTGAGGAGCCCCGCCGCGTGATGCGCCCTGACGAAGGCCTCGTCATAGGCGGCCACAGTCGCCGGATCGGCGCTATAGGCGCGGCCGAACTTGGCGATCACCTGGTTGTTCGGATTGAGATTGACGTCAGCCACCGGCCCGAAATTGACGGAAAAGCCCAATTCGGCAATCAATTTGGCCATGCTGCCATAGATCGTCTCGGCCTGCTCCGGCGTATTGGCGGACGCAATGCTGGCGGCACTGGGGATCTCGGCAAAGCCCACATCCGCCGTCAGCCGCTCCACCGACCCGCCCTCCTGGTCCAGCGTGATGAAGGGCAAGAGTTCGGGCGACGCCGAACGGAACGCCGCATTCATCTCGCGCACCGCATCGAGTGATTTCACATTGGTCTTGAGATACATGACCCCGCCGATCTTGCCGGCAGCCAGCTCCTCGCGCAGCGCCACGACCGACGCATCTTCCGCGTCATCGCCCTGGAAACCCACGACAATCATCTGCCCCGCCATCTGCTCAAGGCTTTGCGCATGGGCAGAACCGGTCATCAGCAGCAGCGGCAGGATGGCAAGAGAGCGATGAAAGGTCACGGGCACGTCCGGAGGGAAGGAATCACCAAGGGACGATGACCGGCTAAAGCCGCCGAAACAATGTCGAAGAAGAAATTTTGAGGGGGTCCCCCCTCCTAGCCTCCCCCTGAAAAGGGGGAGGGACACGGCTGGTGAATTTGGCAAGATAGAGCCACGCACTGGATCAGTCCCTCCCCCTTTTCAGGGGGAGGTTAGGAGGGGGTATCCCCTTAACGATTCTGCCGGTTCTCGATCAGATCCGTAACCACAGCCGGATCCGCCAGCGTCGACGTATCCCCCAGTGATCCGAAATCATTCTCCGCCACCTTGCGCAAAATCCGGCGCATGATCTTGCCAGACCGCGTCTTGGGCAATCCCGGCGCCCATTGGATCAGGTCCGGCGAGGCAATCGGCCCGATCTCCTTGCGTACCCAGTTGCGCAACTCGCTCTTGAGCCCGTCATCGCCGCTCTCGCCCGCCATCAGGGTCACATAGCAGTAAATGCCTTGGCCCTTGAGATTGTGCGGATAGCCCACCACCGCCGCTTCCGAAACTTTCGGATGCGCCACCAATGCGCTTTCGACTTCCGCCGTCCCCAGGCGATGGCCCGAAACATTCAGCACGTCGTCGACGCGGCCGGTGATCCAGTAATAGCCATCCTCGTCGCGACGGGCGCCGTCGCCGGTGAAGTAATAGCCCTTGTAGGTCTCGAAATAGGTCGAGACGAACCGGCCATGGTCACCCCAGATGGTGCGCGCCTGCCCCGGCCAGCTGTCCTTGATCGCCAGCACGCCCTCAGCCTTGACCTGCTCCTGAAGCTTTCCCTCCGGTGACAGCATCACCGGCTGCACGCCATAAAAGGGTTTTGTCGCCGAACCCGGCTTGGTCGGGATGGCCCCGGGGAATGGCGCGATCATGTGCCCGCCTGTTTCAGTCTGCCACCAGGCATCGACAATGCCGCAGCGCTCCTTGCCGACATGCTTGTGATACCACAGCCAGGCTTCCGGATTGATCGGCTCGCCCACCGTGCCAAGCAGGCGCAGGCTCGGCATGTCATATTTGTCGGCATAGTCGCTGCCCGCGCCCATCAGCGCGCGGATAGCGGTCGGCGCCGTGTGGAACACGTTCACCTTGTGCTTTTCCACCACCTGCCAGAAGCGGCTCGGGTCCGGATAACTCGGAATGCCCTCGAACATCACCGTGGTCGCGCCATTGGCCAGCGGCCCATAGACGATATAGCTGTGCCCCGTCACCCAGCCGACGTCGGCCGTGCACCAGAAGATCTCGCCGCGCTTGTAGTCAAAGCTCAGTTCCTGCGTCATCGCCGCATAGGTCAGGTACCCACCCGTCGTATGCAGCACACCCTTGGGCTTGCCCGTCGAACCCGACGTATAAAGGATGAACAGCGGATCTTCCGCGCCCATCGGCTCGGGATCGTTGAATGGCTCGACGCCTGCAGCCGCCTCATGCCACCACACGTCGCGACTGCCCTTCATCGGCACATCGGCGCCGGTATTGTGCACCACCAGCACCTTGGAGACGCCCGGACAATCGTCCAGCGCCTTGTCCACATTGGCCTTGAGCGGAATGGTCTTGCCACCGCGACGCCCCTCGTCCGCCGTGATCACCACGGCAGAATCGCAGTCATTGATGCGGCCAGCCAGCGCGTCGGGCGAAAACCCGCCGAACACCACCGAATGCACCGCCCCGATCCGCGCACAGGCCAGCATGGCATAGGCCGCCTGCGGGATCATCGGCAGGTAGATGGTGACGCGATCGCCCTTCCGCACGCCCAGCGACTTCAGCACATTGGCGCAGCGGCAGACCTTTTCATGCAGCGTGCGATAGCTGATATGCTCGCTCGGTGCGTTCGGGTCATCCGGCTCCCAGATGATGGCGATATCGTCGCCATGATCGAGCAGATGCCGGTCAATGCAATTGGCCGCCACATTGAGCACGCCATCCTCGAACCATTTGATCGAGACGTCCGGATAGGCAAAGCTCGTGTTCTTGATCTTCGTCGGAAACCGCACCCAGTCGAGGCGCCTGGCCTGCTCGGCCCAGAAGCCGTCCGGGTCACTGACCGACTGCTGATAGAGCGCATCATACTGCTCTGCGGTCGTGTGGGTGCGTGCGATCGCAGCCGCACCTGGCTGGAATACGAGCGGCTCGCTCATACTGATCCTCCCTTGTCTCTCCCAGCATCCGTTCTAATGACCGACCCTGATCCGGGCAAGGGCCTGACGGCGCTGTTCGTGCTCTAAGTCCCGGTGATCGCTTCGCTACTCGCCATTAACTGCCCGGCGGCTAGAGTCTTCGGCGGATTTGACCACAATGATAGAGTGTGCCCGCATCGGATCGGGAGAACCGGCAATGAGCGAGATTTCCGCCAGTAGCGACCAGGCCCCGTCGGCCGCGCCCCGCTCGCCGATGCGCCCCGGCACCTATGCCGATATTGCCCTGATCCATGACAAGCTCATGGAAGCCATCGAGACCTCGCCCTTCTACAGCGACGCCTTCAAGGCCTACGAAAAGGCGCGCCTGACCAAAACCTATCTCGCCGGCCTGATCGACGCCGATCCCCACCATGTCATGGTGATGCAGCGCGACGGCAAGCCGGGCGGCTTCATGATTTCGGGCCCCGAACTGGGCACGCTCTGGCTCTATTGGAGCTATGTCTTTCCCGAAAACCGCCGCTCGAGCCTGGCGCTATCCTCCATGCGGGCCTTCATCAGTCACTGGGAAAA
The DNA here is from genome assembly GCA_029202405.1 of Candidatus Devosia phytovorans. Taxonomy (NCBI): domain Bacteria; kingdom Pseudomonadati; phylum Pseudomonadota; class Alphaproteobacteria; order Hyphomicrobiales; family Devosiaceae; genus Devosia; species Candidatus Devosia phytovorans. The sequence continues at coordinate 892,079 of CP119312.1, read as the reverse complement.
CGGACGCTTCCACAAGATCGCCACCTATACCAAGACGGGGAATGAAGCCGCCGAGGCGATTGTGGGTCGCATGGGTTTTGACCATGTTGCCACGCTGAAACAGCACATCTTCGGCGAGGACTACCTGCTCTACGAGCGCCCGCTCAACAAGGTGGAGCCAGGCTACGATCGCGGCACCAAGGGCGGGCTGAAGCATCGCCTCGTGCGGATGGTCAAGCTGTTCTTCGCGCGCTGGGAATTCAACGACTTCAGCAACTGACCGCAGACCGCCCTTTTGGCTAGGGACCGCTACTCCGCCGCGACCACTACATCCCGACGGCTGCGCACCCAGGCCATGATCGACACATCCATATGCGCCGTCCGCAGCGCGACCCACCATTGGCCCACCGACCACACGGTGATGGAGATGATCGCGGCCAGCGCCGCCCCCATCAGCCCATAGGCCGGCACCAGGATGAAATTGGCAATCACCAGCGTTCCGATACCCAGCGCCACGAAAGGCAGGCTGGCATAGGGCCGGTCATGGATCGACAGCACCAGCGAGGCCGGGCCCATCATCGAACGGATCACCAGCGCCAAGCTGAGCACCGCCAGCGGGCCGGCGCCGGCAGCAAAGCTCGGCCCGAAGATCATCATCAGGATCGGTGCCGCCAGCAGCATGGCAAAGAACAGCGCCACCGAAATCGCGCTGGCGACAAAATTGGCATCGCCCACCTTGCGCTTGAAAGCCGCGCGATCGGCATTGGCCTCGCTCTCGAACATGTCCGGCATGGTCACGGCATAGACCGCCGCGACGCCAAACGAGATCAGCGAGAACAATCGTGTGCAGACGCCAAAGATCGCCAGCTCCTCTCGTGTCAGCGAATGGCTGAGCAGCAGCAGGTCGATATCGAAAAAGAAGTCCGTCGCCAGCGAGATCAGCACCCACGGCAGGGCAAAGCGCCACCAGCGCTTCGCCTCGGTCAGGCGCAGCGGCAGTGTGTCCGGCAGGCGCTTTATGGAGGTGACGACAAAGCCGAAATGCACCAGCGAAATACCCAGATAGCCAAAGGCGATCAGCCACAGCATGAATGAAAAGCCATCCGCCGGCACGGCAAAGCCGAGACAGACGAGGAAGGACGCCACCACGATCATTGGCCGGAACATCGTGTCGGCAAAAAAGCCGGCAAAGGGGCGTTTCAGCCCCACCAGCAGGGCGCCGTTGACATAGACCATGGCCGTGCTGAAGGCGAGCAGTGCCACCGGCACGAAGTGATGCGCGAGCACGCTATCGCCCTGCCCGATCAGATCCAACACCCATGGCCCCGCCAAAAGGATCAGCACCAGCGAACCCACGACATGGCCATAGCTGCGCGTCAGGAAAACGACGAACTGCTTGCGCTCGCCCCGCGCCCGATACTCGGCCGCAAAATATGTCCCGACCGTATGAAATCCCAGCGGCATCACCACCGCGATCAGGTTCACAGTCGCGATGACGACCAGATATTCGCCCAGCAGCTCCGGCCCCCAAAGCCGCGCAATCAGCGCCTGGACCAGAAAGATCAGGCCCGCGCCGCCCAGCCGTGCCCCGAAGATGACGGTCGATTGCGAGGCCAGCCGCCGATGCAGGCTCATTCGGCACTCTCTTCGCCGTCGCGCTTCTGCGTCGGCAGGGTTTTGGGATTGCGCCAGCCATCGAACTTGCGCTTGAGCGCATGCAGGCTGTCGCGCGCCCAGAAGGCGCCCGCCCCCATCACATAGGCCAGCGGCTTGCTGGCATAATTGGCCACCGGCGGCACGGGCTGGATCACGCCGCGATCCCCCACCATGCCCTTCTTGAACTGGTGCAGCCCCTGGAAACCATCGGTACCGCCGAGGTCATACCAGGTCGCCGGCGTGTTATCGCGCAGCCAGCGGATCACATGCCAATGCAGGAAATAGCCCGCACGCAGCGGCAGCGCCGCATCAGTCGTCGCACCATAGAGGTAGACCGCCCGGTCGCCGGCCTTGAAGATCAGCGCCCCGGCCACCAGCACGCCCTCGTGGCGCACATAGAAGACTTCCGGCCGCAGGTTGTCGACCTCGATCGCCATCAGCGCCGGCACGGTCTCATAGGCCGAATGATCGGAAAACTGCTTGCGATCGGTCATCGCATTGTAGAGCGCCTCGAAATCCCCGACCTGCTCGGCGGGAACATGCTCGAATGTCAACCCAACCTTTTCCGACTTGTTGAGCTGGCGGCGCCACGTCTGGCTAAAGCTCTTGCGCTGCTCTTCATCGGTCAGCCGCAGGTTGACGATATAGCGATTGGGAAAGCCCAGCACCGAGCCGCGCTTGAAGCCCCGCGCGATGAGGCTGTCATATTCATGATTGGTCTCGGTGATCGAGGCGCGCGGCAGCACCGACAGCATCTGTCCTCGGCTGTCGGCATAGTCTGATATCATCGCCTCGACCATGCCGGCGCGAACGGCCTCGGCATCGGCTCGGCCGGCGTCCTTCAGCATTGGCGCCCACTTTGCCACGGCAATCTTGCCCAGTCCCAGCGGAAGGCCCTGCACCATCACCAGCGCCCCGCCCACCACCTCGCCATTGGCGAGGAACAGCATCGGCTCCTGCGTCACCGACGGCCAGCGCGTCGCGGCAAAGATATGCATCTGCTCCTGGCAAACCTCATCGAAGCCAGCGATCGTGCGGTCCCATTCCGCACCCGAGACGATACGGGTCTCCAGCCGCGTCGCAACGGTGCCCTTGGCCCGTGCAGAGGCCGGGGCAATGTCGGCAGGGGCAATGCGATTGGCGACAACGGACATGAAAAAGCTTCCCGCTCGTGAGTTGAACGGGAAGCTAGAGGCTCAAAGTGAGCAAATCCCTATTCCGTCACGGCAAATGCCGCAAATCGGGACCAGTGGTTACCAAAGGCTCGCGGCCTCTGGTTACCCAATTCTATAGCCGGATCAATGCGCTGCAGCAGCAGCCGCAGCAGCACCGGCTTCATGCGGCGTATAGAGCAGCGGAATTTCCGGAAGCGCAACGAACCCGCCCAGGCCTTCAAGCGTCATACGGATCGCCACCAGCAGGATGATCAGCAGGCCAACCCAGGCAATCCAGCGGAAGCGATGCAGCAGGCCGGCGATGAATGTGGCACCGACACCCATCATCACCACGGACAGACCCAGACCGATAATCAGCGCCTCGAAGTGGTGAGCGGCGGCGCCCGCCACGGCCAGCACGTTGTCGAGGGACATCGAGACGTCGGCAATGATGATCTGGATGACGGCCTGGCGCAGCGTCTTCCTGGGCGCCTTGCCGGCCACGGTACCATCGGCATTCTTGTCGGCGTTTTCGAGCGCTTCCTGCGCCTCGTGTTCGTCTTCCTGACTGGTGGTCAGTTCGCGATACATCTTCCAGCAGACATAGAGCAGCAGAATGCCGCCCGCGATGAAGAGCGCGGGCCCGAGCGCCAGCAATTGCGTGGTGATCAGCGCAAAGAAAATGCGCAGCACGGTCGCTGCAAGAATACCGATCAGAATGGCCTTGCGGCGCACATCCGAAGCCAGACCCGCGGCGGCCAGGCCAATAACCACTGCATTGTCGCCGGCTAGCACAAGGTCAATCAGGATGACCTGCAGCAGTGAACTCAGGAAACTCGGGTCGAACATGAAGGGGTCCTTGGGGGAAAGGCGGGAACAGATTGTCGCAGGCGCTATACGCCTCCATGCCCGGGCTGGAAAGCGCTCACAGGCCCGTTATCGACAAAAGTGTTAGATTTGTTGGGGTTTCGCCCCCTTCCCGACAGCTTGGCGACAGACTGACCGGCACCGCACCGCCGCGGACCGATCCGCGGAAAAGCTGACAGCCACAGTTTAGATTCATTCCAAACTATTCGCTTGCAGTCTGGATTCATTCCAGACTAGAAAAGCTAACTGATTGAAATCAGAAGATTTCATGAATACCATTATCACCATAAGGATAGAGCGAGATGGCCGCTTCCACTGCTTCGACCTGCAATTCCTGCGTCTTCTTCGAAGACCATTCCGATGCATCGGCCGGCGTCTGCCGCGCCCATCCTCCGGTCCCCTCCTCCACCGAGTCGAACAAGCCCGCCGCCGTCTGGCCGCTGGTCAAGACCGACGACTGGTGCGGCCAGCACACCGCCGGTCGCAGCTAAAACCTTGCAGCGATAAAATACAAAAGCCCCGCTCCGGCGGGGCTTTTCTTTGCGCGCAATTGGGAGCGTTTTCCGGAAACGACAAAGGCGACCCGAAGGTCGCCTTTTATCATCCCGATCGGGAGACTTTGGTGGGCGAGCACGGGTTCGAACCGTGGACCCGATGATTAAGAGTCATCTGCTCTACCAGCTGAGCTACTCGCCCATCTGCTTGGGCTTCCAAAGTGGCGCCTCTATAGCCAGCGGTTTTCGCCCTGTCTAGCGCCTCGTGACACTTTTCTTTCATATTGCTGCCGACAAACCGTCGCAGGCCCGAAAAACCGCGTTTTATCGGCCCTTCATGCCTGTGGATGAATCCCGCTGATCGGACGGATGTTGAAGACCACGAGGCAACCTTTTGCCGCCACTGGCTTTTTGCCTTGGTTACAATTCCCAGGAGCCTCCCCATGAACGACACCGCCCTGTTCGGCATTTCCACCGCATGGATCATCGCCAACGTCTGGTCGTTACTGGTCGCCCTGGTCGTCCTCGTCGCGGGCTGGATCATCGCCAAGATCGTTTCGGGCTATGTCGCGTCCCTGCTGTCGCAGCGCCTAAAGCGCGATGTAACCGTGGGCCCGCTTGTCGGCCAGGTCGTGCGCTACGCCATCCTCTTTGTCACCATCATCGTGGTGCTCGGCCAATTCGGCGTTGAAACCGCCTCGATCCTTGCCGTGCTCGGCGCCGCCGGTCTTGCCGTCGCCCTGGCCCTGCAGGGCACGCTGTCCAACATTGCTGCCGGCATCATGCTGCTCTTCCTGCGCCCCTTCAACGTCGGCGACTATATCGACGCCGAAGGCACCATCGGAACCGTGGTCGAAGTCGGGCTCTTTGCCACCCTGCTGCGCACGCAGGAAGGCGTCTTCCTTTTCGCGCCCAATTCGAAACTGTCGAACGCCCGCATAATCAACTACACTCGCGAGCCGTCGCGCATCGTCGAAATGAAATTCACCGTGCCGCGCAATGCCGACCTGGCCCGCGTCCGCGCCGCCCTCAGCGAAGGTCTCGTCTCTTCCGACATTCCGACCAATGGCAAGCCCGAAGTGCTGGTCGATACGCTGGGCGACAGCAACATCACCCTCGCGGCTCGCGTCCCCGTCCGCAGCCAGGACTGGATCCAGGCCCGCTCGGACCTGCAGGAGCGTCTGCGCAAGGTGATCGACGACGCCAACGGCTTCGCCCAGCCTGCCTGACGACCGCGCCTAGTCCATGCCTGCCCGGTGATCGCGAAACCTGGAAATTTCCAGAACATTGTTGATCACCTGGGCCGGCGCATCGTCATCCTCCGCCTCGTTGATCAAAACGATGGTGCGCTCGATGATATAGCGCAGCTGGCGCGTTCGACTGTCCGATCCCTGGAGAATAGAAGCGGCGCGCTGCAGGTGATCTTTGGCGAGCACATAGCTAGGCTTCATGGCGGATCCTTCGAAATGGCTTGTCTGGAATACGCCATGGTACGGACAAGGATAAAACATCAGCCCGCATGCTTTCCACGGCGATACCAGCATCGCTGGCAATTCGTACAAAGGCAATATGCTCGGCTTGGTCGGCTAAAATATTGATGGCAATAAATTATTTTTTCATTTTACCCCCAAAATCCGGGCAAATCCACGCTGAAACTTCCGCGAGCAACCTTCCGTTGCTTGCGGCGAGTGGAGTGAACCATGTGCTTTCGTCGTGAAATGATCTATCTGGCCATGACCGTGCTGCCCTGGCTTGGTCTTTATTGCCTGTACCAGTTGGCGTTGACGACGGCTGGCTAGCCCGTCACCAGTCAAACTACTATCGGGCAACCAAGCGAGTCGCCCGTGCCCCGTCCAGACCTCTCCCCCATCGCCGCCCATTTGCCTGAGACCGTGCCCTTCGTCGGCCCCGAGGCTATCGCCCGGCGCTCCGGCATACCGCTGCGCGCCCGCATCGGCGCCAATGAAAGCCCCTTCGGCCCCGCCCCCTCGGTGGTGGACGCCATGGCCCGCGCCGCCCGCGACAGCTGGCACTATGGCGATCCCGAAAACCACGACCTCCGCCAGGCCATAGCCGACCACCTCGGCATTCCCTTCGCCAATGTCATGCCCGGCGAAGGCGTCGATGCCATTCTGGGCATGGCCGTCCGCCTCTATGCTGCCCCCGGCAGCAAGGTCGTCACCTCGCTGGGCGGCTATCCCACCTTCAACTACCACCTCGCCGGCTATGGCACGCTGATGCACACCATGCCCTACATCGGGGATCGCGAGGATATTGACGGCCTCGCCCGCGCCGCCACCGAGACCCGCGCGGCCATGGTCTATCTCGCCAATCCCGACAATCCTATGGGCAGTTGGTGGGACGCGGCAGCGGTGGAACGCTTCATCGCCGCCGTGCCCGAAACCACCATGATCGTGCTCGATGAAGCCTATGGCGAATTCGCGCCCCAAGGCACCCTGCCCCCGATCGACATCACCCGCTCCAATATCCTGCGCATGCGCACCTTCTCGAAAGCCTATGGCATGGCCGGCGCCCGTGTCGGCTATGTCATCGGCGAGGCGCAGAGCATTTCGGCCTTCAACCGCATTCGCAACCACTTCGGCATTTCCAATGTCGCCCAGGCCGGCGCCATCGCCGCGCTTGCCGATCAGGCGCATTTGCGCTGGTCGATCGACGAAGTCCGCAAGTCGCTCGAAGACACCGCCGCCATCGCCCGCCGCCATGGCCTGCTCCCCCTGCCCACCGCCACCAATTTCATCGCGCTCGATTGCGGCCACGACGGCGCCCATGCCCGCGCCATTGTAGACGGACTGGCGCAGCGCGGCGTCTTCATCCGCATGCCCGGCGTCGCCGGCCTCAACCGCTGCATCCGCGTCAGCGCCGGCACCGCAGATGACCGCGCCCTGCTCGATCAGGCGCTGGGCGAAGTGCTGGCCGGGCTGAACGCCTAATAGAGGTTGATCTTCGCCATCAGGCCAAGATGGTTGGAGCCATAGGCCTCGGGCGTCGCCAGGATATAATCGACCATCGCGTCGCCGCGGGTGAAGATATTGTCGATCGGCGCGGCGAGCGGGCCAAGCTCGACCGGCCACGTCCCGGGATAATGCGGCGGCGGCACCAGGCCCGTTTCCGCCACGAAAAACGCCATGCGATAGGACCATGCCGCCGCATTGAAGTCGCCCGCCAGCACCAGCGGCCCCTCGATCCCCTCCAGCAGGCTCGCCACTTCCATGAGGTCGGCCTCGGCGATGTCATCGAAATAGGGCTTGGTCACATGCGCGCCAACCACGGTCAGCATGCGGCCATCAGCGAGGGTCAGACTGACTTGCGTCAGCCGCTGCCGCGCAATGACATCAAAGGTAAAACGATGGCTGTCGGCGATGGGAAATTTCGAGAGGATCGCCAGATCGCAGGCCGCCGTCTCGCACCCGACGCGATAGGGATAGACCGCGTCGAGCTCGCCCATGAAGGGCTGCACACCCCTCGCCTCCATCAGCACCACGACATCGGCGCCGCTCTCAGCGATATAGCGCGCCGCATCCTGTCCGCGTGCGTTCTCGCCCAGCACGTTGAAGCTCAGCACGTCGAGGCTCGCCACCGCTTCCCTGCCCTCGAAGGCGGCGCGGCGCTCCTGCTGGCCCAGCACGATGGCGACGCTATGGCCCAGGCTCGCCAGCGTGATCACCAGCATCACGGTCGCCCGCAGCCGTGCCCCAAACACCGCCAGCAGCACCGGCAGCACCAGGGCCGCAAAGCCGATGTGAAACCGCAGTGTCCCCAGCAGCTCCTGCCCGGGCACCCCGAAATTGACACTCACCGCAAACAGCGCCAGCGCGGCGAACAGCGCCAGACCAGTGAGGAGACCACGCACTTCAGACAGAAAAATCAGCTCGGCCCCCCTTGGCTGCCTTTGCAGTGGTGACCCAGCCAGCCGTCACGCACAAGACCCACAGGCGGGCAGCTGCCATTCGGCGAAATGGGGACCTACCGTTACCCACCCGCTCAATCGTGGCCCGCAAAAAACAAATCGCTCCAGAAGGAGCGATTTGGGTCAGGCGAAACTAGTCGGGCTTCAAGACAGTTCGATAACGCTGAACTATCCCGCCATCGCCCCCTGCGCCGCAGCACCGCGATCGATCAGCAACCGGTTATAGGCATTGAGATAGGCGCGGGCCGAGGCCACCAGCGTATCGGGCTCCGCCGCATTGCCCGAAACGATCTTGCCATTCATCTCGAGACGCACATGTGCCGAAGCCTGCGCATCGGTGCCACCGGTCACGCCATCCACCGCATAGAGCACCAGATGCGGCTCCTGGCCGACACCCTGCTTGATCGCATTGAAGATCGCGTCGACCGAGCCAGTTCCCTCGAAGGTCACCGACGTCTCTTCGCCGTCGATGCTGAGCGTCATCGTCGCCTTGTGCACGCCGCCGGTCTTGCTGACGACTTCCATGTCCACCAGCTTGATGCGATCGCCGACCGAGCCGACTTCGTCATCCACCAGCGCCACGATATCGGCGTCATAGACATGCTTCTTGCGGTCGGCCAGGTCCTTGAAGCGCTGGAAGGCTTCCTGGAAAGCATTGTCGCCCAGTTCATAGCCCAACTCGCGCAGCTTGTCCTTGAAGGCGGCGCGGCCCGAATGCTTGCCCATCACCAGCGTCGTTTCCTTGATGCCGACGCTGGCCGGGGTCATGATCTCATAGGTCTCGGCATTCTTCAGCATGCCGTCCTGATGAATGCCGCTTTCATGGGCAAAGGCATTCTTGCCCACGATGGCCTTGTTATACTGCACTGGGAAATTGGCAGCCGCGGAGACGATCCGGCTGGCGCGAGCCAGATGGGTCGTCTCGATTTCGGTATGATAGGGCATGGCATCGCCGCGCGTGCGCAGCGCCATGACGATCTCTTCCAGCGCCGCATTGCCAGCCCGCTCGCCCAACCCGTTGATCGTGCATTCCACCTGCCGCGCGCCACCGCGCACCGCGGCTAGCGAATTGGCCACGGCCAGACCCAGGTCATTGTGGCAATGCGCTGAAAAGATCGCCTTGTCGGCGCCCGGCACCTGCGTGATCACGTCGCGGAACATCTTTTCATGCTCGTCCGGCACGGCATAACCCACCGTATCGGGCAGGTTGATCGTCGTCGCCCCGGCCTTGATCGCGGTCTCGACGCAGCGCTTCAGGAATTCCAGCGGCGTGCGGGTCGCGTCCATCGCCGACCATTCCACATCGTCGATCAGGTTGCGCGCCTGCGCCACCGTGCGAGCGATGATCTCGATGACCTCGTCCTCGGTCTTTTTCATCTGATGCGCCAGATGGATCGGCGACGTCGACACAAACGTATGGATACGGCCGCGCTGCGCATGGCGCACGGCTTCACCAGCGCGGTCGATATCGGCGGTAATGGCGCGGGCGAGGCCGGCGACCGTCGACCGTTTGACCTGCTTGGCCACGGCCACCACGGCTTCGAAGTCGCCATTGGAGGCGATCGGGAAACCGGCCTCGATGACATCGACACCCATTTCGTCGAGCGTCTCCGCAACCTGCAGCTTTTCTTCCAGCGTCATCGTCGCGCCAGGCGACTGCTCGCCGTCGCGCAGCGTGGTGTCGAAGATGAAAACGCGGTCTTTATTGGTATCAGTGGTCACGGACATCACTTATTTCCTATCCATCGGCCCAAAGCTCAAGGCTCTGCAGGCCGGACATTTTCTGTTCGGCTTATGGCACTATCCCCTGACGACCCGCTCGTTTGAGCTGCCGGTGATCAGGGGCTGATAAGAAGGAGGAGCAGGGCAGCTGGAAGCAGCAGCAGGCCAGCAGCAATCGTCAGGACGCGATTGCGGTCCTGAGTCTTGGAGATTGCGATGGCAATGGCGCGCTTGCGCTGCATGCGATTAGTCCCGTGTGTTGCATGGACAATGCGCGAATCTCGACAAGGCTGCAAGACCAGTTTCCGCAGAATCCGTTCGGAAAGCCCAAGCGGGCGCCAAGGACCGGTCGAGATTCAACTCAGGCTGAGCCGAAAATGGTGGTTTTCGAGACCCGGACCGGAGCGTACGTTTGGGTACATGAGCACCGCAAGCGCAGAAACCGGCATTTGCAGGCCAGCAGCAGTTGCATATCGAATGGTCCTAGTCGTCGAGATCCAGAACGCCCTCACCAACGATCACGGCGTCGCCGCCGATCCCGCCGTGAACAAGCACGTCGTTCTCCTTGCGCAGCTGGATGCGGATCTGGCACGGCCGACCCATTTCGAGCCCCTGCCGCAGCACGAAATCCTTCTGCCCCGTGCCCAGGTTCTCATGCTCTGCCAACAGTCCGATCAGCGCTGCCGCAGCCGAACCCGTGCCGGGATCCTCGCCAATATCCATGCCGAACATGCGCGCGGCGATGTCATTATCCGTCTCGTCCGGCGTCAGCGTAAACACATAGGCCGAGTTGTGGTCATGGCTGAAAACGTCCTTGAACATGGCCTGGTTGACCTGGATGCGCCGCAGGACCGCGGCATTGCGCACCGGCACCAGATGGAAGGTGACGCCTGCCGAAAACACTGCCGGCTGGTAGACGTCGCAGCCGATCTCGTCCACGTCGATGCCCAGCGCCTGCGCCATGCCCAGCTTGTCGGTGAGCGAGGCAATCCGCGACGGCAACCGCGGCAGTGCAAAACGCGCCTCGCCCGACTTCTTGTCATGCCGCTCGAACAGTGCCGTGATCAGCCCGATCTTTTCTTCGAGCCGGACGGCGCTGACCTTGTTCTGCAGCCCCAGCACCACCGCCGCACCCACCGTCGGATGGCCGGCAAAGGGCAGCTCGGTATGCGGGGTGAAAATGCGCACCGAAGCAATGTTCCGCTCGGCTTGCGGCTTGAGGATGAACACCGTCTCGCTGAGGTTGAACTCCCGCGCGATGGCCTGCATTTCGTCATCGAGCAGCCCATCGGCCTTGCACACCACGGCCAGCTGATTGCCCTTGAGGCGCTCGCGGGTGAAAACATCGAGCAGCAGATAGTTGAGTTTCATGGCCTAGTCCGTGGGCAATGCATAGGTAGCGCGATCGAGCCCAAGATGGTCGCACAGCGCGTCGACGACCACGCCATGATCGCTCCGTCCCGGCAAGCCAGAAATGGTGAGGCACCCGATCACGCCCGCCCCCTTGACCCGCAACGGAAACCCGCCGCCGGCAATGACATAGTCGGCCGGGTCACAACCCGATTGCGGCGAAAACGCCACCTCGCCACGCTCCAGCACCATGCGATAGCTGGCCCGCTGAAAACGTCGGACAGTATTGATCTTGCGCCGCACCCATTCGGCATTGTCGGCGCTCGTACCTGGGGTCGCCGCAAAGAACACCTGCCGGTCCCACGTCCTGATATCGACGACGAGCCCCAGCCCCTCCGCAATCGCCCGCTGATAGATGGCACTGCCGAGCGAAAACGCCGTGGCCTCGTCAAACGCCTCCAGCACGAGCTCGAGCTCCTGCTTCTTGACCAGCGCAATATCGCCTTCCACGCCCATGCCGCACTCCTCCCGCGAATCCCCAACCAATAGCGCCCGAATGCTGCACTCAACGCTAACAGTCTGCTAGCGAATTCCCGCATCGCGTCAAAAGAAAACGGCACACCGATTGCTGCCGCCCTCGCCCTTCCGTCGACGCTTCACGCCCACAATTATCGGTGCGCCTCCGCCTCTTGGCGACAAACCACCAACCAACTTATCCCCGCTCCACCAAATGGCAGGACAATAGTCCATCGCACGGAGCCCAAAACGCCATGGCCGATCTGAAATCCGAAAGCCACCAGGCTATTTGAAGGCATACGTGATTGCCTGGAACATGAATCCCGCACATGAACATCATCCAGCAGAGGGATCATTCCACTCGCTGGGCGAGGCCAACATACTTGTTGCTGCCGTGCTACGAAGTCGTCCAGACTTGGTGCAAGCGGCAATCAACGGCCAGCGCAGACCACAAAGCATACTTTACAGATTTGGCTACAACACGGGCTATGAGGCGTACCAACCGAACCAACAAATCCTGCCAGTCATCAGAACGACCTACTGGGTCGAAGTATGGATCACGCACGACCCCAATCCCAACAGTCGTGGGTATCGCGTGATAACAGCCTACCCGATGAACGATACACCCAACGAGACGACGAAAGCCTCGGTGTTTGCAACATTGGAACAACGATAATGTCCCAACCAAATCCACCGCCCTTGTTTTTCGAATGGGCCGCAGGTGTCGTCGATATCACCCGCGACTATGATGCGACCCATGAGTATCTTATCCTCCTCGGCATAGGCAATTTGCCGGAAAGCGGATCAAAGGCAGAACTTATTGAACTACGCGATATATTCATCGCCCTGGCCAGCGGTCGCTATGAAGATGAGCAGTTAATGCGTCTTTGGCGCCGGACGCGCGCGCGCGCGTATCCCCGTCGGTCAAACGAGTTTTTCAAGACCGCCATCAATGTCGTTGATGACTACTTGAGCTCCGACGGCAAGAGCGCTGAGCAGTTCTGGATCCGCGAAGAGGGGAAAGTTCAGCGAAACCTGTAGCGGAGTTGCGCGCAGTTGAACAAGAAAACGGGGGCCGAAGCCCCCGTCCTTGAACCTTGGTTCTTCGCCTTGTCGACCAGCGCGCCGGTCTTTATCACAGCGACGCGGCAGCGCGCAGCGAACAGACCAGGAGCAAGGCAGATTAGTTCTTTGCCTTGTCGACCAGGGCGCCGGCCTTGATCCAGGGCATCATGTCGCGCAGCTTGGAACCGACTTCCTCGATCTGGTGCTCGTCATGCAGGCGACGGGTCGCCTTGAAGCGCGAACCGCCGGCCTTGATTTCCTGCATCCAGTCGCGAGGTGAACTTGCCCGACTGGATGTCGTGCAGCACGCGCTTCATCTCGGCCTTGGTTTCCGAGGTGATGATGCGCGGACCGGTGACATATTCGCCCCACTCGGCCGTGTTGGAGATCGAGTAGTTCATGTTGGCAATGCCGCCCTGGTAGATCAGGTCGACGATCAGCTTCACTTCGTGCAGGCACTCGAAATAGGCCATTTCCGGAGCATAGCCGGCTTCCACCAGCGTTTCGAAACCGGCGCGGATCAGTTCCACGAGACCGCCGCAGAGCACGGCCTGCTCGCCGAAGAGGTCGGTTTCGCATTCCTCGCGGAAATTGGTCTCGATGACGCCCGAACGGCCGCCGCCAACGCCCGAGGCATAGGCCAGCGCGATGTCATGGGCATTGCCCGAAGCGTCCTGATGCACGGCGATCAGGCACGGCACGCCGCCACCCTTCTGATATTCGCCACGCACGGTATGGCCCGGGCCTTTGGGCGCGATCATGATCACGTCGACGGTCGACTTGGGCTCGATCAGGTTGAAGTGGACGTTGAGGCCATGGGCAAATGCCAGCGCCGCGCCGTCACGGATATTGGGCTCGATATGCTGCTTGTAGATATCGGCCTGCAACTCGTCGGGGGTCAGCATCATGATGACGTCTGCCCACTTGGAAGCATCGGCAACCGACATGACCTTGAGGCCTTCGCCCTCGGCCTTCTTGGCCGACGGGGAACCGGGACGCAGCGCCACGACCACATCGGTCACGCCCGAGTCGCGCAGGTTCAGCACATGGGCATGACCCTGCGAACCGTAGCCGACGATGGCGACCTTCTTGGACTTGATGATGTTCAGATCGGCATCCCGATCGTAATAGACGCGCATGGGTATCTCCCTTGGTATGCAGCTTTATGCGTTGAATGCTTTCGCCCCGTAGAGGGCAAAGAACTGGTCGGTCGCGGCCTTCACATCGGCCTCGATATTGGCTTCGACATTGCTCTGGGTCAGCGCCTTGTCGCCCAACAGCAGCCGGATCTGCACGTCGCGCACGACGAGCCCGAAGAAGGTGCGATAGGCGTCTTCGCTATTGTCAAAGCGCAGCAGCCGCGCATCGCGACCGGCCTCGAGAATTGGCTTGAGCCGGCGACGAATGGCCAGCGGGCCGTTTTCCAGCACGATCTTGCCCAGGTCGTCCTTCTCCTGCGCCGCATGCGTGACCGCGGTACGGTTGAGCGTCACCGACACATCCCCCACGATCACGGTCAGCAGGTCACGGGCAAACTGTTCGATGCTGACGCGCAGGGCCTTGGCATCGAGATGGCTGCGATCCACCACCGGCATGCGCACCTTGGCCGCCTGCCACTGCACCGTCGCGGTCAGCAGTCCGTCGCGATCGCCGAACCACTTGTAGAGCGTTTCCTTGGAGCACGAAGCGCGCCGCGCCACCGCCGTCATCGTCAGCCCATCGCCATTCTCGACCAGCAGGTCCAGCGCAGCCGTCAGCACAGCCTGCTGGCGCGGCGTAAACGTCTCTTCATTGACCTTGATGGTCACGGGCACGGGGCGGTCCTCAACTGACGCGCCGAACGGTTTCGGCGAATTTCGTCAGCCGTACCGCAGGGTACGGTTGCAGACAAGCCCCTATTTTGCCGCCAGCGGCGAATCCACCCGCTTTCGTCCGCCGACCCAGCGATTGAACCGTGCCAGCGCCACGCCAAAGCCGATCAGCAGCAGCCCACCTCCGAGGATCGAAACGGGTTGTGCCCCCAGCGCCATGAACCATTGCGTGAAGAAATGCAGCGCCCCGAATACCGCCACCGTATTGACCACCCAGCGCCTATTGGCGAACACTGCCCAGCCCCCGAAGATCAGCAATGCCAGCGCCCAGGCAATGGAAAACTGCCACGCCGGCCAGCCCAGCAACGTATCCCCGAACATCGAACCGATGAAGAAGGCGCCATTGACCAAAAGGATCGCCGTCCGCATCGCAATGATTGCCAGCCGCTCGTAGCGCGGCGGCAGGCGCAGCGAGATCGGGAACAGCGCCAGCGTCAAAAGCGACAGCGAGCCGATCGCCAGTGCCAGATATTGCATCGGCGCCCACAGATCCGTGCTGATCATGATCGTGGCCGCAAAGGCCAATACTGCCAGCGCCACCAGCAGTCCCGACAGCGCCGCCACCCCGGCAATCGTCAACCCCAGTGTCAGCGCCACACGCACCCACAGATGCTCGCCGAACAGCGCGAACAGCCCGCCCGCCAGCGCCAGCGCCCCAATCACCATGATGATCTGCGCAAACACCGACCAGCGCTCCACCCGCAGCATGCGCAGCAGATAGCCCGCCACGAACAGCACGCCGCCCAGCGCAATCGCCGTCTCGATGCTTGGCACCAGAATGCCGACGCCGACCGCCACCGCAGCCGCGCCCAGCGCGAACAGCACATTGATGCCCAACTGCCCGGTATCGGCCGCGGCAAAGCCCTTCAGCCGCTCGGCTTCAGCCGGACTGATCTTGCCCTCGGCGACAAGCACATCGAGGTCGAGCGTGATCTTCATGCTGTGTCTCCATCCCGTGGCCACTCTTAGCCCCCGCCTCCCCCGCAGGAAAGGCCGGAGCCGATAACAATCGCGTCCATGCACCACAAGCAGGGCAAACTTCTTCCATCGGCACTTGCCGATGAAGCCTTGCGGGTCCATCTATGCGCCACAAGAACGAGGTGCCTCCCCATGTCCGAACTGTTTTCCCCCATCACCCTGCGCGACCTGACGATCCGCAACCGGACCGTCGTCGCCCCCATGTGCCAGTATTCGGCACAGGACGGCTTTGCCAATGACTGGCATTTTGCCCATCTCGGGCGCTTCGCCATCGGCGGCTTTGGCCTCGTGATCGTGGAAGCCACCGGCGTCGTCCCCGAGGGCCGCATCACCTATGCGGACCTCGGCCTCTGGAAGGACGAGCAGATCGCCCCCCTCGCCCGCATCGTTGATTTCCTGCACAGCCAGGGCACGGCCGCCGGCATCCAGCTTGCCCATGCCGGCCGCAAGGCCTCGACCCCCGTGCCGTGGCGCAAGGGCTTTGACGAGACCGACGCGGAAAAGACCGCCCTCCATTTCGAAAGCTGGACGCCTGTCGCCCCCAGCGCCGAAATCCACGCCGAAAACAAGAACTTCACCACACCCGAAGCCCTTGATGCAGCAGGCATCCGCCACGTCATCGACAGCTTCGTCGCCGCCGCCAGGCGCGCTGACCGGGCCGGCTTCGACACCGTCGAAATCCACGCCGCTCACGGCTATCTGCTCGACCAGTTCCTCTCGCCCCTCGCCAACAAGCGCACCGACACTTACGGCGGCAGCCGCGAAAACCGCATGCGACTGCTGCTCGAAGTGTCCGAAGCCGTCCGCGCCGTCTGGCCGGCCCACAAGCCCCTGCTGGTCCGCCTCTCCGTCAGCGACTGGCACCCTGACGGCTGGCAGGTCGAAGACAGCATTGTTCTGACCAAAGCGCTGAAGGCCCTCGGCGTCGACGCCATCGATGCCTCCAGCGGCGGCTTCGAAGGCGCCCAGATGCAGGTCGGCGCCGACTACCAAGTCCCCTTCGCCACTGCCGTGCGCCGGGAGGGTGGCCTCCCCGCCATGGCCGTCGGCCTCCTGGGTGACGTCCAACGTGCCGAAGCCATCATCGCCAATGGCGAGGCCGATTTCGTCGCCCTGGCCCGCGGCGCCATGGACAATCCCAACTGGCCGCTGCACGCCCGCCACGAACTGGGTGCCGAAGACTACGACCTCTGGCCCAACCAGACCAAGCGCGTCCGCGAATATGATCGTTCCCTGGGCAAGCGCGCCTGGGCCTGATGCGAGGCTTGACTTGCCATTGAATTAAATCCGCTAAACGACCCTCGCGGCAACGCAAATTTGCCGCGATTGGTCGGCCACTCTTGCGCGGTCGAAGCGTGATCACCAGATCAGCCACACAAGGGAGAACGACCATGGATACCAAAGCCGCAATTCTTGCCCTCATGTCTGTCTGGGGCGTCGGTATCTGTGCTTTGCCCGCCACTGCGCAGGACACGGCCGATCCGGCCGAAGACGCCAGCGATGAGGCCGGCGACACCTCAAATCCCCTGCTCAACAAGGTCTGGGTCCGCGCCGACGCCGACGAAAGCCTGCCCGGCCCGATGCAGATCTTCCTCGGCGACGGCACATTGGTCACCGACAGCTGCTGGGAAACCTACCGCCTCTCCAAATGGCAGCAGGTCTCTGACACCGAAATCTCCTGGGACGAAGACGGCATGACCATCAATGCCGACATCGCCGAACTGACCGAGACCGACCTGGTGCTCAATCTCAAGCTGGGCAGCGACGTGCAGGAACAGCGGTTTACGACGGCTACGGTGCCGTATGTCTGCCCGGACATGGTGAAGTAGGGGGATACCCCCACCTAACCTCCCCCTGATAGGGAGGGATCCGGCCGGTGGGCTTGGCAAGATTGTACCGAATACTCGATCTGTCCCTCCCCCTATCAGGGGGAGGTTAGGTGGGGGTACTCCGATCTACCCGCACATAACCTAAAGCACCACCTGCGTGCCAATCTCCACCACGCGCCCCGTCGGAATATGGAAATATTCCGTCGCGTCGCTGGCATTCTTGGCCAGCCGGGTGAACAGCCGATCCTGCCAGTAGCGCAGCGGCCCGCTGGTCTTGGGCCCAGCCTTGAGCGAACGCCGCGACAGGAAGAACGACGTCGACATGATGTCGAACTTCCAGCCCAGCTTGCGCGCCAGCACCAGTGCCTTGGGAATATTGGGGCTTTCCATATAGCCGAAGGTCACCACCACGCGGCTGAACAGCTCGTTATAGGCGTCGATCGTCACCTTCTCGTCGTCCGGCACGCGGGGCGATACCGATGTGCGCACCGTCAGGATCACATTCTGCTCGTGCAGCACCTTATAGTGCTTGAGACTATGCAGCAGCGCCGTCGGCGCGCCTTCGATATCGCTGGTCAGAAACACCGCCGTGCCCGGCACCAGCGTCGGCTTCTTCTTGGCCAGATTATCGACCAGGAACTGCAGCGGCACCTCGTCGCGACGGGTCTTTTCCGCCAGCCGCTTGCGGCCGGCCATCCAGCTCCACATGATCACGGCCACAAGGATCGCCACCGCCGCCGGCACCCAGCCACCCTGGAACAACTTGGCCGCATTGGCGGCAAAAAAGCCGCCATCGATCGCCGCAAACACCACGCCAAACCCGATGACCGCCGCCGGATGCCACTTCCAGTTGCGCCACATGACGACCACCAGCAGCGTCAGCGTCATGATCATCACGCCGCTCACGGCAATGCCATAGGCATGGCTCAGCGCGCTCGAGCTGCGGAACATCAGCACCAGGATCAGCACGCCCACCATCAGCATGGTGTTGATCTGCGGCATGTAGATCTGCCCGCTCTGGGTTTCCGACGTATGTGTCACCACCATGCGCGGCAGCATATTGAGCGCGATCGCCTGCTGGGTAAGGCTATAGGTGCCCGAAATCACCGCCTGGCTGGCGATGATCGTTGCAAGAGTCGCCAGCCCCACGAAGGGCAATAGCGCCCAGTCGGGCTGCATTTCGAAGAACGGGCTTTCGACATTTTCCGGCCCCACCTGCAGCACGAAGGCGCCCTGCCCGAAATAGTTGAGCAGCAGGCAGGGAAACACCAGCGCGAACCAGACCAGAACGATCGGCTTGCGGCCGAAATGGCCAAGGTCGACGTAAAGCGCCTCGGCGCCCGTCACGGCGAGAAAGATCGCGCCGACCACGACAAAGGCCAGCCCCAGATGGGTGACCAGGAATTCGAGGCCGAGCAGCGGATTGAGCGCGAACAGCACAGCCGGATACTGGATGATATGCACCAGGCCCGAAAAGCCCAGCACCAGGAACCACAGGCCCGTCACCGGCCCGAAAATGATGGAAACCTTGGCCGTGCCGAACCTTTGCACGGCAAAGATGCCGACGATGATCACCAGTGTGATCGGCACGATCCAGCGCTCCATGCCTGGCGCCACGAGCTTGACGCCTTCCACGGCCGAGAGCACCGACATGGCCGGCGTAATGATCGCGTCGCCAAAGAACATGGCTGCGCCCATAACGCCCAGGATGGTGATCCACACCGGCGGATTGGCGAAAGTCTTGCGCGCCAGGGCCATCAGCGACAGCGTGCCGCCCTCGCCATTATTGTCGGCACGGGTGACGAAGAACACATATTTGACTGAGACGGTCAGCGTCAGGGCCCAGACGATCAGCGACAGCAGGCCCAGTATCTCGCTATCACTGGTCGAGGCACCGGGGCGGATATGCATGGCTTCGCGGAAAGCATAGATCGGGCTCGTGCCGATATCGCCAAAAACCACGCCCAACGCGCCGAGCAGCAGCATAGGCAGGTGTTTGGAATGGGAATCGTTGGAAGTGTGGCCCGCATCGACACCGGCACTCTTGTTGCCGGTCGCACTCGTCTGCGTCATGAACCTGTTGCTCTCTCGGTCGAAGGCGCGCCGCTATACACCCGCCAATCGTCACACACAACACCACAGGCGTACAATGGTTCAAACCAACCACGGCTAAGCCCTTATGAACGAGCCAATATTGCGGGTCCCTGTTTTGCACCTGGGTTTCGCAACGCGGTGTCATCCTGGCTCAAGGCCGGGATGACATCGAGTGTGTGGCGCCCATATTGAATACCACCAAACCAACAGGGGCCACTCGTTGCCGAGTGGCCCCTGCCGGTAAACGAAGATTTTGGAGGTCTTCGTAAGGCTTATTCGGCTGCCTGGGCGACAGCTTCATTGGCGCGGGCAGCCTTGGTGGCCTGGCTCCACCAGATCAGCTGGTCGAGGCTGTCCTTGGTGGAATTGCCGATCGAGGCTTCAAGGTCGTTGAGGGACTTGGTGCCACCAAAACCGGGGTGCACGGCAGCAAAGTCGGCGCCGGCAATGTGAACGGCCGAACGGGTCGGGGCCATCTGCAGCTCGATACCGATCGTGCGCAGGTGCTCGACAGCGCGTGCGCCACCCAGCGTGCCGTAACCCACGGCGGTGAAGGCCTTCTTGTTCCAGTTCACATAGGCCTGGTCGAGAGCGTTCTTGAGGGCGCCGGTGATCGAGCGGTTGTACTCGGCGGTCACGAAGATATAGCCGTCGAATTCGCTGATCTTGTTCTGCCAGCGAACGGCTTCCGCATTCTGCGAAGGCATCCAGGCATTGGACGCAGCTTCGTCAAAGAACGGCAGGTCGAAGTCGCGCAGGTCGACGATCTCGGCCTGGATTTCAGGACGTTCGTTAGCCTTTTCGAGGATCCACTTTGCAGGGATCTCGCCGAAGCGGGTCGGGCGGGTCGAAGAGATGATGACGGCAATCTTGAGTTTGGACATCGACGTGCCCTCCTTGGTAACAAATCGTAACTGAGGCGATATATGTGCCTAGGCTCGATCATCGCAAGTGGGCACCTGCGTGTGACACAGGGTCAGGACTGACCCTAGGTTACACTGGTGTAAGTATCGGCGTAGCCTGAAGATTTTGCTCATTAGTCAGCAAAACTGGCCTATCTCGGGGTCACTGTAGGCGCGGCGCTGACGAACTGTTCAATGCAGATATGCCAATGCAGCTGGTCTAGCTGCCCAGAACGGCACGATACTGCCGCACCGCCTCGGCAAAACCCATCAGCAGCGCGTCGGCAGTAATGCCATGGCCAATCGACGCCTCGTCGACATGCAGCACCGCGGACTGGAACGCGGGCAGATTGGCCAGCGTCAGGTCATGCCCCGCATTGACCCCCATGCCCGCCGCATGCGCCGCCTGCGCTGTATGCGCCAGCGCTGCCAACTCGCGCACTGCGCGTTCCGCATCGTCATAGCAGCCGCCATAAGGACCGGTGTAAAGCTCGATCCGGTCGGCACCGGTCGCCTTGGCCGCGGCCACCCCCGCGACACCCGCATCTGGATCGCAGAACAGCGAGATCCGCCGCCCGTCCTTCTTCAGCCGCCCCACCACGTCAGTCAGGAAGTTGCCCTTGCCGAGAAAATCCCAGCCATGGTCCGACGTCGCCTGTGCCGGATCATCGGGGACCAGCGTCACCTGCGCCGGATTGACCTGGTCGATCAGGTCAAAGAAATCCTCGCTCGGATAGCCTTCGATATTGAACTCGGCCTGCGGATATTCGCTCGCCAGCAGCTCTGCCAGATCAAACACATCCGTCCGCCGGATATGCCGCTCATCGGGCCGCGGGTGCACCGTCACCCCACTCGCCCCCGCATCCAGCACCACCCGCGCCAGCCCGACCACACTCGGCCACGGCAGATTGCGACGGTTGCGCAACTGGGCAACGGCATTGAGATTGACGGAAAGCAGGGTCATGGCAGGGGACTCGTGTTTAGCGGCCCCTGCCCTATAGCAGCCTACATGCTCTGCGGACCACGCGAAATCGCGGCCAGACCCGTGCGCACGACCTCGACCAGCCCCAGCGGCTGCATCAGCGCGATGAAGCTGTCGATCTTGGCCGGCTTGCCGGTCACCTCGAACACAAAGCTTTCGACCGTCGCATCGACGATCTGCGCCCGGAAGGCATCAGCCAGCCGCAGCGTCTCGGCGCGATGATCGCCCGAACCCGCCACCTTGATCAGCGCCAGCTCGCGCTCCAGCGAAGCGCCTTCGCTCGTTAGGTCATGCACCTTGTGCACCGGCACCAGGCGCTCGAGCTGCAGCTTGATCTGCACCAGCACTTTTGGCGTGGCCGTCACGACAACGGTGATGCGACTAAGTCGCCGCCCGTGTTCCGTCTCGCTGACGGTGAGGCTTTCGATATTATAGCCGCGTGCCGAAAACAGGCCCACGACCCGGGCCAGAATTCCCGGCTCATTGTCCACCAGCACCGACAGCGTATGCCGCTCGATCTCCTGGGTTTCCTTGGTGATGAAATAGGCGGAGCCCGTGGGCTGCAGATGTGCGTTCATTGCTTTTCTCCTCTGCAGCGCCCTAGACGAGCTGCCGTCCCTTCTCGTCGATGATGTCGCCGATATTGGCTGTATCGGGCAGGATGATCTCGTTATGCGGCTTGCCCGACGGGATCATCGGCAGGCAGTTCTCGTCCTTCTCGACAATCACGTCGAACAGCACCGGGCCGTCATAATCGAACATCTCGGCAATCGCCGCATCGAGCTCGGCCGGGTTCTCGCAACGGATCCCCTTGCCGCCATAGGCTTCCGCCAGCTTCACGAAGTCCGGCAGCGACTCCGAATAGCTATGTGCATAGCGCGAGCCATGCAGCAGGTCCTGCCACTGCCGCACCATGCCCATGCGCTCGTTGTTGAGGATGAAGACCTTGATCGGCAGGCGATATTGCACCGCCGTCGAAATCTCCTGCATGGTCATCTGCACCGAGGCTTCGCCGGCAATGTCGATCACCAGCGCATCGGGATGGGCCACCTGCACGCCCACCGCAGCCGGCAGGCCATAGCCCATCGTCCCGAGGCCACCCGAAGTCATCCAGTGGTTGGGCTTGTCGAAATGGAAATGCTGGGCGGCCCACATCTGGTGCTGGCCGACTTCGGTGGTGATGAACACCTCCTTGCCCTGCTTGCGGCTCATCTCGTACAGCCGCTCGATCGCATATTGCGGCTTGATGGTGGTGTCGGAATTCTTGTAGCCGAGCGAATCCACCGCCCGCCACTTCTCGATCTGCTTCCACCAGCCGGCAATGGCTTCGCTGCGCGGCTGGTTGGTCTTGCTGCGCCACACGCGCACCATTTCCGCCAGCACCCGCTCGCAATCGCCGATGATTGGAATATCCACCCGCACGACCTTGTTGATCGAGCTCGGATCGATATCGACATGGATCTTGGCGCTATTGGGCGAGAACGCATCGATCCGCCCGGTGATGCGGTCGTCGAACCGCGCGCCGATATTGATCATGACGTCGCAGTCATGCATGGCCCAATTGGCTTCGTAGGTGCCGTGCATGCCCAGCATGCCCATCCACTGCGGATTGCTCGCCGGGAAGGCACCGAGGCCCATCAGCGTCGAGGTCACCGGAAAACCCGTCAGCTCTGCCAGCTCGCGCAGATGCTCGCTCGCCTTGGGCCCGGCATTGATCACGCCGCCGCCAGTATAAAAGATCGGCCGCTCGGCCTTGAGCATCATTTCGACCGCCGCCTCGATCGCCGCCGCATCGCCATCCACCTGCGGACGATAGCTCTGGTGACGCAGGCTCTCGAGATCGGGCTTGTAATAGTCGCCCAGCGCAAACTGCACGTCTTTCGGGATATCGACCACAACAGGCCCCGGCCGCCCGGTCGTCGCGATGAGAAACGCCTCATGCATGATGCGCGGCAGGTCTTCCACGCGTTTCACCAGATAATTGTACTTGGTGCAGCTGCGGGTAATGCCCACGGTGTCGCATTCCTGGAAGGCGTCCGAACCGATCAGCGTCGTCGGCACCTGCGCCGTGATGCACACCATCGGAATGGAATCCATCAGCGCATCGGTCAGCCCCGTCACCGCATTGGTCGCGCCCGGCCCCGAGGTCACCAGCACCACGCCGCATTTGCCCGTCGAACGCGCATAGCCCTCGGCCATATGCGTCGCGCCCTGCTCGTGCCGCACCAGGATATGCTGCACGAAATCCTGCTGGAACATGGCGTCATAGATCGGCAGGGCCGCGCCGCCCGGATAGCCGAAAATATGCTCGACCCCCTGATCGGTCAGCGCCTGGATCACCATTTCGGCGCCTGTCATCTTTTCGGCCATCGTCTCTTCCTTCCTCGATCCAATCCAGAAGCCCGTTCTCGTAGCGGCAAAAACCGGGCAATAAAAAAGGCCCCGTTCGGGACCTGTTTTCGGCGCACCAGCTATCGCGCGGGGTTTTACCCCACGGTGCCGATGCGCCTGCCTACTACGAGAATGAGTGCCCGCACGGGACCTCTCCATAAGAATTACGGCGGCATTGATAGGTGCATTGCCGTCAGCCTGTCAATAGCGCCCGCCCGCCAACCGGAACACCTGCCCAAGAGTTGAGTGCAAAGCCCCGCCATTTCTGTCGACAAGCCCTCCAAAGCATAGTCCAAGGAACCATCATCCTCTCCAGGGCCCCACAGCGCGCAAAATGCAACGGATAGTTCTGCCCCTCGGCATCGCGCTGCTGTTCCTGCTTGCCGTCGCGGCCTATGCCAGCCAGGTCATGGCCGGCACCGCCGTGCATCCGCTGGTGATCCTGGCCGCGGCTGCCGCGGCCTATATGGCGCTCAATATCGGCGCCAATGACGTGGCCAACAACATGGGCCCCGCCGTCGGCGCCCGGGCCATCAGGATGGGTGCCGCCCTCGCCATCGCCGCCGCCTGCGACCTGGCCGGCGCCCTGATCGCCGGCGGCGACGTGGTGCGCACCGTCTCGACCGACCTGCTGATCTCGGGCTCCAGCCTGCCGCCCACCACCATGGCCATGGTGATGATATCGGCCCTGCTCGCCGCCGCCTTGTGGATCAATGCCTCGACCTTTGTCGGCACGCCCGTCTCCACCACCCATGCCATCATCGGCGCCATCGTTGGCGCCGCCATCGCCGCCGCAGGCCTGGGCACGGTCCGTTGGCCGACCATCGGCATGATCGCCGTCAGCTGGGTCTTCTCGCCCCTGCTTGGCGCCATCTTCGCCGCAGCCCTCCACGCCGTCATCCGCCGTCTCATCACCCGCCGCGCCGACAAGCTCGCTGCCGCCCGCCATTGGGTGCCCCTGCTCGTGGCCACCATGGCCGGCGTCTTTGCCATGTATCTGGCCAACAAGGCG
Source organism: Candidatus Devosia phytovorans (assembly GCA_029202405.1). Classification (NCBI taxonomy): domain Bacteria; kingdom Pseudomonadati; phylum Pseudomonadota; class Alphaproteobacteria; order Hyphomicrobiales; family Devosiaceae; genus Devosia; species Candidatus Devosia phytovorans. Next base: position 867,289 of record CP119312.1, on the reverse strand, counting down.
CTCGGCCACTGGTGGCAGCCCAGCCTTGGCCAGACGTTGCTGCTCGGCCTCTGCAGTGCCGCGGCTGGCTGGCTGGTCTCCAAGCCCTGGGTGGAACTGCGCTCGCTCGGTCTCGGCAACCGCAAGAAGCAGGTCGCCACCCTCTTCCGCCCGCCGCTGATCGTCGCCGCCGCGCTGCTCTCCTTCGCCCATGGCGCCAATGACGTCTCCAATACCATTGGTCCTCTGGCCGCCATTCTGCACGCCCTTCATGCCACCCCGGACTCCGCCGGCCTCATCCTCCCCTACTGGACCCTGCTGCTGGGCGCCGTCGGCATTGGCCTGGGCATCCTGCTATTCGGTCCGCGCGTCATTCACACCGTCGGCGAGCAGATCACCAAGCTCAATGAAATCCGCGCCTTCTGCGTCGCCCTCTCCGCTGGCGTCACCGTTTTGACCGCCGCAGCCTTCGGCCTGCCGATCTCAACCACCCATGTTGCGGTCGGCGCTGTCTTTGGTGTCGGCTTCCTGCGCGAATATCTGGCGATAAGGAACATGCATGGTGCCGCCGTGCCGGTAGACACCCATTTCCTTGATGCCTCGCGGCTCAACGACCGGCCAGAAATCGCCCTGCGACGCGAACGGCGCTATGAGCGCCGCTTCCTCGTCCGTCGCCTCAAGCTCGCACGCATCGGCGCAGCCTGGCTCGTCACCCTGCCCGCCTCGGCAGTCCTGGCCGTCCTTGCTTACTGGCTGCTGCAGCTGGCTACTGGATAGTCCCGCCGCCAACCTGGCGGTGCAGCGCATCGGCGAGGCGCGACAGCGATCGATCGGCCAGCAGCCGCCGCGTTTCGCTCAGCAGTGCCCAATGGCGTAGCCGCTGGTCCATCTCGTCCCAATTGTCCATCTGATGCTCGACCTTGAGCGGATAGAGGTCGACGTCGACCGGCACGCCCTTGTCCATGTTCTGGTAGCTGCCGATTGGCGTGCTGCTGACCTCGCCGGTCACCCCAGCCTCTTCCATCGCTTCCTTGGCCGCGCTGTCCCACGGCGTCAGCCCGGCGCTGATCGACCCCTTGGGAAAGATCCAGCGCCCCGTCTTGCGCGATGTCACGAGCAGGAAAACGACGCGACCCTTGAGGATCGTATAGGGCAAGGCGCCCGACTGGCGCAGGCCCGACCCGGGCGCGGCACGCCCGCCCAGGGTCCTCAAAAAGTCCAGCAGCATGGATCCCGCCTCCATCTGTCTTTCTCGGCTGACAGCCTGCCCGATCGGCCTGTCCGTGTCGAATCTGCGCCCGTTCGGCTGTGTATAACCATAGGCTTGCCCCCGCGTCCTGGGCATTGAGCAAACTGCCGCAGCGCGACGCTGGAGGCCCGGCATCCAAACGGTTCAAAGCCCGCGTCATCCTATTGTCAGTTACCCAAATTTAACCCTAACTAAGACAGGGTACGAACGATCATGGCCGTCCTGATGGACGCGGGACAGGCCACTAGGGGGTGTGATGCTTGAACTCGTCCGAGGTCTTGTCGATGGCGCGCAGCGGCCATCGTCTCGCGGAGCAGCGGAAGACGCGCTGGCGACAATCTGCGATCACTATGGCTTCACTTCCGCTGTGGCCTTCGAATATGGACCTGGCCTCTCCACCATATCGGACCTGATTGACAGCGACCCGGATCGCCGGACCCGCTGGCCTTCCGTCCTCGATCGTCATGTGGTCGGCCGCTGCGTGGCCCTCACCAGGGCATTGGCGCAGATGTCGGCCGTCAGCCGGTTCGATGCGACTCATTTCGGCGACGACAAGATCTGTCTCGAGATCGCCGCAGAATTCGACCTGCTCGAAGGGGTGGTCGTTCCCATCCTGCAACGCTCCGGCCTGTCTGGTGTCGTCAAGTTCGGTGGCGCGCCAACCCTGCGCCACACCGAATTGGCGAGCCTTCACACGGCAGCCTATCTGATGTTCACGGCCCTGCAGTCGACCCGCAAGGCGCAAAAGGGCGAAGCCCATCTTACGCCGCGCGAAATGCAGGTCATGGAGAAGGCGGCGCTGGGCCACACCACCACCGAGATCGCCGCCATGCTCGGCATGTCGGAAAGAACTGTGAACCAGCATACTGACAACGTTGCAGCAAAGTTTGGCACGCGCAATCGCGTACATACTGTCGCCAATTTGGTTCGACTGAACTTGTTGTAATATTCGTCGATTATATCTAGACATTAAAGTCGCGACGACGTCGCCGCGACGCTGTTGCGCTGGAGGCGCATCCAAATGCTCAAGAAGCCTGTCGTCCTCTTGGTCGATGACGAGGCCATACTCGTGATCGGCGTCGAGGACGCCTTGATCAGTGCGGGGTTTGAAGTCTTCTCCGCGCTCAATGCGCAGGCGGCGATGGCAGAGATCGACAGCGATCCGGAAAAATTCGCCTGTCTCGTCACCGACATCCGGCTGGGTGGCGACATCGACGGCTGGCAGGTGGCGCGTCATGCCCGCTCCAGGCATCCGCGCATCGCCGTTGTCTACATGACCGGACATGCGGCACCCCAATGGAGCAGCGAAGGTGTCAAGGACAGCGTCTTGCTGGCCAAGCCATTCCCCGATAGCCATCTGGCCGCCACCCTGCTCCAGCTCATGAACCAGAGTGAGCCGCTGACCGCCTTTCAGGCTGTCGCGTCAGGGCAATAAAAAAGGGCCCCGATGGGGCCCTTAAGCGCACAGCGGCTGCAGCTATTAGCTGAGCAGCGTGATGTTGGTGGCGGAAACCTTGCCGTCGCGGCCGGTTTCGAGCTCATAGGTCACCTTGTCGCCTTCATACAGGCCCTGCAGGCCCGAACGCTGCACGGCAGAAATGTGCACGAATGCGTCCTTCTCACCGTTTTCCGGCGAAATGAAGCCGAAGCCCTTGGTGGTGTTGAAGAATTTGACGGTACCGGTAATGGCAGCCATGGAATTAGGTCCCTCGTAGAACGTACCGCAACAGCGGCAAGCATGAAAAACGGACACCTCATGCAGTGCCCGGCTTACGATTCACCAATCAGGATTTAGCCAATTTCCCAGCGAGCCGGTCGTCAGATAACGCAAGACAGTGTGTTTCGTAAAAACGGAATATGCCGTCGCTTCCGTGGAAGTTCAAGGCACAATCAAAGAGAAACACCCGTCCAGGAAATCCTGTCCGGGTGCTCTGGCGCCTTCGGAGCGCTTTCAGCAGAAAGTGGATTCCACTTTTGCGGTTCGAAACCGCGACCACTGAAAGCTCGTTGGCGCGTGCAGCATGGGGCGATGCTGCAACTTCTTTTAGCCGCGCGGGCAGGTGTCGCGGTAGCGGCTGCCATCGGGGCGCTGGTAGATACAGATGTTGGAACCGCTGCTCGAACGGCCAACAACTTCACCGGCAGCAGCGCCGACCACGGCACCGACACCTGCGCCAACAGCCGTGCTCAGCACGCTACCACCAGCAGCAGCGCCGATGAGGCCGCCGCCAACAGCGCCGACAGTGGCGCCCTGCTGCGTGGTGGTGCAAGCGGCCAGCGAGAGACAGGTCGCGGCGATGATCAGAATCTTATGCATTGGAAACCCTCCAGGACTATCGAAATCAAAAATGCGCGGTCGCGGGATTGGTTCCGGCCGAAGCCGTATCAAATTAACGAAAATGCAACCTAACGCATTCGTCCGGTCAATCCGGCCAGAATTATGGTCGCCCAACCCCCGATCAAGCCTATTCCACCAATCGGTGCGGCGCCGGGAAACAACCCATGCCCAAGCCACTCGCGCACGGCCAGGTCTCCCGCGAACAGTGCAGTGCCGACGAGCAATATCCAGCCCGCAAAACGGAGCAGGCGCCCCCGCCCGGCAAGCGCCAGAGCCAGCAGCGCCGGCCCATGCGCGAGGCAGATCATGGCGATGGAGCCCAGGTTGCGCGAGTCCCCATGCGACGACGCCGCAGCACTGGCGACCCCTACCGCACCAACCAGCCCTGCCGCGGCGAGCAATACCCGCCGGCCCCATCCGTCCGTCTGACCCATCGCCCTGCCCTCTTTCCGATATGTCCGCTTTCATCTAGAGCAATGGGCGCGAGTAGGACACAGAAATGACCGATCAGATAACGGCGGCGCCCGGCGCTGCCGAGACTCAAACCCATGCCCTTGGCTGGGCCGCTGAGTTGCGCGCCACTTTTGCCCTGGCCTGGCCACTGGTGATTGCCCAGCTGGCGCAGAACGCCCTCCATACCACCGACGTCATCCTGCTCGGCTGGCTTGGTCCGGCCTATCTGGCGGCTGGAACCCTCGCAACGACCTTCGTCATGCCCTTCCTCGTGGGTGGCATTGGCGTGGTTGGCGCCGTCGCCCCGCTCGTCGCCCAGGCGCGCGGCGCGCGCGACATCAAGGCTGTCCGTCGCATCGTCCGCCAGGGCTGCTGGGCCGCCATCGGGCTGGGCATCCTGCTGGTGCCGATCGTGCTCCAGATCAGGCCGATCTTTGCTTTGCTCGGCCAGGATCCCGTCGCCACAGACATGGCCGCGCAATTCATCCAGATCAGCGCCTGGATGCTGTTCCCGGCCATGGGCATCATCGCCTTCCGCTCCATGCTCTCGGCCTTTGACGCCACCCGCATCATCCTGCTGATCACCGTGGCCGGCGTCCTCCTCAACGCCGCTCTCGCCTATGTGCTGATCTTCGGGCACTTTGGCTTTCCGCGCCTTGAACTGCGCGGCGCCGCCATTGCCACCTTGCTCACCAATATCGCCATGTTCCTGATGATGGTGACCTACGTCCTGCGTCACCGTCGCTTCAAGCGCTTCCATGTCCTGGCCCGCTTCTGGAAGCCGGACTGGCCGCGCTTCCGCGAGATTTTCCGCATCGGCCTGCCGATCGGCCTGACCGTTCTGTCGGAAGTCGGCTTGTTCACCGCTGCTGCCTTGCTGATGGGGCGCCTTGGCACCGACGAAGTCGCCGCCCATGCGGTCGCGCTGCAATGCGCCTCCATGGCCTTCATGGTGCCGCTGGGCCTCGGCATTGCCGCCACCGTTCGCGTCGGCCTCGCCTATGGTCGCGGGGACAATGAAGCCATCCGCAAGGCCGGCTGGACCGCCTTCATCCTGGGCACCGCCTTCATGGCGCTGTCCTGCATTCTCTTCCTGACGGCCGGGCCCTTCATCGTCGCGCTCTTCCTCGATCCACACCGGCCCGAAAACGCCAACGCCCTGGCCCTCGCCGCCACCTTCCTTATGGTGGCCGGCGTCTTCCAGCTCGTCGATGGCGCCCAGGTCGTCGCCGCCCATGCCCTGCGTGGCCTCAGCGACACCAAGGTGCCAATGCTGCTGGCCATCCTCGGCTACTGGGCGGTTGGCCTGCCCACCGCCTGGGTCCTGGGCTTCGTCGTCAACTGGCGCGGCCTCGGCATCTGGATTGGCCTCGCGGTCGGTCTGGCCTTCGTCGCCGTCGTCCTCGTCACCCGCTTCGCCCTGCGCGAACGGCTGGGCCTGCTCCGCCCCGCTAGTATCTAGGAGCGGTGCGCGGCCAGTCGGCGAAGCGGTTGCGGAACCATGTCCGCTGTCGCTTGGCATATTGATGCGTCGCGATCGTCGCGAGGCTTATCGCCTCCTCGCGCGATATCCTGCCATCGAGCCAGTCGCCGATCTCGCGCACTCCGATCGCCTTCATCACCGGCAGCGACGGACCGAGCCGCATCGCGAGCAGCGCCTCGACCTCCTCCACCGCTCCCGATTCAAAGATCTTGGCGAAGCGTTTTGTGATCCGATCGCGCAACACATCGCGCTCTGGGTCCAGCACCACGCGCTCCACCGAGAACTCCGTAAGAAGTCGTCCAGCATGCTTGCCCTGGAAGCTGGAGAGCCTTTGGCCCGTAAACCGCTTCACCGCCAGCGCCCGCGTAACCCTCTGAGGGTCCGCAATTTTCAGCCGCGCCGCAGTTTCCGGGTCCTCCTTTTCCAGCAGTTCCAGGCGCTTTTCACTTGTAAGATGTCTTATCTCTTCCTGGATTTGTATGACGATTTCTGCCGGTATTTCCGGCACATCGGCGAATCCATTCAACAGCGCATCGAAGTAAAGCCCTGTCCCACCAACAAAAATCAGTTCCGGACCATGCATGACACCCTCGACGGCCCGCAGCCACTCCCCCGTCGAGAACCTTTGCCCCGCCGGCACCGTCCCATAGAGTCGATGCTCGGCCTCAGCCATCTCCGCATCACTCGGCCGCGCCGTAACCACCTGCAGCGTATCGTAGATTTGCATCGAGTCGGCATTGATGATGATGCCACCGCGCTCCCGCGCCATCTCGAGCGCCAGCGCCGACTTGCCGCTGGCAGTCGGACCCGCTATCAGCACCGCACGACCTCGGCCTGTCACGCAGTTCTCCTCGGAAAATAACTAATCATGTCAGTCCTTTGCCTCATCGCCAATCCGACCGATTCCGAACTCGACCCGGCCTTGGCGGCCGCTGTCGTCCAGCAGACAGGCGGCGAACTCAATTGGCTGAACCACGCCATTGCCTGCGAGATCATCGAGCCGAAGTCAACCGACGCGCTCGACATCGCCCGCCAGGTCATCGGCAGCCGCAAGGTCGATGCTGCTGTCGTACCTAAAGAAAATCGCCGCAAGCAGATCCTTGTCGCTGACATGGACTCCACCATGATCAACGAGGAATGCATCGACGAACTCGCTGCAGCGCTGGGCATCAAGGACCGCGTCGCCGAGATCACCGACCGCGCCATGCGTGGCGAACTCGATTTTGGCCAAGCCCTCGACACCCGTGTCGCCCTGCTTAAAGGTCTGGAGCGCAAGACTATTGAGGAAATCCGCCGCGAGAACATCACCCTCGCTCCTGGCGGCCGCGCCCTGGTCCAGACCATGAAGGAATATGGCGCCTATACCTCGCTGGTCTCGGGTGGCTTCACTTTCTTCGCCGACTATTTCGCCAAGCGCATCGGCTTCCACGAAGCCATTGCCAATGTTCTCGAATTTGACGGCGACGCACTCACCGGCACAGTCACCAAACCTATCGTCGATAAAGACACCAAGCGTGAGCGCCTCACCGCTCTTGCCGCCGAGCGCAATATTCCATTGAGCCAGACACTTGCAGTCGGCGATGGCGCCAATGATCTCGACATGATCCGCATCGCCGGCTTCGGCGTCGCCCTCCATGCCAAGCCGGCCGTCGCTGCCGAAGCCGGCATCCGCATCGACCACGGCGACCTCACCGCCCTGCTCTACCTGCAGGGCTATAGCGACGAAGAAATCGTCCGCTAAAAGCTTCTTAGAAAACAAAAAAGCCGGCGCTCAGCGCCGGCTTTTTCATGTGCGTTGCACGGCGCCTTACGGCGCCGGTGCCTCGGCCGGAGCCGGTGCCTCCGCCGGGGCCGGCACTTCCGTGCCAACCGTTGGAGCCAGTTCCGAGCCATCTTCCAGCGTCATCGTCGGCGCAGCCGAGTCCTCGATGCCAAGCCCATCAAGGGCCGGCTCGTCGGTCGCCGGCATGGTGATCGGCGGTGCGGCGGGCTGGATCGGCGGCGCGGGATTTGGATTGCCGGCCGGGATGCTGCCATTGGAGCCGAAGTAGCGGAAGAACTCGCTCTCCGGCGACAGCACCATGGTCGTGCCGGTATTGGCCAGCGACGAACGATAGGCTTCCATCGAGCGGAAGAACTCGAAGAATTCCTGGTCCTGACCGTAGGCTGCAGCGAACAGACGGTTGCGCTCGGCGTCGCCCGTACCACGGATGATTTCCGAGTCACGTGTTGCCGCTGCCACGATTTCCACCGCCTGACGATCGGCGATAGCGCGCAGGCTCTGCGCCTGCTCTTGGCCACGAGCCCGCAAAAGTGCAGCCTCGGCAAGACGTTCGGCACGCATGCGTTCGAAAGTCGTGGCCGAAACGTCCTGGTCGAGATCGGTACGCAGGATACGGACGTCGACGATGTCGATACCGATCTGGGCCAGATCCGGACGGATCAGGTCACGCGTTTCCTGCATCATCTGGGCGCGCTGGTCCGAAAGAGCCGCATTGAACTCGCGGGCCGCATAGACCTGGCGCAGGGCCGAGTCGAGGCTCGCGCCAATGCGGTCTTCGGCAACCGACAACTGGCCGGTAGCGAGCTGACGGAACAGGCGGGCATCACCGATGCGGTAGGTCAGGAAGGCATCGACCTGGTAAAAGGCGTTGCCCGAAACCTGCACGCGCATATTGGCAATGTCATAGCGCAGCAGGCGATCTTCGATCAGCTGCACGCGATCGACAAAGTCTGTCGGGATCTTGAAATAGACGCCCGGCTCGGTGCGCACGTCGGTAATCTGGCCAAAGCGTGTGACGATGGCCTGTTCACGCTCGTTGACGATGTAGATCGACGAGAAGAACACATAGAGAGCGGCGAGAACGACAACGCCAATGATAATGAGACGATTGTTCATGGCTTAGTTCCCCGCCGGCGTCGTGGTCGTGGAGCCCGAGCGCAGCTCAGGCAGCGGCAGATAGGGGATCACCCCCTGGCCACCGGCTCCGGTTTCGACCAGCACCTTCTCCGAACCGCCCAGCACTTCTTCCATGGTTTCAAGGAACAGGCGCTTGCGCGTCACGTCGGGAGCGTTGACATATTCGGCATAGATGGCGTTGAAGCGCTCGGCCTCACCGGTTGCTTCCTGCACCACGCGGTTGGTATAGGCGGCTGCGTCTTCACGCAGGGCTGCCGCACGACCACGCGCATCACCCAAAAGGGTATTGGCGTAGGACCGAGCTTCTTCCTGCAGACGCGTTTCATCCTGACGGGCACGCTGCACTTCATTGAAGGCATCGATGACTTCAGCCGGCGGACCGGCGTTTTCGATCAGCACCTGGGTGACGTTGACGCCAAGGCCATAGCTGTCCAGCACGCCGCGGATGATCTCGAGCACTTCGGACTGAATGCCGGCACGGTCGTCAGAATAGACTTCCTGCGCCGGACGGCGACCGACCACTTCGCGCATCGCGCTTTCCGCTGCGTAGCGGATCATGGCTTCCTGGTCGCGCACGTTGAACAGGTAGTCGATGGGCGCGTTGATGGCCCAGAACACCGAGAACTGCACCGAAACGATATTCTGGTCACCCGACAGCATCATGCCATCGCCACCACCCGAGGTGCGGGTCTGGCCCGCGGCGGTCGATGCCGTGCCGATCTGCGTCTGGTTGAGGGTGAGCGGCACGCGCTCCACCGTCTCGATCGGCCAGATCAGGAAATGCAGGCCTTCACCGGAGAGCTCGGGCTTGGGCGCGCCGAAACGCGATTCCACGCCCACTTCACTGGAGTTGATCGTATAGACCGAATTGATGCCCCAGAAGGCGACCAGCGCCAGAAGGCCGCCGACGATGGCCCAGCGGCCACCCGGAACGCCGCCCTTGAACTGATCGCGGCCACGATTGAGAATATCCTCGAGGTTGGGCGTATTACCGCCACCTGGCCGGCGCGGACCACCGCCGCTCCCACCGCCGCCGGGGGCCTGCCCCCAGGGGCCGCCATTATTTCCGCGGCCACCCCCGCCTCCGTTATTCTCCCAAGGCATTGCGTTCCTTTCGCCCAATATATGTGTTCGTGGGACTTTATATAGGCAAGCGTCTCACGCGATCAATGCGCAGAGCCCTTACGGCGCTCGTACACTTTGACGCGGTAGCTCGCTTCATCCTTTGGATTGGGTTGTACTTCGGGCAGATCGACAACCGCCCAGTCTTCCGGCGTTACCGCCGGGAACATCACATCGCCCGCAGGCGAAAGATCGATATGGCTGATGTAAAGCCGGTCAGCCCTGGCCATAAGCTGGGCATAAAGCTCTCCCCCACCGATGATCATTATTTCGTCAGCCCCGTCATGACTGGCCACTTCACGCGCCTTTTCCAGAGCCGCCTCAATGGTGTGGAAAACCAGCACGCCCTCGGGCTGATAGCCCTCCTGGCGGGTGATGACGATATTGGTGCGCCCCGGCAGCGGCCGCCCGACCGTCTCATATTGCTTGCGCCCCATCACCACGGGCTTGCCCATAGTCGTGGCCTTGAAATAGGCCATGTCCGACGGCACGCGCCAGGGAATGGTCTGCTCGCTGCCGATCACGCCGTTCTCGGCCACACCGGCAATCATCGCGATACGAATGCTCATGACGCCCCCAGTTTCTTGAGCGCATCGCCATCGACGCGCACCTTGGTCCACTCGTCCTGCATGACCCCGCCCTGCGACTTGTAGAATTTTATGCTGGGCTCGTTCCAGTCGAGCACCCACCACTCGAACCGGCCCAGCTCTTCGGCCAGGCAGCGCTGCGCCAGATTGACCAGCAGCGCCTTGCCGATCCCCTTGCCGCGAATTTCCGGATCGACATAGAGATCCTCCAGCCAGATGCCATGCCGACCCTGGAAGGTCGAATAGGTATAAAACCACAGCGCAAAGCCGACCGGCCTGCCCTCCCACTCGGCAATTTCGCAAAAGACCTTCGGCGAAACGCCAAACAGATCGCGAACAATGTCGGCCTCGGTCGCCTTGGCCTCGTGGCTCAGCTTCTCGTATTCGGCCAAGGCCGCAATGAAGTGGACGATCAGCCCGGCATCTTCGGCCGTGGCGGATCGTATCGTCAGGTCACTGGTCATCGTCTCTTTCAGTCTGCCGGGTTGCGGTTGAGGATCAGCACGTCCAGCTCGCGTTGGGGCCAGAAATCCTCCGCCACCATCTCGAATGTGGTCGGCCCGATCTTCTTGATATTCTCGCCGCAGAAGGACACCAGATTATCTGCGCTGCCTTTGTCGACGACGAGACGGAATTTGCCAATGGAACCACCGCTCCAATTGCCGCCCGTGGTGAGAATGTAGGAAATCCAGCTCTCGGTGAACGGCGCCGACCAGGGCTCGGCGGGACTGGTCAGCGTCTTGCGGACGGCGGCGAGGAACGGCTCGTCGGTGCAATAGCGCTCCGCATAATCCTTGCCTGGATCATAGCCTTCATGCGGACCATCGAGGAAACTCACCCCCACGGTTCCACCAACGCTCGGCGTATAGGCATGTTCGACCGTCACCACCTCCCCGGCCGGGAAATCACCCTCCCAGGTATAGGTCGCCTTGTAGGTCCAGGCGGGATAATAGTGCTTTTCCCAGCCCTCGCCCGCGTCATACTCGTCTGGCGTGATCATCCCCAGATGCATCAGCTCCGCGCGCGTCTCCTCGTTCAGCGCATCGGTGGCTTCCGATGCCGGGCCGGAAATCGGCACCAGCGGAATGCCGAGCTGCTTCAGCAGCTTGGTGCGGTCGACGCCATAGGCATAGGCATATTCATGCAGCTCCGCCGCCACCGGCTCGCCATTGAACGTGGTCTGGAAGGCAAAGAGGTTGTCGTCCGGCCCGGTCGGAAAGGACACCGGCGAGAAGAAATCCGGCACGATATCGGGCATGGGAAAGGCGACGAGGACATTCTGGTCCACGTCGCTGGTATTGCGGAACTGATAGACCACCCGGATTTCCGCAGCCGAGATGAACAGCTCTTCGCTCTCCATCACGATATCCGGATTGGAGATGAACTCGAGCCCGCCCGTGGTCAGCACCGCCGACGTGTCATTGGCAAGGGCCGGCATGGCGCTCAACGCCAGCGCGCCCACAACAAGTTTCCCCCGCATGCAATTCCTCCCGAAAGCCTTGATGACGCAGATGCTTGGTCCGCCCAGCGGACTCTGCAGCAGAGCTTGAGACCTATCTAGCCACGTCTAGACATCAGGCGGAAGGTATTTGAACCACTTGCGGGTCAGCGCCGCCTCCAGGTCGATCCCCTGGCTGCGGGCAAACAGCAGGAACATGGCCAGGACATCCGCCGCCTCGTCCTCCAGCGCCTGCCGGATTTCGTCGGCATCGGCGCCCTTGAGCCGCCCGCGCCCCGACCCTTTCAGATGCTCCGCGACCAGCTCGCCAAACTCTTCCTGCAGTTTGAGCAGATACCAGTCGTCCGTCCGCGTGACGGCAAAGCGCTCGGCATAGATATCCGAAATCCGGGCGACCAGATCGCTCAATTCGCCCAGCGAGCGGCTCATACGGCGATCGGCGCCGCAATGCGCGGATGCGGATCATAACCCTCGAAGGCAAAATCCTCGAAGACGAAATCCTCGATCTGCTTGCGCTCGGGGTTCATCACCAGCTTGGGCAGCGCCCGTGGTTTACGGCTAAGCTGCAGCCGCGCCTGCTCGAAGTGGTTGTTGTAGATATGCGCATCGCCCAGCGTATGCACGAAATCGCCGACGCCCAGGTCGCAGACCTGCGCCACCATATGCGTCAGCAGCGCGTAGGAAGCGATATTGAAGGGCACGCCGAGGAACGTATCGGCCGAGCGCTGGTAGAGCTGGCAGCTCAGCTTTCCGTCGGCAACATAGAACTGGAACAGCGCATGGCACGGCGGCAGCGCCATATTGTCGACCTCAGCCGGATTCCAGGCCGAAACGATATGGCGCCGGCTATCCGGCTTAGCCTTGATCTGCTCGATGACATTTTTCAGCTGATCGATATGCCGCCCATCCGGCGCCGGCCAGCTGCGCCACTGCGAGCCATAGACCGGGCCAAGATCACCATTCTCGTCGGCCCACTCGTCCCAGATCGAAACGCCGTGCTCCTGCAGCCAATGCACATTGGTCTCGCCGCGAATGAACCACAGCAGCTCATAGATGATGGATTTCAGATGCAGTTTCTTGGTGGTCACCAGCGGAAACCCGGCATTGAGATCGAACCGCATCTGATAGCCAAACAGGCTCCGCGTACCGGTGCCGGTGCGGTCCGATTTGTCGGCGCCGTGTTCGAGAATATCTGAGATAAGTTTGAGATAGGGCTGCATGCGCTAATCACTACTCCGATTCTGCAACTTGGGCATGTTCGGTGCACCACAGCCCACAGCCCAATCACCGGCGAGTAACCTAATACCACACCACGCCCTGCCATTGGATGTCAGCAGCTTTGCGCTAAGCTCTCCCCAGCAACCGAGGAGCAGCAACATGACCATCGACTACATCAAACCCGAAGGCATGCACCACAATCCCGCCTTTTCGCAGGGCATCGTCATCCCCGCCGGCGCCCGTATCCTGCTTGTCGGCGGCCAGAATGCTGTCAACATGGCCGGCGAGATTGTCGGCAAGGGGGATATCGGAAGGCAGACGGAACAGGCCTTGGCCAATATGCTCAAGGTGATCGACGCGGCGGGCGGCTCGCTCGACAATCTGGTCAAGGTCACGCTGATCATCCAGCAAGGGGTGGATCTCCATCCCGGCTTTGCCGAATGGATGAAGGTCTGGGGCCAGCGCCCCAATCCGCCTCTCGTTACGGCGATGATGGTTGCCGGCCTCGCCAATCCTGACTTCCTGATCGAGATCGAAGCGCAAGTCGTCCTGCCATGAGCCCGGCCCTTCGCCCGCTGCGCAAGCGCGAAGACATGCCTGACTTTGTCCGCGCGGCATTGGAGGAGCGCGGCTTGCGCGAAAAATACGACGCCCGCCCACCCTATCAGCGCAATGACTACCTGCTCTGGATCAACAAGGTAAAGCGCGACGAGACCAGGCAAAAACATCTCGCCCAGATGCTGGATGAACTCGAAGCCGGCGGCGTCTACATGGGCATGGTCTGGAGGGGCTGAACCCGTCCACTTGCAAAACTGTCGTGCGGATGTGCCAATCTTTTTCCGCAACAGGAGAGCGGATATGAGATTTCTGGCGGTGGCAATGGTTTGGGCGATATCGGCAGGCGCGACGCTGGCGCAGGACAATCGCATCGATTCGCTGCGCCCCGACGCACCCGTACTGGCGCAGCGCGGAGACCTCGCCGTCGGCGTCCGCACGTTGAACCTGGTCGACGCCGGCCGCCCCGACATCCTCGCTGGCGGCGATGCGACGCAGGATCGCCCGCTGACCGTCGAACTCTGGTACCCCGCCAAAGCCGATCCTTCGGCCCGGACTACCTATGAAGACGTGGTCCTGCGCGATGGCGTAACGCTCGTGTCCCTGACCGGCACCGCCACCAGAGACGCCGCGCCCGATGCGCAATCCGGCCCCTACCCGCTCGTCGTCGTCTCCCATGGCTTTCCCGGAAATCGATTCCTGCTCAGCCATTTCGGCGAGAACCTTGCCAGCAAGGGTTACGTCGTGGCCGCCGTCGATCACTTCGAAAGCACCTATGACAACCAGCTCGGCTTTGCCTCGACCCTCGCCAACCGCGCGCCCGACCAGCTCTTCGTCCTCGATACCATGAGCAGGCTCGATGGCGAACTGGCCGGACTGGTCGATGCCGAGAACAGCGCCATCATCGGCTATTCCATGGGCGGCTATGGCGCCCTCGTCAGCGCCGGTGCCGGCCTTGCCCCGGCTGCTGCTGGATCAGGCTTTGCCCCCGCCCAGGCCCTGGCCGGTGTCACCGCCGGCAGCCCGGCCTATGCCGACCTTGCCGATCCCCGCCTTAAGGCCATCATCGCCATCGGCCCCTGGGGCCGCCAGAACGACTTCTGGGATGCCGATGGTCTCGCCGGCATCACCATGCCCGTGCTCTTCATGGCCGGTGACCAGGACGAGGTTTCCGACTACCGGAACGGCATCCGCGTGCTGTTCGAGGAAACCACCAATGCCGACCGCCATCTGCTGACCTTCGCCGGCGCCGGCCACAATGCCGCCGCCCCCATCCCGGCGCCGCACGAAACCTACGGCCTCGCCGACAGCGGCACCTTCGAGCACTATGCCGATTTCGTCTGGTCCAACGAGCGCATGAACAATGTGGCCCAGCATTTCGCCACCGCCTTCCTCGACCTCCATCTCAAGGGCCAGTCTGACAGCGCCAGCTATTTCGCCATCACCCATGACGCAATCTGGCCTGGCTTCGGCGAACGGGCCACCCGAGGCCTCACTCTGGAGCATCTGCCGGCAGCGGACTGACGCGCAGCTTTACCGTTTTGTCACAGCCGCCATTTGCATCCGCGCTCACGGGCGCCTATATAGGAGCTGCTCGCAAGAGCTATGGCGATAAACTGTCATCATAATAAACCTTTCGGACCCGGGGGCAGTACCCGGCGCCTCCACCATCTACCCTCTCTGAGAGTAGCCAATGGGGGCGAAACAGGATCGACGAGGGCGTAAAGGGTGTGCTTTTGCTCGGTGAGGTACCACCGTTATCGGTCCGAAACTTATAGTTGCAAATGACAACAATAAGGCTCCAGTCGCTCTCGCTGCGTAAGCAGTGCTAGCATTGGGAAATTAAGTCCTCCACCCCTAGCCGGGTGACAGGCGGGGTCCGCAGGCACCTGGCAACAGAAGCCTGCACTTTTCCCTGTTTCCGACAATCGCGCCTTTATCCTTGAATTCTCACGGAACGTGAGGCTGATATGGACCATTCTGGATTCGAATAACTGCTGCCGCGGATTGCCGTGGCGACGCTGGAAGGTAAAAATGGCCGAAGATCACATGCGATACGACATTCTCGCCCAGGAAGCTCTGCGCGGCGTCGTGCGTAAGGTGCTGTCCGAGGTCGCCCGCACCGGCCTGCCCGGCGAGCATCACTTCTTCATTTCCTTCCTGACCCGCGCGCCCGGCGTGCGCCTGAGCGAAAAGCTGCTCGGCCAGTACGACAAGGAAATGACCATCGTCATCCAGAACCAGTATTGGGACCTCAAGGTCACCGAGATTGGTTTCGAGGTCGGTCTGTCATTCGACGGCATTCCCGAGACGCTGGTCATCCCCTTTGCTGCCATCAAGGGCTTCTTTGACCCGTCCGTGCAGTTCGGCCTGCAGTTCGATCCGGCTACCGCGCCTGGCGCCGCTGCTGTCGAGGCTGATGCCGATGATGAGGTCGAAACCACGGCTGCCGCCCCCGCTGGCGAAGAGCAGCCTGGTGAAAAGGTCGTCAGCCTCGACGCCTTCCGCAAAAAGCCTTAGTACGTCCCGATGGACAAGCGTTCCCTGTCCATCGCCGGCCATCGCACATCCATCGCGCTGGAGCCCGAGTTCTGGGCCGGCCTTGAAGCCATGGCCGCCGAGAAAAACCAGCCCATGGCCGCGCTGATCCGCGACATCGACGAAACCCGCTCGACTGCCAATCTCTCCTCGGCCGCCCGGCTCGCCGTATTGCGCTGGTATCAGGACAGGAACGCCTAGAGGGGCCGGTTCACGGTCGATCCATCGAATTGGTTGGCCGGAAGTCCAAGTTCAATCGGCCCGTCGATGGGTGGGAGCATCTGAACCGGGGGCACGGTAATCGGCGTCTGCAATTGCTGTTGACGCAAATTCTCCAGCCGAACCCGTTCCTGCTCGGCGGCAGCTGCCAGGTCGAGCATGCGTTGCGCTTCTTCTTGCGCAGCAAGGCGCGCTGCTTCTTCTGCTGCGCGGCGCTGCTGTTCCGCAATCAGCCGATTCCGCTCCTCGGCCGCCGCCCGCTGCCGCTCGGCATCCTCGGCCTGCAGCTGTTCAAGCCGGTCCACCTCGATCTCATTGGCCCGCACCATCACGGCCGCAATCATTTCCTCAAGGTCGACAGTCACCTGCGGCGCCACCAGCGTTCCGGCCACGCGCGCGATGATCCGCGCCGTCTCGGGGCTGACGAGACCACTGTCGTCAACAAGGTTCCGTGGCGTCAGGGCAAAGCTACCGCCGAGCCCGAGACTGCCCAGCGTCAGGTTGAGGCTGCCAGCGAGACCCGCGTCCTCTCCCTCTACGATCAGATTGGCCAGCCGAAGCACGCCGCCGGCAATGGTGAAGGCGCCCGTGGCCGACGGCGCGGCAAACGCCCCCTGCCCCAGCGCCATGTCCATGATCGTACCCATGTCGTCCGGCTCCATGTCGAGCACGTCTTCGAGCCCAGCAATGGTCGTGAACACCTCGGGCGTCAGGCCGTCTGCCGTGAAGTCGGTCAGGGTGAAATTGCCTTCACCGGATGCCGTCGCCAGCACATCGGCAAGGCTTGCGCCCGTGCCCTCGAAACGCAATCCGCCCTCGGCCACGCCGCCCAGCGCTTCCGCAACAGCCGGCGGCATGACCGTGTCGATCGGCATGCCGGTCAGGGTCATGCGCCCGCTGACGGTCCGGTCGCTCAAGGGACCCGAGCAGCACACCGCGATATCGAGCCCCAGAGTGCCAGAATCCATATTGGCCTCGAACCGCGCCAGACGCATTCGCGTCTCGTCCCAGCTCAACTCGAAACTGGTGGCACCAAAGCGCTGGGCACCGCCAACCGCCATGCCGCCAGCGCTGACCGTCACCGTGCCCCGCGTTTGCCGCGTCTCGCTATCGGTGGCCAGAGGACCCTCCGGCCAGACGCCATCACCCGCCACCAGTGCTGCGGGACCAAACAGCGTCACCGCCAGCCCTTCCGCCGAAACCATATCCACCGCGATCGTCCCGCTCACCGCCGTCGTTGTGCCGGTGCGCGAAAGCGCCAGTTCACCTGAAAAGCCAGTCTCGCCCGAGGTTCCGGCAATTTCTGTCAGCCGGGCCAGACGATCGCCCTCAAAATGCAGCTGCGCGCTGCCGCTGGCCAGCGGCAGGCTGAGCCCGCGCACACCCACGACCCGTGCCAGTGCCCCGGCATCCGCCAATCGGGCATCAAGCGTGCCCGTGCCTTGAATCTCGCCGCCATCTTTCGCCAGCAAGCTGCCGGAAAAACCTATATTTTCTTCGCCGAGGCTGGCGGTGAGACTGCTCGTGAGACCTTCGCTGGGCACCCCCTCGACCCCGAAGCTGAGCAGCATCGAACCCTCGCTATCGAACAGGTCGGCATTGCCAAAGCCGATCTGCTGCGTCAGCCCGGCAATATCGGTACTTTCCAGCCCCCCGGTCACACGCAGCGGCGCCGTCGAGAAGCCCCGTAATCCGCCATCGAGTTCGGCCCGCAGATTGAGTTCGCCAAAACCGAGGGCACCGCCCATGGTCACCGTCTGCGCCCCTTCGACCGGCTCGCTGACATCGATCATCAGGTCGGCCGGCGCGGATCGCGCAAGAAAATCGCGCCACGGATGCGGCATGTCGAACAGGTCATAGATCCGCGTCATCGCCGGCGCCGAACCGCCCACGACGCGCAACAGGCCCGACCCGGAAAGCACCGGCTCCGCCAGGGTACCGGACGCATTGAGCGTCGTGTCGAAGCCAACACCACCCAAGTCCGCCGCCGATAGCCGCGACAGATTGATTTGCCCGGCGCGCCACTGCCCTTCAGCCACCAGCGTCGTGCCATCGAGTCCCAACACTCGCGCAGACTTGGCCGTCAGCGAAAAACTGCCCTCAGGGAAACTGGTGCCGAAAGCCGCATCACTTGTCGCATTGGGCAGCAAGGCACTGACGATCTCACTGTCAGCGGCACTCAGCGCATCGAAATGCCCGACCAGATCGAGGCGCTTCTCCTCGCCAAAACCCAGGCGCAGTTCCACCGCGTGGCTTTGCCCCTCGATCGTCAGCACGCCATTGTTGAGCCCCAGCGCGTCACCGCCGAGGATGGCGCGGCCGGCCAGCGACGCCGGGACATTGAACAGCACATTGTCCTCATCGGGCTTGCGCCATAGCGCAGCAAAGCCGTCGAGCCGCGTGCTGGTTAGCGACAGATCACCCCTGAAGGTCGGATGCACACCATCCACCCCCAGCTGCCCGCTGGCCTGCAAGGAGGTGTCCCCCGGCAACTGACCGGCAAACTGTTCCACCGTCCAGCCCGCACCATCACTGACGGCATCGACCCGCACATTGCGCAGCGAGAAGCCGCGCAGGCCCATCTCGGCCAGGTCCACGCCGATCCGTCCCGGCATGGGTGGCAATGTCGGCGCCGGCAATTCCGACAGCAACCGCACCAGTTCATAGGGTTGGCCCGCCGTCTCTTCCTGCGCATCGCGCGGCGGCAGCGAGAAGACGCCGCCCGAAATCACCGCATCGAAACTCCGCTCGTCGCCGAGCTGAATGCTGGCCGCACCCGTCAGACGCGTACCGGCCCGGTTCTCGTCCGGCCGCAGCGTATAGCCCGACAGCACCACGCGATCGCTGGACGCCGTCATTTCACTTTCAAACACCAGATCGCCGCGGATCTCCCCGGCCACGTCGCTGGCCGGCGGTTTCTGCCGATAGACCAGTTTGCCATTGAACCTGGGCGCCATGCCTGGCTCGAGCATGCCCTCGGTCGAGAGCGTGAAAGCCGCCGACTGCGGCTGCAGGAAAGTGGTGAGCCGCGCCCGGCCATTGCCATCCACCGCGCTGGAATTCAGGCGCACGCTGTAACTGGCGCCGCGATAGTCGCCGCTGCCGACAAAGGAGATTGGTCCGCTGAAATCACTCAGGCGGAATTCGCCGCTGACATTCTCCGCCGAAAACTGCTCGCCCGAGCGTTCGTCGATCAGCCGCACCGTGGCGCCGACCACCGTCGCCTGGCTCAGCCCAACCCCGCCGTTGCCGGTTTCCAGCGACACGCCGCTGCCGAACAACCCGCTTTCGTCGACAGTGAAGTCGATCACCGGCTGGCTGAGCACCAGCCGAGTGATATTGTAATTGTCGCGCAGGAAATCCATCAGCGAAAAATCGGCTTCGACACTATCGACCGTTGCCGCCGGCGCTTCGGTGGACCCCACCAGCACGTCGTCGAAATGGAGCCGCGGCTGCGGCAATAGCGTGAACTGGATATCGCCGCGCACCGTCACCGGCGTACCCAGCATGGCCGTGGCCAGTTCCTCCATCCGCAGGCGATAATCGCTCCAGCGGATGAAATGGGGCGCAATGAATGCACCGCCCAGCACGATGATCGCCAGCAGGCCGACGACAATGTAGATGCGGTTGAGCACGGCCCGTTGTTCACCCCTTTGAGCTTCGGGAATAGTAGGCAAGAGCGGTTTTGGCGCAACCCCGCCATTGCCTTGAATACACGGCCAGATTTGGCCCTTTCGATCAAACTCGCTTCATCAGGGCCAAAACAAACGGCCGGGCAAGCTGCCCGGCCGTTCCAGAAGCGTCAGAACATGGCTCAGAGAGCGCCGATGCTCCAGAAATGGGTCTCGCCCGAGCTGTCGTCGACACCGTCATTGTCGGTGATGACAAAGCCATTGCCTTCGCTGTCGATGGCAAAGCTCTCGACCTTGTCGACCACATAGCTGTTCTGCGTCTTGAGGTCGGGGATCAGGTCACGCACCAGTTCCTTGCTGACGACCGGCAGTTCCCCGTCGACGGCAGCCGGCACCATCTCGCTGAGGGCGACGCGGTAGATCGACTTGAGGCCGGCCTTGTCTGCGATCTGGTTGTCGCGCTCGACGATATAGGCATAGTCGCCGTGCACGGTGATTTCGCTGAGACCGACCCAGCCGCCTTCAGGTGCAGCTTCCAGCGGGTAGCTGACAGCGCCCCATTCTTCGGTTTCGAGGTTATAGGCGAGGAGCTTCACGAAGCCCTTCTCGTCATCACCCCATTCGCGCTGCATCGCGACCCACAGCACATCGTCAACCTTGGCAATGCCTTCCGCGCCGAAGCGCTTCTGGCCAGCCAGCAATTCGACCGGGAAACCGATCTCTTCTTCGATTTCGCCGTCGGCATTCACATGGATCAGCGCATGCGGGGTCAGCCTGTCGCTGTCGCCTTCATTGGCCAGCCAGAAGCCGCCTTCGCCATCCAGCGTGATGCCTTCCATATCCATCATCTGGGCAACGTCACCATTGCGGGTGATGATGGTCTTGCCCGTGATCTTGGCCGGCACGGCCGAAGCGTCGATCGTATAGATGGCCGGCGCGGCATAGAGCGCATTGTCCGATACGGCATAGAGCGTTGCGGGCTTTTCTGCATCGCCAACGGCGCCCGAAATGGCCGACCAACCGATCGGGTGACCATCGGCATCGAGATCGCTCATGATGGTCGGATAGGCCGGTGCGTCGGCTTCGGTCAGTTCATAGACCATGACGTGGCTGCCCACGCCGCCATCTTCGCGCAGGTCAACTTCATTGGCCGTGGCGATCAGGTTGCGCGAAGGAATGGCAACCACGCCTTCCGGCGAAATGCCCGACGGCAGCGTCTGGACGAACTCGGGCTCGGCGCCATTGTCCTTGTAGACGGCGATCAGCGAGGAACGCTCTTCGGCGATGAAGATATACTGGGTGTCGCCAAATGTTGCGACTTCCATGCCCTCGGGCTCGACGCCCTTCTTGTTGCGATAGTCGGGATAGTGACCAAGCTGGGCCGCATTGACATCGAGCGCATTGCCCGAATCGAACAGCACTTCGCCCTCGCGGCTGAAGATGGTCCAACCGCGCGAGCCGCCGTTCCAGTCGCCTTCATTGGCGATGGCGAGGCGCTCGTTGTCGAGCCACTTGACGGCATCCGGCTCACGCGGAACGGCGTCCTTGTCGGCCGAGAAATCGATCTTGCCGTCGTTCTTGGTGTCGACCCCGGAAACGCCGGTCTCGCCAGCCTCGAAACCACCGATGACCGTTGCCGTCTTGGCGTCGATGATGGCGACGTAGTTGTTTTCCTGGAGGGTTACCGCGATCTCGTCATTGTCGTTGAAATCGACGAATTCGGCTTCGGCGTCGTCTGGCGCGATCGACTGGCCGGTCAGCTCGACCTTCTTGATGCCGGCTTCGGTGACGGCACCATTGTCCAGCGTGATGACGGTCAGGAAACCGGCAGGAGCTTGCGGGATCGCGCCGTCGTTGACGTCCTCGTCGCGCTGGTTTTCGATGGCGATTGCAAGGATCGTGTTGTCCTTGTTATGGGCGATCGAGTCGGGCTGGCCGCCCAGTTCGAATTCGCCGTCGATTGCCTGGCTGGCGATATCGATGACATAGAGCTTGCCGGAGGGCTCGGCGAAGCTTTCCGACGTATCGGCAGCCACATAGGCCTTTTCGCCGATCACGGTGACCGAAGTCGGCTCGCCTTCAAGCTGGATGAAGCCGCCAGCCTTGGGTGCGCTGACGTCGGAGATGTCGACGAAGCCGACGCCGCCGGCCGGGCTGTCCGAATAGATCAGCGTCATGCCGTCATCGGTTGCCGTAATGATTTCCGACGAGCTGGCTTCAGCTTCTTCATTGTTCTGGCCAACCGGAAAGCTCGATACGCGATTAAAATATTCGGCGGCATTGACCGAAACGGTCGTGGCCAGCAGGGCTGCGGTCAGAGCCGTCAGCAGTTTTGGCGAATTCATTGAAGTCCCCCTGGAATGAATGGGGCCTCCGATAGGCTGGCGCCGCGACTCTCCGATGACGGATAGATGACGGACAGATGACAGGCTCTTCGCCTATACATTGCCACCATGGCTGCCTATATTGCCAATGAGAACAAAATAAGATTCTGCAATGGCGCGGCATATGCGTTAAACTGGCGCCATTGCGATGAAAAGGCCCTCAATGCCCGGTGAAGCCCCTCAGTTCGACCGCCCCCAGGCCGGTGCGATTACCAGCCAGTTCAAGCGCAACCAGGCGCCGGACTATTTGAGTGGTTTGAACCAAGAACAGCGCGACGCCGTGGAGAGCGTTGACGGGCCCCTGCTCGTCCTCGCTGGCGCCGGCACCGGCAAGACCCGCGTGCTGACCACCCGCATTGCCCATATCATCAATACCAATCGCGCCTGGCCTTCGCAGATCCTGTCGGTGACCTTCACCAACAAGGCTGCACGGGAAATGAAAGAGCGTATTGAAAAGCTCGTCCCCCGGCTCGAGGCAATGCCGTGGTCCGGGACGTTCCACTCGATCGGCGCCCGTATTTTGCGCCAGCATGCCGGTCTGGTCGGCCTCACCAGCACCTTCACCATCCTCGATACCGACGATCAGATCCGCCTGATCAAGCAATTGCTCGAGGCCGACAACATTGACGAGAAGCGCTGGCCGGCAAAGCTCTTTGCCTCGATGATGGACGGCTGGAAGAACAAGGGCCTGCTGCCCAAGGATGTCTCGCCGGCCGATAGCGGCTCCTATGCCAATGGCCGCGGCGCCCAACTCTATGCGGCCTATCAGGCCCGGCTGAAATCGCTCAACGCCGTCGATTTCGGCGACCTGCTGCTCGAATGCATCCGGCTGTTCAAGGAAAACCCCGACGTTCTGGCGGAATATCACCGCAAGTTCAAATACATGCTGGTGGATGAATATCAGGACAGTAACGTCGCTCAATATCTCTGGCTGCGTCTGCTCGCGCAGGGCAAGCCTGCCAGCGAAGCCAATATCTGCGTCGTCGGCGACGACGACCAGTCCATTTATGGCTGGCGCGGCGCCGAGGTCGACAACATCCTGCGCTTCGAAAAGGATTTTCCGGGCGCCAAGGTGATCAAGCTTGAGCGCAATTACCGCTCGACCTCCAATATCCTCAAGGCCGCCTCCAACATCATCGCCTTCAACGAGAGCCGCCTCGGCAAGACGCTGCAGACCGATGTCGGGGAAACCGGCGAGCCGGTCGCGGTCACCCAGGTCTGGGACAGCGAGGAAGAAGCGCGCACAGTCGGCGAGGAAATCGAGCAGTATCAGCGCGCTGGCGAAACGCTGAACTCCATGGCCATTCTCGTCCGCGCCTCATTCCAGATGCGTGAATTCGAAGAACGCTTCATCACCCTGGGGCTCAACTACCGGGTCATCGGCGGCCCCAGGTTCTATGAGCGCAAGGAAATCCGCGACGCCATTGCCTATCTGCGCTTGGTCGCCCAGCCGGCCGACGATCTGGCCCTCGACCGCATCATCAATGTGCCAAAGCGCGGCCTCGGCGACTCAACGGTCCAGCTGCTGCACAACGCCGCCCGGGCCGCCAATGTCCCGCTGCTGTCTGCCATCCGCATGCTGGTGGAAACCGAGGAGCTCAAGCCCAAGCAACGCAGCACGCTGCTGAGCCTTGTGTCGCAGTTCGACGACTGGGCCTTTCACGCCCAGTCCATGAAACCGTTCGAGCTGGTGGAGCGCATCCTCGAGGAGAGCGGCTATACCGACATGCTGAGCGCCGACAAGTCGGTGGAATCGCAAGGCCGCAAGGAAAACCTCAAGGAACTCAGCCGTTCCATGGAGGAATTCGACACCCTCGGTGGCTTCCTCGAACACATATCGCTGGTCATGGATCGCGACAGCACGGAAGCCTCCGACGCCGTCACCATCATGACCCTGCATGGCGCCAAGGGGCTTGAGTTCAACACCGTCTTCCTGCCCGGCTGGGAGGAAGGCACCTTCCCTAGCCAGCGCAGCATGGATGAGAGCGGTCGCGCCGGCCTCGAAGAGGAACGACGCCTCGCCTATGTCGGCATCACCCGCGGTCGCAAGCGCGTGCGCATCTCCGCCGCCCAGAACCGCCGCATCCACGGCCTCTGGCAGTCCGCCATTCCCTCTCGCTTCCTCGATGAGCTGCCGCCCGACGCCGTTGAAGTCACCGATACCGGCTCATCCTATGGCGGTTACGGCTATGGTGGGGGCGGCGGCGCCAGCTCGCGCTTCAACAGGGCCGACCCCTTCGAAAGCGTCTATGAGACCCCCGGCTGGCAGCGCGCCCGTGCCAACCAGTCCTCCCGCAAGGGCGGCGGTCCCCTGACCATCGACGGCGACCTCGTCGCCCGCTCCGTCGACCTCGGCAACGACCGCTCGGCCTTCTCCATGGGCGAACGCGTCTTCCACCTCAAGTTCGGCTACGGCAGCATCACCCAGATCGAAGGCAACAAGCTGAGCATCGAGTTCGAAAAGGCCGGCCCCAAGAAGGTGTTGGAGAGCTTTGTGAAGAAGGCCTAGGGAAACCGCTTCCCGATCTCCTCGAGATAGGCCTTCGCCAGCCGCTCGAAAGTGGCTGCATCCAGCACGATCTTCTGCCCGATGGCAATTCCGGCTATCGCCTTGTCAGACCTATATTTCATCGTCTTGTTCTCTTGCAGCACGCCGCCGTGTTCCATGATCGAGTCGCTGAGCATGCGCACTTCGTTGAGCGCATTGCCGTCCTTGCCCTCCATTCCGCGCATCCGGTGCATGAAATGGTGGTCGAGCGCCAGCAGCGCCGTGGCGAAATACTCTGACGCAAAAGCCGTCAGCGCCTGTTCGGCGGCCGTGCCCTGGGCAGACTTGGCGAGTGCCGCATAGGCGGCATGCTGCTCCTCCACCTTGGCCGCAGTGAGTTGGACATAGACTTCTGGATAGCTGGTCATGGCGAGCATCTGGACCTCCCTTGCAACGCGCTATGCTCCATGTCGGCCAATCTGCGTCCACTTCGACATTTTCGCGATGCTTTTTTGCGCGCGGCCTTTTGCGCGTCTCATCCTGGCCCTATCTTTCTGTCATCCAGTGAGGAGACCAAGACAATGATCATTTCGACCACGCCCACGCTCGAAGGCCGCCCGATCAAGGACTATCTCGGCATTGTCACCGGCGAGGTGATCGTCGGCGCCAATATCTTCAAGGATCTCTTCGCCGGCATTCGCGACATCGTCGGTGGCCGCGCCGGTGCCTATGAAGGCGCCCTGCGCGACGCGCGCCGCCAGGCCTATGACGAACTGGCCTATGAAGCCGAACGCATGGGCGCCGATGCCGTGGTGGGTGTCGATCTCGACTATGAAGTGGTCGGTCAAAATGGCTCCATGCTGATGGTCTCGATCTCCGGCACCGCTGTACGGCTCTGAATCTACACCCGCTGGCGACAGCGGGGATAAGTCAGATTGATTTTGTGCGTGCGATGGCGCAACTAGGCGGCGAACACAGGAAGTTTCGCCATGGCCGTCGATCAGCTCTCATCCATTCCGCTCACAAAGGACCAGGCCTATGCCCTGGTCGATGCGGTGATGGAACGCGACGACCTGGCGCTGACTGCCTCGGCGCATGAGAATGAAGAGACCGGCGAGTGGATCTTCGAAGCCACCTGCGACAGCCCGCCCGACGTTGATTCATTTGTTGAACTGGCGCGCCAAACCCTTGGCGGCGCGGTCGAATTCTCGGTCGCGCCGATCGATCCGGATTTCAACTGGGTCGCCAAGTCGCTGGAAGGCCTGGCCCCGGTGATTGCCGGCGGCTTCTATGTCTATGGCAGCCACGAGGACGGCCCCGTCCCCGGAGGGCTGACGGCGATGAAAATCGATGCGGCCCAGGCCTTTGGCACCGGTCACCACGAGACCACCACGGGGTGCCTGGAAGCCATCAACATCACGCTCAAGCGCAAGAAGCCGCGCCACATGATCGACGTCGGCACCGGCACCGGCGTGTTGGCCATTGCCCTCGCCAAGCGCACCAACCGCACGGTCATCGCCAGCGATATCGACCCGATCTCGGTGACCACCACGGTGGACAATGCCGCCCAGAATGGCGTCGGCAAGCATATCGTCGCGCTCGAAGCCACCGGCGTAACCCACCCTGCCATCAAGCAGAATGCGCCCTATGACCTGATCGTCGCCAATATCCTGGCCGGTCCGCTGATGGCGCTGGCCCCCGATATCGGCCGCATCGCGGACAAGGGCGCTACCGTCATCCTCTCGGGCATTTTGCAGCACCAGGCTCGCGGCGTCATCAACGCCTATGCCCGCCAGGGCATGATCCTCAGCCAGAAGCTGCAGCGCAAGGACTGGACCACACTGATCCTGACCATGCCGTAGCGCATGCCTCGATCCGTTGTAGCATTCGGCGGGAATTGGCTAGCAGACTGTTAGCATCGAGTGTCGCGTTTGGGCGTCCAGTGTGAGCGGCCTTGGCCATTCGGGCGCAGCCCTCATGGCCTTGTCACCTAAAATCGCGCCACTGGCGCGATTTTGCCTTCGGCCGGTTCCAAGAAAAGCAAAATCCCCGAAGCAGGCTCCGGGGATCGTCAGATCGTCAGCAGTAAACTGCAGCGGCCGTTACGGGCGCTTTGTGAATGCGCCGATCAGCTGATGCTGCATGCGATAGCTGACCTGGCGGCTCGATTCACGACCGCGTGCTTCCAGGACGGAACCCAGGGCCTTGCGGAAATCGTTCTTGCTTTCGGTCATCTCAGTCTCCATGCACTTCGACGTTGGTCTATTGCCGCCGTCGAGTGTTTAGATAGTCCCAGTTTGAGACGCCGTGCAGATGGTATTCTGTCACACCAGCCCTGCAAGACTCGCAAGTCCCCTTACCGCTTCGTTAATCTGGCGTTCATCGGGCCATGTTCGCGCTCGAAGCGCGCCACATAGCGCTGCGCCTCGCGCTCGCGCCCGGCAATCACCGCTTCGAAGGCCCGGATCAGGAAATTCTTGTGTTCTGCCATCTTCGCTCTCCTGTCATCTGCCACTAAGTTAGAGCGCGGGCCGCGATTTGTAAGGGCCCACCAGAACAGCCCAGATATGACCGGAGTGCACTCCGGCAACAGGAATTTCGCCATGACCGCCCAGAGTTTTCCGCCTGCCGTGTTCCAGAGCTTTGAGGAAAAGTCCGACAAGACCAATGTCGCGCCCCGCCTCAAGGCCCTGCGGGACGCGATGGCGGCGGCGGACATCCAGGGTTTTCTGATTCCGCGTGCCGATGCCCATCGCGGCGAATCTGTACCGGCCAGCGAAGCACGCCTCGCCTATATCACCGGCTTCACCGGTTCGGCCGGCATGGCCCTGGTCGGCCCCGAGCAGGCCGGCCTTTACGTCGACAGCCGCTACACATTGCAGGCCCCGGCCCAGACCGACACCGATCTTGTGACCGTGATCCAGACCGACCGCGGCGGCCCCAACGACGAATCCATAAAGCTCGTCCCCGCCGGCGGCAAACTGGCCTATGATCCCTGGCTCCATACACCCGGCGAAGTGCGCGAACTGGCGAGGCTGTTTCATGGCCATGCCACGCTGGTGCCGCATGCAAACCTTGTGGATGCGATCTGGTCGGACCGCCCTTCGGCACCGGTCTCGACGATCGAATTTCTCGGCCACAACCGCGCCGGCCAGCAATCGTCCAGCAAGATTGAAGAAGTCCGCAAGCAGCTTGCGAGCGATCTTGCCGATGCGGCCGTGTTGACCCTGCCCGAATCCATCTGCTGGCTGTTCAACATGCGCGGCCGCGATGTCCCCAACACGCCCTTCGTCCTCGGCTTTGCCATCGTCCCGCAGGTGGGCACCCCCACGCTTTATCTCGACCCGGCCAAGATCACCGACGAGCTGACCAGGGCGCTCGACGGCATTGCCACTGTCGACAGCAGCACGCGCTTCGAGGAGGCGCTAAAGGCTCTCGGCGCCGCAGGAAAATCGGTCCTCATCGACCCGACCTCTGCTCCCGAAGCCGTTGCGACGGCTCTGAAGGACGCCGGTGCCACGCTGATCGAAAAGCGCGACCCGGTGCTCCTGCCCAAGTCCCGCAAGAACGAGGCTGAGCTCGCCGGGATGCACGAAGCCCATGGCCTCGACGGCGTGGCCCTGGCCAAATTCCTGTCATGGTTCGATGAAACGGCGCCCAAGGGCGAGCTGACCGAAATTGCCATCGTCACCGCGCTGGAGGCCTTCCGCCGCGAGGACGAGACTTGCGTCGACGCCAGCTTCGATACGATCTCTGGCGCCGGCCCCAATGGCGCCATCGTGCACTACCGCGTCAGCGACAAGACCGACCGCAGGCTCAACCCCGGCGAAATCATGCTCGTCGACAGCGGCGCGCAATATCTATCGGGCACCACCGACATCACCCGCACGCTCTCGACCGGCAAGCCGAGCGACGAGCAGCGCGACCGCTATACCCGCGTGCTCAAGGGCATGATCGCCATTTCCATGGCTCGCTTCCCCAAGGGCACCAGCGGCGCGCAGATCGACGTATTGGCGCGCCAGTTCCTCTGGCAGGATGGCATCACCTATAACCACGGTACCGGCCACGGCGTCGGCGCTTATCTGGGCGTGCACGAGGGCCCGGTGGGCATTTCCTCGCGCTACACACTGCCGCTCGAAGTGGGCAATGTGATCTCCAATGAGCCCGGCTATTACAAGACCGGCGAATATGGCATCCGCATCGAGAACCTGATCACCGTGGTGGAAAGCGCCGACTTCCCCGGCTTCCTCGAATTCGAGACCCTGACCCTGGCCCCCATCGACAAGCGCCTGATCCGCAAGTCTCTGCTGACCGATGCCGAACGCGCCTGGCTCGATGACTATCATTACCGAGTCTGGAAGCAGATCGGCCCACGGGTAAAGGGCAAGGTCAGGGATTGGCTGAAAGAGGCGACCGAGAAGCTGTAGCGGAAGGGTCTCTTTGCGGTACCCCCTCCTAACCTCCCCCTGAAAAGGGGGAGGGACTGGATCGAGTTTTGGGCACGCTCTCTCCACAACCACCGGGCGGTCCCTCCCCCTATCAGGGGGAGGATAGGTGGGGGTACTCCGATGTCACCGCAACCGCTGCTGCTGCCTTTCGGGACTCTTAAAACCCAAGCGGATCATAGGTCAGCGCCCAGCTCAGCAGCCAGTGTTCCTCGTTGCCCATGGAACTGACATCATCCACCTTCCAGCTGTCACCTTCCTTGACCATGGCAATGGCGAGCAGCCGCGGCTGGTCGAAGTTGTGATAGCTGACGGTGACCACGGCCCGTTCTCCAACAACGGCTGGCTCGCCGATGGCGACGTCGAACAGCAGGGCATTGAGATCGGGCAGGAAGGGGTTGAACACGGCGTTGAGCGTATATTCGGAGCCGTTCATCGCCGCGTCGCTGGCAAACACCTGGTTCTCGATCGCCTGGTCATAGATCGCCTTGAGGCGTTTCGAATAGTAGACGGTCGGATCGGCCACCGTGCGACCGACATTGTAGTCGTCGTAGATGCCGCTGACCAAAGCCTTGGGATCGCCGAATTCCTCGGCGCTGGCATGCCCCATCATAGCCAGCATGACCAGAAAACCAACAAACAGAGACTTCATCGCGCCCTCGCATCATCATGCGCAAGGGTTAGAAAAACGCCACGGCGCGATCGTGATCGACCCGTGGCGGATTTGCGGCTGCAAGCTTAATTCGCGGTAAGGCTGGCCTATTCGGAACCGTCGTCGAAAATCTCGCTCAGACGATATTCATTGTCCGGATTGGTCGAGACCACGTCATTGATCTTCCAGCCATCCTCTTCGACCAGCTCATAGGTGAGGCTGCGCGGCTCGTTGAAATTGCTGAAACTCACCTCCACCAGCACGACATCCTCCTCGGGCACCGGCTCACCGATTTCGAGATCGGTGATTTCATAGTCTTGGCCATCGACATAGGGATCAAAGCTCAGCGCGCCCATTTCGCCTTCCGGCGTGCTCTCGGCATCGGCATCATAGAGCGCCTGCAGGTTTTCCGAGCGGAACTGGCTCTCGTCCGCCGGGAAGTCGCCGGTGAAATAGGGCTCGTAAAAGGCCTCCAGCAGCGCCTCTGGCGTTTCATAGGGCTGGGCAGCGGCAAAGCTCGTCGCGGCGAGCATGAAAACGCCGGCAAGGGCAGCAAGGCGCATGTTGAATTCTCCACCAAGGGGACGCTTAGTTGAACCAGAAAGCATAGTTGAGCCACTCGGCGCCGAACGCCTCATTGGCCTCGGCAAAGCTCTGCACATCGGCGATCGGGCCCGGCTTGATATAGGGCAGCGCGGCCGAGCCGGAAATCAGCAGGACGAGATCTGTGCGGGTCGCCGTGGTAAACCAGGCCTTGAGGTCAAAGCCCTGCTCGAAACGCCAATGCGGCACCAGCAGCTCCCCATTAAGCACCTGGTCTACAATATCCAGCGTCGCCAGCCAGGCATCGACCGTATCCTGCGTCACTGTCATGCCGGGAATCATCGACGTCTGTGTCGGCGACGGCACCAGTTCGCGGTCATCGTCGGTTTCGGCCAGGATCATCTCCCAGTTCCGGCGCGACAGGGACGTGATCAGCTTGAGCTTTTCCAGCACGCCGGCCAGACGGTCTGGATCCTCCACTGGGAAATTCATGGTGTGAATGCCCGCGATCAGGTCTGCGAAGAAGGCGTCGCTCCCCTCGCCCAGGAAAGAGTCGCCACGCGGGTTATGACCCTCCATCGGCAGGCCGGCCTTGGGGAAGACCAGATGCAGATAGGCGTTGAAGAAATCGGAAAAATCATGCGCCAGAATGAGTTCCACCGGCACGGCGGCCACGGTGGAATAGCCCGCCAGCCACACGGCATCGGCATTGTCGAAGCCGATGGTGGTATCCTCTACGGCTGCGTCCGGCTTGGTCTTGACCTTGCCGCTCGGCGCGGGCTGTTCGAAAAGGATTGCCTCGTCGCGATTGCGCAGGCTGGTCAGGAAGAACGCCAGCGTCTCGGCTTCCCCTGCGGTGCCATTGCCATCAAGGTCGACGCGCACCTTGAACGGGTCGATCGGGATAACGAAGTCGCCCTCCATGTCAGCCATCTGGAAGTAGATGCTGGCGCCACTCATCCCGCGCGCGAAGGCGTCGAGGATATCGCGCAGGCTCTCATAGGTCAGCGGCTCCGGGTTTGGATTAGCCGGCGCGGCTTCATCCTCGAACCCGCCCATGCCGAGCAGCATCCCCATGACGGGCATTGACGGATCGGTCGCCCCATGCCGATACATGGCCTGCGACAGGCCCTCGTAGCTCGTGATCAACTCATGCAGCCCGCGCGCAAAGCAAGCTTCGGTGTCGAACTGATAGCATAGCTCGTGCGTCTCTTCGGCGATCTCATCGAGGGTGCCGTCATAGAGCCGCTGCGCCAGCTGGTCGCCGATTTGCCCCGCCGCAGCCGGCAGGGAGAGAGCTGTCAGTAGCCCCGTCGCAATCATCAATCGGCGCATGCTGAAACTCCCAAAAATATCGGTCGCGCCCTACTTTCCGACGCGGACAAACCACTCGTCTTCGCTGATCACCTCGACGCCCAGCGCCTCGGCAGACTTGAGCTTGGACCCGGCGCCCGGCCCGGCGATCAGGATATCGGTCTTGGCCGATACCGATCCCGCCACCTTGGCACCCAGTCTTTCAGCCATAGCCTTGGCCTCCGATCGTGACATTTTTTCGAGCGTGCCGGTAAAAACCACTGTCTTTCCAGCGACCTGACTGTCGGCGGCGATTTCGACCACGTAGTCCTTCGGATGCACCTGCTCCAGCAGGCGATCCAAAGCAGCGACATTGCGCTCATTGCGGAAGAAATCGACCAGGGCTTCGACTACGGTGGAGCCGATACCGTCCACCGATGGAAAAACGGCCATCGGGTCCTCGGCCGCCGCCAGTTCCTTGCCAGCCTCCTCAAGCTTTTCCATCGAGCCAAAAGTGCGGGCCAGCACGGCACCAGTCGTCTCGCCGATATGGCGGATGCCCAGGGCGAAGATGAAACGGTCCAGTTCGGGTTCGCGCCGCGCATCCACGGCGGCAAACAGCTTGTCGAGCCCCTCGTAGTTGCGATCCTCGACGCTCCGCACATTCTTGCGCGTCTTGCCCGACGCTGCTTCGCGAACCTTCGCCTGTTCCTCGCGCCGCTCGGCCAAGGCCTTCTGCACTTCGGGCCGGCGGTCCTTGAGGGTAAAGATATCGGCGGCCGTCTTGATCAGGCCTGCATTGAAGAAGGTGTCGATATTCTCGGCGCCAAGGCCTTCGATATCCAGCGCCCCGCGCGACACGAAATGGCGCAGGCCCTCCACGGCCTGGGCCGGGCAGATCATCTCACCGGTGCAGCGGCGGCGCGAATCTTCCTTGCCGGTCTTCTCGTTGATCTCGCGCGTTGCCGGAGAGCCGCAGACCGGGCAGACATGCGGCATTTCATAGGGCATCGCGTCAGCCGGACGCTTGTCCAGCACCACATCGACAATCTGCGGAATAACGTCGCCCGCGCGCTGGATGATGACCGTATCGCCGATGCGGATATCCTTGCCCTCGCGGATCGGCAGGCCATTGCTGTCCTTGCCCGCGATATAATCCTCGTTGTGGAGGGTCACATTCTCGACCACCACACCGCCAACGGTCACAGGTTCCAACCGTGCCACTGGCGCCAATGTGCCAGTGCGACCGACTTGGATTTCGATGTCACGCACCACAGTCATGGCTCGTTCGGCGGGAAATTTGTGCGCTACGGCCCAGCGCGGCGCTCGCGCCACGAACCCCCAACGCTCTTGGAGATCAAGACGGTCAATCTTGTATACAACACCGTCAATGTCGTACCCCAGTCTCGATCGTTGCCCTTCAATAAAGCGATAGTGCCTCAGCATGTCCGATGCATTTAGGCAGCGCATCATAAGGGAATTAATCGTGAATCCCCAACGCCCTAGTGCATTAACCGCCTCAAACTGCGTGTCCGCGGGAGGATGACTAGCTTCACCCCATCCATATGCAAAGAACCGCAAGTTCCGCGATGCTGTAACGCTTGGATCTTTCTGCCTTAACGAACCAGCCGCGGTATTGCGAGGATTCACATATTCTTGCCTTCCTGCAGACCGAGACCAGTCCCTGAGTCGGAAGAACTCTTCATGAGGCATGTACACTTCGCCTCTTATTTCAATAACGTCTGGGTAGTCGTTAGTCTTAAGTCGGTGCGGTATGTCAGATATTGTCCGAAGGTTTTCAGTTACATCTTCTCCCTCGACCCCATCACCACGGGTGGCACCTCTCACAAATACTCCGTTCTCATACCTAAGCGAGGCGGATAGACCGTCAATCTTAGGCTCAGCTACAAAAGCGAGATCCTCGCCTAGGCGATCCTGTTTGAAGTATGCATGAGCGCGCGCAACAAAATCTCGTACCTCTTCATCGACATAGACGTTTCCAAGACTAAGCATTGCGACGCCATGCCTAACCTTTTTGAAGTTAGAGTCCGGCTTTGCACCTACTTTGTCCAATCTGCGAAGATATGGCTTATAGGCATGCGATTTTTCGTTCTTTAGAATGTACTCTAGAAGATTCCGTAGTGAATCATACTGAGAGTCTGTAAATATAGGGCTATCCTCAACATAATAAGCGCGAGACGCCTGTTCCAAAACTCGAAATATGTCATCAGCAATAGATGTTTTGCGACGAACAGCGGTCCTTTGCAGAGCGCGCAATCTATGGCGCTTCTCTTCAGATTTCAGGTCGGACAAATCCCTGTGTGCATCCATGTATATCTTGTCGATACTTGATTGTGACAACTTCTCCAGAAGAGCAACAAAGTCGGATTTATAATTGTTCGGGTAAACAAGCAGCCAGTCGTCAGCGATCTCGCTAACCAATTTCCTTTTTTTGCTGATTGAGATGCCTTCGGCGGGCGGCGCACCGACCGACAGGCCGGGGCTATCGGTGCGGACGAGATCGGGAAAGGCCAGCTCGATCGCGTCATTGCGCTGTCGCAGCGCGTCGAAATCCGCGTCGGTCAGCGCCGGCGCGTCCTTCTGATGGTAGTCGATATTGGCAGCGGCAATGGCTTCGGCGAGGCGCGCCAGCTCTGCCTCGGCCTCCTCGACGGTCAGCTCGGAGACGGGCTTTTGGGACAGGTCGGTCATAAGAATCTCCGCCAATTATGTTTTGTAGCAGGCGGTTACCCTACCCCACTTCGCTCAGCAACTTGCTTGCCGCAGCGCGGGCTTCGTCGGTGACCTTGGCGCCAGCCAGCATGCGGGCCACTTCTTCCTGCCGCGCGCCGGTATCGAGCGGTTTGACATGAGTTCGCATGAAGGCGCCCTCTTTAACCGCTTGTTTTTCAATGAGAAGATGGCGCTGGGCGCGGGCGGCGACCTGGGGGGCGTGGGTGACGGCGAGGACCTGCACCTTGCCCGCCAGCCGCGACAGGCGACGCCCGATCGCATCGGCCACGGCACCACCGACGCCGGTGTCGATTTCGTCGAAGATCAGCACCGGAGCCGAGCCGCGATCGGCCAGCACCACCTTGAGCGCCAGCAGGAATCTGCTGAGCTCACCGCCACTTGCGACTTTGAGCAGGGGTCCGGCAGCGGTGCCCGGATTGGTCTGCACATGGAACTGGATCTGGTCATAGCCCGAGGCCGCGACGCGGTTTTCATCGACCTGGTGATCGACGATGAACTTGGCCGAACCCAGTTTGAGGTCCGGCAGTTCGGCGCCGACGGCCTTGCTCAGGGCACCTGCAGCCTTGGTGCGTCCGGCGCTCAGCATGCTGGACGACTTCTTGTAGATCTCCTGCGCCCTGGCCCGCGCCTCCTCCAAAGCGAGCAATTTTGTCTCGCCACTTTGCAGTGTTTCGAGATCGGCGCTGTATTTTGCCAACACATCATACAAGCCATCGCAGGTTGTCTGATGTTTGCGAGCCGCACCACGCAGGGCGAACAGGCGCTCCTCGACCGCTTCGAGTTCGGCCGGGTCATAATCCAGTTCGCGCTTGAGCTCTTCGAGTGCGTCGCCGGTGCGGTCCAGCGTGGTGAGGGAGGCGTCGATCGTATCGACCAGCGGCTGGAACACGGTCTGCCCGCCATCGATCTTTCGCATCAGCCGGCGCATCAGGCCGGCAAGGGCCGGGCCCGTCGCGGCAGGGCCGTTGAGCATCTCGTCGATCTCGACCACATCGCTGGCCGAGCGCTCGGCCTGCTGCAGGTGCTGACGACGTTCGGCCAGTTCCTCTTCCTCGCCAGCCACCGGCTTGAGCTTGCCCAGCTCTTCGACCGTGTGGCGAGCATAGTCTTCCGCAGCCAGCGCTTCGGCCACCAGCGCCTTTTGCGCAGCGACGGCATCCTGTGCGTCGGACAGCTCCTGCCAAAGGTCGCGAACCTTGGCGACGAGCTTGTCCAGTTCGCCAAAGGCATCGAGCGCGGCGCGATGGGTGGCGACATCGACCAGGGCACGATCATCGTGCTGCCCATGGATTTCGACGATCTGGCTGCCGATACGCTGCAGCAGGGCAGCCGAGACCGGTTGATCATTGATAAAGGCGCGCGTCTTGCCATCGGCAAATTGCACGCGGCGCAAGATAACGTCCTCGTCGTCGGCAATGGCATTGTCGCGCAGCGCGGCGCGGGCCGGATGATCGGCCGGCAATTGCAGCACGGCAACAACCTGACCGCTGTCCTGCCCGCTGCGCACCAGAGAGGCATCACCCCTGCCCCCCAGCGCCAGCGTCAGCGCATCGAGCAGGATCGACTTGCCCGCGCCGGTCTCGCCGGTGAGTACGGTCATGCCTTCATCGAGCGCCAGATCGAGCTGATCGATGAGGACGATATTGCGAACCGAAAGCGCGTTCAGCATGCGCGTATTCTTCCCGGACTGGTGCCTGACCCTAGCCTATCACCCTCAAACCCCTCGCGCGAAGGCGGGAATGGGACGAGGCAACAGGTTTCAGTGCCACAAACGAAACCGGGGCGCATTGTAGCGCCCCGGAACAAACTAGCAACAAATTGTTTCGAAACCCTAGTTCCGCAGGCCAGCCATCCAACTGCCGCTGTTGACCGCTGGGGCTAGGCCCTGCTTGGCGAGCAGCGCATAGGCTTCCTTGTACCAGCTGCTCGACGGGTAGTTGTGGCCGAGCACGGCAGCAGCAGTCGAAGCCTCGTTGGTCAGACCGAGCGCCAGATAGGATTCGGTCAGGCGGAACAGGGCTTCCTCGATGTGAGTCGAAGTCTGCCAGGTTTCCACCACCACGCGGAAGCGGTTGATAGCGGCTGTGTATTGGCCCTGGCCGAGATAGTAGCGGCCAACCGACATTTCCTTGCCCGCCAGCTGATCATAGGCGACCAGGAGCTTCTCCTTGGCGTCCTCTGCATATTCGGACTGCGGATAGTTCGAGATAACCAGATTGTAGGTCTCGATCGCATCAGCCGAAAGCTGCTGGTCGCGGGTGATGTCCTTGATCTGGGCGAAATAGGCATTGCCCTTGAGATAGAGCACATAGGCCGCATCCTTGCCGCCGGGATAGAGCGCCATGAAGCGGTCGGCCGCCAGGATCGCTTCCTGCAGCTTGCCACTGCGATAGTTGGCATAGACCTGCATCAGCTTGGACTTTTCGACCATCGGGTCGCGCGGATGCTGGCGATCCAGCTGCTCCAGCGACTTCAGCGCCGTGGCGTAATACTGGCGATCCATGTCGTCCAGCGCCTTCTGGTAGAGGGTCGCTGCCGGGATGATCGGCTCTTCGCGGGTCTTGGGCGATCCGAACAGGCTGCAACCAGCCAGGACCGCAGCAAAAGCCGCAACCGTCAGGAACCGGGCTGCCCGGCTGGTGAAACCACCAATAGCGTCAACTGTCACGAAGTGCCCCGTCCTTATAGATACCGCTTGAAGGCGGCGTAGTGAGCAAATGGATCAAAACTGTGGCGTGCGTTAACCAGTCAGGTCAACGCACGGAGCGCAGATAGTGATTGACCGCCAGCCCTTCGGGCTGTTCTTCGAAAGCCTCGAACTCGAGCGGCAGGTCTTCGGCCAGAACTATCTCATAGTTGGCTTCGCTCGAAAAGAGACCGGCCAGTACATGCGCATTAAGCGCGTGGCCACCCTTGTAGGAGCGGAAACGCCCCCAGATCGGCAGGCCGCCCAGGGACAGGTCGCCAATCGCGTCGAGCAGCTTGTGGCGCACGAACTCGTCCTCGAAGCGCAAACCGCCAGGGTTGAGGATGCGATCGTCGTGCAGGGTAATGGAATTGTCGAGGCTGGAGCCCAGCGCATAGCCGGCCTGGCGCAGCGCCTTGGCGTCACGCTGGAAGCCGAAGGTGCGGGCGCGCGACACGTCTTCGTAATAGCGGCGCGGCGTCCAGTCGAAGATCATGCGCTGGCGGCCGATGACCTTGCTGTCGAAGTCGATCTCGAGGTCGAGGCAACGACCATTATAGGGCTCGAGCACGGCGAAGGCGTCATTGTTGCGCACCGTGACGGCGCGCAGGATCTTGAGGAACTTGCGCTGCGCCGGCTGGATTTCGAGACCAACAGCCAGGATCGCCTCGGCAAAGGGCCGCGCGCTGCCATCAAGAATAGGGCATTCGGTGCCGTCGAGTGTGATCAGGGCATTGTCGACGCCCATGCCGGTAAGGGCCGAGGTGACATGCTCGATGGTCGCGACGGAAAGGCTGTCACCCAGGTCAAGCGTGGTGCACAGGGTCGTGCGCGCCACGCGCGAGAAATGCACGGGAACCGCTTCGGATGGCGTGCCATCGGGACGAATGCGATTGATCGTCAGGCCACTGTCAGGGGCACCGGGGCTGAGTGTCATGGTAACCGACTGGCCGCTATGAACACCGTAACCGGCAAAGCTAATCGCGGCAGCAAGAGTGCGCTGACGCGTGGACAGTTTCTTCATACTCGAAATACTCCGACCCCAGGGTCTGACGCAGCGCATCTGTTAGCTAAAAAAAACCCGGCGCGAAAGTCGCGCCGAGTTCGCATCTCAAACTTTACACCAGATGTGTTAACCGTGTTTGCGCAGGAAAGCGGGGATCTCGAGGCTTTCCTTCTGCGGTGCCGAGGCCGGCTGACGCCCATGCTGGTCGAGGTTGCCACGAGCACCGTCGAGCTGCGGCGACACCCGCGAAGCCCTTGCGCCGCCTGCTTCAATCGCGCTGCGCGCTGCATTGTCATCGGCGTCCGAATAGGACGGCTCGTCCTTGGCAACCGGTGCCTGCTGGCCCAGGTTCAGGCCAACGTTGGACGCCAGTTTCTTGAACAGGGCGCGTGCATTGCGCGGCTCCGGCTCGTGACGTTCCTGTGCTTCCTGTGTCCGGCGCGCAACAACCGGCAGTTCCTCGGTGCGCGGCATGCGGCGCTGGCCCTCGGGGCGAGCGGCATGGGACGGCACGTAAACGCTGGGAACCGGCGAATCATCGACAGCGACGGGCTCGTCAGCTTCCTGGATGCTCTCGGCAGCCGGGATATAGGGCTCGACGAAAACGCCGTCGTCTTCCTGGTGCTGGTAGGTCGGCGCCGGCGTTTCGAAGTTGAACGCCTGAGCCATGGCCGTTTCGACGTCATGCTCGATCGCCTGCTGCTGGGCAACCGGCGCTGGCTGGGGCGCTGGCGTGGCAATGGCGGCACGTTCCATCTGGACGCGGGTCGGCTCGACCGGCACATGACGACGCACTTCAAGCGGGGTGCGCGAGGCATGCGGCTTGGCCGGCTCGAGAGCCTGCACCATGGTCGCATCGGTACCGGTGGCAACGACGGACACGCGCAGCGTGCCGGTGAGGCTCGGATCGTAGGTCGCACCCAGGATGATATTGCAATCGGGATCGACTTCTTCGCGGATGCGGGAAGCGGCTTCATCGACTTCATAAAGCGTGAGGTCCGGGCCGCCGGTGATCGAGATCAGCAGGCCACGGGCACCATGCATCGACACGTCGTCGAGCAGCGGATTGGCAATGGCAGCCTCGGCGGCATGGCGGGCACGATCTTCGCCCGATGCTTCGCCCGTACCCATCATCGCCTTGCCCATGCCGCGCATCACGGCGCGCACGTCGGCGAAGTCGAGGTTGATCAGGCCTTCCTTGACCATCAGGTCGGTGATGCAGGCAACGCCGGAGAACAGCACCTGATCGGCCATGCCAAAGGCATCGGCGAAGGTGGTCTTCTCATTGGCGACGCGGAACAGGTTCTGGTTCGGAATAACGATCAGCGTATCGACATGGCGATGCAGCTCGTCGATGCCGTCCTCAGCCAGACGCGCACGACGATTGCCTTCGAAGTTGAAGGGCTTGGTGACGACGCCAACCGTCAGAATGCCCTGCTCGCGGGCTGCACGGGCAATGACCGGCGCCGCGCCGGTACCCGTGCCACCGCCCATGCCGGCGGTGATGAAGACCATGTGCGAGCCCGAGAGGTGATCATTGATCTCGTCCCAGCTTTCCTCGGCCGCCGCACGACCAACTTCAGGATGCGAGCCGGCACCGAGACCCTCGGTGACACCAACGCCGAGCTGAATGATGCGCTGCGCCTTGCTGAGAGCCAGAGCCTGGG
Organism: Candidatus Devosia phytovorans; assembly: GCA_029202405.1. Lineage (NCBI taxonomy): Bacteria > Pseudomonadati > Pseudomonadota > Alphaproteobacteria > Hyphomicrobiales > Devosiaceae > Devosia > Candidatus Devosia phytovorans. The sequence goes on along the minus strand of CP119312.1, from coordinate 827,619 downwards.
CATCGGTATTGGCGACGACAAAGTCGACGCCATCGAGACCGGACTCGATCATGTTGTTGACGGCGTTACCGCCAGCACCACCCGTACCGAAGACGGTAATGCGAGGCTTCAGTTCCTGGATGTCCGGGATAGTGAGGTTGATGGTCATGAATGGCCTCATAGTGGCGTGTTTGGTTAAGGTTTACCCTGCCAAACGTTAACCACGTCCTAACAATTGTCCCACCGGTGTTAACGTGATCGCAAAATGCGACGCCCTGCGGTTACCGTTTCAGCTTTCGGTAACCATAATTTTCCGCTGTGTCGGAAACGCCACGCTCCGTTCGTCGTCCTGTCAGATGCTGCAAAACGAGGAGAAAGCCGATGACATCCATCATGCCCTGCCTGTGGTTCAACAACCGCATCGACGAAGCCGTGGAATTTTACACCACCACCTTTCCCGAGGCGAAACTGCTCGAGGAGGTAAGGCACGATCCCAACGGACCGCGCTTTACTGCAGTCATTGAACTGGCAGGCCACAAATTTTTCCTGCTCAATGGCAGTGGCAGTGAGCCGAGCAGCAACCCGTTCACCTGGGCTGTCAGCTTCATGGTGGAATGCAGCGGGCAGGACGAGGTCGACTATTTCTGGAACAGCTTCGTCGACAATGGCGGCAAACCCAGCATGTGTGGCTGGTGCGAGGACAAGTTCGGCCTCTCCTGGCAGGTCGTGCCAAAGCAGATCTACGAAACCGTCATGGGCCCCGACCCTGCCGGCGCCAGGCGCGCCACCGACGCCATGATGAAGATGGGCAAGCTGATCGTGGCGGATCTGCAAGCAGCTTATCGCGGGGACTGACGGTTGCGGATGCCGAATTGGCTATCGGCCCCGCGCCGTGCTCTTGCTGCCGACCAGCCGGGGATTGGCAATGGCGAGGCCCGCGCCGGCAACGAGCGCGTCCTCGACAAGCCCGGTTTTGGTCTGGCCATAGCGGCGCATCCCCTCCTTGCGGAGGCGCAGACCGACATAGGAGGACAGCAGCGCCGAACCGAGCGCCAATGCCGCCCCGAGGGCGCGCTCGTTTTTCGGAGCCAGCGCCGCGCCGGCATAGGCCGACGTAACAGCACGCACCAGAAGGCCAATGGGCACGGTGCGGTCTGGCGCCGACTTCATCTTGTCGCCACCCATTTCCGCTGCCGCCAGCGCATTGGCCCCGATCGCCACCAGGGGATTGAGCAGCAGTTTCTGGAACGGCAGGTCAGCGGGAATTTCGCGCCGCTGCGTGGCTATGGCGATCGCCGCAAGAGGCGCAATGCCGCGCTGCCCGGCAACAAGACCGATGAGAAGGGACCGAAGCATTGAACCGTCTCCAGGATTGATATCCTCTGGCAACGGCTGCGCGATCAAATCGATCCTGGAAGCTGTGGTGCAGTTTGCTGTTAGTGCCCACATGCGGCTCTTTATGCCTTGTGCGAGCTGATCGTGGCGGATCTCGAAGCGGCCTATCGGGGCGGACAGGGGTCATCGGACGCGACCGTGAAGACGGTAGATCGCAGTATGGCTATCCACATCGGCCAGTTCATAGCGCCCTTCGCCAAGATGGCGAAGCAAGATGCGGAAATTGAGGTCTACGCGGATGGTATGGTAGCCAGTGCTGAGCTTCTCGAAATGCAGCGACGGGTGTCGTGGGTCCTCGACAAATTGCCGGAGCGACTTGATGGCCCGAGCGCGCACATCCGGGGCAAGCGCTGCAAACTTCTTGATGAAGCGCTTTCGCCGGACAAGTTCGATCATTTACTCAGCGGCAGATCCTTGAACCACGCCTCAATCTCGTCCGGTGTCGTCGCGACACGGTCCGTGTCGTAAGCGTCCGGATCGAAGTCGAGGATCAGGGCGAGCACCTGATCGCGACGGTCATCAAGCGCTGCGATCATCGCCTTCGTCACAACGGGCTTGCCGTCATTCCACACCGTCTTGAGCAGGTCCGACAGCGTATCGACCACCGTCTGGAGGCTGGCCTCACACGAGCGCCAAATCTCTTCATCGAGGCCGCTCGTCGTGGCAACAGAGAGGGCATTGCGACTGGCTTCTACCCACGAAGCGCTATCGGCCAACCAGGTTTGCAGCCTTGCCTCAACGATGCGTCGAGCCGCTTGTGGAGACATATCACGGGCATCATTGGCCGCGCGCAAATCCGGCACGGGCGGCATCTTTGCCGCCAGCTCCGCGAATTCCCGCTTGAAAGCCCGTTTTGCCATGGCTTGCTCCTGCCCGCATAACATAGGCCGGAACAGGGAAAACACCAAGATCGCCTAAGCTGTTGCCAGCCCTCAGAAGCTGTGGCGCAGCCAGTTGCCGACGCGGGCGAAGTAGCCGTCGGTGCCGGTGAGGCGGCGGGAACCGCGGGGTTCCTGATATTCCTGGGCGCAGACCTGGGGATAAATCAGCATGCCGGCGACCGAGGCAAAGGCGGCGCCTTTGGCCATTTCGGGCAGGCCGGCAATGCCCATCGGGCGGCCGTTGCGGACGTTGCGGGCCAGCGTACGGCGCGCAACTTCCGGCAGGCCGGTCATTTCGCTGGCGCCGCCGGTGAGCACGAAGCGGCGGCCGCAGACATCCATCATACCAGTGGCCTGCATGCGGTCGCGGATGGCGGTGAGGATTTCCTCGATGCGCGGGCGCATGATGCGGGTCAGCACCGAACGGGCCACCTGCCCCGGCGCCTCGTCATGCTGGGCGCCAACCGGATTGATCGGGATCAGGTCGCGCTCGTCGGCCTGGCCCGGCAGCACCGAGCCATAAAAGGTCTTGAGCCGCTCGGCATCGGCCACGCTGACCGAGAGCTGACGCGCTATGTCGAGGGTCAGGTGATGACCGCCAATGGCGATCGCATCAGCATAGACCAGGTGGCCGTCGTTGAAGACCGAGACTGTCGTCGTCGCGCCACCGAAGTCGATGCAGGCGACACCGAGCTGGGCTTCGTCATCGACCAGGGTCGCGAGGCCCGAGGCATAGGGCGTGGCGATCAGCGCTTCGATCTGCAGGTGGCAGCGATGCAGCACCAGTTCGAGATTGCGCATGGCCAGGGTTTCCGAGCTGACCACGGCGACATCGACACCGAGCTTGTCGCCGACCATGCCTTTGGGATCGCGAATGCCCTTCTGCCCGTCGATCGCGTAACCGATCGGTAGCGCGTGGATAATGGACCGTTCCGGGCGCACCGAGCGCTCGTTGACGGCGCGCAGCACGCGGTAGATGTCGGACTTTTCGACTTCCTGGCCGTCGAGCGACACGGCAGCCGAGAAGGTTTCCGAGCCCAGCCGGCCGGCCGTGACATTGACGATGACGGATTCAAGCGTGAGGCCCGCGGCGCGCTCGGCCATGCCGACCACCGAGCGAATGGCATGCTCGGCCTTTTCGATATCGGTGACGACGCCGCTCTTGACGCCAGCCGACGGGCCATAGCCGAAGCCGATGACCTCGGCCTGATGCGTGCGGCCGCGCAAAGCCTTGCCCTCGGCGCGCGGCGTGAGACGCGCGATGACGCAGCAGATCTTGGTCGAACCGATATCGAGCACCGCCACCAGCGTGGTCTTGCCAGGTTGGACGGGGCGGAGCCGGGAGGTCATGGCATCGGTCATCATTGCGGGGCAATCGGGAAGGCTGGAGTTGCGGAGGGTGGCTGTTCGGAGAAGGTCTGCGACGGCAGGGTGCGCGGCGGCATGGGATAGGGCTGTCCCGACTTGGCGCGCTCGATGATCGCCTGCCGCTTGGCCTCTTCGGCCGCGGCGATTTCCTCGTCGGTCTTGGTCGGCCGCACGGCCACGAGGCTGGCAACGCGCAGGTCGATGACCGTGAGGTCGCGATCAAGCAGCTGATATTGCGCCTGGTAGCTTTCGAGATTGCGCAGCGCCCGGGCGACACCCAGTTCGGGCAATTGCACGCGCAGGCCGGTATCGTAGATCAGGTCCCAGCGGCGATCGGCAATGCGCGAAATCGCCAGCAGCCCATCCTTGAGCGCGCCATGCTGCTCGAGCGCCCGGATCATCACCATGGCATCGTCATTGGCGCCATCGCCAACCACCAGCGGCAGCTCGCCATAGGCGCCGCGATCTTCGCCGATCTGCTCGCCCGCACCATCGATGACAAAGGTAATGCCATCGACGCGCCAGCGCGCCACCGGCAGCTTTTCGACGATGTCGACAATGACATCGCCCGGATAGGTCTTGCGCACATTGACCGTCTCAACCGCCGGCAGTTCGGCAATGCGCTGACGCGCGGCCTCGACATCAAAGGATACGGTGGAGGTATGCGGCTCGATGCCAAGCGCATCGAAAATGGCCTGCTCGCTGGTCAGCGTCTGGCCGGTAAGGGAGATTTCGCCGATGGCAAAGCCGGCATCGGCAAAACGGCCCTGCGCCACCTCGCCCAGCACCTGGCCGCCATAGGCGATCGGTTCGCGCAACTGATAGACGACGGTGGCGGCGGCAAGCACCGCGGCAATGGCAACGCCGCGCAGGATATTGCGGCTGTGCAGCACCCAGATACGGCCGAAATTGCCGAGGAATTTACGCCGTGGCGAGCGCACAGGAACAGGCAATGCGCGGGGATCGACGATCCTGGCGCCAGCGAGAAAGGCCTCGCTCTTTACCTGTTGCAACTCGCGTCCTCCACCAACCAGGCGCATAGATCTTCATAGGAATGCCCGGCATGGGCAGCCTGCTCTGGCGCCAAGGAAACCGCGGTCATACCCGGCTGGGTATTGATCTCGAGGAGTACAAGCTCACCATCCTCGCCTGCCGCATCATTGTAGCGGAAATCGCACCGCGTCAGTCCGCGACAGCCGAGAGCTGCATGGGCAGCCAGGCTAAATTCTTGCACTTTGTCGTAAATTTTCGGTTTCACCTGCGCCGGCAGGACATGGACGGCGCCGCCTTCGCTATATTTGGCCTCGTAGTTGAAAAAGGCCAGGTTGGTGACGATCTCGGTGACGCCCAGCGCCACGTCGCCCATCACTGCGCAGGTCAGTTCGCGACCGGGAATGAAGCGCTCCACCATCATGTCTTCGCCGCTCGTCCAGTCCTCGCGCAGCAGTTCCTGCGGCGGATGGCTGGTCTCGGCCTTGACGATGAAGACGCCAAAGCTTGACCCGTCGGCCACCGGCTTGATCACATAGGGCGGCGCCATCACATGGGCGCGGGCAGCCTCGGCGCGAGACACGATCACGTGATCGGTCACCGGAATGCCGGCGGCTTTGAACAGGATCTTGGCCTGATGCTTGTTCATGGCCAGGGCGGAAGCCAGCATGCCCGAATGCGTATAGGGGATCTGCAGCAGTTCCAGGACGCCCTGGATATAGCCGCCCTCACCGAACAGGCCATGCAGGGCATTGAAGGCCACGTCGGGCTTGAGCGCGGTCAGCACTTCCACGATATCGCGACCGACATCGATTTCGGTGACCTGGTAACCGGCATTGCGCAGGGCCTGCGAACAGCCCGCACCCGTCATTAGCGATACCGGGCGCTCGTTGTTCCAGCCACCCATCAACACGGCAACATGCTTGGTCATGGCCTACTCCACATCCTTGCCCAGCAAGGCGCCGAGTTCACCCGGCAAAGCCGCCGCCCATTGCGTGATATTGCCGGCGCCCAGACAGACGACATAGTCGCCCTCCTCCGCGCGGCTGGCGATCAGCGGCGCCAGGGCTTCGGGACGATCGATGACGCGGGCATCGCGATGGCCGCGAGCGCGGATGCGGTTGACCAGCTCTTCATGGGTCACGCCGGGAATGGGCTGTTCGCCTGCGGCATAGACCGGCGCGACGATGACCGTATCGGCATCGTTGAAACAGGCGGAAAAATCGTCGAACAGGTCATTGAGGCGGCTGTAGCGATGCGGCTGCACCACGGCAATAACATCGCGCCTGGTGGACGAGCGCGCGGCACGCAGCACGGCAGCAATTTCCACCGGGTGATGGCCATAGTCGTCGATGACGGTGATGCCGCCGACGACGCCCGTTTTGGTGAAGCGACGCTTGACCCCGGTGAAGCCCTTTAGCCCCTTGCGAATGGCTTCGGCCGGCACATGCAACTGGTCGGCGACGGCAATCGCGGCCGTGGCATTGAGCGCATTGTGAATGCCGGGCATGGGCAGCTCGAGCCCGTCGATGCGCAGCTGCGTCTGCCGGATACGGTCGCGGATCTCGACTGCAAACTTGGATACGCCATCGACATTTTCGAGATCGACCAGCCGCACATCGGCCTGCGGGTTCTGCCCGTAGGTGATGACGCGACGGTCCTTGATCTCGCCAACCAGAGCCTGGACTTCCGGATGGTCGAGGCACATCACGGCAAAGCCATAAAAGGGCACGTTCTCCACGAACTGGTGGAAGGCTTTCTTCACCCCTTCGAAATCGCCATAGTGGTCGAGGTGTTCGGGATCGATATTGGTGACCACGGCCACATCCGCCGGGAGCTTGACGAAAGTGCCGTCGCTTTCGTCGGCTTCGACCACCATCCATTCGCCGCCACCGAGGCGCGCATTGGTGCCATAGGCGTTGATGATGCCGCCATTGATGACCGTCGGATCAAGATTGCCGGCATCGAGCAGGGTCGCGACCAGCGTGGTTGTCGTAGTCTTGCCATGCGTACCGCCAATGGCGATGGCGGTCTTGAAGCGCATGATTTCGGCCAGCATTTCGGCGCGACGCACGATGGGCAGGGCCCTGGCGCGAGCAGCCACCAGCTCGGGATTGTCCTTCTTGATGGCCGAGGAGACGACCACCACTTCGGCCTGACCGAGATTGTCGCCACTCTGGCCGATCTCGACCTTGATGCCCATGTCACGCAGGCGCTGCACATTGGGATTGAGCGAAGCGTCCGAGCCCTGCACGGTATAGCCCTGGTTGTGCAGGATTTCGGCAATGCCACTCATGCCGATACCGCCGATCCCGATGAAGTGGACGGGTCCGATATTGCGCGGCATTTTCATGAACGGGTATCCACTTCTGTGTTTCGGCCGGAGAGCATTTCGGCGAGATCCGCCAGCTTCTCGACGGCACGCGGCTGGCCCAGCGAACGGGCGGCAGCGGCAGCTTTGATGAGGGTTTGAGGGTCTGATAGCAGACTGGTGAGGCGATTGCCCAGCGATTGCGGCGACAGCGTGGCTTGTTCTGCCAGCCAGCCGGCGCCCGCCTGCTCCATCACCAGCGCATTGTTCTTCTGGTCGGCATCGAGCGCGCCGGGCAGTGGCACGAGAATGGCCGGGCGTCCGAGCACGGTAAGTTCGGCAATGGTCGAGGCACCCGAACGGCCGATCACCAGATGGCTTCGGGCGATCCGTTCGGGCAGGTCCGTGAAGAAGGCCGCCAGCTCGACATTGACCTTGGCCTGGCGATAGACCTCGGCCACGCGATCGAGATCATCGGCGCGGCATTGCTGCACGATAAGCAGGCGCTGACGCAGCGTATCGGGCAGGCCGGCAATGGCGGCGGGAACGACATCGGACAACGCCTTGGCGCCCTGGCTGCCACCAAAGATCACCAGCCGGATCGGGCCGCCCGATGCTAGTTCAGGATAGGGCGTGGTCGCGACGGAGCGCACGCGGTCGCGCACTGGATTGCCCGTCACGACTTTCTCAAGGCTGAGCGTATCGGCAAATCTGGTCTGGCTGAAGCTCATGGCCAGAAGATCGGCGAAACGCCCCAGCGCCCGGTTGGCGCGCCCCATCACGGCGTTCTGCTCGTGCAATATGCCCGGAATGCCAAGGAAATTGGCCGCCAGAAACGGCGGAAAAGTCGGATAGCCGCCAAAGCCGACGACGCAATGCGGCTTGCTGGCGCGCAGCTTGCCCGTGGCCACGGCAATGCCGCGCAGGATCTTGATGCCACCGGCGACGAACTTGACCGGATTGCGCAGCGACGGCGTCGCCGAAGGTACAATATGGACGGCGCTGGCCGGAAAATCCGAGCCATAGCTTTCGACGCGATGATCGGTCATCAGCTCGACCACATGGCCGCGCCGGCCCAGCTCCTGCGCCAAGGCCATGGCCGGGAAGAGGTGTCCACCCGTACCGCCTGCAATAAGGACGAATTTCCTCATTCGGCAGGCGCCAGTGGTGCGACGGCGCTGCGATAGCTCGGAATGCCCGTGGCCATGCGCTCTTCCGGCTTGGTGCGGGTAAAGGCCAGCATCAGCCCCATGCCGAAGGCAACGGCGATCATGGACGTGCCACCATAAGAGACGAAGGGCAGCGTCATGCCCTTGGGCGGAATGAGATTGAGATTCACGGCCAGATTGATCCCCGCCTGCATGGCGAATTGAATGGCAATAGTGGAAGCGGCAAGACGTGCGAAGAGGCTCGACTGTCTTTGTGCTCCCATCATGGCGCGGATCACGATGAAGCCGATCAGTGACACCAGCACCATGCAGAAGATGATGCCATATTCGCCCGCTGCTGCCGAAAACACATAGTCGGCATGGGCGTCAGGGATGAGCTTCTTGGCAATGGATTCACCGGGACCGCGCCCGAACCAGCCACCTTCCTGCAGCGACTGCAGGGCGCGGTCGATCTGATAGGTATTGCCGCCCCCCTCGGGGTTGAGGAAGGTATCGATGCGGCGCGACACGTGCGGGAAAAACATATAGGCGCCAAACAGCAGCGCCACGGCCGCCCCGGCAAGGCCGAAGATCACGAACCAGGAAATGCCCGAGAGGAACAGCAGCGCCGCATAGGTACCCAGGATCAGCGCCGTCTGCCCGATATCAGGCTGCAGCAGCAGCGCCCCAACCACGGCGCCCATCATCAGGGTGGCAAGGATCCGGCCCGGCACATTGCGGTGGATCATGGATTCCGAGAACAACCAGGCGCCGAGCACGGCAAAGGCCGGCTTGATGAATTCGGATGGCTGGATCGACTGGCCGGCAAAGGAAATCCAGCGCCGGGCGCCCTTGACTTCCGTACCGAAGCGCAGCGTCAGCCACAGCAGCAGCACGCTGACGGCAAAGGTGGCAAGCGCCGCCAGCCGCGCCTGCCGCTGGCTGAGCAGCGAAGTGATCAGCATCACCGGCAAGGCAGCAAGGCAGAACAGGGCGTGACGGATGACGAAGAACCACTCGTTAAGCCCGATGCGCTCGGCCACCGGCGGACTGGCGGCAAAGCTGAGCACCATGCCGCAGGTCATCAGCAGGATCAGCGCACCGAGCAATTCCCGGTCGATCGACCACCACCACTCCGCCAGAGGCGTCTTTTCGGCACGGGAGAACATCATGGGAAAGCCGGTCAACTCGATACAGATTGCATCGAACTGTAACCATGGATGGTTACCGAATGCTCAAGCCCGTTGCGTTTTGCGAGTCTGGGGATGAGTGTTATATCTGGCGCAGTGGAAAACGGCGCCGGGAGCGTCTGCCATGGATGACAAGTGGGAAATCGATAGCGGCAACCAGTTGCTGCCCGTGCTGGAAAGCGCCGACGGCGGTGCCGTTGACATCACCCGCAATGGTGAGGTGATTGCAACTGTGACCCCAAGGCCGAAAAGGGATGTCGCCAAGGCCCGGAAAGCCATGGACGATCTGCTCGCACTCAGTGTCGACCTCAAGCTCGAGCCTGGCGAGACGATCATGGACCTGATCAACGAGGGGCGGAAATCTTGATCCTCGATGCCTCCGTCGCCATTGCTTGGAGCATCGAGGAGGAGCACACACCTGCCATTCTCGATGTGCTGAGCCTGGTCACCGAAGGAGGCGCCTATGTTCCTCAATTGTGGAATGTAGAAGTGGCCAATGTGCTCCTGATGAAGGGACGGCGTGGCAAGATACCCATGCATACAGTGTCGGGTTTGCTGGAAGGCCTGAGCCGCCTTGGTATCGAGACCGATAGCGAAACCTCGGACAAAGCGTGGGGCATCACGCTTGCTTTGGCGATGCGCCACAACCTTACCGTCTACGACGCCACCTACCTCGAATTGGCGGTCCGCAAACACCTCACCCTCGCTACGATCGACGACAAGCTCGTCATCGCCGCCCGCGCCGAGGGACTCGCCGTCCTGCCCTGAAAAAACAAAGCGCGCGGATCGGCGAATCCGCGCGCTTCATCACAGGTCGGCCAAGGCCGTCCTATTGCAGGATGGCAATGTCCGTGATCGAGCCTTCGACGCCCTCGATTGCGCCCCAGGCTTCTGCCGCGCCGGTTTCGAGGTCGACCGTGTGAAGCGCATTGTCCACGACCAGATAGGCCGTATTGGTCAGGTCTTCCGTCGCAGCAATGTCAAAGGCATAGGATGAACCGCCCTCGACGCCCAGCTTGCCGACGGCCTTGAGCACGCCGTCATTGGGCGGAGCCTGCTGGATCAGCGCGACGATGGTCGCGTCGATATCATACATGGCCGTCGCTTCGGGCTTGCCGATGGAATTGGTATAGGCCACCGCGACGATGGCGGGCTCTTCGCCGGCATGCATGTCGGCCGCGTCATAGGCCAGCGAACCGTCGACCGTCACCGAGCCATCATCGACATTGGCGCGATGATTGGTGCCATCCGTGCCCACAATGCGCAGGCGGTCGGCCATCGGGTTGAAGTCAATGCTGGCGCCCTCATAGCTGGCGAGCTTTTCCGACAGCGTCGACTTGACCGTCGCTTCGCCGCTGGTCGTATCGATGGTCACCACTTCGCCATTGAGGGACACGCCATAGAGCATTTTGTCGGCCGGACGAACGTCGATGCCGGCAAGACCATCGACGCCGGACACTTCCATCGTGCCGCTGACGGCGCGGGTTTCGGTATCGAACATGACGAGAGTTGTGCCGTCGACAAGGCCAATTGCGGGGGCGGCATGCGCTGCGGCGGCGCCGAGCACGAGAGTGGATGCGACAAGGCCGGCACGGAGGGCGAAAAGGGATGTTGCAGTCATGAGACGTCTCCTCGAATGGAGCGCTTTTGCGCTGGTTACGAGGGGATTACCCACGGGGACATGCATCTGGATGCAGCACATGAAAATAATTGTTCTGCATCCAAATGGTCGTGGCGGCGGGTAGTCGACACCAGAAGAGTTTGCAGCCATGTTGCGCCTTATGTCCGACCCGCACGACGCCGAAACACTATTGCCGCGCATCGCCAAGGGCGACCGCACCGCCCTGGCGGGGCTGTTCCAGCATGAATCGGGGCGCCTCGTAGCCATCGCACAGCGCATCCTGCGCCGCCGCGAGCTGGCGGAGGAGGCGGTGCAGGAAGTCTTCGTTGCCGTCTGGAAGCGGGCGGGCCAGTTCGACGCCACCCGCGGCTCGGCCCGCGGCTGGCTGACCACCATGACCCGAAACCGGGCGCTCAACATGCTGCGCGACGGCAGCCGCATGGACTACCACGCCAGCGAAACACTGACCGAAATGGGCGACCGCGCCATGGATGCGCAACAGGCTTTCGATGCCCTGGCCGAACGCGATGCCCTGCGCATCTGTCTCGAACAATTGGATGAACCACGCCGGCGTGCCGTGCTGCTCTGCTACGTCACGGGCCTGAGCCATGGCGAAGCCGCCGCGACCATGCAGGCGCCGCTCGGCACCATCAAGGCCTGGATCCGCCGCAGCGTGGTCTCGCTGCAGGAGTGCCTGTCATGAGCCCCGAACAGCTGGAAAAAGTCGGCATCTATGTTTTGGGCCTGATGGAAGATGCCGAACGGGCCGACTTCGAAGCAGCCTTGGCAGTAGATCCGGCGCTTCGATCGGCCGTTGATCGTCTCACGGCACATCTGCAGCATCTCGACGACACCGCGATCCCGGCGGCTGTCAATCCGGCACTCTGGAGCGCCATCGAGGACAATCTGAGCAAGCCTGCGACGGGTGACACCGTCGTGCCCTTCCCCGGCAAGCCGCGCCCGCACCGGCAGTGGTACGCCATGGCAGCCAGCGTCGTGGTGGCGCTTGGTGTTGGCTATCTCGCGGGCAGCATGACCACGGCGACGCGTGAACCGATCATGATCGCCGTGCTGCTCAACGAGGGCGACGCGCAACCCGGCGCCATCGTGGAGGCCTTTGCCGATGACAGCATCCGGCTGGTGCCGCTAGAAGATTTCGCCGTGCCAGAGGGCAGCATCCTCGAAGTCTGGACCCTGCCCGATCCGGCCACTGGCCCGGTATCGCTGGGCACGTTCAGCGATCCGCGCACCATCAGCCTGACCGGTCCGGCTCTCCCCGATCCGGCCAGCGGCCAGCTCTATGAAATCACGCTGGAGCCGGCACCAGGCTCGCCGACCGGTCGTCCGACCGGTCCGATCCTGGTGAAGGGCTTCGCCAAGCCGCCGGTTTAACGGAGTTTCAGGCTGCTCAGGCCGATCAGCGCCAGCACGAAGGAAATGATCCAGAAGCGGATCACAACCTGGCTTTCGGTCCAGCCCAGATGCTCGAAATGGTGGTGGATCGGCGCCATGCGGAACACGCGCTTGCCGGTGAGCTTGAACGAGGCAACCTGAACGATCACCGATACGGCTTCGAGCACGAAGAGTCCGCCGATGATGGCCAGCACCAGCTCATGCTTGGTGGCGACGGCAATGGTGCCGAGCGCGCCACCGAGGGCGAGCGAGCCGGTATCACCCATGAAAATCTGTGCCGGCGGGGCGTTGAACCACAGGAAGCCAAGGCCGGCGCCGATCAGCGCGCCGCAGACCACCGAAAGCTCGGCCGTGCCGGGCACGGCATTGAGCAGCAGGTAGTCGGCATAGTTCTGGCTGCCGACGAGATAGGCGATGAGGCCGAAGCAGGCAGCAGCCACCATCACCGGCACAATGGCAAGACCATCAAGACCATCGGTGAGGTTCACCGAATTGCCGGCTGCGACGACGACGAAGCCGCCGAACAGGATGTAGAAAATCCCAAGGTTAAGCGCCAGGTCCTTGACGAAGGGGAAGAGCATCGACGTGCCATAGGAACCGGCGGCCAGCTGGGAGATGAAAAAGGCCGCGATACAGCCGATCAGCGCTTCGAGCAGCAGGCGCTGGCGGCCGCCGAAACCCTTGTGGCTCATGCGCTTGACCTTGAGATAGTCATCGTAAAAGCCGATGGCGCCAAAGCCGATGGTGACGAACAGCACCACCCACACATAGCCATTGCTGAGGTTGGCCCAGATCAGCGTGGAGATCACCGCGCCCGACAGGATCATCAGCCCGCCCATGGTCGGCGTGCCCTTCTTGGTCAGCAGGTGCCCGGCAGGACCGTCTTCGCGGATCGGCTGGCCACGACCCTGCTTAAGGCGCAGCAGGGCAATCATGCCGGGCCCGAACAGGAACACGAAGAACAGCGCGGTAACGACAGCGCCGGCCGTGCGGAAGGTGATGTAGCGGAAGACGTTGAAGGCCGTGAGCGCATCACCCAACTGGCCAAGGAAATACAGCATGAAGCGAGGTGTCCTTGTTGGCTGGGATCAGGAAGTGCCGAATTTCTGGCGGATTTTCTCGACAACGCCCGCAAGGCCCACGCCGTTGGACCCTTTGACCATAACTGCGTCGCCATAGGCAAGGTGGTTGAGGACAATCTCGACCATCTCCCCAGCAGTCTGTGTATGGGCCGCAACACGGCCGCTTCCAAGCGCTTCGGCCAGGGCCGCAATATCCTTGCCCACGAGGTAGATACGCGTCGCGCCCGAGGCATTGACGGCCGGCAAGAGGCTCGCATGCATGCTTGACGACTTCTCGCCAAGTTCCAGCATGTCGCCGAGGATCACGACCTTTTCGCCAGGCGTGGATTGACCGGCAAAGGTCTCGAGCGCGGCCGTCATCGAGGCCGTGTTGGCATTGTAGCTTTCATCGATCAGCAGCAGCGGCTTGTCGTCTGGCCCGAGCCGGCTGCGCAATCCCCTGCCCGCCTGGGCGCCGAAACCGGCCAGCGCCAGCAGGGCCACGGCCGGCTCGATGCCGGCCAGATGCGCAACGGCCAGGGCAGCGGTCGCATTGGCCACCATGTGGCGGCCAGGAACATTGACGACCAGGGAATAGCGTTCGCCGTCATGCTCGATCGTGGCGAAACTGCTGTCGCCGGCGGTCTCGATGGAGAGGATCTGCCAGTCGACACCACGCGCCTCACCATAGGTGATAACGCGGCCGACGCCGGCGGCATTGGCCTCGTCGAGCAACACGTCGAGTTGCGGATGATCGCCATTGAGCACGGCCGTTCCGCCCGGCTCAAGCCCCGCAAAGATCTCGGCCTTGGCGCGGGCGATGCCGTCGAGCGAGCCGAAGGCCTCGAAATGCGCGGCGGCGATCGTGGTGATGACGGCGATATGCGGCCGGACGAGCTGCGACAGCGGACGGATTTCATCGGGTCCGCTCATGCCCATTTCGAAGACGCCGAACTGCGCCTCCGCCGGCAAGCGCGCCAGCATCAGCGGCACGCCCCAGTGATTGTTGAAACTCTTGATCGAGGCATGGGTCTGGCCAGCCGCCTCGAAGACCACGCGAATGGCCTCCTTGGTCGTGGTCTTGCCCACGCTCCCGGTGACGCCGACGACAATGGCCCGGCTCCGCTCACGGGCTGCACGCGCGATATCGCGCATGCCGTCGAGGGCATCGTCCACGACGATCCGCCCCGGCCCCTCGCCCCGGCTGACCAGGGCCGCAACCGCGCCATTTTTCAGCGCCGTGTCGACAAAGTCATGACCGTCAAAACGATCGCCCTTGATGGCGACGAAGAGAGCGTCAGGCCCGATCTCGCGCGAGTCGATGGTGACGGAGCCGATCGGCGTCGCCGGGTCCAGCGCAGTCCTGCCGCCCGTAGCGGCCAGGATGGTTTCGATCGTGTGGAGGGCCTGGGTCATGGAATGTCTAGCCCTTGATTGCCTCCGCCACGACCTCATGGTCGGAGAAATGGTGCTTGGTGGTGCCGATGATCTGGTAGTCCTCATGGCCCTTGCCGGCAATGAGCAGGACGTCACCTTCCTCAAGAGACTGCACGGCCTCGATGATCGCCTTCTTGCGGTCGCCGATTTCGCGCGCGCCCTTGGCCTCGGCCAGGATTTCCTTGCGAATGGTCGACGGGTCTTCGGTACGCGGATTGTCGTCGGTGACGATTACGTCGTCGGCCATGCGATGGGCCACTTCGCCCATCATCGGACGCTTGCCCTTGTCGCGATCGCCGCCGGCGCCGAACACCAGACGCAGCTTTCCCTTGGCATATGGCCGAAGCGAGGCAAGCGCCGATTCCAGCGCCACCGGCTTGTGGGAATAGTCGATGAAGATGGCTGCGCCATTGTGCGCTGCGACCAGTTCCAGCCGGCCCTTGGCCCCGACCAGATCGGACAGCGCCGGGAAGGCATCGGCCTTGTCGACGCCGCTCGACATCGCAAGCGCTGCCGCGACGATGGCATTGGACACCTGAAATTCGCCGGTCAGTGGCAGATGGAAGCTGACCTTTTCGCCGACATGGCGGATTTCGACGCGCTGGCCATAGCCTTCTGGCGTCACGGACAGCACTTCGATATAGGCGCCTTCGCGACCAACGGTCAGCAGCGTCGCGCCCGAACCGAGCGCTGCATACATGAACTGCTCGTGTTCCGGATCATCGACATTGACCACCGCCGCCCCGCCATCGACCAGCAGGTCGGTGAAGAGGCGCAGCTTGGCATTGCGGTATTCGTCCATATCGGCGTGATAGTCGAGATGGTCGCGGCTGAGATTGGTGAAGGCCACCGCCTCGAAGTGAATGCCATCGAGCCGGCGCTGGTCGAGCCCATGGCTCGAGGCTTCAAGTGCCACATGGTCGATGCCCTGGGCCTTGAGCGCGCGCATCGACTGATGCAGCGTGCGCGAATCCGGCGTGGTGAGACTGCCATCGATATGGCGGGTCATCGTATCCACGCCCAGCGTGCCGATGCTGGCCCCGGCAATGCCGGCATAGTTCCAGATCTGACGCACGAAGGATGCGACCGACGTCTTCCCGTTGGTGCCAGTGACGGCCACCGTGATTTCCGGCTGCGGCTCGAAGACGCGCGACGCCGCGCGGGCATAGGCCTCGCGCACATCCTGCACGATGATGACCGGCACGCCCGGATCACCAACCGGCGCCACATCGGTGATCACCGCAAGCGCCCCACGCTTGACCGCGTCGGGTACGAATTGATTGCCATGCACACTATGGCCCGGCAGTGCGAAAAAGATATCGCCCGGCTCGATCCGGCGGCTGTCGGAATTAAGGCCGAAAACCGCGCCGAGACCCTTCTTGGGCCGTGCGCCGGAGCCTTCGAGCAGCTGTGTTACACTCAGGGACACGTCGGAAAATCCTTCTGGATCAATTGAATTGTGAGCCGGGCGGGCCGTTACGCAATGCCGCAGGAACCAGGCTATCGTCAACAAGCGGCGAGAAATCGGGGGCGATCCCCAGCATCGGCGCGATGCGCTGCACGATGCGGCCGGTGACCTGGCCGGCATTCCAGCCAGCCGTGGTGCCCGTCTGCGCATTTTCGGCCTTGGGTTCGTCCACCATGATCACCATGGCATAGCGCGGATTGTCGAGCGGGAAGGCCGAACCGAAGAAGTTCGTCACCTTGCTCGACGAGTAGCGCCCATCGACAACCTTTTCGGCCGTGCCGGTCTTACCGCCGACGCGGAAGCCCAGCGCCAGCTTGTTCATCTGACCGCCCGAACCGCCAGAACCGATGGCATTGAGGCGCATCAGGTAGCGGATCGCCTCGCTCGTCGCGGGCTGGATGACCTGGCGATAGAGGGGTTCGGACTCGGCGACGCTGCGCTTGTAGAGCGTGGGCGGGATGTAATTGCCGCCATTCACGAAGGCCGAATAGGCGGTGACCATGTGCAGGGGCGAGACGGAGAGACCGTGACCAAAGGATGCGGTCGCGGCGCCCACTTCGGAGAAAGACTTTGGGACCGTCGGCACGCGCATTTCCGGCAGTTCGAAGGGCACGCGCTGGTCAAAGCCCATGGTCGACAGGAAGGTGCGGAAATTGTCCTTGCCCATCGCCTGCATGACGCGGATCGTGCCGATGTTGGACGAGAACTTGAACACCTCCGGCAAGCTGAGGATGCGATGCTTGCCGTGGAAATCGTCGATGGTGAAGCGACCGAAGCGAATGCCGAAACGCGCGTCAAACTGATCGGTGATGCGCACGGCGCCGCTATCGAGCGCGCCGGCCATGGTCACCGTCTTGAAGATCGAGCCTGGCTCGAAAATGCCCGAGGTGATGCGGTTGAAGCTGTCCTTGACGAGAGCGCTCTTGGGATCGTTGGGATTGAAATCGGGCAGCGAGGCCAGCGCGATGACTTCCCCGGTATGGATATCGACCATGACGCCGGCGGCGGCAATCGCCTGATAGCGCGTCATCGCATCGACCAGTTGTTCGTGCATCACATGCTGCACGCGCATGTCGACGCTCAGTTCCACCGGCGCCAGCGCATTGCCGCGCGCCAGGCCCAGTTCCTGCAGCAGCGCGACATTCTCGCCATCCATATGACGCTCGATACCGGCAATGCCCTGGTTGTCGATATTGGTCGACCCCAGGATATGGCTGGCTTCCGTCATGCCGGGATAGAAGCGCTTGGACTCGGTGATGAAGTCGATGCCCGGAATGCCCAGGCCCATGATCTTGTCCTGGATGGCCGGGGACAGCTCGCGCTGTACCCACACGAAGCCCTTGTCGCCGGTGAGGCGATTGCGCAGCCAGTCTTCATCGAGATCGGGCAGCACGGTGCGCAGCTTCTGCACCGCCTCTTCCACATCGATGATGCGGCGGGGCTCAGCAAACAACGACGGCACGCGGATATCCACGGCCATTTCCAGCCCGTTGCGATCCAGGATCGGCGGACGGGTGGCGGTGATGACGTCACGCGCCTGGCCTTCGATCGTGGTGTCATTCTCGACCATGCCGAGCTGGACGAGGCGACCACCGACAAGGCCGAAACCGAGCACGATGGCGAGGATCATCCAGCGGATGCGGGCCTGGGTCAGGTTGCCACGCGCCTTGCGGGCGCCTTCCAGCGCAATGGTCGGCCCGAAATTGTCGCCGATGACGGCCATTATTCAATGCCCTCAAGTTCGAGGATGGCGTCGATCGGGTCGATGCCGGATTCCAGCGCCAGAAAGAGTTCGTCCATGGCTGCCGAATTGGGCGCCTGCTGGCGCACCGGGCGCATCGGCAGCTCGGCGAAGGAGCCGAACTGCTCCTGCTTGACCGGCGCGATGGCCAGCGCCAGCTCGTGGCGGCGCACGATGGGTTCGATATAGCCGGGCTGGCTGAGCACGGCCTCGTCGGCCTTGAGCAGGGAAATCTGGCCTTCCTGATCGCTGATCTGGGAGATCAGCGCCGTGCGTTCGCTGGCCGTGTTCTCGATGGAGAATTTCAGCGCATAGACGCCCGACAGCATCAGCACGCTGGTGAAGATCAGGATGATATTGAGATTGCGGATCATTGCTCGCCCCTGACCTGAGGAACGCTGAGCCCGGCAAAACTGACCGGGCGCGCCGCTGCATCCGAGCGGCTGGCCGCCCGCAGCACGGCCGAGCGGGCCCGTGGATTGCCGCTGACTTCGGCTTCGCCGGCCTTGACCGCCTTGGCGACCTGCACCCAGCGCCTGGCTTCGGTTGCCACCTGCGGCAGGTGGCGCGACTGGGCTGGACCACCCTTGTCAGGATCAAAGAAGCGTTTGACGATGCGATCTTCGAGTGAATGGAAGGTGACGACGACCAGCCGACCGTCCTCGTCCAGCAGGCGCTCGGCGGCAAACAGCGCCTCGCCCAATTGCTCGAACTCGCCATTGACGGCAATGCGCAGCGCCTGGAAGCTCCGGGTCGCCGGATGCGCGTCGCCCGGCTTGCGGCCGATCGCCTTCTCGATGATTTTCGCCAGTTCCAGCGTCGTTTCGATCGGCTTGGTCTCGCGGGCCGCGACGATGAACTGGGCGATGCGCCGCGACTTGCGCTCTTCACCAAAGGCATAGAGCAGATTGGCCAGCGGCTCAGCATCGAGTGTGTTCACCAGATCGGCTGCGCTTTCGCCCTGCCCGCTCATCCGCATGTCGAGCGGACCCTCGCGCATAAAGGAGAAGCCGCGCTCGGCCTGGTCGAGCTGCATGGAGGACACGCCGATATCGAGCACCACGCCATCAATCGGGCCATGTTCGGCGGCCAGTGTATCCAGCTCGGAAAACGTGCCCGGCACGAAGATCAGACGACCTTCGAATTCGGCCATCAGGGCATCGGCAAAGGGCTTAACGCTCGGGTCGCGATCGATGGCGATGACAATAGCGCCAGCCTCGAGCAGGGCGCGCGAATAGCCGCCTGCCCCGAACGTGCCATCAACAATGCGCTTGCCGTCGAGCGGAGACAGGGCCGCCAGCACCTCGTCCAGGAGGACAGGCACATGCGGGCCACTGGTCTGGCTGTTTTCGGGCATGGAACGCTTGCCCATAGATGCCGCTACTCCACTCCCGGCCTGAAGCCGGTTTGTTAACATCGTCGCACTTTGACCAAGGACGCTTAAGATTCTGTTTCCCATGCGCCTTTAGCCAACATTTTCCATCGGCGGCGCACGACCATGCGCCTATGTTTCGGCGCGAAAGGCCCGGAGAACCGCTTTTCTTTATTGCTACCCCCTCCCCTTTAGGCCATGAACAGCCGGTGCTTCTCGGCGGGAACCGTCAATGCCGATTTCGACTAATGTCTTTGTGCGTTCGACGTCCCTGCTGCTGATCGTCGCCTTCCTGGCTCTGGCCACCATTGTCGGCACGACCATCTATCTGGTCGAAAACAACAATTACTGGTTCAACGAAACCACAAACGCCCGCATTGCGCGCGCGGTGACGGTCAATGCCCGCAATGCGCTGCAGGATGCCGAAACCGGCCAGCGTGGCTTCCTGCTGACGCAGGACGAACGCTATCTCGATCCCTACAGCGCCGCACTGCCCGAAATCCCGGGCAATATCGATCGGCTTGAAGAGGTTCTGGCGCCCTATCCGGAAGCCAATACGATCGCCCCGACCCTGCGGGGCATCATCGACAACAAGCTGGTCGAAATGGCGCAGACCATTGACCTGGTTCGCGCCGGCCGGGTGGTCGACGCCATCGATATCATCCGCACCGACCGCGGCAAGGCGGACATGGATCAGGCGCGCGCCCTGTTCACCAGCGTGATCGACGCGGCAGATACCCGCACGCTGGAAGGCCTCGAAAACCAGCGCAACAGCTTCATCGCCCTGCGCCTCGTGACCATCATTGGCGGCTTCGTCATCTTTGCCTTCGTTGGCGGTGCCGCCTGGACCGTGGTGACCTATAATCGCGAACTCTCCGGCGCCCGCGCCGAAGTCGAAGCCGCCAATGCGGGCCTCGAGGAACGCGTGCGCGAGCGCACCTCCGAACTGGGTCGCGCCAATGAGGAAATCCAGCGCTTCGCCTATATCGTGACGCATGACCTGCGCGCGCCGCTGGTCAATATCATGGGTTTCACCAGCGAACTCGAAACCAGCGTCGGCGAACTCTCGACCTATATGGCCGACCGCCCCGACGACGGCGATGCCAAATTTGCCGATGCAAAGCTGGCCGCCACGGAAGACCTGCCCGAGGCCATCACCTTCATCCGCGCCGCCACGCGCAAGATGGACAGCCTGATCAACGCTATCCTGAAGATCTCGCGCGAAGGCCGCCGCCAGCTCAAGCCGGAAGCGCTGGACCTCACCAAGATCGCCGAAACCACGATCACGACGGTGCAGCACCAGATCACGGAGAACGGCGGCGATACGCGGATCGACATCACCGTGCCGCGTATCGTCACGGACAAGCTCTCCATCGAGCAGGTACTGGGCAATCTGATCGACAATGCGGTCAAGTACCAGCAGCCCGGCCGCCCGCTCAAGATCGCCATCCGTGCCGAATATGCCTCGGGCAACCGGATCGAGATCGAGGTGGAAGACAATGGCCGGGGTATTGCGCCCAATGACCACGAGCGCGTCTTCGAACTGTTCCGTCGGGCTGGCACGCAGACCCAGCCGGGCGAAGGCATTGGCCTGGCCCATGTCCGCACCATGGTCAGAAGCCTTGGCGGCGATATTACGCTACGCTCCGAACTGGGCGTCGGCACCACATTCATCATCACCCTGCCGCGCGACCTGCGCAGCTTTCTCGGGAGCCAATCCGCATGAGCAATGACGGCAAGCCAGTTACCATCATCATGATCGAGGACGACGAGGGCCACGCCCGTCTCATCGAGAAAAACATCCGCCGCGCCGGCGTCGCCAACCAGATCGTGCCCTTCACCAATGGCACGGCGGCGCTCGAATATCTGATGGGGCCGGACGGCACCGGCGCCGTCAACAAGGGCCGCCAGCTTTTGGTGCTGCTCGACCTCAACCTGCCCGACATGACCGGCGTCGACATCCTCGAAAAGGTCAAGGGCAACGATCACACCAAGCGTTCGCCCGTCGTCGTGCTCACCACGACCGATGACCAGCGCGAGATCCAGCGCTGCTATGATCTGGGTGCCAATGTCTATATCACCAAGCCGGTGGACTATGATGGCTTCGCCAATGCGATCCGCCAGCTGGGCCTCTTCTTCTCGGTGATGCAGGTTCCGGAAGCCGAATAGATGCCCAACCGGCCGCGCGTACTCTATGTCGACGACGATCCCGGCCTTGCACGTCTTGTGCAGAAGGCCCTGGAACGGCGCGGCTATGCGGTTGAGATAGCCCCCAACGGCGAGGAAGGCCTCGCGCGCATCATCGCCGGGGGCATCGACGTCGTCGCGCTCGATCACTACCTGCCCACCGGCACCGGCCTCGACGTCCTCGAACAGATGACCGGGCTGGAGGA
The DNA here is from genome assembly GCA_029202405.1 of Candidatus Devosia phytovorans. Lineage (NCBI taxonomy): Bacteria > Pseudomonadati > Pseudomonadota > Alphaproteobacteria > Hyphomicrobiales > Devosiaceae > Devosia > Candidatus Devosia phytovorans. The sequence continues at coordinate 805,851 of CP119312.1, read as the reverse complement.
CAAGCCGGCCGTGGTCTATGTCACCGGAACCGTGGAAACCGCCGTCGCCGTCGCCGCCCTCAAGGCCGGCGCATCCGACTATGTGCTCAAGACCGTCGACGACGACTTTCTCGAACTGCTGGCGACGGCCGTCAGCCACGCCGTGGACCTGCTGCACCTCAACCGCGCCAAGGCCCAGGCCGAGCACGACATGCGCGCCGCCCGCGAGCGCGCCGAAGTGCTGCTCGGCGAAGTGAACCACCGCGTCGCCAACAGCCTTGCCATGGTTGCAGCGCTCGTTGGCCTCCAGGCCAATGCCGTGGACAATGACGACGCCAAGCGCGCCCTGGCCGAAACTCAGGCCCGCATCCAGGCCATCGCCGGCGTGCATCGCTATCTCTATACCACCGACGACGTCCGCTCCGTTCAGCTCGGCGACTACCTGCGCAGCCTGGCCAGCGAGCTCGAGACCACCATGCGCGCCACCGGCAGCGTGGCCCATATCAAGGTCTCCGCCGACGACATCTTCATCCCCACCGAAAAGGCCGCCACGGTCGGCGTCATCGTCACAGAACTCGTCACCAACGCCATCAAATATGCCTATTCCGGCACGGCCAATGGCGGCGACGTGCGCATCTTCATGTCGCGCACCGAAGACCAGGTCATCGACCTTGCCGTCGAGGACGACGGCATCGGCTGGGACGGCCTGGGCAAGGCGCAGGGCACGGGCCTCGGCAGCCGCATCGTCCGCTCCATGGCCAATGGCCTTGGCGCGACCGTCGCCTACCGCAACGACGGCGGCGGCACACGGGTGGTGATGCAGTTTTCGGCCTGACGGACTATATTTTCGTACACGTTTATTGACGAACCATAATTTTCGTATACGGTAAATCACGATGCGGATCGTGTATGACGAGATCAAGCGTCAAACCAATCTGGCCAAGCACGGCCTGGATATGGCTGACATCGATGAAGAGTTCTTTTTCTCCGCCACGATCGAACCGGCCAAGAAAGGCCGCAGTCTGGCGATCGGCCGCTTCAATGGCATTTTGGTGGTCGCTGTGATCTTTCGTCCCTTGGGGAGCGAAGCGCTGTCTTTGATTTCCATGCGACCGGCAAGCGACAACGAAAGGAGACGCTTCGATGGCTAAATGGCCCGAATTTGTCACCCGCGACCTCGGCAACAGCGCTGCAGCTTCCGATGAGATGCAGCGTCGCTGGGAAGTATATGACCGCGAGATGAAGACGCTCATTGCTCTGGGCGGTGTTCATCAGGACGAGGACGGCTGGTGGGTTGATGACGCGAGCGGCGAACTTATCGGTCCGGATCCCGAAATCGAGCGACCGCGGACCTCCGAGGAACTGGCCCGGTTCAGACCCATCGACGAAGTCATGCCAGAATTTGCTGAAGAGCTTCGTCGTAGCAGGGGCCGACCGCGACTCGCCAATGCCAAACAGCCCGTTACGCTAAGGCTCGACCCCGACGTGGTCGAAAAGTTCAAATCGCAAGGCGACGACTGGCGCACGCGAATGGCCCAAATCCTCAAGGACGCGTCGTAGGCGATAGGAAAACGCCAGTTGACCTATAAGCCGGGTTCTGTAGGGCCTGCGCCTTGCGGGCAGACGTGGTGACCATTCATCTATGGCGCCTGTTACCAGGACGCTCGTGCAACCAACCCGGATGATCTGGCCTCAAAACTGGCTGGGACGTAAAGCCCCGCGTCATCCCTATTTGGTCTTGCTCCCGGTGGGGTTTACCGTGCAGCTTCCATTGCTGGTCGCCCGGTGCGCTCTTACCGCACCCTTTCACCCTTACCGACCCGAAGGCAGGCGGTTTGCTTTCTGTGGCACTTTCCCTGGGGTCGCCCCCGCCGGCCGTTAACCGGCACCGTGTTTCGAAGGAGCCCGGACTTTCCTCCAGCAGCAGGTTACCCCACTGCCAGCGGCCACCCGGTCAACTGGCAGGCGTGATGTAGAGAGTCCAATGACCCCGCGTCAAGCGCTGGCCGGATCGGGCGCCGCCAGCATGGGGTTTTGCACCGGCTTTGTCAGCGCCTGATAGGCCAGGTTGATCGCTTTCATGCGGTCGGTGGCGATATCGATCAGGTCTTCCGGGACGCCCTTGGCAATCAGCCGGTCGGGATGGTGTTCGGCCACTAGGGCGCGATAGACACGGCGGATTTCTGCAGCGTCGGCATTGGGCGCCAGCCCCAGGATCGCATAGGGATCAACGCCCGCCTCAAGCTGCACATGCTGGCTTGCCATCTGTTCGAAGCGCACATCGTCGAAGCCGAAGATGTCGCTGACCGAGCGGAGGTAGTCGAGTTCGGCCTCATGCACCAGGCCATCGGCCGTGGCGATGTAGAACAGACTATCGAGCACATGCTCGAGCGTTTCCGGACTGTCCTGGAAAAAGCGGCTGACCTTGCGCGCATAGGCGTCGTAACCGGCGACATCCTGCTTGGCGAGGTTGAACACCCGCGCCACCTGCGCTTCGTGACCAGCAGCGATCTCGACAGTCGCCTTGAAGGCCCGCTCTTCCGACGCGGTCACGACCCCATCGGCCACCGCCATCTTGGCGGCAAGCGCAATCAGCGCCAGCGTAAAGGCCGCATCACGGCCGCCCGGCAGCCAGGTATCGGGATCGAGCGCATTGGCCAGCGATCCGGCGATACCGGTGCGCTGGCTGAAGGAGCCGACGAAGTCGCTCAGCCTTTCCCACATATCCATCTGCTTTTCGCTATCGGGCATGTGGGGCCGGTTCCGCTCTAACGCAGGGAATCGAACAGCGCTGTGTCCGCTCAGGGAGGCGCAAACTAACCATTGCCGGTAACAAGGTCCACCGGCAGCCAATGCATGGCGGCATTGAGCCTATTCGGAATAGAAAAAGAACGGCTGCACTTCCCGACCGACAATCCGGTCACGGCCTGGTGCCGGGCCTTGATCGAGGAAGAAGCCATTAGGATCGTAATCCGACGTCACCGTTGCCGAGCTGTTGCCCCTGCCCTCGCGCTGGGCCAGGAATTCGGACAGCGGACCGCTTTCCCAATCTTCGAGATCGGCCGAATCCACCATGCCCGACGGGGGACGCGGAACATTGCCCAGACCCGGCGGCAGGATGATATCGGCCGGCGGCGTGCTGTTGGCGACGGGAACACGGATCGGATCGGGCCGCATCGACAGGGGCATGGGCACCGGCGCGACCTTGGGCGGAATGGACGCCACCTGCACAGGATCGGTGACGATGGGCGTGCGGACCGGCTGCGTGGTTGCTGCCTGGGTTGGCGTGGTCTGCGTCGGTGCCGGCGTATTCACGGTCGGTGATGCCGTGGGCTTGGCGGGCACAACTGCCTGCGTTGGAGCGGGCGCCGCAGCGCCACCGCCGGTGATATAGCTCGGCAGCGGCTTGCCAGACTGCACGAAACTGTCCACCGCATTGGCACTCTGGGCCGCGGCGGGCTTGGGAGCGACAACTGCGGCCTGCTGCTCAGGCCGCTGCGCCGATGGTGCCGGCGTGGGGGCAACAGGCGCTACCACGGCAATCTGTTCGGCACTATCGCCGGAAAACTGCGCCGACAGCATATCCGCGGCCGGAATACCGACAACGAGAAGAACACCGGCCCAGGCGAGCCCATTGGTGATGCGGCGATCAAGTTTCATGCGCTGACGTCCCGAATTGCTTCGCCCTCCGTATCGGGGCGAAAGAGCCGGTTTTCGTGGCCGTATTATGGAACCGGGCCACGCTACCAGCAATGCACCCCGCAAGCTGAACTCAAGCTGAATGACGCAAGTCAGCGCGCGTGCCCGCAGGTGGCGTGCAAATGGCACCAGATCATGGTGAACGCAAGGTTAAAGTCACGGAGATGTGGCCGCTCAGGCCGCCGGTCGCCGTCCCAGGATCCGCGCCAGCGCCAGCGCCAGTGGCGAGCGGTTATGCGTATAGATATGGAATTCGGTAACACCCTCGTCGAGCAACTCGGTCACCTGCTCTGCCGCAACCGCCGAAGCCACAAGCGCGTGGGTTTCAGGCTCGTCATCGAGCCCTTCGAAACGCTCGGCCAGCCAGGCCGGGATCGAGGTGCCGCAGCGTGCGGCAAAGCTCGAAATCTGCTTGAAGCTGTGGATCGGCTGGATGCCCGGCACGATCGGTGCCGTTATGCCGGCCGCGCGGGCGCGCTCGACGTAGCGCAGATAGTCCGCATTGCTGAAGAACATCTGCGTAATGGCGCGATTGGCCCCCGCATCGATCTTGCGCTTGAGATTGTCGATCTCGAAGGCCCAGTCCGGGCTCTGCGGATGCTTTTCCGGATAGGCAGCAACGGAGATGTCGAAATCCCCGATCCGGCGCAGCCCGGCCACCAGGTCAGCCGCATTCTGATAGCCCTGCGGATGCGGGGTGAACGGCTGCCCGACCCCTTCCGGCGGATCACCGCGCAGGGCGACGATGCGGTTGACGCCCACCTGCTGGAAATCGCGCACCACGGCATCGACCTCGTCGCGCGTCGCCCCGACACAGGTCAGATGCGCAGCCGCATCGACACCGGTCTCCGCCTTGATGCGGCTGACCATGCGCAAGGTACGCTCGCGCGTCGACCCGCCCGCACCATAGGTAACCGAGACGAAGCGCGGCTTGAGCGGGGCGAGCTTATGCACGCTGTCCCAGAATTTTTCCTCCATGACGTCGGTCTTGGGCGGGAAGAATTCGAAGGAAATCTGCAGGTCCGGGCGCTGGTCTGCCGTCTGGCGGCTGGCGCGGAGATTGTCGTCAAGCATGGGTCTGGTCCGTCTTCGTCTTGTCGCTGAGGCGCCACAGGCAAACCGTCAGGCCACGTTCATTGTCCTGGCTGGGGAATTCGCGACAGTCGTCGACCGAAAGGTCTGCCGCCGCGGCCCAGCCGCTCATCTGGCTTTGCGACAGGCCGAGCCGCCGATGGGCGTGCTCCTGTCGCAGGAATTCGAGGTCATGCGGGGCGAAATCGACGATCACCATCTCGCCACCCGGCTTCAGCAGGCGTCTCGCCTGCGCCAGCATGCGGCCCGGATCATCGAAATAGTGCAGCACCTGGTGCACCACGATGACATCGGCGGGCCCCGCCGATAGCTCGACATCGCCGATATCGCCCAGCCGCACCTGCGCATGACCAAGTCCGGCACTGGCCAGGCGCGCCCGAGCTACCGCCAGCATTTCGCGGCTCGAATCGATGCCGATACCGCGCTTGTAGCTGTCCTCGAGCACTTCGAGCATGCGGCCGGTGCCGGTGCCAAGGTCGATCAGCGTATCAACCTTGCGCCCATCGAGCGCAGCGACCACTGCCGCTTCCACCGCCTCTTCCGGCACATGCAGCGTCTTTAGCAGGTCCCAGCTGCCGGCCACCTTGGCGAAATATTCCCGCGCCAGAGACTGCTGCGCCGACCGGACTTTCTGCTGCCGCTCGATATCACGCGCGCGGTCAATATCGGCCGGATCGACACGGGAAATCAGCCATTGCGCCAGTTCAGAGGCATCGCCCTCCTGTGCCAGCCCGTAATAGGCCCAGGCGCCCTCGGCATTGCGCTCGATTAGCCCGACATCAGCCAGAAGCTTGAGGTGACGCGACACGCGCGGCTGGCTTTGCTTGAGAATTTCGGTCAGGTCCTTGACCGAATGGTCGCCATCAGCCAGCAATGCCAGAAGCCGCAGCCGGGTATCCTCCCCCGCCGCCTTCAGCACCCCAACCATTTCATCCAGACGCGCCATCCGCCCCTCACAAGATATAAAGATATCTTTATATTCAGTTTGTGGGCAGGTCTAGGGGGTAACGCATGCCAGATGGACCGACCTCGGTGCTTGGAGTATTCTAGTTGCGATGGAGGCGTAGATGGACCTCAACAGCAAGGCAGATCAACTGACCCGTCAACTGGCAGAGCGGGAAGGCGTAAGCCCGCTAGAAGCCGTTGTGATCGCAATGGAAGAGGCGCTGGAGCGGCGCCGGCCGCGAGAGCCGATCAACGAACTGATAGACCGAATTCTGAAGCAGAACGGAGTTGTGCCAAGCCCAACGGCTCATATTCCCTTACCAAAATCGGTTTTTGACGAGATGTCGGGCGAATCCTTCGAGGACGAGCCCGATGTTCGTTGACGCTTCAGCGATCGTAGCGCTGTTCTCAAAAGAGCAGGAGCAGTCGCGAGTTGACGACATCTTGGGTTCAACGGTCGGAAGCTTCACATCACCATTAGCCGTGCTTGAATCGGTCCTGGCATTGTCGAGACCGGACAAATGGAACGTGCCGGTGGACGAAGCTGCATTGTCCTTGGTCCAACTGATGCGAGCGCGCGATATCGTCATCCGCGATGTGGACAATCCTTCAGAAGTTGTCCACCTCGCCAGCTTCGCGGCCGCGCGTTTTAGGTCCGGCCGGCGTGGCCTCAACCTCGCTGACTGCATGCATTACGCCAGCGCGAAATATTACAAAGTCCCCATCCTGGCGACCGCCAATGAGTTTCGTCAGACCGACCTGGACGTCGTTCCTTAGGCCACGTTCTGGCGGGGTTCGCTGACGGCGCGCTTGCGGAAGGCATGGGCGCGCCAGAGTTCGAAGATGCCGAGCGCTTCGTCGCGTTCCAGCGCGTCGAAACGGCTGACCACCATCTTCTTGTCGGCGTCTGACGGCAGGTCGCGCCAGGGCAAGGTGGAGACGATGGCTTCGAACAGGTCGGACGAAAGCCCGGCAGCCTTGAGCGCCACAGTGATCGCCACATAATCCTGGCTGGCCAGCCACTTGACGAAGACTTCCGGCGAGACGCTGAGGATCACCGTCAGTGCCGCCGCGGCATGGTGGCCATAGCCGAAGCGGGCAAAGCGGGCCAGCGCACGTTCGTCGAGCTGCTTGCGATCGCTGAGCGCCTTGACCTGGTTATAGGCCACCTTCCACTCATTGGCCGAAAAGCCGGCGCGATTGCGCATGCGGTTATAGACCACGGCATTGACCTTGCCGGCGGCGACCGGGTCGATACCCTGGCTGGTGTCGAGGTTCTCCAGCACGCTGCTGGAGGCCTCTTCGATCTCGCTGCGCAACGACTTCCAGTCGATGTCGGAGCGATTGCGCAGGTCGGCGGCGATCTCGCTGTCGCGCGAAGCACGCTCGACCAGCTTGTGCAGCGTCGACTGATGCAGTTCCGCTGCCGCATTGCGCACCAGGCGCACCACCGAATCCGTCTCGCCATGCTCGACGATCGCCTCGCCCACCCGCTCGGGCACATTGGCGCGGCCGGCGATGGCCACGCGATGCGCTTCGGTGAGGTTGGAGATAATGTCGATCAGGTCGTCATCGGACAGCACATTGGAAAACTCGAGCAGCGGCTTGGCCACTTCGATGTCGTCATGGGCCAGCTTGACCACCACCGACCCCGGCGCCCGATCGAGCGGCGCCAGCAACTGGGCCACATGCACCCGCGCTTCCAGCTCGACCAGCTCGGCCAGCTGGCACAGCACTTCGTCATACTGGGCCACCTGATCGTCGTCGCAGCGATCCGACACATAGCTGAACAGCTGCGCCATATTGCGAAACAGCTGCTCGCGCTCGTTGTGGTTGTGCTCGCCGTTGAGTACCCGGAAGCTGGAAAAAGCGCGTTCGCCTTGATCGAGTTCAGACATGGTCCGTCCTGGGGCCAGAGGAAATCTCGACTGTTACCCTAGACCCCCACAGATACAGGCCCCTGAAAGCCTCTCGGGAAATTTTATTAAACTTGTATCGACCTGAAACTGCCCGCGTTCCGGGCCAGTTGCTGATGCCAAGCCCGCGCTGGCCCCTGAAACGGACAGTTTTCTTAAAATGGAAAGGGCCCCGGTTTCCCGGGGCCCTTTACTTTTGTTCGTCACGCGCGATCAGCGCAGGTCGAAGCGGTCGGCCTCCATGACCTTGACCCAGGCGGCGACGAAGTCCCTGGTGAACTTGGCGCCGCTGTCCGACTGGCCGTAGATTTCGGCCAGGGCGCGCAGCTGGGAGTGGCTGCCAAAGATCAGGTCGACGCGGGTGCCGGTCCAGCGCAGCGCGCCGCTCGTGCGGTCGCGGCCTTCATAGACGCCCTCCTCGCCGGCCTTTGGCGACCACACCGTGGCCATGTCGAGCAGGTTGAGGAAGAAGTCATTGGTCAGGGCGCCGGGCTTGTCGGTGAAGACACCATGCGCATTGACGCCAGCCTCGAGCACACGCAAGCCACCGACCAGCACGGTCATTTCCGGACCGGTCAGGCGCAGCAGCTGTGCCTTGTCGATCAGGGCCTCTTCCTGCTGCAGGAAGCTGCGCTTGCTGTAGTAGTTGCGGAAGCCATCGGCGCGCGGCTCCAGCGCTCCGAAGGACACCACATCGGTCTGCTCCAGCGACGCATCCATGCGGCCCGGAGTGAAGGGCACGGACACATCCTGTCCTGCAGCCTTGGCCGCCTGTTCGACACCAACGCCACCCGCCAGCACGATCAGGTCGGCCAACGAGATCTTCTTGCCGGAGGCTTCGAAGTCCGCGCGGATGGTTTCGAGCTGAGCCAGCACGTTGCCGAGCTGGGCCGGCTGGTTGACTTCCCAGTCCTTTTGCGGCGCGAGGCGAATGCGGGCACCATTGGCGCCGCCGCGCTTGTCCGAACCGCGATAGCTCGCTGCCGACGCCCAGGCGGTCGACACCAGGTCGGAAACCGGCAGGCCCGACGCGACGATCTTGGCCTTGAGTGCGGTGATGTCGGCGTCATTGACCAGCGCGTGGTCGACGGCCGGGATGACGTCCTGCCAGATCAGGTCTTCCTGCGGCACTTCGGCTCCGAGATAACGCACCTTTGGACCCATGTCGCGATGGGTCAGCTTGAACCAGGCGCGGGCGAAGGCATCGGCAAACTGGTCCGGGTTCTCGTAAAAGCGGCGCGAGATCGGGCCGTAGATCGGATCAAAGCGCAGCGCCAGATCCGAGGTCAGCATGGTCGGGCGGTGCTTCTTTTCCGCATCGAAGGGATCGGGAATGACATAGTGGTCGCCCTTGGCCACCCACTGCTTGGCGCCAGCCGGGCTTTCGCTCAACTCCCACTCGAAATCGAAGAGGTTCGAGAAGAAATAATAGCTCCAGCGCGTCGGCGTCTGGGTCCATGTGACTTCAAGACCCGAGGTGATGGCGTCGGGGCCAATGCCCGTGCCATGGCTGCTCTTCCAGCCCAAGCCCTGATCTTCGAGGTCAGCGCCTTCCGGCTCGGCGGCGATCAACGACGGGTCGCCGCGACCATGGGTCTTGCCGAAGGTGTGGCCGCCCGCGATCAGCGCCACGGTTTCTTCGTCATTCATTGCCATGCGGCTGAAGGTTTCGCGAATGTCGCGGGCCGAGGCCAGCGGATCCGGGTTGCCGTTCGGACCTTCGGGATTGACATAGATCAGGCCCATCTGCACGGCGCCCAGCGGCTCGCTGAGCTGCCGCTCGCCCGAATAGCGCTCGTCGCCCAGCCAGGTGCCTTCCGGACCCCAATAGAGTTCTTCGGGTTCCCAGACGTCGGCGCGACCACCAGCAAAACCGAAGGTCTTGAAGCCCATCGATTCCAGCGCAACGTTGCCGGTCAGGATCATCAGGTCGGCCCAGGAGATCTTGTTGCCGTACTTCTGCTTGACCGGCCAGATCAGGCGGCGCGCCTTGTCGAGGCTGGCATTGTCCGGCCAGGAGTTGAGCGGCGCAAAGCGCTGCTGGCCCTGGCCCGCGCCACCACGACCGTCGGTGATGCGATAGGTGCCGGCGCTGTGCCAGGCCATGCGGATGAAGAGGCCGCCATAATGACCGAAGTCAGCCGGCCACCACTCCTGGCTGTCAGTCATCAGCGCGCGCAGGTCTGCCTTGACGGCCGCCAGGTCGAGCGACTTGAAGGCTTCGGCGTAATCGAATTCCGCACCCAGCGGATCCGAGAGCGATGAATTGCGGTGCAGCATCGAAACATCGAGTGCCTTGGGCCACCACTGGGCATTGCCGCCATGCTTCTTGGGTGCGCCGCCGCCGTGATCGACGGGGCACTTGGCTTCGGACGCACTGGTTGCGTTGGGATCGGACATGACGGTCTCCTGATGGCTTGCTGTTGCTGGGGTTATAGGAAGGTGACAACCATCAGGCCAATCGATAATGCTTCGTTCATGTATAAGCAGAGCCTATCATGCACCTTTCCCTGAAACAGATGCGCTATGTCGTGACCGTGGCCGAAGCCGGCCATTTCGGCCGCGCCGCCGGGACCTGCAATGTCAGCCAGCCAGCGCTGAGCCAGCAGGTGCAGGCCGTCGAGGATGTCTGCAAGACGGCGCTGTTCGACCGGCTGAAGTCAGGTGTGCGACTGACGCCCTTCGGCAGTGAATTTGTTGCCCGCGCACGCCTCGTGCTCGAAAGCGCGGATGCGCTGTCGGCCTTCACCCAGGGTCATGCGGGTACGCCCGACCGCCCCATCCGTTTCGGCCTTATCCCGACGGTTGCGCCCTATCTGCTGCCGCAGGTCTTTCCGGCGCTGACCAGGGACCTGCCCGGTCTCGACTTTACCATCAGCGAGAATCGCACCGACGCGCTGGTGGCCGGCCTCGTCGATGGCAGCCTCGATATTGCATTGATCGGCACCGCCCCGCCGGTGCAGGGGCCGCGTCTCGCCAGCCGGCCCCTGTTTGCCGATCCCTTCGTGCTGGCCACCAGCCGGCAGGAGGGTGGCAGCGAACCCGTGGCGCTCTCAAGCCTCGCACCCGAGCGCATTCTGCTCCTCGACGAGGGCCACTGCTTCCGCGATCAGACCATTGCCGCCTGTCGCATCGATGGCGATGTCGGTGCCCGCACCTTCGCAGCCACATCGCTGTCGACCATTGTGGAATTTGTTGCCAATGGGCAGGGCGTGACACTGCTGCCGCGCATTGCCCTGCGCAAGGAGGCGACTGACCCGCGCATCGCCATCCACGACCTCGCCTCTCCCGGGGCGCAGCGCCTGCTGTCGCTGGTCTGGCGCGAGGCAACGCCTTTTACCGCCACCTTCGACAAGATGGCCGAGGTTATCCGCGCGACGCAGCTTTAGACTGCGGCCGGCACCCGCTTGCGGCGCGCAAAGCTGTCATAGCTGAACACGATCAGTGACAGCCAGATCAGCGCAAAACTGATCAGGCGCAGCCCGTTGAGATGCTCGCCGAACAGCGTGATGGCGAGCAGGAACTGGATCGACGGCGCGATATACTGGAACATGCCGATCGTCGTCAGCCGCAATTGTCTGACGGCGAAGGCAAACAGCAGCAGCGGGATTGCAGTCGCAGGCCCCGTCAGGACCAGCCACACCATCATCTGCGGATCGGCGTGCACGCCGACGCCGACCGTGGCGATATTGTAGATGACATAGGCGATTGCCGCGGGCGCCAGCATGATCGCCTCGGAGAACAGGCCCGAGGCCGGGCTCATCTTTGCCGTCTTGCGGATATAGCCGTAAAGGCCAAAGCTGAAGGCAAGACCCAGCGCGATATAGGGCACCCCGCCCAGACCAATCGCCTGGATGGCGATGGCAATCGTCGCAATGGCGATCGAGACTGTCTGCAACCGGTTCTGTCGCTCGCCCAGCAGCACCATGCCCAGCAGCACGTTGATCAGCGGATTGATGAAATAGCCAAAGCTGGCTTCCAGCACCTGGCCTGTTTCCACGGCCCACACGTAGAGCAGCCAATTGCCCGCGAGCAGCACGGCCGCAAATAGCGTGATCAGTGCCCGTTTGCGATCCGCAAACAGCGCCCGCACCTCTCCGAACCCGACCGTAAAGGACAGGATTAATGCCAGCAACACGAGCGACCACAGCGTCCGCTCGGCCACGATCAGGACGGACCCCGCGCTTTCCACCTGCTTGAACAGCAGCGGCAGAAATCCCCAGAGAGCATAGGCCAACAGCGCTGCAACGACACCTTTGCTGCTGTCGGACATGGGGCGTCGGCCCGGCTGGCTTGAGGCGATCACCTCGGGGGTAGATTCGGGCAGTGTCATGAGATTCTCCGCGCCCCGAGCCGGGCGGTACGCCTTGATACCAGCCTGCCGCCCTGCCCGCCAATGACAGTTTGTGATCGCTGCAAGGACCAAAGCTGATGGATCGAGCCAACCTTTTTCCGCCACCCGCGTTGATCTCCAGCGCATATTTCGCGCCTCACATGACCACGACCAGCAGGAGTTTCATCATGAAGAAGACCGTCACCTGGGTTTTGATCGCTGACGGCGCGCAAGCGCGCGTGCTTGAGAACAGTGGTCCGGGCAAGGGGCTGAAGCAGGTCGAAGGTCTCGACTGGGCCATCGAGCCTTTGCAGGCGCAGGATATCGTCACCGACCGTCCGGGCAGCAAGAGCGGCGGCGGCGCCTTTGGCGGCGGCATGGCGCCCAAGACCGATCCGGTCGAGCACCGCGAGGCCGAATTCGTCAAATCAGTCGCCGCGACCCTCGGCCGACACCAGCAGAAGGGCGATTTTGACCGTCTGGTGATCGCTGCGGCGCCCATCGCCTTGGGGGATCTGCGCAAGGCCATTTCCCCGGCCGTACAGAAAACCGTCGTCGCCGAACTCAACAAGGACTTGACCAACACCCCCACGGCGCAGTTGGACAAGCACCTCGACGGCATCCTCGCGGCATAAAAAACGCTGTAACTTCAGCGTGCTGAAACAAGAGGCCGATTCAACAGACCAATCTGTTGAACCGGCCTTTTAATGTGTTGAATCAATGTCTGAGGATGACGATCTAGTCCTCGTCGCCCTCATCCTCATCCTCATCCTCATCATCCCCGCCCTCGATCGCATCGAGAAATTCGAGGATCATCGAGTTCACCAGTTCCGGCCGCTCGATACTGGGGATATGCGCCACCCCTTCGAGCACTGCGGCAAAGGCATTGGGCATTTCTTCCGACAGGATCTCGTGCCGGTCGATCAGCGCGGAAAAATCCTCGTCACCCACCAGCAGCAGCGTCGGCGCACCGACCTCGCCAACCCGCCGCCAGGCGCTCGGCCGTTCTTCTTCCAGCGTCAGCTGCGGCTTTGAGAGCGCAATGGCATTCATGTCGAGGAACAGCTCGCGCGCCGCGCCGGTCACCCGGCCGCCGGACGTGCGGGGCCCGTCGAGCCAGGCATGCGCCTGCACCCGGTTGATCATGTCGAGATCGCCCCGGTCATAGGCATCTGCCTCGACCTCTTCGAGCTGCTCCTCGACATCGGTTGCGCTCCAGGGCGCGCCGGTTACCGAGGTCCCGATCAGCACAAGGCCAATCACCTGCCCGGGATGGCGCAGCGCGAAGTCCACTGCCAGGCCGCCGCCCATCGAACAGCCGACAAACACCGCCGCATGGATATCGAGCGCCTTGAGCACGGCTTCGAGGTCATCGACGTGATTGAACTCTTCGTCCGGGCTCTCGGCCTCGCCATAGCCACGCCGGTCATAGGCAATGCCCTGCCAACCCTCTTCGGCCACCATCTCGATCTGCGACCGCCACATGCGCTTGTCGCAAACCCCGGCATGGAGAAACACCACCGGCAGTCCCTCGCCGCGCCGGACACCAGTCAGCACCGCGCCGCCCACCGAAACCGAGAAGGCCTCGTCATTCATATCCAGATCAGGCCCGAACCGGCCCGCTCCCTATTCTTCGACGAGCACGCAGAACTCAAATTCGTCATCCCGCGCCCAGCAGCCCGGCTTGCCGTCCACCGCCACAAGGCCGCGCAATTCTTCCGGCAGCGCTCCCGGCGCCGTATCTGCCCCGGCAAGATAGGCCGCGCCTTCATCCTCGCCGGTCAGCGCAAAGGCAAACAGACCGCCGTCGGGCAGACCGAAGGTCAGCCCCTGCCCATCCAGCGCCACGTCACACTCGAACGTGCCATACCCTGTCACGGTGCACTGCCCCGGCGCCGCCGAGACTGCCATCACCATCGCGCCCCAGATCAGGGTCGCAGCAACACACTTCATCTTGCCCCCACAGCAACGGGCGCGCCAAGGCGCCCGGTCGTCAATGCTTCTACCAACCACGTGTCGCACACATTTGCCGACACTGCATCATCCCGCCATTTCAATGGTTTCCGGGCCACAATGCAAGTGAGGCGCCCCGCTCCCGGGACGCCTCGAACTCATCAGCGCGTCAGCGGCTTGTATGTCGCCCGCTTCGGGTTGACCGCATCTGCACCCAGCCGGCGGATCTTGTCGGCTTCATAGTCGGCGAAATTGCCTTCGAACCACTCGACATGGCTGTCGCCTTCAAAGGCCAGCATGTGCGTCGCCAGGCGATCGAGGAACATGCGATCATGGCTGATGATCACGGCGCAGCCGGCGAATTCTTCCAGCGCTTCTTCAAGTGCTGCAAGGGTTTCGGTGTCGAGGTCGTTGGTCGGTTCGTCGAGCAGCAACACATTCGAACCGCTCTTGAGCATCTTGGCCAGGTGCACGCGATTGCGCTGTCCGCCCGAGAGATTGCCCACCTTCTGCTGCTGGTCGCCGCCCTTGAAGTTGAAGGTCGACGTATAGGCGCGCGAATTCATCTCGCGCTTGCCGAGCAGCAGCACTTCGTCACCCTCGGAGATTTCTTCCCAGACGGTCTTGTTCGGGTTGAGGCTGTCGCGGCTCTGGTCGACATAGCCGAGGTGCACATTCTCGGCCACGGTCACCGTGCCCGCATCGGGCTTTTCCTGGCCGGTAAGCATCTTGAACAGCGTGGTCTTGCCGGCGCCGTTCGGACCGATGATGCCCACGATGCCGCCCGGGGGCAGCTTGAAGGTCAGGTTGTCGATCAGCAGGCGATCGCCAAAACTCTTCGAGAGGCCTTCCACGTCGATCACATTATGGCCGAGGCGTTCGCCGGGCGGAATGATGATCTGTGCCGTCTGGGACTGCGTGCGGGCGTCGTTGATCTTGACCAGCTCGTCATAGGCCTTGAGGCGGGCCTTGGACTTGGACTGACGCGCCTGAGGAGACTGACCCATCCATTCCTTTTCGCGCTCGAGCACCTTGGCGCGGGCGGCGTCTTCGCTCTTTTCCTGCGCAAAGCGCTTGGCCTTGGCGCCGAGATAGGCCGAGTAATTGCCCTCATAGGGCACGCCGCGGCCGCGATCGAGCTCAAGGATCCAGCCCGTGACATTGTCGAGGAAGTAGCGATCGTGGGTGATGATCAGCACCGCGCCTTCGAATTCGCGCAGGTGCCGCTCCAGCCACGACGTGGTTTCGGCGTCGAGATGGTTGGTCGGTTCGTCGAGCAGCAGCAGGTCAGGCTTGCTGAGCAGCAGCGCACACAGCGCCACGCGGCGGCGTTCGCCACCCGACAGCTGGGTCACATCGGCATCGCCCGGCGGGCAGCCGAGCGCCTCCATGGCCACTTCCACCTGCGATTCCAGATCCCACAGGTTCTGGCTGTCGATGACGTCCTGCAGCTTTGAGGCCTCATCGGCCGTCTCGTCGGAATATTCCATCATCAACTCGTTGTAGCGGTCGACGATGGCCTTCTTTTCCTTGACGCCGGTCATGACATTGCCCAGCACGTTGAGCGCCGGATCAAGCTCGGGCTCCTGGCTGAGATAGCCGATCTTGGCGCCATCCGCTGCCCAGGCTTCGCCCTGGAACTCGGTATCGATGCCGGCCATGATCTTGAGCAGCGTCGATTTACCCGAGCCATTCGGGCCCAGGATGCCGATCTTGGCGTCGGGGTAGAAACTGAGGTGGATATTGTCCAGCACCTTCTTGCCGCCGGCATAGGACTTGGACATTCCGTGCATGTGATAGATGAACTGGCGAGCCATGCTCTGGCAACCTCTTGGGGAGTTCAGGGATTGGCCGCCTATGTAGGGCAAGCCGCCCATCGGGGCAACGGGTCGCAGCAGCGGTCGGAATTACGCCCCATTATCCCGTAAAGGGTTGTCGCCAACCTCACCGAGGCAATCTATCGCCTTGTCCTGCCTAGAAATTTCGGAGCCTTTAATGCCGATCAGACCCCTGCTGACCCTGACCATGGGCGCCCTGATGACCCTGAGCGCCTTTGCGCAAGGCGCGCCGGCCGAGCCGCCGGCAGAGGCGGAGATCAGCAATTTCACGCTGGATAACGGGCTCGAGGTCGTCGTCATCCCCGACCGCCGCGCGCCCATCGTCACCCATATGCTCTGGTACAAGATCGGTAGCGCCGACGAGCCCGCCGGCAAGTCAGGCATTGCCCATTTCCTCGAACACCTGATGTTCAAGGGCACCGAAAAGCACCCGGCCGGCGAGATGGACCGCACCATTGCCGAGGTCGGTGGCTACACCAATGCCTTCACCACCAAGGATGTGACGGTCTATCTCCAGACCGTGCCACCCGACATGCTGAGCTCGATGATGGATTTCGAAGCCGACCGCATGCGCGGCCTCGTCCTGCCCGAAGAGGTGATCGACGCCGAGCGCGACGTCATTCTCGAGGAGCGCAACCAGCGCATCGAAGGCAGCCCCCAGGCCCTGCTGGCCGAAGAAAGCGCCGCCACGCTTTACCAGAACCATCCCTATCGCGTGCCGGTCATCGGCTGGTTGCACGAGATGGAACAGCTCAGCCGCGCGGATGCGCTCGATTTCTACCACCGCTATTACGCGCCCAATAATGCCGTGCTGGTCGTGGCCGGCGATGTCGATGCCGACGAAGTCCGCAGCATGGCCGAGGCGACCTATGGCAAGGTCGAGCGCGGCCCCGACCTGCCGCCGCGCATCCGCCCCTCCGAGCCGCACCAGGACACCGCCCGCACCGTGACCCTGAGCGATCCGCGCGTCGGCATCCCAAGTTTTACCCGCGGCTGGCTCACCCCCACCTATCGCACCGCCGAAAACGGCGAGGCCGAGGCACTTGATCTGCTTTCGGAAATCCTCGGCGGAGGCTCGCGCAGTCGCTTCTACCAGGAGATCGTCGTCAAGCAGGGCCTCGCTTCTGCTGCCGGCGCCGGCTATGACGGCGGCTCCTACGACCCCAGCAATTTCACCGTCTATGGTGCCCCCCAGGGCGAGCACACGCTTGACGAGGTGGAGGCGGCTGTCACTGCCCAGGTCCAGCGCCTGATCGACGACGGCGTTACGCCCGAAGAGCTGGACGCCGCCAAGATGCGCTATGTCCGCGGCCTGATCTTTGCCCGCGACGAACAGTCCAACATGGCCAATATCTACGGCAGCCGCCTCGCCAATGACGGCACGGTGGAAGACGTCGAACAATGGCCTGACCGCATCCGTGCCGTCACCCCCGAACAGATCCAGGCCGTCGCCAAAAAGTATCTCGACCCCGACGTGTCGGTCACCGGCTATCTGCTGCCCAGCGAAAACGGAGCCCAGTAATGACCTTTTTTTCCGCGCTCCGCCGCAGCGTCACCCTTGTCGCTGCTCCCGCCCTGCTGCTGGCCTCCATCCTGCCGGCCCATGCCGAGGTGCAGTTCCAGCAGATCACCTCGCCCGGCGGGGTGGAGGCCTGGCTGGTCGAAGACTATTCCGTGCCCATCATCACCATCCGCTTCGCCTTTGACGGCGGCGCCGCCCAGGATCCGGCCGGCAAGGAAGGCCTCGCCAGCCTGATGACGACTCTTTTTGACGAGGGCGCCGGCGACCTCGACAGCGAGGCCTACCAGATCGCCCTAGACGAGGCCGGGGCCGAAATGGGCTTTGGCAGCGACAAGGACACCATTTCTGGCACCATGCGCCTGCTGGCCGATGAACGCGAAGCGGCGCTCGACTTGCTGACGCTGGCCGTGCAGCAGCCGCGCTTCGACCAGGACCCGATCAACCGCATGCGGGCCCAGCTGCTCTCGAGCCTGGCCGCCGACGCGCAGAACCCGGCCACCGCCGCTCAGAAGCTCTGGAACGAAACCCTCTTCGGCAGCCATCCCTACGCCCGCCCCAGCGAAGGCACGCCGGAAACGCTGAAATCCATCACCGCCGAGGACCTGCGCGCCAGCTATGACGCCATGTTTGCCCGCAGCAACCTGCATGTCGCCATCGTCGGCGCCATCACCGCCGAGGACGCCGAGGCCGTGCTGGATCAGGTGTTTGGCGATCTGCCTGCCGAAGCCAGCCTCACCGCGGTGGAGGACATCGCGCCGGCGCTGGGCAAGGATCTGGCGGTGGAATATCCCCTGCCCCAGACCAATATCTTCATGGCCTATCCGGGCGTCGGGCTCGACGATCCCGATTTCTTCGCCGCCCGCGTCATGAGCGAAATCCTCGGCGGCGGCAGCGTCATCTCCCGCCTCAATGCGGAAGTGCGCGAAAAGCGCGGCCTGACCTATGGCGTCAGCGCCTCGCTGGCCAATATGCGCCACAGCAGCAACCTGATGGTCTCCACCTCCACCCGCGCCGACCGCGCCCCCGAAACCCTCTCGGTGATCGAGGACGTCATCACACGGCTGGTCGAGGAAGGTCCGACCGAAGAAGAGCTCGCTGCCGTCAAGAAATACATGATCGGCTCGGCAGCTCTGCAGGAATTCAGCTCCTCCAGCGCCATTGCCAGCACCCTTGTGGGTCTGCAGCTCTGGGACCTGGGCATCGACTACCTGCCCCGCCGCACCGAGATGATCAAGGCGGTGACCGCCGAACAGGTCCAGGCCGTCGCCAAAAGACTGCTCACCGAAAAACCTGCCATCATGCTGCTCGGCCCCAAGGCCGCGGCACCCTGATCCCGACCGAAAGCTCAACCGGCGACGAGGCCAAGCCGCTGGCGAATGGCCTCGTCCTGTTCGGTGCCCTGCACCACGACGCCCCACCAGCCCAGGCCGTCATATTCCTGGTAGCCCAGCGTCTGTGCGAAGGCGACGATATTGCCGCGACCATCATAATAGCTGCCGCGAGACCGCTCCTGGTGCTGCAGATCGAAGGTGGTGAACATGCCGCCGGCCCGGGTCGAGGCGATGACCCGCCGCTTGGCATCGAGCAGCATAACCTCCGTGCGCTCGGCAATCTTGGGCGGTAATGCCGCCTCGGTCTCGACGATCGAACGACCCTGCTTCTGCCAATCGAAGTAGACGCCAAGTGTCCCGAGAACCGCGCCATCGGCCCGTCCACCGGCCCGCACCGCGGTACTATAGACCAGCACCTCCTGCCCCCCATGATGCGGGCTCACCATGACTTCGCCCACGGCATAATCGTCGCCGGACGCGGTCTTGATGGCGTCCCGGAACCAGGCTTCGCGCGAAAGGTCTGCGCCCGCCAGCGCACGCGCATGCGCGCCGTTGGCACTGGCCACCACTCGCCCACGGGCATCGGTCAGCACGAGATCACAATAGACGCTGTAGAACCTGTTGATCACCGCCAGCCGGTCGGCCGCGAAGGCGACCCGCTCTGCATCGGCGACGGCCAGAGCTTCCCAGAAGGCCGTATCGGTCGCCCACCAGCGCACGTCCGCCGTTCGCTCGTAGAGATTGCGCACGATCAGCTGCACCAGCGACTGCGCCAGATCGATCAGCCGCACGCCTTCCATTTCGTCGACCAGCGTCTCGCTCATCACCCGGCTGAGCGAAATCCGCCCCACCAGCACGTCCTGGAAGCGCATGGCGATATCGGCAGCGCTGTCGGCCAGCCGCTGCACTTCATTGGCGACCACGGCAAAGCCCTTGCCGGCATCGCCTGCCCGCGCCGCCTCGATGATGGCATTGATGGCCAGGAGCTTGGTCTGCTTGACGATCTGCAGATTGCTGGTGGCATAGCTGTTGAGCTCGCCACTGATCCCGTCCATGACCACCCGCATGGCCCGCGGCGATGCCGCGACTGCGGAATGTTCCTTGTTCGTCATGGCCTTGGCCTCTGCTGCAGACGTGCCACAGCATGCCCGGACATGGTAACCAACGCCTTAATAGATTCCGGTTCCGAGCATTTAGCCGGGCAGCGTCTCGATCCAGACCGGTACCGACTTGAAGGCCGGCGTCTTGCTGCGCGGATCGACCGCTGTGCCCACCAGCACATTGGCTTCGGGGTAATAGGCCATGGCACTGCCACGCGGCAGGTCGAATGCCGTCGCCACCGCTGGCATGCGCCCGACATCTGACGCCAGGGTCACTGCCTGTCCTTCGCTCAGCCCAAAGGCCGCCATGTCCTCGCTGTTGAGAAACACCGCATGCCGTCCCGCGCCACCGCGATAGCTGTCTTTTTCCTCATAGATGATGGTGTTGAACTGCCCCTCGCTGCGCATGGTCGCCAAAGTCAGGCGTTCGCGCTGCAGCTGAGGCAGCGGCGTCACCACAAAATGCGCCTTGCCGTCCGGCGTGCCGAATTCGGGCGTGTGCATGACCCGGCTCTTGATGTGGAACTCGCGCTTGGCCACGTCGATATCGGCCAGCTGTTCCATGCCCGGAACCACCGCGGCAATCGCATCGCGCACTTTCGCATGCGCGCTGAACGCCTTGAATTGAATCGGAGAATTGGGCATCAGCCCCTGCCCGATCTCGCCTAGGATCCAGCTCTCGGGCCGCACGCTCTCCAGCCGGCAGATGCCGCCGTCACTGAGCCGCACATAGTTGAACATGGATTCCTGCGTCGTTGGCTCCCACTCCTCGTCGCGCGCCGTGACCGGCAAGATCAGCACCTCGCCGTCACCCAACCCATGCACATGGCCCATGTTGAGCGTGGTGGTGAGGAAGAGCTTGAAACCGATCGCCGCCATGGCCCGGCTGGCAAAGGCCCGGTCCGGCGTCGCGCCCCAGAGGTTGCCACCCATGATGACCGCGCTGTCGACGTCGCCCGCCTCGGCCGCCTTGAGGCAGGCCATGGTGTCGAAGCCTTTCTCTTCGGGGAATTTCACTCCGAACGCCGCTTCCATCTTCGCCAGCACATCCTTGGCCAGCACCGGCTTGACCCCGATCGTGCCGATCCCCTGCACATTGGAATGCCCGCGCAGCGGCAAGAGACCCGCATAGCGCTTGCCCACCATGCCGCGCAGCATGGCGAGATTGGCGATCGCCTCGACATTGGCCACGCCGTGAATGTGATGGGTCATGCCCATGCCCCAGGCAAAGACCGCATGCTCGGCCCGGCCATACTGCCTCGCAATTTGCTCCACCTCGGCACGGGCAATGCCGCAGGCCGAGACGATCTCGTCCCAGCCCAAGGCTTCGAGATCGGTCCGGAACGCTTCGAATCCGGCAGCATGCGCCGCGATGAAGGCACCGTCTTCGAGCCCCAGCTCCAGCACCGCTTTCGCAATGCCCTTCATCAGCGCAATATCGCTTCCGATACGCAGCTGCACATAATCCGAGGCTATCTCGCTGCCGCCCTTGAGCATGGAGCGCGGCGACTTCGGCACGGCGAACTTCACCAGTCCTGGCTCTTTCGCCGGATTGATCACGATCACCTGCCCGCCCCGCTCGCGGCAGTTCTTCAGCATATGGATGAAGCGCGGATGGTTGGACGACGGGTTGGCGCCGATCACGAAGATCAGATCCGCCCCGGTCAGGTCTTCCAGCTCGACGCTGGCCGTACCCTTGCCGATCGTCGTGGCGAGACCTTCGCTCGTCGCCTGGTGGCAGTAATAGGAGCAGTTGTTGACATTGTTCGTGCCAAAGGCCCGAGCGAGCAGCTGGAAAATGAAGCCGGCCTCGTTGGACGAACGCCCAGACGAGTAGAAAAAGCTGCGCCGGGGATCGGTCGCCTTCAGCCTGTCGACCGCATGGTCAATGGCAAACTCCCAATCCACCGGCTCGAACTTATCCGCACCCGCCCGCTTGAACAGCGGCGTGCCGAGCCGGCCGAGATGCTCTATCTCCTTGCCGGTCAGCTCCTGAAGGTCGCCCAGCGGATGCTCAAAAATCTCGAGCGGAATGGCCGGTTGCAGATCGGTCGACTGCGCCTGCACGCTCTTGTTGCAGACCGAGGGAAACTCATCGAGCTCATTGGTCATGCCGCCGCGCTGCCCGCCCATGCCATAGGCACAGGCCTTGCAGGCATTCTTGGCCGTCAGCGCCTTGCCGGCCTTGCCCACCCCCATGCGGGCAATGGTCGCCAGGGTATAGAGGACCTTCTTGGGTCCCCCGCCCACGATATGGCTGGTATCGGCCAACTTTATGCTCCGGCTTGCTGCGCAGCCATTGTCGGCGCAGCAAGCCCAAGAGACAAGCCTTTACGAAGGCGTCAGTAGATCGGCTTGACCTTCATTTCCACCGGGATCGGGCCACGGGCATAATCAGGGTGACGGATACGCTCGGGCAGTTCGATCTGATGCTTGGGCACATCTTCATAGGGAATGGCTTCGAGCAGATGCGAGATCACATTGAGCCGCGCCCGCTTCTTGTCGTCCGCATCCACCACCCACCAGGGCGATTCCGGAATATGCGTGCGGTTCAGCATGTCTTCCTTGGCCTTGGTATAGTCTTCCCAATGGCGGCGGGATTCCAGGTCCATCGGCGACAGCTTCCACTGCTTGAGCGGATCCTCGATGCGCATCTTGAAGCGGAATTCCTGCTCCTCATTGGTAATCGAGAACCAGAATTTGATCAGGATGATGCCCGAGCGCACCAGCATTTTTTCGAACTCGGGTGCCGAGCGGAAGAATTCCTCCAGCTCGTCGGGCGTGCAGAAACCCATGACCCGCTCGACACCGGCCCTATTGTACCAGGAGCGATCAAACAGCACCATTTCGCCCGCCGCCGGCAGATGGGGCACGAAGCGCTGGAAATACCACTGCGTCTTCTCGCGATCTGATGGCGCAGGCAGGGCCACCACGCGGCAGACGCGCGGATTGAGCCGCTGGGTGATGCGCTTGATGGCGCCGCCCTTGCCCGCCGAGTCGCGGCCCTCGAAGATCACCGCCACCTTGAGCTTGCTATGCGCGATCCAGTCCTGCAGCCGCACCAGCTCGTGTTGCAGGCGGAACAGCTCGCGGAAATAAACCCGGCGGTCCATGGTCTGGCCACCCGGTCGCTCTTCGCCGCCCGCCAGCATTTCGAGCTGATCGTCCTCGAACTGCAGCTCCAGTTCCTCGTCGAAACTGTCGGTAATTTCCGCACGGATGCGATCGAGCTCGGCCTGCAGCTGGGAATTGGACATGTGGGGCTCCTGTGTCAGCTCGCCAATGCTCACACCCACATTACGGTTTTATGTCAACCGCGCGCTGACAATGCCTTAGCGACCCTCCGGCGCCACCCGGATCAGCTTTCCATTCTCTTCGTCGGTCAGCAGATAGATATCGCCCCTCGGGCTCACCTTTACATCCCTGATGCGCCCAAACTGACCCGAAAACAGCGCCTCTTCCCCCACGACCGTGTCGCCGCTCATATCGAGACGGACCAGCTTGTTGCCACTCAAGGCGCCGAGCAGAAGATCGCCCTGCCATTCGGGAATCAAATCGCCCTCGTAAAAATCGAGGCCCGACGGCGCGATCGATGGATCCCAATAGTGCAAGGGCTGCTCCAGCCCGTCCTGCGCTGTTGCCGGAAAGCTCCCGCCCGAATAGCTCTTGCCATAGGAGATCAGCGGCCAGCCGTAATTGCGGCCGGCCAGCGGCATGTTGACCTCGTCCCCACCCCACTCACCGTGATCCACCAGAAACAATTGTCCATCCTCGCGCAAGGTCGCACCCTGCGGGTTCCTGTGCCCCTTGCTCCAGAGCTCGGGTGCCCAGCCATCCACATTGGGATTGTCGCCGGGAATGCTGCCATCCGGCGCGATGCGCGCAACCGCCCCGGCAAGATCGGAACCATCCTGCGCCCGCATCCCGTTTTCGCGATCACCCAGCGTCACGAACAGGTTGCCGTCCAGCCCGACCACCACCCGCGATCCGTAATGCACGAAAGTATAGGTGTAATTGTTCATCCGCAGGATGACCTTGCTGTCTTCGAGCCGGCCGGTTGCGCCGTCGAGCACCAGCCGCGCCGCCACCACGGCCGTGCCGACGCCCTCGGGCTTGCCCGCCTGCTCGGCGGTCTCGACGAACGTCATGTAGACCATGCCGCTGGTTGCAAAATCCCGCGCGATAGCAATGTCGAGCAGCCCCGCCTGCCCCTCGTCAAGCACCACGGGCACCCCCGCTATGGGCTCGCCCACCGTGCCATCGGCAATGAGTCGCAACTGTCCGGTCCGTTCTGTCACCAGCATGCGCCCGTCCGGCAGCAGTGCCAGTCCCCAGGGAAATTCCAGCCCTTCGGCGACCACGGTGGCGCTGAGCCGACCCGCACTGGTTTCGATTGTCTGAGAATATGCGGGAACACCAAGCATTAGCGCAACAACGCCGCTCAATACTGTGGCGCGCAAAGTGAACTTCATGAACTGGGACCTTTCGACGCAAGAGCAGCCTGACTTGAATACGCATGTGGACATGGCCATCTTGATCACGACACCGGCTTGACCGGAAGGCGACAGCCGGGCAATTTGGGTCATCTCCCCTCAAAACTAATCGTGAAGCGCACGCCGAACGGATTTTGGCTGAGGGTTAGCCTATTGAATGCCCTGCCCGATTGGAGGCGACTAAATGGAAAAGATCCCGATGACGATCGGTGGCCACAAGGCCCTGACCGCTGAATTTGAGCACCGCACTGCGAACGAGCGCCGTCGCATCATCGACGCCATCGCCGAAGCGCGCGCTCACGGGGATCTGTCCGAAAACGCCGAATATTCGGCCGCCAAGGAACAGCAGAGCCTCAACGAGGGCCGCATCAAGGAACTCGAGACCATCCTGGCTCTGGCCGACATTATCGATGTCACCAAGCTGAGCGGCTCGACCGTCAAGTTCGGCGCCACCGTCACCTATCTCGACGAGGACACCGAGGAAGAAAAGACCTACCAGGTCGTCGGTGATCCGGAAGCCGACGCGTCGGGCGGTCGCATCTCGATTTCCTCGCCCATCGCCCGCGCCATGATCGGCAAGGAAGAGGGCGATTCGTTCGAAGTTTCCGCCCCAGGTGGCGCTCGCAGCTACGAAATCCTCAAGATCAAGTACGTCTGACGCCTATTCCATGGGCATTTGCCCGAATTCGTGTGACATTTCCGCCTGTTCCACAGGCAGGTGCTCCACAAAAGAACAGTTTGCCTTGAAAGAGCGCTCCTTCGCCCCTTAACTAGTGGCAGAGGGAGTACTCGCATTTGTCGGAGAGCGTTGCGATGCACGCGAAAGTCATCATCATCGGTTCCGGTCCTGCCGGCTACACCGCCGCCATTTACGCGGCGCGCGCCATGCTGGAACCCGTGATGATCCAGGGCCTGCAGCCCGGTGGTCAGCTGACCATCACCACCGATGTCGAAAACTACCCCGGCTTTGCCGACGTCATCCAGGGCCCCTGGCTCATGGAGCAGATGCAGGCGCAGGCCGAGCATGTCGGGACGAAAATCGTCAACGACCTGATCACCCATGTCGATTTCGACAAGCGCCCCTTCGTTCTGACCGGCGACAGCGGCGAGATCTACACCGCCGACAGCCTGATCATCGCCACCGGCGCCCAGGCCAAATGGCTTGGCCTGCCCTCGGAGCAGAAATTCCAGGGCTTTGGCGTTTCCGCCTGCGCCACCTGCGATGGCTTCTTCTATCGCAACAAGGAAGTGCTCGTCGTCGGCGGCGGCAATACTGCCGTGGAAGAAGCGCTCTTCCTCACCAACTTTGCCTCCAAGGTCATCCTTGTGCATCGCCGCAATGAATTCCGTGCTGAGCGGATCCTGCAGGAGCGCCTGTTCAAGAACCCCAAGATCGAAGTGCGCTGGAACCACGAGATCGCCGATATCGGCGGCTCGGCCATGCCGCCCTCGGTCAACACCGTGACCCTTCGCGATATCGCCACAAACCGCACCTACGAGCAGCCTGTCGACGGCGTCTTCATCGCCATCGGCCATGCCCCCTCGACTTCGATCTTTGCGGGCAAGCTCGACATGAAGCCCGGCGGCTACCTCCAGGTGAAACCGGGAACGACCGAAACCAACATCCCCGGCGTCTTTGCCGCCGGTGACGTGACCGACGACGTTTACCGTCAGGCAATCACGGCAGCAGGCATGGGTTGCATGGCGGCCCTGGAAGCGGAACGATACCTGGCTGAACACGAACTCGCCGAAGCGGCGGAGTAAACTACCCCAAGGCCCCAACTAGAAAGCGTCAACAAATGCTCGACTGGGACAAGCTCCGGATTTTCCACACCGCCGCCGAGTCGGGCAGCTTCACCCATGCAGCAGAAAAGCTGGGCATGAGCCAATCGGCCGTCAGCCGGCAGATTTCGGCGCTCGAAGATGACCTGGGCCTCAAACTCTTCATCCGCCATGCGCGCGGCCTGGTGCTGACCGAGGTGGGCGAGCAACTGTTCCGCACCGCCCACCGCATGCATTGGGAACTCCAGCAGGTGGAAACCCAGATGTCGGAGTCCCAGGACGTTCCGACCGGGCCGCTGATCGTCACCACCACCGTCGGTATCGGCTCCACCTGGCTGAGTTCGCGCCTCGACGAGTTCTTGAAGCTCTATCCGCTGATCCAACTCGAAATCCGCCTCAACGACGCCGAACTCGACCTGGCCATGCGCGAAGCCGACGTGGCCATCCGCCTGCACCGCCCCAACCAGTCGGAAATGATCCAGCGCAAGCTGTTCACGGTGCACAACCACTTCTACGCCTCCAACAAATATATCGACGAATTCGGCATGCCCGCCAGCGCTGAACAGCTCGACGAGCATCGCGTCGTCAGCTTCGGCGAGCCCGTCCCCTCCTATCTGGGCGACATCAACTATCTCGAGCGCATGGGCCGCACCGATTCCAGCCCGCGACGCGCCACGCTCAAGGTCAATTCCATCTACGGCATGCTGCAGGCCTGCCGGGCCGGCACCGGCATCGCCATGCTGCCCGACTATGTGACCGAAGACGAAAAGAACCTGATCCAGGTCCTGCCCGAGATCGAACTGCCGGCCTACGAAGCCTATTTCGTCTATCCGCCGGCTCTGAAAAACTCCAAGCGCGTCGGCGTGTTCCGCGACTTCCTCGTCGCCAAGGCGAGAGAGTGGAGCTTCTGACCGGCCGCTTCGCGGCAAGAACGCGCCGGCGGCGCGGTCTTGGGTCAGAAGGCCGCGAGGCCTATGGCCGAATGGCGGTGGTCTTCCTTTTCTTGGTTGCGTCTGTCCTGCAGCCACAGGCAGCCCCCCTCTTCAACGTCCCCTCCACGTCCATGATGCCGACCCTGGGCCAGGGCGACGTCATTCTCGCCCTGCCACCCACCGGTGCACTGCGCCGCGGCGACCTCGTCGTCTACTTCGCTGATGGCAGCGCCCAGCTCAGCCGCGTTGTCGCCCTGGGCAAGGAGACCGTCCAGGTCAGGTCAGGGCAGGTCTTCATCGACAATGTGCCAATGGACCTCACACCCCTCGCCACGCCGATCGCCGAGGGTTGCCCGCCTCTGGTGACGGAGGGCAAGGAATGCCGTTTCCTGCGCGAGACCACGCCCGAAGGCACCAGCTATGTCGTCATCGACAGCCTGCCCGACGGCTTTTTCGACGATACCCCACTGGTGACCGTGCCCAAGGGCCATATCTTAGTCATCAGTGACAATCGCGACAATTCCGTTGACAGCCGCTATTCGGAGCGTGGCGCCATCGCCGCCAGCAGTGTGATTGGACTGGTGTACGGCATCGTGACCACGCCGCGCCTCACCCCCGACCGCGCCGAACGCCTCGCCGGCTTCCCGAAAGCGCAATAGTACCGAGCCGGACCGCACAGCGTCCGGATCGACCGCCGCTGACACGTCGAATCCCATGACAGCCTCACGACATGTCCAGACATATTCGGCTTAAAATGCATGCACGCACTGCATAACTAACATGCTGAACGCCCAATTGTTGGGCAGAAGCTCACAGCCTATATCCCTCCCTACACAGCGGGTGCTTCTCCTCCTCCCTTGCGCCCTGCTGCGTTCCCTCCTTGCGGGACTCGTTTCCGCAATCCCTTGTGGCTTCGCTCTCCCCTCGAGCGAGGCCACTTCTTTTTTCAGCCCTGCAAATTTGCATGGCTGACATGTACATCCACCCATTGTCTATCAGGCGGGTAGAGTACATATAGGTCGTGTCGCTGAGACGCGCTCCGTATCCTCCTCCCTCGGACCCCGTATCGCGACACCGAACCGAGATCGTATCCTCCTCCCTCGATCAAGGTTCACTGGCAGAGCGCATATCCTCCTCCCTTGCTCTCTGCCTCACTTTTCAGGCCTCGTCTTCGGACGAGGCCTTTTTCTTTTCCGCAAACCCTCCGAAGAACGCGTTAGTGGCGAGTTTGAAGCCGAGGATGCCACACGGGCCGCGCCCGAATGGCCCAGGCCGCCCACAGTCTCGCTTCCACCCTGCAACCAATTGTCAGCACCCGCATTCTCCCTCCGCAAAGGTCGCTAAGCCCTTGTATGGTTGACAGAATGTCGCTGCATCCAATGCATGGCAGTCATGTTGACCTATGCATTGCTGACCAAACGATCAAAACCTATATTGGCTTTGTCGCTGGTGAAGCCGCTCCGTATCCTCCTCCCTCGGACCCGCTTCTTGCGACACCGGATTTAGGCCGTATCCTCCTCCCTCGGCCTGGGTCCACCGGTTCGGCGCATATCCTCCTCCCTTGCGCGGAACCACACTCGATTTGGCTTCGGCCCTATCATCGGGCCCCAACTTCGGTTGGGGCCTCTTTTTTTGCCCCTTTCCGCAATTCTGCATGGCAGCCTTTCCCATTGCGCGATTGTGCCGCGTTCTCACCGGTCCGATAGTCCTATGGACAGTTTAGCGACGCGAACGGCGCGGCTTCAGGAAAGTGGATACCGGTTTTCCGGTTCGAAAGCGCAACCACCGCTAGCCCGCTCCTCCAAGGTCAGAAGCTTCGGCCGATGACCCCTTGGCCCCGCCCATCCCCTCGGGCGGGGCCTTTTGTTTCCGGCCATTTTTGCCGCCTCGGACCGGCAAGATCTGCCGCCCGGCAATAGGCCGCTGAAGTCAACTATCTGAAATCCAAGACTTATCCCTACGGCACGGCATTTGCATCGATTTTGATGACCGACCGCAGGAGCATGACCGATGGTTGCCGTTAGCACCGCCTATTCGACCAGCACTTATTACAAGACCGCCGCCTCCATAGCGGCCAGCACGTCCAATAGCGCCGCCAACCCGGCCACCACGACCGCAGCCGCCGCTGCCGCAGAACAATCGGCCACCTCTGTCACGCTCTCCGACGAGGCCAAGGCCGCTCTTGCCGCCAAGGATTTCGCCACCGTGCTGACCGAAGCGCGCGCCAAGCTGGATGCCCTGCTCAAGGAAGCCGACCGCACCTCGCCCATCAAGGACGGCAAGCTGGCGCTTGACCTCTCCAGCCTCGATGCGCGCGAGCTCTATGCCATGGCGACCGACGAGAGCTTTGCCGCCGACGAGCAGGACGCCGCCGGCCTCGAAATGCAGCGTCGCCTCGAAGCCGCCCTTGCCGGCCCCGCTGCCATTGCCAAGGTCACCGGCAATTTCACCGGCCTCTACAAGGCTGCCGCCGAATATCTCGATAGCCTCGGCGCCGAGGAAAAGGATGGCGATGACTGGATCGCCGGCCGTGCCGCCATCACCGAGGCACAAAAGCAGCTGCAGGCCGATCCCAAGACCATGCCCGAGGTGGACGACGATCCCGTCGCGCTCTATCTCGCCGTGGTCGAGGCCGGCGAACAGGTCCAGCCCCTGCCCATTGGCGAGGTCGCCAACACGGCCCGCAAGACCCTTGATGCGCTCTATGCCGATGCGGTCGCAGGCGGCAAGGCACCCACCTTCAACAAGGCCACCACGGTCGGCAGCTATATCGACATGTCCAAGTTCGATAGCCGCACCCTGTCCTCCATCGTGCTCGACACAACGGGCAAGTTCACCGCGCCCGAAATCAGCGCCGCCCAGTCCGCCATGCGCAGCAAGAGCGGCGCGGCCCTGGTCGCCGGCTTCCAGAACGCCGCCAAGTCCAGCGACCCGACCGCCTTCAGCCAGAACATCATGTCGATCTTCAATTCGATGAGCGCCGAAGAACGCCAGGCCGCCGGCTGGAGCGACAGCTTCTACCAGGCCGCCGTCGACAGCTATGTCTCGACCAGCAAGCTCACCCAGATGTTCGCCCAGGCCGGCGGGGACAGCACCGGCTTCATGTCGTGGATGGGGAAATAAGCTTTGGGGCACGCCCTCGTGGTTCGAGGGTCGCTACGCGCCCACCTCACCATGAGGGCTGTTGCTAGATCGCGTTCTCAGTAGCCCTCATGGTGAGGTGCGAGGCCCTTGCCGAGCCTCGAACCACGAGGGCGTGGCATCCGGCCTAAACAATCCCCGCGCAGAAACCCTGGATCCGCTTCACCGCCTCTTCCAGCTCCGCATTGCTCGCCGCATAGCTCAGCCGGAAATGCCCCGGCAGGCCAAACGCCGCGCCATGTACCAGAGCCACGCCGGTTTCCTCCAGCAGCGCCATGACGAAATCCTCGTCCGTGGTCAGCTTTGCGCCACCCGCGCTGGTCTTGCCCAGCAGTCGCTTGCACGACGGGAAGACGTAGAAGGCGCCCGCCGGCGTCAGGCAGTCGAGCCCGGTATTTGCATTGAGCCCCTTGACCACCATGTCGCGTCGTTGCTGAAACACCTCGCGCCATTCCGCGAGAAAGTCCTGCGGCCCGTTCAAGGCTTCAACCGCCGCCCATTGCGAGATCGAACTCGGATTGGTGGTCGACTGCCCCTGCAGCTTGGTCATCGCCGCCAGCAGAGCCCGCGGTCCCGTGCAATAGCCGATGCGCCAGCCGGTCATCGCATGCGACTTGGAAACGCCATTCATCGTCAGCGTGCGCGGCATAAGCTTTGGCTCGACCTGCGCGATCGTCGCGAAAGTACCGCCGTCATAGACCAGCACTTCATAGATATCGTCAGTGAGAATATGCACATGCGGATGCCGCAGCAGCACATCGGCCAGCCCGCGCAATTCCTCGGCCGAATAGGCCGCGCCGGTCGGATTGCTTGGCGTGTTGAGGATCAGCCATTTCGTGTTGGGTGTGATCGCCGCTTCGAGCACCTCGGGCGCCAGCTTGAAGCCGGTCGTATCATCGGCCACGGCAAACACCGGCGTCGCGCCGCAGAGCCGCACGACTTCCGGATAGCTCACCCAATAGGGCACCGGTACCACGACCTCGTCGCCCGGATTGAGCGTCGCCATCAGCGCATTGAAGATGATCTGCTTGCCGCCCGAGGAGACAAAGCAATCCGCTGCCGTGACATCGAGCCCATTGTCGCGCCGGAATTTTGCCGCCACCGCTTCCTTGAGTTCGGCAATGCCGTCGACATTGGTATAGCGCGTCTTGCCCTCGCCCATCGCCTTGATGGCGGCCTCACGCACATTGAGCGGGGTGTTGAAATCGGGCTCCCCGGCCGAAAGCGCGATGATGTCGCGACCTCCCTGCGCCATGACGCGTGCCTTCTGGCTAATCGCCACCGTCGCCGATGGCGCCACGCGCTCCAGTGCTTCCGACAGAAAACCCATAACAACCTCCCGCAAATTCCAAGGCTGACTGATATGGATTTCCCGCGCCTTGGCAAGCTATGTCTTGGGCGCAGCTGTGCTTTCGCGGACGATCAGCTGCGTATCGAGCACGCGGCGACCGCTCACCTGCGTGCCGTCGAGCGCCGCTTCCACTGCCAGCCGCGCAATCTCGGTCATCGGCTGCGCCATGGTCGTGAGCTTTGGCGTCGCCACCGCCGCCTCCGGCACGCCGTCAAAACCGACCACTGAAACATCGCCGGGCACGTTGCGGCCCGAACGGAACAGCCAGTCCACCGCCCACATGGCGATCTTGTCCGACATGGCCAGTACCGCCGTCGGCACCGTCTTGCCAGCAAACATTTCCGCCATGGCCGCGTGGGTGGTGGCCTCGTTCTCCAGCGTGCCGAACAGCGGCACGCTGTCTATGGCAATGCTCGCGGCCTCCAGCGCTGCCCAATAGCCCAGCGCACGGTCACGCGAGGTGGAATACCACGCCGCCCGCACCAGCGCCTGATCGGCCAGGCCCGACTGCCCATCCCGCAGCATGGTCGACAGAATGCCGAACCGCCTGTGCCCGAGCCCCAGCAGATGCTCCGCCGCCACTTTCGCCCCAACGAAATTGTTGACGCCAATGGCCGGGACCGACTGGTCGTCGGCACCGATGGCCAGCGCCACATAGGGCAATTGCCGCTGCCGCGTGATCTCGACCAGGCGCTCGCCACCTTCCACGCAAAGCAGGATGAAACCGTCGACCAGCGCCGACTGGATATTCCAGTCCAACCGCTCGTCGCTGCGCGCCGACACCAGCGCTACCCCGGCCCCGCGCGCATCGCAGATATCGGAAATCTCCGCCATCAGCTGGCGGGCCCACAGGTCTTCGAAGAAATAGCTCAGCGGCTCGATCGCGGCGACACCCACGGCATTGACCCTGCCCTGCCGCAACAGCCGCCCGGTCACGCTGGGCCCGGCATAGCCAAGCTTCTTGGCCACCGCCAGCACATGCTCGCGCACCTCGTCACGCACCACGTCCGGCTTGCTGAACACATTGGACGCCGTGCCCTGCGAAACCCCCGCCGCCTGCGCCACATCCTTGAGCTTGATCGAGACAGTCTTGCTCATTGCCGGCCGATTTCTGTTTGCATATCCATGCTCTAGCACGGTTTTTGTATCGGTTCAAATTCTGCTTGACTTCCGTCTGCGCAAGAGTCAGATTTGAACCGGTTCAAGCCACATCTGGAGCATCAGATTGAATCGATTCAACACAATGAATGCAAAGGAGAACGAAATGATCCCCGCCAGCTATCTCTTCAAGCAAGCCTATGATCAGGCCTGGAACGAACCCGAAGCCTCCAGTCTTCCCGAACCCAGGCAAAACCTGTCCGGCGGCCTGCTCATGCCGCTGACCAAAGCGGTCGTGACGCTGCTCTCGCGCCGCCCGCAGAACCGGACCCGCGACTTTGGCGCACATGCCTATGAATGATCCCCTCACCCGCTGGCGTCGGCCCTAAATGCCGATGCCGGCTTCCTTGCGCAGCACCACGCCCTGCACCCGCCAGCCCTCGCCCGGCTCATCAGCCAGTTGATAGATCGCTTCGTATAGCGACTGGTCCCGCCCGACAAATTTGACGACCTGCATCACCATGGTATCGCTGATCCGGTTGAACGAGCCAAAACCATGCGACCGCGACTCGACGATCGGCGTATAGCCAATCGCCCCGATGGCGACGATGAAAGCCTCGGGCTGTCCGTCGAACTGGCTGCGAAACGCCTGCCCGGCAAAGCTGAGCGCCGTCTCCCCGTCACCACTGCGAAACGCCTCGATCTGCCCGCTGACGCTCGCCTGCCAGGGCATTTCCTCCTGCGCCAGGGCCGGCGCACAGAGGCCCAACACCATCAGTATGACTGCAAGGATCATGCGCATGGCTGGCCTCCTGCCGGTGGCCCGCGCGATCACGCGGCCACATTCTTGCCTTCAAATGGTACGTGACAAACCAAAATCGACACAAACTCGAACCGCATTCGCATGGCTAATAACGCCGATCGCAACGACAAGGTTCGACGTTGATCCCATGCACAAATCTACGTCCCCAAAGCGGAAAAGTTTCAAGCGCTTCGCCATCGCCTCCACGGCCCTCGTGAGCATCGGCGCAGCCTCTGCCCTGGCGGTCACCGTGACGCCGGCCACTGCAGCCAATCTGGCCAGCCAGCCCGACGCACAGATCGCCGTCTTCATGGTGCCGCTGACCATCCTCGTTGTCGCCGTGCTGTTTGAAGTGACCCGCTTTGCCCTGCGCGGCAACCTGCCGGTCGAGGCGCCAGCCCGTCGCCGCGCCCACACCCATTGGGCCGTGACCGGCAAGCGCAAGACCTGACCTCCATTTCTCCTGACTGACCCTCTGGGCCGACCGCGCGTCGGCCCTTTTTTATTGCTGTGTGCGTGACTTGGGTCCACACTCGCTTGCAGGAGGACTTCAACATGCTTGTCGATACCATCCTGCAGACCAAGGGCGGCACGGTGCATACACTGGCCGCCAATGCCACGCTGGCCGACGCCGTGGCCGCGCTCAACGCCCACAATATCGGCGCCCTCGTCGTCACCGACAACAATGGCATCATCACCGGCATTCTGTCCGAACGCGACATCATCCGCCGCCTCGGCAAGGATATCGTCGGCACCATGGCCCTGCGCGTCGGTGACGTGATGACCCAGCGCGTCATCACCTGCGCCCGTCAGACCCCCGTAGCCGATGTCATGGAAAAGATGACCCGCCTGCGCATCCGCCACATGCCCGTCGTAGACGACGGCCGTCTCATCGGCATCATCTCCATCGGCGACGTGGTCAAGCGCAAGATCGAGGAGGTCGAGCACGAGGCCGACGCGCTCAAGGAATATATCGCCGGCTGACGCCTAGCGCAGCCGCTTCAGCCCCGCCGCCGTCGGCCCGAACCCCGCCGCCCGATAGAGCGTCGTCAGCTGCAGCTCGAAATCCACATGCAGCCAATGCGCCCCACGGTCGCGCGCCAGCTCCGTCGCCCTGGACAGCAGGCGCGTGGCTATGCCCTGCCGCTGGAAATCGGCATGCACGCAGGTATCGAGCACAAAGGCATGCACGCCACCATCCCAGGCCACATTGACGAAACCCACCAGCCGCTCCCCCTCGAAGGCGCCGACATGGGCGAGGCTCCGCGCCAGGATCTCGGCAAAGCTGTCCGGCCCCAGCTCGCCCCAGGCCGATAGCCACAGCACGCTGAGCGCCGTATCGCTCGGAAACGGATCGCTGACGATCTCGATCATGGCAATTCCCCCTTCATTACCAACCTGACCAACTCTTCATGCTCTCGCAAGGTCGGGAACAGGTCGACGCAGCTAGTGTCGTTTTCGCCGATTGATCCGGCTCCCATGCAAAGGAAAACCACCCATGAAGACGATCTCCAAAACCGCCATCGTGGCACTTCTCACGGCAACCCTGGGCACAACGGCCCTCGTTCCCGTCTTCGCGCAGGAGGCTGCGCCCAAGGCTCCGCACTCCCAGCAGGAAAACAACTTCCGCCATCACAACCAGGGTCCCGGCGCGCCTGGCGGCCCACGCGGCGAAGGCGGCTTCTTCAGCGTCGAACGTGGCGCCGAAGCCATCGAAATTGCTCTGGTTCGCCTCAGCCACCGGGTCGACCTGACCAGCGAGCAGCAGCCCCTGTTCGACGCCTTCAAGACCGCAGCCATCGCCGCCGCAGCCGACTTCGCCACGGCAACCGAAGGCCTGCGCCCCACCCCGCCCGCCGAAGGCGAGGCCCCGGCCGCGCTCAATCTGGCTGATCGCCTCGACAATGCCATCGCCCTCCAGACCGCCCGTCTCGAGGCCCTGCAGTCGGTGCAGCCTGCGGCCAAGGCCTTCTTCGACAGCCTGACCGAAGAGCAGACCGCTGGCCTGATGCCGCAGCGCCCCGAAGGCGGCTTCCCCGGCTTCGGCAAGCATGGTCCGCGCCACCCCGGTGGCCCGGAAGCGCCAGCTGCCCCGGAAGGCACCCCGGCTCCGGCCGATGCCCCGGAGGCACCGCCGGCCAACGGCTGATCGATCACCAGTTTGCTTCGACCCTGACCTCCTTGTCGAAGCAAAACGCGCGGCAGTCTCCGCCCCAGTGACTGTCGCAGCAGCCCCGGCCATGATGGCCGGGGTTTGCTTTTTTGGTCCGATCCCCTACCAATCTCGGGCACAGATTTGGATCGACCATGACCGCCCTGCCTCTCGACCCCGCGCGCCTGCGCGAACACTTCCCCGCTTTCGCCGAACCTTCGCTCAAGGGTCAGGCTTTCTTCGAAAATGCCGGCGGTTCCTACACATCGCGTCATGTGCTCGACCGGCTCGACCATTTCTTCCGCGCCACCAAGGTCCAGCCCTATGGCGTCTATCCCGCCTCGCGCGATGCCGGCCTTGCCATGGATCAGAGCTTCGAGCGCATGGCCGCGGCGCTCAACGTCACCGCCGACTGGATCCATTTCGGCCCGTCGTCCTCCGCCAATACCTATGTGCTCGGCAATGCCTTCGCCGGCTGGCTCAAGCCTGGCGATGTGGTGGTGGTCACCAATCAGGACCACGAAGCCAATGGCGGCGCCTGGCGCCGGCTGTCCAGGATGGGCGCCGAAATCCGCGAGTGGAAGGTCGATCCCCACACCGGCCGGCTGTCCCTCGGCGATCTCGACAATCTGCTCGACAGCAAGGTCAGGCTGATCGCCGCCCCGCATTGCTCCAATATCTCCGGCGAGATCAATCCTGTCGCCGAGATCGCCGCCCGCGCCAGATCTGTCGGTGCCGTCACCGCCATCGACGGCGTCAGTTACGCTCCGCACGGCCTGCCCGATCTGGCAGCGCTTGGCGCCGACATCTATTTCTTCTCGGCATACAAGGTCTACGGCCCCCATCAGGGCGTCATGGCCGTACGCCCCGAACTGGCGCTGTCGCTGCCCAACCAGGGCCATTACTTCAACGAGGGCAAGCCGCGCTACCGCCTGACCCCGGCCGGCCCCGACCACGCCCAGATCGCCGCCACGGCTGGCGTCGTCGACTATCTCGAAACCGTCGCCAGCCTCGCCGGCGAGGAGATCCAGGGCGCCGACCCTTTCCGTCGCGCCCATGCCGCCATGCGCGCCCAGGAAATCGCTTTGGCAAAACCCCTGCTCGACTATCTGCGCCAGAAAAATTCCGTCCGCATCATCGGCCCCGATGATCCGCAAACCCGCGCCCCGACAATCGCTCTTGGCCTCGGCGAACCTGGCGCCGCTGTCGCGGCCCGCCTTGCCAACCACGGTATCATGGCCAGCGGCGGGCATTTCTACGCCTACCGCCTGCTCGAAGCCGTCGGCATCGCCCCCGACCACGGCGTGCTGCGCCTCTCCTTCGTCCACTACACAACGCCTGGGGAAATCCAGCAGCTGATCGAAGCGCTGGATAGAGAACTCCGTTAGGAGCTTCGCCAAAGCACAATCGCTCCCGCACTCTCGATGTCATCCCGGCTCAAGGCCGGGGTGACACCGTGGGTGTGACCGCATAAGGGAACATGCAAAGCCCTATCGGTGCGCCCGCACCCAAAAAGAGTCCCAAGAACATGTCCCGCCCCGTCGCCGCCCTGATGCTCCTCATCTGCACCATGCTCTGGGGCTTTGCCTTCGTAGCACAGAAGTCGGCCATGGACTCCATGGGCCCGCTTACCTTTGCCGGCGTGCGCTACCTCATCGGCGGCCTGCTCGTCCTGCCGCTCGGCCTGTGGGAGCGTCAGCGCCGTCCGTTGCAACTGACTGGCGCCAACTGGGCACTGATCCTTGTCATGAGTTCGGTCTTCTTCATGGGCTCCTGGCTGCAGCAGGCGGGCCTTGCCACCACCACCGCCACCAATGGCGGCTTCCTCACCGGGCTCTACGTCTTCTTCGTGCCTCTGCTCGGCTACATCCTGTTCCGCAGTCGTCCGCATCCGATCATCTATGTCTGCGTGCCGCTGGCCCTGATCGGCATCTACTATCTCAACGGCGGCGGGCTCGACAGCTTCAACACCGGCGACGGCCTCATCACCGTGGGCGCCGTCTTCTGGGCGCTGCATGTGATCCTGCTCGGCCGCATTGCCAGCACCACCGGCCTGCCGGTTTTCGTCTCGGCCTTCAGCTTCCTCTTTGCCGGCGCCGTGGCGCTGGGCCTCGCCTTCATTCTCGAAACGCCGACCCTTGAGGGCATTTCCGGCGGCTGGATGGAAATCGCCTATGCCGCCGTGCTTTCCACCGGCGTGGCCTTTACCTTCCAGGCCATCGGCCAGCAATATGTGCCGCCGGCCAATGCCGCCGTCATCCTCTCGGCCGAGACCCTGTTCGCCGCCCTGGGTGGTGCACTCCTGCTCGGCGATCGCCTGCCGCCCATCGGCTATGCCGGCGCGACGCTGGTCTTTGTCGCAATCCTCGCCGTCGAGGCCCTGCCCCCGCTATGGGCGCGACGCCGCGCCCATATACCGCGTACGACCAACTAAAGCGTCCAGAAGCGTCAGTTGCTGACGCGATACATCTCGTAGCTCTTGCAGACCACGAGCAGCGCGCAGCCCGATAGCGTCATGTGGTCCTCGCTGTGCTGGATCACGCCGCCATTGAGATTGACCCCCATGAAGGTGATCTTCCCCTTCCACTCATTGCCCGAGGTCTGGCGCAGGCCAGTGGCGATCGGCGCGTTGAGATACTTCTGGTAGCGCTGGTTGTAGTCGGCATCCGACAACCACACCAATTGCCCGCAGATCTGCGTGCCGTCACCGCAGAGTTCGAGCTGCACCCGCGTATCGCGGCTATCCAGCTCCCAGATGCCATTGGGCGATGCCGAAGCTGCGCCGGCGCTGCCGATCATCAGGGAGAGGGTGGCCAATAGGCCTACAATCTTGCGCATCACGTCTCGTCTCCAGGTCAGCACCACTCGTTTATCCACAATGGGATAATGCGCCTGAACGCGCGCTGAACAATACCGTCACCCCACTGTCATCCGCCCCCACTAGGGTCGATTTTGTTCCGGACAGTCCCCATTGACCGGACCCCGCCGCGCCCCACGTTCCCCACGTCGCGCCCGGCCCTTTGGAGAACCCGGTCGCCAACCCCGGTTCTCCCGCCGAAACGCTCGGCTCTTCTGACCGCCCTCGGGGCGGTCTTTTTTTGTGTGGAGCCACCCGACTTTCCGCTCGCGCACCGCCATCGGCTACGGCACAACCAGACCATGGCCAAGCTCTATTTTCACTACGCGGCGATGAATGCCGGCAAGTCCACCTTGCTGCTGCAGGCCGCGCACAATTACCGCGAACGCGGCATGCGCCCGCTCCTTTATACCTGCGCCGCCTATGCCGGTGGCCAGCCCGGCGTCATCAGCTCGCGCCTGGGCATTTCCGAGCCGGCCGAGCTCTACGAAGATGCGGACGATCTCTTCATCCGCATTCGTGACCACACCGAGGAGGCCAAGGTCGACTGCGTCTTTCTCGATGAAGTCCAGTGCCTGACGCGCGAGCATGTGTGGCAGCTCGCCCATGTCGCCGATCGTCTCAACATTCCGGTCATGTGCTATGGCCTGCGCACCGATTTCCTCGGCCGCCCCTTTACCGGCTCTGCCGAACTGCTGGGCATCGCCGATACCCTGCGCGAAATCCGCACCATCTGCGAATGCGGCGCCAAGGCCACCATGGTGGTCCGCCGTGACCAGCATGGCCGGGTACAGACCGAAGGTAGTACTGTCGAGCCGGAAAAAGCCGACTATATCTCGCTCTGCCGCAAGCACTGGGAAGAAGCGTTTGGGCGCTGGCCCGTGAAAGGACCCTGATCATGAATACCGACGCGACCGAACCCCATGGCGCCCTGACCATTCGCACCCTGGCCATGCCCGCCGATACCAATCCGGCCGGCGACATCTTCGGCGGCTGGGTGCTGAGCCAGATGGACATCGCCGGCTCCATTGCCGCCGTCGAACGCGTCAAGGGCCGCACCGTCACCGTGGCCGTTGAAGCCATGACCTTCATCGCCCCGGTCAAGGTGGGCGACGTGCTCTGCATTTACACAACCGTCGAGCGCGTCGGCAACACCTCCATCACCGTGGGCATGGAAGCCTGGGCCCGCCGCAATCGCCTCGCCGATCGCGTCAAGGTCACCGAAGGCCGCTTTGTCTATGTCGCCCTCAACGAGGACGGCAGCAAGCGCAAGATCGATCCGGCCTGACCCGTTCACCGCAAAGGTGATGTAACGGCGTCACACCGGGGCAGCAGCCTCATCACAACTGACCCGGGGCGCCGGAACTCTTTTCTCCGTGCTCCCGTTTCTTGAGCAAAACAGCTGGCCGCCGAGAAGCGTCGCCCCATCCTGGGGCCGGACCGGTCAGACGAGAGGAGCCGCTCATATGAATCGCCATACCCGCAAGATGCTGCTGAATGTTGCCACCGGCGTTGCCGTTGCCGCAACGGCGCTTGTCGTCTTCCTGCCAGCCGCCAATGCGGCCCCCGGCACCGTCACCAGCAACGTCAACGTGCGCTCCGGCCCGGGCACCAATTATGCCGTGGTCGATACCGTGCGTCGCGGCAACCAGGTCGATGTGCAGCAGTGCCAGGGTTCCTGGTGCTACATCGCCAAGCCCGGCCCGGATGGCTGGGTCTCGGCATCCTATCTGAGCGCTGGCGGCGGTGCCCCGGTCAATCCGACCCAGCCCGGCCTCTCCTTCAACTTCCCCACCGGCCCCGGTGGTCCCAACATCAGCATCGGTATCGGCAACGGCCAGCAGCCCCCGCGTCCGCCTCGTCCTCCGGTACAGCCGCCCGTAGTCCAGCCGCCCGTCGTACAGCCCACTTACGGCGAAGCCTGCTTCTTCGACGGCACGCGTTATCGCGGCGCAAGCTTCTGCCTGCAGCAGGGCGACAACATGCGCAACCTCGGCGACTGGTCCGACATGATCTCGTCCATCGACAATCCTGATGGTCTCA
Source organism: Candidatus Devosia phytovorans (assembly GCA_029202405.1). Taxonomy (NCBI): domain Bacteria; kingdom Pseudomonadati; phylum Pseudomonadota; class Alphaproteobacteria; order Hyphomicrobiales; family Devosiaceae; genus Devosia; species Candidatus Devosia phytovorans. Next base: position 765,492 of record CP119312.1, on the reverse strand, counting down.
ACATCCAGGTCTGCTCGGAAGCCAATTATCGCAACTGCCGCACCTACACCACCAGCGCCTCGGCGCTTGGCGACTTCGACGACTACATCGTTTCGGTCCGGGTTCGTTAAATCCGGCACAACTATGAACGCAAAGGGCGTGGCTTCGGCCGCGCCCTTTGATTTTGACCTATTGGCGCTTCAGTCCGGGCGCGCTAGTCTCCCTCGCCACACGCACAGGATTCTGCCATGCACTGCATCGCCCGCCTGCTGACAGCCGTCATGCTCTTCGCCGCCGCCTCGACCACCGCCTTTGCGGCCTCCGAATCTGGCACCCACGCCTGGAGCACCGATACGCTCACCCTTCGCAACGGCCCCAGCCGGGCCTATGCCGTCACGGGGAGCATCGCGGCTGACTCGACGATCAAGGTGCTGCGGTGCCAGCGCAATTGGTGCCTGGTCGACGGTGACACCGGCCGCGGCTGGTCGGTCAAGGGACCGATCGATTTCGGCGACATCCCGGCGACCTATGACCGCGGCGGCACCGCCTGCTTCTACACCGGCACCAATTATACCGGTGCCGAATACTGCTTCAGCACCGGCCACGTGACCAAGGATCTGGCGCTTAATGGCATGGACAATGCCTTCGCATCCGTCCGCCTCGAGGGCACCAATGTCTCGGTGTGCCGCGACCGCTTCTTCCAGTCCTATTGCGAGCGCATCAGCGTCTCGCAGCCCGTGCTCAACCAGTATCTGGTGCACAGCCTGTCATCGATCCGCGTGCACTGAACCTTCGGTTCGGCCCATCGGTCATTATTGTATCTGTGCTTCGCCCCCGTTGAGTGTCATCAGGGGCGAAGCATTTTCTCGCGTTAGGGGGACGCCATGAGCTCCAATACCGGCTTCAATTCCATTTTTGCCAGCATCGTGGCCGCCATCGGTGGCGCTGCGGTGGCCATCCGCCATTCCAACGACGGCCCGCGCCCGCCCGTCTTCGGTGCCAATCCACAGATGCCGGCTCCCAAGGCACAGGGCGCCATCCCCACCCTCAAGATGCCCACCGCCATGGGCTGGGAAGCCAGCAACACGCCCAAGGCGGCGCCCGGCCTCAAGGTCAATGCCTTTGCCCGCAACCTTGTCCACCCGCGCAACATGCATGTCCTGCCCAATGGCGATGTGCTGGTCGCTGAATCCATGGGTGAATCCGGCAAGCCCGTCGGCATTTTCGACCATGCCATGGCCGTTACCATGAAGCGCGCCCGCGCCGCCGGCACCAGCCCCAACCGCGTGACCCTGTTGCGCGATGCCGATGGCGACGGCATAGCCGAAATCAGCCATGCCCTGATCGAAAACGTCCGCCAGCCCTTCGGCATCGTCTACCTCAATGGCACGCTCTATGTCGGCGCCAGCGATGCTCTGCTGGCCTATCCCTATGAGCTGGGCACGACGAAAATCACCACGCCCGGCAAGAAGCTGATGGACCTCGTCCCCGGCGGCCACTGGACGCGCAATCTTATCGCCAGCAAGGATGGATCCAGGCTCTATGTCGCCGTCGGCTCGCAGAGCAATATCGGCGATGCCGGCATGGCCGCCGAGAAAAACCGCGCCTGCATCCACGAATATGACATTGCCACCGGCACCTCCCGCATCTTCGCCGGCGGCTTGCGCAATCCCGTCGGCATGGCCTTCGAGCCCACCACCCAGACGCTCTATACCGTCGTCAACGAGCGCGATGGCCTTGGCGACGAAACCCCGCCCGATTACCTGACCTCGGTCCGCGACGGTGGCTTCTACGGTTGGCCCTTTTCCTATTGGGGCGTGGTCGATGACCGCGTCACCCAGGACCCGGCCCATCCCGCATCCACCCAGGATCACCCCGACTATGCCTTGGGCGGTCACACCGCCTCGCTCGGCCTTTGCTACCTGCCCGAAAACACCCTGCCCGGCTTTCCCGCCGGCATGGCCATCGGCCAGCACGGCTCCTGGAACCGCAGCAAGCTCAGCGGCTACAAGCTGACCTTCGTGCCCTTCGCAGCGGGCAAGCCCTCCGGCCTGCCCAGGGACATCCTCACCGGTTTCCTCTCGCCCGATGAGAGATACTCCTACGGCCGCCCGGTCGGTGTGGCCCTGGCTGCCGACAACGCAGTGCTGATGGCCGACGACGTCGGCGACGTCATCTGGCGCGTCACCGCCGCCTGATGTCCCGCCCGCTCACAACCCTTGTCGCCGGCCTTTTCCTGGCCGGCGCCACCACCCTGGCCTCGGCGCAGGAAACCCTGACCATCGGCGTCCAGGAAAGCGGCACCGTGCAATGGGAGATCGAGACCATCAAGATGCTCGGCCTCGACAAGAAGCACGGCATTACCCTCGACATCCGCCCGCTGGCCGATAGCCGCGCCGGCCAGATCGCCCTGCTGACCGGCGCCGCCGATGTCATCCTCTCCGATTTTGTCTGGGTCTCGCTGCAGCGCGGCGATGGCAACATGGTCACCATGGTGCCCCATTCCCTCGCCGTCGGCGGCCTGATGGTCGCACCCGACAGCGACATCGCCTCGGTCGCCGACCTCGCCGGCAAGACCATCGCCGTCGGTGGCGGTCCCGTCGACAAGAGCTGGATCATTCTCCAGGCCTTCTACAACAGCGTCACCGGCAAGACCCTGGTCGACGACGTCGACGCCAACTATGGCGCCCCACCTTTGGTCAACGAACTGCTGACCGCCCATGGCGTCGATGCGGCGCTCAACTTCTGGCAGTGGAACGCCCGCGCCAAGGTCGCCGGCATGAGCGAGCTTCTCTCCGTCGCCGACATGCTGAAAGACCTCGGCGTCACCACCCAGCCGCCCCTTCTCGGCTGGACCTTCACCGACGCCACCGCCGAAACCAGGACCGCAGCGCTGACCGCCTTCCTCGACGCCTCCTTCGAGGCCAAGACCATCCTCCTCACCGAGGACACCCCCTGGTTCGACCTCGTCGACATCATGGGCGCTGGCGACGATCTCGACCTCTGGGCCCAGCTGCGCGACGACTACAGCGCCGGCATCGTCACCGGCTACGATCCCGACAACATGCAGTCCGCCGCGCAAACCTTCGCCCTCCTCGCCCGCTATGGCGGCAGCGACCTTGTCGGCACCCAGACCGAATTGGCCCCCGGCACCTTCTGGCAAGGATACCGAAAATAACCGCGTCCCGGCGCAGCTCGGCAGCGCTCGAATATCTGTCGCTGCCGCTTCTCCTGCTGCTCTGGCAGATCCTCGCCATGCTGCTGGCCCATCGCCTCTTTCCGACGCCGATCGCCGTGGTGCAGGAATTCTTCCAACTCGCCACCCAAGGCCGCCTCCTCACCGATCTCGGCAAGACGCTTTTCCGCGCCGGCCTGGCCTTCATCCTCGCCATGCTGATCGGCACCGCTCTCGGCATCGCCCTTGGCCGCCAGTCCTGGCTCGACCGACTCTTTTCCGGCTGGCTGATTGTCGGCCTCAACCTCCCCGCCATCGTCGTCGCCATTGTGCTCTATATCTGGCTCGGCCTGACCGACCTGGCGCTGGTCCTCGCCGTCATCGTCAACAAGGTGCCGCTGGTCATCACCACCATCCGCGAAGGCGTCCGCAGCTTTTCTGCTGATTATGACGAACTCGCCCGCGCCCTCCGCCTCTCCCGCTGGCGCCGGCTCAAGCTCGTCTTCCTGCCCCAGCTCACGCCCTTTGTGCTCGCCGCCGCCCGCACCGGCCTGTCGCTGATCTGGAAGATCGTCCTCGTTTTCGAAGTCCTGGGCAGCGATGGTGGCGTCGGCTACCGCGTCAGCGTCCTGTTCCAGTTCTTTGATATCACAGGCATTCTCGCCTATGCCGCCGCCTTCATCCTCGTCGTCGTCGCCCTCGAATATGGCCTGCTCCGCCCCCTCGAAAAAAAGTTGCTGCAATGGCGCCCGGCCTGACCATCGACATCACCGAGAAGCGTTTCCCCGCCGCGACCACGCCCGTATTCGCACACTTTCAACTCAGCCTTGAACCCGGCAGCGTCACCGCCCTGCTCGGCCCCTCTGGCGTCGGCAAATCCACCCTGCTCCGCCTCATCGCCGGCATCGACACCGACTATGCCGGCACCATCCGCATCGGCGACACCTCGGCCCAAAACGCCCCACCGCCCGGCATGGTCTTCCAGGACGCCCGCCTCCTGCCCTGGCTCAACGCCCTCGACAACATCCGCCTCGCCGCGCCCGACCTGCCGGCCGAAACGGCCCACACTGCACTCGCCGGCGTCGGCCTCGCCGACCAGGCCAACGCCTGGCCCCGAACCCTCTCCGGCGGCATGCAACGCCGCGTCGCTCTGGCCCGCGCCCTCTGCACCAATGCCGATCTGCTGCTGCTCGACGAACCCTTCGTCTCGCTTGACCCCGCCTTGGTCGCCGACATGCACCGGCTGCTTGCCGCCCACATGGCCCGCACCGGCGCCACCGTGCTCTTCACCACCCATCAGGCCCATGACGCGGAAAGCCTGGCCACCCGCATCATCACCTTCGACGGACATCCCGCGCAGATCGTCAGCGACGTTCGAGCTGAACCTCGACCATATCCGGCGCCACCGGCGGCTGTTTGAACCCCATGGCAATCCAGGCGCCCAGCAGCCTGCCGTAAAACTTGACCGTCTCCCAGCCGCCTGTCGGCACACCATCCTCGGGCACGCTTCCCGCCGGCGCATCGCCGGTCTGCGTACGGATATCGAGCGCCGGCACGTCATGCCCCTGCCACAAGTTGGCATAAAGGCTCAGCCAGTGACCGCCCTTGAACTCGGTAAAGACCGGCGTGTTGCAGCAGGCGGCAAACACCCGCCGTGTCGGCGATTTCGGGCTCAGCCGGAAATTGCGCAGCCATTCTTCCCCCGCAACGATCTGCACCCGGTCCTTGCGATAGAGCACATAATGCGACCCGTCGCCGCTCCCGATCACGCGCGGCGCGCCCTCAAGCCCCTCCATCCGCCCCGCCCCATCGCGGCAGGAATTGCAATGGCATTCCGCCACGATGATCGGCGCACCGGTGATCTCGATCCGCACCTTGCCGCACTGGCAGCCGATGACGCTCATGCGCCCGTCTTCCGAACGATCGGAAACACCGCCCGCACCTTCTCCTCGCGCAGCCAAAGCGCCGCCCAGACCAGCACGCCCAGATAGATGCTGAACAGGGTATGGCTGAACAGCGGATTATCCACCCGCAGGTTCGCCGCCAGCGATCCACCCAACAGTCCCGTGGTCAGCACCGCACCGAGCAGCGCCGTCCGCGGAATGAGGAACAGCACCACGCAGACCACCTCGATCACCCCGATCAGCACCAGGTATTTCACCGGCCAGCCGACCACCTCCATCGAGTCCACAGCCGCATCCATGGTCACGAACTTCGGAAACGCCGAAGCCCCCGCCAGGAACAGCCCGATCAACCCGCTCAATATCCAACCCGCGATCTTCATTCACAGTCTCCCAATCGGCGACCCCAATATCGCCCCATGCCCTCACGACGAATGGTCATCTGTCATTTCGACAGCTGGGCAAAAATGTTCGCGGCAGCCATCCTGTTGATGCTCCACAAAATCTTGCCCTGATTCGACAAATGCTTAATTTCCGGCCATTCTAGGCCCACGGATGGGAGATCCGGCTACCCAAATCGAGGGGCGCGCGATGCGCGAGGGTACGGTGCCAGATGGCGTCGCTCAGGGCGATGCGCTGGATTTGATAGCCACCATTTACGACGCTGCCATTGCGCCGGACAACTGGCCAACGGTGCTCGATGCCTGCCGCCTGTTTGTCGGCGGCTCGTCCGCAGCCATCTTCTCCAAAAATGTCACCGGCCAGCGCCGCCAACTGCTGTATGACGACGGCCGGCTCGATCCCGCGTTGACGAAAGAGTATTTCGATCATTGGGCCACCATCGATCCCAACAATTCCATCCACGTCTTCTCGCCTGTCGAGCAGGGCGTCATCATCAGCCAGCATGTCGCGCCGCAGGATTTCGCCGAGACGCGCTTCGCCCGCGAATGGGCCTTCCCCCTCGGCATGGTCGATTTCGGCTCGGCCACGCTGGAGCGCCACGGCGACTGGTCCACCATTTTCGGCGTCTTCCGCAACGAGCGTGACGGCCTGGGTGACGAACAGATGCGCCAGCGCATCGGCCTGCTGGCGCCCCATATCCGCCGCGCCATCCGGATCGGCAACGCCGTCGGCGCTGCCAATCAACGCGCCGACACCTTCCGCGACACCATCGATGCCCTCGCCGTCGCGGTCATTCTCGTCGATGCCGAAGGGCGTCTGGTCCACGCCAATCACGCGGCCGACGACCTGCTCGGCCGCAGCAGCCTGTCGAGCGGCCAGCGTGGCTTCCTCCGCCTCGACCGCTCCGGCATGCGCGACCTCCTGCCCAAGGCCGGCGAACTGGCCCCGCATTCCGTCACCCTCGAAACCACCTCCGGCGCGCGCTTTGTCGTCTACGCCCTGCCCCTCGCCGGGCACGCCTCGGGCAATGTCGGCCAAGCCGTCGCCGCCCTCTTCATCCAGCCCGCTAGCTTCGACCCGCTTTCCGTGCCCGAAAGCCTGGCCCACACCTTCGAGCTGACACCCGCCGAACTGCGCGTCTCGCTGGCCACCATCCGCTTCGACAAGGTCGCCGACGTCGCCACCTATCTCGGTCTCTCCGAAGCAACGATAAAAACCCATCTCAGCCACATCTTCAGCAAGACCGACACCCGCCGCCAGGCCGATATCGTCAAACTCATCGCCGCCTTTGCCAGCCCGCTCGCACCGCAGAGGCTACAACCACCTTTCTAGTCCTCACCTCTCAGAGGAAGGCCAGCAGGGCTACGCAACAAAAACGCATCTTGGCCGCTCCCTCATCCGAACGGATGACGCGGCGCTCGTGCCGCCCTATTAAAAACCCGCTCCGTATCCAATCACGGAGTTGATCCATGTCTTCTGTTCACGCCCTGGCCGAACAGCCAGTCGATTATACCGCCATCAAGCAGCGCCAGAATGCTGCCTGGTCATCCGGCGACTATGCCGTGGTCGGCACCACGCTGCAGATCGTCGGCGAACAGCTTTGCGAGAGTTTGGACCTGCGCCCCGGCGCTGCCGTCCTCGATGTGGCCGCCGGCAATGGCAATGCCACGCTCGCCGCGGCGCGCCGCTTTGCCCAGGTCACTTCCACCGACTATGTCGAAAGCCTGCTCGACAAGGGCCGCGCTCGGGCCGCGGCAGAAAACCTGGAGGTCACCTTCGCCGTCGCCGATGTCGAAGACCTGCCCTTTGCCGACGGCAGCTTTGACTATGTGCTCTCGACCTTCGGCGTCATGTTCGCGCCCAATCATCATCAGTCCGCTGCCGAAATGCTGCGCGTCACCCGCGCCGGCGGCCATATCGGCCTTGCCAATTGGACACCCGCCAGCTTCATCGGCCAGGTCTTCAAGACCCTGGGCAAGCACATAGCGCCTCCGGCCGGCGTGCAGTCGCCGGCGCTTTGGGGTGATGTTGCCCATCTGGCCAAGCTCTTCCCCGGCCGCCCGATTGACGTCACCGAGCGCAACTTCATCTTCCGCTACCGCTCGCCGGCCCATTTCGTCGATGTGTTCCGATCCTTCTACGGCCCGGTGCACAAGGCCTTCCTCGCGCTCGACGAAGCCGGTCGCACCGCCCTCGAAGCGGACCTGCTGGAGCTAATCAAGAGCTTCAACCGCGCCACCGACGGCACGCTGATCATCCCCTCGGCCTATGCCGAAGTGCTGGTCCGCAAGGTCTGACCATCCACAGTCCAATCCCATGCAGACCGGGGCGGCGCACCCGCTCCGGTCATCTCAAGGAGATCATCATGACTGCCACCGATATCCTGTTGTTACACGACCCCTTCACGACCCGCCTGCGGCGCCGTCTGTTCAGATTCATTGTCCGCTGGCGCCGGCATCGCCAGACAGCCCGGGCCTGGGTCGAACTTTCCCGGCTTGACGAGAAATTGCGCTACGACCTCGGGCTCGATTTCGTGGACCTGACCGAGCTGCGGCGGCGCGCCAGCCCGGCTTCTCCGCTCAGGAACATGGCCGAAACCGAAGCCCTGCTCGACCTCATCCTGCGCCGCCGGTATTAGGCTATTTTCGGTCCACCTGTGCCTGTGTCGCCGCCGAATAGCGGTCACCATGCACGGTGATTTCAGCAAACACCGCATCCACCGTCGCCATGTCATCGTCCGAGAAGTCCAGCGCTGCGGCGCCGATATTTTCGACGACGCGGTCCAGCTTGGTCGTTCCCGGAATCGGCACGATCCATGGCTTGCGGTTCAGAAGCCACGCCAGGGCCACCTGCGCCGGCGTGGCCTGCTTCTCTGCCGCAATCTTGCGCACCGCATCCACCACCGGCATGTTGGCCCGACGATTATCGCCACTCAGATAGGGATTGCTGTTGCGGTGATCGCTGTCGGCAAAGCGCGTGCTCTCCGAAATCGTCCCCGTAAGAAACCCGCGCCCCAGCGGGCTGAACGGCACAAAACCGATACCCAGCTCTTCCAGCACCGGCAGCACGTCACCCTCGGCCGACCGCCAGAACAGCGAATATTCGCTCTGCAGCGCCGTGACGGGTTGCACCGCATGCGCCTGCCGGATCGAGGCGGCGCTGGCTTCCGAGACGCCGAAATGGCGCACCTTGCCCTCGGCGATCAGCTCCTTGACCGTCCCGGCAACGTCTTCCATCGGCACATTGGGGTCCACCCGGTGCTGGTAGAACAGGTCGATATGGTCTGTCCGCAACCGCCTCAGCGATGCCTCCGCCACCTGCCGGATGCGCTCGGGTCGGCTATCCAACCCATTGGCCGGCACGCCGTCCTTGAACCCGAACTTGGTGGCGATCACCACCTCGTCGCGGATCGGCGCCAGCGCCTCGCCCAGGATTTCCTCATTGCCGAACGGCCCATAGGCCTCTGCGCTGTCAAAGAAGGTTATGCCCTTCTCATGCGCCTGCCGCAGGAAGCCCACCGCCTCGCTCAGCGCCATGTCGGTGCCGCGATGATAGTTGATCCCCATGCAGCCCAGTCCGATGGCCGAAACCTCGAGGCCATTCCGGCCCAATACACGCGTCTTCATCGCTGTCCTCATCCGTTGTTGCAGCCAGCTTAGCGGACAGGTCGATTAATCGACTAGACACGAAATTACTCTAACGCCTACGAATATCTCTCATGAATATCGAGCCCATCGTCGCCGACCTTCCCGCCTTCCTCACCGTCGCCCGTGAACGCAGTTTCACCCGCGCTGCGGCGGCCATGGGAATCTCACAGTCCGCCCTCAGCCATCGCATGAAAGCCATGGAGCAGCGCCTCGGCCTTCGCCTGCTCGATCGCACCACGCGCAGCGTCGCCTTGACCGAAGCCGGAAAGCGCCTGCTCGACATGGCCGGTCCGCACCTGCGCGAAATCGAGCATGCTTTGCAGGAGCTCAATGCCTTCCGCACGCGCCCGGCCGGCGCCATTCGCATCAATTCCAGCGAACACGCCCTGCGCACGGTCATCTGGCCCTTCGTCGCGCGCTTCGCCCGCCAATATCCCGACATCCGCATCGAGCTCGACGCCGACAATGGCCTGATCGACATCGTCGAGCGCGGCTATGACGCCGGCGTGCGCCTCGGCGAACAGGTCGCCCGCGATATGATCGCCACCCGCATCGCCCCCGACTGGCGCATGGCCGTCGTCGCCGCCCCCGCCTATCTCGCAGCCAATCCCGCGCCCGCCACCCCCGACGACCTCACCGCCCACAATTGCATCAATCTGCGCCTCATTACCTCGGGCGGCTTCTATCCATGGGAATTCGAAAAATCCGGCCGTCGCCTCAACGTCCGCGTCGAAGGCCAGCTCGCCTTCAACTCGAGCCTGCTCGGCCTCGAAGCCGCCGTGGCAGGCCTCGGCCTCGCCTGCGTCCCCGAGGAAGCCGCCGAGGCCCACATCGCCGCTGGCAGCTTGATCCAGGTCCTCGCCGACTGGATGCCCACCTTCGCCGGCTACCACCTCTATTACCCCAGCCGCCAGCACTCCGCCGCCTTCCGCCTCTTCGTCGAAGGCATCCGCTACCGGCCCTAGCCCTGCAGCCGCAGGTTCCCATTCATGAAATAGCGGTCAAACAGCGGGCTCGCCGCCGCCCCGATCGCCCTCGCATTGCCGCCCACCACGCCGGCCTCGATGCGCGGCGAAATCAGCCCGCGCATGTCCTGGTTGGCCAGATACCGCCGCGTCCGCTCCACCAGCGCCTGCTTGATCGCATCGGGAAACGCCCCATCGATGACGATCGCCTCGAAGTCAATCACCGCACAGACCGACAGGCTCGCCTTGGCCAGCTCCTGCGCCGTCTGCCCCAGCCAGGGATCGACGAACCGCGCCAGCGCGCTCCAGTCCTGCGGCTGCACCCAGAGCTGTTTCGGATCGAGCCCGAATTCGGCTAGCCGCGCCTCGAGCAGATAGATCGACGCCGTATCGAGCAATTGCCGGCTTTCCCCCTGGGGCCCCACGCTGCGCAGCGAGCCCAGCGCCCCCGCATTGCCCTGGTGCCCCGGATAGACCGAATGGTTCAGCACCACCCCGCCGCCGATAAAGGCGCCAATGAAGAAATAGGCATAGTCGCGGAACTCCTTGCCGCGCCCGAAAATATGCTCCGCCTGGCACCCAGCCGTTGCATCATTGACCGTGCTCACCGGCAGGTCGGTCACCGCCGCCAGCTCCGCCGCCAGATCGACGTCCTTCCACTGGACAAACTCCTCGGCCGGCGCCCCGACCATTTCCGTCCATTTCCACAATTCGAACGGCATGGCGACGCCGATGCCGCAGATCCGCTTGCGCTCCGCCGCGCTGCACAGCCCCAGGATTTCCCGCACCCCCCGAGTGACGAAATCCAGCAGCGGCCCCGGCAGTGGATAGGTATAGTTGAGCTGCATCTGGTGCAGCACCGTGCCCCGGAAATCGGCCAGCAGCAGCACCGCACTGCGCCGCCCCACCTTGCAGCCAAAGCTCAGCACCCCGCCCTCGGCCAGCGCCATCGGCACCGATGGCTTGCCCACCTTGCCCTTGATCGGCGTGCCCCGCGCCAACAGGCCCTCGGCCTCCATCTCGCGCAGGATGATCGACACCGTCTGCGGCGACAGGTTCGCCATCCGCGCGAGATCGCTTCCGGCGGTCGGCCCATTGCGCTGCAACAGGGTCAACAGCAATCGCTCGTTGTGGTCGCGCACGCCGCTCTGGTTAACGCCAGCGCTGATTTTTCGGATGATTGCCGTAGTCATGCGCGCACCATAGGAGCAGCCCGTGTGAGACGGAAGATAGCGCATCCCGAATAAATAAATAAATGAGATTTATATATTGACGTGCGCTTTTGAACTGGCGCAACATGGCATCGTCCGATCAAGGGACCAACGGCGTGGATCAGGGAGGAGCCCGATCCGACGCCGGCCAAGGGAGAGAGAAATGAACAAGCTGCTCATGGGCACGGCGCTGTGCCTTGCCGTCCTGTCGACTCCGGCTTTCGCGCAGGATTCCGTGTCCGCCTGCCTCATCACCAAGACCGATACCAACCCCTTCTTCGTCAAGATGCGCGAAGGCGCCGAGGCCAAGGCCAAGGAACTGGGCGTGACGCTCAAGTCCTATGCCGGCAAGGTCGACGGCGACCATGAAACCCAGGTTGCCGCCATCGAGACCTGCATTGCCGATGGCGCCAAGGGCATCCTGCTCACCGCGTCGGACACCTCGGCCATCGTCCAGTCCGTGCAGAAGGCGCGCGATGCCGGCCTGCTGGTCATCGCGCTGGACACCCCCCTCACCCCGACCGACGCAGCCGACGCGACCTTTGCCACCGACAACTTCCTCGCTGGCGAACTGATCGGCAAATGGGCCGCCGGCAAGCTGGGCGCCGAGGCGGCCAATGCCAAGATCGCCATGCTCAACCTCGCGGTCAGCCAGCCCACCGTCGACGTGCTGCGCAACCAGGGCTTCCTGCAGGGCTTTGGCATCGACCTGGGCGACCCGGCCAAATGGGGCGATGAAAGCGATCCGCGCATCGTCGGCCAGGACGTCACGGCCGGCAATGAGGAAGGCGGCCGCAAGGCCATGGAAAACCTTCTGACCAAGGACCCGTCCATCAACGTCGTCCATACCATCAACGAGCCGGCCGCCGCCGGCGCCTATGAAGCGCTGAAATCCTTCGGCCGCGAGAATGACGTGCTGATCGTCTCCGTCGACGGCGGCTGCCCCGGCGTCGCCAACGTCAAGGATGGCGTCATCGGCGCCACCTCCCAGCAATATCCGCTGCAGATGGCGGCCCTTGGCGTCGAGGCCATCAAGGCCTGGGCCGATACCGGCGAAAAGCCCGCCCCCACCGAAGGCAAGGACTTCTTTGACACCGGCGTAGCCCTCGTCACCGACGAACCCGTCGACGGCGTCGACTCCATCGACAGCACCGAAGGCGAAAGCCTCTGCTGGGGCTGAGTGCATTCCACGAGCAGAGATGGGGACCATCGGCGCCCCCATTTCGCACTGCCGTTACCTAAAACTCGATGTCACCCCGGCCTTGAGCCGGGATGACACCGAGTATGCGGATGAGGAGGAGGAAACCCCATGTCCAACCACACCGAGACCGGCACCATCGACCCGGCCAGCGTGCCCGAGCGCGAAAGCGTCGCCAGCTTCGAGCATCAGGTGACCCTGATATCGCGTCTGCAACATGCGCTGCACAGCAATCCGGCGCTGGTGCCGCTCATCGTCCTGCTCGTGTCGATCCTGGTCTTTGGCGCCCTGCTCGGCACCAAATTCTTCTCCTCCTTCGCCCTCACCCTGATCCTGCAGCAGGTTGCCATCGTCGGCATTGTCGGCGCGGCGCAATCGCTCGTCATCCTCACCGCCGGCATTGATCTCTCGGTCGGCGCCATCATGGTGCTGAGTTCGGTCATCATGGGTCAGTTCACCTTCCGCTACGGCATGCCCCCCGCCGTCGCCATCGGCTTCGGCCTCATCGCCGGCACGCTGATCGGCTTCGTCAACGGCTGGCTCATCGCCCGTATCAAGCTGCCGCCCTTCATCGTCACCCTCGGCATCTGGCAGATCGCGCTGGCCTCCAACTTCCTCTATTCCGGCAACGAAACCATCCGCGCCCAGGAAATCGAGACCAACGCGCCGCTGCTGCAATTCTTCGGCCAGTCCTTCAGCATCGCCGGCGCAGTCTTCACCTATGGCGTGATCTTTTTCATCCTCCTCGTGGTCTTCCTTGCCTATGTGCTGCGCCACACCGCCTGGGGCCGCCATGTTTATGCCGTGGGCGATGATCCGGAAGCCGCGAAACTCTCCGGCGTCGATACCCGCCGCATTCTGATCTCCGTCTATGCGCTCTCGGGCCTCATCTGCGCCTTCGCCGGCTGGGTCCTCATCGGCCGCATCGGCTCGGTCTCGCCCACCTCCGGCCAGTCCGCCAATATCGAATCCATCACCGCTGTGGTGATCGGCGGCATCTCGCTCTTTGGCGGCCGCGGCTCCATCCTGGGCATGTTGTTCGGTGCGCTCATCGTTGGCGTCTTCTCACTCGGCCTGCGCCTGCTCGGCGCCGATGCGCAATGGACCTATCTTCTCATCGGCGCGCTGATCATTGCCGCCGTCGCTGTCGACCAGTGGATCCGAAAGGTGTCTGTCTGATGGAACCCGTTCTCAAAGCCCGCAATCTTTCGAAACGCTACGGCCGCGTCACCGCGCTCGACAATTGCGACTTCGATCTCATGCCAGGCGAAATTCTCGCCGTCATCGGTGACAATGGCGCCGGCAAGTCCTCGCTGATCAAGGCCCTATCCGGCGCCCTCAAGCCCGATGCCGGCGATATCTTCCTCGATGGCCAACCGGTGCAGTTCGCCTCCCCGATCGCCGCCCGCAACGCCGGCGTCGAAACCGTCTACCAGACCCTTGCCATGTCCCCGGCCCTCTCGATTGCCGACAACATGTTCATGGGTCGCGAACTCCGCAAACCCGGCATCATGGGCCAGGTCTTCCGCCAGCTCGACCGCCACGCCATGGAACGCATCGCGAGAGAGAAGCTCACCGACCTGGGCCTGATGACCATCCAGAACATCAACCAGACCGTCGAAACCCTCTCCGGCGGCCAGCGCCAGGGCGTCGCCGTGGCCCGCGCCGCCGCCTTTGGCTCGAAGGTGATCATCCTCGACGAACCCACCGCCGCCCTCGGCGTCAAGGAATCCCGCCGCGTCCTCGATCTCATCCAGGACGTTCGCGCCCGCGGGATACCCATCGTCCTGATCAGCCACAACATGCCGCATGTCTTCGAAGTCGCCGACCGCATTCACGTCCACCGCCTCGGCAAACGTCTCTGCGTTATCGACCCCAAGGACTATACGATGTCCGACGCCGTGGCCTTCATGACCGGCGCAAAGGCCGCCCCGACAGCAGCCGTGGCAGCCTGATGCAATGGGGGCACGACAGCGTCGTGCCCCTCCCCACCGGTCTGACTAGTGCGACGGCGCGACGTTCTGGTTGACGCGGAACAGGTTGTTCGGGTCGAACTTGGCCTTCAGCGACGCCAGCTTGGGGTAATTCTCGCCATAGGACGCGCGCAACCGTCCCTCTCCTTCGTCGTCCATCATGAAGTTGAGATAGCCTCCATCCAGATCAAAGGGATGGACACCCTGCCAATATCCCCTGGCCCATTGCTTGAGCGCTCCTGCCTTGCCCGGGTCAGTGGCGATTGCCGCGATCACCATCGACCAGTTGGCATCCCGGCAGTTCCAGGCAGTATCCTCCGCGCCCTTGTCGTGCACGGCCCCGTCGATCGGATAAAGATGCATCAGGCATTCATCGGTCGGCGCAGCCCGCGCCTGCCGGATATGTTCTTCAATAGCGGCGTCGGGCAGTGACTTCACGAAGTCTCCCTTCCAGTACCATTGCAGGCCCTTGGGATAGAGCGCGTCGAACATGGACTGCAGTGCCGGATAGGGCATTGGCCCGGCCCAGTCGAACAGAGGCGTCGGCAATTGCTGGCGGATCGCATCGACCGCGGCCTTGGCATTTTCTCCATTATGGGCAATCAGCAGGATGCACATCCGCTTGCCCCAATGCTGCTGGGCAAAGGGCTCTCCGGATGGCACGGTTTGCAGGCCCAGCCAGATGCAGAAGTCCCGCGGCGCTGTCGCCTGGAATTGCCGATACCAGCGCATGACGGTCGCCGCTTCGGACAGATCGAAGACAATCGGTCCGCCAAACACATGCTTGGCCGGATGCGTGCGGAACAGGAAGCTGGTCACCACGCCAAAATTGCCGCCACCACCCCGCAGGGCCCACAGCAGGTCAGCGTTCTTTGTCTCGTTCGCCGTGACGAAACTTCCATCGGCCAGCACCACATCGGCCTCGATCAGGCTGTCGATGGTCAGTCCATACTGCCGGCTCAGATAGCCATGCCCGCCGCTCAGCGTCAGTCCGGCGACGCCCGTGGTCGAGATGATGCCGAATGGCACCGCCTGACCGAAGGCATGCGTGGCGTGGTCGACATCGCCGGTCGTGCATCCGGGCCCGACGCGCACCGTCATTGTACCCGGATCGACCCGCACGCCCCGCATCATCGACAAGTCGATCACCAGGCCATCGTCGACACTGCCAAAACCGGGTCCATTGTGCCCCCCGCCCCTGACAGCGATGGAAAGCTTGTTCTCCCGGCCGAAATTGACCGCCTCGATGACGTCCCCGGCATCTTCGCACCGCGCTATCATCAACGGCCGCTTGTCGATCATGCCGTTATAGAGTTTGCGGGCTTCCTCATAGTCGGGATGGCTGCCATCGAGTATTGCACCGCGATGCCCAGCAGCAAAACTATGGATTGTTTCGGTATTCATGACGCATTCCTCCACCGGCGTTGTTTCCGGCAGCGGATGCTAGGCCTTGCTATTGTCCGCGAACATGCTTGATCGTCCCGTATCATTGCTCGAACGTCTGTCACGCCACCGGCGTTGGACTTGTCCCGCAAGCCATGCGGGCGTAGCCTAACCCTTGGAAAGTACAATCTCTCACGCGGGACCGGGGCCATGGATGTTCTCTCCGATGTACTCGCCGCGGTGCGACTGACCGGCGCGGTATTCTTCGACACCAGTTTCCGTGAACCATGGGTCGCCGAGGCGCCCAGGACCTCCGCTGTCGCGGCGGCCGTCATGCCCGGCTCTCAATATGTCTTCTTCTTCCACACGCTCATCGAAGGCTCGTGCTGGGCCCAGCTGGCGGATGCGCCGGCCGAGCCGATCCGTCTTGAGGCCGGCGACATTGTCGCCTTCCCCATGGATGACGCTCATTCCCTGAGTTCATCGCCGGGCATGCATGCGCGCCCCGACCTGGCGGTCTATCGCCAACCGGTCGACCGGCAGCTTCCCTACGTTGTCAACGACGGCTCGGGCGCCTGCACCTGCCGCTTCATCTGCGGCTATCTGGGCTGCGATGTCCTGCCGTATAATCCGATCATCAACAGCCTGCCGCGCGTCATGCATGGCCGTGGCCTCGCCAGTCAGGCGTGGCTGGCTCAACTGATCCGCCACGCTCTTTCCGTGTCACAGAACCCGCGACCGGGTGGAGAGACCGTGCTGGCAAAGCTCGCCGAACTGCTGTTCGTCGACTTGCTGCGGCACCATGTCGATACGCTGCCACCGGGGTCGCGCGGCTGGCTCTCCGGCCTGCGTGATCCCCAGGTCAGCCACGCCCTGCAACTCATTCACGGGCGGCCCGCCGAGAACTGGACGCTGGAGGGTCTGGCCAGGGCGGTCGGGCTTTCGCGCTCCGTCTTTGCCAACCGCTTCGCCCACTATACCCAGGAAACCCCCATGCAATATGTCGCCCGCTGGCGCATGCAGCTGGCCGCGCGGCGCCTGGAAAATTCGGCTGTCAGCATTGCCCAGGCCGGTGCGGAGGTCGGTTATGGCTCCGAAGCCGCCTTTAACCGGGCCTTCAAGAAACTGGTCGGCCGGCCACCTGGTGCCTGGCGCAAAAATCACGCCGCGAGCGCGGCCCTGCCCTCCTGATCTGCTGCCCTGGACGCGTTGGCGTCTTCACGCCTTGCGCCGGTTGCTGGCATAAAGGGCAAGCGCCAGCCCACAGATGATGCCGGCGGAACAGGTCAGCAGCCGTCCCGACATGTGCTCTCCCAGAAACACCACGCCACCCGCCGCAGCGATCGCCGGCACGCTGAGCTGGATGGAGGCAGGCGAGCTGCCCGGCAATCGGGGCAGCACCGCATACCAGACCGCATAGCCCAGGCCCGAGGCGAGGCCACCCGACACCACGGCATAGCCCACACCCGTGGCGGTCACCGCCTGTGGCAGGCCCAGGATCAGCAGAAGCACGGCTGCGGGCAGGCAGCGGATGAAATTGCCCGCCGTGTCCTGCAGCGGCGCCTGCGATCCCTTGCCCAGCAGCGAATAGCCCGCCCAGCATAGCCCCGCCAGCAGCATCAGCCCGCTGCCCAGCGCAGGTGGCGCCACGGCGCCCGGCAGCACCAGGCCGACGAATGCGGCAAATGCCACGCCGATCCCCGACCATTCCAGCCATCCCGGTCGATCCCCCTGCAACACCGCCCAGGCCAGCATGCCGATCTGTACCGACGCGAACAGGATGATGGCCCCGCTCGCCGCACCCAGCATCACATAGGCAATCGAAAATGCCAGCGCATAGCCCAGCAGGCAGCCTGCGCCCCACCAGCTTCCGCCCACGCCTTTTGCCGCCCGTGGCCCACGCTGACCCGGCATTCCCAGCAAGGCGGCGAGCACCACGGCCCCGGCCAGCAGGCGCCAGCCGGTATAGCTCATGGCATTTATCTCGCCGCTGCCCAGCGCCAGCCGCGCCAGCACCGAATTGGCGGCAAAGGCCACCATCGCCGTCAGCGCCGCAATCGCCACCCGCACCGCTCGTCCCCCGCCTGAACGCCCGAGACTATGCCGCGCCCGCGCCTCTGGCCAGCCTGCTCCACTCCTGCCACGCCCTGTCAGCAGGCCCTGTTCCCTCTCCGTTCGTTAATCGTTAAGCTCATCGGAACATTGCATTCCCGCGCCTCGTTCCCCATCTGAGTCGCACCCCCAGACACCCAGGACATCTCATGGCCGACAAGTCCGCACGCCCCGGCAAAGCCGAATTCTCCATCGACGATTTCCTCGGCGAGATCGAGAAGGCCGAGGATCTCCAGGCCAGCAAGCCGCTCTATGCCGAGCGCATGCGCAACAAGCGCGCCCTCGACCGTGCCGACCAGAAAGCCGCCGCCGACGCCGCAGCCGCCGAGGAAAAGGCCAAAAAGACCCCGCTGGAAAAGCGCCGCACCACCAAGTCCAGCAACGACACCGTCACCGGCATGTCGAAAAAGGCCCCGAAATCCAAGGCCAATTCGGTGGAACGCGTCGACTTCTCCGGCATGGGCGAAGCCCCGCAAGCCGGCTTCGGCCACATGCCCTCGGCGCGCGAAATCGCCCGCGCCGCCGCGGCTGATCCCGACGCCCAGGCCAAGCTCCGCGAGGCGCTCGATGCCTCGGTGAAAAAGAACAAGGCCCGCAACAACGAGGACGTCTCCAACGCCACCACCGTCGGCGTCACCGCCACGGTGAAAGCCCTCGAACAGATCATCCTGCATGGCCGCAAGGAGGTGGAAGGCTCTTCCCCCTGGGTGCCGCACAAGGGCCAGAACCGGCTGGAAAAGCGCGGCCCGGCCAAACCCTTCCGCATGCAGACCGACTACAAGCCCGCCGGCGACCAGCCCACCGCCATTGCCGAGCTGGTGGAAGGCGTCAACAACGGGGAATCCGACCAGGTCCTGCTCGGCGTTACCGGCTCGGGCAAAACCTTCACCGCCGCCCAGGTCATCGCCGCCACCAATCGCCCGGCGCTGATCCTTGCCCCCAACAAGACCCTCGCCGCCCAGCTCTATGGCGAGTTCAAGACCTTCTTCCCCGACAATGCGGTGGAATATTTCGTCTCCTACTATGACTACTACCAGCCCGAGGCCTATGTCCCGCGCACCGATACCTATATCGAGAAGGAATCCACCATCAACGAGCAGATCGACCGCATGCGCCACTCGGCCACGCGCGCGATCCTCGAACGCGACGACGTCATCATCGTCGCCTCCGTCTCCTGCATCTATGGCATCGGCTCGGTGGAAGACTATACCGCCATGACCATCGACGTGCAGAAGGGCGAAAAGATCGACCAGCGCCAGCTGCTCGCCAAGCTCGTCGCCCTGCAATACAAGCGCGGCGACACCGGCTTCGTCCGCGGCACTTTCCGCGTACGCGGTGACACAGTCGAGATTTTCCCGGCCCACTATGAAGCCGCCGCCTGGCGCGTCACCCTCTTCGGCAACGAGATCGAGTCCATCGTCGAATTCGATCCCCTCACGGGCAAGAAGTCCGCCGACCTCACCTTCATCCGCGTCTTCGCCAATTCCCACCACGTGACGCCGCGCACCACGATGAACCAGGCCATCAAGCTGATCCGCGCCGAGCTCGCCGCGCGCCTGCAGGAGCTCAATGGCGCCGGCCGCTTCCTCGAAGCCCAGCGCCTCGAACAGCGCAGCCTCTTTGACCTGGAGATGATGGAAGCCACCGGCTCCTGCGCAGGCATCGAGAACTATTCGCGCTACTTCTCCGGCCGCAAGCCGGGCGAGCCACCACCGACCCTGTTCGAATATCTCCCCGACAATGCCCTGGTCTTTGTCGACGAAAGCCATGTCACCATCGGCCAGCTCGGCGCCATGTATCGCGGCGACCTGCGCCGCAAGGCGACCTTGGCCGAATATGGCTTCCGCCTGCCCTCCTGCATGGACAATCGCCCCCTCCGCTTCGAGGAGTGGAACGCCATGCGCCCGCAATCGGTCTATGTCTCGGCCACGCCCGGCTCCTGGGAAATGGACCAGACCGGCGGCGTCTTCGCCGAACAGGTCATCCGCCCCACCGGCCTGATCGATCCCCCGGTCGAAATCCGTCCGGCGAAAGCCCAGGTCGATGACGTGGTCGACGAAATCCACCAGACCAACAAGAAGGGCTACCGGACCCTGCTCACCGTCCTCACCAAGAAAATGGCCGAGGACCTCACCGAATATCTGCACGAACAGGGCATTCGCGTCCGCTACATGCATTCCGATGTCGACACCATCGAGCGCATCGAGATCATCCGCGACCTCCGCCTCGGCGCCTTCGACGTCCTCGTCGGCATCAACCTCCTGCGCGAGGGCCTCGACATTCCCGAATGCGGCCTCGTCGCCATTCTCGACGCCGACAAGGAAGGCTTCCTGCGTTCCGAGACCTCACTGATCCAGACCATCGGCCGCGCCGCCCGTAATGTCGACGGCAAGGTGGTCCTCTATGCCGACAAGACCACCGGCTCCATGGAACGCGCCCTCGCCGAAACCAGCCGCCGCCGCGAAAAGCAGATGGCCTATAACGAGGAACACGGCATCACGCCGCAATCCGTCCGCTCCAACATCCACGACATCGTGGACTCGGTCTACGAGCAGGACCACGTCACGGTTTCCATCGGCAAGGGCCGCGACGGCAAGGAACAGGTCCAGGTCGGCGCCAACCTCGCCGCTGTCATCAAGGACATCGAAACCCAGATGCGAGAGGCGGCGACGAACCTCGAATTCGAGAAGGCCGCGAGACTACGTGATGAGGTCAAGCGGCTCAGGGAAATGGAGCTCGATACTCTCGAGGGCGAGGTGTCCTAACTTTCCCACCCACCGCACGTCCCCTCGGGTTCGACCAGAGGACTCTACACTTCACGATTCGTCAGTAGACCTCAGGTGAGTGCGTCCAGCCTCTTGGATAATGGCTAACGCTACTGCGCGGAGCGGCCAGAGCAACTGATCTCTTGTCCATAGGATGCACGTTGTCCGAGCAACCTGAAAGACGAGCCCAGCTGAACCTGTTTTTATCCCCGCACAACAACCCTTTTTTATCGTCCATCGTTGAAATATACGAGATACAACCCAAGCGTCGAACAGATGGCGGACGCCATGATTAAATTTGGACTGACCAATCTCCGTCGGCTTAAGACTGTAGAGCCAATTTCCCTGAAGCCGATAACGTTGTTGGTAGGCCGAAACAGTGGCGGAAAAAGTACCTATCTTCGCAGCTTTCCACTGATCAGACAGTCACTACTGACGCGGACAAGCTCACCAATTCTTTGGTATGGCGACCTTGTCGACTTCGGGTCCTTCGACACATCACTATCTAGACATGCCGAAAACGGTACAATGTCGTTCACTTTTTGCCTAGACGACACGCACGTTCAGGCAGACCCTGTATATTACGAAGACTATTTCTTCCACCCTACCGATCGACAACAGGCAGTTGGCGAAGTCGTAGTTCACGTAACGATAGCAAAGCATTCAGATCGAGTGCGATTATCAAGCATCTCATACCTGATGCCTAAGCTAGATATTTCTTTTGAAGCCAATTTCAACGAGAATGGCTTCTCGAGCCTTGTCGTTGACGAGCAACAGCTCCCAACAAAGGGCGACGGCTTCCGATTGACCAGTACTGGCGGTGTGTCGCTTGTGCCCGACTTTCGGTACCTACGGGACCGACCTGCCTCGCAAACGAGATCACCGGCCTATAACCTCACACCACCTCTGTTTTCTCACCTGCAGAAAATTATAAGATCGAGTATTACGGGGAAAATCAGCAATAAATCTATTGATCAACTTACTGCTAGATTGATTATGGCCGGCGCACCAACAGATGAAAAGATCGTTCAGACAGCAAACGATCAAGGCAAACTACTGGGTCGCGCGTTCGAGCAATGGGTTAATCAACGTAGCCGAGAATATTACGATATCCGAAATGCTCTTTTAGCTATGTGGTTTCCCACGTTAGCGAGGGCAGTTGCTCAAAATATCAAGTCCATTTTTGGCAGCACATTATATATTGGCCCGGCCAGAGCGAGGAGTGAACGCTACTATCGATATCAAGATTTGGCAGTTTCGGAGATCGATCCGGACGGCAAGAATTTTCCCATGTTCTTGAACTCGCTATCCAAAAATCAAATGGAAAATTTTTCAGAGTGGACTCGTTCGCTGTTTGGCTACGGCGTACGCGTGTCGAAGCAATCAGGACATCTGAGTATCAATCTTGTCAACGATGGCAAGGAAACTAACATCGTTGACGTTGGTTATGGAGTGTCTCAAATCCTTCCAGTCCTGGGGCAAATCTGGTGGGCGAAAGCCAGGACCGTACCAAGGCCGGAGCGCGTCGGACTTTCACTTCTCGCCATTGAGCAGCCTGAGCTGCATTTGCACCCCGCACACCAAGCACTACTGGCAGACGCCCTTGTGGGGGAGGCGCTGGAGAATGGGCAGACGCAAGGAAAGATGCACTATCTTGTAGAGACACACAGCGAAACGCTGGTGAATCGATTTGGAGAGTTCATTGGCGCGGGAAAAATCAGCGCTGATGACGTGCAAGTTGTCCTATTTGACAGCGCAGACGGCGAGAACACCTTTGTTAGAACTGTGAATTTCGATACGGATGGCATTCTGGTGGATTGGCCGTACGGATTTTTTCAGCCATCTATGCTTGCATGATAGTACGCTGGCGCTATACCAACGACTTTGATGAGCTTGCCAAAACACCTCATTTTCTCACGGGTGTGAGCGAACTTTTGCGCGCGGGACGACTTGGGCGACACCTAGTTATCATCGACCGCTTGATAATCGCGAGGTTGCTAGACTTCGATATCAGCCCACATGACAGGTCCTTTCTTGAGAGGCTGGCACAACAATTCACTCAGACCGGACGGGCACACCAGTTCTCTACTGCATATATTGAGGTTGCCAACAACCAGGCGGCTGAACCAGCCGTGTCTGGCTCTGCAGTCACGGTACCGTTTAAGATGCTTGTTACTAGTGATATACTGGAACCAGCGAAGCTTATTACGGAAAACATCGACAACGACGGATGGCTGTACTCAATTGTAATTCAGTACTTTGCAGAAAGAGTGGGTAGAGGGCATGTTTCTGTGGAACTCCTGCACGGAGGAGGTGCGGATACCCCAAAGGTTCTCACGAACGCGCTGAGTGAAAAACGTATCGTAGTCACGCTGGTTGATTCTGATCGCGACTGCCCGACAGGTCCGAAGTCAGAAACGCTTAAAAAGGTTGAGAAAATCTGTGACGACAGCGAATGGGTACTGGCAAAATCCGGGACACCACCCTGTCGAGAGATAGAGAACTTAATCCCTATCGATATTTTAACGGCGCTACAATGTGGCGTAGGTCACGCATCCAATGCGATCCTGATAAATATAGATAATGCGGAACATAACAACGGCACAACCTCCGCAGATCGACACTGGAATTACTTCGACTTGAAGAAAGGTCAGAGTAGTAATCAGATCTTAAAGACCAACGATGAGTGTCGACAGTGGATTACGGGGAAAATTGCGCTCGCACTAGACACCGACAATGACTGGGAAGTCCCTGGATATGGCGACAACATAGTTTCGCAACTACGGAGCAACGGCGTTAGAATAGCCGAGTTCCGCAGAGCGATGTCAACATCGCATTGGAATGAGAAATTCGGGGCTTTTTTTAGTTTCATTGCGTGGTTTTTCGTTGGAGCCCAACGCCTGATTACCTAAGGCAGGTCATGCCGCATTACCTGATTAGTTGCCGGAGCAAGGTGTAGCTGCGCGCTCCCCCGTCCTCGCCCTTAGATCACCCCACCCGCAAAAATATCCCCCGCAACCTCCACTCCCCTCAGCCATTCACCCTGCCCCACCAGCAGGAGCCATGGCAGAAAATGACCAAGCAACAAGACCACTCCGATAAAACCCCCGCCGAAGTTCAGGACCGCATCTGGGAACTGGCCAAGGATATCGACATCTGCATGTTCACCACCTTCGCAGCGTGCCGCGCCAGCGGTTGAGCAGCGCCAGTGGCGCTGCGAAAGCGGAGAAGGCCATGAGGCCTATGGCCGAATGGCGGGGTGAGCGCCAGCGCTCGCGGCCGCTGTCGGCCCGCGTCTATCGCGATCGCCATGCCATCCATTTCCTCGTCGATGCCGAGGGCGAAAAGAACGGCCAGATCGAGAAATTCCCCTTCGTCTCCGCCGCCTGGGTCAACTCGGGCGGGCACAAATATGCCGTCATGTCCGGCCCGGCAAAAATCAGCAATGACCGCGCCCTGATCCATGAACTCTGGACCGACTTCGACAAGGCCTGGTGGGACGATGAGCACGACCCCGCCATACGCGTCATCACCCTGACGCCCGAGGATGGCGAACTCTGGGACAGCCCCAATCGCGCCGTGGCCTTCGCCAAGATGGCCGTCGCCGCCGTCACCGGCAATGCCCCCGATTTCGGCGACAATGCCAAGGTCAATCTCTGACGAAAATCCCCCCGGATCCGTCCGGGGGGACCTCACCCCGACACAGGCGGCCTGCCGTGCCCGTCACCCAACCCCGTCGGGGCCCATCGCCGCACGTCCCACCAGATGCATCCTGCCCCACGCAGTTTTTCTCCTTGCGCATCAGCCACTTGGAAAAATTCCGCAAAATAGTTTTCCTACACCCCTGCAGCCGGCCGCATAATTCGCCCATTCCCGTCATTCACGCGGCCCCGACGCAGGGTCGGATGGGAAGGCTGGAGATGGGGGCGCCCATTTGGCCGGGCAGAAAGTCGGCGACCGGACTTGCAACAATAGTCTCGGTCGAGTTCCGGACCCGGTGAGGAAACTCCAGACCGTGATGGGCGGCCTTTGGCTCCCTTAGTCTAAACTGGACGAGCCAAAGGCCGCCCATTACCCGTGTCACCGTAAGGCGAAAGCCGGGCGGCGCTCTGTCGCGCCACTCTCCTGCGGCGGCTCGGGTCAGCTCCCCCGAACGCAAAGGATGCGATCATGCCTACCCTTCCCAACCTGGGCCCCCGCGCTATCACCCGTTACAATCGCTTCAGCCGCGAACTGGCCGCCTTCAACTATGCCTTGCGCGCCAACAAGCCCGGCCCTGTCGGGACGCATACCCTATTTGCGCTAAACGGACTCTTCCTCCTGGCGAACAGGCTCTTCCGGCATCACAAGGATCTGCCGCATTTCTTTCAGCTCGGCATCAACGAGCCGATCAGCCACAATGATCTGGCAATCTATGTGGCCCGGCTGAGCGCCGCCGGCCTCGCCTTCGAGGAGCGCTATGCCAATCTCACCGAGGAGGGCGCCAAGCGTATCGCAGCCGACCGCAAGCTGAGGGAGATGGACAGCAAATACGCGGCGTCGCAGAAGCCTTGAAACCGCCGCGGGGCCGGCGCATTACACTCCCAACCCCGGAGTCGCCATGCGCCACCTCGCCCTTGCCGCCGCCATCCTGGCAATCGCCACGCTGCCCGCCGCCGCCATGACCATCACGGCCCGCGTCTCGGGCGGCAATATTGCCGTCCATGCCGGTCCGCATGATCGCTACGAGATCCTGGGCCGCGTCGCCGATGGCACGGAAATCCCCATCGACGAATGCACCCAGGTCGACAGCGACAGGCGCTTCGGCAGTTTCGGGGACGCCGGCTATCCCCTCTGGGGCCGCAACGCCACCCAATGGTGCCACATCCCCGACACCGGCTGGGTCCGCCGCGACGAAATCGTCGGCCGCGGCCTGGTCAACGTGACGCCACCCGATTTTGACGGGCCTGGCTGGTGACTACAGCCAGCCGCCGAGCTCGCGGCGGACAAGGTTCTCGATCATGTCCATGCCGCCAGCACTGGCATTGAGACAGGGAATATAGGCGAATTTCTCGCCACCGGCCGCCATGAAGGTCTCGCGACCCTGCATGTCGATCTCTTCCAGCGTCTCGATACAATCGGCCGAAAACGCCGGCGCCAGGATCGCCACCTTCTTGTGGCCCTTGCCCGGCAGCTCGCTCAGCGTCGTATCCGTCGCCGGCCCCAGCCATTCGGTCGGACCGAACCGGCTCTGGAAACTGACCACGAGCTTGCCCTCGTCCCAGCCCAGATATTCCTTCACCAGCCGCGTCGTCTTGAGGCACTGGCAATAATAGGGATCGCCCTTCTTGAGATAGCTCACCGGCATGCCATGGTAGCTGGTGATCACCACATCGGGCTCGAAATCCAGCGCCGCCACGCCATCGCGGATCGAATTGCCCAGCACCTCGACATATTTCGGATCATCGAAATAGGCCGGTGCCGTGCGGATCGCCGGCTGCCAGCGCATCAGCTTGAGCGCATCGAAAGCCTTGTCATTGGCCGTCGCCGTCGTCGTCGCCGAATACTGCGGATAGAGCGGCACCAGCAAAATCTTCTGACATCCCGCCGCGCGCAACCGCTCCAGCACACTCTGCGTCGACGGATTGCCATAGCGCATGGCCCATTCGACAATCACATTGTCATGCCCCGCCATACGGGCCGCCAGCGCCTCGGCCTGATCACGGGTAATCGTGCGCAGCGGGCTCTCGTTCTTCTCGCGGTTCCAGATCTGGTCATAACCATGCCCGCTTTTCTGCGGCCTAAAGGTCAAGATGCCCAGGTTGAGGATCGGCCACCACAGCCACTTCGGCGTCTCGATGACGCGCGGATCGCTGAGGAATTCCTTCAGATAGCGCCGGACATTCCAATAGTCCGTGCCATCGGGCGTCCCCAGGTTCAGCAGCACCACGCCGATCTTGGGCGATTTGACTTGTGGGTGATCGGCAGGCTTGGACAGGGTCATGGAGCGGCCAGTTTGGAGGGATTCTAGGCTGGCCGCACCATAGCGTCATCCCCACCATCCGCAAGGCGGCGATGCGCCGCGCTATTTTCGGTGATCTAGATGCTCGCGATCAAAAACAGCACGCCAAAACAGAGTACGGCCACAGCCCCCAAAAGCTCGAGCCACCACACCACGGCATGGGTCACGGGATTGTCGGCGCCCCCCACGCGCCGCGCCAACCCCTTGGCCGTGACGGCGATGGTCGCGAGAAACGCAACGGTGATCGCCGTGCCAATGCCCATCAGCAGCACGGCACTTATCCCCGCCACCAGCAGGCCCTGCGATAATGCAAACACCAGCACCACCAGTGCACCCGAACAGGGCCGCAGGCCCACAGCCAGGACGACACCCAATTGCTCCCGCCAGCTTCCGCCCACAACCTCCGGCCCCACCACATGCGCATGCCCATGCCCATGCTCATCATGGTCATGTCCGTGGTGATCATGCCCATGGTCGTGATCGTGATGGCCATGGTGTTCATGCCCATGCAGATGCGCATGCGCCTTTTCCGCCATGTCGTCATGGCCGTGGTGATGATGGCCCCAGCCAAAGATCTTGCGCGCCACCAGCCACAGTCCAAGCAGCACGATCATGCCATAGGAGGCAATCCCGATCCAATTGGCCGCATCCGTCAGCGCAACGCTGCCCAGCCCCAGCAGGCCCGCCGCCACCAGGACGAAGCCAATCGCCACGAGCGACTGCAACAGCGCCGAAATCACGCTCAGCGTCACGCCGCGCCGCAACTGCGTTTCATTGGCCAGCATATAGGACGAAATCACCACCTTGCCGTGCCCGGGCCCCGCGGCGTGGAAAATGCCATAGAGAAAGCTCAGTCCGCCCAGCACCCAGAAGGCGGTCCAGTCCGTGCGCAAGGCATCCAGCGACTGCGTCATCGCCGTATAGAAATTGCGCTGCTGATCATGCACCCAGCCAAACACCCCGGTCCGTGGCAGGTTGAGCCCCGGCTCGGGCGGCGGGCCGCCAAAAGGCATGCTCGGCCGCGCCTCGGCAATCTGATTGACCGCATCGAGTGCTGTGCTGGCCGGTGCTGCCGCGGGCACAGGACTATCGCCGCACGTGACAGCAATCAGCCCTTGCGTGCCACGCATCGCTGCCGCGAGATCGGGCGGCAGTTCCAGCACTTCCGGCCCCAGCGCATAGAGCCTTTCCTCGACATCGGGCGCCATCGGCCGGGGCGGCTCGACATGAGCGCTGCAGCTCGCCGGCGCATTTTCCAGCACCACGCTGTCCTGCTCGGCAAAGCTGATCGCCACATAATATTCGGGGTCATAGACCGCCAGCTCGAAGCGCCCGCCGACCGGCAAGGGCGAGGTCGCATCGAGCGAATAGGTCAGCACCACATGGCCGTCTGCATAGACCATGCGCTGGTCGCCGGCGGGCGTGAAATGCATCAGCGCATCGCCCTCGCCCGCATAGGTATAAAAGCCATATTCGGCCAACCCGACCATATTCTCGTCGGCCAGTGCCTGCATTTCCTCGGGACTGGTAGTGCCATCGCCATTGGTGTCGAGGCCCTGGATCATCCAGGACGAAAACGGCGTGTCGAAACTCCAGCTATGGCGCAGGCCCGACACCGCGCCACTGGCGTCGAACACCACCGTGGCCTTGGCA
This sequence comes from Candidatus Devosia phytovorans, assembly GCA_029202405.1. Taxonomy (NCBI): domain Bacteria; kingdom Pseudomonadati; phylum Pseudomonadota; class Alphaproteobacteria; order Hyphomicrobiales; family Devosiaceae; genus Devosia; species Candidatus Devosia phytovorans. The sequence goes on along the minus strand of CP119312.1, from coordinate 737,127 downwards.
TCGATAAGAATATGCGGATGCGCCATGGCGGGCGCCGTCAAAGCGAGCAAACCGAATACACCGGCAGCCAATCGCCATCCCATGCCGCGTATCGTCACGTCTCGCCCCAGCGTCGTCTAGTGGATCGGGTGCTTCTGGAACCACTCGACCAGGTGATCGATCAGTGCCCGCACCTTCCCGGCCAGATGGCGGCGATGCGGATAGACCGCCTGCAGCGTCTGGCCCGTTGGCAGATAGTCGGCCAGCACGGGAACGAGCTCGTTCCGCGCAATGGCCGGCTCGGCGAGATAGGACGGCAATACGACAAATCCGAGGCCCATGATCGCCGCCGTCCGCGCCGCCAGCGGAGAATTGACCCGCAACGGCCCGTTGATTGGCACCGAAATCGTCTTGCCGTCTTCAACGAAGCGCCAGTTGGACTGCCCCTGCAGGTTGACGTCGATGATACAGGGCAGATGCCGCAGGTCTTCGGGATGCTTGGGCGTGCCCAGGCTCTTGAGCAGTTCGGGCGCCGCGCCGACCACGACATGCATATCGGCAATCTTGCGCGCGATCAGCGAGGAATCCGCTAGCGTCGAAATGCGCAAAGCCACGTCCACGCCCTCGTCGACCAGATCGACATAGCGATCCTCCAGCCGCAGATCCAAAGTCACCTTTGGAAACTTGCGCAGGTAGTCGTAGATAGCTGGCGCAAGCGTGGATTCGCCGAAATTGCGCGGCGCCGACACCCGCAGCATGCCACGCGGCTCCGCCGTCTGGTCGGTGATCGTCGCGTCGAGATCGTCGAGCTGCTGCAGCAGCGAGCTGGATTCCCGGTAATAGGCCTCGCCTGCCTCGGTCAGGCTGAGCTTTCTCGTCGTGCGGTTCATCAGGCGCACGCCAAGATAGTCCTCGAGGTCGGTGACATATTTGCTGAGCAGCGCCTTGGACCGGCCATGCTGTCGAGCGGCAGCAGAAAATCCGCCTGCATCAAACACTTGAACGAAGGCGCGTATCCGGGCAAGGTCTTGCGTCATGGGCGTTCCGTTCACGAGATCATCGTAATCCACGCATAACTCATCTGCGTGAAGTGAACAATAACGGGCCTTGGTCCCTCCACGATTAACGATAGGATGGGATCGCCAATCGACGCGCCAGAGGAGTTCGGACTATTTTCCCGCCCATGTCCAGACCTTCATCCCGTTCAACGCTTTATCGGCTGATCGAAGCCGGGCAGCTCGCCCACAAGGCCCTGCTGCAACCCCTGTTGGAACGCGGACTCGAACCAGGCGACGACGCCATCCTGTTCGAACTCGGCCGGGCCGGCACCACCGAAATGGAACTGGCGGCCGAACTGGGCCTGAGCGAAGTGGCACTCGCCACCCGCCTCTCCCGCCTGCTCGATCGTGAACTGGTCACCCGCCAGGCCGTCGGCCCCGAGCTGGCATCCGGCGTGGCGCTGACCGAGCGCGGCGTACGCATCCGCAACAGCCTTTCCGATCACTGGACCCAGCTCGAAGATGCCTTGATGGGCGAGCTCAAACCCAAACAACGCAAGAAACTCGGCGACCGTCTCAGGCGTTTCGTAGATCTGTTGCGCCTGTGATGGAAACCTGAAGACACTATTCAGGTCCGGTTCATCCGCCGGATGGTTATCTCCGTCTCACAGGCCGCAAGTGCCGACGAAACAAGGAGATCAACAATGGCTTTGAGCAAGAAACTCTTGGCAGGTGGGCTGGCCGCCGTAGCGCTTCTGGCTACGGCCGGATCCGCCTTCGCCGCCCCAGCCTACGTGACCAGCAATGTCAACGTCCGCTCCGGTCCGGGCACCGGCTATGCCATCGTCGACGCGCTGCGTCGTGGTGAGCAGGTCGATGTTCAGCAATGCCGCGGCAGCTGGTGCTATGTCGAGAAGCGCGGTCCCGATGGCTGGGTCTCGGCCAATTATCTGGAACGCGGTGGCCGCCCCGGCTGGAATGACGACTACTACCAGCCCGCTCCGCCCCCGCCGCCGGTCTGGAACCCGCGTCCGCCGCGCCCGCCGGTCTGGGGCAACCCACCGCCGCCGCCCGTCTGGAACAACCCGCGCCCGCCCCGTCCGCCCGTCTGGGGCGACCCGCGCCCGCCGCGTCCGTTCGATGACAGCAGCAGCGTCTGCTTCAACGGCCCGAACGGTTACTTCTGCGCCGGCAACTAACACAAATCGAACGCCGCCCCTCAGGGCGGCGTTCTGCTTTTCAACATCAGGCAACCCCAGCGGATTTGGTTCGTTACTCAAACAACCAGCAAAGGAGTTGCCCCATGGCTACTGCCGCCACCACGAGTGAAGACAAGAAGCCCGCCCGCACCGCCAAACCTGCCGCGTCCAAATCGGCTGCCAGCAAGTCTGCGACCGCCAAATCCGCGACCGCCAAGCCGGCAGCGAAAACCGCCACCGCCAGGACCGTCGCCAAGAGCGCCGCAGCCCCAAAGCCTGCTGCCAATACTGGCGCTGCCGAGACCCCCAAGGCGAAAACGGCGACCAAGCCCGCTGCGCCCAAGGCCTCGGCGACCAAGGTGGCCAAGCGCGCCACCAAGCCGGGCAACAAGCAGTCCCATGACTCCTCGATGACCGGCAAGGAACACGACGATCACGTCGAGCGCATCTGGGACCTCGCCAAGCGTATCGGCATCGCGATGTTCGTCACATGGGACGGCACCGAGCAGCGTGCCCGCCCGTTGGCCGCTACGGTCGAAAAGGATGAAGGTGCCGTCTATTTCCTGATCGACATCAATGGCCAGAAGGATGACCAGATCGCCGAATTCCCCCATGTCAGCGTCAGCTTTGCTGACCACAAGCATTCCAAATATGTAGCGCTCTCCGGCAAGGCGACCGTTTCCAACGATCGCGCCCGCATCAAGGAGCTCTGGTCACCCTTCGCCAAGGCCTGGTGGGACAGCCCGGAAGATCCGGCCATCCGCGTCATCAAGCTGGTGCCATCCGATGCCGAGCTCTGGGACAGCCCTGGACGCATCGTGACGACAATTTCCATGCTGGCCGCCGCTGTCACCGGCCGCGCGCCCAAGATCGGCGAAAACGCCAAAGTGACCTTGTGATCCCAAAGGTCACTCTTGTGATCCTTTCAACGGGGTGCTGCGTATAAACGCCAGCACCCCGGAGACTGCACGATGACCAAATACCTGATCCTCTACGCAGCCTGCGCGCTGATTTTCTTCCCGCTCGATTTCATCTGGCTCTCGACCATGGGCAAGACCTTCTACCAGAAGGAGCTTGGCAGCCTGCTGCTGCCCAATCCCAATCTCGTCGTCGCCGGTCTGTTTTATCTCGCCTATCTCGTCGGCGTCGTCGCGCTGGTCGCGGCGCCCGCCAATGGCGATGTGGGCAAGGCTCTGCTCATGGGCGCCCTGCTCGGCTTCGTCGCCTATGGCACCTATGACCTGACCAATCTCTCGACCGTCAACGGCTTCACCCCTGCCGTCGCCGTGGTCGACATGGCCTGGGGCACCGCCTTGACCGCCCTCACCTCAGCCGGCGCCGTCTGGGTCTCGAAGTTTTTCGCCTAGTCCCGCGCCATTGCCGTGGCCTCATTGGGCACCGGCACCTTGCGCATCCGTTCGCGCGCCATCACCACCAACCCGGCCGCGACAATGATCCCGGCGCCCACCAGCGAGATCGGATCGATCCACTCGTTAAACACCATGGCGCTGAGCAGGATCGCCCAGGGCAGCGAGAAATAGTTGAACGGCTGCAGCGTGCTGGCCGGCGCCATCGACAGCGCATAGATCATCAGCCCATGCCCGAGGCATGTCGTCACCGAAATCGCCAGGATGATCAGCACATCGCTCCAGGCCATCGCCTGCCAGTGAAAAATCCCGACAGCGCTCGACAGCAACAGCCCCATCAGCCCGGTATAGGCCATGCTTGTCGCCGCACTGTCCTTGCCGCTGACCTTGCGGGTGATGACGATATAGCTCGCATAGAGCACCGCCGACAGCATGGCAAACCCGACGCCCCAATCCAGCGTCAGCCCGCCCGGCCGCACGATGATCAGCGCACCGGCAAAGCCGACCGCCACCGCCACGAGACGAAACACGCCCACCTTTTCTCCCAGGATGGGAATGGCAAACAGTGTCACCAGCAGCGGATAGACCAGCGAGATCGCCTGCAGTTCGCCCAGCGGCACACTTTGCAAGGCGCGGGCGAAGCACCATATCTCGATGATCAGCAACGAGCCGCGCAACACCTGCCAGACCGGCACCTTGGAATGAAGCGCCTGCCGCAGCGGCGCCTGTCGCATCACCAGTACCAGCGAAAACAGGGCAAAGCCCCAGTAGCGCATCATGGTGACCTGGAAGGGCGAATAGGTCTGCACCAGCGTTTTGGACATGGCGTCCTGCACGCCAAACACCAGGATGGTGAAAACGGTCAGGAAGATCGCCCGCCCGACATTGTCGGTTCGGGTAAAGGCGGGTGGGGACATGAAAACCGCGTTCGGCTGGAGACGCTCCAGCGCTAGCGCAAGCCTTCCCGCCCGGCAAGCCTGCTGCCGCAACATGTCAGCATGCTGCAGCATTGAAGAGACAAACCGAAGCGGCCTATGGTCCGGCCAAATGGTATAGAAATCACCGATGCAGAATCGTTTCCCCTCATCCATAGCCCTGGTCACCGGCGCCAGCGACCGCATCGGCGCCGCCATCGCCAGACGTCTGGCGCGCGCCGGCCATGCCGTGGTCATTCACTACCGCTCCAATGCGGAGGGTGCCGAAGCCGTGTGCAACGACATCCGCGCCAATGACGGCCAGGCCGAGATCGTCAAGGCGGACCTTGCCGATCGCAAGCAGCGGGCTGCCCTGATCGAGAAAGCCGCCGCCTGCTTTGGCCCACTGAATATCCTCGTCAACAACGCTTCCCTCTTTGATCCCGACAGCGCACGCGATCTCGACGAGGCGCATTGGGACCAGCATTTCGCTATCCATGCGGAAGCCCCGGTCTTCCTCGCCCGCGACTTCGCCAATCAGCTGCCACAGGACACGCAGGGCAATATCGTCAACATCGTCGACGAACGCGTGCTCCACACCAGCCCAGCCTATTTCAGTTATACCCTCTCCAAATCCGTGCTCTGGACGGCGACCCGCACCCTGGCCCAGTCGCTGGCCCCCACCATCCGCGTCAATGCCATCGGCCCCGGTCCCGTCCTGCCGCACTCCCGCCAGAGCCAGGCCGAATTCCAGAAGTCCGTCGACGCCCTGCCCCTGCAGCGCCATGCCGGTCCCGAGGCCATTGCCGATGGCGTCATGGTTTTGCTCCAAACCCCGTCCATGACCGGCCAGATGCTCGCGCTCGACGGCGGTGAGCACCTCGAATATCCCGCCCGCCGCGGGCCAACGCCACGATCATGACCGAAGACGACAAGCCAAAACCGAGCGGTCACGAAGTCATCCGGAGCTTCGTCCGCACCCTGCCCGCCGCGCCGGGCGTCTACCGCATGCTCGATGCGGAAGGCGAGGTCATGTATGTCGGCAAGGCACGCAACCTCAAGGCCCGCGTCACCAACTACACCCGCCCCGACGGGCTCGAAATCCGCCTGCAGCGCATGATCGCTTCGACGGTCAGCATGGAATTCGTGCGCACCGAGACCGAGTCCGAAGCGCTGCTGCTCGAAGCCAATATGATCAAGCGGCTGAAGCCCCGCTTCAACGTGCTGCTGCGCGACGACAAGAGCTTCCCCTATATCCTGATCGCCACCGACCATGAAGCGCCCGAGCTGACCAAGCATCGCGGCACCCGTCGTCGCCCCGGCCACTATTTCGGCCCCTTCGCCTCGGCCACCGCCGTCGGCCGCACCATCGCGAGCCTGCAGAAGGCCTTCCTCCTCCGCAATTGCTCGGACAGTTTCTACGCCGCCCGCACCCGCCCCTGCCTGCAGCACCAGATCAAGCGCTGCGCCGGCCCCTGCACCCGCGAAGTGACATTGGGAGCCTATGGCGAGCTGGTCGAAGACGCGCGCCAGTTCCTCTCGGGCAAGTCGCAGGGCGTACGCGATCATCTGCAAAAGGACATGAACCAGGCTGCCGAACAGCTTGATTTCGAACGCGCCGCGCTGATCCGCGACCGCCTTTCCGCCCTCGCCCTGGTCCAGTCGCAGGGCGACGCCACCGCCAAGACCGTGGAAGAGGCCGACGTCTTCGCCATCCACCACGAAGGCGGCCAGTTCTGCGTCCAGGTCTTCTTCTTCCGCGCCTTCCAGAACTGGGGCAATTACCCCTATCGCCCGCGCGCCGACGCCAGCCTTTCCGATGCCGAAGTGCTCGAAGCCTTCATCGGCCAGTTCTACGAAAACCGCACCCCCGCCCGCCTCGTCCTCATCAGCCACGAACTGGCCGAGCATGATGTGATGGAAGAAGCCCTGTCCACCCGCGCCGGCCGCAAGGTCTATATCGAACAGCCCAAACGCGGCGAAAAGCGCGATCTCGTCAACCACGCCCTCAACAATGCCCGCGAAGCCCTCGGCCGTCAGCTCGCCGAAGGCGCCAGCAACCGCACGCTGCTGGAGGGCGTCGCCGAAACCTTTGGCCTCGAAGAAGTGCCGCGCCGCATCGAGGCCTATGACAACTCCCACATCTCGGGCACCAACATGGTCGGCGCCATGGTCGTGGCCGGCGAGGAAGGCTTTTCCAAAAAGCACTACCGCACCTTCAACATCAAATCCGACATCGCCGCCGGCGACGACTTCGGCATGATGCGCGAAGTGCTGACGCGCCGCTTCACCCGCCTCGTCAACGACAGCGAAAACGACGCCGAGGACGAGAGCACCGGCATGCCCGACTGGCCCGACGTCGTCTTCATCGACGGTGGCGCCGGCCAGATGAGCGCCGTGCGCGGCGTTATCGCCGAGCTCAACCTGCCCAAGGAAGTCACCTTCATCGGCATCGCCAAGGGCGAGGAACGCGACGCCGGGCGCGAGAAATTCTTTATGGAAGGCCGCGAGGCCTTCATGCTGCCCCATCGCGACCCGGTCCTCTACTACGTCCAGCGCCTGCGCGACGAGGTCCACCGCTTCGCCATCGGCACCCACCGTGCAAAGCGCAAGAAGGAACAGATCAGCAATCCGCTCGACGAGATCGGCGGCATCGGCCCCACCCGCAAGCGGGCCCTGCTCAATCACTTCGGTTCGGCAAAAGCCGTCGGCCGCGCCAGCCTCACCGATCTCGAATCCGTGCCCACCATCTCGAAAGCCATGGCTCAACTGGTATACGACCACTTCAACCGTGGATAATGTCGAACTCAGCCCATCCTGCTCGTCGTGATACCGAACACAGGAGAACTGCCATGAAGTTCATCACCTTCGTCAGCACCACCAATCCCGCCCAGGCCGGCGCCCCGCCCCAGGCCCTGATGGACGCCATCGTCAAGCTGGGCATGGAAGCGGGCGCCCGCATGCTCGAAACCGGTGGCATGTCGGACTCGGCCGTGGTCCGCGTCCGCAGCAATCACCTCGTCACCGACGGTCCCTTTGCCGAAAGCAAGGAACTGATCGGCGGCTACGCCATCTACGACCTGCCCAGCGAAGCCGAAATGATCGCCTGGACCGAACGCTTCGCCAATCTCCACCGCGAACACTGGCCCGTCTGGGAAGGCGAAATCACCATCCAGCAACTGCATCCGTTTCACATGTGAGCCTGAGCACCACACTCTCAGTCGTGAAACCTCCCCCGCCCGCGGGGGAGGAAGCCCTGGCAGACTTTAATACTCCCCCCAAAAGTCGGACTCGACAAATCCCCGAACTCTCGGTTACACATTCCCCATGATCCGCTCCGCCGCCACCTTTTCGTTTTGGTACTTTAGCTATCCGCTCCCGGCGGAGGCTGACGCGCGCTTGATCTGATCCTGACAAGATACGACCAAACCCGAAGCCCACCGCCCGAACTTTCGAGGCGGTTTTTTTGTGCCCCTCGAACCCCAGAAAACCTCCGAGGACACCGAAAATGCTCAAATCCACCGACGACCTTCGCATCACCGAAATCAAACCGCTGACCACGCCTATCGAGGTGATGCGACAGCATCCGCGCACCGATGCCGCCACCAGGACGGTCCTCTCTGCCCGCCACGATTTCCATAACATCCTGACGGGCGGTGACGACCGCCTTGCCGTCGTGGTTGGCCCCTGCTCCATCCACGACCCCGTCGCCGCCATCGATTATGCCAAGCGTCTCGTCGCCCTGCGCGAAACCCTCGGCGATCGCCTCGAAATCATCATGCGCGTCTACTTCGAAAAGCCGCGCACCACGGTCGGCTGGAAGGGCCTGATCAACGATCCCAATCTTGATGGCAGCTTCCAGATCGACACGGGCCTCCACACCGCGCGCGCCCTGCTGCTCGAGATCAACAATCTCGGCCTGCCCGCCGCCTGCGAATTCCTCGACATGACGACGCCGCAATACATTGCCGACCTCGTCTCCTGGGCTGCGATCGGTGCCCGCACCACCGAGAGCCAGATCCATCGCGAACTGGCCTCCGGCCTCTCCTGCCCGGTTGGCTTCAAGAACGGCACCGACGGCAATGTCAAGATCGCGCTTGATGCGGTGAGCTCTGCCAGCCAGCCGCACCATTTCCTCGCCGTCACCAAGGACGGCCGCTCGGCCATCGCCGCCACCACCGGCAACGAAGACTGCCACATCATCCTGCGCGGCGGCAGCAAGGCCACCAATTATGACGCAGCAAGCGTCGACGCTGCGGCCAAGGCTGCCGAAAAAGCCGGTATCGCCCCCACCATCATGGTCGATGCCAGCCACGCCAACTCGTCGAAAAACCCGGAAAACCAGCCACTGGTCCTTGCCGATATTGGCAATCAGCTCGCCGCCGGCGACAAGCGCATCATCGGCGTCATGGTCGAATCCAACTTGGTCGCCGGCCGTCAGGACCTCGTCGAAGGCCAGCCGCTGACCTACGGCCAGTCCATCACCGACGGCTGCATCGACTGGGAAACAACGGTCACGGCGCTTGAAGCCTTGGCTCAATCCGTCACCGCACGCCGCGCTGCCACCAACCAGGCTGTGGCATAAGAAAGAATACCCCCACCTAACCTCCCCCTGAAAAGGGGAGGAACGGCACGGTGAGTGGGGCAAGATGTTGCGCAGCACCCGATCTGTCCCTCTCCTTATCAGGGGGAGGCTAGGAGGGGGTATCCCAACGAGGACTCATCTTCGCCGTCTCTCTTGACCCCTCCCCGCCATTCCTGTTCTCTCCCCCCATGGCCAGAAACCCGCTTTTCCTCGTCCCCAACATCATCACCATCGCCCGGATCCTAGCGATCTTCCCGGTCGTCTGGCTCGTCATGCAGGGCGACCCGACCCTGCGCATCATCGCGCTGGTGATCTACATCCTCGCCGCCGCCAGCGACTGGCTCGATGGCTATCTCGCCCGCGCCTGGAACCAGTATTCGCCCCTAGGCCGCATGCTCGACCCCATCGCCGACAAGCTCCTCGTCGGCATTCTGATCACCGCGCTGGCCTGGCAGGGCAGCCTTTCCGGCTGGGACATGATCCCGGTCTGCGCCATCCTCTTCCGCGAATTCTTCATCTCCGGCCTGCGCGAATTCCTCGGCAATACCAAGGTCGTCCTCCCGGTCAGCTGGCTGGCCAAGTGGAAGACCACGCTGCAGCTGGTGGCTCTCGCCGTGATCCTGCTCGAAGGCGTCGTGCCCGCGCTGGCCATCCCGAGCGACATCCTGCTCTGGGCCGCCGGCCTGTTGACGCTATGGACCGGCTTTCAATACCTGCGCGCCAGCTGGCCGCATCTCGTTGCTGACCAGCCGTGAAAATCCTCTATTTTGCCTGGCTGCGCGAACGCCTCAACCGCGGTGAGGAAGAACTCACCCTGCCGCCCGAAGTGGTGACCGTCGCCGACCTCATCGACTATCTCGCTAGCCGTGACGAGGCCTTTGCCCATGCCGCCGAAAAGCGTGCGCTGATCCGCGCCGCCGTCGACGCGAAACTGGCCCGGCCGGAAACCTCGATCATCGGCGCCCAGACCGTCGCCCTCTTCCCCCCGATGACCGGCGGTTGAGCATGAGCGTCCGGGTCACCACCGCCCCCTTCGACCCCGGTGCCGAAACCAATGCCTTCCTCGCTGCAGGCAAGGGCGCTGGCGCCGCCGTCACCTTCACTGGCGTGGTCCGCAGCCAGCCCGATGCACCGATCGTCTCGCTGACGCTCGAATGCTATCCGGACCTCGCCATCAACCAGCTTACCGCTATCGTGGAACAGGCGGCCACCCGCTTCGGTCTGCTCGCCGCCACGGTCATCCACCGCTATGGCACGCTCGGTCCGGGCGAGCCCATCGTCCAGGTCATGACCCTCTCCCCCCATCGCGACGCTGCCTTCAAGGGCGCCCAATTCCTGATGGACTACCTCAAGACCGACGCCCCCTTCTGGAAACAGGAAACCGATGCCGCGGGCACCCATTGGGTGGAAGCGAAAGAGGCGGACGATATCGCCAGGGCGCGCTGGGAATAGTGTCACGCCCTCGTGGTTCGAGGCTCGCGAGAGCTCGCACCTCACCATGAGGGCTACTGAGAGCCGAATGTTCCAACAGCCCTCATGGTGAGGTGCTTTGCGCAGCAAAGCCTCGAACCACGAGCGCGTGGCACGATGTTCAACAAAAAAGCCGGGCACTTGGCCCGGCTTTTTCATCATTTGATTCAGCCTTATTCAGCCGCAGCACGCTTGGGCTGTACTTCGGCGCTATACGCATCGATCAGCGTCCGGCAACCTTCGCTCGGCGTGAAACGATACTCGCCGATCTCGCTGACCGGGGTCACCTCTGCGGCCGTGCCGGTGAGGAAGCACTCGTCGAACTGGCTCAGCTCTTCGGGCATGATGTGGCGCTCGGTCACCGTGTAGCCATTGCGCTTGGCCAGATCGATCAGCGTCTGCCTTGTGATGCCGTTGAGGAAGCAATCCGGCGTCGGCGTGGTGATTTCCTTGCCCTTGATGAAGAACACGTTGGCGCCGGTGGCTTCCGCAACATAGCCGCGATAGTCCAGCATCAGCGCATCGGCATAGCCATTGGCCATGGCCGCGTCCTTGGACAGCGTGCAGATCATGTAAAGACCCGCAGCCTTGGCCGAAGACGGAATGGTCTCCGGGCTCGGACGCTTCCACTTGCTCCACTCGAGACGAATGCCCTTGAGCTTTTCCTCGACCGAGAAATAGCTCGGCCACACCCAGGCGGCGATCGCCAGATGCACCGTATTGTTGCGCGCCGGCACGCTCAGTTCTTCCGAACCGCGCCAGGCCACGGGACGCACATAGGCATCGACCAGGCCGTTCTTTTCCAGCACCGCGCGCTTGGCTTCCTCGATCTGCTCGACCGACCAGGGAATCGTGAAATCCAGCGTCTTGCCCGAACGGATCAGCCGCTCGGTATGTTCGCGCGACTTGAAGATTTCGCCGCCATAGGCGCGCTCGCCCTCAAATACCGAGCTCGCATAGTGCAGCCCGTGCGTCAGCACGTGAATCTTTGCGTCCTTCCACGGTTTGAATTCGCCATCAAACCAGATCCAGCCATCACGCTGGTCCATCGGCACGCCTGACATAGTTCTCTCCCGCCAATATTGTGGGCGCCGTCTTTGACGGTCGCCCGATTTGGCGCCGATCATGCCCCAGGCCCAAGGCCTTGGCAAACCACAAAGGCTGGGGGATAAGATTGAACGGCGTCCTGATAGGAAGACAATGGCAGTTACCCTAAAAAATGTCAACATTGCTGACATAAATTCTCTGCCACCGGGCGGGGACTCGCTCCCCCTCGACATCATGGGCTTGTTTTTCTTCGCTTATCGCGATTTCACCGGTGACGCCGACGCCCAGCTCGAGCGCCAGGATTTCGGTCGCGCGCACCATCGTGTGCTCTATTTCGTCAACCTGCGCCCCGGCATGCCGGTCGCCGATCTTCTCGATATTTTGAAGATCACCAAGCAGAGCCTCGCCCGCGTGCTGCGCCAGCTTATCGACAATGGCTATATCGAGCAAAAGACCGGCCACGCCGACCGGCGCCAGCGCCTGCTGCATGCCACCGACAAGGGCCGCCAGTTCTTCGCCGCCCTCTCCGTCACGCAAGCCAGCCGCATCAACGCCGCCATCGCCGCCCTGCCCGCCGATTCCCGCCGCATCGTCACAAGGTTCCTCGTCGGCATGGTCGAGCCGTCGGACAGGGCAACGCTCGATCGCCTCAACCTGACGAACGGGCTCTAGGAGCCCAAGCCTTCAAACTGCCGCCCGCCGGAATCCAACCAACGACCAACGCGCCGCACCTTGCTACCCGCTACCCGCTACCCGCTACCCGCTACCCGCTACCCGCTACCCGCTACCCGCTACCCGCTACCCGCTACCCGCTACCCGCTACCCGCTACCCGCTACCCGCTACCCGCTACCCGCTACCCGCTACCCGCTACCCGCTACCCGCTACCCGCTACCCGCTACCCGCTACCCGCTACCGAGGAATAGCGTCAGCTCACCGGACGTCAACAGCCACTTGACGTCCCTACCTATTGGTAGGTAGATAATGCCATGAGCAATCTCTCGTCCACCGCCGACGACATCCTGGCCTGCGCCCGCGCCCTCATCGTCAAGCGCGGCTACGAGGGCTTCAGTTATGCCGACATCGCTGAAGTGGTGGGCATTCGCAAGGCGAGCATCCATCATCACTTTCCCAGCAAGGTCGACCTGGTTCGGACGCTGGTCTCCCGCTATCGCGCGGATGCGGCTTCCGGCCTGGACAGCCTCGACAAGGTGTCGTCCGACCCGCACGTCCAGCTCTCTGCCTATATCCGTTACTGGCAGGCCTGCGTGGCCGATGAAAAGGCAGACTTCTGCATCTGCGCGCTGCTGGCCGCCGAACTGCCGGCCCTGCCCGAGCCCGTTGCAGCAGAGGTGCGTCTCCACTTCAAGTCATTATCCACTTGGCTGCTCGCCGTCTTCGAACGGGGCGCCGAGCAGGGCAGCATGCGCCTGTCAGCCTCACCCCATATCGAGGCTGAGGCCTTCATGGCCACCGTGCATGGCGGCATGGTTTCAGCCCGCGCCTATGGCGATCCGACGCTCTTCACCGCCATCACCAATCTTACCCTGCAACGCCTCACCGCCTGATCCATACAATCACGTCACCAAACTTCCCCCAACACCCTACCAACTAGTAGATAGCCAAATGACAAGCATTCAGATTGACGCCCCTCGCCCCGCCGCCAACAGCTGGCTGACCATATATTATTTCACCCGCGCTGCCGTTTCCGTCGCCTGGGTCCTCACCGCCTTCGCCCTCGGCCTGCAGATTCCGGCCCTTGGGTCGGCGCTTCTGGTGATCTACCCGCTCTGGGACGCTGCAGCCAATTATCTGGACGCCACCCGTAGCGGCGGCCTCGCCCGCAACCGCACCCAAGCCCTCAACATCGTCGTCAGCCTCATCACGACCATCGCCGTCATCCTGGCACTGCCCATGGGCCTTAATGCCGTGCTTGCCGTGTTCGGCGCCTGGGCTGTGCTCTCGGGCCTGCTGCAGCTCGGCACCGCATTGCGCCGCTGGGCGTCATCGGGTGCACAATGGGCCATGGTCCTCAGCGGCGCCCAATCGGCCTTGGCCGGTAGCTTCTTTATTCTCCAGTCGCAGCAGCCGGTCGCTGCGGTGATCCCGATCGTCGCCGGCTATGCCGCCTTCGGCGCAATCTATTTTCTTGCCTCGGCCCTGTGGCTGGTCTTCACGCGCAAGCGTGCCGCCTGACGGTCAGAACGAGGGTCCGCGGAAGTCTTCTGCGAGCCTTCCTCTCAATTGCTCATCGTCGAGCGGTGCGCCCAGCCGGTCATCCGCTTCTCGATCCAGGCCATCAGCGCATACATGGCGATGCCCTCAATCGCCAGCATCAGCAGCCCGGCAAACACCAGCGGCACATTGAACTGGCTCTGCGCCGAGGCCATCATATTGCCCAGCCCGTTATTGGACGCCACCGTCTCGCTCACCACCGAGCCGACAAAAGCCAGCGTGATCGCCACCTTCAGCGAGCCGAAGAAATAGGGCATCGAACGCGGAATGCCGACTTTGAGCATGATGTCGAGCTTCTTGGCGCCAAGCGCCCGCAACACGTCCTCAGTCTCCGGCTCGATCGTCGCCAGCCCCGTCGCCACATTGACCACGATGGGAAAGAACGAGATCAGGAACGCCGTCAAAACCGCCGGCACCGTACCAATGCCGAACCAGATGACGAGGATTGGCACCAGCGCTACCTTGGGAATGGCATTGAAGCCGATCATGATCGGATAGAGCCCGGCATAGATGGTTTTCGACCAGCCGATGAAAAGGCCAATCCCCAACCCCGCCACCACCGCGATGATGAAGCCCAACACGGTCGTGTAGAGCGTCTGCAGCGAATTCTTCCAGATCGGCGACCAATATTGCACGATCGCCTCGAAGATCCGGCTTGGCGTCGGCAGGATCGTATGCGGCAGGCCCGAAATCCGGACGCCAATCTCCCAGATCACGAACAGCCCGATCGTATAGAGCAGCGGCGCCAGCCGCAGCCAGTTGATCTTGAAGCTGTCCCGGGGCGGCGGCAGCGTGGAATCGGCGATGACGCTTTCGACATTGGTCATGCTGCCGCCCTCGCCGTTGCGATCTCGCCATGCAGCGCCTGCACCATGTCGTTGAATTCCGGCTTGTACAAAATGTCGAGCTGCCGCGGCCGCTCGAAGGGCACCACATGTTCGGAAATCACCTTGCCCGGCCGCGCACTCATCACCACCACCTTGTCGGCGAGGAACACCGATTCCCGCAGGTCATGCGTTACCAGCACGATAGTCACATCCTGGCTGGCATGCAGGTCGCGGATCACGCACCACAGCTCTTCGCGGGTAAAGGCATCCAGCGCGCCGAAGGGCTCGTCCAGCATCAACAGCTCCGGCTCGTGGATCAGCGCCCGGCAAAGGTTCGCCCGCTGCTGCATCCCGCCCGACAATTGCCAGGGAAACTTGTCGCCAAAGCCCTTGAGCCCGACCGTCTCCAGAAGCTTTTCTGCCTTGGCCACATAGTCCGCCTTGTTGGCCCGCAGCCTGTGCCGATGCCGCTCGACGATCTCCAGCGGCAACAGGATATTTTCCAGCGTCGTTCGCCACGGCAGCATGGTCGGGTTCTGGAACGCCATGCCCACGATCGACACCGGCTTGGTCACTTCCTGGTTGGCCACGATCACCGTGCCACTCTGCGGAATATGCAGCCCGGTGGTGAGCTTCATCAGCGTGGACTTGCCACAGCCCGACGGCCCCACCACTGCGACGAATTCGCCGCGCTCGATCCGCAGGTTGAGCCCGCTGACCGCCAGCGTGCCGCTCGGCCCGCCATAGCGCATGTCGACATTCTCGATGGAAACCAATGCCATGGCGGTCTCTCTTGTTGAGGGGAATCTGGTTCGATCCCCCGGACGGTCCCTCCCCCTTTTCTGGGGGAGGTTAGGTGCGGAGTACTGTTGCTTACGGCAGCATGCGCTCTTCAGCTGGCGGCAGATATTGTGCGTCGAACACATCCGCCGCCGTCACCGCACCCTTGAGGCCCATCGACAGTTTCAGCGTCTCCAGCGACGCCGTCAGCCGCGCCTCGTCGATCCCGCCAAAGCCATTCTCAACCACATAGGGCGTCTTGATATTCATCTCGTTGGCCATGGTCAGGCGCGCAATTTCGGTATCGAGGTTGAGCGTCTCGTTACGCGCCAGCACCGCCGCCGCACCCGCTGCCGGATCGGCCACGGCATCGGCAAAGCCCTTGCTCAGCGCCCGCAGGAAGCCCTTGACCACGTCCGGATTCTCTTCGGCAAAAACCTCATTCACCAGGATCGCATTGCCGTAAAGGTT
The DNA here is from genome assembly GCA_029202405.1 of Candidatus Devosia phytovorans. Classification (NCBI taxonomy): domain Bacteria; kingdom Pseudomonadati; phylum Pseudomonadota; class Alphaproteobacteria; order Hyphomicrobiales; family Devosiaceae; genus Devosia; species Candidatus Devosia phytovorans. Next base: position 721,257 of record CP119312.1, on the reverse strand, counting down.
CAGCCCATGGTCAGCGAAGAGGATGGTGGAAATATCGTCTTCCGGCACGCCATTGGCGATCAGGTTCAGGATCACCGAAAAGGCAAATCCGAACACGCCATCCACGTCGCCGGACGCCAGCATCGGCTCGCGCACCGGAAAGCCGATATTCTCGATGGTGATGCTGGATTCATCGAGGCCCGCGGCCGGAATGAATGCCTGCCACTGCGCAAAGGCGCCATCCGGCGGCGGCGCGCCGAGCTTCTTGCCTTCCAGCGATTTCGGATCGTCGGTAATCCCCAGCGACTTGCGGCCGACGATGGAAAACACCGGCTTGTCATAGACCATCATGATCGACTTGACCGGCTGGGCCGGGTCCTCGTCGAGAAACTTGATCAGCGAGTTGATGTCGCCGAAGCCGAACTGATAGGCCCCCGTCGCCACGCGCGGAATGGCTTCCACCGAGCCATTGCCGGTGTCGATGGTGACGTCGAGGCCTTCCTCGGCAAAATAACCCTTGTCCTGCGCCAGCAGGAAGCCCGCGGCCGGGCCCTCGAAGCGCCAGTCCAGCGTCAGCTTGACGGCGGTCTGCGCGAAAGCCGGCGCGGCGGAAAAACCAGCCAGCGCCAATGCGGCGAGCGTGGAAGCAGAAAACAGCCTGCGGTTGAGCATGAACCTTGTCCCCATTGTCTAATTCGGGAAGACAAGCGCAGCAAATCCCGCCTTGCAAGTAATTTCGCCCCTTTTGTCGCCACCAAATCATCGTCGCACATAAAATGTGCAACTTGCTCAGAAAATGACACAAAGCAAATCGCCCGGCGAGAAGCACCGGGCGATCTGGACATTCGCTCGCGGAGGAAACGAGCTCAGTATACGTAAACGATTAGCTTGCTGCCCTGCTTCTTGACCGCAAACACATGCTCGGAGCCATAGGGCGAACGCGCCAGCGATGCACTGATCAGCGAGTCAGCCTGCACCGCCGGACGCAGGATGCTGGCATGACCATGCTCACGCAGATGATTGCTCACCCACTCCCGCATCGCCGAACACATTTCGACGCGCTGCACCTGCACACCAGAAGCACTCTGCCAGGACGAGTCCACCGAAGTGCCGTCAATCAGGCCAGAAACCTGATTGGAGACATCGGCGCCACAGCCGGGCGCAGGTGTTCCGGTGAAGCCACCCACTGCAAATCCCGCCTGCCCATTCACGGCAGCATTGAGCACGCCTGGCTGCGGCACACCCGGTACGCCAGGCACGCCAGGGATTCCCGGAATATTGATGTCAGGATTGCGGACGTTGATGTTGATGTCGAGCCCGCCACCCGTGCCACCACCCAGCACGTTGACATTGGCGCCCAGCCCGCCGCCACCCAAGTTTACATCGGCCGTCGCCGTGCCGCCAAGCACATTGGCATTGACACCGAGGCCCCCACCGCCGCCGCTACTGCCGCTGCCGACGCTCACACTGGCGATCGAAGATGAATCGCTGCCGCCACCGCCAAACAGACTACCGCCACCGACATTCACGTCGAGAACATTGCCGTCATCACCACCAATGCCAATGTCGATCAAGTTGTCATTGCCGGCCGAACCAGAGCCAAGTCCAAGCAAGCCTTGTGCATGTACGGGAATACACGTAGTCAATAAAACAAAGCCCATTGCAAAAACTGACTTGGAATTACGCATCGCACTCTCCTCTATTCGGTCCGTTCTGGCCGACAAAACACGATGCAAGATCTTCTCAAACACCAAAAAAGAATCCAAGTGACTCCGTGATTCTAGGTTCTCGCCACATTAACGCCACACAATTACTTGGAATAACCGCGATAATCGGCTACGTACTTCCACATATATTTGCGTGATTACAAACAAAAAGGGCGCGAAACCGAAGTTTCGCGCCCCACGGGAGACACCACAAAGGAGCGTCAGCCTCTGCGGCAGTCCACCGATCGTTTGGCACCCCGGGAGGAACAGGTGCCAAAAATCTGTCCGGATCTTTGCAGCTTGCCAGTCCGGTTCGCTCGGTAAACGGAGCCAAGGCACAACGGTTCCCCTCTTGAGAATCTGTGATCGGCAAAACCCAGCCTTCACAACACCGCCGCGATCTACGGGACACTGGGCGCGCCCAAATTTTATACAGACCCTCTGCGCGCCGATTAAAAAATCATCACCCGTGACGCTTGCAGCGATGCGCTTTCGATACATCGTCAACAGAAACGCTCGACAGACCCAAATTGAATCAACGCCTTAGTCTACCCGGCCAAGTACTGGCACGGGCTTTGCAATTTCCTCCGTGGTGGCAACACACATCTGTCGGAGGAAAACATGACAGTGATAAACCGCATGATTGCGGGTCTGGGACTGGGCGTCACGATGACTATGGGCGCGATTGCTGTTCCGGCATTCGCTCAGGACGAGACCATCAAGGTCGGCGTTCTGCATTCGCTGTCGGGCACGATGGCGATTTCCGAAACCACGCTCAAGGACACGATGCTGTTCCTGATCGACGAGCAGAACAAGAAGGGCGGCCTTCTGGGCAAGCAGCTTGAGGCCGTCGTCGTGGATCCGGCCTCCGACTGGCCGCTGTTTGCCGAAAAGGCCCGCGAACTGATCGAAGTCAACGGCGTCGCCGCCGTCTTCGGCTGCTGGACCTCGTCCTCGCGCAAATCCGTTCTGCCGGTTTTTGAAGAACTGAACTCGATCCTCTTCTACCCCGTGCAGTACGAGGGCGAGGAAAGCCAGCGCAACGTCTTCTACACTGGCGCTGCGCCGAACCAGCAGGCCATTCCCGCCGTCGACTATCTGATGGAAAATGAAGGCGTCGAGCGCTGGGTTCTTGCCGGCACCGACTATGTCTATCCCCAAACGACCAACAAGATCCTCGAGCAATACTTGCTCGACCATGGTGTCGCCAAGGAAGACATCATGATCAACTACACGCCTTTCGGTCATTCCGACTGGCAGACCATCGTCTCCGACATCAAGACTTTCGGCTCGACTGGCAAGAAGACTGCCGTGGTCTCGACCATCAACGGCGATGCCAACGTGCCCTTCTATAAGGAACTCGCCAACCAGGGCATCAAGGCCGAAGACATTCCCGTCGTCGCCTTCTCGGTCGGTGAAGAAGAACTCGCCGGCTTTGACACCACCCCGCTGGTCGGTCACCTCGCTGCCTGGAACTACTTCCAGTCCGTCGATGTCCCCGCCAACGAGGAGTTCATCTCCGCTTGGCAGACCTTCATGAACGATCCTGAAAAGGTCACCAACGACCCCATGGAAGCCACCGTCATCGGCTTCAACCTCTGGGTTCAGGCTGTCGAAAAGGCCGGCACCACCGATACCGATGCCGTGCTCGATGCCATCATCGGCCTCGAAACGCCGAACCTGACCGGCGGTGTCGCCACCATGCTGCCCAACCACCACATCACCAAGCCGGTGCTGATCGGTGAAATCCAGGCCGACGGCCAGTTCGAAGTCGTGTCGGAATCCGACCTTGTCCCGGGCGACGCCTGGTCCGACTTCCTGCCCGAATCCGCCATGATCGAGGCCGATTGGACCGCCCCGATCAACTGCGGCAACTACAATACCGAAACCAAGACCTGCGGCGGCTCCGACGTAGCGCTGGCGCAATAATCTCGCTGACCCGGTGAGGGCGGCATCGCCGCCCTTGCCCACAAACGTCCAACACACGCGGTGTCACCCCGGCTCAAAGTCGGGATGACATCGAGTTTTATGATCAGATCGGGGCCCCATGAAATCACTCCGCAAAGTCATTATGCTGATGATGGTTCTTGGCGCGGCGCTCATGTCTGCCGCACCCGCTCAAGCCCAGCTCGCAGACGCCGACCTCGCGCCGCTCGTCGATGCGCTCGCCCCGGGCAATTTCAAGGATCGCGAAGCCGCCATCGGCGTCCTCGTCGGCACCGGCGACCAGCGCGTCGTGCCGGTGCTGCAGACCCTGATCAATGGCGAACTCTATTTCGATGAAGCCAGCGGCAAGGTCGTCTTCACCTCCGCCTCCGGCGGCAAGGGCACCATCACCGATCCGCTGAGCGACGCCGAGCTGCCGACCCTTACCGAAGATGGCCTCGAAAAGGTCAAGGTCAACAATGGCCTCCGCCGCGTGCTGCGCACCGCCATCGGCCAGATGACCCTGCTCAGCGAAGACGCTGGCACCCGCCGCTCTGCCGCCCAGTCCATCCTGCGCGACGCCGATCCTGCGCAGCTCGAACTGCTCGATAGCGCCATCGCCACCGAAACCGATGCCGGCATCAAACGCGTCATGGAACAGGCCCGCGCCGTTATCATGCTGAAGTCCCCCGAGGCCAGCATCGAGGACAAGACCGCTGCCGTTCCCGTGGTCCAGGCCATCGGTGGCCGCGACGCGCTCAACACTCTCAGCACGGCTCTCGGCAATGCGCCCGACACCCTCAAGCCCGCCATCCAGACCGCCATCGATGGCCTGGCGCGCGACCGCGCCGTCTGGGATGTGGCGCAGAACGTCTGGTTCGGCGTCTCGCTCGGCTCGGTGCTCCTGCTCGCCGCCATCGGCCTTGCCATCACCTTTGGCGTCATGGGCGTCATCAACATGGCCCATGGCGAAATGGTCATGCTGGGCGCCTACACCACTTTCGTCGTCCAGGAAGTCATCCGCCAGAACTATCCCGGCCTCTTCGATTGGTCCCTGACCATCGCCCTGCCCCTCGCCTTCCTCGTCACCGGCCTCATCGGCATTGCCATCGAGCGCGGCGTCATCCGCTTCCTCTACGGCCGGCCGCTCGAAACCCTCCTCGCCACCTGGGGTCTGTCGCTGATCATCCAGCAGGCCGTGCAGCGCATCTTCACCGCCAATATCCGCGAGGTCGGTAATCCGAGCTGGATGTCCGGCTCCTTCGAGCTCGGCGGTCTCGCCATCACCTGGAACCGCTTCTACATCGTCATCTTCGCCGCTGTGGTCTTCGTCGCCCTGCTGGGCCTGCTGAAATACACCGCCATTGGCCTCCACATGCGCGCCGTCACGCAGAATCGCCGCATGGCCTCCGCCATGGGCATCCGCACCCCTCTCGTCGATGCCATGACCTTCGGCCTCGGCTCGGGCATTGCCGGTCTCGCTGGCGTCGCCCTCAGCCAGATCGGCAACGTCTCGCCCAACCTCGGTCAGGGCTATATCATCGACAGCTTCATGGTCGTGGTCTTTGGCGGCGTCGGCAATCTCTGGGGCACGCTGGTCGGCGCCCTGACCCTGGGCATCGCCAACAAGTTCATCGAGCCCTATGCCGGCGCCGTGCTCGGCAAGATCATCATCCTCGTCCTCATCATCCTCTTCATCCAGCGCCGTCCCCGCGGCCTCTTCGCGCTCAAGGGACGCTCGATCGAAGCATGATTACGCAAGCCCTCTTCCGCGCCCTCGACAAAAAGGCCATCTGGCTCGTCGCCATCCTCCTTGTCGTGGCCATCGCCGTCCCCGCCTCCAACCTGCTCCTGCCAATCGGCCACCCGCTGCGCCTGCCCAACTATGTCGTGCCGCTCTTCGGCAAATACCTCACCTATGCCATGCTCGCTTTGGCCCTCGACCTCGTCTGGGGCTATTGCGGCATTCTCTCGCTCGGCCACGGCGCCTTCTTCGCCATCGGTGGCTATGCCATGGGCATGTATCTCATGCGCCAGATCGGCACCCGCGGCGTCTACGCGGATCCGACCCTGCCCGACTTCATGGTCTTCCTGAACTGGAAGGAGCTGCCCTGGTATTGGCAGGGCATGGACAATTTCTGGATCGCCATGGTGGCCGTGGTTGTCGTCCCGGGCCTTCTCGCCTTCGTCTTCGGCTTCCTCGCCTTCCGCAGCCGCGTCACCGGCGTCTATCTCTCCATCATCACCCAGGCCATGACCTATGCCCTGCTGCTCGCCTTCTTCCGCAATGACATGGGCTTCGGCGGCAATAACGGCCTGACCGACTTCAAGGATATCCTGGGCCAGTCCATCTCCGCCCCCGGCACCCGCGCCGCGCTATTTTCGGCCTCCGCCATTGCCTTGGCGCTGGCGGTTCTGGCCTGTTCCATGGTGGTCAATTCCAAGCTCGGCAAGGTCATGGTCGCCGTGCGCGACGCCGAAAGCCGCACCCGCTTCCTCGGCTACCGCGTCGAATATGTAAAACTCTTCGCCTTCGTCGTCTCGGCCATCATCGCCGGCATCGCCGGGGCGCTCTACGTCCCCCAGGTCGGCATCATCAACCCGTCCGAATTCGACCCCGCCAATTCCATCGAGGTCGTCATCTGGACCGCCGTCGGCGGCCGCGGCACCATCGTCGGCCCCATCATCGGCGGCATCCTCGTCAATGTGGGCAAGTCCTACTTCACCGGCGCCTTCCCCGAGTACTGGCTCTTCGCCCTCGGCGCCCTCTTCGTCGTCACCACGCTCTTTCTGCCCAAGGGCATCGTCGGCCTGATCGGCCAGTATCGCGCCGCCACCACCAGGCGCGAACAGCATGATCGCGGCGAGCCGACCCCCAAGCAGGTCGAGGCCGGCGTCGATCCCCAACCCAATCCGGCGGAGTAGGCCATGACGACCGACAAGACCGGCACCATGCTCTATCTCGATGGCGTTTCCGTCGCCTTCGACGGCTTCAAAGCCATCAACAATCTCTCGATCATCGTCCATCCCGCCGAAATGCTGGCCATCATCGGCCCCAATGGCGCCGGCAAGACCACCATGATGGACATCATCACCGGCAAGACCCGTCCCGACGACGGACAGGTCCTGTTCGACGGCCGCACCGATCTGACCAGGCTTGACGAAGCCGCCATCGCCAATCTCGGCATCGGCCGCAAGTTCCAGAAGCCCACGGTTTTCGAGAGCCATACCGTCTGGGACAATATCGAAATGGCGCTGAAAAAGCCGCGCGGCGTCTTCGCCACGCTGTTTTATTCCGCCGACGCGACCGATATCGCCCGCATCGAGGAAATCCTCGAAACCGTCCGCCTGATCGGCCGCCGCGATGACTATGCCGCCAATCTCAGCCACGGCCAGAAACAATGGCTCGAAGTGGGCATGCTGCTGGCGCAGGATCCCAAACTCCTGCTCGTCGACGAACCCGTCGCCGGCATGACCGACAGCGAAACCGTGGAAACCGCCAAGCTGCTGCGCGACATCGCCAAAACCCGCTCCGTCGTCGTCGTCGAACACGACATGAGCTTCGTGCGCGAACTGGGTTCCCGCGTCACCTGCCTCGCAGAGGGCTCCGTCCTCGCCGAGGGCACGCTCGACCAGGTCAGCGCCAATCCGGTCGTCATTGAAAGGTATCTTGGACGATGAGCACCGCCCTCTCGATCAACGCCATCGACCTGCACTATGGCGCCGCCCAGGCGCTGAAATCGGTCTCCATCACCTGCCAGCCCGGCCGCATCACCGCGGTCCTCGGCCGCAATGGCGTCGGCAAATCCTCCACCCTGCGCGCCATCACCGGCGTCAACAACATCACCGCCGGCGACATCCGCTTTGGCGACGAAGTCCTGCGCAAATCCCCGCCCTACAAGCGCGCCCGCATGGGAATCGGCTATGTGCCGCAGGGCCGCGAAATCTTCCCCCTGCTCACGGTCAAGGAAAACCTCGAGACCGGCTATGCCGGCCTGCCACGCGGCGAAAAACATATCCCCTCCTACATCTTCGAGCTCTTCCCCGTGCTCAAGTCCATGCTGGGCCGGCGCGGCGGTGACCTCTCGGGTGGTCAGCAGCAGCAGCTCGCGATCGGGCGTGCGCTGGTCACCCGACCCAGGGTCCTGGTGCTCGATGAGCCGACCGAAGGCATCCAGCCCTCGATCATCAAGGACATCGGCCGCGCCCTGCAATTCCTGCGCGACGAAAAGGGCATGACCATCCTGCTCGTGGAGCAGTTCCTCGATTTCTGCCGCGAGATCGCCGACGATATCTATGTCATGGACCGCGGCGAGATCCAGCACGCCGGTCCCGCGAGTGACTTGGACCTGCCCGAGGTGCGCCGTCACCTGATGGTCTGACCACACAAACAAAAGCGCCCGGCACAAGGCCGGGCGCTATGATCAGTATAATGCGATATTAGGGAGTGGGCGTAACCGGACCTTCGACGAAACCGGCTTCAGCACAGTTTTCGATGGTCACCTGGTCGAGATCAACACCACCAACAGCGGCCTGGTCGGCGTCATTCTCGCTGGTATCGGATTCGGTCGTGCCGGCATCTTCAGAACCGGTGGTTGCGGTATCTGTCTGTTCCGACGCCGTCAGCAGATCGTCGCAATAGGTCTGGACGCGGGTGGCGTCGGCTTCGGTCAGGGTCTGGTTGCCGATCATGGTCGGAGCGGCCATAGCGTCCTGGGCCATCACGGCCGGGGCACCCAGGCCAAGTGCGATTGCAAGGGCACCAGCGGAAACGAGGGATTTCATGTGCATTTTATTTGCCTTCTTTAAGTTCTCAATGGAAGAGCACCTGCTCGCTTAGGAAACGCCGACAATTGACAATCGTTGCCGATAAAAATGCGCATGGTGAAAACTTTGCCCCTCAACCACGCATGCAACGCGCTTTTGGCAAAGGCGGACTATCGACTTATCAACGTACGGGCGGCACTCATCTTTCCACCCTCTACCAGGAGGGCTGCGCCAAGATTCGCCTGCCCAACACCCACTCGCAAACCCTCGAAGCCGTGCTCATCAACACTGCGGGCGGCCTGACGGGCGGCGACCTCATGCAATGGTCCGCCGACCTCGCGCCAGAAGGTCGCATGGTGCTGACCACCCAGGCCTGCGAACGCATCTATCGCTCCCTCGGCGGCCCCGCCCGCGTCGAGACCCGCATGCAGATCGGCGAAAACGCCCATCTCGACTGGCTGCCCCAGGAAACCATCCTCTTTGCCGCCAGCGAGCTCGACCGCCGCCTCGACATCGACCTCGCCACCGGCGCCAGCCTCACCGCCGTCGAAGCCATCCTCCTCGGCCGCGACGCCATGGGCGAAGCCGCCCTCGACGCCAAAATCCGCGACAACTGGCGCATCCGCCGTAACGGCCGGCTGATCCATGCCGAAGCCACCCGCCTCGATGGCACCCTGTCCGAGCGCAACGGCCTGTCGCTGCTCGCCGGCAAGCGCGCCTTCGGCACCATTCTTCATATCGCCCCCGATGCCGATCAGGCGCGTGCCGCTCTCGACCGCATCCGTGCCCTGCTTCCCGCCGATCCGCGCATTGCCGCCAGCGCCAATGGCGAGCGTCTTGTCATTCGTGCTTTGGCGCAAACCGGGCTTGCCTTGCGCCGCCTGATCGTCCCTATTCTGTCCGAACTATCCGTCACCGGCACACTGCCCCGCATGTGGCACCTCTAGGATTATCATTGTGAACCTGACCCCGCGCGAAAAAGACAAGCTCCTCATTTCCATGGCGGCCGTCGTGGCCCGCAAGCGCCTCGAGCGCGGCGTCAAGCTCAACCATCCCGAGGCCATCGCGCTGATCACCGATTTCGTCGTTGAAGGCGCCCGCGACGGTCGCCCCGTCGCCGAGCTGATGGAAGCCGGCGCCCATGTCGTCAGCCGCGCCCAGGTCATGGAAGGCATCCCCGAGATGATCCACGACATCCAGGTCGAAGCCACCTTCCCCGATGGCACCAAGCTCGTCACCGTCCACCAGCCGATCCGCTAAGCCCATGCTCGAACTGCGCCCCTCCTGCGAATGCTGCGACAAGGATCTGCCGCCCGAGGCGACCAACGCCATGATCTGCAGCTTCGAATGCACCTTCTGCGCCAGCTGCGCCGACGAAAAGCTTGGCGGCAAATGCCCCAATTGCGGCGGCAATTTCGCCCCGCGCCCCATTCGCCCGGCCGGCAAGCTGGCCAACAACCCACCCTCCACCACCCGCGTGTTCAAGCCGCAAGGCTGTGCACCGCAAGCCGCGTGAACATCATGATCCCAGGCGAAGTCATCACCCAACCCGGTGAAATCCTCCTCAATGCCGATGCCGAGCAGGTCGTGCTGGAAGTCTCCAACACCGGCGACCGCCCCATCCAGGTCGGCTCGCACTACCACTTCTTCGAAGCCAATGCCGGCCTCGCCTTCGATCGCGACAAAGCCCGCGGCATGCGCCTCGACATTGCCGCCGGCACCGCCGTTCGCTTCGAGCCCGGTCAGGCCCGCGAAGTCCGTCTCATCCCGCTGGGCGGCGACCGCAAGGTCTATGGCTTCCGCCAGCAGGTGATGGGTTCTCTTTAGCCGTGACACAGCGGCGGCAAATGCGCTAAGGCCGGTCCGAAACTCAGATCGGACTGGCAGCATGACCAAGGAAGAAGACTTCAAGATCCGCCTCGCCGCTGTGCTGAAAGACCTGCACGACGATGGCGCCGCTGACGGCGAAGCCATGTTCCTGCTCGGCAGCCTCGCTGCCGGTCTGGCCGATGACCTCAAGGCCCGCAATTGGGTCACCGCCAAGAATGCAATGACGCCCGAGACCCGGAACAACGCGCTGCGGACCTTCACCGACCAGGGCAATCTGCATCACCGCGAAGGCCGCGCCAAACAGGCCTATGCCATCCAGGCCCTGACCATGTCGCTGATCGCCAGCACCCTGCGCGCCGACAAGGATATTGCCGCGGGCGAGCCGCTGCTCGACACCATCATCAACGCCGCCGAAGCGCGCTTCCGCAAGCTCACGCCCAAGCGCAAATAAGCCCAGATTCTCGCCACCCTGCCCAAGGGTTGAGCAGGCAGAACAAGCCCTGCCGCCAGCCATCGCTTTTGCTTGCATGACACTCTGAACCGGGACAGTGTCGGACCAAACGCGTCCTCCTCTCCCGGTTTGCTCATGCCCGCACGCATCTCCCGCGCCACCTATGCCGACATGTACGGCCCCACCACTGGCGACAAGGTGCGCCTGGCCGATACCGAACTCTTCATCGAGGTCGAGAAGGACTTCACCACCTATGGCGAAGAGGTCAAATTCGGCGGCGGCAAGGTCATCCGCGACGGCATGGGCCAGTCCCAGCGCACCCGGGCCGAAGGCGCCGTCGATACCGTCATCACCAATGCGCTGATCGTCGACGTCACCGGCATCTACAAAGCCGACGTGGGCCTCAAGGACGGCCGCATTGCCGGCATCGGCAAGGCCGGCAATCCCGATACCCAGTCGGGCGTCGACATCATCATCGGCCCCTCCACCGAAGCCATTGCCGGCGAAGGCCGCATCCTTACCGCCGGCGGCATGGATGCCCATATCCACTTCATTGCCCCCCAGCAGATCGAGGAAGCCCTGATGAGCGGCGTCACCACCATGCTCGGCGGTGGCTCCGGTCCGGCCCATGGCACGCTCGCCACCACCTGCACCGGCGCCTGGCACATCCAGCGCATGATCGAAAGCTTCGACGCTTTCCCGATGAACCTGGCGCTCGCCGGCAAGGGCAATGCCTCCCGCCCCGATCCGCTGGCCGAAATGATCCTGGCCGGCGCTAGCTGCCTCAAGCTCCACGAAGACTGGGGCACCACGCCTGCCGCCATCGACAACTGCCTCTCCGTCGCCGACGACTATGACGTCCAGGTGATGATCCACACCGATACGCTCAACGAGAGCGGTTTCGTCGAAGACACGATCGGCGCCTTCAAGGGCCGCACCATCCACGCCTTCCACACCGAAGGCGCCGGCGGTGGTCACGCCCCCGACATTCTGCGCGTCGCGGGCCTGCCCAATGTCATCCCCTCCTCGACCAATCCGACCCGGCCCTACACGGTCAACACCATTGCCGAGCATCTCGACATGCTCATGGTGTGTCACCACCTCTCGCCCTCCATCCCCGAAGACGTCGCCTTCGCCGAAAGCCGCATCCGCAAGGAAACCATCGCGGCAGAAGACATCCTCCACGACATGGGCGCCCTCTCGGTCATTTCCTCGGACAGCCAGGCCATGGGCCGCGTCGGCGAAGTGCTGATCCGCTGCTGGCAGACCGCCGACAAGATGAAGCGCCAGCGCGGTCGCCTCGCCCAGGAGACCGGCGAAAACGACAACTTCCGCGTCAAGCGCTACATCGCCAAATACACCATCAACCCCGCCATCGCCCACGGCATGAGCCAGCACATCGGCTCCATCGAAGTCGGCAAGCGCGCTGACCTCGTCCTCTGGTCCCCCGCCTTCTTCGGTGTGAAGCCGGAAATGATCCTGCTCGGCGGCTCCATCGCCGCCGCCCCCATGGGCGATCCCAACGCGTCCATCCCCACGCCCCAGCCCATGCACTACCGGCCCATGTTCGCCAGCTTCGGCAAGCTGCTGACCAATTCCTCGGTCACTTTCGTCTCCCAGGCTGCCTATGATGATGGCTTGCGCGACAAGCTCGGCGTCGCCAAGCAGCTTCTGCCCGTCACCAATACCCGCGGCGGCATCGGCAAGCATTCCATGATCCACAACTCGGCCACGCCCGACATTCTCGTCGATCCGGAAACCTATGAAGTCCGCGCCGACGGCGAACTCCTCACCTGCGAGCCCGCCACCACCCTCCCCATGGCGCAGCGCTACTTCCTGTTCTAAATACGCCGCATGACCGATCTCCCAACGCTGGCCGACGCCTGGCAACTCCGCCGCGACGGCCAGCTCGAAGCTGCCCGCGCCCTCGCCACCACCATTGCCCAGCGCGATCCCGCCAATCTGGGCGCCCTGCGCCTGCTCGCCGCCCTGGCCATGCAGGCCGGTGATCCGTCGACCGCTGTCGAACACCTGGCGCTTGCCGTCCAGCAACCCGACCCGGCCGCAGATCTGCTGACCGAACTCGGCGCCGCTCAGCTGGCCAGTGGCGACCCGTCGACCGCCCTCGCCAGCTTCCGCCGCGCCCTCGACCAGCGCCCGCGTGACGCCACCGCCCTGCGCGGCCTCGCCCAGAGCCACCAGCTGCTCGGCAACCCTGCCGAAGCCCTCGCCGCCTTCCAGGCTGCCCTGGCCATCCTGCCCTATGACAAATACGCCGCCCACATGGTCGCCGCCCTTTCCGGCGACAATCCCTCGGCCTCTGCCAGCTATATCGCTGACCTCTTCGACACCTATGCCGAAAGTTTCGACAGCCACCTGACCGGCACCCTCCGCTATCGCACCCCCGCCTATATCCGCGACCTCCTCGCACACTATGCGCCAACCAGCCTGCTCGACCTCGGCTGCGGCACCGGCCTCGTCGGCGCCGCCCTCGGCGATCGCATCGCCACCATGGATGGCGTGGATATTTCAGCCCAGATGATCCGCAAGGCCCGCGAGCGCGACATCTACCGCCATCTTCGCACTGGTGAAGCCGTCGCGCTGCTCGCCACCGACCCCGATCTCGCCGGCCCCTATGATCTGGTCGCGGCCGGCGACGTCTTCGTCTACCTCGGCGATCTCGCCCCGATCTTCGCCGCCACGGCGAAAGTCCTCGCTCCCGAAGGACTCTTCGTTTTTTCGGTTGAAACTGCCGACAGCGAGAACTTCACCCTACGCACCAGCGGCCGCTTTGCGCATAGCCCGCAATACATTGCCTATCTGGCGGAGGCTCATGGATTTCTTCTGCTCGAACAGCAGCAGATGACCCTGCGCGAGGAGCGTAACCAGCCCGTTTTGGGCACGCTTTACCTGCTTCGACGCCCCTGACGCCCTCTTGTTGGCCGATCACGAAAGCGCCAATACTGGCTTACGGCACTGTGCCGTAACATAGGGGCCTTCGTCATGATTTATATTCTAGCGATCCTCATCGGCTTCACCGCCGGCCTGCGTGCCATGACGCCGCTGGCGGCCGTGTCCTGGGGCGCCTACCTGGGCTGGATTGATCTCAGCGCCACACCACTGGCTTTTCTCGGCAATATCATCGCCGTCATCATCATTACCCTCATCGCCATCGGCGAGCTCATCACCGACCAGCTGCCCTCGACACCCAGCCGCAAGGTCCCGGTGCAATTTGGCACCCGCATTGTCCTCGGCGCCCTCACCGGCGCCCTGCTCATCCCCTCCAGCTGGATCATCGGCCTGATCCTGGGTGCCATCGGCGCCGTTATCGGCACCTACCTCGGCGCGGAACTGCGCGGCAGGCTTGCCAAAAACTTCGGCCAGGATCGCCCGGCAGCGCTGATCGAGGACGCGCTCGCCATAATCCTCGCCTTCCTCGTCGTCTACCTGGCCTGATCCCCCGGCAGCGGGCCGGCCCGCTGTCGCCTTCGTTCATCCGTTACGCAACCTCTCTATTCCATCGGAACAGAGATCGAGCATCCGTGAGCCCTTCCGCCGCAACATCACCATCTTTGCTGCCGCAACTGGCTGTCGATCAATTTGGGGACATGAAATTGAGTCGCATCCTTCTCGCCGTCGCCGCCAGCCTGCTGCTCGCCTCCGCCGCCAGCGCCGCCCAGACCTCGGTACAGATCACACTGGCCGCTGGCAGCGATTTCCAGCGCCACGTCATGACCTATGACTGCGGCGCCGAAACCCCGCTGACCGTCACCTATATCAACGCCGCGCCCAACTTCCTGGCCCTGGTCCCCCTCGCCGATGAGCCCGAAGAACTGCTGTTTTCCTCCATCCTCTCGGCCTCGGGCGCCCGCTATGCTTCCGGCAAATGGCAGTGGTGGACCCAAGGCTCCGAAGCCAGCCTCTTCGACACCACGCTCGGCGAGGACGCCGAACCCGTGCTGACCTGTTCGGAAGCCGTCAACACGCCCTGATTTTCTTGGGCTATTCCGGCCACTCTACCCTGTCACAATGGCCGCAAACTGGTTAGTCTCGAACGACATAGACCATTCGAGACGCCCATGCTCCGTGCCCTGACCATTCTGCCCCCCGATCATGGCCGCGGCCTGCCCTATGACACCATCACCCTCGAACACGCCGAGCGCCGCCTGCGCCGCAAACTGCTGCGCTTGAAAGGCGGCGACGAGGTCCTGGTCGATTTCCCCCAGACCCTGACGCTCGAGCATGGCAGCGCCCTCGAGCTCGAGGATGGCCGCCTCGCTGGCATCATCGCCGCCGACGAATTGCTCTACGAAATCCGCGCCCGCGATACCGCCCATCTCGTCCGCCTCGCCTGGCATATCGGCAATCGCCACACCTCGGCCCAGCTCGACGGAAACCGCATCCTCATCAAGCGCGACCATGTGCTCAAAACCATGCTCGAAGGCCTCGGCGCCACGGTCACCAATGTCACCGAGCCTTTCAACGCCGAGCACGGCGCCTATCACAGCCACGCCCACGCCGACACAGGTCACGCGCTCCTCGCCCGATGAGTGACCACCGCGCGCTACAACGTCTGCTGACCTGGCTTTCCCCCGCCTTCCCCGTCGGCGCCTTCGCTTGGTCGGCCGGCCTCGAAACCGCCATCACCACCGGCACGGTACAGGATCGCCAGACCACGCAGGATTGGGTGGCCACCACCCTCGCCC
This sequence comes from Candidatus Devosia phytovorans, assembly GCA_029202405.1. Taxonomy (NCBI): domain Bacteria; kingdom Pseudomonadati; phylum Pseudomonadota; class Alphaproteobacteria; order Hyphomicrobiales; family Devosiaceae; genus Devosia; species Candidatus Devosia phytovorans. Next base: position 705,892 of record CP119312.1, on the reverse strand, counting down.
ACGGCGGCATGCGCACCGACGCCATCATCCTCGCCCACGCCCACCGCGCCGCCCGTGACCCCGCAGCGCTGGCCGACCTCGCCGACCTGAGCCTTGCCCTCTCGCCCGCCCGCGAGCGCCACGACGAAACCACCATCACCGGCGCCGCCTTCACCACCGCAGCCAAAGCCTGGCCCACGCCGGTCCTTGCCAACCTGCCCGCGCCCTGCCCCTATCCCATCGCCGTCGGCGCCATTGCCGCCGGCCACGACATCGACCTCGCCTCCGCCCTCACCGCCTGGCTCACCGCCACGGTCCACGCCCAGGTCTCGGTCGCCGTCCGCCTCATCCCCATCGGCCAGTCCGACGGCCTCGCCATCATGGCCGCGCTTGAATCTGCGATAGAATCCATGGCTACGCTGTGCCAGCATGCTACCGTCGACGATATCGGCTCGGTTGCCTATGCCGCCGACATCGCCCAGATGGCCCACGAAACCCAGACCACACGAATATTCCGCTCATGAGCACTGCCATCATCTCCCTGATGTTCATCATCCTGCTGGCCATCAGCGTGGCGCATTTCGCCTGGGCCTTCGGCTTTTCCTGGCCGATCCGCAACGAAAAGCTCCTCGCCCAGACCGTCGTCGGCACTGCCGGCGTCGAGCGCATGCCGCCCCGCCTCGCCTCCTTCGGCGTTGCCGTCGTCCTCGCCATCGCTCTGGTGGTTGCCGTGGCCATGGGCTCGCCCGAAAGCGGCGGCCCGCTCCTCTCCATCATCGGCTGGGGCTTCGCGCTTGTCTTCCTCGCCCGCGGCATTGCCGGCTACACGCCCTGGTGGGCCCGCAACTTCCCCGAGCCCAATTTCCGGCTCAATGACGCCCGCGTCTATTCGCCCATCTGCCTGTTCCTCGGCGCAGGCTTTGTCGCACTCGATCTGATGAGGATGTAAAATGAAATCGCTCAATGGACCTTTGAGGATCGGCATTGGCGGCCCCGTCGGGTCCGGAAAAACCACCCTCTGCGAAATGCTGCTCAAAGCCATGCGCGACCGCTATTCCATGGCCGTCGTCACCAATGACATCTATACGCGCGAAGATGCGCTGATCCTCAGCCGCGTCCAGGCCATTTCCGAAGACCGCATCGTCGGCGTCGAAACTGGCGGCTGCCCCCATACCGCCATCCGCGAAGACGCCTCGCTCAATCTCGCCGCCATCGACGATCTCAACCGCAAATTCCCCGATCTCGACATCATCCTGATCGAAAGCGGCGGCGATAATCTCGCGGCGACCTTCTCGCCCGACCTCGCCGATATCACCATCTATGTCATCTCCGTCGCCCAGGGCGAAAAGATCCCGCGCAAGGGCGGCCCTGCCATCTCGCGTTCCGACCTGCTGGTCATCACCCACACCGACCTCGCCCCCTATGTCGGCGCCAGCCTCGAGGTCATGGAAAGCGACACGCAAAAGGTCCGCGACGGTCGCCCCTATATTTTCACCGACATGCTGCGCCGCGAAAACCTCGACCAGATCATCGCCTGGATCGAACGCTCCGGCGGCTTTGTCGAGGCCCAGGCGGCCGAATAGGCTCAAACGAAAAACGCCGGGCCCTTTGAGGCTCGGCGCTTTCTGGGGTCAGCTCGGGGACAACACTGACCCGTGGGGACGCGGGGCTGGCAAGGCCCCTTGTTTCAGCGCCCTAATACAGAAACACCTCCGCATGACCGCTCGGATTGCCCACCGCCACCACGCGGTTGACGTCGATATGATTGGTCTCGAACCACGCCTTCAGCGCCGCATCGCCGCGGATCGAATCCCGCAGCTTGCCCAGCTGGCTGGCCTTGGTGGTTTCCGCGCTGGCAATCTTGGCCTGGTCGGCGGCGGGATAGAGCGTCTTGGTATCGTAGGTCTTGATCTCACCCGCCTTGTCGAGGGCCGCGAGGTCGCCGGCCGCGCCGGTGCCGATCATCTCGACCAGCCTGCTGACGGGGACCAGATCCGTCTTGGTGCCAATAGTGACCTTGGCGTGGTCCATGGTGGCCGCAAAGGCGGGCGCGCCGGATACCGAGAGAAGGGCAGCGAGCAGCACTGCCGCCGATACACCATGCATCGGTTTCATTTTGAGCTCCAACGATTACGAGATTAGGCCGCAGGGTTCTGCGAGCGGTCATCGGCGTGACATCGCGTCGACGCCCCCATATCGCGCTCCGCCCACGGCGGATTTTGGAGCGATCTGGGGTATTGTGAGGGCATGATTTCGGCTTTCCGGTGGATTGTGGAAAGCTTCAAATCATGTCCGATCCGTAACCTTGGTAAGGTCCGCCCATGAGCGCCATGCTCCGCCTCCGCAAGCCCCTCGCCGGCCCGGTCCCCGCGCCCATCTGGCCCGCCGGCATCGAGCCTGCACCCTTCCATGCCGTCGATCCCCGAAAGCTCCACGCCCTGCTCGAAACCGCCTTCCCCGGCCGGATCGCCCCCTGTGACGACTGGTACGGCAATCTCACCCAGGACGAGGAATTCGACCCCGCGCTCTGCGTCCCAGCACTCACCGAAGCCGGCGGCCTCGCCGGCTTCATCCAGTGCTGGACCTCGGATTTTGTGAAAGACCTCGCCGTCGCCCCCGCCCATCGCGGCAAGGGCCTCGGCACCGCCCTCCTGCAACACGCATTCACCCTCTTTGCGGAGCGCGGTGCCAGCCACGTCGATCTCAAGACCAGCCTCGACGACGACCCGGCCGCCCGCCGCCTCTACGCGCGTCTGGGCATGGTGGAAGTCGCGCCCTAGCCCACGCTCACCACATGGCTCACCATCCGGCCTTCGCTGACATGATGCAGCAACAATCCCGGCTGATCGAGCAGGCCGCTGCTCCTCCCATCGAGACCCAGCGTGTTCGGCCGCGTCACCGACGGCGCCATCGACGCCGGCAGCCCGGCAAAGCGCGTGAACATCGGCCGATGCACATGCCCACAGGTCACGCCCAGCACCGTGTCCGAGGCCTTCCCGATCACCAGCGATAGCGCTTCCTGATTGTAGCAGTGATTGCGATCCGCTCCGTCGATCCCCGTCATGAACGGATGCTGGTGCAGGAAGATCAGCGCCGGGTCACCGCTCGAATTGAGCTCTGCGCTCAGCCAGTCCAGCACCGGCCCGGCATCGCCATGACCCCGCATCGGCACCGTGACATCGAGCCCGATCACCCGAAGTCCGCCGATTGCCCCAACAACGTTGAGCCGGTCCTCGCCCGCCCATCCGTAGAGATCGGCAAACGCCCTCCGCATGGTTGGCACGTCATCGGCATTGCCCGGCACCACGAAAAACGGCGCGCCGATCGCCTCGAGCCGCTGCCGCACCGCGCGATAGCTCTGTTCGGTGTCGTCCTCCACGAGGTCGCCGCTGACAATCACCACATCCGGCCGCATCGGCCTCAGCCAGGCCACCACGCGATCGAACCGGTCCAGCGCCTCCTCACTGCCATTCGCATGGATGTCGCTGACCTGCGCGATGATCATGGCGCCGGCACCGGTCTGACCAGCGCCACCACCGACCGCGGCACCAGCGTTGCCGTCCCGTCGGCCACCGCAACGCTGGCGATATTGTCCGACAGTATGCCCACGGCCCAGTCACCCTCCGGCAGCCGTGCCACCACGGGTTCGGTCCGCCGATTGTACCAGACCAGCACCTCGTCCTCCTTGTGACGCAGGTGCATGCCCAGCACCGAAGCCGATGAATCGCCCCAGTCGCCCTCACTCATTTCGCGCCCGTCCGGATGCAGCCACACCACGTCGCGCACGCCGTTCTTCTCCTGCCCCGTGAGGAAATGATCGTGCGTCAGCGTCACATGCTCCTTGCGGAACTTGTTGATCGCGGCGACGAAATCGACGAGATCGCCATCCGCCGCTTCCCAGTCCAGCCAGGTGATTTCATTGTCCTGCGCATAGGCATTGTTATTGCCCTGCTGGGTGCGGAACATTTCGTCGCCCTGCTGCAGCAGCGGCACGCCGCGCGCCAGGAATAGCGTTGCCAGCAGCGCCCGCACATCCCGTTTGCGCGCGGCAATGATGCCCTCGTCCTCGGTCTCGCCCTCGGCGCCGCAATTCCATGAGGCATTGTGGTTATGGCCGTCGTTATTGTTCTCGCCATTGGCCTCGTTATGCTTGTCCTGGTAGCTGACGAGGTCGCGCAGGGTGAAGCCGTCATGCACGGCCAGCATGTTGACGCCATGGCTGGGCTTGCGGCCCGAATTGTCGAAGATCTCCGCCGAACCGGCCACCTTGCCAGCGAGGGCTCCGATCTTGCCATTCTCGCCGCGCCAGAATTCGCGGATCTCGTCGCGGAACGTGTCGTTGTGCTCGCGGAATTCCTTGCCGAACTGCCCCAGCGCATAGCCACCCGGACCCGGATCCCACGGCTCCGCCACAAGGATACACTGGCTCAGCACCGGATCGTCCTTGATCTTTTGCAGCATCACCGCATTGGGATTGAACCCCGGCTCACGGCCAAGGATTGTCGCGAGATCGAAGCGGAAGCCCGATACGCCCATTTCCTCGACCCAATAGCGCAGCGAGTCGATCACCAGCCTTTGCGTTGCCGGATGGTCGCAGCGCAGCGTGTTGCCCGTCCCGGTGTCATTGACCAGGTGCTGTTTTCCATCCACCTCGACGAAGCGGTAGTAGGTCTTGGCGTCCAGCCCCATCAGGCTCAGCATCGGCCCATTGGCATCGCTTTCCCCGGTGTGGTTATAGACCACGTCAAGGATCACCGAGATGCCGTTCTTGCGATAGAGATCGGTCATGTTCCGCAATTCCTGCGGCCCACGCGGCGCCAGTCGCGGATCCACCGCCGAATAGGCCACCGGATTATAGCCCCAGGCATTGGTCAGCCCGAGCACCGGCAGATGCCCCTCATCGATCCACGCCGCCGTCGGCATAAGCTGCAGCGTATCGACGCCGATATATTTCAGATGGTCGATCACGCGCTGCGTCGTCAGCGCCGCGATCGTCCCGCGCAACGGCCCCTGCACGCTGGGGTGGCGCATCGTATAGCCGCGCACATTCATCTCGTAGAACAGCCCGGGCGCTTTCTTGCGCGGCAGGATATTCTCGGCACTGTCGCTGGTGACGATCGCCTTGGGGATCAGCGGCGCCGTATCCACCGCCTCGCTGCGATCGAGCCGTAACCGCGGCGAGCGCACGAACACCCGATCCAGCCGCTTGGCATAGGGGTCGACCAGCAGCTTCATCGGATCAAAGAAATAGCCCTGGTCCGGATCATAGGGCCCGTCGGCCCGCAGCCCATAGCGCGCACCGGCCGCCAGCCCGGCAATCAGCCCGGCGCGGATATTGTCCTGATGCACATCCAGTTCGAACCGGTCGGTTTCCTGGTCCTGTTCGTCAAAAAGCGACACCCAGATCTGGGTGGCGCTCTCCGAATAGACGGCGAAGTTGACGCCCTCGGCGGTGACAGTCGCGCCGAGCTTTTCGATACTGCCCCCATTGGGGACCAGCGTGGGGTTCATTCTGTGTCCGATTATCAGGTGATGACGCTTGGCTCTTGCCGCCCGGTACGCTGCTTGATCCCGGCCAGCTCATCGGCCAGCGCGATCAGCGGCTCGAGCGCCGCCTGGGTTTCGAGATCATGGCGACCGTCGGCCGCTTCATAGCGCTCGAGATAGAGCCGCAACGTAGCGCCGACCGTGCCCGTACCGCTGAGCCGCAGCACCACGCGCGATCCATCGGTAAAGCCGATCCGGATCCCTTGCTTGGCGCTGGTCGAGCCATCCACCGGGTCGTGATAGGTGAAGTCATCGGCATAGGCGACCTGCAGGTCTTCCCCGAAGGTCTTCCCTGGCAGCGACGGCAATTGCGCCCGCAGGTCCTCTACCAGCTTGCCGGCAGTCGCCGCATCGACTTCTTCATAGTCGTGGCGCGTATAATAATTGCGCCCATAGGTCGCCCAGTGCTCGCGTACGATCTCGTCGACCCCCTGCTTGCGCACCGCCAGAATGTTGAGCCAGAGCAGCACGGCCCACAGTCCATCCTTCTCGCGTACATGGTCCGAACCCGTGCCCGCGCTTTCCTCGCCGCAGATCGTCACGCGACCCGCATCAAGCAGATTGCCGAAGAACTTCCAGCCCGTCGGCGTCTCATGCATCTCGATGCCGAGTTTTTCCGCCACCCGGTCCGCTGCCGCACTGGTCGGCATCGACCGCGCAATGCCGGCGATGCCCTTCTTGTAGCCCGGCGCCAGATGCGCATTGGCCGCCAGCAGCGCCAGCGAATCCGAGGGCGTGACGAACCGGTTCTTGCCGATGATCAGGTTGCGGTCGCCGTCGCCATCCGAAGCGGCGCCAAAGTCCGGACCATCCGCAGTCATCAGCAGGTCATACATGTCCTTGCAATAGACCAGGTTCGGATCGGGATGCCCGTCGTTGAACGAGGGCGATGGCGTGCCATTGATCACCGTCCCCTTGGGCGCGCCCAGCTTCCCCTCGAGGATCGCATGCGCATAGGGCCCGGTCACCGCCGACATGGCATCAAAGGTCATCTTGAAGCCGCCTGCAAACAGCCCGCGGATCGCCTCGAAATCAAACAGCGTCTCCATCAGCGCCGCATAGTCGGTCACCGGATCGATGACCTCGACCACCATGTCGCCGACCTTTTGCGTGCCGATGGCGCCCAGATCGATATCGCCGGCCTCCACCGTCTTGTAGCTGTCGATCAACTTGGTCCGCTCATAGACCGCATCAGTGATCTTCTCGGGCGCCGGACCGCCATTGCCGATATTGTACTTGATGCCGAAATCGCCCTCCGGCCCACCTGGATTGTGGCTCGCCGACAGCACCAGCCCGCCAAACGCCTGATGATGGCGGATCACATGGCTGGCGGCCGGCGTGGAGAGTATCCCGCCCTGCCCCACCAGCACCTTGCCAAAGCCATTGGCTGCCGCAATGCGGATCGCCTTCTGGATCGCGACGTCATTGTAGAAGCGCCCGTCCCCGCCGATCACCAGCGTCTTGCCGGCAAAGCCTTCGAGGCTGTCAAAGATCGCCTGAATGTAGTTCTCGACATAATTGGCCTGCTGGTAGACCGTCACCCGCTTGCGCAGGCCAGATGTCCCCGGCTTCTGGTCGCCATAGGGCGTGGTCTTAACTGTCAGGATCGTCATTGCTCTTCAGCCCCGTTAGGGAGGCATAGAGATCGGCATAGCGCGCTGCGCTGGTCTCCCACGAGACGTCCGATTTCATGCCCCTTCGTTGGATTTTCTTCCAGAGTTTTTCGTCGCCATAAAGCCGGACCGTCTTGCGGATCGCCTCATAGACGGCGTGGGCATCGCTTGGATCGAACACCACGCCCGTTGCTACTTCGGCGGCAATTGCGGCAGGATTGGCGTCGATCACCGTATCCGCCAGCCCGCCGATCCGGCTCACCACCGGCACGCAGCCATAGCGCAGCCCGTAAAGCTGGGTCAGCCCGCAGGGCTCGAAGCGCGACGGAATGACGATCGCATCGCACCCGCCCTGCATCAGATGGCTCAGTGCCTCGTTATAGCCCGTGGCCATGCCCACCTTGCCCGGATGCCGCGCCGTCATGTGGCGGAACCCGTCCTCGAGATAGGCCTCGCCCGAACCCAATACCGCCAGCCGCCCGCCCAGGTCCACCAGCCCGTCCGTAGCCTGCAGCAGCAGGTCCATCCCCTTCTGGTCGGTCAGCCGGCTGATCACGCAGAACAGCGGTCCATCCATGCCATCGAGCCCGAATTTCTCCACCACGGCCTTCTTGTTGACCTTGCGGTTCTGCATCGTGTTGGCGGTAAAATTCTGCACCAGCGCCTTGTCCGTCGCCGGGTCCCACGCCTGCGTGTCGATGCCGTTGAGAATGCCGACCACCGTATCGGCCCGCCCGTTCAGCAGCCCCTCCAGCCCCATGCCGAACTCCGCCGTGCGGATTTCGTCGGCATAATTGGGGCTGACCGTGGTGACATAATCGGCGCATTCCATGCCCGATTTCAGATAGGAAATCCCGCCATAATACTCGACGCCGCCCACCCCGAAGGCATGCGGCGGCAACCTGAGCTGGGTGAATATCTCCGGCCCGAAAAAGCCCTTGAAGGCGATGTTGTGGATGGTCATCACCGTCTTCACCCGGTCGCTTGGACCGAATTTGATATAGGCCGGCGCCAGCCCCGCCTGCCAGTCGTGGCAATGCAGCACCTGCGGATTGTAGCCCTCGACCAGCCCCATCGCCAGTTCCGCCGCCACCCAGCCGAGCGCTGCAAAGCGCTTCCAGTTGTCCGGCCAGTCCCAGCCATCCGGGCTCACATAGGGATTGCCCGGCCGGTCGTAGAGCGCGGGCGCATCGATGACGATGACGTCGATCCCTTCGACCCGCGCCGCAATCAACCTGGCCGACACGCCGAACAGATCGTCCAGCTCCCTGACCACGCGCCCGCCGCTAAGCTTGCCCATCACCGCCGGATAGCCCGGCACCAGCGTCCGCATGCTGACCCCATGCGAACTCAACGCCAACGGCAGGGCGCCCGCCACGTCGGCGAGCCCCCCCGTCTTGATCAGCGGATAAACCTCGGATGCAACCGAGAGAACTTCGATCATCGGCCCGCCAGATATTTGTTGACCATCGCCTGGGTGATCAGCGTCACCCCGTCATCACTGCGCCGGAACCACTTGGCGTCGAATTCGGGATCCTCGCCCACCACCAGCCCTTCCGGGATGTTGACGCCACGATCGATCACCACTTTCTTGAGCCGCGCATTCCGCCCGATATCGCAATAGGGCAGCACCACCGCCTCATCCAGCACCGAATAGGAATGCACCCGCGATCCCGTCGACAGCAGCGTGCGCTGCAGATGACCGCCCGAAATGATGCAGTCACCCGACACCAGCGAATTGACCGCCGAACCGCGCCGTCCGTCGAAATCATGCACGAACTTGGCCGGCGGAGTGATCTCTGCATAGGTCCAGATCGGCCAGTCGCGATCGTAGAGATCGAGCTGCGGCTTGATGTCGGTCAGATCGATCGAGGCCTTCCAATAGGCATCGATCGTCCCGACGTCGCGCCAGTAGCTGACCTCTTCATTGCTCGACCGCACGCAGCTGCGCGGAAAACGATGCGCCCAGGCCGTGCCGTTCTTGACGATATAGGGAATGATGTCCTTGCCGAAGTCGCGGCTCGAGCCTTCCAGCGCCGCATCGCGCCGCAGCTGTTCCATCAGGAACCGCGTCTCGAACACATAGATGCCCATCGAGGCCAGCGCCATCTCCGGCTTGTCCGGAATGCCCGGCGGATCCTTCGGCTTTTCGACGAAATCGACCACCCGGTCGCGCCCGTCGACATGCATCACGCCAAAGCCGACAGCCTCCATGCGCGGCACTTCCAGGCACCCGATGGTCACGTCTGCGCCCGTGTCCACATGCTGGCGCAGCATGATCTCATAGTCCATCTTGTAGATATGGTCGCCCGCCAGGATCACGATATAGCGCGCGCCCGAATCCTCGATGATGTCCATGTTCTGGTAGACGGCATCGGCCGTGCCGGCATACCACATGTCCTCGCGCACGCGCTGGCTCGCCGGCAGCACGTCGAAGCTTTCGTTACGCTCCTGGCGCAGGAAATTCCAGCCGCGCGACAGGTGACGGATCAGACTATGCGCCTGATATTGTGTCGCCACCGATATGCGGCGAATGCCCGAATTGATGGCATTGGATAGCGCGAAATCGATGATACGGGACTTGCCGCCGAAATAGACGGCCGGCTTGGCGCGCCGGTCGGTCAGCTCCATCAGTCGCGTGCCGCGTCCTCCCGCCAGCACATAGGCCATGGCCTCTCGGGCCAGCGGCGATGGTACTCGATAGTCTGCCATTATTGTCACCCTCCACTAAGCCCGTTCCCCGGGACTCATAAATCTTGCGCCATCTATTCCGGCTCGTATTTGAGATAGAGCGTCGACAGCGGCGGCAGATAGAGTTCCGCCTCCGCCGGCCAGTGCTGCCCCTCGACAGCATGGGCCGTCACCGCGCCCTGATTGCCCGTATTGGACCCGGCATACCAACCGGCATCCGTATTGATCCGTTCCACCCATTTGCCGGCCAGCGGCATGGGGATCCTGTACCCGCTGCGTGGCACTGGCGTGAAATTGGAAACGACCAGGATCGGATCGCTGCCCGGCGCCCTGCGCAGCCAGGCAAATACCGAATTGGCGTGATCATTGCCGATCACCCATTCGAACCCGTCCGGCTCGTTGTCGCGCTCATGCAGCGCCGGCAATTGCCGGTAGGCGAGGTTAAGGTCGGCCACCAGCCGCCGCATGCCCTCGTGCATGCCCGCCTCAAGCAGATACCAGTCGAGCGACTTGCTCTCGGCCCATTCCTCGCGCTGGGCGAATTCCTGGCCCATGAACAGCAGCTTCTTGCCCGGAAACCCCCACATGAAGGCATAGAACGCCCGCAGATTCGCAAACTGCTGCCAGTCGTCGCCCGGCATCTTTTCCAGCAGCGACTTCTTGCCATGCACCACTTCGTCATGGCTCAGCGGCAGCACGAAATTCTCGCTGAAGGCATAGACCGCGCCAAAGGTCATGTCGTTGTGGTGATACTTGCGATGCACGGCCTCGCGGCTCATGTAGCGCAGGGTATCGTTCATGAAGCCCATGTTCCACTTGAAGCCGAAGCCCAGCCCGCCGTTATTGGTCGGCGCGCTGACGCCGGGCCACGAGGTGGACTCCTCGGCGATCATGAACGTGCCGGGATGCAGCCGATAGGCTTCCGAATTCACCCGCTTGAGGAATTCCACCGCTTCGAGATTCTGGTTGCCGCCGAACTTGTTGGGCACCCACTCGCCGTGCTGGCGCGAATAGTCGAGGTAGAGCATCGATGCCACTGCATCGACGCGCAACCCGTCGAGATGGAACTTCTCCAGCCAGTAGAGCGCATTGTTGACGAGGAAGCTGACCACTTCCTTGCGCCCGAAATTGTAGATCGCCGTGTTCCAGTCAGGGTGATAGCCCTGCCGCGGATCGGCATGCTCATAGAGCGCCGTACCGTCGAAATTGGATAGTCCATGCGCGTCGGTCGGGAAATGCGCCGGCACCCAGTCAAGGATCACGCCCAGCCCGGCCTCATGCGCCGCATTGACGAAGCGCGCAAAGCCCGCCGGATCGCCAAAGCGTGCCGTCGGCGCATACATGCCCGTCGGCTGATAACCCCAGCTCGGATCGAACGGATGCTCGGTGATCGGCAGCAGCTCGATATGGGTATAGCCCATGTCCGCCGCATAGGGCACCAGCTGCTCGGCCAATTGGTCATAGCTCAAAAAGCCGCCATCCGGCCGCCGCCGCCAGCTGCCCAGGTGTACCTCGTAGATCGACATCGGCGTCCGGCGCCAGTCGCGCGCCGCCCGCTCTTCGATATACTGCTGGTCCGTCCAGACAAATTCGGTCGGGTCGGGCACCACCGAAGCCGTGCGCGGCCGCATCTCGGCCTGCCGCGCAAACGGATCTGCCTTGAGCGGCTGCACCACGCCATCGGACCCGACGATCTCATACTTGTAGATCGTGCCGGTCCCCAGCACCGGGATGAACACTTCCCAGATGCCGTTCTCGAAGCGGTTGCGCATCGGGTGGCGCCGGCCGTCCCACTCGTTCCAAGGCCCGACGACGCTCACGCGCTGCGCATTGGGCGCCCAGACCGCAAAATGCGTGCCGTGAATGCCCTCGAATTCCATTTCATGGCTGCCCAGTTTGTCGAACAGCCGCAGGTGATTGCCTTCGCCGATATAGTAATCGTCCATTGGCCCCAGCACAGGCCCGAAGCTATAGGGATCGAACACATCCCATTCGCCACCGGCATTCTTGGCGCGGTAGCGAATCGGCTGGCGCGTGCTGATCGCCACCTTGCCTTCAAAGAATCCGCCCGCATGGCGTGGAATCAGATGGCCCAGCTCGGTTCCATCCAGGCTATAGGCACTGACCAGTTCGGCATGGGGAATAAAGGCACGAAGCACCCACTGGCCGCCCACTTCGTGCAGTCCGAGAAAGGCAAAGGGGTTTGCATGCCGGCCGGCAACCACCGCTTCGACTTCCCGCGAGTCAGCTTGCCAGTTTTCCTTGCTCACACGCACATCCCCCCTGTGGCGGCCACACTATAGGACCGCCCGAACCAACTTGAAGGGGCGGCGCCGGTCTTGTCCGCCGCTATCCGCCCCCTGCTCATGCTATTTACTCGTTGCTTCGGCGCCCCAGATATCCTGGGCATATTGCCGTATTGTTCGATCCGACGAGAAGAAACCGACCCGCGCCGTATTGCGCACGGCCATGGCATTCCAGCGCTTCTTGTCGCGCCACAGCGTGTCGACCTCTGCCTGTGCTGTCACATAGGCATCGAAGTCGCGCGCCACCATGAACCAGTCGTGATCGTAAAGCCCCCCGATCAGATCGCGATAGCGATGCGGATCATCGGGCGAGAACACGCCCGAGGAAATCGACTCCAGCGCTTCCTTGAGCCGAGGCGAGCTGTCGATGGCGCCACGTGGCACCTCGCTCTTGGCGCGCTTGTCGTTCACCTCTTCGGTCGTGAGGCCGAAAATCACGATATTGTCGTCCCCCACTTCCTTGTGCATCTCGACATTGGCGCCGTCCATCGTCCCGATGGTGATGGCGCCATTCGCCATGAACTTCATATTGCCCGTGCCCGACGCCTCCATGCCGGCAGTTGAGATCTGCTCGGACAGGTCTGCGGCCGGCACGATGACTTCGGCCAGGCTCACATTGTAGTTCGGCAGGAACACAACCTTGAGCAGACCGCGCACCGCAGGGTCATTGTTGATGACCTTGGCGACGTCGTTGATCAATTTGATGATGAGTTTGGCGTTCCAATATCCCGGTGCCGCCTTGCCCGCGAATATCTTAACGCGCGGAACGTAGTCCCGTTCCGGATGCGCACGAATTTCGTCATACAGGGCAACAGCTTGAATGATATTCAGCAACTGCCGCTTGTATTCGTGGATGCGCTTGATCTGCACATCGAACAGCGCGTCGGCCGAAACCGTGATGCCCAGCCGATCCTTGATCAGCTTGGCCAGCTTGCGCTTGTTGTTCTGCTTCACCTCGGCGAACTGGCCCTGGAACGTCGGATCGTCCGCATGCGCGTCCAGCCCCTTGAGCAGGTCGATGTCGTCGAGAAATTCCGGCCCGATCCGCTCGCTGATCAGCTTGGTCAGCTCCGGATTGCACTGCATCAGCCAGCGCCGCGGCGTGATGCCATTGGTCTTGTTGTTGATGCGGTCGGGATAGAGCTTGTGCAGGTCCGCGAACACCGTCTGCTTCATCAGCTCGGTATGCAGCGCCGACACGCCATTGATCGAATGCGATCCGACAAAGGCCAACTGCCCCATGCGCACCCGGCGACCGGCATTCTCGTCGATCAGCGATACATTGGCGATCTGCGCGTCGGTGAACTTGGCCCGCGTCCGCGCTTCGGTCAGAACTTCGGCATTGATCTGGTAGATGATCTGCATGTGGCGCGGCAAAAGCCGCTCCATCAGTGACACCGGCCAGCTCTCCAGCGCCTCGGGCAACAGCGTATGGTTGGTATAGCCGAACGTGCCCCGCACCAGTTTCCAGGCTTCGGTCCAGGTAAGCCCATTATCATCGACAAGGATGCGCATCAGCTCGGCAATCGAAATCGCCGGATGCGTGTCGTTGAGCTGGATCGCCACCTTATCGGGCAGCGAACCAAGGTCCCCATATTGCTGCAGATGCCGCCGCACGATGTCCTGCAGCGAGGCCGAGGAGAAGAAGAACTCCTGCCGCAGGCGCAATTCCTGTCCCGCCGCCGTCGAATCGGCCGGGTAGAGCACGCGGGTGATGGCTTCCGCCCTGGCGCTCTCTTCCAGCGCGCCGATATGGTCACCCGAATTGAATTTGTCGAGCAGGATCGGATCGATCGGCTGCGCGCTCCAGAGGCGCAGCGTGTTCACCCGGCTGCCGCGCCAGCCCACGATCGGCGTATCATAGGCCACCGCCAGCAGGTGATCATTGGGCCGCCATTCCTGCCGCACCGTGCCATCGGGGTCGGTGACCGGCTCGACATGCCCGCCAAAGCCGATCTCATATGCGCTTTCGCGCCGCTCGAATTCCCATGGATTGCCATGCGCGAGCCATTCTTCCGGCAGTTCGACCTGCCAGCCCTCGCTCATTTCCTGGCGGAACAGGCCATGCACATAGCGGATGCCATAGCCATAGGCCGGTATCTGCACCGAGGACATGGACTCAAGGAAACACGCCGCCAGACGTCCCAGGCCACCATTACCCAGCGCCGCATCCGGCTCGAGGTTGATCAGGTCACCCAGGTCGACATTGAGATTCTTCAGCGCTTCGCGCACCGGCTCCATCAGCCCGACATTGCTCATCGCATCGCGCATCAGCCGCCCGATGAGGAATTCAAGGCTCAGGTAATAGACGCGCTTCTTGGAGGTCCGCCACGTCTCGCGTGAACTCTCCATCCAGCGGTCCATGACGCGGTCGCGCACGGCAAGAATGGTTGCGGCGAGCCAGTCGTGCTGGCGCGCAACAATGGGGTCCTTGCCGACCGAATAGATCAGCCTTTCCAGGATTTCGGCCTGGATGGCCTCAACGGTGGTGGCGCGTGGCTCCGGCGTAGGGGCGTCGTAAACGATCGGCTGTTGCGGCATGTCGCAATCCAGATTTCATGACGATGTATTCCCCTCTTGCAGAGCCAGTCTTGCACTTAATTTGAGCATGCGGAAGCCCCCTAAAGCAGACTGGCGATCACGCTGGCTGGGTCGGCCTTCCGCTCTTTTCTACTGCGTCTTCAGCAGCATCCTCGGAAACGTTGACGCCGCTCTCACGCGCCTGCTCCTGCGCATTACTGATCAGGAGGGTATTGAGATTGCGCCAGTCCTCGCCGGCCAATTGCCGCTCGAAACGCTGCCGGTCCCGATCCCTGACGCCCTCGACCACCTCCTGGGTTTCCTCTTCCGAGGCCCCCAGCAATTCGATTGCCCGTCCACCAAACACCAGCGCCGATTCGAACACTTCGCGCACTTGCACCTCGACCCCCGCCCGGATCAGCTCGATGCCATGCGGACGATCAAAGGCCCGCGCCATCACCCGCGTCAGCGGGAACTCGTCGCGCAGCAGTTCGGCAATCCGCGTCGTCTGCAGCTTGTCATCGGTGCAGAGCAGGATCAGGTCGGCATTGCTCGCGCCTGCAGCATGCAGGATATCGAGCCGCGTCCCGTCGCCATAATAGACCTTGAAGCCGATCTGCGCCGCTGCCCGGATCATGTCCGTGTCATTGTCGATGATCGTCACCGAATGCCGCATCGCCAGCAGCGGCTGGCTGGCGATCTGCCCGAAGCGGCCAAAGCCGATGATCAGGATCCGCCCTGACAACCCATCGGCCACCTCCACCCCGTCCATCGACTGCTCGGCTTTCTTGGGCATGACATAGCGCAGCCCGATGATGAAGAATGGCGTCAGCACCATGGAAACGATTACCGTGGCGGTAAAGATCGCATTGGTCGGCCCGTCGATGATCCCGGCCGCCACCGCCGTCGTATAGAGCACGAAGGCAAACTCACCGCCCTGCCCCATCAGCACCGCCCGCTCCAGCGCCACCGCATGCGATGACTTGAGCACCCGCGCAATGATGTAGATCGCCGTCGCCTTGACCAGCATATAGGCCACGACGCTCATCGCGATGATCCGCCAGTTCTGCCCGACAATCCCCAGGTCCAGCGACATCCCGACGGCGAGGAAAAACAGCCCCAGCAGGATCCCGCGGAACGGCTCGACATCCGCCTCCAGCTGATGCCGGAAGGTCGAGGTCGACAGCAGCACACCGGCGAGAAACGCCCCCATCGCCATGGAAAGCCCGCTCGCCTGGAACAGCAGCGCCGCCCCAAGCACCACCAGCAACGCCGCCGCCGTCATCACCTCGCGCAGCTTGCTCGATGCCAGCAGCGCAAACAGCGGGTTCATGATCCGTCGGCCGACAAAGATCAGCAGCAGCACCGCCCCGATCGGGATCAGCACCCCCACGAGGCGCGCAACCATGCTCACATCCTCGCCCCCGCTAGACGGCGCCAGGAACGCCACAATCGCCAGCAGCGGCACGATGGCCAGGTCTTCCAGCAGCAGGATCGAAACCATCCGCTGCCCGCTGTCACTCGACAGCTCCCCCCGCTCGCCCAGGATCTGCATGACAATGGCCGTCGAGGTCAAAACGAAGCCCATGCCAAAAATGAAGGCCACCACCGGCGCAAAGCCGAGCAGCACGCCGACGCCCGTCAGCAGCGCCCCGCAGGTCCCGACCTGGATGATGCCCAGCCCGAAAATCTGCTTGCGCAGCGCCCACAGCTTGCTCGGCTCCATTTCGAGCCCGATGATGAAGAGGAACATCACCACGCCCAGCTCGGCGATGGTGAGGATGGATTCCGGGTCGCTGATCAGCGCAATGCCCGATGGCCCCAGCAGCAGCCCTGCCGCCAGATACCCCAGCACCGATCCGAGGCCCAGCCGCTTGAACAGCGGCACGCCGATGACGGCCGCTCCCAGCAGCGCCACGATCGGCACCAGATCCACCCCATGCGCAGCCGCCTCGGCCGCATGCCCAACAACGTCACCCGCCACGTAAAACCCCGCACCAAAATCAGGCAGGGACTCTTTCGCTCCGCCGCTTGCCCGTCAAGCCGTCCATTGGCATGGCAGGCGCGATGCACGGAGTGGTCGAGATTCAGCTCAGGCTGAGTCGAAAATGGTGAGGACGGAGAACCGGAGCGGAGCGTACGTTTGGGTACGTGAGCACCGGAAGCGGACGGCCTTGCCATTTGCAGGCTAGCCTCAGCTGAATATCGGCCGCTACGCTACCGGCTCGACACCAGACGGCGCCGTCCCCTCGGGCGGTTGCAGCCGCTCCTCTTTCCGCTTCTCGTTCGGCTCCTTCTGCAGCTCCGCCTGCTCGCGGATCGCCCGTGCCGTATTGGCCAAAAGCTCCTCGCGATCCGTCATCCGCGCCGTGCGCCGCACCGGCCGGCTCGGCACCATCGGCTTGCTCGGCAGCGCATGCGCCATGATCGAGGTCGCGATGAGCAGCGTCGGCACCGCCACCAGCCCCCCCACCGGCCCCCAGGCCCACAGCCAGAAGGTGATCGAGAGGAAAATGATGAACGGGTTGAGCGTCATCGTCCGCCCGATGAAATGCGGCGTAACGATCTGCCCCTCGATGAAATTGATCCCGACGTAACACGCCACCGGCAAGAGGATATTCTCCAGCCCCGTCTGCGTCCCCAGCCCCACCGCGAGCAGGATCACCACCATCATCGCCTGCCCCACATAGGGGATATAGTTCAGCACCGCCGCCAGCGCGCCCCAGAGGATTGGCGAGGGCATGCCGATCACCCACATGGCCAGCGACACCGCGCAGCCCACGCAGGCATTGATGAAGGTGATCGACAGCAAAAAGCGCGACACCTTGGCTTCCACGTCGCGGAACACATGCGCCGTCCGCCAGCGCATCTTGCGGCTCACGCACAGCGACAGCACCGAAATCCGGATATGGTCGCGCGTCGCGAGGAAAAAGTAGAGACTGGCGAGGAAGATCAGCACCTGCGCCATGATCGCCGGCGCCAGCATGGCCACCCCGATCACCTGCCCGCCGTCTTCCACCGTCACCGCCATGGCGCTGTCGCTGCCCAGCAGCGAGGTGATCTGCGCCTGGAAGGATGATACCGCCTCGAGCGGTCCCTGCAGATCCGCCAGCTGCGTCTGCAGCTTGTTCCAGATCATCGGCGCCCGCGCCACCCATTCGCTAAGCGGCACCGCAAACAGCGTAAGCCCCGCCGCAATGATGCCGATCAGCATGAGGACGACGACACCCGCCGATAGCGCCGGCGGCACGCCAAAGCGCTCCACCCGGTCCGCCACCGGCCCGAACATCAGCCCGATGACAATGGCCAGGGTCACCGGCGCGAGAAACACCTGGCCCTCCTTGAGGGCGAAAAGCAGGGCAAAAAAACCGACAAAAACCAGCGCGATGCGGGCAGCATTGCCCAGCACGCGCTCGAACTGGCTTTCGCTCATGTCTTCCTGCGCCGCCAGCTTGCTAACAGAGCGTGCCATGTCTTTTCCGTCTCTGATAACCCACCGCGCTGCCGTAACGCCGCCCCCTTCCAAACGTTCCGTTAACCCCTCATGGTGAGGTGCTTCGCGAAGCGAAGCCTCGAACCACGAGAGCGCGCCGCAACAGCTTCTTTTTGCCGGCAAAGCACATTACCTTCCCGCGGTTTCTCCCCTCAAGGCCCTCCCATGTCTCGCAAAATCATCATCGACACCGACCCCGGCCAGGACGACGCGGTCGCCATTCTGCTGGCCCTCGCCTCGCCCGAAGAGCTCGACGTGCTGGGCGTTGTCGCAGTGGCCGGCAACATCGGCCTGCACCACAATGCCAACAATGCCCGCAAAGTCGTCGAGCTGTCCGGCCGGCGCGATATTCCCGTCCATGCCGGCTGCGCTCGCCCCATCCGCCGCCCGCTCGTTACCGCCGAACATGTCCATGGCGATACCGGCATGAACGGCCCCGACCTGCCCGATCCAACCATTCCCCTCGAGGCTCAGCACGGCGTCGACTACATCATCGACACGCTGATGGCCCACGAGCCGGGCACCGTCACCCTCTGCACCCTCGGCCCGCTGACCAATATCGCCATGGCCCTGATCAAGCAGCCCGCCATTGCCGAGCGCATCGCCGAAATCGTCATGATGGGCGGCGCCTATTTCGAGGTCGGCAACATCACGCCCGCCGCCGAATTCAACATCTATGTCGATCCCGAAGCCGCCGACGTGGTCCTGCGCTCCGGCGCCCCCATCACCATGCTGCCGCTCGACGTCACCCACCAGGTCCAGTCCACCCCAGAGCGCCTTGCCGCCATCAAAGCCCTCGGCAACCAGTCCGGCGCCGCCGTCCACGCCATGCTGACCTTCTCGGAAAGCTTCGACCTCCAAAAATACGGCTGGGCCGGCGCCCCCCTGCACGACCCCACCGTCATCGCGTACCTGCTGCAGCCCGATCTCTTCACCGGCCGCCACTGCAACGTCACCGTCGAAGTCGACAGCGAACTGACCATGGGCATGACCGTCACCGACTACTGGCACGTCACCGGCCGCGTCCGAAACGTCAACTACCTCCGCACCGCCAACGCCGAAGGCTTCTACCAGCTGCTGACGGAGAGACTGGCCCGGCTGCCGTAACGCCCACCCACGAAGCCCATCCTCCCCCGTTTACGGGGGAGGGGAACCACGCTTCGCGTGGTGGAGGGGGGAGCCACTTGCGCGACCACACATCCAGCCAAACTCCCACCCCAACAGTAGCCCGCATGGTGAGGCGCTTTGAGCAGCAAAGCCTCGAACCGTAGTGAGCCTGTCGAACTGGCGCGCGGCACCAAGGCCCCTCATCCACGGAGCGCAACCACTCATCTCACAGTAGCCCTCATGGTGAGGTGCGAGCCCTTCGCGAGCCTCGAACCACGGGGGCGTGGCACAGTGCCTATCTCTTTGGCCGACTTGCCAGATCCGGCAGCGCTTCATAATCTCCCCGGATCAGCGCCTCCTTCTTGCGGCGCGACCATTTCTTGATCTGCCGCTCGCGCTCGATCGCATCGATGATGCGCTCGTAGTGCTCCATGAAGACCATCTCGACCGGCGTCCGCGTCGAGGTATAGCCCGGATAGATCTTGTTGTTGTGCTCCCAGAGCCTCGCCTCGGGATCCTGCTTCGTCAGCCCGACGTAGTAGGAACCATCCGCACAGCGCAGCATATAGACGAAGACGTCCATGCCCACCCTCCCTCGTGGTTCGAGGCTCGCCTACGGCTCGCACCTCACCATGAGGGTGCTGGTGGATGATGAAGTGTCGACTGTCGAGGCAGAGCTTGACAAGAGAAATTTATCCTTTATTGTCAATGCCTTATCCGACATCTCAAAAATACTTTTCCCCGCCCTCCCACCATCCCGCATAATCCTCCCGTTCCCGCCAGCACACGCGATGCCGACGAAGCATCGGGCGGGGATGACCGGAAGCCGGGGTCGCCCGGCACCGGCAGCTGACCGCCGGCGCTTTGGCAACGCCGCGCCATGCAGCTACCGGAAAGGCCGGCTCGTGCGAAGCGGCTCTCGCCTCTTCACTTTATTGCTTTTTTCAGGGGCGAAAGCCGCAACGCAGCGTGTCACCGCGACGCCAGAGGGCCGAACGGCGCTCTGTCACGCCCAAAGGGATCACCTGCACTTCGGATTGACGACCCGACGTCAGGTGGCCCCCGAGGCCGCCGCGAAGCGCATCAAAGCAGCATCTCTCCGCGGCGTCCTCTCCGTTCACGGGGGAGCAAGCCGCACCTTGCCGCACGCAGGCCCGAAGCTTAGTGTCCGCCACCCATTCTGGAGCCGGCATCATGGACCTCTTCACCCTCCTCACCTTCACCATTGCCTATGCCATCGCCGTGCTCGTGCCCGGCCCCGGCGTTGCCGCCGTGGTGGCACGCGCCCTTGGCGGCGGCTTCAAGGGCGCCTTCCCCATGGTGCTGGGCATTCTGGCGGGTGACCTGGTCTATTTCGTCTTCGCCGTCTTCGGCCTTGCCGCCATCGCCACTTGGTTCGGCCCGGTCTTCGTCTTCATCCGCTGGGCCGGCGCGGCCTATCTGCTCTATATCGCCTGGAAATTCTGGACCGCCCGCCCGGGCTCCGAACAGATGAAGCCGAAAAACGAGGACCCTTGGAAGACCTTCCTCGCCGGCTTCTCGCTGACCATGGGCAATCCGAAAACCATCGTCTTCTACCTGGCCATCCTGCCCACGGTCATCCCGCTCGACCAGATGAACCCCCTCGCCTTCGCCGAGCTGACCTTCATCGTCGTCGTGGTCCTGCTGATCGTCGCCTCCGGCTATGCCTGGCTCGCCTCGGCCGCCCGCGAAATGTTCAAGAGCGAGCGCGCCCTCACCCGCCTCAACAAGACCGCCGGCGTCATGATGGCCACCGCCGCCGGCCTCGTCATCTGGCAGCATTGAACTTATCGTCCTGCAGGTAAGCCCCCACACCCTCGATGTCACCCCGGCCTTGAGCCGGGGCCTATCTCGAGATCTTCGAACCGGCCCGCAGGGTAAAATCGCTCCAGTGGAGCGATTTTAGGTAACTTCGCGGGTGTTCCGCGCAGCGGATGAAAGGCTCCAGTGGAGCCTTTCAAGCCAAGAAGGCCATGAGGCCTATGGCCGAATGGCCCAGACGGCCCGCACACGCGATATAATCCCTATCGCTTGGGCCGCCACCGGATCGCCAACCCCGGCTTGACCGGCAACTTCACCGCAAACGCCGCCGACGGCGCCTTGGCAATCACCACCGCCCCATGCCGCACCGGATGGTTCTCCGGTGCCGGCACGATCTCCGCCGGCGTCACCGTCATGTTCCAGGTGTCGATCACCTCCACCTCATAGTCCCCGTCCACTTGGGGCAAGCCATAGGGCCAGATCTCCGGCTGGTGCTCGCCGAGATATATGATCGTCGTATCGCCATCCACCGCCGCCGACACGCGCGATGAAAACCGCACCGATCCATCCACCGGCTCGAACCCCGTAGTCGCGCTCTCTTCCAGGATATCGCGCAGAAAGCCGATCCGCTTCCACGCCTCGCCATGCAGCTGGCCGCCCTTGGCCCACCAGATCAGGTCTTCGGGGTGCCGATAGGTCTCGCCATGCCCGGCATAGGCGCCGCGCAGCGCCATGGTCCAGAAGCGGTGCACCAGTTCCTGTGCGGTGATATTGCCCCAGGCCTCGACGATATTGCCCTCATATTCGGGCTCGTCATTGACCACCGGCTTGCCATAGGCCAGCCGCCATTCTGGCGTGCGCTTCACGTCCCAATGCTGGGTGCACACATGGCTGACCCATGGCAGGCGATGGTCATAATTGGCCTTGGGGTCGCCATTGTGGATCGACGTCAGGTGCCGGTAGGGGTCGTTCTCCTCGATGATGTGGAAGAATCGGTCCCAGCGCGCCATCGGCTTGGTGTCGAGCATGAAGTCATATTCATTGGCCAGCGCCCACCACACATTGGCATGCGCACCCAGCCGCGCCACCAGATATTGCACATAGCGATAATCCTGCGCCTCGCTCATCCCCGAATAATTCCAGCGGTCATAGGGATGGAACAGGATCACATCAGCCTGGATGCCCAGCCTGCCCAGCGCCGACACCTGGCTCTCGAAATGCCGGAAAGCCTCGGGGTTCGGCCGGTCGAAATCCAGTTCGCCATCAGCCCCGCGCTGATAGACATCATGCAGCGGATCGTTGACATTATAGGGATAGTCCTTGGGAAAGACGCCCATGCGAACCTTGTTGAACCGCGTCTGGCTCAGCGTTTCCAGCGTCTGCGCCTGCATCGCCAGCGGCTGATGCGTCCAGGCATAGCAGGTCGTGCCGAATGGCAGGAACCGCGTTCCATCGGCATGGGCAAAATGAAACCGGTCCGATACCCGCACCGGCCCATGATTGCGCTGCCTGGCCGCCGTCACGCTCAACCCGCCAACCTGCCCATCGAGCTCCACCGCGTTCGAAGCGGTAACAAAGCTCCACTCCCCTTCATTGTCGGGCATGAAGCGGACCTTGTAGACCCCGTCCCCATCATAGAACCCGGGCACCCTTACCCGCCGTTCCTTCTGCTGAAACACCGCCTCCAGCGTCACCTCGACAAACGGATTGCCCCCACGCGGCCCCGAAAAACTGGCCTCGAACATGTCCCATTTGGCAATCATGGCGGTCATCGGCATTCCTCAAAAGTAAGAGTACCCCCACCTAGCCTCCCCCTGAAAAGGGGGAGGAACCCGTCCGGTATTGTTGGCGAGATTGCGCCGCAAACGCGATCAGTCCCTCCCCCTTTTCAGGGGGAGGTTAGGTGGGGGTACCCTGATAAAAAACTCAGGCCGGGCTCTCGCCCGGCCTTCAATATTCGTGGTCAACAATCATTCAGCCAGCGCAAAGGTCTCCAGCTGGCCGGCATTGGTCTCGTCGATCAGCACGCAGTCCATGGAAATCTTCTCGTCCAGCCCCGTGGAACCGTCCTTGAGATACTTGTCGGCCAGCTCCACCGCCCACTGGGCCTGGCGATAGGCCGGCTGCAGCACGGTGGCCGTGATCTTGCCCGAGGTGATGGCGTCACGCACATCGTTGGACCCGTCGAAGCCGACGACGATCACGTCGCTGCGGCCTGCCGCTTCCAGCGCTGCCAGGGCACCCATGGCCATGGTGTCATTGCCGGCAATCACGCCCTTGACGTCCGGGTTGGCCTGCAGGATCGACTCCATCTTGGTGAAGGCTTCGGTCTGGCTCCAGTTGGCCGACTGCTGCGCCACCATCACGAGGTCCGGATACTGGTCGATCACATCGTGGTAGCCCGACGAGCGGATACCGGCATTGGTGTCGGATTCCTTGCCCGTCAGCTCGACATAATTGCCCGCCTCGCCCATGGCTTCGACGAACTTCTC
Source organism: Candidatus Devosia phytovorans (assembly GCA_029202405.1). Classification (NCBI taxonomy): domain Bacteria; kingdom Pseudomonadati; phylum Pseudomonadota; class Alphaproteobacteria; order Hyphomicrobiales; family Devosiaceae; genus Devosia; species Candidatus Devosia phytovorans. Next base: position 682,362 of record CP119312.1, on the reverse strand, counting down.
GGCACCCAGCGTTGCACCCTGATAGTTGTTCGACACGATCTGCGCCACGGCAACGCCGGTAGCATTGATTTCGCGGTCGATCAGGAAGCTCGGGATGCCTGCGTCCTTGGCCTTCTGTACGGCCGCGACCGAAGCATCGGCACCGGCATTGTCGAGGATGATCGCCTTGGCGCCGGCCGCAATGGCAGAGTCGATCAGCTCGTTCTGCTTGTTGGCATCGTCGTCATGCGAATAGACCTGGGTCGTATAGCCCAGCTCTTCGGCCTTGGCCTGGGCGCCTTCCGCCTCGGCCTTGAAGAAGGGATTGTCATGGCTCGGGGTGATGATCACCACGAGGCCTTCCGCCTGCGCCGGCATGGCCAGCGCGACGCCAGCCATTGCACCCAACGCCAATGCGGCGAGTGTCTGCACTATTCTCATTTTCGTCCTCCATTTGACCCCGCTCCTCAGGGTCGGTTCGCAATCACGGCCTTTTCGGCTGCTTCGTATTTTTTGCGTTTATTGAAGATTGCAAAGGAAGCACAAAGAGTCAATTCGTCTCGACATGCTTTGGCCCCAGACGAGCGCGATTCACGCATCTCGCCCGGAGGTGACACTCGATGCTAACAGTCTGCTAGCCAATAGCGGGGTTGGTGACCATGGATCGACACTGGTGCGACGGCAAAACCAGCCGTCCGGCAGCCGGATCGCGAGAAGTCGTCCAGCATGCTGGCGGGGATCAGACCGCCTATTTGGCGATAATGACCTCTATGCCGCGCCGCTCGAATTCTGCCCGATCTTCGTCGCGAATGCCATCATCGGTGATGAAGCCGCCGATCAGATCGATCGAGCCGAGCGAGGAAAACGACGTCCGGCCGATTTTTGTACTGTCGGCCACGAGATAGACCTTGGAAGCCGCCTTGATCATGGCGCGCTTGACGTAAAGGTCTGCCATCGCCGGAAAAGTCAGCCCAGCCTCGAAGGACACCGCTGCCGTCGCCAGGAACAGTTTCTCGGCAAATATGCCCTCGAAAAAGTCACCCGATTTTTCCCCGGTCACCGAAAGCGTCGGCGCCTTGAACAGCCCGCCCGACAGATGCACCTGCATCGACGGCAATGCCCCCAGCGTCAGCGCAATATTGATCGCATTGGTGATGACATTGAGCCCGTCATGCCCGGTCAGGTTGTTGGCGATCTCGGTCGTCGTCGATCCGGAGTCGAGGATAATGGTCTCGCCATTATGCACTAAACCCGCGGCAGCACGGCCTATTTTCTTCTTGCTGTCCATGTTGGACAGGTGCTGCAGCGACATCGACTGCACCTGCGCCGGCACCGATTTCAGATACGCCCCGCCATGCTCGCGCACCACGAAACCATCATTGTCCAGCCGCTCGAGATCCTGCCGGATCGTCGCTTCCGATACCGCAAAGGCCACCGACAGATCGCGCACCCGCGCACTGCCTTCCTCTTGCAGCCACTCAAGAATTTTCATCCGCCGCGGTTCGGCCAGCAGGTTCTGTCGCGATGCATCCGCCTGGGGCTTGCGCCCCTTGCGCCTGGTCTCGCCTGCTGGCTTGGTCTCGGCCAAATCCTTGACTCCTCGGGTAAACCTGATTGCTAGCCCTGACGAGTGTTGGCGGCAAGCCTGCGTTGCAACTGATCGAGCACGACGGCGGCGATAATCACAAGTCCTTTGATCACCATCTGCCAGAATTCGGAAACGCCCATCATCACCAGCCCATCGCTGAGCACGCCGATGACAAAGGCGCCGATGATCGTCCCGCCGATCAAACCCCTGCCACCGCTCAGAGAAGTCCCGCCCAGCACCGCCGCTGCGATGGCATTGAGCTCGAAGGTTTCCCCACTCGCCGGATGCGACGCCACCAGCTGCGACGAGACGATCAGCCCCACCACCGCCGCACAGAATCCGGAAATCATATAGACCGCGATCTTGACCCGATCGACCCGCACCCCGCTCAGCGCCGCCGCCCGCTCGTTGCCACCCACCGCATAGACCTTGCGGCCAAACGGCGTGCGCTGCGCCACATAGGCCGCGATCAGCGCCATCACGACGAGGATCAGAACCGACACCGGAACGCCCAGCACATTGCCCGAACCGATGATCGGATAGCCCTGGTTTTCCAGCTCCGGCTTGCCGACCAGGTTGGAAAAAGTCGCCCCGCCCGACAGTAGCAACGCCGCGCCACGCGCTACATAAAGCGTTCCCAGTGTTGCAATAAACGGCGCCACCTGTAGCTTGGTTATGAGAAATCCATTGACCGCGCCGATCGCTGTGCCCACCGCCAAAGCAATCAGGATGACTTCCACAACATTGGGATAGATCACCACGCCCAACATCGGCAGCGGCATGCCATGCACCAGGAGCCCACCCGCCACCATGCCGGTCAGCCCCACGATCGAGCCCACCGAAAGATCGATGCCCCCGGTCAGGATCACATAGGTCATGCCGATGGCCAGGATCGCGTTGATCGCCACATGCTTGGAAATGATCACCGCATTGGCCACCGACACGAAGTTCGGCGCCATGAAGGCAAAGAACAGCGTCACCACGATAAGCGCGATGAACGTCCGCAATTTCAGGATCAGCATCAGGGCCGATTGATTGCCGGTCGGGCCAGCTTTGGCAGTCGCAGTTGCAATGGACATCTTGGCCCCTCAGGCAGCGGATTCGAGTTTGGTTGTGGAAGCGCGCACCAGCGCCTCGTCGGTCGCCTCTTCGGCGCGCAGGTCGGCGGTGATCCGGCCATAGGCCATAACCAGGATGCGGTCGGCCACGGCGTGGGTCTCCTTGAGATCGGAGGTCGTGTAGACAATGGCGAGCCCGCTGTCGGCCAGGTCGCGCATGGTCGAAAACACCTCCGCCTTGGCGCCGATATCGATGCCGCGGCTGGGCTCGTCGAGCAGCAGCACGCGCGGCTCGGTAAGCAGGCTCTTGCCGATCACCACCTTCTGCTGATTGCCACCCGACAGCGAGGTGATCGGCGCATCGGCACTGGATGTCTTGATGTGAAGCTGGCTGATAACCTCTTGCAGCAGCGGCTTTTCTGCCGATTTCGAGATCGACAGGAAACGCGTGAACCGCCGCAGGCTGGCCAGCCCCAGATTGCCGCCGACGCTCAAATTCTGCACCAGCCCGTCGCGCTGCCGATCCTCCGGCACCAGCAACAATCCTTCTTTCATCCGGCGATTGACCGAGTGCCCCGCCAACTCGCGCCCGTCGAGCCTGACCGATCCCCGGGCACCCGCCCGCAGCCCATAAAGGCTTTCGAACAGTTCCGTGCGCCCGGCTCCAAGCAGCCCGTAAATGGCGGTGATTTCACCCGTGCGGAACGACACCGACACATCATCCACTGCCAGCCCCGCCCCGCGCCGCGGCAGCGAAAGCTTGCTGACTTCGAGGATTGCCGGACCAGCCGGCGCCGCTGGTGGGCGCTTCGCCACCACCTCGCCGGCGCCCAGCATCTTCTCGATGATCCAGGGAATGCTGACCTGCTCGCGCCGCGCCGTCGCCGCCAACCGCCCATCGCGCAGCACGGTGAAATGATCACCGATGCGGATCAGCTCCTCCAGCCGATGCGAGATATAGATGATCGCGACCCCGGCACGCTTGAGCTCGCCAATCACCTTGAATAGCACTTCCACTTCCGAGGCCGACAGCGCCGATGTCGGCTCGTCCATGATCAGGATACGCGCATCCTCGGCCAACGCCTTGGCAATCTCGACGATCTGCTGCTGGCCAATCATCAGGTCCGCCACCAGCGCATCGGGGTCGATTTCATGCTCCAGCCGCTTCAGCAGTTCAGCTGTCCGCGCCTTCTGCGCCGCCCGGTCGATATGAAACCCCGCCCGTGTGATGTCGCGTCCGAGAAAAATATTTTCCGTCACGCTCATGTTCGGACAGAGATTGAGCTCCTGGAACACGATGCCAATGCCCTTGCTGCCCGCATCGCGGATCGACGAGAAACTGACCTTCTCACCAGCCATGATGATCGTGCCCAGCGTCGGCCGTTCCACCCCGGCCAGGATCTTCATCAGCGTCGACTTGCCCGCGCCATTCTCGCCGATCAGCACATTGACCGCGCCTTCATGCACGTCGAAATCGACATCCTGCAGAGCCACGGTGCCCGGAAAGGCTTTGGTGATGGCACGAGCACTCAGGACCACCCCGCTCATGGCGCAGCCTTTTCCAGCACCACCGGCGTCACCAGCACCTTGTCCGACGCACCTGCCATGCTGATCGAGCCGGTGAAATTGACTGTATCGCCCGCTGCAATCGCCTCGACATTGTCCGCAAAGCCCACCAGTGCCAGTGCCGTCAACGCCTTGCCGGCATTGGCATATTCGATCTGGTTGGTGAAATCCTTGAAAGCAACGAAGGGCAGCGCATCACGCACCGCATTGCCCCGGATCACCGGCCCGATCTGCAGCACCACCGGCTCAGATAGCCCCTCGACCGTCACCTCCAGCGTCCCCGCCCGCGACTCCGTATTCTTCGCCGCCACCGTGCCGGATCCGGAAACGATAAAGCTCCACGGCGATCCCTCACCGGCGCGATAACCGAAAGTTTTCCCCGCCTCCGCCAGGTCGCCTACAATCGCCGGAACGACATCGACAACCGGCCGCGCAGAGGCGCTGAAATGCGGCAGCACTTGGGACGTCCAGATCCCATCGGCATAGGCCGCGGCATCAAAACCCGCCGGTTCAGCCGCATTCTGGTCGGCAATAGCCACGATTTTGCAGCCCGCCAGCGGCCAAGCTGCGGCAATTGCCAGGACCAGACAGGCCAGGCGCCGATTGAACATCGATAAACTCCTCGTCTCGCATCAGCACGACCATTCGGTTCATTGCGATTTTTTGCGATTTCATCCTTGTGAGCAGAAAACAGACCAGTGTCAATGCTCAAACAAATTGCCTACGGCTTGATAATGCGCGATATTCCGAAGCGTATCAGTGCGTTATGAAAATCCGCAGAAATCGCAAATTTTCTCATTGCGGGTGATTTCCGTTGGCGCTAGCTTGCCACCAACACAGCCGAATGGCTTCCGCACCCCGTGCGACAGGAAAAGCAAGTGTCCCTCACCGCCCCCGATCGCCGCAACGATACCGTTGCTACCATTGCAGAAAAGGCGCTCTGGATCCGCCGCCGCAGTTTTCAGATGGTCTATGAAGCCCAGCAGGGTCACCCCGGCGGCGACTTCAGCGCCACCGACACCCTGGCCACCCTCTACTTCGGCGTCATGCGTTACGATCCGGCCAAGCCGAACGACCCGGCCCGAGATCGCTTCGTCATGAGCAAGGGCCACTGCACCGGCGCTTTCTATTCCGTCCTGGCCGCAGCCGGTTATTTCCCCGAAGCCGACCTCAAGACCTATATGGAGCCACTGAGCAAGCTCAACGGCCACCCCAATCGCAACTACCTGCCCGGCGTCGAAACCAATACCGGCCCGCTTGGCCATGGCCTGCCGGTTGCCTTGGGCATTGCCATTGCCGGACAAATCGATAGCAAGGATTTCCGCACCTTCGTTTTGACTGGCGACGGCGAATTGCAGGAAGGCAGCAACTGGGAGGCCGCCCTTACCGCTGGCCATCGCAAGCTGGAAAACCTGACGCTGATCATCGACCGCAACCGCCTGCAGCAAGGCGCGCGCACCGAGGAAACGGCCTCGCTCGACCCGCTCGATGACAAGTGGCGCGCCTTCGGCTGGCATGTCGAAAGCGTGGATGGCCACGATCACCAGCAATTGCTGGACGTGCTGTCTGCCTCCCCCAAGGGCCGCGGCAAGCCGCTCTGCGTCATCGCCAATACCTTCAAGGGCAAGGGCGTCAGCTTCATGCATGACAATGTCGCCTGGCACCACGGCGTGCCGACCAAGGAACAATACGAACTAGCCATGGCGGAACTGGTCTGATGAGCGCTGCAGCCCCCAACAAAGCCGGTATGTTCGACTGCCGCGACAGCTTTGCCGCCACCATTGAATCCCTGGCCGAAGCCGATAGCCGCATCGTTACCGTGGTCAGCGACAGCGTCGGCTCGTCCAAGCTCGGCGGCTTCAAGAAAAAATGGCCCGAGCGCATGGTCAACGTCGGCATAGCGGAACAGACCGTGGTCGCCGTCGGCGCTGGCCTTGCCAATGGCGGCAAGATACCCTTCGTCTCTGCTGCGTCCTGCTTCTTGACGGCCCGCTCGCTCGAACAGATCAAGGCTGACATTGCCTATTCCAATGTCAATGTGAAGCTGATTGGCCAGTCCTCTGGCGTCGCCTATGGCGAGCTTGGCCCGACCCATCATTCCATCGAGGACATGGCCTGGTTGCGCCTCCTCACCAATCTCACCATCATCGTCCCGGCCGATCCCTGGCAGACCGAACAGGCCATCCGCGCCGCTGCTGCCCTTGACGGGCCTGTTTATGTCCGCGTCAGCCGCATGCCGGTGCCGGCCCTGGACCGCAGCGCCGCCAGCTTCGAGATCGGCAAGGCCGAGACGCTGGTCGAGGGCACGGACGCCACCATCATCGCCAATGGCACCATGGTGCATCGCGCTATCGCGGCAGCAAAAACCCTGGCCGCCGAAGGCATTTCCACCCGCGTCGTCAACATGGCGACCATCAGCCCGCTCGATGAAGCCGCCATTCTTGCCGCAGCCGAAACCGGCGCCATCGTTACCGTGGAAGAAGGCAATATCCGCGGCGGCCTCGGCGGCGCAGTGGCCGAAGTGGTCACGGCTAACGACCCGGTCCCCATGCGCATCCTTGGCTTCCCCGGCTTCGTCCCTACCGGTTCGGCAGAGTTCCTGATGGAGCATTTCGGCCTGACCGAAACTGGCATCGCCGACGCGGTCCGCCAGACCGCCGCGCGCAAGAAATGACCTCGGCCGGCCTCGTCCTCGCCATCGATCAGGGCACGACCAATACCAAGGCACTACTGGTCTCGGCCGATGGCCGCGTCCACCATCAGGCCTCCGTGCCCAATGTCGTGACCTATCCCCAGCCTGGCTGGGCCGAGCAATCGGCCGACGAATTGGTCAAGGGCGTCAACAAGGTCATCGATGACGTGGTCGCCAGGGCCAATGGCGCGGAAATCCTCGCCGTCGCCATTTCCAATCAGCGCGAATCCATCGTGGTCTGGGACGCCGCCAGTGGCGAGCCCATCGGTCCCTGCGTCATCTGGCAATGCCGCCGCTCCGCTCCAAAATGCGATGCTTTGCGCGACGGCGGTCATGCCGCTCTGATCGAGGGGTGTACTGGTCTGGCGCTCGATCCGCTCTTCCCCGCCGGCAAGATAGCCTGGCTGCTCGACAATATGCCCGGCGCCCGCGAACGCGCCGAGCGCGGCGAATTGCGCGCCGGCACCGTCGATAGCTGGCTGTTGTGGCACCTGACCGCGGGCGCCGTCCACGCCACCGACCATTCCAACGCCTCGCGTACACAGCTGTTCAATACCGAAACCCTGCAATGGGACAGCGAGCTGGCGCGCCTCTTTGACGTGCCCCTGTCCCTGTTGGCTGATGTGCGGTCATCGGATTCCGATTTCGGCCACGTCGCGACCGGCCCGCTCGCCGGCATTCCCATTCACGCCATGATCGGCGACTCCCATGCCGCCCTTTTCGGACACGGCGTCCGTGCGCCCGGCACGGTCAAGGCGACCTACGGCACCGGCACCTCGCTGATGACGCTGACGCCCACCCGCGTCCTGTCGAAACACGGCATTTCCAGCACCATCGCCTGGAGCCAGAACGGCAAACCCGTTCACGCGCTTGAAGGCAATATCTCCGTCTCCGGCCAGGCCGCCGCCTTCATGGCCGAACTGCTCGGCCTGAGTGACGCCGCAGCCCTCTCAGCGCTAGCCGAAAGTGTTGGAGACAGCAATGGTGCCGCCTTTGTGCCGGCGCTCGTTGGCATGGGTGCCCCCTATTGGCGCGCCGAAGCGCGCGGCACCGTCACCGGTCTGGCGCTGGGCACCAGGCCCGCCCATCTCGCCCGCGCTGCGCTGGAAGCCATCGCCTTCCAGGTCAGCGACGTTTTCAACGCCATGGAGCAGGATATGGGCGCGCCCATGGCCGAACTGCGCGCCGACGGTGGCGCTTCGCGCAATCCATTCCTGATGCAATTCCAGGCCGATATCCTGGGCCGTTCCGTCGTCACCGCCGCCGCCCCGGAGGTGAGCGCCCTCGGCGCTGCCGCCCTCGCCTATTCCGGTCTCGGCATCGACATGACGCCGGTGCCGGCGGCCGGCCGCCACACACCCAAAATGGCCGAGAAGGACCGCGCCGCGCATCAAGAGCGCTGGCGCACGGCCATCACCCAAACACTGACGACACATAACGGAGGAAACCTATGAGCACCCAGCGTTACGGCGCCGGCATCTGGCACTTCGCCACCTATCTCGACCGCTACGCCACCGACGGCTACGGCGCACCACGCAATATCATCGAGGCCATCGATATTGCCGGCCAGGTCAAGGATCTCTCGGTCGTCGACCTCAACTGGCCCTATTTCGGCGGCGAATATTCCAACGACCAGATCAAGACGGCGCTTGATCGCAACAATCTGGGCGTCATCGGCATCACGCCCGAGATCTACACCCGCGACTTCGTCAAGGGTGCCTTCACCAATCCCGACGCCGGAATCCGACGCAAGGCGCATGAACTGGTTACGGCCGCCTGCGATGTCGTCCGCTTCCACAAGGCGGACTATGTAAAGCTCTGGCCCGGTCAGGATGGCTGGGACTATCCTTTCCAGGTTGATTATTCCACCCAGTGGCAGCGCTCGCTCGATGGCGTCGGCCAGCTGGCAAGCGAAAACCCGGACCTAAAATTCGTCATCGAATACAAGCCGCGCGAGCCGCGCGTGCGCATGAGTTTTGGCTCGGTCGCCCGGACGATCCTGGGCATCGAGAAGATCGGCCTGCCCAATATCGGCATCCTGCTCGATTTCGGTCACGCCATCATGGGCGGTGAGTCAGCCGCCGATTCCGCCCAGCTCGCCATCGATTATGGGCGTCTCTTCGGCATGGATGTGAACGACAACTACCGCTCCTGGGACGATGATCTGGTGGCCGGCTCGCTCCATCCCATCGAGCTGTTCGAGTTCTTCTACGTGCTCAAGAAGAACAATTGGGAGGGCGTCTGGCAGCTCGACCAGTTCCCCTTCCGCGAGGATAGCGTTGCCACGGCCACCCATGCCATCGATTTCCTCAAGGCCGCCGGTCGTGGCCTCGACAAGCTCGATATCGACGCGCTCCGCGAAGCCCAGAGCCGCCATGACGCCATCGGCGCGCTCAAGATCGCCCAGAAGGCCCTGTTCACCTCCTTCTGAGATCGACATTGCCGACATCGAAAAAGGGCGCCGGAAGGCGCCCTTAATTATTGATGAGACAACGAAACATCAGGTTATGCCGGATGGCGTGCCTTGCCCTCGGCATCGAAGATGATCGCATTCTTCGCATCAAAAGCCAGCGGCAGCGTCTGCCCGACGGTCAGCTCGTGATCGCCATCCAGCACCGCCAGCCATGAAATGCCGGTGGCCAGCGCCAGATTGACATTGGTTTCATTGCCCAGGCGCTCCACCAGCTGGATCTTGCCGACAACGCTCCCGGTCGAGGGAATGGTCAGCGCATGCGGGCGAATGCCCAGCGTCACGCTGTCCCCTGCCTTGAGCCCGGCTCCGTCCGCAGCGACGACGATCGGTGCCAGATCCTTGCCCGAGATCGTCACGCCATCGGCAGCGATACTATCCACCTGCACCGTCATGAAATTCATCTTCGGCGAGCCGATAAAGCCAGCTACGAAGAGGTTTGCCGGTCGCTGGTAGAGCTCGATGGGCGACCCCACCTGCTGCACCACGCCACCATTGAGCACGACGATCTTGTCGGCCAGAGTCATGGCCTCGACCTGGTCATGCGTCACATAGATCATCGTCGCACCGAGGTCGGCATGTAGCTTGGAAAGTTCCATGCGCATGTCAACGCGCAACGCCGCATCAAGATTGCTCAGCGGTTCGTCAAACAGGAAAACCTCCGGCTGCCGCACAATAGCGCGGCCAATGGCAACGCGCTGACGCTGACCGCCCGACAACTGGCTTGGCTTGCGCTCGAGCAGATGTTCCATCTGCAGGATGCGCGCAGCGTCGCGGATCTTCTTGTCGCGCACCTCCTTGGGCGTCCGTGCGAGCTTCAGTCCAAAGCCCACATTGTCGTAAACCGTCATATGCGGATAGAGCGCATAATTCTGGAACACCATCGCAATGCCGCGATCGCGCGGCTCGACAGCGTTGCAAAGCTTATCGGCGATATAGAGCTCACCGCCGGTGATATCTTCCAGCCCGGCAATCATGCGCAGCAAGGTGGACTTGCCACAACCCGAAGGTCCGACGAAGACGACGAACTCGCCGTGCTCGACCGACAGGTCAACGCCCTTGATGACCTCCACTTCGCCATAGCTCTTGTGGAGCGATTTCAGTTCCAGTCCGGCCATGGTCGACTATCCTTTGACGGCGCCTGCGGTCATTCCCGCTACGATCTGCCTGTTGAAGAACAGGAAGACGATCAGCGGCGGAATGGTGATCAGCAGGATATTGGTGAAGAGCAGATTATAGCTGGTGCTGAACTGGCTCTGGAAATTATAGAGCGTCAGCTGCACGGTCGCATTGGCATTGCCCGGCAGATAGTAGAGCGGATTGGTGAAATCGTTGAAAATGCCCACCGACTGCACCACGATATTGGTCACGGTCACCGGCCACAGCAGCGGCAGCACCACGCGGAAAAACACGTCCAGCGGCCGCGCCCCGTCGATCACCGCCGCCTCGTCCAGCTCACGCGGAATGGTGGCGATGAAGGCGCGATAGAGGATGATCGAGAAGGGCAGATTATACGCCACTTCGATCAGGATCATGCCATGCAGCGTGCCGAAAAGCTTCAGCCCCTGCAGCAGCCAGATCGTCGGCACCACGGCTGGGGGGATCATCAGCCCGGCCAGGATCAGGAACTCGATCAGCCCGTTGAAGCGCGTCTTGCGCCGCGCCAGCACGAAACCAACCATGGCCGCAAAGACGATCAGCAGCGTCACGCTGACCACGGTGATCAGCGACGAATTGATGAAAGCGGTGATCATCATCCAGTTTCGCGTCTTCACCACTTCGACAATATTGTCCCAGAGGTGAAAGCCGGCTGGCCAGGAGAAGTCGCGCAACGCCGACTGCTGGCGATCCTTGAACGCCATCAGGATGATGAACAGAAAGGGGATAACAAAGACCACGAAAGTGGCCGCGATGGCGGCCGCGCCGCCGATGATCGATTTGCGGGACTTCATTCGTGACCCTGCTTGCGATTGAGGAACATGGTCAGCGGCACGACCAGCACGGCGATCAGCACGAAGAGCACCACATTGCCGGCCGTCGACAGGCCATAAAAACCAGCCTGATACTGCTTGTAGATCACAGAGGCGACGGTATCGGAGGCAAAGCCGGGTCCGCCCTTGGTCATGGCCCAGATGAGATCGAACGTACGCAAGCCGCCAATGAAACTCAGCGTGATGACAGTCGCCGTCGCCGGACGGCTCAGCGGCAGCGTCACATAGAAGAAATTCTGTAGGCTCGTCGCACCGTCAATGCGTGCAGCCTCATAGTAGTCCTTGGGGATCGCCACGAGACCAGCGATATAGATGACCGTGGCCAGTCCCACGCCCTTCCACACATCGACCAGCGCCACCGAAAACAGCGCCAGCTTGGGATCGACCAGCCAGCCCGGTCCCTGAATACCGAGCGTTGCAAGACCCTGGTTGATCATGCCGACCGTGGGATGCATCAGCACGGTAAAGGTCATGCCCACGCCGACGGTCGACACCAGCACCGGAAAAAAGATCACCGAGCGCAGATAGCCGCGCGCCACGATCTGACTGGTCAGCATCAGCGCCAGTAGCATGCCGAGCACGACCTTGAGACCCGAGGTGATCACCGCATAGATGACGGTATTGACCAGGCCCTGGATCAGGAAAGGCTCGCGGAAGAACTGCGCGAAATTCTCGAAGCCGATGAAGACGGAGTCAAACAGCGTCCATCGCGTCAGGCTGAAATAGAGCGACGCAAAGGTCGGCGCCAGGAACAGCACGGCATAGATGGCCGCTGCGGGAGCATAGAACCAGCCAGGATAGAGCGACCGGCGCCGGGCCTTCATCGCGGGAACAGCGGCAGCTGTCATGGAAAACCTCGTAATGCGTTGTGGCTTCGGAGAGCAAACCCTCCGAAGCCTCTGCATGGTCAGAGACGATTACCAGCCTTCGAGGCCAAGCTGCTGAGCCTGCTTGCGCACGTCTTCATCATAAAGCGCGGCACCTTCTGCTGCCGGACGGATGCCCGAACCGACTTCGACGGTGATCTGCTCGAGGGCCGGGCCCTTGATCGGCGACAGGAATTCGAGCGCCGGAGCGTTCTGACCGCCTTCCTGGAAATAGGGCAGCATGTCGGACACGGCCGGCGGCACGTCGGCAGGCAGTTCGCAACCGGCGATCATATAGGGACCGGTAGCGCCGACGGCTTCATTGCGAATATCGCAACCGGCCGGCGAGCCGATGAAGCCGACAAAATCCTTGGCCAGATCCGGGCTTGCCGTGGTCTTGGCGATATAGACCGAGTCCGGCATCCAGGTGGTCAGGCCATTGCTGTCGGCGCTGTCGCCCGGCTGGGCAAAGAAACCGACATCCTGCAGATGATCCGGCTGGGTTTCGGCAATGGCACCAATGCCGAAGGTCAGCATGGGATAATGCGCACCTTCGCCGGTGGCCACCATGCGGATACCATCGGGATAGGTCGCCGCGCCAAAGTCGGCATTGAGATAGCCGGCCTCGAACACATCTTGAAGACGGTCGAAGCCCTTTACGGCAGCCGGGCTGGTCGCGAACTTGGCTTCATTGGTGGTGAACTTCTCGGCGAAGTCGGGTTCGGCAGCCAGGACGTTGAAGAAATCGGCCAGGACGAACAGCTGGCTGGTCCAGCTTTCGCCATAGGTCTGGATCACGGCAACCTTGCCGGCCGCTTTGATCTTCTCGTTATTGGCCATGAACTCGTCCCAGCTCTTGGGGATTTCGAGACCAAGCTCTTCGTAGATCGGCTTGTTGTAGAAGATGCCGCCGCCCATGGCCGGAGCGAAAGGCGTGCCATAGACTTCCCCGCCAGCCGAAACGACGGTCTTGAAGCTGTCCTGGATGCCTTCCTGCCAGGCCTCGTTGGTCACCGGCAGCAGGTTCTGCACCGGATTGATCGCCTGGAACAGCGAGCCGGAATTGTAGAAGAACACGTCCGCCATCGCGCCGGTCGCCAGGCGCGTCTTGACGATATTGTCGCCTTCACCGCCACCGGGACGCACTTCGATGTCGATGGTCACATCGGGATTCTGCTCGGTATAGGCAGCCACCCAGGCCTCGGCCACGGCCACCGACTGCGGGCCGTTGTCGATCAGGAACGACAGGTAGCCGGACTGCTGGGCATTGACGGCATTGGCCGTCAGCATCATGCCCAGCACGCTGGTCCCCATCAGGGCGAAAAGTCTGGTCTTCGTCATAGTCTACCTCCCAGTAGGCCCGTCATGCGGGCAGGTCAAAACACTCGAAATCTGCGTCTTATGGCGTGTTGGCGTTCACCAGCGACTTGTGGCGCTCCTCGCGCTTTGGTGCGGTGTAGTTGAAATGAACCACATGCCTGCCAGCAGTAAGCGCCTGATCGCCGCCGGCTGCAATCGGCTGCCCGTCGAGCGTGGCATCGCGATAGCTTTCGGCCAGGCGCAACACACCAACACTGCCCTGCGGCACTTCGATCTCGTAGCGCACCGCCTCGCCTTCGATCGCCCATTCCGCCCGGATCAGCCCGGCCGGACTATCGTGGTGGGCCTTGACCGGCGACAGCTCGGGCAGGACGATCGGCTCGAAGATCACCGTCTTGAAGGCCGGATCCTTCTCGTCCGGCCGGAAGCCGGCGACCCCTTCGAGCAGCCACTGGCAAACGGCGCCATAGGCATAGTGGTTGTATGAGTTCATCTGCGGATTGTAGATCGAGCCATCGGCCTGGATGGCGTCCCAGCGCTCCCAGATCGTGGTTGCGCCCATCTTGACCTGATAGAGCCAGCCCGGGACTTCTTCCTGCAGAAACACGTCGCTGACGAGGCCCCACTCACCCACCTTGACCAGTGCTGGCAGCAGCGCCGGCGTCCCGATGAATCCAGTGCCGATGCGGCGGTCCGCACGGTCGATCGTGCCCTTGAAATATCGGGTCGCCGCCGCAAGCTTCTCCGCCGGGATCAGGTCATGCACGATGGCGAGCGCATAGGATGTCTGGTCATCATAGGCCAGGCGCCCCGAGGCCGTGATGAACTCGCTGGCAAAAGCGATCCTGACCTGTTCGGCCATGGTCGCAAGGCGTTGAGCCGTCGCAGTATCACCAACGATACGCGCGATCTCGGCCACCGACTTGGCAGCGATATGTAGATAGATCGTCGCGGCAGCATCGTCGCCAATGGTTGGCAACGGCTTGGCGCTCGGTCCTTTGGGCTGCAGCCAGTCGCCAAAGGAGAAGCCTCGATCACCCCATTCGCGCGGCGGCGAGACAATCGGGCCATCGCTGATCGACCAGACGAAATCGACCCATTTGATCATTGCCGGCAAAGCTTCGGCCAGAAAGTCGGTGTCGCCATAGTGCAGGTAGAGCTGCCACGGCACGACATAGACGGCGTCACCCCAGCCGGTCGAGCCATAAAAGCCCGGATAATGCTCAGGCTGCAGGCGCGTCGGATCTGGCACCACATGCGGCACCGCGCCGTCGGCGCGCTGATCGACCATCAGGTCGCGCATCCACTTCTGGAAGAAGCCCTGTGCTTCGGCCAGATACATGGCCGTGCCGGCAAACACCTGGGCGTCGCCGGTCCAGCCCAGGCGCTCATCGCGCTGCGGGCAGTCGGTCGGCACTTCGATAAAATTGCCACGCTGCGACCAGACCGTATTGAGGAACAGCCGGTCCACCAGCTTGTTGCCGGAAGTAAAGCCCGACTTGACCTCGGTCACCGAACTGATCGGCACCGATATCACGCCGCTGACCTCGGCCTTGCCCTCAATGGTGATGCGGGCATAGCGGAAGCCATGGAACGTGAAATGCGGACGGTACGTCTCCTCGCCCTGCCCGGCCAGCGTATATTCGGTGCGGGCCTCGGCCGTGCGATAATTGACGTTGTAGAAATTGCCGTCCTTGTCGAGCACTTCGGCATGTTCGACACTGACCTTGGTGCCCGCTTCGCCCCGCACGCGATAGGCGATATAGCCGCCCACATTCTGCGCGAAGTCATAGACCACACGACCTTCGGCATCGGTCCATTGCTTGACCGGCTGCAGCACATCCAGCTCGCGGACAGGCGTCGTTTCATGCGCGACAAGGCGCGAGACGTCGAAGCTGATCGCCTCGCTGCCATCGCTCACCTCTGCCGAAAGGCGGGCGTCGTAGATCTCGCCGAAATAGATGCCCGACTTGCGGATCGGCAACTCGCCGCTCTGCCAGGAGCCATCGGTGACAAGCACCAGCTCATCGCCCGAACGCAGTTCCGCAATGGCAGCGGTCTGCTCGCCATAGGTGTTGTGGATCGGAAACTTGCCCCACATCAATTGCGACCGCAGCCAGCCATCCGCCAGCCAGATCTCGATCGTGTTCTCGCCTGCCACCAGCAGGTCAGACACAGCATAGGTCTGATAGCTCAGCCGCACGTCATAGCTGGTCCAGCCGGGCGTCAGGATGTCCCTGCCAACACGCTTACCGTTGATGAAGCAGATGTAGAGACCCAGCGCGCTGATGCGCAGCGTCTCATCGCCCTTGATGGCATCGATGGAAAAACTCTTGCGGAGGAAAGAGGCAGGCGTGCCGACACCACGATCGCTCTGGGGGCGCACCATCTCGGCTGACCAGGCGGCACGCGACAACTTACCCTTGGCGTCATGAAATACTACTGCGTCTGACACGCGAACATCCTCCCATAGAAACTGGTATGCCAGTTGTAAACTGTTCTACGTGTAGCGTTCTACATTTTTGATCCGTTGGCAATAGGCAGCCGCTAAAATATGTGACAAGACGGTTGCAGTTGAGGGAAGCAGCATGAATGACGCCAAGACGCCGGCCCGTGATCAGCGCGTGACCATTCGCGAAGTCGCGCTGGATGCGGGTGTGTCCGTTGCCGCGGTTTCCAAGGTCCTGCGCGATGCCTATGGCGTCAGCGACGCGCTGCGCGCCAAGGTGCGCCACTCCATGGACAAGCTCAATTACCGCCCGCTGGCCTCGGCTCGCGGCATGCGCGGCCGCACCTATACGCTCGGCCTGATCTTCCCCGACATGCGCAATCCTTTCTTCGGCGACATCTTTGCCGGCGTGAATTCGGCGCTGGAACGAACGCAATATCAGGCCATGCAGGGCATTGGCATTACGGTACAGCCCCTGACCGAAGCGATGATCGATCGACAGATGGACGGCATCATCCTGATCGGCCCAAACGAGGCCCGCGAGACGCTGATCGACATCGCGCAGCGCAAGCCGCTTGTTGCAATCGGCCACCACGATGAGGAAGGCACCCTGCCCTTCGATACCGTCAACAATAACGATCAGCTCGGTGCCCGCCTGGTGGTCCGCCACCTGGTAGGAAATGACTTCCGCAAGATCGCCATGTTCAGCCTGACCAATCAGCCATCATCCGTGGTCCGCCAGCGCGAGTTGGGCTACCGCATGGAGATGATCGACCAGGGCTGCGGCGACGCGGTCAATATCGTGCGCTCCACGCAAGTGACCCGCGATGTGCAACTGGCCATTCGCCGCCTGCTGGAAAGTCCCGAGCGGCCCGAGGCCATCTTCTGCTGGACCGACCTCATGGCCTTCGAGGCCATCAGCGTGGCCAATGAAATGGGCCTGCGCGTCCCCGATGACGTGGCCATTGTCGGCTATGACAACACCATGTTCTGCGACTTCGCCCAGAACCGGCTGACCAGCGTGGATCAGTCCGGCGAACTGCTGGGACTGCAGGCTGCACGATTGCTCATCGAACGTGTCGAGGGACGCAGCGAGAGCGAGCAGTTCATCGTCACGCCGCGCATCGTCGGCCGCAACAGTTCACGCCGGCGCATCACTAACGCGGACTAGCTGGCCTTGCGCACCGTATCGCGGTCGATGATCTGCGGCCGGCCCAGATAATAACCCTGCGCTTCATCGCAGCCCTCTGCCAGCAGGAAATCGAGCTGTTCGGGCGTTTCGACGCCCTCGGCCAATACCGGCACTTCAAGACCGCGGCCCAGTTCGAGAATGGCGCGCACGACGGCCTTGGCCTGCTTGCTGGTTTCCACTTCCGACATGAAGCTGCGATCGAGCTTGATCTTGTCGAAGGGGAAGGCCCGCAGGGTCTCGAGCGAGGAATAGCCGGTGCCGAAATCGTCGATGGCGATGGTAACGCCCAGTTCCTTGATCTGCCGCAGCGTGTTGAGCGCCCGCGCTTTATCGCCGATAATCGCGCTCTCGGTGACTTCCAGCTCGAGACGCCATGGATCGAGCCCGGAAACGGTCAGTGCCAGTTCGACCATTTCCACCAGATTTGCGCTGCTAAGCTGAACCGGCGAGATATTCACCGCCAGCTTGATGCTGTCGTCCCAGTGCACCGCCTCGAGGCAAGCCATTCGGAGCACCCAATCGCCGATCGACAGGATGGCACCGCACTCTTCGGCAATCGGGATGAAGTCCATTGGCGGCACCAGGCCGCGCTCGGGATGCTGCCAGCGCAGCAGCGCCTCGTAGCCGATCGTCTGTCCCGTCTGCACCGACTTCTGTACCTGGAAATTCAACAGGAGTTGGTCTTTGGCCACCGCGTCCCACAGATCGCGGGCCAGAATCCGTCGGTCGCGAGCGGCCTCGTCCATGTCGGACTCGTAAAAGCAGAAGCGCTCGGTCAAATTGCCCTTGGCGCGATACATCGCCATGTCGGCATTGCTGATCAGTTTCTCCGCCGACCCGCCGTCGTCGGGATAGACGGCGATGCCGATGCTGGCGCCGATCGAGACTTCGTTGCGATCGATCTGGAACCGACGCTCCACTGCAGCTTCCAGCCGCTCGATAAAGGCAAAGAGTTCGGCATCAGTGCGGAATGTCTTGAAGGCGGCGAATTCGTCGCCACCAAAGCGTGCCGTGAATTCACCATCCTGCAGCGAGCTCGAAATGCGGTCCGCATAGCTTTTGAGCACCGTGTCACCCACGCCATGGCCCAACTGGTCGTTGACCTCCTTGAAGCGGTCGAGGTCGATGCCCAGCACGGCCACGCGCTGGCCATCCCCAGCCCGATCAAGCGTCGTCTGCAGATGATTGGTGAAACTGCCGCGATTAGGCAGGCCCGTCAGGCCATCATGATGCGCCATGAAGTGGATCTGGCGTTCCGACTGCTTGCGTTCCGAAATGTCCTCGAAAGTCGAAACCCATGCACCGTCACCGGCATCACGATGCACGATGCGGATCGACTTGCCGCCAGGGAAATCCTGGACGATCTCGCCGTTGTCTTCGCCGGCGATCAACCGTCTATGCAATGCATAGGCCTCATCCAGAAGGTTCGGGTCGACTGTCGCCTCGCCAGTCAGAAACTTTGCCAGGTCATGCAGGCCAAACCCGTTCACCCCGACATTCGCAGGAATGCCGAGAATATCCTTGAGCTGGCCATTGGCCACAACGATCCGCTCATTGGCGTCAAACAGCGCTAGTCCCTGGCTCATATGCGCCAGAGACAGCTCCAGATTGCGCTTGGCCGTCTCGATCTGCTGGGCGTCTTCATGCTGACGGGTGATATCGCGCGTGATCTTGACGAAACCGACGAGCGCGCCTTCATCATCGCGGATGGCTTCGATCATCACCTGGGCCCAGAATCGCGAGCCGTCCTTGCGATAGCGCCAACCCTCCGTCTGGAACTTGCCCTTCTCCCGCGCTTCGGCAATTGCCAGTTCGGGCAGGCCCGCAGCCTGGTCCTCCATGCTGAAGAATTTCGCGAACGACTGGCCTATGATTTCCTGCGCGGAATAGCCTTTGTTGCGCACCGCGCCAGCATTCCAGCTTGCCACCAGGCCATTGGGATCGAGCATATAGATGGCGTAGTCGGTGATCGATTGAACCAACATGCCAAAGCGCTTCTCGCTTTCACGAGTTTCCGCGCGCGCCCGTTCGCTTTCGGCTTCCTGCGCCAGCCGATCGCGAATGTCGCGAATGGCCAGCACCTCGGTTGTGCCGCCCTCCAGTTCCGCTTGCTGGCTAACCAGTTCAACATCGACAGCGAGCCCATCAGCTGCCTGCAACGTCGTGTAAAAAAACTGCCCCGGTTCTTGACGAGCCTTTTCCAGCATCTCGATCGAAAAATAGCGCTCGACCGGGGTCTCCAGTAGCGCCTCGCGATCCGCACCGACCAACATGGCAAAGCTGGCATTGGCACCGCCGATAATGCCATCACGCACGATGACGAGGCCCTCCATGGCCGCATCTGCCAGGCTGTGCAGGCGCATCGACTCCATCATCCGGCGTTGCACATCCCTTGTGTCGAGCAACAATGCCAACAGCGCAGCGCCGAGGATAAAGGCACTGCTGAGCGCCACGCCTGTCGCCACCCATCCCGTGTGCAATGCATCAAGCGAAGCAATGGCGTAGCAATTGCTGAGGTCAACGGCACCCATCGCCGTGAAGTGCAGCGAAACGATCGACAGCGTCAGAAGCGCCGACGCCCCGAAGCGGACCCTCAGGGATGAATTGATGGCACCCACCATCACCGCCATTGCCGCAAGCCCGGCTGCGAACAACAGGGAGAGGTTCACCAGGCCCACGTCCCAACCGATGACGCCGCCGACCTCGATCGCGCTCATCCCGGTATAGTGCATGGCGGTGATGCCGAGGCCCACGACAATGCCACCCAGCAGACGATCCGCGCCATTGGTCCCGTAAGCGGCCATGGCAAAGCCGACGCCGCTGGCAACAATGGCGATCAGCAAGGACGAAAATGTCCCCAGCGGCTCATAGCCAATGGCAAAGTCAGGCCGATAGGCCAGCATGGCAATGAAATGGGTCGACCAGATGCCAAACCCCACAGCCAGCGCCGCGACAGCGATCCAGATAGCCCGGCGCGACCCGACAATCCTGCGCGCCCGATCAACCAGCGCAATTCCAGCAAAGGACGACACGGCGCAGACGGCAGCAGCGAGGCTAACCAGCCACAAGTCGTGCTCGAAAAAGAGCGTGGTGAAAACTGTCGTCATTTGCGCTGCAAGCCCTGTGCGAAGTCATCTGCTTCAACAGAATGCTTCTGCATTCCGGCTTGCCAGCGCCGGGCGCGAGACACGCCGTCCCTGCCCAGCCCTCAGACCAGCACGTAAATCTAGTCCTGCAATCGGTAAGAGACTGATAAGACCCGAATTAATATCCCAAGGAATTCCGAGAGGAGTGGTTTTCCAAGCCGAACCAGTCGCGATCGATCGGTTGGCCTCTCAAATTTGGTCGCGATAGGCGTCGACGATCTCGGATGCCGTCGCGAACCACACTTTGCCGCTTGCCTTGGCCTGCTCGAGAAAGCTGCGGATGTATTTCGCGCGTAGAGGCTGACCCGACACATTGGCCTGCAGCCCCAGTGTCATCACCATTCCGGACTTTTCGCCATCGGCAATCAGGGTTTCGAGATGGTCTTCCAGCGCCGCGGCATACTCCCAAGGTGTGTGACTCTGTGCCTGGATGACCGCAGCATCGGAGGTTTCGACGCTGTAGGGCACCGCTGACAGGCGTCCCTGCGGCACGCTGAAGTCATAGGGCTGATCGTCATTGCCCCAGTCCAGCGTATAGTCATAACCCAGCTCGGCCAGCAGCTTGACGGTGCGAGCAGACTCGCTATTGCCGGGCCCCAGCCAGCCACGCGGCGCCGTGCCGGTCGTCTGGCGGATCGTCGCCAGCGAGCCTTCGAGATAGGTGCGTTCATCGGCCTCGCTCATGGCCGAACTCACCGCTTGAGTGACCTTGGCGCCATGCCCGACCAGTTCCCAGCGGCGCTTGCGCGCCTCTTCCACCACCCGTGGCGTCCGCGTTAGCAGCACGTCGCTGATCGGCATGCTCGCCTTGATATCCAGAGCGTCGAGAATGCCCATCAAGCGAAACACACCGACACGCGTGCCGTAGTCGCGATGGGTGAAACCGACCAGGTTCATCGGATTGATGGCGAGATCGCCATAGTCGACGTTGACCACCACGGCCATGGCGACACTGGCGCCATTGGGCCACTGCAGTTTCTTGCGCTGCGGCAGCGCGGAAAAACCATAGAGGTCATGGTCCATCTGCGTGACAGGATTGATCGAGCGGCTGTTGTAGTTCGGGGCTAGTTCAGTCACGGCCGTCTCCTTACGCTGCAACCGAGGCGGCGGGCGCCAGGCGCTTGCCGAAGTGATTGGCATAATACCAGTCTGCAATGTCGCCGGCCGTGGCCTGCCAGACGCCGCTATGGCCCAGAATGTGCTCTAGGGCCTTGCGCAGGTATTTGATGCGCGACGGCGCCGCCACCGCAAAGGGATGAAGGCAGATCGCCATGACCTTGGGCGCCGTGGCACCCTCCTCATACAGCATGTCGAACTGATCGGTGATAAAGCGCCCGAAAGCCTCAGCCGTCTGGGCTTGGCCACCCAGCGCCACACCGGAATTGACCTCGAAACTATAGGGCAAGGTGATGAGCTTGCCGGAGGAGACATTGACCTCAGTCGGCTCGTCGTCATGGAACATGTCGGCCCAGTATTTGACGCCGGCCTCTGCCAATAGGTCAGGCGTGCGCGCCGTCGTGGTCAGCGCCGGCCCGAGCCAGCCGCTGATCGTCTTGCCGGTCGCCTTGCGGACGATGGAAATGACCTCGTCGATCATCTCGCGCTCCATGGCTTCGTCCATGCCGAAGGCGAAGCGCGTGTTGTAGAGCCCATGCGACTGGTAGTCCCAGTTCCGCCTGGCCATTTCCTCCGCGATCAGCGGATGATGCTCGAAGACCGCAGCATTGACCGAGGCCGTGGTCTTGATATCGAGGTCATCAAACAGCTCGAACAGGCGCCAGAGGGCAACACGATTGCCATAGTCGCGGGCCTGGAAGGCCCCGATATTGGGGGCGGCGCTGGGATAGGGGCTGCGCAGCGGATTGGGCGGCGGCAGCCATTCGAGATATTCGACATTGGGCACGATGAAGACCGCGATGCGGGCATTGCCCGGCAGGGTCAGCGGCGGCCGATCGATGATGGCAGAATAGGGATAGCGGTTCAGATCGGACATGGGGTTTCTCACGCTGGAAGGTCGAGGCGGCCGAGCACGGCTTCGGCAGCAATGGCCGCCTGGATGACGAGATCGTCACGGCCCGGCGGGCCAACGATCTGCAGGCCCAGCGGCAGGCCGTTGTCGGCAAGGCCGCAGGGCACAGTGGCTGCCGGAAAGCCGAGCAGGCTCCATGGCGTCAGCAGCGAAGCGTTGCCGGTGCTTTCTAGCCCTTCTGGCGCCGGAGCCGGCGTGGTCGGCATGACCAGTACATGATGGGCAGCAAACAGCGGCATCATCGCATCGCGCAGCATGCGACGCGCTCGCAATGCCTGGAGATAATAGCCGGCCGGCACCAGCGAGAAGGCCTGTGACAACGTCATGTGGCGCTCGGACATGGTGTCGGCATGCTTGTCCATGCGTGGCGCGTGATAAACCGCCATCTCGGTGCTCATGATGAGATGATGGATTGAGGCATGCGCCGAAAACAGCGACGGCAGCCGCGTCTCTGCAAGCGCAATGCCGCTATTGCTGAGACGATCGATGGCACCATTGACCACCGTCACCGTATCGTCTGCCGAAGTCTCGAAGAAGAAATCGCGCAGAATGCCGAACTTCCAGCTCTCCGGGGCTGCAAATGCCGGCTTGGGTGCACGCGCAATGGCGCGGTAGATCAGGTCGAGGTCACTGGCCGACCGCGTGATCAGGCCAGGATGATCGAGCGACCAGGACACCGGCAGCAGGCCCGTACGGGCGAAGGCGCCATAGCTGGGCTTGAGCCCCGCGATGCCATTGTAGGAGGCCGGCCGCAGATTGGAGCCGCCGGTCTGGGTGCCGATCGTCGCCGGCACCATGCGGGCGCCCACGGCAACGCCCGAGCCCGAGCTCGAGCCGCCGCCGGTATGCTGCAGGTTCCACGGATTGCGCGATTCCGGCGGAATTCCCATGCCGGCAAATTCGACGGTTTCGCATTTGCCCAGGATGATCGCGCCGGCCTTTTTCAGCGCCGCCACCACACCACTGTCTTCGTAGGTGGCGGAGGGGTCCATGGTCTTGGAATTGGCCAGTGTCGGCATGCCCTTGGCGTGGAAGACATCCTTGATGCCGATCGGTACGCCATGCAGCGGTCCGCGCAGCTTGCCGGCCCTTGCTTCGGCAGCCATGGCCTTGGCATCCGCCAGAGCGACATCTCGGTCCACATAGGCCCAGGCGCGCACCTCCGGCTCGCGGGCGTCGATCCGTTCGAGCAGGCCGGTCACTGCCTCGACGGGATCGAGGGTCTTGTCGGCAATGCGGCTGGCCATTTCACTGGTGGTGAGATCGATGACGTCGCTCATGACAACGCCTCCAGGTCGATGTCGATATTCTCGCCAAACAGCGGCTCGACCTCGTCGGGAATATCGAGGGCGCCGACCACGGCCATGGCCTTGGCGATGGACTGCAGTTGCGGCTCCATGCGCGCGGCGCTGGCATCGCCCCAGACAAGCACCGCATTCTGCGAGAGGTAGTTGTAGGCCTCCTCGAAGGAGACTGGAGGCTTGAGCCGCACGGGCATTCTCCGGATTTTTGTGATCGACTGTCGGCAGTGTGGGTCGATGCGGCGCGGCAGCGCCAATGACCATTTCTCAGCCGGCCAATGAGCGCGCTTGCGGCGCCGACGATGAGCTAGGCTCATGCCGGCTCGGACTTATTCTCGTTTCCCGCGTGCCGGCGGGGCTGACAGTCTTGGCTGTCTCCAAACCCTATCCGCCAGGCCACATGACACTTCGCGACTGGGCTCTCGTCATCCTCGTCGGCTGCCTTTTCGGTAGTTCCTTCCTGCTCATCGCCATTGTGCTGGAGGAAGTGAGCCCGCTGACCATTGCCGCCGGACGGTCGCTGGTGGCGGCCCTCGCCTGCTGGACATTGCTGCTGCTGTCGCGAAAAGCCTTGCCGCGCGACCGCTCAACCATGCTCAAGCTCTGCCTCCTCGGCCTCTTCAGCTACGCCCTGCCCTTCGTGCTGATGCCGATCAGCCAGCGCTATGTGTCGACAGGCATTGTCGCGATCATCAACCTGCTCCTGCCGATCGCGACGCTGGCCGTGTCACATGCCTGGCCGGGCGGTCCGCGGGCCACGCGCACCATGGCAATCGGCGCCGGCATCGGGCTTGTCGGCGCGGTTGTGCTGGCCCTGCCATCGCTCACCGGTAGCGAGGAGGGTCAGTTGCTCGGCATTGCGCTGTGCCTCTGCGGCACGCTAATCTTTGCCATTTCCTTCAACGTGACACGTAGCTTTGCCGGTACCGACCCACAGGTCATCATGACCTTCGCCATGACCGGCGCTGCGCTGGGTGCCCTGCCCGCGGCCCTTCTGATCGATGGCCTACCAAGCGTTGCCAATGTCTCGACCTGGTGGGCCTGGGTGGCGCTGGGACTGTTCCCCACGGCCCTCAATTTCCAGATCATGTACTGGATGCTGCCCAGGGTCGGCGCGACCAATTTCGCCACCAATACCTATATTTCCCCGATCGTTGCGCTCGTGCTCGGCTGGGCCCTGCTGGGCGAGACGCTGCAGCCCATCCAGGCTCTCGGCATGGTCATTGTCGTGGCCGGCCTGCTCGTCATGGACGGGCGCCTTGCCAGTTGGATGCGCCGCGCCAGGGCGTGAACATTTCTCATCCAGAGCGGAAGAAATCCCCACTGGCGAGCCAATTAGGCCAGGGTTAGCGTCAAATCAGCAAAATGGATGGAGACCTCGTTATGGCCGTATGGGACGCATTTCTGACGGAAGACGACAAGAAGGTTATGGCCGCACGCAAGCCGCGCACGCCACATGGCCCCGGAAACAAGGTCGCCCTGCTGCTGATCGACATGCAGACCACGGCTATGGGTCACGACAAGCCGATCTACGAGCAGCTCGACGAATATTCGGGCGCCTGCGGCCCACACGCCTGGAAGTCCGTGCCCTATCAGCAGAAGCTCCTGGCCGCCGCCCGCGCTGCTGGCGTCCCGGTCATCTACTCCAAGCATGTCTTTTACGACTATACCGGCCTGCCCGCTTCCGATCCGTCAAACAATTTCAGCCACCTCAATTCCAAGTCGGAAATCCCGGTCGAAGTGGCCATGCAGGACGGTGAATACTTGGTCGAAAAGCAGACCCCGAGCTGCTTTGTCATGACCAACCTCCCCCTGATCCTGCGCAATCTCGGCGTTGACGGTCTGCTGGTGGGCGGCAACAGCACCAGTGGCTGCGTCCGCGCAACCTGCGTCGATGGCGAAGCCCATGGCTACAAGATGAGCGTCATCGAGGAGGCCGTGTTCGACCGTATCGAACTATCCCACGCAGCAGCGCTCTTCGACATGGCGTTCAAGATCTGCGACGTGATCGATACCGAAAAGGCGCTCGACATCATTGGCCCAGCCAAGGCGGAAGCTCAGGCCGCCTGATCCTCTCGGCATCGCCAGCATTTCGCGGCTCGCGTCAGCGCGGGCGCGATTTCTCATACCCTGAAAGTCGTCACCATGCTTGTTGCTGCCTTGCAGATGGGGCCCGCCGGCGCCTCCATTGCCGAAACCACCGATCGCATCCTGGCATTGATTGACGAGGCCGCCGATGCTGGCGTGACACTCGGCGTCTTGCCCGAACTGGCGCTTACACCCTATTTCGCGGCCGAAGTGCACAGCAATCTCGACGCCTGGGTAAGCGAAGCCGAAAATCAGGCTGCGCTGGCAACCATCATGGCCCGAGGCCAGAAGCACAACATGTCGCTGGTCGTCCCCTATGCCGAGCGCAGCGGCGGCGACCTTTTCAATTCCATGGCCTTTATGCACCGCGGCGGCAACCACGCCGGCACATTCCGCAAGATGCACATCCCTGGCGAAATCGAGCCCAGGCCCGATGCCAAGATGACCATCCTGGAGAAGCGCTACTTCAAGCCAGGCAATCTCGGTTTCGGCGTCTATGACGTCGGTGACATCAAGATCGGCGGTCTGATCTGCTACGACCGCCGCTTCCCCGAAGCCTATCGCTCCCTGTCAATCAACGGTGCCGATGTCATCGCCGTCGGCTACAACACGCCCGTCATGGCCGGCAATACGCTAGCTCAGGCCCGCAAGGCTTCCGATCTCGCCATCACTGCCGGCGCCTATTACACCGGAACCACAATCATAGCCGCCGGCAAGGCGGGCAAGGAAAACGGCGTGCGCTTTATCGGCCACTCCTTCGTCGTCAGCGCCGAGGGCAAGGTCCTCGCCCGCGCCAAGAGCAATCACGACGAAGTGGTGCTGGCCGAGATTGATCTCGAAAGACAGGCCAGGGTGCGCGAGCGCTGGGCCTTTGAGCGCAACCGTCGCCCCGCCGACTATGTCCTGACCGAAGCGCGTTGACGATGAACCAGATGGCGCCACCGGGACCGGCGAAAGCCGTCAAGACGCGCATGCGCGTACCCAAGGCGCTGGGTATCCGTAACTTCCGCATCTATTTCACCGGCACGGCCATCTCCGTGCCCGGCACCTGGATGCAGTTGACGGCGCAGGCCTGGCTGGTGCTCAACCTGACCAATTCGCCCGTCGCCCTTGCCATCGTCACCTCGCTGCAATTCCTGCCGATCTTCGTCTTCTCGCTGATCGGTGGCGCCATGGCCGACCGCTTTCCGCGGCAGAAGCTAATGTTCGCCACCATGTCCATGGGCGGACTGCAGGCAGCGGTGCTGGGCGTCCTCTGCCTCACTGGCCACATCCAGATCTGGCACATCTATATTCTGGCGGTCACGCTGGGCATCATCAACGCCCTGGACGCGCCTTTGCGCCAGACCTTCATCAGCGAGCTGGTGCCGGTCAGCCATCTGCCCAATGCCATCGCCATGGGCTCGCTGGCGCAAAACCTCGGCCGCATCATCGGACCGGCTCTGGGTGGACTGGTTATTGCCGCGCTTGGCGTCGGCATCGCCTATCTCATCAACGCGCTGACTTTCGTCGCCGCCGTTACAGCCCTGGCCATGTTGCGCCGGGACGAATTCCAGCCGCAACGCAAATCGGGCAAGCAGCCGCTCCTGCTACAGGTGCGCGAGGGGATCGGCTACGCGCGGCGCACTCCCACCATCCTTTTCCTGCTGATTGCCACGGCCTTCATCGGCCTCTTCGGCCAGAACTTCACCACCATGGTGCCTCTGATCTCCACCTATCTGGTGCATGCCGATGCGGCCGCCTTCGGCGTGCTCAACTCCTGCCTCGGCACCGGCTCCTTCCTCGCCGCGCTGGTGATGACGACCCGCGGCGCTCCATCCACCCGCCGCATCCTGCTAGCCGGCACCTGTTTCGGCATCGTGCTGGTGGCGATCAGTTTCTCCAGCAGCCTGCCGCTGTCGGCCATCCTGTTCGTGGCCGTCGGCGCCTCGGCGGTCACCTTCTCCGCCTCGGTCAACACGCTGCTGCAACTGCGAGCGCCACCCGAAATGCGCGGACGCCTGGTCAGCATGATCAGCCTGCTGATCCCCTCTCCCATCGGCCCCCTCCTGACCGGCGCTGCCGCTTCCGCCTTTGGCGTGGGCTGGGCGGTGCTGGGCAATGGCCTGCTCTGTTGCCTGGGAATCGGTCTTGCCTATGCCTATCTGCTCAAGCACCGCAGCTCGGGCACCTATTCCGAATTCGTGGCACCGCAGGATGAGCCAGAGCTTGCAGAAGCACAGCTTGATACCGCCGAGCGCGGCATCAAATAGGCAGGCCGCTGCCGCAGAATTGCTCGATTGCACAGTTTCTAGCCAGTCGCGAAAATTGTTTATGATTTAGGCTTGTCGTAGCAAAATTGTCATGGTCTGCTGGCTTTCGGGAGGAGAGGCAAGCGAGGCTTATCATGAGACGTCGTGTCCCTCTTAACGCGGTTCGGGCCTTCGAGGCCGCCGCGCGCTACAAGAGCCTGGTCCGTGCGGCGGACGAACTTTGCGTGACGCCAACGGCCGTCAGCCACCAGATCCGGTTGCTGGAAGACTTTCTGCAGACCAAGCTGTTCCTGCGCAAGAACAGCCGTCTGGAATTGACTGCGGATTCAAGAGCATGCCTCGGCAAGCTCACCAATGCGCTTGACCTGATCGATGAGGCCCTGATGTCGCTCAAGGAGCCGGAAGACGTGCGTCAGCGTCTGATGGTGGGTGCGTCGGCTTCCGTAGCGTCTCACTGGTTGTTGCCGCGCATGAGCAAATTCGTCGGTGAGGCGCCCGACATTGACGTCACCATCACCACCTTCATTCGCCGGCAGGAAATCGAGAACGAAGGCGCGGACCTCTGGATCTGCAACTGGCAAACCGCTATCGACCGCCGCATCGAGCCGCTGATGGAAGAAGAAATTGTTCCCGTCTGCGCCCCCGAACTGGCCGCACGCTACGGCAACAATCCAAGCGACATCCTGCGCGCAGTGCCGCTGATCCATATCGATCGCCGTGAAGTCGACCAGAACGGTCCCTATCCAGACTGGGGACGCTACTTGCGCGAATTCGGCATCAGCCGCAACGATATCGTCAAGGGCCCCCGCTTCAATCAGGCTAGCCCCAGCATCGAAGCAGCCAAGATCGGCCTCGGCGCCATCCTGGGGCGTTCGCTGCTGATCGAGGAGGCGCTGGCCTCTGGCACGCTGGTGCAGATCGGCGAGGCCTATCCCATCCGTAGCCCCTACTTCATCGTCTCCCCCTGGGCCCCCACGGCGCCCGGCATCGTCAACCGCTTCAAGGACTGGCTCTACGATCAGGTGGCCCAGCCGATGGCAACAGGCGCTGTCGTCCCCGCCTGAGTCTCCAAGACCGGCCCCGCAGGAACAACGGAAAGGCGCCCCGCAAAACGGGGCGCTTTTCGTTTGAGGGGCAGAAAAAAGGCCGCCCATGGGCGGCCAGGTGGGCGTCAAGCCAGGAGGAACTCGATGAGCAGGATCAGGCAGCAGCCTCGAGCGGCCATTCGTCATCCCGCGTCCAGGACAGCACCACCTGCTCGCCGACCGACGGCGGATCCGAGAAGAAGCGCGTGTCTGAAATCAGAGCGCAAAGATCCTCACCACCCGCGCCGCGCAGATTGATGCGCACGATCGGCCCCTGATATTCCACGCTCACCACGGTCGCCGGCACGCTTGGACCTGGCGCAACATCCACCAGGCGACATTTGTCGGCCCGCACGGCAAAGGTCTTGCCGTCGCGGGTGATGACATTGTGGCCACCGATGAACTTGGCGACAAACGCATTGGCCGGCTTTTCGAACACATCGCGGGCCGATGCCGCCTGCTGGATCTGTCCAGCATTCATCACTACCATGACATCGCTAAGCGCCAGCGCTTCCTCCTGGCTATGGGTGACATGGACAAAGGTGATGCCAAGCTCGGTCTGGATCCGCTTGAGCTCGGTGCGCATGAGCACGCGGAGAAAGGGGTCGAGCGCCGATAGCGGCTCGTCAAGCAGCAGCACCTTTGGCCGGGTGATCAGCGACCGCGCCAGCGCCACACGCTGCTGTTGGCCACCCGACAGATGTGCCGGCATGCGATGCGCCAGATGGTCCATCTGCACAAGCTTGAGATAGTCCATCGCCTTTGCGTGGCGCTCGGCCTTGGACACTTTTTTGAGCTTGAGGCTGAAGGCGACATTGTCGAGCGCGCTGAGATGAGGAAATAGCGCATAGCTCTGGAACATCATTGACGTGCCACGCTCGGCCTGCGCGGCATTGGTGATGTTCCTGTTGTGGATCAGCACGTCGCCATCACTCACATCTTCATGACCCGCAAGCATGCGCAAGGTCGTGGTCTTGCCACACCCCGAAGGCCCGAGCAGGCAGCAATAGCTGGCTTTGGGAATGCGCAGCGAGATCGTGTCCACCGCCCGCGCCCCGCCGTCATAGGACTTCGAGACGGCGACCAGTTCGACGTCGTATTTGATAGCCTCGTCGGCAGGTGCGGCAGCCACATCGGCGACCATGTTCTTTGCGCTGAAGTCGGTATCGATTTTCATGCTGTGGTCCTCGGATTTGCTGGATCAGGCGTGCTGGCTGGAAAGCCTGAGCTGGCGCCGCTTGGTCAATGTGGTGGAAAACAGAAGGGTCGCGATGACCAGGGTGAACATGAAGAGCGTGGTGAGCGTGCCCACGGCGAACATCACCGGGGTCGTCGCTGCGCCCAGTAGGCCCGTCAACTCCATCGGCATCGTATTGCCCGTGCCGATATTGAGGCCCGCGCGCGCCGCCTCTTCATAGGACGAGGTGAAGCCGGCCATGAACATTCCGACGACGCCAGGCAGGATCAGCGGCAGGATGACATATTGGAACCGCTGGAAGGACGTGGCGCCGAGATCGGTGGCCGCCTCCTCGAAGGCCTTGTCCATGCGCCCCAGGATGATGAACATGATGAGCATGGCAAAGGGCAGCGACCAGGTGAGCTGCGCGCCGATCCCCGAATACCACCACTGCGGGCGCATCCCGAGCATGTTGAGCGTCAGCGAGATGCCGAAGCCGACGAAGATCCCCGGCACGATCATGCTGATGATTGCCGAGTAGAAGACAAAATTCCCACCCGGGTAACGGCGCCGGAAGCTCATGCCCACCGCCACGCCGATCAGCATGGTCAGCAGCGCCACGATGGCGCCCAGCCGCAGAGAGCGAATGAAGGAATTGTGGATGTCCCCAACACCACGCCCGCCAGCCGTGAACAGCGTCTCGAACCAGACCGTCGAAAAGCCGCGCATCGGAAAGCTCATGCCCCCATCGGGTCCCTGAAAGGACAACAGGTAGACGCAGAACATCGGCCCATAGAGAAACAGCAGGAAGGCCGCGAAGATAAACGACAGGACGTAAAAGGAAGTCGTGCGCCTGGTACCCATTCCAGTCTCTCCTAGCGTGCCAGTTCTTTGCGGATATCGACGAAGCGCAGCAGCAGTCCCACCATGGTCAACACGACGACGAGCAGGACGACCGACTTGGCCGCGGCGGGCGGAAACTGGAAGGCATTGATCTCGTTCATGATTGCCACGGCCGGCGTATTGACCTGATTGCCGCTCATCGCGCGCACCAGGAAGCCATCGCCCATGACGGCCGTGATGATGAATATGGTCCCCACCACAAAGCCTGGCTTGATTAACGGGATGATCACCTCGACGATTGTCTGCCATTCCGTGGCGCCCTGGTCCCAGGCCGCCTGGATCACGCTGGGACTGATCTTGGCCATCGAATTGGCGATCGGCCCGGCCATGGCCATGGTCAGCATGTTCACATAGACCACGATGACCGAAAATTCCGAATAGAGCAGCCAGGAGATCGGCTGGTCGATGAGGCCCGCGCCCATCAACGCCTGGTTGACCAGGCCTTCCCGGCCCAGCAGCGGCACCCAGGAAATCATGCGGATCGGACCCGAGGTCCAGAATGGAATGGCGCAGGCCGCAAGGAAAATGGCGCGCCATATATTCGAGCGGATGTGGAAGATCAGATAGTATGAAATCGTGAAGCCCAGCACCAGCGTAATGGTCCACACATAGGCCAGCTGCCGGAACACGGTGACATAGGTGTCGATGGTCAGACTCGACCGCAGCACATCCTGCCAGTTGCCGAGATAGAATTCGGGTATGATCTCGGCAAAGCCGAAGTCCATGAAACTGACCACCACGATGATCCCGAGCGGGATCAGCACCAGGCAGGTCATGATCAGGGCGAAGGGTGCGGCTTGCAGCCATGATGCGGCACGGGGCGACACATAGGTGGTCATCGGTGGGGCTCCAGAATGACGCGGCCCCGGAGCATGCTTGCCCCGGAGCCAGGCAGATGATGCAGATCAGGCAGCCATGAAATCCTGCCAGCGGCGGACCAGGTAGCGGTCCTCGTCCATCAGCGTGTTCCAGATGCCGACATTACCCATGCGATCCCAGAGCGAACCGCCGTCGCGCACGGCGCCGGCCTTCTCCATGACCTTGCCGAAGGGGTCGATGATGTCGGCCGTGGCCGCCTTGCCCTCGTACCAATAGCCATAGTCGTTCTCGCTGAGCTGTTCCTTCATCAGGTCGGGAACCGAGGAGTAGAAACCCTGGCGGGAGAAGTAGACGCCGTTGAAGCCCGAGTTGCACCAGTTCATGTATTCCATGACGCAGTCGCGGCGCAGCTTGTCGCCACCGTCCAGATGCGCCATGGCGGACTGGAAGATATACCAGCCACGCGAACCTTCCTTGAGCGGCAGGTATTGGCATTCGATGCCGCGGGTGCGCACTTCGGTCACCGCCGGCGCAAACATCGACTGCAGCACGACTTCACCCGATGCCATCAATTGCACCGACTGATCGAAATTGGTCCAGAAGGAGCGGAAGTGGCCGGCGCGCTTGAGCTCGATCAGCAGGTCTATGGTCTTGTCGATTTCCTCGCGGGTCATGTTGCCCTTGTCGACATAGGTCATCAGACCCGCCGCTTCGAGCGCCACTGCCGCGTCCGGCACGCCGACGTTGACACCATCCTGCAGCGCCACCTTGCCGGCAAATTCGGAGTTGAACAGGTCGCCCCAGCTTTCGACCTTGTGCGGAACGAGGTCCGGGCGCACGCCGAGCGTATCGGCATTGTACATGATCGGGATGCCCACCAGCCAATCGGTCGGCGTCAGAGAGTATTCTTGCGCGGATTGATCCGCCCAGAATTGCGACTTGATTGGCGCATAGCCCTGCATGGAATAGGGATTGCCGTCGGCATAGGTGCCTTGGGTGAACAGCGGCACCGTCTTGTCCCAATAGCGGTACTCACTGACCGGGATCGGCATCAGGATGCCGCGGTTCTTGAAGTAACCCATATTGGTATTGCCGAAGTCGGCGACGTCGATGGTCTCCGGCTGGGTCAGCATGCGGTTGATCTGGGTCGTATTGTCCAGCGTCTGCATCTGGACGGTGAAGCCGAGATCCTTGTTGGCCTGTTCGGACACGGTCGGATTGGTCGTGTAGATCGACCCGACATGGGTGATGGTGATGTCCTTGCTGGCCTGGGCCCAATATGTGGGAAAGCCCGTGATGGCGCCAGAACCGATGGCAGCGCCCACGCTAGCCGCCGCGCCCTTCAGCACGCTTCTGCGGGAAAGGCCTTTCTTCTTGATCTCAGTCATCTCGTTTCTCCGGTGACGCTGCAATTGGGGCTGGCAGCTCTTGTCCAGAGGTGAGCTTCGAATGAAGTTCCTGTGCCGACAAATGAGATAAATTCACAGGTAGGCAAGAGCTAGATTTCGGCTGCGCCAGACGCAGGGCAGCCCTGCCGAAATGTTTGAAAATAATGCGAAAAAAGCGAGAGCCGACGCCTCGGCGTCGACCCTGAGGTGACGTTGCAAAAGTTTTCAGCCGGTCACCGGTTCAACTGGCGACGGAAAAGACCTGCTGCTGTTCCGCCAGCAGGCGATAGCGACCATCGAGATAGACCAGCGGGCGATTGGCCTCGGCCCAGAGTTCGACGGAGACAATTTCGGCCAGGAAAATCGTATGTGACTGATAGGGCACCATTTGGCGCACTTCGCAGTCAAAACTCACCATCGCGTCTACCAAGGCAGGTGCGCCGGTGCGCAGGGTCTGCCACTGATCGTGGTCAAACCGCTTCTCGCGATCGACGGGGCTGGAAAAGCGGCCGGCAACCTCTTCATGGGCGTCGGCCAGGATATTGACGCACAAAATACCTGCCTCTGACACATGGTCATGAGCCGATGCAGTCTTGTTGATGCAGACCAAGAGCGTCGGCGGATCAGCCGTCACTGAATTCACCGTCGTAGCGACCAGCCCATGCCGCACGCCCTTATTGACTGTACTGATGAGTGACACGCCTGCCGCAAGCCGTCGCATACCCAGTTTGAAGTCTTGATTGTGCATCAGCCGCTCCTACCGTGCTGCCCGAAATGCAGCGAACATAGGCAAACTATCCGCCCAGCTCATTTTTCAGCCAACTGACCATTTCTCACGCTGCTCAATGAGATTTTCTGGACTGCCGAACCCTGCCATTGCGGCCTAGCCTGCATCGACAACTATCGCGCAGGAAATGCACCCCATGAGAAAGATAGCCTTCATCGGAACGGGCGGAACCATCTCCTCGATCGGCACTGGCCCATTGGACATCGTGCACTACGGCGCCCACAAGATGATGCTGCCGGCCGGCGACATCATCGCAGCCGTTCCCGAGGTTCAGGATGTTGCGCAGGTCATTGCTGTGCCCTTCGCCAATATCCCCAGCCCCAACATTGGCTTTGCACAGTGGAAGGAAATTTCCGCGCTCTGCTCCAAGCTGATGGCCGAAACCAAAGACCTCGCCGGCATTGTCATCGGCCACGGCACGGCGACGCTGGAGGAGACGGCCTATGCCCTCGGCCTGACACTCAAAGTGTCCATCCCCGTCGTCATCGTCGGTTCGCAGCGCCCGCTCAGTGGCCTGGGCAGTGATGCTTCGATGAACCTTGTCAACGCCGTGCGCGTGGCGGCCGATCCCGAGTCACTGGGCCGTGGCGTGCTGGTTCTGCTCAACGACGAAATCCATGCCGCCCGCGAAGTGACCAAGACCGCGACCTACCGCCTGCAAACCTTCCGCGCACCGGACTTTGGCATGCTCGGCTATGTCGACGGCGCGGCGGTCACCTATTATCGGCGCACCGAGCGCAAGACGGCGCCCAATACCGAATTCGACCTCGCGACGATGGACACCCTGCCGCGGGTCGATATTGCCTATGCCCATACTGACGGTGATGGCGCAGCCATCGACGCCTATGTCGCCGCTGGTGCGCGAGGCATCGTCTCGGCTGGCTTCGCGCCCGGCATGTCGCCTCCCGGTCAGCTTCAGGCACTCGAGCGCGCTGCTGCGGCCGGCGTCATCGTGCTGCAATCGACGCGTGCCGGCAGCGGAATGGTGCATGACAGCGCCCGGCTGCTCGAGCTCGGCTTCATTCCCGCCGACAATCTCAACCCGCAAAAGGCCCGCCTTCTGCTCGCCCTGGCACTGACCGTGACAAGCGACCGCAGCGAGATCATGCGCATCTTCAAGACCTACTGAGACTGACCCGACAGACGAAAGCCCCCGGACCAGATCCGGGGGCTTTTTTTGGTTTTGAAGCCTTCAACTGATCGAGGCGATGAAGCTGGCGGAATCGCTGATCTCGGCCTGCCGCGGCAGGATCTTGGTCAGCAGGAAGTCGTGCACGGCCGGATCATTGTCCCCCACGCAATCGGCCAGGATGGTGACGGCAAAATCCATGTCGGCCGCCATGCGGGTCGTGGACAGGATGACGCCGCTGGTGGAAATGCCGGTGAGCACGAGATGATTGGCCCCGAAGGCCGACAGAATAACCGGCAAGTCGGTCCCATAGAGCGCGCCGACGCGGTGTTTTGTGACCACCGGTTCACCCTCAATCGGCGCCAGTTCGTCAATCACGCTCGGATTGACCAGCCGGCCGGCTGCCTTGACCGCGGAAAAACCCTTGTTGTTGGCCGAAACCTCCGGATAACCCGGCCGAAAGCCCACCACCACATAGGCGACCGGCACGCGGGCCTTGCGGGCCGCATCGAGAACCATCTTCGTATTGGCGATGGCCGCAGCCGCATCGTGGCCGGCGACGATCTCATGCTGGAAATCCATCACCAGTAGGGCAGAACGCTTCTCCGTCACAGGGTCTTGCCCTTGTAGGAGACCATTGGGCTCGTGCCTTCGGTCGCAGCGAAATCCCTGACCCGGCCCAGCACGATCAGCGTGCCGTGACGCTCGATGGTTTCTTCGACTTCGCAGTCGATGACGCCCGACGCCCCGTCGAGCACCGGAGCGCCGGTCGTCAGCTTGGTCCAAGACCCCAGCGTGAAGCGATCGGCGCCCTTGAGCTCGCCCTTGCCCCCGAACGGGCCGGCGAGTTCCCCCTGCTCGGTCGAGAGATAGTTGATGGCAAAGTGCCCGCCTTCAAGAATGGCCGAGACGGCAGAGGTATTCTTGTCGACCGAGATCATCATGGTCGGTGGACTGGCGCAGAGGTGGGTCGCTGAAAGCGCGAGGAAACCACGCGGTCCGTCATTGCCCTCGGCGGTGACGATAGCCGTCCCCACGGCACGCAGGCCAACCGCCTGCCAGAAGGTGCGGACATCGATAACCCGTTCGGGCGACATGACTTCAGACATGATGGTCTCTCATTTCGATGGCTTGGGTTCAGGCCGCAGCCTGAACCGTCTTGCCGTTGCGCGACTTCATGAGCGGCTGGATATACTGACCGAACTGCTCCATCCCGATGATGAAATCGTCGAAGGTCAGCATGATGCCTTCGATGCCGGGTTTCTCGGCAATCTCGTCCAGCATGCGCGCAACATTTTCGTAGGATCCGATCAGCTTCAGCATGCCGTTCGGCTCGGCGGTTTCCCGCTTTTCGAGCATTTCCTTGGCGCGCCGCGCCATGCCACCAGCCGTAGAGTTGGCGGGTGCATTCTTGTCCGCACCGGACTGTTCGCCCATCCACTCGATCGCCTCGAAATCGGTGCCGGCCTTGTAGTGTTCCCACTTGGCCATGGCCATCTCGTCGGTGCGATCGGCGATGATCATCAGGAGCGTATAGGCACCGACCTTGCGCCCATAGGGCTTGGTCACGTCGAGCAGGCGCTGGGCGTTGTCGCCAGACTTGGCCGTCTCGTTGATACCGCCACCGGCACCAACGAAGTTATAGTCGCACAGCTCACCCACGAACTGCATGCCGCGATCGCTCGCACCAGCTGCGACGATCTCGATCGGGGCGGACGGACGCGGCGACAGCTTGCAGTCGTCCATCTGGAAATACTTGCCCTGGAAATTGGAGGTACCGGTCTCCCAGAGCTCCTTCATCACCTTCACATATTCCTCTGCATAGGCGTAGCGGTCGCGGAAGTGTGCATCACCGGGCCAAAGTCCCATCTGCTGGTATTCCTTGGGCTGCCAACCCGTCACGATATTGACCCCGAAACGGCCGGGCGCGATGGAGTCGATGGTGGAGGCCATGCGCGCCGCCAGCGGTGGCGGCAGGGTCAGCAGCGCAATCGAGGCATAGAGCTTGATCTTCTGGGTGACAGCGGCAATGCCGGCCATCAGGGTGAAGGCTTCAAGGTTATGCTGCCAGTATTCGGAAGGCCCGTTGTAACCGCGCAGCTTGATCATCGCGAGGGCGAAATCGAGCCCGTAGTGCTCGGCGCGCTGCACGATGGTCTTGTTGAGGTCGAAGGTCGGATAGGTTTCCGGTGACGTGGTCGAAATCAGCCAGCCGCGGCTACCGATCGGGATGAAGACGCCTATTTTTACCATGGCTGGTAGACTCCTTTGGTCGATGATGAAATCAGGCCGCGTTCTGGTTGGCGGCGGCAATGGGCTTGGCGCGGCTGCGCATGCGCGGCTGGATATATTGGCCGAACTGCTCGATGCCGGTGATGAAGTCGTCGAATGTCAGCATGATGCCGCCCAGGCCCGGCGTTTCCGCCATGACATCCAGCATCTTGGCGACATTCTCGTAGGAGCCGATCAGGCGCAGGCCATTGTTGGGCTGGGCCGCGGCCGGATTGCGCATCTGCTCGAGCGTGCGGGCCGCCATGCCGCCGGCGGTCGAATTGGCGGCGGCCTTGCTGTCCTGCGACGATTGCGAATGGGCCCAGGCAATGGCCTCGTGGTCAGTGCCCTTCTTGTAGTGCTCCCACTTGGCGAAGGCCAGTTCGTCGGTCCGGTCGGCGATGATCATCGCTCCGGTATAGGCCTGCACATTGCGCCCGGTGGTTTCGGCGATCTTGGCGAGGCGCAGCACATTGGCGCCGGCCTTGTCGGGCTCGTTGATACCGCCACCCGACGAAACGAAATTATAGTCGCAATGCTCGGCCACGAATTGCATGCCGCGATCCGAGGTGCCGGCGGCGACAATATCGATATGGCTCGACGGACGCGGACTGAGCTTGCAGTCGTCCATCTGGAAGAACTGGCCCTGGAAATTGGAGGTACCGGTCTCCCAAAGTTCCTTCATCACAGTCACATATTCAGTGGCATAGTCGTAGCGCTGCGCGAAGTGCGCCTCGCCCGGCCACAAGCCCATCTGCTGGTATTCCTTGGGCTGCCAGCCGGTGACGATGTTCACCCCGAAGCGGCCCGGCGCGATCGAGTCCACGGTGGAAACCATGCGGGCGACCAGCGGCGGCGGCATGGTGAGCAGCGCGATGGACGCATACAGCTTAATCTTCTGCGTGACTGCGGCAATGCCGGCCATCATCGTGAAGGGTTCGAGATTGTGCTGCCAGAATTCGGACGGACCGTTATAGCCGCGCAGCTTGACCATGGAGAGCACGAAGTCGAGCCCGTAATGCTCGGCGCGCTGGCAGATGGTCTTGTTGAGGTCGAAGGTGGGATAGGTCTCCGGCGACGTGGTGGACATGATCCAGCCACGACTACCGATGGGAATGAAAACGCCGATCTGGACCATAGGGCCACTCCATCAAAATTGGGTGGACGGGCGCCCGGAGGCGCCCGTGGCAATCAGGCCGCAGCCTGGTCACCCTTGAGCGCGGCATTGCGCGACTTCATCAGCGGCTGGATATGCTCGCCGAACTGCTCCATGCCGGTGATGAAGTCATCAAAGGTCAGCATCAGGCCCTTGATGCCGGGAACGGCAGCGATCTCGTCGAGCATGCGCGCGACATTTTCATAGGAACCGATGATCTTGGTCATGCCGGTCGGCTCTGGGTTTTGCACGCCGAGCTTGAGCTGGCCGGCTGTCGAATTGGCGCCAGCCTTGGTGTCTGCACTGGCCTGGCTGGCCTGCCATTCGAGCGCCTCGATATCGGTGCCGGTCTTGTAGTGTTCCCACTTGGCAAAGGCGAGCTCGTCGGTGCGGTCAGCGATCACCATGATCAGCTGGAAGGCGCCGGTGTCGCGGCCATGCTTCTTGGCCGCCTCGGCAACGCGACCAGCCACGTCGCGGCAGCCATCGGTCTGGTTGAGGCCACCGGCAACCACGAAATTGTAATTGCCATATTGAGCGACGAAATCCATGCCAGCCGGGGACTGGCCGGCACCCACGATCTGGATCGGGGCCGAGGGACGCGGCGACAGTTTGCAGTCGTCATACTGAAAGAAGTCGCCCTTGTGGTCGGACGTACCGGTCTGCCACAGCTCCTGCATGATCTGCACATATTCGGTGGCATAGTCATAGCGACGCGCGAAATGCTCGGGCGTCAGCTCAAGGCCCATCTGCTGGTATTCCTTGGGCTGCCAGCCGGTGACCATGTTCACCCCGATACGGCCGGGCGCGATCGAATCGATGGTCGAGACCATCCTGGCAACCAGGGCCGGCGGCATGGTCAGCATGGCAACCGAGGCGAACAGCTGGATCTTCTTGGTGACGGCGGCAAGGCCAGCCATCAGCGTGAAGCTTTCCAGATTGTGCTGCCAGTATTCGCTGGGGCCGTTGTAGCCGCGCAGCTTGATCATCGCGAGCGCGAAATCGAGCCCGTAATGCTCGGCGCGCTGCACCACGGTGCGGTTGAGATCAAAACTCGGATAGGTCGCGGGCGACGTTGTGGAGATCAGCCAGCCGCGGCTGCCGATGGGAATGAAGACACCGATTTTGGTCATGGCGACGGCTCCTGCAAGACCTGCGTTGCCCATTTGTGAGGCACAGGCTTCGTGTTGATGCAGGAATGCTCAACCGTGGCGATGGAAATGCCAATGGACTATTCCGATTTTGCGCGCTGAGATTTTCTCACGGCGCGCAGGCGCAGGGCGAGAGCCGATTGAAGTCGGCGAACAGGAAATCGGAAAGTGGTGGGCCCACCAGGACTCGAACCTGGAACCAGACCGTTATGAGCGGTCGGCTCTAACCATTGAGCTATAGGCCCACGCTCCGCCTCTTAGCAGGGTGACAGCCACTGGCAAGAGGGAATTCTCGCGCGCCGGCCATGGCGATTTTGATCGCGCCCCACCTCAGGCTCGGCTAAGTACCAGCAAGGCATTCGGGAGCCAGCATGCGCGAAGGCGACATTATCCATGGCCTGGTCAAGGGCCTCTCCGTCATCGAGTGTTTCGATGAGGAACACGCGAGCCTCTCGATCACCGATGTCGCCAATCGCACCGGTCTCGAACGCGCCACGGCCCGCCGCTGCCTGTTGACGCTGACCCATCTCGGCTATGCTAGCTACGACGGCAAATTCTTTCGCCTGACGCCCCGCGTGCTCAACCTGGGCCATTCCTATCTTGCCGCCACGCCCCTGCCCCGCATGATTCAGCCCTTCCTCGAAGAGCTGTCCGGCCAGACCAACGAAAGTTCCTCGGCCGCCGTGCTCGATGGCACCGAAATTCTCTACATCGCCCGCGCCTCCTATCGTCGGGTGATGTCGATCAATCTGGGCGCCGGCGCTCGCCTGCCCGCATATTGCACCTCAATGGGTCGCATCCTCTTGGCCGCCATGTCGCCAACCGCCGCCCGCGATATTCTCGAACGCTCCGACCGCGTCGTCTATACCGCAAGGACCAAGGCTGATCTCGACGCCCTGACCACCGAGCTTGCCGTTATCGCCGCCCAGGGTTTTGCCGTCATCGACGAAGAACTTGAGCTTGGCCTCTGCTCGATCGCCGTACCTCTGTTCAATGCCTCCGGCCAGATCGTTGCCGCACTCAATATCGGTGCCCAATCGGCGCGTGCCTCGACCTCCTATATGATCGCCAACTTCCTGCCCCTGATGCGCAAGATCCAGGCAGATGTCCGCCCGCTACTCCGCTAGCGGCAAGTCTCGTACAACTGTCACATTGCCCGGCTAGGCTTTCGATCACAGCCTGGAAGATTCCGACCCTGCGCCCTTGGCCAGCCGGATCGGGCACCAGTCGAAACTTGTCGCATTTCTCTGTCACATAACGACCTGCGATTCCGCTTGTTTCGTAAATAGGCGATGAAAATCATCGTATTAACCTGTCACAAACGCGTCACGGAACAGCAATAAAACTGTCGTCGAGGCCTCATATGGTCCCCCTCGTCAACGGCGGTTCCGGGCAACTCTCTGCCGGACCGACCAGCCAGATTTGAACTGAATTCGAAAAAGGGAAATCCCTATGAAGATCGCACTCCACGCCAGTGCCGCCGTGATCGCGCTTGCCGCTTTCGGCACGACTGCCGCTTTCGCTCAGTCGCGTGACACCATCCAGATCGCTGGTTCGTCCACCGTTCTCCCCTTCGCCTCGATCGTCGCCGAAGAATTCGGCGCTTCCTTCCCCGAATTCAACACCCCGGTTGTTGGCTCGGGCGGCACCGGCGGCGGCTTCAGCCAGTTCTGTGAAGGCGTTGGCGAAAACACCATCGACATCGCAAACGCATCGCGTCCGATCCGTGACGGCGAGCGCGAAGCTTGCGCCGCCAATGGCGTCAGCGACATCCGCGAAATCCAGTTCGGCTTCGACGGCATCGTCTTCGCTTCCTCTGCTTCGGGTGCTGATTTCGCCCTGACCCCGGTTCAGGTCTTCAAGGCAATCGCCGCCAAGGTTCCGGTTGATGGCGAACTCGTCGACAACCCCTACACCACCTGGGATCAGATCGACCCGTCGCTCCCGGCCCAGCCGATCGCCCTCGCGATCCCCGGCTCGAACCACGGCACCCGCGAAGTGTTCCAGGAACGCGTCGTGACCCCTGGCGCCGAAGCTGCTGAACTGCCCGAAGGCCTGTCGGACGACGAAATCGAAGCCGTCGAAACTACCTTCCGTCAGGACGTGGTTGTTGAAATCGCCGGTGACTACACCGAAACTCTGGCTCGTCTGACCTCGGATGCCAACACCGTTGGCGTGTTCGGTCTCTCCTTCTACGAGCAGAACAAGGACACCCTCAAGGTCGCAACCGTCGATGGCATCACGCCGTCGCTGGAAACCGTCGCTTCGGGCGAATACCCGGTTTCGCGTCCCCTGTTCTTCTACGTCAAGGGCGAGCACATCGGCACCATCCCTGGCCTGGCTGAATACACCGAGTTCTTCCTGTCGGAAGGCGTTTCGGGTTCGGGCGGCGCTCTCGAAGCTGCTGGCCTGATCCCGCAGCCTGCTGAAAAGACCGCTGAAGTCCTCGCTGCCTTCCAGCAGTAAGAATATTCCGGGGCTGCGCCAATGGCGCGGCCCCACCTCTCTTCCGCGGCCAGCAAGGAAAGCCAGCCAAAGTGAACACCGTCATCGTAGCCGGTCTCCTTATCGTCATGCTTGGCTTCGCCTATCAGGTCGGATGGACCAAGAGCCGCGCCCTTGTCGGCGGCACAGCCACAGCATCCAAGGTCCACTCGCGACCGCAGTATCATGCATCGCTGGTCATTATCTGGACGCTGCTTCCCGCCCTGCTCATTCTGGCTCTCTGGGCCTATTTCTCCCCGGGCGTCGAGCGCTGGTACATTGTCTCCCAGATTCCGGCTGACGTAATCGCCAACCTCAACCAGGCCGGCCTCAATTCCCAGCTGGCGCGCATCCGCGACCTGGCTTCCGGCTTCGGCGTGGCTGGCGAGCTGCAGCCCTTCGAACAGGCTGCCGGTGAAAGCGTTGCCCGCTTCCAGCTCCTCAACTTCCTGATCATGATCGGCGCCGCAGCTGGTCTCGGGGTCCTCGGACTGCTCTATGCCCGTGGCCGCATTGCGCCGCGTCTTCGGGCCCGCAACGAGGTCGAGCGTGCCGTCAATCTGGCTTTGCTCGCTTGCTCTGCCGTGGCCATCCTCACCACTGTCGGCATCGTCGCCTCCCTCGTCACCGAAGCCTTCCGTTTCTTCACCTTCATCAACCCGCTGGACTTCTTCTTCGGCACCGTCTGGGCTCCGAAATTCTCGTCCACCGGCACTGGTGATGCTGGTCAATATGGCCTACTGCCCCTGCTCTCGGGCACCCTGATGATCTCGCTGATCGCCATGCTCGTGGCAGTCCCTGTCGGCCTGATGGCGGCGATCTATCTCAGCCAATATGCCCATCGCACGGTTCGCGCCGTGGTCAAGCCGATCATCGAAATTCTCGCCGGCATCCCCACCATCGTCTACGGCTTCTTCGCCCTGGTGACCGTGGGCCCCTTCCTGCGCGATACCGGCTCTGCGGTCGGCCTCTCCGTCAGTGCCACCAGCGCTCTCACCGCCGGCCTCGTCATGGGCGTGATGATCATCCCCTTCATTTCCTCGCTCAGCGACGACATCCTCAACCAGGTGCCGCGCACCCTGCGTGATGGTGCCTATGGCCTGGGCGCCACCAAATCCGAAACCATTCGCAACGTGCTGCTACCTGCGGCCCTCCCCGGCATCGTCGGCGCCTTCCTGCTGGCCGTCAGCCGCGCCATCGGTGAAACCATGATCGTGGTGCTCGCCGCCGGCAATGCGCCCATCCTGCGTGGCAATCCGCTCGAGCCGGTCTCCACCATCACCGTCTCCATCGTCAACCAGCTCACCGGCGACACCGATTTCACCGGCCCCCAGTCCTTGGTTGCCTTCGCTCTTGGTCTCACCCTCTTTGTGATGACCCTTTGCCTCAACGTCGTTGCCCTCTACATCGTCCGCCGCTTCCGGGAGCAGTACGAATGACCACCAAAGTCACCAACCCGTCCCCGGCGGTTAACGAGCGCACCCAGCGTATCCGGGCCGGCCTGCGTCGCCGCCACCTGAGCGAAACCATCTTCCGCAACTGTGGTATCGTCGCCATCGTCGCAGCACTCGGCTTCGTCGCCATTCTCTTTGCCGACGTCCTGGCCAAGGGCATCCCGGCCTTTACGCAGTCCAACCTGCACCTGACGGTCACCTTCGACGAATCCGTCATCAATCTCGATCCACCACCGGCCCGCATCGCCGGCCAGTCCGATGCCGACTTCCGCGCCGCCAACCTGGCCTGGCAGCGTCAGGTCGCCATGCTCAACTGGAACAATATCGTCGAGGCCTCGCTCCGTCAGGAAGCTCCTGCCGGCTACGAGATTGATGCCCGCCAGCTGTTGACCATCGCCGAAACCGACGCACGTCACCGCATTCGCCAGATTTTTGTCGACAACCCCAGCCTGCTTGGCCAGACCGTTGAAGTCGACGTCCTCGCCTCGGCAAATGCCGACAACTGGGTCAAGGGCAATATCAATCGCGAACTGGGTGACAACCAGCAGCAGCTGGCCGCGCCGACCCGTGCCCTGATCGATACATTCGAGGAAAACGGCACCA
Organism: Candidatus Devosia phytovorans; assembly: GCA_029202405.1. Lineage (NCBI taxonomy): Bacteria > Pseudomonadati > Pseudomonadota > Alphaproteobacteria > Hyphomicrobiales > Devosiaceae > Devosia > Candidatus Devosia phytovorans. The sequence goes on along the minus strand of CP119312.1, from coordinate 637,968 downwards.
TTACCCAGGGCTTTGCCTGGTCGCTGTTCACCAACGTCGACTCGCGCTCCGCTCCAGCCTCCGCTGGTCTTCTCGGCGCCCTCATGGGTTCGCTCTGGATGATGCTCATTGTCATCATCCTGGCCGTGCCGTTGGGCGTGGGCAGCGCGATCTATCTCGAAGAATTCGCACCCAAGTCGCGTCTGACTGACCTGATCGAAGTCAACATCAACAACCTCGCCGCCGTGCCCTCCATCGTCTTCGGCCTGCTCGGCGCTGCAGTCTTCATCAACTGGTTCCGCCTGCCCCTGTCGGCGCCGCTCGCCGGTGGTCTGGTGCTGACCCTGATGACCCTGCCCACTATCATCATCGCCACCCGTGCTGCCCTGCGCGGCGTCTCTCCCGCCCTTCGCCAGGCGGCCCTCGGCATGGGCGCGAGCCGTACGCAGATGGTCTTCCACCATGTGCTGCCGGTCACTTTCCCCTCGATCCTGACTGCCACCATCATCGGTGTCGCTCAGGCCCTGGGTGAAACCGCCCCGCTCCTGCTGATCGGCATGAACGCCTTCGTCGCCGCCGTCCCGGGCACACCCGTGGATCAGGCTACCGCCCTCCCCGTCCAGATTTACCTCTGGCAGGGCAATGAAAACCGCAACTTCTTTGAAGCCCGCACATCCGCTGCCATTCTCGTGCTGCTCGGCTTCATGATCGCCCTGAACGCCATCGCAATCTTCCTGCGCACGCGCCTCGAAAAACGCGCTTAGAAGGATTAGTCCAAATGGATATGCTTGCCGGCAAAGTGAAAATGACTCAGCAGACTGTGAACACTGCCATGAACCCGACTGACGCGATCGAACGCCCCATCCGCCTGACCGCCAAGGACGTCACCGTCCACTATGGTCAGAAGCAGGCCCTGCACGGCATCTCGATCCAGATCCCGGACCGTGCCGTGACGTCCTTCATCGGACCTTCGGGCTGCGGCAAGTCGACCTTCCTGCGCTGCATCAATCGCATGAACGACACGATCGAAGGCGCCAAGGTCGGCGGTACGATCAAGCTCGACGGCGAAGACATCTATGCTCCCGATCTTGACGTCGTGGAACTGCGCGCCCGTATCGGCATGGTTTTCCAGAAGCCCAATCCCTTCCCCAAGTCGATCTACGACAACGTCGCCTATGGCCCGCGTATCCATGGCCTTGCCAAGTCCAAGACCGACCTGGACGAGATCGTCGTGTCCTCGCTCCGCAAGGCCGGCCTTTTCGAAGAGGTCAAGGATCGCCTGGCCGAGCCCGGCACTGGTCTCTCCGGCGGTCAGCAGCAGCGCCTGTGCATCGCCCGCGCCATCGCCGTTGGCCCGGAAGTCATCCTGATGGACGAGCCCTGCTCGGCCCTCGATCCGATCGCCACCGCCATCATCGAGGAACTGATCGACGAACTGCGTGAAAACTACACCATCGTCATCGTTACCCACTCCATGCAGCAGGCCGCCCGCGTCTCGCAGAAGACGGCTTTCTTCCACCTGGGCAATCTGATCGAGGAAGGCGTCACCGAAGACATCTTCACCAATCCGGTCAACAAGCAGACCCAGGACTATATCATGGGCCGTATCGGCTAAGGATCAGGACACCACTATGGCCACCGAACATATCGTTTCGTCCTACAATGACGAACTCGTTGCCCTCGCCCAGATGATCGCCGAAATGGGCGGTCAGGTCGAGGTCGCCATCGACAACGGGACCAAGTCCCTGCTCAAGCTTGACCGCGAACTGGCTGACGTCACCATCATCGCCGACCAGCGCATCGACGACATGCAGCGCAATATCGACGAGACCGCCGTCTCGATGATCGCCCGCCGCCAGCCCATGGCATCGGACCTGCGCGCCATCGTCACCTCGATCCACGTCGCTTCCGACCTGGAACGCGTCGGTGATATGGCCAAGCAGCTGGCCCGCCGCTCGCTCAAGCTCGAAGGCATCACCCTGCAGCCCACCTTCTACAATGGCGTCAAGAACATGACCGCCCTTGTGCTGCGCCAGATCAAGGATGCCCTGGACGCCTATGCCAGCCGCAATTCTGCTGCTGCCGTGGAAGTCTGCAACCGCGACGACGAAGTCGACGCCATGTACACCTCCCTGTTCCGCGAACTCCTGACCTATATGCTCGAGGATCCGCGCAACATCACCGCCTGTACCCACCTGCTGTTCTGCGCCAAGAGCCTGGAACGCATCGGCGACCACGCCACCAATATTGCCGAACGGGCCTATTATCTGCAGACCGGCAAGCAGCTGACCGCCGACGAGCAGGATCTGCACCGCACCCAGATCAAGGCATAAAGCCTGGAATATCCCGCACCGGACCATCATCCCCTCTCGGGGGCATTACAGGGGTGATGGTCCTCATTGAATTGTACTGACGGCAGCCGTGACTGCCGTTTGATGGAGCACGCCTATGCCCGCGACTATTCTCGTTGTCGAAGACGAGGGCGATATCGCCATCCTGCTGCGCTACAATCTCGAGGCCGAGGGCTTCCGCGTCGTCACCGCCGAAACCGGCGACGAGGCCCAGCACGCCATCCAGGAAAAGCTGCCTGACCTGATCCTTCTTGACTGGATGCTGCCCGAAATCTCCGGCATCGAACTCTGCCGTCGGCTGCGCGCCCGCGAGGAAACCGCCCGCGTGCCGATCATCATGCTCACCGCTCGCGGCGAGGAAGAAGAACGCGTCCGCGGCCTCTCGACCGGCGCTGACGACTATATCGTCAAGCCCTTCTCCGTGCCCGAGCTGGTCGCCCGCATCCACGCCCTGCTGCGCCGCGCCAATCCCAATCTCGTCACCGCCGCCCTCAAGGTCGGCGATCTCGAACTCGATCGCACCACCCACCGCGTGCGCCGCGCCAATCGCGACGTCCATCTCGGCCCCACCGAATATCGCCTGCTCGAATATTTGATGCGCCACCCTGGCCGCGTCTATTCGCGTGAGCAATTGCTCGACGGCGTCTGGGGCAATGACGTCTATGTCGACGAACGCACGGTCGACGTCCATATCGGCCGCCTGCGCCGCGCCATCAACCGCGGCCGCGAAACCGACCCGATCCGCACCGTCCGCGGCGCCGGCTACGCCTTCGACGAACGCTTCGCCCAGGTGGCCTGACCTCGAGAACAATCGAGGGCATCAATTTAAGTCAATCCCGCACCGGCGGGGATGACTTGTTATGCGCGGCCGAAATGGGGATTAAACTTCAGGGGTTTCGCGCAGCGGCGTATCGTCATCCAGTGGCACCGTCTGCCGTTCGATGAAGCGCCGCGCCTGCGGCAGTTCGGCCCCGCGATGTAGCGCCCGCAACTGCTCGATATTGTCCGCATCCGCCTTGGTACGCCGCAGATTATGCCGCACATAGTCGATCCAGGTCGGAACGTGGTAGCTCTCGGTCCAGGTTTCTGGATGTTCGAGGTCTCGCAGCAGCACCCATTGCCGCGCCCCGTCGCGAATGCGGATATGCCGGCGATCCTGCATCAGCGCCAGAAATTGCGGGATGTCCGCCTGATCGATCTGATAGTCCACCATCACCATGATCGGCCCGCTGCGCGGTCGGAGGTCGAGCTTGAGCACCGGCTCGTTGAACGTATTGAGAGGATTGAGATCGCGCGCATTGAATTGCGGCAGTGGCAGGCGGAAACCCACCAGCGCGCAGGCCAGCATGGTCGCTCCTGCAATGGCCAGCGCCATGTCCGGTCCGATCGCATCGGCGCTCAGGCCCCAGATCCAGCTACCCGCTGCCATGCCGCCAAATGTTGCAGTCTGATAGAGCGATAGCGCCCGCCCCACCACCCAGCGCGGTGACGACAGCTGGATGGAAACATTGAACAGGCTCAGCGCCAGCACCCAGCAGGCGCCCGCCGGAATGAGCGCAAAATGGCTCAGCAACGGATCGCGGCTATAGCCCAGCGCCACACTGCTCAGCGCAAAACCCACGCAGGCCAGCCGCACGATGATCTCGTTACTGAACCGCTCGCGAATACGGCCATTGAGAAACGCCCCGCCAATCGCCCCGAGCCCGAAACAGCCCAGCAGCGTGCCATAGGCCAACGCGCCGCCCCCCACGTAATCGGCTGCCACCGAAGGCAAAAGCGCCAGGATTGCCGTGGCCGAAAAGCCGAACAGGAAGCCGCGCAACAGCACTGTGGTGAGGTTTGGCGACAGCGACACATAGCGGATGCCGGCCCACATGGCGCTGCCGAAATTCTCGCGCGGCAGCCGATTGGGCACCCGCTCCGGTTTCCAGCGGCTGAGCGCAAACAGCAGGGGTACATAGGAAAAAGCATTGACTGCAAAGGCCGCCGCCGCACCCGCGACCGCCACGATCAAGCCCCCCACTGCCGGACCGACGCTGCGCATCATGTTGAAGCCCATGGCATTGAGCGTGATGGCGCCCGGCAGGTCGCTGCGCGGCACGATATCGCCCATCGACGCCTGCCACGACGGATTGAACAACGCCGTGCCACAGCCAATCAGGAAGGTAAAAGTGAGCAATAGCCACGGGTTAAGCAGACCGAGGAAGGCAAGTACCGCCAGTATCAGCGACACCACCATCATGCCACTCTGGGCGATGATCATCACCGTTCGCCGATCGAAATTATCGGCCAGGGCCCCGGCAGCAATGGAAAAAACCATGATCGGCAGCGTCGTCGACGCCTGCACCAGCGCCACCATATTATGCGACGTGGTCAGCGTCGTCATCATCCAGCCGGCACCCACCGACTGCACCAGTCCACCCAGATTGGACACCAGTGTCGCCAGCCACAGCAGCCGAAATGTCTCGTGGCGAAAGGGGGCTAGGACGGACGGGCGCTCAGTCATCGGACTTCCTTACGTTCCAGGTCTGTCTAGGACTCGATGACCCGAAGTGGCAAGCCCACCTGTGCAGCAATGCGCGAAAAGCCGCCGCGATGCCTCGCGACGGCTCTCCGTGAAAAATGGCGTCTGACCTGATCTAGCCGGCGAACGCGTTGACGCCGGTCAGCTCCGCCGAAATCGCCCACAGCCGCCGCGCGCTCGCCCCGTCAACGGCATAGGCCCGTACCCCGGACTCTCCCGGCACGGTGGCAATCGGGGCGATGTCGCAATCCTCGCAATAGACGCCGCCCAGACCCTCCAGCTGCGGCGATGTTGCGGCCCAGACCATGGTCGATGCCCCCTGTTCCGGCGTCTTGAAATCGGGGTTGATGCCTTTGCCCTCTGCATCCACCCAGCCCAGTGCCATCTGCTCCTCGCGCGGCATGTGGCGCTGCAGCGGCGTCACGATGCCACCCGGATGCAGCGCGAAGGCGCGCACGCCATCCGCCTGGCCGAGGCGGTCCAGTTCCACGGCGAAGAGGACATTGGCGGTCTTGGCCTGCCCATAGGCCTGCCACTTGTCATAGCCCGTGGCGAACTGCAGGTCGTCCCAGCGAATGTCGGAAATGCCATGCCCGCCCGAAGACACCGACACCACGCGCGCCCCGCCTTTCAATACCGGCCACAGCCGGTTGATCAGCGCGAAATGCCCCAGGTGATTGGTGGCGAACTGCGCCTCCCAGCCCGGGCCGACCCGGGTTTCGGGCGTCGCCATGATGCCGGCACTGTCGATCACCATGTCGACATGCCGGCCTTCCGCCACCACGCCCTCGGCAAAGCGGCGCACGCTCTCGAGATCTGCCAGGTCCATTTCGGCAACACGGACGCCCGCAATCCCGCCCAGCGCCAATCCCGCCGCTTGCGCCCGGCGCGCCGGGACGATGACGTCCGCACCGGCCCCGGCGAGTGCGCGGGTCGCCTCGATGCCGATGCCCGAATAGCCGCCCGTGACCACCGCCAGCTTGCCAGAGAGATCGATACCCGCCAGCACCTCGCTGGCCGTGCTGCGCATCCCGAAGCCGGAATGAATGGGAGACTGTGCTGTGGTCATGACGTATCCTTTCGTTCTGCCCCCTACATAGGCCCTCGCACCCGGCCGATCTATGTGCTAGCGTTCGGCATTCCTTTGCGATCGTCCCGAATGGTCACAGATCCACTTTCCGATATCCTCGCCCTGCTGCGCCCGCGCAGCGCCATCAGCGTCGGCCTCGACATCGCCGGCGACTGGTGCTTCAGCTTCCCCAGCCATGTCGGCATCAAGTTCAACGCCGTCATGCATGGAGAGTGCTACCTCCGCATGGACGGAAGCGAGACCTGGCATCACCTCCGTCAGGGAAGCTGCTTCCTGTTGACGCTTGGCCTGCCCTTCACTCTGGCCAGCGACCCGTCGCTGCCGCCCCGGCCAGCCGCCATTCTCTATCGCGACGTGACCGGCCCCGTGGCCAACTTCAACGGCGGCGGCGATCTGTTCCTGATCGGTGGGCGCTTCACCTTTGAAGGCGAAGGCGCTGCCCTTCTCGCCGCACTGCCCCCGGTTCTGCTGCTCGACAGCGTCTCTCCCGAAGCCTCCGTCCTGCAATGGTCGCTGACCCAGCTGACCGACGAACTGCGCCAGCATCGTCCCGGCGGCGCGCTGCTGTCCGAACATCTTGCCCACCTCATGCTGGTGCATATCTTGCGGCTCTACCTCGAAAGAGCCGCCCCCGGCGAAGTCAGCTGGCTGCAGGCCCTGGCCGATCGCCATCTCGGCCGGGCGCTATCGGCCCTCCACGCCGAGCCGGCGCGGAGCTGGACGCTGGCCGAGCTTGCCGCCCGCGCCGGGCTGTCGCGCACCGTCTTTGCCGAGCGGTTTCGCAGGGTCGTCGGCCTGTCGGCGGGGGACTATCTGATCCGCTGGCGGATGCTGCTGGCCCGCGACCGGCTGCGCCACACCGCCGATGGCATTGGCCAGATAGCGCTCTCGGTCGGCTACCAGTCCGAAGCCGCGTTCAGCACCGCCTTCAAGCGCGTTACCGACCTCTCGCCCCGGCAGTATCGGCGCGGCATGGACGCGACACCACGCATGCTAGTGTCCACGTCTTCCTGACGATTCGAGTGGTTCCGCATGTCCGGTCCTGATGCCCATCGCCCCAATCCGCTGCATCTGCTCGCCGCCTTCGCCAGCGGTAGCCTGCTGACCATGATGGTCTTCCTCAATGGCGAGGCTGGCCGTCATGGCGGGTCGCTGTTCGCCTCCTGGCTCGCCCATGGTACTGGCACCGTTGCCGCCATCCTGCTGCTCGCCCTGCTCTGGCCCCGCCTCAAGACGAGCAATGCGCCGGTCGTCGGCAAGGCACCCCTCTGGGCCTATTTCGGTGGCCTCTCGGGCGCTGCGACCGTCATGTTGACCTCGACCACGGTCAACACACCCCTCGCGCTGGGCGGCACGCTGGCGCTGGGCCTTGCCGGCCAGGTCGTCTTCGGCCTTGCCGCCGATCAATGGGGCCTCTTCGGCCTGCCAAAACGCCGGCTCGGCCTGCGCGATGCGGGCGCTGTCGCGCTGATCGCCGCCGGTAGCCTGCTGATCATCCTCTTTGGCCTCGGCGGTGTCGCATGACGCTCTTCATCGCCTATGCCATCGCCGCCGGCATTCTCGTCGGCCTCAGCCGCCAGCTCAACGGCCGCCTCGCCCTTTCCACCAGCCCGCTGATCGCCTCCTTCTTCAACCACGCCGTGGGCTTCGTCTTCCTCACCGGTCTCGGGTTGATCCTGGGCAATCTCTTCCTGCCCGGCGCCGCCAATACGCCCTGGTGGGCCTGGCTCGGCGGCCCGGTCGGCGTTATTTTCGTCGCCTCCGGATCCTGGCTCATCGCCCGCATCGGCGCCATCAACACGGCCATGCTGGTCATCGGCGGCCAGATGGTCTCCGGCGTCGCCCTCGACCTCTTCCGCGGCGCGCCCCTTACCCTCTGGGCCTGCGCCCTGGGTGTGGTCCTGATCCTCGCGGGAATGGCCCTGACGCAGAAGCGCTGAACTGGTTCAAACCATGTCGGTCGCAGCGAAATCATTGCCCTTGTAGAGCAGTTTCAGCCCCCGATTGCGGGCACAGGCATAGGCCATGCAGTCAGCCATATTGAGCTGGGCCGGATGACGACGCCCCTTGCCATAGCGGCCGAAGGCTTCGATCGCGACGGAGCCGTCCTGTTCAAGGATAGGCAACTGCACAATGCGGGCAACCGCAAGAAGACTGAGAACCTCTTCCTCCGTTCGCGCTGGTTCGGCTTGGTGTATCGAAGATAGCCGCATGGTCGTCTCGAGAACCACGAGTGGACTGGTCACGCCGCCGCCAGCCGCTTCCAATTGCCGAAGGAAATGGTCTCTGTCAGGCTCCTCAGCAAGAATGGCGATAAGAACCGATGAGTCAACGAACACTAGTCGTGACCCCACATCTGATCCCTCTCTTCTTTGGTCCAGTCGCGCCCTCCTGGCTTGCCGGCAGCCTTTAAAGCCGCGGAGATTCGATGCGCGGCCTCCGTGAGCGTCTCAGGCCTCTTCTCCAACTGTGCCTCAAGCGCGCTGACGACCGCTTCATCGACCGACACGCCGGTCTTCTCGGCCAGCTTTTGCGCCAGTTCCAGCGCTCTCGGATCACGGACATGCAGGTTCATCGCAAGACCTCCATCGCTCCTGAAGAATACTCGTTCAGGCTTCAGAAATCCAGAGAATGCAGGCGTTACAAAGGAAAGGCCCCCGGATCGCTCCGGGGGCCTCGCAATTTGTTGGACCAGCAGGTCTTTAGCCAGCAGCCGTATAAGCCGTCTTCACCACCGTGAAGAATTCCGCTGCATACTTGCCCTGCTCGCGCGGGCCGTAGGACGAGCCCTTGCGGCCGCCGAAGGGAACGTGGAAGTCGACGCCGGCGGTCGGAACGTTGACCATGACCATGCCCGCTTCCGCGTTGCGCTTGAAGTGGGTAGCGTATTTCAGCGAGGTGGTGACGATGCCGGCCGAGAGACCGAATTCGGTGTCATTGGCCGTGGCGAGCGCTTCTTCATAGTCCTTGACGCGGATGACCGAAGCCACGGGGCCAAAGATCTCTTCGCGCGAAATGCGCATCTCATTGGTCGCTTCGGTGAACAGCGTCGGCTGCAGGAAATATCCTTCCGTGCCAGCCTTGACGCGTTCGCCGCCGGCCACCAGCTTGGCGCCTTCGGACTTGCCGATCTCGATATAGTCGGTGTCCTGCTTGAGCTGGCTCGGATCGACCACCGGGCCGATTTCCGTATTCTTGTCCAGGGCATCGCCGACGCGCAGGTTACGCGTCCGCTCGGCCAGGGCCTCGACGAAAGCGTCGTGGATGCCTGCGGTGACGATAACGCGCGAAGACGCCGTGCAGCGCTGGCCGGTCGAGAAGAAGGCAGACTGGGCAACCGATTCAACGGCGACCTTGAGGTCGGCGTCGTCGAGCACGATGGTGGGGTTCTTGCCGCCCATTTCGAGCTGGAACTTGCGGCCGACTTCGATCGAGGCGGCAGCGACGCGCTTGCCGGTGCCCACCGAGCCGGTGAAGGAAACGGCATTGACGTCCTTGCTGTCGAGCATGGTCTGGCCGACGACCGAACCCTTGCCCATGACGAGGTTCAGCACGCCCTTGGGCAGGCCGGCACGGACGAGAATGTCGACGATCGCCCAGGTCGAGCCGGGGACCAGGTCAGCCGGCTTGATCACGACCGTATTGCCATAGGCCAGGGCCGGGGCGATCTTCCAGGTCGGGATGGCGATCGGGAAGTTCCACGGCGTGATGATGCCGATGACGCCGATCGGCTCACGGGTGATTTCGACGCCGACGCCGGGACGCACCGACGGCAGCACTTCGCCAGCTAGGCGCAGCACTTCACCAGCGAAAAAGTCGAAAATCTGCGCGGCGCGGGTCACTTCGCCAATGCCCTCGGGAAGCGTCTTGCCCTCTTCGCGGCTCAGCAGCTCGCCCAGCTCGGCCTTGCGGGCGAGGATTTCCTGGCTGGCCTTGGAGAGAATGGCATGGCGCTCGAGAATGCCCGAACGCGACCAGGCCGGGAAAGCCGCCTTGGCCGCGGCAATGGCCTGCTTGGTTTCTTCGGCGGTGGCGCGGGCGTAGACGCCCACTACTTCGGCGGTATTGGACGGGTTGATATTTTCCACGCCGTCCGAGCCGACCCATTCCCCGTTGATGAGGTTTTTGTGCAGTTCTGCCATTTTAGTGCCTTTCAGAAGGGGAGATAGTTAGAGCAAATCGGCCTTGGCCAGGTCACGCAGCAGGCTGCTGGCGCCATAGGTCCAGGGCGGACATTTGGTGGAGAGGTTCACCCTGTTAGATAGGGTGCCCAGATCAGATGTCGATATCGCGACCACATCGCCCAGCTTGTGGGTAAAGCCTTTGCCTTCGCCGTCGCGGTCCTTGACCGGGGCAAACATTGTGCCGAGGTAAAGCACCAGCCCGTCGGGATATTGGTGATGGCTGCCGATGGTCGCAGCCACCAGTGATTCTGGCGTGCGCGAAATCTGGCTCATCGAGGAATGACCATCGAGCACGAAGCCATCCTCGCCCTCGACGCGCAGCGACAGTTCGGATTGCTTGACCGTGTCGAGCGTAAAGCTGCCATCGAACAGGCGGATGAACGGCCCGAGCGATGCCGAAGCATTGTTGTCCTTGGCCTTGCCCAGCAACAGCGCCGAACGGCCTTCCACATCGCGCAGGTTGACATCATTGCCGAGCGTCGCGCCGATGATCTCCCCCTTTGAGGTCACCAGCAGCGCCACTTCTGGCTCGGGATTGTTCCAGCTCGACACAGGATGCAGCCCCACTTCGGCGCCATAGCCCACCGAGCTCATGGGCTGGCCCTTGGTGAAGATTTCCGCGTCCGGCCCGATGCCGACTTCGAGATACTGGCTCCACACGCCCTTCTCGATCAGCGCCGCCTTGACCTTCATAGCGCCATCCGAGCCCGGCACCAGCTGGCTGAGATCGGTGCCGATCAGCTCAAGGATTTCGCCGCGCAGCGCATCGGCCCGAGACTTGTCGCCCCGTGCCTGCTCTTCGATAACGCGTTCGAGCAGGGAAACGACGAAGGTCACCCCCGACGCCTTGATGGCCTGCAGGTCGATCGGCGACAGTAGGCTTGGCAGCGCCAGGTCGATCTGCCCGGCGACGGAATTGGCAAGCATCGCATCGGCCGACCCGAGCTTGATGCCCTCCGCCGCGCGCACATGGTCCGCAGCCCTGCCGCTCTCGGCAATGTCGCGCACGGTGGCGAAGCTCTTGACCGTGATATCGTAGAGATCACCGTTGCGCACGGTCACCACGCGCGGATGGGCATGTCCCGGAACACGGGCCCGGCCAAGCAGAAGACCATCTGGATAATGCCTGTCGCCCATGCCGTCCCCCGCAAACCGTGTTCATGCTCGGAAATGTCCACACCCACGGTGTCACCCCGGCCTTGAGCCGGGGCCCATCTCGAGATCGCGCCGCATCCGCAAGGTCGATGTGATGAGCACAACAACCTGGCGGCAAGTCAACCATCTCAGGATGGGTCCCGGCTCAAGGCCGGGGTGACACCGAGTGTGCGGCAGCTCTGTAGCAAACATTCCGCAAAACTCAGTCTGTGAGTACCGCACGGGCAGCGGCCAACGCAACCCTCAAAAGTCATACTTTTGTCCGAGAGTTGAAGGTGAACCGATGTCCACAGCCCTGTTCAACTCCAGTTCAGCTACGCCCCATTACTGACGCAATAGACGGGGAAACAGGCCCCGCTGATTTAGGAGTTTCCAGATGCGTCGTTTCGCTGCCATCGTTCCCTTTGCCCTTCTCGCCAGCCTCTCGATGCCTGCCCTTGCCGGCAGCATCTCGATCGAAGGCCGCGGTGAAGTGACGGCCGCGCCCGATATGGCGCAGATCAATTCCGGCGTGACCACGCAGGGCGCTACCGCCCGCGAAGCGCTGGACGCCAATTCTACCGCCATGGCCGATCTGATTGCCGAGCTCAAGGCCTCGGGCATCGAAGCCCGCGACATCCAGACCTCCGGCTTCTCGGTCAATCCCAACTATGTCTATACCGATGAGCGCGACGAGAACGGCTATACCAAGCCGCCCAAGGTCGAAGGCTATCAGGTCAACAACACCGTGACCGTCACCGTGCGCCAGCTCGATACGCTGGGTGCCATTCTCGACAAGTCGGTCACCATCGGCGCGAATACCGTCAACGGCATTACCTTTGGCGTCAACGACCCGTCCGAGCTCTACAACGATGCCCGCAAGGCCGCTTTCGCCGACGCCCGCGCCAAAGCCGAGCTTTACGCCGAGGCTGCCGGTGGGCGTCTCGATGAGATCGAGCTGATTTCTGAAAGCCAGGGGTTTAATTCGCCCCAGCCCGTCGCCATGTACTCGATGCGCGCCGAAGCCCAGAGCGCTGACGTGCCGGTCGAAGGTGGCGAACTCACCTTCTCGATCAACGTCAACGTCAAGTGGGAACTCGAAACCACCGGCGCCAACTGATCACCGATAACCCTACGGGGCTTGGGCGGTGGGAACGATCGGATAAACCGTAGTCACCCGTTCCCGCCAACCCAGAACGAAAAGCCCTCGCGCAAGCGGGGGCTTTTCTCTTTTGACCCGCCACTCAGCCGAACAGCACTTTCCAGAGCATGTTGAGCCCGACCGCGACGAGGAAGGCGGCAAACACATATTTGAGCGTCTTCTGATCCATCCTGTGCGCCAGCGCCGCGCCGAGCGGCGCAAACACCGCGGCGAGCACCGCTACCAGCACCAGGGCCACAAGATTGATATAGCCCAGGCTCAGAGGCGGCAGGCCGGCAACGCCCCAACCTGAAATGATAAAGCCCAGCGTTCCCGAGACGGCGATCGCCACGCCAATGGCCGCCGACGTGCCTACGGCCGCATGCATGGTCGCGCCGAAGGCCACCAGCGTCGGCACGGTCAACGATCCGCCACCAATGCCCATCAGCGACGACAGATAGCCGACCACCGTCGCCGAGATGCGATGCGTCCAGGTCGAGCCATTGAGATGGCCCATCAGCTTGGTCTGGAAGCCGGAAACGATATTGGCGGCAATGACGAATGCCATCACGGCAAAGACAATGCGCAACACGTCGCCCGAGAAAAACCCGGCCATCAGCCCGCCAATGAACGTGCCCGCAACGATGAAGGGCGCCCAGAGCTTGAGCACCCGCATATCCAGCGCCCCGCGCTTGTAATGGGCCCGCGCACTCATCATGCCGGTGGGGATGATGATGGCCAGCGACGTACCGACGGCGACATGCTGCACCAGGTCGCTGTCATAGCCCATCAGCGACAGCGCCGTGCTGAGTGCCGGTACAATGATCGCCCCGCCACCAATGCCCAGCAGCCCCGCCGCAATGCCGGACAGCACGCCCGTCACCATCAGCCCCAGCACGAACGGCCAATAGCCGATCAGACTTCCCCAATCCATCAACGCTCTCCGATAACATGGAGCACCACTTCGCGCCGATGCGGCCGCCGGCGATGCTCGAATAGATAAATGCCCTGCCACGTCCCCAGCACGGGCTGCCCACTGGACACCGGAATGCCGATGGAGGTCTGGGTCAGCGACGCCTTGATATGGGCTGGCATGTCGTCCGGCCCCTCGGTGGTATGTACCAGCCAGTCTATGCCCTCAGGCACGAGGCGCCGATAAAAACCCATGAGGTCTGTCTGCACATCGTCGTCGGCATTTTCCTGGATCAGCAGGGAGCAGGACGTGTGACGCACATAGACCGTCAGTAGCCCGGTCATGATCCCGGAGCTTCGCAAGAAGTCGTCCAGCATGCTGGTGAACTCATAGAGCCCCTGCCCCTGGGTCGAAATCGTCCGCGTGTCGATGGCCTGATGCATGTGAGCGCCCTAGCATGATCGCCTCCGACCGGCCAGCGCAACAACCGGGCAAAGCGTCCACTCCGCCCCAATCGCGCCATTTTCCTGATCGCACCGTGCGTTAGCTTCTGCCGGGGAACCAAAGGGAATCCGGGGCGTTGCGGGATTGCGGGGAGATACTGTCAGCTTATCATCGATAAAGTTCTATTCAGTCTGCGTTCAGACTGGCACCGCGATGTTGAGCTCAAGTGTCCAACGACATTAAAGGAAGAAAAACAATGCGCCTCAGAAATTGGCTGCTCACCGGGTCGAGCCTAACGCTGCTCTCCATGTTCCCAGTTCAGGCCTCGATCGCCCAGGAAGCGCCAGCGCTACCACAGGCCTGTATCGATGCCGGCTTCACCACGCTCGAAGAATGCATTGCGGCGCAGCCCGCTGCTGGAGGCGAGGCCGCACCCGCTGCGCCTGCCCCCGCACCACCCCCCGAGGCAGCACCGGCTCCTGAGCCCGCGCCTGCGCCTGAAGCTGCACCCGTCGAACAGCCTGCCCCAGAAGCAGCCCCGGTTGAAGAGCCGGCTCCGGTTGTCGAAGAGCCCGCCCCCGTCGAAGAACCCGCCCCCGAGCCGCAGCCGGAGCCAGCGCCTGAACCGGTGCCCGAGCTCGCTTCTGAAGCAGTAGCACCGCCACCGGCTGAGGAAGCGCCTGCCCCAGTTGAAGAAGCTCCAGTCGAAGCCCAGGCGGCTCCCGCCCCCTTCGAGGCACCGGCCGAACAGCCGGCTCCTGAAGCTGCCCCAGAGGCCGCTCCTGCGCCTGAAGCCGCCCCGGCTCCGGGAGCTGAACAGCCCGCCCCGCCCGCCGAGCAGGCTCCTGCCCCGCAGGCCGATATCTCGGCGGCCCTGCAGGCCCAGATCGACGTCTATAACGGCGCCATCGCCGACATGATGTCGGGTGGCGACGCTGCCGCTGCGCAGGCCCAGATTGCCGCCGCACAGGCTGAAATCCAGGCGCTCTGCACCTCGGCCGGCTTTGCCGACACGGCAAGCTGCCTCGCCAACTATGGCCTGAGCCTGCCCCAGGTCCCGACCCTGCCTGGCGCGCCTGCGGCCCCTGTGGCTGACCCGGCGTCTCCCGTCGTTGTCGATCCCGCAGCCCCTGTTGCCGATCCGGCTGCACAGGCACCCGGCCCGTTTGATCAGGCCGCACCTGCTGCCGAAGTCCCGGTGGAAGTCATCGAGGAACTGCCCCCCGGCATCACCCAGGAGCAGATCGCCCCAGTCTTCGACAGTGCCAAGGATCTTGAACTGGCGCCGCTGCCAGTCGATGGCCAGGCTGCCCCTGCGCCGATTCCGGCCGACACAGCGGTTGAGCTGGTTGCTCCGCCCGAAAGCGATGCGGCCGCCCAGTCGTCCGAAATGTTCCGCGCCTTTGCTGCCGAAGCACCCGTTTCGGCTACCGCCGAACAGGGCCAGGAAATCACGGCGACCAACAACGAGACCGTGACGCAGACGGTGACGAACAATTACATCACCAACATCACCAACAATGTCACCAACTACAACGGCCCGACCCAGGTCAACAACGAGACCAATATCGGCCAGCAGAACAATGTTGCCATTGTCGAGCAGAACACGGTCCAGCCGGTCAGCACGGGTGACGTCATCACCCAGGTGATCCTGCAGGTCGGCACCCAGTTGATCGTCAATTCGATCGGCCAGGACACGGATCGTTTCTACAATCCGCAGCAGGACGAGATCTATTACGAGAACCTCAGCAATGGACGGACCCGTGAAGTGATCACCCGTCCGGACGGCAGTTCGATCGTCACCGTGCGCAATGCCAATGGCGATACTCTGCGCCGTTCGCGCTTCGACCCCTCGGGCCGCGAATATGTGCTGGCGACATTCGACGATCGCTATGACGACCAGCTGATCTACTGGGAAGATCCGGGCCGCGACCTGCCCCCGCTGCGCCTCAACATCCCGGTGCAGGACTATGTGCTCGACGCCTCCTATGCCGACGAGGACGAAGTGGGTTCGTTCTTCGCCCAGCCGCCGGTGGAACAGGTCGCCCGCATCTATTCGATCGACGAGGTCAAGCGCTCCTCCCGCGTCCGCGACAGCGTGCGCAAGCTTGAAGTCGGTGGCCTGACCTTCGATACCGGCGCTGCCACCATTGGCCGCGACCAGGTGGCCTCGCTCTCCAACGTCGCCAATGGCATGTTGCAGCTGCTGGCTACCAATCCGGGTGAAACCTTCCTGATCGAAGGCCATACCGATGCCGTGGGTTCGGATATTTCTAACCTCCGCCTGTCGGACCTGCGTG
Organism: Candidatus Devosia phytovorans; assembly: GCA_029202405.1. Taxonomy (NCBI): domain Bacteria; kingdom Pseudomonadati; phylum Pseudomonadota; class Alphaproteobacteria; order Hyphomicrobiales; family Devosiaceae; genus Devosia; species Candidatus Devosia phytovorans. Next base: position 621,908 of record CP119312.1, on the reverse strand, counting down.
CCGCCACCGTCGCCCGCATCCTGACCGACTTCTACGGCGTGCCGCCGGAGAACCTGGCCACTCAGGGTTATGGCGAGCGCTACCTCAAGATCCGCACCGATGCGGCCGAACGCGAAAACCGTCGCGTCACCATCCGCCGCATCACGCCGCTGATCACCGTGGCCGGCAACAACGGCTAACCAACACCACATCTTGCGAAAGGCCGGGCACTGCCCGGCCTTTTTGCTTGTCTCCCATGCAGTTGCGCCATCTTGCCTGTCGCGTAAAACTTGCTATTGCCAGCGCTCGTGAGTTCTCGGAGCGTTCAATGAAGCGGGTTGAAATTTTTGTCGAAAGCATCATCCTGGCGTCGCGCTGGCTGCTGGTGGTCTTCTACATCGGCCTCGGCCTTGCCCTCGCCCTCTATGCCGTCAGCTTCGGCTTCAAGCTCTGGGACTTCGCCAGCCACCTGATCGGCATGGACGAGACCGAGACCATCCTCAAGATCCTCGCGCTGATCGACGCCGCGCTGATCGCCAGCCTTGTGGTCATGGTCATCATCTCCGGCTACGAGAATTTCGTCTCGCGCTTCGACAATGACGACGACGTGCACTGGCTCGGCCAGATCGACGCCGGCTCGCTCAAAATCAAGGTTGCTTCGACGATCGTCGCTATTTCTTCAATCCACCTGCTGCAGATCTTCCTCAACGTGCCGCGTTACACCGATCAGCACATCATGTGGTACACGATCCTGCACGTGACTTTCATCGCCTCGGCCCTATTCCTGGCGCTGATCGACAAGATTTCCAAGAAAAAGGGCGAAGAAAAATCGCCCGATCTGTAAAGTTTTTCACGCAAGACAGGCTGAAACGCTGGGGTTTTTGCTACTCGGACCTGTCACAATCACTTGAATCATAAGGATGAATTCGCCCCGCGCTATAGAGCGCGAGGCGTGATCACGTATTCGGGAACCAAAAACAAAAAGCCCGCGTTTCTTAGCCATACGGTGAAACATAAGGAGCGAAATCATGGCTATCCCTGAACGCGATACCGTTTATACCAACGACGGCAACCGCACTGTTTACACCCGCGAATCCAGCGGCACAGGCTGGTTTGTCGGTATCATCGTGGCCTTGGCCCTGCTTGCCATCGGTTACCTGGTCTTCTCGGCCAACTCTGGCCCCGCTACGTCGGTTGACGGCTCTGCCGCTCCTGCTGGCATCGAAGCCCCTGCTGACGCGATGACGGCGCCGGCGCCAATGACCGAAGCCCCGGCGGCTCCGGCTGAGGCAGCCCCGATGACCGAAGCCCCGGCAGTTGACGCTGCTCCGGCAACGGAAGCCCCCGCAGTCGAGGCTCCGGCTACTGAAGCCGCCCCTGCTGCTCCCGCTGCTGAACCGGCTGCCCCCGCCGCTCAGTAACGGAACTAACCTACCGGTATCGCCAGCCCTCCCTCTGGTGATGTCGTTGAAGACCCCGGCCGCCCCGCCGGGGTCTTTGCTTGTCTGCCAGCGGCATTGTGCCTCACGTCTTGCGCGCGCCTCCTTGCCTCCCCATGTCGTGATCATCATCACCGGAGCTCCCATGTTCAATATCGATCAGATCGTCAAAGCCCTCCAGACCGACAAGAACACCCAGCGCACCGCCATGACCGGCGCCGCTGGCATGGCCGCCGGCATGCTGCTGAGCGGCGGTGGCCTGGGCAAGCTCGCCGGCAATGCCGTCAAGGTCGGCGCCGTCGCCGCTGTCGGCGGCCTCGCCTACAATGCCTGGCAGAATTACCAGAAGAACCAGCAGCAGGGCGCAACCCCTGCCCCGACGCAGGACGCCTTCATCCCCGCCCCCTCCGACGAGCATGGCCAGGAAGAACTGGGCAAGACCCTGGTGCGCGCCATGATCGCCGCCGCCAAGGCCGATGGCCGTATCGACGCCGACGAAAAGGAGGCCATCTTTGCCAAGCTCGAAACCATGAGCCTGTCATCGGAGGAAAAGGCCTGGGTGTTCGACGAACTGTCGACGCCACTCGACATCAATGCCGTTGTTGCCCGCGCCGACACGCCCGAGCACGCCGCCGAAATCTACGCGGCCTCGCTGGTCGCTATCACGGCCGACACTGCATCGGAACGCGCCTATCTCGATGCCTTGGCCAGCAAGCTCAAGCTTGATCCGACCCTCGTCACCGAGATCCACAAGGCGGCAGGCGAAAAGGCTCCCGAGCCCGCTGCGACGCCCTCGCCCTTTGCCTACACGCCATCGGCCAACAACGTCTGATCCGATACACCGGCGCAGAGCCCAACTGCGCCGGTTACACTCGTGTGCGTTCTTGATCGCATGCGCCGCTCGCGCCATCTGTCAGCCAACAGGAGCTATACAGATGGAACTCGGCCTCTATTCTTTCGCTGAAAACACCCCCGATGCGCTGAACGGCGACCGGCTGCAGAGCCCGGCCGAGCGCCTCAAGGACCTGCTCGAAGAGATCGACCTGGCCGACCAGCTAGGCCTGAGCTTTTATGGCCTGGGCGAACACCACCGCCCGGACTATGTCGCTTCGGCTCCCGTGACCATTCTGGCCGCCGCCGCCGCCCGCACCAAGAACATCAAGCTCTCCACAGCCGTCACCGTCCTGAGCTCGGAAGACCCGATCCGCGTCTGGCAGCAGTTTGCCACGGTCGATCTGATCAGCAATGGTCGTGCCGAAATCATGGCCGGCCGCGGCTCCTTCATCGAGAGCTTTCCGCTGTTCGGCTATGATCTCGACGACTACGACACGCTGTTCGAAGAAAAGCTCGAACTGCTGCTGAAAATCCGCGAGGGCGGCAAAATCGCCTGGCCGGGCAGCGCCAATACCAAGCCCATTCCCGGCATCGAAATCTTTCCCAAACCGGTCCAGAACCCGCTGCCCGTCTGGATCGCCGTTGGCGGCACGCCCAATTCCGTTGCCCGCGCCGCCTATTATGGCCTGCCGCTGATGATCGCCATCATCGGTGGCCAGCCAAGCCAGTTTGCGCCCCTGGTCCAGTTCTATCGCGATACCGCTGAAAAGGTCGGCCGCGATCCCAAGGCCATGCCCGTCGGCATCAGCTCGCATGGCTTTATCGCCGACAACAGTCAGGACGCCCGCGACTTCGCCTTCCCGGCCCATAGCGCCGCCATGAGCCGCATCGGCAAGGAGCGCGGCTGGCCGCCGACAACCCGCGCCCAGTTCGACGCCGGCGCCACGCCGCAGGGCGCCTATTTCATGGGTTCGCCACAGGAAATCATCGACAAGATCCTGATGCAACACGAGTGGTTCAAGCATGACCGCTTCGGCCTGCAGCTCAGCGTCGGCACGCTGCCCCATGACAAGGTCATGCGCGCCATCGAGCTCTATGGCACCGTGGTCAAGCCAGCTGTCGACAAGGCGCTCAAGGGCTAAACGAAAAAGGCGCTGCTCTTGTCAAGCAGCGCCTTTGAACTAGCCGCGGCCGCGATAGGGCGGCACGCCTGGATCGGGCAGCCAGACACCTTCGGGTGGCGTCCCGGTCTGCCAGAACACATCGATCGGAATACCGCCGCGCGGATACCAATAGCCACCGATGCGCAGCCAGCGCGGCTTGGCGGTGGCGATGATCTTCTTGGCGATGTCGATGGTGCAGCCCTCGTGGAAGGCCCCGTGATTGCGGAACGACGTCAGGTAGAGCTTGAGCGACTTGGACTCGATCAGGAGCTGGTCGGGAATATAGTCGATCACCAGATGGGCAAAATCGGGCTGGCCAGTCACCGGGCAAAGCGAGGTGAACTCGGGCGCCACATAGCGCGCGACATAGTCGATATCGGGATGCGGATTGGGCACAGGATCGAGCACGGCGTCTTCCGGCCGCTCCGGCGCACCGACGGCCTTGCCGAGCTGCAGATGCATCGTCTCCATCAGACTACTTGCCCGAACGCTTGATCGACTTGATGGCCAGGGGCGGCAGGCCGGACTTTTCCGAAATGGCGCGGTCCTGCTCTTCGATGGCGGCCTTGGCCGGCTCGTCGCCATCGAGGCCACCCAGCAGGTTGCTGTCGACCTTGCGGTTGGAGCGCTGGCTGCCGTCTTCATAGACGACGTCGAACATTACGAATTCACTGCGTGCAGTTGGCTTCTTGGCCATGGGAAATCTCCTGTGCGGCAGGTCTGCCTCGCTGGACGGATCGTCCGCGAGTGGAGGCACTGCCTGAATTGATTGAGTGGGGCTTAGCGGAAGATGCCTTCGCCCTGTTCGTCGATGATCTGCTTACCCTTGGAAATGGCCAGCGCGATCAGGTCGTCGCGCGAGCTCATGCGATCGGCGCGCACAAAGCGATAGGTCTTGAGTTCACCGGCGACATCCTTCTCGATGGTGCCGGCCAATTGCAGCTCGCTGCCGGCCTTCATCTCGATGGCCTTGATCAGAAAGCCCTTGTAGCCCTCTTCGCCCAGAACCTTGTCGCCGGCCGGTTCTGCGCTCGATGCACCACCGCCAAACAATTTCTTGAAAAACGACACGGCTCGTCTCCTGTTATTGTCGCGACCCGCGCAGGTGGCGGACCGGTGTCGGCAAAACGAGTTCGCCGCGTTTTTCCATTTCCTCGCGCAGCCAGTCTGGCGAGAGGTCGAAGTGATTGGGCCAGGTCGGTACGCCATTACGCAGCTCGACCGATCCGAAGAACCGCCGCTCCCGCAGTGGCTCGGTCCCCTCGCCCCGCTCACCGATCATCTGCGCGGCATCGAATGTGCCATGCGAGCCGTCGGAGAATGTGACAAGCAGCTTGAACGGGATGACATGGCGGATCGTCGAAACTTTGAGGCGGTCAGGTTTATCCATCTATTTCGTATCTACCGCCAACCAGCCGGCAATTGCCTCTTCAATGTTTTCATCAAGCTCGTCGAGTGTCTCTGCTTGAGTCACACACCCCGGCAAGCTCGGAATTTCAGCCCAATAGCCACCTTCTTCTGCGTGGTGGACGATGATTTTGCCTCTCATCGCGCTATTCCGCAGCCTCGGTTTTGATCAGCAGCCCCTCTTGCATCATCTTCAGATGCAGATTGGTCGCATCAATCTCATATCCATTGGGCCAAGCCGGCACGTCGTCATTGACATAGACGCCGTTGAACACGGCTGCGTCGCGAAGTTGCGCGGCCATTGGACCGCCTTCCGCAATAAGCGGCCGAAAATCCCTGACCCCCTCGTGTCCATTCGAGAAGCGTACCCAGAGATGAAAATCGGGCAGCGCCTTGACGGCAACGACGTCGACATACTCGATATCAGTCATCTTCGTCCGCTCCACGAATGGGCCAAAGAGCAGTGTCTTGTTCGGCCCGAGCCCAATTGGCCATCAACTCGGCTCGATGACGCTCCGTCCACTTTGCGATCAGGCGCCTAGCATCTGCTGGAAGCCTACCATGCGTAAGCAATCCCGTCTCGATCGAGACAACCGCACGCTGGTCCTTGTAGCGGACGTGATAGTGCGGCGGCGGATGATCATCCCAATACATTGTGATGATCATGCCGAAGAATATTGAAATCGTCGGCATGATCTGAGGCTTTCCTAATTGTCCAGGAAGCTCCGCAGCTTGCGGCTCCGGCTTGGATGCTTGAGCTTGCGCAACGCTTTGGCTTCGATCTGGCGGATACGTTCGCGGGTCACCGAGAACTGCTGGCCGACTTCTTCGAGCGTATGATCGGTGTTCATGCCGATGCCGAAGCGCATGCGCAACACGCGTTCCTCACGCGGCGTCAGCGACGCCAGCACGCGGGTGGTGGTTTCGCGCAGGTTGGACTGGATCGCCGCATCGATCGGCTGGATCGCATTCACGTCCTGGATGAAATCGCCCAGGTTCGAATCTTCTTCGTCACCGATCGGCGTTTCGAGCGAGATCGGTTCCTTGGCGATCTTGAGGACCTTGCGGACCTTGTCCAGAGGCATCTGCAGCTTTTCGCTGAGCTCCTCGGGGGTCGGCTCACGGCCGATTTCATGCAGCATCTGGCGCGAAGTGCGGACGATCTTGTTGATCGTCTCGATCATATGCACCGGAATACGGATGGTGCGCGCCTGATCGGCGATCGAGCGGGTAATCGCCTGGCGGATCCACCAGGTGGCATAGGTGGAGAACTTGTAGCCACGGCGATATTCGAACTTATCGACGGCCTTCATCAGGCCGATATTGCCTTCCTGGATCAGATCGAGGAACTGCAACCCGCGGTTGGTGTACTTCTTGGCAATGGAGATCACGAGACGAAGGTTGGCTTCCACCATTTCCTTCTTGGCGATCGCGGCTTCCCGCTCGCCCTTTTGCACCTTGTGCACGATGCGGCGATATTCACCGATATTGAGGCCGGCTTCGGTCGCAAGCGTTGCCACATCGCCGCGGATCTCGCGCACAGTGTCGGCTTCGCGCTTGGCGAACTCGCCCCAGCCCTTGCCCTCGAAACCTTCGAGCGAAGCTTCCCAGGTCGGATCGACCTCGCGGCCATAGTAGTTCTCGAGGAACTTCTCGCGCTTGACGCCGTAGCTTTCGGCTAGGCGCAGCAGGCGTCCTTCGAGCTTCACCAGACGCTTGTTGATGTCGTAGAGCTGCTCGACCAGGTTTTCGATACGGCCGGCATTGAGCGACAGCGACTTGACGTCGGCAATCACTTCGACGCGGAAGCCTTCGATCTTCTTGCGGTCGGCATCGGAAACGGCGGCGCTGCGATCTTCGGCGTGACGATCCTGGATTTCGCGCATCTGCCCATAGGCATTGGCGATGCGATCGAAAGTCTCCACGACCTGCGGCTTGAGCTCGGCTTCCATGGCCGAGAGCGACAGGGCGTTTTCGTATTCGTCATCGTCCTCGTCGGGCGCCGGATCCTGTGGGGCTTGCGGTTCTTCGGGGACGTAGTCGTCGTCGCTGTCGCCCGACGAAGCGCGCTTGGGCGCGGGAGCGGCCTTGGGCTTTTCGGCAACGGCTTCCGGTTTGGGCGCCTGATAGGCCGCCGACATGTCGGGCGCTGCCTGCTTGGCATCAGGACCGGCATAAGTGGCTTCAAGGTCGATGATGTCGCGCAGCAGAATTTCACCCTGGGCGAGCTGGTCGCGCCAGATGATGATGGCCTGGAAGGTCAGCGGGCTCTCGCACAGGCCTTCGATCATGGTCTCGCGACCGGCCTCGATGCGCTTGGCGATGGCGATTTCGCCTTCGCGGCTGAGTAGTTCGACCGAGCCCATCTCGCGCAGATACATGCGCACCGGGTCATCGGTACGATCAGAGCCCGACTTGGTGTTGGAGGTCGAGGCGACGGCTGTGCCGGTGGAAGTGGCAACTTCCTGGCCTTGGTCTTCTTCGTCTTTTTCGACTTCGGTCTCTTCGACCTCGTCCTCATCGACGACATTGATGCCCATGTCCGAGAACATGGACATGAAATCCTCGATCTGCTCGGACGACACCTCGTCGGAGGGCATCACGGCATTGAGTTCTTCATAAGTCACATAGCCGCGCTTCTTGGCGACCTTGATAAGCTTTTTGACCGCGGCATCGGAAAGGTCGAGCAGCGGGGAATCATTCGTCGCCTCGGGGGCGCCGGCTTCCGGCTTCTCGTTTTCCTTGGTGGTCTTAGCTGCTGCTGCCTTGGTGGCCATCTGGTACTCCGTCGGATCCCGTGCGCCCGGGCCCGAATAAGGCTTTAAGTGGTGACACCTCAAGGCAAGGTAAAGGTTGTGTCACTCAAGCGTTAACGCGTGAGCAGCTACGTGGTTCGCCTCGGCCAGGTTTCGCATATCGCCATACGCAAAATCGCGCGTACTCGCCGGTTTTTCGGAGCTGCCTCCTAAAAACTGCGTGTCGCGCGTCCCGATAACGAACCAAATCCTTCGATCAATGCCTCAGTGCCATCGACAGTGGTAATCTGGTTCTTGATGTCTCGCAGCCGTTCAAAGGTTTCTTCGCTCGGGTCTTCGCCCAGCGCCGCTTCGGCTGCCTTGAGTTCCTTATTTAGCTGAACTTTCTTGTTATGCAAGGCCAGCGCATGACTCAATCCGATCTCAGCATCCGAAAGCGCGATCTCGGAGGCCGTCTGCCACACCCCCTGGCGGGCCAGGACATCGGCCATCCGGTCCAGAGTCGGCCCATGCCCGCGCACGCCCAGCGCCGATTTGAGATCATCGGCGGCGATGTCATGGTGGCGAACGCAGAGGTTGAGGATCTCGCTCATCACCTTCTGGGCGATCGGCGTCTCGAAATCCACGGCCGCCAGAGTCTCGAACTTGTCTTCCACCAGCGTCGGATGATTGACGAGGCTGAGGATGATGGTGGCCTCGCGCGGCGTTGCATCGGCCACCGAACCCGGCTTGAGCAGGCGCGAATTGCGCAGCGTGTCCGAAACGACGAGGCGTGGCGTACCCCGCCCCGGATAGCCATAGGCGCCGCTCTGGCCATAGCGCTGCTGCCCGCCGCGCGGCTCGAAGCGGTTCTGCCGCACGGGCGCGAGGAAGGCGCGCAGCTTTTCATCGAAAGCCTGCGAATAGTGGAAGCGGACCGAACTGTCCTGAATACCATTGGCCCGCTCGCGCAGCCGCGCCTGCAAGGCAGCACGCGCCTCGGGCGTTTCCGGCACCAGCCCGCCGGTCTCCATGCTCCAGACCACATCGGAAAGGCTGCGCGCCCGGTCGAGCACATCGGCAAAGGCGCCACGGCCATGCGCCTTGATCAGGTCATCGGGGTCCTGCCCTTCCGGCAGGGTCGCAATGCGCACGGTAAAACCGGGTTTGAGATGCGGCATGACCATGTCGGCCGCGCGCTCGGCCGCCTTGAGGCCGGCCTTGTCGCCATCAAAGCAGAGGATCGGGTCAGGCGACATGCGCCAGAGCAGTTGCAGGTGTTCTTCCGTCATGGCCGTCCCGAGCGGCGCGACGGTGCCTTCGAAACCGGCGGCAACCGCTGCGATCACGTCGAGATAGCCTTCCACCACGACAACCGTGCTGCCATCGCGCGCCGCCTGCCGGGCTGTCTGGCCGTTATAGAGCGTCTGTCGCTTGTGAAAGAGCTCGGTCTCGGGCGAGTTGAGATATTTCGCTGGCACATCCGCCGACATGGCGCGCCCGCCAAAGGCAATCACCCGGCCGCGGAAATCCATGATGGGAAACATCACGCGGTTGCGGAACCGGTCATAGGTCAGCGCGTCGCCATCGCGGCTGGCGACCAGACCCGTATCGACCATGTCCTGCGCCGAAACGCCATTGGCCGCCAGATGCTCCTTGAGCCCATTGCGGCTATCCGGCGCAAAGCCGATGCGGAAGCGCGTCTGGCTTTGTGACGAAACACCACGCTCCAATAGATAGCCGCGCGCCCGCGCCCCGATATTGTGCTGCAGCGCTGCCTCGAAATATTTCGTTGCCAACTCCATGACATCGGTCAGGCTCTTGCGCTCGGCCTCGCGCTTCTCCTGCCGCTCATCGCGCGCCGGCATGGGCACGCCGGCCATATTGGCCAGCTTCTCAACCGCTTCGGGAAAACTCATCCCGGCCTTTTCTGTCAGAAAACGAAAATGGTCCCCCGACACGCCGCAGCCGAAGCAATGATAGATGCCGCGACGATCATCGGCATGAAAGCTCGGACTTTTCTCGCCGTGAAAGGGACAGCAGGCCCACATATCGCCCTTGGCCGGCTGGCTTTTCCGCTTGTCCCACATGACGTGCTCACCCACGACCTGCGTAATCGGCAGGCGTTGGCGAATTTCATCAAGGAACTGGTCGGAGAAGCGCATTGGTGTAAGTAAGCACTTGGCCACGCGGTGTCACTGAAACTTTCTTGTGACGAAACGCTCGCGTGGCATTCATGGCTATTTTTCGCCACAGCAGGTCCGCATTGCCCAAAAGCCAGAAATTCCCCCTGCCGCTCTTCACGCTGCTGACGGCGGGCCCTGCCCTGATCGTCGGCGCGGGCCTCTGGTATGTCGCGGGCCTGGCGCCAAGCTGCGACGTCAGCATCTCAGACCGGCAGACCGCGCCCGATGGACAGTTCGACCTCGTGGTCTTTTCCCGCGATTGTGGCACGACCACGGGCCCCAATACCCAGGCAGCACTGATCCCTGCTGGCGATGATCTGCCGGAAGATGCCGCAAGCTTTGTCTCCGTCGGTCAGACCGATGCGGCCCTTGATGCGCGATGGGATGGCTTTGGCAATATCGAGCTGACCCTGCCGCAGGGTGCCGAAATCTATCGGCAGGACGAAGCGGTCGCCGGTGTCACCGTGATCTACCGCTGATCGCAACTTCGTGTGCGCGCCGGCGTTGACCGGCATGACCGAGACTTTCGCAAATGCCACAACGACATCGCCGCCGAAAACCCACCGCCATCGCTGGCGCAAGGTAATCTGGCGCACTGTCCAGGCGATGACGCGCATGGACACATCCATGCGCTGCGCCGGTGTGGCCTATTTTGGCTTTCTGTCCCTGTTTCCTGCCGTCACCAGCGCCGTGCTGCTGCTTGGCCTGTTCGCCAAGCCGACCTTTCTCGCCGACATGGTGGATCGCCTAGATGGCATCGTGCCCGAGGTGGCGCGGCAGACGCTGGCCGATCAATTGGTCGCGCTCCTCGACCAGCCTCGTGCCGGCCTCGGCATCGGCCTCGCCATCTCGCTGCTAATTGCCGCCTGGAGCGCCTCGCGCGGCGTGGCAGCGCTGATGTATGCCACCTCTCGCACTCATGCCGAGCCCGACAAGCGCAACTTCCTTGCAGCGATTGCCATGTCGGTCTGGGTCACCTTCCTGGCCGGCATCGGCATGATCCTGGTGCTGACCCTGGTGGCCCTGATCCCGGCCTATTTCGCCGCCTTCCCATGGCTGGGTCATGGGCAGGCCCTGGTGCTGTGGCTGCGCTGGCCCATCCTGCTCGGTCTCGGCGTTCTGGGGCTGGCCGCCTTCTATCGCTTTGCTCCGGACCGCCGCTCGAAACGCGCCAAGTGGATCTGGCCCGGCGCCAGCATCGCCGTCTTGCTCTGGCTTTTGGTCTGCCTCGCCTTCTCTTTCTATGTCGAGCGGCTGGGCCAGTTCGAGGCGACCTTCGGCTCGCTGGCCACTGCCATCGTGCTGCTGCTCTGGATGTATAATTCGGCACTGATCGTCGTGCTGGGCGCCACAATCAACGCCGAACTCCAGCGCGAAACCGAAGCGCGTCAGGCTTTGCTGCGCTGATAAAGTCGCCAGGCCCAGCCAAACAGACCGAACGAGAAAAACACCAGCAGCACGCCACCGAAAACCACCCCGATCGACGCACTGAGCAGCGGGAAGAACAGGAAAACCAGCCCGAGCAGCACATAGGAAATGCCCGACAGCACCACCGGCCAGATGCGCACATAGTGCTCGCGCTCTCGCGTGATCACCACGATCTGCATGACGCCGACGACAAGCGCGGCAATACCGACCAGCGTCGCCATAAAGGTCACGGTGAGAATGGTTGCGAGCAGCGGGCTGAGCAGGATCAGCACGCCCAAGATCAGTGACAGCGCATTTGATACCACGTCGAACCAGTAATTGCCGCTTTTGCCACCACCAAAGGTCAGGCTCCATAGCCCCAGCGCACCATCGATCAGCAGCAGGATGCCGCCGGCCAGCACCAGGATGGTCAGTGCCTCGGTGGGCCAGATCACCGCATAAAGACCTGCCAGCAACATGAAGAGACCGCGAAGGGCCGTGGCCAGGGCAAACCGTCGTTTCGTTTCCGTCGACACTGTCATCTCGCTCTCCATGCGCGCCAGCTCGGCCGCTCCGATCAGACTAATCAGATCGCGGGCAGTGCCAAGCCTGATGTGACTTTAGTTTATCTAAAGTCGTGCCCGCCAATTATGCATTGCCAACATTGCCTCAACATGATGAGAGACCGCTTCAATCGAGGCCCGCCGCTGGCGGTTTATGTCATGTCGCTGCCGTTGTTTGCGTTGTTTCTCGCCGCCTTTGCCTTCGGCACGGCCGAATTTGTGATCGCTGGCGTGCTACCCGAAGTCGCCCTTGGCCTTGGCACCTCGATTCCCACAGCCGGCTACCTGATAAGCGGCTATGCCGTGGGCATCGCCATTGGCGGGCCGCTCTTGGCCGTCGCGACCAAAAGGCTCAGCAGAAAGGCGCTGATCGTGCTGCTTGGCACGGTCTTCACCCTCGGCCAGGCGCTCTGCGCCCTGGCGCCGACCTTCGAACTGCTGATGGCGGCGCGCGTATTGGTCTCGGTGGTGCATGGCACCTATTTCGGCATCGCCGCCATAGTGGCCGTCAATCTTGTGCCGGCAGACAAGAGCGGCTTCGCCGTCGCGCTGATTCTCTCCGGCCTGACCGTTTCCAATATTCTGGGCGTTCCGGCGGGAACCGCCATCGGCACAGCTATCGACTGGCGCGCCACCTTCTGGGCCGTCGGTGCGCTGGGCTTTGTCGCCACTCTCGCCGTCGCCTTCTGTCTGCCGACCAGCACCGCCAATGCCAGCACCAGCGGCGGCCTGCTTAGGGAATTCAAGGCGCTCGGCCGGCAGCAGGTCGCCACCTCGCTGCTCATCGCCATCCTGGCCATGATCGGCCAATACAGCCTCTTTACCTATATCGCGCCACTGCTGCGCGAGGTCAGCGGCTTCGACGCCGCCATCATCCCCTGGATTCTGCTGCTTTACGGTGTTGGATCGACCATCGGCGTCTTCATCGGCGGTCGGCTTGCCGACTGGAAGCTGATGCCATCGCTCATCGTCATCCTCACCACCCAGGTGGGCGCCTTTGCCCTGCTCTACGCCGTCAGCCCCTATCCCCTGGTCATGGCCGTCGTGGTGGTCATCTGGGGCGGCGTCAACTTCGCCTTCGGCTCGCCGGTCCAGTCGCGCGTACTCGCCTGGGCGGGCGATGCGCCCAATCTGGCCTCGGCGCTCATCCCCACCGGCTTTAATATCGGCATTGCCATCGGCGCCGTTCTGGGTGCCGGCATGCTCGACGCCGGCTGGGGATATCGCAGCCTCCCGCTGATCGGCACCGCAGCGCTCGCTCTGGCTGTATTGATCGCCATCTGGTCCTACTGGCAGGAACTGCGCAGCATCAAAATCCAGACCGTGCCAGCGGGCAATTGTTAAGTACTTGCATTTAATAACCCTTTAGTCATCTTCTAGGGATTGAATGACCCAAGCGTCTCTTGCCCGCCGGCGAGCGAAACGCCTTTGCGCGATCGGGGGACGGGCAATGATCGACAACGCTACCTTATTGATAGCGATCGCTTTTTCGAGTGCGGCCTTGATGGGTGCGCTGCTCATCGGTTGGATGAATTCCCGGGCGGAGACCTATCTCGCCTATGGTTCGGCCGGCATTGGCCTCGTGGTCATCGCCATGGTTCTGCTGGGCTTTCGCAATGGCGAAGTGGGCCTCTTCCACCTGCTTGCTCCCTATACGCTGATCCTTAGCGGCTTCGGCCTGATCTATGGAGCGTCGCGCCTGTTCCGCGACACGGCAAACTCGGTACGGCCCGCCGTCGTGGTCTGGGCGATTTCGCTGATCCTGCTCGCCGTGCCTCTGTTTGCCGGTCTGTCCGGGATCGGCGTGTTCAATCTCAACCTCATGGGCGGCATCATCATGCTGCTCTGCGCTGTGGAATATTGGCGTGGCCGCCATGAATCCCCGGCGGCGCTGGTGTCCAACGCCGTGCTCTATACGCTTTGTGCGATTTCCTTCTTTGCCTGTTCGGTGATGATTGCCCTCGACGGGCATCTGGTCCTGCAAGCCATTCCCGACAATTGGGCCGAGCGCTTCAATTCCATTATGTCGCTGGTTGGCCTGACCGGCATCGGCGCCATCACGCTGACACTGCACCACTCGCGCGCCGCCCGCAAACACAGGCATGAGGCCAATACCGACTCGCTGACAGGCCTTTTGAATCGCCGCGCCCTGTTCGATCGCTTTGAAAACCTTGATCTGCCCGCCGGCACCGCCGTGCTGATGTTCGACATCGACCATTTCAAGCAGATCAACGACCGCTTCGGTCACGCCGGGGGCGATTCCGTCATCCGCCACTTCGGCGCGATCCTGCATAACAATATGCGCAGCGACGACGCCGTGGCCCGAATTGGCGGCGAAGAATTCTGCGCCATCCTGGAGCCCATGCTCGTGGAACAGGCCAAGCAGATCGCCGAGCGCATCCGCGCCGACTTCGAACAGACCCCGACCCGCCGCGCCATGGAGTCCATACCGGCCACCGTCAGCGTTGGCGTCGCCGTCAGCGGCGAGGGCGAAAACTTTTCCTCGGTCCTCAACCGCGCCGACGATGCGCTCTACCGAGCAAAAGGAAGCGGCCGTAACCAGGTCACGACCGCTACATTGCGTCTCATCGCTTGAGGACTTAGCCAGCCAGCGCCGCGCGCACCTTGGCGCTGGCCTTGCCGAAGTCGATCCGGCCCGGGTAGTCGGCCTTGAGCTGGGCGATCACCTTGCCCATGTCCTTGGGATCGGCGGCACCGGTGGTGGCAATGGCTGCCTTGATCGCCGCCTCGACCTCTTCTTCGGTCAGTCCCTTGGGCAGGAACTCGTTGAGGATGTCGATCTCTTCCTTTTCCACCGTGGCGAGGTCGGCACGGCCGGCCTGGGCATAGATGGCAAAGCTTTCTTCGCGCTGCTTGACCATCTTGACGATGATGGCGAGGATTTCCTCATTGGTCGCCGGCCCGCGGTTTTCCTGGCGGATGGCGATGTCCTTGTCCTTGATAGCCGCGGTAATGGCCCGGAGCGTCGCGGTGCGCCGCTGGTCACGAGCCTTGAGGGCCTCTTTCAGGCCTTCGCTGAACTGTTCGCGCATGGGTTTTGATCCTCTTGCTATGCGTTTTGTTGGACCCATATAGGCACAATAAGCGCGTCGCGCCACTTGCGTTGACCGGCTGCTGCGTCTAGGGAGAGGCCTCAATCGACATTGACGCGAGCGTGGCCCGGAAAAGTTGCAAGACTTTGCCGGTCTGAACGCGCGACTACCTGAAACAAACCATGGAGCCCTACCGTGACCGGCTGGCAGCAATCCCCCGCGACCGCACTTCTGATCCTGGCAGACGGTACGCGCCTGGAAGGCCGCGGCATCGGAGCGATTGGCCACGCCGCCGGCGAGGTCTGCTTCAACACCGCCATGACCGGCTACCAGGAAGTCCTAACCGATCCGTCCTATGCCGGGCAGATCGTGACTTTCACCTTCCCCCATATCGGCAATGTCGGCGCCAATGACGAGGACATCGAGACGGTCAATATGGCCGCTCTGTCCGGCGTGCGTGGCGTCGTGATCAAGGCCGACATCACCAATCCCTCCAACTACCGCGCTGCCGAAGAACTCGACGTCTGGCTCAAGAAGCGCAATATCGTCGGCATCGCCGGCGTCGACACCCGCGCCCTGACCGCGCTGATCCGCGAAAACGGCATGCCCAACGGCGTCGTCGCCCATGCGCCCGATGGCCAGTTCGACGAAGCCTCGATCACGGCTGAACTCAATGCGTTCCCGGGCCTTGAAGGGCTTGACCTTGCCAAGGAAGTCACCACCGCCCAGACCTATCACTGGGACCAGACCGGCTGGGCATGGGACAAGGGCTATAGCCAGCTCGACAATGCCGATTTCCACATCGTCGCCATCGACTATGGTGCCAAGCGCAACATCCTGCGCTGCCTCGCCGACCAGGGCGCCAAGGTCACCGTCGTTCCGGCCACCGCCACGGCAGCCGATGTGCTGTCGCACAATCCCGACGGCATTTTCCTCTCCAATGGCCCCGGCGATCCGGCGGCGACTGGCAAATATGCCGTGCCCACCATCCAGACGCTGATGGAAACCGGCAAACCCGTCTTCGGCATTTGCCTCGGCCACCAGCTGCTCGGCTTGGCCCTGGGCGGCACCACCTCCAAGATGCACCAGGGCCACCACGGCGCCAATCATCCGGTCAAGGACCTGACCACGGGCAAGGTGGAAATCACCTCGATGAACCACGGCTTTGCCGTCGACAAGGCCAGTCTGCCGTCTGGCGTCACCGAGACCCATGTCTCGCTGTTCGACCAGTCCAATGCGGGGCTGCAGGTTGAGGGCAAGCCGATCTTTTCGGTGCAATACCACCCCGAAGCCAGCCCCGGCCCGCGCGACAGCCACTACCTCTTCACGCGCTTCCTCAACCACGTCCGCAAGCAAAAGGGCGTGGCGGAACTGCCCGAACACAAGGCGCCCGCTGCCTGATCTGAGAATACGCCGGAGCCAGTCTCCGGCGTTTTTGTTTGGCCGACCGGGCACGCCGCATTACATTGGGGCGACATCGGAGGTCGACATGGACCAGCCAGACAAGCTCACCGTGACCATAAGCGACGACCAAGCCGAAAGAATCCGCGAGAGCGTGGCACGCGGTGAGTTCGAATCTGCCGACGAGATGGTCCGAATGGCGCTCGATGAGCAGCAGCACGCAGCACGTCTGGCTGAACTCAAGCGGCAGATTCTTCACGCCGCAGATCCTTCGCGTCCGGTTCATAGTGCAGCATCCGTGCGTGAACACATGCGGCGCCAGTTTGAATCCGCTGAGCGGCTCGAACAACAGCGCGCGCGCCGACATGACACCACCTGATGTCAACTACTCTGATGATGCGCGGGACGACCTAGACGCCATATTCTTATACATCGTCGAGATGTCAGGCTTCTCCCGGACAGCACAAAACTACATCGAACGGATCATGGCACGGTGCGAACTGATTGGAACAGCGCCGGACAGCGGTATTGCAAGGCCCGACTTCGGCCCTGGCATCCGGCAGACGCCATTTGAGCGTTTGGTGATAGTCTATGACGCGCAACGCGATAACGTGCTGATCTTGCGCATCTTCAGTAGTGCACAGGACTACGAAACCATCATGCGCGACCGCCCCTAACCCTCAAACACTCCCCGAAAACGTATCGCACTGGCTCGGGTTGCCACTCGAATATCCGCGCTCGAACCAGGTCTTCCGCTGCTGCGACGTGCCGTGGTTGAAGGTTTTCGGCACCGCAAAGCCCTGCATACGCTTTTGCAGCGTGTCATCGCCGATCTGTTCGGCGGCGTTGAGCGCTTCCTCGATATCGCCATTGTCCAGCAGGTCTTCTTGGCCGGCATAGCTGGCCCAGACGCCGGCATAGCAGTCCGCCTGCAGCTCGACGCGGACCGAATAGGCATTGGCCTCTTCCGTGCTCATCGACTGGCGACGCTGGTTGAACTCGGGCAGCACGCCCGTCAGGTTCTGAATATGGTGACCCACTTCATGCGCCAGCACATAGGCCTGAGCAAAATCGCCCGGCGCACCGAATTCGGACCGCAACTGATCATAAAAGCTCAGGTCGATGTAAACCTGACTGTCGCCGGGGCAATAGAACGGCCCGGTGCTGGAATCGGCATAGCCGCAGCCGGTATTGGTGCCGCCGCTGAACAACACGACCCTGGGCTCGGGATAATTCTCGCCCGATGCCTCGAAGACCTCGGTCCACAGATCCTCGGTCTCCTTGACCACGACACCGACAAATTCGCGCAACTCGGCCTCTTCGCCCGTGGTCGGCACCTGCCGCGAGGCATTGGACTGGGTAGACGAACTGCTGCCACCACCGCTCAGCATGTCGAGCGGATTGGTGCCGGTCACAAGCCAGATAATACCCAGCACCACCACGATGCCGATCAGGCTACCGAAGCCGCCACGCGAGCCGCGCCCCCCGCCCGAGGGCAAGCGAATGCCGCCACCACCCCGGCCGAAAGGATTGCCGCCCAGCCCGCCAAGGCCGCCGCCGCCCTGGCTGCGCCGGTCCTCGATGTTGGAACTCTGCTGCCTGCCACGCCACTTCATCTGCGAATTCTCCGATCGATCCCCAAGCCTAGCAACAAGCCATGCCGATGCAATCGGTTCCGGTGGGCAGGCCGCTGTCATAAATTGACCAACCGGTCAAACTTCCATAGCCTGATCACGCCGCCGTCATCCCAACGTCATTTCCGGACGGCAAGAGCTTTTGCGCTTTCATGCGAAGCGCGACGCGACGGGCCGCGCGCCCGGCCCGGGAGCCTCCAGCCCCCGGTCCAGTTCGAAACTGAACGCCTCAGGGAGACACCAATGAATTTCCTGCCCACGATTTCTCGCCGTACATTCCTCGCCGGCTCCGCGAGTGTTGGAGCCATGGCCGCCATGCATCCTTTCGCCACCATGGCCCAGGCCAATCAGGCCCATTTGCGCATTCTGGAAACCACCGACCTGCATGTCGCGGTTTTCGCCTATGACTATTTTGCCGACGCCCCCAATGACACCATGGGCTTGGCCCGCACCGCCTCGATCATTGAGTCTATCCGCGCCGAAGCGGGCAATTCCCTGCTGGTCGACAATGGTGACATTATCCAGGGCAATCCGATGGGCGACTATATCGCCTATGAGAAGGGCCTCGATGGCAATGTCCACCCCGTCATCGCCGCGATGAACACCCTGGGCTATGAAGCCGCAACGCTGGGCAATCACGAATTCAACTACGGCCTCGAATTCCTCGACAAGGCCCTGGCCGGCGCCGACTTCCCCTTCGTCTCCGCCAATCTGGTGAAGGGCGAACTGGCCGCAAATGTGCTGGACGACGAGACCTATATCCAACCTTACCTTATCATCGATAAGGAATTGACCGACGGCTCGGGCGCAGCCAAGAGCATCAAGATCGGCCTCATCGGCTTCGTGCCACCCCAGATCATGACCTGGGACGCTGCCAACCTGACTGGCAAGGTCAACACCCGCGACATCGTCGAGACGGCGCAGGCCTATATACCCAGGATCAAGGAAGAAGGCGCCGATATCGTCATCGCCCTCTGCCATTCCGGCATTGCCGCCGATCAGGCGACCGGCGGCGAAAACATGGCCCTGCAGCTGGCAGCCGTCGAAGGCATCGATGCGATCATGCTTGGCCACCAGCATCTGGTCTTCCCGGGTCCGGATTATGAAGGCATCGAAGGCGTCGATATCGAAGCTGGCACACTGGCCGGAACGCCTGCCGTCATGCCCGGCTTCTGGGGCAGCCACATGGGTCTGATTGACCTGCTGCTTGAGCAGGACGCCGACGGCAAGTGGACCGTCGTCTCGCACACATCCGAAGCCCGCCCGATCTCCGAGCGTGTCGATGGCAAGGTCAATGCCCTGGTCGAAGACGAGGCCGAAGTCCTCGCTGCCGCCCAGACCGACCATGACGAAACGCTTGAATATGTGCGTCGCGCCGTGGGCGAGACCTCGGCTCCGCTCTATTCCTATTTCGCCCTCGTCGCCGACGATCCGTCGGTGCAGATCGTGAGCCAGGCCCAGACCTGGTATATCGAACAGATGATGAAGGGCACCGAATGGGAGGCTTTGCCGATCCTCTCGGCCGCGGCTCCCTTCAAGGCCGGCGGCCGTGGTGGTCCGGACTATTACACCGACGTGCCCGTCGGCCCGGTTGCTATCAAGAATGTGGCTGACCTCTATCTCTATCCCAACACCATCCAGGCGGTGAAAATCACCGGCGCCGATGTGAAGAACTGGCTTGAACGCTCGGCGGGCATCTTCAACCAGGTCGAAGCTGGCGCCATCGACGCCGAGCTGATCAACCTCGACTTCCCGTCCTACAATTACGACGTGATCGACGGCGTTACCTACAAGATCGACCTGACCCAGCCGAGCAAATATTCCTCGGACGGCAAGGAAGAGACTAACCCCGACGCCAATCGCATCGTCGAGCTGAGCTATGACGGCCAGCCGATCGATCCCGCCCAGGAATTCATCGTCGCCACCAACAATTACCGCGCCAGCGGCGGCGGCACCTTCCCCGGCATCAATGCGGAAAAGATCGTCTTTGTCGGTCCCGACACCAATCGCGACATCATCATCCGCTTCATCGTCGAAAACGGCACCATCAGCCCGTCCGCCGACGGCAACTGGTCTCTGGCCCCGATCGGTGACACCTCGGTGCTCTTCACCACCGGCCCCAAGGGTGCCGACTATGTCGATGACGTTTCGGGCGTCAGCATCGAGGCAACCGGCGAAACCAACGCCGAAGGCTTTGGTGTCTATCGTATAACGCTCTAGGCTCGATGGGCGGCCTCTAAGGGCCGCCCATGTTCATTTGAGGCTTTGATCCATGCGTTTCATGTCCGCATTTGCCTTGCTTGGCCTGCTGACCGCGCCCACCCTGGCGCAGGAACGCACCCAATATGTGCTGGCTATCAGCTGGCAGCCGGCCTTCTGCGAAACCCGACCCGATCGTGCCGAATGCGAAAGCCAGACCGTGGACCGGTTCGATGCCGGCAATTTCGCCCTGCACGGCCTCTGGCCGCAGCCGCGTTCCCGCGATTATTGCGGGGTGGACGCAGAAACAGTGGCACTGGATGAGCAGGGCGACTGGGACCTGCTGCCCGAGCCCGACATTTCCGACGCTCTTCGCGATGAGCTGCAGATCTTGATGCCCGGCACCCACTCCGGTCTCGACCGCCACGAATGGATCACCCATGGCACTTGCTATGACGGCGACGCCGAGGCCTATTTCGGCGACTCCCTCGACCTGCTCGATGCCGTCAACGAAACCGTGGTGCGCGACCTCTTCGCCAGCAATATCGGCAAGCGCCTGACCCAGGGCCAGGTTCGCGCGGCCTTCGACGAGGCTTTTGGCCCCGGCGCCGGCGACCGCGTGCGCCTCTCCTGCGTCAATGACGGCAATCGTCGCCTGATCGACGAACTCACCATCGGCCTCACCGGCCAGCCGCAGGGCCCCGACAGTTTCGGCCGGTTGATCCTCGCGGCGCGTCCCACCGATGGCGGCTGTGACGGCGGTATGGTGGACGCCGTGGGGCTGCAATAATTCGATCCACAGTCTCCACCGAGAGGTCCCACCCACTCGGTGTTGCAACTCCCCATACGGAGTAGCCCGACCTTACTCAGCTTCGTCCAGTCGCTCGCGCAGCAGGTGCAGCGCCTCGCGCAGGTGAGCCGCGTCCTCGGCCTTGCCGCCCAGCGCCTTGCCCACGGCCAGTGGCACAGCCAGCGCCTGTTCGCGCAGCGCCCTGCCCTCGTCGGTCAGGAAAATCCGCACCAGCCGCTCGTCATCCGCATCACGCTGCCGGCGCAACAGGCCGCGCGCTTCCAGGCGCTTGAGCAGGGGCGTGATCGTGCCGCTGTCGAGGAACAATTTCTCCCCCAAAGCCTTTACCGTCAGACCATCCTTTTCCCAGAGCACCAGGAACACCAGGTATTGCGGATAGGTGAGGCCCAGCGCGTCCAGACGCGGCTTGTAGAACCGCGTGAAGGCGTGGCCCGCCGCATAGACGGCAAAGCACAACATGGAATCGAGTTGCATCGGATCGGTTTTGCTGGCCATCGGCACCCTCACGAGAACACCATCACAATAGCACAGCAACTTTCAATTGCACACAATTTAATTGTGCGCTATTGAATACCCATCAACACGGATCTTCAGGAGTTTTCCATGTCCATCAAGTCAGCCGTCTACACCGCTCACGCCCACACCACCGGCGGCCGCACCGGCACCAGCAAGACCGACGACGGTCGCCTCGAAGTGACGCTGGACACCCCGGCCGCCATGGGCGGTAATGACGGTCCGGGTACCAATCCCGAGCAGCTGTTTGCCGCCGGCTATTCGGCCTGCTTCCTCGGCGCCCTCAAGGCCGTCGCTCGTGGCGAAAAGGTCAAGATTCCGGACGAAGCCACCATCGACGCGTCGGTTTCATTTGGCGAGAATGCCAATGAAGGCGCCAAGGGCTTCAACATCGCCGTCGAGCTCAAGGTGACCCTGCCCGGCTTCGACAAGGCTGACGCCGAAGCGCTGGTCCACAAGGCCCACGAAGTCTGCCCCTATTCCAACGCCACCCGCGGCAATGTCGACGTCAAGCTTTCCGTCGCCTGAGACCTGATCGTCTGAAACAAAAGGGCGGGTACCTCGGTACCCGCCCTTTTGCATTCCTCTATTCGGCTGGTTGCGGCACCACATCCAGCGGTTGCCAGCGGCGCTGGTGTTTGTCGAGCATGGCCGAGATCATAAAGAGGATCAGCCCACCCACCGCCAGAACCGCGCCGACCGGACCGGTCGCTGCCGGGCCCCAGCCTGCGCCTATCGCCATGCCGCCCAGCAGCGCGCCCAGGGCATTTGCTGTGTTGAACGCCGCATGCATCAGCGTCGCAGCCAGCGTCTGCCCATCGGCAGCTACATCCATCAGCCGCGTCTGCAGCGCCGTGCCGATCGCCACGGTAAAGCCGACCAGCAGCACGCTGATCGACGCCGTTAGCCAGAGCTGCGCCGTCCACGGAATGATGGCGAGGCTGATCACGTTGAAGGCCAGCATGCCGCCAATGGTGGGCATCAGCGCCTTGTCGGCCATGGTCGCCCCAATGATATTGCCCAGCGTCATGCCGACACCGAATAGCGCCAGCACCAGCGGCACCCAGACCTGGGGAATATGCGCGACATCGATCAGCAGCGGATCGACGTAGGTAAAGACCGAGAACATGCCGCCGCAGCCGACGGCACAGATACCCAGCGTCAGCCAGACCTGTGGCCGGCGCAGCGCGGAAAGTTCGGTCAACGGGCTCGCGCCCTCCGCCAGCTTCACCGCGGGCACGAAACGGAAAATCATCACCACGGCCATGGCACCGATCACGCCGACGCCGGCAAAGGTCGGGCGCCAGCCCATATACTGGCCCAGCCAGGTGGCGAGCGGCATGCCGATCAGGGTCGCAATGGTCAGGCCCAGCATGACGCGACCCACGGCCCGGGCGCGATAGCCGACATCAACCATGGATGCCGCCACCAGCGCGGCAATGCCGAAATAGGCGCCATGCGGCAGGCCGGAAAGGAAACGCAGGCCGAGCAGCGACCAGTATTCCGGCGCTGCGGCGCTGCCGATATTGCCGACGGCAAACAGACCCATCAGCCAGATCATCAGCGGCTTGCGCGGCGTGCGGGCAAAGAGGATTGCAAACAGCGGCGCGCCCACCACCACGCCCAGCGCATAGGCGCTGATCACATGGCCCGCGTCCTGGATGGAAATCTGCAGGTCGCCGGCCAGGTTGCGCAACAGGCCCATGATGGCGAATTCGCCGGTGCCGATGCCGAAGGAGCCGATGGCCATGGCGAGGATGGCCAGCTTGGTATTGGTATCGCCGAGACCGGAGATCGAGGAATTGGGGGTAGTCATGGTCGGCTCCGGACGCGTCTGGCCATCGGTGAAAACCGGGCCACGGCAGGCAATGAAGAGAATCCCGCCATGGGGCGAGCGGGCCGGTTCACCGTAAAAGGCCGATATAGCGCCCGACAATCGTCCTTTGCGCACAGCGGCCCTGCACAAAAGTGCAGGCATACCAAAATCTTAACGCTTCCGATTCACATGCGGGAAAGGCTCTCCGCATAGGTTTGACCGGCTATTCCCGCCGGAGCGACGCCTATGACCGTCCCTGCCCTCGCCGTTACGAGCCTCAACAAGAGCTTCGACCGTCCGGTCATCAAGCAATTCGACCTGACCATCAGGGCCGGCGAATTCTATGCCCTGCTCGGTCCCAATGGCGCCGGCAAGACCACGATCCTCCGCATGGTCGCGGGCCTCTTGCAGCCCGATAGCGGCGGTATTTCCATCTTCGGCATCGACGCAAGGCGCGACCCAATCGCCGCCAAGCGCATGCTGGCCTGGGTCTCCGACGAACCCATGGTCTATGACCGCCTGACCCCGCTCGAATATCTCGAATTCGTCGCTGGCCTCTGGCAGGTCGAAAGCAGGCAAGCCCAGGCCAAGGCCAATGAACTGATCGACTGGCTGGGCCTCAGGCCCCATGCCAACGACCTTTGCGGCGGCTTTTCCAAGGGCATGCTGCAAAAGGTCGCTCTGGCCGGCGCGCTGGTGCATGACCCCAAGCTCATCATCCTCGACGAGCCGCTGACCGGCCTCGACGCCGGCTCCGCCCGCACCGTCAAGGATGTGCTGCTGGGCAAGGTGCGCGAGGGCGTCACCGTCATCATGACCACCCATATCCTCGAAGTCGCCGAACGCATGGCCGAACGCATCGGTGTCATCACCGGCGGCCGGCTGATCGCCGAGGGGACCCTGGCCGAACTGCGCAGTCATATCGGCCGCGAGTCCAGCCTCGAAGACATCTTCCTCGATCTGGTGGCGCAGGGCACCGAAGAGGCCGCATGAGCGCCGCACCGGCCTCCATCGCCTGGTTTGCCCGCCATGAACTGATGCTGGGCTGGCGCGACTGGGTCGCCATGATGACCGGCGGTCGCCGCGCCCGCAGCGTCGGCCTGGTGATCTTCCTTGCCGTCGTGGTCATCATCCTGCACCTGATGGCGCTCGGGCTTGTCGGTCCCTGGGCCGGCCGCGGTATCAACGAGGATGCGGCGACCCTGGTCATGCTGACCGGCACCGGCGTCCTGTTCTGGACCATCATGCTGTCGCAGGCGCTCGAAGCGGTCACCCGCGTCTACTATGGCCGCTCCGACCTCGACCTGGTGCTGTCCTCGCCCGCCTCGTCGCGCCGCGTCTTTGCCGTGCGCACCGGCGCTGTGGCGCTCACCTCCATGCTGTTGCCGGGCCTGCTCGCCAGCCCGCTGATCAACATGCTCGCCCTGCTCGATGGCCCGCGCTGGCTCTTTGCCTATGGCGTGGTCTTTTCCATGGGCGCCATTTCCACCGCCATTTCCATCGGCATCACGCTGCTGCTGTTCCGCCTCGTCGGGCCCAAGCAGACCCGCCTGATTGCCCAGATCGTGGCGGCCGTCGTCGGCGCCGGCTTTGTCATCGGCATTCAGGCCGCCGCCATCCTCTATTACGGCGACATGTCGCGCTTCGCCCTGTTCCAGTCGCAGGCCCTGATTGATCTCGCCCCTGCAGTCGACAGCGCCTTCTGGCTGCCCGCCAAGGCCGTCATGGGCTATGGCGACGCGCTGACCACCATGCTGGTCATCGGCGTCACCGCGCTGATCGCCACCATAGCCCTGGCGGCACCCAGCTATGGCCAGCACGCCACCTCCGCTGCCGGCCTCACCCATATCCGCAGCAAGCGACGCGTCTCGCGCAATTCCTTCCAGAAGGCCTCGCAGCGCCACGCCCTGCGCCTCAAGGAATGGCGCCTGCTGCAGCGCGATCCCTGGCTGTTGTCTCAGACGCTGATGCAGATCCTTTACCTGCTGCCGCCGGCCCTGCTGCTCTGGCACAATTTCGGCAGCAATGCCGGCGCCTTCGTCGTGGTCGTGCCGGTGCTGATCATGGCCGCCGGGCAACTGGCCGGCGGTCTCGCCTGGCTCGCCATTTCCGGAGAGGATGCGCATGACCTCGTGGTCACCGCGCCCGTCTCGCCACGCACCGTGCTCTTCGCCAAGATCGAGGCCGTGCTGACCGTCATCCTCTGCGTCATGGCACCCCTTTTGCTGCTGATGGCCCTCTCCTCCTGGCAGATGGCGCTGATCACCGCATTTGGCGCCATGCTCTCGGCCGGCTCGGCCACCGCCATCCAGCTCTGGTTTCGCGTCGTCGCCAAGCGCTCGATGTTCCGCCGCCGCCAGGTCGCCTCGCGCGCCGCCACGCTGAGCGAAGCCTTCGCCTCCATCATGTGGGCGGGCATGGGCGCCATGCTGGCCGCCGGTTCCTGGCTGGCCTTCGGCCCGGCCGTGGTCGCCGTGCTGGTGCTCGGCATCGCCCGCCTGCTGGCACCCCGCCGGCCCTAGCTGGCGCGCGCCAGCTTGCGACCAATCGACTGCCGGCGCAGCGCCGATAGTGCAATGCCAACCAGTGACAGCGCCGGCAGCAGGGCACCAATCCAGCCCAGGTCGCTCGGCGTGCCGAACTGCAGCACCAGCCCGCCGATCAGCGAGCCCGCGGCAATGCCGAGGTAGAGCGCCGACGCATTGAGCGACAGCACCAGCGGCGCATTGCTCGGCGAGAGACTCAGCAGATAGCTCGATTGCGCCGGCGGAAAGGCCCAGCCCGTGCCGCCCCAGATGACGATCAGCACGAAAAACACCGGGATGACCAGGCCGGCCGGCAGATGCGCCGCCAGCGATATCGCCACCAGCATCAAACTATTGAGCATGGCCGCGCCGATCACCGTTGGCCGCGCGCCCACCCGGTCGGCCAGCTGACCACCCGCCGCATTGCCAAACGCCGCCCCGATGCCGAAAGCCAGCAGCACCATCGGCACGAGCTCACGCGACAGGCCGATCGATTGCGTGGTGATGACGGCCAGATAGATGATGACGGTAAAGGCACCAGCCAGGTTGAACAGCGTCGTCAGCAATGCCCCCGGCACGCCCGGCAGCGCCACGGCTGCAATACGCTGGCGCAGCGACAATTGCGCGCCGCGCAAGCCTGCCGGCAGCATGATCCAGATCGCCAGTGCCGCGATCACCCCAAAGCCGGAGACCATATAGTAGCTGCCGCGCCAACTGACGAAACCGGCCACCAGCGCACCCAGCGGCGCGCCGAAGGCTACCGCCATGGTCGTCCCACCCACGATGACCGAAATGGCGCGCGCCCTGTGGTCCGCCGACGAGATCGCCACGCCCGTCGCCTGCGCAGTCGCAGTGTAAAGTCCCGCCGCAAAGGCCATCAGGACGCGGGCCGCCATCAGGTCGGCATAGCCGACCGAAAGCGCAGCCCAGATTGCCCCGGCCGAAAAAATCAACGCCGCGATGGTCAGCGTCAGCCGCCGGTCGGCCGTGCCTGTCAACGCCGCCAGAACCGGCGAACCGAAGGCATTTGCCAGGGCAAACGCCACGACCAGATAGCCCGCCTGGGTCAGCGACACGCCGGTCGACTGGGCGATCTGCGGCAACAGGCTCGAAATAGCAAAGCTCTCGACACCGATGGCGAAAGTGCCCACCGCCAGCCAGATGAGACGGATGTCCATGGGAAGGATCCTTGTTCAAAATTCATTGAACAATTGAACCTCAACCACGACGATGTCAATCGCCTTGTCCAAAACTTATTGAACTAGCTCCCGCAAACCGCTAGATATCGTCCATGACGCTGCTGCATCCCGAAGCCGATCAGATCACCCTGCCCAATGTTCTCGCCGCCCTGGGCGACGACATGCGCCTTGCCATCATCGGTTGTCTGGCGCGCAGCGACCAGGTCGAAGGCCTGGTCTGCGGCCAGCTCACGGGCCTGACCTCCAAGACCAATCTCACCTATCACGTCGCCAAACTGCGTGAGGCCGGGGTGGTCAAGGTCCAGCCGGAAGGCACCAAGCGCCGCGTAACCCTGCGCCGCGACGACCTCGACGCCCGGTTTCCAGGTTTTCTCGACACGATCATCGCCGCAGCCGTTGACCTGCCGCAGGTCGAGACCACGCTGCGCCAATTGCACGAGCAGACCGACCGATCATGATCGCTTCGAGCTGAGGCTCTAACTCACCAGACGCTGTTGTTCGTCGCCGGGTCGCTGCCGATCTTGCCATCGGGTCTGTCCAGAGCGTCGATCTTGCCCATGTCGACCGGGTCAAGCTGGAAGCCGAAGACGTCGAAATTTTCGCGGATGCGCTCGGCATGCACGGATTTGGGGATGACGATCAGCCCCTGCTGCAGGTGCCAGCGCAACACAGCCTGGGCCGGTGTCACGCCATATTTCACCGCGATCTCGCTGATCACTGGATTATTCAGCAATCCCTTCCCGCTCCCCAGCGGGCTATAGCTTTCAATGGCGATCTTGTGCTGCGCATGGAAGTCGCGCACGTCGCGCTGTTGGAACTGCGGATGCAGCTCGATCTGGTTGACCGCCGGCGTGACGCCGGTGTCCCCGATCACCCGCTCGAGGTGCTCGGGCAGGAAATTGGACACGCCGATCGAGCGGACCAGCCCATCCTTTTGCAACTGCACGAAAGCCTTCCAGCTATCGGCATAGCGATCGAGCCCTGGCGCCGGCCAGTGGATCAGGAAGAGATCGAGATAGTCAAGACCCAGCCGCTTCAGCGACGCCTTGAACGAGTCGATGGTCGCGTCGAACCCCTGATCCTTGGGGCGCAGTTTCGAGGTGATGAACAATTCCTCGCGCGGCACCCCGCTTTCGGCGATGGCCCGGCCGGTGCCTTCCTCGTTGCCATAGCCCTGCGCCGTGTCGATCGACCGATAACCCACATCGATCGCGGTCCGGATGGCCGGGATGACCTCCTCATTGGAAACCTGCCAGACGCCGAAACCGAGTTGGGCAATGCTGTGACCGTCGTTCAGGGTGATCTGCGGAATATGCGACATGGCCGGAAGGCTCCTTGAAAAGGGTTCAAAACAGGATGGCAAAGCCCATCATCACAAGCAACAGCATCAACCCGATGCCGATCAGCATGACGACGAAGACGATCTTGGCTAGCGTCGCCGCGCCAGCGGCAAGCCCGGTGAAACCGAGCGCGCCCGAGACGAGCGCAACCAGGACGAGAACGATGAGCAGTTGAAGCATGACTTGACCTTGACGCTGGTATTTTGCTTCCCTAACGCAAGGACCGCGGGCCCGTTCCCATTCGCCCGGATGCGAACCCGGAGGCCAAAATGGCCGACACCAATGTCAAAAATCGCACAGACACCGTGCTCAAGCCAGCCAAGCCGCCGCTGCACAAGGTGATCCTGCTCAACGACGACTATACGCCCCGCGAATTCGTCGTGCGCCTGCTCAAGGCTGAATTCCGCGTACCCGAGGCGCAGGCCAGCGTCATCATGCTGACCGCCCACACCAAGGGCGCCTGCGTCGTCGCCGTATTCACCAAAGAGATCGCCGAGGAAAAGGCGACGCGCGCTACCGACTATGCCCGCCAGCACGGCTTCCCGCTGCTCTTCAACACCGAGCCGGAAGAGTAGGCGCTCAACTACCCTAACCGAAGCGCAGCTTGCTCTTCTCCCGTCGCTTCTCCGCCTCCTCCTCGCGATCCTTGGGCGGAGCATGCGTTTCGAGCGACTTCAACAGATTGCGCACGACCTTTTCGATATCCTCCACCGCCTCGTGGAAGGCGGCTTCGTTGACCTGCGACGGCGTGTTGTAGCCCGAGATTTTGCGCACGAATTGCAGCGCCGCGTCATGCATCTCGTTGCGCGTCGCGGGCGGCTCGAAATTGAACAACGGCTTGATGTTTCGGCACATTTTGGTCGTCTCCGATCCGTTCAGATCCCCACGCTACCTCAGCCGTTCCCACCCGCCAATCCTTACAATTTTAGGCAAATGCTAACCATGGCGAGAGGCATTTCAGCCATGCGGCAACGCTTCGTCCCCTTGGGGGCTTGTACTGTCATGCAAACTGCGGGGTGACGATCATGGATCAGATCAGGCGCGTTATGGTGGTGGAAGACGAGGTCATGCTGCTGCTCGACCTCATGGACAATCTGGCCGATCACGGCATCGACAGCCTGCCCCTCGGCATGGCCGATGGCGCGGCGCGCACGCTGTGCAAATCCGATGTCGATGCACTGATCACCGATATAGACCTGCCCGGCCAGAACTCGGGCCTGGACCTCGCCTGGCGCTGTGCCCAGCTCAAGCCCAACCTGCCCATCGTCGTGGTCTCCGGCGGCGTCCGCCCGACGCAGGCTCAACTGCCGCCCAACGCGGTCTTTGTGCCCAAGCCCTATGGCATCAACCAGATCCTGTCTGCCCTCGATCGCCGCGTCCGTCGCGCAGCCTGACCCTTTCGCCTGGTCGCGAAAAGCTCTATCGCTGCGCCATGACCGCAGCGCCCTTTGAAATCTACCTTGTCGCCACCCCCGGGCTCGAAGCCCCCCTCTGCGCCGAAGCGCGCGAGGTTGGTTTCGCCGAAGCCACAGTGGTCGACGGCGGCGTCGCCTTCATGGGCAGCTGGCCCGACGTGTGGAAGGCCAATCTCGAACTGCGTGGCGCCACCCGCGTGCTCGCCCGCGTCGCCAGCTTCCGCGCCTTGCATCTCGCCCAGCTCGACAAGCGCGCCCGCAAGGTCGAATGGGCCAGCTTTCTGAGCAAGCATGTTCCGGTCAAAGTAGAGGCCTCCTGCAAGCGCTCGCGCATTTATCACGCTGGCGCCGCCAGCCAGCGCGTCGCCAAGGCCATCAGCGAAGAGCTCGGCGCCCCGATCAGCGACGACGCCGAGCTGCGTATCATGGTCCGCATCGAGGATGACCTCGTCACCATCAGCGTGGATACGACGGGAGAATCCCTGCACAAGCGCGGCTTCAAGGAAGGTGTCGCCAAAGCCCCGATGCGCGAAACCATGGCCGCCATGTTCCTGCGCCAATGCGGCTATGACGGCAGCCAACCCGTGCTCGATCCCATGTGCGGCTCTGGCACCTTCATCATCGAGGCCGCTGAAATCGCTCTGGGCTTCAAGCCCGGCCGCGAGCGGAAATTTGCCTTCGAACAGCTACCCAGCTTCGATGCGAGGTCCTGGGGTGAGATGCTCAGGCCCGCGCCCGCCAAAACACCCGGTGTCCGCTTTTACGGTTCCGACCGCGATGCCGGCGCCATCCGAATGGCCACTGAAAACGCAGCCCGCGCCGGCGTTAGCGATATCGTGAGCTTCACCCAGTCCGACGTTGAAAATCTCGATGCCCCGAACAGTCCGCCGGGCCTCGTCATCGTCAACCCGCCCTATGGTACGCGCATCGGCAACAAGGCGCCGCTGGTCGGCCTGCACCGTGCCCTGGGCCATATCATCCGCAGCAAGCTGCCCGGTTGGCAGGCCGGCATCATCACCAGCGACAAGGATCTGGCCCGCACCACCGGGCTCAAACTTGACCTCGTCGAGCCAACGGTCTTGCATGGAGGCCTGCGTATCGGCCTCTGGCGAACCTCGAAGAATGGCTGAGCTGAGCTTTACCACCGAGATCATTCACTGGCGCGGCCCCGCGCCCTTCTTCTACGCGCCCGTCCCGGCAGAGCATGTCGAAACCATAGCCCGCGCTGCGAAAACCGTGAGCTATGGCTGGGGCATGATCCCGGTGGATGCAACGATAGGCGACCTCACATTCTACACCACCCTCTTCCCCAAGAACGGCGGCTACCTGCTGCCGCTCAAGGCGGCTGTGCGCAAGAGCATAGGTGTAACCGTGGGCGATGTGATTGCGATTGGAATCAGGCTGCGTTCTGAGCGTTAAGAACCGTTTAGCTCTGTCGTTTTATCCTAGCTCCGTAAAGGAGACCGTGATGAACGCCGTTCCCGATATAGCCAAGGACAGCGCTCGCCTTGCCGCGCTGGACCGCTATGACATCCTCGACACAGCCGAAGAGGAGGTCTTCGAGCGCATTTCGCGCCTGATCCGTCTGACGCTCAATGTCGAGATCGGTCACGTCTCCCTGATGGATGCCCATCGCCAGTGGTTCAAGTCCATTCAGGGCATTGATGTTACCCAGGCGCCGCTCGACATTACCTTCTGCCGCTATGTCCTGCAGAATGGTCAGGCTATGACCATCCCCAATGCTGAGCTTGATCCCCGCGTCAAGGACAACCCCTTTGTTACCGGCCCGGCCCATATCCGTTCCTATGCCGGCGCGCCCCTCACGACCCATGATGGCTATGTCATTGGCTCCGTCTGCGCCGTCGGCTCCACCGCCCGCGATTTTACGTCGCGCGAACAGGAAATCCTGGCGGATCTTGCTGCCATCGCCATGGAACAGATCGAACTGCGCAAGGTCGCCACGGTCGATAGCCTGACCTCGGTTCTCAACCGCCGGGCGTTCAAGGAAGATTCCGAAAAGTTCGTCACCCTGGCCAAGCGCCACCGCAACGCCCTGAGCTGCATCAGTTTCGACATCGACCACTTCAAGTCGATCAACGACACCTATGGCCATGCCGGTGGCGATCAGGTGCTTATCGCCGTTGCCAAGGCAGTGTCCGAGCAATTGCGTCAGAGCGACCTGGTCGGGCGTCTGGGCGGCGAGGAATTCGCCGTGCTGCTGCCCCACACCGACGGGTTGCGCGCCATGGAAGTGGCAGAAAAGCTGCGCCTGCTGTTGCGCGGCCTTACCTTCCCCGGCAGCCGCCCGCCCATCTCGGTCAGCGCCAGCTTCGGCATTGCCATGCTCGATCCCAATGTCGACACGATCGAAAGCCTGCTGCAGAAGGCCGACGAGGCGCTTTACGAAGCCAAGCGGTCCGGCCGCAACAAATGCATCGCCTGGCGCAAATCGGGCACGCAGCCCGATGGCGAACGCCGCCGCGTCCTCAAGGCCGGCCAGATCGTCTTCAACAACCGCCATTCGACCATGGACTGCACCCTGCGTGCGCTTGGCGAAACCAGCGCAGAACTCTCTGTCCCCGACGCCCACAACGTTCCCGACAGCTTTACCCTTCGCGTCGTCGCCGATGGCCTCGAATGGCCCTGCAGGGTAACCGGCCGCACCGAGAACCGCGCCATCGTCGAGTTTGCCTGATCGGTCGGCGCGGACTGCATAGCTCCGTGCGGGGCAGCGAAAACAAATTATTCACCAAATCCTGCAACAGGTTTCCGCGTCATCAGGTGCATGTGGAGGAGCAGCGCTCGGTTGGCTTGACCGTCACGACTCTGCGCCCCAGGAGGGGCCGAATACATGCGCTTCTCCCCCGGCATCAAAGCCAAACTCTTTTCCATCCTTGCCCTGACCTGTTTCGTCTCCCTGGCCGGCCTTGGCTTTCTCGCCACGCGCTACCAGGACACCGGCGAGCGTTACGCACGCTTCGTCGACACAGACTCCTCCGCAGCCATCCTCAGCGTGCGTTTTGCCGCCGGCATGTGGACGGCCAACGCCTGGGCAACCCGCATGATGATGCTGGATCCCGCCAGCCAGGAGTATCAGACCTTCAAGGAAGGCATTGCCAGCAACTATGCCGGCGCCAGCGAGCGTCTGGCCCAGGCGGCCGTACTGGTCCCCGAGCGCAAGGCAGCGCTGGACGACCTGGCCGCTCAGATGCGCGGCGTGCAGGACGGCTACAATCGCGCCATCACCGCCTATGAAGCCGGCAATATGGCCGGCATGCAGGCTGCCATGGCCGAGGTCGATGCGCTGCTCCCGGTTGTCTCGGCAGCCGCCGGCGCCAACAACACCGCCTTTGCCGAACGTATCGCCAATGGCAATGCCACACTGACCGAACACACCAACCAGACCATCGTGTCGACGCTCGCCATCCTGTGCAGCGTGGTCCTGCTGCTGACCGGCCTCGCCGCCTACATCGTGCATTCCTCCGTGACGCGCCGCATCTCGCGCATCACCGCCGTCATGGATCAGCTGACCGCCGGCCACTATGATGTCGACGTCCCCTATCAGGCCAACCGCGACGAGATCGGGGCCATGTCCCGTTCGGTGGAAGTCTTCCGCGAAAACGGCATGCGCATCAGCCAGATGACCGAAGCTGATGCCGCCCGCATCGTGGCCGACGAAGAGCAGCGCCGCGCCATGATGAGCGCCCTTCAGGCCGCGTTCGGCGAAGTGGTTGATGCCGCGGTTGCCGGTGACTTTTCCAAGCGCGTCCACGCCGAATTCCCCGATGCGGAACTGAACAGCCTCG
The DNA here is from genome assembly GCA_029202405.1 of Candidatus Devosia phytovorans. NCBI lineage: Bacteria > Pseudomonadati > Pseudomonadota > Alphaproteobacteria > Hyphomicrobiales > Devosiaceae > Devosia > Candidatus Devosia phytovorans. The sequence goes on along the minus strand of CP119312.1, from coordinate 588,483 downwards.
GCAGCAGCGTCAATGCGCTGGTGGAAACCGTGGACAAGGGCCTCAGCGAAACCGGCACCATCCTCGAAGCACTATCGCGCACCGACCTGACCGTGCGCATGCAGGGCGACTATCGCGGCGCCTTCGCCAAGCTCAAGAACGACGCCAATGGCGTGGCCGATACCCTGAGCCAGGTCGTCACCCAGCTCAAGCAGACCTCTCGCTCGATCAAGACCGCAACCGGCGAAATCCTATCCGGTGCCAACGACCTGTCCGAACGCACCACCAAGCAGGCCGCAACCATCGAGGAAACCTCGGCCGCCATGGAACAGCTTGCAGCAACCGTCCTGCAGAACGCCGACCGTGCCCGCGATGCCAACAACAACGCCCAGTCCGTCAGCCGCATTGCCGAAGAGGGTGGCGAGGTCATGGGCAAGACGACGGTCGCCATGGAACGCATCTCGGCGTCATCTGCCAAGATCTCCAACATCATCGGCCTGATCGACGACATCGCCTTCCAGACCAACCTTCTCGCCCTCAATGCTTCCGTCGAGGCGGCGCGCGCCGGTGATGCCGGCAAGGGCTTTGCCGTGGTTGCCGTGGAAGTGCGCCGGTTGGCCCAGTCGGCGGCCCAGGCCTCGTCCGAGGTCAAGGCTCTGATCGACGCTTCGGCCGGCGAAGTTGCCGCCGGCACCAAGCTGGTCAACGAGGCCTCGACCAAGCTCGAAAACGTTTTGACCTCGATCAAGGCCAATTCGGCGCTGATGGATGGCATCGCCCGCGACAGCCGCGAGCAGGCATCCGCGATCGATGAAGTGACCGTCGCCGTCCGCCAGATGGATGAGATGACCCAGCACAATGCGGCTCTGGTCGAAGAGACCAATGCCGCGATCGAACAGACCGAATCCCAGGCCAGCGAGCTGGACCGCGTCATCGACGTCTTCGTCGTCAGCGGCGCCGGCAGCTTACGCGCCGCTGCGTCGGCGCCGTCGCGCGCTCCGGCCCCCGTCGCAATGCCCGCACGCACGGCAACGGCCCGGAATTATCTCAGCCAGGGCAATGCCGCCATTTCGTCGGACTGGGACGAGTTCTGATTCCCCACGACATCGACTGCCGGATGCAAATCCGGCAGTCCCTTCTGCGGATCAACCCGGGATCCGCTCCGCGAGCACCCTCCGGAAAGCGCTGCCAGCCCGAGGCACTCCCCCGCTCAGCGCATGACATGTACCTAACCTGCTTTCCGCCCTTCCCTTCCCGCGACTCTTCGGTTAGACAGCCCACCTAACCACCATGTCTGACCTTCTTCCCCGTGCCGCAGCGCTCAGTTGCTGCGCGGGTTCCGCGCGGACAGGTGTGTCCGGGCGATTCTTCCTCGCTCGGTCCTGTACTGGAGCGTTGCCAGGAAAAGTGGTTTCCACTTTTTCGGTTCGGCAGCGCGACCAACTAGACTTGAACAGTTGAGCGAGCGCCATGCCAAAACGTACCGACATCAAATCGATCCTCATCATCGGTGCGGGTCCGATCATCATCGGGCAGGCGTGCGAATTCGACTATTCGGGCACCCAGGCCTGCAAGGCGCTCAAGGAAGAGGGCTACCGGATCATCCTGGTAAACTCCAATCCGGCGACGATCATGACGGATCCGGACCTGGCCGACGCCACCTATATGGAGCCGATCACCCCTGAAGTGGTCGCCCGTATCATCGAAAAGGAACGCCCCGACGCGCTCCTGCCCACCATGGGCGGCCAGACGGCGCTCAACTGCGCGCTGTCGCTGCGCAAGATGGGCGTGCTGGATAAGTTCAACGTCGAAATGATCGGCGCCACCGCCGAAGCCATCGACAAGGCCGAGGATCGCGAACTGTTCCGCGATGCCATGAAGAAGATCGGCCTAGAAACCCCGCGCTCCATGCTGGCGCACAACACCATCGAAGCCCTGCAAGCGCTCGAAGTCATCGGCCTGCCCTGCATCATTCGCCCAAGCTTCACGCTGGGCGGCACCGGCGGCGGCATTGCCTATAACCGCGAGGAGTATCTCGCCATTGTCGAGAGCGGCGTCGATGCCAGCCCGACCAATGAGGTTCTGGTCGAGGAAAGCGTGCTCGGCTGGAAAGAGTACGAAATGGAAGTTGTCCGCGACAAGAAGGACAACTGCATCATCGTCTGCTCGATCGAAAACATCGATCCGATGGGCGTCCACACCGGCGACTCCATCACTGTCGCCCCTGCGCTGACGCTGACCGACAAGGAATACCAGATCATGCGCGACGCCTCGCTGGCGGTGCTGCGGGAGATCGGCGTCGAAACCGGCGGTTCCAACGTGCAGTTCGGTATCAACCCCGCTGATGGCCGCATGGTCGTCATCGAGATGAACCCGCGCGTCTCGCGCTCCTCGGCTCTCGCGTCGAAGGCCACCGGCTTCCCCATCGCCAAGGTCGCTGCCCGCCTCGCCGTCGGCTATACGCTCGACGAACTGGACAATGACATCACCGGCGGCATGACCCCGGCGTCCTTCGAGCCGACCATCGACTATGTCGTCACCAAGATCCCGCGTTTTGCCTTCGAAAAATTCCCCGGCGCCGACAACCGCCTGACCACCGCCATGAAGTCGGTCGGCGAAGCCATGGCCATCGGCCGTACCTTCCAGGAATCGCTGCAGAAGGCTCTGCGTTCGCTCGAAACCGGCCTCACCGGCCTTAACGAGATCGGCATCCCCGGCCTCGGCGAAGGCGAAGACAAGAATGCCATCAAGGCCGCGCTCGGCACCCCCACGCCCGACCGCCTGCTCCATGTCGCCGAAGCCATGCGCCTCGGCATGAGCCTCGAAGACATCCACGAAGCCTGCAAGATCGACCCCTGGTTCCTCGAACAGATGCAGGGCATCGTCGACATGGAAGTCAAGGTCAAGCAATTCGGCCTGCCGCAGGATGCCGAAAACCTGCGTTCGCTCAAGGCCATGGGCTTCTCCGACAAGCGTCTCGCCCAGCTCGCCAATCTCAAGCCCTCCGACGTCCGCAAGCTGCGTCACAGCCTCAGCGTGCGCCCGGTGTTCAAGCGCATTGACACGTCTGCTGCCGAATTCGCCTCGCCCACCGCCTATATGTACTCGACCTATGAGGCGACTTTTGCCGATGCCGTTGCCGACGAGGCGCGTCCCTCCGATCGCAAGAAGGTCGTCATCCTCGGTGGCGGTCCCAACCGCATCGGCCAGGGTATCGAGTTCGATTATTGCTGCTGCCACGCCGCCTTCGCCCTTTCGGATGCCGGCTATGAGACCATCATGGTCAACTGCAATCCCGAAACCGTCTCGACAGACTATGACACGTCCGACCGCCTCTATTTCGAGCCGCTGACCGAAGAAGACGTCATCGAAATCCTCGAGACCGAAAAGCAGAACGGCACGCTGCATGGCGTGATCGTCCAGTTCGGTGGCCAGACCCCGCTCAACCTGGCTGAGGCCGTGCTCAAGGCCGGCGTGCCGATCCTGGGCACCCAACCCGACGCCATCGACCTTGCCGAAGACCGTGACCTGTTCTCCAAGCTCCTCAACAAGCTCGAACTGACCCAGCCCAAGAACGGCATTGCCTATAGCTTGGAACAGGCCCGCCTCGTCGCCGAGCGTCTGGGCTATCCGCTGGTCATCCGCCCCAGCTATGTGCTGGGCGGCCGCGCCATGGCGATCGTCCACTCGGCCAATGAGTTCGAGCGCTATGTGCAGGACACCCTGACTGGCCTCGTCCCGCCCGATATCCTGCAGCGCTATCCCAACGACAAGACCGGCCAGATCAATTCGGTCCTCTCCGACAACCCGCTGCTGTTCGACGCTTACCTCTCGGGCGCCACCGAAATCGACGTCGACGCACTCTGCGACGGCAAGACCGTCTTTGTGGCCGGCATCATGGAGCATATCGAAGAGGCCGGCATTCACTCCGGTGACTCGGCCTGCTCCCTGCCCCCGCGCAATCTCAGCCCCGAAATCATCGAGGAATTGAAGCGCCAGACCACCGAGCTCGCTTTCGCCCTCAAGGTCGGTGGCCTGATGAACGTGCAGTATGCGCTCAAGGACGGCATCATCTATCTGCTCGAAGTCAATCCGCGCGCCTCACGCACCGTGCCCTTCGTCGCCAAGGTGATCGGCCAGCCCATCGCCAAGATCGCCTCGCGCATCATGGCCGGCGAAGAACTCGCAAGCTTCAACCTCGCCGAACACAGCTACAGGCATATCGCCGTCAAGGAAGCCGTCTTCCCGTTCAACCGCTTCCCGGGCGTCGATACGGTACTGGGCCCGGAAATGAAGTCCACCGGCGAAGTCATTGGTCTCGATACCGATTTCGCCATGGCTTTCGCAAAGTCTCAGCTCGGTGCCGGCCAGAAAGTGCCCACCAGCGGCAAGGCCTTCATCTCGGTCCGCGATACCGACAAGCAGTATATCGTCGATATGGCCCGCCATCTCGTCGAAGCCGGTTTTGAAATCCTCGCCACCGGCGGAACGCAGCGCTACCTGACCGACAACGGCATTGCCGCCACCAAGATCAACAAGGTGCTCGAAGGCCGCCCGCATATCGTGGACTCGATGAAGAACGGCGGCGTGCAGCTGGTGATCAACACCACGGACGGCATGAAGTCGATCTCCGACAGCCGCGACATTCGCCGCACGGCACTTCTCGCCAAGATCCCCTACTACACCACCATCGACGGCGCCCTCGCCGCCGTGGAAGGCATCGTGGCGCTGCAAAAGGGCAACCTCCAGGTCCGTCCCCTACAGAGCTATTTCGAAGTCGCCTGATCCCGATCGCATCCAAAACAAAAGCCCGCCGAAAGGCGGGCTTTTTTCATTTCGGCGAGCCCGATCGGTCAAGCCTCCCAGTCCTCGATCCGCAATCCCGGAACTCGCGAAAACTCGCGGGTGTTGTGGGTGACGAGCGTCAGGCCACGGGCGAGAGCCTGCCCGGCAATCAATGTATCGAAGTTGCCTATGGGCGTGCCACGTCGTTCAAGAGCTGCCCGCACGTTGCCCGCTACCAACGCGTCTGAATGTTCGAAAGCCAACTGGCGGAACGGCAGCGCATTTATGCGCTGAAGGTTAAGCTTCGTCATGGTGCCTTTATAGGCGCCATAGGCCAATTCATGCGCGACGATCGCGGACAGGAAAACAGCGGATGCAGTGGCTTCTCGCGCATGACGCCGAATACCCGGATGTCCGTTTACGAGGCCGATGATGACGTTGGTATCCAGCAGCAGGCTCACTTGAACAGCTTATCCAGGCCGGGCCGCTCTTGCTGCACCCCTTCCTCCTCCGTCGCGTCTATGAAATCTTGGTCGAAGCCGCCTTTCGGCAATCTATCCAGCCATGCCCATTCGTCTTCCGCCAGGTCAGCCTTTACCTGCTCGACAACCGGCTTCAGCACGAGCGTGTTCCCCACGCGCTCAATGTCGACTTCCTGCCCCTCGAACTGAAATTCTTCTGGCAGGCGCACGGCCTGTGATCGTCCATCCCAGAACAGCTTTGCTTTGCTCATCGCAAACCTCCTGATTGTCTTTGGCAGAAATATATACCTCCGCACAGTCTGCGCCTAGGTCACCCGACCTAAGCTTACACCGCCGGTCGCCTGTCAGCGGAAGAACGCCCTCACCGCCTCCAACGCCCCATCCACGGCGTCGTCATTCACGTCTAGATGCGTCACCCAGCGCTGCTTGCCATAGCTGCCGGTGATGCCAACGCCCTTTTCGGCCAGATAGGCAGTAAACTGCCCTTCCAGTTCCCGCTCCATGGTGACGAAGACGATATTGGTGTCCGGCACAGTGACCTTGATCGCCTCGAACGCCGCCAGCCCCTCAGCCAGCCGCTTGGCCCGCGCATGATCCTCGGCAAGGCACGCGACATTGTTGTCCAGGGCATAGAGCCCGGCCGCAGCCAGAATGCCCGACTGCCGCAATCCTCCACCGAGCATCTTGCGATGGCGGCGAGCCTTTTCGATCAGGTCCTGCCGCCCGATCAGCACCGAGCCGACCGGCGCCCCCAGTCCCTTGGAGAGGCAGATCGAAACGCTGTCGAAGGGCGCAGTGAATGCCTTGATGTCCAAGCCGAGGGCCACGCAGGCATTGAAGGCGCGGGCGCCGTCGAGATGGAGGCCCAGATCGTGTCGCTGCGCGATTTCGGCGACCTGGCTCATGTAGTCGACCGGCAGCACCTTGCCACCGAAGGTGTTTTCCAGCGCGATGACCTTTGTGCGGGCATAGTGATGATCGTCCGGCTTGATCGCCGCTTCGATCTCGCCGAGGTCCATTGTGCCATCGGCTTGATGCGCGATCGGCTGCGGCTGGATCGAACCGAGCACGGCAGCGCCGCCAGCCTCGTTGACGTAGAGATGCGCCTTCTGCCCGGCGATGAATTCGTCGCCGCGCCCACAATGGCTCATCAGTGCCAGAAGGTTCGATTGCGTCCCCGAAGGAACATAGAGCGCTGCGTCCTTGCCCAGCATGGCGGCCATCCGCTGTTCCAGCCGATTGACGGTCGGATCATCACCGAACACATCGTCGCCCACTTCGGCTTCAGCCATGGCCTGGCGCATGCCGGCTGAAGGGCGGGTGACGGTGTCGGAGCGGAAGTCATGGCGGATGGTGTTCATGGAAGGACTCAAGCAATGGGGTCCTTCCTTGTGCCATCCATGTCGCGTCGATGCTAGGCGGCGACGTCACCGTCATCGCATTGCCCATCATTGGCCGCGTTCACGCCCGGCATGGGCTTGCGCACCACGATCAGCATGCCATTGATCGGCGCCCCGCGATCAAAACGCAGCACTGCCATTTCGAACCGCAGGACTTCGAGCCCCGCCTTCACCAGCGCCTCGCGCGTCGCCTCCACGCCATGCGCATAGCGCAGCGAGGGGCGCAGGAAGTGTGGCTCTGGCCCGTCATGTGCCTCGAGCGAAAATGCCGCCAGCCCGCCCGGCTGCAGCACCGGCACCAGCACCGCGAGCACCGGCTGGATGGCGCCGCAATAGATGAAGACGTCGGCCGCGGTCACAAGGTCCGTATCGGCCCGCCGTCCGTTGAGCGCAGCCACCAGTTCCGCCTTGTGCAGACTGTCGTAAATTCCCTTGCGCGCCGTTTCGGCGATCATCGCCGCCGATACGTCGATGCCTTCGAGATAATCCGCCTTGCCGCGCAGCCGCTCGCCCATCAGCCCCGTGCCACAGCCCAGGTCCAGTGCGCGGGCAAAGCCGGCAATGCCCAGCTTGCCCATCTCCGCCTGCACCAGCTCGTCCAGCATATCGGGCACGCGATAGCCGAGCTTGTCGACCAGGGCCGCCTCGAACTTTGGCGCATATTGGTCAAACAGCGCCTCGACATAGCTCACCGCCGTGCCCTCGGCTGCCGTGCCGGCGCCATGGGCCGCGAGCTTCAACCCGGCGCCGAACACGCCGTCATCGTCCAGCGCCTCGAGATGCCGCCAGGCAGAAATGGCCCCGGCAATATCGCCAGCCTTTTCGGCATACTGACCAACCAGGTCCCAGCCTGCTGTCCACTCTGGGGTGATTTCAAGCGCCTGCACCATCAGCTCTGCGGCCGCGGCATGGTCACCGCCCTCCGCCAGCATTTTTGCATAGCCGGCACGACGGTCGGCGATCACATCGCCGGAAGAATGAAACGCCTTGGTCAAGACGACACGATCTCTGAGGGTGACCAGACCCCTTGTCTGGCGGCCGGCATGTGCGCCTTATCCGGACAAAATGCAAGAAGTCGTCCAGCATGCTGGCCATGCAACTGCGACCTTTGTGCATGTTCCCTGATGGCACTTTTGCGCTATGCTATCTGAGTCCAGTGCGGCACCTCCCGCCGCCTCCACATCGGCATCGGACCCAGTCGTCCGGCGCAAATACTTGACGATATTCATTAATCACTCGACCGGAGCGACTTCGGTGCGAGCGTTTCGGCTTAGGTAAACAGATATTGAACAGCCCATTTTTTCAGGCTACGTTCATCAGATCGAATATTGCGGCCGACCGATCTGATCCTGCGAATTCCATTCGCTCCTGCTGACGTCACTTTCCGATACTCGATATCACCAAGTCTTGACCAATTGGGGTCGGGACTGCCTACAGCAGCGACTGCACGAGGGAACGCGCATCATGGCAACTGGCACTGTAAAGTGGTTCAACGGCCAAAAAGGCTATGGCTTCATTCAGCCCGACGAAGGCGGTGCGGACGTTTTTGTCCACATTTCCGCGGTTCAGCGCTCGGGCCTGAATGGTCTCGATGAGGGCCAGAAGGTCAACTACGAGATCGTCAAGGACAAGCGGACCGGCAAATCTGCCGCCGACAACCTGACAGCCTCCTGAGCTCAACCGACGACAGAACCAACAAAGGGCGCGCCTGCTTGGAGGAGACGCGCCCTTTACCTTGAAGACGAGTCAAGACTTACCGCGACATCGGATCACACGCCACAATAAGTCTATAGTTATTATGACTACCAGATTCCGCCGCGAAGATATCGTCGATGGATAGACATGATTTCAACAGATGAAGCACCAACCATCGACGAGGCAACCACGGCCCGGCTCGCCGACGCCCGCGCCCTCATCGAGCAACAGGACTTCGCCGCCGCCATCGCCCTGCTCGACAGCCTGCTCGAGGCCGGCCTGCCACAACCCGTCCATGTCGAAATCCAGACCAACCTCGCCGCCGCCTTGGTCATGCTGGCTCGGCGCAAGGACACCGATGCCAGCGTAGCACGCAGCCAGCTCGACCGCGCCCGCCTGCTGTTAATCGAAGCCCTGCAGCACTATAGCCCGCTGGACTCGGCCAGCAACTGGGCCTCGGCCCGCGCCAATCTGGCCTTGGCCTATCTGGCACGCGATCACCTGGTCACCAGCGACACCGACATCTTGCAAGCCCACCTCGCCCTGGATGGAACAGAGGAAGCGCTCACGCGCATCGGTGACATCGCCATGTTGGAATGGATCAGGCAGATCCGCGATCACCTGCTGGACCTGCGCGATCGTCGCGCAAGGCCGCGCCACTAGCCGCGGCCAAGTTCCTCGCTGCGCCGCTTTGCGGCCTCGACCGTGCGGCCGATCAGCTCTGTCAAACCCTTGTCAGCCATCAAGACCGCCAGCCCAGCGGCGGTCGTGCCATTGGGCGAGGTCACGTTTTGACGCAGCACGGATGGCGGGGACGGATCAGCCTCCATCAGCGCTGCCGAACCGATGACCGTCTGGCGCGCCAATTGCTCGGCCAGGGCATCAGGCAGACCCTGCGCCTTCCCAGCCGCAGCCAAAGCCTCGACCATGTGGAACACGTAAGCAGGTCCGGAGCCAGATACAGCCGTCACGGCATCGATCTGCCCTTCGGCATCGAGCCAGACCACCGGCCCGGCCGCGCGCAGCAGGGCTTCCGCCACCTGCCGCTCCTGCGGGCCGACATCGGCACCAGCCACCATGCCGGTAATGCCCTTGCCGATCTGCGCCGGTGTATTGGGCATGGTTCGCACCACGCGACTGGTCTGCAGACCGCTCGATAGCCGGGCAATGTCGATGCCCGCGGCAATCGAGACGACCAAGGTCTGCGGTCCGACGATCGGCAACAGGGTTTCCATCACCGCATCAATGATCTGCGGTTTTACAGCCAGCACCAAGACGTTAGGCAGCAAGCCAACAGCGGCCGTATTGAGCGTCAGACCGTGGTCTTCCGCCAGGGAACGAGCACCCTCACCGGGATTGGGATCGACCAGCAGCAGGTTGTTCGGCGGCAGGCCGGCATCGAGCCAGCCCTTGGCCAGGGCCAGGCCCATCTTGCCGGCACCGATCAGCATGACCGGCCCGATATCCGCCAGCGACGATGTCATGCCTCGCCGACCGTCTCGAACATCACGTGGCTCAGCGCATCGGCGGCGGTCTTGCCGGCCCAGACGACGAACTGGAAGGCCTGGTAATAGAGGTCGCAACTATCCGTGGCCGAGCGCAGCAGCGCCTCGCATTGCTGGGGCGAGACGTCGGCACCACCTGTGAGAAGGTGCGAATTGCGGAACAGCACCACGCCTTCCTTGTTCCAGATGTCGAAATGGCCGATCCACAGCTGCTCATTAATGAGCGATATCAACTGCTTGATCTCATGGCGCCGGCCCTCCGGCACCTTGAGGTCGAAGGCACAGGCGATATGCAGGCTCTCGAGGTCTTCCATCCAGTTGAACGAGACGTGGTAGTCGCTCCAGCCGCCGCGTACGGAAATGGAAATCTCGTCCGCGTCCTGACGCTCGAAGTTCCAGTCGTTTATCGAAGCGATGTGCTCGATAATGTCCACGGGATGGACATTGCGATCGGGCTCGACGTGCAAAAGAGACATAGACGGTTCCGTCCGTTAACCGGCTGATTTTGGATACGCAGGAAACTGGCCGCACGCACTTGGCTTACGAATCGTCCTGATGAAATGACCCTACACCTCCCCTCTGATTCAGGGGACGCGGCGCAGGCCACGGACGCTAATCTCTTGTGGATGATCAGGCCGCATCGGTTAACAGACTGTTAACATCGAGAGCCACTTACACAGCCAAACTGCACCGAAACGGGGCGTTTTTGCCTACCAGGACAGGCTCTCGGGTCCGACCCAGCCATTCGTGAGAGAGGCCGCCCATTGCGGGAAGCCATTGGCCGCTGCCAGACGCGCCGCTGCGGCGTGATCATAGGGCACGGCTAGAAGCACGGTGTGCCAACCGGCAGAGCGGCGCTCAAGGACAGCATAGCGCGCGTCGGGGGAGCCGTGCACAAGCTGCATGCCGACCGACCCCGGATTGACGATCAGCCGGCCATCGAGCAGGCGCAGCGAGCGGGGCATATGGGTATGACCGCAGAGCAGGAGCTCGTAGTCGAGGCCCTTGGCCTCGGCCGCGACGTCGGCCTCGTTGGGCAGCGTGGTGGTTCGGCCATCAAAAAAGCGGTCGAGCCAGGGCGCCTCGTCGTCGGAGGGCGTGCCGTGACAGAGGAACACGCTGTCGCTATGCGTTGCAATGGCCGGAAGGCTGTCGAGCCAGGCCAATTGCGTCGCATCGAGCTGCCCGCGAGCGAAGGCATCGATCTTGCCGCTTCCCTTGAGCGACAGGTCAACCGTCCAGCGATCGTGATTGCCGGCGACAAACGGGCCGCTCAGCCGCATCAAGCGTTCGGCAGCGCCAGCCGGATCCACCGGCCCACTGACATTGTCACCGAGGCATAGAATGTCCTCGATGCCCTGCCGCGCGATATCGGCCAGCACGGCGTCCAGCGCCATAGCATTGCCGTGGATATCGGAGATGACGGCGAAGCGCACCTACTTGGCTTTGGCTGGTGCGCCCTTGATGCTGGCAAGCTCCTTGCGCAGGGCATCGATCTCTTCGCCCTGGACCTGGACCAGCTCGCGCAGCGCGTCGAAGTCTTCGCGCTTGACCAGGTCCATGTCGACCACGATGCGCTGGGCCTGCGACTTGACCACGGTCTCGACTTCGCGACGCACGCCATCGGCAACGCCGGCGGCTTCATTCATCAAACGGCCCAGATCGTCGAAGATCCTGTTGTTCTGGCTCATCGCATGCTCTCTTGGTTCGGCCTTCTGCCTTCCCTATCTAGGTCATGCGACCCGACTTGACCAGAGAGGCCGAAGCGGCAATGGTCCGGCCGATTGCCGCAGGAGCCGCATTTGCCCTTTCCCGATATCAATCCCGTCGCCTTTGCCATCGGCCCATTCGCCGTGCGCTGGTATGCCCTTGGCTATCTGGCCGGCGTCGGCCTCGGCGCCGCCTATGGCTATCTGCTGCTGGCCAATAGCCGGCTCTGGCAAAAGGGCGAACCGCCGTTCGCGGCCAAGGACATCTGGGACTTCGCCTTCTGGACCATGCTCGCCATCGTGCTGGGCGGCCGTATTGGCTATATCCTTTTCTATAACCTGCCCATGTATCTGGCCAATCCGCTGGAAATGCTCAACACGCTCGACGGCGGCATGAGCTATCACGGCGGCATGCTCGGCCTGATGCTGGCCGTGGTGCTGTTCACCTGGAAAAAGGGCAATGGCAATTGGCTGAGCGGTCTCGACCTGATCGCTTCGGTCTCCACCATCGGCATCTTTCTTGTCCGCATCGCCAATTTCATCAATGCCGAGCTTTATGGCAGCCCGACCAATGTGCCCTGGGCCGTGGTCTTTCCCTCCGACGAGCTGGGCCTGCCCCGCCATCCGAGCCAGCTCTATGAAGCCGCTCTCGAAGGCCTGCTGCTGTTTCTCGTCATCCGTGTCTTCACTCACGTCTTCTATGCCTTGCGCCGCCCCGGCATGGTCGCCGGCATTTTCGGCATCGGCTATGGGCTGAGCCGCATCTTTGTCGAATTCTTCCGCCTGCCCGACAGTCAGCTCGGTTATCTCTATGGCACGACCTGGATCACCCAGGGCATGGTGCTCTCGGTTCCCATGGTCGTCGGCGGCATCGGCCTCGTCGTCTGGGCCATGACGCGCAAGCAAAGCGCATTGCGGCAGCCGGCATGAGCGACACGATCAACCCCACCCTGCCCGAACTGATCGACATGCAAATCCGCACCAGCGGGCCGATGTCGATCGCCTCCTATATGGGCCTGTGCCTCACTCATCCTTCCAAGGGCTATTACAAGATTGCCGATCCCCTGGGCAGCAAGGGTGATTTCGTCACCGCGCCCGAGATCAGCCAGATGTTCGGCGAACTGGTCGGCTTCTTCGTGGTCAACCTCTGGCAGCAGATGGGCAGCCCCAAGGAGTTCAGCCTGCTCGAACTCGGCCCTGGCCGCGGCACGCTGATGGCCGACATGCTGCGCGTGGCCTGCCGGGCGGAAGGTTTTCGCGATGCGCTGGACTTGCGCCTGTTCGAAACCAATCCGGCCCTGATCGCAGAACAGAATGCCCGGCTCGAAGCCTATGGCGCCCAGTGGATCGACAGTTTCGAAAAGGTCGGCCCCGGCCCCTTGATCGTCATCTCCAACGAATTTTTCGACGCCCTGCCGATCCGCCAGTTCGTCCGCATGGGTGATGGCTGGCACGAGCGCATGGTGGGCCTGTCCGAAGGCAAGCGCAACTTTGGCCTCAATCCGACGCCCATTCCCGCCAGTGCCATGCCCGCTGCCATCGCCAGCGCTGAAAGCAATGCCGTGTTCGAGATCGGCTTGGCCAGTGGCGAAGTGATGAAGCGGATCGCCCATATCGTCTCGACCCAGGGCGGCGCAATTCTGGCCGTGGACTATGGCTATGGCCGCACCCAGACCGGCGAGACCCTGCAGGGCGTGCGCGATCACCGCTATGCCGATGTGCTCGACGCGCCGGGCGAAACCGATCTCTCTGCCCATGTCGATTTCGAAGCGCTGGGCAACCTTGCCGCCAATGCGGGCCTTGCCGTGCAACCGCTGGCCACCCAGGGCCAATGGCTGACCCGCATGGGCATCGAAGAGCGCGCCAAGCAGCTCTCAGTTGCCAATCCCGGCTCGGCCTCTGATATCGCCAGCGCCAGGGCGCGGCTTGTCGATTCCAACCAGATGGGCGACCTGTTCAAGGTCTTCTGTGCCGCCAGCCCCGGCCTTCTCCCTTCGGGATTTGCCTGATGGATCTACCGTTTCTGCAATCCGAGCGCTTTCGCGACACCGGCGTGGTTCGCCACGGCTTTTTCGGCAAGCAGGGCGGTGTATCGGCCGGCGACTATGCCAGCCTCAATGTCTCCTATTCGGTGGGTGACACGGCTGACAATGCCAGCGCCAATCGCGGCCTGATCAGCGATGTCATGGCCGGCGGCCCGCTGGTCACCCTGAAGCAGGTTCATTCCAACCGCGTGGTCACGGTCGAAGCGGGCGCCCTGCCCGACGCCGCGATCGAAGCCGATGGTCTCGTCACCCGCCGCGCCGATGTGCTGCTCGGCGTGCTGACGGCCGATTGCGCGCCCCTGCTGTTTGTCGATCCCCATGCCGGCGTCATCGGCGCCGCTCATGCCGGCTGGAAGGGCGCTGTGACGGGGATTGTCGAAAATACGCTGCGCGCCATGGAAGCCCTGGGCGCACAGCGCCGCCGCATAGCCATGGACATTGGCCCGACCATCAGCGGCGAAAACTACGAGGTCGGCCCCGACTTCATGCGCGACGCACTGAGCCTGAATGCCGATGCCGAGCGCGCCTTCTTCGTTCCCGACGGCGGTCGCGAGCATTTCGACCTGCCGCGCTTCCTCCACAACGACGCCATGCGGGTCGGGCTGACCGAAATCGACACCCGCAATGCCTGCACCTATGCCGATCCTGGCCGGTTCTTCTCGCATCGCTATGCCACCCATCACGGCAGCAAGACTGGCCGCCAGGTGGCAGTGATCGGGCTGGCTTGAGATCCCGTTCACCAAAATGTTGACGTCATCCAAATGTTGCGTTGCGCCCCCGGAAATGACTCGCTAAAGGTGCCCGCGAAACTGAAGGGTCTCCTCCCCCGGACCCGTTGAGACAGGATCGAGCCCATGAAGCTGGTGACCGGCAACTCCAACCGGGCCCTCGCCCAAGCTGTGGCCAGCTATCTTGAGCTCCCTTTGACCGATTGTACGGTCAAGCGCTTTGCCGACAAGGAAGTCTATGTCGAGATTCACGAGAACGTTCGTGGCGAAGACGTCTTCATCCTGCAGTCGACCAGCTTCCCGGCAAATGACAACCTGATGGAACTGCTGATCCTGACCGATGCGCTGCGCCGCTCCTCGGCCCGTCGCATCACCGCCGTGCTGCCCTATTTCGGCTATGCCCGCCAGGATCGCCGCGCCACTGGCCGCACCCCCATCTCGGCCAAGCTGGTCGCCAACCTGATCACCGAGGCCGGCGTCAACCGCGTCATCACGCTCGACCTGCACGCCGCCCAGATCCAGGGCTTCTTCGATATTCCGACCGACAATCTCTATGCCGCGCCGATCATCACGCGCGACATCCTCGACAATTACAAGCTCGACAACACTACGATCGTTTCGCCCGACGTCGGCGGCGTGGCCCGTGCGCGCGCCGTGGCCCAGCGCCTCGGCACCGATCTTGCGATCGTCGACAAGCGTCGCCCGCGTGCCGGCGTGTCCGAGGTCATGAACATCATCGGCGATGTCTCTGGCCGTTCCTGTATCCTGATCGACGATATCGTCGACTCTGGCGGTACCCTGGTCAACGCCGCCGAAGCCCTGCTCAAGGCAGGCGCATCGGAAGTCTCCGCCTTCATCACCCACGGCGTGCTGTCTGACGGCGCTGCAGAGCGCATCGCCGCCAGCAAGCTCAAGGAACTGGTGGTCACCGACTCGATCGAGGAAACCCCGGCGATCAAGGCGGCGCACAATATCCGCCGAATGAACATCGCCCCCCTGATCGGCGAAGCCATCGCCCGCACGGCGAGTGAGCAGAGTGTATCCAGTCTCTTTGACTGAGAGCATCCCGCAGGCAAAATCGCTCCAGTAAAGCGATTTTGCCGGCAGGCCGTGAGATCTGTGGTCGAAGGACAAGCGGCCGAAGGACACTCCGGCCGACGCGCCACCAATCCTACTTCAAATTCAGCTCGAGCTGGCCCTTGCTATAGGCCGTCTTGCAGTCGGTGGCGTCATGCATGACGTCGTCTTCAAGCAGGGGCGTGCCGGTCATGCCGGCGCCCCTGAAGCGCAGGTCGTCGCATTCGCCGTCATTGGCATATTCGCTGGCATCGTCGCCAAAATCCACGGTGCCGTCGTCGGCAATGCCGCGCAGCGTCAACCGGCCCGCTTCGAAGGCTGCCCGGCAGTCAGATGCATCTGCCATCACATCGTCTTCCAGCAGCGGCGTCGACGTCATGCCGGCCCCTTCGAACCGTGGGTCATCGCATTCCCCATCATTGGAATATTCGCTGGAATCATCGCCGAAGGAGAACTTGGGCGCGGAAAAGGCTGGCGTGCCCAGAGCGAGAAACAGGGCAGCGCCAATAACAATCGTCTTTTTCATTCAATATGGTCCCCAAAGACCCAAAACACGGGCCCGTGATCGTCAATGACCAGCCGGTCATGTCGGGATTATGTCAGGCGCTAACATTCTCGGACAGCGGCACATTTTCTGCGTCAAGCCGTATCGCCTCCCGGCAATGACATCGTACCGCAGGGGCGATTTGGCGCGGACCATGAGCATGGCATGTCGAAATGCCCTCCCCTCGCACGACATGTCATCGAGCGGCTATGGTGCCGCAAACGGAGAGACGCGATGAAATATCTGCTGATGCTCTATGCCGACGAGGCGGGCGGCGCCGCACTGACCGCCGAACAGATGGCCGGCTTCATGCACCAGATGGCCGCCTATCAGGAGACCCTGGAAAAGGCCAATGCCTTCGTGGCCACCGCCGCGCTGCAAGCCACGGACGCGGCCCGCACCATCACCACCGCCAATGGCGCGCTTCAGGTGCATGACGGCCCCTATGCCGAAACCCGCGAACAGTTCGGCGGCTATTTCATCATCGAGGCCGCGGATATGGAGCAGGCCGTGGTGCTGGCCGCACAATGTCCCGCCGCCACCTGGGGCAAGATCGAAATCCGCCCCTATCACGCCGGTTACTAGCCGAACGCATTTTTCTTGCCGCCAGTGTCGAAGCCGATCGTGGCGGGGCGACATGGTCTTGTCGGAGCAAGGGCTCCGGAAACTGGAGACGACAGATGCGCTACATGATGATCATCCACCATGACGACGAAGCCCTGGCCCAGGCACCGCAACAGGAGCTATGGACCGAATATGCCGCTTTCAACCAGGCCCTGGAGAAGGCCGGTGACGGCTTCTCCAGCGGCCAGCGACTGACGGGGGCCAAGGGCGCCACCGTGGTGCGCAGCCGCGCCGGCAAGACCGAGGTGCTCGACGGGCCCTATGCCGATACCCGCGAACAGCTGGCCGGCTACTTCTTCATCGAAGTGCCGACCATCGAGGAGGCGGTGGAATGGGCCAATCGCTGCCCGAGCACGAAATATGGGACGGTGGAAATTCGCCCCATTGTCGAGCCCGGCGCCTCGTAATGGAGACCGCGAGCAGGACGGCAGAGCGCCTGGCCCGTGAAAGCTATGGCCGCCTGCTGGCCCTGCTCGCCGCTCGCACCCGCGACGTGGCGGGCGCCGAGGATGCGCTGGCGGAAGCCTTTGCCAGCGCGCTCAAGTCATGGCCGCAGGAGGGCGTACCCGCCAATCCCGATGGCTGGCTTTTGACCGTGGCCCGCCGCCGCCAGACCGATGCCATGCGCCGGCGACGGACCCGCAGCGACGGGGAGGTGCATATCCAGATGATGCGCGATGAACTCGACGACCTCGCCGCCAATCCCGATGCCATCGCAGATCGGCGCCTGGCACTGATGTTTGCCTGTGCCCATCCGGAGATGGAGCCGGCCATGCGCTCGCCACTGATCCTGCAGACCGTGCTCGGCATGACGGCGACCGACATAGCCGCGGCCTTCCTCATCCCGCCTGCCACCATGGGCCAGCGCCTGGTGCGGGCAAAGACGCGCATCCGCGAGGCCGGCATTCCCTTTGCTATTCCCGAACGCGAGGACTTGCCAGGCCGGCTCGATGCGGTGCTCGAGGCCATCTATGCCGCCTATGCCAAGGGCTGGACCGAGATCGGCGACACCTCTGCCGAACGCATGGCCGGCGAGGCGATCTGGCTGGGACGCCTGGTCGTCTCGTTGCTGCCCGACGAGCCAGAAGCAAAGGGCATGCTGGCGCTGATGCTCTATGCCGAGGCCCGCCGCAACGCCCGGCGCGATGCCGCGGGCGCCTATGTGCCTCTCGGCAGCCAGGACATCACACTCTGGGACGAGGAGCAGATCGTCACCGCAGAATCGCTGCTGCACGCGGCAAATCAAGCAGGGCCCACCGGCCGCTATCAGATCGAAGCCGCCATCCAGTCCGCCCACATTGCCCGCCGCATCAGCGGCAGGGACAATTGGCAAGCCGTGGTCGCGCTCTATGACGTACTGCTCAAGCTCACCAACTCCCCCGTCGTCCTGCTCAACCGCGCCGTTGCACTGGCCGAAACCGAAGGACCCGAGGCCGCCCTTGCCAATCTCGACACCATCGCCGATGACAGGCGCATGGCCCAGTACCAGCCCTATTGGGCCGCGCGCGGACACCTGCTTGCCCTGGCCGGCCGCAAGGCGGACGCCCACGAGGCGCTGACCTTGGCCATTGGCCTTACCGGCGAAGACGCGGTGCGGCACTATCTGCTCGGCCAGCGCGAGAGATTGCAGGACGGCTGAGCCCCTTCCCGCTTGCTCGGCACCGGTCTTTCCGCTATAGCCCGCGCCATGAAGCGCTCGTCACCCCTGGAGGACGGGCGCGTATGCTGTTGTAGTGACGCATACACCAACCAGAATGGATATTTCCATGGCTGCGACGACTAAGGTGCTCAGTGCACAGGCGCGTGAAGGGGTAGGCAAGGGGGCCGCTCGTGAACTGCGCCGTCAGGGACTCGTTCCTGCTGTTATCTACGGTGACAAGAAAGAACCCGTCACCATTTCCCTCTCCTACAAGGACATCCACAAGGCGATCTACGCCGGTGGCTTCCTGTCGCACACCATCGAACTCGATGTTGACGGCACCAAGCACAAGGTGATCCCGCGCGATTACCAGCTCGACCCCGTCAAGGACTTCCCGATCCACGTCGATTTCCTGCGTATCGGCAAGGGCTCCAAGATCAACGTCCAGGTTCCGGTTCACTTCGAAAACGAAGAAGCCAGCCCGGGCCTCAAGCGCGGCGGCACGCTCAACATCGTGCACCACACGCTCGACCTGACCGTTTCCGCGGACAATATCCCCGAAGCCATCATCGTCGACCTGACGGGCCTGGACATCGGCGACACCGTCCACATCTCGGCCATCAAGCTGCCCAAGGGCACTGCTGACCACAGCCACGAAGACGACCTGACGATCGCAACCATCGTTGCCCCGTCGGCTCTCAAGTCCGCTGGCGATGCCGATGAAGAAGGCACTGAAGAAGCTGCCGCCGAAGGCGAAGACAAGGCCGAGTAATCTCGCCTGTTTGCTTCTGCTACAGTTTGAGGCGACCTTCGGGTCGCCTCTTTCATTTGGGGACCAGAGGAATGAAACTGCTTGTCGGCCTGGGCAATCCGGGCAGCCAATATGAGGGCAATCGCCACAATATCGGCTTCATGGCGCTCGACGCCATTGCGCGCGCCCATTCCATCACCCAGTTCCGCTCCAAGCATGCCGGGCTGATCGCTGAAGGTACGATTGGCGGCGAAAAGGTCATCCTGCTCAAGCCGCAGACCTTCATGAACCGCTCGGGCGACAGCGTCCAGCAGGTCGCCAAATTCTACAAGATCGAGCCAGCCGACATTATCGTCCTCTATGACGAACTCGATCTCGCGCCAGCCAAAGTCCGCGTCAAGGTCGGCGGCGGCAATGGCGGCCACAATGGCCTGCGCTCTATCGATCCGCAGATCGGCCTGAACTACAAGCGCGTCCGCCTCGGCATCGGCCATCCGGGCAAGGAGAATGTCACCCACCACGTGCTGGGCGACTTCGCCAAGGCCGACCAGGCCTGGCTCGAGCCGCTGCTTGACGGCATCGGCAAGCATGTCGGCCTGCTGCTCAGCGGGGATGACGCCGGCTTCATGAACAAGCTGGCCATCGCCACCCAGGCGGGCGACGAAAAACCTGACAAGCCGGCACCGAAAGCCCAGAGCCATATCCGCCAGGCGCGGCCGGCCAAGCCGCAGGTGGAAGTGCCCAGGAGCGGGCCGATGGCCGACATGCTGAAGAAGCTGCTCGGCGGCGAATAAAGCCCGCGCACATTGACATCGCCTCCATTCCGAACCAAGTGGAGGCCAACAGTTTCCGGGAGCATCCCCATGGGTTTCAAGATGGGCATTGTCGGCCTGCCGAACGTCGGCAAGTCGACCCTTTTCAACGCATTGACGCGCACCGCCGCCGCAGCCGCCGCCAATTTCCCCTTCTGCACCATCGAGCCCAACGTGGGCGACGTTCCGGTGCCGGATGCGCGGCTGACCAAGCTCGCCACCATCGGCAAGTCGGTCAACGTCCTGCCGGCCCGCATGAGCTTTGTCGATATTGCCGGTCTGGTGAAGGGCGCGAGCAAGGGCGAAGGCCTGGGCAACCAGTTCCTCGCCAATATCCGCGAATGCGACGCCATCGCCTATGTGCTGCGTTGTTTTGAGGACGGCAACATCATCCACGTCGCCAACAAGGTCGATCCGCTGGCCGACGCCGAAGTCGTCGAGACCGAGCTGATGCTGGCCGACCTCGAAAGCCTCGAAAAGCGCCGCACCGGCGTCGAAAAGAAAGCCAAGGGCAACGACAAGGACGCCAAGGTCACGCTCGACCTGATCGACCGCTCGCTGGTCCTGTTGCGTGAAGGCAAGTCCGCCCGCTTCGTCGAGCGCTCGGCCGAGGAAGAAAAGGCCTTCCAGGAACTGCAGCTGCTGACCAGTAAGCCCGTGCTCTATGTCTGCAATGTCGACGAAGGCTCGGCCGAAAACGGCAATGCCATGAGCAAGCTCGTGGAAGATTACGCGCACAAGAACGATGCCGGCGTCGTCATCATCTCCGCCGAAATCGAAAGCCAGCTGGCCCAGCTTCCCGATGCCGAACAGGCCGAATATCTGGAATCGCTCGGCCTACACGAGGCCGGACTCAACCGCCTGATCCGCGAGGCCTACGACCTTTTGGGCCTGCAGACCTATTTCACGGTCGGCCCCAAGGAAACCCGCGCCTGGACCATCCACAAGGGCGACAAGGCTCCCGCGGCAGCCGGCGTCATCCACTCCGACTTCGAACGCGGCTTCATCCGCGCCCAGACCATCGGCTACGAAGACTTCGTGGGCCTCGGCGGTGAAGTCGCCGCCAAGGAAGCCGGCAAGGCCCGCGACGAAGGCAAGGAATATGTCGTCAAGGATGGCGACGTGATGCTGTTCAAGTTCAATACTTGAGGTCGGCCGCTTCGCGGCGAAATCGCTCCAGTGGAGCGATTTCAGACCTCAAGGCCCGGAGAGGGGCCAGACGTGCCGCAGGCATGATCCAGGCGATCTACGATGCGGCACGATCTCAGGATAGGCCCCGGCTCAAGGCCGGGGTGACACCGAATGTGTGGCGCCTTCAGCGTCCAATACCTAGTGCGGCCCCATCGCCACTTCCTGCAGCGTCCCGCAGGGGCCGCCATCCTGGTTCACACCGATCTGCTGCGCGTCGCCGTCAAAGCTCATGGCTTCGTACCAGTGGCTGATTTCGCGGGTGCTGGCCGGGATGTAGTGGAAGATCAGCGAGCGGCGGAAGCGGTCCTGGCTGGTATTGGGCGTCGAGCCATGGATGACGCTGCCGTTGAAGAACAGCACGTCGCCTGCCTTGAGCTGCATCATCTGCGGCTCCAGCCCTTCGGGCGGCTCGACATGTTCCGTGGTAAAGAACAGCGCCGGATCGGACGGTTCGGGGCAGGCAATGTCGAGCATGGCAGTCTGCGGCACGCACATCATGCCGCCGTTGCCTGCATCGGCATCGTCCACGGCGATCCAGGCAGCCATGCAGGTGCCCGGCTTTACCCGCAGGTAGAAATTGTCCTGGTGCAGATCCTGCCCGCGTGCGCCCGGCGGCTTGAAATAGAACATCGACTGGCAGGCGAAGGGCTCTTCGCCGAAAAGGTCTGCCAGGATCGGCCGCAGACGCGGGTCGAGCAGGTAGCGCATGGCGAGCTGCCCCACCGCCTTGTGGCCGTGCTTGTGCGGATGCATCATCCGCGGATAACGGCTGAGCGGGTCATTGGCATTGGTGCCGCCGCGCGGCAGGTCTGACAGGCCCGGCACCGGACCATCGGCGGCGGCCGCCATGAAGGTCTCGCGGATTTCGGCGATTTCCTCGGCCGAGATCAGCCCGCGTACCGCCAGAAACCCATCGCGCTCGAACTGGGTCGCCTGCGCATCATTCAAATAAGCCTGTGTCATATCGATCTCCTTGACCGAAAAATTACACAGACAGCCATGCGGCGGACATGGAACATGCTGTCAATCATATATAATATCCTGCTATGACCGGAGCTCATGAATCCCCTTATCAAGCGACACGACGGCTCCTAACCGGCCACTTCCATGAAACATCGGGCTATCGCGCCGTCCGGCGGCAGGGTGTCGAGGACTGGCTGCTGGTCCATACCATCTCTGGCCGCGGCCGCTTCTCCCATGCTGGTGGAGAGCTGATCGCCGAAGCCGGCGACTGGGTCCTGCTCCGGCCCGGCACGCCACATGATTATGGCGTGGAGCCGTCGCTGCAGCGTTGGGAACTGGTCTGGGCGCATTTCCGCCCGCGCGCCGACTGGCTCGACTGGCTGAACTGGCCCGCCGCTGCCGATGGCCTGTTTCACCTCCGGGTCGAAGATGGTGACCTCGCCCGGCAGTTCATCGCCGTACATCACCAGCTCAACAGCCCGCATGCCCGTCGCGAGGCCTTGGCGGTCAATGCATTCGAGGCGCTGCTGCTGGCCTGCGATGCCCACAATCCGCGACCGGCCAAGGCCGGCGACAGCCGGATCGCCAGGGCTATGGACTTCATTGCCCAGCATCTGACCGAAAAACTGCTGATCGACGACATCGCCAGGGCTGTCGGCCTCTCGCCGTCACGGCTGGCGCATCTGTTTCGCCAGGAGACCGCCGAAACCATCCAGGCCCATATCGAGATCCAGCGGCTGCATCTGGCGCTGGACCTGCTGCGGCGCACCAGCTTCCCCATCAAGCAGATCGCCGCCCATGCCGGCTTCGACAACCAGTTCTATTTCTCGCAGCGCTTCCGCCGGCGCATGGGCCAGTCGCCGCAACAATTCCGGCAATCTCAGGATGTTGCACCGCTCTAGGGTCAGCGCTATCGCCCGATCCGGCTTGCCATGCTCCCGCAAAAGGAGCAGAAAGCGCGCCTTGACGTATAGGGCAAGCAAATGACCAATCCTGTCACCCAAGATCGGCGGCATTTCGAAGATCTGGTGGTCGGCGAGGTGATCGACTTGGGCCATGTCACTGTGAGCAAGGAGATGATCATCACCTTTGCGCGTGAGTTTGACCCCTTTCCCTTTCACCTCGACGAAGCTGCCGCGAAGGCGAGCCTGCTGGGCGGCCTTGCCTCGAGCGGCTGGCAGACCGGCGCGCTGAGCCTGCGCATGCTGGTCGACAGCTTTCTCGGCAAGATCGCCTCGGCCGGCGGCCTGGGCTTTACCAATCTCAAATGGAAGAACCCCGTCATGGTCGGCGACACCATCGGCGGCACGGTGACCATCGCCGAGCTGCGCCGTTCGGAAAGCCACCCGCAATGGGGCATTGTCACGCTCGACTTCGACATACGCAACCAGAAGAGCGCCCCGGTCCTGACCATGCGGCTGGCTAATCTGGTCGAGACGAGGAGCCAGCCATGACCCGTTGGTTTGAAGACATCGTCATCGACGAAGTGTTTCCGCTCGGCGACCACACATTTGATGCCAACGAGATCGTCCGCTTCGCCACCCTCTACGATCCGCAATATTTCCATGTCGATGCCGAAGCGGCAAAGCACAGCCATTTCGGCGGCCTGGTTGCCAGCGGCTGGCATACGGTCAGCGTGGGCCATCGCCTGATGGTCGATACGCTGTTCCTCGAGGAAGAGCGTCTGCGCGGCGAGGGCAAGGAACCCGGCGTTTCCGGCCCCTCCCCCGGCGTCAACTCCATGGAATTCAAGGTTCCGGTCCGCCCGGGCGACACGGTCAGCTATGAACTTGTCGTGACCGACAAGCGTGCGTCGAACTCCATTCCCGGCTGGGGCCTGCTGTTCAACACCATCACCGCTACCAACCAGCGTGGCGAACGCGTCTACAGAGCGGAACTCGTGGGCTTTTCCAAGCTGCGCGACTACCGCATGCCCTTGAAACTGAAACTGTTGCTCGCCCTCACCAACCTGCCGCTTATCGGGCCACTCCTCAAGCGCGGCACTTGATTGCCAATCACCGCATGGGCACTCTCTGCCCCATGCGCCGAATCGCCCTTATTGCCGCCCTCACCGCCCTGTCCGCCACCCCGGCGCTCGCCCAGACCTTCACGGGAAACTGGTCTTGCCGTGACGCGACCACACAGAAGGCCGGAATCCTGACCATTTACGGCAATGTCTATGGCTTCTCCTCGACCGTTTTCGGCGACAAGAGCTCGGGCACCGGCACGATCACCGGCTATGAAGATGGTGTCGGCTTCAACGACGGTGGCCTCAAGGCGACGCGTTCTATCCAGCAGGGGCGCCTTATCCCCGACCCCACCTATGGCACGGCTATCCAGCTCGAAACCGCCGACGCCATCGTCATGCTCTGCACGCCGCGTTAGTCCCTTTCCCAAGATTCCATAGCGCGGGGGCTTGAACTTTTCACCAGTTCAGGCATTTTCACCCTGCAGCGCCGGGCCCCTCTGGCGAGGACGTTCTATGTCCTCGTGATGTCGGAGCTGCTCCAATCTTCATGGAGAAAGGTCCGGCGAAATGGAATCGCTGCTTGCCGCCCTATCGGGCGATTTTCTGGGTACTCCCGTCTATTTCTGGATTGCGTTCATCGCGATCGTCATCGCACTGCTGGTTTTCGACCTCGGCATCCTGCACAAGGACGAACACGAGATCGGCGCCAAGGAAAGCCTTACCCTTTATGGCTTCTACGTCTGTATCGCCCTGGCCTTTGGTGGCTGGGTGTGGTGGCAGCGCGGCGCCGAGGCAGGCCTCGAGTTCTACACTGGCTACCTGCTCGAGCAGAGCCTGGCGATGGACAATATGTTCGTCATCGCCACCATCTTCGGCTTCCTCGCCATCCCCCGTATCTACCAGCACCGCGTGCTGTTCTGGGGCATCCTGGGCGTCATCCTGTTCCGCGCCGTGCTCATTGGTCTCGGCGCGGCCATGGTCAACCAGTATAGCTGGATCCTGTTCGGCTTTGGCGCCTTCCTGGTGTTCACCGGCATCCGCATGTTCTCGCACAAGGACGAAGAGCCCAACCTTGAAGAGAACAAGGTCTATCAGTTCATCTCCAAGCACTTCCGCGTCACCAAGGAACTGCATGGCCGCAATTTCACGGTCAAGCAGCCCGACCCCAAGACCGGCAAGATCGTCACCTGGCTGACCCCGCTGGCCGTGGCGCTGATCATGGTGGAAGTCGTCGACCTGGTCTTTGCCGTCGATTCCGTGCCGGCCGTCTTCGCCGTCACCCAGGACACGTTCATCGTCTATACCTCCAACATCTTCGCCATTCTGGGCCTGCGTTCGCTCTACTTCGCCCTGGCCGCCGCGATGAACCGCTTCCGTTACCTCCAGGTTTCGCTGGCCATCATCCTTGTGCTGGTGGGTATCAAGATCTTCCTCGTGCCGCTGCACATCCACATCGACACGCTGCTCTCGCTGGTCGTGACGCTGTCGATCCTGGCTGGTGGCGTGATCTTCTCGCTGTGGAAGACCCGCAACGAACCTGACGTCAGCGCTCTCGACGACCCCAAGAGCGGTCAGCTCGAACCCTGATCCAATAAAGGCCGGCGGAAACGCCGGCCTTTTTCTTTGCATGGCCACCACCGCCTGTGCTGGCAGCATTCACCTTCTGCACCAGTCTTGCCGCAATTGCGGTCTAGCCAATGGTTAAACAAGAAGGAGACGGCCATGGGGAAGATCCACGAGATCGTATTCGACTGTGACAAGCCGGCCAAACTGGCCCAGTTCTGGGCCGGCGTGCTGGATGGCTACGCCGTGCGCGACTATGACGATGCCGAGATCGCCCGGCTCGCCGCCCTGGGCCTGACGCCCGATACGGATCCAACCGTCATGGTCGATGGTCCCGGCCCCTCCATCTGTTTCCAGAACGTCGAGGGTCGCCGCCACGATAACAACCGCGTGCATTTCGATATCGAGGTCACCGATCGCATGGGCGAGGTCGAGCGGCTGAAGCAGGCCGGTGCCGAGCCCGTGCGCGTCCTGCCCACCTATACCGTCATGCGCGACCCCGAAGGCAATCAGTTCTGCCTGGTGGACGCAATGGTGGAGGCTGCAGCAATCGAAGTCGCCGCCTGAGGCCAGCCAGCCTTGCTGACAGGCTCTGTCAGTACGCAGGCGCTAGATGGCCGCATGTTCTGAGAGGGAGATCAGCCATGCCTCTAATCGCCAAATGCCACTGCGGTGACACGACCATCACTTTGCCGCACCTGCCGCAAAGCGCGGGGGAGTGCAATTGCACCTTCTGCAGCCGCACCGGCGCCGTCTGGGGCTATTTCAAGCCAGGTGAGCTCACGATCACGTCCAGGGCCAATGACAAGTTCTATTCGGCCAGCGGATACGGCAACGAGCACCATTTCTGCGCCCATTGCGGCATGCAGACCTGGGGCGTCTCGCCCGACTGGGCCTCCGCCTACAACAGCGACGGCACGCCCAAGAATGGCGATCCCAATGCCATGCCCACCGGGCAGATCTTTGCCGTCAACCTGCGGCTGATCGACGACTTCGACTGGTCGAGCATCGAGATCGAAAAGCTCGACGGGCGCAACAGCTGGTAAGCCGGGCGGTCTAGTGCCCCTCAAATTCCATCAGGGCGGAGACCTCGACGCCTTCGGCCTTGAGCTTGGCGGCACCGCCCAGGTCCGGCAGGTCGATGGCGAAAGCCGCCTTGGTGACGCTGGCGCCAGTGCGGCGCAACAGGCCCACTGCCGCAATGGCCGTGCCGCCGGTGGCGATCAGATCATCGACCAGCAACACCACGTCGCCGGCCTTGAGCACATCGGCATGGATCTCGATCGTGTCGACGCCATATTCGAGCGCATAATTCTGCCCGATCGTCTCGCCGGGCAGCTTGCCCTTCTTGCGGACCGGAATGAAGCCGACGCCCAGCGCAATGGCGACGCCCGCGCCAAAGATGAAGCCGCGCGCCTCGATGCCGGCGACATGGGAAATGCCCTGCCCGCGATATTGGCTGGCAATTCGCTCGATGCTTTCCTTGAACCCTTCCGGGTCTTCGATCAGCGTGGTGATGTCACGAAACAGGATACCCTTCTTGGGATAGTCCGGAATCGTGCGCACGAGGGCCTTGAGGTCGAGCGACATGGCAGTCCTGAAAAGTCTGGTTATTTGGTAAGGCGCTTGCCCACGAGGTGGCGGGCCAGCACCCCGGCATTATAGGCAGCGGTGCGGGTCACGGTGATGGCCGTCTCGCGCGCCCTCGGGTTGGCCGCAACGGCCGCAATGCCCGCACGCACGGCCGGATGGCGGCTCATCGTGATGGCGGCGCCGACAACTGTCACGGCAATGCGAATGGCGGACATGTCTGGGCTCCCTGGGCGCCTGATTTGCGCTTTTCGTATATTGCGGCGCTGGCCGGGAATGGCAAGGGGCGTGATGGTCACAAAAAGAAAGGGCCCCGGAGGGGGCCCTTTTGAACGTCGTCTGGCACAGAGCCTAGTGCTCAATACCCGCCCAGATCCTGCGCTTGGTCAGATACATCAGCGCCGAGAAGCCGACGAGGAACAGCAGGACCACGAAGCCGGTCTGCTTGCGGCCGGCGAGATGCGGATCGGCCATCCAGAACATGAAGGCCGAAACGTCCTGCGAATACTGTTCCAGGGTTTCCGGAACCGCGACCTGACCTTCGGCCACTTCATAGGTGATCTGACCGTCGGACAGCGGCGGCGCCATGCCGATGGCATGACCCGAGAAGTAGTCGTTGTAATACTTGCCTTCGGCCAGTTCGAACCCTTCGGGAGCCGTTTCAGGGACTTCCTCATGGTAGCCGTTCAGCAGCGCGTGGATATAATCCGGGCCGCCTTCCTGGTAGGCCGTGAAGTAGTTGAAGACCCAGAACGGGAACGGATCGGAGACGCCGCGGGCCTTGGCCAGCACAGAGAAGTCCGGCGGCAGGGCACCGCCATTGGCATCGCGGGCATCCTGTTCCGTCGCGAAAGGCGACGGCCAGCGATCAGCGGCCACGGCAGTGCGAACACCACCTTCAGCGGTCGGATCTGTCACTTCATACTCGGCCGCCAGAGCCTTGACCTGCTCTTCCGAAAAGCTCGGGCCACCTTCTTCCGACAGATTGCGGAAGGCAATCAGGCGGGCGCTGTGGCAGCTCGAACAGACTTCGCGGTACACCTGGAAGCCGCGCTGCAGCTGGTTGGTGTCATAGGTGCCGAAAATGCCGGCGAAGCTCCAGGCCTGCCGTTCGATATGCGGTGTCGAATGCGCATCTGCGGCCATGGCGACGCCGGATGTACCGGCAACCAGCGCGATGGCGGCAAGGAGAGTCTTGAGTTTCATCATGGTCCTGACCTCCCCTTACGCGTGCGACTTGCTCAGAACGCTTTCCGAGATGCTGGTCGGCAGCGGCCGAGGCTTCTCGATGCGTCCAAGCACCGGCAGGATGAAGAGGAAATGCGCGAAGTAATAGGCCGTGCAGATCTTGGCCAGGACCACGTAGATGCCTTCGGCCGGCGCGGCACCCAGATAGGTGAGGCCGATGAAGTTCACCACGAAGATCCAGTAGAACCACTTGAACATCGGGCGGAAATTGCCCGAACGCACCTTGGACGTATCCAGCCAGGGCAGGAAGAACAGGATGACGATCGAACCGCCGAAGAAGATCACGCCACCGAGCTTGGAGTCGATGAACAGGATGTTGAAGTCGATGGCACGCAGGATCGCGTAGAATGGCAGGAAGTACCATTCGGGCACGATATGCGCCGGCGTCACCTGGCTGTTGAACTGGATGTAGTTATCCGGGTGACCCAGGATATCCGGCGCAAAGAAGGCGAACCAGCAGAACGGGATCAGGAACAGCACCATGCCGAACGCGTCCTTCATCGTGTAATACGGATGGAAGGGAAGCGTATCGCGGCTGTCCTTGACGTCGACGCCGACCGGATTGTTGTTGCCCGGCACATGCAGGGCCCAGATGTGCAGCGCGACGACGGCCGCGATCACGAAGGGCAGCAGGTAGTGCAGCGAGAAGAAACGGTTGAGCGTCGGATTGCCCACGGCAAAGCCGCCACGCAGCAGTTCCAGCAGCGGATTGCCGATGACCGGAATGGCGGCGAAGATATTGGTGATCACGGTGGCAGCCCAGCCAGACATCTGGCCCCAGGGCAGCACATAGCCCATGAAGGCGGTCGCCATCATCAGCACGAAAATCAGCACACCGAGGATCCAGAGGATTTCGCGCGGTGCCTTGTAGGAGCCGAAATACATGCCACGGAAAATGTGGATGTAGACGGCGGCAAAGAACATGGACGCACCCACGGCGTGGAACGCCTGGATCATGCGGCCGCCATTGACGTCGCGGCGGATATGCTCGACCGAGTCGAAGGCCATCGCCACATTGGGCGTGTAATGCATGGCCAGGATCACACCGGTGACGATCTGGATACCCAGGCACATCACCAGGATCGCGCCGAACGTCCACCAGTAGTTGAGGTTCTTCGGCGTCGGGAAGTCCATCAGGTGCTCCTTGGAGAACCGGATGATCGGCAGGCGTTCATCGAGCCATTTCTCGATGCCCGTGCCAGGCGTATAAGTCGAATGTTCTGACATCGGGTCCCCCACTAACCGATCTGGACCAGCGTATCGCTGACGAATTCATACGGCGGCAGCACCAGGTTCTTCGGTGCTGGGCCTCGGCGGATACGGCCGGCGCTATCGTAGTGCGAACCATGGCAGGGGCAGAACCAGCCATCGAAATCGCCCGAGTCACCAACGGGCACGCAACCAAGATGCGTGCAGTTGGCAATCATGATCAGCCACTGTTCGTGGCCTTCCTTGGTGCGCTGCTCGTCGGTCTCGGGATCCTTGAGATCCGAAAGCGGCACTGCCTTGGCTTCATCGATCTCGACCTGCGTGCGATGACGCACGAAGACCGGCATGCCGCGCCACATGATGGTGACCGACTGTCCCTCCGGAATGGAGGAAAGATCGAATTCGATGCTGGCGAGAGCCAGTGTCGAAGCGTCAGGATTAAGCTGGTTGATCAGTGGCCACACCGTTGCGGCAGCGCCGACAGCGGCCACAGAGCCGGTTGCGACGAAGATGAAATCCCGCCGGCTGGTAGAATGTTGAGCTTGCGTGGCCAAGGTCCGTATCCCCGTACAATCACATCTGACGCGGCCTGTAGCGGCTAGACCATTTCAGCATACGCAGAATCGGCAGCCGGCCACCCTCAAGCGACCCGTCAGTGGGGGTTCTTTTTGCACTGTCACATGATCTTGTCCAGTGCGGCCTCAGATGACACCGAATATCTGCGCCACTATACCCAAATCATTTGGCAGGCAGGTTTGAACGCCCCTCTGCCGCCCAGCACCATCCGGAAACCGGCATGCCCGTCGAACTCGCCCTCTATCAGCCTGACATCGCCAACAATACCGGCACGTTGATCCGCCTCGGCGCCTGTCTCGACACGCGCATCCACCTGATCCATCCAACCGGATTTCCCTTTTCGGCCAAGGCCCTGGCGCGTGCGGGTATGGATTATGTCGA
Source organism: Candidatus Devosia phytovorans (assembly GCA_029202405.1). Lineage (NCBI taxonomy): Bacteria > Pseudomonadati > Pseudomonadota > Alphaproteobacteria > Hyphomicrobiales > Devosiaceae > Devosia > Candidatus Devosia phytovorans. The sequence goes on along the minus strand of CP119312.1, from coordinate 558,018 downwards.
CCATGCCATGGTGCAGGAACATGTCAGCTGGACCGCCTTCAACCAGTGGCGCAAGGACAATGCCCGCCGGCTCGTCCTGCTGACCACCAAGGCCGAGGTCTCTGCCTATGCGATCGACTTTGCCGAGGACGACATTCTGATGGTGGGCCGCGAAAGCGCCGGCGTGCCCGATGCCGTGGCGGCCGAGGCGGACCTTGCCACACGCATTCCCATGCGTGACGGCCTGCGTTCCATCAACGTCGCCTTGGCGGCAACACTGGTGCTCGGGGAAGCAAAAAGGCAGACCGATGGGTTTACAGGACTAAGCTGAGGGTTCATTTCACCCGCCATGACGATGCAAAGCGCCCTCCCCGACGATATCGAAGCCAAAAAGACCACGGCCCAGGCCTGGTTCCGCGCCCTGCGCGGAAGGATCTTTGCCGCGCTCGAGCGGATTGAAGCAGATGTCCAGGGTCCGCAGGCCGATCTCGCCCCCGGCAAGTTCGAAATCACCCCCTGGGACCGTGCTGCCGGTGGTGGTGGCGAGATGGGCATGCTGCACGGCCGCGTCTTTGAAAAGGCAGGAGTCCATATCTCCACCGTTCACGGGGAATTCTCCGCGGATTTCGCCAAGCAGATGCCGGGCACCGAAGAGGGCGCCAAATTCTGGAGCTCGGGCATTTCTCTGATCGTGCACCCGTGGAACCCCCATGTTCCGGCCGTGCACATGAACACGCGCATGATCGTCACCGGCAAGCAGTGGTTTGGCGGTGGCGCTGATCTGACACCCGTCCTCGATCGCCGCCGCACCCAGGACGATCGCGACACCATGGACTTCCACGCCGCCATGAAAGCGGCCTGCGACAGCAATCCCGGCGTCGACTACCAGCGCTACAAGGCCTGGTGCGACGACTATTTCTTCCTGCCCCATCGCAACGAGCATCGCGGCACCGGCGGCATTTTCTACGACCACCACAATTCCGGCGACTGGGATGCCGATTTCGCCTTCACCAAGGCCGTCGGCGAAGCCTTCCTCGGCATCTATCCCGAACTGGTCCGCCGCAATTTCGAGACCCAATGGAGCGAGGCCGAGCGCGACGAGCAGTTGATCCGTCGCGGTCGCTACGTCGAATTCAACCTGCTCTACGATCGTGGCACGACCTTTGGCCTCAAGACCGGCGGCAACGTCAATTCGATCCTCTCTTCCATGCCGCCTGCGGTGAAATGGCCGTGAGATGACATGACCCTCGCTGCCGTCGAAATCATCGGCTACCGCTCTGTCCGCAAGATAAGGTTTCCCCTGCGGCAGTTGACGGTGCTGGTCGGCGGCAATGGCGTGGGCAAGACCAATCTCTACCGCTCGCTCGAACTGCTGCAGGCAGCGGCAAAAGGCACACTGGCGCAGGAAATCGCCCGGGAAGGCGGATTGGTTTCGATCTTCTGGGCGGGCGGAAAGAACCTGTCAGCCGACGGCAGCTTCGACCCCATGTACCGCACCGACGGCTACCGCAAGGACGAAGGCAATAGCCTCCGTCTCGCCGCCAGCTTTGCCGATCTGGGCGATGGCAGTTTTGACCCGACCTACCGGCTCGAAGTCAGTTTCGCGCCCAAAAAGGCCACGGCCGCCTTTGACCATGAAGCGCAGATCAAGTCCGAAAGCCTCGAGTGGCGGCAGCGCGGCAAGACGACCAACCTGATGGATCGCAAGGGCGGCGCGGCCTGGGCCCGCGATGCTTCCGGCCGCCGAGAACTCGCCACTGATGACCTGCTGGCCAGCGAAACGGCTCTCGCGGCCCTGTCGGGACGATCCGAAATCGCCATGGTGCGCGACTCGCTCATCGCCTGGCGCTTCTTCCATGGCTTTCGCACCGATGCGGAATCGCCGCTGCGCCGGCCTTCGCTCGCCGTGACCTCGCCCACCCTGGCTTCGGATGGCAGCAATCTTGGCGCCGTGCTCGCCACACTGCATCACATTCGCGGCGACCGCATCGATCTCGACCGGGCCATGGAAGACGCCTTTCCCGGCGCTGAGCTGATCATCCCCGAGCCCGGCGAATTCGCCACCTTCGGCATGCGCTTCCCGGAAATGCCCAAGCGCGTCTTTGGCCCGCATGAACTGTCCGACGGCACGCTCCAGTTCATCGCGCTGGCTGGTGCCCTGCTCTCCTATCGTCTGCCGCCCTTCATCGCGCTCAACGAACCCGAGAACAGCCTCCATCCGGCCCTGATGCCCATGCTGGCCCGCATGATCGTCAAGGCAGCCGAGCGCAGCCAGATCTGGGTCGTCACCCATTCGCGCGAACTCGCCGATGCCATCGCCGCCGAAAGTGGCGTGTTGCCGCGCGAAGTGATCCGCGGCGACCATGGCACATGGCTCGAAGGCCTGAACCAACTGGGCGAATTCGCGGACGACTAGATCGGAACCCCGCCAGCGCTCGGACGTTCTTCATATCCCGTTTACGAAAAAGGGAGATGAGACAATGAAACGCTTTGAATCTGGTTCGCTGATCCCAGGCGCCACCTGGCATGCCGAGGCCGAGAGTGAGGCCGAAGTGGTCCGCCGCGCTGTCGAAAACCTCCGCACGCATCACGGTGAAACCGAGATCCGTCCGGAAATGATCGAGCGCATCAAGGAACGCATCGTCGATACCGACGACAAGGCCCCGACCAAGCATTAGATCCGGGCTTCTGCCAATAGTTCTGCCTTGCCAAGGGCAAAGCCGCTGTCGATCCAGGCTCGCTCTAGACGGGCCAGTTCGATACCAAGCGCCGGTCCCGGCACCATGCCGAGGCCGGCGAGGTCGTGGCCGCTGACCGGAAACGGCGGCACCACCAGTGAGCCCAGCATGCGTGCGCCTTCGGCCAGTCGCGCCGGTGCCCATTTGCCGCGCGCCGCGGCGATTGCCAATCCCTCCACGGCCAACTCGCCATGCCGATACGCTGCTTCAGCGATCCGCTCGTCAGCCATGAGGTCCGCGGCCCTGCCCACAGTTTGCGCCTGTCCAACCACCTCATTTGAGAGACGCCACCGTGCCTGGTATTGGTCCAGCTGGGGCCCGGCAATCATCGCCAGCCGCGCCGCTACGGACTGCCCGCCGATATCCTCGTAAGCCACCAGATCGCGCAGGACCTGATCGTCCAGCCGCAGCAGCCCGATCTCGGACATCACCGCCAGCGTCAGCGCCACACGCGGCAAGCCCAGCATGCGCATGACCTCGCCGCCCACCCGCTCCCGCGACAGGTGATCCAGCCTGTTGACGGCATCGGCGCAGGCGCTGAGGCCATCGGGATCGAACTTTTCTGCCGCATGGCTCGCCGACAGGCGGAAGAAGCGATAGACCCGCAACCCATCTTCGGCGATGCGCTGGCTGGCCGCGCCAATAAAGCGGACCCGCCCATTGCGCGCATCCTCCACCCCGCCAAGCGGGTCATAGAGCGTGCCATCGGCGGCGCAATAGAGCGCGTTAAGCGTGAAGTCGCGCCGGCGGGCGTCCTCGACCCAATCCGTGCCAAAGGCCACGACGGCATGTCGCCCATCGGTCTCGACATCCTGCCGCAACGTCGTGACCTCGGCCAGCACGTCACCCAGCCTCAGGGTCACCGTGCCATGCTCTATCCCGGTTGGATAAACAGCTATCCCCGCAGCCCTTGCCCGCTCGATCACCTCATCAGGCAACAGCTCGGTCGCCATATCGATATCGCCCGAGTGATCACGGCCCATGATCGTGTCGCGCACCACGCCGCCCACCGCCCGCGTGCGCCGCTTGTGCCCGTCGAGCGCGGCCAGGATCGCCTGCGTTTCAGGCTTGTTTAGCCATTCCGCCTGGGACAAGTCGCTCACGGCACCACCTCGCTCATCGCCAGGTCACGGAAGCGACGCGTGAGATTGGCGGTAATCCCCCAGATGCGATGGCCATCATGGTCGATCTGCCAGGTGCGATGCTCCTTGCCATCCCGGCTGATGCGGAATTCGCCATAGCTCTCCGGCTTGAGGATGCGCTGCAGCGGCACTTCGAACACGGAATGCACCTCGCCCGGATTGGGCACGAAGGGCCCGCTCGGTTCCACCGTCGCCACCACCGGCGTGATCAGATAATTGGTGCCGGTGAAATAGGTCGGCATGAAACCGATCACCTGCGCATCCTCGCGCTCCATACCCACTTCCTCGAAGGCCTCGCGCAGCGCTGCCGCACCGACATCCGCGTCTGATGCATCGACCTTGCCGCCCGGAAAGGCCACCTGGCCGGAATGCGCCCGCAGGTCGGGTGAGCGCTCGGTATAGAGCACGGTATGCCCTTCTGGCCGCCGAATCAGCGCGATTAGCACCGCCGCCGGGACGGGCGGGCGTGTGAAGGGCTGCGCCGGCGCCCAGTCGGGCACCAGCCTGTCAGCAGGCGGCAAGGGGGGAGGACTGACCAGAAGACGCGTGGCCAGGCGCTCGATGATCACGTCGTCAGACGACAAGGGACTACCAGCAATGATTTCGGGACCGGAACTGTAGGCGAGGAATCCCCCTATGGGCACCCCTCACCGCACTTGTCCCATATAGGAAGCCTCTAGGCGTCCAGCCAGGCCTCGATCGGGCCGCTCAGCGTCGCCGCAAGGCTCTTGTCGTCGGCCAGCAGCAGCACGCGCGTCGGATCCACCGGGCCGGGGAAGGCGATATTGCCCAGGGTGGTCGGCTCCCAGCCAATCGGGCAGTAATAGTCCCTGTCGCCCACCAGCATGACGAACTGCCCATCGCCGCGCGCCAGGGCGCGCTTGCTGACTTCGCGGGCCAGCAGCTTGCCGGCGCCGAGCTTGCGGAAATTAGGATGGGTCGCCAGCGGGCCCAGCATCCAGCCATTGATGCCGCCGATGGAGATCGGCGTCATCCATACCGAACCGCAGGCCTCGCCCTCGACTTCGGCCACAAGGCTGAGGCTGGGGTCGATCTGGAAGCGCTCGCGAATGCGATAGGCCGTCTTGGCAAACCGCCCCGGACCAAAGGCAATCGCCTGCAGCTCTTCGACGAAGGCGTCGTCGGCAACAGTGGCAGGGCGAACGGTCGGGATACGGACAGGAGCAGCGGAGACAGCAGGTGCAGCCGAGGGCGCAGACGAAGGGGTCATGACGATGATCCGGAATGATGATGCGTAGGACAAACCCGGCGCTCGCATGAGCACCGCCTGGTAGGGACCGATTACGGTCGTCGGTTAGCCGACACTGTCACTCGCAAAACCTTCGCCATCCTGGGCGCCTCCACGCCTGAAATCGCATTAGCACCAAGGGGGCCTCGCGTAAAACGAAAATCATGGCCTCAAGCCTCTATTTCAATGTCCGCACGGCGCCTGTGCTCAAAATGCACAACGGATCGTTACGGCAGAACCGCCTTATCGCCCGTTCGGTCGGACGCTATGTTTCAGGCAACGCAAACGACTCCCGGCAGTTGAACCGGACAAGGAGTCGACATGATGACGGAAAGGGCTCGGTCGTGGGACAATTGATCGATGGAAAATGGTCTACCCAATGGTATGACACCAAGGCGACGGGCGGCGAGTTCAAGCGCAGCCAGGCCGGCTTCCGCAACTGGGTCACGGCCGACGGCAGCCCCGGCCCCTCGGGCGTCGGCGGCTTCAAGGCCGAGCCGGGCCGCTACCATCTCTATGTGTCGCTGGCCTGTCCCTGGGCACACCGCACCCTGATCTTCCGCAAGCTGAAGAACCTCGAGGACCTGATCACGGTTTCAGTCGTCTCGCCCAAAATGCCCGACGAAACCGGCTGGAGCTTCGACAAGGCTTCCGGCTCGACCGGCGACGACCTCCTGGGCAAGGACTTTCTCTGGCAGGTCTATACCCAGGTCGATCCGGCCTATACCGGCCGCGTCACCGTGCCGGTGCTCTGGGACAAGCAGACCGGGACGATCGTCTCCAACGAGAGCTCGGAAATCATCCGCATGTTCAACTTGGCCTTCGACGAGCTGACCGGCAACACCGATGACTTCTATCCCGAGCCGCTGCGCGAGAAGATCGATGCGGTCAATGCCCGCGTCTATGACGCCATCAACAACGGCGTCTACAAGGCCGGCTTTGCCACCACGCAGGAAGCCTATGACCACAATGTCACCGAGCTCTTTTCCGCGCTCGACTGGGTCGAGGGTCTGTTGGGCGAGACCGCCTATCTGACCGGCGACACGATCACCGAGGCCGACTGGCGCCTGTTCACTACGCTGGTGCGCTTCGATGCCGTCTATGTCGGCCACTTCAAGTGCAATATCCGCCGCATCGCCGACTACGAGAATATCTCGCACTACCTCAAGGCGCTCTACGAGCAGCCCGGCGTCAAGGAGACGGTCGATCTCGACCATATCAAGACGCACTACTACTGGAGCCACATCACCATCAATCCGACGCGGATCGTGCCCGTCGGACCGGAACTGCCGTTCCTGAAGTGACCAGGCACGCCCTCGTGGTTCGAGGCTTTGCTACGCAAAGCACCTCACCATGAGGGCTGTTGACCCATCAGGTTCCAGTAGCCCTCATGGTGAGGTGCGAGCTCTTGCGAGCCTCGAACCACGAACCACGAGGGCGTGGCACAAAACTATGGATAGCCCCAGATGTCGCGCTTCTCGACGTGATCAAAATACTCGTCGATGCGCTGCGAGGTCGCGGGGGTAATCTTTTCCGGCAGCGCATGCCGATCGAACCACACTACTTCGGCAATCTCGCGGTCTGCCTTGCGTTCATAGGCTTTTTCAAAACTGGTGCAGACCCAGAAGGCCACATGATCGCGGTTCGTGACCGGGCCGGTATTGTGATAGATGCCGAAGAGCTGCATGGAACCGATCACGCGATAGCCGGTTTCTTCCAGCGTCTCGCGTGCGCCAGCATGTTCGAGCGTCTCACCCGGGCTGACGCCACCGCCGGGAAACTGCCAGCCAGGAAAGTGTTGATGGCGGATCAGCAAGACCTTGTCGCCATCGACCAGCATCACCCGCGACCCCATGGTCAGGCGGTGCATCAGGCCTTTGGCCGTCAGAAACACCTTGCCGATCAACTGCTGCGTGCGCGTCAACTGCATCGAAACACTCCTTTGCCGGCTACCGGTAGCAGAGACTTGATGAGGACAAAATCCACGCTTGGGGCGATTGACCGTTTTCTTGTCGCGTCCCTTCTGGCATTAGGCCCGCGATGATCACACTTGCCCATATCTCCGACATCCACCTGTCCCCCATGCCCGACGTCGTCTGGCGTGACCTTTTGGGCAAGCGCCTGACCGGCTTCCTGAACTGGAAGATCAAGCGCCATGGCGAGCTCAACAGCGAAACGCTGACCAGCCTCGTTTCGCATATGCAGGCCCAGAACGCCGACTTTACGGCCGTCACCGGCGATCTGGTCAACCTGGCGCTGCGCTTTGAAGTCGAGCGCGCCGGCAAGTGGCTCGAGGCTCTTGGCAATGCCGACAAGGTCGCCGTTTGCCCCGGCAATCACGACGCCTATGTCCCAGGCGCCCTCGAATCCGCCCAGGAGATCTGGGGCGACTATATGAAGGGCGAAACGCTCGACGAAGCCGCCTTCCCCTTTGTGCGCCGTGTCGGCGACGAAGTGGCGATGATCTCCTGCTCCAGCGCGGTGCCGACGCGCCCCTTCCTGGCGGTCGGCCGTTTCGATGAGAAGCAGGCCGAGCGTCTTGGCCGGATCCTCAAGCTCATGGGCGAAGCCGGCTTCTTCCGCGCCGTGATGATCCATCACCCGCCCAATCCCGAACTGCAGCACCCCTCATTTGGCCTCAAGGGCCATAAGCTGTTCCGCCAGGTCATTGCCGAACATGGCGCCGAACTGGTCCTGCATGGCCACACGCATCGCTCGTCCATTCACTCCATTCCCGGCAAGGGCAAGGAAGTGCCGGTGGTCGGCGTCGCCGCCGCCAGCGCCGCGCAAGGTGGCACGCTGGACGACCCGGCCCGCTACAACCTCTTCAAGATCGAGCGCACCAGCGACGGCTGGACTTGCACGATGCGCGAATACGGCTTCCAGCGGCTCGGCCATGACATCGTCATGCGGCTGCAGATGCGAATCTGCTGAGCGTCCCGCAGGGAAAATCGCGCCAGTGGCGCGATTTTAGCGAAGCAGGCCATGAGGCCTATGGCCGAATGGCTAAGAGGGATACCCCCTCCTACTCTTATCTGGAGAGCCCCTTCTCCTTCTCGACCACCCGATTGTGCACCGCCTCGGCTTCCGGCGTCATCACCTCGGCGAAGTCGCTCATTTCGAACACCGGGCGGATTTCCACCTCGCTGTAGCCGAGCATCGGATTGGGGCAGCGCTTCACCCACTCGACGGCATGGTCCATGTCGCGCACCTCCCAGATCCAGTAGCCGGCCACCAATTCCTTGGTCTCGGCAAACGGCCCGTCGATCACTGTCCGGCCCGTGCCGTCAAAGCCGATGCGCTTGCCGTTCGATGAAGGCTTAAGCCCCTCTCCGCCCAGCATAATTCCGGCATCGACCAGTTCTTCATTGTAGCGGCCCATGGCTTCCAGCAGATCGCCGGTGGGCAGGGTTCCGGCTTCGCTGTCCGCGGTAGCCTTGACGAAAACGATCACACGCATTGCACTCTCCTGTTGTTGCTATCAGGACGACGAACGGGCTTGGGAAATTTCGACAGGCAAAGTGCCCCACTCCCGCCACGTCCGCAAATCACCTATATGATCTTGAGATCACCGAGTGACCCCAGCCTTGACCGAACAGTTTTCTATTGAGCGCCCGACGTTTGACCCTGCCTCCGGGAAGGCCAGCTTTGGCTATGCCCTGGGCGACCTGCATTTCGTCGAAACACTGGGCCTGCCCGAAAGCGCCGACGCTGCAATGGCCGGCAGCGCCAGCTTTGCCAAGCTGCTGGACCTGACGGCCATTGTCCTGGGCGTCAGCTATTTCAAACTGCTGGCACCGTTCGAAATTCACGCGCCTGACATTGCGCTGACCGAGGCCGAGCGCGCCTTTGCGATCGACGTCTACGAAAATGGCCTTGGCGAATTCTACGCGCGTAACAACCTGCAGCGCTTCGGAAAACTGACGATCACTGCGCCGCTCGACGCCGAAGAGAAGAAGCCCGCCCCTGCCCTGCCCGAACGCACCCTGCTGCCGATCGGTGGCGGCAAGGATTCGCTGGTGAGCGTGGACCTCTTAACCCATGTCGGCATTGAATTTTCGCCCTTTGCCGTCAATCCCAAGGGCCCGATCCTGACTTCGGTCGACAAGATCGGCACCGCGCCGGTCTATGTGACGCGGACCTTGGATGCCGAAATGATCCGGCTCGGCAAGGAGCCCGGCTATTACAATGGCCATGTGCCCTCGACCGCGATCAATTCCATGATCGCCTCGCTCTGCGCTTTATTGTTTGGCTACAACCAGATCGTCCTCAGCAACGAGCGTTCGGCCAGCGAGGGTAATGTTGAATTTGATGGTCGCGAGACCAATCACCAATATTCCAAGTCGCTTGGCTTCGAACTGCTGATCGCCTCGATCCTCAGCGATGCCACCGGCGGCGCGTTGAAATACTTTTCATTGCTGCGCCCCTATTCGGAAGCCCGCATCGCCTCGCTCTTCACCCAGGAGAGCAAGTTCGACCGCGTTTTTTCGAGCTGCAACAGGAACTTCCGCCTGACCGGCAATGATGGCCCGCTGTGGTGCGGCGAATGCCCGAAATGCCATTTCGTGTTTCTTATTTTCGCGCCCTTCATGGCCAAGGACCGCCTGCTGTCGATCTTCGGCAAGAACCTGCTCGACAACCCGGCCAATGAAGCATCCTTCCGCGAACTGGCTGGCCTCGCCGGACAGAAACCCTGGGAATGCGTTGGGGAAATTCTTGAAGCCGCAGCATGCCTTTACACCCTGACGCGTCACGCCGATTGGCACGAAGCGGCGGTGGTCAAGGCGGTAAAAGCCGACCTCTTCGCCCAATATGGCGAACCGGCCCTGCAACTGGCCATGGCCGAGTGCCTGACCGACAGTCACGACCACCATATTCCGCCGGCGATGGCCGCCAAGGTGGCCGCCTATGCGGTTTGAAGAGCCCATCCTGCTCTATGGCGCCGGCCGAGAGGCCAATTCAACCCGGGCATTTCTCAAGGCGCGACAACCAGATCTGCAGGTTTTCGTAACGGTCGACAGCGGCGAAGCAATTATTTCGGATGCCGAAGTAATTCATCCCGCCGATCTGCCCGATGCCATTCATGCCCATCGCTTCGGCCTGATCGTCAAAAGCCCGGGCGTGTCGCGCTACAAGCCCATTTTCGACATCGCCCGTGATGCCGGCATCCCTACGACATCGAACCTAAACCTCTGGGGCGCCACATATCGTATGGGGCGCACGGTGATCGCCATCACCGGCACCAAGGGCAAATCGACCACCGCGACCCTCGTCCACCTCATGCTCACCCGCTCCGGTGTTGATGCGGGGCTGGCTGGAAACGTCGGTCTGGCCCCGCTGGAAATCGCCGATCGGCATGCCGTGGTGATCTTCGAGCTGTCGAGCTACCAGACGGCAGACATGAATTTCCTGCCAGATATTGCAGCAGTGACAAACCTTTACCCCGAGCATGTCGACTGGCATGGCTCGGTCGAACGCTACTATAAGGACAAGTTGCATCTGATCGATCGCGATGGTGGCTTTCCGGTAGCGCTGGGGGCGGCGGCGCAGGGCAATGCACTGGTGGCCATGGCGGTGCGCGACCATCGGCGGCTGATCCGCGACCTGACTCCCGACGAGCAGAAGGCGGTGGACAAGGCGGTGCTCGGCTCCCGTCTCAAGGGCGCGCATAACCTCGACAATGCCCGCCTGGCCGCCCGTATCTCATTGGCAGCAGGGGCAAATCTCGACGGCGTGCTGCGCGGTATCGCCGCCTTCGTACCCCTGCCGCATCGCCTCGAAGAGCATCGTTTTGGGCAAAAACTCTTCGTCAATGACTCGATCTCGACCACGCCCGAAGCCACCAAGGCGGCGCTCGCGGCCTATGGCGGGCATCGCATCGCGCTGATCGGGGGCGGACACGAGCGCGAACAGGACTATACCGAACTCGCAAGCATGCTTGACGACTTCTTGGTATCTACCCTGATCTGTCTGCCCGTGACCGGTTCGCGCCTCGCCAAGGCCGCGCGCGCGGCCAGTTCGAGCATTGTCGTGCTCGAAGAGCCCGATCTGGAAGCGGCGATGCTCGCGCTGAAACAGCAGGCGCAAAACTTCGACACTGTCATCCTCTCGCCAGGTGCGCCGAGCTACAACCAGTTCAAGAATTTCGAGGAACGCGGCCGACGCTTTGTCGAACTCGCCGAAGCGATCTTTGCCCCGGAGCAAAAATGAACGGCCTTGCCTACCTTGCGATCGCCATTGTCGGCGAAGTCATCGCCACGAGCTTTCTGCGCGCTTCGGCCGGCTTCACCCAATTGGTGCCGACGATCGTCGTGGTGGTGGGCTATGGCATCACCTTCTACTTCTTCTCGCTGGCCCTGCAGACCATCCCCGTCGGCATCGGCTATGCCATCTGGTCGGGCGTGGGAATTATCCTCGTCTCGATCATCGCCTTCTTCGCCTATGGCCAGACGCTGGATGCACCGGCGCTGATCGGCATCGGCCTGATCCTGGCGGGTGTGCTGGTGATCAACCTCTTCTCCCAGTCTTCCACCCACTAGAAGCCGCGTGTGAGGGCCGCCCAGGGCACGCCGGCCTCGGTCAGTGAGCCGCGGATGGAGTCGATCAGGCCATCGTCGCTGATCCGCTCGCGCAGGCGCGGCAGCACGCCCTTGGCGCGGAAGCTGGCGACCTCGAGCACTTCGGGCAGGTAGCGATTGACCACATCGCCATTGCCGGCCTGCTGCGCCGCCATGATGGCCAGCACCGGACCCAGTTCCCGGTCGGCCTGCGCGTAAAGTTCGGCGCTCTCGACCGCAGCGGCATAGTTGCCGTCGCGCAGCGACAACAGCGTTGGCACGGCGAAGTACCAGGGTGGCGGTTGAGGCGAATGCTCGGCCGCATTGCGCGCCATGAGCTCGGCCTGGTCGAGCCCGCCGCTCAGGGCCAGGATCAGCGCAAAACCTGCCAGGGCATCGGCATTGGCAGCATTGAGCTGAACCGACGAGGCATAGTCGGCGCGTGCCAGAGGCAAATTGCCCTGCCCGGCGTGCAGCCGCGCCTGCTGCTCCCAGATGAAACCGCTGATCGGATCATCGGCAAGTGCCCGGTTCAGATTGATCTGCGCCTGCCGGACCCGGTCGGCCTGGGGTACAGCGGTCTCCGCCGAACCATCCCCCCCTTCCGCCATCAGGCTGGCCTGCGCCGCCAAGGCGATCGCATCCTGCTTGTCGACCTCGGGCAGAGCATCAAAACAGGCCCGGGCACCTTGCGCATCGGTACTGCTGCCGGTTTCGCGATAGCGATCAAACAGCACGCGGCAGAGGTAGAGCGTGACATTGTCGACGGGTGATGCCGTGGCCATCAGCTGCCGGGCGGCGGCATGCAATGGTCCGCGCGGACTGCCCAGCACCAGGCCAAAGGAGAGCGACACGCGATCGAGCACGCTCTGCTGGGCCGCCTCGGCCTGCGGCACCGTCAATGTCTGGTCCCACACCACGGCGCCGCTGTGAGTATCGGTCAGAATGGCGCTATATTGGACTTGGTCCCCGTCCTGCCGCACGATGCCGGTCAGGACGAAGTCGTCCAGCGGAGCACCATTGGTCCCTACGTCCGCTTCGGCGCCGCTGCGATAGAGCACCCTCAGATTTTCAAACTGTTCGAGATCGGTCACCAGTTCGATGGCGAGGCCCGCAACCTGAGGTGGTCGAGCCGTATCGATGACAAGGTTCTGGAATTCCACGATACCGATGACCGGGCGGTCCATCAGGCCTGCGCCCGCGTCATCACCGCGCTGACGCGGCACAAACAGCACCAGTGCCACGACACCCAGAACAATGGCACCGACAATGCCACCGAGCAGGTAGCGGGGCGTTGACTTGGATTGTACCGGCGCCCCGGGCCGCATACCGGTCGGCCCCGGCCCTGCGTCGGCATCGGGCACGGCAGGTGCGCTTTCGCTGCCGGCGACGAATTCGGGGATATAGCGACCGGTTGGCAGACGGATCTGCAAGGCATCATTGGCGCCGGGCCCGCGATAGTAGTCGTCGATCAGGCTGCGCAGGCGGCGCGCCTGCACCCGGACGATCGGATCACTTTGCGGATCGAAGTCTTCGCCCCGACCGAACACGTCAACAGCAATGGAATAGGCCTTGATGGCCTGTTCGTCGCCCACCAGCGTGCGCTGCACAATATAATCGAGGAACTTGCCAAGTTGCGGAGAGCGTGCAATTTCTGGCCACATGAGCAATTGCTCAAGTGCCTGCATGATCGCTTCTCGCTGTGGCGCCTCTCGTGCCACCGTCAGTCCTCCGCAACGCGGCGAATTGTGACGCTTTACATGTAAAACGCAAGCGCGGCTTACCCGTCATTACCCCAGTTAGCCTGTCCCGCGGACAGCTTTTGCCGCATAGGGCGCCGGTCGGCGTCTCTGGCCCGACAATGTCACCTCCGGTCGGTGCCCTGCGGCGGCAATCGGTTTGCGTATCTGGGTGGACCCTGACCGTCCGATGACGGGCCAGGCATCTGCTGTTGCGGCTCGGGCCGCCTTTGGCGATCCGGCGGGGTTTGCATTGAACGACGACATGAACAGGGCGCCCTACATGGCGCTGGTGGACGATGATCCGCAATCGGCAGCCTTGCTGATGCGAACCCTCAAAGCCCTGGGATCACCACCCCTGCGCTGGTTTGACGGCGCGATCGCCGGGCAGCAGGACCTGGTGTCCCTGCTCGCCGACGAGCAGGCAGACCACCCTGCCCTGCTGGTCGTGGACCTCAAGTCGCACAGCGAAGCCAATGCGGACTTTTTGCGCGACATCAACAAGCTGGCCCGTCGCGCCGGCATCCTCATGGTGGCCATGAGCCATTCTGACAGGCCGAGCAGTCGCGACGCGCTGCTGCAGGCGGGCGCCGCAGCAGTCTTTCTGCGGCATGCCGATTCGGACGCCTATCGGCGCGAAGCGGCAAGCCTTCTCAGTTTCTGGACGCATAGCCTGCGTCCGGCACCGGTTGGCATGTAACCCTGCGTCCACAGGCGACATGCCAAGGTCAGGGGGAGCGCTGCACGCCCAGCCCGCAAGGACTGGATCTGCATTCCCAGGCGCTCCTCCGGCCACTCTGATCTGCGACGCCGTTTTGGCCGTCGCGGAGCGCCAGATCCCACTCCAAGAGGGTCGGTGCACCGGCGCGATCGTGATTCCTCCCGGTCATGGTCGCAAGCGGGGAGAAGCAGACTGGCAGCGCGTATGTCCCTCGTCGTCGCCGCCGAATTTTCCGCTTCTCCCCACCGCCGCCAAAGCTATCGGGCGTCGGCATCCGGCTTGGTCTTCTGCTGATCGACGACATTATGCGCAAAAGCGCGCAGCGCGGCCAGGACAACCACGGCCAGGATCGCCGTGCCCAGCGCGATGAAATAATAGCCCAGCGCCGCCGAAACACCGACGGCACCCGCCAGCCACATGCCCGCGCCCGTCGTCAGCCCCTGCACGCTCCTGCCGGCGCGAAAAATCGCGCCCGCGCCCAGAAAGGCAATGCCGGCGGTCACCGCTTCCACGGCACGGATCGGGTCGGCCTGCGGCCCATTGGCGCCACCTGGCTCTATGGTGTGGTAGATCTCGAAGGCGAGGATGGTGAACAGCGCCGCGGCAACCGAGATCAGGATATGCGTGCGCAACCCGGCCTCGGCCGTATTGAACTCCCGTTCGAAGCCGATCATCGCGCCCAGCACCGCCGCGATCAGCAGGCGAATGGCGATGATATGCTGGGGAAGATAGGTCTGAACGAAACCGAATTCGTTGCCGATATCCATGGCGGTATTTCCGGGATTTGTGACGCTGAAGTCACAACACTAGCTGCCTGCCATGGTTCCAGGAAACGAAGCGGCCCCTGAGGTTGCCATCTTCGTTGGCACGAAGTGCTGGAATTGCCCATGGCGCGATAAATCGCAGCGGGGGCAAGATGATCCAACCATCGCTATCGTTCCCAACAGCGGAATAGTCCCCTGATGCAAGACAAAGCGCGGTCAAAGCGCATACGAGGGAAGCACGGTCGTCGTGATTTTTCACATTGCGGAGCGACACAGCGCAGCGGCGCCCCGGCAACTGCGAGGCAACGAGCGCACCAAGCTGACCACCTTCGGCCAAAAAGGCATAGAAGCGATCTGATCGATCGTGCCGCGTTGCCGGTACTGCTGCAGGGTTGCCCAGCAGCAAGCCCAAAAAAGACGAGGGAAATGCTTCGACAATGGAGGCTGGGTGGATAGCCGTAGCGTGAACCGATGGTGCGATCGTGCCCTGTGCCAAGGCATCAAGAGCACAGTCATTCGCAGCACTGTTGAGGTTTCTGCCCACCTTGGTGCTCGACTGCCCGGGTTTGCCGATCTGCTTGGCTATGCGAAGCGTCAGCATTTGCTCTGCGGAGCGATATCGCCCATGCAATCCAAGCCCAGGCACCAACGGGCCATCTATGGCGGCCGCTAACATGCTATGACCGCCTGCGACCCGGGCAACGGTGCTCGCCCTCTCCAACGGTTCGGCTGTGCAGCGCTCAATGCGCCAAACGACCGTGTCGGCTGTCCACGTCAGCCGGCATATGCCAGTCGAGCGCCGAGACAGCGATGTCCCGACGTCTATTCCCAGCACTGATCCGGACAGCGGCAGCATCAAACCGTCTTCAACCATCCGCCATCGACGAAATAGGTGGAGCCGGTGGAATAGCTCGCCTTGTCGGAACACAGGAAGACGAAAAAGTTCGCCAGCTCTTCCGGCGTCGCGAAGCGCTTCATGCCGCCCGCCTCGTCGGCTACGCCCTGGAGATGGGCCTGCCAGCCATCCTCGTCGGCAATCTGTTTCGCCGTCTTGATCCAGTCCGGCGTCAGCACCAGTCCCGGATTGACCGTGTTGACCCGGATATTGTCGCCCACCACCTCATTGGCCAGCGTCTTGGAAAACATCATCAGCGCCGCCTTGGTCGTATTGTAGATCGGCTCGTACCAGAGTGGCTGCACGGCGCAGATCGACGCATTGTGCAACACGACGCCTCCGCCGCGGTTTTTCATCGACGGGACCAGCCCCCGCGCCAGCCGCACCGCGGCCATGACATGGAGGTCCCAGTAATACTGCCATTTGGCATCGTCGGCCTCGGCAATGGTTTCGTTGGACCCCGTCCCGGCATTGTTGATCAGGATATCGACCCCGCCAAAACCCTTGGTCGCGCCCTTGATCACCGCATCGCAGCCTTCGGCCGTGGCCACGTCGGCGGATATGCCCATGGCGATGACGCCGTGCTTGTCTGCGACCTGTGCCGCCGCGTCATCGGTGCGCTCCCTGTTGCGCCCGACCAGCACCAGATTGGCGCCTTCCGCCGCGAGGCCCTCGGCAATGGCGAGGCCAATGCCCACCGTGCCGCCAGTGATGACGGCCACCTTGTCGCGTAGATTGAGATCCATTTGCCTGCTCCCTGCCACGCCCACCTGGTTCGAGGGTCGCTGCGCTCCCGCCTCACCATGAGGACTGTTGGAAAATCGCGTTCTCAGTAGCCCTCATGGTGAGGTGCGAGGCCCTTGCCGAGCCTCGAACCACGAGGGCGCGGCACTATCCCGCCACCCTGATCTGCAGCTTCACATCGGTCGGCCTTGCCTCCACCGCGCGATCGAAGGCCGCCTTGGAGTCCTCAAAGGCAAAAGTCTCGGAAATCAGCGGCTTGAGATCGACCTTGCCCGAGGCGATCAGGGCGATGGCGCGGTCATACTGATGGGCATAGCGGAAGACATTCTCGATCCGCACCTCCTTGACCGAAGCGCTGGAAATATCCACTGCCACCGGTTCGACCGGCAGGCCGACAGCAACGATGCAGCCGCCCGGACGCGGCAGGTCCATGATGGTCTTCCAGGCATGCGGCGAGCCCGAGCATTCGAACACGACGTCGGCGCCCCAGCCATCGGTCAGCCGGGCAACCTCCTCGGCAATGTTCTTCTCGCGAATATTGACTGGAATGATGCCCTGATACTGGCCGGCGATATCGAGCTTGGGCTGGGCCAGATCACCGACAATGACGCGGGCACAACCGCCGGCCAGGGCGGCCAGCGCCACCATGGTGCCGATCGGCCCGGCACCCAGCACCACGGCCGTATCGCCGGGTGTGATCTTTGCCTTGGTCGCCGCCTGCATGCCCACCGCGAAAGGCTCGACCATGGCGCCTTCTGCAAAGCTCACGTTGTCGGGCAGCCTGAAGGTGTAATTGGCCGGATGCACCACCTCAGGCGTCAGCACGCCATGCACCGGCGGGGTGGCCCAGAAGCTGACGGCGGGATCGACATTATACATGCCGAGCCGGCTGGCGCGCGAATTGGGATCGGGAATGCCCGGCTCCATGCAGACGCGGTCGCCGACCTTGAGATGGGTTACGCCCTCGCCCAGCTCGACCACCGTGCCGGCAGCCTCGTGGCCCAAAACCATCGGCGCATTGACCACGAAGGGGCCGATCTTGCCGTGGGTATAGTAGTGCACGTCCGAGCCGCAGACGCCCACGGTGTGGATGGCGATTCTGACCATGCCCGGCCCGACATCCATGGGAAGCTCGATGTCGCGCAGCGCCAACTCATGCTGGCGTTCGAGAACGAGGGCGCGGACTTTGCTCATTTCAGGACTTCCTCTATACGGCACCCGGCCTTCTGACGGGCCGATCGCGCCAATGTCTGAAATCAAAGCCTAGGTCACCGCGCCGGGGGGTGACAAGGTCGTCTCCCGCGATTTCGTATCGTGCCCGTGGTTTAGACCAGCCAAGTAATGTTCGGCGAAAAAGCGAGCGCGTGATTGTAGTTGCTTGCCAGTGACTTGGTAACTTCTCTGCAATTCCCGCGAGGTTATGGTCCGGGCGCTCATTTCTTGCGGACACACATGTCGACCAACGTTCCGACGTACCAGCGCTGGCATTTTTCCACGGCCATGTTGTTGCCGGTCGTGCTGGTATTGGGCCTGACGGCAGCGGCGGTATTGGGCTTCGTCTTCTGGTCGACGGCGACGGTCGACGAGCGCGCGCTGACGCGGCAGAACAGTACCATCCGTCAGGTGATCCAGAGCAAGCGCAACCAGGTGGTGCGCGACCTCAGCACGCTGGCGGTCCGCGATGACACGGTGCTCAACGCCAAGCTGCGGCCCAATCCCCAGTGGATCGACAATAATGTCGGCAAGTGGATGGCGAGCTTTTTCGACTTCAACCGCACCATAATCGTCGACCAGTATAACACGCCGATCTACCTCAGCAGCGAGGGGCTGGCGCAGGATCCGACCCAGGCCTATCGCCTGCCGGGACCAATCCTCGGCCTCGTCGACCGTATCCGCACCAGACCCACCGGCAGCAATGCCGACGGTCCGGGGCGGTCCATCAGTTCTATTTCAGATTTCGGTGTCGTCGATGGCGTGCCGGCCCTGATTGCCGTTGCCACCATTGTCTCCAATACCGGGGCGATCATCCAGCAGCCGGGTAGCGAGGCGCTGCTGATCGGGGTGATGTTCCTCGATGACGGCATGGCCGCCCGCATCAACCGCGACTCCCATTTCGACGACGGCCGCTTTTCGCTGTCGCGCAGCGCCAGTGCCGACGCCGCCGTCTTCCCGATCGCCAGCACCAGCGGACGGTTCGTGGCCTTTTTCGAATGGGACCGCGACCGGCCGGGCCTGACCATGCTGCGCCAGACCGGGCCCGTGCTGCTCGTCGCCTTTGCCATCGGATCGATCCTGGTTTTCCTGCTGCTGGCGCAATTGCGCCGCTCCTCGACCGCCCTCGAGACCGGCCGTCGCCAGGCGGAGCACCAGGCGACCCATGACCGGCTGACCGGCCTGCCCAACCGCATGCAGTTCGACATGAGCCTGGCGCACCTGCTGACCGAGCACACCGGCCCCAATACCAATGTCGCCCTGCTGATGCTCGACCTCGACCGCTTCAAGCAGGTCAATGACACGCTGGGCCACCAGGCCGGCGACGAGCTGATCCGTGCCGTCGGCCAGCGGATCCGGCAGGTGGTGGGCGCTGACCCGATGATCGCCCGCCTCGGCGGTGACGAATTCATCGTCATGATCGCCGATCGCGAGCAGATCGAGGATGCCGCCGCCATTGCCGGACGCATCATCGAAGCCATCGGCCAGCCCTTCGACCTGCACCAGTTCAAGGCCCATGTCGGCGCCAGCATCGGCATCGTGACGGCAGGCGGCCGCGGCGTCGAACCCTATGAGCTGATGCGAAAGGCCGACATCGCCCTCTATGAGGCCAAGGCCAATGGCCGCAACCGCCATGTCGTCTACGAAGAGCATATGGACGAGCAGGTGCAGCTGCAGCATACGATCGAGGGCGAGTTGCGCGAGGCCTTGCAGCGCAACGACCAGCTCTCGGTGGTCTTCCAGCCCCTGGTTGACCAGGCCAGCCGCAGGATCATCGGTGCCGAGGCCCTGGCGCGCTGGCACCATCCCGTCTACGGCCAGATCTCGCCCGCCCGCTTCATCCCCGTGGCCGAAAGCACCGGGCTGATCCTCGCGCTGGGCGATTTCGTGCTGCGCCGCGCCTGTGCCCTGGGCGCCCAGGCACCCGGGCGCACCATTGCGGTCAATATCTCGCCCACCCAGTTGCGCAATCCGCGCTTTGCGGCCCAGGTCTTCACCGTCCTCGGCCAGACCGGCATGCAGCCGGGCGACCTGGAGCTGGAGATCACCGAATCCATCCTGCTCGACGACGAACACGTCTCGTCGGAAAACCTGCGCAAGCTCCGTGCTGCGGGAATCCATATTGCGCTCGACGACTTTGGCACCGGCTATTCATCGCTGAGTTATCTCAAGCGCTATCCGGTCGACCGCGTGAAGATCGACCGGTCCTTCGTCATCCAGTTGGCCGAGGGCCATGTCTCGGTCGACATCACCCGCGCCATCGTCACCCTGGCGCATGCCATGGACCTCGAAGTGACGGCCGAAGGTGTCGAAACAGAAGGCCAGGCCGATATTCTGGGCCAGCTCGGCTGCAACACGCTGCAGGGTTTCCTGTTTTCGGGCGGTGTCACTGAAGAGCAGATCCTCGCCCGCTTCCGCGATGCTGATGAACGCGAAGAGCCTCAGCCGATCCGCGCCGCTTAGGTCACCGAAGCCAGCACGACGCCCAGTCGCTTCTCTCGCGCCAGCAGCCCCGTCCGACCTTTGCCGGCAGCATTCCAAAGCGCAGAAAGCTTGCCGTCGTCGAACAGCTTGAACAGGCACGGCGCGATATAGGATTTGCGGCAGATGGTGGGCGTGTTGCGCAGCACGTCCGACACCTGCTTGGCCACCTGCGCCATCTGGCGGCGGCGCGCGGTTTCCGATGTGCCGACCTCCATCTCCGCCAATGCCTCGCCGGCCAGGGCCGACGCATGCAGGGTGCGGAAATCCTTGGCCGAAATCTCGACGCCTGCGAGATCGCGCAGGAAATCATTGATGGCGCCGGTCTTGATCGGTCGGATTTTTCCCGCCTCATTCCGGTAGACCAGCAGCCGCTTGCCCGGCAGCGTCTTGATGCGGCTGACCGCCTGGGCCAGCGACGGATCAGTCAGGCAATATTCGGCCCGCTTGCCGCCCTTGGCATCAAAATTCATGCAGACTTCGTCGCCCGTCACCCGAACGTCGCGGGCATAGAGCGTGCCGGCGCCGCGCGTGCCGCTGGTTTCGAGATATTTTTCGCGCCCCACGCGCATGGCCGTACGGTCGATCAGCGCCACGGCAATGGCGAGGGCCAGTTCGCGACTGCCAGTCTCGGCATCCAGGGCCTCGGCAATCTTCTTGCGCAGGCGTGGCAATACGGCGGTCAGCGCCGACAGCCGCTTCTGCTTCTTGCCGTCGCGGCGCAATTCCCATTCGGGATGATAGATATATTGATCGCGCCCGGCCTCATCGACACCCAGCACCTGGATATGCGCATTGGCCTTGGCGGCAATCCGCACGTCGCGCCACGCCGGCGGAATGCCCAGGGATCGGATCCGATCCCTTGTGGCGGCGTCACCGACCAGCTTGCCATCGGCATCACGATAGGAAAAACCCTTGCCGCTCTTGCGGCGGCAGAGGGTCAGGTCATCGCGGGTAACCTTGCTGAGGCGCATGCTTAGCTCGCCACGCCCTGCTGCGTCATGGAATAGACGATGTAGATCACGGCAAACAGCACCACGATCCCGATCAGGGACGTCACGAGCACGCGCAGATTCATTTTGCGCGGGCTGGCCTGGCGCGCCTCGGTTGCAGTCTTGTCGGCATCATAGGTTTTCATGGCGCTCTCCTTGCTGTGACAGGCCAACGGATGCGAGCCCGTGCCGGTTCCGCTGGGGCCTTGACGCGAAGCCGTGAGCAGAAGAGTTTCGGCCATGACCGACCAGCAGGATACTTCCATGACCGATGCCGCCACCCTCACCCGCATGATCATGGCAGGACAGGGAAAGGAACCGGCGGACCTCGTCATCAAGAATGTGCAACTGTTCGACGTCATCACCGGCGCGGTGACCGAGACCGACATCGCCATTGTCGAGGACCGTATCGTCGGCACGCATGCACTCTATAGCGGCAAGCGCGAGATCGACGGCACGGGGCGCTTTGCCGTGCCGGGCTTCATCGATACGCATCTGCATATCGAATCCTCGCTGGTGACCCCGCTCGAATTCGATCGCTGCGTGCTGCCGCATGGCGTGACCACGGTGATCTGCGATCCCCACGAAATCGCCAATGTCATCGGCGCCGAGGGTATTCGCTACTTTCTCGACAGCGCCGAGCAGAGCGTGATGGATATCCGCCTCAACCTTTCCTCCTGCGTGCCTGCAACCGCTTTCGAAACGGCCGGCGCGGCGCTGGAAATCGAGGATCTCGAACCATTCCGCACCCATCCCAAGGTCATTGGCCTGGCCGAGATGATGAATTTCCCCGGCGTGCTCAGTGCCGACCCGGGCATTATCGCCAAGCTCGTGGCTTTCCAGGGCGGCCATATCGATGGCCATGCGCCGCTGCTGCTGGGCACCGCGCTCAACGGCTATCTGAGCGCCGCCATCCGCACCGACCACGAGGCGACCAGCGCCGCCGAAGCGCGCGAAAAGCTCGCCAAGGGCATGGCCATCCTGATCCGCGAGGGCTCGGTCTCCAAGGACCTCAAGGCGCTGGCCGAAGTGCTGGACGAGAATACGTCTAGCTTCGTTGCCCTTTGCACCGATGACCGCAATCCGCTCGACATCGCCGAGGAAGGCCATCTCGACAGTTCCATCCGGCGCCTGATTGCCATGGGCCGGCCGCTGCATCACGTCTATCGCGCCGCCAGCCATTCGGCCGCGCGTATCTTTGGCCTGCGCGATCGCGGCCTCGTCGCGCCCGGCTGGCGCGCCGACATTGTCCTGCTCGATAGTCTCGAAGATTGCCGCGTCAGCGACGTGGTGACCGCCGGGCGCCTGGTGACGCCCGAGCTCTTTGCTGCCCGCCAGCCGGTCGAGCCGGTTGGACTTCAATCCATGAAAGCCAAGCCGGTCAGCGCTGACGATTTCATCGTGCCGGTGCGGTCCGATCGCAACCAGACGCCGGTCATTGGCGTAAAACCTGGCCTGATTCTGACCTTCCGCGACAGCGCCACCCTGCCCAGCAGCGAGCGCGGCACGCTGCCTGATCTCGAGGCCGATGTTCTCAAGGTCACGGTCATCGAGCGGCATGGCAAGAACGGCAATATCGGGCGTGGTTTCGTGAAAGGCTTCGGTCTCAAGCGCGGCGCCATCGCCTCCTCGGTCGGCCATGACAGCCACAATATCACAGTGATCGGCGCCACAGACGAGGACATGGCCGTGGCGGTCAACCGGCTGATCGAACTCAAGGGCGGTTTCGTTGTCTCCGACGGTGGCAAGGTGACGGCGGAACTGGCCTTGCCCATCGCCGGCCTGATGAGCCCAAAACCCTTCGAAGAGGTCACCCACGATCTCCACGCCCTGCGCGAAGCGGCCTATGCGCTTGACTGCACCCTGCCCGAGCCCTTCCTCCAGGTGGCCTTCCTGGCGCTGCCGGTCATTCCCCATCTCAAGATGACCGATCGAGGGCTGTTCGATGTCGACAAGTTTGATTTTGTGGACTGACAGGACGATGCAGAAGCTGCGTCAAATCTGACATTGCCGTTCAGCTTTTCTTGAGGTCTAGTGCAGCCGCTTTTGCGGCGCCCTGCCGCCCGACCTTCGAGATCGCGATGACCACCAAAGACTTGCTGCAGCCCACTACCGACGACACCATTCGCCAGGTCAAGACCATCATCCGCACGGCCCGCCATGGTGCCATTGCGACGCTCGACCCGGCAAGCGGCGCGCCCCAGATCAGCCGCGTCGGCATCAGCAGTGATTTCGACGGTACGCCGGTCATTCTGATCTCCGGGCTTGCTGCGCATTTCCCGGCGCTTGAGGCCGATCCCCGCTGCTCGCTGCTGCTGGGCGAGACGGGCAAGGGCGATCCGTTGGCTCATCCCCGCATTTCCATCGCCAGCACGGCCGTCAAGATCGAGCGCGACAGCGCCGATCACCAGCGCATTGCAGCGCGCTACCTGGCGCACCAGCCCAAGGCAAAACTCTATGTCGAACTCGGCGACTTCCGCTTCTGGCGGCTGGAGCCGCAATCGGCCAACTTCAACGGCGGCTTCGGCAAGGCCTATGCACTGACGGGCGCGGAGCTGCTGTCGAGCAATGATGCAGCCCTGGCCGCCGCTGAACCCAGCGCCCTGGAGCATATGAACGAAGACCATTTCGACGCCGTCGCCAACTATGCCCGCCACTATTGCAAGGCACAGACCGGCAATTGGTCGCTTGCCGGCATCGACGCGGAAGGTATCGATATTACGCTGGGCGACGATGTGAGGCGGATATTCTTCGACGCGCCGCTGAGCATACCGGAGGACATGCACATGACGCTGGTGAAGATGGCGAAGACGGCACGGCTCGCGCTGAGGGATTGAGGGGCGGTGCCACGCCCTCGTGGTTCGAGGCTTTGCTACGCAAAGCACCTCACCATGAGGGCTGTTGGTACATCTCGTTTTCAGTAGCCCTCATGGTGAGGTGCGAGCCCTTGCGAGCCTCGAACCACGAGGGCGTGGCACAATCTCAGTGCTTGTCCCGCGCCTTGACCTTGCGCCGGGCGGCATGCAGCAGCGGTTCGGTATAGCCGCTCGGCTGGTCGGCACCATGCAGGGCGAGGTCCAGCGCGGCCTGGAAGGCGACCGACTGGAAATTTTCGGCCATTGGCCGGTAAATCGGATCGCCCGCATTCTGCTGATCGACCACGGCGGCCATGCGCTCGAATGTTGACGTGACCTCATCGCGCGACACAAGGCCATGGCGCAACCAGTTGGCCACGGCCTGGGACGAAATCCGGCAGGTCGCGCGATCTTCCATCAAGCCGACATTATTGATGTCAGGGACCTTGGAACAGCCGACACCCTGCTGCACCCAGCGCACCACATAGCCGAGAATACCCTGCGCATTGTTTTCCAGCTCGCGGTTGATCTCTTCGCGGCTGAGCGAATAGGGCACCTGTACCGGCATGGAGAAGAGATCGGAAAGCGGCGGCACCGACTGGTTGTGGCGGCGCTGCTGGGCGGCAAACACGTCGATCTGGTGATAATGCAGCGCATGCAGCGTCGCCGCGGTCGGCGACGGCACCCAGGCCGTATTGGCGCCGGCATTGGGATGGCCCGACTTGGCCTCCATCATCGCCGCCATGTCATCGGGACGTGCCCACATGCCCTTGCCGATCTGCGCCCGGCCCGAAAGCCCGCAGGCCAGACCGATCAGCACATTGCGGTCTTCATAGGAGGACAGCCAGCGCTCGGCCTTGATCTCGTCCTTGCGCAGCACGGCGCCGGCCTCCATCGAGGTATGGATTTCGTCGCCCGTGCGGTCGAGGAAGCCGGTATTGATGAAGAAGACGCGCGCGCGCGCTTCGTAGATCGCCGCCTTGAGGTTGGCCGAAGTGCGGCGCTCCTCGTCCATGATGCCGATCTTGATGCGGTTGGCCTCAAGGCCCAGCATCTTTTCGACCGAAGCAAAGATGGCGCAGGCGAAGGCGACCTCTTCCGGCCCATGCATCTTGGGCTTGACGATGTAGATCGCGCCGATGGTGCTGTTGACCTTGTCGGACAGGGCGCAGAGCACGGTGATGACCGCATCCATCAGGCCTTCGCCGATCGGCTTGCCCTCGAACAGCACCGCGTCAGTGGTCATCAGATGGCCGACATTGCGCACCAGCAGCAGCGAGCGGCCTTTGAGCGTGAAAGGCGCGCCATTGGCGTCCTTGTAGCTGCGGTCGGCATTGAGCTTGCGCGTGACCGACTGACCCTGCTTCTCGAACGTATCTTCCAGCGAGCCATTCATCAGGCCCAGCCAGTTGCGATAGACGCCGACCTTGTCCTCGGCATCGACCGCCGCGACCGAGTCCTCGCAATCCTGGATCGTCGTCAGCGCCGCCTCGACGATGACGTCGCTGAGGCCGGCCCTGTGGGTCTTGCCGATCACCGAGCCCGGCTCGATGACGAGGATCACATGCAACCCATTGTGGCGCAGCACCAGCTGGCCGCTATCTTCGGTACCGCCATAGCCGGCGAAGGCCGACGGATCACGCAGCCCAGTGCGGCCCGCATCGGTATCGACGACGAAAATGCGCGCGTCGCCCTGCTTTTCGATGTGATAGCCCGTCACATCGCGATGGCTGCCGGTGGCCAGCGGGAAAGTCGCGTCGAGGAAAGCGGCGGCCTTGTCGACCACGGCGGCCGCGCGGGCGGTGTTGAACGCCTTGCCGGGCGCCAGTTCGCCATCGCGGGCGATGACATCGGTGCCGTAATAGGCATCATAAAGGCTGCCCCAGCGCGCATTGGCGGCATTGAGCGCATAGCGGGCATTGCTGACTGGCACCACCAGTTGCGGGCCGCAAAGCGTGGTGATTTCCGGATCGAGGCCAGTGGTTTCGATGGTGAAATCTGCCGGCTCGGGGACCAGATAGCCGATTTCCCGGAGAAAGAATTCATAGCCCTGGGCATTGTTGCCGACCGGACCATATTTGCGATGCCAGTCATCGACCTGGCTCTGCAGGTCGTCGCGATGCTGCAACAGCCGGGCATTGGTCGGGCCATGTACGGCGATGAGAGCAGCAAAGCCGCTCCAGAATTGATCTGCCGCTATCCCGGTGCCAGGGAGCGCTTCTTTCTCGACGAAATCGACCAGCAGCGTGTGAACTGAGAGGTCGGACTTCGTGAGATAATCGCTCATCATTGCTTCCTTTATGTGCACAGTGACGAGACTTAAGTCATGAATGGAAGTGTCACAACCCACCTAAAGTTGACTTCGCCCTTGCGCCAGACACATAGACCTCGGAGATCGCGCGGTCGTCGCCCAGCGTCTGCAGCAGGAACAATTCCTCTGCCAGAGTGCTGACTGTCGCCATGCGCATCGCCATGGCGGGCGTGGCCGAGGCATTCAGCACGACGAGGTCGGCGGCATGGCCCTTGGCGACCGCGCCAATGGTGCCTTCGAGCGACAGCGACCGCGCATTTCCCAATGTCGCCATGTAGAAACTGGCGAAGGGATTGAGCCGCTGTCCTCGCAATTGCAGGATCTTGTAGCCCTCATCCATGGTACGCAGCATGGAATAGCTGGTGCCCCCGCCGATATCGGTGGCAAGGCCGATGCGCACGCCATGCTTGGCCAGCCGCTCGCGATCGAACAGGCCGGAGCCGAGGAAGAGATTGGAGGTCGGGCAGAAGACGGCGACCGAGCCGGTCTCGGCCAGGACGGCCGTTTCGCGATGGTTGAGATGGATGCAGTGACCGAGGAGGGTTTTCGGCCCCAGCAGTCCGTAGTCCTCGTATATGCCGGTATAATCCGGGGAGTTAGGGTAGAGCTCCATGGAATAGGAAATCTCTGCACCGTTCTCGCTGAGATGGGTCTGGACGTAAGCCTCCGGATGCTCGGCGACCAGCGCCTGCGCCGCTTCCATCTGCGCCGGCGTGGAGGTGATGGCAAAGCGCGGCGAGATGGCGTAGAGGCTGCGGCCCTTGCCATGCCAGCGCGCGATCAGCGCCTTAGTATCGTCATAGCTCGACTGGGCGGTGTCGCAGAGCGCTTCGGGCGCATTGCGGTCCATCATCACCTTGCCGCCCACCATCAGCATGTTGCGCTTTTCGGCTTCCGAAAAATAGGCATCCACCGAGCGCGGGCTGCTCGAGCAATAGGCCACGGCCGTGGTCGTGCCATTGCGGATCAGCTCGTCGTAAAAGGCCGAGGCGACGGCGCCGGCATGGCCCTGCTGGCTGAATTTCTGTTCCTCGTGGAAAGTATAGGTATTGAGCCATTCCAAGAGCGAGCCGGCATAGGAGGCGATCATCTGGCTCTGCACATAATGCAGATGCATGTCGATGAAGCCGGCCATGATCAGATGCGGCCGGTGGTCGATATAGTCCGCACCCAGCGGCGCGATGGCAGGCCAGGGTTCGACGGCAACGATCTTGCCATCCTTGATGATGATGCCGGCATCCTCGTAATAGCGATAGCTCGCCACGTCATCGATCGCCTGCGGCTCGCTGAGAAAGCTGAGCACGCGGCCACGCAATATGGTCTGGGTCATTGGCCGGAGCCCTCGCGGAACCATTCGACCAGCAGAGCACGCTCTTCCGGCGTCATTTCGGTGACATTGCCTGGCGGCATGGCATGGGCATATCCAGCCTGCATGGCGATATCCTTGGCGTGGTTGGCAATGGCAATGTCATTGTCCAGAATGACATTTTTGGGCGGCTGGTAGACGCCGTCCCACACGGGCTCAGCCGTGTGGCACATGGCGCAGCGGGTCTGCACGGTCAGGCTGGCAGCAGAAAAGTGGCTGGCAGCGAGAAAGCTCTCGGCCGCCCGCGACGCCACCGCCTCTCCGCCCGAACCGGGCAGTTTGGGGCCTGACGACAACCAAGCGATGACGATGAAGAGGATAATGGCGATCGGCCAGGTCCAGTGCGGATTGCCCTTCCGCGCATGGCGCGTGTTGAAATAGTGCCGGATCACCACGCCAACGAGGAAGATCAGCGAGGCGATGATCCAGTTCCACTGCGTGGCAAAGGCCAGAGGATAGTGGGACGACAGCATGAAGAAGATGACGGGCAGCGTCAGGTAGTTATTGTGCAGGCTCCGCTGCTTGGCGATCTTGCCATATTTGGCATCGGGCACCTTGCCGGCCTTGAGATCGGCAACCACGATCTTCTGGTTGGGGATGATGATCATCGCCACGTTCGCCGCCATGATGGTCGCGGTAAACGCGCCCATATGCAGCATGGCCGCGCGGCCGGTGAAGAGCTGCGTATAGCCCCAGCTCGCCGCGACCAGGATGGCGAAGAGCACCAGCATCAGCCCGGTGGTCGACTGGCCGATCGGCGACTTGCAGAGAGCATCATAGAGCACCCAGCCCAAAACGATCGAGCCGATGGAGAGCAGGATCCCCTGCCATTGCACGAGGTCGAGCACATTGCGGTCGATGAGGTAGAGGTCCGCCCCGACATAATAGACCAGCGCCAGAAGCATCGCGCCGCTCAGCCAGGTCCAGTAGCTCTCCCATTTGAACCAGGTCAGATGCTCGGGGAGAAATTCCGGCGCCACCAGATATTTGTTGATGTGGTAGAAGCCGCCGCCATGCACCTGCCACTCCTCGCCATGCGCCAGCGGGGGCAAGCTCGGCGTCTTGCGCAGGCCCAGGTCAAGAGCGATGAAATAGAAGGACGAGCCGATCCAGGCGATGGCGGTAATGACATGCAGCCAGCGGACCGCAAACATCAGCCATTCGTAGAAGATTGCATAGTCTGGCATCGTTACTTCCTTCCTACTCTCGCCCCTTGAGGGAGAGAGACAGCAATTCTGCGTTCAGCAGAATTGCAGAGTGAGGGGTCCTGCGCCATCCCATCGCCTCGCAGCTTCTGGTCGGCGCAGAACCCCTCATCTCAGCCGAAATTCGCCCACGCGAATTCGGCGGGCCCTTCGGGCACCTTCTCCCTCAAGGGGAGAAGGCTATCACTCGAGCATCGCGCCCAGCTTATGCCGGCTGTTCGACGCCTTCGACATACCAGTCCATGCTGAGCAGTTCGGCATCGGTCATCACGACGCCGGCAGCAACACGCTCGGTGCCGGTATTGTCGTTGATCGGGCCGGTGAAGATGTGGAACGAGCCATCGATCTGGCCGGTGCGCACTGCTTCGGCGGCGGCGACGACATCGGCCGGCACCTTTTCATTATAGGGGCCCATCTGGACCACGTCTTCCTTGAGACCTTCCCAGGTATCGCCCGGTGTCCAGTTGCCATCGAGCACGGCCTGGGCAGAGGCCAGGTAGTGCGGACCCCAATGGTCGATGATGGCGGTCAGCTGGGTTTCGGGCGCGAAGGCCGACATGTCGGCACCCTGGCCGAAGCCACCGACAATGCCACGCTCGGCCGCAACCTGCAGGGCAGCCGGACCGTCGGTATGCTGGGCGACGATATCGATGCCCTGGTCGATCATGGCCCGGGCCGCATCGGCTTCCTTGGCCGGGTCATTCCAGGTCGAGATATAGACCGGCTTGACCGTGAACTCGGGGTTGATCTTGCGGCCGCTGAGGGCCAGAGCATTGATGCCCATGACGACTTCCGGGATCGGGAAGGAACCGATGTAACCAGCCTTGCCGGTTACCGACATGTGGCCGGCGATCGTGCCGCAGACCGCACGGCCTTCGTAGAAGCGGGCGTTATAAAGGCCCACATTGTCGGCCTTCATATAGCCGGTGGCGTGTTCGAAGGCGATATCGGGGAACTGCTGGGCGACCTTGATCACCGAGTCACCGAAGCCGAAGCTGGTGGCAAAGATCAACTTGCAGCCCTGCTGGGCCAGTTCGCGCAACACGCGCTCGCAGTCCGGGCCTTCCGGCACGTTTTCGACGAACACGGTCTCAACCGCATCGCCGAGGCTTTCCTCGACGAAGATACGGCCCTGATTATGGGCATAGTTATAGCCATTGTCGTTGATCGAGCCGACATAGATGAAGCCGATCTTGAGCTTTTCCTGCGCAAAGGCAGTCGAGCCGAGCAGCGGCAGGGTAAGGGCGGCACCGCCGACCTTGACGAAACTGCGACGTGACAGAGTCATTACTAGTTTTCTCCTGGATGACTATTTTTCGAGATTGAGGTGATCATTGAGCGCCGCCTCAATTGCTGGGCAAGAACGGCTTGCCGAGGCAGGCCGGTGCATTGGTGGTCGCGTCGCGCCGGATCGAAATCAGCACGAGCACGATGACTGTCGCGAGATAGGGCAGAGCGGCCCATAGTTCTGACGGAATGGCTGAAAGCGGACCGCCGCCAGCCTTGGCATAAAGCTCCATGGTCATGACCAGACCAAAGAGATAGGCGCCGGCGAGGAGACGGAATGGTTTCCAGCTGGCAAAGACCACCAGCGCCACCGCAATCCACCCCCGGCCGGCAGTCATCCGCTCGGCCCATTGGGGCGTCAGCAGCAGCGGGAAACAGGCGCCCGCGAGACCCGCCATGGCGCCACCGAACATCACGGCAAGGTAGCGCACGCCGATCACCGAATAGCCGATCGAATGCGCCGACTGGTCGTTCTCGCCCACGGCACGGAGGATCAGGCCGGCACGGGTCCTGTGCAGGAAATACCAGATGGCGACGACCATGAAGAAGGCAAAGTAGATCGGGAAGGCATAGCCGAAGATGACCTTGCCGACAGGATGCGTTGCCAGCTCCAGCGGGAACAGCGGCTGCATCAGCGTCACCGGCCGTGCCGAATAGGATGCGCCGGCCAGGGCCGAAAAGCCGGTGCCGAAAATGGTCAGCGCCAGGCCCGTGGCCGTCTGGTTGGCCGAAAGCGACAGGGTCAGAAAGCCGAAGATCAGCGAGGCGCAGAGCCCGGCGGCAGCCCCTGCGAGCAGCGCCAGATAGGGATTGCCGGTGTGGAACTGCACGACGAAACCGGCAATGGCGCCGATCAGCATCATGCCCTCGACGCCGAGATTAAGCACGCCGGCGCGTTCGACCACCAGTTCGCCCAGTGCCGCGAGCAGGATCGGCGTCGAGGCGCCGACCACGGTAACGAGGATGGCAAGGACCAGGGTCAGTTCCATTTACGCCGCCCTCGCCTCGGCCTGCGGCACGACGCGCCGCAGCCGGTATTTGATCAGAATGTCCCCCGCCAGCAGGAAGAACAGCATCATGGCCTGGAATATGCCGGTCGCCGCATTGGGCAGGCCGATGGTGGTCTGCGCCACTTCGCCACCGACAAAGGTAATGGCGAGCACCACGCCCCCCAGCAGCACGCCAAGCGGGCTGAGCCGTCCGAGGAAGGCAACGATGATGGCGGTGAAGCCGTAATTGGTCGGAAAGCCCGGCACCATGCGCTGGAACGGCCCGGCCACCTCGAGAACGCCGGCCAGGCCGGCAAAAGCACCGCTGACCAGCATGGCCAGCCAGATCGTCTTGGTCTCGGAGAACCCGCCATAGCGGGCCGCCTGCGGCGCGGCACCGACCACGCGCATGCGATAGCCGAACACCGTTTTCGTCATCACGAACCAGGCGATCAGCGCGACGACAATGGCGATCGGCACGCCCAGATGCACGATCGTGCCGGGAATGACCGTGGGCAGGCGCGCCGCTTCAGAAAAGAGCCGCGTCTGGGGGAAGCCCATGCCCATCGGATCCTTCCAGGGCGCGCGGATCAGATAGTAGATCAGCTGTACCGAGGCATAGGTCAGCATCAGCGAGGTCAGGATTTCATTGACGTTGAGCCGCGTCTTGAGCAGCGCCGGAATGGCGGCATAGAGCATGCCACCAGCAATGCCGGCCAGAATCATCAGCGGCAGGATCCACCAGCCGGTCATGCCCCAGGTCAGCAGGGCCACCCAGGTGCCGGCGAGGCCACCGATGATATATTGACCCTCAGCGCCGATATTCCAGACATTGGCGCGATAGGCCACCGACAGGCCTACGCCGATAATGATCAACGGCGCGGCCTTCACCGCCAGGTCCTGCCACTTGTAGGGATTGGTCAGCGGCGTGAGGAAGATCTCGCGCACCGCGCCAATGCCGTTAAAGCCGATCAACGAGAAGATGATCGCGCCGATGACCATGGTCAGCACCACGGCGGCGATCGGCGTCGCATAAAGCATGAACCTGGACGGCTCGCGCCTTTTCTCAAGCCGAAACTGCATCATGGGCCTCCGTCGCGCCGTGTACGCCGCCCATCAGCAGCCCGATGTCATCCACGCTCACCTCGTCCACCGGCCGCACGGGCGACAATTGGCCCATGTTGATCACCGCCAGCGTGTCCGACAGGGCACGCAATTCATCGAGATCCTGGCTGATCACCACGATGGCCGAACCGGCTGCCGCGAGGTCCACCAGCGCCTGGTGAATGGCTGCTGCTGCGCCCGCATCGACGCCCCAGGTCGGCTGGCTGACCACCAGCACGCTGGGCTTCTGCAGGATTTCGCGGCCCATGATGTATTTCTGGAGGTTGCCGCCCGACAGCGAGCCGGCCGTCGATGCCGGCCCCAGCGCCTTGACGGCGAAATCGGCAATCACCTTGCCGGTATAGGTTTTGGCGGCGCCCGAATTGATCAGGCCCATCATCACCATGCCCAGCCGGTCACGCGCCGTCAGCACAGAATTGTCAGACAGCGAGAAGTCACCCACCGCGGCATGGCCATTGCGTTCTTCCGGCACGGCGCAGAGCCCGCGCTTGCGCCGCCCGGTGGTATCGAGCAGGCCGATGCCATAGCCATCGATGGTGATGGCATCCTTGTCGTCAGCGCGAATTTCTCCGCTCAGCGCATCGAGCAACGCGTTTTGTCCATTGCCCGCAACGCCGGCAATGCCCAGGATTTCGCCCGCGCGCACGGTGAAACTGGCATTGTCGACCGGCACGTCGAAATGCCCAGATTTCTGGGTCGAAAGCCGCGACACCACGAGCTTGGGCTGGCCCAGCGTGCGGCCCGGCGCGCGCACGATATCCTTGAGCCCGGTGCCGATCATCTTCTCGGCCATGGAACGGCTGGTTTCCTGCTTGGGATCGCAGGTATCGACCAGCTTGCCGCCGCGCAGGATCGTCGCCGTGTCGCACAGCGCCTTGATCTCATGCAGCTTGTGGGAAATGTAGAGGATGGAACAGCCTTCTGCGGCGAGCTTGCGCAGCACGGTGAACAGCTGCTCGACCTCCTGCGGCGTCAGCACCGAGGTCGGCTCATCCATGATCAGCAGTTTCGGATTGAGCAGCAGCGCGCGCACGATTTCGATGCGCTGGCGCTCGCCCACCGACAGGGTCGCCACGGTGCGATGCGGATCGAGCAATAGCCCATAGGTCTGCATCACCTCGCGGATGCGGGCTTCAAGCTCGCGCGACGGGATTTTCGCATCCATGCCCAGCGCGATGTTTTCCAGCACGGTCAGCGCTTCGAACAGCGAAAAATGCTGGAACACCATGCCGACGCCGAGCTTTCGGGCCGCCTTGGGATTGGGCACCACCACAGCTTCGCCATTCCAGCGGATTTCGCCGGCGTCGGGCTGCATGATGCCATAGATCATCTTGACGAGAGTGGACTTGCCGGCGCCGTTCTCGCCCAGCAGCGCGTGGATTTCGCCGGGCTTGACCGAAAAACTCACATTGTCATTGGCCAGGACGCCGGGAAAGCGCTTCGTGATGCCGGTCAATTCAAGCCGATGCGGCATGCTAGAGTCCAATCGTCACCCCCAATTGCTCGGGGGCGTTTTCACACGCGACGTCAGCTTCCCGAGACCCAATGTGGACCATAATTTCGGCCGCCGCTAGTGCCGCTATAACCGCCGGGCGCTTATCCCCAAGGCCAATCTGTCCGATTGGTAAAATCAGCCGATCCAATGACTTGGCATCGCCGCCCTCGCTCCGAAACCAGCTGGAGAACTTCGCCCGTTTGGTCTGGCTGCCGACCATGCCGATGTAGGGCGCATCCACCCGTGCAAGGGCTTCCTGGGCGATCAGGAAATCGAGCGCATGGTCATGCGTGAGGATGACATAGGAGCTTCCCATAGGCGCCGACCGCACCACTGCCTCGGGCATGGCGACGGCACGCGATGCGATGTCATACGGCAGCAGATCGAGCTCCTCGCGGCGCGTGTCGATAACCTCCAGCTGCACCGGCAGGATGGAGAGGATTTGCGCCAGCGCACGCCCGACATGGCCGGCGCCAAACACATAGACATGCGGCAGCGCCGCATCTTCCCTGGCGACCATCTGAGCCAGCTCATCGCGCAAGCCGGCCTCGGCATAGCGCAGGCTGACGCCGACGCGCCCGCCGCAGCACTGGCCGATCTCCGGGCCCAAGGGGACATCCATGGCTTCCTCGGCCTGCCCATTGGCGATCAGCCGCCGCGCATGCGCGATGACCATATACTCCAGCGCCCCTCCGCCGATCGTGCCGAACAGCGCCTTGCGCCCCACCAGCATGAACGTGCCCTGCTCGCGCGGCGACGACCCGCGGACGGAGGTCAGTTCGCAGACAATGGCGTCGGGTTCGGACGAGAAGAATGCAGCAATCCCGGCGGAACGCGTGCTCACCCCTGCGCCTCGCGTTTCAGCCGCTCGACACCCATCAGCACGCGCTCGGGCGTCGCCGGCATGTCGAGACGCGGCGCGATCCTGTAGTCGGCGACCGAGGCCACAGCCATGGAGATGGCCTCGACCACTGAATAGCCGAGTACCAGCGGCGGCTCGCCTACGGCCTTGGAGCGGCCGATGGCCGGTTCCTTGTTGACGCTCCACTCCGCCAGCCGGACATTGAAGATCGGCGGCACGTCGGATGCCAGCGGGATCTTGTAGGTCGACGGCGCATGCGTGCGCAGCTGGCCTTTCTGGTCCCACCACAATTCTTCCGTGGTCAGCCACCCCATGCCCTGGATGAAGCCGCCTTCCACTTGCCCGATATCGATGGCCGGGTTGAGCGAACGGCCGACATCCTCAAGCACATCGGCGCGATCGACGACATATTCGCCGGTCAGCGTGTCGATGGTGACTTCGGCCGCCGCCGCGCCATAGGCATAATAATAGAAGGGCTTGCCGCGCCCGGTCGCACGATCCCAGTGGATTTTCGGCGTCTTGTAGAAGCCGGCAGCGCTGAGCTGCACGCGATTCATCCAGCACGAGGTGGCAAGCTCGGCAAAGGGCACGAACTGCGCGCCGACGCGGACGCCGCCGAATTCCCAATGCACCTCGCCCGGCTCGACCTCGTAGATGAAGGCGGCATGCGCCGTCATCCGGTCCTTGATCTGGGTCGCGCCATCGAGCGCCGCCATGCCGTTGAGATCGGTGCCGGATGACGCGGCCGTGGCTGAGGTATTGGGAACCTTGCCGGTATTGGTCGCCATGATCTGGATATGCTCGACAGGCACGCCGAACACATCGGCCACCACCTGCGCCACCTTGATATGGAGCCCCTGCCCCATCTCCGTGCCGCCATGGCTGAGATGGATGGACCCGTCGCGATAGACATGGATCAAGGCGCCGGCCTGGTTGTGCCAAGTCGCGGTGAAGGAAATGCCGAACTTGACCGGCACCATGGCAATGCCCTTGCGCAGCACCGGGCTGGTCTTGTTGTATTCAAGGATCGCCGCGCGTCGCGCAGAATAGTCCGACGTCTGCTCCAGCTCCTCGATCACCCGGTGGATGACATTGTCCTCCACCACCTGGTGATAGGGCGTCACATTGTCGGTGTCCGTGCCGTAGAAATTGGCCTTGCGGATCTCGAGCGGATCTTTGCCCAAGGCATAGGCAATATCCTCGATCCAGCGCTCCGCCCCGATGATGCCCTGCGGCCCGCCAAAGCCGCGGAAAGCGGTGTTGGAGACCGTATTGGTGAAGAGCGGCAGCGAGTTCACCCGTACGGCAGGATACCAATAGGCATTGTCGGCGTGGAACAGCGCGCGATCGGTCACCGGGCCCGAAAGATCGGCCGAATAGCCCGAGCGCGCCGCATAGGTCGCGTTCACCGCCTGAATCTTGCCGTCGTCATCATAGCCGACATCGTAGTCGACCAGGAAATCATGCCGCTTGCCAGTGATCTGGAAATCGTCATCGCGGTCAGGCCGGATCTTGATGGCGCAACCAAGCTTTTTGGCCGCAATCGCCGCAACGGAAGCAAAGAGATTGCCCTGCGTTTCCTTGCCACCGAAACCGCCGCCCATGCGGCGCATGTTGACCGTGATGGCGGCATGGGGAATGCCCAGCACCTGGGCGACGATCACCTGGATTTCGGTCGGATGCTGGGTCGAGCAATGAATGGTCAGCTCATTGTCTTCGCCCGGAATGGCCAGCGCCGCCTGGCTTTCGAGATAGAAATGCTCCTGCCCGCCGATCCGCACCTGCCCCTTGACCCGGCGCGGCGACGCGGCAAAGCCGGCCTCGACATCGCCACGCTCAAGCTTGAGCGGTTCGGTGACCACCTTGCCGCCGGCGGCGATGGCGCCATCGACATCGGTAAAAAATGGCAGTTCGGCGTATTCCACCTTGGCCAGCTTGGTCGCCCGCCGCGCCGCGTCGCGCGTTTTGGCGATCACCGCAAAAAGCGGCTGGCCCCAGGTGACCACGCGCTTGCTGGCAAACACCGGCTCGTCATGCTTGTGCACGGAGCTCACGTCATTCTCGGCCGGCACATCCGCGGCGGTAAGCACCGCCACCACGCCCGGGGCCTTGCGCACGGCGTCGAGGTCCATCGAAACAATGTCGGCATGCGGCTTGGTCGACAGACCGAGGTAGGCGTGGCACATGCCTTCGGGCTCGGGCAGGTCGTCGATATAGTCGGCCTTGCCCGCCACCTGCTTGATGGCCGAGTCATGCTTGATCGACACATGCAATTGCGGCTGGGCGATCGAAACCTGCTTGTTCATCACGCCACCTGCCGCCGCAGGCGCTGGCCCTGGCCCGTCGTGTCGAGAAAGAAGCGCTTGAGCAGGTTTTGCGCCGTCAGCAAGCGGTATTCTGCGGAGGCGCGCATATCGGTCAACGGCTGGTAGTCCTCGGCAAAGGCCGCGACAGCCGCATCCACCGTCGCCTGCGTCCACGGCTTGCCCACCAGCGCCGCTTCCACCGTCTTGGCGCGCTTGGGCGTTGCCGCCATGCCGCCAAAGGCAATCCGCGCCATGCCGACAATGCCGGCATCATTGACGAAGACGCGGAAGGCGCCACAAAGCGCCGAAATGTCTTCCTCGCGCCGCTTGGAAATCTTGTAGGTGGCGAACTGTTCGCCCGCCGGCAGTAAAGGCAGCGTCACACTCTCGACGAATTCGCCGGGCTGGCGGTCCTGCTTGCCATAGCTCAGGAAATAATCCTCAAGCCGGATTTCGCGACGATGATCGCCTCGACGCAGGCTGAGCTTGGCGCCCAGCGCGATGAAGGGCGGCGGCGTATCGCCGATCGGCGAGCCATTGGCGATATTGCCGCCGATCGTGCCCATATTGCGGATCTGCTCGCCGGCAATGCGATCCCACAACTCTCCGAGCTGCGGAAAATTGGCTTTGATGACCGGCAGCGCCTCGGAATAGCTGACGCCGGCATAGAAGCGCACTTCGCTGTCGTTTTCAGCGATGCGCTTGAGCTCCTGCAGGTGATTGATGAAGATCACCGGCCCGATCGAGCGCATGAACTTGGTGACCCAGAGCCCGACATCGGTCGAGCCATTGACGATAACCGCCGTTGGATTGGCCTCGTAGATATCGGCAAAATCATCGAGATTGGCCGGCACGATGACTCGCTCTGCACCCTCGCCAATCTCGACGCGGCGACCGTCGTTGATCGCCTTGATCTTGTCCTTGAGCGCAATGCGTTCGGCCCACAGCGGATCGCCCTGCGGCTGGCCATAAGTGGAAATCGCCTTGCCCGCCTTGATGATCGGCGCATAGCCGGTGCAGCGGCAGAGATTGCCCTGCAGCGCCTTTTCGATGGCCGACTGGCTGGGATCAGGCTCGCGCATCCACAACCCATAAAGGCTCATGACAATGCCCGGGGTGCAGAAGCCGCATTGGGACCCATGGAAATCCACCATCGCCTGCTGCACCGGATGCAGCAGCCCATCCTTGCCCCTGAGATGTTCGACGGTCACGACGTGGGTGCCATGCAGGCTGCCCACGAAACGGATACAGGCGGTCACCGAGTCATAGATGACCTCGTCGCCCATCATCCGCCCGACGAGGACCGTACAGGCCCCGCAATCGCCCTCGGCGCAACCTTCCTTGGAGCCGCGCAGGCGCTGGTCGATCCGCAGCCAGTCGAGCAGGGTCGTCTCGGGCTTCACATCGGTGAGGCTGATTTCCTCGTCATTGAGGATGAAGCGGATGGCGCCCGACACGTCGACCACGACTCAGCTCCCCCGATAGGTGGAATAGCTGAACGGGCTGACCAGCAGCGGCACGTGATAGTGCTTGTCTTCGGAAATGGTGAAGCGCACCGGCACCACATCGAGGAAAGGCGTCTCGATCTCGACGCCGAGCCGCTCGAAATACTGCCCGACATGGAAGCGAATCTCGAACTCACCCTTGTCGAACTGCTGCTCGTCGAGCAGCGGGTTGTCCACCCGCCCGTCGGCGTTGGTATAGCTGTCGGTGACGTGATGCGTGTGATCGCCATGCACGTAGTGCAACTCTATCCGCATGCCGCGCGCCGGCGTGCCATGCATCGTGTCCAGGACATGCGTCGTAAGTCGGCCTGCTCCGGCCATAGTCTGCTGCTCCGTAATTCCCCAGCTGGAAGACTAGCGCATCAAACGCCGCGCGCAATGCTCATTTTTTACCAACTGGTCCATTTTTGTGCACCTTGCCGGCACTGTTGCGCTTCATATT
The DNA here is from genome assembly GCA_029202405.1 of Candidatus Devosia phytovorans. Taxonomy (NCBI): domain Bacteria; kingdom Pseudomonadati; phylum Pseudomonadota; class Alphaproteobacteria; order Hyphomicrobiales; family Devosiaceae; genus Devosia; species Candidatus Devosia phytovorans. The sequence continues at coordinate 519,057 of CP119312.1, read as the reverse complement.
ATGGCGACTGAGAAAAGAAAGCAGATCACAATGCGATATCCCCGCGACATGCATGGCTATGGCCAGACCCCGCCCAATGCCAACTGGCCTGGCGGCGCCCATGTCGCGGTGCAATTCGTGCTGAACTATGAAGAGGGCGGCGAGAACAATATCCTGCATGGCGATGCCGCCTCCGAGGCCTTTTTGGTCGACGTGCTGGGTTCGGTGCCCTGGCCCGGTCAGCGCCATGCCAATGTCGAGAGCATGTATGAATATGGCGCCCGCGCCGGCTTCTGGCGTCTGCATCGCCTGTTCACCGAGAACAATCTGCCCGTTACCGTTTATGGCGTCGCCACCGCGCTGATGCGCGCCCCGACCCAGCTTGCGGCCATGCAGGAGGCCGGCTGGGAAATCGCCAGCCATGGCCTCAAATGGGTGCAGCACAAGGACATGCCACCCGAGGAAGAACGCGCCCAGATCGCCGAGGCCATCCGCCTCCACACCATTGCGACGGGTGAGCGCCCGAAAGGCTGGTACACCGGCCGCTCATCCCTCAACACGGTCGATCTGGTCTCCGAAGCCGGCGGCTTTGCCTATGTCTCGGACACCTATGACGACGACCTGCCCTATTGGCGCGTGCACAAGGGTGCGCCGCAGCTCATCATCCCCTATTCGCTGTCCACCAACGATATGCGTTTCGTCACAGGGCCGGGCTTTGACAATGGCGAGGAGTATTTCCAGTTCCTCAAGGACACATTCGACGTCCTCTATGCCGAGGGCCAGGCCGGCGCGCCCAAGATGATGTCGCTGGGCCTGCATTGCCGTCTCGTCGGCCAGCCCGGCCGCTTCCAGGGCCTCAGGAAATTCGTCGACTATATCAAGGGTTTCGACAAGGTCTGGATCCCCACCCGCCTCGCCATTGCCGAGCACTGGGCCACAGAGCACCCCTACCAGGCACCCCAGTTTATCCCGTCACAACTCGAAAAATCCGACTTCGTCGCCCGCTATGGCTCGATCTTCGAGCATTCCCCCTGGATTGCCGATCGGGCGTGGGAGAGCGAATTGGCGCCGGTCAGTGACACGGCCATAGGCCTCCATTTCGCGCTGCGCAGCCAGTTCCGCATGGCCAGCGACGCGGAACGCCTCGGCGTGCTGCGCGCCCACCCGGACCTTGCCGGAAAGCTCGCTGCCGCCAAGCGCCTGACGGCCGAATCCACCGCCGAACAGGCCTCGGCAGGACTTGACCACCTGACCGACGCCGAGCGCGAAAAATTCACCGCGCTCAACGCCGCCTATGTGGAAAAATTCGGCTTCCCCTTCATCATCGCCGTGCGCGACCACGACAAGGCGGGCATTCTGGCCGCCTTCGAGCAGCGCATCGCCAATAGTCCCGACGAGGAATTTGCGACGGCCTGCAAGCAGGTGGAACGCATCGCCCTGCTCAGGCTCAAGGCGATTTTGCCGTAGCAGACACTGTGCCACGCCCTCGTGGTTCGAGGGTCGCTTCGCTCCCGCCTCACCATGAGGGCTGCTGGTGCACCAAGCTAGCAGTAGCCCTCATGGCTTCGCTCCCGCCTCACCATGAGGGCTGCTGGTGCACCAAGCTAGCAGTAGCCCTCATGGTGAGGTGCGAGCCCTTGCGAGCCTCGAACCACGAGGGCGTGCCGCCAACCCTACTTGTAGAACCCGATGCGGAAATTGAAGCCGCGCTCGAGATAGACCTTCATCGCGCAAAGCATGCCGGTCCAGCCTTCGCAATTGCCATAGGATGCCTTCTGCCCGGCCGCAGTCTCGCGGAACCCTGTCTCGTGGATGGAGACGCGCGTGCGCCCGTCCTCCAGCGGCTCGAAATTCATCGTGACGGTGGTTTCATAGGCGCCTGCCGGATCGTCATCGGGCGCAGCGCCCCAGCGCAGCACGATCTTCTTGTCCTGTTCGACCTCAACCACATGCACCGGGAAAGCGCCCGGAAAATCATGAAAATCCCAGGTCACTGTCGCGCCGGTCTCCAACCGCCCCTTGGCGCCGCCCGTGGTGAAATAGCCGCTCAACTGCTTGGGATCGGCCACCGCCTCGAAGACCTCGTGCACAGGCTTGGATATCCGCCCACCGACCGTAAATTCATATGTCATCGTCCTGCTCCTCGCTTGACTGACGATACGATAGGTTATAAAAATATAACATGTCAACCGACGACGAAAACGACCTGATCTTCAAGGCCCTGAGCCACCGCACGCGGCGCCAGATCTGCGATCTGCTGAAGGCCGAACCGCGCACCACCGGCATGCTCTGTGACCTGCTGCCCGAGATCGATCGCTGCACCGTCATGCAGCATCTCAAGGTCCTGGAAGAAGCTGGCCTGGTCATCGCCGAAAAGCGTGGCCGCGAGCGCTGGAACCACCTCGACGCCCTGCCCATCCACGCCATCCACGAACGCTGGATCGGTCCCTATGCGACCTATGCCGTGTCCATGCTGAGCAAGCTCAACAGGCTGGTCGAGACGGAAAAGCTGACGTAGCGCCTTGGCCTTGGTGCAATCTTGGTTCTACTGTGCGTCGAACCTGACGAGACGCGATCCATGACCACCACCTATGCCTCCCCCGTCGCCGGCCTGCCGCCCCAGATGGCGCTGCACACCCAGCGCGCGGTCTTTACCGAGGCCTATGCCTTCCTGCCCCGCGGCGTGATGCGCGACATCGTCACCTCCTACCTGCCGCACTGGAGTGAAACCCGCGCCTGGATCATTGCCCGCCCCTTGAGCGGCTTTGCCGAGACCTTCAGCCAATATGTGGTGGAAGTCATGCCCGGTGGCGGCAGCACCCAGCCCGAGCCCAATCCGGAAGCCGAAGGCGTGCTCTTTGTGGTCGAGGGTCAGGCCAGCCTCACCGTGGACGGCAAGACCCATCTGCTAAAAACCGGCGGCTACGCCTTCCTGCCGCCAGGCACCAAATGGTCGCTGGTCAACAAGAGTACTGCGCCGACCCGCTTCCACTGGGTGCGCAAGCGCTATGAGGTTGTGGATGGCATCAAAGTGCCGGAGGCCTTCGTCGCCAACGAGCAAGATGAGAATATCATCTGGATGCCCGGCACCAACAGCACCTGGGGCACCACGCGCTTCGTTGATCCGACAGACCTGCGCCATGACATGCATGTCAACATCGTCACCCTCGAGCCCGGCGCCACCATTCCCTTCGAGGAAACCCATGTCATGGAGCACGGCCTCTACGTGCTCGAAGGCAAGGCGGTCTACCGGCTCAATCGCGACTGGGTGGAAGTAGAGGCGGGCGACTTCATGTGGCTGCGCGCCTTTTGCCCGCAGGCCTGCTACGCCGGTCCCGAGCGCTTCCGCTATCTGCTCTACAAGGACGTCAACCGCCACGCGAAACTGCCGTTCTGACCATGGACACGATCACCATCGAACCGCTCACCGCCGAGGCTTTCGCGCCCTTTGGCCAGGTCGTGGAAATGGCCGGCGCGCATCACTATCCGATCAATGCCGGCATGACCGAGCGCTATCATGATCTGGCAACAATCGAACTGGGCGGCGACAATGCCCGCCCGATGATCTCGCTGTTTCGCGGCCAGCCCTATACCTTGCCTCTGGCCTTGACGCTGGTGGAGCGCCATCCGCTGGGCAGCCAGGCCTTCTATCCGCTGTCAGCCAATCCCTGGCTGGTTATCGTTGCCGAGGATGGCAACGGCACGCCGACCAAACTCCGCGCCTTCCGTCCTTCACCGGGCCAGGGCGTCAATATCGCGATGAACACCTGGCATGGCGTGCTGACCCCGCTTGAAGCCGAGTCCGATTTCCTCGTCGTCGACCGCGGCGGCGACGGCAATAACCTGCAGGAACATCACTTCACCACGCCCATCACCATCAACGGCTGACCCATGGACAATGCTGACCTGATCTCCCGCCTGCTCGACGTCATCGAACAGGATATTGCCCCGGTGACCAGGCAGGGCGTGGCGCGGGGCAACAAGCTGTTCGGCGCCGCCATCCTGCGCAAAGCGGACCTGTCGGTCTTGGTCGCCGAGACCAATAACGAGATCGAAAACCCGCTCTGGCACGGCGAAATGCATGCCATCAAGCGCTTCTTCGAAATTCCGGCAGATCAGCGCCCGGCGACGAAAGACTGCATCTTTCTCGCCACCCACGAACCCTGCTCGCTCTGCCTCTCGGGCATCACCTGGACCGGCTTCGACAATTTCTATTATCTCTTCAGCCACCAGGACAGCCGCGACAGCTTCGCTATTCCCTATGACATCCAGATCCTCAAATCCGTTTATGCGGTGCCCGATCCGGATCGCGACTACGTCCCCGAGGATCGCCCGCTCTACAACCGGCGCAATCAGTATTGGACCAGCCATAACCTGGCGCAGATGATCGCGGCGCTCGATCGGAGTCACAAGGAAACCCTGCTCGCCCGCTTCGATGATCTCAATGCGCTCTATGCCGATCTGTCGGACGCCTATCAGAGCGACAAGGGCAACAGGGGTATTCCGCTGGCCTAGCGGGCCTCGGTGATCGCAGGTGCAAACTCGCTGCGAGGCACCTCGGCAAACGACGCCGCAAAGGTCAGCAGGCTGACAAACAGCGCGAGAATCAGGGCCGATGCGAGCTTGGACATGCTGTTCAATCCGGACATGGACGGTGGCGGCTTTCTCTCTTGGCATCGAATGCGGCCCGTGACCAATGCTGCATTCAGACTTCGTTAAGAATAGCCCGCGCCGCATGCCAGCCATGTGACAGCGAACCAAACACGTTTTGAGACGTTGCTGACCTGACTCCCAATCCCGGAAGGCCCAGCAATGTCCCAGATTCAGTCTCCACATGCCGCTGTGCCCCAGCTGGCAATTTTCACCGATTTCGACGGCACGCTTGTCGAACTGGCTGCCACGCCGGACGCGGTCGAGGTTGACGGCAGCCTGCCAGAGCAGCTCGAACGCGCCATGCGCGAACTCGACAGCGCCTTTGCCGTGATCACCGGCCGCGAGATCGCCGACATCGATAAATTCCTCGCGCCGCTACACCTGCCCATCGCCGGCGCTCATGGCACCCAGCGCCGCCGCGCCGATGGTTTTGTGGAAACGGTCGACCCGGCCGCCGTGCTCGGCGCCGAAGAAATCGCCCATGCCGTCCAGCCGCTGGTCGAAACCAATCCATCCCTTGTGCTCGAGACCAAGGAAGGCGCGGTGGCCCTGCACTATCGCCAGGCGCCCGAGCTCGAAGACGCTGTCCGTAATGCCATGGAAGAAGCCGTTGCCGGTGTACCCGATTTTGCGCTGGTGCCCGGCAAGATGGTGCTCGAAGCCCGGCCACGAGGTGTCAACAAGGGCGAAGCCCTGCGTGCCTTCATGCGCGAAGAACCCTTCCTCGGTCGCACGCCCATTTTTATCGGCGATGACGTCACCGACGAGGACGCCTTCCTGGCCGCACAGGATCTGGGTGGCGTCGGCATCAAGCTCGGCGATGGCGATACCGTCGCCCGCATGCGCATTCCCGACGTGGCCTCGGTCCACGCTCTAATCCGCGGCCTCGGAGACATCGTCGCTCGCGATCGCGACGCCGTCTCCACACATTGAAACTAACGACGCGGGGGCGTTTATGAGTAGAATTATCGTTGTGTCCAACCGCACGCCGGGCAAGGGTCCGGCGGCGGGTGGACTTGCTGTCGCCCTGCGCAAGACGCTGGCTGAGCGTGAAGGCTTCTGGTTCGGCTGGTCCGGCAAGCTGGTCGACACACCCTCGCCCGACGCGCGTTTCGAGGATATCGACGGCCTGACCGTCGCCCAGATCGACCTGAACCGCGAAGATCACCACGCCTATTACGCCGGCTTTTCCAATTCCATTCTCTGGCCCAGCTTTCACCTGCGCCTCGATCTCGCAACCATCGAAGCGCATTGGTACGAGGGCTATCGTCGGGTCAACGTCCAGTTCGCCCGCGCGCTGCTGCCCCATCTCAAGCCCGACGACGTCATCTGGGTGCATGACTATCATCTGATCCCGCTGGCCAGCGAATTGCGCAACCTCGGCGTGCGCAATCGCATCGGCTTTTACCTGCACATCCCCTTCCCCACGACCGACGCGCTCTATGCCGTCCCGCACCATCAGGAATTGATGCGCGACCTCTCGCGCTATGATCTGGTCGGCATGCAGGCCAATCGCGACGTCGCAGCCTTCACCGAATTCGCGGAGCATCAGGCACCATCGACGCTCTCCGGCTCGCCGCTCAAGTCGGTCGACTTCAACCGCACCGAGGTCGCCGCCTTCCCCATCGGCTCGGACCCCGATGCCTTTGCCAAGCTCTCGACCAGCCCCGCCGCGGTCAAGATGATCAAGCGCATGGAACGCGCCATGGGCGAGCAGCAGTTGATCTTGGGCGTCGATCGGCTCGATTATTCCAAGGGCCTGCCGCAGCGCGTCGAAGCCTATGAAAAGCTTCTCGCCAACAATTCCCGCTTCCGCCGCCTCACCCATATGTTGCAGGTGGCGCCGCCCTCGCGCGACACGATCAAGGAATATCAGGAAACCAGCGACACGCTCGACGCCATGGTCGGCCGCGTCATGGGCCGCTTTGCCGAGCCCGACTGGGCGCCGCTGACCTATGTAAAGCGCGCATATGGCCAGCCCAGCCTGGCCGGTCTCTATCGCCTCGCCCGCGTCGGCCTGGTCACGCCGTTGCGCGACGGCATGAACCTTGTCGCCCACGAATATGTCGGCGCGCAGAACCCGGAAAACCCGGGCGTATTGATCCTCTCGCGCTTCGCCGGCGCGGCGGAAATCTTCGAGGACGCCATCCTCGTCAATCCCTTCGATACCGACGAGACCGCCGAGGCGCTGCGCATGGCGCTCGACATGGATCTCGACGAGCGCAAGCGCCGCTGGCAAACCCTGATGGCCGCTTCGCAAAAGCATAGCGTCGACAATTGGAGCAAGAGCTTCCTCGACCGGCTGGCGCCCGCTACCGCCAGGGATGGCTCCTCGACCCGCGACATCCTCTATCTCGCCTCGGTCGCCTGACGCCTTACCAAATGGTCACCCACCTCTCCCCCTTGTAACGCCCTTTTCCGCGCGCCGGGCGTTATCACACTGGCAGCAAGCCATGTGTAAGGGGAATGAGATGACCAGGATGAACCGCCGCGACGCCTTCAGGGCTGTCGCTGTCACCGCGTCAGGCGGATTGCTGATGACCCAGCAGGCCTTCGCCCAGGAGGTCGGTGCCAGCGTCACGCAGACCGCGGCCCTGCTGTCGGGCGCCGATATCTGCGCCATCATCCCCGAAGTCACCGAAGGGCCCTATTATTTCGATCCCGCCATGGAGCGCGTCGATATCACCGAAGGTCGCCCCGGCATTCCGACGCGGGTGCGGCTTCAGGTGGTCGACGCCGCCTGCGTCCCGCTGCCCGGCGCCCGGGTCGACCTCTGGCATTGCGACGCCACCGGCGTCTATTCCGGCTATGCCGGCCAGGGCGATGACCGCTCGGTCGATACGACAGGCGAGACCTTCATGCGCGGCACCCAGTTCGCCGACGACAACGGCATCGTCGAATTCGAAACCATCTACCCCAGCTGGTATCGCGGCCGCACCACGCATGCGCACTTCAAGATCTTCCTTGATGAGAGCAATATCCTCACCGGCCAGATCTTTTTCCCTGACGCCCTGAGCGAATATATCTATCTCAATGTCGCGCCCTACAACGACCGCACCGCCACCCGCGACACGCTCAATGCCAATGACAGCATCGCTGCCCAGTCGACCCGCGCCGCCTTCGCCTTCATCAAGGAGCTGGAGGAAGAGTATCTCGTCGCCATGATCGTCGGCGTCGATCCCAATGCGCAGTCGGGCCTCGGCTCCGCCATGGGCGCGCCCGGTGGCGAACCGCCAGCCGGTGGACCTCCCCCGGATGGCGGTCAGGGCGGCCCCATTGGCGGCCCGACCGGCATGGCCGATCGCAGCACCATGACCCCGCCGGTCACCGGCCTCTAGCGGCTCTCGATCCACGGCGTGCCCGACGCCATGAGCAGGGTGACCAGCACCCGGTTCATCGGCGTCGGAATGCCATGCTTTTCGCCCAGCCGCACGATGACGCCGTTGCGCGCATCCACTTCCATCCGGTTGCCGGCCAGCCGGTCGGCATGAAACGAGCCAGATACCGCGCCCGCACGCATGTTGCGTGACGCCGCGACCGCACTATCGATCACCGACTGCGGGATCGTCGCGCCCTCGGCCCGGCCCACCGCCGCGCATTCCTCCACCACGCCGCGGACGATGCGTTCGAGATCGTCGCTCCAGGCCGGTCCCGTCGCCCCCAGCGTCAGGGTTGGCACGATCGTGTGGCTGTTGCCGGTCAACTTGACCCAGAGCTGCGAGACGAAATCTTCATGCGCCCCCGCCTCGACATGCGTCCTGGCAAACAGCGCGCAGAAATCCGCGCCATTCTGCCCCGCCGGCACGGCAATGACGCCCTTGCGATGCTGCACGAACCGTCCCGGCGCGGTGCGCGTCACCGGCAGGTTGATCATCACCGGCAGAAGCCTTTCGGCCGGCACAAGGTGCTCGAACAGCCGAACCTGCTCGACGCCATTCTGCACGATCGCCACCCGCGTCCCCGGTCCTACCAGCCGATCGAGCCAGGGCTTTGTCGCGTCGGCATCATAGGTCTTGGTGCAGACCAGCACCCAATCCACCACCTTCGCCAAAAGGGGATCCGTGATCACCTCGGGATTGGCCGTGATCAAACCATCCGCTGTTTCTAGACGGATATCTTCGAACGGCGTCCGTGCACAGACAAGAACGGTCAGAGCCGGATCCTGCGACAGTTCGGCTGCGAGCGTCCCGCCAATGGCACCCGGTCCGATGATGGCGACTATCGTCATGCAAGAGCTCCAAACAAAAAGGGCGGCCACTGGCCGCCCTCTTCATAACTGATTTGCTTGACGCTGGCTTATGCCGAACGGCCGCGCTGGCGATCGGCATTGGAGCGACCGCCCGAACGCACGGCGTCCTTCTGCGTCTTGCCCCAGCGCTGCTTGCTGGCAGCGGGCTTGGCACCAGCCGGCTTGGCCGCCATCGGCTTGCCGGTTTCCATGTCGCGACGCACGCCGCGGCTCGGCTGGCCACCTTCAGGACGCGCGCGCGGCGTGTCGGACGGCTGGTGATGCGGCCGGCTCTTGGCGCCTGCCTCCGGTGCGAATTCGGCAAAGGGACGACGCTCGGCAACCGAGCGACGATCGCCCTGTTCCTTGCGCGGGTTCTTGGCCGAACGCGGACCAGGACGGCCGCCGTTGGGCTTCTTGTAGGCCGAACGCGGAGCTTCCACGACGCCGGTCTCATTGCCGGTGTGCAGGTCGCCGGTATAGGGCAGCGTGCGGCGGATCAGGCGTTCCACATCGCGCAGCTTGCCGCGCTCGGTGCCATCACACAGCGTGATTGCCGACCCCGAAGCGCCGTTACGACCGGTACGGCCGATACGGTGCACATAGTTTTCCGGATCGTCGGGCAGCTCATAGTTCACCACATGGGTGATCCCCGGAACGTCGATGCCGCGCGCCGCGATATCGGTGGCAACGAGAATGCGCACGTCGCCCGTGGCAAAGCCCTTGAGCGCCGCCTGGCGGGCATTCTGGCTCTTGTTGCCATGGATGGCCGCAGCCTTGTGACCGTCGATCTCGAGATTCTTGGCGACGCGATCGGCACCATGCTTGGTGCGCGAGAAGATGATCACGCGTTCCATCTTCTCGGTTTCGCTCAGCAGCAGCTCGTTGAGCACGCCGCGCTTGGCCTTGGAGCCGGAGAGGATGACGCGCTGGTCGATCTTGACCACGGTCGACCCGGCAACCGACGCATCGACGCGCACCGGATCCTGCAGCAGGCTCTTGGCGAGATCGGCGACTTCGGGCGCCATGGTGGCCGAGAACATCATCGTATGGCGCTTGATGCCGATGGCCTTGGCAATGGCACGCACCGGGGCGATGAAGCCCATGTCGAGCATGCGGTCGGCTTCATCGAGCACGAACCAGCGGGTTTCGTTGAGCTTGATCTTGCCGTCGTCCATCAGGTCCTTGAGACGGCCGGGCGTTGCGACGGTGACGTCGACGCCGCGTTCCAGCTTCTTGACCTGATGGTAGCGCGACACGCCGCCCAGCAGCAGCACGGTATCGAGCTTCATCTTGGAGCCGGCGAACTTGCGCAGGTTCTCCTCGATCTGCACGGCCAGTTCACGCGTTGGCGCCAGGATCAGCGCACGCGTGGTCAGCGGCCGCGGACGGCCGGTGAGGCCGAGGATACCGGCCAGGATCGGCAGGCCGAAGGCTGCCGTCTTGCCCGAACCGGTCTGGGCAATGCCCATCATGTCCTTGCCTTCCAACAGCTTTGGAATGGCCTGGGACTGGATCTTGGTCGGCGCGGTAAAACCACCAGCCGTCAGGCTATCGGTGAGAACGCTCGGCAGGCCAAGGGAAATGAAATCGTTCAAGTGAACACGTCTTTCTGCGCCCAAAGGCGCTTGCAGGCGCGCAGGACGATGCAAGCGCGCAGAACGCCGGACGCGACTGCGCCGGCAACAGATGCAATCGGGCGATAAGGGAGATCTATCGCGCGGGTGCTGGCTCGAACCCGGACGGGACTGGCAGGGCCAATCTGGTTTCCGGGCTGACTTCGCCGCTCACCGCAGGGGATAAGAAGAGAAGTCCGTCGCGTATGGATTGAGAGGCCGGGACGATAGCCCGACTGCGACGATGGCGCTGATATGGGCCAACAGGTCCCAAAAGGCAAGGCTTTTCAGAATTTCACCAACGCATGGCCCACTTGCATCTGCACTAGAGCGGCCGCTAGATGCCGCCGTACCAGTCGTAGCCTGTGTCTTCCCAGTAACCGCCCTTGCCCCGGCCGAAGGGCGCAAGATCATCCACCAGCTCGATCGTATGCAGATACTTCGGCTGCTTGTAGCCCAGCGCCCGCTCGATCCGCAGGCGGATCGGCGCGCCATTGCTGACCGGCAGCACCTGGTCGTTGAGCCCGTAGCTGAGCAGCGTCTGGGGGTGATAGGCGTCCACCAGGTCCGAGCTGGTATAGTACAGAATATCGCCCGACAGCGTCTTCTGGATATTGTCGTAGCAGTGATAGACGCAATAGCGCGCCGTCGACTTGACGCCCGCCATGTCGAGCAGCGGCCCGAGCTGGGTGCCGGTCCATTTGGCGATACAGCTCCAGCCCTCCACACAATCATGCCGGGTGATCTGGCTCTGCTCGGGCATGTTGCGCAACTGGTCGAGCGTGAAGCTCACCTCGCGCTCCACCATGCCCTTGATGGTCAGCTTGTAGCTGGCAAAGTTCTGCATCTTGAGGAAGATATATTCGGGCGTCGACGGCTCCACCGAACCATTGGGCTTCATGCCCTGGCGGATTTCGCTGGCCGCATATTGCCGCGCCAGCGTCTGGTCGCCGATTAGCGCCCGCTGCGCCTGATAGGTCAGCACATTGGCGCGTTCCATGACCTGGCGCGCAGCATTGTCCTTGGAGCCCAGGAAATCGAACTGGTTGCAGCCCGAAAGGATCAGCCCCGATCCGGCCACTGCCGAACTGCGCAGGAAATTGCGTCGGGTGATGAGGCGGCTCATGGCTTGTCTCCCTGCTGGCCCGGCGTTCCGGGGCTGGCGCGATACCAGCCGGTGATCATCGAGCGCAGCTCGTTGATCGGCCCTGCCGCCACCACCATCAGCACATGCACGACAAAGAACGTCACCAGCAGCAGCATGACCACGAAGTGGATCGTGCGCGCCGTCTGCCGACCGCCGAACAGATCGAGCATCCACGGCGCCAGGGCATTCATCCCCGGGCTCATCGTCAGCCCCGTGGCAACGATCAGCGGAAAGAGGATGAAGAACACGCCAAAATAGCTCAGCTTCTGCAGCGGCCCATAGCTGCGTCCATGATGAAAGCGCAGTCGCGCATGATCGGCGACGTCGCGCGGCACCCCAGCCAGATCTGCCCCCTTTGGCACGATATCGCGCCTTATATGTCCATTGATGAAACTGGCGACAAACCACACCAGCATGGTGGCGACGAAAATCCAGCCAAAGAAGAAATGCACCACCCGGCCTGTGCCCAGGTCGCGATAGGAGGGAATGGTCACTTCGCCCGGAAAGGCCGTATAGACCGGCCGCTCCGCTGGCCCGCTCATCCCCAGCACGCCGGTCGTATCATAGGTCTGGCCGAAGATCGTCGTACGCCCGCGCGGCCCCGCATCGGTATTGACCGCACCGATCTCGAGAACCGCGTTCTCGAATTCAAAGCCCGATTGCTGGCCGATGTAAAGCGCCGGATGCGCGTTGAAGATCTGCAACCCGGTCAGCAGCAGGAAGAACAGGCAGATCGCCCAGATCCAATGCGTCACTCGCGTCCAGATCGACTGCCGATAGATCAGCGGACCGCGTGTCTTCTGGAGCACCTGCTCTTCGCTCATCTCGTCCTCATGGCGCTTGCTGCCGGAAGCTACGCTATCCCGGCAGCAAAAGGTGCACCATCACATCAGATTGACCGACTATTCCTCGCGCGCTGCCCAGTTCATGCCACGGCGCATGATCGTGGCCATTTCCAGCACGTCGAATTCCTTGGCCTGATGGCCTAGCGTCGAGTGGAACACCCGCCCCTTGCCATGCTGGCGCTTCCACGCCACCGGCATCTTGACGCCCTCGATCCAGGAGGCGTGCTCGCCGGTAAAGGTCGTCGTCGCCAGCACATGGTTGGATGGGTCCACATGCATGTAATATTGCTCGCTGCGATAGGCGAAGCTCTTGATCCCCGCCATGATCGGATCGAGCGGATCGGCCACATCGACCGTATAGTCGATGATATTGCCCGGATGGGCCACCCACTGCCCGCCAACCATGAACTGATAGTCCACCGAGTCGCGGAAGGCGTCGCTCATGCCGCCGTGATGACCGGCCAGGCCCACACCATTCTCGACCGCCTTGGTGAGATTTTCGACCTCGGCCTTTTCGATCTTGCTCATGGTGAAGATCGGAATGATCAGGCTGAGGTCATGGATGGACGGATCGGCGAAAGCGCTGGTTTCCGTGGCCACACGGACGGAGTACCCATCCTCATGCAGCCAGCGGCGATAGATGGCAGCGCATTCCTCCGGCTCGTGTCCAGACCAGCCGCCATAAACGATCAAGGCGCTTTTCATGCGTAACTCCCCCGCAAATCAAACGCGGGGGAGAATACCCGACTGACCCAGTATTGAAAGCCCGCTTAGGCGGGTATGGCGACGGCCATCTGCGACCGGGCAAAGGCCCAGCTGCGCAGCACCATGAAATTGACGCCCGAGGTCAGCGCGATCACCAGCATGGAGGCAAATATCGTCGGCATCGGCATGCCATGGATGACATAGGAAAACAGCGCCGCCAGCACCAGCGCCATGGCCTGCACCGCCACATAGCGCGGCAGCGCCTGCCAATGCGACGCATCGGAATCGAACGAGAACCGACGATGCAGCAAATAGACCGGCAGGATGGTGAGGGCATAGCAGACCGTATTGACCTGCCAGGCCTCCACCCCCGGGTTGAGCGAGATGCCCATCGTGGACAGCACCACGAAGGCCAAGGCACCACTGCCGCCAACCAGCAGGAAAGCGAAGAGACCGGCGAACACGGATCGTTCGATACGGGCGGCAGGCGCATCACGCATAAGGCTCTGCAGGGCAGCACTCATAGGGTCGTCAATTCCCACACGCTTCGGATCGGCTCTGTTCAGCTATAACGCCAAAGCCTTTCCCACAAATTATCCGCGCCCCGCGGCGGCACTGTTTTGCGTCATGGTTGCTGCCGGGTGAAGCCCCACAGCTGCATGTCACCCATGAACACAGCGAACCGCCTGAAACCTTTGGCTTTCCTCTGTCATAAAAGGCTGATTAACTCTGCCGGTCGCCGCAGCCGGAACGACGGCCGCGCGCTCTGGAATGCCGCTAATCAAACAAGGGATACAGGGATGAAACACTTACTGCTTGGCGCCACCGCCCTCACACTCTGCGCCGGTTTTTCAAGCGCAGCCCATGCCGATTTCACGCTCAACATCCTGCATATCAACGACTTCCACTCCCGCTTCGACCCGATCACCGACAGCGATTCCAATTGCGATGCCGAGACCGATGCGGCTGGTGAATGCTTCGGCGGCATTGCCCGCCTCAAGACCATCATCGACGACACCCGCGCCAAATATGCCGACGGCAACTCGCTGCTGCTCTCGGCCGGCGACAATTTCCAGGGCTCGCTCTATTACACGACCTACAAATCCAAGGTCGTCTCGGACTTCTTCAACCAGATGGGCTTTGACGTGGTCGCCACCGGCAACCACGAATTCGACGATGGCCCTGAAGAGTTCATGAAATTCATCGACGCCGCCGAATTCCCCATCATCGGCGGCAATTTCGACGTCAGCCGCGATCCCAATCTCGCCGGCAAGATCAAGGGCTCCTTCGTCATCGAAGTGGGCGGCGAAAAGATCGGCATCATCGGCGCCACCACTGAAGACACCCCCGAGATCGCCACCACCGAAGACATCGAATTTTCCGACGTCATCGAATATGTGCGCGGCGCTTCCGAAGCCCTCGATGCCGCTGGCATCAACAAGATCATCCTGCTCAGCCACATCGGCTACACGATCGACCAGCAGGTCGCCGCAGCCCTCCCTCTGGTGGACGTCATCGTCGGTGGCCACAGCCACACCCTGCTCAGCAACACCGCCGAAGGCGCTGCCGGTCCCTATCCGACCATGGTCACCAATCCGGACGGCATTGAAGTGCCGGTGGTGCAGGCCAATCAATACGGCAAGTACCTGGGCGACATCGCCATCACTTGGGACGACAACGGCGTCGTCACCAAGGCCGAAGGCGAGCCCTTCCTGATCGATGCCTCGGTCACCGGCAACGAGGACTTTGCCGGCCAGCTGGCCGAACTGGCCGGCCCGATTGCGGAAATGACCAGCGAAGTCATCGGCACTACCACCGAAAAGCTCGAAGGCGCCCGCGAAATCTGCCGCGTCGAGGAATGCAACCTGGGTAACCTGCTGGCCGACGCCATCCTCGACCGCGTTGCCGACCAGGGCGCCACCATTGCCTTCCAGAACGGCGGCGGCATCCGCTCGTCCATCGACGCAGGCGAAATCACCGTTGGCGACGTGCTCACCGTCCTGCCTTTCTCCAACACCCTGGCCACGGTTGAGATTTCGGGTGCCGACGTCATCGAAGCCCTCGAAAACGGCGTCAGCGATGTCGAGAACGGCGCTGGCCGCTTTGCCCAGGTTGCCGGCCTCAAATATTCCTACACCCTCGCCAAGCCGGCTGGCGAACGCGTTAGCGACGTTCTGGTCAAGGGTGAAGGCGACACCTGGGTTCCGATTGACGAGGAAGCCACCTACAAGATCGTCACCAACAACTACAATCGTGGTGGCGGCGATGGCTTCTCGGTCTTTGCCGAAGGCGACAATCCCTATGATTTCGGCCCGCCGCTGGAACAGGTCCTCGCCGAATACATCGCCAAGCAGGGTGGCACCTACACGCCCTACCTCGATGGCCGCATCACCGTCATCGAATAAGGCCTGAGTCTCACCAAACACGAAGGGCGCCCAATGGGCGCCCTTCTTCATTCTCGGATCACGATCAGGCCCTGCGACGTGCCAGCTGGTTCCAGATCAGCAGGATGATCACCGCGCCAATAATGCCGCTGATGAAGCCGATACCATCGCTCTGTCCGCCACCGAAAATCTGCTGGCCCAGCCAGCTCGCCAGCACAGAGCCGACAATGCCCAGCACGGTGGTGAGAATGAAGCCGCTCGGCTTGTTGTCGCCCGGCGTGATCCACTTGGCGATGACGCCTGCGAGAAAGCCAATGATGATGGCCCAGATGATACCCATGTTTTGACGCTCCGTGTTTGCTGAGCGAATAATTCGGAACAGGCGCATCCGGTTGCAATTGCGGCGCTAATCCGTCGCTGAACGACCCATGGCGTTCAGAAATTCCGGTGAGGCCACCTTCTTTGCCAGCTCGCGCAGCTCCGCCCCCTTGCCCGACCCGAGCACATCGTCCACGCGCGCATTGACCCCCTGCCAGAGCTCATACATCTGCCGCGTCTGCTTCATGCCCTGTTCGGTGAGCACGGCCCGCTTGATGCGCCCATCCTTTGCGTCGGGATGCACCTCGACCACTCCGTCCCGCACCAGCGGGCGCAGGGCATGGGTCAATGCGGAAATCTGGATCGACAGCCGCTTGGCCAGTGCCTGCAGCGACGGACCGGTGCCGCCGGGCGCGCCACCCAGCTCGTCGAGACGGGTCACCAGCATCGCCTGCGCCGAGGTCAATCCGGCAGGCGCGATCGCATTGTCATAGACCTGCGTCAGCTGCCGCGAGGCCTGCCGCATCGCCGTATGCGTGCAGTTCAGCGGACTATACGGCTCAACACTGTCGACATCGGGCGGTACGGGCCTGGCCATGCTTGATCTCCTGTCCAAAAAATAGTTGAGTACATCACCATTGACAAGAGCGGACGGCCACCCCAATTAGTTGAGCACTCAACTAAAGGAGTGAACATGTCCTCGTCCAAAACCGCTCTCATCACTGGAGCCTCTTCCGGCATCGGCGCCGTCTATGCCAGGCGCCTTGCCGCCCGGGGCTACAATCTCGTCCTCGTCGCCCGCCGCGCCGATCGTCTGGCCGAACTCGCCACCGAACTGGCCGAAACCGGCAAGATCACCGTCGAGACCGTCACCGCCGACCTCACCGCAGACGCCGATATCGCCCGCATCGAACAGCTGCTGCGCGAGCAGAGCATCGACTTGCTGATCAACAATGCCGGCATGGGCCCGGCCGCCAGCACTGCCGACATGAGCGACGCCGATGCCGCCGCAACCCTCGCGCTCAATGTGACCGCGCTGATGCGCCTGACGCGCGCCGCCCTCCCCGGCATGCGCGCCCGCAAGTCCGGCACCGTGGTCAATGTCGGCTCGGTTCTCGCCTTCCATGCCTTGCCGCAGAGCACGCTCTACAGCGCCACCAAGGCCTTCGTCTTGACCTTCAGCCGCGGCGTCGCCGAAGAGGTCAAGGACGACGGGGTATTGGTTCAAGCCGTCCTGCCAGCCGGCACCATCACCGAATTCTACGAAGCCGCCGGCATGTTCATCGCCGATTTCGATCAGTCCGTTTTCATGACGGCCGAACAGCTAGTCGATGCTGGTCTGGCTGGCATGGATCGCGGCGAACAGGTCACCCTGCCCTCCGTGCATGACGAAAAACTCTGGACCAGCTACGACGCGGCCCGCGCTCAATTGATGGGCGGCACCCAGAACGGCAGTCCTGCCCAGCGCTATACCCAGGCCTGAAGGTCAGGGCCGCCTCATCGGGCGGCCCTCTTTTATTCCCGCAGACACAGCACCTTACGCCACTAGACCGAAAATCACCCTGTTCCCCTGTCTGCATATCTGCCAAGACCACTCAGGATTTGCGCCTTCGAGGAGAGTCGCCATGCCTGTGACCGTCGAGACGGTTCTGGACACCGCTGGGGCTGGACGCTTCCAGCGGCGTCTCCTTGGCATCTTCGGCCTGGTCTGGGCCGCCGATGCCATGCAGGTCCTCGCCGTCGGCTTCACCAGCGCCTCGATCGCCGCGAGCTTCAATGTAGAACTGCCCCAGGCCTTGCAGACCGGCACGCTGTTCTTCCTAGGCATGCTGATCGGCGCCGCCCTTTTTGGTCGTCTCGCCGATCGCTTTGGCCGCCGCAATGTCCTGCTCATCACCGTCGCCTGTGATGCCATTTTCGGCCTGCTCTCGGTCTTTGCCCCCAATCTCTGGGTGCTCTACGGCCTGCGCCTTTTGACCGGCATTGCCGTTGGTGGCACCCTGCCTGTCGACTACGCCATGATGGCCGAATTCCTGCCCGCCAAAAATCGCGGCCGCTGGCTCGTCATCCTCGAAGGCTTCTGGGCCATCGGCACCGTCGCCATCGCCCTCGCCGCCTGGCTCGCCAGCCTCTATGTGCCGGTAACCGACGCCTGGCGCTGGATCCTCGCCTTCACCGCCCTGCCCGCCCTGATCGGCATCTGGTTGCGCCTCTGGGTGCCGGAATCGCCACTCTTCCTCTTGCGCCAGAACCGCCAGGCCGACCTGCTCAAGGTGCTCAACACCATCCTGCGCACCAATGGCAAGCCGGAGCTGCCGCCCGACACCACCATCACCACGCCGCCAGTCGAAGCACGCCAGGGCATTTTCTCGCCCGCTCTGCGCCGCCGCACCCTCTCCATCCTGCTGGTCTGGTTCCTTGTGTCAGTCTCCTACTACGGCATTTTCACCTGGCTGCCCGCCCGCCTGGCTCAGGACGGCTTCGGCTATGTCCGCGGTTTCGGCTTCCTCGTGCTAGTCGCCATTGCCCAATTGCCCGGCTATGCCCTTGCCGCCTGGGGTGTCGAGGCCATTGGCCGCAAGCCGACGCTGATCGGCTTCCTGCTGCTCAGCGCCGCCGGCTGCGCACTCTTCCTCGTCGCCGGTGACGGCTGGCTGATCGGCACGTCCATCCTCCTGATGAGCTTCGCCCTGCTCGGCACCTGGGGCGCGCTCTATGCCTTCACTCCCGAGCTCTACCCCACCGTCTCCCGCGCCACCGGCATGGGCGCCGCGGGCGCCGTCGCGCGGCTGGGCGGACTTCTGGCACCCTCCGTCATGGCCCTGATCTTTGTGCAGAACTTCTCGCTGGCCATCGCGCTGTTTGCCGGCCTGCTGCTGCTCGGCGCCCTGGCCGCCACAAGGGTCGATGCCGAAACCCGCCGCGCCGTGCTCGACTGATCAGCCGGCCGAAACCGCCGTGAATACCGCCAGCTGGTCGGCAAAGGCCCGCTGATAGGCCGGCCGCGCCTCGCCCCGCTGCACATAGGCGGCGAGATTTGGATATTCCGGCAATATCCCCGAACTCCCCAGCCGGCGCAGCACCAGCACCATCATCACATCGGCCGCGCTGAACTCGCCCTCCAGCCAGTCCCTCTCCCCCAACCGCGCCGACAGCGCCCTGAGCCGATTGCGGATGCGCTCTTCCAGCATAACGTTCCGTTCGGCAAACCACGATTTGTCCCGCTCGACGAGCATCGCCTGCTCGCGCTCGAGGATTGGCGGCTCCATTGTATTGACCGCCGAAAACATCCAGGTCACCACCCGCGCCCGCGCATTGGCATCAGCTGGAAAAAGCCCCGGGTGATTGTCGGCAAGGTAAAACACGATGCCACCCGACTCGAACAGCACCAGCTCACCCTCCTCGTAAGTCGGGATCTGCCCAAACGGATGCCGCGCCACATGCGCTGGCTGCTTCATCTCGGCAAAGCTGACCAGCTGCACCTCATAGTCCAGCCCCACCTCCTCCAGCGCCCAGCGCACCCGCATATCCCGCGCCAGCCCCTTGCCTCTGTCGGGCGAGGTCGCAAAGGCCGTTATGGTCGGTGTCATGAAAATCTCCTCCAATTGCCGTCACTGATCCCACGACGATCCGCTAGGGCGCATTTCGACAGGCGAGGCTAAACCGGCATCTTGGTGCCGTATCTTACCATGTTGATCGCATCGATCGTGTGCATGGCCTCTTCGACCATCTCTGCGTCGCCACTCTCCATGACATGGACGACATAGGCATTGGCCGTGGCGAAATCCCGCTTGCCGGCATAGATGAGCGCAGCCTGCAACGCCGCCTTGAGGTTTCCATTGGCGGCCGCTACCACATACCAGTAGTGGCCCTGCTCGGCATCATAGAGCGGCGCCGGCTGATCGTGAAAGCGGATCGTATAGGCCTGAGCCGCGCCCATCTGCGCTTCGACATGTCCCTGTTGCGCTGCCCGCAGATACCATTGCAGGCCCGCTGCACGGTCCCGCAGGATACCGCCCCGGCCGGCACTGATATAGACGCCGACCTTGTACTGCGCATCCATGTCGCCGGCCCAGGCAGCCAGCAGGTAGTTGGCCAGGGCGATGCGGTGATCTACCTCAACGCCCTTGCCGTATTCATAGAGATGGCCAAGGAACCGGGCTGCCCCGAAGTCACCGAGGCGAAGGCCCTGATCGTAGCGCTCGCGCGCCAAGGCAAGATTACTATCGGTTCCGATACCCTCCGCCAGCATCCAGCCCAAGTGCGTCGCCGCCGAGCCATCACCCTGTTCTGCCGCGGCCGTTAACAGACCGATCGCCTCCGTGTGCTCCTCGACGGCGCGATCGCGCCGCCCCAGCATCTTGCCAAGTCGCCGCTGCGCCAGCATATGGCCTTGCGCTGCCGCCAGCCGATACCAGGCCTCTGCTCGCAGCATGTCTTGCTCAACGCCGAAGCCAATCTCGAACAGATCGCCCACATGATACTGGGCAAAATCGGCGCCAGCCTGCGCCGCCTCGACCTGCAGCCTGATGTAGACCTCAGTATCGGCAGCCACCCCTTGCCCGTGATAATAGAGGATGCCAAGATTGGCCTTGGCGACCGGATTGTTCTGCGCCGCCGCCGCGCTTAGCCAGTGAAAGGCCAGCGGATAGTCCGCGGTCTGTTTCCCATCCATGAACAGCGTACCATAGGCGGTCTGCGCCGGCGCATAACCGGCTTCGGCAGACTCCAGCAGCAGCGGTAGCGCCCGCTCGAAATCATCTTGCTGCAGATAAATCCGTCCTAGGCGATACTGCGTCGGCGCATGCTCAGGCGCGTTCGCATGGGCGGTGACGCAGACCGGCATCGCGGCTGCGACGTCAATCTTGTCCCAGGCAACACCCGTCTCGCGAAACCCCGGCTCCCAGATATAGGCTGCAAGGTCCGCGCAGTCTTGCTCGGCAGAACGCTCTGCCGCCAGACTGACCGTCGGCGCTGTCATCAGAAGGCTCAAGGCAAGGATCAGGTTACGCATCTTTCCCCCGGACACGTTCAACTCACACCAGCATGCTGGCTAGCCTTTGGCAGGGCAGACCGCAGACGCTTCGATCTCGGTAGCGGCAATGGCCGCGTGCTGGCCGACCAACAGAGCACCGCCATTCCACGCGCTCATCCGCTTTTGAATCAGGCTGATCCGCGTTGGCGCAAGCGTTGACTGCGGCAGGTGCTCGTCAGTCAGGGCGCTCTGACAGATGGCCAAATCATTTGGCAGTGTCGCCGCCGCTGCAACGCCAGAAAATCCGACAACTACAAGCAACATAAACGCAGCGGAAAGTCCGCCTTTGATAAAATCAGAATAAAAATATATCGATTGCTGTTTCATGAACAACAATACTTACGGAGCTGCTTCACAATCAACGAAGCGCGTGACTTCTGGTTAATTCAGGACCGACGTCCGCGCCGGTCCTTCAGCGATAACTCCGCAGGAAAAAGGACCACCGTACATGCCGTACGGTGGGCCTCATATCCTGCCGAAACCGACTAGACCGTATGTTCCGTCCGGTCCCGGTCCGTCATCGTCGCCAGGTCCAGCACCTTCTGGATATTGGTGGCGTGACGGAAGCTGGGTTCGAGATTCTTCCCCGAGCGCACCGCATCGACGAAGCGCATGTAATTGGTCGGCACGGTCTCGACTTCGACCTCCGTCCATGTGCCCGTCTCGGCATCCGGGCCGAGGCAAGTCAGCAGCTTGCTCCAGTCATGGCGATGCTGCACCTCGATCGAGCCCAACTCGCCATAGACGCGCAGGCGCAATTCGTTGAAATGGCCGGTCGCCCAGCGCGTCGCATGGATCACGCCCAGCGCGCCATTTTCCAGCTGCGCCGTCATGGCGAAGCTGTCATTGGCGTCGAGGTCATATTCGCCGATCTGGTTGTTCTCGGCCTTTTCGAACGTCTCGAGCCGGCAGAACACCTTCGAGAAATCGCTGCCCGCGCCATAGGCGGCAAAGTCGAGGATATGCACGCCGATATCGCCCAGCACGCCATTGGAGCCGTGCTTCTTGGACAGGCGCCACAGCCACTGGCTTTCGGTACGCCAGTCGCCCCAGGCCTTGCTCACCAGCCAGCTCTGCAGATAGCTCGCCTCGAAATGCTTGACCTTGCCCACGGCGCCCGACTGCACCAGCTCGCGCATCTTCTGCAGCTGGCTGACATTGCGATAGGTGAGGTTGACCATGTTGACGAGGCCAGCCGCTTCCGCTGTCTCGGTCATTTCCATCGCCTTGGCATGGTCGGTCGCCAGCGGCTTTTCACAGAACACATGCTTGCCGGCCTTGAGCGCGGCGATCGTGGTTGCGTGGTGCACGCTATCCGGCGTCACATTGGCAATGGCGTCGAACTCGCCCCAGGCCAGCGCCGCATCGAGCGAGCCGAAGCGGTGCTCCATATTATGCGCCGTGCAAAAGGCATCGACGCGCGCCGGATCGACGTCCACGCCGCCCACCAGCGTCACGCCGTCGATGGCAGCAAAATTCTTGGCATGAGTATTGGCCATGCCGCCGGTACCCAGAATGAGGATACGCATGTGTTCTATTCCCTGGGGCCCCTGCCCGTTGTCTGGAAGTCGGCCGCTCTCGTCATTGCGAGAGCGGCCAATCGTTCAAATCACTTCTTCACTTCGCCGGCGTGATCGGAGGCGCTGAGCTTGGCGCCGCGCTCTTCGATCTTTTCGATGGCCTCGCCAACCGGCGTGTTCGGCGCCTTCATCAGATGGGCATGGCGATCGCCATTGTATGCCCAGTTGACGGCATTGCGCAGCACCAGGCCCACATTGGCGTCGTGATAGGTCGGATAGGTTTCGTGGCCGGGGCGGAAGTAGAAGATATTGCCCGCGCCGCGACGATAGGTCAGGCCCGAACGGAACACTTCGCCACCCTGGAACCAGGAGACGAACACTGTTTCCAGCGGCTCCGGCACCGAAAAGGGCTCGCCATACATCTCTTCATATTCGAGCTCGAAATAGGGCCCGAGACCCTTGGCGATCGGATGGCCCGGGTTGACGACCCAGAGGCGCTCGCGCTCACCGGCTTCGCGCCAGTGCAGGTTTGCCGGCGCACCCATCAACCCCTTGAACACCTTGGAGTGATGGCCCGAATGCAGCACCAGAAGGCCCATGCCCTGCCAGACATGTTCCATCACCTTCTTGACCACGGCATCGTCGACCTTGTCATGCGCCGCATGGCCCCACCACAGCAGCACATCGGTCTCGGCCAGCACCGCATCGGTCAGCCCGTGTTCCGGCTCCTGGAGCGTCGTCGTCTTGACCGACAGATTGCTGTCTTCAGCCAGCAGCTTGGCGATCTGGTTGTGCATGCCGTCGGGATAATTCTCGGCAACAACCTTGTTCTTCTGCTCGTGGACATTCTCGCCCCACACCAGGGTCCGGATAGCCATTGTAGTCTCCTATGGTCGAAAGCCCGGCAGGGAGGAGCCGGGCATCTGAACTATCTATGTTGAAAGTGGTGACGACCGTGTGGCCGCCACCCTGTTTGTGATCGCGTCAGGCTGCGACCGGCTTGCCGGCTTCGTTGAAGCGGTGAACCTTGTCTTCCATCGGCGAGATATGGACCACATCGCCGGTCTTGTAGGTGTTCGGACCATCGATCCGCACCACCACCGGCTCCTCGGTGCCCATTTCGAGGTAGATATAAGTGTCTGCGCCAAGCTCTTCCTTGTGGATGACCTTGCCGTTCCACAGACCCTGCCCTTCGGGCTTGATCTCGATATGCTCGCCGCGGATACCCAGCGTATGCGCGCCATACTTCTGCGCGCGCTCGTCGGCGATGAAGTTCATCTTCGGCGAACCGATGAAGCCGGCAACGAACACCGAATTGGGGTTCTCATAGAGCTCCATGGGCGTACCCACCTGCTCCACCAGCCCGTCGCGCAGCACGCAGATGCGGTCGGCCAGCGTCATGGCCTCCACCTGGTCATGGGTCACATAGATCATGGTGACCTGGTGCATTTCCTCATGCAGCTTGGCGATCTCGATACGGGTCGCCACGCGCAGCGCTGCGTCAAGGTTCGACAGCGGCTCGTCGAACAAAAACACTTTCGGATCGCGGGTGATGGCACGACCGATGGCCACGCGCTGGCGCTGGCCACCCGACAACTGCTTGGGCAGGCGATCGAGATACTGCCGGATCTGCAGCATGTCGGCAGCCCGCTCGACGCGCTGGCGGATCTCGTCCTTGCTCTTGCCCTTTTCCAGCGTCAGCCCGAAGGCCATGTTCTCGTAAACCGTCATATGCGGGTAGAGCGCATAGGACTGGAACACCATGGCGATGCCGCGCTTGGACGGCGCCAGCGAATTGACCACCTTGCCGTCGAACAGCATCTCGCCCGAGGTGATGTCCTCCAGCCCCGAGATCAGCCGCAGCAGCGTGGACTTGCCACAGCCTGACGGGCCGACGAAGACCATGAACTCGCCCTTGCGGACTTCGAGGTCCACGCCCTTGATGACTTCGACGGCGCCGAAGGATTTGCGAATATCGCGAAGCTCGATGCTTGCCATTGTTTTTCTCCTTAACCCTTCACGCCGCCGGCGGTGAGACCACTGACGATCTTGCGTTGGAAAATCAGAACCAGGACCACCAGCGGCACGGTGACGACCACCGATGCAGCCATGATGATGCCCCACGGAATTTCATACTGCGACCCGCCCGACAGCAGCGCGATGGCCACTGGCACGGTGCGCGTCTGGTTGGATACGGTAAAGGTCAGCGCGAACAGGAACTCGTTCCAGGCCGAGATGAAGGCCAGCAGGCCCGTCGTCACCAGCGCCGGCCACATCAGCGGCATGAACACGCGGGTGATGATCACCCAGGGCGTCGCGCCGTCGACAATCGCCGCTTCCTCGATCTCCACCGGCAGGTCACGCATGAAGGTGGTCAGCACCCAGACGGTGAAGGGCAGCGTAAAGATCGTATAGGAGAAGATCAGCGCCCAGGGCGTATTGTAGATGCCCAGGAACCGGATCACTTCGAAGAGGCCCGCCAGCACCGCGATCTGCGGGAACATGGAGACGGCCAGGATCGTCATCAGCAGCAGGCTGCGACCACGGAAGCGCACGCGGCTCAGCGCGAACGATGCCGTCACCGCCAGGAACAGCGCCAGCAGCACCGTCACCGTGGCCACGAAGACCGAGTTCAGCAGGTTGCGCGGGAACGAACCCTGGCTGAACACCGACTGGTAATTGGCCAGGCTGAACGAAGTCGGCCAATAGGTGATGCGGAACAGGTCCGTGCCCGATTTGAGGCTGGTGAGGATCGCGTAGTAGAACGGAAACACGCTCACCACGACGATGAAGACCACCAGTGCGTAGAACAGCACCGTCTTGGTGATCTTCCAGAGATCGAAACTCGCGGTCATCAGCGGTCTCCCCCATCAAAATTGACCTTGCCCAGCCAGATATAGACGATGGTGAACAGGGCAATCAGCAGGAACAGCAGGGTCGATTGCGCCGAGCCTTCGGCGAAATTGTTGAACTGGAACAAGTTCTCCTGACTGAGCACCGACATGGTCTTGGTCGCCGCGCTATTGGGCGTCAGCACATAGATCAGGTCGAAGATGCGCAGCGCATCGAGCACGCGGAAGATGATGGCGACCATCAGGGCGGGCCGAACCAGCGGCAGCGTGATCTTGAAGAACTGCTTGATCGGATGCACGCCGTCGATTTCGGCAGCCTCGTAGATGTCCTTGGGGATCATCTGCAGGCCAGCCAGGATCAGCAGCGCCATGAAGGGCGTTGTCTTCCAGATATCCACCACCAGCACTGCGGCCATGGCCGTGTCAGGCGATGCCGTCCAGGCGACGGCACGGTCGAGCAGGCCAAGGCGGATGCCCAGATCATTGAGAATGCCGAACTGGTCGTTCAGCATCCAGCTCCACATGCGGGCCGACACGATGGTTGGAATGGCCCAGGGAATGAGAATGGCGGCGCGGACGATGCCACGGCCCTTGAATTCGGCATTGAGCACCAGCGCCACGATCATGCCGAGCACGGTTTCCCAGAGCACCGACCAGAAGGCAAAGCGCACCGTGTTCATCACGGCATTCCACCATGCCGGATCGGCCAGCACGCCACGATAGATGGTGCGACCACTATCGAGCACGCGGATCTGCAGGTAATTGCCAAAACCGATCCACTCGGCCCCGTAGAGGTCGTTCAGCGTCGCATCGGTGAAGGAGAAGTAGATCGAACGGGCCAGCGGCCAGCCGGCGACCACGCCCAGCGCGATCATCATTGGCAACAGGAACCAGCGTGCTGCGCGAACGCGCTGCTGCAACAGTTCGGACCGTGCCCGTTTTTGCGGAATTGCCGGCGAACTGAGCGCTTCGGTCGTCATGCCTTCCCCCTGATATTGTTATGATTATGGGGATGCGGACGCTCTTGCGCCCGCATCCGGTTCACTGGACCGGCTTAGTTCAGCAAGTCGTCGAGATCGATCTCGAGCACTTCAAGGTTTTCGGCAGCCGAGCCATTGCCCGACAGCGTGTTGTGGACAGCGCTCCAGAACAGCGAGGAAGCCTCGTTGTAATTGGCCTGGGCCGGTGCCGACGGACGCGGCACGGCGTTCTGGAAGATTTCTTCCCAGTTGGCCATGAAGGGCGAAGCGGCGAGCACTTCCTCATCCGAGTACAGCGCCTGCACGGTCGGCAGGTTGGCCTGGGCAATGGCGCGACGCTTCTGGCTGTCTGCCGAGCTCAGGAACAGGGCAAGGTCGATCGCCGCTTCTTGGTTCGCCGAATACTTCGACACGGCAAAGTTCCAGCCGCCCAGCGTTGCCGAAGACTTGGCGCCTTCGCCTTCACCGGCGGGGAGCGGAGCCACGTCGAACTTGCCCTTGACGGCGGAGTCGTCGTTGTTGCTCAGCGCATAGGCATAGGGCCAGTTGCGCATAAACACGGCATTGCCGAGCTGCCATACGCCACGGCTTTCTTCTTCCATATAGGCCAGGTTGCCTTCCGGAGAGATTGTACCGATCCAGCTTGCAGCTTCTTCAAGCGCGGCGACGGCCTGCTCGTTGTTGATCGAGATCGTGCCATCGGCTTCGATGATCTGGCCGCCGCCATAGGAATTGACCCATTCCAGCGCATTACAGGTCAGGCCTTCATAGGCATTGCCCTGGAACACATAGCCCCACAGGTCTGTCTGACCTTCGGCGCGTTCGGCATCCATGATTTCCTGGGCAGTTGCCTTGAGCTCGGCCCAGGTGGTGGGGACTTCCTTGCCGTACTTCTCCAGCAGGTCCTTGCGATAGTAGAGCGCCGGGGCGTCAGTGAAGGCCGGCACGGCAACGAGCTTGCCGTTGACGGTCTGCGATTCAATCACCGAGGGGAAATGCTGGTCGGCGACATCGGCAAAGGCTGCGGTCAGGTCGACGAACTGGTCGGCGAGCTGGGGCGCCCAGATCACGTCGGTCTGGTAGACGTCGATGTCGGCATTGCCGGCCGCCAGCCACAGGCGATACTGGCCGAACTGGTCGCTGGTCGACGACGGCATCGGCACGATGGTGACCGTATTGCCGGTTTCTTCGGCGAAAATGTCGAGTTCGGACTGCAGGAACTGCAGGCCCGTACCCGTATCGCCCGACACGATCGACAGCTCGACGGCGTGTGCCGTGCCGGCAACCAGCGTGACGCTCGCCATCAAACCGACGAGCAACTTGTTGATCTTCATGAAAAACCTCCCGAGTGAACCAAAGCAAGGGAGGCATGATCGGGCAGCCATGCGCCATAAGCGCGACCAACCCCAATCTCCTCCCTAAAGCACTGACCGCAGCGGCTGTCCCGCCCACGTTTTCAAAGCGCTTTGAGTGAAAAAGAAACAGAGCGACAGTTTTCTGTCAAGCCACTCGTGAACGTCCTGTTAGGAATTGCGAAGTTGCCCGACAAATACCGTAACTCCACCAATCACTTATGGTTCCATCGTGATGGAACCTTCGGCGGACCGGGCATTTTGGCGTGATGTACGCACGTCAGAATGCCGCCTGAAAATTCAGGTCTTGCGCCAAAATTTGAAATCGCTTTGAATAACCGCAGGAGGAGGACGCAGGAACCGCTGTTCAAGGCGGCCTGCATGCCCTAAAGGCTGGCCAAACCGGGCCTGGATGCACCCCAATGTGCGTCCGCCAACAAACACCGGTCAAGCCAGAACCTCGGGGCCAGTTGGCAGCAATGAGACTGAAGGATCTGGCCGAGCACCTTGGCCTGTCACAAACCACCGTGAGCCGGGCACTCAATGGCTATCCCGAAGTCAACGAGGCCACGCGCCTGCGCGTCGCCGAAACCGCGGCCCGCCTCGGCTATCGCCCCAACGCCAGCGCCCTGCGCCTTGCCACCGGCCGTTCCGGCGCCATCGGCATGGTGCTGCATGGCGCCAATGAGTTCGGCCCTCACACCACCGAATTCCTCGGCGGTATGAGCGCCCGCCTCGCCCTCGAAGAACTCGATATCCTCTTCACCACCGTTTCGAGTTACCAGGAGGAGCTGGCCGTCTATCGCCGCGCGGCGGCCAGCCAGAAGGTCGACGCCTTCGTCATCAGTTCACCCACACTCAACGATGAGCGGGCCGAACTGCTGCTCGACCTCGGCCTGCCCTTCATCCTGCATGGCCGCACCAACATCAGTCGCCCCATCGCCTGGCTCGACATCGACAATACCGGCGCGGTCGAACGCGCCACTACCCACCTGCTCGACCTCGGCCATCGTCGCATCGCTCTGCTCAATGGCGTCAAGGGCCGCACCTTTGCCGAACATCGCGAGATCGGCTACCTGGCCGCCCTCTCGGCCCGGGGCATTCCCTTCGATCCGGCGTTGATGAGCAATTCCATCTTCACCGACGAAATCGCCTTCCGCATGGCGCAGGCCATGCTCGAACTGCGCCCCCGCCCCACCGCCTTTCTGGCCGGCTCGATGATGACAGCGTTGGGCGTCTTCCGCGCCATTCGCCAGGCCGGGCTGGTCCTGGGCAAGGACATTTCCATGATCGCCCATGACGATGTCTTCTCCTATCTCAACGCCGACAACATGTACCCCACCATGTCGACGACCCGCTCCTCCATCCGACAGGCCGGCACCCGCGTTGCCGAATTGATCCTCCAGATCATGGCCGGCAAGCCCATCGAGGACGTGCACGAACTCTGGCCCGTGGAACTGGTGCTGCGCGAAAGCACCGGCCCCGCGCCCGCCAGCTGATTTTTCAGTTCCGCCATCATCTTGCAGTCAAAATCCATGGCCTATTATCCCGCCATTGCTGACCGGGAGTATTCCATGCCGAAGCCGTTTGCCCGCCTTGCCGGAGCCTTTGCCGTCCTTGCCCTCTTCGCGCCCCTGCCCGCCTTTGCCGAATTCCTTGACCCCGACTGGTCAGACCTGACCATCGAAGGCGTCGCCGCACCAGACTGGCTGGCCGGCGTCAATGACGGCGACTACATCGGCATGTGTTCCGGCTGCGACGAAACCCTGATGCTGCAGGTCCAGGCCCGCCCTGATGACGGCACCGGTGGCCGCGTCCATTCGGGCGAAACTACTGCCGAGACCTGGACCGAGATCGGCCAGGCCAATGCGGCCCAGCTCGGCAATGTCGCCGAATATTACGGCACCGAGACTTTGGATTTCGCCAGTGCCAAAGGTTTCAAGACCAGCGCAAAGGGCGCAACCGGCGACTTTTCAGCAACCTACCAGCTCTGGGACGACGGCCACCAGCTGATCGTCCGCGTCTATGGCGCCGATCAGGAGCAGGTCGATAGCCTCGCTCAGACCGCCTTCAAGGCCGCCGCACCCTTGGCTTTCCAATAGCCACCCACCGGCCGGGCCGCCGTAAACCATAGCCGCAGACGGGCCTTCCCGTCCGCGCGCCTCGTGTTAAGGTTTCGTAAACCATGAGCGAGGAGCCCAAAATGCGCGTACCATCCATCGGCCTGCCGCTCGATGAACGCCGCATTGTCCGAGAGGGCTATCGCATCGCCGAAGCCATGATGCGCAACTATCGGGATCCGCCGACCCTGCTGGAAACCGTCACGGCAGCAGCCAGAAATGCTGGTCAGTCACTGGCCATGCTCTACCGCAACCTGCTGCGCAGCTAGGCCGACAACTTCATCGGCTCGCCCGGCAACGGCAAGTTCAGCGCCGCCACCAGCCCGCGATATTCCGCCCGCGCATTGACATGCGACATGCTCGGCGCGCTGCCCAGCACATCGGCCTCCAGCGGATCGAATACGGTCATGCCAATGGGGAACAATGAGCGAAAGATGACGCGCTCGGCAATCCCGTCCGCCACGCGGCAACCAATGCGTTGCGCCAGCTTTTCGATCGTCTCCTGCACCTGGCTGGCATTGCGCGATCCCAGGTTCGAAATGCGGTTGCGCATCAGCACCCAGTCGACGCCCTTGCCGGTCTGCGCCAGCCGCTCGGCCCGCGCCTTCTGCACATTGCGCGTATAGGGGCTGGTCTCGATCGGCTCGCCCGTCGCCGGATCGATCTTGGCCAGCACGTCGAGGTCGATCATGGAATCATTGATCGGCGTCACCAGCGTGTCGGCAAAACCATGCGCCAGCCGCTGCAGATTGCCGTCGAAGCCGGGCGTGTCGATGACGATGAAGTCGACCTCGCCGCGCAGCCCGTCCATGGCGCGCGTGAACAGGTCCAGCTCGATCTTCTGGTTCTCGCGGATGGAATCGCCCCAGGCCGTCGGCAGGTGCACATGCTTTGGCATCGGCACGTCGCGGCCCGTCGCCTCCACCGTGGTCCGGCGATTGCGCACATAGCGCGTCAGCGTCTGCTGGCGGCTGTCGACATCCATGGTGGCGACGCGATGGCCCTGGTGCAGCAGATAGACCGCCAGGTGCAGCGCCGTGGTCGACTTGCCCGAACCGCCCTTTTCGTTACCCACCGCAATGATATGCGCGCCATTCTGCGCCATGCCCGTCACTCCAAATCAGGGACCCACCCTCCCGATCCATGAAGTGCCCGCATGGTTAACAAAGCGATAACGACGCCCTAGCCAACCCGTAACATGTGGTTGTCGAACAGGAAATCGAACTGCTGCACATCGCGCTCGGCCCCGGCTATGCCGATCATCTCGCCCATGCCGCTGGTCGCCACAAACCCGCCCTCATCAGCCGCAAGCCCACAGCCATTGCGCAGCGTTTCCACCAGCACTGGCCGCTTCCCCTCGACATCGATTGCCACCAGCAGATTGCCCTCGGGCGACGAAACGGCAACCGTCCCACCATCGCCTGACACGGCCACCGACCCAACATAATTGCGCAGATCCGCCAGCGTGCCTGGCGGCAGTTCCACCAGCTCGATCACGCCATCCATCGTGGCATAGCCCACCAGTTGCGGGCTGTCGCTCGGCTGGCCGCGATACTGGCAACCAAACCAAACCCGCCCCCGCACATCCACCGCCATATGCCGGATCGACAGCTGATGCAGCCCCGCATCGAGCCGCAATTGCCCGACCAGCCTGCCATCCCGCCGATCGACGAACACCACCGACGGATCCATCGTATCGAGGTTGAGCTCGGCCCGCCCATAGTCGGGATGCGTCTCGATCCCGCCATTGGCGACAACGAAGGTCACGCCATCGGGCATCAGCAGCATTTCATGCGGCCCCGTACCATAGGTCGGAAACTCGCCGATCCGCCGATAGCCGTCCGTCGCGTCATAAATGCCGATCACGCCCTGCGCCGCCTCGAAATCGCTTTCCGTGGCATAGAGCAGCCGCCCATCCGGCGAAAACACGCCATGCCCGTAATAGTGCCGCCCCTCGATGGACGTCAGCGTCACCGGCGCCTCGCGCCCGCTTGGATCGAACACCAGCGCAAACGTTCCCGGCTGGCGCGCAAACACCACCCCGCGCCCCGCCTCGGGACTGATGGTGATATCGTGTCCGCGATCAGGCAGGTCGATCGACGAGATCACATCGCCGCGCTCGCTCAGCAGCACCGCGCCATAACCACCGCTCGACGTCTGGATCGAACTGGCAAACACCAGCTCGCTCCGCTCCAGCGCCGCAAGCTGTCGCGGCAGCAGGCTTGCAGCAAAACCCAGGCCTGCTGACTTCAAAAACGCCCGCCGCTGCCACATGGCTCAATCCCCATCCAGCGACGAAAAACCCACCGAAAGCCCCAGCGCCGCCGACAATTGCTCGCCCACCTGCGCCTGCAGCGACTGCGTCACGATCACCAGATAACTGAGCGCCGCCGCTTGCTTGGCATCGACCACCGCCTGGTCCACCGGCAGCGTCACCAGATCTATCGCCCTGTGCGCATTGGAAAATTCGAAGGCGATGGAATTATCCAGTCCCGCCTGATCCGCGCCGACGGCCCGTGCCATGCCCGACACGGCCACCAGCTGCTCCATGCCCTCCACATTGGCCTTTATCATCGATAAGGTCAGTTTTGAGCGCCAGAACAGCGCCTGCTTTGGCTTGGCCGCCGCATCGCCCTGCGCGATGAAGGGATTGATCCGCGTGTCCCGCACCGCTTCCAGCCCATGCGATATCAGCCCCACCAGCGCTTCGAGCGACTCGGTTTCCGTCCGATAGTCGACATAGTCCCGGTTCGGCCGCATCAGATGCGCAGCGACGCCGTCATAGCGATACCAGCCCATCGCCAACTCGTCCGCCATGCGACTGATATTCTGCGCGATCGCTTCGCCGAACCGGCAGCGGAATTCACCGCCCTCACCCTGCAACAGCTCGAAATCCGTGCCGAACAGCACGAATTCCAGCGCCCCAAAGCCCTGCACCGCCACGCTTTTCTCGCGCAGCGTCGTCACTGATGTGGCCGTATCGTCCTCTTCCGCCAGGATCGCCTGCACCTGTCGCAACCCGATCCCCTTGCGATCGGGAAAGAACAGCAACCGGTCCACCCGGTTCTCTTCCATTAGCGGCCCGATGCGCAGGAATTCCACCCGACCATAGGCCTCTGCTGCGAAGCCAAATTGCTGTTGGGCAACGGCCAGAGTGTCTGCTGACGGCACGGCGCAGAGCGCGCCCATGGCAACTTCGAGCCCGCTCGCACCGCGCTTGAACTCGGCCAGATTGGGCCGGATCACCTGATTGACCGCTGCGGCCAGCACCTCGCTCTCCGTCGGTGCCTGGGCATGGGCCGGTGTCACGACCAACATCAGCAGCAGGGCAAGCAGTTTGCGCATCAGAGCGATTCCAGAAAGGCGATGAGATCATCGCGCGTGGATTTGGACATGGCCGCGAACCCGTCTCGCGCCGCCTGCGCCTCCCCACCGTGCCACAGGATGGCCTCGGTCAGATTGCGCGCCCGCCCATCATGCAGGAAAAATGTATGGCCCGAAACAGCTTGCGTGAGCCCCACGCCCCAGAGCGGCGGCGTGCGCCATTCATAGCCGTCCGCCTGCCCTTCGGGACGATGATCGGCTAGGCCCTCGCCCATATCATGCAGCAGGAAATCCGAATAGGGCCAGATCAGCTGAAACTGCAGCGCCGGATTGTCACCATTCCGGCTGGTCACGAATTTCGGCACATGGCAGCTCGAGCAACCGGCTGTGTAAAACGCTTCCTTGCCGCGCAGCACTGCCGGATCATCCACATCGCGCCGCTCCGGCACGCCCAGCGTCTGCGAATAGAACGTCACCAGGTCCAGCACCGGATCAGGCGCCTCCGACACGCCGAGCCGCTCCTGTTCGCCCGTCGGCAACGCCAGGCACGCCGGCTGGTTTTCCGTGCAATCGCCATGCGGCAGGTTCACCAGCGGCGTCGAAATCCCGATATCCCCCGCAAAGGCCGAAGCCGCCTGCGCGCGGATCGTGGCATTGCCCGCCTTCCAGCCAAACCGCCCCAGCATGACCGAATTGTTGACGGGGTCCACCGTCCAGTTCGGCTTGCCCGAAATCCCGTCGCCATCAAGGTCCTCGGGATCGGCATGCGCCAGAATATCCTCTGCCGGAATCTGCTCCACCAGCCCCAACCCGATCATGGGATTGGCCACGCGCGGCGAGATCATTACGTCATCGGCCAACGGCCCATAGTTGAGATCTGCCACCGAATAGGTCGGCGCCCGCAGCGTCACCACCTCGCCATCACCCAGCGTCACCGGCAGGTCGGCATAGTCGATCACCATCCGCCCTTCCGACTTCAGCCCCGGCACGGCGAAATCCTGCAGCTGTGTACCATAGACCGGATCGCCGACTTCCCCGGCGATCACCCCGTCCATCGCCAGTCGCGTGTCGTCCTCGCCGGGCGGCACCGAGAGCCTCAGGAACATCGATACATTTTCCGCACCCGGAAACGGCGGGTGCCCACGCCCGTCTTTCAGATGACAGCTCTGGCACCCGCGCGCATTGAACAGCGGCCCCAACCCATCTGACGCCTGCGTCGAACTGGGCGAGGACACCCAGATCTTGCGGAACAGCGCATTGCCCAGCTTGAACTGCTCTTCCTGCTCGAAGCTCAGGTTGTCGAGGAAATGGCTGAACGAGTCTGCATTGACACTGAACTGCGTCGTTCCCTTGCCAGCAGGACGCTTTTCCGACCCCTCCGGCTTGGAAAAATCCGTCGTCGGCCGCGTCACCGCCTGCACCCGCGCCAGGTCCTCAGGCGTCAAATCGCTGCGCAGGGCGGCATCCTGCGCGAACACCATTCCGCCGGCCAGCAGCGCGGCGAGAACGAGACTGAAGGGCATTCTCATCGAAGGTCTACATAGTTCATGGGCTGCGAGCCGGATGCCGCCTGAGCTCGCACCTTAACACGGGAAGCCATCACCGGACCAAACCGGTGATGGCCGATTTGCTTACTCGAACACGGCGTCCGGATTGCTCAGCGAGTCGCTGTCCTCGATGGTCACCGCATCGCTGAGTTCCAGCACCGCAACGGCACGCTCGATGCCACGCGTCTGGGCAATCAACCCATCGATCGCCGCCTGCACCACCGCATTGCCCTCGGCATTGCCTTCGCCGATCTGCTGGTCATAAGCCTCGCCGCCTTCGGCACGATCGGCCATGGCATGCATCTTGACCAGCGTATCGTCGAGCAGGCCCTTGAGCTCGGTATCGAGCGCGGCGTCCTTGGCCGCAATCACTTCCGACAGCGACGGACCTTCGACCACGCTGCCGTCGATCCGCGTATACTTGCCCAGATAGACATTCTGGATTCCGATCGCATCATTGAGATGCGAGTTATGCGTATTGTCCGAGAAGCAGTCATGCTCTTCTTCCGGGTCATGCAGCAGGAGGCCCAGCTTCATGCGCTCGCCAGCCAGCTCGCCAAAGCTCAGCGAACCCATGCCGGTCAGGATCGTCGAAATGCCCTGCTCTTCGAGCGCCGCGCGAGCCGCGCCATCCGCCGTCCAATTGGCCACCATCTCTTCGAGATCGCTGACCAGCAGTGTCGAGGCAGCCTTCAAATAGGCGGCGCGGCGATCGGCATGCTCGGCCGTAGAATAGTCGGTGTAGGAACGCGCACCCGCGCCGGCCTCGGTGCCGTTCAGGTCCTGGCCCCAAAGCAGGAATTCCACGGCGTGATAGCCAGTCGCCACATTGGCTTCGACGCCAGCAGCTTCCTGCAGCGTATTCTGCAGCAGGTCCGGCGTGATCTCGGTCGCATCCACCTCGACGCCACCAATGCTGACTTTCGGATTGGCAATCACATCGGCCACATAGAGCTCGTTGCTGTCGCTCTCGCTGCCATAGCTGGCGTCGACATAGTCGATCATGCCCTCGTCCAGCGGCCAGGCGTTCACGCGCCCTTCCCACTCATCGACGATCGGATTGCCGAAGCGGAAGGCCTCGGTCTGCTGATAGGGCACGCGTGCAGCAAGCCAGGCATCCTTGGCCGCCTGCTGCGTCTCTTCGCTCGGATTGGCGATCAGCGCATCTACCGCTGCATCCAGCGCCTTGGCCGTCGTCAGCGAGTCCTCGTACCCGGCCAGCGCGATATCGGCATAATTGGCCAGCACATCGGCATCGGCCGGCGCCTGCGCATGCACCGCAATGGGGGAAACCGTAAGGGTAAAGGCAATGGCGAGATTGCGCAGTGAGCGTCTGCCGAATGGCATCATGAGCTGTCCTCCTGAACGTCGACTGTAAGCGGACTACGCCTCTCAAGTTATAAAAGCAATTCGAATTCAATAGGTTAGAAAAATTCTAAAGTGATCGCACTACGTTGCTTGCCGCGGCCAAATTGTCAGCAAATCTCGTTACTTGCATCGTCATCGAGCGCGATTGCGCAGGTCGCATGCTCTGGCAAAAAACCATGGCTGTGCAAAATTTTGACCATCTGGACGAGACTGTCACAAACGGGCACTGTCACAATCGCGACTGGGAGGACGCATGAGGGGCTCAAACGGTTGAAATTTGAGGCATTCACGGCTGTCACACGCCAGTGTGAGAACCGTCATTGCACTGTCACACAGCCTCTCTAATCCCGCTCCAGTTCGCCTCGACCCTTCACCGAAGTGGTCGCGAACGACTTTTCAGGGAGACTGAACATGTCCATCAAGAAGACGCTCGGCGCATCCGTCTCGATGCTTGCCGTGCTTGCCGTTTCTGCGCCTGCTTTCGCCCAGGCCGACCTCGACGCGCTCTATGAAGCCGCCAAGGCCGAAGGCCAGCTCACCGTGATCGCCCTGCCGCACTCCTGGTGCAACTATGGCGGCGTCATCGAGGGCTTCAAGGCCAAGTATCCCGACATCGCCATCAACGAACTCAACCCCGATGCCGGTTCGGCCGACGAGCTCGAGGCCGTCCGCGCCAACCAGGGCAATACCGGCCCGCAGGCCCCCGACGTGCTCGACATCGGTCTCGCCTTCGGCCCCCAGGCCAAGGACGAAGGCCTGCTGCAGCCCTATAAGGTCTCGACCTGGGACGAAATCCCGGCCGACGCCAAGGATGAAGAAGGCTACTGGTACGGCGACTATTACGGCGTACTGGCTTTCGGCATCAACAAGGACATCATCACCGGCGACAACCCGGCAACCTGGGCCGACCTGAACAAGGACGAATTCGCCAATTCGGTCGCCCTGGCTGGTGATCCGCGTACCGCCAATAACGCCATCATGTCGGTCTTTGCCGCTGGTCTCTCGACCACCACGGATGAAGCCGCCGCTGCCGCTGCTGGCCTGGAATTCTTCAAGGCACTCAACGACAAGGGCAATTTCGTCCCGGTCGACGCCGAAGCCGCCGCCATTGCCCAGGGCACGACCCCGATCGCCATCAACTGGGACTACAACCTGCTCGCTGCCCGCGACAACCTCAACGGCAACCCGCCGATCGAAGTCGTCGTCCCCTCCGACGGCGTTGTGGCCGGCGTCTATGTCCAGGCCATCTCTGCTTATGCGCCCCATCCCAACGCTGCCAAGCTCTGGATGGAATACCTTTATTCCGACGAAGGTCAGCTCGGCTGGCTGGCCGGCTACTGCCACCCGATCCGCTTCTCGGCCATGGCCGAAGCCGGCACCCTGCCGGACGACCTGATGGCCAAGCTGCCCGCCGCTGAAAACTACGCCAAGGCCGTGTTCCCCTCGATCGAAGAGCAGAACGCCAACAAGGCAACCATCACTGGCGGCTGGGACTCCACCGTCGGCGCTTCGGTTCAATAAAGCATTGCTCCCGCCGCTTTGGCAGCGGGAGTTCCCTAGCCATTCCCGACGTCGCGGCCGGATGAACCGGGCCGTGCATGCAACGCACCGGGAATGACTAGGGCCTTCTTGGCCTGCGAGACCGAGAGGTCTCTTGGTCCTGGAAGGCCACAAGCATGAACTGCTGTTGGCGGGGGCCAAGAACGCATGACTGACACCAGCCAGCCGACATCACCAACGCGCCGCCGCATCCCCTGGGATAGCCTGGCCGTCGCGCCCTTCATCATCTTTGCGGTGATGTTCCTCATCCTGCCGACCTTTTCGCTGATCGGCGGCGCCTTCACCGATCGCGCCGGCAATTTCACCTTCGAAAATATCGGCGGCCTCTTCACCCCACAGATCCTCAATGCCTA
The DNA here is from genome assembly GCA_029202405.1 of Candidatus Devosia phytovorans. Classification (NCBI taxonomy): domain Bacteria; kingdom Pseudomonadati; phylum Pseudomonadota; class Alphaproteobacteria; order Hyphomicrobiales; family Devosiaceae; genus Devosia; species Candidatus Devosia phytovorans. The sequence continues at coordinate 481,171 of CP119312.1, read as the reverse complement.
CTGGATCTCCATCCGCGTCTCTGGTGCCTCCGCAATCCTCGGCGCGCTGATCGGCCTTGCCATCACCCTCGCCATTATCCGGGGCAAGCTGCCCTCGGGCCTGCGCGCCGCCGTCATGACCTTCTCCGGCGTCGCCAGTAACTTCGCCGGCGTGCCGCTGGCCTTCGCCTTCATCGCCTCGCTGGGCCGCATCGGCCTTGTCATCATCATCCTGCGCGATGTCTTCGGCCTTGATCTCTACCGCGCCGGCTTCAGCCTCTTCAGCTTCTGGGGCCTGACCATCACCTATCTCTACTTCCAGATTCCGCTGATGATGCTGACCATCGCCCCGGCCATCGACGGGCTGAAGAAGGAATGGGGCGAAGCCGCCCAGACGCTCGGCGCCTCGCCCTGGCAATTCTGGCGCTATGTCGGCCTGCCCATCCTCTGGCCCAGCTTCCTCGGCACCTTGAGCCTGCTCTTCGCCAACGCTTTCGGCGCCATCGCCACCGCCTGGGCCCTCACCGGCTCCAACCTCAACATCGTGACCGTGCTGCTCTACAACCAGATCCGCGGCGATGCCCTGCAGAACCCCGGGCTCGGCGCGGCGCTCGCCGTCGGCATGATCGTCATCACCGCCTTCGCCAATGTCATCTATCTGTTTGTCGCCAACCGCGCCGAAAGGTGGATGAAATGAAGACCAGAAAGTTCTGGCCCTGGGTCATCGTCGCGCTCGGCGCCGCCTATTTCCTCATTCCGCTGCTGGCCACCTTCATCTTCTCGCTGCGCATGCGTCGTAACGAGCTGAGCTTTGATGCCTATGTCTCGGTTTTCTCCGATCCAAAGTTCTTCTCCACTTTCGGCTATTCGCTGACCGTCGGCGTCTTCACCATCGTGGTCGGCATTCTGGTCGTCGTCCCCGCGGTCTATTTCGTCCGCCTGCGCATGCCATGGTTGCGGCCGGTCATGGAATTCGTCACGCTCCTGCCGCTGATGATCCCGGCGCTGGTGCTGGTCTATGGCTATATCCGCCTCTACGGCTCGAGCTCGCTCATTCCCTTCACCGGAAGCGTGCTCGGCACCGATATCCTCCTCACCTGCGCCTATGTTATGCTGGCCCTGCCCTACATGTATCGCGCTGTCGACAATGGCATGCGCACCATCGATATCGGCACGCTGACCGAGGCCGCCCAGATCATGGGCGCCAATCAGGCCCAGATCATCGGCCAGATCATCCTGCCCAATATCCTGGTCGCCATTCTCTCCGGCGCCTTCCTGACCTTTGCCATCGTCATCGGCGAATTCACTATCGCCAGCCTTCTGGCCCGCCCCGCCTTTGGCCCCTACCTCGTTGGCATCGGCACCAACAGGGCCTATGAGCCGGCGGCTCTGGCCATCATTTCCTTCATCATAACCTGGGGCGCCATGGCCATGATCAATGTGCTCGGCCGCTTTGCCCCCCGTACTTCTGCCAAGAGCGAGTGACCATGGCCTTCCTCGAAGTCAACAATCTCGTCAAATCCTTCGGCAGCAACACCGTGGTCAAGGGCGTCAACTTCGCCTTCGACAAGGGCGAGTTCATCTCCCTGCTCGGTCCCTCGGGCTGCGGCAAGACCACCATCCTGCGCATGATCGCCGGGTTCGAACAGCCCACTTCAGGTTCGATCAAGGTCGAGGGTCAGGAGATCACCGGCCTCAAGCCCAACCAGCGCAAGCTCGGCATGGTCTTCCAGGCCTATGCGCTCTTCCCCAATCTCAACGTCGGCGACAACATCGCCTTTGGCCTCAAGATTGCCGGCATGGCTGCCGACGAGCGCCGCGCCCGCGTCGATGAAATGCTCAAACTCATCGGCCTGCCCGGCTTCGAAAAGCGCTATCCCTATGAAATGTCCGGTGGCCAGCAACAGCGCGTCGCGCTTGCCCGCGCCATTGCTCCGCGTCCCCGCCTGCTCCTCCTCGACGAGCCGCTCTCGGCCCTTGACGCAAAGATCCGCGTCTCGCTGCGCGAGGAAATCCGCGCCATCCAGCTCGATCTGGGCATCACCACGGTCTTTGTGACCCACGACCAGGAAGAAGCCCTCTCCATCTCCGACCGTATCGTCGTGATGAATGCCGGCAATATCGACCAGCTCGGCGCTCCGCATGAAATCTACAACAAGCCGGCCACCCGCTTCGTCGCCAATTTCGTCGGCCATCTCAATTCCATCGCCGCCAAGGTCGTCGACCCTGTCGCAAGGACCGTCACCATCGACGGCCAGACCGCCAGCGTCCCCTCCATGCCCGCCGATGCCAGGCCCGGCGAAGACATTTCGCTGACCCTGCGTCCCGAAGTCCTATCCCCCGCCCCGCGCGACGGCAATGACATCACCCTGACCGGCACCATTGCCGACGTCACCTTCCTCGGCTCGGTGATCCGCCTGCGTGTTGCCCTGGGTCAGAACGTGGTCAGCCTCGACACCTTCAACGACCAGCGCACCGCCCCACCTGCCCGCGGCGAAGCCATCACCATCAGCCTCGCCAGCAAGGACCTGCTGGTGCTTTGACAAGCCGCTGGACGATGACCGCGCCAGCGGTCATTGTGGCCGCCCAAGCAAGGAGTCGCGCCGTGGACAATCCCTTCGTCACCACCGACTGGCTGGCTAAAAATCTCAGCGACCCCAATCTGGTGGTGGTCGACGGCAGCTGGCACATGCCCAATGCCGCCCGCAATGCTCAGGCCGAATATCTGGCCGGTCACATCCCCGGCGCCGTCTTCTTTGACATCGATGGCATAGCCGATACCGATACCGACCTGCCCCACATGCTGCCTGCCCCCAGCGACTTCTCGCGCATGGTCGGCGCTCTCGGCATTTCCAACGCCATGACCATCGTCATCTATGACGAACTCGGCCTCTTCTCCGCCCCGCGCGTCTGGTGGACCTTCAAGTCCATGGGCGCCGGCGATGTCCGCATCCTTTCTGGTGGCGGCCCAAAATGGCGCGCCGAAAAGCGCCCCACCCAGGCCGGCCTCGTCAGCCGCCCTCGCGCCACTTTCGATGTCGATTTCGATCCCGATCGCGTTGCTGATTTCGAAACCGTGCGCGGTCGCAGCCAGGATGGCGCCGCCCAGATCGTCGATGCCCGCCCCGCGCCGCGCTTCCACGCCGAAGTGCCAGAACCCCGCGCCGGCCTGCGCTCGGGTCATATTCCCAACAGCCTCAACGTTCCGGTCAGCCTGCTCACCGAAGCCGGCCAGATGAAATCCACCGACGAGCTCAAGCAGCTTTTTGCCGACCGCGGCCTTGACCTCGGCAAGCCCGTCCTCACCTCCTGCGGCTCCGGCATTACCGCCTCGACCCTGGCCCTTGCGCTCGAACTCGCCGGTGCCGAAGACGTCGCGGTCTACGACGGTTCCTGGACCGAATGGGGCGCCCGCAAGGATGCCGAGATCGAAACCTGACGCCACAAATGCAGGCTGTAACGGCCTCGTTAGCGAACATTACCGGTATTTAATGGAAGCCTGAGGTTCCCGCAGGTACAGTGCCGCGCAGCTGTGCCGGCACATACCGCTGCACAACCAATGGCTTACTGGCAGGGGACGTCGCGTTTGATCCGACAGCTTGTGATTTCTATCGTCATTTTGCTGGCAGCCTTTGCCGCCTGGGTCGCCTTCGTGCCCGGTTCGCGCGACGTACTGGCAGGCTATGGCATTACCCTGCCCTTCGCCGAACAAACCGCCGCAGCTGCCGTCGCAGAGGCGCGTCCGCCTGGCCAAGGCCGCCCCGGCGGCGCTGGCCGCGTCACCAATGTCGTCACCACAGCAGTCGGCATGTCCACCATCAACGATGGCCTCAGCGCCATTGGCGAAGGCACATCCTTCCGCTCGGTGACCGTCTCCTCTTCCGTCGGCGGCACGCTCGAAGAGCTGCTGGTCAGCCCCGGCCACCAGGTCGAAGCCGGCGACATCATTGGCCGCCTCGATGCTGACGACCAGCAGGTCGCCTATGACCTGGCTCTCCTCGCCGTCGAGGATGCGCGCGCTACCCTCGCCCGCACCCAGGGCCTCGCCACCAGCAATGTCGTCGCCACCACGGCCCTGACCGCCGCGCAGCTGGCCTCCGCCAATGCCGAACTCGATCTGCGCAACGCCCAGAACAATCTCGGCCGCCGCACCATCACCACGCCGATCGACGGCACCATCGGCCTGATGCAGGTGACGCCCGGCAACTATCTCAGCGCCCAGACCACCGTCACCACCATCGATGACAATTCCTCCATCCTCGTCAATTTCTGGGTCCCTGAACGCTACGCCGCCAGCCTGCGCACCGACATGCCGGTTTCCGTCTCGGCCGTCGCTCTGCCCGGCCGCACCTTTGACGGCCAGATCAGCGCCATCGACAACCGCATCGACCCCGCCAGCCGCACCCTCCAGGTCCAGGCGGCCATCCCCAATGATGATGGCCTGATGCGCGCTGGCATGAGTTTTGTCGTCAACATCGCCTTTCCGGGCGAGCAATTCCCCACCGTCAATCCGCTCGCCATCCTCTGGTCGGCCGACGGCTCCTATGTGTGGAAATATGTCGACGGCGCCGCCACCCACGTTCCCGCCGAGATCGTCCAGCGCAACAGCGACGGCGTCCTCGTGCGCAGCAACCTCAAGCCCGGCGATGCCATCATCACCGAAGGCATTCTCCAGCTCAGCGAAGGCGCCCGCGTCACCCTGCTGGAGGGCCCCGACGGCACCGGCAGCACAGAGGAAGCCGCCGCCAGCGCCGCGCCTGCCCAGCCCATCTGACCCTTCGACCGGAGACCGACATGTCGATAGCCGATAAGAACGAGCGCGGCGGCACCCTGGCAGCCCTCTTCGTCCGCCGCCCGGTCCTGGCGCTGGTCATCAATGCCCTCATCGTCGTCGCCGGCCTTGCCGCGCTGATCGGTTCGGAAGTGCGCGAACTGCCCAGCGTCGAGCAGCCCGTCATCTCCGTCTCCACCAATTTCACCGGCGCCGTCGCCGAAACCGTCGACCGCGAAATCACCGCCGTTGTCGAAGGCGCCGTTGCCCGCGTCCAGGGCGTCACCGCCATTTCGTCGAGCTCGTCCGACGGCCGTTCCCGCGTGACGCTCTCCTTCTCCGACGACACCAATATCGATACCGCCACCTCCGACGTGCGCGATGCCCTCTCCAACATTGCCCGCCAGCTGCCCGACAATGTCGATCCGCCCACCATCCAGAAGGCCGATTCCGACGCCCAGCCGGTGATGCAGCTCGCCGTCACCTCCAACACGCTCAGCATTGCCGAGATGAGCACCCTGGTCGAAGACGTCATCTCCGAACGTCTCGCCGCCGTCTCTGGCGTGGCTGACGTCCAGGTCTATGGCACCCGCGACGTCGCCTTCGAGATCGACGTCGATCCGGTCAAGCTGGCCAGCGTCGGCCTCACCGTTGCCGACATCCGAAACGCGCTCCAGACCATCGCCTTCGACACCCCCGCCGGCTCGATCAACGGCCCCAACCAGAACATTTCCGTCCGCGCCATGTCCGAAGTGGCGACCCCGGCCGATTTCGAGCGCATCATCATCAATGGCCAGACCCGCCTGGGCGATGTCGCCACCGTGGTCTTCGACGCCGCCGCCTCGACCAGCGCCCTGCGCTCCGACGGCCAACCGGGCATTGGCATCGGCATCGTCCGCCAGGCCCAGTCCAACACCATGGAAATCTCCGATGGTGTTGCCGCCGCCGTCGCCACCCTCAACCAGACCCTGCCCGAAGGCGTCAACGTCAAGGTGTCCAGCGACGAGGCCGTCTTCATCAAGGGCGCCCTGCACGAGGTCGAAATCGCACTGATGGTCTCGCTCGTCGTCGTCGTGCTGATCATCTACCTCTTCCTTCTCGACTGGCGCGCCACCATCGTCCCGGCGGTATCGATCCCCATTGCCCTCCTCGGCGCTGTCGCCGGCATCTATATCGCCGGCTTCTCGATCAACATTCTGACTCTCTTGGCCCTCGTCCTCGCCACCGGCCTCGTCGTCGATGACGCCATCGTCGTGCTCGAAAACATCGTCCGCCGCAAACATCTCGGCGCCGGTCCGCGCGCTGCCGCCGTGCTGGGCACCCAGGAAGTTTTCTTCGCCGTCGTCGCCACCACGCTGACCCTCGCCGCTGTCTTCCTGCCCCTATCCTTCCTCCCCGCCCAGACCGGCCGCCTGTTCCGCGAATTCGGCTTTACCCTAGCCATCGCCGTCCTGCTCTCTTCCGTGGTCGCCCTCTCGCTCGGGCCGATGATCGCCTCGCGTCTGCTCAAGGCCAATGAAACCGGCCACAACAGCCACGGCGGCCCGATCGGCGCCGTTGGCCGCGCCTTCGCCGGCTTCTATGCCAGAACGCTGAAACTGGCCCTCGCCAACCCGCTCATCGTCGTGCTCGTCGCCGTGCTCTTTGCCGCCTCGGCCTTCTTCGTCTATGGCAATCTCCGCCAGGAGATCACCCCGCCGGAAGACCGCGCCTCGATCAATCTGCGCATCAACGTCCCCAATACGGTGAGCCTCGATTATACCCGCACCCAGCTCACCCGCGTCGAAGCCGCGCTACAGCCCCTGATCGACAGCGGCGAAATCCAGTCCATCTTCGTCCTCTCCGGCTTCGGCTCCGGCGGCTCGCTCAATCTGACCCTCGCCCCCTGGGGTGAACGAGAGCGCAGCCAGCAGCAGATCGCCGCCGACATCACCCAGCTGATGACGCAATTCCCTGGCGTCCGCGCCTCCGTCGGCCAGGGCAATAGCCTGGGCATTCGCGGCGGCGGCTCCGGCCTGCAGTTTGCCGTCGTCGGCTCCAACTACGACGCGCTCGCCACCACCGCCCGCCAGATCGCCGACGCGCTCGATGCCGATGGCCGCTACGGCCGCGTCAATGTCGACTACGATACCAACCAGCCCCAGCTCACCCTCACCGTCGATCGCGGACGCGCCGATGCCCTGGGCATCGATATCGACGGCCTCGCCACCACCATGCAGGCCATGATCGATGGCGCCGATGTCGGTTCGGTCTTCATCAACGACCAGAGCTATGACGTCCGCATGGTCTCGACCAGCAATCCGGTCAACGACCCGCGCGATCTCGAAACCCTCTTCGTCAAGACCGGCGACGGGCGCTATGTGCCCATGTCTACCATTGCCACGATCGTCGAAGCCCCCATCGCGCCCCAGCTGCGCCGCGAGGAACAGCGCCGCGCCGTCAATGTCACGGCAAGCCTTGAAGGCAACCAGATCGCCCTGGGCGACGCCTATAACCAGATGATGGAACTGGCGCGTCCCCTCCTGCCCGAAGGCACCTCCATCATTCCCCTCGCCGAAGCCAAGACGCTTGGCGAAGCCAACAATGGCCTGATGATCACCTTTGGCTTTGCCCTGGTCATCATCCTCCTCGTCCTCGCCGCCCAGTTCGAAAGCATCTGGAGCGCCGTCATCGTCATGACCACGGTGCCCTTTGGCGTGGCGGCCGCGCTCTATGCCCTGCTCGCCACCGGCGGGAGCCTCAACATCTACAGCCAGATCGGCCTGGTCCTCGTCGTCGGCATCATGGCCAAGAACGGCATTCTCATCGTCGAATTCGCCAACCAGCTGCGCGACCAGGGCCGCAATGTGCGTCAGGCCATCGAGGAAGCCTCCAACATCCGCCTGCGCCCGGTCATGATGACCATGATCGCCACCATCCTGGGCGGCCTGCCACTCGTGCTGGCCAGCGGCGCCGGCGCCGAAGCCCGCACCGCCCTCGGCTGGGTCATGGTCGGTGGCCTGAGCTTTGCCGCCATCTCGACCCTTTATCTCACCCCCGTCGCCTATCTCCTCATGGCCCGCTTCAGCAAGCCCAAGGTCGAGGAAGAAGCCCGCCTCGAACGCGAACTCGCCGCCGCCAACCAGGCTCCGGCCAATGACCAGCACGCCATCCCGCCTGCCGCGGCCGAATGATCAGGCCAGCAGCCCCGCCGCCATCGCGTTGAACGCCTCGATCACCCGCGGCAGCGTGGTCTTGGGATCATCGCTCGCCGCTACCCACAGCGCCGCATTGAGTGCCGCGCCATTCATCAGCCGCGCCGCCGCTTCAGGGTCCACCGGCTTCATCCGCCCCTTGGCGATCAGCCTTTCCACCGTCCGCTTCGTGCTCTGCAAACAGCTGTCCTGGCTCGGCCAGGCCGACGGATCGCCCAGCACCGCCGGTCCGTCCAGCAGCACGATGCGCTGCACCTCCGGCTCCAGCGCCATCTCCACATAGGCCGCGCCCTCAGCCAAAAGCGCCGCCCATGGATCACCCTTGAGCGCGCCGATCTCCTGCGCCTTCTGCGCCATGGCGCTGTCGATCTGATGAACCACGGCGGCCAGGAGACCCTTCTTGTCGCCAAAGCTGTGATAGAGCGCGCCCCGCGTCAGCCCCGCCGCCGCCGTCAGCTCGTCCATCGACGCCGCCGCATAGCCGCGCTCGGCAAACGCCTTCCGCGCCGCCGCGATCAGCTTCGCGCGGTTCTCTTCCATCAGGGCCTGACGCTTGTTGAGCACCATCATGCGCACCTTTCCACATACATTACGTATGTGAATTTGACATACGCCGCGTATCTATGATTTAACATACGCAGCGTATATCAAATTCGCTGCACCAATGAAAGTGAGATTGAAATGACCAAGCGCGACGCCATCTTTCCCGCCAACCGCCATGCCCTCTACGAAGCCCATGGCTATTCCCCCGCCATTCGCTCCGGCGACCTGCTCTTTGTTTCCGGCCAGGTCGGCTCCCGCGCCGACGGCTCTCCCGAACCCGATTTTCCGGCTCAGGTCGAGCAGGCGTTTGAAAATCTCAAGAACGTTCTGGCCGCTGCCGGCGCGACGCTCGACGACATCATCGACGTCACCACTTTCCACACCGATGCCGAAAAGCAATTCCCCGCGGTGATGGAGGTCAAATCCCGTTACTTCACCGAAAAGCCCTACCCCAACTGGACCGCCGTGGGCACCACCTGGCTCTCCGGCTTCGACTTCGAAATCAAGGTCATCGCCCGCCTGCCTGCCGCGGCCTGACCACAGTACCGAAATGGCCGCCGGTTTGCTCCGGCGGCCCTGTGCCGCCCCGCCAAAACCGCGCCTGTGTGGGGCTTAAGGCCCCGTTCACCACTTAATTTCGCCGCCCAGCAATAATCTCGCGCCTGATCCGGCCTTCACCAGTCGTTAAAGCTTGATTTGATATTTATCCATCAACCCAAAATGGGTCGCCTGCTTTCCAGAAGGAAAAATCAAAATGGTAGATATCAACCTCTCCAAGTCGGTCCGCTCCAACCTCAGCTCGCTGCAGAATACGGCTTCGCTGATGAACAAGACCTCGGACCGTCTCTCGACCGGTAACAAGGTCAACTCCGCCCTCGACAACCCCACCAACTTTTTCACCGCCAGCTCGCTGAACAGCCGCGCCGGCGACCTGAACCAGCTGATGGACTCGATGGCAAACGGCATCAAGACCATTGAAGCCGCCGACAATGGCCTCACCGCCATCACCAAGAACCTCGAATCCATGCAGTCGACCCTGCGTCAGGCTCGCCAGGACAAGTCGTTCCAGACCAAGTCGTTCACGCTCGACAACACCGCCATCTCTGCTGGTGGCACCGTCAAGAACCTGACCCTGTCCGGTGGCGCGATTGGCGATACGCCGTTCAATCTGGCCCTGAACACGGCGGCCGTCGATGCTACCGATACAACCTTGACTGGTGCTGCGGGCAACTTCACCAACTTTGCTGGTGGCACGATCCAGGTCAACGGTTCCCCGGTTACGCTGCGTGGTGACGTTGCGGCTCAGGCCACGACTCTGAACGGCGCCGGTGGCACGTTCGGCACCTATACCGGTGGCGCTATCGAAATCGACGGTACCGAAGTCACCATTGCCGACGACAGCGACTTGGCAGCAGTTCAGGCCGCTATCGACGCTGAACTTGGTACGGGTTACACTGTCGCCAATGCTGGCGGTAACGTCACGATCAGCAAGGCTGATGGTACGGATATCGAGATCACCGGTAACAGCGCACTGCTGACCACCATCGGTTTTGGTACGACCAACCGCACCTCTACCAACGGCGTTGAAGCGTTTGACGCAACGGCTGCCACGGTTGCCCAAGACATCACCGATGCCGGCATTGCTGGCCTTACCGCCAGCGGCGCATCCGGCCAGGTCGTCCTTACCTTAGATACGGGCGCAGACCTTGCAGTGACCGGTGCCGACGCACTGCTGACCGCAGCCGGTTTCGCCACTGCCAACCGCACCTCGGATAATGGCGTTCTGGGCACTGAAGCAGCCGTCAAGACGGTTGATCAGCTCGTTAACGAGATCAACGGCAAGACCCTGCCGGGCACGACGACCGAGAACCCGCTTTTTGGCAAGGTTCGCGCCTCGAACGACAACGGCAAGCTGCGCATCGAAAACCTGTCCACCACCGATATGAGCATTGTTGGCATCGATAGCGGCAACAATGTCAACGGCGGCACCGGCACTTCGAACACGTCTGCCATCACCGGCAACACCGTTCGCTCCGACCTGGCCAACCAGTTCAACGAACTGCGCGATCAGCTCGACAAGCTGGCCGATGATGCTTCGTTCAACGGTATCAATCTGCTGCGTGGCGACAACCTGAAGATCACCTTCAACGAAACCGGCACGTCCTCGATCGACATCCAGACCAAGGGTGAAGAAGCTGTCAACTCGGCCAGCCTGGGCGTTTCGACCAGCCTGACCGCAGCCCAGCTCGACAGCGACACCAGCATCGATGGCTTCATTGACCAGATCAAGGGCGCTCTCGGCAAGGTTCGTTCGCAGTCGTCGACCTTCGGCTCGAACCTGTCGGTCGTTCAGAACCGTCAGGACTTCACGCAGAAGATGATCAACACGCTGGAAACCGGCGCTGGCAACCTCACCCTGGCCGACATGAACCAGGAAGCTGCCAACATGATGGCTCTCCAGACCCGTCAGTCGCTGGCCTCCTCGACCCTGTCGATGGCCAACACGGCCGACCAGAACGTGCTGCAGCTGCTCCGTTAATCGGACCGGTTACGCAAGATCAGGAAGGCGGGCCCCAGGGCCCGCCTTCTTTTGTTTCAGCTCTGCTTTCAATGTCCTGATCCAATTTCCATCCGGAACTCACCATGCCCCTCAAGCTCAACGTCAAGCCAGGCGAGCGTCTCTTCGTGGCCGGCGGCACCATCGAAATCGCCTCCGAAGGCACGATCAGCGTCGTTCTCGACGGACAGGTCGTCGTGGTCCGCGAGACCGACTATCTGCACCAGTCCGAGGCCAACACCCCGCGCCGCCAGATCGTCTGGGCCCTGCAGGAGGCCTATATCAACGGCGACCCCAGGTCCTATACCGATGCCCTGGCCGCCGCGATGTCGCAGGCCGGTACGGCCCTCAACGGTCCGGCCGCCGATATCTGGGCCGACCTCAGCGTAAAGATCCTCGAAGGCGAACTCTTCAAGGCCCTCAAGGCCGCCCGCAAATTCGTCCTGCTCGCCGAAGGTTTCCCTGATTGGCCCAGCCTCGTCGCCTCGGGCCCGGCACAGCAGGAACCGCAGCCGCCTGATCGCCCTCCCCTCCAACAACAAAAAGGCCGCCGGGATCACCCGGCGGCCTTTTCCAATCGCAGCTGGTCCGAAAAATCAGGCCGAGCGGTTCTTGTTGTAGAGATCGAAGAACACGGCTGCCAGCAGCACCACGCCCTTGATCATCTGCTGCAGGTCGATGTTGATGCCCATGATCGACATGCCGTTGTTCATGACGCCGAGGATAAAGGCGCCGATCACCGCCCCGGCCACCTGGCCGACACCGCCCAGCGCCGAAGCACCGCCGATGAACACGGCCGCGATCACGTCGAGCTCGAGCCCTTGGCCCGCTTTTGGCGTCGCCGAATTGAGGCGCGCCGCATAGATCATGCCGGCAAGAGCTGCCAGCGCACCCATGATGACAAAGACGTAAAAGGTCATGCGTTCGGTCTTGATGCCCGACAGGGCCGCCGCCTTGAGATTGCCGCCGATGGCATAGATGCGACGGCCAAAGGTCATCCGCTTGGTCAGGAACACAAAGCCCGCGACCAGGATTGCCATCACCACCAGCACGTTCGGCAAGCCACGATAGCTTGCCAGCATATAGGCAAAGAACAGCACCATGGCCGCGATGACGAGGTTCTTGACCACGAACAGCGCGAAGGGCTCGCTTTCGTAGCCACGCGCCTTGCGACGCGAACGGCCACGGATGGCAAAGAACACCATGGCCACGACGCCGATGATGGCGATGACCATGGTCGTCGTATGCAGCGCCACACCCGGTACAGCGGCTACGGCTGCCACACCGTCACTGGCGGGCACGGCCGCAACGGCCGGCGACAGCACGGTCGGCCCGATCAGGTCAGGAATGAAGCCGGCCGACAGCAGCTGGAATTCGGCCGGGAACGGACCCACCGACTTGCCGGCGAGGATCGCCAGCGACAGGCCCTTGAAGATCAGCATGCCGGCCAGCGTCACGATGAACGACGGGATTTTGTGATAGGCTATGAGATAGCCCTGCGCCGCGCCGATCGCCGCACCCACAACCAGACAGATGGCGCCGGCAACAAAGGGATTTGCGAGGAAGGCAAATTCCGGCGGGAACTTCCAGCCCACCATCAGCATGGCCGCAAGAGCGCCGACGAAGCCGGAAACCGAGCCGACCGACAGGTCGATATGGCCTGCCACGATGATGAGCAGCATGCCCAGCGCCATCACGATGATATAGCTGTTCTGCAGGATGATATTGGTCAGGTTCACCGGCTTGAACAGCACGCCGGCGGTAAAGTACTGGAAAAACACCATGATCAGGATCAGGGCCAGCAACAGGCCATAATCCCGCATATTGGCCTTGAGCGCGCCGAAGACGGAGAGCTCCTTGGGCTGCGCCGCAGCGCTCGTGGGTGCGGTTTCGGTGGTCATGATGCCTTCCCTTCGGCGCGGACGATTGCGCGCATGATCTTTTCCTGGCTGGCCTCGCTGGTCGGCATTTCGCCTACGAGACGGCCTTCGTTCATTACATAGACGCGGTCGGTAATGCCGAGCAGCTCGGGCATCTCCGAGGAGATGACGAGCACGGCTTTCCCCTGCGCCGCGAGTTGATTGATGATGGTGTAGATTTCGTACTTGGCACCGACATCGATGCCGCGTGTCGGCTCATCCAGGATCAGCACATCCGGATTGGAGAACAGCCACTTGCTGAGCACCACCTTTTGCTGGTTGCCGCCCGAGAGATTGCCGGTGACCTGATAGACGCTCGACGAGCGGATATTGGTCTTTTTGCGATACTCGTTGGCGACGTCCATTTCCGTCATGTCGTCGATGACGCCATATTTGGAAATGCCGAACAGGTTCGCCAGCGTGGTGTTGTGCTTGATATGGTCGATCAGGTTGAGACCATAGGTCTTGCGATCTTCCGTTGCATAGGCCAGCCCATTGGCGACGGCCTTCTCGACGGTCGAGGTATCGATCTTCTTGCCATGCACGTAGACTTCGCCGGAGATCTTCTGGCCATAGGATTTGCCGAAGACGCTCATGGCAAATTCCGTGCGCCCCGAGCCCATCAGCCCGGCAATGCCCACCACTTCGCCCTTGCGGATGTTGAGCCCGATATTCTTGATCACCTGGCGGTCGCGATGCTGCGGGTGGTAGACGCTCCAGTTCTTCACCTCGAACACCACCTCGCCCACATTGGGCTCGCGCGGCGGATAGCGATCATCGAGCGAACGACCCACCATCAGCGTGATGATACGGTCCTCGGAAATGTCTTCCTTGTTGAGGGTCTCGATCGAACGGCCGTCGCGGATCACGGTGATGCGGTCGGCCACCTTGGAGATTTCGTTCAGCTTGTGGCTGATCAGGATCGACGTGATCCCCTGCCGGCGGAATTCCATCAGCAGGTCCAGCAGCGCCGCGCTGTCCTTTTCCGACAGTGATGCCGTCGGCTCGTCAAGGATCAGCAGCTTGACTTCCTTGGCCAGCGCCTTGGCGATTTCCACCAGCTGCTGCTTGCCGACGCCGATATGGGTGACCAGCGTATTGGGATCTTCCGTAAGACCCACCATCGAGAGGAGCTTGCGCGCGCCGTCGCGGGTTTCGTCCCAGTCGACGACACCGCCCGTGGCCTGCTCGTTGCCCAGAAAGATATTTTCGGCAATCGACAGCAGCGGCACCAGCGCCAGCTCCTGGTGGATGATGACGATGCCCTTGTGCTCGCTGTCACGGATCGACTTGAAGTGCTGCACTTCGCCCTTGTAGACGATTTCGCCGTCGTAGCTGCCGGAGGGATAGACCCCGCTTAGCACCTTCATCAGCGTCGACTTGCCGGCGCCGTTTTCACCCACGATGGCGTGGATTTCGGCTTCCCTCACATTCAGGTTCACATCCGACAGCGCTTTGACGCCGGGGAAGGTCTTGGTGATGCTGCGCATCTCCAGAATTGTATTGCTCATGCCTTGCTTTCTCGTACTCACCCGGGCGTCGCCAGCATCAGATGCACCTGGCGCACTGGCCCAGTGACGGGAAAGGGCCCCGCGCTGCCGCGGAGCCCCAATTTTTGAATTAAACCAGAGACTTACTGGATGTCTTCCGGCTTCAGGTAACCCGAGTCGATGACCAGTTCCTGATAGTTGGTGGCATCGACTTCATAGGGGGTCAGCAGGACCGACGGCACGACCTTGACGCCATTGTCATAGGTGGTGGTATCGAGGTTTTCCGGCGTGCCGCCCGAAACCAGCGTGTCGACGAGGTCGGCAGTGGTCTTGGCCAGTTCGCGGGTGTCCTTGTAGATGGTCGAATACTGCTCGCCGGCAATGATCGCCTTGACCGAGGGAGCTTCCGCATCCTGGCCCGAGATCACCGGCCACGGCAGGTCAGCCGAGCCATAACCAACGCCGCGGAGCGACGAGATGATGCCGCGCGACAGGCCGTCATAGGGAGCCAGCACGCCCTGGACAGTCGAACCGTCCGAGTAGTTGGCCGACAGGATGTTGTCCATGCGGGCCTGTGCAACGGCACCGTCCCAACGCAGGGTACCAACGGTGTCCATGCCCTGCTGGCCGGACTTCACGACGATGTCGCCCGAGTCGATCATCGGCTGCAGGACGGACATGGCGCCGTCATAGAAGAAGAAGGCGTTGTTGTCGTCCGGCGAACCGCCGAACAGTTCGACATTCCACGGCTTGGTGTCGGGGAAGCGTTCCTTGAGGCCCTTGACGACCGAATTGGCCTGCAGCACGCCAACCTGGAAATTGTCGAACGTGGTGTAGAGGTCAACGTTTGCGGTGTCGCGGATCAGGCGGTCATAGGCGACAACCTTGATGCCGGCATCGGCGGCCTGCTGCAGCACGGCGCTGAGCGTGGTGCCGTCGATCGAGCCGATCACGAGAGCCTTGGCGCCCTTGGTGACCATGTTTTCGATCTGGGCGAGCTGGTTCGGGATGTCGTCTTCTGCGAACTGCAGGTCGACAGTGTAGCCCTTGCCTTCGAGAGCGGTCTTGAGCTCATTGCCGTCCGAGATCCAGCGCAGCGAGGACTGGGTCGGCATGGCAATGCCGATGATACCCTTGTCCTGGGCGAAGGATGCGGTGGAAGCGGTCAGCGCCATTGCGCCGACAGCCAGCACGGTGGCAAGCGTCTTGATAATCTTCACGTCTCGACTCCCTTTGATATTTCGAGTTCAGAAGCTTTGGATGGTCGTCAGGAGAGAGGCCTGGGCGGACATGTGCGCATCGGACCGGCGGCTGCAATAAGCCTTCGACACCATCAGGTGCTCTGCCGATCTGTCTTGCATGAAGTCCTCCTGCTTGACGGCTGCTGCCGCCCGGGCCCTCCCAAGCCCACGGCGCGGAAACTAGGATAATCAGATAGGGCTGTAAAGCCGATTCCCGGACTGCCCTTGATTTTTTTCGATTCTCGAATATTAACGATAGCGCCGGTTTCCGGGCGATTGTGCCGAACACCATCCCCGATAAACCTGCCCGTGCCCAATGAGGTACGTGCCCGGAATAGATTGCGAAGCAACGCCGGATGAGGAAAGGTATCAGATACCTTTGGAGGGAACGTGAGCAATTCAGAAGGGGCCTATGCCCCCGATCAGCCAACGGCTGCCATGGCTGTCGCCGATACGCTGGCCCGCATCATCCTGGGTGAAATGAGCCCGGGCACCAGTCTGCCCAGCGAAGCCGACCTCGCCAGCCAGTATGACGTCAGCCGCCTCACCATCCGCGAGGCGGTCAAACTCCTCGAAGGCCGGGGCCTGCTCGCCATCGCCCGTGGGCGCAGGGCCGTGGTGCGCGAACCGACCGGCGCCGCCTTCACCGACTTTCTGACCTCGGTCATCCGCTACGATCCGAAGGGCCTGTTCGACCTCATCGAGGTCCGCCTCTCGCTCGAGGTCCAGTCCGCCACCCTTGCCGCCAAGCGCGCCACCCGCGCCGGCATCGCCGCCGTCGAAAGCGAACTGCAAGGCATGCGCGACACCATCGGCGAGCCCGGCGAAACCATGACGCATGACCAGGAAATTGCCTTCCACACCCATGATGTCGGCTTCCACGAAGCCGTGGCTCTGGCCAGTGGCAATCGCGTCCTCGGCTATCTCTTCGAGGCCATGGCCGTCCCCCTGCGCGAGGGCTTCTTCATCAGCCGCCGCGGCCACGAGCAGCGCGGCCATACCCTGCACGACACCATTATCGCCCATCAGCGCATCCTCGACTGCATCAAGGCCGGCAATGGCCGCGCCGCCGCCGAAGCCATGCGCGTGCATCTGAAAGACACCGAGCGCGACATTCGCTCGGCCCTGAGCAAGCTCGCACTGGGCAAAGGTCCACCCATCTGAACATAAGCCCTTGCGGCTTGTGCCAGCATGGCCGAATAATCCGCGCCAAAATCCAGGGCGACCCATGGCGCAGAGAATTGAGACTTCGAGCAATCGACTGGACGACGCCGCCCGCGCCGGCTGGCTCTACTATGTCGCCGGCAACACCCAGGAAGAGATTGCATCCAAGCTCGGCATTTCGCGCCAGTCCGCCCAGCGCCTGGTCTCGCTCTCGGTCAGCGAGGGCCTGATCAAGGTCCGGCTCGATCACCCGATCGGCCGCTGCATGGACCTGGCCACCCGCATCAAGTCCCGCTACGCCCTCGACCTCGTCGAGATCGTGCCATCCGACCCGGCCAGCGACTCCACCATCAATGGCGTGGCCCAGGCCGCCGCCGCCGAAATCGAGCGCTGGCTCAAGCGCCCCGACCCCATCACCATGGCGATCGGCACCGGCCGTACCCTGAAAGCTGCCGTCGAACAGCTCATGCCCATGGAGGCGCCGCACCACAAGGTGGTTTCCCTCACCGGCAATATCGCCCCAGACGGCTCCGCCGCCTATTACAACGTCATCTTCAACATGGCCGATACGGTCAAGGCCCGCAGCTTTCCCATGCCCCTGCCGGTCATCGCCTCCTCGGCCCGCGAGCGCGAATTGCTGCATGCTCAGCCGATGATTCGCGACCCTCGCCCTCGCCGCCAAGCCGACGTCACCTTCATCGGCCTCGGCGACATCGGCCCCCAGGCGCCGCTCTATCTCGACGGCTTCATCTCTGACACCGAGCTCAAGGCCCTGCAAAAGGCTGGCGCTGTCGGCGAGATCTGCGGCTGGAGTTTCGATGCCGATGGCAAGCTCATCGAAGGCATTACCAATGACCGCGTCGCCTCCGCTCCCCTGCCCTCTCGGGAGAAGTCCCTGGTCGTTGCGATCGCCATGGGCAAGCGCAAATTGCCCGGCATCCGCGCCACCCTCAACCGGCGTCTGGTGAACGGTTTGATAACAGACGAACGCACCGCCGAAGGCCTGCTGTCGGACTGACAACTCCCTGATTTCCCAAGTTTAATCACCGGTGTGGCAGCACCATTGCCCTATGGCCGATACGCATTTCACGCATAGCCCGCTTGACACTGCTGCATGACATGTGAACATTTGCCCATCACCGAAACAAATGCCCGTTTCGGTTACGGGAGGAATATCGATGAAACTGACACCCATTCTCGTGGGCGCGTTCACCCTTGCGCTGGCAGCCTCTGCCTCGGCGCAGACGCTCACCATTGCCACCGTCAACAATGGCGACATGGTCCGCATGCAGGGCCTGTCCTCGGCCTTCACCGAAGAAACCGGCATCGAACTCAACTGGGTCGTGCTGGAAGAAAATACCCTGCGCCAGAACGTAACCACCGACATTGCCACCAATGGTGGCCAGTATGACGTGATGACCATCGGCACCTACGAAGCCCCGATCTGGGCCAAGCAGGGTTGGCTGAAGCCCCTCGATGGCCTCAGCGCCAATGCCGACTATGATGTCGATGACCTGCTCCCCGCTATCCGCGATGGCCTCTCCTCCGAAGGCAAGCTCTACGCAGCCCCCTTCTACGGCGAGAGCTCCTTCATCATGTACCGCAAGGACCTGATGGAAAAAGCCGGCCTCGAAATGCCCGAAGCCCCGACCTGGGAATTCATCGGCGAGGCCGCCCGCGCCATGACCGACCGCTCCGCCGACATCAACGGCATCTGCCTCCGCGGCAAGGCCGGCTGGGGCGAGAACATGGCCTTCCTCACCGCCATGTCCAACTCCTTCGGTGCCCGCTGGTTTGACGAAAACTGGAAGCCCCAGTTCGATCAGCCGGAATGGAAGGCAACGCTCGACACCTATTTGTCGCTGATGACCGACGCCGGCCCGGCCGGTGCTTCCTCCAACGGCTTCAACGAAAACCTGACCCTGTTCCAGCAGGGCAAGTGCGGCATGTGGATCGACGCCACCGTCGCGGCCTCCTTCGTGACCAATCCCGATGACTCCACCGTTGCCGATCAGGTCGGTTTCGCCCTCGCCCCCGATACCGGCCTTGGCAAGCGCGGCAACTGGCTCTGGGCCTGGTCGCTGGCCATCCCCGCTTCTTCGCAGAATGCCGAGGCTGCCGAGCAGTTCATCGACTGGGCAACCAATAAGGAATACCTGGCGACTGTCGCCGAACAGGACGGCTGGGCCAACGTTCCCCCGGGCACTCGCACCTCGCTCTATGAGAATGCGGACTACGAGGCTGCCGCGCCTTTCGCCAAGATGACGCTGGAATCCATCAACGCCGCCAATCCGAGCGAACCCACCGTCAAGCCGGTGCCTTATGTCGGCGTCCAGTTCGTCGCCATTCCCGAGTTTGCCGGTATCGGCACCAATGTCGGCCAGCTCTTCTCGGCCGCCCTTGCTGGCCAGATGTCGGCTGACGACGCCCTGGCCCAGGCTCAGGACGCAACCACCCGCGACATGACCCGCGCTGGTTACATCAAGTAAGACTTCCTTCGGAAGACTTTCCCGCCCGGTCAAAGGTCCCCTCTGGAGACCGGGCGGTTCCCTCTCCGGAACTCCACGGGCCGGACGCTTGCGCCCCGCCCTGTCGCCCTTGCCGCTGGAGCAGCCGCTAAATGGCCACCGCACAGACCCGAACGCTTTCCCGCATCATGATGGCGCCGGCCGTTATCGTCCTGCTGATCTGGATGATCGTGCCGCTGGTCATGACCCTGTGGTTCTCCTTCCAGAATTACAGCCTGATCAACCCCATGATGACCGGCTTTGCCGGTTGGGCGAACTATCTCTACGTCATCGGTGACCCAAGCTTCACCCAGTCGCTGGTCAATACGATGATCCTGGTCGGTGGCGTGCTGGTGATCACCATCGTCGGCGGCACTTTCCTCGCGCTCCTCCTCGACCAGCCCATCTGGGGCCAGGGAATCCTGCGCATCATCGTCATCTCGCCCTTCTTCGTCATGCCACCCGTCGCGGCGCTGATCTGGAAGAACGGCTTCATGCACCCCGGCTACGGCATGCTCGGGCATCTGTGGAAGTTCTTCGGCCTGCAGCCGGTCGACTGGTTCAACCAGTATCCGCTGTTCTCGGTCATCGTTATCGTCGCCTGGCAATGGCTGCCCTTTGCGACCCTGATCCTGCTCACCGCCCTGCAGTCGCTTTCCGAAGAGCAGCGCGAGGCGGCCGAGATGGATGGCGCCAATGCCATCAACCGCTTCTACTATATCATCCTGCCGCATATGGCCCGCTCGATCACCATCGTGATCCTGATCCAGACCATCTTCCTCCTCGGCATTTTCGCGGAAATCCGCGTCACCACCGGCGGCGGCCCCGGCTATGCCTCGACCAACATCGCCTTCCTCGTCTTCCGCACCGGTATTCTGAGCAATGACATCGGCGCCGGTTCCGCGGGCGGCGTGGTCGCCGTCATCATCGCCAACATCGTCGCCTTCTTCCTGATGCGAGCGGTGGGGAAGAACCTCGATGCTTGACCTGGCCAACAGCATGCATGGGGAAGCGCAGTCCCGTCCCCACCCCCGGTGTCATCCTTCGAACCGTCCCTTGGGCAAATCGCTCCTGTGGAGCGATTTGAGGAGAGAAGGCCATGAGGGCTATGCCCGAGTGGCACATGGCCTTGAGCCGGGACCCATCCCGAGATCGCTCCACGGCCGCAAGGTCGCAGCATCGGCGCACGAACCCCGCACGGCACAGATGATCATGGCGGAGAAGCATTAAATGGCACGCAACGTCTCTGTTCAGACCCGCATCGGCTTCACCGCTCTCGCCTGGGCCATCGCGCTCCTGCTCTTCTCGCCCATTCTCTGGGTGGTTCTCACCGCCTTCAAGACCGAAGCCGAAGCCATCGCCAACACGCCGACCTTCTTCCCCCAGACCTTCACGCTGGAAAACTTCGGCGCCGTGCAGGATCGCTCCGACTATTTCAAGCACGCCACCAATTCGATCCTGGTCTCGGTCGGCTCGACCCTGCTCGGCCTCATCATCGGCATCCCCGCCGCCTGGGCCATGGCCTTCGCGCCCACCAAGCGCACCAAGGACGTCTTGATGTGGATGCTCTCCACCAAGATGATGCCCGCCGTCGGCGTTTTGATCCCGATCTACCTGATCTTCCGCGACCTGCGCCTGCTCGACACCGTGCATGGCCTGACGCTGATCATGACCCTGATCAACCTGCCGATCATCATCTGGATGCTCTACACCTACTTCAAGGAAATCCCGGTCGACATCCTTGAAGCTGCCCGCATGGATGGTGCCGAGCTCTGGAACGAGATCGTCTACGTCCTCGTCCCCATGGCGGTGCCCGGCATCGCCTCGACGCTTCTGCTCAATGTGATCCTCGCCTGGAACGAAGCCTTCTGGACCATCACGCTGACCTCGGGCCGTGCTGGCACGCTCACCGCCTTCATCTCCTCCTTCTCCAGCCCGCAGGGTCTCTTCCTTGCCAAGCTCTCGGCGGCATCCCTGCTGGCTATCGCGCCGATCCTGCTCATGGGCTGGTTCAGCCAGAAACAACTCGTCCGCGGCCTCACCTTCGGCGCTGTTAAGTAAAAGGACTAATCCAGATGGGCTCTATCAGTCTCAAGAACGTCAAGAAGTCCTTCGGCGAGGTCCACATCATCCCGGACATTTCGCTCGATATCAAAGACGGCGAATTCGTCGTCTTCGTCGGGCCCTCGGGCTGCGGCAAGTCCACCCTGCTGCGCCTCATCGCCGGCCTCGAAGACACCACCGGCGGCACCATCCTGCTCGATGGCCAGGACATGACCAAGGCGCCACCGGCCCGGCGTGGCCTTGCCATGGTGTTCCAGTCATATGCGCTCTATCCGCATATGACCGTCAGGGACAACATCGCCTTCCCGCTCAAAATGGCCAAGGCGCCCAAGGAAGTCATCGACCAGAAGGTCGAATATGCCGCCCGCACGCTGAACCTGAGCTCCTATCTCGACCGACGCCCGCGCGCCCTCTCCGGCGGCCAGCGCCAGCGCGTCGCCATTGGCCGCGCCATCGTGCGCGAGCCCAAGGCCTTCCTCTTCGACGAGCCCCTATCCAACCTCGACGCCGCGCTTCGCGTCAACATGCGCCTCGAGATCACCGAGCTGCACCAGCAGCTCAAGACCACCATGATCTACGTCACCCACGACCAGGTCGAAGCCATGACCATGGCCGACCGCATCGTCGTGCTCAACGCCGGCAATGTCGAACAGTTCGGCTCGCCGCTCGACCTCTACAAGAAGCCCGCCAACCGCTTCGTTGCCGGCTTCATCGGCTCGCCCAAGATGAACTTTGTCGACGGCCCTGAGGCATCCAAGCACAACGCCCATTCCATCGGCGTCCGCCCCGAACACGTCGCCATCTCCAAGACCGCCGTCCCCGGCGCCTGGAAGGGCAAAGTCGGCGTCGCCGAACAGCTCGGCAGCGACACTTTCCTCCACGTTCATGTCGACGGCATGGAACTGATGACCGTCCGCACCGACGGCGACCAGACCTTCAACCACGGCGACGACGTCTACCTCACGCCCGACCCAACCCGCATCTACAAGTTCGATGCCGCCGGCAAGGCTCTCTAACAGACCAATCGGCTCCTGCGTCCCTCCCCCTATCAGGGGGCGGCCAGGAGGGGGTACCCACTTAGATAAAAGACTCGGTCGAAGGACCAAGACCATGACCACCAAGCTATCCGCCGCCGCCCTTCCCGAGATCACCACAGCTGCTGTCCCAGCCTACGACCGCAATGCCTTGAAAGCCGGCATCGTCCATTTCGGTGTCGGCAATTTCCACCGTGCCCACCAGGCCGTCTATCTCGACGATCTCTTCGCCACCGGCAGCGACCACGACTGGGCGCTGATCGGCGCCGGCGTGCGCGACGCCGACGAAGCCATGCGCCAAAAACTCAAGGCGCAGGACTGGCTGACCACCGTGGTCGAACAGGAAGCCGACAGCAGCGCCGCCCGCATCACCGGCGGCATGATCGACTACCTCAAGCCCGGCGACACCGCCGCCATCATCGAGCAGCTCGCGGACCCCGCCATCCGCATCGTTTCCCTCACCATTACCGAGGGCGGCTATTACATCGACCCCGCGTCCCAGAAGTTCGATCCGGCCCATCCCGACATCGCCTGGGACGCGAAAAACATCGAGACGCCGAGAACCGTCTTCGGCCTCATCGTCGCCGGCCTGCGCCTCCGCCGCCAGCGTGGTCTCGTGCCCTTCACCGTCATGAGCTGCGACAACATCCCCGGCAACGGCCACGTCACCCAGAATGCCGTTCTGGGCCTCGCCCAACTGGTGGACCCGGTCCTCGCCGCCGAATGGCGCGATACCGTCGCCTTCCCCAATGGCATGGTCGATCGCATCACCCCCGCCACCTCACCCCGCGAGATTGCGCTCCTCGCCGAAAATTTCGGCATCGACGACGCCTGGCCGGTCTTCTGCGAAAACTTCAAGCAATGGGTGCTCGAAGACAATTTCCCCGCCGGTCGCCCGGCGCTGGAAAAGGTTGGCGTGCAATTCGTCGACGACGTCGCCCCCTACGAGCACATGAAGATCCGCATCCTCAACGGCGGCCACGCCACCATCGCCTATCCGGCCGGCCTGATGGACATCCACTTCGTGCACGAGGCCATGGAGAACGATCTCGTCTCCGCTTTCCTCACCAAGGTCGAGCAGGAAGAAATCATCCCCATCGTCCCCCCGGTGCCCGATACAAATCTCGAAGACTATTACGCCCTCTGCCAGACCCGGTTCTCCAATCCCAAGATTGGCGACACCATCCGGCGCCTCGCCCTCGACGGCTCCAATCGCCAGCCCAAATTCATCATTCCATCCGCACTCGACCGCGTTCAACGTCAACAGTCTGTTAACGGATTGTCACTCGTGAGTGCCCTTTGGTGCCGCTATTGCTACGGCACGACCGACAGCGGCGCCGTCATCGAACCCAACGATCCCAGCTGGGACCGCCTGACTGCCCAGGCCAAACTGGCCAAGGAAAATCCGAGCGCCTGGCTCGCGATGAGTGACATCTACGGCGACCTCGCCAACGACCCGACCTTCATCGCCGCCTTCACCAAAGCCCTGACAACGCTCTGGGAAATCGGCACCAAGGCAACCCTGGAGCGCTATCTGGACAACGACCTCTAGCCGCGCTTGCGCAGCCGGTTCCGCACCGACCGCGCCATCGCCCCGAGCTCGCTTAGTCCCGGAACCCGGTCCCACCATTGCCCCTGCGCAATGTCGCTGCGCGACGGCCTCTGAAAGGCAATCTCGGGACTAGCCATCAGCGTTTCCAACCCTAACTCCTTGCGCGCCCACGAATAAGATCCATCGACATGCATCGGCCCGCCGGCCGGATCCCCCGCCGGCCGGCCCAATTGCGCCGCCAGATAATCCGCCACCGCGCCGATCCTGTCACCGCGGATGGCGAGAAAATGCGTGCACCCTATACCCATGTCCTGCGGCACCCGGGCGAGCCCTGCCGCAACGGCATCGATCTCGCCAACCCGTCCCCCGCCATAAAACACATCCCACCGATCCCGTTGCAATTGCTCGACAATCTCCGACAGCCGCGCCATAAAATCTTCAGAAAAGCTGACATCATCCTCCATGATCAGCAGTCGTTCCGGCGGTCTCTCCGCATTCTGCTGCAGGATGGCAAGGTGGCTGAGAAAACATCCCCGCGCGCCGATACTCTCGAATTCGCCCCGATCCGCCGGTTTGACCGCGTCGAACCACTCGATCCGTCCCAGGTCAAACCTGATCCGCCTGAACTCGCTCGCCATTTCCTGGCGACGGTCTGTGCGCGAGCGCAGGTTGATCACCTGAATACGGTCAAAGTAATTCAACGGATGATCGACCAAACCTTCTGCAACTGCGCTCTCTACCATCTTGCCACCCATCATTGCATCCGCAAATCAACAGTCTCCCGGATATTTTGACAAGGCAATACTTTATAAACGACAGTGTTAGGACCACAATCCGCCTCCTCGCAGAAGCGGCGCCCCCATCACTCATTTCCCATAGCCATGCCGAACGCGGTCGTCTAACGTCCCCCAAATTGAGAGAGAGGGCGCCATCTTTGACGCAAAGCCTCCTAATGGCAGTGGATGTGGGTACGGGGAGTGCCCGGGCGGGGGTGCTGACGGCGGAGGGCAAATTGCTCGCCCGCGCCGAACACGCCATCGCCATGAACCGTACCGACGCGAACCACGCCGAGCACAATAGCGAGCAGATTTGGCAGGCCACCTGCGCCGCCATCCGGCAGGCCATGACCGAAGCAAAGGCCCGTCCGGAACAGGTCGCTGGCCTGAGCTTTGACGCCACCTGCTCCCTTGTCGTCCGCGATGTCCAGGGTCAGCCCGTCACCGTCTCCACCAATGGCGAAGACCGCTGGGACACCATCGTCTGGCTCGATCACCGCGCCCTAGACGAGACCGATGAGGCCAATTCCACCGGTCATGAAGTGCTCAACTATGCCGGTGGCGTCATGTCCCCGGAAATGGAAGTGCCCAAGCTCATGTGGCTCAAGCGCCATATGCCGCAAAGCTGGTCACGCGCCGCCATGATGTTCGACCTGGCCGATTTTCTATCATGGAAATCAACCGGTTCGCTCGCCCGCAGCCAGTCGACCCTCGTCTGCAAATGGACCTATCTGGCCCATCGCGACACACCCTGGCAGTCCGATTTCCTCGTCCAGGTCGGCCTCGAGGACATGCTGGAAAAAGCCGCCCTGCCGGCAAAAGCCAGCCCCGTCGGCGCCGATCTCGGCCCGCTGACCGAGGAAGCCGCCGCCGACCTCGGCCTCACTACCAACTGCCAAGTCGGCGTCGGCCTCATCGATGCTCATGCCGGCGCCCTCGGCGTCCTCGGCGCCTTCACCCATGATGTCGGCACCATCGACCGCAACCTGGCCCTCATCGCCGGCACCTCCAGCTGCGTCATGGCTTTGTCTGCCGAAGACCGCCCTACCCAGGGCGTCTGGGGTCCCTATTTCGGCGCCGTCCTGCCCGGCGTCTGGCTC
Organism: Candidatus Devosia phytovorans; assembly: GCA_029202405.1. Lineage (NCBI taxonomy): Bacteria > Pseudomonadati > Pseudomonadota > Alphaproteobacteria > Hyphomicrobiales > Devosiaceae > Devosia > Candidatus Devosia phytovorans. The sequence goes on along the minus strand of CP119312.1, from coordinate 455,280 downwards.
AATGAAGGCGGCCAGTCCGCCACCGGCGCCCTGCTCGATCACATCATCCGCTGGCATGGCGCCGGCGGCGAACCGACCACGCAGATGCATCAGGCCATCGCCACCCGCATCATGCAATTGCGCGAAACCGAGGGCCTCGCCCTCGCCCACCGCCTCCACGTCCTGCCCGATTTCCACGGCAACCGCTCACCCCTCGGCGACCCCTTCGCCCTCGGCGTCATTTCGGGCCTCACCCTCGACAGCGATTTCGACTCGCTCTGCCGCCTCTACTGGCGCACCTGCGTTTCCATCGCGCTGGGCGTCCGCCACATCCTCGAAACCCTCAACACCCGCGGCTATGCCATCGACACGCTGCACGTCACCGGCGGCCACACCAAAAATCCAATCCTGATGGAGCTTTACGCCGACGCCACCGGCTGCACCGTGGTTGAATCTTCAGCCAAGGACGCGACCCTTCTCGGCATGGCCATGGTCGCCGCCACCGCCGCCGGCCTCTATCCCAGCCTCGACGCTGCCTGCCTCGCCATGCAGCAGGGCGGCACCGCCCGCGCCCCCGATCCAGCCGCCCGCCCGCAATTCGACAAGGACTACGCCATCTTCCTCGAAATGCTGAAGCAGCGGCAGGTCGTGGACGACATGACTTGAAGTGCCACGCCCTCGTGGTTCGAGGCTTTGCGATGCAAAGCACCTCACCATGAGGGCTGTTGCAGCGTCGCGTTCCCAGTAGCCCTCATGGTGAGGTGCGAGCCCTCGCGAGCCTCGAACCACGAGGGCGTGGCACCTATCCACCGCCCGCAAACCCCGCTAAGCTCCTACCCGGGAAGTCAAAATCTGTGGCCTGAAGCGAGCGACCTGAGCGCATGTCGATCAAAGCCGCCGTCTATCATCTGACGCACTACAAGTACGACCGTCCGGTCGTCCTCCAGCCCCAGATCATCCGGCTGCAGCCCGCGCCCCATTCCCGCACCAAGGTGCTGAGCTATGCGCTCAAAGTCTCGCCCGGCCTGCATTTCACCAATGTGCAGCAGGACCCTTACGGCAATTTCCTGACCCGCTTCGTCTTTCCCGAGCCCGTCACCGAGCTCAAGATCGAAGTCGAACTCGTCGCCGACATGACGGTCTACAATCCCTTCGACTTCTTCGTCGAAGAAGTGGCCGAGACCTTCCCCTTCCGATATCCGGAAGACCTGCGCGACGACCTCTCCATTTATAGCAAGCCCGAGCCGGCCGGCCCGCTGCTGCAGAAATTCCTCGACGGCATCGACAAGACGCCGATGAATACGGTCAATTTCGTCACCGCCATCAACGCCTCCATCCAGCAGCACATCGCCTATATCGTCCGTATGGAAACCGGCGTCTGGACGCCCGAGGAAACCCTCGGCAATGCCAGAGGCTCCTGCCGCGATTCCTCCTGGCTGCTGGTCCAGATTTTGCGCCATCTCGGCTTTGCCGCCCGCTTCGTCTCCGGCTATCTGATCCAGCTCAAGCCCGATCTAGTGTCGCTCGATGGCCCCGCCGGCACCGATCACGATTTCACCGATCTGCACGCCTGGTGCGAAGTCTATCTGCCGGGCGCCGGCTGGGTCGGCCTCGACCCGACCTCGGGCCTCCTGACCGGCGAGAGCCACGTCCCGCTGGCCGCAACACCGCATTACCGCAATGCCGCGCCGATCTCGGGCTTTGCCTCCTATGCCGAGGTCGATTTCGCCTTCGACATGAAGGTCACCCGCGTCGCCGAACATCCGCGCATCACCAAACCCTTCTCCGATGCTTCCTGGGATCAGCTCGACGCCCTCGGCCATCAGGTCGACAAGGTGCTCGCCGACAATGACGTTCGCCTCACCATGGGCGGTGAACCAACCTTCGTTTCCGTCGATGATTTCGAAGCCGACGAGTGGAACACCGGCGCCGTCGGCCCCACCAAGCGCCGCCTCGCCGATGACCTGATCCGTCGCCTCCGTCAGCGCTTCGCCCCCAACGGCATGCTGCATTACGGCCAGGGCAAGTGGTACCCCGGCGAAAGCCTGCCACGCTGGACCTTCTCGCTCTACTGGCGCCTCGACGGCAAGCCGGTCTGGAGCGATGAAAAGCTCATCGCCCGCGAAGGCGTCGAGACCAGCGCCACCCACGACGACGCGCGCAAATTCCTCGACAGCTTCGCGCGCAATCTCGGCCTCACCGGTGAAACCATTGCCGAGGCCTATGAAGACCCTGGCGAATGGCTGCTCAAGGAAGCCAACCTCCCCGCCAATGTCGATCCCGCCAATTCCGAACTGGCTGATCCCGAAGCCCGTTCGCGCATAGCGAAAGTCTTCGAACGCGGCCTGACCAGCCCCACCGGCTATGTCCTGCCCGTCCAGCGCTGGAATGCGACAGCCTCCAGCCCCTGGCTCACCGAAGTCTGGAAGACCCGCCGCGGCAAGCTCTTCCTCGCCCCCGGCGACAGTCCCGCCGGCTATCGTCTGCCGCTGAGCTCGCTCAAACATCTCAAGCCCACCGCCTATCCCCATGTCGTGGCTCAGGATCCCGGCGAACCGCGCGGACCCCTGCCCGATCCGGTGGAAGTGCTGGCTCGCCAGAAGACCGGGCTGCAAGCTGATCCCCGCGCCCAGGCCACTGCCGATTTCACCGCGGCCAGTGAACAGCAGGATCGCACCGAACAGGTCATCAGCGAGATCGAGGGCGAAGTGCGCACGGCCGTCACGGCCGAAGTACGCGACCATCGTCTTTGCGTCTTCCTGCCCCCCGTGGAAAAGCTCGAAGACTACCTCGAACTCGTCGCCGCCACTGAAGCGGCCGCGAAAGACATCGGCATGCCGGTGCATCTCGAAGGCTATGCGCCGCCACATGACCCGCGCCTCAATGTCATCCGCGTCGCGCCCGATCCGGGCGTCATCGAGGTCAATATCCACCCCGCTTCGAGTTGGGATGATTGCGTCGCCACCACCTCCGCCATCTATGAGGAGGCACGCCTCAGCCGGCTCGGCGCCGACAAGTTCATGATCGACGGCCGTCACACCGGCACCGGCGGTGGCAATCACGTCGTGGTCGGCGGCGCCACGCCGCATGACAGCCCCTTCCTGCGCCGCCCCGACCTGCTCAAGTCGCTGGTCCTCCATTGGCAGCGCCATCCGGCCATGAGCTATCTGTTTTCGGGCCTCTTCATCGGCCCCACCAGCCAGGCGCCGCGCTTCGACGAGGCCCGCCACGACAGCCTCTACGAACTCGAAATCGCCATGGCCCAGGTGCCTCACCCCGCCTCGGGTGAACCTGCACCCCTGCCCTGGCTGGTCGATCGCCTGTTCCGCAACCTGCTCGTCGATGTCACCGGCAACACCCACCGCTCCGAAATCTGCATCGACAAGCTCTTCTCGCCCGATGGCCCCACCGGCCGGCTCGGCCTGGTGGAATTCCGCGGCTTCGAAATGCCGCCCAATGCCCGCATGTCGCTGGCCCAGCAGGTGCTGATCCGCGCGCTGATCGCCCGCTACTGGACCGATCCCGCGGATGGCGGCTTTGCCCGCTGGGGCACGACCCTGCATGACCGCTTCATGCTGCCCCACTATGTCTGGCAGGATTTCCTCGACATCATCGCCGATCTCGACCGCCACGGCTTCAAGCTCGATCCCGCCTGGTTCGCCGCCCAGCTCGAATTCCGCTTCCCCTTCTGTGGCGAGGTCGAATACGAGGGCGTGCACCTCGAACTACGCCAGGCGCTCGAACCCTGGCACGTCATGGGCGAACAGGGCGCCATCGGCGGCACGGTGCGCTTCGTGGACTCTTCGGTGGAGCGTCTGCAAGTGAAGTTGGAGGGCATCAACCCCGAGCGCTATGCCGTCGCCTGCAACCAGCGCCCCGTCCCGCTTCGCCCCACCGACAAGGCGGGCACCGCCGTTGCCGGCGTCCGCTACAAGGCCTGGCAGCCCGCCTCGGGCCTCCATCCCGTCCTGCCGGTCAACACGCCGCTGGTCTTTGACATCTATGATCGCTGGACCCAACGCCCCGTTGGCGGCTGCGTATACCATGTCGCCCATCCCGGCGGCCGCAACTACGAAACCTTCCCGGTCAATGGCAATGAAGCCGAGGCCCGCCGCCTCGCCCGCTTCGTGCCGCAGAACCATACCGCCGGTGGTTACATGTTGAGGGACGAAAAGCCTGCGGACGAATTCCCGCTGACGCTTGACCTGCGCCGACCGCCACGATTTTGGTAGCGCATGCAAATGCCAAGACAAAAAAGTCGCGGAAAGAGCCCTGACAGCCCCAGCATCATTGCTGATTACCGGCTGCAGCCCGGCATTCCCGACGAAATGATCGACCCCCAGGGCAATATCCGCCCTGGCTGGTCGCAACTGATGGCCGAGTTCGACAAGCTCGGACCGGTCGAACTCGCCGCCCGCTTCGAGCGCGCCGATCAATATCTGCGCGATTCCGGCGTCTTCTATCGCAAATATGACGGCGCCGAGGGCAAGGAGCGCGACTGGCCGCTGGCCCACGTGCCCCTGCTGATCGACGAAGCCGACTGGTCGCGCATTTCCACCGGCCTGATCCAGCGCGCCGAACTGCTCGAAACCGTCATCGCCGATATCTATGGCGACAATCGCCTGGTCCAGCAGGGCCTGCTGCCACCAGAACTCGTCGCCCAGAACGGCGAATTCCTGCGACCTCTGGTCGGCGTCCGCCCCGTCAGCGGCCACTACCTCCACTTCTGCGCCTTCGAACTCGGCCGTGGCCCCGATGGCGCATGGTGGGTGTTGGGCGATCGCGCCCAGGCGCCCTCCGGCGCCGGCTTTGCACTGGAAAACCGCGTCGCCACCACCCGCGCCCTGTCCGACATCTATGCGGAGATGAACGTACAGCGCCTCGCCGGCTTCTTCCGCGATTTCCGCGACACGCTCTTTGCCGATGCCAAGCGCGGCGACGGCCGAGTCGGCATCCTCACCCCCGGCCAGCTCAACGAAACCTATTTCGAACACGCCTATATCGCCCGCTATCTCGGCCTCATGCTGCTCGAAGGCGAGGACCTCATCATCGAGGACGGCAATGTCATGGTCCGCACCGTGGCCGGTCCCAAGCCGGTCAGCGTGCTCTGGCGCCGTATGGATGCCAGCTTCGTCGACCCGCTCGAACTGCGCTACGACAGCCGCATCGGCACGCCCGGCATGGTCGAAGCCCTGCGCCACGGCTCGCTCTCGATCATCAATGCCTTGGGCACCGGCCTGCTCGAAACTCGCGCCCTTGCCGCCTTCATGCCGCGCCTCGCGCAAAAGCTGCTCGGTCAGGACCTGCTGCTGCCCGAAATCGCCACCTGGTGGTGCGGCCAGCCCGGCGAACAGCGCCATGTACTCGACAATTTCGACAACCTGCTGATCGGTCCGGCCTTCGCCACCACCCTGCCCTTCGATGACCTGCGTGGCACCGCCCTTGGCTCGTCCATTCCGCCGGAACAGAAGGCCGCCCTCCTCGACCGCATCCGCGCCAATGGCGCCAATTACGTCGGCCAGGAGCCGGTGCAGCTCTCCACCGCCCCGGTATATGTCGATGGCAAGCTGCAGCCCCGCCCGATCACCCTCCGCGTCTTTGCCGCCCGCACCGAGCACGGCTGGACCATCATGCCCGGTGGCTTTGCCCGCGTTGGTTCCAATCAGGACACCTCCGCCATCGCCATGCAGCGCGGCGGCCAGGCTGCCGACGTCTGGGTGCTCTCTTCAAAGCCCGTCGAACAGGTCTCGCTCCTGCCCCAGGATGGCCAGAAGCTGGTGCGCAATGCCCACGGCAGCCTGCCCAGCCGCGCCGCCGATAACCTCATCTGGCTCGGCCGCTACGCCGAGCGCTGCGAAGCCACGGTCCGCATCCTGCGCGCCTACAACGCCCGCCTCGCCGAACTCAGCAAGTCCGACCTGCCCATCCTCACCCATTGCGCCGACTTCCTCGACAGCATCGATGTCGACGCCGGCGAAGCCATGCCGCAAGGCCTGCTCTCCTCAATCGACAGCGCCGTCCATTCCGCCGGCCAGATCCGCGACCGCTTCTCGCCCGATGGCTGGCTGGCGCTCGATGACCTGCAAAAGACCGCCCGGCGCTTCGCCACCCGCGTCAAGCCGGGCGACGACGCCACCCGTGCCATGACCGTGCTGCTGCGCAAGCTGGCCGGCTTTTCCGGCCTCGTGCATGAAAACATGTATCGCTTCGCCGGCTGGCGCTTCCTCGAACTGGGCCGCCGCCTCGAACGCGCCATCCAGATCGCCCGCGTCGTCAGTTGGCTGACGGCGAAGGACGCGCCCGACGGGTCGATCGAAATGCTGCTCGAAATCGGCGATAGCGTCATGTCGCACCGCCGCCGCTATTCGGTCAGCGCCGGCACGCAAAGCGCCATCGACCTGCTCGCCCTCGATCCGCTCAATCCGCGATCGGTCATCTTCCAGATCACCGAACTGCGCACCCAGATCGAAATGCTGCCCGGCGGCGTCGAGGAGGGCCAGCTCTCCTCGGCCGCCAGGGTCGCGCTCCAGATCGAGACCGAACTGCGCACCGCCGATCCCGCCGACATGACGCCCGAACGGCTCGACAAACTGGCTGCCGATATCGGCATGCTGGCCGGTCTCGTCGCCGCGGCATACTTTGTGTAACCGCCATGCTCTATGATGTCCGCCTCGCCCTGCACTATGACTACGACGCCACGGTGCATGGCGGGCGGCATCTGATCCGCGTCGCCCCGGTGACCATTCCCGGCGTGCAGCGCGTCGTCGCCTCTGGCCTCTCCTTCGACCCCCGCCCGCAGCGCGAAAACACCTTCACCGATTTCTTCGGCAATTCGGTCACCGAGCTGACCTATGCCACCCCGCATGACCATCTCGAGATCAAGCTGACCGCCCGCGTGCTGGTGGAAGAGCTCGCCTCCCCCGCCGATCTCTCGCCCACCCGCGACGCCCTCAAACAGGAAATCGCCCGCTTCTGGTCCGTCGAGCCCGACAGCCCGCATCATTTCCTCGCCGCCTCGCCGCGCGTCCAGCTCGTTCCCGCCATCACCGACTATGTCGAGGACGTCACCGCCGGCAGCGCCTCGGTCCTTGCCGCCGCCAATGCCCTCTGCATGGCTATCCACCGCGACTTTGCCTACGATCCCAAGGCCACCGACGTCGAAACCAAGCCCGCCGAAGCCTTCGCCCTGCGCAAGGGCGTCTGCCAGGATTTCGCCCATGTGATGATCGCCGGTCTCCGCGGCGTCGGCATTCCCGCCGGCTATGTCTCGGGCTTCCTGCGCACCATCCCGCCCCAGGGCAAGCCGCGCCTTGAAGGCGCCGATGCCATGCATGCCTGGGTGCGTGTCTGGTGCGGCAGCCATCTCGGCTGGGTCGAATTCGACCCCACCAATGCCATGATCGCCGGCGCCGACCACATTTCCATCGGCCATGGCCGCGATTATTCCGACATTTCCCCAATCGTCGGCGTGCTCAAGACCCACGGCTCGCACGAGACCACCCAGTCGGTCGACGTCATCCGCGTCGAATAATCTCTGGAGCCTCTCCGGAACCAAATGATCTGACGCCCCGTTACTTGGCCACGCACAACAATGTGCAAACAAGCAAGCGGAGATGGTCATGACCAACATGGAGATCAAGGCGCTGGAAAACGCAGGCCGCACCTCAATGGTGTGGACGGAAGGCTATGATGGGCAAACCCATTACGCCGATGTGTTCAAGGCCCTCGCACCTGCCCTGTTGATCCTGTCCATCGCCGCCGGCCTGCTCGTCGCCATCCTCTAGGATCAGCGGCAACGAAGCGTCACAAGAACAAAAAGGAGAGCTACCATGGGCTTGGGTACAATTCTCATCATCATCCTCATTCTGCTGCTGATCGGCGCATTGCCCAATTGGGGTTATTCGCGCGGTTTCGGCTACGGCCCGTCCGGCATCCTGGGCGTCGTGCTGATCGTCATTCTGATCCTTGTCCTTATGGGCAGGATCTAAAGCCAAACCGGTCCTGCCGGTAACAAAACAGGCGCAGCCAGTTTCTGGTTCTCACTCATGAGAAGCGCCCGCGGGTCGAAAGTTGCCCCCCTTTCACCCGCCCCTTGCCACCCCAATGTGCTTCGCGCGCATTGGGGTGTCTTCTTGTGTGGCCGCACCACTTTCACGAAAACCGACCGCCGCTTTTCCGGATTGAAAGCGCAACCAGCGACAAGCGCCCGCATGTTCTGGGAACCACAGGGATTTCCGCACGTTTAGCCCGCATCTTATCAAGGAGCGTCATAATGGCCAGCACTTCCGACCTCGCACCCGACCGCAAGCCCGCCGCAGCCCGAGCTGCCCGCGCCAGTTCCAAGATCCGCGAAGAGCAGCTCGAGGACCAGATCTCCCAACTGCAGGACGACCTCAAGTCGATCGCGGCCACGCTGGCCAAGCTGAGCAATGACAAGGTCAATGAGGCCAAGGCCGTTGCCAAAAGCGAGGTGCATCACCTCCAGCGCCAGGCCGAGCATGTCGTTGAAGACGTGCAGGAAAAGGCCAGCGACATCGAACAGCAGCTTAAGGCCACCATCCGGGAAAAGCCCCTGACGGCGGTCGCCAGCGCAATCGGCATCGGCTACGTGCTCGCGCTCCTGTCGCGACACTAAGTGCCATGAACCTTCTGGTTCCTCTGGCTGGCCTGCTCGGTATCGAAATCGAACACATTACCGAGCGGGTCCGCAATGCCATCATCCTCAATGTGGTGATCGCGGTCTTCGCGCTGCTCGGCGTAGGTTTCCTGCTCTCGGCCGGCTTCATCGCCGTTGCTGCCGAACTGGGCTCGCTCTATGCCGCGCTGATCTTTGGCGGGGTATTTCTGTTCCTCGCGCTCGCCGTCTATCTCGGCAGCCTGATCGGCAAGGGCCAGCACAAGCGTGCCGTGGCCGAAAAGCGCCGGTCGAGCGAAACCAGCGCCTTCATGACGACGGCCGCCGTGACCGCCCTGCCTGTGCTGCTTAAATCGCCGCTCGTGCGTAAATTTGGCATCCCGGCCGCCGCCATCGCAGCCTTCATGCTGGCCCGCAGCGGCGACAAGTCCGACTAGGCATTTGCATTGATTGAAACAGGAAGGCCGCCCACTGGGCGGCCTTTTTCATACTTCGGCGGGCAGAGGCATCCACACTTTCGCCACCACCCCATCCGGCGCGAATTCGAGCTGCACTTCGCTGTCCAGCACCTTGGCCAGGCTGCGCTCGATCAGCCGCGTTCCCAAGCCATATTCTTCCGGCTTCTCCACCCTGGGCCCGCCCACCTCGCGCCAGGTCAACGAAAGGCCGCGCACCGGCTCGTTGCGGATCGCCCAGTCGATCTCGACCACGCCCTGCTCATTGGACCACGCGCCATAGCGATGCGCATTGGTGGTCAACTCATGCAGGATCAGCCCCAGCCCCACAGCATGGTCGGCCGGCAGCGCCACATCCTCCCCATGCACCTCGGCCCGGTCCGGATTGGTCCGGAACCGCGACCCAAGCTGGGAGGCGATCACCTCATAGAGCTGCACGCCCGACCAGTCGCGATCGGCCAGCAGCACATGGGCGTCCGAAATGGTCCGCAGACGCCCGGAGAAGGCCTCGATGAAATCCTTGGGGTCGGGGTTCTGCCGGATGGTCTGCCGCGCCACCGACTGGATCATCGCCAGCGTATTCTTGACCCGGTGGTTCAGCTCGCGCAGCAGCAACCGTGTCTGGTCCGCCGTCTGCTTGCTCTCGGAAATGTCGATGCAGGCGCCCATCATCACCAGCGGCCGCCCCTCGGCGTCCCGCTGATAGACCCGACCCCGCATGGTCAGCCACAGGCCGGTATTGGCAGCCCGTGCCTCGGTATTGAAATCCTCGCCCTCGCCGAAGCTGGCAGCAATCCCCGCCTCGACCGCAGCCCGATCACTCTGATGCGTCGCCGCCAGCACGTCATCGAACCGGATAATGTCGCTCTCCTGCAAGCCATACATCCGCCGGAACATGTCGTTGCAGGTCACCTCCCCGCTCCGCACGTCCCAGACCCAGGATCCGACCTTGCCGGCCTCCAGCGTCAGCGCATGCCGCCACTCTTCGCGCATCAGCGCCGCAGCCGTGCGCGCCCGGACGCGCGCTTCGTTCTTGAGTTCGAACAGCGTCGCCGCCAGCGCCGCCAGATCAATGAGTTGGTCTTCCTGTCCCGCGTCGAAATCGGCCCGCGGCTTGCTGTCGATCACGCAGAGACTGCCGATTTTCTGTCCAGCAACGCGGATCGCCGCACCGGCATAAAAGCGAATATGGGGAAAGCCCGTCACCAGCACATTGTCGGAAAAGCGTGGATCGCGCGCTGCGTCCAGCACAACCAGACTGTCGTCATCGCTCGGCAGCGCGATGGTATGCGCGCAAAACGAGTCTGTTGTTTGGGTTTCCGAAATGCCTTCGAGCCCGAAACAGGCGCGAAACCATTGCCGGTCGCTGTCAACAAGCGCCACCAGCGCGATCTCGGCACCAAAAATATGGGCTGCGGCTCTGCTCAAACGCTCGAAATCGAGATCAGGCCCGCTGTCCATGACCTCCAGGGCAGCCAGAGCCTCCAGCCTCACCGGATCATCCACGACCTTCCGAATATCGTCCGGAAGGGGACGGCCTGTCTCTGTCACTTGTCGTCCTGATGCACTACGGAGCCCCTAGGTAATCCTTCTTAACGGGCTCGGGATCGATTGGTTCCGAATTTGTGCGGTTTTCGGCAGTACCATGTTCAATCCGTCCGCATGCACCTTCAGCGTAACCGATGCGTCGAGATTGATCAGCTCGCCATCCACCACCGCCTTGGCACCATGCTTGCGTTTGGGGAAGCGCAAAGTCACCTCGTCGATCTCCTTTTCCGAGACCATCGGGCTCTCCCGCCAGCGACCCAGGAACACATCCACAGCCAGCCGCAACAGGCTCAGCGTGGTGAGTGGCGCAGCAATATAGACGCCCAGAATATGCCGATCCAAACCGTCCGCGTGGATCAGCCCGTCGCCCAGCGGATTGTTGGAAATGGCAATGCCCGAAACCCTGCGCCGCTCGACGCCCTTGGTTGTGTGCAACTCTGCCTCGAATTGCGGCGGTGCCATCGCCGCCGCACCGATCGCCCGCAGGCTCGCCAGCATTTTGCCGACCCGGCTGCGATAGGTCATGTTCTCGCGGATGCGGATCAGTCTGGCATGGATACCGACGCTGAACTGATGCACGAAGGGCCGTCCATTGGCCGTGGCAATGTCCACCGTACCCACCTCGCCATCGGCGATCGCTTCGAGCGCTGCCTCCAGCGTCAGCGGCATTTTGAGTGCTCGGGCAAAAAGGTTCATCGTACCGGCCGGCAGCACTGCCAGCGGCACGCCGCTGCGAAAGGCAATGGCCGCTGCAGCCGAGATGGTACCGTCGCCCCCGCCGGCGATCAGCGCATCGGCCTTGGGGTCGTCCGCCGCCTTCTGCAAGGCGCGCTCGATGGCCTTGCCCTCGACGATCCGGCAATCGAGCGTATCGCCGTGGCGCTCGAAAATCTGCTGTGCTGTCGTGCAAAACGCCTCGAGGTCCATCGTCCGCAATGTGCCGCCATCGCGGTTGAGTACGGCGATGAAATGCAAGCCTGCCTCCTGCCGGAGCGTTTTCAGCGATCTGGCTGAAAACGCGACAATTCACGCTTCTCGATCAGTCCGACATAGCGGCCTTTTCGTTCCCGAGGCCGGGCATGGGCACGCTGACGCTAAGGCCACCCTGCTCCCGCCGTTCATAAACTGGCGCACCCCCGAATTGGTTCGACAGCTGCACCACAATAACCGAGCCAAGTCCCTGCTCGCCCATTGCATGGCCCTCGCCGAGCCCAACCCCGTCATCCGCCACCCGCAGCACTGGAACGCCGGCTTCATCCTTCAGCGACACCAGGATCGTGCCCTCCCGTCCATCGGGAAAGGCATGCTTGAGCGCATTGGTCACCAGCTCGCCCACCAGGATGCCGATGGTCGTCGCATCGCGCGCATTGACCACGATCGGATCGAAATCGCTGCGCATCGTCACATTGCGCGCCGTTGTGGCAGTGACGGCAATGTCTTCCAGCACGGCACCGAGAAATTCGTCGGCACTGGCCGTTTCCAGGTCATTGCCCAACCGCAATCGCCGATGCGCCGAGGCAATCGCATGCACGCGCGAGCGTGCACCCTCGAGCGCTTCCTTGACCTCGTCGGATTTGCTGCGCAGCATCTGCAGTCCCAGCAGCGACGACACTGTTGCCAGCGAATTGCCGATCCGGTGATTGGCGTCCTGCAGCAGCGCCTCGACGCGCTGCCGCTCCTGCTCCGCATGGGCCCGCGCTTCTTCGAGGGCCTGCGTCCGGTCGATGACATGTGCCTCGAGCACTTCATTCTCGCTATGCAGCAGGTCCGCGCTCAGTGCCAGTTCGCTGACCTTGCGCTGGCTGCGCGACAACAGCGCATAGGTCAGGATCACCGCCGCCGCCAGCGCCGTGATGATCGAGCCGACCAACCAGCGCCGCGACTCGTCGATCTGCCGGTTGCGATCGAGCAGCTTGCTGTTTTCCTCGCCGACGAATTGCTGCAGCGCGTCCTGCAGTCCGCCCATCATCCGCTCGCCCATGCCGGTCTCGATCAGCCGCCTCGCATCGGCGGTCCGCTGCTCCTGCACCAGTTCCACACTGCGGCCCATCTCTTCCGACTTGCCGATGATATCGCCTGCAATCGCGCGCATCCGCTCGGCCTGCTGTGCGTCATCCTCGGTCAGTCCGGTCAGCGTCAGCAGCCGGTTGCCGATCGTCGCCGACGCCTGCTGGTAGGAGTTGAAATAGCTTTCGTCGCGCGTCAGCAAATAGCCGCGTTGCGCGCTTTCCGCCTCGATCAGGGCGATGGTCAGCTCGCGCGCCTGGTTGCGCACCTCATAGGTATGGACGATATCGGTGATCTGCCGGTTGATGCCCTGCACCAGCACCAAGGCCGCCACTGCCGCCATCAGCACCAGGGCCAGCGACGCCAGCACGGCCACACGGCGCATGACCCGCCGGTCGAGCCGGGCGAGGCCTGATTTGACGCTGATCGCTTCGCTAACGTTCATTACCGTCATCTGCCGACTGCTCGCTTCTGCGCTCGGACATGTCTATCCTTTAGCAAGGCGATGGCAGATTTGAGGCCTGTTTGCCGGCTCATATCAACGGGCGTTTTCGCTCATCAAGCCCGTCCCAGTCCGCCACCTGCATCAGCCCCTCCACATCGAGCACTTCGCAGGATCGATCCAGCCAACGGATCAGCTTGAGGTCCGCCAGCTTGCGCAGGGTCTTGTTGGTATGAACGATCGATAATCCCAGCGTGTCGGCCACATGCATCTGGGTGATCGGCAGATACAGCGAATGTTCCCCGCTCAGACCCACCGCCTCTGCCCGATTGGCAAGGAAGGCGAGGAGATAGGCCGCGCGCTCCAGTGCCGTGCGCCGTCCGAGGCTAAGCAGATGATCATCGAGCATCCGCTCTTCCTGCGCCGCGATCCAGGTGAGGTCGAACCCCAGCCCCGGATGGTTGCGGAACAGCTCTTCCATACGGTTGCGCTGAAACACGCAGAGCACCAGCGGGGACAGTGCCTCCACCGAATGCTGCATTTCCCCGATCACCGTCCCCTGCAGCCCGATCAGGTCGCCGGGCAGCATGTAGTTGAGGATCTGCCGCCGCCCGTCCGGCAGGCTCTTGTAGCGAAAGGCCCAACCCGACAGCAGCGTATAAAGATGGGCGCTGTGACTGCCCTCGGCAATCAGCGTCGTCCCCGTCTCGGCCGAAAGCTCCCCCGTCTTGAACGACGAGATGAACTTGAGCTCTTGCGGCTCGAAATTTCGAAAACTCGGCATGGCCCGCAGGGGACATTGCTCGCACGGAACCCGTCTTCCGGAACTGGGCAATACAAGGCTCAAGGATCACCGCTTGACGCTGGAGAATGGTGCAGGGCCAACGCACCTTGCCTTCCGGCCGTTCCGCCACATGTCAAACTTAAATGACAACGGCGTCGCCAGGGCCCATCAGGAGTCTCACTACGGCGGACCCAGCATGCTTACCGGACAGAAAGTCCTCATCGTCGAGGCAGAATTCCTTATCGCCATCGATCTGCAGCGCATGCTTGAAGCCCTTGGGGCGCAGCAAGTCCTGCTGGCCGCTACGGCCCGGGAAGCCCGAAGCTTCGCCCCCGATTGGCCGAACCTCGCGCTGGCCATTGTCGATCGCCGCATCGACGACAGCGACATCGGCGCGCTGGTTCTTGAACTGCACGGCAAGGGCATTCCCCTGGTGCAGACGACCAGCAGTTCGACCCTGCGCCTCAGTCCGGAAAACAGCGCCATACTCGTCAAGCCAGTGCCCGAGGATGCCCTGACGAGCGCCATTTCCACGGCGCTCGCCAATAAAAGTCAGCCCTAGAAGCTGTGGTTTGACGTGGTCACCTGCGCCGAAACGGCATCGGGACCATAATCGGCTTCGCCGGAAATCTTGAGAATATCCTGCAAGCGCGTGCGCGCCCGGCTGACGCGCGACTTCATCGTGCCCACGGCGCAATCACAGATCGCTGCTGCTTCCTCATAGGAAAAGCCCGACGCACCAATCAGGATCACCGCTTCACGCTGGTCATCCGGCAATTGCGACAGGGCCTTCTTGAAATCCTGCATGTCCATCGAGCCATATTGTGCCGGATGCACCGACAGGCGTTCGGTAAACGCCCCATCGCTGTCCTGCACTTCGCGGCCACGCTTGCGCATCTGGCTGTAGAATTCATTGCGCAGGATGGTGAAGAGCCATGCCTTGATATTGGTGCCCATCTCGAAGCTGGACTGCTTGGCCCAGGCCTTCATCACGGTGTCCTGCACCAGATCGTCGGCCTTGTCATGCTTGCCGGTCAGGGACACGGCAAAAGCGCGCAGGCTGGGCAGGGTCGCGAGCATTTCGCGCTTGAACGACGGGGTCTCGGCGGTGGTCATGCCGCTACTCTCCGTCACGAGGAGCATTTTTAGCCTTCTGTGCCTGTTCGGCACTGTCGAGCTTTTCAAGCAGATCGAGCAGCTGATTGGGGACGCCTTCGTCCTGCACTGCGCCATAGAGCGCACGCAGACGCGCGCCGATGTCCGTATTCGGACCCAGCCCATCATCAGCCCGCCCCGCCTGCGTTCGCATACGTTGCTGGGTCACCAGTTTATCCTTCATCATGCCCGTCGGTACCGTCGGAAATTGCCCACTTCGGCTTCCAAAATGCATGGGCCAAAAAAAAGTTCCCCACCATCAGGAACTTTCTAACTTAGGCTCCGTTCTTCGGTTTCGTGTTATCACGAGCCAAAGCGTCACTGGGAGTTCAAATATATGACTTTGTCCACGCGGATTGCACCGCACCTGCCGTACCTGCGGCGGTTTTCTCGTGCCGTAACCGGCTCGCAGACCTCGGGCGATGCTTACGTGGCAGCGACGCTCGAAGCCCTCATCGCCGACATTTCCCTTTTCCCCGAAGCCAGCAATGACCGCATAGCGCTGTATCAGCTTTTCTCTGCGCTCTTCTCGTCATCGGCGGTCAAGATCCCCGAGCCAACCTCGTCCTTTGCCTGGGAACAGCGTGCGGCCAACAATCTGGCCAATCTCGCCCCGCGCCCGCGCCAGGCTTTCCTCCTGGTCGCCGTCGAAGGCTTCACCCATCAGCAGGCCGCCGAAATCCTCTCCGTCTCGGAAAGCGACTTCGCATCGCTGCTCGACGTCGCCTCGGTCGAGATCTCCCGCCAGGTGGCCACCGAGATCATGATCATCGAGGATGAGCCGCTGATCGCCATGGATATCGAGCAGCTTGTCGAAAGCCTCGGCCACAAGGTCGTCAGCGTCGCCCGCACTCACAAGGAAGCGGTCAATCTCTTTGCTCAGACCCAGCCGCGCATGATCCTTGCCGATATCCAGCTTGCCGATGGCAGCTCGGGCATCGACGCGGTCAACGACATCCTCAATAGCCATTCGGTGCCGGTGATCTTCATCACCGCCTTCCCCGAACGCCTGCTGACGGGCGAGCGCCCTGAGCCGACCTTCCTCGTCACCAAGCCGTTCAATCCGGACATGGTCAAGGCCCTGATCAGCCAGGCGCTGTTCTTCGACGAAGGCTCTCGCGCCGCCGCCTGATACCTGCAGATAGTTCCATCAAAAGGCCGGGTTCATCCCGGCCTTTTTCTTTGCGACTACAGGAACCTGCCCCTTGAAGAGTCGTTGTTTATACAACGCTTTCACAAGGAGAGTATCATGCTCTACTACGCACTGGTTTTCCTCGTCATTGCCCTGATCGCGGGCGTTCTCGGCTTCGGCGGCATCGCTGGCGCCTCTGCTGGCATCGCCCAGATCCTGTTCTTCCTCTTTTTGGCCTTCCTGGTCGTTTCCCTGCTGGTGGGCCTGTTCCGCCGCGGCGCGCGATAGGCCATCAAGCCCAGAACTGAGTAATCCGAGGCTCCGCCTATGGCGGAGCCTTTTTTGTCCCCGGCTCATCCAATGAGTTTGCCTGCATGACCCTGTCCGAGCCTGACAACCATGACACCATGCGACTGCGCGCCCTGTCCTCCGGGCTGCGCGGCCGGGGCCTGAGCATACTCCACCAGACCGCCGACTTGGCCTGTGACCTGGCCGAAAACATTCCCGGCGACTGGCAATGGGACGAAATCATCGGTCGCAATCCCGCCGACGCCTTCCCCGCCGAGATCGGCCAGCGCTTCAAGGCCGCCTGCCAGCAGGCCGTCGATACCGGCCACGACCAGCACCTCGAATTCGACCTCGGCGAGGGCCTGCGCCGCCGCAGCTACAAGGCGACCCTCCAGCGCGACGGTCAGCGCTGCATCATCACCATCATCGCCGACATTACCGAGGAGCGCGCCCACGAGGCCGCCGTTGCCGCCCTGCTGCGCGAGGTCAGCCATCGCTCCAAGAACCTCCTCGCCATCGTTCAGTCCGTCGCCATGCAGACCGCCAACCACAGCACCGGCATGCAGGACTTTCTCGACAAGTTCCGCGGGCGCCTGCACGCGCTTTCCAGCACCCAGGACCTCGTCACCGAAAGCAATTGGCGCGGCACCTACCTCCACACCCTCGTCACCGCCCAGCTCACCCGCGTTGGCACCGCCCATCTGGCCCATGTCCGCGTCACTGGTGAAAACCCCCTGCTCGGCCCCAATGCCTCGCTCCACGTGGGGTTGGCCATCCACGAGCTCGCTGCCAATGCCGTGCTGCATGGCGCACTCGCCGAGGACAGCGCAGGCCAGGTCTGGGTCGACGCGCGCATTGTCGAACATCCCGGCCAAGACAGCGACCTGGTCATAGAGTGGCAGGAAGCCGGCATCGACGCCGGCGAAACCGTCAACCAGCCCCGCTTCGGCACCCTCGTCCTCGAACGCATCGTGCCCCTCTCCGTCGGCGGCACCGCCCAATTCTACATCGAGCCCGACAGCGTGCGATATCGTCTGGTCATTCCCTCGGATCAGTTCGAGGTCTGAGCCTGATTGAAGCCTCCAGTTTCTCCGGGCCAACCCTCTCCCCTTGAGGGAGAGGGACAGCTTTTCTGCGTTCAGCAGAAAAGCAGGGTGAGGGGTCCTGCGCTATCTCATGCTTCGGTGCTGCAGGATGGCTTGATGACCCCTCATCCCAACCGAAATTCGTTTTCGCGAACTCGGTGAACCTTTGGGCACCTTCTCCCTCAAGGGGACAAGGCAGACCGCTGAGCGCTCCAAGACACTTACGCAGGCCCCGGCAAAACCTCCCCAATCCGCCCCGTCCAGTGATAAACCACCAGCCCGACCCACTCCTTTGTCGCAATGCTCATGATGTTGAGTGCATTGACCGGATTGGCGAAATCCAACCCAAACCCCTCCTGCCCCGAACTGCGATAATCCGTCGGCCAGGGGATCACATCCAGCCCCACCCGGCGAAACAGCCCGACCGAGCGCGGCATGTGAAAGGCCGAGGTCACCAGCACGGCCGTACCGCCCTCACTGCCCAGCAGCGCCGCCGTCAACCCGGCATTCTCGTCCGTATTGCGCGACTGGTCTTCCAGCACCAGCCGCTCCGCCGCAATGCCCATCGAGAGGAAAAACCGCTGCGCCGTCTCCGCTTCCGGCTCACCCGGATCGAGCAGCCCCGCTCCGCCCGAATAGACAATCCGCGCTTCGGGATAGCGCCGCGCCAGCACCACCGCATCGGTCAGCCGGTCACCCGCATCATTGAGCTCGGCCACCCCGCGCGCCGTGCTGACCCGCGCCAGCGTCGAGCCGCCCAGCACGATGATCACATCGACGCTCTCGGGCAATTCCGCAGGCCGCGCGAACCGATCCTCCAGCGGCCGGATGACCAGCGCCCCCAGCGTGGTAAAACTGCACAGCACCAGCACGACCAGCGCCAATGCGCTGGATGCAAGCCCCAGCCGCTTACGGCCCAGAAAAACCAGCACAATCCCGGCCAGCACCAGCAGCCCGATCACGCTAAGCGGTTGAGCGACAACCCAGAAAATCTTCGCCAGTGTGTAGAACAATGCGACGCCTCCGATGGCCTGCGTTTGGATAACCCAGCAAAGGCTGGTGAGCCACCATCATTTGTGCTTGCCAATGACCCCACTTTTGCTTTTCTAGACAGCGGTCAAGATTGCCAGCCTTAAAAAAAGGCAATCGCCCGGTCAGGAAGGCGCCCGCTGCATGCGGGCCAAAGGTGAATATGGCGCAGGCGAATGCCGCTGTTGCGGAGAAGTGGCCTGTCGTGGCGATCCGCGACTTGCACAAGTCCTTCGGCGAGCTCGACGTGCTCAAGGGAATTTCCTTCTCTGCCCGCGAGGGTGAGGTCGTGTCCCTGATTGGCTCGTCCGGCTCCGGCAAGTCGACGCTGCTGCGCTGCATCAACATGCTCGAAGTGCCCGATAGCGGCACCGTCTCGATCGATGGTGAGGAGATCAGGCTCGCCGGCAACGGCCAGCGCCGCCACATCGCTGACGAGAACCAGATCCGCCGCATCCGCTCCGAGCTGGGCATGGTTTTCCAGAGCTTCAATCTCTGGGCTCACCTGACCATCCTTGAAAATGTCATGGAAGCGCCGCTCGTCGTGCAGCGCCGCGACAAGGCCGAGGTCAGGGCCGAGGCTCTCGCCATGCTGGCCAAGGTGGGCATTGAGTCCAAGGCCGACAGCTATCCCAACCAGCTTTCCGGCGGCCAGCAGCAGCGCGCCGCCATCGCCCGTGCCCTTTGCATCAATCCGCGCGTCATGCTGTTCGATGAGCCCACATCGGCGCTCGATCCCGAGCTGCAGGTCGAAGTCACCCGCGTCATCAAGGTGCTCGCCGACGAGGGCCGCACCATGGTCATGGTCACCCACGACATGGACCTCGCCCGCACCATCAGCGACCGCGTCGTCTTCCTTCATCAGGGCCTGATCGAGGAAGAGGGCACGCCCGAACAGGTCTTCGGCGCCACCCGATCTGCCCGCCTCAAGCAATTCCTCAACGCCGCCCACGACCAACAGCCTTGAACACAGACCCGGAAAACCGGGCTCACGGCAAGAAACCCAATGGAGTAACACAGTGAAAAAACTCATCCTCACCGCCGCGGCGATCCTCGCCCTCGGCACCGCCGCCCAGGCCCAGGAAACCGTCCGCATCGCCACCGAAGGCGCCTATGCCCCCTGGAATTTCATCAACGAAGCCGGCGAGCCGGCAGGCTATGAGATCGACCTGGCCAATGCCATGTGCGAAAAGGCCGCCGTCACCTGCGAGATCGTCACCAATGATTGGGATTCCATCATCCCCAACCTCTTGGCTGGCAACTACGATGTGATCATGGCCGGCATGTCGATCACCGCCGAACGCCTCGAAACCATCGACTTTACCGACGCCTATTTCCCGCCCGATCCGTCCAAGTTCGCCACCAATGCCGGCACCACGATCGATTTCGCTGCCCTTTCGGGCCAGCGCATCGGCGTCCAGGGCGGCACCATCCAGGCCGCCTATGCCGAGGAAAACCTCGCGGCCGACAATACCATCGTCTCCTTCACCACCGCCGACCAGGCGCTGGCCGATCTGGCCGGTGGCAATCTCGACCTCATCTTCATCGACGGTGCCTATCTTGACCCCGTGGTCGAAGCCTCGGGCGGCGCCATCGAAATCACCGGCGAAGACGTTTCGATCGGCGACGGCATGGGCGGCGGCATCCGCAAGGACGAGACCGAACTCAAGACCAAGCTCGACACCGCCCTCGCCGCCCTCAAGGCCGACGGCACCGTCGACAAGCTGATCGCCCAGTGGTTCGACGGCCGCGGCCCCTACTACGCCGAGTAACCAACGAAGTCCCTCACTCTTCCGAGAGTAAGGGCCATGATTTGGACTAGACGACCCACAAACTCGGTGTCACCCCGGCCTTGAGCCGGGGCCCATCTCGAGATCGTACCGCAGCTGCAAGGTAGTGCTTGATGGCACGAACACCTTGCGGCAGGACCTCCATCTCAGGATGGATCCCGGCTCAAGGCCGGGATGACGTCGCGCGTGTGGCGACGGCAGTGCGAACATCCTCTCCCTCAAGGGGAGAGGGATGATCGGAGAATTTGGTGCCCGAAGTGGACAGATGTGCACTGAAGGCCCCACACCCTCGGTGTCACCCCGGCCTTGAGCCGGGGCCCATCCCGAGATGCCGCCACAGCCGCAAGGTCGCGGCGACATCTCAACCGCCTGCCCGAACAACTGGAATGCCCAACCCACGATGCCCCTGCCAATGAAAGCCAGATCATGAGCGACGACATCGCCTTCTGGCTGAGCTACATCACCAACGGCAAGCACCTGACCTGGTACGCCAGCTTCCAGTTCACCATTTTCGCCGCGGTCGTCGGCGGCATTCTGGCCATTGTCTTCGGCCTGATCGGCGCCACGCTCAAGAATTCGCGTTTTCTTCCGCTGCGCCTGCTCGGCTCGACCTATTCCAACATCGTGCGCGGCGTGCCCGATGTGCTCTTCTTCCTCTTTGTGCCCCTCGCCTTCGAGCAAGGCGTCGAGTGGCTGCTGTCGACCCAGGTCTGCAGTGCCGACACCATTGCCGCCCAGTCGGCCGCCTGGCCGCCCTGCAAGGAAGCCAACTGGATCCTCGGCACCACCGAATATCTGATCCTCGCTTCGGTCTCGCTCGGCCTCGTCTACGGCGCCTTCGCCACCAATGTCATCCACGGCGCCCTGCGCTCGGTGCCCAAGGGGCAGCTCGAAGCCGCCCGCGCCTATGGCCTCAGTGCCGTCCAGGTGCTCTGGCGCGTGCAGATCCGCCAGATGTGGGTCTATGCCCTGCCTGGGCTCTCCAATGTCTGGATGCTGATCATCAAGTCGACGTCGCTGCTCTCGCTGCTGCAGATCGCCGATATCGTGCTCTGGGCCGACCGTCTCGGCGCCCCCAATTTCCTGCCCGCCGTCGGCCTCGTGCACGAGGACTGGCGCTGGCGCTACTACCTCGTGCTCTTCGTCTTCTACATCCTCGTCACCTTCCTGTCGGAAAAGGGCTTCGAGGCCATCATGCGTCGCGCCGGCCGCGGCATTCTGAGCGAGGCCCGCTGATGGACCGCTTCCTGCATGAACTCACCCTCTTCGCCCCGGCGGTCGTCTTCAACATCTACTTTGCCCTCGCCTCCATCCCGCTCGGCTTCGTCTTTGCGGTCTTCCTGGCCCTGGGCAAGGCGTCGGACAACGTCCTCATCAACCGCCTCAGCCGCGGCTTCATCTACGCCTTCCGCGGCTCGCCGCTCTTCATCCAGTTCTTCATGGTCTATTCCATGATGCTGGCACTCAATATCCCGCTCTGGAAGCCCTGGGGCTGGTCCTGGTTCGTGCTCCATCCGCTCTTCATCGGCCCGCTGGTTCTGGTGCTCAACACCGCCGCCTATACTGCCGAGATCTTCTATGGCGCCCTGCGCGCCGTGCCGCGCGGCGAGGTCGAAGCCGCCCGCGCCTATGGCATGTCGACCGCCCAGCAGTTCCGCCACGTCATCTGGCCAAACCTCATCCGCCTGGCCTGGCCGGCCTATACCAATGAAGTGGTCTTCCTCTTTCACGCCACCGCCCTAGTCTATCTGGCCCTCCCCGTCATCGGCCAGCAGATGGACCTGATGATCACCGCCAAGCAGCTCTTCGAGCGCGACTACAATGCCGTGCTGCATTATTCCGCCGCCGCGCTCTACTTCCTGGCGGTCTCGCTGGTGATCTTCTTCATCTTCGGCCTGATCTACGCCCGCCTCATGCGCCACATGCCCACCACCCCGCGCATGCGCTTCCGGCCGAAGTGGATCCGCTAGGCCCGGGCTGATCTAAGCCCGTTCCAGCGCCCGGAATACCCCGCGCAGCTCCGCCAGCCCCTTCATCCGCCCGATGATCGGATAGCCCGGCTGCGTCCGTCGTCCCAGATCGTCCAGAATATCCTGCCCATGGTCGGGCCGCATCGGGATCGACCAGTCCTTGCGCCCCTCGGTCTTGCGCCGCTTCTCTTCGGCCACGATTGCCGCCACCACGGCCACCATGTCCGTATCGCCATCAAGGTGCTCGGCTTCGAAGAACGAGCCAGCAATCGCATCGCTGTCCCGCTTCACACTGCGCAGATGCAGGAAATGCACTTTCGGCGCGAACTGGCTGAACATCGCCGGCAGGTCATTGTCCGGCCGCGCCCCCAGCGATCCCGTGCAGAAGGTCATGCCATTGCACGGACTATCCACCGCATCGAGAATGAACTGATAGTCCGCCGCCGTCGACATGATCCGCGGCAGGCCCAGCAGCGCAAACGGCGGATCGTCGGGATGGCAGCAGAACCGCAGTCCCAGCCGCTCCGCCTCGGGAATGATCTCCTCCAGGAAATCCACGAAATGGCGCCGCAGCTGCTCCCGGCTGATCCCGCCATATTCGCTGAGGTGGCTCTGCACATCCTCGAGCGTCATGCTATCCGACGACCCCGGCAGGCCCATCGTCACATTCCGCGCCAACGCCTTCTTCTCGGCCTCGCTCATGTCAGCCGCGCGACGCCCCGCCTCGTCGGCAATCGCATTGGTATAATCCGCCGCCGCGCCCTGCCGCTTGAGCACATGAATGTCGAACGCCGCAAAATCATTGATGTCGAACCGCATCGCCGAGCCGCCATTGGGCACGGCCCAGCGCAGGTCCGTCCGCGTCCAGTCCAGCACCGGCATGAAATTGTAGCAGATCACTTCCAGGCCGCTGTCGCTGAGGTTGCGCATCGAAATCTTGTAGTTGGCGATATGCTCGCGCCAGTCGCCCTTCTGCTTCTTGATATCCTCGCTGACCGGCAGGCTCTCCACCACATCCCAGGTCAGCCCCGACGCCGCGCCATTTTTCCGCGTCGCGATCTCGGCATGCCGCCTGGCGATCTCCTCGGGCGACCACACCACGCCATTGGGCACGTGATGCAGCGCGCTGACCACGCCCTCCGCCCCCACCTGCGTCATGTCATCGACGCTGCAGATATCCTTGGGCCCGAACCACCGCCACGTCTGTCGCAAAGCACGTCCTCCACACTTGTATGGAAGAAGTGCCACAGCTTGCCGGCGAGAAAAAGCCCCTACTTCCGCATCTGCGGATCAAACACGAATTTGGGCATTTCCCATTTGAAGTAGATCGCCAGCACGCGCAGCGGAAAGCCCACGCCCAGCGCCACCAGCAGCGACAATTCCTCCGGCAGCGCCGCCAGCACTCCGAGGTAATAGATCACCCCCGTAACGATCGACACCGTCGCATAGAGCTCGCTGCGAAACACCAGCGGCACGTCATTGCACAGCACATCGCGCAAAATGCCGCCGACGATCCCCGTCACCAGCCCCGAAACGATCACGATGATCGGATGCGCCCCCGTCTCGATGGCGATATTGCAGCCCACGATGGTGAACACCACCAGCCCCAGCGCATCGAGCAAAAGGAACGGCCAGCGCAGCCGGTCCACCAGCCGCGCAATGGCAATCGTCAGCAGCGCCGCCCCGCAGACCAGCAGCAGGATATAAGGGTTCCCCACCCAGTAGAGCGGATAGTGCCCGAGGAAAATATCCCGCGTCGTCCCCCCGCCCAGCGCCGTCACACAGGCGAGAATACACACCCCGAACCAGTCCATGCTCCGCCGTCCGGCCGCCAGCGCCGCCGTCATCGCCTCGGCCGTGATGGCCACGTAAAACATGATGAGCAGCATGAGGGCAAAAATCCTGACGTCGAAACCGGGTTGCCCGACGTTATCTAGCAGAACACTATGCATTCTGCCCAAGGAGTTGACATGCGTTCTCCCAAAACGGTCAAGGCGCTGGAAGAATTCGGCCGCACCCGCCTGTCTGACAGTTTCTTCATGCGCGATTTTCTGTTTTCTGACATTGCCGCCATCCACGGCATCGCCAATGTCCCCGATGACCCCGATCTGGCCATCGCCGCCGGCTCCGCCCTCTGCCAGAACCTGCTCGAACCGCTGCAGCAGACATTCGGCCGCATCTCGATCCGCTCGGCTTATCGCTCCCCCGAGGTCAACAATTTCGGCAATATCAACAAGCTCAACTGCGCCAGCAACGACGCCAATTTCGCCGGCCACATCTGGGACCGCCGCGACGCCCAGGGCCGCATGGGCGCCACCGCCTGCGTCGTCGTCAACCGCTTCGTCCCCTTTTACGAGCGCACCGGCCACTGGGAAGCCATGGCCTGGTGGATCCACGACCACCTGCCCTATTCCGACATGGAATTCTTCCCCAAGCTCTCCGCCTTCAACCTGCAATGGCGCGAACAGCCGGAGCGCCAGATCTACAGCTATATCCCACCCCGACGCGGACGCTTGACCAAGCCGGGCATGGCCAACTGGGTAGGCCGGCACGAGAGTGGATATGCCGCGATGCTGGCGGAACTTGGCTAGCACTCGATGCCAACCCTCTCCCCTTGAGGGAGAAGGTTGATCCGGTGGGTGTTGATGCACGGAGCCAACCCTCGCCATCGAAGTCACAAACTCGATGCCTGAGACTGAAGGATTTCAGGTCAGGCCGAGGCGAAAATGGTGATCATCGAGGACCGGACCGGAGCGTACGTTGGTACGTGAGGACCGGAAGCGCAGATGATCGCCATTTGCAGACCGGCATCACCTGAAAGACGAAGGCTCAGAGAAAGTCCGCCCGCATCGGCGTAAACACATCCACCAGCCGCCCCCGCGTCAGCGCCACCACGCCATGCTCGAGCCCGGACGGAACAATGAAACTCCCCCCCTGCTCCACCACTTCCGTCACCCCGTCGATCGTCACCTCGAACCGCCCCTCGGCCACATAGCTCACCTGCACATGCGGATGGCTATGCAGCGCGCCCACGGCGCCCTGCTCGAAGCCAAACTCCACCTGCATCAGCTCGGGCGTATGGATCAGCACGCGGCGCGTATTGCCCGGGGCCAGTTCCACCCATTCACTGTCATGCGGCTGCGCAAAAAATTTCTGTTTGCTCATCTCATTCACCTCGCCAGCCAGCCGCCATCCACCGGGATGACCGCGCCATGCATATAGTTGGACGCCTGCGACAGCAGGAACACCGCCGCATCGCCGATGTCGGACGGTTCGCCCCAGCGCCCCGCAGGAATCCGCCCCAGGATTGCCGCCGACCGGTCGGGATCGGCCCGCAACGCCTCGGTATTGTTGGTCTCGATATAGCCCGGCGCGATGGAGTTCACATTGATCCCCTTTGCCGCCCATTCATTGGCCAGCAGCCGCGTGATCCCCAGCACGCCCGATTTGGACGCCGTATAGCTCGCGACGCGTATCCCTCCCTGAAAGCTCAGCATGGACGAGATGTTGACTACCTTCCCCTGCCGCCCTTCGGACAAGACCTTCTTCCCCAGCGACTGGCAGAGGAAGAACATGGTCTTGAGGTTGATATCCATCACCGCATCCCAGTCGGCCTCGGTGAAATCCACCGCATCGACTCTTCTGATGATCCCGGCATTGTTGACCAGCCCGTCGATCGGCCCATGCTGCTCCCACGCCCGCTCGAACATCGCCTGCGCCTCCACCGTCGAGCCCAGGTCAGCGCGGACTTCCACAAAGTCCGCCCCCAGCCCCGCCATCAGCGACGCCGTCTCCTCCATGCCCGACCGCCCCACGCCGATCACCCGGCCACCGGCCCGGCCGATGGAAAGCGCAATGCCCTGCCCGATGCCGGTATTGGCCCCGGTCACCATGACCGTCTTGCCGCTGAGCGAAAATGCCGAAAGGTCCGTCACAGCAGATCGCCCATTTCCACCTTTTCGGCGTCGGTATAGTCGACATTGTCGCCGGCCATCGCCCAGATGAAGGTGTAAGCCCCGGTGCCCGCGCCCGCGTGGATCGACCACGGCGGCGAAATCACCGCCTGCTCGTTGCGCATGATCAGGTGCCGCGTCTCCTCCGGCTCGCCCATCAGATGCACCACGAAGGCATCCGGCTTGAGGTCAAAATAGAGATAGGCCTCCATCCGCCGGTCATGGATATGCGCCGGCATGGTGTTCCACACCGAGCCCGGCGCAAAGCTGGTCAGCCCGACGACGAGCTGGCAGCTCTTGAGGTCATTGGTATATTGAAAGATCGAACGCTCATTGGCCGTCTCGGCGCTGCCGAGGTCGAGCCGCTTGGCCCCCGCCTGCCGCAGCAGCGTGGTCGGGTGGCTGGCATGGGCCGGCGCGCTCAGCAGGTAATATTTCGCCCCCTGCCCGGCAAAGCGCACATCCCGGCTCCCCATCCCGATATAGAGCATGTCGCGTTCGCCCACTTCGTGGTCCTGCCCGTCGACCACGATCGTGCCCGCGCTGCCGATATTGACCGCAATCAGCTCGCGCCGGTCCAGAAACCCCGCCGTGCCCGTCGGCTTGATCGTCTCGAGCAGCAGCGGCTTGCTCCCCGGCACCGCCCCGCCCACCGCCATGCGGTCATAATGGGTATAGGTCCAGTTGATCGCCCCTTCGGCAAACAGGTCGTCGACCAGAAAATGCTCGCGCAGCTCCGCCGTGTTCATCGTCGCGGCACTCACCGGATCAATGGCGAAGCGGATATCGTAATCGGTTGTCATCTCTGGTCCTGTTCAGTCTGAATTGTCCTGCGACTGCTGGCGCAGCCGGTTTCGATAGCGCTCGAGGCTCCACGACAGATGCTGTCGCATGGCCTCGCGCGCGGCGTCGGCGTCCTGCGCCGAAATCGCACTCATGATCCGGCGGTGCTCGCGATGCAGCCCCGCCTGATAGTTGTAGGGCAGCACGCTTTCCGTGCCCCAGGGCGAAGAGACGTCGCAGGGAATGGTTCGGCTCCCCAGCCCGTCCAGCACTTCCACATAGAACGGATTATTCGTCGCCACCGCGATGGCGCGGTGAAAGGCAAAATCGGTCTTGCCCGTCGGATTGCCCAGCCCCATCAGCCGCTCGAACTCGCCCCAGGCCTCGTGGATCGCCGCATCCTGGCTGTCGCTGCGCCGCAGCGCCGCCAGCCCCGCCGCCTCGATCTCGATACCCATGCGCACTTCCAGCACATTGATGGCGACCGAAATCTTGTTGCTCTTCTCGGCAATCTCGCTGAAGGCCGCAGCCGCATGGCCGACGACGAACACGCCTGCCCCCTGCCGCGACTGCACCAGCCCATCCGCCGACAGCGCCGCGATCGCCTCGCGCACCACCGTCCGGCTGACGCCAAAGATCGTCGTCATCTCGTTTTCGGTCGGCAGCCGCCCGCCGGCCTTGTATTCGCCGGCAGCAATCCGCTTGCGCACCGTTTCGATCACCAGGTCGGCCAGTTTCGGGCGACGCGTCGTCGCCACCATGTCGTCATGCAAACTCATCAATTGCCTCTGAATACAGCCGGCAGCCACAGCGACAGCGCCGGAATATAGGTGACGAGGCCGAGCACGATCAGCCCCGCCCCATAGAAGGGCCAGACCGAGCGCATCGCCTGCATCACCGAAATCTTGCCCACCGCCGCCGCCACGAACTGCACCGGCCCGAGCGGCGGCGTATTGAGCCCGATCCCGAGGTTCAAAATCATGATCACCCCGAAGTGCACCGGATCGACGCCGAAGCTCTGCACCATGGGCAGAAAGATCGGCGTGGTGATGACGATCAGCGGACCCATATCCATAAACGTGCCGAGCAGCAGCAGCAGCACATTGATCAGCAGCAGCACCATCAGCGGGTCCTGCGTCAGCTGCGATATCGCTTCGGTCAGGATTGGCGCCACGCGCAGATAGGCCATCAGCCAGCCAAAGCTTGCCGCCGCCCCGATGATGAACAGCACCATGGCCGTGGTCCGCACCGCCCCGGTCACGCAATGCACGAACGCGCTCCAACTCATCGAGCGATAGATCAGCAGTGTCACGAGGAAGGCATAGATCACCGCGATGCAGGAGCTTTCCGTCGCCGTGAAAATCCCCGACCGCACCCCGCCAAAGATGATGCCGATCAGCAGCAGCCCCGGAATGGAAATGATGAAATATTCCAGCGCCTTGGCAAAGCCGGGAAAGCGCTCCGTCGGATAGCCGCGCTTCACCGCCACGATATAGGCCGTGATGCTCAGCGCCACCGCCAGCAGCAGCCCTGGAATGATCCCGGCGGTGAACAGGTCGGCGATCGAAATCCGCCCGCCGCCGGAGAGCGAATAGATGATCAAGTTGTGGCTGGGCGGCAGCAGCAGCGCGATCAGCGCCGCCATCGAGGTGACATTGACCGCATAGTCGGCGCCATAGCCGCGCGCCTTCATCTGCGGGATCATGATCCCGCCCACCGCAGCAGCCTCCGCCACGGCCGAGCCGGAAATGCCGCCAAACAGCGTGGAGGCCGCCACATTGACCTGGCCCAGCCCCCCGCGCAAATGCCCCACCAGCGCCCCGGCAAAGGCAATGATCCGCGCCGCAATCCCGCCGCGCACCATCAGGTCACCGGCAAAGATGAAGAAGGGCACGGCCATCAGCGTAAACACCGAGACGCCGGAGTTGAGCTGCTGGAACACCACGATCGCCGGCCGTCCGAGATAGACGATGGTGGCAAAGCTCGCGATCCCCAGGCAAAAGGCGATGGGCGTGCCGACCAGCATCAGGGCAGTGAACACACCGAAGAGAACCCAATATTCCATCGCGCCCTCAATCCGCCGTGGCGACGACAACGTCGTCACTCAGGGGTTCATCCACATTCTCGCCGGCCAGCCGCAAAAGCAGCCGCTCCAGCGAAAACAGGCACATCATAAATCCGCTCAGCACCACGGGGAGATAGGTGAAGGTCGTCGGCAGTCCGAGCACGGGGATTCGCGTCGACCAGTAGCGGATAGCGAGCTCCCCGCCATAAAACACCATGCCAAAGGCAAAGCCGAAAATGGCCAGGTCCGTGATCGCATGCAGCCACGGCTTGGCCCCCTTGGGCAGCACATACATCAGCACGTCGAACCCCATATGAAAGTTCTCCCGCACCCCCACGGCCGCCCCGAGGAAAATGAACCAGCTCATGATCATGATCGAAGCCGCCTCCGTCCACGGCGGCGAAGCATTGAGCACGTAGCGGGTAAACACCTGATAGGCGACGATAATTGTCATGGCCACAAGCCCGGTCCCCGCCACCCAGAGGGCGGCGGTGGACAGGGCGTTCAGCGCGCGACTGACCGATTTGAGCGATTGTTTCATAGTCACCGGCGCCTCCACACACTCGGTGTCATCCCGGCCTTGAGCCGGGACCCATCTCGAGATTTCTGAACTGCCGCTGGGTCGCAGTGCTCATCACCGCGACCTGGCGGCTGTGGCGCCCTCCCGGGATGGGCCCCGGCTCAAGGCCGGGGTGACATCGTGGGTGGGGCACCTTCAGTGCAGCTCTCACCCCTCCGTAGCCCGGATCCGCTCCACCAGCTCAATCAGCGCCGGATCCGTCACATACTTCTCATAAACCGGCCCCATCGCATCGATGAACGGCTGCTTGTCGACCTCGTTGATCGTCGCGCCCAGCGCTTCCACCGCCGCCTTGGACTCGGCCTCCTTGGCCGTCCACAGCTCGCGCTGCTTGGCCACGGATTCCTTGGCCGCCTCACGGAACAGCGCCTGGTCCTCCGGCGTCAGCCCGTCCCAGATCACCTTGGACACGACCAGCACTTCCGGCACCATGAGATGTTCATCGAGCGAGTAGAACTTCGCCACCTCTGCATGGCCCGCCGTGTCGTAGCTCGGGTAATTGTTCTCTGCGCCCTCGATCACCCCGGTCTCGATCGCCGAATAGACCTCGCCATAGGGCATCGGCGTCGCATTGCCGCCCAGTGCCCCCACCATGTCGACGAAAATGTCCGACTGCATTACCCGCAGCTTCATGCCGCTGAGGTCGGCCGGCGTCGTGATCGGCTTTTCGCTATTGTAGAACGAGCGCGCCCCGCCGTCGTAAAAGGCCAGCGCCACCACATCGACCTTGTCGAAGGCGGCAAGGATTTCCTCCCCGATCGGACCATCGAGCACATTGTGGAAGTGATCAGCCGAACGGAAGATATAGGGCAGTTGTGTCACGGTCGCTTCCGGCACCTGCGTCCCGAAGGCGCCGATCGAAATGCGGTTCATGTCGATGACGCCGAACTGCGTCTGCTCGATCGTATCGGCCTCCTGGCCGAGCTGCGCCGAGTGGAACACTTCCACCGCATAGCGCCCGTCGGTCTTCTCTTTCAGCAGCGCGCCGAAATGCTTGACCGCTTCCACGGTCGGATAGCCGTCGGGATGCGTGTCCGACGAGCGCAGCACGGTCTGGGCGCTGGCCGTCGAGGCCATCAGCGACGTAGCGACGAGCGCCATCGCTGCCAGTCTTGGCAGATGAAACATGTTGATCCTCCCAAAGGTGGCAGCGCTCCGGCTCGTCCTCCGCGCCGTCAAGCGAGTGCTGCCGTTCCAGCGGCGATCTCCCCTCCTCCTCAAGACGGGATATCGTCCACCTCAAAACTGGTATGGAAGGCAAAAGAACAAGTCAACATACAAACCGCGCCAACTTGTATGATGAATTTGCGGTTGGACAAAACAAAAGGGGTCCCGGCGCGCCGGAACCCCAGATATTTGCAGGTGGACGACACGAAGTCGTCCAGCATGCTTGCTTTAGATATGGATAGCGCCGTCGCCGAGCGACAGCGCGGCCTCGCGCACGGCTTCCGACAGCGTCGGATGGGCATGAGTCGAGCGTGCAAGGTCTTCTGACGAACCAGAAAATTCCATCAGTACGACGAGTTCATGGATCATCTCGCCGGCATTCTTGCCCACGATATGCGCGCCTAGAACTCGATCGGTGGTCACATCCGCCAGGATCTTCACAAAACCCTGTGTCGCCAGCATCGCCTTGGCACGACCATTGGCGGTGAAGGGGAATTTGCCGATCTTGTACTCGACACCCGCGGCCTTCAGCTCGTCCTCGGTCTTGCCCACCGAAGCGATTTCCGGATTGGTGTAAACCACTGCCGGAATTGCAGAATAATTCACATGACCGGCCTGGCCATTGAGGATTTCGGCAATCGCAATGCCCTCGTCCTCGGCCTTGTGCGCCAGCATCGGCCCGGCAATCACGTCGCCAATGGCATAAATGCCGTCGACCGAGGTCTTGTAATGCTGGTCGACCCGCACCCGGCCGCGCTCGTCCAGCGCCACGCCGACGATGTCGAGACCCAGGCCTTCGGTGAACGGCTTGCGGCCGATCGCCACCAAAGCCACGTCAGCGCTCAACATTTCCATGTCGCCGCCCTTGGCCGGCTCGATCCGGACCTTGAGCGAACCGTCGTCCTGCTTGTCGATTCCGGCCACCTTGCTCGACAGTTTGAACTCCATGCCCTGCTTCTGCAGCATGCGCTGGAACTGCCGCGCCACTTCGCTATCCATGCCGGGCAGGATGCGATCCAGATATTCAACGACAGTCACTTGCGCACCAAGCCGCGCCCAGACCGAACCGAGCTCCAGCCCGATCACGCCGGCGCCGATGACGAGCAGCTTGCCTGGCACTTTTTCCAGCGTCAGCGCGCCGGTAGAGGTCACGATCTGCTTCTCGTCGATCTCGATCCCCGGCAGGCCAGCAGACACCGAACCTGTTGCAATCACGATGTTTTTCGTCTCGATCTCGGTGGCAGCGCCGGTCTGCGGCGTCACCAGAACCTTGCCCGGCGCGGTGATCGTACCGATGCCGCGGATCGGGGTGATCTTGTTCTTCTTGAACAGATAATCCACGCCGCCGACATTGGCCGCCACGGTTTCGGACTTGTGATTCATCATCTGCGGCAGGTTCAGAACCGGCGCCGGAATGTCGATGCCCAGGCCCTTGAAGCTATGGCCGGCCTCTTCGAACAGCTCCGACGCATGCAGCAGCGCCTTGGAGGGAATGCAGCCGATGTTGAGGCAAGTGCCGCCATGCGTTGCCCATTTTTCGACAACCGCCACCTTCATCCCAAGCTGTGCAGCGCGGATCGCCGCGACATAGCCGCCCGGACCCGAGCCGATGATGGTGAGATCGTACGCGTCTGCCATTTCTTGGTGCCCCAAAAGGTTAGTGTTGCTGCGCCAGTGCCACACGCACTGCCAGCAGGATGAATGTAATGCCGGTTACCCGATTAAACCACCGGCCGAAACGGAAAAACCCTTGTCGTACCGAGGCTGTCGTAAAGAAAACCGAGACCAATGCGAACCAGGCAAAAAGCATGATGCTCATGCTGCCCACATAAATGACCTTGATGTCATTGCCGGTACGCGCCGACACCAGCGTCGTAAACAGCGCCAGGAAGAACAACACGGCCTTCGGATTGAGCAGATTGGTCAGAAAGCCCAGCGCAAAAGCCGCGAAATCACCGCGCTTGGCCCCAGCCAGATCGGCCTCGGCCGGCGGCTGCGGCGGCGCGCTGCGCAGTGCCGAGATCGCCAGCCAGACCAGATAGGCCGCGCCGGCCCACTTCAGAATATTGAACAGCATCAGCGAATTGCCGACAATGACGCCGAGACCCAGCAGCGTATAGCTGCCATGGACCAGGATCGAGGTGGCGATGCCGGCAGATGTCATGATGCCGGCGCGACGGCCATGCGCAATCGACTGGCGCAGCACCATGGCGAAGTCGGCACCCGGGATCACGGCATTGATGCCGAAGGCCAGCATCAAGCCTGCAAATTCCAACCAGGGAAAACTCATCGGATCACCGCCGCATAGTCGCGGCTCTTCCGTTACACCAGCACGACGCCACGGGCAACGAGACATGTGGTTTCCCGAGCTCCATGCCGTTCGGGCGACAAAGCAACCGCTTCTTAACTTTCGTTAAGACTTCTCTGGACTCGACGCGCCGAGACGCATTAAGAATTCTGCATTTGAGAAAAAAGCATTTCCTGCTGGAGACTTAGCGAATGCGTTTTTGGTCTGCCCTGATGGCCCTCATGCTCAGCGTCACCCCTGTGCTTGCACAAAGTGTCGAGCGACATGGCTCCTTCATCATCATGGGACAGGACGCCGAATTCGCCATTCTCGCCGGCGACATCACCCCGCAGACGCCGCTCGAGTTCAAGACGGTCATGTCGCGCCAGCCCAATCTCAAGACCCTGGTGCTCTCGAGCGACGGCGGCTCGGTGACTGGCGGCCTGCTGCTGGCCGACGAGATCCACCTTCGTGGCATCAACACCTATATCCCACCGACGTTTGGCTGCCATTCGGCCTGTTCCTACATCTTCCTTTCCGGTGCCTCCCGCCTCGACCAGGGCGAACTCGGCGTGCATCAGTTCTATGGCGGCGAGGACAGCACCTCGCAGGCGCAATTCGTCGTTTCTGACATTCTCGACATGCTGGCGCGCTTCGACACGCCTCAGGAGGTCATCAGCCGCATGCTGCGAACCCCTTCTGACGACATGTATATTTTCACCCAGGCCGAAGTCGATCGCCTCGGCATCAACCGCAATCACGGCCAGCTCAAGAGCCTCGTCGCCGAATTCCGCCAGGTTCCCGAAGTCGTTCTCACGGCCATGCGGCCCGATCGCGGCGGCGGAGAAGAAACCCAGACGGCGTCCACCGATACCGACACGGAAACCACCGCACCCTCCAGCGCGCCGCGCTTCGCCATCTACGACGGCGTTGATTTCTACGGCTCCGACATCGAGAAGATGCGCACCGAGACCCTCGAACAGTGCTTTGCCGCCTGTCTCGAAAACGCCGAATGCAGCGCCATGACGGTCAATCTCGACCCCGCCGCCAAGGTCGGCCCCAATTGTTTCCTCAAGAGCAACATGGGTGACACCGTGAGCTATCCCCATGCGGTGTCAGGCGCTTTTATCGCCGCTGACTATGATGGCGTGCTTGAAATCGAGGGTGAGGACGTCCCGCCCACAGACATCATCGCGCTCGAATAGCCTTCCGCCAGCAGGCAATCTCTCCGTAACATACATGTGCTATCTGGGAGCGTCCGAGACTGCATCGACTCCGGTGTGCCTGGCCGGACCGACTGGATATTTCATGCGCTTCCCCTATTGCCTCGTTCTGACTTTTCCTCTGCTCATTGCCTCATCAAGCCTCTCCCATGCTGCCGGGTTTGACACCTACGGCGCTGCGCCCACCGATCTCTATGCCATTCAGCCCACACATGATTTCATCTTCATTCTCGGCGCTGGCATAGGTGCCGCGCCGGCCTATGAAGGTGCCTCCGACTATAGCGCCACCTTCCTGCCCATCATTTCCGTTGAGCGCTTCCACATCCCCGGCCTGATCGACGTCGGTGGCGGACCCAAGACCGCAGGCGGCCTCCGCTTTGCCCCATCCGTCAGCTTTGCCGGCGAACGCGTCAGCACCGACCATGCAGCCCTGACCGGCCTCGATAATGTCGATGCCACCTTCGGGCTGGGCGCCCGGGTTGGCTATGAAATGGTCCTGACCGATACCGTCACAGCCGAAGTCTACGGCGCCGCGCGCTATGCCTTTGGTGGAGCGGAAGGTGTTGTCGGCGAAGTCGGAATCGACGTGACGGCCGACGTGACGCCGCAACTCCAGATCACCGGCGGCCCGGTCGTAAGCCTTGCTTCGGAAGGCTATATGGACACCTATTTTGGCGTGACCAGCGCCCAGTCTGCGGCGACCGGCGGACGGCTTGCCGAATACGAGGCCGAGGGCGGCATCAAGTCCATCGGCCTCAAGGCCGAAGCGCGCTACGAATTCATCCCCGATACATTCGCCAATCTGAAGGGATCCTATTCGACCTTCGTCGGCGACACGCGCAATTCGCCCATCGTCCAGAGCGGCAGCGAACACCAGTTCACCATCGGCCTCGGGCTTTCCCGCCGCTTTTCGTTCTAGCTACTGCGAGGCGACTTCCTGAGCCCTGGCAAGGGCTTCGGGGAGCTGCTGGTCGATATCGAGCGCGCCGTCCTGCACCTGGGCGAGAAAGCCGCGGCAGAACACGTCCTTGTCCTCGGCCTGGTTATAGGCACTCATGATCTGCGTGCCGCCATAGGTTTCGGCCGCCTGCTTCTCGCCGTTCTGAGCGCCGCCAAGCCGCGTCACGACGCGGTCGGCCAGATCGAGAAAGCCGATATTGCGCAGATACCAATTGTCATAGGCCGTCTTGTAGGCGCCATCGAGCCCGGTGGTCTCGTAGCAATGCGTCGTCATCGCCGAGACGATCACCCGCGAGCCATGGAAGGCCATCAGCTCGCCCACCAGCTCGGCATTGCCGGCGTCTTGTGCGTGAGCAGGAATGAACGGAACGAGCCCGAGAATGGCGGTCAGAACCAGGGAACGCAAAACCAAGCTTACTCCGAAAACCGTGTGTGAACGTTTGATGTCATCTGAGGCCTTGACGTTAACAGACTGTTAGCATCGAGGGTAACCGACATCACGAAACTGCTACAAAAAAGGGCCCGCCGAAGCGGACCCTCAAATTGTGCAGTTTCAATCAGGCAGATTAGAGGTCGAGCACCAGGCGTTCCGGCGCCTCGAGGCTCTCCTTGACGCGCACCAGGAAGGTCACGGCTTCCTTGCCGTCAACGATACGGTGATCGTAGCTGAGGGCGAGATACATCATCGGACGGATGACGATCTGGCCACCGACCACGACCGGACGTTCCTGGATCTTGTGCATGCCCAGAATGCCGGACTGCGGGGCGTTGAGGATCGGCGTCGACATCAGCGAGCCATAGACACCACCATTGGAGATGGTGAAGGTGCCGCCCTGCATGTCGGCCATCGACAGCGCACCGTCACGGGCCTTCTTGCCCAGGCCGGCAATGCCCTTTTCGATCTCGGCGATCGACATCTGGTCGGCATCGCGCAGCACCGGGACCACGAGGCCCTTGTCAGTGCCCACGGCCACGCCGATATGGGCGTACTGCTTGTAGATCAGCTCATCGCCATCGATCTCGGCATTGACCGCCGGGATTTCCTTGAGGGCATGAACGACGGCCTTGGTGAAAAAGCCCATGAAGCCGAGCTTGACGCCATGCTTCTTCTCGAACAGCTCCTTGTAGGAATTGCGCAGGTCCATCACCGGCTTCATGTCCACTTCGTTGAAAGTGGTCAGCATGGCGGCGGTGTTCTGCGCGTCCTTGAGGCGACGGGCGATGGTGAGGCGCAGGCGGGTCATCTTGACCCGCTCTTCCCGCTCCGCATCATCGGCAGCAACCGGAGCGCGCGGCGCCTTGGGCGCCTCAGGCTTGGCAGCGGGAGCCGATGCCGGTGCGGCCTGGGCCACGGCAGGAGCCGCAGCCTGAGCCGGCTTGGCAAGGGCAGACAGCACGTCTTCCTTGAGCACCTGGCCCGACTTGCCCGAACCGGCAATGGTGCCGGCGTCGAGGCCGTTCTCGTTGATCATCTTCTGGGCCGACGGCGCCGGAGCGCGATCGGTTGCCTGCTGCACCGGCTCGGGGCCGGCAACATTGGCAGCCGGGACTTCGGCCTTGGCCGGAGCCGCGGCGGCAGGAGCAGCAGCAGCACCGGCGCCGCCGATGGCACCCAGCAGGGCACCGACGTCGACGGTTTCGCCCGGCTGGGCAGCGATGGCTTCAAGCACGCCAGCGGCAGGCGCCGGCACTTCGATGGTCACCTTGTCGGTCTCGAGCTCGACGATGGGCTCGTCGGCGGCGACAGAGTCACCAACCTTCTTGAACCACTGGCCGATCGTGGCCTCGGTCACGCTCTCGCCAAGGGTGGGGACGCGGATTTCAGTCGACATTGGTTTGTCCTTTATTGGCCGAGGGCTTCATCGAGGAAGGCTTGGAGCTGGGCAAGGTGCGTCCGCATCAGACCCGTTGCAGTGGAGGCAGAGGCCGGACGGCCGGTGTAGCGCACGCGCTGACCGGTACGGCCCATCTGGTCGAAGACCCATTCAACATAGGGCTGAATGAAGGCCCAGGCACCCATATTCTTGGGCTCTTCCTGGCACCAGATGATCTCTGCATTCTGGAAACGACCCAGGATGTCGAGCAGCGCCTTGGCCGGGAACGGATAGAGCTGTTCGATGCGCAGCAGATAGACATCGTCAATGCCCTTCTTCTCGCGATCTTCCAGCAGATCGTAATAGACCTTGCCGGTGCAGAGCACGACGCGACGGACCTTTTCGTCCGCCACCAGCTTGGTGGTCGTCTTGGGCGCGCCGGGTGCTTCGGCATCGTCCCACAGCAGACGATGGAAGCAGGAGTCTGGACCCATTTCGACGAGACCCGAGGTGGCACGCTTGTGGCGCAGCAGGCTCTTGGGCGTCATCAGGATCAGCGGCTTGCGGAAGTCGCGTTCAACCTGGCGGCGCAGCGCATGGAAATAGTTGGCCGGGGTCGTGCAGTTGGCGACCTGCATATTGTCTTCGGCGCAGAGCTGGAGGAAGCGCTCGGGACGCGCGGAGGAATGCTCCGGGCCCTGCCCTTCATAGCCATGCGGCAAAAGCATCACGAGGCCCGACATGCGGAACCACTTGCGCTCGCCCGAGGAGATGAACTGGTCGATGACAACCTGGGCACCATTCACGAAGTCGCCGAACTGGGCTTCCCAGATGGTCAGCGCTTTCGGTTCCGCGAGCGAATAGCCGTATTCGAAGCCGAGCACGGCTTCTTCCGACAGCATCGAATTGATGACTTCGTAGCGAGCCTGGTTCTCGGGGTCGAGATTATTGAGCGGCGTATAGCTCTTGTTGTCGACCTGCTGGTCGTTGAGCACCGAATGACGCTGGCTGAACGTACCACGCTCGACGTCCTGTCCCGAAAGACGAACCGGGTTCCCTTCCGTCACCAGCGTGCCGAACGCCAGGGCTTCTGCGGTTGCCCAGTCAATGCCTTCGCCCGACTCGATCGCCGCGAGGCGATTGTCCATGAAGCGCTTGACCGTCTTGTGGACGTTGAAGCCTTCGGGGATACGCGTCAGTGCGGTACCGATCCTGGCCAACTGGTCGATCGCCACGCCCGTGTCGCCACGGCGCGGACCTTCCTGGTCGGCGGGCTTGAAGTCTTTCCAGGCGCCATCGAGCCAATCGGCCTTGTTCGGACGATAATCCTGGCCGGCTTCGAATTCGCCTTCGAGCTTGGCGCGCCAATCGGCCTTCATCTGGTCGACTTCGGCCGTGGTCAGGTGACCCTCGGCGACCAGCTTGTCCGAATAGAGCTCCAGCGTCGACTTGTGCGCACGGATCTTGGAATACATCAGCGGCTGGGTGAAGCTTGGCTCGTCGCCTTCGTTGTGGCCGAAGCGGCGATAGCAGAACATGTCGATGACGACAGGCTTGCCGAACTTCTGGCGATACTCGACGGCCACCTTGGCAGCAAACACCACCGCTTCCGGATCGTCACCATTCACATGGAACACCGGCGCCTCGATCATCTTGGCCACATCGGTCGGATATGGAGACGAGCGCGAATACATCGGCGAGGTGGTGAAGCCGATCTGGTTGTTGATCACGAAGTGGATCGAACCACCCGTACGATGCCCCTTGAGGCCCGAAAGGCCCAGGCATTCGGCGATCACACCCTGGCCGGCAAAGGCCGCATCGCCGTGGATCAAGAGCGGCAGGACCATGGAGCGGTCCGGCTTGCCATCGGTGGCGATATTGACCAGCTTGCCGTCGGGCGAAATGTGCTGGTCCTGCTTGGCGCGCGACTTGCCGAGCACGACGGGATCGACGATCTCGAGATGCGATGGGTTGGCCGTCAGCGACAGGTGGACCTTGTTGCCGTCGAAGTCGCGGTCGGAGGAAGCACCCAGGTGGTACTTCACATCGCCCGAGCCCTCGACGTCGTCGGGATAGAAGGCGCCACCCTTGAACTCGTGGAACAGGGCGCGGTGCGGCTTTTGCATGACCTGGGTCAGAACGTTCAGGCGACCGCGGTGGGCCATGCCCAGCACGATATCCTTAATGCCCAGCGCGCCGCCGCGCTTGATGATCTGCTCGAGCGCCGGAATGGTGGATTCACCGCCATCAAGGCCGAAGCGCTTGGTGCCGGTATATTTGACGTCGATGAACTTCTCGAAGCCTTCGGCCTCGATCAGCTTGGAGAGGATCGCCTTCTTGCCTTCGGCGGTGAAGGAAATTTCCTTGTCCGGACCTTCGATGCGCTCCTGGATCCACTGCTTGGCTTCGGGGTCGGAGATATGCATGAACTCGATGCCCATCGTGCCGCAATAGGTGCGCTGCAGGATGGCCAGCATTTCCGGCAGGGTCGCATATTCGAGGCCCAGATAGCCATCGACGAAGATCTTGCGGGTGTAATCGGCCTCGGTGAAGCCATAGCTCTTGGGATCGAGCTCCGGCGCCGGCTCGTCTTCCTTCATCTTGAGCGGATCGAGATCGGCATGCAGATGCCCGCGCATGCGATAGGCACGGATCATCATGATGGCGCGGATGCTGTCGCGCGTCGCCTGCAGCACATCGGCTACGCTGCTCTTGGCAACGCCCATGGCCTCGGCCTTCTTGGCGATGGCCTTCTCGGTCTTAACGGCGATTTCGCCCCAATTGCCGTCCAGCGCACTGACCAGATCACCATTGGCGCTCTGCGGCCAGTCCTTGCGGCCCCAGCTCGGGCCCTCGGCATTCTTTTGGGCGACACCTTCACCGTCGTCGAGCTTGGAAAAGAAGCTCTTCCAGGTGTCATCGACACTCTGCGGATCGGTCTTGTAGCGGGAATAAAGCTGTTCGATATAGTCGGCGTTCCCCCCATAGAGGAACGAAGTCAGCAAGAACGTGTCGTTCTTTTCCTGTCGTGTCATCGCTTTTTGTCGCGAGGCCCACGCCCCGCCATCCTTCTCAACGGACCAGCGCCGCGCTGGCCTCAAGTGCGGTCAGAAAATTTCGGGAATACTGACCACATTTCCTTTGTATCTTGTTAAGACTTGCGGCGCCCTTTGGCGCCGCTGCTCACTTGATTGTGTTTCCCGCCACGGACTTAGCAAGGCCTAACACCCTTCTATGTCCGAAGCGCGACCGACATTAGTCGTACTATTAGCCCTTGAGCACTTCGGCAAGAGTACGACCGATACGGGCCGGGGAACTCGACACCTTGATGCCGGCAGCTTCCATGGCCGCGATCTTTTCTTCGGCACCGCCCTTACCGCCTGAAATTACGGCACCAGCATGGCCCATGGTGCGACCCGCCGGAGCGGTACGACCAGCGATAAAGCCGGCCATCGGCTTCTTGCGGCCGCGCTTAGCTTCGTCGATCAGGAACTGGGCGGCGTCTTCCTCGGCAGAACCGCCGATTTCGCCGATCATGATGATCGACTTGGTGGCTTCGTCAGCGAGGAACATTTCGAGCATGTCGATGAACTCGGTGCCCTTGACCGGATCACCACCGATGCCGACGGCCGTGGTCTGGCCCAGGCCTTCATTGGTGGTCTGGAACACTGCTTCATAGGTAAGCGTGCCCGAGCGGGAAACAATGCCCACCGAACCCTTCGAGAAGATCGAACCCGGCATGATGCCGATCTTGCATTCTTCCGGCGTCAGCACGCCCGGGCAGTTCGGGCCGATCAGGCGCGACTTGGACTTTTCGAGCTTGGCCTTGACGCGGACCATGTCGAGAACCGGCACGCCTTCGGTGATACAGACGATCAGCGGAATTTCCGCGTCGATCGCTTCTTCGATGGCAGCGGCGGCACCCGGAGGCGGCACATAGATGACCGAGGCATTGGCGCCGGTCTTTTCGCGGCCTTCGGCAACCGTGGCAAAGACCGGGAGCGAAGCCGAGCCATCCACGCCCGAGGTCCAGGTTTCGCCGGCCTTCTTGGGGTTCACGCCACCCACCATCTTGGTGCCGTAATAGGCCAGCGCCTGTTCGGTGTGGAACGTGCCAGTCTTGCCGGTGAGGCCCTGGACGAGAACCTTGGTGTCTCTGTTGACGAGGATCGACATCTACTTCTGGTCCTTCAGGAGTTGTTTGATTGCTCGGAGCTCGGCGACCATTTCCTGGGTCATGACAACGAGATCCTTGTTGATTTCCTCCACGCGCGCGACGTGGTTCGAATAGCTTTTCACCGACATGCGCCCGGTGATGGCGACGGCGATGACAATGAGCACGAGAGGTGCCCAGGTGACGATGATCTCACCCATCAGCCCGCCTCCCCTTCACCGGGCTTGGGCCGGATCACGGTAAGCTGCAGCACGAAGCCATATTCGTCCTCATGCGACAGCAGCAGGCGCTGCCCGCCATAGTCCTGGCTCATCCACGAGCCATAGGTGCCGGCGCCCTTGTTGCGGATCTCGCCATGCCACTCGGGCAGGTCTTCGATCAGCGCCACATCGGCCTCGCCTTCGGCTTCCGTGACATCGATCCGGCAATAGCCGAAGTCGGCGTCGGGATAGGTCTCCATCAGCACGAAGCCCTCGGCATAACCAAGGCCGGGAACCTGCTTGTAGAAATTGGTAGATTCAACCCAAAGCGATTCAGGATCGCCCGGGCTCACATCCCAACCCATTTCCGTCGCAAGCGTCTCGGCATCGGCATTGCCGCCGGCGAACAGCGCGCAGACTTCGAGCGCAGCCAGCGACCCCGCCTGTGGCGGAGTCTTGGCCTTGCCCTGCGCCATGGCTGGCGTGACGCAGAGGGCAAGCGCGGCAATGACAGCCAGGCCGGCGCGCATCGCCTTAGCCCTGCACGGCCTTCACAATCTTCTGGGCAGCGTCGTCCAGGTCATCGGCCGAGATCACATCGAGGCCCGAATTGTCGAGGATGGCCTTGCCTTCCTTGACATTGGTGCCTTCGAGGCGAACCACCAGCGGCACCTTGAGGCCGACTTCCTTGACCGCGGCGATCACGCCCTCGGCAATGACGTCGCAGCGCATGATGCCGCCGAAGATGTTGACCAGGATCCCTTCGACAGCCGGATCGGCCGTGATGATCTTGAACGCAGCCGTTACCTTCTCCTTGGAGGCGCCGCCACCAACGTCGAGGAAGTTTGCCGGCTCGGCGCCATAGAGCTTGATGATGTCCATGGTGGACATGGCAAGACCCGCGCCATTGACCATGCAGCCGATATTGCCGTCGAGGGCGACGTAGGCCAGGTCGAATTTGGATGCTTCGATTTCCTTGGCGTCTTCTTCCGAGAGGTCGCGCAGCGGCTTGAGCTCGTCGTGGCGGAAGGAGGCGTTGTTGTCGAAGCTCACCTTGGCGTCGAGCACGCGCAGGTGACCGTCGGTCATCACGATCAGCGGGTTCACTTCCAACAGGCTCATGTCGGTTTCAGTGAAGGCCTTGTAAAGGATCGGGAACAGCTTGGCCGCGTCAGCCTTGGCATCGCCATCGAGCTGGAGGGCCGCAACGATCTCGGCGACATTGGCTTCGGTCACGCCCGTGGTCGGGTCGATATCGACGGCAATGATCTTTTCCGGGGTGTCATGCGCCACGGCCTCGATGTCCATGCCGCCTTCGGTCGAGATGACAAAGGACACGCGACCGGTCGTGCGATCGACCAGCAGCGAGGTATAGAGCTCGCGGGCAATGTCGGCGCCATCTTCGATATAGAGGCGATTGACCTGCTTGCCGGCATCGCCGGTCTGCTTGGTCACCAGCGTATTGCCCAGCATTTCCTTGGAGAAGGCGACCACGTCATCGATGGTCTTGGCCAGGCGCACACCGCCCTTGGCATCGGGACCGAGTTCCTTGAACTTGCCCTTGCCGCGACCGCCGGCATGGATCTGGCTCTTGACCACATAGAGCGGGCCCGGCAGCGACTTGGCAGCAGCTTCTGCCTCGTCTGCCGAGAAGATCGCGACGCCGGCAGCAACCGGTGCGCCATAGCCCTTCAGCAGTTCTTTGGCCTGATGTTCATGGATGTTCATGTCTAATCCCCTTGGATGGGCAGGACGGTGCCGGGAGAAATCTCAAGCGACCGTATAACGGGTTCGATCCTCTGCGTCATTCCCGGCGAGGCGAGAAGCCTCACCAGAAATGACCAACCCCGCAGCGATGCGGGGTTGATCTGGGACAATTTACGCCAGTTTCGGCGCGATTTTCTTGCAGGCCTCGATCAGGCCTTCAACGGCACCGACCGATTTGTCGAAGGCTTTTTGCTCGGAAGAATTGAGCGAGATTTCGACGACCTTTTCCGCACCACCGGCGCCGATGACGACCGGCACGCCGACATAGGTGCCCTTCACGCCATACTGGCCATCGAGATAGGCAGCGGCAGGCATGACGCGCTTCTTGTCCTTGAGATAGCTCTCGGCCATGGCAATGGCGGAAGCGGCAGGCGCATAGAAGGCCGAGCCGGTCTTGAGCAGGCCAACGATCTCGGCGCCACCATCGCGGGTGCGCTGCACGATCTCGTCGAGCTTTTCCTTGGAGATCCAGCCCATCTTGACCACGTCGGTCAGCGGGATGCCGGCAACGGTGGAATAGCGGGTCAGCGGCACCATGGTGTCGCCATGGCCGCCCAGCACGAAGGCGGTCACGTCCTCGGTCGAAACGCCCAGCTCTTCGGCGATGAAATGGATGAAGCGCGAGCTGTCCAGCACGCCGGCCATGCCGATCACCTTGTTGGCGGGCAGGCCGGAGAACTTCTGCAGCGCCCAGACCATGGCGTCGAGCGGGTTGGTGATGCAGATGACGAAAGCCTTGGGCGCATACTTGGCAATGCCCGCACCCACCTGCTCCATCACCTTGAGGTTGATTTCAAGCAGATCGTCGCGGCTCATGCCCGGCTTGCGCGGCACGCCGGCGGTCACGATGACGACATCGGCGCCTTCGATGTCCTTGTATTCGGACGTCCCCTTGAGGGTAGCGGCAAGGCCCTGAGCCGGAGCGGACTGGGCAATGTCGAGCGCCTTGCCCGGA
This sequence comes from Candidatus Devosia phytovorans, assembly GCA_029202405.1. NCBI lineage: Bacteria > Pseudomonadati > Pseudomonadota > Alphaproteobacteria > Hyphomicrobiales > Devosiaceae > Devosia > Candidatus Devosia phytovorans. Next base: position 411,053 of record CP119312.1, on the reverse strand, counting down.
CCAACGCCGTCGACCACGTCGAACAGGACGATATCGCCCAGTTCCTTCTGCGCCGACAACAGAGCCAGCGTTCCGCCGATCTGTCCTGCACCGATTAGGGCAATCTTTTTACGCGCCATGAGTCCTCATCCCGACACTGCGTTGAATTGGCGCAGTTCTTAACCCTACGAGCTTTGAGGGGCAAGTGAACCCTTCGTCTTAAACTCGAATATGGCCTTGCTGATGGGCGAAGGGGTGGTGCCGGATGGGCACGGGAACGTTTCAGGCTGGGGTGGTGACGTCTTCCGACGGAGAGTCCCGCAATCCCTTGGCCAGATATTCCTCCGACTGCATCTCATCGAGACGCGAAATCGTGCGCTGGAATTCGAAGGCCGTGCGGTCGTCCTTGCCCAATTGCTCGAGCGGGGCAGCAAAGCTGGCGCCCAGCTTGACGCCGCGATCGTAGAGATTGTCGATCAGCAGGATAAACCGCTTGGCCGCGTCCGACTTCGTTCGGTCCATCTGCGGCACGCCGTCGATGATGACCGAGTCGAACTGATGGGCGATGCGCACGAAGTCACGCGAGCCCAGCGGCTTTTCGCAGAGATCGGCGAAGTTGAAGCGGGCTGCCCCCATCGCGACCAGTGGCACGGGGATTTCCCGGCCAATGCTTTCGACCACGCCCGGCGCCCCCGCCTCGCCGCCGGTGATGCGCAGCCACAGCCGATCCATCTCGGCCCTGACCGCCGGACCGGTGCCGAAGGCATAGACATGCTGGCCGGCAAACTTCATGCGGCGATAATCGCGCTCGGCATGCAGGCTCGCGACCTCGCAATGCTGCTTGAGCAAGGCGATGAAGGGCAGGAAGAGTTGGCGGTTGAGCCCGTCCTTGTAAAGGTCATCGGGCAGCACATTGGATGTCGCCACCAGCGTCACACCCTGCGCGAACAGCTTTTCGAACAGCCGGTAGAGCAGCATGGCATTGGTGATGTCATGCACGTGAAATTCATCGAGGCACAGCAGGCGCAGGCCGGAGCGGACGATCGGCTTGACCACGGCCTCGACCGGATCGGCATCGCGCCCCTTCTCGCTCTTGCGGAAAGCGGCCATGCCGGCATGGATCTCGTCCATGAATTCATGGAAATGCACGCGCCGCTTCTGCCTGAACGGCGCCGCAGCAAAGAACAGGTCCATCAGCATGGTCTTGCCGCGACCCACCTCGCCAAAGAGATAGAGCCCGCGCACCGGCTGCGGCTTGTCGAAGAGTTTCCCGAAAAAGCCCTTGGGCTGCTCGGCGAGAAGACCCGCCAGCACGGCATCGAGCCGCCCGGCCGCCTCGCGCTGCGCCGGATCGGCAACAAGCGTCCCCCGCCCCGCCAGATCGGCATAGGCGGCGGTGACGGGACCGGAGGATTGGGAAGAGGATGTCATGACGCGGCATCCAATGCGTGCACAATGGCCTGAGGTCAAGGGCAGGATAACTGTGCCACGCCCTCGTGGTTCGAGGGTCGCTGCGCTCCCACCTCACCATGAGGGCTACTGAGTAAGAGATTTACCAACAGCCCTCATGGTGAGGTGCTTTGCTATGGCAAAGCCTCGAACCACGAGGGCGTGGCACGATACAACCAAAAAGAAAGCCGGCCATTTGCAGGCCGGCTTCACCGAAAACCTTAGCGGGCCATCGAGATGGCCTGGCCACCCGAGATGGTGCCGATGTAGCGGCCCGAGCTCGGCGCGAGGAAAGCAGCGATATTGCCGTTTTCATCATAGAGCTGCAGCTGGCTGCCGACCTGCTGCCAGCCGGTGACCGAAGCGATCTGCGGCACGGTGCAGCCCGGAGCCGAGGCGCGGTAATAGCTGGTGCCGGTCTTGGCCGTCATGGGCAGGTTGATGCGGCAGGTAGCGGCACCGGCCACCACGTTCCACACGCCTTCCGGACCGGCGCTCACGCCACCGCCCATCGGCTGGTTGAGCGTCACGAAGGAGCTATTGCCGCCAGCAGCGGGTGCTGCACCGGGCGCACCCGGCTGGGTCATGCCCGGCGTGGTCATCGCCGTCTGCGTATTGACGCCGCCGAGGACGGGCTGGCCCGAAAGCCCTGGTGCCGGCGTACCGGTCGCGCCGATGGCCGGCAGCGTGCCCTGCTGCACGCTTGAACTCTGTACCGGCTGCAACTGCGACGGGGCACCAATCGTATTGAGATTGGCCGTATTGGAACCGGTCGACTGGCACGCTGCCAGCAGAACGGCGATTGCCGCCACGCCAATCGCGGAGGATCCGCGCATCCAAACCGTCATGGGTTCGCTCCTGCCCTAGGGCTTTCAAAAAGGTTAACCGCCTGGCTGGCTTATAGCCAATGCCAGCGCTCCATTCAACAGCCCGGCCCGCGTCAGTAACAGCACATTGCAATATGGCCGTTATGCGCCGGAAGTGGCCATTTCCTTCAACAGATCTTGTGCCAGAACAGTTGCATCCTCGGCTTCTTCTTCGGGCACCTGCACCGGCACGCCGTCTGGGCCGAACAGATTCGGCACGCCCGGCAACCCGCCCTCACCCTGCTCCAGCGGATGAAAACCATAGGCGCGCAGCGCCACGATCAGGGCCCGCGCCATGGACTCGGTCTTGGCTTGGGCAATGATCTGATAGGCCATGGGGCACTCCTCTTGTTATCAGCGATCCTGACCGCCAAAGCCGGCACGGGCAAGGGCGCTCACGATTAATCCATTGCCAATCCGTCATCGAAGTGTTGCACTCCGCCCTCGGCGTCTCACCGCATGGTGATTTGCCGATGACCATGGCCAAGCGCTTAGCTTCGTTCAACAAACTGCCGCCGGAGCCGCAATGGGCGCCTATATATTCCGCCGCCTGCTGCTGATGATACCGACCATTTTCGGCATCATGGCGATATCCTTCATCATCACCCAGTTTGCCCCCGGCGGCCCCGTCGAACAAGCGCTGGCCAATATCTCGGGCCAGAACAATTCGCTGACCTCGCGCGTCACCGGCTCGGAAGCCGGCGATTTCGCCGCCCAGCCCGGCCAGGGCGGCAACAGTTCCGCCTATCGAGGCAGCCAGGGCCTATCGCCCGAACTGGTGGCACGAATCGAAAAGCAGTTCGGCTTCGACAAGCCGCCGCTCGAACGTTTCGGCATGATGCTGTGGAACTACCTGCGCTTCGATTTCGGCGACAGCTATTATCGCGATATTTCGGTTATCGACCTGATCCTCGAAAAAATGCCGGTCTCCATATCATTGGGGCTCTGGATGACGCTGATCGCCTATGGCATTTCGATTCCCCTCGGCATCAAAAAGGCCGTGTCCGACGGTTCCCGATTCGACGTCTGGACCTCGACCCTGGTCATCATGGGCTATGCCATTCCCGGCTTCCTCATCGCCATTGCGCTGGTCATCCTCTTTGCCGGTGGCAGCTTCTGGTCCCTCTTCCCGCTGCGTGGCCTGACCTCGCCCGGCTTCAACAGCTTCCCCTGGTGGCGCCAGCTGCTCGACTATTTCTGGCACCTCGTCCTGCCCATCATCGCCATGGGGCTCGGCGCCTTCGCCACCACGACCCTTCTCACCAAGAACTCCTTCATCGACGAGATCGGCAAGCAATATGTCACCACGGCGCGGGCCAAGGGGCTGACGGAACGCCAGGTGCTCTACGGCCACGTCTTCCGCAACGCCATGATGCTGATCATCGCCAGCTTCCCCGGCGCCTTCATCGGCGCCTTCTTCGGCGGCTCGCTGCTGATCGAGACGATTTTCTCGCTCGATGGCCTCGGCCTGCTCGGTTTCCAGTCCGTGGCCAATCGCGATTATCCCGTGGTCTTTGCCACGCTCTATATCTTCAGCCTGCTCGGCCTCGTCATCTCGCTGGTCTCGGACCTGGCCTATATGTGGGTCGATCCGCGGCTTGATTTCGAGAGCCGCGAAGTATGACCGAGATGACCACCCAGGCCGCAGTGATCGAGGCCCCGCGCAATGGCAATCTCAGCCCGCTGAACAGGCGCCGGCTGCAGAACTTCCGCGCAAATCGCCGCGGTTACTGGTCGCTGTGGATTTTCCTCGCCATCTTCCTCGTGACGCTTGGCTCCGAATTTATCGCCAATGACCGCCCGCTGGTCGCCTCCTACAAGGGCGAACTGCTGTTCCCGGCCTTCGTCAACTACCCCGAGAGCAAGTTCGGCGGCTTCCTGGCCGTCACCAACTACCGCGACAGCTTCATCGCCGACGAGATCGAGGCCAATGGCTGGACGGTCTGGCCGCCGATCCGCTGGGGCTATGGCACGGTGGACGGCTACCAGCCCGGCTCCGGCGCCACCCCGCCAAGCTGGATGATGAGCCGCGACCAGATCTGCGAACGCTACCCCGAGGGCGTCGCCGACCCCGCTTGCCACTGGGGCAATTACCACTGGCTGGGCACCGACGGCGAAGCCTATGACGTGCTGTCGCGCCTGCTCTATGGCATCCGCATCTCCATCCTCTTCGGCTTTACCCTTACCATCCTCTCCTCGGTCATCGGCCTTTTTGCCGGCGCCGTGCAGGGCTATTTCGGCGGCTGGCTCGACCTCATCGCGCAGCGCCTCATCGAAATCTGGACCTCCGTCCCCACGCTCTACCTGCTGCTGATCATCTCCAGCGTCATCGCCCCCAGCTTCTGGGTGCTGCTCGGCATCCTGCTGCTCTTCTCCTGGGTGTCGCTGGTCGGCATCGTGCGCGCCGAATTCCTGCGCGGCCGCAATTTCGAATATGTCACCGCCGCCCGTGCGCTCGGCGTCTCCAATCTCACCATCATGTTCCGCCATCTCCTACCCAATGCCATGGTGGCCACCCTCACCTTCATGCCCTTCATCCTCTCCGGCTCGGTGGTGACACTGACCTCGCTCGACATCTTCGGCCTCGGCCTGCAGACCGGCACACCTTCGCTGGGTGACCTGCTGGTTCAGGGCAAGGACAATCTCCAGGCCCCCTGGCTCGGCTTCACCGGCTTTTTCGCCATCGCCATCATCATGACCCTCCTCGTCTTCATCGGCGAAGCCGTCCGCGACGCTTTCGACCCCAGGAAGACGCTGGCATGAAACGTGATAGGATACGGGCAGAAGGAGTGCCGAGATGAACAAGATCGTGCGCGAACACTATCCGGTCGAGAACCTGCCCGAGGATTTGCGCCTCCAATTTCGGGGCGTGGATTCCGTGACAGTCGTCAGCGAAGCCAGTGCGGAACTGGACGAGCGCGGTCCGCTTCCGCATGCAGACGCCATCGCCCTGATGCGGCAAATGCAACGCGAGAATGAAGCAAAGGGCAAGACCGTCTCGACCGAAGAGGCCGTCGCCCGCATCCGCGCCCTTCGAGACGAGTGGGACGACTGAGTGCCATCCCTGGTTTATGCCGATACCAACGTTTTCATTCGCGCCTGGGAAGGCGGACACGAGCTGACCACTGCGCTGATCGACCTGCTGGAAATCCGACATGGCAATGCACCGGTATTTGCAACCAGTGAGTTGACCCTGGCGGAAATCCTCGTTCATCCGTTGCGGGATCATGATCGGCGTTTGCGCATTCGATATGAAAGACTGCTGGAGCCCAGCGATTGGCTGAGAGTGGGAGAGGTCGATCGGACCATACTTCTGGGCGCTGCCTTGCTACGCAGCCGATATCGTTTGAAATTACCAGATGCCATTCATGCGGCGACAGCACTGCAGCTGGGATGCGAATCGATCCTGACGGGCGATACGGCTCTGGCGCAGAACTTCAGTTTTGGCGAAAGCCCCTATCCCGAGCTGGCAACCGGAGAGGTGCAGGGGTTGAAGATGACACTCGAAACCGTACGCGACTTGACGGCAGCACTTGCGTCATGACCACGCCCCTCCTCTCCTTCCGCGACCTCTCCATAGCCTTTGGCGCCAATCCAGCCGTGCGGAATATTTCCTTCGATATCGCGCCGGGTGAAACCATGGCGCTGGTCGGGGAAAGCGGTTCCGGCAAGTCGGTGACGGCGCTCTCAGTGCTGAAGCTCCTGCCCAGCACCGCGAGGCTCTCCGGGCAAATCCTCTTCAAGGGACAGGACCTCGTCACCGCCGCGCCGCAGGAATTGCGCGCCGTGCGCGGCAATGACATTTCCATGATCTTCCAGGAGCCGATGAGCTCGCTCAATCCGGTCCATACGGTGGAAAAGCAGATCGGGGAAATTCTGGCCATGCACCGCGGATTGCGCGCCACGGCCGCGCGCAAGCGCACGCTTGAGCTGCTCGATGCCGTGGGCATTCCCGACCCCGCCAGCAGGCTCGGCGCCTTTCCCCACCAGCTGTCCGGCGGGCAGCGGCAGCGCGTCATGATCGCCATGGCGCTGGCCAATGAGCCGGACCTGCTGATCGCCGACGAGCCGACCACGGCGCTCGATGTCACGGTACAGGCTCAGATCCTGACCCTGCTCAAGGAACTCCAGCAGCGCCTCGGCATGGCCATGCTCTTCATTACCCATGACCTGGGCGTCGTCAAAAAGATCGCCGACCGCGTCTGCGTCATGACCAAGGGCGAGATTGTCGAGACTGGCGCCGTCGCGCCTTTGTTCGCCAATCCGCAGCACGCCTATACCAGGCACCTGCTGGCCGCCGAGCCGCGCGGCACGCCGCCGGCGACCGATCCCGCGGCCCCCAGCATCGTCGATGTGGCGGACCTCAAGGTCTGGTTCCCGATCAAGCGCGGCCTGCTGCGCCGCACCGTCGGCCATATCCGCGCTGTCGATGGCGTCGATCTTTCCATCCGTCGCGGCGAAACCCTGGGCGTCGTCGGCGAAAGCGGTTCGGGCAAGTCGACGCTGGGCTATGCCCTCCTCCGGCTCATCCCGTCCGATGGCAGGATCGTCGTCCTTGGCAACGAAGTGCAGTCGCGATCCTGGAAAGCCATGCGCCCGCTGCGCAAGGACATGCAGATTGTCTTCCAGGACCCCTTCGGCTCGCTCAGCCCGCGCATGGCCGTAGCCGACATCATCGGCGAGGGCCTCGCCGTCCACGCGCCGCAGATCGGCGCCAGGGAACGCGATGCCCGTGTCATCACGGCACTGGAGGAAGTCGGCTTGCCCCCGGAAAGCCGCTTCCGCTATCCGCATGAATTCTCCGGCGGCCAGCGCCAGCGCATCGCCATCGCCCGCGCCATGGTGCTCGAGCCGCAATTCGTCGTGCTCGACGAACCGACCTCGGCGCTCGACGTTTCCATCCAGGCCCAGGTCGTCGACCTGCTGCGTGCCATTCAGCAGAAGCGTGGCCTCACCTATCTCTTTATCTCGCACGACCTCAAGGTTGTCCGCGCCCTGGCCAACCAGCTCATCGTCATGCGCCACGGCAAGATCGTCGAACAGGGCGCCGCCAGCGACATCTTCGCCGCGCCGCAATCGGACTATACCAAAGCGCTGATGGCGGCAGCCTTCGACGTGGCCGTGGCCGATGCCGCCGAAATGATCTAATTTGTTGTCATAAAATCAAAATCCCGGAGCCGTCCGATGAAATTGGCATCCCTCCTTGCCGCTGCCCTGGCCCTCTCTACCGCAGTCCCCGCCATGGCCCAGACGGCCCCCGGTCAGTGGGTCCACGCCTTCGCCATGGAGGGCCAGCCCAAATACGGCGCCGACTTCACCCATTTCGACTATGTCAATGTCGATGCTCCCAAGGGCGGCATCGTGCGGCTGGGCGCGCTGGGCGGTTTTGATACCTTCAATCCCATCCTGCCCAAGGGCGATGCCGCGGCCGGCCTTGGCCTGGTCTACGAGACGCTGCTGACGCCTTCGCTCGACGAGCAGAGCGTCTATTACGGGCAACTCGCCAGCGAGCTCAGGATCGGCGACGACTATGGCTCGGTGACCTTCCGCGTCAACCCCGATGCCAGATGGCACGATGGCGAGCCGGTGACCGCCGAGGACGTGGTCTGGAGCTTCGAGAAGACGATCGAACTCAATCCCGATCGGCAGCAGTATTACATCAACATCACCAAGGCCGAAGTCACCGCCCCCGGCGAGGTGACCTTCACCTTCGACCAGAAGGGCAATCGCGAATTGCCGCTGATCCTGGGCCAGCTCCAGGTCTTTCCCCAGCACTGGTGGGAGGGTGAGGATGCCAAGGGCAAGACGCGCAATATCGGCGAATCCACGCTCGAAGCGCCGATGGGCTCTGGCCCTTATGAGCTGGAAAGCTTCGACGCCGGCCGCACCATCACCTACAAGCGCGTCGAGGATTTCTGGGGCGCAGACCACCCGACCAATGTCGGACAGAACAATTTCGACGAGTACCGCACCGAATATTTCCTCGACCTGACCGTGCAGTTCGAAGCCTTCAAGGGTGACCAGTTCGACTTCTGGATGGAAAACCAGGCCCGTCGCTGGGCCACCGCCTATGACTTCCCGGCCGTCACCGACGGCCGTGTCATCAAGGAAGAATTCCCCCAGGACTATGCCGGCTCGGGCCTGATGATGGGCTTCATCCCCAATCTGCGCCGCGAGAAATTCCAGGATCCACTGGTGCGCGAAGCGCTCAACTACGCTTTCGATTTCGAGGAGTTGAGCAATACGCTGTTCTTCAACCAGTATGAGCGCATCGACAGCTATTTCTTCGGCCTGCCCTTCCGCTCTTCGGGCCTGCCGGAGGGCGAAGAGCTCGAAGTACTGGAAACCGTCAAGGACCAGGTCCCTCCCGCGGTCTTTACCGAGCAATATACCAATCCGGTCAGCGGCTCGCCGACCGAGCTGCGCAACAACCTGCGCACCGCCCTGGGCCTCTTGACCGAGGCCGGCTACACACTCAATGGCAATCAACTGGTCGATGTAAATGGCCAGCAGCTGACTATCGAAATCCTGCTCAATGGCCCCACCATCGAGGCCGTGGCGCAGAATCTCGTCACCAATCTTAGCCAGATCGGCGTCGCTGCCACCATCCGCACTGTCGACAGCCCGCAGTTCATCAACCGCTCGCGCAGCTTCGACTATGACGTGATCTATGCCGGCTGGGCCCAGTCCTGGTCGCCGGGCAATGAACAGCGGTTCTTCTTCGGCTCCGGCTCGGCCACCCAGGATGGCAGCCAGAACTATGCCGGCATCGCCAATCCAGCGATCGACAGCCTGATCGACCTGCTGGTGGTCGCCGACGACCGCGACACCCAGGAGGCCGTGACCAAGGCACTCGACCGCGTGCTGCTGGCCAATCACTACATCATCCCCAGCTATACGCTGCGCAATTCCCGCACCGCCCGCTGGGACCGCTTCAGCCGCCCGGAAAACTTGCCCGAATTCTCGTCCGGCTTCCCCACGCTCTGGTGGTGGGACGCCGAAAAAGCCGCCAAGACTGGTGGCGCAAGCCAGTAGAACCAGGGGCTGAGGGTAACCTCAGCCCCTTTTCCTGGCCACCAGGTCGATCAGCGCCGAAGTCCCGATATGGCGTGAGCCTTCCTCCAGCTCCGCCTCATAGGCAGCGAGCTCAACGATCTCCAGCGCGGCAAATTTCTCGCGCAGCAATTCCTCTGTGTAGAGCTGGTCAAGCTGCTTTGGCCCGCCGGTGCCGAAGTCGAGCTGGCGTGGCGTATAGCCTTCGAGCAGCAGCAGGCCACCGGGCTTGAGCGTCTGCATCATGCCGGCAAACATGGCATCTCGCATCGCCGGCGGAGCGAACTGGACGAAGATGGCGGCGACAACATCGAAGCTGGCCGCGGGCCAGTCGTAGCGCCCGATATCGACCAGTCTCGTGGTGAGGGTTACGCCGCGGCGCTTCGCCAGGTCATCGGCCTTGGCAAGGCCAACCGACGACGCATCCACCGACAGCACATCGAGCCCCTGCTCCGCCAGCCAGACGCCATTGCGGCCCTCGCCGTCCGCGACAGCCAGGGCATTTCCATAGCCTCTGAGCCGGTCCGCCTGCCGGGCCAGAAAGGCATTGGGGCCCTCGCCGAAGACATAGTCGGTCGTGCTGAACTTTTCGTCCCAGAAATCCATGCATCTTCCTCAATGACTTGCGCGCTCCCGAGCGGCAAACCGGATCGGGCAGCACCTAGTAATCCTTCTCGTAGAATACGCCGAGGCTGGAATCGCCATCCTGCCCCGCCGCGCCCGTGACCTTGAAATCATCGGTCACGTCGAGGTTGATGGTCACCTTGCTCTGGCCATTGGCACCGGCCTGCACACCCAGATAGACATTGTCCTGGATATAGGTGCCAGCCTGCACGCCGACATTGCCCTGATCGTCGGTCACGACATCAAGATCGGCCAGACCAGCTGCGCCGCGCAAGCCATCGACAAGACCGTTTCCGCCACCGACCAGCTCGGCAGCCGCACCGGCGAGCTTTGCCAGTTGCAGCGGCGACAGCTCGCCCATCGAGCGGTTGAAGATCAGCCGGCTCAACACCTCGTCCTGCGGCAGGGCCGGGCTTGAGGTGAAGCTGACATCGATGTCCGAGGCACGTCCTGACACGGTCACGAAGACCGTGACATCCTCGCCCTCGGTGCGCGCGACGAAATCGAGGAAGGGATCAAGATCACCGACCAGCGTCACGCTGCCGCTTTCGAAGGTGATGCGCTGGCCAAGGATAGCCAGTCGCCCACGGTTGAGATCGAACCCACCGACCGGCTGGATATTGTTGATCGGTCCCGTCAGCCGCACCGAACCACCCACTTCCGCATCGAGCCCACGGCCGCGAATGAAGATCTGGTTGGGCGCGTTGACATTGACGTCGAGCAGCACGCCCGCCGGGCGCGTCTGCGGGATCGGCGCGCCGGAGCGATCGTCGATCTTGGCCCGCTGCAGCGTCTGTTCGACAGCAATCGGCGTGCGCACATGGTTGACGTCGATCAGTTGTGCCCCGCCGCCAAAGCTTTCTGGCACGGTGATATTGGCCTCTTCCACCAGCACATCGCCGCTGAGCAGCGGCGAACCGGTGAGATTGCCGGTCAGCGCCAGATTGCCCGAGGCCGTGGCGACGAAGAGATTGCCATCGGCATAGCGCGCAGAATTGAGCGCCACGCGGATATCGGCCGGCAAGCCACCCGAGAGGCCCACCGTGCCCGAAGCCGAAATCGAACCGCCCGTGGAAAGCTCTGCCGACAGGTTGTCGATGGAGAGACTGGTGCCATTAAGGCTCGCCGAACCGGTGATGCCCTGCAGCCGGGCATTGAGTTCGGGATCGACATAGCCGGCGCCGGCGGTCGAGACGCGACCACCGAACTGCGGCGACGACAGACTGCCCGTCACCTGCGCATTGATATTGACCGTGCCGCTCAGCTGGCCGCCGCGATCGGCGACAAACTGATTGCCCAGCGCCAGGGGTGCCGAACCAGTCAGCGCCAGGTTCAGCCCATTGCCTTCGAGGGGAATGCGACCCGAACCCGAAATCGTGAGGCCACCCGAACCATTTGCCGAGAGCGAGGACAGCGTCACCACGCCATCGCGGAAGGAACCGGCCGTCGCTGCCGAGAGCGGGGCAATGCCGAAGCTGCTGATCGCCGCCGCATTGACACTGGCGACCTGAGCTTCAAAACTCACCTGCGGATCGCTGCCCGTGCCTCCGATGGTGACCCTGCCGTTGAGCGTACCGCCGAGGTCCAGGTCAGGCGCCACCGTATTGGCGATCGACAGCGGCAGTGCACTAACGTCGAGCCGAAGATTGAGCGCCTCGCCTGCCGAGCCGCTGGCCGTGATCGAGCCCGAACCCACGTCGAATCGTACCGCGTCCAGCGACACGCTGGAGCCTGCCACCTGCAGCACGGTCGGCTGCGCCAGCCGGGCCGAGAGCTGGCCCTGCTGCAGCGCCGCGCGATCGAGCGCCAGCCGATAGCCGCCCTCGACCGGCGCCAGCGAACCGGCAATGTCGACATCGGTGCCAGTGGCGAGGGCCGCCTGCGCATCGAAAGAGGTCGTCGTGCCATTCTGATTGGCCCGCGCCGTCAACGTCGTGACATCGACGCCCGCAGCAGAAATATTGCTGGCATTGGCCGTGCCATCCACCACCGGCACGCCGAAGAGATCACCGATCGTCGCACTGATATCGGCCGCACCGACGCGAATGTCATTGACCAGAAGATCGCTGACATCGCCGCGCAGGCTTGCGCCCTGCTTGCCATCAGCCGGCGCCAGGTTGATTTCGGCATTGACCGAACCCGTGGCCTCCAGCAGCGCCAGCGCTGCCGGCACGGAGACATCGGGCGACACCAGCGACAGCCCGCCGGTGATCATCCCGGTCAGCGTCTCGCGGCTCAACCCGCCGCTGATCCGCGTGCCCGCCGCCTGGAAATCAAGATCGGCCAGCGCCTGAACGCTGGGCGTCACGCTGACATCGGCGGCCAGACTGGTGCGGAAACCATCGAGCATCGCCTGCCCGGAGATAGTGCCATCGAGCTGGTCCCCGACATAGCGCCCGTCAAAGCCCAGCGTCGCGCCAACCAGATTACGCTCGGCCAGCGAGCCTTGCGGCACATCGGCATCGAGCACCAGATCGATCCCGGCCTCCGCCGTGCCCTTGGCCGTGCCCTTGACGGTCAGCGGTCCGCTCGCCTGTTCGGAGAGCAGCGCAATGTCGCTCAGCGACAGGTCGAAGGCAAAATCGGCCAGCGCCGAGGAATAGGTCCCATCGGCGAGAATCTGCACCTGCGGATTGGTGATGCGGAACTGCTCGGCCGCAAGACCGGCCTCGGTGCGCGCCACGCGACCCGACAATTGCACGGTCCCGGCCAGCAGTCCGTCAGCGAGCTGATCGTCAATCTGCAGGTTGTTACCCGTACCATCCAGCGTCAGGTCGAAGCCGCCGCTCAGCGGCATGATCGAACCTGTCGCATTGAGCGACAGCCCACCATTGAGCTCGCGCCCGGCAATTCCCGAGAAGGGCGCAATGCTCGAGGTTTCCACCCCGACATTGCCGTTGAAGTCCAACCCATCAAGCTCGCCGGTCAGCGCTGCCGTCAGTGCTGCGCCTTCGATGCGGAATTCGGCCAGCTGCACTGGTTCGCCGGCATTCCACAGGCCCGCAATCCCGAGGCCAATGCCATCGCCCAGCGCCACCTCGATCTCTTCCGAGCCCGAAATGCCGCTCAGCGTGCCGTCGCCATTGAAGGTCACCCGCCGCGTCGCCGGGTCGCTGAGATTGGCCGCCACGCCGCCCAGGTTCAACGCCAGCGTTTCCGCGGCAAAGCCATCGGTCTCGAAACCGGTCACATTGAGCGTGGTCGACCAGTCTTCGCCCGTCTCGCCGAAGGACACGGCCAGCTGCGCCGAACCGACCTTGGTGGCATTGCCGGCTACCGGCAGCGTTACCGGACCACCAGCCGCATCGGCCACCACCGCATTGAGGGTCAGCCGACGCAGGAAATTATCCGCCGTCGTATCGACGGCCGCTTCGAGAGACAATTGCCCGCCCGAAAGACGCAGGCCGGAAATGGAAATCCCGCCTTCCGAGCGCACCAAAGCACTGGCGGTCAGCGCCGTCTCGGCGCCAAAGAAGGGACGATAGGGTTCGGCGATCAGCGTCGCCAGCGGGCCCCGCAGATCGGCATTGATGGCAATGCCGTCGGCCTGCTGGTTGATCGTCGCCACACCCGACAGCGCCGTCTGTCCATTGGCCTGCAGCTCCAGCTCGGTGCGTAGGTCAGTGACTGCGCCGCTGCCATTGAGGTTCAGGGTAACTGCCGGACGACCGTCGATATTGAGCAGGTTGGCGATCAACCCATTCTCGGGTTCGACCAGCGACAGGCCCAGGTCGATATTGTTGTCAGCCTTGGTATAGGCGACATCGAGCCCCAGCGTGCCACCGGGCCCGTCGAGACGGACGATATCGAGGTTGGTGGTGAGATTGCCGCCTTCGAGCGTCAGCGCACCAGTCAGCGAAATCTCTGAACCGAGGCCGAAAACGTTATCTCCGAAGGTCACCGTCGGAACGCTGAGTTCCTTGAGGATAATTGCCACCGGAAATTCGGGCACCTGGAACGAGCCGGCTTCGGCCGGCGGCAGGTCCACCGCGCCTTCGACCGGCACGGCATTGCGGATATAGTCGATGGAATCGGCCTTGAGCGACTGCACCTCCAGACGCCCCAGGAACAGCGCCGCCTGGTTCCAGGTCAGCGAGGCGTTCGTCACGCGCAGCCAGACGCCCTCGGCGTCCGAAATGGTGATCTCGCGGATCGAGACATTGGAACCCAGCGCGCCGTCGATATTGGAGAGGCGGATGGTCCGTTCCGGCGTCGACAGGCGATCCTGCACGAAGCTGGTCAGCCAGTCCTTCTGCTCCTCGTTGTTCATCGTCAGCACTTGCGTCACGTCCTGCGCCACGGCGGGCGCAGCGAGACCGAGCGACAGGAGGGCAACGGCAACGAGGCGCCGCAAGAACGAAAAAGCCATCAGAATGCCTGCCCTATGCCGACGTAGATCGCGTAGTCTGGATCACCGTCACGCTTGTTGACCGGCAGGGCCACGTCCAGCCGCAGCGGGCCGAGGCCAGTATAGTAGCGCACGCCAACGCCGGCGCCGATCTGCAATTCATCGATCGAGGGGAACCGGTCGGCCGCAACATAGCCGGCATCGATGAAGCCCACGACACCGATGTCGCTGGTCACCTTGGCCCGCGCCTCGAGCGAGCCTTCGACGAGATAACGCCCGCCGGTGACCACACCCGAACCATCATCGACGCCGATCGACTTGAAGCCATAGCCGCGCACCGAGCCGCCACCGCCGGCAAAGAACAGGATGTCAGGCGGAATTTCCGACAGGTCCGGCCCCAGCACGGCACCGGCCTTCAGCCGCCCCGCCAGAACGAAAGGATCATCTTCGCCAAAGCCAAAATAGGTGCGGCCCTCGACGGTCAGCTGCGCGCCCATATTGCCGTAGTTGAGCTCGTAGAAGGGCTCGAGATGGGCCGCGGCATACCAGCCCTGGGTGGCATTGACCTTGTCATTGCGGAAATCGAGAATGGCGTCGCCATAAAGGCTCAACGTCTGGAAATCGCGCGTTCCGAAAACGTCCTCGAAACGGTTGATCTCGAACTTGGTGCCGCCTTCGAGCGTGATCTGGTCCGACAGGTAATGCGTCAGGCCAACCCGCGCCGAACCCGAGGTTTCCATATAGGTGTCATAGACATTGCGCTCGCCCAGGATCGAGGCGACGAGATCGGTATCGGGCGTGAACAGGCCCGGCTTGGTGAACGTGCCGCCGAACATATAGTCGAATTCTTCGGTCTCGATCGGAAAGCCGATGCTTGACACGCGCGCATCGAGACGCAGCCGCTCGGCCTGGCCGAAGAGGTTGCGCCACAGGTGATAGCCTTCCACCCCCAACCCATCGACGGTGGAGAAACTGGCGCCCGCACCGAAGCGGCGACCCGGCAATTCCTGGACGATCAGCTGATAGGGCAGCAAGCCATCGACACCGATCGCATCGGCAGCCTCGAGCCGCGCCGCGCGGAACACTTCGAGACGATCAAGGCGCTTCTGCGCCAGCTCGATTTCGTCGGGATCATATTCCTCGCCAACCGTGAGCCCGGTCTGCTGGCGCACGAAGTCCGGATTCATCCGCTCCGTGCCCGAGACGGTCACATCGCCAAACGCCGCCTTGATGCCTGGATTGACGGTGATGGTGACATCCACCAGGTTGCTCGCATGGTCGGCCACCACGTCGCGGCTGACCACCACGGCCTTGGCATAGCCCTGCTGCCGCCAGGCTTCGAGCGCCAGCGTTTCCGCGCGCAGGATCACCGAGGATCTGGCGACGTCGCCAATGGCAAAGCCGGCATCGACCGGCAGGTCGACCTGGTCCCAGGGATCATCGGTTGCCGGCGCCTGATTGACGATATCGACGCGATTGAAACGGAATTCCGGGCCCGGATCGACCACGATTGCGACATCCACCGGATCGGGCAGGTTGACGTCTGGCGCCAGGTTCGACGCTTCCGTGCCGGCGACGCGGATCGAAACCGCACCGCCATAATAGCCTTCGTTATAGAGCGCGGCGACGATACGGCGATAATCGCCCCGCGCCTTGGCGAGGAGCCCTGCTGCGCCGGATGCCGGTTCGCTCTCGTCGGCAATCAGCGCCGAGGCATTGCGCACGACCGATTCCAGATTGCCCGTCGCATTGACGGTGGCTGTCACCGTATAGGGCTGCGGATCGGCGATCACCGCATCGGCATCGTCTTCATCCTCGAAGAACTTCAGCCCGAAAATTTCAAACGCGGCAGCGGGTGCGGTCGCCATGCCGACACCGGCCAGGGCAACGCACAAAGCGCCAATACTCGTTACCAGACGCGCGATATGCAGTGGACCAATTCCCGCCCGTTAAACTTCAAACCAATAGGCTCAAAGCAAGTTGCCCCAGGGGAGAGAAGATTCAGTTAAGCACCTTCGACCCCAATGCGCTGACCTGACAGCCCCTCCAACAGGCGGTCATTTCATGGCGAGTTTAGGGCCACCCCGGGGCAGGAAACAACCGTCGCGTAGAATTTGTTCCAAATTGACAGGGAGATCGTGGCCGATGGGGCACACAGGTTTTATTCCCGTGCCAGCGCCTCCACAGGGTCAAGCCGCGCCGCCGACCGCGCCGGCATGAAGCCGAACACCACCCCGATGACACTGGCGGAAACAATCGCCAGCACCATGGATTCCAACGAGTAGGCGACCTTGGCGCCACTCATCAGAGTGGTAAGCAGGCTCCCCAGGGCAAAGCTCAGCGCCACGCCCAAGGCGCCGCCGACAAAGCAGACCAGCACCGCCTCGATCAGGAATTGCCGCAGGATATCGCCGCGCCGCGCCCCCACCGCCATGCGGATGCCGATCTCCTTGGTGCGTTCGGAGACGCTGACCAGCATGATGTTCATCACCCCGATACCGCCCACCACCAGCGAGATCACCGCAATGGTCGAGATCAGCAACGTCAGCGTCGCCGAGGTCGATTCGATCGTCTCGCGGATCGTGGCCGTGTTCTGGAGGAAAAAATCCTGCGTGCCGCCATGCAGCCGCGTCAGCAGCTCGGTGATATCGGCCTCCGCCTGGCTCATCGAGTAGTCGTCGCTGACCCGGATGGCGATCTGGCTGAGGAAGGATTGACCCAGGATCCGATCCATCGCCGTCGTATAGGGCACATAGACATTGGCGCTATTGCCGCCCGGCCCGAAGCCCGAGACATTGGCGACGACGCCGATGACACGCACCGGCACATTGCCCAGAAGGATCACCTGCCCGATTGGCGCCTCGCCATTGATGAAGAAGGCATCGGCGGCATTCTGGTCGATCACGGCTTCCTGGGTCCGCTGCGTGACGCTGGTCTGGTTGAACCCCACGCCTTCGTCGAAGGTCCGGCCATTGACCTGGAAATACCCCTCGCCAACCCCCGTGACCGTCGCGTTGGATGAGGTATTGCGGAACAGCACCGTGGCGCTGGCCGACACTTGCGGCGAAATGCTGTCGGCATAGGGCTGGCTCGCCAAGGCCTCGGCATCCGTCGGCAACAGTGTCTCGACACGGCTGCTGCGCCGATCGCCGAAGCCCGAACCGGGATAGACATTGATCGTATTGGTGCCGATCG
The DNA here is from genome assembly GCA_029202405.1 of Candidatus Devosia phytovorans. Classification (NCBI taxonomy): domain Bacteria; kingdom Pseudomonadati; phylum Pseudomonadota; class Alphaproteobacteria; order Hyphomicrobiales; family Devosiaceae; genus Devosia; species Candidatus Devosia phytovorans. The sequence continues at coordinate 393,539 of CP119312.1, read as the reverse complement.
AGGAAATATTCTGCAGCACCGTCTCCTGGCTGCCCTGCCCCAGCGCCACGACGCTGACCACCGAGGCAATGCCGATGATGATGCCCAGCATGGTGAGGAAGGTGCGCAGCTTGTGCGCCACCATGGCCCGCAGGGCCATGCGCAGCGCCTCGACCCCGCGATCAAATCCCTCGCGCCAGCGCGCGATCCGGCGGATAGTCTCTTTCGAACGGCTCTTTCGTGATGCATCGTCCCGTCGCGTATCGCCGATGATCACGCCATCGGAAATCTCGATCACCCGCTCGGCCTGTGCCGCGATATTGGGGTCGTGGGTGACGATGATGATCGTATGGCCATCGCCATGCAGCTCGTGCAGCAGCGCCATCAGCTCCTTGCCGCTCTTGCTGTCGAGCGCGCCGGTCGGCTCGTCAGCCAGGATCACTTCGCCGCCATTCATCAGCGCCCGCGCCACGCTAACACGCTGCTGCTGACCGCCAGACAGTGCATTGGGCTTGTGATCCAGCCGGTCGCCTAGGCCCAGCCGCGTCAACAGGCTGATCGCCCGCGCGCGCCGCGCCTTTGCATCGACGCCGGCATAGATCGCCGGCATCTCGACATTCTCCACCGCGTCAAGATCAGCCAGCAATTGATAGCGCTGAAAGATGAAGCCGAAATGCTCGCGCCGCAGCTCCGCCAGGGCATCGGCGCCCAGCTTGCCCACGTCGCGGCCGCCGAATTGATAGGTCCCCGAGCTCGCCCGATCGAGGCAGCCCAGCACATTCATCAGCGTCGACTTGCCCGAGCCTGACTGCCCGATGATGGCCACCAGCTCGCCCTGATGGATGTCGAGATCGACATCCCGCAGCACTGTCACGGTCTCGGCGCCGGTCTGAAATTGCCGCGTCAGCTTGCGCAGCGAGATGATTGGATCGCTCACCGCGGCGGCCCGCCCATCATCATGCCCATGCCGCCCGGTGGGCCACCAGCTCGATTGCCGCTCGCCGCGGCGGGCCTCGTCGCAGCACCGCCGCTGATCACCTCATCGCCCTCTTCAAGCCCGCTGGTGATCTCTGCCATGATATTGTTGTTCAGTCCCACCGTGATGCGCCGCGGCTCGACATGCTCCGTTGCCGGGTCATAGACCATCACCATGACATTGCCGTCCGGATCCTTGCGCGTCACGAGGCTTGATGACAGCACCAGCGCATCTTCGGCCTCGTCGAGTACGATGGTCACCTGCGCCGTCATCGAAATGCGCAGCTTGTGGTCGGGATTGGGCACGTCGAATAGCCCGTTGTAATAGATCGCCTCGTCCGCCGTCGTATCATCCGAACTGATCGAGGTCGGCGCCGGCTCAACCTCGCGCAGGGTCGCGTCGATCTGCACATCCGGCTCGCCCAGGATGGTGAAATAGGCGCGTTGCCCTGCCGCGACACGGACCACATCGGCCTCCGAAATCTCGGCCTTGATCACCATCGTGTCGAGATTGGCGATCTTGGCGATAGTCGGCACGCTCTGGTTGGCACTGACGGTCTGACCCACCTCGACCAGCATGGCGACGATCGTACCGGCGCTGGGCGCCGTGATCCTGGTCCGAGACAGATTGAGCTCGGCCGCTTCGACGCTGAGGTCGGCTTGGGTAACCTGTGCCGCCAGCTGGTCGATCTGCGCCTTGGCGGCATCGACGGCGGCCTGCGCCGTTTCGAGATCGGTCTGCGATACCAGCCGATTGGTGCTGAGCTGCTGGTTGCGCAACAGTGCGGCTTCTGCTGTTGCCAGCACCGCCTCCTGATAACGCTTCTGCGCCTCTAGCCCGAGCAGTTCCGCCTGCGCCGTCTTGATCGCATTTTCCTGGTCGAGGCTATCGAGTTCGACCAGGAGGTCCCCCGCCTTCACTTCCTGGCCCAGGTTGACATGCACGGCCTTGATCCGGCCCGACACTTCCGCGCCCACCGCCACCAGCGAATTGGCCTGCAGCACGCCCGAAGCCAGCACGGTCTGCTCGATATCACCGCGCCCGACCGTCACCGTATTGGGCACTGTCGCCGCTTCCGGCTGCACCATGAAATACCACCAGGCACCACCACCGGCGCCCGCGGCAACAATGAGGGCCAAGGCCCATCTCGCAAACGTCTTCAAGCTCAAATTCCTGCATTATGACGGCTGCAATCTACCTCCTATAAGCCACAGCTTCACCTTAGGACTTGGTAATTCTCGATTACCATTGCGTAAGGTTGACGGCACCGTACCCGCCGGTCCACCCTGACGTCCTCTCGACCATCAGGATCTGTTTCATGTATTCGCTGCTCGACCCCAGCCGCTTCGTCGTCTTCATCACCGGCGCCACCTCCGGCTTCGGCGCCGCCGCCGCGCGCCGCTATGTCGCCGCCGGTGGCAAGGTGATCGCGACAGGCCGCCGCAAGGATCGCCTGGTCGAACTGCAGAATGAACTGGGTGCCGAAAACTGCCACATCGCCGAGCTCGACGTGCAGGATCGTGGGGCCATCGACGCCGTCATCGCGTCCCTGCCCGAGCCCTTCGCCAATATCAATATTGTCCTCGCCAATGCCGGCCTGGCGCTGGGCCTGCAGCCCGCTGCCGAAACCGACATCACCGACTGGGAGACCATGATCGCGACCAATGTGACGGGCCTCGCCTATACCGTCCGCGCGCTGCTGCCCGGCCTCATCGCCCGTGGCGGTGGCCATGTCGTGACCCTGGGTTCGGTGGCCGGCGACTATCCCTACCCGGGCGGCTCGGTCTACGGCGCCACCAAGGCCTTCGTAAAGCAGCTGGCGCTCAACCTGCGCTCGGACCTCCAGGGCAAGAATGTCCGCGTCACCAATATCGAGCCGGGCCTTACCGAGACCGAATTCTCGCTCGTCCGCTTCAAGGGCGACGAGAGCAAGGCAGGCAAGCCCTATCAGGGCACCAAGGCGATGAATGCCGAGGACATTGCCGAGACCATTTTCTGGTCCACCTCGCTGCCGGCCCATGTCAACGTCAACCGCCTCCAGGTCATGGCCACCACCCAGGCTTTCGGCCCCTTCGACATCTATCGCGAAGGCTGATCCGTGCGGATTGTCTCGCTCAACACCTGGTCTGGGCGTCTCCACGCCGAGGTGTTGAGCTATCTTGCCGGGATCGGCGCCGATATACTGTGCCTGCAGGAAGTCTCGCGCACCCCTGACACGCCGGACGACTGGCTGATCTATCGCGAACCCGGGCTCGAGCTGCCGCAGCGCGCCAATTTCTTCGACGAACTGGCCAGTGCCCTGCCCGACCACGACGGCTTCTTCCTGCCAACGGCCAGCGGGCCTTTGTTTCATGGCGAGATACCGATCCCCTCGCAATTCGGCCTTGCCACCTTCGTGCGCAAGTCCCTGCCCGTCATCGCCCAGCACGCGGGATTTGTGCACGGCCACTATTCTCCGGATGGCTGGGGCGAGCATCCCCGCGCCCGCAACGCCCATGCCCTGCGCATCGCCACGCCCGACGGCAAGACCATCACGGTGGCCCAAATGCACGGGTTGCGTGAACTGACCGGCAAGGGCGATTCTCCCGCCCGCGCCGCCCAGGCCGAAGCCTTCGTCGACATCATCCACAAAGGCTGGCCCGGCGATGAACCCCTCATCGTCTGCGGCGACTTCAACGTTCTGCCCGACAGCGTCACCTTCGCCACGCTGGGAAAACTCGGCCTCACCGACCTCGTCACCGGCCGCGGCCACACCGACACACGCACCTCCTGGTACGAGAAGCCCGGCCGCTACGCCGACTATCTGCTGACGACGCCCGATGTGGAGATCATCGCCTTCGACGCCGTTGCCAGCCCCGAAGTCTCCGATCACCGCGCCCTGCTGCTCGATATGCGTTGACCATGAACAGGGCGCATGGCCCATTCGATCAACTTTGCGCTGACACGGCCATGTCATGCGCTTATGCTCGGGCGAAACGTTGAGACCGTCCATGCCCAGCATTGATCCCATCACCCGTGACCTCTGGCAGGTCATTGCCGCCACCAATGAAATCGCCGTCGGCGTGGTCGAAACCACCCTGCTGCTCGATACCCGCCTGGCGCTGACCCGCGACAGCGACGGCAATCCTGTGGTCTGGCGCCGGACCGATGAGGAACAGGGCGACGAGATCGACCCCGAAGCCATTCTCGATCGTCTCCCCGCCATCACTGGCTATGGCTATATCTGGACCAGCCTCGGCAAACCGCCGGCCGAGCTTTTCCCCATTCCCGAATATGCCGAGAGCGATCGCGTCAACATGAGCTGCGGCTCGATCGGCATCCATGTCTCGGCGCCCCGCGCGGTGGAAAACTTCCTCGACATGGGCCATTTCCCCTATGTCCACACTGACATCCTCGGCGCCGAGCCGCATACCGAGGTCAAGGAATATGACGTCGAAGTCTCCGAAGAGCGCGACGAAGTTCTGGCCACCAAGTGCAAGTTCATCCAGCCCATGGCCGCCAAGTCGGCCACCGAGGCCATGGAAGTCGAATATGTCTACCGCGTGCCCCATCCCTTCTGTTCGGTGCTCTACAAATCCTGCCCCGAAGACGAGAGCCGCCGCGACGTCATCGCCATCTTTCTCCAGCCTATGACCGAGGAACGCTGCCGCGCCCACCTGCTGCAATCGATGATCGACTCGACATCGACCATCACTGACCTGCGCCGCTTCCAGCAAACCATCTTTGGCCAGGACAAGCCGATCCTCGAAAACCAGTTTCCCAAGCGGCTGCCACTGGATCCGCGGGCCGAAACGCCGATCCGCGCCGACAAGTCGGCCATCGCCTACCGCCGCTGGCTGAGCCAGAAGGGCATCACCTACGGCACCATTCCCGTCGCCGGCTGATGCTGCGCTGTTTGCCCCGTACGCCAAGGCAAACGGAAAACGACCTCATCCGATCGTGGCGCGATCTCGAACATTTCGGATGAAGCCATGACGCTCACCCTTTCCGATCCCACTTGGTATCCCATTGCCAGCAGCGACGACCTGCCCTTCCGCCATGTCTACCAGGGCCAGTTGCTGGGCCGTGAACTCGCCGTCTGGCGCGCTGACGATGGCAATGTGAACGTCTGGGAAAACCGGTGCCTCCATCGCGGCGTGCGCCTCTCCATCGGCGTCAACGAGGGCGGCGAGCTCAAGTGCCAGTATCACGGCTGGCGCTATGCCAATCGCTCCGCTGGCTGCACCTATATCCCCGCCCATCCCGCCGACGCTCCGGCTCGCCGCATCCAGAACAAGACCTATCCGGTGCGCGAAGCCTATGGCCTGGTCTGGTCCGCCGCCAATGACGACCAGCCCTTCCGCCCCTTCCCCGGCGCCGAGGGTCATGACTGGTTCGCCCTGCGCCCCATTCCCGTCAATGCCGAGCCCGAGGATGTGCTGGCGGCCCTCGCCCGTCTCGCCCCCGATGACCAGCCGGCCGACCTCCTGCCCGGCCTCGCCGTCCGCTTCGGCGGCACTTACTATTTCGTCCAGCCTGTCGCTGCCGACCGCGCCGTGATCCGCGGCCTGCTGGCCGACAAGCCGGCCGACGAACGCGCAACGCTCCGCCACTACAGCGAAACCCTCTCCAGGCTACGCGATCGCCTCGAACGCGCCGCGAAGAAGAAGCCCGCGCCCGAACCGCTCAAGCCCGCCTTCGAGAAGGTCTCGGCCGAGCTTTCGACCATGCCCGAGATAGCCGTACCCAAAGGCAATACGATCACCGTGGTGGTGAAGCGCAAATGGACCAGCGCCGATGGCGTCATCGGCTTCGAGCTCGCCGCGCGTGATGGTCACCTCCCCACCTTCCAGCCCGGCGCGCATATCGATGTGCACCTGCCCAATGGCATGACGCGGCAATATTCCATCACCAATGGCCCGGGCGACCTGATGAGCTATGTCATCGGCGTCAAGCAGGAAAGCGCCTCCACGGGCGGCTCCAAGGTGCTGGTGGAAACCGTCCGCGAAGGCGACCTGCTCTCCATTTCCGAACCCCGCAACAATTTCCCGCTGCGCCGCGACGCCACCCGCACCGTGCTCATCGCCGGCGGCATCGGCATCACCCCGCTCCTCTCCATGGCCCGTTTCCTCGACAAGTCGAGCCTCAACTACGAGCTGCATTATTTCACCCGCGCCGGCGAGACCACGGCCTTCCGCAGCGAACTCGAAGCCCTCCATGGCAAGGTGGTCTTCCACACCGGCCTGCCCCGCGCCGAGATCGCCACGACCATCGCCTCGGCGCTTGGTCAATGGTCCATGGCGCAGCATGTCTATGTCTGCGGCCCCGGTGCCATGCTCGAAACCGTGCGCGACACCGCCGCCGCCCAGGGCTGGCCCGAAGAAGCCGTCCACTTCGAATATTTCAAGAATGACAAGCCGATCGACAATTCCTCGGCCTTCGACGTCGAACTGGCCCGCTCGGCCATGACCCTGCATGTCCCCTCGGGCAAGACCATTTTGGAAGTCATGCGCGACAACGGGCTCTCGGTGCCCAGCTCCTGCGAACAGGGCGCCTGCGGCACCTGCCTGACCACCGTCATCGAGGGCGAGGTCGACCACCAGGACGTCTATCTCAACCGCTCCGAGAAGGCCTCTAACACCTGCATGATGACCTGCGTCAGCCGTGCCAAATCCCCGCGCCTCGTGCTGGATATCTGACTTATGGCCATCACCCTTTACGACTTCGAACTCTCCGGCAATTGCTACAAGCTGCGCCTGCTGATGAGCATCCTCAGGCTCCGTTACGACATCGTCCCGGTCGATTTCTTTCCCGGCAAGCATCACAAGTCCGACTGGTTCCTGCGCCTCAATCCCTTCGGCCAATTGCCCGTGCTGCAGGACGGCGAACTGACCCTCTCGGACTCCGGCGCCATCCTCGCCTATCTGGCGAAAAAATACGACGAGACCGGCCTCTGGTTCCCCGACGACCCGGCCGTCACGGCTCAAGTGCTGCGCTGGCACGCCGTGGCCGACGACATCACCGCCACATCATCGGCGGCCCGCCTGGCGCTGGGCTATGACTATGACTTCGACATTGAAAAGACTCAGAAGGGCGCCCACCGCATTTTCCGCCTGATGGACGAACACCTCTGGTTCGGCGAACGCGAAGCCCGCGACTGGCTGGCCTCGCCCGCCCATCCGACCACCGCCGACATCGCCTGCTTCCCCTATGTCATGCTGAGCGAGGAAGGCGGCATCGGCCGCGAGGACTATCCGGCCTTGCGCCGCTGGACCGACCGCGTCCGCCGCATCCCCGGTTTCACCGTCATGTCCGGCATTTTCCCGGCCGGGAGGGCGCTGGAACAGGCTTAAAGCCTGTTCCAGATCGAGGCTACGACTTGGTCTTGCCCGGCGCGACCTTCCAGCTGGTATAATCGTCGGCCACGCAGCCATAGGGCGCACGCTCGTCGCCGAAACGCTCGTAGAGCTGGCTGCAGGCCCAGTCGTTCAGCGGCTGCGGCATCAGGTTGTTGATCTCGATGCCGATCGAGTCAAAGGCATCGCCGGCACTGGTCGCATAATAGACCCAGTAGCCAAAGATGCCGATTACCATCAGCACCAGGACACCGCCAGCCGCCATCACGCCGCGCAACGTCGCTTTCCATGGCGATGGATTTTTGGTCTGTGCCTGCGCCTCGCTCGGCGCAACACCACGTTCGCTCTGTTCGATCTCGAAAGCCGCCAGGGCATGCTGGCGTTCGCTGTCGGCAATATCGAGCCGCATCAGCCCGCGATCGAGCAGCACCGGCATGCCCAACTGCTCCGACTTGACCGCCACGCCATACCAGGCACCATCGTCACCCACCGCCATCAGCGGCTCGTCGCCGTCGCGGAAATGGCTGCGGATCATATTGCCCTTGCGCTTGCCGTTGACCACGGGGACATAGGCGACATTTTTCTGCCCGCGCTTCTCGTCCACCCCGGTCACCTGCACCGGCACGACCTCGATCCGCCCGGCAACATTGGCAGCGCCATTGGCCCGGTTGGCCTGGAAGGCCGACCAGACCATGACCAGCGGACCACCGACGAACAGCGCCATGAATACGCCGAATACCGCGAGGCGATTCCACAGCATGTCGAGACCCAGGCTGATCGTCGCCAGGTCCGGATCGTCCTCCGAAATCACCAGATCGACGAGATAATCGCCGCTGGAAAAATCGAGGAAGGCGATGGTGATGTGCTTGTCGTAGTCCTGCCCCTCATAGGTGTAGGTCACATGCGTCTCGCAATCGGTCAGCCCGCGGCGCGTGCTGCATTCGCCATCCAGCATCTCCCAGTCGTCGATCGTGAGGGGCGCCTGGCTGATCTGGATATCGCGCCACAGGCCCGGCCCCTGCCACCAGGCAAGGCCGATTGCCAGAGCACTCAGAATGACCAGGGTGAAGAGGAACGCTGCCGGTGCCGCAAATGGCCGGCCCTTGATCGCCAGCGAACGGCTGGGCAGGGGCAAATTGACGAAGGACATGAAAAGGGACTCGCGGAGAAAAGCTCTGTGCGAAGTGTTAGCCTACACTTTTGCCTCAAGCAAACGTGAGCCCGGCTAACCCTTTGCGATCACGCCTCGATTGGCGCAAGTCTTCGAAGTTCGTTCCTCAACGAGCAACCACCCACCAAAGCCTCAGCCAGCGATGATCTTGCTCTTGCCCGAGGTCTTGGTCACCAGAAGCTGGTTGAGCCGCATCTTGTCGGCATCGACCACTTCGAACACATAGCCCGCCGCTTCCACCCGGTCGCCCTTGCGCGCAGCGCGGCGCAGGCGGTGCACGATAAAGCCGCCGATGGTTTCATAAGACGCCTCGGGCGCCAGATGCTTGATATGCAGCGCCCGCGTCACGTCGACAAAGGGCGCCATGCCATCTACCAGCCAGCTCTGGTCGTCGCGCTTGAGAATGGCCTGCTCCTCGAAGGGATTGGCCAGGCCCTGCATCAGCGCGCCCATCAGGTCCTTGAAGGTCACGACCCCCACCACCAGTGCATATTCGCTGACCACCAGCGCAAAGCCGGTGCTCTGCGCCTGGAATTCGGCCAGCACTTCCCACACATTGAGCGTATCGGGCACCGACAGCACATCGCGCCGCGCCTTGGCGAAATCCACCTGCTCGGCCCGGTCGATCGCCGTGGCCAGCACGTCCTCGGCGCGCACGCAGCCGATCACCGCATCGATCCCGCCATCGCAGATCGGATAATGCGAAAACGGTCGCCGCCGCACCTTGTCCTGTTGCACCTCGTGCGGATCGCTGATGTCGAGATAAACGATGTCGTCGCGAATGGTCATCACCGAGGTGACGCTGCGCAATTCCAGCGCCAGCACGTTCTCGATGAGCCGGTGCTCATTCTTCATCAAGACGCCCGAGGCCGCCCCGCCCGCGAGGATCAGCCGGAAATCCTCGGCCGTCACCTCGTCGGCCGCCACCTTGGGCTCGAGCCGCAGCAGCGAGATCACCCCATCCGACAGCTTGCCGAACAGCCAGACCAGCGGCTTGAGCACGACAACGGCCAGTTCTGGGAACCAGACCATGGACAGCGCCACCTCTTCGGGCACCAGCATGGCCACGCGTTTTGGCGTCAGGTCGGCAAACAGCACGAAAGCCGATGTGACGAGACAAAAGGCCAGGATCGACCCGGTGATGCCCGCCACGCCGGGATCCACACCCAGCGCCAGAAGCCCACCGCGGAACACCGGCCCCAGCGTATCCTCGCCCAGCGTACCGGCGAGGATCGACACGGCATTGGTGGCAATTTGCAGCGCCGTCAGCACATTGCCGGCATTGGCCCGCAGCGCCACGAAACGCAGCGCCCGCTTGTCGCCCGCCTCAGCCAGCGAACGGATCCGCACCTCGCGCGCCGCCGCAAAGGCGATTTCCGACAGGGCAATGATCACGCTGGCGCCAATCAGGGCCAGCAGCAGAAAAATTCCGACGAGTGGAGACATCTAGAGGGCGCGTTCTTCGTGACGGGCGCTCTTCCTAGCACGTCCCTCTGAACAAAGAGAAATCAGCGCGGCGGGTATTGGTGTTCGCCGCCCTGCCAGTCCCGCACTGTGAAGCACCCGTCCTGTCCCGAAATCACCGAAGCGCCGATCTCGGCCTTGCCGTGCCCGCCGGGGATATCGAGAATATAGGTCGGCTGCGCCAGGCCCGAAATCCTGCCGCGCAGCGCCGTAACCAGCCTCTGGCCCTCGTCGATGGAGAGGCGGAAATGGCTGGTGCCCGGTGCCAGGTCCGGATGATGCAGGTAATAGGGCTTCACCCGGTTCTCGACAAAGCCCTTCATTAGCGCCGCCAGCGTCTCGACATCGTCGTTGACGCCACGCAGCAGCACCGACTGGCTGATCAGCACCACGCCGCTATCGGCCAGAAGCGCCAGCGCTTCCTTGGCAGACGGACTGAATTCGCGCGGATGATTGGCATGTACCGCCAGATAGGTCGCCTTGCCCGAGGCTTTCAGCGCCGCAACCATCTCCGCATCGACCCGCTCCGGCTCCACCACCGGCACCCGCGTATGAAAGCGCACGATCTTGACGTGCTCGATCCCCGCCAGCCGCGCCATCAGTTCGCGCAGCCTGCGCGACGACAGCACCAGCGGATCGCCACCGGTGAGGATCACCTCCCAGATTTCGTCGTGGCTGGCGATATAGGCGATCGCCGCATCCAGTTCGGGACCGGTCAGCGTGCCCAAGCCCTGCGGCCCCACCATTTCGCGGCGGAAGCAGAAACGACAATAGACCGGACAGACGTGCACCGCCTTGAGCAGCACCCGGTCGGGATAGCGATGCACGATCCCCTCCACCGGCGAATGGCTGAGATCGCCGATCGGATCAGCCAGCTCATCCGGCGTCGTCACCAGCTCCGCCGCCGTCGGCACGAACTGGCGCGCCATCGGATCATCGGGATCACTCGGATCGATCAACGCCAGCACGGCCGGAGTGATGGCGACGGCATATTTTTCGGTAACGGCGCCCAGCCCGGCATCCGCCGCAGCGAGACCCGCCTCGACCAGCCCCTCCACCGACTTGATCGAACGTTCCCTTGCCGGGTTCTTGAACGGCAGAATACTCATTGCGCCACCGGCGCCCAGAGCACGGCATCGATGCGCGGCGCTGATGTCGCCAGCATGACCAGCCGGTCAAAACCCAGCGCCACGCCAGAGGCCTCCGGCATCAGTGCCAAGGCCGACAGGAAATCCGCGTCGACCGGATAGCGTTCGCCATAGATGCGGTGCTTCTCATCCATCTCGGCTTCAAAACGCCGGTGCTGCTCTTCGGGATCCGTCAATTCGCCAAACCCATTGGCCAGTTCAACGCCGCAGGCATAAAGCTCGAACCGCTCCGACACGCGCCGGTCATCCGACGTCCGCCGCGCCAGCGCTGCCTCGGCGGCGGGATAGCGATCCAGCACCGTCACCCGCCCGATTCCCAGGTTGGGCTCGACCTTTTCCACCAGCACCCGGCTGAACAGATAGCTCCAGCTCCGATCCTCCGGCACCGCCAGTCCCTGCGCCAGCATCTGCGCGGCCAACAACTCGCCATCGGTCACGCCGTCCGCATCCATCGTTGCCAACAGTTCGATCCCGGCATATCGGGAAAAAGCCTCGACCACGCTCAGCCGCTCGGCCTCGACGAAGGGGTCGCATTCGCGGTCGCGATAGCGCAGCACCCTGGACTTTGTTGCCTTGGCCGCCAGCGTCAACATGGCGAGGCAATCGCGGATCACCGCCTCATAGGGCTCGCCCGCGCGATACCATTCCAGCATGGTGAATTCGGGATGGTGCAGCGCGCTACGCTCGCGGTTGCGCCACACATGCTGCAGGCTTGCAATCCGCCGCTCGCCGGCTGCGAGGAGCTTCTTCATCGTGAATTCGGGCGAGGTGTGCAGATACATTTGCGCCCCCGCCCCGTCATTGCCGATCATGGTCGTGCCAAAGGCATGCAGATGCGTCTCATTGCCCGGCGAGCGCTGCAGTCCCGGCGGATCGACCATCAGGAAGTCGCGGTCCGCCAGGTAGCTGCGGATAGCCGCCTCGATCCGGCCCCGCGCGAGCAGGATCGGCCGCCGGTCGGCATGTACCGAAGGGGTCCACCAGGGTGAGGGCTGATTTTCCGTTGTGCTCATCTGACCTTTATGACGGCCGGGCTGGCGATTTCTCGCGAGATAGGGTAGTTGGCGCACGAAAGTCTATTCCGGCGCAGCAAGACGGCCTGCCTCTACGACGCGCCAATGAGTTGAACAAGGAAGAATAATGGTCAAGGTCATCGCCTCTTCGCTGCGCAAGGGCAATGTCGTCGAGCAGGACGGCAATCTGCATGTCGTGCTCACCGCTGAAAACGTCCATCCCGGCAAGGGCAATTCCATCACCAACGTCAACATGCGCCGCATGTCGGACGGCGTAAAGGTGGTCGGCCGCTGGCGCACTGTCGAAATGGTCGAAAAGGCCGATGTCGATGAGCGCGAATACGATTACCTCTATTCCGACGGCGAAGGCCACCACTTCATGGAGCCCGTCTCCTACGAGCAGCTGGTCGTTTCCGACGACGTGATCGGCGACCAGAAGGCCTATCTGACCGACGGCATGAAGGTCTATCTCAAGACCTTCGAAGGCAATGCCATCGCCATCGAACTGCCGCAGCGCCTGACCTTCGAGATCGTCGAGACCGAGCCGGTCGTCAAGGGCCAGACCGCATCCTCCTCCTATAAGCCCGCCGTCCTCAACAACGGCCTCAAGGTCATGGTCCCGCCCCACATCGGCGTCGGCACCCGCATCGTCATCCTGACCGAAGACAATTCCTACGTCGAACGCGCCAAAGACTGAAGTCTGAGCGCAGCGCCAAGAACCAAAACGGGCCCTCGCGGGCCCGTTTTCATTTCTTCTCGATTTCCGCGGCGACTTTCTGCCAGATTTCCGCGTCGCGGCCGATCGGCGTGCCTTCGGCAAGCCATTTGTCATAGGCAAGTTCGCGCAACAGGCTATCCTTGGCCTTGAGCCAGTAGTCGAAGGCCTGTCCCTCCGGGCGTCCATCCTGTTCCCAGAGGAAATAGGCCGTCTGCCGAATGCGATCGGCGACCTCGGAATTCTTGCGCATCACTCATACCGCCGTGATCCGAACCCGGATCAGGCCGCCTTCTGGTTCACATTGGACGTGGCGACCTCGCTGAGCTTCTTGTCGGTCGCCAGCTCTTCCTGCAGCGTCGCATCGAGCAGTGCCACGGCTTCCTTCATGCCGAGCTGGGTCGCCCAGGTCTTGAGCGTGCCATAGCGGGCAATCTCGTAATGCTCCACCGCCTGGGCGGCGGAAACCAGGCCAGCGTCGATCGCCACGGTGCCCTTGTAGTCCTCGATGATCGACTTGCCTTCCTCGATGATGCCGAGGATGGCGTCGCAGGTTTTGCCGCGTGCCGGCTTGCCCAGCAGCTCGAAGATCTGCTCCAGCCGCTCCACATGGCCTTCGGTCTCTTCCAGATGCTGTTCGAACCCGGCTTTGAGCTCGGGAGTGGTAGCGGCCTTGGCCATTTTCGGCAGGGTCTTCACGATCTGCCGCTCGGCGTAATAAATGTCCTTGAGCGTATCGAGGAACAGGTCGTTGAGGGTCTTTTCGCTAGCCATGATTGTCTCCAGTGATGAATTTGGTGACGCTGGCCTGTGAACGGCTCCTCGCGCTTATGGGTTCCGCGATTTTACCTTGGCTTAACCTATGTGAATCGCTGCCCCAGCCAGAGCATCTGCGCCCGGTCGTGGAAGGCCTGTCCGCCCTCGTGGTTGTTATACTCGTATTCCTCGATGCTCTTGGTGCCGGCATACGCATTATAGGCACCGTAGACCGTTGAGGGCGGGCAGATATCGTCCATCAGCGCCACGGAAAACAGCGCCTCGGCCCGCGCCTGCCGCGCGAAATTGACCCCGTCGAAATAGGCCAGGGTCGAAAACACCTGTTCCTTCTTGTCGCGATGCTGCGCAAGGAACCGCACGATCTCGCCATAGGGGTCGCGCGCCGCCTTGGCCATGGCGCGGCGATAGTCGCAAAGAAACGGCACATCCGGCATCGCCGCCCTGACCCGCGGATCAATCCCCGCCACCGCCAGCGAAATCCCGCCGCCCTGGCTGCCGCCACAGACCGCAATACGCGCTTCGTCGACGAAATCCTGCGCCACCAGCGCGTCGATAGCCCGCACCGCATCGGTGAACACGCGGCGATAGTAGTAGTCGTGCCGGTCCAGGATGCCCTTGGTCATCATGCCCGGAATGGAGGGCGTCGTGCCGACCGGATCGGCCGTCCCGCCCGTCGACCACGAACTGCCCTGCCCGCGTGTATCCATGCGGAAATAGGCATAGCCCGAAGCCGCCCAATGCAATTGCTCGTGCGCAAAGCCACGCCCGCCGCCATAGCCCAGATATTGCACCACCAGCGGCAGCCTGCCCGCGCGCTGCGCCGGCAGCACCAGCCAGCCCTTGATGGGATGCCCGCCAAAGCCGGGAAAGGTCACGTCATATGCCTCGACGGCTTTGAGCGTCGTCTCGGCCTTGACGATGCTGACCGCACCGCCGACCGCCCGTGCCTCGGCAATCGTCGCCTCCCAGAAGGCCGCGAAGTCGGACGGCATCTCCACAGCGCTTTGATACTGGCCAAGTTCGGGCTGCGTCAGGTCGGGAAAGGGCACGGCAAAACTCCTCGCTATTGGACGAGCATGCACTGCCACGATCTGCCATACCAGACGAATTCTGCCGGGAATACAAAAGGCCCCGCACGATGGCGGGGCCCTGAAGACTTAAGGCGCCAGGTTCCCCGGCACGGGCGGCGTCTCATAGAGCAGCGTGATTTCGATCCGCTCATTGGCCGCCATATAGGGGTCATTGGGGAAAAAGGGTTCTGCTGTCGAACGGCCCACCACCGAATTGACGTGGTCGTCTGAAAGGCCGAACTCGCCCAGGATCTGCCGCACCGTATTGGCGCGATCCGCCGACAGTTCCCACGAGCCGTAACGGGGATTGGCATAGACACCACCGGCTGCGGTATGACCCTCGATGCGCACCGGATTGGTCAGCCGCTGCAGGATCGGCGCAATCGCCGCAATGGCCTGACGCGTCGTCTCGTTGGGATATTTCGACCCCTCGGGGAACATCGGCCGGCCTTCCTGGTCGACGATGCGGATATTGAGTCCCTCGTCGGTCTCTTCCACCAAAAGGTTATCGGCCACTTCGGTAATGTCGGGCATGGCCTGCCAGGCCTGCTTGATGCTGGCGGCGGCGCTGTGGAAGCCCTGGTCGTCACGCGCCTTGAGGTCATAGGCCGAAGCCATGGCCGCCTCGAACTCGTTGCCGCTCTGCTTCTCGTTGCCGCTGAGCGCACCCTGCATGGTGCCGAATTCCTCGCCCTTGGGCGTCACCGAGGCATCGGTGCGCTCCTGCGGCGTCGACCCGGCCATCAGCGATCCGTCATTGTCCAGCGCCGTACCCCCCATCACCCCACCCGAACCACTGGTGGTCGGAGCGATATTGGGCGGCGCAAAATAGGTGGCGAGACCTTCCTTCTGCTCCGGCGTCGTCATCGAGATCAGCCAAAGCAGCAGGAAGAAGGCCATCATCGCGGTCACGAAGTCGGCATAGGCGATCTTCCAGGCGCCGCCGTGGTGGGCGTGCTTGTTCTTCTTGACCTTCTTGATGATGATCGGCTGATCGTAATTGGCCATGATGCTGTCCTGCTACGGCGTCGCGGGCGCGAGGTTCTGCGTCGCTTCATCGACCTCGGCAAAGCTCGGACGGTCTTCCGATAGCAGCGCCTTGCGGGCAAATTCGATCGCCATCACCGGCACCTGGCCCGAGATATGGGCCAGAAGACCCGTCTTGAGCGACAGATAATATTTGGACTCGGCCTCGTAGATGTTCTTGAGCGACTGCGCGAAAGGCGCAAAGAAGCCATAGGCCACGAACACGCCGAAGAACGTACCCACCAGAGCGCCACCGATCATGTGACCGAGCACTTCGGGCGGCTCGCTGATCGCGCCCATGGTATGGATAACGCCCAGCACGGCGGCCACGATGCCCAGCGCCGGTGTACCGTCAGCCAGCGCCTGCACGGCGCCCACAATGCGCTCCTGCTCCTGGTGATGCGTCTCGAGTTCCTCGTCCATGAGGGCTTCGATCTCGTGCACATTGTTGGAACCCAAGGTCACCATGCGCAGGTAGTCGCAGACGAATTCCACCGCATGGTGATTGGCCGCAAATTTGGGGAAGCGGCTGAACAGCGAGGATTCATGCGGATTTTCGATATGCTGTTCCAGCGCCAGGATGCCCTTGGACTGCACCAGCTTGTAGAGCGTGAACTGCATGCTCAGCAGCTCGATATAGGCCGCCTTGTTGTATTTCGGACCCTTGAGCAGCGTGCCGAAGGCGCCCAGCGTGCCCTTGATGATCGGGCCGGTATTGCCGATCACGAAGGCGCCGATCGCGGCGCCCAGAATGATGACGAATTCAAAGGGCTGCCAGAGCACGTAAAGATGCCCGCCCACGCCCAGATAGCCGCCAACCACGCAGCCAATAACCACGACGATGCCGATAATAAGACGCATAGAACCCCAAACTCACCTTGAAGACGACATCGCTTCCAGGTCGGCATTATCGGTCCCTTTACCTTAACAGCCGGTTATCCTTGGGTTTGTCGCTGCCGGCACCATGCCCATGGGGTATGCAGTCAATGCTAAGGCGCTATCTGGCAGTTGATTTGAATTGCCCCGGTATCGCAGACACTTGCCCATATCTGCGCCTCCGCCCGCGACACAAAGTTGTGAATGCCATCACGCCGCGCTAGCCTCGTCCATCACTAGGAGCCGCCATGACTGCATCCCTCTACCCCACCGGCTTCTACGATAATCGCCGCGCCCACACCGCGCTGGCCGCCGAGCGCATCCTTGCCGCCTTGCCCGCGGGTCTGAAGCGCTCGAGCGTTGCCGACATCGGCTGCGGCACCGGGACCTTCCTCGCTGCAGCGCTCGCAACCGGCGCTGGACGGGCCTTTGGCATTGAAGGCGACTGGGTCACCGCAGCGATGCTCGACGACGCCCGCATCGCCTTCGCCCCGCAGGACCTTGAGCAGCCTTTCACCGGCCCGAAAGTGGATCTGGCGATATCGCTCGAAGTCGCCGAGCATCTCTCCCCCGGGCGCGCACCAGGCTTTATCGCCGATCTCGTCTCCCTGGCCCCGGCAGTGCTCTTCAGCGCCGCCATCCCTGGTCAGGGCGGCGTCGGGCACCGCAACGAGCAATGGCACAGTTTCTGGGCCACGCTCTTCGCCGCGCAGGACTACCGCGCCTACGACATCATCCGCGACACCATCTGGACCGACGAGGACATCCCCGCCTGGTACCGCCAGAACGCCATCCTTTATTTGAGTGCCGATACCGCGGCGCAGCTCGATCTCACGCCGACCGAACCCGCCCTGCTCGACCGCGTCCACCCCGCCTTCTGGAACCGCGCCAACCGCGAGCTACAATACGCCAACGCCCTGCCCGAGTCAGAAGTGCTCAGGCGCCAGGCAGAGGCGGCGCAGCAGCAGTAGCAAGAATACCCCCACCCGACCTCCCCCTGAAAAGGGGGAGGGACTGATCGAGTATGGGGCACAATCTCGCCTCAACCACAGAACGGTCCCTCCCCCTTTTCAGGGGGAGGCTAGGTGGGGGTACCCAACAAAAACTCTTCTACCGTGCCGCCCAAACCAGCCCGCGCCGCAGGATTTCTCGCGCCGGACCACCCGCCAACTCATCCGCCGTATGCCCCAGCGACGAGTAAAACACCCGCCCCTGGTCATACATCGTGGTGAACACCACCGGCATTACCACTTGCTTCCGCCAGGGATGCACCGCCCCCGAAAACACGGTGGTGGCATGCACATCCACTGCCGGATCGTAGTTCAGGTAATACTGCTCGCTGCTATGCTCGAAGCTCTCGATCCCCTTGAGCAGATCGCTGTCCCCGACATCGACCCGATAGGTCATGATATTGCCTGGGTGCTGCACCCAGTAGACGCTGGCCATGTAGCGGAAGGGCACCGAGGCCCGAAAGCTCGTCGCCAGCCCCATGTGATAGCCCGCCAGCCCCGTCCCTGCGCCCACCGCCTTGACCAGATTGGCCATTTTCTCCGGCGCCAGCGTGCCATCGGTGATCACCGGCACGACAAGATCATTGTCTCCAACATCCTCGGCGCCCAGCGCGTCATAGTCGCCCGTCACCGTCACCGCAAAGCCTTCGGCTTCGAGCAGTTCCCGCACCACCTGCGCGCCGCGTTCGGGCGTATGCAACTCCATGCCGCCCCAAACCACCAATGCCTTTTTCATAGCCCCAACCCCACGGCGCGCGTCCGGTGCACGCCCTTGGGCACAAAGACGAAACTGTCCTCCACGCCCAGCAGCAGCCCCGCGAGATGGATCACCGACAGCCACATTTCCGTGCCCTGCAGGCTCGGCGCCTGCCCGTCGGCAAAGGCAAAGCCCTGCCCATCCACCCAGCGCTCCTCGACCCGACCGATCACCGCCCGCGCCACCGCCTCGGCTTCAGCCCGGCGGTAGTCGGTCTGTTTCAGGCACAGCAGCAGTGGATGTATCGTGTCGAGCAGGTTGCAGGCCGTATAGGTCCGACCGGAAAAGCCGCCATAATTGCGATAGTTGAGCAGTGCAGAATCGATTGCCCGCTCGGCATTGGGCACCGGCAGCCCGAACTGGGCATAGGTGCCGCGCGTCAGCCGGTAGAAACCATTGACCGGCTGCAACAGGCCCTCCTCCGCCGTCGACGACCCCCAGAGCCCGCTGGCCCGATCCTGATGCAGCGCCAGCCAGCCGAACAGTGTCTCCCGCGTCCGGCCGGTATCGAAATAGCGCGCGTTGAAATAGAGCGCCGTGCCGATGGCGTCGATCACCGACCCCGACGACCAGGCCCGCGTCCGCCACGGCAGCCCATCCAGCCAGTCGCAGAGTTCCGTTGCGCCCAGCTCGACAGCGCTGACCTTGTGCAGCGGCTTGCCGCCCAGCACCTCGATGGCATAGCCGACCGACAGCACATTATAGAGCGCTAGCCCATCGTCGCGCATCGCCGTTCCCGCCGCAACCGGCCGATGCGGATCCGGAAACAGCCCCGTCTCGGGATCCTGCAGCGCCTGCAATTCCTTGAGCGTCGCTGCGACATCCAGCCCGTCCGGCACGGCATCGAAACCCGCCGCCAGCTCGATGGCATCATTGCGATGCCGCGCGCTGCGACGCACTTCGCCATCTGCCTCGCGCGACACATAGTCCTCGCCCTCGCGATAGGCGGCGAGCACATCCTGCAACTGGCTCTTCGCCGCCGCGCCGAAGCGCGTCAGGATGGCCGCGCTATCCTTCCTGCCCGACTGGCCGCGATAGCGCACCACCTTGGCCGGCACACCGCCCACGATCGCCATCGGCGGCACATCCTTGCTGACAACCGCTCCGGCCGCAATCACTGCGCCCTTGCCCACCGTCACTCCGTCCAGCACCACCGCATTGGCGCCGATCCACACGTCGTCCTCGATGACAATGCCCAGCGTCTCATGCTTCTGCACATGGATCGGCACCGTCGGGTCATCAAAGCCGTGGTTGAAGCCGACGATGGACACATGGCTGGCAATCCGCACGCCATCGCCGCAGCGCACCTTGCCCGAAATCATCGCATAGGGATTGACCGTGCTATGCGCGCCAAACTCCACATCGCCCCGCACCAGCGCATGCCCGGCAATCCAGCTCGCCTCACCCAGCACCAGATGCGAAGTGAAGATCGCCGCCTCCGCCGCCACATAGGCCGTCGGATGAAAGCTGGCCCCCGCCACCCGGCTCCAATGCGCCTGCCGCGCCCGATGCTGCGGATTCTCAATGTCTTCTGGCTTGCGATCCCAGGTCAGGAACTGCAGGCGTGCTTCGTGCTCGGCGTCGTCGTCAGGGTTCTTGTCCAGCATCACGCCAGCCGCTCCAGCAGCGCAGGTTCGATCTCGAATTCCATTCTCTGCCCCGCAACAAAGCGTTCCACTTCATCCACCGCCAGCTCGCCCAGCCGCAGCCGCTCCATGCCCACCGCTCCCGCCACATGCGGCGTCAAAAAGACATTGGGCAGGCTGTAGAGCGGCGAACCAGCCTCCGGGATCTCCGGATCGGTCACGTCGATCACCGCATGAATGCGCCCGCTCTGCAACGCGGCAATCAAAGCCGCTTCATCGACCAGCGCACCGCGCGCCGTATTGATGAACGCCGCACCATCCTGCATCAGCGCAAACTGCCGCACCCCGATCATGCCCATTGTCGAAGGCAGCGACGGCGCATGCACCGACACCACATCCGAGCGCGCCATCAGCGTATCGAGATCGACAAGCTCAGCTTGCGCCAGCACCGGATCGCCCTGCCGCACAAAGGGATCATGCACCAGCACGGTGAAATCGAAACCTTCCAGCATCTTGGCCACCTTGCGCCCGATGCGCGACGCCCCGACCAGCCCCACCGTGCGATGGTAATTGCCGATCGGCTCGTTCATCAGCGCATAGGCACTGCGCCGGCCGGGATCGGCCCGATAGCGGTCGCGCAGTTCGAACACGCGCTTGTTGGCAAAAATGATCGAGGCCAGGGTGAATTCGGCCACCGGCACCGCGTTGGCATCCGCCGCATGCGTCACCTTGATCCCCGCCTCGTAGACCGCTGCATCCAGCGTATATTTGACCGTCCCCGCCGCATGCGCGATCAACTTGAGCCTGGGCGCGGCGCGCACCACCTCCGGCGTTACCATCGGACAGCCCCATCCGGTCACCAATATGTCGATCTCCGCCAGCACGGCACGCGCTTGGGGACTGGAGAATTCCTCCAGCGGCGCATCCCGCACCACGTCGCAACATGCCGCCAGCCGGGCCAGAGCCTGGCTGTCAAAGACATGCCTGGTCTTGTCGGCCGCCATGGCAAAGGCAAGTTTGAACCCCATCAAAAGCGCTCCGGCACCAGTATGGCGCTGACATCCTTGCCCTCGCGGGCAAACAGCGTCTCGAGCGCCGCAAGGTCGGGCGCCGCCGGCACCGCGTTCAACGCCGCCTCCGCCCCCGCGCCCGCAGGCAGCGCCAGGGCCGCCGTGACCAGTACTGTCGTTCCCACCGGGATCTCGCCGCGCAACTGCGGCACGATGGTCTTGGCGACGATCAGATTGGTATTGGGATAGGCCTTATGCGCCCGCCCCTCGCGCTGTCCATTGAGATCGACAATGGCGCTGATATCCGTCGTGCTCTTGGCCACCGCCCGACCGACCGCGTCGATATACTCATCCGCATTGAGATCGGCGCGCCCGATGGCAAAGCCACCTTCGGTCGCATGCAGCGCCCGCGGCGTCGTGACCCGGTGCACCCTTATATGCCAGGGATTGGCCGGGATCAGCCAGGTTTCCACCGTCACATCGCTCCACGGCTTCCAGCGCGAGAACAGCGTGTCGCCGGCAATCTGCGCCACCTCGCTGGTTTCGCGCACCCGATAATGCCGCCCGTCATCCGAAAAGGCCAGCGCCCCATCGAAGGCACCCATCTGATAGGCGCGTTCGTCCACTTCCACCGAAAAACCATAGCGGCTGGCATAGGCGAACTTGGCATATTTCTCCGTCCCCGCCCGCATCTGCCAGTTCTGCTGCCCGCTCGACAGGCCCACCACATTGCCCGGCGTATGCATCATCACCATGCCGGGATGCTTGAGCGGCACCGGCTTGTCGTCCGTCACCGCCCCACTCTCCTCGGCCGCCCAGAACGGATGATCCTCGGGTAAAGCCAGCGGCAGGAAGGCTTTAAGCGCCCAATAGGGCGAACCGGCCGAATTATAGCCTTCCGACATGAAGAGGTTCGGATAGCCATAGCCGATGGACAAAATACCATCGCGATTGGCGATCGGCTTGTCCGCCCACCAGCGCAGGTGCCGCAGGAACTGCCCCTTGATCTCGCCCCAAGGCAGCGCCTCGACATCGGCAAAGGCCAGCGCCCCCCAGATCCCGCCACAGGCAAAGCGATAGGTGAGGCTCCGCCCGAAGGCCAGCGTGCCGCCCTCGTCATCGAACCAGTGCCGGATGTCCTTCGCAAACAGCTCGGCGCGCTCCTTGTAGGCCGCCACCCGCTTCGCGTCGCCCCGCGCCAGCCTGGCGTAGATCAGCCCGTAAAAATGCATGGCAAAGGGGATGTAATGATCGATCCGCCGCACGTTGCCGTCGCGATACCAGCCATCGCCGAGATAGAACCCGTCCAGCTCTTCGAGATACTTTTCCGTCAGCGACCGGTCGAACTCCACGCCGCATTCTTCCAGCCCCAGATCGACCAGCACCCGGAAGAACTTCCAGTTGTTGTCGGCATAGTCAAACTGGCGAGCATGCTTCAAATAGGCCGCAAGATTGCTTTTGGCTTTCTCGTCGAGCGGCTCCCAGACCAGATGCGGCAGCAGCCGCATGGTAAAACCGATCGCCGCCAGCTCGACCATGCGCTGGTCGGTGGCATTGACCTGCCCCCAATATTCCGGATGCTCCGGGTCCGTGCCATTGGCCAGCCCGCGGCGATACAGCGCCCAATGGTCGAACTCCGCCCCGCCCGCCGCCAAGGGCGTCAGCCCCCACAGCGGCCGGGCAAAGCCTTCGAGGTCCGCCGCCGCCCGATCGAAATGCGCCGCCGCCCCATCGAGCCGCACGCGCGCCCCGCCTTCCGAAAAGAACGGCAGCAGCGGATTGAACAGGTCCCGCAACCCCTTCTCCACATCGGCGCGGGTCTTGAGCGGATTGCCATGCAGTGGATTGGCGCTCACCGGATCATAAGTCATCAGGCATATTCCTTTGCAGGCGTCTCGTAAGCGCCCTTGAGATCGAGTGTTTCGGCGAAATGGCAGGCCGCTTCCTGCGCGGAGCCATGGATCGCGCGCAGCTTCGGCTTTTCGCTCCGGCAGCGGTCTTCGGCATATTTGCAGCGGGTGTTGAACGGACAGCCGACCGGCCGATTGCCCAGATAGGGGATTTCCCCGCGCGCTTCGGTCTTCCGCCCCTTGCGCCGCAAGGGATCGGCAATCGGCAGGGCTTCCAGAAGCAGCTCGGTATAGGGATGGCGCGGCCGCTCGAAGAGCATCTCCGTGGGCGCATTCTCCACCACATGGCCGAGATACATCACCACCACCCTATCGGCGATATAGTTGACCACCCCCAGGTCATGGCTGATGAAGATATAGGTCAGCCCGAACTCGGCCTTGAGGTCTTCCAGCAGGTTCAGCACCTGCGCCTGGATCGAAACGTCCAGCGCCGACACCGCCTCGTCGGCAATCACCAGCTTGGGGTCCAGCACCAGCGCCCGGGCAATGCCGATGCGCTGCCGCTGCCCGCCCGAAAAGGCATGCGGATAGCGTCCCGCCGCCTCGGCCGGAATGCCGACCTTTTCCAGCACCGAAATCACCCGCTCTTCAAGCGCCCGCCCCTTGCAGATCTTGTGGATCCGCAGCGGCTCGGCGACGATATCGAAGACCCGCATATTGGGATTGAGCGAGCTCATCGGGTCCTGGAAGATCATGCGGATATCCTGCCGCCACGGCTTGATCTCCCGCTTGCTCAGCGCCGTCAGCTCGATGTCTCCGCCCGCCTTCGGATGATAGACCACCCGCCCCTCGCTCGACGGCTGTGCGTTGATAATGCAGCGCCCCAGCGTGGTCTTGCCGCAGCCACTCTCGCCCACGATGGCCAGCGTCTCCCCGGCCTCGACGGTGAGATTGATATCGGTCAGCGCATCGAGCCGCCTCTCCTTGCCGAACAGCCCGCCGCTCAGCGTGAAATATTTCGAGAGGTTTTCGACGGTCAGAAGCGTGCTCATGCCACCGCCTCCACAGGCTGCCGCGTCAGCAGGTGACAGCGCGCATGATGCCCCTCGCCGACATGCGTCCGCTCCGGCCGCACCGAAGCGCAGGGCTCGAAGGCATGCGGACATCGGCTGGTAAAGGCACAGCCCGCGGGCCGGTCTTTCGGCGCCGGCACCGTGCCCTTGATCGGTGATAGGCGCACCCGGTCGGCCTTGCGCGCCATCTTGGGAATGGAGCTCATCAGCGCCCGCGTATAGGGGTGTTTCGGCGCCGCGAAGACGTCGAAGACGCTGCCCTGCTCCACCACATCGCCCAGATACATCACCGCCACTTCGTCGGCGATTTCGGCCACCACGCCCAGGTCATGGGTGATGAACAGCATGGCCATGCCGAAATCGTCCTGCAACTGTTTCAGCAAATCCAGGATCTGCGCCTGCGTCGTCACATCCAGCGCCGTCGTCGGCTCGTCCGCGATCAGCACGCGCGGCGTACAGGCCAGCGCCATGGCGATCATCGCCCGCTGCCGCAAGCCGCCCGACAGCTGGAACGGATAGGCATCGGCCCGCTCCCGCGCGCCGGGAATGCCCACCTGGTCGAGCAGCGCCACCGTGCGCTCCCGCGCCTGTTTCGGCTTCAGCCGCTCGTGAATGATCACCATCTCGTCGATCTGGTCGCCAATCGTATGCACCGGCGACAGCGAGCTCATCGGCTCCTGGAAGATCATCGAGATCTGGTTGCCGCGGATGGCCCGCAGCGGCAGGCTGTCGGGCTTCAGCCGCGCAATATCGGTCGGCGCCTGGTCCCCCGGCGCAAACAGGATCGAACCGCGCTGGATTTTCGCATTCTTGTCCAGCAGCCGCAGCACGGCCCGCGCCGTCACCGACTTGCCGCAGCCGCTTTCCCCCACCAGCGCCAGGGTCTTGCCCGGCGTCAGCGTCAGGTCGACCTGCCGCACTGCCTCGATGTCAGCCTCGTCAGGCGACGAAAACACGATCGACATGTCGGCGATCGAAAGGATGGGTTTATCGTCCATGGGGATCAGCGGCATCACGAAGGCCGTCTCCGAAAAAGTTCATGGCAAGGATGATGACGACGACGCAAAGCCCCGGCGCCAGCAGCCACGGCGCACTGGCCAGCGTGCGGATATTCTGCGCGTCCTGCAGCAGCGTGCCCCAGCTGACGATCGGCGCCTGCAGGCCCAGGCCCAGAAAGCTCAGCGCCGTTTCGGCAAGGATCATGCCCGGAATGGCCAGCGTCGCCGCCGCAATGATATGGCTCATGAAGCTGGGCACCATGTGCCGCGTGATGATGCGCCAGTCACTGGCGCCATCGAGCTGCGCCGCCGTCACGAAATCCTCGGTCCTCAAACTGAGGAACCGCCCGCGGACCACGCGCGCCAGTTCTGTCCAGCCGATGAGGCTGAGGATGATCGTGATGGCAAAATAGGTCTGCAGCCCACTCCAGTCCTTGGGCAGCGCCGCCGCCAGCCCCAGCCACAAGGGTATTGTTGGCATCGAGCGGATGAATTCCACCACGCGCATCACCGCGCTGTCGAACCAGCCGCCGTAATAGCCGGCAAAGCCGCCGATCACGATGCCGAAGAAGAGGCTGAGCGTCACCCCGGCGAGGCCGATGGACAGCGATATGCGCGTGCCATGGATAAGGCGGCTGAGCAGATCCCGGCCCAGCCGATCGGCGCCCAGGATATAAAAGGGGTCGCGCGGGTTCTCGACGCCGATCAGCTTCACGCTCATCGGAATGAAACCCATCAGAGTATAGGGCTCGCTCGGCGCAAAGAACCGCACCGGATTCTGGATCGTCGGATCGACGACAAAGGTCCGCCGCATGGCGGCGCGGTCGATCTCGCTGGAATAGCCATTCACATGCGGATTGAACTGCCAGCCTCCATCCTCGCTGGTCGAGAAAAGCTGCAGGCCCTGCGGCGGCGCATAGGTATAGCGCGCGCTATAGGCCGAAGGATCGGCCGGCGCCAGGAAGTCGGCCAGAATGGCGACCAGATAGAAGAGCACCACGATCCACAGGCTCACCAGCGCCAGCTTGTGCCGCTTGAAGCGGCGCCACATCAGCCCGAACTGGCTTTCGCGCTTGGCACGACGAACGACCGGGGCTTCAACGTCTGCATGGGGAAGAGTGTCCACGGCCATTACTTGCTCCCGTAGCGAATGCGGGGGTCGATCCAGGCGAGCAGCAGGTCAGAGACCAGCGTGCCGATCACCGTCAGAATGCCGAGCAGCATGATGATCGCGCCGGCAAGAAACATGTCCTGGCTGGTCAGCGAGCGCAGCAGCAGCGGCCCAGCCGTTGGCAGGTTGAGCACCACCGAAACGATGACCGAACTCGACACCAGCGCCGGCAGCAGCCAGCCGATGGTCGAAACCAGCGGATTGAGCGCCACCCGCACCGGATATTTCATGATGGTGCGGAATTCGCTCAGCCCCTTGGCCCGCGCCGTCGTCACATAGGGCTTCTTGAGCTCATCGAGCAGATTGGCGCGCAGGATGCGGATCAGCTCCGCCGTCCCCGCCGTCGACAGCACCAGGATCGGCGCCCAGGCATGGGTCAGAAAATCCCAGATGCGTGGCAGGCTCCAATGCGCCTGTTCGAACTGCGGCGAGAACAGCCCGCCGATCGTCGTGCCGAACCACACATAGCTCAAATACATCAGGATCAGCGCGAAGAGGAAATTGGGAATGGCGAGGCCGATGAAGCCACCGATGGTCGTGAGGTAATCGCCAAAGGAATATTTGCGCACGGCGGCATAGATGCCGATCGGCAGGGCCACCAGCCACATCACCATCACGGCCACGCCTTCGAGCAGGATGGAATTGCCCAGCCGCCCCCAGATCAGGCTCGTCACCGGCGCTTTCCACTCAAAGCTCTGGCCGAAATCGCCGCGGGTCAAAATCCCCGAAAACCATTTCCAGTATTGCACGAGGAAGGGCTCGCCAAAGCCATAGCGCTGGCGCAGCGCCTCGATCTGCGCGGGGTCCACGCGATCGCCATTGGCCGCAAGCGAAGCCATATAGGTGGTCAGGTAATCGCCAGGCGGCAGCTGGATGATGGCAAAGGCCACGATCGAAACGGCCCATATGGTCAGGACCATGGCGATCAGCCGCTTGAAAATGAAACGCAGCACTTCGGCGTCTCCTCAACTTATATCTGGGGATACCCCCTCTTAGCCTCCCCCTGATAGGGGGAGGGACAGATCGAGTTTGGGGCAAAATCGTGCCCAGCCCACCGCACGGTCCCTCCCCCTTTTCAGGGGGAGGCTAGGAGGGGGTACGCAGCGAAAAACATCTTCGCCGCCTTCGAACTCCTCGCGGCCAGGGAGGGCCGCGAGGAGCGGGAGGGATCCGTTACTCGGCGGCGAAATACCACTGGAACGGATCATAGGGTGCCGGCGTCGGGAACAGGTAGGCGAACAGCATATCGGCCGGGACGTTCTTGAGATTGTTGCGGGCGATGTAGTAGCCGGGTCCGGGCAGGTTGATGCCGATGACCGGGAAGTTCTCCTTGCCGATGACCAGGATCTGCTTCATCAGCGCTTCGCGCTTGGTAGCATCCCCTTCAGCCCGCAGCTGGTCATAGAGATCCATCTGCTGCTTGGCCCAGTCGGCTGGCTCTTCGGCGATTTCCGGATTGGTGCCCTGCCACCACTGCACCCAGCGGAAGGCCCAGACGGATTCGTCGGAGAAGGCCATGTAGTAGCGCGGCTCCTGCACCACATCGAGGCCACCGTCGCCCGTCCACACCTGGGCGTCATATTCGCCGGCTGGGCGCTTGTCGTAATAGAGTGTGCGGTCGATGTTGTTGATCTCGATCTTGATGCCGGCACCGGCCAGCTGCAGCTGTACCAGTTCCATGATGTCGACCCATTCGGGGCGCAGCGCCGCGATGATGTCGATGGTCAGCACCAGCGGCGTGCCATCGGCAAAGGTCCACATGCCGTCCCCGCCCTGCACCAAGCCAGCAGCAGTGAAATGCTGGGCCGCAAGCTCGGGGTCGAACTCGGTATACTGCTTGGCATATTCCTCGTCGTAATAGACCGACTCTGGACGCGGCGCGACCTGGTAGGGCTCGCCTTCGCCAGTGAACACCACGTCGACGATTTCCTGCCGGTCGAGGGCATGGGAAATGCCGATGCGGAAATCCTTGTTCTGGAACAGCTCGGCCCGCTTGGGGTCGACATGGTTGAAGTTGAACTGCAGCGCCATATTGTTGGAATGGGCGCTGACATTGGCGCCGAGGTGATAACCACCGGCTTCCTGCCCATCAAAGAACAGCGGCTGGTTGATCGTCGTGGCGATGTGGCGGTCCTGGTAGTCGATCTCGCCATTGAGGGCCATCAGCGTAATTTCTTCCACCGAGTCCGACACGCGCATGTCGAGCTTGTCGATATAGGGCAGCTGGTTCCCCTCGGTATCGACCTTCCAGTAATAGGGATTGCGCACAAAGGTCAGGCGGGTCGCCGAGCCGGTCAGCGGCTCCTCGACCATCCAGGCCATCAGCGTCGGAATTTCCGGGTTGGCGTAGCGGATGGTTTCATTGCCCCAGGCGCAGCGGTCTTCCATCCACAATTCCCAGGTCTCGAACCCGGCCGCTTTCGCCTCTTCCGACGCGGCTTCATTGGTGCCCGGGAAAAACTGGCCGCAATAATGCTCGGGCAGCGAGACAGGGTTGATGCCGTTCACGCTGGCCAGCTCGTCGAGCAGGATGCCATTGGGCTTTTCGAAGACATATTTGAACGTGGTGTCATCGACGATCTCGATCGAGACCTTGTTATTGGGGTTCTTCATGAACGACCCGGCCGCATAGCTGGGCGTCTGGAAGACCTCCATGGCAAAGGCGACATCGGCGGAGGTGAAGGGCTCGCCATCGCTCCACTTGAGGCCATCGCGCAGCTTGAACGTATAGGTCTTGGCGTCCTCGCTGATTTCCCAGCTCGCAGCGAGATTGGGGATGATTTCCTTCCACTCGCGGTCGTAACGCACCAAGCCATCATAGCCGACGGTGCGCGAGATCCAGGCATTGTCGCCGCCACCGCGCAGCGCCGAACGCCAGGTGCCGCCATAGGTGCCGACACTCTCGACCGGCGTGATCACCAGCGGATCGCTCGGCAGGCGGTCGGCCAGGGCTGGTAGCTCCCCGCTCTCCACCGCTGCGTCGAGCACCGGCGATTGCTGCTGGCCCAGGGCGGGCACAGCCGCGGCCATCATGGCGGCAAGCGCAACCGCCCCGCCCAGGCCGAAGACAAAGTCTTTCCTCATTCCGTCCTCCCTCCGTCGGGGCAAGTCCCCGGTCATCACTCCCGGCCATCGTTGCGGCCCCAGCGCCTTGAGGCGCAAATGCAAGGTAGGTCAGATTTTGCGTAGTCGCAAGTATTTTGCGCAAATCGCGCAAGTTACGCAAATTCATTCAGAAAGCGGTTTTAAGCCAATGACATAGAACAGCGAAAACACGCGTTCGGAGACGCTCGATGCTAACAGTCTGCTAACAATTTCAGGGAAAGTGCGACCGGATCAGACGCTAAAAACGGTCTCGCCCTCGACCATGCTGACGCCGATCTCCAGCTGCTGAATCGCGCGCTCGCCGTCCATATGCTCACTGAGCAGTCGCACCGCACCGCGTCCGATCGCCTCGCGATCCACCCGCATCGTGCTGAGCCGCGGCGTCGCCATGCCAGCCAGTGGCAGATCGTCGAAGCCCACGATGGAAAAGCCAGGCTTCAAGGGGCTTTCCGGTCCATAAAGCCCATCCAGCATTTCCACCGCGGCAATGTCGTTCCAGATGAAAGCCGCCGTCACGTCATGCTTGCCAGCAAGAATATCTGCCAGCAATTCCATGGTCTTGCGATCATCGTCATTGACGATCACCCCCACAGCGCCCGGCGTCCTGGCAATCGCCTGCTCAAAGCCCCGTTGCCTCTGCCTTATGGTCGGCCTGTAGTGGTGGGTGAAGTGCAAAATCCTGCGATGACCGGCCTTTAGCAGCCGCTCCGTCGCCATATAGGCGCCGTAGAAATTGGCCGGCGACACCGAACTCAGCCGCATCTGCGGGTCACTGCCATTGACCAGTACCACTGGCACCTCCGCCGCGTCCGACCATTCCGCCAGCTCGTCCCAGGCATCGATCCCCGCCAGCAACACGCCACCCGCATTGCCCTGCGCCACCTGCTTTTTCACCAGGTCCAGCGTCACCACGGATTCATTGACCAGCCGCACATCGAGCGCCATGCCCATGCTCGCCGCCTGCTCGCGCATCCCCTCGACAATGCCGAAATAGAACCCCGCCAAGCCACTGGTCGCACTGCCCAGCGGCACCAGCGCTACGGCTTTCTTGTCCCCCACCACCGCCGACAGGCTACGCTTGGATTTATAACCCAGGCTCCGTGCCACCCGCTGCACATCCGCCCGCACGGCGTCGCTGATGCCAATTTCATTGGCCAGCGCACGCGAAACCGTGCTCACCGAAACGCCCAATCGCTCCGCAATATCCGCCTGGTTTGCCCGCTTCTGAACCACGACAACCTCCGCCCATACGCCTACGCAATATTTGCGTTTTTTGAGCAGGGCAAGAGCCAGCGTCGCGCCATCAACAAAAAGGGCGCCCGCAAGGGGCGCCCAACGTCCGGGAGGACATTGATATTTACGTCAGTGGTGGCCACCGACAACTTCGCGCAGTTCTTCGACCGAGCGCACCTGCTTGCGCGCGGCACCCTGCCAGTCGCGCGTCTTGACCGTCGACTTGGCCACGCGCTCACGCGCTGCCGGCACGGCGTCGGCATACTGCGGCAGCCACTGCGCCTGGGCAACGACCATCTCGTCGACCATGGCCCAGACCTCGTCCGGCGTGCAGATGGCGCCGACCAGCGGGTCATGCAGCACGGCCAGTTTCAGCGTATCGATATTGCCAGTCATCGCCGCCTCGACCGACAGGCGCTGTACCGACACCGACACCGAGCAGGTCGCGGCGCAAGCCGTCGGCAGGGTGATGCCTTCGATCATGTTGATGCCGAAGCGATCGACATAGCCGGGGCTTTCGATGATCGCGTCATCCGGAAGGTTGGTGATGATGCCATTGTTGCGGCGGTTGAAATGGCCGCGATAGACCCGGCCGGTTTCTTTTGCCTCGATGATATAGCTGGCGTGTTCGCTGGTCCGCTTGTGTTCGCTGAGCGGCTTGGCAGCCTGTTCCTTGAACATCGGGAAGTCGGTCTCGAACCAGTTGCGGCGCTCGGTCGAATAGCGGAGGTAGCCACCGGTTTCGCCATGGATCCAGTCGCTCATGTCGATCCAGCGGCCGATCTCCTCGGGACGCTTGCGATACCAGGGCAGGTATTCGCTCAGATGCCCGTTGGACTCGGTGGAATAGACCCCGAAGCGCTTGAGGACGTCGATGCGGACCTTTTCCTGCTTGGAATAGACCGGATGCTTTTCGAAGCCCGCAAGCAACTCGTCCGCCTCGATCTTCCGGCCCTTGGCGCGGATGTCGATATACCAGGTCTGGTGGTTGATGCCCGAGCAGACATAGTCCAACTCGTCATCGCGCACGCCCAGCACATTGGCGATCTGATGCGCGCCGTGCTGCACGCCATGGCAGAGGCCGACGACATCGACGCCGCCATAGAGATCGGCCGCCCAGGTGTTCATCGCCATCGGGTTGGCATAGTTGAGGAACAGCGCGCCGGGCTCGGCCACTTCCCTGATATCCTTGCAGAAATCGAGAATGACCGGGATGTTGCGCTGGCCATAGAGAATGCCGCCGGCGCAGATCGTGTCGCCGACGCACTGGTCGACGCCATATTTGAGCGGAATGGCAATATCGGTCGAAAAGGCTTCGAGCCCGCCGACGCGGACGCAAGACATGACATAGCGCGCGCCGGTGATGGCTTCGCGGCGGTTGGTGGTCGCCGTAACCTTGGCCGGCAGCTTGTTGACCGAGACAATTGTCTCGATAACCTGCTTCACCATATCAAGATTATGCGGGTTGAGATCGGTCAGCGCGAATTCGCAATCGACGAATTCCGGCACCTTGAGCAGGTCCGAAATCAGGGTCTTGGTGAAGCCGATCGAACCGGCGCCGATGACCGTAACTTTGAATGACATGGGGTTCCTCCAGGATTCACCGACGAGGCGAATTCGTTGACACATTGCTAGCGTTGACGGGCCCATGAGTGGTAGAGAAGACTTGTGCCATCGCGGGTAATTTTGTGCTTTCCGAGCTCCTCCAACACGGCCATGACATTCGCAGCCTCACCCTGCCGCGCAGCGCCGCGCCGCTCCATTGCATGGGCATCAGCGCCGGCTATGAGCAGCGCCGCAACGAGGTCTATTCCTGGGACGGCATGCAGCGCGGCTCATCGCCCTTTCTCGTCATCCAGCACACGACGCTCGGCGAAGGCCGGCTCGACTATGCCGGCACCCGCCACCGCCTGACCCCCGGCCGCACCATGCTGGTCACCATGCCCCATGCCCATCGCTACTGGCTCGACCGCGGCGGCGAGTGGGAATATTTCTGGCTGTTGCTCAATGGCCGCGAGGCACTACGCCTCGCCCGCGAAATCCTCGATAGCGCCGGCCCGGTGCTGGAGCCGACGCCGGCACAGATCGACCGCCTCGCCGCCGCCTGCCTCACCATGCTGCAGATGCAGGACGCCACGCCCGGCCTGGCATCCAATGCCGCCTATTCCGCGATGACCAGCCTGCATGATGCCGTCTTTGGCGATCGCGCCGCCCCCGAGCAGCCGTTACCCGCCGGCATTGCCCGCGCACTGGCATATGTGGAAGCCAATATCGCCGCGCCCCTGCCCGTCGACCGGCTGGCCGGCGTTGCCGAAATGAGCCGTGGCCATTTCGTGCGCAGCTTCAGTGCCGCGCTCGGCATGGCACCCTCCGACCTTGTGCTGAACAAGCGCCTCGAACGCGTCGAGCGCCTGCTGTTGGCGACAGAGATGACTGTCTCGGAAATCGCCGCTGCGACCGGCTTTGCCGACGGCAACTACCTCGCCAAGGTGCTGCGACGTCGCAAGGGTAGTGCCCCGCTCGAATTTCGCGCCGCCGGCCGCCGCGCCGTCAGCGGCTAAAACCAAACGGCCCGGCAGGGAGTGCCGGGCCGTTCTATGGAAGCAGTGGGAGGACTGTTGCGCCGCGAAACTTACGCCACGCGCTGCTTCCGGGAGCCGCGAGCCCATTCCGGCAGCATGCTGCCATGGGCTTCGGTGAGATCGTCGACGAGGTTCCAGATCTGCTCCAGATCAAGTTCGGCGGCCGTATGGGGGTCCATCATCGCGGCATGGTAGATATGCTCGCGATTTTCGGTCATCAGCGCCGCAACGGTCAGTTCCTGCACATTGATATTGGTGCGGATCAGCGCCGTCAGCTGCGGCGGCAGGTCGCCGACAAAAGTCGGCTGCAGCCCATTGTCATCGACCAGGCACGCCACTTCGACGGCGGCATTGTTGGGCAGGTTGGTGATGACGCCATTGTTGCGCAGGTTGCCATAGATCACCGAAGGTTCGCCGGTCCACACCGAGTTGACGATGGATGAGGCATATTCCTTGGACTGCTTGACCTCGATGCGGTCAGCCGACTTGTAGTCCTCGGAGGTCTTCTTCCACTTGGCGATCTGCTCGACACAGCGTTTCGGGTACTCGTCCAGAGGGATCCCGAACTTCTCGATGATGTCCTCGCGCCCTTCCTTGATGAAATAGGGCGTGTATTCGGCGAAGTGCTCCGAGCTTTCGGTGACGAAATAGCCCAGCCGCGTCATCATCTCGTAGCGCACCTTGTTGGGGCAGCGCGGATTCCAGGTCGGCTTGGGCGCACGGCCTTCGGCATAGGCCTTGAACAGCGCCGGGTAGAGATCCTTATAGGACCCGTCGGCCTGGCGATGTTCGAACTTGAGATAGAAGGCCATGTGGTTGATGCCGGCCGACTTGTAGCGGATTTCCTCGTAGGGAATCTCGAGATCATGGGCCAGTTCCATGGCCGTGCCCTGCACCGAGTGGCAGAGGCCGACCTGCTTGATCGTCGGATACTTTTCCGAGATCGCCCAGGTGTTGATGGCCATCGGGTTCACATATTGCAGCATGATCGCATCGGGCGCGACCTGCAGCATGTCCTCGCAGATGCTCCACAGATGCGGCACGGTGCGCAGGCCGCGCATGATGCCGCCCACGCCCAGCGTATCGGCGATGGTCTGGCGCAGATTGTACTTCTTGGGCACGTCGAAATCGATCACGGTCGACGGCTCATAGCCACCGATCTGGAAGCAGACGACGACGAAATTGGTGCCATCCAGCGCCTGGCGCTGGTTGGAATAGGTCTCGACAGTCGCCGAGACGCCCAGCGTCGCGATCAGCTTCTTGGCAATGATCTCGCTCTCTTCGAGGCGCGTCGGGTTGATGTCCATCAAGCGAATGGTGGCGCCGGTCAGGGCTGGGCGCTGCAGGATGTCGCCGACGATGTTCTTCATGAACACGGCCGAACCGGCGCCGATGAAGGTGATCTTTGGATTTGCCATTGGGATGCTCCGATTAGGCGGCTATTTCGAATGCGGCGCGCACCAGGCGGGCCGTATATTCGGTCTGGGGATTGGTGAGGACATCGGCCACCGGCCCCTGCTCCACGATCTTGCCATGCTGCATGACCATGACGCGGTGACAGAGGGCGCGCACGACCTTGAGGTCGTGGCTGATGAAGAGATAGGAGAGGCCCTTTTCGTTCTGCAGCTTGCGCAGCAGGTCGATGATCTGGGCCTGGACCGACAGGTCGAGCGCCGAGGTCGGCTCGTCGAGCAGGATGAACTCGGGCTCGAGCGCAATGGCCCGGGCGATGGCGATGCGCTGGCGCTGCCCGCCCGAAAACTCATGCGGGAAGCGGTTGAGGATGGTATCGGGCATGCCCGCATCGCGCAGCGCCTGCCGCACGCGCTCGACACGCTCATTGGTATTGGCGCCGATGCCATTGACGACGAGGCCCTCCTCGATGATCTGGCGGATCGACATACGCGGATTAAGCGAGGCGAAGGGATCCTGGAACACGATCTGCATCCGGCTGCGCAGCGGCCGCATCGCCGTGCGATCCTTCTGGTCGATGCGCTCGCCGTCAAACAGGATTTCCCCGCCCTGGTTGTTGATCAGCCGGATCAGCGCCTGGCCAAAGGTGGTCTTGCCCGAGCCTGACTCGCCCACAATGCCCAGCGTCTCGTGGCGCATCAGCTTGATGTCGAGACTGTCGACCGCCTTGAGTTCGAAGAAGTCGGGCTTGAAGAAGCCACCGCGCTTCAACGTGAAGCTGACCTTGACGTCCTTGCCTTCGAGCACCGTCTCATGCTGGCCCTCGGTCAGCGGCAGCGCCGTGCCCTTGGGCTCGGAGGCCAGCAGGTGTTTCGTATAGGCATGGGTCGGATTGGCGAACAAAGCCTCGGTGGCATTGTGCTCCTGCACTTTGCCGTTCTGCATCACATAGACATAGTCGCTGAACTGGCGAACCACGGTCAGGTCATGGGTGATCAGGATCACCGCCATGCCATACTTGACCTTGAGGTCGTTGATCAGATGCAGGATCTGCGCCTGCACCGTCACGTCCAGCGCCGTGGTCGGTTCGTCGGCAATCAGGATATCCGGCCGGTTGGCCAGCGCCATGGCGATCATCACGCGCTGGCGCTGCCCGCCCGAAAGCTGGTGCGGATAATTGTTGAGCCGCGCCTTGGGCTCGGGGATCTGCACTTCGGTGAGCAGATCCTCGGCCCGCTTCATCGCCTCGGCGCGGGAGACGCGGTTGTGCAGGTGGATGATCTCGCAGATCTGCTGGCCAACGGTATAGACCGGGTTGAGCGAGCTCATCGGCTCCTGGAAGATCATGGCGATGTCATTGCCACGCAGCTTCTGCATCTGCTTTTCGCTCATCGCGACCACATCCTTGCCGGACATGGTGATCCGGGCATTGGGCAGGATGGTCGCGCGCTTGGTCAGAAGCTTCATCAGGGTACGGGCGGTCACCGACTTGCCCGAACCGCTTTCGCCCACAAGGGCAATGGTCTCGCCCTTGTGCAGCTGGAACGACACGTCTTCAACGGCGTGTACAGTGCCGCCCTCGACCTTGAAGTCGACACCGATATTGCGCGCATCGAGGATCAGCTCGCGCTCATGGGCGCCGTGATCGTGACGGGTATTGGAAACAGGCTGGCTGGTTGTCTGGGTCATGGCCTGATCCTCAATAGGGGTCGATCGCATCGCGCAGCCCATCGCCCAGCGCATTGAAGGCGAAGACGGTGATCAGCACGAAAATGACGGGCGACAAGATCCACGGATAGGAGCCGATCACCGAAAAGGAACTGGTGTCCTGCAGCATCAGGCCCCAGGAGATCAGCGGCGGCTTGACGGCAAAGCCAAGGAAACCGAGGAAGCTTTCGAGCAGCACGACCGAGGGCACCGACAGGGTCACTGCCACGATCACATGGCTCATCACATTGGGCAGGATATGCCGCGTGATGATGCGGCTATCGGGCGAACCCACCGCAATTGCAGCACGCACATAGTCGATGCGGGCCAGCGACAGCGTCTTGGACCGAACCTCGCGGCTCAACTGCGCCCAGCCCAGCACCGCCATGACGCCAATGACGAAGGCGATGAAGATATTGGATGGCGCCGTGATCGGGATCAGCGAGGTCAGTGCCAGGTAGAGCGGTAATTGCGGGAAGGCGAGGACAAATTCGACGAACTTCTGCGTCCAGCTATCAAAGCGTCCGCCGAGATAACCCGAGGTAATGCCCACCAGTGTACCGACTACCGTCGTGATCAACGTCACGATCAGCGCGATTGTCAGCGAGATGCGTGAGCCAACGATCCCGCGCGAGAGAATGTCTCGCCCGAATTTGTCGGTGCCCAAGAGATGCACCGTCTTGGCCGGATCGGTGGCGCCGAAGAAGTGGATATTGGCCGGAATGAACCAGAGGATCTGATAGGAATATCCCTGAACGAAAAAGCCGAACTCGGTCGGGTTCTCATAGTCCGGCCCGATGATGGGCTGGAAGGTGATCGGATCGAGCTCGCCGCCTTCCGACAGCGGATAGACCACCGGCAACAGCGAAAAACTGCCGTCTTGCCGCACGAAGCTCAGCGTATCGGGCGGGGCAAAGCCGATATTGGCGGCCTTGGGATCGATCGGCGCGAAGAAGTCGGCGAAGACCGCGATGATCAGCATCAGCGACACCAGCGTGACGCCCAGCATGCCCATGAAGGAGCGACGCATGCGCCGCCAGACCAGGGTCTGATAGCTTTCGCTGCCGGCATAGCGCGGGTTGAGCTTCTGCTCGACCACGGGTTCGGTGGCCGGGGTTGGCGCGGCCGTGCCGGCATCGGGCGGCAGCGGAATGGATTGGTCGATTGTGTCGCGAGCCATCATGCGCCTCCGAGACGAATACGCGGATCAAGCAGCGCCAGCAGCACATCCGAGATGATGTTGCCGATGATCAGAGTGGTGGCCAGCACCAGCATGAAGGTGGCCGTGACCCAAACGTCGCCCACGGCCATCGAACCGGTGATGGCGGGACCGACCGTCGCCAGACCGAAGACGATGGCCACTTCGATTTCGCCGGTCAGCATATAGGGCAGCACCACGCCCTGATAGGCGATCAGCGGATGCAGCGCATTAGGGGTCGCATGCTTGAGCACCACCGCACCGCGGCTGAGGCCCTTGGCGCGCGCCGTCTCGACATATTGCGCATTGAGCACGTCGAGCAGGTTCGCCCGCATCACGCGCATGTTGTAGGCCAGCCCGCCGAAGGTCGCGATGGCGATGATCGGCCAGACATGCTTGAGCAGGTCGACGAACTTGTCCCAGCTCCAGGGCGCGCCGCCGTATTTGGCCGAGAAGAAATTGCCCACATCCTGCACGCCCATGCGGAAGACTAGGATGTAGAGGATGACAATCGCGAGGAGAAAACGCGGAATGGTCATGCCGAGGAAGGAGATGATGCCGAAGAGGGTATCGATCCAGGTATACTGGCGGGTCGCGGCAACAATGCCCATCGAAATGCCGATGACCGAAGCCAGCACGTGGCAGGTGAGGGCCAAGAGGATCGTGGCGGGCAGGCGCTCGGCAACGACGGCACCGACTGGCTTGTTGAAATAGAGCGAATGCCCGAAATCGAAGCGCGTCAGGATGCCGGTGAGCCAGCGGAAATACTGGATGACCAACGGGTCATTGAGGCCATTGGCTGCGCGATAGGCAGCCGCCTGGGCTTCTGCGGCTTCCACCGAAGCGCCGCCCTGGTTGATCGCCATGGAACGGATATAGTCGCCATAGTCGCCCGGAGGCGCCTGGATGATGACGAAAGTCACGATGCTGAGAAGCAGCAGGATCGGGATCGCGGACAAGATGCGCGATAAAAGAAAACGGATCACCTGAATGGCCTCCCCTTTAGTCTGATCTGGTCGGCAGGGGCCCGAAGGCCCCTGCCCTGTTCAAAGCCCAGCCTAGTTGGCCGTGATCGGGCCATTGCCCTTGCCCGGAGCGCCAGGCAGCGTGTCGGGGAACAGTTCGGCCGTCGACTGCTGGTCTTCCGGCACATAGAGACGCTCACGGATGAGGCCGTCTTCTGCCCAGTTGAACTGCAGGATCGGCGTGCCCGGAGGCACATTGACGAAGCGCTTGTTGATGATCAGCGCGCCCGGATACTGGGTCAGGCCCCAGCCATAGACGTTCTCGGTCGAGACCTGCTGATAGGTCTTCATCAGTTCGATGCGCTCTTCCGGATCAGCCGTGCCGACGAAGCCTTCGACAGCGGCAACCATTTCCTCTTCGAAGGGCAGCAGGTCCTGCGTGCCATCCGAACCGGCACGGTGACCGCGGGAGATCTGCGGGCCGGTCGGAGCCAGGTTCTGGGTGTTCTGCACGACGGTGATCAGTTCGGAGTCGTTACGACGCAGCGTCCAGTCGAACTTGCCGGCCTGTTCATTGGCATCGCGCTGATTACCGGCCTGCGAGGCCAGAATGACGCGGAGGCCAATGGCTTCCATCTGGGCAATGACACCTTCTGCAAGGCTCTTGTCCGTCTGGTAGTCGGAGGTCGACAGCATGGTGATCTGCACGTCTGCCCCGCCCTGCACATCGGCCGGGAAGTTCACGAAGCCATTGCCGTCGGTATCGACGAGACCGGCCTTTTCGAGATGGGCTTTCGCGTCATCGGCCGAGAAGGGATAATAGACCGTCGAGTCCTTGTCATAGTAGCTGGTCGGCACCATCAACCCGCCCGGATAGGGCGAGGTGAAGGGACCGCGCACCAGCGCTTCGCCCAGGGCCTGGCGATTGAGGCCATAGGTCACCGCAAGACGGAAATCGAGATTGCGGTTGAGTTCGCGCACGGCTTGGCCGCGGGCATCCGGCTCACCCCAGCCATTGGCCGAAAGGTTCGGATAGACCGAGTAGGAGATCGTGCGGGCACCAAAGGCCAGACGGGCTGGAGCCGTGTCTTCCGCCGAACGGCGCAGGGCTTCGACGAAGCTTTCCGGCTGTTCGAGGTTGGAAAGATCGCCCGAGCCGGCCACGGCCTGCACGTCGCGATCCGCCCAGGTCGACAGGCGATACTGCATTTCGTCGAGATAGGGCAGCTGATTGCCGGCCTCGTCGACCTTCCAGTAATAGGGGTTGCGGCGCAGCACGATGATGTCGTCAGCGCGATATTCGACCGGTGCCCAGCCGCCCATGGTCGGCATGCCGAGATATTCCGGCGGGAAGGCATTCTTGAACTGGTCGTAGGTCGCGCCATCCTTGTAGGCCGGATGTTCGGCCTTGAGGATATGGCTCGGGCCGGGGCAGAAATTGCCATAGGCCATCGAATAGAGATACTGCGTCGGGCGAACCTCCTTGAAGGTCCATTTGACCGTGTATTCGTCTATCGCTTCGAGCGTCGTGCCTTCGCCAAAGGTTTCCGGCGACGCGCCGTTGAGCGGGGTGACCTGCGGATCGATGATCACATCGTTCCAGTAGAACATGATGTCTTCGCTGTCGAAGGCATCGCCATCGGACCACTTCGCGCCTTCGATCAGATGCATGGTCAGCTCATGACCATCTTCCGACCATTCCCAGCTCTTGGCCAGGTTCGGCAGCGGCTCGAGTTCCTCGGCGCGCACCTGGAACAGCGGACCGGTACGGGTCAGGCATTCGGAGAGGCCGATATCGATGCCGCCCCAACCCTGGGTCTGGCCGGCCGAATAGTTCCAGCCTTCCGGACGGCCGCCGATCACATGGCGGATCACGTCGCCATAGACGCCAGTGCCATCGGGCATGTTGGCGGTCTTGTAGACCATCGGCTCCTTGGGCAGGCGCTCGGCCACCGGCGGCAGCTTGCCGGCATCGACGAAGGCCTTCACAAAGTCAGGCTCGTGATACTCGGGCAGCGCCTTGAATTCGAGGATATCCTTGACGCCCACAAAGGTCGGAACCTGCTGGGCGTCGAACTTCGGCGGATCGGGCGGCGTGGTCGGCGCCGTCTGCGCTGAAACCGCCAACAGTGAAACGGACAAGAATAGTCCTGCCCCGCCAAGGGCATAAACATGCTTTCTCAATAGAACCTCCCATCGCACCGGCATCCGGATTTCTACCCACGGCCGGAATCCTCCCCGACCTTGCCTGTTGTGCACGACCCAAAACCTACGCCTTGCACCAGCCAATGCAATCACGAATAATAACGACTTGTTCCGGTTTCTTAAGATTGGCACCGATAAGTATGATTGTTGAAAAACCGGCTCAACCTGTCCTTCTGCGCGAAAAAGCACCCCGCCCCACCCCGCGCCCGGACCGCAGTTTCTACTCGACCGGCAAGGCCTTCGGCCGCTTCGGCATCCGCTCCTTTACGCCCCAGATCATGCCCGGTCCGCATGACCACGGCCATATCGAATTCAACTGGCTGACCCGCGGCAAGATGGACTACGAATTCCACGGCGGACCGGCGACGGTCGAAGCCGGCCGCCTTGTCGTCTTCTGGGCAGGCATCCCGCACCAGACCGTCGACCTGCGCGAGGTGGAGGACGGACGACAGCTCAACATCTACCTGCCCATGGACGCTTTCCTCGAAATGCCCCAGCTCGGTCGCCTTACCGAAACGCTGATGGGTGGCGGTGTCATCCAGCTCAACAGTGACTGTATCGGCCTCGAAACGCTCGAGCGCTGGCACCAGGACTATCGCAGTGGCAATGCCGTGCGCACCGATATCGTCCGCGCCGAAATTGGCACCATGTTCCGCCGCGCCGCCATCACCGGCTGGGATACCCTGCTGCCGGCCTGGGTGGAAAATACCGGCACCCGTACCCGCACGGGATCATCGGTGAGCTATGTCGTGCGCATGGTGCGCCACATCGTTGAGAACATCACCGACCCACTAAGCCTCGAGGACATCGCCAGGGTGGTGGACCTTCACCCCAATTATGCTGCCAACCTCTTCACCAAGGTCATGCATATCTCGATCCAGAAATTCGTCATCCGCATGCGCCTGATCCGCGCGCGCTCGCTGCTGTTCGACGGCAATATTCCAATCTCCAGCGTTGCCTTCCGCGCCGGCTTCGTCTCGCCGACCCAGTTCTACGAACATTTCCGCCGCGCCTATGGCATGACGCCGACGCAAATGCGCAAGGACACCATCGCCGCGCCTGCAGAGGAATTTGTCACGGACGCGCCGTACGAGCGTGGTGCAGTGCTGACTAGTTGACGGTAAAACCCTTCACGAAGGGATCGCGGTCATCGAGGAAAATGGTGTTGTAGCCCGTCATCCAGGCCTGGCCAGCGATCGAGGGCACCATGCCCGCAAATTCCCCGACCCGCGTCGCAGCCTCTACCTTGCCGTGGAACAGGCTGCCGATAATGCTTTCATGCACGAAGCTGTCGCCGACCCTGAGTTCGCCCTTGCCGAACTTTTGCGCCATGCGTGCCGAGGTGCCGGTCCCACAGGGTGACCGGTCGATCGCCTTCTCGCCGTAGAACACCGCGTTGCGCGCATCGGCCTCTGGATGGTTTGGCCTGCCCGTCCACATCACATGCCGCAAGCCGTTGATGGTGGGAAACAGCGGATGCTGAAAACTGTACTTCTCGTTGATGAGCTGCCGCGCCACCGGTGACAATTGCTGGATATCGAAGGCGCTGAACTGCGACATATCCTCAAAGCCCGGCTGCGGCTCGAAAATAGCGTAGAAATTTCCGCCATAGGCCACGTCGAACTTGAGCGGTCCGATACCCGGCAGGTCGATCTGCAGATCGGTCTGATAGAGGAAGGACGGCACATTTGTGATCTTGACGCTGGTGACGTGACCGGCCGCATCCTGCTCATAATCGCATTCGATGATGCCGGCCGGCACTTCGAGGCGCAGGTGACCGGGCACTTTCGGCGTCACGAGGCCTTCCTCGATCATCACCGTCACCGTGCCGATCGTGCCGTGACCACACATCGGCAGACAGCCCGAAGTCTCGATGAAGAGTATGGAGCCATCCACATCCTCGCGCAGCGCCGGATAAAGGATCGAGCCCGACATGACGTCATGGCCACGCGGTTCGAACATCAGGCCCGTGCGAATCCAGTCATATTCGGCGACAAAATGCTCGCGCCGCGCATTCATCGTGTCGCCCACCAGGTCCGGGCCGCCACCGGCCACCACGCGCACAGGATTGCCGCAGGTATGGGCATC
Organism: Candidatus Devosia phytovorans; assembly: GCA_029202405.1. Classification (NCBI taxonomy): domain Bacteria; kingdom Pseudomonadati; phylum Pseudomonadota; class Alphaproteobacteria; order Hyphomicrobiales; family Devosiaceae; genus Devosia; species Candidatus Devosia phytovorans. Next base: position 351,038 of record CP119312.1, on the reverse strand, counting down.
GACGCAGAAGAAAGTCCGCCTGGTCATTATTGAAACCTTTGTATCGAGAATGCCGGAACTTCGGGCCCGCCGGCCACCAGGTCGGCAATCATCCGACCTGTCACCGCGCTCAGCGTCAGGCCGAGATGGCCATGTCCGAAGGCAAAGAGGACCCGTTTGTCGCGCGGATGCCGGCTGATGACCGGCAGCGAGTCCGGCGTCGACGGACGCCGCCCCATCCATTCCGTGCCGCCTTCGGGCAGCGCGGGCACATAGCGGCGCATCTTGGCGCGCATCGCCTTGGCGCGTCCATAATTGGGCGCCGTCTCCGGCTTGGCCAGCTCCACCGCACCACCAACGCGCAACCCGTCGACCAAGGGCGAGGCAATGAAGCCATGATCGGCAAAACCGACAGGCATGGCGAGGTTCCAGTCGAGGTCGGTGAAGGTGGTATTATAGCCCCGTTCGGTTTCGAGCAGCACCTTGGCCCCGCTCTGGCGCACCAGTTCGCGAGACCACACCCCGGCAGCTACGACGACGAAATCGGCGCTGGAACTGCGGCCGTCTTCGAGATTGAGCGTGACGCCATCGGCGCCCTGCTCCAGCCCTACCACCCTGCCCGCCTCGATACGGGCCTTGCCACGCAGGAAGGACTGATAGTGGCGCAATACGGTCAGTGGATTGGTGACCATCCAGTAACCCGGCTGATGCACCGCGCCGGCAAAGTCGCCCTCAAGCTGTGGCACCAGGCGACGCGCCGCAGCCACATCAAGTGCCTCATAGTCATAGCCGAGCACAGCCTTGACCTTTTCTGCCTCGTCAAGCCCGGCCGCGACGCTGCGCTGCGTGCTGTGCACCGACAGGTATCCGCTCTGACGCAGATAGTTTTCCACGCCGGCGATGCCCGACATCGTGCGATGGTCGTCGAGCGCTGTCTGCATCAGGCTGCCCAACGCCCGTCGGACATGAACCCCATGCGACGGCACCGCTGACCTGAGGAACGCCATGAGCCACGGCAGCATCGCCGGCACATCCTGCCAACGGATTGTCAGCGGCCCGAGCGGATCGAGCAGCCATCCTGGCACGGCCGTCAGAATGCCTGGACTGGCCAGCGGAGCAATTTCCGGCAAGGCAATCAGCGCGGCATTGCCCGAGGACGTGGGCAAGCCATCGGGATCGGCATCGAATACCACGACCTCGTGGCCAGCTTCAGTCAGCCAGGTTGCAACCGCGCTACCGACAATGCCGGCACCAACAACGTGAATACGGCTCAATTTTCTGCTCCGCTCAACGCGATACCACTAGCGGTATCGCGGGCAATGTAGGTCTGGATCTGCCGCACGATCTGCGCAGCGTGCCGCGCTCCCAGCCTGTCAGCCTGAACGGCATCCCCCGCCTCGATGGCTGCGATCATCTCGCCATGCTCGTCGACATATTGCAGCGGCAGGGCATCATCGAAGGACTGGTAGTAGAGGCGCAACACGCGCCGCCCTTCGTCAAGCAGGCGGGCAAAAAGCTGGGTGAAATAGTGATTGCCGCCAGCCTCGGCGATGGCGACGTGGAATTCGCGATTGGTACTGATCATATCCAGCGCGTCCTGGCGCTTCACCGCATCGGCATAGAGACCAGCCAGCGCGCGGATACGCTCGACATCCTCCGACTTGCGGTGCACGGCCGCCGAGCGCGTCGTCACCCGGTACATCAGCGTCAACGCCTCGAAATAATAGGGCAAATTCACGAAATCGATCGGCGCCACGATCGTATTGCGATTGGGCAGGGTAACGAGCAGGCCTTCTGCGCTCAGGCGCACCATGGCCTCGCGAATGGGCGTGCGCGAGAGGTCGAATTGCTCGGCCAGACGCATCTCGTCTAGTGGACTGCCCGGATCAAGGGTCAAGTCCAGGATGGACTGACGCAGGCTGTCATAGACCGTCTGCACCCCTTGGCCACGTTTTTTGGGCGGCGATTCCAAAACCTCGACCTCCCTTGGCGTCTCGACAAGACTGCGATTCACAGCGCTTCCACCGGCTCATAGGGGAATGGGCGCTTGGCTCTCAAAGTCTCATATACAATTAGTCGACAAGCCGCCATCCCCGTCCGGATGTGACCATCGCGGGGATGCGGTTCTCCATTCCGTTCGCAGCTCTCTTGGAGTTGGTTGGCCAAGAGACGACTGATCACGTTAGCGCAGGCAAACAAGGAGATATGCGACCAAAGATCTTGTCAATGTATCGTCTGTACCATAGATGATCTTCATAGACGATTATATGGATCACAGATCATGACTAAAATCTTCCGCCTGGACGCCAGCATCCGTGCCGAGGGCTCGGTAACCCGCGCCGTTGCCGACACCATGCAGTCTGAACTGGCTGCAACACTTGGCAATGCCGAGGTGATCCGGCGAGACGTCGGCCTGACACCGCTTCCTGCGACCGCCTGGGCGGGCTCGCTGTTCGGCCGCCATGTTCCCGCCGAACAGCAGACCACAGAGCAGCGCGAAGGCATTGCCCTGGCCACCACCCTGGCCGAAGAATTGCTAGCCGCCGATGCCTACCTTTTTGCCCTGCCCTTCTATAATTTCGGCGTCTCGCAGCATTTCAAGGCCTATGCCGACCTGCTGATGACCGAGCCACGCTTTACGCCAGGGCAATCACCAATCCTCGCCGGACGGCCTGCTCAGCTCGTCGTGGCGCGCGGCGGCGGCTATGGCCCGGGCACGCCGCGCTTTGGCTGGGATCATGGTACCGCCTGGTACCAGCGCCTTCTGAGTGACGTCCTCGGCCTCGAGCTTGAGGTCGTCGAGGTCGAACTGACCCTTGCGGATGTCTCGCCGGCCATGGAGAGCCTGCGCGGCCAGGCAGCCGAGAACCTGCGATTGGGTCATGCCCAGGCAAGGGACAATGTCGGACGCCTCGCCCAACGCCTTCGCGCCTAGCCGCTTCTCGACTTCAGCGATGGCGATCGCTAAATTGATGGCATGAGCAATTCTCGTCAAACACCGACGCCGCCTCACCACATGGAAAGCCTGGGGTGGACCTTGGCATCCGTGCTGCGCGATTACCAGAAGCAGGCCGAAGCTGCCTTGTCCGGCCTGCCCGGCGGCAGCCGCGCCTTCCTTGTGATGTCGCTGGTGCAGAATGAAGCCTGCCAGAGCCAGATCGCCATCGCCGAGCGCATCGCCCTCGACAAGACCACGATGACCTACCTGATCGACGCGCTTGAGAAGGAAGACCTCGTCAGGCGCACCACCGATCCCAACGACCGCCGCAGCCGTCAGCTCAGCCTGACCCCTAATGGGACGTCGTCCCTTGCAAGATATACCCAGGCAATCGCCGAGGTCGACCAAGCCATTCTATCGCGTCTCCCGAACGGGGAGGCCAGCCTGTTCAAAGCCTTGCTCAACAAGGTTGCAGGTCTGGAAGCGCCGGCGAAAGCTGCTGAAAACGAGGACGACGCAGCCCACATCTGCCGCGCGGTTGTCGGCGCCGATGTCGCCTGCTGACGGCGAACCAGACCCCGCCCAATCACACTTTGGCAGATCCAGAAACAAAAAACCCCCGGTTTCCCGGGGGTTTTGAATGGTAGCGAAGCCCAGATTTGAACTGGGGACACACGGATTATGATTCCGCCGCTCTAACCAACTGAGCTACTCCGCCATAAGGTCGGCCGGTTTTCACCAGCGACGCGACTTACTAAGTTTAGCATGGGTTCCTGTCAAGACGCTAGGACATGAGTTTCAGTGCTGCCTGTGCAGACCGGCCATGGCCTGACGTACCAGCAGCAGGTCCTCCTCGAATTTGGCCTGTTCCTCGGCTTTCTTGGCAGCGTCCGGAATGCGCAGCAGATAGGACGGATGGTTGGTGACAAACAGCGTATTGCCATCCGCCATGTCGAGCGGCGCACCGCGCAACTTGCCGATTGTGGCTGATTTTCCAATCAGGCTCGTTGCCGCCGTCGCCCCCAGCGCCACCACGACTTTTGGTTTGACGAAGCCCAGTTCGAGGTTGAGCCAGAACTTGCAGGCCTGCACCTCGCCACCATCAGGGCGCTGGTGGATCCGCCGCTTGCCGCGCGGCTCGAATTTGAAATGTTTCACCGCATTGGTCACATAGACCCGCGAGCGATCGATGCCGACCTTTTCCACTGCTCTGTCAAACACTTGCCCCGCCGGTCCGATGAAGGGCCTGCCAGCCAGATCCTCCTGATCGCCCGGCTGCTCGCCCACGAACATCACATCGGCATGCTCCGGCCCCTCGCCGAACACGGCCTGTGTCGCATGCTCGCACAGCCCGCAGCGCCGGCAATCCTGCACCGCAGCACGAGCGTCTGTAAGCGTGCCGATTTGTTGAGATGCACCAACATCTTCGGGCAGTCTGGCCTGCTGCCGCAAATGCCGTGAGGGCGGCTGTGTCGTCGCCCGTTCGATCATCTCGGCTTCCATGTTCCGCGCATTGCGGATCAGCGGAGCGATGAGCTCCGCTTCGGGCAGGTTCTTCCAGTATTTGACCGGCATTTCAGACTTCATCATCGATACTTTCAGCCGCGCCGGGTTGAAGATCGAGGCAAAATAGGTTTTCCAGTCGCCCTCCACCGCATCGTCCTGTGGCACATCGCTTTTCTGCCCGCCCGGTCCGAAGGCGAGGCTCTCGCCATCCCAGAAGGCACTGCGATAGGGCGTGATGATCGCCCACATCATCCCGTCGAACCGCCGTACGAAAAATGGCGCCGTCGTCTCCAGCGAATAGTGTTCCGGCTCGAACCAGGCCGCATAGCGCTCAAGCCCGCTGTCATCCACGATCGACTTGAACCGCACGAAGGCCTTCATTTTGTGGCTGTCACGCCGTACCGCAGAGGCCCAATTGGTTAACAGACTGTTATCCTTATCCGCCGCATTGGACAGCAAATGGGGGTCATCCTGCAGTCGCCACAGCATGCGGTAAAGCAGCGCGAAGCGCTGCGGGTCGGAATGCTGGATCACCTGCCGGGCGAGATCCGGAAAAGCCCGCGGCACATTGCCGACCGGACCATCGGGTTCGGGCAGCATGTCGTCGCCAGCTTCGAAGAGTCCGCTCTCCTCATCCCCTACCCGCCAGACCACCTGGGCAGGCGATAACCCAGCCGCAAGAAGTCGTCGGGCCTGCTGGCGCCATTCGTCGAAGTCGTTGAGCCCCTCGAGCCGGACCGAAATCATCAGAACAAGCTCAATTGCGCCGGCTGCGGCGTCAGGCGCGCGCGCAAACGATTATCGTCGGTCAACCCGCCCGGCGACCAGTCCGCCGCCAGGATAAACGGCCGCACCTTGTCGATCGCTCCGGCGATCCTGGCCACATCGTCCAGCCGCAGTCGGTGATGTCGGCGCGTCGCGATGATCCGGTCGACGCTGCGCGTCCCCAGACCCGGCACCCGCAACAGCATTTCCCGGTCGGCGCGGTTCACATCCACCGGAAACCGCGCCCGGCTCTTCAGCGCCCAGGCGAGCTTGGGGTCGATAGCGAGATCGAGCAGCCCATCCTCCCCGCCCGAAACGATTTCCGGCACATCAAAACCATAGAAGCGGATCAGCCAATCAGCCTGATAGAGGCGATGCTCCCGCATCAGCGGCGGCGCTTTGAGCGGCAGACGCGAACTCGCATCGGGAATGGGTGAAAAAGCCGAATAATACACCCGCCGCAGCTTGTAGCCCGAATAAAGCCCTGCCGCCCGGTGCAGGATCGCCCCATCATCGGCCGCATCGGCACCGACGATCATCTGCGTCGATTGTCCGGCCGGCGCAAACTTCGCCTTCTTCGCCTTGGCCTTCCTGTCCGGCGCTGCTTCGTCCAGCTTGCCGCGCACATTGGCCATGGCGGCGCGGATCTCGCTCGGCTTCTTCTCTGGTGCCAGGGTCTCAAGGCCTATATCGGTCGGCATCTCGATATTGGTCGACAGCCGGTCCGCCCAGCGCCCCGCCTCAGCCAGCAGGCCCGGCGCGGCATTGGGAATGACCTTGAGATGGATATAGCCAGCGAAATGATGGTCCTCGCGCAGGCTCCGCGCGACGCGCACCAGTTCCTCCATCGTATAATCCGGCGAACGGATTATGCCCGACGAGAGAAACAGGCCCTCGATATAATTGCGCTTGTAGAAATCGAGCGTCAGCTGCACGACCTCTTCCACGCTGAACCTCGCCCGAGCGACGTTGGACGACGAACGATTGACGCAATAGATGCAGTCATAGACGCAGAAATTGGTGAGCAGGATCTTGAGCAGCGATATACATCGGCCGTCCGGCGCGTAGGAATGGCAGATGCCACTCCCCTCAGTTGAGCCAACGCCGCCCGTGCCGGCGCTTGAGCGCTTTTCCGTGCCCGACGAAGCACAGCTCGCATCATATTTCGCTGCATCGGAAAGGATGGCCAGCTTCCGGCGCAAAGTCAGGACTGCCATTTTCGTTCCCTTTATGTTCACACGAAGGGATAACGCAAGACGGCGAGTCGATGCATGTCAAAAAGACATGTTGCTCCGACTTGTGATCAATCGTTCAAAATTCGACATCAGTCTGTCGGGATTGTCCGTCTCCCCAATGCAGGGAAAGGCGATTACATCTTGAGCCAACAGCAGCGCGATGATCGCGCCGGTTCAGGAGAAACCCAAATGACGCTCGAACTCGGAGGCATCCATCACCTCACGGCGGTCACCGCCGAGGCGAAGAGGAACGTGGCTTTCTATACCCAGACGCTGGGCATGCGGCTGATCAAGAAGACGGTCAACCAGGACGACACCACCGCCTATCACCTCTTTTACGGTGACGGCGTCGCCTCGCCTGGCGCCGACCTGACCTTCTTCGATTTCGACGCCCCACGCGAAAGCCGCGGCAATCACACGGTCGGCCGCACCGGCCTGCGCGTCGCCAGCGAAGACAGCCTCAACTGGTGGAAGAACCACCTGGCCGAACACGACGTGACCTCCAGCGCCATCAAGGAGCGCAATGGTCAGCTCTCGCTCGATTTCGAGGATTTCGAAGGCCAGCGCTTCCGCATGGTGATCGACGCCGCCAACACGGTCGTGCCCTGGGCCAAGTCGCCTGTACCGGCCGAACAGCAGATCATCGGCCTCGGCCCGATCACGCTCTCGGTCCCACGGCTCGACCGCACCGAGGCCGTGCTGACCCAGGTCATGAACATGCGCAAGGTCCGCGAATATGCAACGACCAGCCACACCCCCGAAACCCATGTCTTTGAAATGGGCCCCGGCGGTCCGGGCGCCGAAGTTCACGTTGCGGTGGACCCAAGCCTCCCCATGGCCCGGCCCGGTGCCGGCGGCGTGCATCACGTCGCCTTCCGCACGCCCGATCAGGATAGCCTGCGCCAGTGGATCGATCGCGTCACCAAGGCAGGCCTGCGCTCGAGCGGCGAGGTGGAACGCTTCTACTTCACCTCGCTCTACTTCCGCGAACCCAATGGCATCCTGTTCGAGATTGCCACCGACGTCCCCGGCTTCACCGCCGACGAGCCGCTGGAAACCCTGGGCGAAAGCCTGTCGCTGCCGCCCTTCCTCGAAGGCCGCCGCGCCAGCATCGAAGCCAACCTCAAGCCGCTGGCCTGAGGCATTGGCCCGACCCTCTTCCTTGTTGGGAGAGGGTCGGCTGACCGCCGATCCCCGGCCAATCTCAGGCGGCGTTGTGGACCGAGACGACCAATTGCTTGCCTAGAGCCTGCAGGCCTGCCTCCATCGCTGGCAGCTTGGTCGCATGGTAGGGGTCGAGCATGCGCCGCACCTCGCCTTCCTGCTTGCCAAGCCGCTCGGCAAGAGCGACACGGGTCAGCTGCGAAGACCGGAAGGCCTCGATGAAAGCGATCTTGACAGCCGTGCTGGCCGACAGACTGACGAGCACGCCCTGTTTTGCCTTGGCAATGGGCAGCGCCTTGCCGTCGCCGACATAGGTGAGGAGCGCGACTTCCAGCGCATCCTGAGCATTGGTCATGGCTTCAGCCCGATCGACGCCGCCGCTGATCGCTTCGGGCACGTCAGGAAAGGTGACGAGCACGCCATCTTCGTCAGGCTCGAAAGTCGCGTAGTAGCTCGTCATCGACTGTTCCTTTCGCCCGTTAGAGACCAAGCTGCTTGCGGATGACCTTTTCCATCAGCGGCGTGATCTCTCCCGATTTGACCACCGAGAAGTGATCGCCGCAGCGCACCACGCAATGACCACCCTTGCCACGTGCCATATCGACGACAAGCGCAATACCAATCGATCTGGCATCCTTGCTCAACTGCCGAAGAAGCTGCTCGCGCTTCATCCCGCGTCCCCCAACGCAAAAGGAAATTCGCACAAAAATGCGCGAATTTCAATCTTGCAATTTAGGTCGCGGGGAAACTACTCCGCGCAATCCCCATCCACCTGACACGGATCACTCGCCGTGCCTGGATAGGGAAGTGCTGCGCTATCCGGCTTCAGCAGGCTGGCGGTCTTGATCAGCTGGATGAATTCGCCGCGATAGCCGCTGTCGTCGCTTCCCTTGCCCGCGCGGGCGAGGTCGGCGATTTCGGTCCAGCTCATGTCGCCACCGAAATTGCTGTCCTTGAGCTTCTGCCCGAAGGCAGCGACGGCGGCGGCGAAGCGCATGTCATCACTGACATCGGCAATGTCGCCATGGACCACATCAGCCCGCACCGGCACTTCGATCAGCTGGCTGACATCGCTCTCCGGCAGCTTGTAGCGCATCTTGAGGAAGGCGATCTCGTCGCCACCACTGGCAACCGGGGTCTCTGTGGTCTGCCCATAGCGCAGCGGATCGACCAGTTCGGCGCCCGATCCAACAGGCGTGATCTCGTAGATCGCGGTGACGGTATGGCCCGCGCCGATATCGCCGGCATCGACCTTGTCATTGTTGAAATCCTCGCGGTTGAGCGCGCGGGTTTCGTAGCCGATCAGGCGATATTCGCTGACCTCGGCCGGATTGAACTCGACCTGGATCTTGACGTCCTTGGCGATCATGTCGAGCGTGCCGCCGATCTCCTCGACCAGCACTTTCTGCGCCTCGCGGAAGGAGGAAATATAGCTGGCATTGCCATTGCCGTTCTGGGCCAGCGCCTGCATGGTCGCATCATCGAGATTGCCGCGACCAAAGCCCAGCACCGAAAGCGAAATGCCGCTGTCACGCTTGGTCTTGATGAAGTCTTCGAGCTTTTCCGGATCGTCGATCCCGACATTGAAATCGCCGTCGGTGGCCAGGATGACCCTATTGGTGCCACCCGAAACCTTGTGCGCTTCCGCCAGCCGATAAGCCGCCTCGATGCCCTCGGCACCAGCGGTGCTGCCGCCGGCCCAGAGATTGTCCAGCGCAGCGAGGACTTTCGCCTTTTCCGTCGCCGTGGTCGGCTCCAGCGCCACCCCGGCCGAACCGGCATAGGTGACGATGGAAATCGTGTCATTGTCGCTAAGTTGGTCGAGCAGCAGCGCGAAGGCACGCTTCAGCAGCGGCAGCTTGTCGGCCTCGTCCATCGAACCCGATGTGTCGATCAGGAATACCAGATTGGCCGGCTTGTCCTCTTCGATCGTGGGCACATAGCCCTTGATGCCGATCTGCAGCAGCTGTGTCTTGGGATTCCACGGCGTCGGATAGACACCGATGGTCGGCTGGAACGGCACGGTAGCGCTTTCGGCCGCCGGATAATCATAGGGGAAATAGTTGATCATCTCCTCGATGCGCACGGCGTCGGGTTCTGGCAGGTAGCCATCTTCGAGCTGGCGACGCACATAGGAATAGCTTGCCGTATCGACATCGATCGAGAAGGTCGAAACCGGCTCGTCCGCCACCGCCTTCAGGCGCTGCTCGTCGAAGCTGGTGAACGTGTCGCCGCTCGCTTCGGTCGGCTGTGCCAGAATGGGCGGCGGCGGCGAGTAGGCCTCGCTTTCCATCATGGCACCGGCCGGCGCGGCCTGCCGCGTCAGCATGGATGAGGAGGGGGCCGCACCGAGATTGGGCGCGGCAGCATCGGCCGTGATCGGCGCCATCGGAATGATCGGAGTGGGCAGCGGCACGGGTTCGGGCGCGACGGGCTCGGCCATCACCGGCACTTCGGCGCGCGTATCGGCGTCAACGGCCTTGTCGTCGGCAAAGGCGGGATTGGCCGGCATGGTCGTATGCGGCGGCGTGATGTCGATCTGCGGCCGCTCTACCGCCACCTGGCTCGGCGTCATCGAGGTGGTTGAATAGAGCTGGTAGCCAAGCGGCAGAACCAGCAGGGCGATGGCGGCGGTGCCGACGGGAATGCGCATGTCCATGATCTTGATCCCTTTCAAGGATGCGATGATGGACGTGAGACGGCTGCCCCCGGATTTTCCTTTGGGTGCAACTTCAGATTCTTTTTGGCTCGCCTCGAAAGCCGCCATGCCGGCGGCCAGAGCACGCTTCTTCGCGGCGGCCCGCGGGTCGGGCGCTGCGCCCTTGAGGCGGTTGAGTGGATCGTCATGCATATTCTTGTCGCTCATAGCAGCCCCCTCAGGGTCTTGCGTGCCTCATGCACATGCCAGGAGACAGTCGCCTCCCGTATGCCCATGATCTCGGCCGCCGCCGCATGGCTCAGTTCCTCGGCATAGACCAGCAACACCGCGTCGCGCTGCTTCTCCGGCAGGGCCCGCACGGCCTCCCACAACTGGGCACTGGTCGCCGCCTCTTCCTGGTCCGCCGGCTGATCCTCCGGCGTCACTTCGGCATAGGCGTCTGCATATTTGCCCCGCCTTTTGCCGGCCCGCTGCATGTCTCGCACCGCGTTCAGCGTGATGCGATAGACCCAGCTCGAAAACGCCGATCGATGGTCAAATCCCTTGATTGCGGCGCCGAGCTTGACGCAGACATCCTGGGCAACATCCTCGGCATCGGCCCGATTGCCGCACCATTTCCACGCCGTGCGATGGATCAGGTCATAGTGATCTTCGATCAGCTCGCCAAAGGCTTCCGCATCGCCATTCTGCGCCCGCACCACAAGCGCCCGCGTCAGCGCGTGCGTTGGGTCGATCACGGATGCGGCATGAAATTCCATCACTGGGGCATGCACTCGCCAAGCCTTACTCTCGTGGCCATGTATATTTCGATTGTCGCGCTTTCGAGCCGGAAAAGTGGCTTCCACTTTTCCTGAAAGCGCTCCTGATGCTATGACGCCCCTGCCCAAGCCATCCTTGGGATGATTTGCAGAATTATTCGCGAGGCCGCCGTGGACGAGAAAAAGCAGAGTCCCTTCGCTCTCAACAAGGGCCGCGTGCTGATCCTGGCGCTGGGCCTTTTGATCGTCTTTATCGCCATTTCGACCTGGCATGGCGGCATCAACGCCTATCAGTCGCTGCGCGAGGCCAATGCCGCAGCCACCAGCGCCGCCCCGCCGGCCGAGGACAATTGAGCATGGCGCGCATGGACTGGACGCGGCTGCTCTCGGCCGAACGCCTGGGCGACAAGACCTATCAGGCCAATCCCAATCGCTCGATCTTCGTGCAGGATCACGACCGCATCGTCTTCTCCGCGCCCTTCCGGCGTCTCGCCAACAAGACCCAGGTGCAGCCGCTCTACGAAAACGACCATGTGCACCACCGCCTGATCCACTCGATCGAAGTCTCGAGCGTCGGCCGGTCGCTGGCCATGCGCATCGGCCAATGGCTGGTGGAAAAGGGCGAAATCGAACCCGCCCGCATGCATGACCTGGCCGACATCATCCAGGCTGCCTGCGTCGCCCATGACATCGGCAACCCGCCCTTCGGCCATTCCGGCGAAGACGCCATGGGAAGCTGGTTTGCCGAGCATTTCGCCACGTCCCGCGGACCCCTGTCCCGACTGCCACCCGAGCTGCAGCACCAGTTCAACGCCTTCGAGGGCAATGCCCAGGGATTCCGCATCCTGACCCGGCTCGAAATGTATCGCGGCGAAGGCGGCATGCGGCTGACCAAGGCGACGCTGGGCGCCTTCACCAAATATCCGGTGACCGCCGCCGACCGCATCGGCCTGCCCAAGGACTATATCGGCCTCAAGAAATTCGGCGTCTTCCAGTCCGATCTCAGCCAGTTCGCCGAAGTCGCGCAAGGCGTCGGCCTCATCGAGAAGGACCGCCACTGGATCCGCCATCCGCTGGTCTTCCTGATGGAGGCTGCCGATGACATCACCTACAATATCGTCGATCTCGAAGACGCCTTCACCACCGGCGAGCTGACCCATGATGCGGTGCATCAGATCCTGATCACCCTGGGCCGTCCGCCCAGCATGACCCCGCTCGACATGACCCAGGCCGAGGACATTGCCCGCTTGCGCGCCCGCACCATCGGCTATGCCATCGATGCCTGCGTCGAGGCCTTCATCGCCAACTACGATGCCATCATGGACGGGACCTTCTCCGGCGACCTAGTGGGCGCCAGTGGTCTCGGCGCTGGCTTTGCCGAGATCCGCAAGCTGGCCAAGGAGCGCATTTTCACCGCCAGCCGCAAGACCGAGCTGGAAGTCTCGGGCCGCCGCATAATCGCCAATGTGCTGGGCGGCATCCTGCCGGTCTATGAGGAAGTCGCAGCCAAGAACTGGCAGGCGGATGATCTCTCCAATCGCTCCCGCCAGCTCGTCCGCGCCCTCTCGCTCGACCTGCGCGACGTCAAGGACGAACAAAGCGCCCTCCACGCCATGGCCGATTTCACCTCCGGCATGACCGACCGCTACGCCCTGCGCATTTCGCGCATGCTGTCAGGCACCTAGGATCAGGCTGCGGCAAACACCTGTGGCACGGCTTCCGCAATGAAGCCGCCGCCCCAGACTTCCGAGGTCGCCGTGTCATCGGCATAGAACACGCAGGCCTGCCCCGGCGAAATACCGTATTCGCCCGAGACCAGCGTCACGAACACCTCGTCGCCCTGCATCTGGATCACCGCCGGCTGCGGCCCGCGCGTCGAGCGCACCTTGACTTCCACCGGCGCACCATTGCCCGCCGAAAGCTCGGCCAGCGGCTGCGCACCCAGCCAGTTCACGTCGCGCAGGCGCACCGTATGGGTCTTGAGCGCCTCGCGCGGACCGACGATCACCCGGCCCGTCTTGTGCTCGAGCTTGATCACATAGAGCGGCTCGGCCGCAGCGACGCCCAGCCCCTTGCGCTGACCGATCGTGTAATTGACGATGCCCTCATGCTGGCCCAGCACGCGGCCGTCGAGATGGACGATCTCGCCCGTCGCCACCGCTTCGGGATGCATCTTGCGGATGATGTCGGCATATTTGCCCTGCGGCACGAAGCAGATGTCCTGGCTATCGTGCTTCTCGGCGATCTCCAGCCCCATGTCGCGCGCCAGCTCGCGCACCTCGGCCTTACCCATGCCGCCAAGCGGAAAGCGCAGGAAATCGAGCTGGTTCTGCGTGGTGGCAAACAGGAAATAGGTCTGGTCGCGCTCGGCATCGACCGGGCGGAACAGCTGGCGGCGACCATCTTCGCCGAGGCGCGACTGCACATAATGGCCGGTGGCCAGCACGTCGGCGCCGAGGTCGCGCGCCACTTCCATCAGGTCGACGAACTTGACCGACTGATTGCAGGCAATGCAGGGCACCGGCGTTTCGCCCTGCTGATAGGCATTGGCGAAAGGCGCGATCACCGATCGCTTGAAGCGCTCTTCATAGTCCAGCACGTAGTGGGGAATGCCCAGGGTCGCCGCCACGCGGCGCGCATCATGGATATCCTGGCCGGCGCAGCAGGCGCCCTTTCGGTGCACCGCCTCGCCATGATCGTAAAGCTGCAGCGTGACGCCGACGACGTCGTAGCCTTGCCGGGCCAGCAGGCCCGCCACGACCGAGGAATCCACGCCCCCCGACATCGCAACGACAACGCGCGTGTCTTCGGGACGCTTGGCAATATCAAGCGAGTTCAACATCTTTCTTCCATCCGGTTGGGTTCAAGGGCCAGCGGACAAACTGTGAGGGCGGCTCTTACGCCTTTCGGGCTTTCCCCGCAACATTTGCCCGGCAGCTTTTGCCGACATGTCGCGAATGGCTCATCCACCCCGACAGCGCCTGCTCCCCAAAAGGTTGATTACATTGGGGATTATCCTGGCCGCACGACTTGGCACCGCCTTTGCATTGTTAAGGCCGGATAAGTCTCTTTCGATGGGGCCGCGTACTTGGCAACTCAACTGAACATCACCAGCAGCACCTCGGCCGGTTTCAATACCGGCAAGAGCAACGGCGCGAGCAATGCCAACAAGGGCGAGGACGTGTTCGCCGCCCTGCTGGGTGTCGTCGCGCCCAAGAGTGAGCCTGTCGCCAAGAGCGAACCCGTCACCAAGAGCACGACGCAGGTCACCCGCAGCGCCGAAACCACCGTCAAGACCGCGTCCAACCAGAGCCAGGGGGACAAGCCCCTGCCCGAGGATCCCGAAGCCATTGCGGCCCCGGTCGAGGCACAGACGCCGATCCAGCCTGTCGAAGCCGAAGAGCCCAAGCTGACCGAACTGGTCGAAGGTCTCGCCGATCTCAAGGCCAAGCTCGAAGCCGGCGCGCCGCTGACCGAAGACGAGCTGGCCAAGCTCGACAGCCTGCTGACCGACCTCGCCCAGGCGCTGGGCGTCGACCTTTCCAACATGCCCTCGGCCGAACAGCTGGCAGCCATGGTGGCCAATGCCTCTGCTGCGGGCGCGCCCGACACGCTGACCAATCAGCTCACCGAAGCCTTTGGTCCGCTGGCATCAGCCCTTGAAGGCCATGTCGAGCCCAATGCCAGCGCCGATTTTTCCGCCCAGATCAAATCCGTCGGCGACAAGCTGGCGGCGATCCTTGCCGCTCTCAATGAAGGCGACGTCGATCCCGACGCCCTTGCCGAAATGGACAGCGAGCTGACCTTCGATGCCGAGCTCAAGGCTGCGCTCGAACGCGCCCTGAAGCCAACGACCGTCGAGGTCCCCGAACCCGTTCTCGCCAAGCCGGCGCTGGACATGAAGGAAACCGACATCGGCATCAAGGCCGGCGCCACGACGGAGACCAAGCCCGAGGCCGAACTGGCCAAGGCGTCGAACGCCGAGCTCAAGGTCCAGCCGGCGCAGGACGGCCAGGACAAGGCCAATAATGGCAACGAGCAGAAGTCCGATGACCGCAAGCCCATCGAGACCAGACCCGATGCCAAGCCGGTGGCCGCTGCGACCCAGACGGCGACGGAACAGCAGGTCGACCCGACGGCCACGCCCCAGCCCATCCAGCAGGCCCGCGTCGATCTCGTCGCCGCCCCGCGCGTGGTACAGGCCGGCTATCAGACCAGCCAGCAGCAGCTCAATCTGCCCCAGCTGGCCTTCGAAATGGTCCGCCAGGTCAGCGAAGGCAACACTCGTTTCCAGATCCGTCTCGACCCTGCCGACCTCGGCAAGATCGACGTGCGGCTCGATATCGACGCCTCCGGTCAGGTCAATGCCCGCCTGAGCGTCGAAAAGGCGGAAACGCTCGACCTGATGCAGCGCGACCAGAAAGCTCTGGAACGCGCCCTGCAGCAGGCGGGTTTGGATAGTTCAAAGACCAATCTCGAATTCTCGCTGAAGCAGAACCCCTTCAGCGGCGGCGATCAGGGCCAGAATGGCAACGGTCGCAATCCCCTGTTCGGGGGCAATACGGGCGGCGAGGTCGACGAGGCCCCGCTACCCGCCGTCAGCCTCTACCGCGGCAACCTGAGTGCCAGCGGCGTCAACATCATCGCGTAAGGAGTAGGTGTCATGGCAGTCAGCGGTGTTTCCAGCACGAGTACCACCAGTTCCGTCGACACGTCGCGTGCGACCATTGCGGACAATTTCGACACGTTCCTCAGCATCCTGACCACCCAGCTGAAGAACCAGAACCCGCTCGATCCCATGGACACCAACCAGTTCACCCAGCAACTGGTGCAGTTCACCGGCGTCGAGCAGCAGCTCAAGACCAACCAGTTCCTCGAAACCCTGATGCTGTCGAGCCAGAACACGGCCAAGTCCGACGCCGTCTCCTATATCGGCAAGGAAGTGACCTCCACCGGCAAGACCGGCGAGCTGACTGACAGCGAAGCGGTGTTCTGGGCCTATAGCGCCGACGCCAATGCCGCCAATGCCACCATCAGCATCAAGGACTCAAAGGGCCAGACGGTCTACACCCAGACCGGGCCCCTCAATTCCGGCCCCGGCACCTTCCGCTGGGATGGTATCGGCACCGACGGCACGATGAAGCCGAACGGCACCTATACGATCGATATCCAGGGCAAGGATGGCAACGGCCAGGCCGTCAAGATTTCCACCGCCTCGATCGGCGTCGTTACCGGCGTCGACTTCACCGGCGATGTCCCGGTCCTGACCGTCGGCTCCCGCCGCGTCTCCATTACCGACGTCAGCGACGTCCGCGTTCCCGACGTGACCAAGCCGACAACGCCAACCACGCCCACGACGCCGGAAGAAGACGACACGACCGCCTAACCTGTTGCTGCATAGGGATTTTTGTTTTCCCAAAGCATCTATGGATTAACCATCCCCGCCATGGCGGGGATGGTCATTTCCGCGTCACGCCAACACCGCAACAGACCACCCGCGGCGGCGCCAGATCACTTCCCCAAACTTGAATCAATGCCTTGAAATCCAAGGCCATTCTTTAACCTGTTGTAAGTTTCCCCTTAGTCGAATTTTAAGGCAACTGCCCTAGTCTCTCCTCATATGGTCAGGTTTGAGTAGAGAGTAAAATGACCGTACAAATGCGTCCTCGCGTTAAGTACGTTATCGGACCGGACGGAAGTCCGCTCACGATCGCAGACCTCCCCCCGGCGAATACCCGGAGGTGGGTCATCCGCCGCAAAGCCGAAGTCGTCGCAGCAGTGCGCGGCGGTTTGCTCAGCCTCGAAGAGGCCTGCGACCGCTACACACTAAGCGTCGATGAATTCCTCAATTGGCAGGCCGCCATCGACAAGCATGGCCTTGCCGGTCTGCGGACCACCTGGATCCAGCACTACCGCGAAGGCTAGTCCTCGCAGCTGGATCACGCCAGGTTGCATTTTCAGAGGCCGCGGGTTTTACCCGCGGCCTTTGTATTTCGTCGGACCTTATGGCGTTTCGGGCCCCATCCACGGCGCAGCGGCTTCACGCGTCTTGAGCCGCTCGTAGTAAGCGTCAATGGCTGGGAAAGCCGGCTTCTCCGCCGGCAACGACACCCAGCGGTGCACGGACAGGCCCAGCACGATATCGGCAATGCTCAGCTCACGGCCCACGATGAAATCACCCTCGCCCTTCGCCAGCTCTGCCTCAAGGATTGCCATGCGCAGGCCCCAGTTGCGGATGGACGTTGCCACCTTGTCGGCATCGTCATAACCCGGCGTCTTGCGGATCAGCGCGTTGACGGCATAGCCCCAGGGCGGATTGAGTTCGGTCGCCTGCCACACCAGCCACTGCAGCGCCAGCCCGCGCTGCCCGAGGTCTGCCGGCAAAAGCTTGCCCTCCTGCAGCGCCAGATGGATCAGGATTGCATTGCTTTCCCACAGCACGAGGTCGCCTTCGATTAAAACTGGCACCTGCCCGTTGGGATTGAGGGCAAGAAATTCTGGCACCTTGGGATCGCGCAGTGGCAGACCCCAGTCCTCGCGATCGTAGCTCAACCCCAGTTCGTCGAGCGCCCAGAGCACTTTTCGAACGTTGATCGAGGTTATGCGTCCCAGAACCTTCAGCATGGTTTCATCCTTTTTCAACTCTCATGGGCAGTTTCTGCCGGAATTTGCGAACTGCAACGGGGAGTTAAGACATTGTTTACCATCAGGTAGGTAATTTTTGCCCAGCGGCTGCCACGTGCGTTTGCGTCGGTATGGGCCCCTTATGATTGAGTACCCGGCGTGGAAAACTTCACCAAGCTGATAAACCGCATAGGCATGCCACGTCTGGCCGCCATGGCGGTCGTCGCTATCCTGATGCTGGGCTTTTTCGGCTTCCTCATCACCCGCGCCCAGACGCCCAACCTGTCCCCACTCTATACCGGGCTCAGCCTGGAAGATTCTTCGGCTATCGTCACCGAACTGCAGTCGCTCAATATCCCCTATGAGCTGCGCGGCGAAGGTGACACGATTCTCATCCCGCGCGATCAGATCACCACGACCCGCATGACGCTGGCCGGCTCGGGCCTGCCGACCCGCGGCCAGGTCGGCTATGAAATCTTCGACCAGCAGTCGACGCTGGGTGCCACGAGCTTCGTGCAGAACCTCAACAATGTCCGCGCCCTTGAAGGCGAACTGGCCCGCACCATCGGCTCGCTCACCCGCATCAAGTCGGCCCGCGTCCACCTCGTCCTGCCCGAGCGTGAACTGTTCCGCCGCGAACGTACCGACCCCTCCGCCTCCATCGTCCTGTCGGTGCGCGGCGAACTCTCCAATGGCGAAATCCGTGCCATCCAGCACCTCGTCGCCTCGGCCATCGAGGGTCTGACCCCAACCCGCGTCTCCATCGTCGACGACCAGGGTAACCTTCTCGCCTCGGGAACCGGCGACGACGCCGAAGGCGCCATGGCAGCCGATGCGGCCGAACGCACCCTGGGCTACGAGAACCGCCTCCGCACCCGCGTCGAGGACATGCTGGCCAATGTCGTCGGCCCCGGCCGCGCCCGCGTCGAAGTCTCGGCCGAACTCGACTACAACCGCTCGACCACCACCGAAGAAAAGTTCGATCCCGATAGCCAGGTCGTCCGCTCCAGCCAGCTGCGCGAAACCGAAACCACCTCGACCGGCCAGAACGGTCAGGTGACCGTAGCCAATGAGCTGCCCGGCGCCAGCCAGAATGCCGGCGCCACGGGCCCCAGCGAGCAGGGCACGACCAGCGAGGAAGTCACCAACTACGAGATTTCCAAGACCACCAACACAGCCGTGACCGAAGCCGGCGCCATCAAGCGCCTGTCGGTCGCCGTCGTGGTCGATGGCGTCTATGCGACCGACGCCGCCGGCACCAGCACCTATACCCCGCGTACGGCCGACGAGATCACCCAGATCCTGACCCTGGTCCGCTCGGCGGTCGGCTATTCGGAAACCCGCGGCGACAGCGTCGAAGTCGTCAACATGCAGTTTGCCGAACGTCCGGGCCTTGCCGATCCGGGCACCGATGCTTCGGGTGGCCTGCTCGATTTCACCCGCGACGATCTGATGAATGGCGCCGAAATGGCCGTCACCCTGCTGATCGCGCTGGCCCTCGTCTTCTTCGTCATGCGCCCGCTGCTCAAGAAGGCCCTGTCGCCCGAAAGCCAGCCCCTCGCCCTGCCGACCGCTGCCGAAGTGGGTCACCATGGCGTGTTGAGTGCCGATGGCCAGGTCATCGCCGACAACAAGGCCATCGAGGAAGAGCCACGCGACAAGACGCCGGCCTGGGTCGCCAACGCCCGCTCCATGGGCGAAAGCCAGCTCCAGACGCTCAAGACCGTCGGCAGCCTCGTCGAAGAAAACCCCCGCCAGGCCGCACTGATCGTGCGCGACTGGCTGGGTAACGCGGCGGCATAGTCATGGCACTCGTTTCACAATCCGGCGGCGTCCCCGAACTCAATGCCCCCAAGCAGTTGATCGTCGGCGCCAATGCCGACCATCGCGTCCTCGCTGGCGACGAAAAGGCGGCGGCCCTGCTGCTGGCGCTCGGCCCCGACTATGGCAAGCCCATTTTCGACGAACTGGACGAGCTCGAGGTCAAGACCCTCAGCCGCGCCATGGTGCGTCTCGGCCCGATCACCCAGGAAATGCTGGATGACCTGCTGGTCGAATTCGTCACCACCGTCTCGTCCAATGGCTCGCTCACGGGCAATACCGACAGCACCGAACGCCTGCTGCTGAGCTTCCTGCCACAGGACAAGGTCGATTCCATCATGGAAGAGATCCGTGGTCCCGCCGGCCGCAACATGTGGGAGAAACTCTCCAACGTGCAGGCCGACGTTCTCGCCGCCTATCTCAAGAACGAATATCCCCAGACCATCGCTGTGGTGCTCTCCAAGATCGCCACCGACCACGCCAGCCAGGTGCTTTCCGCCCTGCCAGAAGAACTGGCCATGGACGTGGTGCAGCGCATGCTCGGCCTCGACCCGGTGCAAAAGGAAATCCTCGACAAGATCGAGAACACCCTGCGCACCGAATTCATGTCGACGCTCAACCATTCCAAGCGCCGTGACAGCCACGAGCAGATGGCGGAAATCTTCAACAGCTTCGACCGCCAGACCGAAGCGCGCTTCATCACCACTCTTGAAGAGCACAGCCGCGACGATGCCGAACGCATCAAGTCGCTGATGTTCACCTTCGAGGATCTGGCCAAGCTGGAATCCTCTGCCATCCAGACCCTGCTCACCAAGATGGACAAGAAGGATCTGGCGCTCTCGCTCAAGGGCGCCAACGACTCGGTCAAGGAATCCTTCTTTAAGAACATGTCCGGCCGCACCGCGAAACTCCTCAAGGACGACATGGAGGCCATGGGCCCCGTGCGCCTCAAGGATGTCGACGAAGCGCAGGGCCGCATGGTCTCCACCGCCAAGGATCTTGCCGCCAAGGGCGACATCATCATCCTCAAGTCCAAATCCGACGATCAGATGGTGGCGTAATGGCACGACCCGCACGTTTCACCTTCGATCTCGATCTGGGCAGCCGCCCCACCGTGGCCAATGCCAATGCGCCTGCGCCCATTCCCTCCATTCCCGAAGATCTGGTCTCCCAGCTCATCGCCCAGGCGCGCGAAGAGGCCTATGCCGAGGGCGTGATCGCCGGAGAGCGCAATGCCTCGGCCATCGCCGCCCAGACCCTGGCTGCTGCCGCCGGCACGCTGGCCACCCAGACCGCCGAAATGGCCGCCTCGCTCGACGACGCCACCGCCGAGCTGCGCCGCGAGGCCGTCGAACTGGCCGCCAGCGTCGGCCGCAAGCTGGCGCTGCATCTGCTGGCGCGCTTTCCCACGCACGAACTCGACGCGCTGATCGCCGAATGCATGCAGAGCCTCAATGGCGTGCCGCATCTGGTCATCCGCTGCAATCCGGCCATTTCCGACGCCATCCGCGATATCGCCACCGCCCACATGCAGACCTCGGGCTTCGCTGGCCGCCTGGTCGTCATGGGCGACCCCGACCTGCGCCTCGGCGACGGCCGTCTCGAATGGGTCGACGGCGGCCTCGTGCGTGACATCGGCGCGGTTTCCAAAGACATCGACAGCAAGATTTCGGCCTATCTCGCCGCCCGTACCGGCGGCCAGGCCAAGCAAGAGGAGAGCGGCCATTGAGCGCTTCCGATAACGACATCACCGCCACCGAAGAGATTTCCTTCGAGGAAATGGCTTCGCCCGGTCGCAGCCGTGGCCCCGAGGGTCATGTCGAGCGCACCGCCGACGACCTCGAAGCGGTCTTCGATGTTCCAGTCCGCGTCTCGGTCGTCCTGGGCCGCACCAAAATGCCCGTCTCGTCCCTGCTCAAGCTCGATACCGGCACGGTGATTGAGCTCGACCGCCAGGTCGGCGAGGCCGTGGAAATCTTCATCAACGAGCGCCTCGTGGCGCGCGGGGAAATCGTGCTCGTCGAGAACAAGCTCGGCGTCACCATGACCGAAATCATCAAAGCACAATAAGGGAGGCCAGGATGCGTCTGCTCATCATCGGTGCCCTCGAGGGCCAACTCAGCGAAGCCACCAAGATGGCGATGAATGGCGGGGCCAAGGTCGCCCATGCGCCTTCCGTCGAAATCGCTTTGGCGGCCCTGCGCGCCGGCCGTGGCGCCGACCTGCTGCTCTGCGACGTCGCCATGGATATCGGTGGCTTGATCGCCGGCCTCGAAGCCGAGCGCATCGCCATTCCCGTCGTCGCCTGCGGCGTCGAGGCCAATGCCGCCGCCGCCGTCAACGCCATCCGCGCCGGCGCCAAGGAATATATCCCCCTACCCCCCGATGCCGAGCTGATCGCAGCCGTCATCGCTGCCGTCACCCGCGAACATTCGGATTTCCTGTTCCGCGATCCGGCCATGGAACGCGTCGTCAAGATGGCCGACCAGATCGCCGGCTCCGATGCCTCCATCCTGATCACCGGCGAAAGCGGCACCGGCAAGGAAGTCATCGCCAAATATGTCCACGCCAAGTCCAAGCGCGCGGCGAAACCCTTCATCTCGGTCAACTGCGCCGCCATTCCCGAAGCCCTGCTCGAAAGCGAGCTGTTCGGCCACGAGAAGGGCGCCTTCACCGGCGCCGTGGCCCGCCGTATCGGCAAGTTCGAGGAAGCCTCGGGCGGCACGCTCCTGCTCGACGAAATTTCCGAGATGGACATCCGCCTCCAGGCCAAGCTCCTCCGCGCCATCCAGGAACGCGTCATCGACCGTGTCGGCGGCGGCAAGCCCGTGCCGGTCGATATCCGCATTCTCGCCACCTCCAACCGCAACCTCAACGAGGCCGTCCGCGAAGGCTCGTTCCGCGAAGACCTGCTGTTTCGCCTCAATGTGGTGAACCTCAAGCTTCCCGCCCTGCGGGATCGCCCCGGCGACATCTCGGCGCTATCGGAACATTTCGTCGCCAAATATGCCAAGGCCAATGGCCTGCCGCCGCGCGAACTCTCGCCCGAAGCCCGCTCGGCCCTGCTCAAGGCCCCCTGGCCAGGCAACGTGCGCGAACTCGAAAATACCCTGCACCGCGCCGTGCTGCTTTCTTCGGGCGACGTCATCGGCCCCGACGCCATTGTCCTGCCCGATGGCATGGGCCTGACCGAAGCCGCCGCCTCGAGCCATTCGCTCTCGGCCCAGCTCGCCCAGACCGCCCAGACCATGTCGGCGGCGCTGGTTGGCCGCACCGTGGCCGATGTCGAGCGCGATCTTATCCTGGATACACTCGATCACACCTTGGGCAACCGCACCCATGCGGCCAATATCCTCGGCATTTCGATTCGCACCCTGCGCAACAAGCTCAATCAATATGCCGACGAAGGCACTAACGTACCCGACCCCGGCGAACGCCGCAGCGTGGCCTGACGCTAGACTGGAACATGAATGACCGACCTGCCCGGCGGTAGCGCACGACCTGCTTTCAAAGTGCCCACCGTCAATTCGGTGGTCGATCTGCTGCGCTCGGGCGACATCGCCCTCGCTGCTGGCGTCATGGGTCTTATCGTCATTCTCATCGTGCCCATGCCACCCCTGCTGGTGGACGGGCTGCTGGCGATCTCCATCGTCTTCTCGGTGATGATCCTGATGACGGCGCTCTTCATCCAGAAGCCGCTCGAATTCTCGTCCTTCCCGACGGTCCTGCTCATCGCCACCATGCTGCGCCTGGGCCTCAACCTGGCCACGACGCGACTGATCCTCTCAGATGGTCACACCGGCCACAGCGCCGCCGGTCACGTCATCGAGGCCTTCGGCAATTTCATCACCCGCGGCAATTTCATCATCGGTACGGTGATCTTCATCATCCTCGTGATCGTGAACTTCATCGTCATCACCAAGGGTTCCGGCCGTATCGCCGAGGTGGCCGCCCGCTTCAGCCTCGACGCCATGCCCGGCAAGCAGATGGCCATCGACGCCGACCTCTCGGCCGGCCTGATCGACGAAGACACCGCCAAGCGCCGCCGCGCCGAGCTCGAAGGCGAAAGCGCCTTCTTCGGTAACATGGACGGTGCGAGTAAGTTCGTGCGCGGCGACGCCATCGCCGGCCTCATCATCACCTTCATCAACATTTCCGCCGGCATGCTGATCGGCATCATGCAGCAGGGCCTCTCTTTCGAAGAGGCCGGCAATGTCTATACGCTGCTGACCATCGGCGACGGCCTGGTCTCCCAGATCCCGGCCCTGATCGTCTCGACCGCTGCCGGTATCCTCGTCTCCAAGTCCGGCGTGCAGGGCTCCGCCGACAAGGCACTGGCCGCCCAGTTCACCGGCTATCCGCGCGCCCTGGGCATGTCGGCCGCCGTCATGGCTGGCCTCGCCCTGCTGCCCGGTATGCCGGTCATCCCCTTCATGGCCCTTGCCGGTGGCGTCGGATATGTCGCTTGGCGCGCCGCCCAGACCAAGGATGCCAGAAAGGCCGATGAGGCCGTCCAGCAACTGGCCAAGGCCGCAGCCGCCCCGGGCGCCCCCGGCGCTGCCGCAGCCAATGCCGAAACCCCGATCACCGACAGCCTCAAGATCGACGAGCTCAAGCTCGAACTGGGCTATGGCCTGCTCAGCCTCGTCAAGGAAGACGAAAACGGCTCCGACCGCCTCACCGAACAGATCAAGGCACTGCGCCGCCAGCTCGCCGTCGAGCTCGGCTTCGTCATGCCCCCGGTCCGCATCCTCGACAACATGCAGCTCGACCCCAATGTCTACAAGGTCCGCATCAAGGAAGTCGAAGCCGGCGCCGGCGAGATCTACGCCAACCAGCTGATGGTCATGGACCCCTATGGCAATCAGATCGACCTGCCGGGCACCCATACCACCGAGCCCACCTTTGGCCTGCCCGCCACCTGGATCGAACCGGCCCTGCGCGACGAAGCCGAACTGCGCGGCCTTTCCATCATCGATCCCTCGACCGTCATCTCCACCCATCTGACCGAAGTGCTGAAGGCCAATGTCAGCGACCTGCTGAGCTACGCCAATGTGCAGTCCCTGCTCTCGGGCCTGCCCAAGGAACAGCAAAAGCTCGTGGAAGACATCGTCCCCGGCCTGATTTCGGTTTCGGGCGTGCAGCGGGTGCTGCAGGCCCTGCTCAACGAGCGCATTTCCATTCGCGATCTCTCGACCATCCTCGAAGGCATTGCCGAAGTCGCCGGCCCCGGCCGTTCCGTCCAGACGATTGCCGAGCATGTTCGCTCGCGCCTCGCCCGTCAGATCTGCGCGGCGCATCTCGGCCCCGATGGCAACCTGCCGCTCCTGACGCTTTCCCCACAGTGGGAACGCGACTTTGCCGAGGCCATGGTCGGCGATGGCGAAAACCGCCACCTCGCCATGGCGCCGAGCCGGTTGCAGCAGTTCATCGCCGGCATTCAGCAGGGCTTTGAGCGCGCCGCTCAGGCCGGTGAAATGCCGGTCCTCATTACCTCGCCCTCGATCCGGCCGCATGTCCGCTCGATCATCGAGCGCTTCCGTCCGCAGACCGTTGTCATGAGCCAGAACGAGGTGCATCCTCGCATTCGTCTCAAGACGGTGGGGAGCATCTGACAATGAGCGAGGGGGGCCGGTTTGCCGTTCCCGAATCTGTCCGGCGCCGGGCCATTGCCGAAGGCGCGGCTGGCCAGGACTGGCTGGCCCGGCTCGATACGACCATCGAGGCATTGGAAGCCAATTGGGGCGTGACCATTGGCGAGGCGCTTGAGGGCGGCAGTGCCGCCTTCGTCGCAGAGGCCATTGCCGCCAACGGCGACGCCTTCATCGTCAAGGTCGGCACCCCCGGCAGCGCCATTGGCCGCCACGAGGCCGACGTGCTGCAGCGCGCCGATGGCCATGGCTATGTCAAACTCCTGCGCCACGACCCCGGCCGCCAGGCCATGCTGCTGGAGAAGCTCGGCGAGCGGCTTGATCTCGTCGACATTTCCCACCAGCAGAAGATCGATATCGTCTGCGCCACGCTCAACGACGCCTGGATGCCCGTCCCGCTCGACGCCACCTATGTGACAGGCACCGAAAAGGCCAATTCACTGGCCACCGGCATTCTCCAGATGTGGGAGCGCAACGGCCAGCCCTGTTCCGCCGAAGTCATCGAATCCGCCATGCGCTACTGCCAGGAGCGCGCGGCCCTCTATAAGCCCGAAGGCGCGGTCCTCGCCCATGGCGATCCGCATATGGGCAACCTGCTGGCCGATCCGGCCACCGACCCGATCCGCTTCAAGCTGGTCGATCCCGATGGCCTCGCCATAGAGCCGGCCTATGACCTGGGCGTGCTGCTGCGCGGCTGGAACGAGGGCATTGAAGGCAAGAATGCGCATAATATCGGGCGCGGCCGTGTGCGGCTCCTGACCCAGCGCACTCAGGTGCCGGCCGAGGCCATCTGGCAATGGGCCTATATCGAGCGCGTCTCGACCGGCCTATTGCTTCTCGAAATCGGCGACCACAATGAGGGCCGCCTCTATCTTCGCACCGCCGAAGCGCTGCTGGTCATCTAGACTAATGCGTCGGAATGCCGGCGGGCGGTGTCGGCTGGGTGACGTCCGATGCCTGCCCGGAAATATCGAGCCCGGCCTCTTCTGCCAATTCGCTCTCGGCGCGATGCCAGAACTCCTGGTCGCGCCCATCCGGCGATCCCGCCTCGACCCACAGGGCATAGGCACGATCGCGGATATCGTCTTCGCTGGGTGAATGCATGGATCTTCTCCTCCTCTTGCCCGACCTCAATGCGAAGCCGGGCGGAGGAGTTGCTTCACCTAGCTGCGAGAAGGAATATTGAGCCCGCTTTGCACGGCCGGACGAGCGAGGGCACGCTCCAGCCATGCCGGCACATTGCGCAGGCTGGCATAGTCGACGATCTCGGCGGCACCATAGAAGGTGATGAGATTGTTGACCCAGCCGATCGCCGCGATATCGGCGATCGAATAGTCGTCCATGATCCAGTCACGGCCCTCGAGCCGTGTTTCCAGCACGCCGAGCACGCGCTTGGACTCCGCCGCATAGCGGTCACGCGGGCGCTTGTCCTCATAGGCCGCACCGGCGAACTTGTGAAAGAAGCCGAGCTGGCCGAACATCGGGCCGATCGCTGCCATCTGGAACATCACCCACTGGATGGTCTCGTAGCGCTTGCCCGGATCACTCGACAGGAACTTGCCGCTCTTTTCGGCCAGGTAGATCAGGATGGCGCCGGATTCGAACAGGCCCAGCGGCTTGCCGCCCGGGCCGTTGGGATCAATGATCGCCGGGATCTTGCCGTTCGGATTGAGCGAGAGATACTCCGGGCCCCAGGTCTCGTTCTTCATGATGTTGACGGCATGCGGCTCATAGGCCAGTCCCGTCTCTTCCAGCATGATGGAAACCTTGACCCCATTGGGCGTCGGGAAGGAATAGAGCTGGATCACGTCAGGATTGGCCGCAGGCCAGATTTTCGTGATCGGAAAGCTCGATAGGTCGGCCATGAAGAGGTGCTCCGTTGTGCGCCTCCTATCTAGGCATGCCTTTCGATCTCTGCCAGCCTCGCGCGCAGGATTGCCTCGATGACATCGAATGGCATCGGCTTGGCATAGACGAATTTGACCGTATCCTTCTTGTCCCGGTAGGGCGCCAGCATCGCCTCGAAAGCCCCGTCGCCACGACCCACCGGATAGAGCCCGATATGCTTCTTCCAGGCTCCGGCATAAACGAGATAGGTACCATTGAGCTGCCAGGCTGCCATGTCGTATTTGATTGTTTCCGTGGCGCCGGGCGCCAGGCGCAGCACGGTCTCGCGCAGCGCCGCAAAAATCTGCTGCACGCCATCGTCCAGCGTCGCGATATAGGCATCGACCGTATCGGGCTTTTTGCTCATGGCGCCATTAGCGACCCGATTTCCCACCAAGGCAAGCTCCCTGCAGGAACGGGCCGCGTGGTCATGCATTGTATGCCGCTGAGAACCGGGGGCTGCCAACATGAAACTCTTCGTCTGCGACCACTGTGGCAACACGGTCTATTTCGAAAATGCCCTCTGCGAGCGCTGCGGCCACCAGCTCGGCTACCTGCCCGAAAAGAACGCCTTGGTGTCGCTGGTCGAGGATGGCGGCCTGTGGTCCACCCCCGCCTTTCCCGACGACGCCTATGTTTTTTGCGAAAACGCCCATCATGGCGCCTGCAACTGGCTGATCCGCGCCGAGCCCGGCGGCGATATCTATTGCGAGGCCTGCCGCCACAACGAGACCATCCCCGACATTTCCGACCCGCTCAACCTCAGCCGCTGGCAGGTCATCGAGCGCGCCAAGAAGCGCCTCTTCTATGCGCTGATGCGGCTCGACCTGACGCTCGAAACCCGTGGCGAGGATGCCGTCCATGGCCTCGCCTTCCGCTTCCTGGCCGATCTGCCCGTCGCCGAAATGCCGGTCATGACCGGCCACGACAGTGGCATCATCACCATCGCCCTGGTGGAGGCCGACGACGCCGAGCGCGAAGCCCGTCGCTCCAGCATGGGCGAACCCTATCGCACCCTCCTCGGCCACTTCCGCCACGAAATCGGCCATCACTATTGGGACCTGCTGGTCGACAACCAGCCGGCGCAGGAACGCTTCCGTGCGCTGTTCGGCGACGAGAGGGCCGACTATGGCATGGCGCTGCAGGCCTATTACGCCAATGGCGCACCCATGGGCTGGCCACAGCATTTCATCAGCGCCTATGCCACCGCCCATCCCTGGGAGGATTTTGCCGAAACCTTCGCGCATTACCTCCACATCACCGACACCGTGGAAACCGCCGCCGCCTTCGGCCTGCGCGCCCGGCCCAAGACGCAGGATGAAAACCTTATCGTCGCCCCGGTGAGCTTTGATCCCTATATGGAGCCCGATTTCGAGGTCGTCATCGACCACTGGATCCCGCTGGCCTCCATGCTCAACAATCTCAACCGCGCCATGGGTCACCCCGACGCCTATCCCTTCGTGCTGAGCCCGCAGGTGATCGAGAAACTGTCCTTCATCAACAATCTTGTCCACGCGGCCCCGGTACAGGATCAGCTGGCGCGGCTCGACGAAGTCGTCTCTGGATGACAGCGCGCGCGGCGCTGGCTATATGCTGGCGTCATGCAAACCACCATTCTCATCGTCCCGCCCTTTTCCACGCTCTGTAACGCCGCCTTCGCGCTGCGCCGCGAAGTCTTCGTCTGGGAGCAGAAGGTGCCCGAGGAAGAAGAAAATGACGCCGACGACCTGACCGCGACCCATTTCGTCGCCGTCGCCCAGGGCGAAGTGGTCGGCACGCTCCGCGTCCTCGACAAGCCCGAGCATATCAAGATCGGCCGCGTCGCCGTGCGTTTGAGCTTCCGCGGTCACGGCATCGCCAAGGCAATGATCCTGGCTGCCATGGAGCATGCCAGGGCCTCGGGCCGCGACCGCTTCTATCTCACGGCCCAGTCCGACAAGCTCGGCATGTATGAAAAGCTCGGCTTCGTGGCCTTCGGTCCCGAATTCCAGGACGGCGGCATGCCGCATCGCGCCATGCGCACCTACGAAATTGAGACGGCGACATTAACCAATTAGCAAGCGCTTAAGCCTGTTCGCCGGCTTGGAGTGCCCAGCCATACGCTTTGCTTTATTGTAGGCGATGTCAGGGATCATGCGCGTCACACGTCGCCCATCGCGCCAGTCGCAGCGGATCCCCGGAACCATAACCGCCAGGGAGGCGGACAAAGGCCGGCCTCGTTCACCCGAGAGCCGGCCTTTTCAATGTCTGCGGCAAATCGGTTCGGAACCCTCGTGGGATCGCCACGTTGGTGAAGCATCATGGGCCGCACGATGCGCGACCGGCAAGTTTTGCATCGCACGGCCCGTTCACTAAACCAATGAACGAACGGAGCCTACAATGATCCGCACCCTTCTGGCCAGCACGGCCGTTGCAGCCCTGCTCACCACTGGCGCCATGGCTCAGGAAGCAGCCCCGGCTGCTCCTGCCACGACGGAAGCTCCGGCAACCGACGCCATGGCTCCTGCCTCGACCGATGCCGTGACCGGCACGGACGTCGATAGCGGCGCCATGCAGACCACTGAAGTCGATGAGCCCTGGGACATGTCGGCCGGCTATACCGCCGCTGACACGGACAACCTCGGTTCGCGCCTGATCGGCCAGCCCGTCTATTCGGCTGCCGGTGAAGAAGCCGAGGAAATCGGCAATGTTTCCGACATCGTCTTCTCCGAAACCGGTGACATTACCGCCGTCGTTATCGGCGTTGGTGGCTTCCTCGGCATCGGCGAAAAGGCCGTTGCGGTTGATTTCGGTGCTCTAGAATTCACCCTTGCGGCTGACAACACCGAACGCTGGGTCCTGCCCACCACGGCTGAAGCCCTGACTGCTGCTCCGGACTTTGTCTGGGCCGAGGATGAGCCTGTCGACGGTGCCGCCGATGGCATGGCTCCGGCCGATCCGGCTGCCGGTGGCGCAATGGCCCCGGCTGACCCGATGGCTGCTCCGGCAACCAACTAATCCCTCGCGGATTATCTCATGCGAAGGGCCGGCCCTCGGGCCGGCCCTTTTTGCGTCAATGATACGGATTTGGGAGAGTGCCATGCGCGCCTTCACGACTGCCTCCATCCTGGCTCTGCTGCTGGCATCCCCCACCCTGGCCCAGGCGCCGGCCGCGCCCTTGCCTGCGACCTCATCCCAGCTCGAACAATCCGGCCTGACCCCGCCCACCGTCACCTCGCAAGGCTATTCGACCAGCGGCCAGGATGTGCTCGTAACCAAGCTTTTGGGCGAGGCCGTCTTTTCCTCTGCCGCCGATGACGCCGAGGAAATCGGCATCATCACCGATATGGTCGTGACGTCGGGGCAGGGCATTTCCGCCGTTGTGCTGAGCGTCGGCGGCTTTCTCGGTGTCGGTGAAAAGGACGTCGCCGTCGATTTTGCCCAGCTGACCTGGGCAGAGCGCGAGGACGGCTCGCGCCGCTGGGTGCTCGAAACCACCGCCGAAACGCTCACCGACGCCCCCGCCTTTATCTGGGGCGATAGCGAGGAGACGACCGGCCAGCCAGCCCTGACGCCGGAGGAAGAAGAAGAACAGCTCGTCGACGGCGATCCCAATGCCGTGCCCGTTGATCCGGCCCTGACCACCGACCAGCCCGAGCGCACGACCATCAATACCCCGGTCGACCGCACCGGCTTCACCGATTTCGACGAGCAGGGCCTTTCCGCCGAAGACCTGCGCGGCATCGGCGTCTATGGCATCAATGACGAGCAGATCGGCACCATTGGCGATATCGTCACCAATCCCGATGGCAGTTTCGACGCCGTCATCGTCGACGTCGGCGGCTTCCTCGGCCTGGGCGCCAAGCCCGTTGCCGTTGGCTTCGACAACCTCGCCTTCTCGGCCGACACATTTGGCAACCGCTATCTCTTCATCAACGCCAACCGCGAACAGCTCGAAACCCAGACCGAATACGATCCCATGACCTATGACGCCGATCGCGACGCCCAGCGCATGGTCATCCTGCCCTGACCTCTCGAGCGTCAGGGCGCCCTGACGCCTAGGCGTCAGGCACATGCCTCACCCTCCATGGGCCACGGCAACATCGATCACCCAGGTCACGCCGAACCTGTCCTTGAGCATGCCATAAAGCGGTGACCAGCCGGACGGTCCGATCGGCTGGATCACGGCGGCGCCATCAGCCAGCCTGTCCCAATAGCCCTGGATCTCGTCAGCCGTCTCGCCCCGCACCGAGACGAACACCGGGTTCACGCCCGCCGCATAGTCCTGCGACGGCCGCACATCATAGGCCATGATGTGAAAGCCCTCCGGTGATTCCACCTGACCCCAGATGATCTGCTGCTCCTGCCCCGGCTGTTCCACCGCTCCCAATTGCGCATAGGTCACCAGCGCAATCTGCCCACCAAAAACGCTCTGATAGAATTCCAGCGCGGCCTGGGCCTCGCCGCGAAAATTGAGGTGGGTCGTGGTTTTGATCGTCATGGCCGAACTCCGTCTTGCCTGTTTGATGGTCTAGGTATAATCGGAGCCAACTGACAGTTTTCGGCAGTTGAATATGGCCCGTCCCGATCGTCTGTTCCGCCTGCTGCAAGCCATGCGCGTCATGCCCGCGCCGATCACCGCCGCGCGGCTGGCCGAAGAGATGGATGTTTCTTTGCGCTCGCTTTATCGCGATATCGACAGCCTGCGCGCCGCCGGCGCCCGTATCGAGGGCGAGCGCGGCTATGGCTATCGGCTGATCGAAGACTATGCCTTGCCCCCGCAAACCTTCGACCGCACCGAAATCGAAGCGCTTGCCCTGGGCCTGGCTCAGGTCCGCAGCATGGGCGATTCAGCGCTGGCCGGGGCCGCCACCGCCGTCCTCGCCAAAATCGCGGCCACCCTGCCCGATGGTCGCGAGCAGCAACTTTTTCATGCCATTTCCCAGGTCTATCGTCCCGATCCGCGACCCCAATCGCCCTACATCGATCTGATCCGGCAAGCCTGCTGGAACGAGCAGGCGCTGCGCCTGACCTATGCCGACCAACATGGGGCAGAGACCGAACGCACCATCCTGCCGCTCGCCATGGTCTATACCGACCACACCCTGACCGTTCTGGCCTGGTGTTGCCTGCGTGAAGCTTTCCGCATGTTTCGCTGCGAACGCATTATCTATGCACTACCCACCGGCGCCAGCTTCCGCCCACGCCGCGCCAGCCTCTTGCGCGATTATCTCGCAGAGCTCGGCAAGCGCCCGCGCTAGGTCAGGGGAGCTCGGCTGGGCAGCATGTCGGCGCTGAAACGGGACACATAGGCATCGAGCGCTGCCGAGGTCACCGGCTTGGACATGAACTGTGCCCGGCCCGGCAATTGCCCCGGCAACGGCCGGCTCACGCCGGACGTGACGAGAATGCGGATATGCGGCCAGACGAAGGTCACATGATTGGCCAGCGTCATCCCATTGCGCGAACCCGGCATCTGCACATCGGTCAGCAAAAAGCTGACTCGCTCGCCATTGCCTTCGAGATAAGCCAAAGCCGCGGCAACGCTATCCGCCTCGGCAACCTCGAACCCAAGGTCATCGAGCATTTCACTCATGATCATGCGAATGACCGGATCATCATCCACAACCAGTGCCAGCGGTGAAATATCGAGATTCTGTATCGTGCCCATAACCCTCAAACGCAGCAAGGGCGGGGCCGGTTGCAGCGGCTAGCTGTCGCGAAACAGCACCGCAACGATTCCGGATGGGAACATCCCTAACTACCAGATACCCGCACCGTCCAATACCACTTCCGGATCAAGCCATAAGGAGGAACGAATGACGATAAGTTCGCAGTCTGCTGTTGCGTTGATCAACTCGGAACTTCAGTCGGTGCAGAGCGCGGCGGTTCAGAGCCGGTCCGCCGCCTTTGACGCAAGTGACTTCTGCAGCCTCTGGCCCACGGCAAAACCAATTCTGCAACTGCTGTCCAGCATCGCATTTCTAATCCCGGGCGTTGGCGCGGGCGCGGGCGCAGTCCTGGCGGGGCTGATCAAGGTCGGTGACCAGATCCACGCCGATACCTGTGGCGCGTGACAGCTGGCGTTGGCAGTTCAGGCGAGGATGAGAGGAGATCGTCATGCCAAATCCCAACTTTGACAAGCTAAACCAAAAGATCAGGGCGGCCGGGGCTGACTGGGTCGCGGGTGAGACGCCGCTAAGCAAATATTACGGGACCAAATCAGCGTCTAAATCGCTTGGTCTCGCCCTGACACCGGAAATTGCGTTCGGAACGCTTCAGTCCGCACGCAGCGAGGATCAGATATCTTTCGCAGCCGCTGCCCCGCCGCCGCCCGAAGTGGACTGGCGAAAGCAGAACAACAAAAACTGGGTAACGCCGGTCCGGGATCAAAAGAGTTGCGGCAGCTGCGTTGCCTTCGCCACATTGGCCAGCTTGGAGTCCCGCCTGCTCATTGCCCACAACAAGCCAGGCGCAAACTTTGACCTGTCGGAAGCCAATCTCTTCCACTGCGGAGCGCCAAATTCCTGCGACACGGGTTGGCAACCCGAACTAGCCTTCCAGCACTTGCGGTCGAACGGTGTTGGGCTTGAAAGCAACTGGCCCTACATTCCTCGCGACGAGCCGTGCAAGGCCATACCTGTGGCAGCAAGGATTGATGGCCACAATGTTGCCGGCACCAGCACGGCCAGAAAGGTCGCGGTTGGCAAAGGGCCGGTGGTCGCCGCCATGGCAGTGTTCGGCGATTTTACGGCCTACACAAGCGGCATTTACCGCCATATTGAAGGCGGTCTCGTCGGCTATCATGCAGTTTGCATCATCGGATACAGCGACACTCAGGGTTGCTGGATTGCCAAGAACAGTTGGAACCCACGCTGGGGCGAAAGCGGGTTTTTCCGCATCCGCTATGGCGAATGCGGTATAGACACCCAGTTTCCGTTTACCTATCCTACCAGCGTAAGTCTGCAGAATGGGGTGACGATCAACTGACGAGGCTGAAGTGCCAAGGGTGTTAACGCTGTCGCCGCTTCGGCTGTCGGCCGACGGCACGGGAGAAATAGCTGCCAACGGCCAGGGCGTTGGTGGCTATATGTGGACCGCCGAAGTCATCTCGGGCGCCGGCAGCGTGGAACCAGCCGGAACGGAGGCCTCCACATCCATTGGTGGTGGCGGCACGGCGCGCTTCCGCGTGCAGTGGCGGGACACGTTCGGCGGCAAGATAGTGCTCCATTGTCGCCGACCTTGGGATGATGATGACACGATCACGACCGAAATCCAAATAGTGGTGTGACGGCCTGATCCTCTATTGTTTGGACACGCAATCGTCGCCAATGCGAAAAAGGCCCGCTCGCGCGGGCCTTTCAAATTCGTGCCGATCCGATCCTACTGCCGCGAAAAGCGCAGGCGGCCGATCTCGTCATATTGTTCCTGCTCGACCTTGAGCTGTTCTGCCGCATCGCGCTGGTGCTCGCGCTGGTCCAGCAACTCGACCTTCTTGAGGTCTTCGAGCGCTTCCGCCAGCGCATCCTGGGCGCCTTCGAGTTTGCTCTTCATGTCATTGGCTGAATTGAGCAGGTTGTCGCGGCGGCTCAGCGCTGCCTTGGCAAAGGTCGAATAGGCAAAGTGGGCCACGTCGGAAATGCCGGTCTTGGTCTGCTCGATCTCGATCTGCTGGTCGAGTTCGGACGCCATGCGCTCGAAATCGGCGATCATCATTTCGATCTGGGCCACCTGACGGCGCTTTTCGTCCACCTGGAACTTTTTGAGCCGAATGAGGCTCTCGCTGCGCGATTTCACGACCTGTACTCCTTACACATCAAGTCAGTCCGGGACATGACTCGCCCCCCAATCAGTCTGCCGCACCCGCCTGCTCCATGATTGACCTGAGCATGTCATAGCCCTCGCCAATCGATGTCGTCTCTTCCCGGCTCTGGCCCAAAAAAGCCTCGAATGCCGGGTTGATGGCGATCGCACGGTCCACTTTCGGATCTGACCCTTTCCGGTAAGCCCCCAGCCGGATCAGTTCCTCCATGTCCGAATAGATGGACATGAGCTCACGCGCCTTTTGCAGGACCGGGCGGAAGTCGACCGGAACACACCCTGGCATGGTGCGCGAGATGGACCGGAGCACGTTGACGGCAGGGTAGCGTCCCCGCTCGGCAATACCGCGCTCCATCACGATGTGCCCATCAAGAATACCGCGCACGGCATCCGCAATGGGCTCGTTGTGATCATCACCTTCCACCAAAACGGTAAATAGTCCGGTAATGGAACCTGTTGTGGGTGTGCCCGGACCTGCTCTTTCCAACAGGCGCGGCAATTCGGTGAAAACCGTCGGCGGATAGCCCTTGGCCGTCGGCGGCTCGCCAATGGCGAGGCCAATCTCGCGCTGCGCCATGGCAAAGCGCGTCAGGCTGTCCATCATGCACAGTACCCGCAACCCCTGGTCGCGAAAGAATTCGGCGATCGACAGCGAGATATAGGCCGCCTGCCGCCGCATCAGCGCCGCCTCGTCCGACGTCGCCACCACCACCACGGCGCGCTTCAGGCCCTCCTCGCCCAGATATTCCTGGATGAATTCATGCACCTCGCGGCCGCGCTCGCCGATCAGTCCGATCACCGAGACGTCGACATCGGTATTGCGCGCCAGCATCGACATCAGCACCGACTTGCCGACACCCGAGCCGGCAAAGATCCCCATGCGCTGCCCTTCGCAGAGCGTGGTGAATGTATTGAGGCACCGTACGCCCAGATTGAGCGGATCGCCCACGCGCACGCGGTCATGCGCCAGCAGCGGATCCTGCCGCAGCGGAAAGCCTTTTGCCCCCAGCGGCAGCGGCCCCTTGCCATCCATCGGCTCGCCATTGGCGGTGATCACCCGTCCCAGCCAGCCTTCCGATGGGTAGACCGCCCCATCGCTGCGCTGGAACACCGCCTTGCAGCCCATGCGCACGCCGCTCAATTGGCCGAAGGGCAGACACAAAGCGTGCCCGTTCTTGAAACCAATTATCTCCGCAGCCAGTTGCTCCTCATTGACGGTCTCGATCAGCACGCGACCGCCAACGCGCAATTCGCGCACCGGGCCGACAATTTCGACAAGCAGGCCCTGCACCGATTTGACGCGGCCGAACACCTCGATGTCGTCAATGGCATCAACAGCGGAGATCAGCGCCTTCATGTCGTCTGCATTGTCCCTTCTTGATCAGAGCCTGATTAAGGTTTCCGACGGTTTCGATTCGGAGGTCTCGACGAATCACAACGTAACCCATTGTTAAGCAAATGGCGCTATTTCAGGCGCTGGACCGGTCCGTCTGCCGCTTTGCGCCTTTCCCCGTCCAACCCCCTGACATTGCCACAATTGCGCGAGTCGAAAGAGTCGGTTGAAGGGCTTTCTTAAACCATTTTCTTAAGAAAAATTGATAGAATTAACCCTTAAATTTCAACGAGTTAAACTTAATTCATCCTAACGACATTTGCGTATTGCCGAACCGAATTAAACTTTGTTAACTATTTGGGCTTAGGGTTCAGTCATATCCAGTAGGGTTGGCGTGGACAGTTCGGGTCCACGGTTCCAGCAGGAACGAATGACAAGGGGAATATAATGCGGGTACTCCTTATTGAGGACGACAGCGCGACAGCGCAGAGCATCGAACTGATGCTCAAGTCCGAGAGCTTCAATGTCTACACCACCGACCTCGGTGAAGAAGGCGTCGATCTCGGCAAGCTCTACGACTACGACATCATTCTACTCGATCTGAATCTGCCCGACATGAGCGGCTATGAGGTGCTTCGCACCCTGCGCGTCGCCAAGGTGCAGACGCCGATCCTGATCCTTTCCGGCCTTGCCGGCATCGAGGACAAGGTCCGTGGCCTCGGCTTTGGCGCCGACGATTACATGACGAAGCCCTTCCACAAGGACGAGCTCGTGGCCCGCATCCACGCCATCGTCCGTCGGTCCAAGGGCCATGCCCAGTCGGTCATCCAGACCGGCGACCTCACGGTCAACCTGGACACCAAGACCGTCGAAGTGCAGACCCAGCGGGTGCACCTCACCGGCAAGGAATACCAGATGCTCGAGCTGCTCTCCCTCCGCAAGGGGACCACGCTCACCAAGGAAATGTTCCTCAACCACCTCTATGGTGGCATGGACGAACCCGAGCTCAAGATCATCGACGTGTTCATCTGCAAGCTGCGCAAGAAGCTCTCCGTTGCGACCGGCGGCAAGAACTACATCGAAACCGTCTGGGGCCGCGGCTATGTCCTGCGCGAACCCGATGCCGACGAAGGCTACAACGAGAACGTCGCCTAAGCCCCGACCGAACACCAAAATTTCCGAGCCCCGCGTGACACCAGTCCCGCGGGGCTTTTCGTCTGTGTGCCTTTGCTCCAGATCATTCCCACCCGCGATGTCATCCCGGCCTTGAGCCGGGACCCATCTCGAGATCTTGCCACAGCCGCAAGCTGGCCCGATCTGGCGGCGCGTTGATAAATCTCGGGATAGGCCCCGGCTCAAGGCCGGGGTGACACCGAGGATGCGGCAACCTTGAAAAACAACACGCCCTGTCGAAACCACGCGCCCCCATCCGTCGTCTCACCAGAAGCGCGGACGGGAGTCGCGCATTGAGGAGACGACAATGATCCGTACCGCCATCATCGCCGCAGCTTTTCTGATGACCGGACCCGCGTTTGCGCAAAGCGACCCTGTTGGCCAGACCGTCGAGGTCAACGGCATGCAGATGTATTACGAGACCTCCGGCACCGGCGATCCGCTGATCGTCCTGCACGGCGCCTATATGAACATCCCAACCATGGGCGAGATCATTCCCCGCCTCGCCGAGACCCATAAGGTCTATGCCATCGAGTTTCAGGGCCACGGCCGCACCAATGACATCGACCGCCCCGTCACCTATCCCAATCTCGCCGACGACGTCGCCACCTTCATGGACGCGCTCGGCATCGAGAAGGCCGATGTCTTCGGCTATTCCATGGGTGCCGCCGCCGGCCTTCGCCTGGCCATCGATCACCCCGAGAAGGTCGACCAGCTGATCGCCGCCTCGGTCAGTTATGACATGACTGGCGCCCAGCCCGAATTCCTCGAAATGATCCCCACCATGACGCCGGAAATGTTCGTCGGCACGCCCATGGAGACCGCCTGGAAGGAATTGGCGCCCAATCCCGACGGCTTCCGCCCCTTTGTCGAGCGCATGATTGCCCTCGAACACGAGCCCATGGCCTGGGGTGACGAGGTCAAGGCATTGAAGATGCCGATCCTGGTCATCGCCGGAGACTCCGACATGGTGACGCTGGAGCATCTGGTTGACATGTTCCACCTGCTCGGCGGCGGCGGCCCGGGCGACATGGGCAAGCCCCTCGGCACCGCGCGCCTCGCCATCCTCCCGGCGACCTCCCATACGGCGGTCATCGACCAGACTGATCTGCTGATGGGCTTCATCACCCCCTTTCTCGCGGGCGAGACACCCAGGGGCATGTTCGAGTAACCGCGCGAGAAGTCGTCCAGCATGCTGGTCATTGCTCATGACGGAAGATGCTGCTTTCATCCCCCGTCATGAGCCAGGATTCCGAAACCCACCGCGCCATCACCACGGTCTGGAAAATCGAGCAGCCAAGGCTGATTGCGAGCCTGACCCGCATGATGCGCGACATTTCCCTGGCCGAAGAACTCGCCCAGGACGCCCTCCTCGTCGCCCTCAGGAAATGGCCCGAAACCGGCGTCCCCACCAATCCCGGCGCCTGGTTGATGCAAACCGCCAAGCGCCGCGCCATCGATTATTTCCGCCATCGCAAGATGGCCGCCACCAAACTCGAAGAGGTCGGCCGCATCATCGAGGACGATGCGCCGGACCATGAAGCCGAAATCATCGAGGCGCTGGATGATGATGTCGGCGACGACCTGCTGCGGCTGATCTTCACCTCCTGCCATCCCATCCTGCCGCCAGAATCCCGCGTCGCCTTGACCCTGCGGCTTCTGGGTGGCCTCACCACCGAAGAGATCGCCCGCGCTTTCCTCGCGGCCGAGCCGACCATCGGCCAACGTATTGTCCGCGCCAAGAAAACCATCGCCGAAGCCGGCATTCCTTTCGAGGTCCCCCGCGGCGAGGAGCGTAGCGAACGCCTGGGATCCGTGCTCGGGGTGCTCTATCTCATCTTCAACGAGGGTTATTCCGCAACCGCTGGCGACGACCTGATCCGCCCCCAGCTCTGCGAGGAAGCCATGCGGCTCGGCCGCGTGCTGGCCCGGCTGTCGCCCGATGACAGCGAAGTCCATGCCCTGGTGGCACTGATGGAAATCCAGGCCTCGCGCACCGCCGCCCGCACCGATCCCCAGGGCGAACCCATTCTGCTGCTCGATCAGGATCGCTCACGCTGGGACCAGTTGCTGATCCGCCGCGGTCTCGCGTCACTCCAGAAAGCCATTGATCTGAACGGCGAAAATTCGCCCTACGCCCTGCAGGCCGCCATCGCCGCCTGCCATGCCCGCGCCCGCAAGCCCGACCAGACGGACTGGGACCGTATCGCCGCCCTCTATGCAACCTTGGCCCAGGTGACCCCGTCGCCGGTCATCGAGCTCAACCGCGCCGTTGCCATTTCCATGGCGCAAGGTCCTGCGGCGGCACTCTTGCTGATCGACATCATCAAGGATAGCCCGGCGCTGAAGAACTACCACCTGCTCTATGGCGTGCGCGGCGACATGCTGGCCAAGCTCGGGCGGCAGGACGAGGCGATCTTGGAATTCCACCGGGCTGCCGCACTGACCCGCAATGAGCGTGAGAAGGCCTACCTGCTTGGTAGAGCTGGAGAAACCTCTTAGGCGGCGGCCTGGTCCCGCATCTCGAATTTGGATTCGAGAATGTGCCGATCGAAAGGCTTCATCATATAGTCGCTGGCGCCGGCCTTGAGCGCCATGGCGATGGCACCGATGTCGTTCTCGACCGTGCAATAGACGATATGCGGCTTGTCACCACCGACGTAAGCCCGCAGCAGCTTTAGAAATTCCAGCCCGCTCATGATCGGCATGTTCCAATCGAGCAGGATGGCATCGGGCATTTCCTGCCGGCACTTGTCGAAGGCATCCTGGCCGTCTTCGGCCTCGTCGACGATGTAATCCATGTCTTCGAGAATGCGGCGCGCCACTTTGCGCACCACGCTCGAGTCATCGACGATGAGACAGGACTTCATGGCCGGAAGGCTCCGCAGAGGCTGACACTATCCCCGATTATGCGTGGCACATCCTAGGAATTGGTTAGCGGACTGCTAGCGTTTCGAGGGACCAATTCAGGCAGTCGGCTGCTCCAGAGCGCCCTCGACCGCAACCTTGGGTGTTGCCGTCAGGTAGAACATGTCGTTCTCGATGCCGATATCGACCTCCATGTCCGTCATGCGGGCCAGCAGGCCCGTATAGAACGGCTGGATGCCCCGCGCATCGACGGAGCCCTCTTCGGGCATGCCCGACAGCAGGCCTGCCGAACCGGCGGGGATCAGCGTCTTCTGGCGCTTGTCGGGATCGCTCTTGGAGGTGAACTCGAAGCGCTCCTTGCCAGCATCGCCCTCGATCTTGGCCGTGACCTGGCCGCCGCGCGGCACTGAGGTCGCCGCGATCAGCAGCATGTTCATGAACAGCTTTGCCTTGTGCTTGGGCAGAAGGATCAGCGGCACCTGCCATTCGAGGTCGGCCTTTTCGATCTCGAACAGGATGCGGGCAACGCGCTCGCATTCGCGCGTGTCGATATCCGTGCCTGAGGTCGAGGACGCGCCATAGGCAAGGCGGGCGAATTCGAGCTTGGCCCGGCTCTGCCTGGCGGCACTGGCGATCAGATCGCGCGCGCCTTCTGCCATGTCGCCCTGGTTGGGATCGCCCAGCACTTCCAGACCATTGCCGATCGCCCCGATGGGGTTGATCAGGTCGTGGCAGACCCTGGAGCAAAGCATGGCCGCAAGATCGGTCGCCTTGAGCTCGATGATATCCATCAGGGCAGTCTCCATGAGAATCAGTTTTGCCGACATTAGATTGAGATCGGCGAAACTGGCTAGGTTTTCCGGCCCAACAAAGGCGCTTGGCCTAGTTTATGGACAGATGCTTGGACAATTCTGGCCAGCGCGCTTCCGCCTCGCTCGCCGCGTCGTCGGGCGCGAGCAGGAAGGCCTCGCGCGTCGAGGCCGAATAAAAGAGGTAGAGCCGCTGCTTGAACAGCACAAAAATCTTGGGATCGCTGTCCGACACATAGCCCCGCGCCACGCCCATTGCCCCATGGCCACCGAACTGCGGCGCATAGATTTCCGGAGCGGATTTGAAGATGTCGCGATTGGCCGCCGTGGCAAAATACCAGGGCACGTTCTTCCAGATATACTCGTATTGCCCCTGCCCCATCAGCGGCACCGTTTCCGTGAAGTAGCTGACCGGATCCCAGCCATAGATGCCAATGCCGGTCAGGGGGTCGGTGACATAATAGGTCACCACCGACTGCGCCCGGGCCGGCACGATCGTGGCGCAAACCACGCTCAATAGCGGCAAAACAAAGGCCAGCATGGTTAAGATTTGTTTAGAGGTTTGCTTCATCATCGAACCAAGTGATCTGGCGCGCTGGCAACCAATGTTCGCCACAAAGGTACGTTTGAAGCCTTAACGGTTTCGTACTGCCAGCCAGCGTGCTGCTCGGGAGATTTAGATGTTCAAGCGCTTCGCCCTTCTGTTCGCTCTCGTGGCCGCCCTCGCGTCACCCGTTCCGGCTGCCTATGCCCAGGGTTCGCTCGGCGATACCTATTCGGGTGAGGACCTGGTCGAAAATGGCCGCGCCTTCTTCGGCTCGACGTCGCAGGGCCTCGCCTCAGTGGTCGAACGCGCCGTCAGCCAGTTCGGCTTGCCCAATGGCTATATCCTCGGCGAAGATGCCGGTGGCGCGCTATTTGCCGGCGTCCGCTATGGCGAAGGCGTGCTGCACACCCGCAACGCCGGTCAGTTCAACGTCTTCTGGCAGGGCCCCTCCATCGGTTTCGACGTCGGTGGCGATGGCTCCAAGTCCATGATGCTGGTCTATAACCTCACCCAGATACAGGACGTGCTCGGCCGCTATGCCGGCGTTGACGGCTCGGCCTATGTCCTGGGTGGCTTCGGCATGACCGTGATCAAGCGCGGTGATGTCATCATGGTGCCGATCCGCTCGGGCGTCGGCGCCCGCCTTGGCGTCAATATCGGCTACCTCAACTTCACCAATGAGCCGACCTGGAACCCCTTCTGATCATTGGCCAATTGCTATTCCCGCTTCCTGCCTGACCTCCAAGACTTCCCCCGCGCAAGCGGGGTTTTCTTTTTGCGAGCTTCAAGCAGACACCGGCTCGACATCTGCTTGGCCTCAAGTACTGAGCGCCCACGATTTACCCTGTGCTTCAAATCTGCCGGACAAGAGATATTTAACCATTGACGCATCCCGCCCCACGTCTTCATCGTTGAAGGCAGGGAGGAATGAAAAATGTGCAGTCACCATTTTGTCGTCGCAGCCCAGGATCACGCCTGGCACTTCAGCTACAAGGGCGCCCTGACGGGCCCTTTTGACTCCAGGGAACGCGCGGTCAAGGCCGCTATCGAGCAGGCCACGCAGGAAGAGGAGCCGAGCGTGGAAGTGCTGGTGCGCGATGA
Source organism: Candidatus Devosia phytovorans (assembly GCA_029202405.1). Taxonomy (NCBI): domain Bacteria; kingdom Pseudomonadati; phylum Pseudomonadota; class Alphaproteobacteria; order Hyphomicrobiales; family Devosiaceae; genus Devosia; species Candidatus Devosia phytovorans. The sequence goes on along the minus strand of CP119312.1, from coordinate 308,420 downwards.
AAGCCAGAATATGGAAACCGTCTGGCGCCCGTCGCAAACCGCCTAGCTGGAACGCGCCTACTTGCTCCACATGCCGCGCATCTGCGCAGCAATATCCATCTTGACCGGCGCCGGTGAAAGGCCCTCGATATAGGCCGGCTTGACCGGCGGCCACAGGATATCCTCGAACAGCGGCACCATGGCGCGCGGGATGAATCGGCTGCGCTGCGCATAAAGATGCCGGTCGCCATACTTGCTCTGCTGCGTCACGAAAAACCGCTGCGGCGTAATGACGTTGAGCTCGTCCTTGGCCCGGGTCATCGCCACATAGAGCAGCCGGCGCTCTTCCTCGAGCTCATGCGTCGATCCGGTCCCCAGGTCCGACGGGATACAGCCATCCACGACATTCAGCACATGCACCGCCTTCCACTCCTGCCCCTTGGCCGAATGGATGGTGGAAAGGATCAGATAATCCTCGTCGAGCAGCGGCACGCCGGACTGGTCCGAAGTCGCATCGGGCGGATCAAGCGTCAGCTCGGTCAAAAACTTTTCGCGTGACGGATAGCCGGCCGCAATCTGCTCGAGCTGCAATATATCGGCCTGCCGGATGATGGCATCCTCATAGGCCTGCTCCATCAGCGGCTCATACCAGAGGCGCGCATAGCCCAGCTCCACCGGCCAGGTCGCCTCGCGCCGCGACAGCCGCCCGAACATCTCCACCAGCCCGGTCCAGCCCTCGGCCGCCCGCGGCGGCGTCGGGATCTCGCCCAGCGCCCAGGCCGGGTCGCTACCCACCGCCATGGCATCGAGCACCCTGCCCGCCGACGCCGGCCCGACCCCCGGCAGCAATTGCAGCACGCGGAACCCCGCCACCCGATCGCGCGGATTTTCCACCCAGCGCAAGATCGCCAGCAGGTCCTTGATATGCGCCGCGTCGAGAAACTTCAGCCCGCCGAACTTGACGAAAGGCACATTGCTGCGCGTCAGCTCGATCTCCAGCGGCCCCGAATGGCTCGACGTGCGGAACAGCACCGCCTGGTTCTTGAGCGTCATGCCGCCCTCGCGCGCTTCCAGCACCTTGTGCACGACATAGCGCGCCTGGTCGGCCTCGTCGCGCACCGTGACGAGCAACGGCTTGGCGTTGCTCTCCCGCTCCGTCCAGAGGTTCTTGGTAAACCGCTCGCTCGCCTGATCGATCACCGCATTGGCTGCGGCGAGGATCGGCTGCGTCGAGCGATAGTTCCGATCCAGCGTCACGATATCGGCCGCCGGCGAAAAGCTCTGCGGAAAATCAAGAATATTGCGCACCGTGGCGGCGCGGAACGAATAGATTGACTGAGCATCGTCGCCCACCACGGTCAGCCCCTTGCCGCCCGGCCGCATGGCGAGAAGGATATTGGACTGCAGCCTGTTGGTATCCTGATATTCATCGACCAGCACATGATCGAAGCGCGCCGAGACCTCCGCCGCAATGGCAGGATTGGCCATCATCCCGGCCCAGTACAGCAGCAGGTCATCGTAATCGAGCACGTTCTGGCTCTGCTTGGCCGCCACATAGGCGCCGAACAGCTGCCGCAACTGGTCGGGCCACATGGCGCACCACGGGAAATGCGCCTTCAGCACCTCTTCGAGCTCATCCTGCGCATTGACCACGCGCGAATAGATGGCAAGGCACGTCCCCTTGGTCGGAAACCGGCTCTTGGCTTCGGACAAGCCCAGCTCATGCCGCACCAGGTTTATCAGGTCGGCCGAGTCTTCCCGGTCGTGGATGGTAAAGGCCGGGTCGAGCCCGATCTGCATGGCATGCTCGCGCAACAGCCGCGCGCCAATGCCATGAAACGTCCCCGCCCAGCTCAGCGCGTCGGTCACCACGCCCGACGACGGCCCCATCACCCGCGCCGCGATCCGCTCCACCCTTTTGCCCATTTCGCTGGCTGCGCGACGCGAAAAGGTCATCAGCAGGATCCGTCGCGGATCGGCCCCCTTGACGATCAGATGCGCCACCCGATGCGCCAGCGTATTGGTCTTGCCCGACCCCGCTCCGGCGATCACCAGCAGCGGCCCCGGCGCAGTCTCGCCCGCGCCATGCTCGACGGCACGGCGCTGCTCGGGGTTGAGAAGGTCGAGATAGTCTTCGGTTTTCTGCACGAATCGATCCGCTGGAGAGGCAGCGCAACGGAACACGTTTCCTGTTTTGTTCGCAATAAGCCTGCTGATCACACTTCCCGGCTTGCCGGTGACGCATGGCGACAAAGTGGTTAGGGTTAATCCTTGGCAAATCTGGCGGTGCTACCACTGCACTGTCAGAAGAAAGGACCACACCGCGTATCGGGTGTGGCGCGCCGGAGTTTGGCCGATGGTCATCGAGAACATCCTGTATTTTGCGCTGGGCCTGCTGGTGGCCGGCCTGGTGTCCCTGATCATCCTGCCCGCCGTGTGGAAACGCGCCGTGCGCCTCACCAAGCGACGCATCGAGGCAGCGACGCCCATCACCATGGCCGAGTTCCGCGCTGACAAGGATCAGCTGCGTGCCGAATTCGCCCTCTCCACCCGCAAGCTCGAACTCAACGTCGAAAGCCTGCGCAAACGCCTCGCCGAACAGCTCGGCGACGTCAACCAGAGCCGTAGCGACCTCGGCCAGCTCAGGGTCGAGCGTGACCAGCATGTCGAGGTGGTCAGGGAGCTCGAAGCGCGCGAGGCCGAACTGCGCGCCCGCACCATGGAGCTCGAGCGCGAGGGCACCGACCTCGCCCAGCGCCTGCGCATGCGCGATCGCGAACTCGATACCCGCAACGAGGAACTGCGCCTGCTGCGCGAAACCCTCGTACGGCCGCCCGCCTCGACCGCTGCGGACGAAGCAGCCATCGACAATGATCTCGTCGCCGCCGAAGCCAGCATGGCCAGCGCCGAAAACCGCATCAATGCGCTGCTGCATGAAAAAATCGAGACCGCGGAGAAAGGCGCCTCGCTCGCCGCGGAGCTGAGCCTTGACGCCGACGTCGAAACCTTGCGCAGGCAGGTCGCCCAGGTGGAATCGACGCTCCTCGCCGACTGGAACACCAAGCGCCTTGACGAAAACGCATTGCGCCAGCGCCTCGCCGCCATTGCCGCCAGCGCCAGCCGCGTCGTCTATGCCGTCGATACCGAAAAGCCCGAGCCGGCCCCGGCAGAAGAGGAAAGCCTCTTCGACCGCGTCCAGCGCTTCGCCGACGATGGCGTCAGCATGGACACCCTGCCCCCGGTAACCCGCAAATCCGGCACAGCCCGCAAGGGCTCCGTCACCGACCGCATGGCCGCGCTCAGGGAAATTCAGGGGCGGTAAATCTTGCCACGCCCTCGTGGTTCGAGGCTCGCAAGAGCTCGCACCTCACCATGAGGGCTACTGAGACATGATATTTCAACAGACCTCATGGTGAGGTGCTTTGCGTAGCAAAGCCTCGAACCACGAGGGCGTGGCACAGAACCACTACTCCCCGATCACCACTTCCCGCTCCAACGCCCCGCTCCCCTGATTGAACAGCGCCAGCCTGGTCACCCCATCGACCACATAGGTCACATTGATCTGCCCGTCATTGACCAGCGCCGAAACCACCTCGGCCCCGGCCGGCAGTGAAATCTCGGCGGCAACCGCCGGCGGCGGCCGATCACGCAGCACGCGATAGACAAGCGCGAAGGCAATCGCCATAAAGCCCAGCAACAAAATGCCGATGGAATAGGCGAACGAGCGGCGGGCCTTGGCTATGGCCGCCTTCGCCTCCGCAGACAGGGGCGCATCTGGCGTCTCGTTCGGCTCTTTAGGATCGCTCATGGTCGATATTACCGCAGAAGAAGAATTCGAGGGCGACCTTGTCGAGGTCGTGGTCGATGAAACCATGGTCGGTGGGCGGCTCGATGCCACCCTGGCCAGGGTCCACACCATCCTGAGCCGCAACCGCATCAAGGATCTGATCCTTGCCGGTTCCGTCAGCATTGATGGCGCTGTCGTCAGCGAGCCCAAATACCGGCTTACGGCCGGCGAGACAATCGTGCTTCTCGCCCCGCCCCCAGAAGACGCCGATCCCGAACCGCAGGACATTCCCCTCGATATTCTTTACGAGGACGACCAGCTCATCGTCATCAACAAGCCCGTCGGCATGGTGGTGCATCCCGCCCCCGGCTCGCCTGATGGCACGCTGGTCAATGCGCTGCTCTTCCACTGCGGCGATAGCCTGCAGGGCATTGGCGGCGTCAAACGCCCGGGCATCGTGCATCGTCTCGATCGCGATACCTCCGGCGTCATGGTCGCTGCCAAGACCGAAACCGCCCACAAGCATCTCTCGGCTCAGTTTGCCGACCACGGCCGCACCGGGCCCCTCCATCGCGCCTATCTGGCCTATGTCTGGGGCGTCACCGAAACCGGCAAGGGGACGGTCGATGCCCCGCTCGGCCGCGATCAGAACAATCGTCTCAAGCAAGCCGTGCGCAAGGATGGCCGCGAAGCCATCACCCATTATTTCGTCGAAGCCCGCTTTGGCGGTGACGGTTGGGACATTACCCGCGTGCAATGCCATCTCGAAACCGGCCGCACCCATCAGATCCGCGTCCACATGGCCCATGTCGGCCATCCCCTGGTGGCCGACGTCGTCTATGCCTCGGGCTATGCCACCAAGATCAACCGGCTGCCCGAAGACGTCGCCGAGCCGATCCGATCCCTTGGCCGCCAGGCGCTCCACGCCGCCGAACTGGGCTTCGAACATCCAACCACCGGCGAGGAAATGCTCTTCGAAGCCGACCTCCCGCCTGACCTGCAGGCCCTCGACGACGCCCTGCAGGACTACGACAAGGCTTTCGCGCGGAGCTGAAGCGCCTATTCTCTGTGGCGCAATCAGCAGCCCTCATGGTGAGGTGCTTTGCGCAGCAAAGCCTCGAACCGTGATGACTGTTCCTACAGGGCACATCGCTCCGGTGGAGCGATTTGACGGAAGAACGCCCGAAGCGCTACGCGCGTAGGGCTACGGGCGTGGCACAGACTCACCACATGGTGAGTGAACCTATCGGGCCCGAACAGGTTTGTATGACGGGATGATTGCGCAAGGGTAGGAACCATTGCGCATTTGTAACGTTTTCGCGCGAATCCGCTCTTACATTCGCCAGAATGCGTCCTATATAATCATCGTAGTTTGCCGATGGTCCGGTTTTCGGACGTCGTGCCAGACGATATTTCCGCCCTCTGGGGTCCGCGGATCAGGCAATGTTGCCGCAATCCAGCAAGGCTAAAGAGGGGGAACCAGAAAGGGGTGCATAGATGGCCCAGACGAATTTGCCAGTGCTGTCAGCCGAAGGCGGCTTGAGCCGTTATCTTCAGGAAATCCGGAAGTTCCCGATGTTGGAACCCGATGAAGAATACATGCTCGCCAAGCGTTACAAGGAACATACCGACCCGGGCGCGGCTCAGAAGCTGATCACCAGCCACCTGCGCCTCGTGGCCAAGATTGCCATGGGCTATCGCGGCTATGGCCTGCCGATCTCCGAAGTCATTTCGGAAGGCAACGTCGGCCTGATGCATGCGGTCAAGCGCTTCGAGCCCGAAAAGGGCTTCCGCCTTGCGACCTATGCCATGTGGTGGATCCGTGCTGCCATCCAGGAATATGTCCTGCGCAGCTGGAGCCTGGTCAAGATCGGCACCACCGCCGCCCAGAAGCGTCTGTTCTTCAACCTGCGCAAGGTGAAGGGCCAGATCGCCGCCCTGGACGATGGTTCGCTGCATCCCGACCAGATCGCTCAGATTGCCACCACCCTCAAGGTCACCGAAGCCGACGTGGTCTCGATGAACGCCCGTCTCTCCGGCGATGCCTCGCTCAACTCGCCCATGCGCGCTGACGAAGGCACCTCCGAGTGGCAGGACTGGCTGGTCGACGACACCCCGAGTGCCGAAACGACGCTGGGCGAGAGCGAGGAATTCTCCGAGCGCATGGGCCTGCTCAACAATGCGATGAGCGTGCTCAACGAGCGCGAAAAGGCGATCTTCCACGCCCGCCGCCTGCAGGAAAGCCCGGCCACGCTCGAAGAGCTGGCCCAGCAGTATGACGTCAGCCGCGAGCGCATCCGCCAGATCGAAGTCCGCGCCTTCGAAAAGGTACAGGACGCGGTCAAGGAAGCCGCTTCCGCGCACTAAGCCGAAAAATAAAATTGAGAAAAGGCGGGCACTTGGCCCGCCTTTTTTGCTTTTTCTGACCATAGTTTTCCCCGCCCCCCCAGACTGGCCATATCATGCACCCATCGCCTGCATCAGAGCACGGTCATGACGAGTGATGGTTGCAGGGACTGCCGGGGAGCATGGGTCGCCAGGCTCCCGCACGCACGCCGACTTTTCGTCTCGGGCCCGCGTGCCGAACAGGCCTTCTGACAAAAGGCCTGGGTGGTGAAGGTTTATGGCGGGCCTGATGCCCCTGGGATCGCTCTGGTGAAGCATCCCATGCTCAGGCGCCCCGGTCTTCAGCGCTCGGTACAAAGGCTGACAAGCAAAAAGCCCGAAAGGGTCGGACCATCGTCGGCTCGTGTGAAAAATCCCGGCTTGGTGGCGAGGCCCCGCCTCTCTTCCAAACTTGACTACCCGAGGCGGCAAGCCTCGCCGCCATGGCTCTCCCAAGGGAGCCCGCCCGTCCGAAAACCGCAGTCAGGCGGCGCTTCCGCACGCCTGTACCAGATCCCAGAGTCGCTCTTTGCCCAGGATCAGCAGCCATGGCGTATTGTCCTCCGGCACCACCTCGACTACCCCACCCGTCCCTTCATTGCTCGTCCCGATCAGCCCACCCGGTGCCAGCAGATGCCCATCCATCGGATAGAACAGACCGCTCGAGCGCCGGAACCGGATTGGCAGCAGCGGATGGATCGACACCCGCTCACCCAACCCCGCCTCGAAGCGGATCGGTCCCGTGACCGCCAGCGCAACATCCACCTCGTCCACCAGCAGCAGTTTGCGGCGTGGCGCAAATTCCAGCACGGCGCTGAGCGCAGCCAGCGTATGGTCGAGCCGCTTGCCCGTCATGCCCAGCGCCAGCGTCACCGGTGCCTGGGTCGAGCGCAGCGCCTTCTGGAAATCAGTGGTGATCTGCTCGGGCAGATGGATCACCCGCGTCTTTTTCTCCCAACCCGCCCGGTCTTCAAGCGAATCGAGATCGCCGATGATCGCCGCCGGCGTCAGCCCCGCCGCCCCGATCGCATCCCCGCCACCATCGGCCCCGACCAGCATGACGCCGCGATCGGCCAGTTCGACCAGCAGCGCCGGATCGACGGCACCACCGCCGACAATGGCCAGCGGACCCTGGGATACGACCATCGGCGCATCCGGCACGGAAGTGTCTTGCACTGTCACAAAGCTCTCATTAAGTGTGGGGCGTCTCGCTGGGGTGTTCCGGAGAAATCCGGAGCTGAGAGTTACCCATTGAACCTGAACCAGGTCATGCTGGCGGAGGAAGTTCGAGATGGCAAGGGCATCTCGACGCCCCAACCATTGACACCTGATCCCTCATCCATGGCCGCAAAGCAAATGAAGGATTGGCCCATGGTCAAATCTGCCTCCATCGCGCTTGCGGTCCTCACCGGACTGTTCGCATCCCCTGCCTTCGCGCAGGATCTGCCCAAGCTCACCATCTACACCTATGACGGCTTCGCCGCCGAATGGGGTCCCGGCCCCGGCCTCAAGGCGGGCTTTGAGGCCACCTGCGGCTGCGAAGTCGAATGGGTGGCCGCCGACAGCTCCATCGGCACCCTGCGCCGCGTCCAGCTCGAGGGCGACAGCAGCGAAGCCGATATCATCGTCGGTCTCGATACCGCCATTGCCGGCGAGGCCCGCGCCACCGGCCTCTTTGCCGATCACGGCCTGACGCTGACCGACCTGGCTCTGCCCGGCGAATGGACCGACAGCCAGTTCGTGCCCTTCGACTACGCCCATTTCGCCATGATGTACGACACCGACACCATGGCAAATCCGCCGCAGAGCTTCGAAGAGCTGATCGCTTTGCCCGAAGACATCAAGATCACCATCCAGGATCCGCGCTCCTCGACCCCCGGCTTTGGTCTCGTCCTCTGGATCAAGGCCGCCTATGGCGACCGCGCTGCCGAAATCTGGCAGGGCCTGAAGCCCCATATCCTCACCGTCACCCGCGACTGGAGCGAGAGCTATGATCTCTTCCTGTCGGGCGAAGCCGACATGACGCTGAGCTACACCACCTCGCCCTCCTACCACATCATCGAGGACGGCGACGAAACCATCAAGGCAGCCATCTTCACCGAAGGTCACTACCCGCAGATCGAAGTGGCCGGCGTGTTGAAATCCTCCGACCAGCCCGAACTGGCCAAGGCATTCCTCGCCTACCTGGTCTCCGCCGACGCCCAGCAGATCATCCCGCATACCAACTGGATGTTCCCGGTCTCCGATCTCGGCGACGCCCTCGACCCCGCTTTCGCCGCCCTGCCCCAGCCCGAAAAGACCCTGACCTTCACCGACGAGGAAATCGCCGCTCACAGCCGCGAATGGATCGACGAAATGCTGACGGCGATCCAGTAGGCACCATGTCGGGGACAAGCATGCTGACCCTGCCCCATCGTCCCCTCCGCATCGCGACGGCCATTTCCTTGGCCGCCGCGATTGCGGGATTGATCGCCCTCGTGCTCTGGGCACTGGTCGCAGCCGCCACCGGCGACAGCACTGGTGCCCGTGTCGACATCCCCCACCTCCTGCGCATGACCAGCCTCCAGGCCGGCCTCACCACGATCCTCTCCCTGCTGGTCGGCGCAGCCCTCGCCTGGGCGCTCAATCGCCTGCGCTTTCCCGGCCGCGATCTCGTCGTCGGTCTTTTCGCCTCCGCCATCGTCACGCCCGGCATGATCATCGCCTTTGGCCTCCTCTCGATCTGGGGTCGCAACGGCTGGATCAACCAGTTGAGCGAAACCCTCTTCGGCTTCCCGCTCGGCAATCCGGCCTTCGGCCTCTCGGGCATTCTGCTCGCCCATGTCGTGCTCGACGGCGCCTTTGCCGCCCGCATCATGCTGGCCCGGCTCGATGCCATTCCCTCTGCCCGCCTCAAGATGGGTCAGTCGCTCGGCCTCAACGCCCGGCAACGCCTTGCCCTGCTCGACTGGCCCGCCCTGCGCGGCACCGTCCCCGGCCTCGCCGCCATCATTTTCCTCCTCGCTTTCACCAGCTTCCCCATCGTCCTGATGCTCGGCGGCGGCCCCGCCAACCAGACGCTCGAAGTCGCCATCTACGCTGCCGTGCGCCAGGATTTTGACCTGATCGGCGCCGTCTGGCTCGCTGCCACGCAGATCGCCGTCTGCTCCCTCGTCATCCTCGCCGCCTCGGCCCTCGCCCCCATCCCCACCAGCTTCGGCGCCTCCACCGTCCCGCGCTGGCGCGACCATGGCCTGGCCCAAGCCCTGCAGATCCTCGTTCTGCTGCTTTGCCTCATCGGCTTCGTCCTGCCGCTGCTATCGGTGCTGATCGAAGGGCTGAGCTCAGGCCTCGATCGCATCCTGACGCGCCCCGCCTTCTGGTGGGCGCTCCTGAGCAGCGTCGTCATCGGCGCCACCTCGGCGCTCCTGACCCTCGGCCTGACACTCGCCCTCGCCCTCGGCCGCGCCGCCACCGGCAGCGGCACGCTGCGCACCCTGCTCGGCATGCCCGCCTTCGCCTATCTCGCCGTCCCGGCTGTGGTGCTCTCCCTCGGCTTTTTCCTCCTGGTCCGCCAGCTCGGCATCGCTCCCGCCACGGCTGCGCCCTTTGTCGTCATCCTGGCCAATAGCCTCCTCGCCCTGCCCTTCGCCATGGCAACGCTCGGCCCGCCGCTCGAAGCCATCGCCCGCACTCGGGGCAAGCTGATCCGTTCGCTCGGCCTCTCCGGCTGGCGCCAGTTCGCTGCAGTGGAATATCCCCTGCTGGGCCGCGATATCGGCGTGATGCTGGCGCTGTCCTTTTGCTTTTCGCTCGGCGATCTAGGCGTCATCGCCCTCTTCGGCACGCAGGATTTCCAGACCCTGCCGCTGATGATGTTCCGCGCGCTCGGCTCTTATCGCAGCAATGACGCCGCCGCTATTGCTGCCATTCTGCTGCTGGGCACCATTGCCGCCTTCGTCCTGCTGCCGCGCCTGTTTGAAAGAATTGCCAATGCTCATCGTTGACAGGCTGACCTTCAGCCATCCCGGACAGGCCCAGCGCTACGACTTCTCGCTGACCGCGCATCCGCGCGAGGTTACCGCCATTTCCGGCGCCAGCGGCTCGGGCAAATCCACCTTGCTCGACCTGCTCGCCGGCTTCCTGACGCCCATCGCGGGCAGCATCCAGCTCGATCATCAGGACCTTGTCCCGCTGCGCCCCGAGGAACGCCCGCTATCCCTGCTGCTGCAGTCGGAAAGCCTCTTCGAACATCTGAGCGCCGGCAGGAATGTCGCCCTTGGCCTGCCCGCGGGCACGGACAAACAGACCGCGCAGCAGCAGGTGGCTGCAGCCTTGGCGGAAGTTGGTCTCGATGGGCTGGGCGACCAGCAGGCCGGCACGCTCTCGGGCGGACAGAAGCAGCGCGTGGCGCTAGCGCGAACCCTGCTGCGGGCGCGGCCCATCCTCCTGCTTGACGAACCTTTTTCGGCACTCGACGATGAGACCCGTGCCCTGATCCGCGAATTGGTCCGCACCCTGACCGTGCGTCACGGCTGGCACACGATCCTCGTCAGCCACCACGCCGACGATGTCGCGGCCCTGGCGAAGCGGCGCTATCTACTAAGGGAGGGCAAGCTCATGGCGACCTGACCGGCCGCCATGCTCTTATTCATTCCAGGCAGTGAACACGCGTTCGAACAGCGTCTGCGCCTCGTCATCCTTCTCGAGGGTGATGATGGCATTGCGGCCCGTGCCATAGACCACGGCCAGATCCATCCAGCGGCGGTTTTCCAGCAGATCCGTATTGGTCGTCTGGTCCGCCTGTGTGGCGCTCAGCGCAAACAGGAAGGAATTTCCCACGACGCGCGCCGAGGCACCGACCAGCGCCGTACCCGGCACCAGTTCCTCATCCTTGAGCAGCACGCCGGGCAGGTTGGCAATGCTGCCACCGATGAAAGTGTCGCTGACGTTGAAATTGACTTCCATCAGATGGCTGGCCGGCAGGCTCGGATCGGAATTCTTGCGCAGCGTGATTTCGACACTGAGGTTACGCGCCGGAATGCTGGCCGTACCCTGGATGGTGGGCAGGCCCAACTCATCGACGCCCTCGCTCCATTCCACCGTGCCCGAGAAGGGAACAGCGCCGGTTGCGCCACCCTGGCTGGCTTCGAGCAGCAGCGACTGGCTGCCGGCAAGATCGGCCGGGTCAACCGACGCCGCCGGATCATCGGTAGCCGCAGCCGTCGAGCCGGGCAGGCGTTCTTCCGTCTTGTCGTCACCCGTCTCGATGCTCGGCAAAGTCGCCTGGCCCGGCGCCGGCGTCACCGCCTCGGGCGTTGGCTCGAGCCGGTCTTCCATCTGCAGCCCATTGAGTTCGGTATCGGTCTGCTCGTTGGTTGGCGTCGCCGCCGTATTGCCTGGACCGGTTGTCGTATCGGACTGCACCGGATCAAGCGTCGGCGTATTGTTTGTCGGAGTCGCCGTGTCGGTGACCGGCGCCTGCGCCTGTCCGAACATCTGGTCGAGATCGACATAGCCTTCGCGCCAGGCCCAGAAGCCCGCACCGCCGGCACCCGCCAACAGAATCGCAAAGACGACGAGGAAGATGGTCAGGCCCGCACCACCGCGCTGCGGCGGCAGCTCGGCAAAAGTGTCGCCGGCGGGCGCATTGGCGGCAGCGGCAAAGCTCGTATCGGGGAGGTCCGGACGTGCCGGCGTGGTTTCGCCACGCGCTTCGCGATCCAGCGTCTCTATGGCGCGCTCAATGACGCCCTGTGCCTCATTGGCATCGGGCTCGACTTCGACTTCGCGCACCGTGGACAGCGCCGGCTCAACCGGCACATCCACCGCGATCGGCGCAATCACCTGCTGACGCGCGGTCGCCTGGTTGCCCAGCAACGGCTCGACGCGCGTCGAGGTGCGCAGCGGCTCGACCATGGCATTGGCGGCCAGCGGCGCTGCATCGCGGCGCGGCTCAGGGCCGGGCGAACGCAGCCCATCGATCGGGCGCACATTGGACGGCGGCAGCAGCGGCGAACTGGGTCCACGCGCAACGATGGAAGGTATCGCCCGCAGGTCCGGCTTGGCGTCGAGGCTCGGCGTGTCTTCCGTCTTGACCAGCTTGACCGGCGCACCAGCCGATTCTGCAGCCTCCGAAATGATCTCTTCGATCGACTTGCCGGCAACGATCGGCTCTTCCGGCTCGTCATCCGCAGGCGGCTCGATGACCGAAGCAGTCTCGACCGGCGCAGGCTCAGCCGGCGCAGCAAAGCGCGGCGTCTCGACCGCCTTTTGCGTCTCGACTGCCTGGGGCAGTTCAACTGGCTGCGGCTCTTCAACCGGCGCTGCGGCAACCGGCGCGGGGCGCGGCGGCTCGATGGGCGCGGCTGGGGCTGGCGTGGCAGAGCGCGTCGGGAAACCCTCGCGCCCCAGCGAGATCACCGCCTCGCTGGCTTCGTGCTCGACCTGACGGATACAATCTTCGAGCTGCAGGCGATGCTGGGTAATGTCACGCGCCGGCAATGGGGGCGTAATGGCGCGCAATTGTCCGACCAGGGCCGAACGCGCCTTCTCGTAGACTGCCCTGCGGGCGGCCCCATTATTCTCCGGAAGCGCCGAGATGGCCCGGCGCAACAGCTCCTTGTAGTCCGCCATTGGTTACTTGGTACTCACAATTGCAGCGACACGTTTTAACAAAAATTATCAGTCTTGGAATGGGTCAACGACAAGGATGGTATCCAGACGTTCCGGGCTCGTCGAGAGCATGGCGACCGGCGCACCGATCTGCTCTTCGATATACCGGACATATTTGATAGCCTGAGCCGGCAGATCCGCCCAGCTGCGCGCACCAGCCGTGGTCTCGGACCAGCCTTCCAGAGTCTCGTAAATCGGCTTAACCCGGGCCTGTGCCCCCATTGAGGCAGGCAAGTAATCAATGCGTGATCCGTCCAGCTCGTAGCCGACGCAGACCTTGATCTCCTTCAGACCATCCAGAACATCGAGCTTGGTCAGCGCGATGCCGGTAATGCCCGACGTCTTGACCGTCTGGCGCACCAGCACGGCGTCGAACCAGCCGCAGCGGCGCGGACGGCCGGTGTTGACGCCCACTTCGCGACCGACGGTCGCCAGATGCCGGCCGATCTCGTCGTCGAGTTCGCAGGGGAACGGGCCTTCGCCCACGCGGGTCGTATAGGCCTTGGTGATCCCCAGCACATAGTGGATGGCGGTTGGACCAAGGCCCGAACCGGCGGCAGCCTGGCCGGCCACCGTGTTGGACGAGGTCACGAAGGGATAGGTGCCGTGGTCATTGTCGAGTAGCGCACCCTGTGCGCCTTCAAACAGGATTCGGGCGCCGGCGCGGCGCTTGTCGTCCAGCACCTTCCACACCTGGTCCATGAAGGGCAGGATGGTGTCGGCGACGGCCAACAGCTCGTCATAGATTGTCTGCGCTTCGATCTCGACGAGACCGATGCCGCGACGCAAGGCATTGTGATGGGTCAGCAGGCGCTCGATCTTGGGCATCAGCGTTTCGGGTTCGCTGAGGTCGATCAGGCGGATGGCGCGGCGGCCAACCTTGTCCTCATAGGCCGGGCCGATGCCGCGGCGGGTGGTGCCGATCTTGAGGCCGGCATTGGCGTCTTCGCGGATTCCGTCGAGCTCGCGATGCAGCGACAGGATCAGCGGAGCATTGTCGGCAATGCGCAGGATCTCGGGCGTGATGGTGACGCCCTGCCCGCGCAGCTTTTCCATCTCGGTGACGAAATGATGCGGATCCACCACGACGCCATTGCCGATGACCGAAAGCTTGCCCTGGACCAGGCCCGAGGGCAGCAGCGCAAGCTTGTAGCTCACGCCATCGATGACCAGGGTGTGGCCGGCATTGTGGCCGCCATGATAGCGCACCACGACATCGGCACGCTCGGAGAGCCAGTCAACAATCTTGCCCTTGCCCTCGTCGCCCCACTGCGAGCCGACGACAACCACATTAGCCATGCAAAAAACCTTCTCCAGGATAGGCGCGACATAAGGGGCCCGGCAGCTTTGCCGCACCCTTCCCCATTTGGACGTCTGTCACCCCGGTCGCCTTTGCCAAAGTTTTATCGCGACCGAATAACTGCTAAGTCCGACTGTCCTTACATCACTCGGGTCCCGATGACAAAGCCGCAAGACCAGCAAAATCGCGGCATTTCCGCTCAAATTCTCGATCAGCCCTATCTGCTGCTCATTCTCGCCCCGCTTTTCTGGGGTGGAAATGTCGTGGCAGCCAAACTGGTGGTCGGGGAAATCGACCCCTTCCTGCTGCTGGCCGCCCGCTGCGTGGGCGCAACGGCATTCATCCTGCCCTTCTCCTGGCGCTTCCTGAGCGCGGATTGGCCAGTGATCAGGCGCACCTGGCTGCTGCTGATGGCCTATGGGGCCATCGGCTATGCCCTTTTCAACGCACTGCTCTATATCGGACTGAGCACGACGAGCGGCGTTAATGCCGCCATCGTCCAGGGCTCGCTGCCATTGATGATTCTGGCTGCCAATTTCATGGTTTTCCGCGCCCGTGTCTGGCCATTGCAGGTGCTGGGCATGATCGTGGCCATCATCGGCGTCCTGCTGACCTCAACGCATGGCGACCTCGGCCGCATCCTGTCGCTCGACATCAATATCGGCGACGGCTTCGTGATTCTCGCCTGCCTTGCCTATACCGGCTATACGCTAGCCCTGCGCTTTCGCCCGCCGGTGCATATGATGAGCTTCATGGCCGTGGCCTTTGCCGGCGCCGCGATCACCGGGCTGATCATGCTGCAGCTTTTTGGCCCGGGCATCGCCGCCTTTGCCACCATTCCCACCATGTCGCCGACAGTCTGGGCCGTCATCGCCTATGTGATGATCTTTCCGTCCATGTTCAGCCAGATTTTTTATGCCCGTGGCGTTGAACTCGTCGGCCCCAATCGCGCGGCGCCCAGCCATAACCTGATCCCGGTCTTTGGCACATTGGGCTCAGTCATCATCCTGGGCGAAGCCTTCGAGCTCTATCACGCCATTGCCGCGACCATCATCATCGCTGGCATCGCTATGGCCGAGTGGAGCGCCCGCCGCCAGCACCGAAAGACCTGACATGCCCAGTCAAAGTGAATTTCCAACCTATCTTGACCAGATCGTCAGCCGCTATCTGCGCGAAAACGCCGGACCGGGCGAATACCTACCCCTGTTGCAATGGCAGATCGCCGAGGGTCACCGGCTCGATGAGCGCACAACCTATCCAGGTCACCTGACCACCAGCGCCATCGTGCTCTCACCCGACCACGCTCAGGTCCTGCTGATCGACCACGTCACCATCGGTCGCTGGCTGCAGCCCGGCGGACATTACGAACTCTCGGATCGTTTCTGGCAATCCGCCGAGCGCGAGGCAGTGGAGGAAACCGCCGTCACCGGGCTCATGCTGCATCCATGGCACCAGGACGAGGATCGGCCCTTCGTCATCGACAGTCACGACGTGCCAGGCAAGCAGGCGCGCAACGAGCAGCCGCATGTCCACCACGACCTGCAATATCTCTTCATCGCCGATCCGGGCCTGCCGCTGGCGCATCAGGCCGAGGAGGTCCACGCCGCCAGATGGGCGCCACTAGTCGAGCTTGAACCGATTGCCCCAAAAGTGATGGCGCGTTTGCGAGATATGGACTGACACACAAGCCCAGCGGTTGCGCACCGGCCTTTCCGGCAGAGGGCTTTCTGCGCGCCGCCAGGCTCAGGCGCCACGCCGGCCAAACTGTTTGCGCACCGACCCGGCGGGTGCACGCATCGCCGGAATGGCCCGCGGCTCGTCCGGGATGAAGCGTGCAGCGGGTGGCGGCGGGTTCGTTGTGCCCGACATTGCCTGCGCATTCTTGGCGAACCCCCAGATGCCGATGATGACGAAAATCAGCTGTCCACCGAAGAAATACAGGGCCGACTGAACCGAGAAGTGAAAGTCGACTTCGCTACGCTGTGGATTTTGCGGATCGAAGGTCACCTCGGCAAAACCGCTGTCCATCATCTGTTGCGCCGGGTAGCTGAATTTGTTGGCATAGCCGTCGACAGTCTCCCCACCGCGCGTCTTGAATTGGTAATGCACGCGCTGGACATCCCAGTGGATATCCGGCGCAGGTTCCATCGCGATGAAGCGCGCCGTCGTCTTGTCGCCATGGATGGCGAGTTGATAGTCGTCCAGCAACGGCCCCATGCCAAACAGGATGCCATAAGCACCATAAAGTGCACCGGCTCCGTAGATGATGAGCGCGAGACCTTGCGTCAGTGACGATTTGCCGATCACCGTGTCATCTGCCGGCGGGCCAGCACGCCAGCGCTGTGCAAACCCCTTGCCCGCGAAATAGACCAGCACCGCACCCACCAGCGCGGTAATGGCGTGTTGGCCAAGGATCATCATCGCTGCTGGGAGCTGGAACCCTGTCGCAGGAACGGGCGAACTGAGGATCAGATTGGCCACCACTATGCCGCCAACCAGTTGAACGGCGCCATAGGCAAAGACCGCCAACCCGGCAGCCAGACCCGCCAAACTCACCACCAGCGATATATTGTGTCGGATCGATGCGATCATGTTCTTCCCCGCAATCTGCGATAAATGGATCGCATCTTGTTGTTGCAGCGCCAAACCACACCTGCACACAGGGTTCACGAAGTATTTGTCGCGACAACGAAAAAGGCCGATGCTTGCGCACCGGCCTTCCTTGGCTCTGTCGATTGCAGCTTTTAGAACCGCAGCGCCTTGGCCTGCTTGACGCCTTCCAGCTTGGCGATTTCACCGAGCTGGGCTTCGCTCAGCGTGCCGTCGATCGACACCAGCGCGATGGCGCCACCGCCCACGTCCTCGCGGCCGAGGTTGAAGTTGGCGATATTGATGCCGAGCGTACCCAGTAGCGTGCCCAGGCGACCGATATGGCCCGGCTTGTCCTCATTGGTGACATAGAGCATGGACGGCGAAAGCTCGGCTTCCATGTTGATGTCCTTGACCTGGATGATGCGCGGCTTGCCATTAGCGAACAGCGTGCCAGCGACACTGCGGGCCTGCTCATCGGTGGTGATGGTCAGGCGGATATATCCCTCATAGGCGCCTTGGCGGTCGCGATTGGTGGTTTCCACCACGATGCCGCGATCCTTGGCGATCTGCGGCGCCGAGACCATGTTGATGTCACCCAGCGAAGGCTTGAGCACACCATTGATGGCAGCCGCAATCATCGGCTTGGTGTTGAGTTCTGCAACATTGCCCTCGAACTCGATCTTGATGCCGGTTATGGCCGTCTCGGTGAGCTGGCCGCCGAACGAACCCAGCGTTTCCGCCAGCTTGACCCAGGGGGTCAGGATCGGCGCTTCCTCGGCCGAAATCGACGGAAAGTTGAGCGCATTGGTGATTTCGCCGCTCATCAGGTAGGCCGAAATCTGCTCGGCAACCTGCAGTGCGACGTTTTCCTGGGCTTCAGTGGTCGAAGCGCCAAGGTGCGGCGTGCAGATGACATTTGGGAGATCAAACAGCGGGTTCTGCTCGGCAGGTTCGACGAGGAACACATCGAGAGCGGCGCCGGCAACCTGACCCGACTTCAGCGCATCGTAGAGTGCGGCTTCATCGATCAGACCGCCACGGGCACAGTTGATGATGCGGACGCCCTTCTTGGTCTTGGCCAAGGCCTCGGCATTGAGGATGTTGCGGGTGGCGTCGATCAGCGGCGTGTGCAGCGTGATGAAATCGGCGCGGGCCAGCAGCTCGTCCAGCTCGACCTTTTCGACACCCATGGTCTGGGCGCGCTCAGGGGTGAGGAAGGGGTCGAAGGCGACGACCTTCATCTTGAGACCCACGGCACGATCGGCAACGATCGAGCCGATATTGCCGGCGCCGATCAGCCCGAGCACCTTATGGGTGACTTCGACGCCCATGAAGCGGTTCTTTTCCCACTTGCTGGCGCGGGTCGAAGCATCGGCCTCAGGCAACTGGCGGGCCAGGGCGAACATCATGGCGATGGCGTGCTCGGCCGTCGTGATCGAATTGCCGAAGGGCGTATTCATCACGATGATGCCCTTCTTGGTGGCGGCCGGGATGTCGACATTGTCGACGCCGATACCGGCACGGCCGATCACCTTGAGATTGGTCGCCGCGGCAATGATCTTTTCGGTGACCTTCGAAGCCGAACGGATGGCGAGGCCATCATATTGGCCGATGGCTTCAAGGAACTTTTCCTTGTCCTTGCCCAGATCGGGGAGGTAGTCGACCTCGACGCCATTGTCCTTGAAGATCTGGACGGCGGTGGGGCTGAGCTTGTCCGAAACGAGAACCTTGGGCATTGCGCCCTCCTGCATTTTTGCTGCGGCAAAGCCGCATGAATAGGGGAGTTGGCCTCGCCCGTGGCGAGGCCGGAAACGCTTAGGCGGCAGCCTGTGCCAGCGCGGCCTTTTCTTCGGCAAAGGCGAAGTCCAGCCAGGGCGTCAGGGCCGCAAGGTCAGCGGACTCGATGGTCGAGCCGGCCCAGATGCGCAGGCCCGAGGGAGCGTCCTTATAGGCGCCAATGTCATAGGCAACGCCGGCCTTGTCGAGGCGGGAGACGATGGCCTTAGCGAAGGCTGCCTGCTTGTCGGCATCGAGCGCGGTCACGGCCGGATCGACGATCGAGAAGCACACCGAGGTATTGGAGCGGTTGGCCGGCGTCTTGGCCAGGAACTCGACCCAGTCGGTCTTGGCGACCCAATCCGCCAGCACCTTGAAATTGGCATCGGCACGGGCCTGCAACGCAGTCAGGCCACCTTCCTTGAGGCCCCACTCCATGGCGTCGATCGCGTCCTCGATACAGATCATCGAGGGCGTGTTGATCGTGGCCGCTTCGAACACTTCCTGCAGCAGCTTGCCACCCTTGGTGAGGCGGAAGATTTTCGGCAGCGGGCGCTCTGGCTTGAAGGTCTCGAGGCGTTCGGCAGCGCGTGGCGACAGGATCAGCACGCCATGGGCTGCTTCACCACCCAGCGCCTTCTGCCAGGAGAAGGTGACGACGTCGAGCTTGGCGAAATCGAGATTCTGCGCAAAGGCGGCCGAGGTCGCGTCGCAAATCGTCAGGCCTTCGCGATCGGCAGCGATCCAGTCGGCATTCTCGACGCGCACACCCGAGGTCGTGCCGTTCCAGGTAAAGACCACGTCGCGCTTGAAATCGACTTCACTAAGGTTTGGCAGGTCGCCGTAGCCGGCCTTGAGGATGCGCACGTCATCGAGCTTGAGCTGCTTGGAAACGTCGGTGACCCAGCCCTCGCCGAAGCTTTCCCAGGCCAGCATGTCGACGCCACGGGCACCGAGCATGGACCACAGCGCCATTTCGACGGCGCCGGTATCGGAAGCGGGGACGATGCCGATGCGGTAGTCGGCGGGGACCTGCAACAGTTCGCGGGTCAGGTCGATCGCGCGCTGGATGCGCTCCTTGCCGGGCTTGGAGCGGTGCGAACGACCGACCAGCGCATTGGCCAGCGCTTCAACCGTCCAGCCAGGACGCTTGGCACAGGGGCCCGACGAAAAATTCGGATTAGCCGGTTTTACTGCCGGTGCAGTCAGGGGCATTGCAGCCATCTTCAGCGACCCTCCCAGGTCTATGCGTCTCGCGTTAGGGCGAGATGTCCTGAGGCGGGAAATACGCCGGGACGCGGGGAGCCGTCAATGGGGATTCGGTTGGCTGTAGGGGAACAGCAGGCACTTGGCGATGATTTCAGTAATGACACAACGTTCATTATGACATATCGTCAGTTTGTAATTCCAATTTTGACCTGTCTCATGCAAGCAGAACCCGCCGAGGACCATCGAACCCGGACCGCAGCGCATCGCCGATTGCGGATGCGGCGGCGGCTGGTCGAAAGCGCCCTGGAAGTGATCGCCAGGGACGGTCTGGAAGCCACCACCATCGACACCGTGATCCGCACGGCCGGCGTCTCCCGCGGCAGCTTCTACAACTATTTCGACTCGACCGAGGACCTGGTCCAGGCGGCAAGCAATGACCTCAAGGGCGAAATGCTGCTCCAGGTCATCAAGGCGACCCAGGGCCACCCCGATCCGGCCACCCGGCTGGCCGCGGGCTTCAAGACCTTTGCCGTGACGGTCGCGACCTATCCCGAACTTGCGCAATTCGTGCAGGGTCTCGACCTCTCTGCCGCCAACACGGCTAGCGCGGTTTCGGAACGCTTCCCCATATTCCTGCGCAACGGTATTGCCGCTGGCCAATTCGTGGAACAACCGCCCGCGGTCATGATCGATCTCGTCACGGGTTGCGTGATCAAATGCGTCGCCCGCACCATCTCGGGCACCGCGGATGCGACCTATGTTCGTCATCTTGTGGCCGGCGTGCTGCGGGGCCTCGGCCTGCCGCCGGATCAGGCCTGGCAGATATCGGCGGTCGAGGCTGGACCGATCGACATTCCCGCAGACGGCCTGCTCGGTCGCCTGCATCAGATGCGCCACAACCACGCTACACTGGCGCAAGGAGTTTGACCCCATGAAACCCGCCACCCTGCTTTGGGCAGCACTGACCGTACCATTTGTCGTCGGATCGGCGCAGGCCCAGACCGCCCTCACTGTCGAGATCGTCACGGCCCGGTCCGCACCTTCTGCGATCATGCTGGACCTGACCGGCACCATCGAAGCGACCAGCAGTGTGCCGGTCAGTTTCAGGTCGGCCGGACGACTGATCGAGATCCATGCCGATATCGGCGACACGGTCCGGGCCGGCGATATCATCGCGCGCATAGAGTCGACGCAGGCCGATGCCGGACGGCGCGCCGCCATGGCGCAATTGACTTCCGCCACCGCCAGCCTCACCCAGACCGAACTGGCTCGCGAGCGCGCTGCCGACCTTCTGGCCCGCGGCGTCGGTACCCAGGCCGAGCTCGATGCGGCCCAGGCCGCCCTGCTCGCCAGCCGCTCTGCCCATGAACAGGCGCAGACCGAGGTCAACAAGGCCCAGCAGGCCGTCGACGACACCGTACTCAAGGCGCCGGCGAACGGCATTGTCACTGCGCGCGAGGCCGAGCCAGGCCAGATTGCCGGCGAGGGCCAAGCCGTGATCACCATCGCGCCGCAAGGCGAGCGCGAGGCAGTCTTCTACGCCCCCAATGTGCCAGAACTTGACGCCATGATGGGCCGCCGCTTTGAAGTAACGCCCATTGATGGCGGCGACACCCTCCCCGTCAGCATCACCGAGATTTCCCCGCTGGCCGATGTCACCACGGGCACCGTGCTGATCCGGGCGCGCTTCGAGGATGGCGTGACCACTATGGGCCTCGGCACGCCAATTTCCACAACCGTCAACATCCCTGTGCCAGATGCGATCAGCCTGCCGTGGTCGGCCCTGGCCACCACTCAAGGCAATCCGGCCGTTTGGCGCGCAGACCCGACGACCGGCGCAGTCACGCTCGTTCCGATCGAGATCGCTCGCTACACCACCAATACGCTCGAAATAGCCAGTGGTCTTTCCGATGGCGACCAGGTGGTCACTGCCGGTTCGAACCAGCTCTACCCCGGCCGCATCGTGCATCTGACGGAGGACGCCCCATGAGACTTCTCCCAACTGGCCTGCTGGCCATTCTGCTGGCCACGCCAGCCCTGGCCGAAACCGCGCCCCTGCCCGCCACTGACGCGCCCCGGCGCGTGGTGACCGAAATCGTCACCAGCGCCACCGAACGCGTGCGCGACTTCCCCGGCATTGTCGAGGCATCGCAACAAACCATCCTCGCCTTCCAGACCGCCGGCCGGATTGCCGAACGGCCCGTGGAACTGGGCGATGTGGTCAAGGCGGGCGACACGCTGGCCACCTTGGACGAGACGACCCTGATCGACGATCGATCGGCCGCCGAAGCCGCCGTGCGCTCGGCAGAGGCTCAGGCAGAATTTGCCAGGCAGTCTTTCGATCGAGTCGTCGAACTTAATCGGCGGGGTGTCGCGACCAATGAACAGCTGGATACCGCCACGGCGGACCGCGACGCAGCCGGCGCAGCGCTGGACGCCGCCAATGCCGATCTCGAGCGTGCCCAAGAGGCCGCTCGCTATGCCACGCTGACTGCGCCCGCCGATGGGGTAATTATCGAGATTCAGGCGGAGGCCGGTTCCATCGCCAGCGCCGGAACGCCGGTTGTGACGCTGGCCGCCGGCCAGGGCCGGGAAGTGGTGATCGATGTGCCCAGCGAGATCCTGCCACTGCTCCAGCCCGGCGCGCGCTTTCTCATTGATCGGCGCGTCGCCGGAACCGAGCCGATCGGGGGCACCTTGCGCCTTATCGAGCCCGTGGCGGATGGCGGCGCCCGTACCCATCGCCTGCGCATCGCGCTCGACACAGGCTCGGTGCTTCGCCTTGGCTCGCTGGTCTCCGTCCGGCTCGATCTGCCGCCCAATCCGCTATTGTCCCTGCCCCGCGCCGCCATCGGGCCGGACGACATGGTCTGGCGCGTCGGCGAGGGCCGGGCGCTCGAACAGGTCAAGGTCACCACGGGTGCTCAGCTGAGCGACCGTGTGGTGGTGACAGGTGGCATCGCGGAGGGCGACGAAGTGCTGATCCGGGGCATTCACTCGGTCAGCGCAGGTCAGGTCGTCGGCGAAGGAGCAGCACAGTGAACGGTTTCAATCTCTCTGACTGGGCCCTGCGCCACCGGTCCTTCGTCTGGTTCCTGATCCTGATTTCGCTGGTTGCCGGCGGTCTGTCCTACATGAACCTGGGCCGCGAGGAGGACCCGAGCTTCACCATCAAGCAGATGGTGATTGTGGCCGCCCTGCCCGGCGCAACCGCCGAAGAAACGCTCGAGCAGGTCACACGCCGCATCGAGAACAAGCTGCAGGAACTCGACTCGCTCAAGCAGGTCCGCTCGGAGACCTTCCCCGGTCAGACCGTGGTCTATGTCGAGATCGAGGACTCCCTGCGCGGCGATGCCGTCGACAATACCTGGTTGCGCATTCGCAACATGATGAACGACATCAGGGGTGAATTCCCCAGCGAGTTTGCCGGCTTCCAGTTCAACGATAATTTCGGCGACGTATTCGGCAGCATCTATGCCTTCACCTCGGATGGCTTCACACCGGCCGAACTGCGTGAGGAGGCGGAGGACTTCCGCGACGCCGTGCTGCTGCTCGATGCGGCGGGCAAGGTCGAACTGGTCGGCACCCGCGAGCAGCAGGTGCATATCGAATTTTCGACCCGCCGCCTTGCGGCCCTCGGCCTCGACCGGGCCGCCGTGATGAACACGCTGGCGGCGCAGAATGCCATCGTTCCGTCAGGCGTCATCCGCACGCAGAACGAACAGATCGCGGTACGCGTTTCCGGTCGCTTCAGCGGTGCCGAAGACCTGGCCAACGCGCCGCTGCGCGTCGACGATGCCTATTTCACCCTGGCCGACGTCGCCACCGTGACCGACGGATACAATGACCCGCCGAGCTCGATCTTCCGTTACGACGGCCAGTCCGCGATCGGCGTTGCGGTCGGCATGCGTGAAGGCTCCAACATCATCGACTTCGGCACGGAGCTCGACACGCTCATGGCTAGTGTCCAGGCCGAACTGCCTATCGGCATGGAACTCCACAAGGTTGCTGACCAACCTCATGTCGTCGATGAATCGGTCAATCACTTCGTCACAGCCCTGGTTGAAGCCGTGGTCATCGTGCTGATCGTTTCCTTCCTCTCGCTGGGCCTGCGGGCGGGTCTGGTCGTCACC
Organism: Candidatus Devosia phytovorans; assembly: GCA_029202405.1. Lineage (NCBI taxonomy): Bacteria > Pseudomonadati > Pseudomonadota > Alphaproteobacteria > Hyphomicrobiales > Devosiaceae > Devosia > Candidatus Devosia phytovorans. The sequence goes on along the minus strand of CP119312.1, from coordinate 284,605 downwards.
ATGACCATACCGCTGGTCCTGGCCATAACCTTTGTCTTCCTCGACCAGATGGGCGTGACGCTACAGCGCATTTCGCTGGGTGCCCTGATCATTGCGCTTGGTCTTCTGGTCGATGACGCCATGATTGCCATCGAGACGATGATCTCCCGTATCGAACTGGGCGAGAGCAAGCTCAAGGCCGCATCCTACGCCTGGACCTCGATCGCCTTTCCCATGCTGTCGGGCACCCTGGTCACCGTGGCCGGCTTCATCCCCATCGGCCTCAACAGCTCGCAGGCGGGCGAATATACCGTCTCGCTCTTCTACGTGATCGCCATTTCGCTGGTCGTCTCCTGGGTGGTGGCCGTGCTCTTTGCGCCCCTGCTTGGCGTTGCCTTCCTGCCCGCCAAGATGAAGCACCATGCCGGCAATCCCGGCCGCTTCCGCCGCGGCTTCCATCGCGTGCTGCGTGGGGTCATGCGCTTCAAATGGGCCACCATCATCGTGACGGTGGCGCTCTTTGCCGTCTCCATGGTCGGCATGCGTTTTGTCGAGAACCAGTTCTTCCCGTCCTCGGATCGGCCCGAACTGGTAATCGACGTCAACCTGCGCCAGAACAGCACGATCGAGGCGACCGACGCGGCCATTGCCGAACTCGAAACCTTCCTCTCGACCCGTGAAGAAGCTCAGTTCTATTCGAGCTATGCCGGCCGCGCCGCCCCGCGCTTTATCCTCTCCTTCGATGCTCCCACCGCGGCGAGCTACATGGGGCAGGTCGTGGTGATGACCGACAGCATGGAAGCGCGCGACAGTCTTGCCGCCGCCGTGCGCGAGTATGGTGCGACGCTCCAGGGCGTCGAGCTCTATGCCAAATATCTCGAGCTCGGCCCGCCGGTCGGCCGACCGGTGCAATATCGCATCAGCGGACCCGACCGCGACGTGCTGCTCGAGCAGGCCCGCTCTGTCGCCGCGCTCATGGGCCAGGATCCGCGCCTCAACATGATTGCCATCGATCAGGGCGAGCCGGTCCGCGTGGCCCGCGTTGTCCTCGATCAGGAACAGTTGCGACAGATGGGCCTGACCCAGAGCGATGTCGCACAGGCGCTCTATTCGCTCTACGACGGCGTCACCGTGACCGAACTGAGCAACGACGACATCCTCGTGGACGTCATCGCCCGCGGCATCGGCGAAGATCGCGGCTCGCTCGAGGCCCTGCAATCGCTGCAGCTCAACAATGCCTCCAACGTCCCCGTTCCGCTCGGCGCTTTCGCCCGGCTCGAATGGGAAACCGAAGCGCCAGTCCTGCATCAGCGCGACCGCGTCCCCACCATCACCGTCAAAGCCGCCATCGTGGGTGGCGACCAGGCGGCGACCATTGTCACGGACCTGACCGACGGCATCCAGAGCCTGCGGGCAGACCTGCCGGCCGGCTATGAGATCGTCATCGGTGGCTCGGTCGAGACAAGCGGCGACAGCCAGGCGCCCATCCTTGCGGTGGTGCCAATCATGCTCCTTGTTATCCTGACTCTGGTCATGATGCAGATGCAGAGCTTCCGCCTGATGCTCATCGTGCTTTCGGTGGCCCCGCTTGGCCTGATCGGCGTCGTCGCGGCATTGCTGGCTTCAGGCGCGCCACTCGGCTTCGTGGCAATCCTGGGAGTGCTCGCCCTGGGCGGCATCCTGATCCGCAACTCGGTCATCCTGGTGCATGAAATCCAGGTCCTGATCGGCAAGGGGCAGGATCGCTGGAACGCCGTGTTCCACGCCTCCGACAGCCGTGCCCGGCCGATTCTTTTGACCGCCGCAGCCGCGAGCCTCGCCCTCATCCCCATATCCCGTCAGGTGTTCTGGGGACCCATGGCCTTTGCCATGATGGGCGGCATTATCGTGGGCACGGTCATAACCCTGCTCTTCGTGCCCGCGCTCTATTGCGCCGTCTTCGGTGTGCGCCCGCCCGAAGAAGCGGAAAAGGCTCCGGCGGAAAGCGAGCTGCCCACAACCGCGCATTAGGCGTTGCGGCGACAAGCACTTTCTTTCAGACTGCACAAAGGGAGACCCGCCAGACGGGCCTCCTTTAATTTTGTGGCCGGCTTCAAGACCGGTTTGAACAACCTCTGCAGGTAATGGATGACCGATTCCCGCCCTATGGCCAGGACCAGCCTTAAATGGTCGATGATCGAAGATGACCTTTCCATTGCCGACAAGTTCAAGCTGGTTGCCGACCTCGGCTTCGATGGCGTCGAACTGGACGCTCCCAATGATCTGCCGCTCGACGCAGTGCTGGCGGCGCGCGATGCGGCGGGTATCGCCATTCCCGGCGTCATCAATTCGGCCCACTGGAAGACGCCGCTGACCGACCCCGATCCCGCCGTGCGCGGGGCCTGTGTCGAAGCAACGATCATCGCGCTGCAGCAGGCCAAGGCCTATGGCGCCGATACCGTACTGCTGGTCCCGGGCGTGGTGAAGGGCGAGACCAGCTATGCCGCCGCCTGGGACCGGGCGGTTGAGGGCATCGACCGCATTCTGCCGCATGCCGAGGAAATCGGGGTTTCGCTGGCGCTCGAAAATGTCTGGAATGACTTCCTGCTCAGCCCGCTCGAAGCGGCGCATCTGATCGACGGCTTCGATAGCCCGCGTCTCGGCTGGTATTTCGACATCGGCAATGTGATGCGCTACGGCCGGCCGAGCGACTGGATCGAAGCGCTCGGACCGCGCATCCTCAAGCTCGACGCCAAGGAATATAGCCTCAGCAAGATGAATGCCGAAGGCCCTTGGAAGGGCTTCGACGTCGAGTTGGGCGAAGGCGATATCGACTGGGCTGGAGTTAATCTGGCCTTGGGCAAGATCGGTTATTCGGGCTGGGTATCAGTCGAGGTGCCGGGCGGAGATCGCCAGCGCCTCGCCGATATCAAACAGCGGCTGGACCGGATCGTCAGCCTCTGACTTCATCCAGCATCCGGCGCAGGTTGTTCAACCCAATCTCGCAACCCTGGAGCGAGGGCTCGCCGCCCTCGTATTCCAGCGAGACGAAGCCGTCATAGCCCGAGGCGACCACGCTTTCGAGCAAAGCATGCGTATCGAGATCACCGAAGCCGAAGATCGAGCCGCGGATATATTGACCGCCATAGGTTTCGAGCCAGCCCGGGCCTGGCTCGAAGCCGCGCACGTAAAAATCCTTCACATGCACGAAGCTGGCATAGGGCAGGCAGGCCTTGGTCGCCACATGCGGTTCGTCATCGACGCAGAGAAAATTGCCCACATCCACCGTCAGGCGGAAATTGGGATGATCAACGGCATGCAGCAGGCGGCGGATGCGCTCACTTGAATTCATGAAGAAGCCGTGGTCCTCGACGCTGGTCACAACGCCCTGCGTCGCGCCATATTCGGCGATCTCGCGACACGCGCTGACGATACCGGGAAACTCAAGCTCGAACTCTGCGGTGTCGGTCAACCGATAGGCCCAGGGCACGACGTCGTGGCGCAAAAAGGGTGCCCCAAGCCGCTTGCAGAGATCGACATGCCGCTTGACCATGTCGATCTGGCCTTGCCGCTCGCCGGGCGAGATGAAGCTTGCCGCCATGCAGAGACCCGAAACTGGAACGCCGGTCCTCGCGACGGCAGCCTCGATCCGTGCGATGGCTTCGTGCTCGACCGAGAGGTCATAGCCCTTCTCCTTGCCGGCCTCGGCAAAGGAAAAGGTCGCGATTTCCAGATGCTCTGCGCCCTGTGCCTTGAGCCAGTCGAACAGGCCTTCGATCGTCAGGCTGCCATCGGCCAGGATGGGTCGGAAGCTGTAGGAGGATAGGCCCAGTTTCATGTCGCACTCCAGGAAAGGTCGCGCCCATTAGTCCGAGGATGGGGCGGCAAGGGCAAGGCGCGGTTTGTGTCACAAGACGACAAAAGCGACTTTACATACCAATAAGAACCAGTGATACCATTTGGATACCACTGAAATTTCTCTCATAGGGCAGATCTGATGCGCCAAGAGTCCACCGATGTCGTGATCGTCGGGAGCGGTCCCACGGGAAGCGCCTATGCGCGCATCATCCGGCGCGACTGGCCCGAAGCGCGCATCCTGATGGTGGAAGCCGGCCCGCAGATCCTGCCGCAAAAGGGCGCCCACCTCGACAATGTCGCCGACCTCGACGAGCGCGCAACGCTGGAAATCCTGGCGCAGGGCGGCGACCGCAGCCCGCGCATGTCGATCAGCAAGGAAGAATGGGAAGCCCGCCGCGCCGGCGGGTTCGACGCTTCCCTGCTGCGCCGTTCCGGCCTGTTCATTGCCAATGATGGCGATCCGTCGGACAGCCTTTTCGCCGGTTTCTCGGCTGCCAATGTGGGCGGCATGGGGACCAAGTGGTCGACCGGCACCCCGACGCCGTCGCAGGCTGAGCGCGTGCCCTTCATTCCGGCCGCAGAACTGGAAGCGGCGCTTGGCGTCGCGGGCGGTCTGCTCGGCGTGCACAAGGACGTGCGTGGTCCCGATGCAGTCGCCGTGGCGCTGCGCGAGAAGCTTGGTGCCGTGTTCAATCCCGGCCGCAGCGCCGACCGGCAGGTGCAGCCCATGCCCATGGCGGCAACGCCGGGCGACAGCGGCCCGCGCTGGCATGGCACCGACGTCATCCTTGGCGACATGGTGGACGAGCCCGAAGACAGCTTCCGCATCGTGGCTGAAACCGCCTGCCGCCGGATCATCCACGAGAACGGCCGTGCCATTGGTGTGGAACTGGCGACACCCGGCTCGGACGAGACTTGGCGGGTGATGGCGGGTGCTATCGTGGTCGCCTGCGATGCGCTGCACACGCCGCAATTGCTGCATGCCTCGGGCATTCGCCCCGCTGCACTCGGCCGCTATATCAACGACCACTATATTGTTTCCCAGATTGCCGAGATGCAGACTGACGTGCCGATGAAGGCGATGAGCTGGATTCCGGCGACCAATGAGCTGCCCTTCTCTGTGACCATCGCGCCGGCGAGTCTCCACACCATGCCCAAGTCGGCCGAGCTGGGCGGCCAGCCGATCGGCATGGGCGTCTTCTGTCCCGCCGATATCGACGAAAACAATCAGGTCACCTTCGACGACAACCGTCTTGACTGGCGTGGCCTGCCCGCCATTTCAATCAGGTGGAAACAGTCCGAAGGCGATCTCAAGCGCCTCGAATGGGCCAAGGATACGGCGCTCAAGGTGGCCGAAGTGATCGGGCGCCCTGCCCCGGGTTTTGCCACCTTCGTCCAGCCCATCGGCAGTTCCCTGCACTATCAGGGCACGGTGCGCATGGGTGAGACGGACGACGGCACCAGCGTCTGCGATCGCAACAGCCGCGTCTGGGGCTTCGACAATCTTTATGTGGCCGGCAATGGCGTTATTCCGACGGTGACAGCCACCAACCCGACCCTATATTCGGTAGCCCTTGCCACCTTTGGCGCCAGCCAGATTGCCGCGGCCCGCCGCACCGCCTGAATTTATCCGGAGTATCTGCGATGACCACGACCAAACTCAAAGTCCTGGTGGTTGGGCTTGGCCAGATGGGCCGCAGCCATGCGATAGCCTACCACACTCATCCCGGCTTCGAGATCGTCGGCCTGGTCAATCGCTCTGTGCCAACACTGCCTGAGGAGCTGTCCGGCTATCCGGTCCGTAACGACTTCGCTGCGGCACTGGCCGAATTCAAGCCGGACGTGGTGTCCATCGCGACGCATACCAATACTCACGCGGACTATGCCGTGGCCGCCATGGAAGCTGGCGCCCATGTCTTCGTCGAAAAGCCTTTGGCATCCACGGTGGAAGACGCACGGCGCGTTGTCGCTGCCGCCGAAGCCAACAAGCGCAAGCTGATCATTGGCTACATCCTGCGCCACCACCCGTCCTGGACGCGGCTCATCGAGGAATCGCGCAACCTGGGTGGCCCCTATGTTTTCCGCATGAACCTCAATCAGCAGTCGAGCGGACCGGCCTGGGACATTCACCGCTCGATCATGCAGACCACTTCGCCCATCGTCGATTGCGGCGTGCACTATGTCGACGTCATGTGCCAGATCACCGACGCCAAGCCGGTGGAAGTGCGTGGCATGGGCGTGCCGCTCGCCAAGGGCCTGCCGCAGGGCATGTATAACTACGGCCATTTCCAGGTGCTCTTCGACGACGGAAGCCTGGGCTGGTACGAGGCAGGTTGGGGCCCGATGATGTCGGAGACCGCCTTCTTCGTGAAGGACGTGATCTCGCCAAACGGCTCGGTGTCCATCGTCATGGACCAAGGCGCGGCCTCGGCCGATATCAACGCCCACACCCAGACCTCGCGCATCTTGGTACATCACGCCGCACTCGATGCCGACAACAGGCCGGCCCGCAAGGACGACTGGCTCGACATGCACGGCGAACCCGATCACCAGGGCCTTTGCGATCGCGAGCAGGACTTCGTCTACCGCGCCATCGCCGAGGATATCGACCTGACGCGGCACATGAGCGACGCCGTGACCTCGCTCAACATCTGCATTGCTGCCGATGAAAGCGTACGCACCGGCCTCGCCGTAAAACTCTAGCGCGGCGTTACCGCGTCCAGCGTGTCCGACAACAGGTCGGCTCCGGCGACGGGCTCGCTGCCGGCGCGGACCGCATTCGCAAAGCCGATCAGCGACGATGTCGGATTGTGCCGCGAGACGCCTGCGCGAAGGTTCATCACCAGCGTCGGGCAGAGGAAAAGCCCGTAGCGCACCACCTGCCGCCAGTCATCGGGCAGCAGCGAGCGATCCTTGAGCAATTGCAGCAGCGGTTTCCAGGCCTCTTCTGCCTTGACCCGCAGCAGGTCGGCCCGGATCGGCGAGAGTTTCCAGTCGGTCTCGATGGTCAGCTCACCGTCCTGATAGGTCGCTTGGGCGCTATAGGCCTTCTCCAGCTCCTCAGGGTCGTAGAGCCACAGCGGATGCGCCAGGATATTGTGGAAGGTGGTCTTCACCTCCGCCAGCAGCGTCGGCACGCTGTCGCCGGCAAAGGCCGGGTCGAAGAAGCTGAGTTCGGCACGATCCCCCTGCTCGACGAACCAGACATTGGCATTATGAGCATCACCATGCGCCACCACGCCGCCGGCATCGGCCAGCAGGCTTGGCTTGAGCCGCTCATGCGCACCGTCGAACAGTTGCCGGATGGTCTGTTGATAGCTGACGCCATTGATGACGATCCGCGCATCGGCGAACTCCTCCCAGCTCATCGTCGCGCCGGGAAAGGCGAAGTCCTGCCCGACATAGAAGCTCCTGAGCCGTCCACCGGGATAGGCCCCAGTCGCCGGATCGATCAGCCGCTCGTAGAACAGGCGATTGATTGGTTCATCGGCAGCCTGCTCCGGCGTGATCGGGTGCAGGCTTTCACGATAAACATCGAGCACCCGCGCACTCAGCCGGCTCTCTGCGTCGACGACAATCCGGCGCAGGCCGGGATCGTCCTTGAGGTCCAACTCCCGCAGCACATCCGAAAGCCGGCGATCCTTGCGGCGGCGATAGACCAGGATCTGCTCGCCCGGCAGCACCGACATATGCACCGGCTGGTCCACCGGCAGGCCGGCCCGCGCCAGAATGTCGGCGCGGTAATATTCCCCGCTCATCGCCTCTTCGCCTTCTTCCTGATGGAACTTGAAGAAATAGGCTTCGTTATCGGTGTCGAAGAAACCGTTGAGAGAATTGAGGCTGTACTGGTCGTAGTTGATCGTCACATTACGCGGGTGGATAGCGAACAGGTCCTGCAACAGCTCGCCCAGCATGAGCTGCGCGCGGTCGCGATTATCCCTGGCGACGGCGCGGATTTCGGCCGTACGGCTCGGAGCTGTTGTCATGGTCTACGCGATCTCGATAATGGTCTTGAGGCCCTTCGCCTGCCCAGTAAGCAGGCGCTGGAAGGCATCGGGCACCTCTTCGAGACGAACCGTCCCGTTGATGAATTGCGGCAGCACGTCGCTCAATTCGCCGGCCATGGCGATGGCATCGGGCAGCTCGTCCTTAAAGGCATGCGACCCCAAAAGCGCAATCTCCCGCTCGACCAGAACATTGGGATCGAGATCGAGCTTGCCATGACTTATGCCCACGAGAACCAGCCGCGAATTGGCCCCCATGAGTTCGATGGTCTGCTGCAGCGCAGCAATGCTACCGGTCGCATCAATGGCAAAGCGAATGGCCTCGCCATCCAGCGCATCGGCGATGGCCTGCTTGTCGAGTGCCACCACCCGACCCGACGTCGCCTCGGCAACGGCGGCCGCGCGTTCAAAATTGCGGTCAGCGAGCAGGATCGGCCTATCATGCCGCCGCGACAAGGCCAGCGCGCAGAGTCCACCGATCGTGCCGCAGCCGACGACCAGCACCGGCGCACCGGGCTCGACCGCTAGCTTGCCCAGCGCATGCAGCGCCACGGCCAAAGGCTCCGACATTGCGGCCAGATTGGCCGGGAGATCATCGGGACGCCTCAGCACTAGCCTTGCCGGCAACAAGACCTGTTCGGCAAAGCCGCCATCGCAGACCTCGCCGACGAAACCGAGCGAAACGCAGGCATTGCGATCGCCGGCCCGGCAATTCTCGCATTCTCCGCACCAGTAGCGGGAATCGGCGACCACTGCATCGCCGCGCGCAAAGCCCGATACGCCCTGCCCTACCGCTGCCACGCGGCCGCAGAACTCATGGCCAGCTATCGACGGCGAGCGGCTGATCCACTGACCGGTGGAGAAATTATGCAGATCGGAGCCGCAAATCCCCGCGGCCTCGACGTCGAGCAGGATCTCGCCCGGACCGGGCGACGGCGGCGCATCGACCTCTTCGAAGCGCAGGTCGCGAACTCCATGCAGGCGAACGGCTTTCATGGGCCTTACCGCACGTGCTTGTAACGTTCGTCCGACACCGCAATCGCGTGCGACGAAAAACCTTCATAGAGCGCCAGCTTGTGCGCATGGCCGGCCAGCAGCGGGAAGCCTGCGGCGGTGACATAGCCAATGGAACTGCGCTTGACGAAATCCGTCACTGACAACGGGCCATAGGTGCGGGCCCAGCGGCTGGTCGGCAACACCGCATTGGGACCAAGCCCGAAATTGCCGATCGAGCACGGTGTGTACTGACCCAGGAGGATTTCCGACGCCTCGGTGATGCGGCCGAGATGGTCATAGGGCTCGGTCGAGAGGATCTCCAGATGCTCCGGCGCATAGGCATTGATGAAGTCGTAGCTCTGTTCCACCGACTCCGTCAGCACCACGCCGCCATTCTTGCCGGTGAGCACCGTGGTCGAGAAGCCGACCCGCTGTTCGGTCATCTTCGCCCAGAAACCCGGCAAGGCGGCCAGCGCTTCCTCGGCAACGCGACGGCTGTGCGTCACCAGATATGCCGATGAATCCGGACCGTGTTCAGCTTCAATCAGCAGGTCCAGCGCCGCCAGGCTGCCGTTGACCGTATCATCGGCAAAGATCACCGCTTCCGACGGCCCCGCCGGCAGGCCGGTATCGAGCACACCGGCCAGCAACCGCTTGGCCGCCACAACCCACGGGCTGCCTGGACCGACGATCTTGAGGGCCGGCCTGATCGTGTCGGTGCCATAGGCAACGGCCGCGACAGCCTGCGCACCGCCGACCTTGTAGACCGTCTCGACGCCGGCGAGACGCGCCGCCACCAGCGTTGCCGCATCCACCGTGCCATCCGGCGCCGGCGGGGTGATGATGGCAACATTGGGAACCCCAGCCACCATGGCCGGCCCCGAGGTCATCATGGTGACCGAGGGAAACGACCCCTTGCCGCGCGGCACATAAAGCGCCACCGACTGGATGGGCGTGAAGCGATCACCGGCAAAGGCGCCGGGACGGATCTCCTTCATCCACATGGTCTCGGGCTTCTGCTCCTCGTGGAAGCTGCGGATATTGTCGGTGCCGAATTTGATCGCCTCGATCACCTCGGCGTCGACCAGCTTGAAAGCTGCGTCGAACTCGGCCTCGGTCACCTTGAGATTGCCCTTGTGCACGCCCTCGGAACGATCGAAGTCGCGGGCGAAACGCACCAGCGCCTCGTCGCCTTCGGTCCGCACCGCTTCGATGATCGGCTTCACCTTCTCGATGACACCCGAAAGATCGGTTTCCGACCGGCGCAGCAGGGCAGCGCGCTGCTCCGCGTCGAGCTCGGCATAGGTGTGGAAGGAAACATTGGTCATGGCAAGTCTCACTGAAGGGAGAGCAGCGACACGGTGGTCGTCACTTGGATTTGAGGAAGATGTCGAGGCCAACCAGCCGGTCCAGCACGGCGATGACAAGCGCCGCGCACGCGATGAACACAACGGAAATGGCGGCCAGATCTGGCGTGATGATCGAACGGATCGAATTGTAGATCTGCACCGGCAGGGTAACGGTGCGAGCATCGGTTAGTAGCAGGCTGACCAGGAATTCGTTGAGCGCCAGGATGAACATCAACAGCGATCCGCTGATCACCCCCGGCATCACCGCCGGCAGCGTCACGTGCAGGAAGGTGGCAATCGGCGGTGCCCCGCAATTGGCGGCGGCCAGTTCGAGGTCCGGATCAAGGCTTGCCGCGCTGGCGGTCACGGCCCAGATCATGAAAGGCAGGTTGATGACGCAGCAGGCAATGCCGATCGGCCAGATCTGTCCCAGCATGCCCATCTGCCCGAAGAACAGCATGAGCCCGATGCCCGAACCGATCAGCGGGATGGTGAAGGGCAGCAGCAGGTAGATCTGCAGGCTGCGTTCGAACTTGATGGCATACTTGGCCAGCGCAATGCCGGCCAGCGTGCCGACCGGTATTGCCACCAGAGTGCAGATCGCCGCCACCGCCAGCGAACGCATGAAGGCGCCGCGCAAACCATTGTCGCTGGCGATCTTGCCATACCATTGCAGCGAGAAACCATCGGGTGGAAAGGTGATGATATTGCCCGAGGTGAAGCTTGCACCCAGCACGACAATGGTTGGTGCCGAGAGGGTCAGCAGCACAAGGCCAACCATGATCCAGATAACGATGGTCTTGCTCAGTGGTGAGGTCATTTCTTGTCCCTCCCCATGGCGAGCGTTCCGGCGCCGAATACCGTGAAGATAAGTCCGACGACCAGCGAACCGACACCGACGAGCAGTAGCGTCAGCGCGGCGCCCATGCCTTGGTCGGACGTGCGGAAGAACTGATCATAGATGGCATTGGCGATGAAATCCTGCGAGCCGCCACCCAGTACCGCCGGCATCGCAAAATCGGTCAATGACAAGGTGAGCACCACCAGTCCTGCCCCGACTAGGCCCGGCTTGGACATGGGCAGGATCACATGGGTGAAGGTCTTCCACCAATTGGCGCCCAGCGAACTCGCGGCAGACTCGATCTCTTCGGGAATGGCCGTGATGGCCGGCGCCAGCATCAGCACGGCAAAGGGCAGCATGTACTGCACGAGCCCAAACAGCACCGCCGGATAGTTGAACAGCAGGCGCTGCGGCGACACGCCGATCCAACCCAGCATTTCGTTCATCACACCCTGGTTGCCAAGGATGATCAGCCAGCCATAGGCGCGTACCACCTGGCCGATGAAAAACGGCAGGAACAGCGCAATGAGCAGCACCTTGCGCAGCATGGCATTGGGCGTGCGCACCATGAGGTAGGCATAGGGAAAGGCAAAGATCAGCGACAGCAGCGTGACCACGGTCGCGCCCAAGAGGCTGCGCCAGATGATCATCCAGTAAAGCGGTTGCCCCAGCGCCGTCTGGTAGTTTGAAAGCGTATAGTCAGGCGACGGCAGGAAGGTCGAGCGATCCAGAACATGCAGGCTTGAATCCGCGATCTGCACCATGCCGATGACCAGCAGCAGCACGAGCAATATGGCCGGCGCGAGCATCAGATAGGGCAGCGCCTTGCCGAAGCGAGCCGGCCACAGCGCGGCGGCGATGGCTTCGATGGCATCCATGACGCGCCAGCGGAATGGATAGGCTTGCTTGGACGATGACATGAATGCTCCCTGCAAACGGGGTGGCGCGCACGCCACCCCGGACTTGCGTCAGGCCTTAGCCCTGCATGATGGCCTTGAACTCGCCGAACCAGGTGCTCTCGTTCTCGACCTGGATCTGCGACGAAATGCGGATCAGGTGCGTAAAATCCTCTTCTGTCGTCGGATAGGACGGATCGCCCACCAGATCGGCAGGCGGGGTCAGGCCTGGGATGACGCCCGGCAGGCCGAGGCCATCCAGCCAGACCTGCTGCGCCTCCTGGGTCAAAGCGAAGTTGATATACTGCTTGGCCCAGTAGAGCTCGTTCTCGGGCAGGCCCTTGGGAATCCACAACCCGTCGGTGTCGAACTTGGCGCCTTCTTCCGGCACGACCCAGGCGATGTCGATGCCGTTCTTCTTGGCTTCGCGCGCATTGGTCGAAATGGTCACGGCCAGATCGATTTCGCCATTCTGGAACCAGGTGGTGAAATCGGGATCTTCACCCAGCAGCGGCTGCTGCTCCTTGACCTTGCGGATAAACTCCCAGGCCGGCTCCATATTGGCCGGAATGTCTTCAAGCTTGCCGCCACCGGCAACCTGGGCCGGGAAGTGGAAGCCAATGCCGTCATTATAGAGCGCGATACGGCCCTTGAACCTGGGATCGAGCAGTACCTGCAGCGAGGTCGGTGCACCTTCGGGGAAGGCTTCGGGACGATAGGCCAGCACGTAAACATACCCGTAGGTATTGACGATCGGATAGCCCTCGAGGCCAACCGGCTTGGCCAGCTCGGTCGTATTGGCCAGGTTCGAGAGGTCCGAGAGGTCCTCGGTGACGCCACGCAGTGCCGACTTGGTGGCATTGGTGGTGGTGTCCCAGTTGATGTGGATCGGCGGCACGCGACCCTGGGCGACGGCAGCCCAGACCTTGGGCTGGATTTCATTGTCTTCGGTCAGGTCATGCCGCACGGCAATGCCGGTGGCCGCGGTGAAGGGGTCAGAAACGCCGGCCTGCAGCGCCGCAACCCACGATCCACCCCAGGCACGCACGATGATTTCAGCCGGCTTTTCGGGTTTCTGGGCAAAGGCCTTCCCAGTCCAGCCGGTGGCAGCCAAGCCGCCGAGGGCAGCAGCGCTACCCAGGAAGCGGCGGCGCGTCAGCGCATAAGTCGATTTCGTCTTGGTCATCCCGTTCTCTCCTGTTCCCGCCGGGCAGGCCCGGCCCTAATTTGGGTAGATCAGCACGTCCTGTGGGTTCCAGCCGATGGAAACGGCTTCGCCGAGGCCGAACTGCTTGTGTGCGGCAGGGTCATGGTCGAAGACCCTGACGATATTGCCATCCATGCCGACAGTGACTTCATACACCGTCCGCTCCCCTTCGAAGATGGCGTCGCTGACTTTTGCGGAAAGTACCGTGCGGCACCCCGCCAGTTCATCCGCCGTGGCGGCCATGCGGACCTGTTCGGCCCGCAATGCCCCAACCACCGTGGCGGACGTCGTCGGGGCGCCAGCGACAGCACCCCAATGTCCGATAAAATCTCTTTCACCTGCGGCGAAGGTAATCTCGCTGCCGTTGACTGACGTGACCTTCCCATTGAGGAAATTGGTGACGCCGATAAACCCTGCCACGAAGGCATTGGCCGGCGTGCGATAAGTTTCAGTGGGCGATGCCATCTGCTGGATGCGACCTTTGTCCATCACCACAACGTCGTCGGAGACGACAAGCGCCTCGCGTTGGTCATGGGTAACGTTGATCGTGGTCACGCCCAGCTCGCGCTGGATGCGGCGGAATTCAAGCTGCATCTCCTCGCGCAGCTTGCGATCGAGCGCCGCCAGCGGCTCATCGAGCAGCAACAGGTCCGGCTCGAACACCAGCGCACGGGCAATTGCGACGCGCTGTTGCTGCCCACCCGAAAGCTGGTGTACACGGCGGTCCGCATAGGGACCCAGTTGAACCAGGTCGAGATAGCGCTTCACACGCTCGGGAATGGTGGTCGCATCGAAGCGCCGCATCTTGAGCGGGAAGGCGACATTTTCGGCCGCAGTCATATGCGGGAATAGCGCCAGCTTCTGGAACACCATGCCAATGGACCGCTTGTGCGGCGGCGCGGCGCCGACCGGCGCACCATTGATGAAGATCTCACCCGCGGTCGGCTTCTGGAACCCGGCGATCATGCGCAGCAAAGTGGTCTTGCCGGAGCCGGACGGGCCGAGAATGGTCAGGAAACGACCCTGTTTGAGCTCAAATGAAGCGGAATCCACGGCGTGGAAACCATCGAAAGTCATGTTGACGTTCTGCACGGAAACGGCCACCTGAGCCTTCAGCTTTTGCTCGCCTTTGGTCATAACAGTCATTCCGGCTCCTAACAGGCCACCCCACCGAGACATCCTTGCTTCCAATGATGTCTATACATATTGGAGCCAACGTCAATCCACTTCTTGTGCATTTTGCGCACCCGCCCAAATGGTAGGCAATGACGCTAGATCGACGCCAGATACCCTCCATCTACTGCAATACACTGGCCGGTGACATAGGCTGCAGCGTCGCTCACCAGAAACACTACCGCGCCGCCAATGTCCGCCATCTCGCCAAAGCGCCTCTGGGGAATTTTGTCCCGCATGGAATTGGCCCAGCCTTCGTCGGCATAAAAGCCTTCCGTCATCTGCGTGCGGAAATAGCCGGGCGCTATGGCATTGACCCTGATGCCGCTGGTCGCCCACTCGGCAGAGAGCGCCCTTGTCATGCCCAAGAGGCCGGACTTGGACGCGCCATAGGGCACGGCCTTAGGAATACCGACATAGGAGGTCAAAGAACAGAGGTTGACGATCGCACCCCGTCCGCGACCGGCCATATGCCGCGCAACGGCCTGGGAGGCAAAAAAACTGCCCTTGAGATTGGTATCGACGATCGCATCCCAGATATCTTCATCGACATCGAGCGAGGGCGAGACATGCTCGAACCCCGCATTATTGACGAGAATGTCGATCGGCCACTCGGCATCGAGCGCATCCACCGCAGCACGGACGCCCGCAGCATTCCGCACATCGAGCACCATCCCCCTGCCCTCGTTTCCTGTTTCAGCTAGCAGCGACAGCGTTTCATCGAGCGCAGCCACGTCACGGGAGGTGACGCAGACAGCGGCGCCCATCTTCGCTAGCGCAACGGCGATCGCCTGCCCCAGACCCCGGCTTCCGCCAGTCACAAGGGCACGACGCCCCGTCAAGTCGAAGGCGGCTGGACCGTTCATCGGCAAGGCTCCTCATCCCTGTTGACAGATATCAGCACTTCGGATCAATCATGTCTATACATAATTTCCGGCCTCGTTTCTGGCTGATGACAGATTTCGGAGAGTCCGACAAATGGCAAGAGACCTGGACATGGTGCGCCCCGAGGTGCGGGAGCTGACACCTTACAATTCCGGGCTGACCATCGACGAGGTCCAGGCCCGCTATGCCCCCGAAAAAATCAGCAAGCTGGGCTCCAACGAAAACCCGCTCGGCCCATCTCCAGCCGTGATCGCAGCCCTCGTCACCTATATCGCCGCGCCCCATATCTACCCCGATCCCGCCGGTCGCGCCCTGCGCACCCGGCTGGCCGAAAAGCATGGCGTGGCCGTGGAACAGATCATCCTCGGCAACGGCTCCGAGGACCTGCTGAGCGTCATCTGTCGGACGGCGCTGCGACCAGGCGATCGCATGGTGACGCTCTACCCCTCCTTCCCGCTGCACGAAGACTACTGCACGGTCATGGGCGCCATGGTCGATCGTGTGTCACTGACTGAGGACCTGCACATCGATGTTGATGACCTAGTCACTAGGTCCGCCAGCGCTCCACGCCTGGTCATGTTCGCCAATCCGATGAACCCGGCTGGGGCCTGGCTCCGCCCCGACGAACTGCGCCGCGTTGTCGACGCCACGCCCGCCGAAACCCTGCTCGTCATCGACGAAGCCTATGCCGAATATGCACAGGGCGAAGACTATCTCGAAGCTCCTGACGCCCTGCGCACGAGGACCGGCAACTGGATCGTGCTGCGCACATTTTCCAAGGCATGGGGCCTCGCCGGTCTGCGTATCGGCTATGGCATTGTCAGCACTTCGGCGCTTACCAATTACCTCGACCGCGTCCGCACCCCCTTCAACACCAATGGCGCAGCCCAGGCTGCTGCCCTGGCGGCGCTCGGCGACGAAGCCCATGTGCACGAGGTAGCCAATCAGACGATCGCCGAACGCGACCGTGTCGCGAGGACCCTGCGCGAGGCCGGCTACCGCGTCCTGCCCTCAAAGGGCAATTTCCTGTTCTTCGACAGCGGCGCTTCCGCCACAGCGATCAGCGAAGCCCTGCTGCAGCAGGGTGTGATCGTCAAACCCTGGAAACAGTCTGGCTATGAGCGTTTCATCCGCGTCACCATTGGCACTGCGTCCGAAAACGATCATTTTCTGACCGCTCTCGCCACCACCCGATCATGACGACGGCGCAAATGTCGCCGTCAAAGCGTGCCGGTCTCCCGGATAGGTAAGCTTAACCTGCGTTACGGGACCGCTATTGCTCCAGGTCCGGCGCTCGATGACAAGACACGCCGTGCCGACCTCGACACCCAGCGAGGCGGCGGTCGCGGCATCGGCAGCAGACGCATGGATGCGATGTTCTGCCGAACTCCACGGCACCTGTCGCAACAGCCATTGGCCCGGCGTGATCTCGGTAAAGAGCGCGTCCTCCGCTTCGGGCACCGTATCGAGGCTGATAAGACGCTCTTCGAGGCAGAACGGCTTGCCGCCTGCGCGATGAAGGCAGGTGACATCCATGACCGACGCGGATGCCGGCACCTCGAGCCGCAGGCGATCGGCTGGGCTCGCCCTGTGCTTGATGCGCTCGATCACCCTGAAATCGTAAGCCAGTTTGAGCGATTCCACCTCGCTGCGGATATCGCCGATTTCCAGCACCGCTGATTGCGTATGTGGCTGGCTGACGAAACTGCCGCTGCGCTTGATCCGGTCGATCAGGCCCGCCCGCGCCAATTGCGTCAGGACCTTGTTCACCGTCATGCGCGACACGCCATACTGCTTGGCCAGGTCGATCTCGAAGGGAATGCGGAAACCGACGGGCCATTCGCCCGAAACGATCTTGTTTTCTATATCGCCTTGAATCCGCTGATGGAGCGTCGGCTCCTTGGGATCCTGATTGCCAGCCTGTCCGCTCTCGCCAATTTCGCGCAAACCGAAATCCTTTAACAAACCAGGAGTCTCATCGGATCGATCTGCAGCCACGTCAAGCCGACATCAGCCGTGCCATCACATCTTCGAAGCGCCGGCGTATCTGTTCGCGTCCGGGATGTCGCCCGCCAGCAACCCGTTTGCGCCCCATGACCCACACATCGTCCACGGAAACGTCGTCCCCGAAAATCCACGCATCGAGCTGGTCCAAAGCCGGAACATAACCAACCCGCGACACGTCCAGCGACACCAGATCGGCCGGCAGGCCCGGCGCGATGCCCGATTGCCAGTCCAGCGCCTGCGCGCCACCGACCGCTGCTCGTTCCAGCAGTGCCTGCCCGGACGATCCGCCCGGCGGTGCAACGGCATTGCGAATGCGATTGCCGAGGCGCTGGCTATATTCGAACTGTCGCAATTCGCCGCTCAGGCTGATGCTGACATTGGAATCTGACCCGATACCAAATCGCCCCTGCTCCTGCAGGAATGGCACGCCCGCGAAAATCCCATCCCCAAGATTGGCCTCGGTGATCGGACAAAGGCCAACCACTGCGCCAGATCGGGCAATGCCCGAGACCTCTGCTGCGTCGAGATGAGTCGCGTGTATCAGGCACCAATTCTGGTCCACGGGCAGCTCACCAAGCAGGAGCTCCACGGGACGCTGTCCAAATGCCGCCAGACTCCCCTCCACCTCAAGCACCTGCTCGGAAATATGGATATGCACCGGCCCGCCATCCGCCAGCGGAAAGATGGTCCGGATCTCGTCGACGGTGGCCGCGCGCAGGCTATGCGGCGCAATGCCGATCGTCGCACCATCCAACCCCGCAATCGCCGAGCGACTGGCACTCATCAATGCGCCGTAGCCATCCACGGAATTGATGAAGCGCCGCTGATCTGCACCTGGCGCCGTCGGCCCAAAGCCACCATGCGCGTAAAACACCGGCAGCAGCGTCAACCCGATACCCGTCTCGGCACTGGCCGCCGCAATCCGCTCGCCCATCTCGGCGATATTGGCATAGGGCGAACCATCCTTGTCGTGATGCAGGTAATGAAACTCGCCGACCCGGCAAAAGCCAGCCTCCAGCATCTCGACATAGAGCTGCGCCGCGATCGCCTCCACGTCATCCGGCGTCATCGACAGGGCCATCTTGTACATGACCGAGCGCCAGCTCCAGAACGTGTCATCGCCCTTCCCGCGCCGCTCCGCCAGCCCCGCCATGGCGCGCTGAAACGCATGGCTGTGCAGGTTGCCGACGGCAGGGATCAGCAAGCCGTAGTTCTCGTCCGCACCATCGGGTGACTGACCAGTCAGAACCGATAAGATCCGCCCTTCTGCGATCTCCACGACAACGTCACGCGCCAGACCACCCGGCAGCAAGGCAGCCTTGGCGAACAGTTTGGTCATGCTCGGGCACTCCGCATATCCATGGCAAATACCCCCTTGCCACCCCTGTCATTATGTCTATACATTTTACACCAGGTTGCAAAGCGACAAAGCGGTCCCGATGACGAATTCAATTCAAGAGTCGCCGATCCGAGTTTGGCAGAATGCCCGCCTGCTCACCGGCGTGGCAGGCGGCGCCCTGATCCCGGACGCTGTGATCGTCACACGCGGCGAGACAATCGACTTTGCCGGCCCTGAGTCCAATGCGCCGACCATCTCTGACACCGCCGAAATCATCGATCTTGATGGCCGCCTCGTCACCCCCGCCCTGATCGACTGCCATACCCATATCGTGCACGGCGGCAATCGCGCCCGCGAGTTCGAAATGCGGCTTGAGGGCGCCAGCTATGTCGAAATCGCCAAAGCTGGCGGCGGCATCATGTCGACCGTCAACGCCACGCGGCAACTTGATGTCGATGGTCTCGTCGCCCAGGCTCTTCCCCGTCTAGACGCGTTGCTCGCTGAGGGCGTGACCACCATCGAGATCAAGTCTGGCTATGGCCTCACCATAAAATCCGAACTCGACATGCTACGCGCCGCACGGCGCCTTGCCGGGCATCGGGATATTCGTGTCGCGACATCCTTCCTCGGCGCCCATGCCGTGCCGGTCGAATATAGCGACCGCAAGCAGGACTTCCTCGACGAAGTTGTTCTGCCAGCCCTCGACCTCGCCCATGCCGAAGGCCTTGTTGATGCAGTGGACGGCTTCTGCGAAGGCATTGCCTTCACCTCCAGTGAAATGGCGCAGGTCTTCGACCGCGCCCAGGCGCTCGGCCTGCCGGTCAAACTCCACGCCGAGCAATTGACCCATTCGGGCGGCACACTGCTCGCGGCATCCCGTGGCGCGCTGTCCGCCGACCATCTCGAATATATCGGTGACACTGACGCCGCCGCCCTCGCCGAAAGCGGCACGGTCGCAGTGCTCCTGCCCGGCGCCTATTACGCCATTCGCGAAACGCAGCGCCCCGATATCGCAGCCCTGCGTCGGCACGGCGTCCCCATGGCTGTAGCCACCGATTGCAACCCCGGCACCTCGCCGCTGACCTCGCTGCTGCTCGCCATGAACATGGCCGCCACGCTGTTTCACCTGACTGTCGACGAGTGCCTGGCCGGCGTCACACGCAACGCCGCACGCGCCCTTGGCCTCCAGGACGTGACCGGCACGATCGAAGCCGGCAAGTCGGCAGACCTCGCGATCTGGGACTGCGCCGAGCCAGCCGAACTCGTCTACCGCATGGGTTTCAACCCGCTGCAGCGCCGCATTTTCAAGGGCAGGACATCATGACCATCACTCTGACGCCCGGCGCCGTGACGCTGACCACGCTGGAAACCATTTATTGGAACGGCGCGCCTGCGGTGCTCGACCCCACATTCGACGCCGCTGTCGTCAGGGCGGCCGAGCGTATTGGACGGATCGCTGCCGGCAATGCCGCCGTTTACGGCGTCAACACCGGCTTCGGCAAACTTGCCTCGATCAAGATCGACGCCAATGATGTCGCCACCCTGCAGCGCAACCTGATCCTCTCGCACTGCTGCGGCATCGGCGCGCCGCTGCCCGAAAACATCGTTCGCCTCATCATGTCGCTGAAGCTCGTGTCGCTCGGCCGCGGCGCCTCCGGTGTTCGCCTGGAGCTGATCCGGCTGCTCGAAGCCATGCTGGCCAAAGGCGTCATTCCCGTGGTGCCAGAAAAAGGCTCGGTCGGCGCTTCGGGCGATCTGGCCCCGCTGGCCCATATGGCCGCCGTCATGATGGGCGAAGGCGAAGCCTTCTATGCCGGCCACCGCCTCAGCGGCGGCGCCGCCTTGGCAAAAGCAGGCCTCACGCCCGTCGTGCTGGCAGCAAAGGAAGGCCTCGCGCTCATCAACGGCACGCAGACCTCCACGGGCCTGGCGCTCGCTGGTCTGTTCCGCGCCCACCGCGCCGCAAATTCAGCCCTCATCACCGGCGCCATGTCGACCGACGCCGCCATGGGCTCCTCGGCGCCCTTCCATCCCGACATCCACACCCTTCGCGGTCATCAGGGCCAGATCGATACAGCCGCTGCCCTGCGCGCCCTTCTCGCCGGTTCGGAAATCCGCGAAAGCCATATCGAGGGCGACGAGCGCGTTCAGGATCCCTATTGCATCCGCTGCCAGCCCCAGGTCGACGGCGCCTGCCTCGACATCCTGCGCAGCGCCGGCCGCACGCTTGAAATCGAGGCCAATGCGGTGACCGACAATCCGCTGGTCCTCTCCGACGGCAGCGTGGTCTCCGGCGGCAACTTCCACGCCGAACCCGTCGCCTTTGCCGCCGACCAGATCGCGCTGGCCATCTGTGAAATCGGCGCCATCGCCCAGCGCCGCGTCGCCCTGCTGGTCGATCCGGCACTGTCCTATGGCCTCCCTGCCTTCCTTGCCAAAAAGCCCGGCCTCAACTCCGGCCTGATGATTGCCGAAGTGACCTCTGCCACCCTGATGAGCGAAAACAAGCAGATGTCGCATCCGGCATCGGTCGATTCCACGCCCACCTCGGCCAATCAAGAAGACCATGTTTCCATGGCCTGCCACGGCGCCCGGCGCCTGCTGCAGATGACCGACAATCTCTTCGGCATCATCGGCATCGAGGCCCTCACCGCCACCCAGGGCGTCGATTGCCGTGCCCCGCTACAGACCGGGACCGAACTGCTGAAAGCCCGCGCGACGCTGCGCCAGGTCGTCACCGAACTGGAAGTCGATCGCTACATGGCCCCCGATATCGAAGCCTCGGCACGCCTCATCGCCGACGGCTCGCTGGTCCGCTCCGTCAGCCAGAGCATCCTGCCGGAGCTCGCATTGTGACCCAGGTGTTCGAGCTGCATCAGGGCAACTCGCCCGTCATCCTCGGCCTGCCCCACACCGGCACCGATGTTCCTGATGACATTTGGAACAAGCTCAATCCGACCGGAAAAGTCCTTGCCGACACCGACTGGCACATTCACGCGCTTTACGCCGGCCTGCTGCCCGGCGCCTCGACCATCCGCGCCCTCCTCCATCGCTATGTCATCGACGCCAACCGCGATCCCGCCGATGTCAGCCTCTATCCCGGCCAGAACACCACCAGTCTCGTGCCCGAAACCGACTTCGACGGTCTGCCGATCTGGCGCGAAGGCATGGCACCCGACGCCGCCGAAATCGAGCGCCGCCGCCTGGCCTTCCACGCACCCTACCACGCCGCCTTCGCTGCCGAAGTGGAGCGCATCAAGTCTATCCACGGCACTGCAGTCGTCTTCGACTGCCACTCGATCCGTTCACTGATCCCCTTCCTCTTCGACGGCAAACTCCCCGATCTCAATATCGGCACCGTAGGCAGAACCAGCTGCCATCCAGCCATCGAACAGGCGGCTCTCGAGGTCGCGCAGGCCGCGCCCGGCTATACGTCCGTGCTCAACGGCCGCTTCAAGGGCGGCTGGACCACGCGCCACTATGGCCGTCCGCAGGACGGCGTCCACGCCATCCAACTCGAACTGGCCCAGGACACCCATCTCGCAGCAGAAGCGCCGCCGTTCGACCTCTCCCCGGAAAAGGCCACCCGCCTCCGCATCCATCTCGGCAACATGCTCGCGCGCATCGAAGCCGTCGCCTATTCCCTCGTGAAGGACACAGCATGACCGATCCCCGTCACAACACCCGCGTCGTCCGTTCACCTCGCGGCACGGAATTGAGGGCAAAAAGCTGGCTCACCGAAGCCCCCCTGCGCATGCTGATGAACAATCTCGATCCCGAGGTCGCGGAAAACCCCAATGAGCTGGTGGTCTATGGCGGCATCGGCCGCGCCGCGCGGACATGGCAGGATTTCGACCGCATCGTCGCCGCGTTGGAAAAACTCGATGATGACCAGACCCTGCTCGTCCAGTCCGGCAAGCCGGTCGGCGTTTTCCGCACCCATGCCGATGCACCGCGCGTCCTGATCGCCAATTCCAACCTAGTGCCGCATTGGGCCACCTGGGACCATTTCAACGAACTCGATAGGAAGGGCCTGGCCATGTATGGCCAGATGACCGCCGGCTCCTGGATCTATATCGGCACCCAGGGCATCGTTCAGGGCACCTACGAAACCTTCGTGGAAGCCGGCCGCCAGCACTACAACGGCAGCCTCAAGGGCAAATGGATCCTCACCGGCGGCCTCGGTGGCATGGGCGGCGCCCAGCCGCTTGCAGCTGTCATGGCCGGCGCCTGCTGCCTCGCCGTCGAGTGCAGTCCCGATTCCATCGATTTCCGCCTGCGCACCCGCTATCTCGACGAAAAGGCCGAAACGCTCGACGAGGCCCTGGCGCTGATCGACAAGTGGACTGCAGCCGGAGAAGCCAAGTCCGTCGGCCTGCTTGGCAATGCCGCCGATATCCTGCCCGAACTGGTTCGCCGCGGCGTCCGTCCGGATATCGTCACCGACCAGACTTCTGCGCATGACCCCATCAACGGCTACCTGCCCAAGGGCTGGAGCATGGCCGAATGGCGCGACAAGCGCGAAAGCGATCCAAAGGCCGTCGAAAAGGCCGCCCGCGCCTCGATGCGCGAGCATGTCGAGGCCATGGTCGCCTTCCACGTTGCCGGCGTGCCGACCCTCGACTATGGCAACAATATCCGCCAGGTCGCCAAGGACGAGGGGCTTGAAAACGCCTTCGCCTTCCCCGGCTTCGTGCCGGCCTATATCCGCCCGCTGTTCTGCCGCGGCGTCGGCCCCTTCCGCTGGGTTGCCCTGTCGGGTGATCCGGAGGATATCTACAAGACGGACGCCAAGGTGCGCGAACTCACCCCCGGCAATACCCATCTGCACAACTGGCTCGACATGGCCCGCGAGCGCATCGCCTTCCAGGGCCTGCCCGCCCGCATCTGCTGGGTTGGCCTCGGCGATCGTCACCGCCTCGGTCTCGCCTTCAACGAAATGGTCCGCAATGGCGAGCTGAAGGCCCCGATCGTCATCGGCCGCGACCACCTCGACTCCGGCTCCGTCGCCTCGCCCAATCGCGAAACCGAAGCCATGCAAGACGGCTCCGACGCTGTCTCCGACTGGCCGCTGCTCAACGCCCTGCTCAACACAGCGTCAGGCGCAACCTGGGTCTCGCTGCATCACGGTGGCGGCGTGGGCATGGGCTTTTCCCAGCACGCCGGCATGGTCATCGTCGCTGACGGCAGTGACGACGCGGCCCGCCGCCTCGAGCGCGTGCTCTGGAACGACCCCGCCTCCGGCGTCATGCGCCATGCTGATGCGGGCTATGACATCGCCCTCGACGTGGCCCGCGAAAAGGGCCTCGATCTTCCCGGGATCCTCTGACCATGCGCCTGTTGCGCTACGAGGACCTGTCCGTCACCCCGTGGAAAAACGGCGGCGGCGTCACACGCGAAGTCGCGTCTTGCAACGATGGCGACGTAGGCTTGCTCTGGCGCGTCAGCATCGCTACCGTGAGTGCGCCGGGACCATTTTCGAGTTTTTCCGGCATCGACCGCACCATCGCGGTGCTGGCAGGCAAGGGCATGGATCTGTCGACGTCAGACCACGCGGTCACCTTGACGAGCGAAACGCCGCCCTATGACTTTGATGGTGAGACGCCAATCCATGCGCGCTTGACCGATGGCGACACCACCGACCTCAATGCCATGTCCCGCCGCGGCCATTTTCGTCACCGCATGCTGCGACTGACCGTAAATCCGGGCTTCACCTTCATCGGCACGGCCCAGCTGAGCTTCATCGTCCTCGGCGGACCGGCGGAGATCGCGTTCGACGGTAAGGTGATAAATGCCGGACCGCTGGATACTGTG
This sequence comes from Candidatus Devosia phytovorans, assembly GCA_029202405.1. Classification (NCBI taxonomy): domain Bacteria; kingdom Pseudomonadati; phylum Pseudomonadota; class Alphaproteobacteria; order Hyphomicrobiales; family Devosiaceae; genus Devosia; species Candidatus Devosia phytovorans. The sequence continues at coordinate 260,278 of CP119312.1, read as the reverse complement.
GCCGACATTGCGCAGGGTGCATCACTGGCATGGGGTGTGGCCGTAGCCACACCCTGCCATCTGATCGAATTCGATCCTGTCTACTAGCCGGCGACTGTGCCGGTCGGTTGCTCCACGAACAGCGTGATCACCGGACCGTCCATCGTCGCGCCGATGATCTCGTCGACCGGGATGCCCGACTGCAGCAAGGATTCCACCAGGGCTGCGTTGCCTTCGATGGCGCCACGCAGGCGGTCGACGCCCGCGATGGAGATCTGCTGCTGGCATCCGTTGACACGCACCAGTTCGAGATGGCTGGCCTTGACCAGCGTTGCCGGGACCACGGCCTGACCACGCATCAGGGCGGCGACACCGGTCGGGCAATCGAGCTCGGCGAAAAGGCTGATCTCGTCCTGGCTGAGACCGAGAGCAGCGAGATTCTGCCCGTCCGCCGTGCCTGGCAAGCCATCATCGAATCCCTCCTCCGCTGAAAGGACCGAGAAGTCGCCACCGTCATTGCCATTGGGCACCCGGAAGCGGATGACTGGACGGACGGGCGGGCGGGTGGGTGTTGTCGTGGTCCCGCCACCATTGCCGGCTGTGCCGGTATTGCCGCCAGGAGGGACCTGGTTGACAGGACCGGAAGTCCCGCCATTGCCACCGATCGTGACGGTAACGCCGCCCGAGGTGCCGCCGGAGCCAGAGCCCCCGCCGCCCGAACCGCCAGTGCCAGTCGTGCCACCACCGACAGTACCGGTGCCACCCGTACCACCCGTGCCATTGCCGCCAATGGTCACCGTGCCAACCGGGGTCGGTATGGTTACACCGCCACCGCCAGATCCACCCGTACCACCTGTGCCTCCAGTACCACCATTGGAACCTGTACCACCGGTGCCACTTGTACCCCCGCTGCCACCCGTACCACCGGTGCCGCTGGTGCCACCCGTCCCGCCAGTCCCGCCGGTACCACCGGTTCCAGGGATGCTCGCGACGCTGGTCGTTAAGCCAGGATCAACGAAGACTTGCAGCTGACCATCGCTGGCGATCCGCACAGCGGCCACCGTGTCGAGCGCAAAGCCCGCACTGCCGATCTGCGCGGCAATTTCCGGATTGAGCGTCAGATCGAGCAGATCATCACCCGTGCCACGCAGCAGTGTCGTAACCAGGCCTAGCGACGAGCTGCCAAGCAGTGAGTTGAGGTCGATCGCCTGCAACGGCCCGGTGATCTGCGAAGGCACCCCAGGCTGTGGCCGCGAACCACCCTGCAACAGACGCAGGATGACACCCAGACGCTGCTGCTCATTGGGCAGGAGCTGCAAGTTGACATGGGCCAGTTCCTGGTCGGACAGCAGGCCAATATCGAGATCGGCAAGCTGGGTCTGGGTCAGAGCGGCCAGGGGATCGAGTGGGTTGGTGCCGCCTGCCGGAGGCGTCACCCCGGCGGTGCTGAGCAGCGGATCGATGAACACCCTGATATTGCCGGCAAGGTCCGTGGTTGCCACCAGCACCCGCGACACATCAATGCCCATTGCCTGCAGCTGCGCAACCAGCGCCGGATCAAGCGTCGCGATGCCGCCCTGCGGCAGGCCCAGATATTGCCGCACGGCATCAAGGCCGATGTCACCAATCAGGGCGCGCAGGTCGAGCAATTCGACATTGCCCGAAGCCGGCTGGCCCACCGGTGCAACCTGTCCGAGTAAGCGCAGCACGGCCGCGATACGCTGCTGCGCATTGGGCAGAACCTGCAGGTCGATCCGCACCAATTGCTGATCGGTCAGCAGGCCGATGTCGAGCGTTGCCAGCTGACCAAGCGTCAGACCGGCCAGCGGATCGAGCAGATTGCCGGGCAATGCGGGGATGCTCGGGATCGACGGAAGGTTCGGCGTGCTGGGCGTTGTCGGCACGGAGCCGCCGCTGCCGCTGCCACCACCTGTGCCGGGAAGCACCTGGGCAACGTCGATCGACGGATCAAGGAAGATTCGCAGGTTTCCAAGGCTGTCGGTCGTCGCCGAGAGCACCGTCGAAATATCGACACCCAGTGCCTGCAATTGCGCTGCAATGCCGGCATCGATCGGAGCAGCGCCCTGCGGCAGGCCGAGATATTGCCGCACGGCGTCGAGGCCCGACGCACCCAGCAGGGCCGGCACATCGACAAGTTCGACAGTGCCGGAGCCCGGCTGGCCAACAGGGGCCGTCTGTCCGAGGATGCGCAGCACGGCAGCGATACGCTGTTGGCTGTTGGGCAGCACCTGCAAGTCGATCTGTGCCAGCTGCTGGTCGGTGAGCAGACCGATATCCAGTGTCGCCAACTGGCCCTGAGTGAGGCCGGCAAGCGGGTCGAGGATCGTGCCGAGACCGGGCAGGCTCGGCGAGCCTGAGCCGCCACCGGCGGCAGGCGGTGTAGTGGCGGCCGTCAGCAGGGGATCGAGGAACACCCGCAGATTGCCCGCGGCATCGGTCGTAGCCGCAAGCACGGTGGCGGGATCGATGCCCAGCGACTGCAGCTGCGCGGTTAGCGCGGCATCAAGCGCCGCTGGACTATCGGGCAGGCCAAGTGCCTGCCGCACCGCATCGAGGCCCTGCGCGCCCAGCAGGGACGAGAGATCGACCAACTGCGGCGTGCCGGTGGCAGGCTGGCCCGCGGGCGGCGTCTGTCCCAGCAGACGTATTACGGCCGAGATGCGTTGCTGGCTGTTCGGCAGCAGTTGCAGGTCTATCTGCGCCAGCTGCTGGTCGGTGAGCAGACCGATGTCGAGCGTTGCCAACTGGCCCTGTGTCAGGCCAGCCAGCGGGTCGAGGATTGTGCCAAGGCCGGGCAGGCTCGGCGTGCCGGTGCTGCCACCAGACGCGGGTGGCGTGGTGATGGCCGTGAGGAGAGGATCGATGAACACCCGCAGATTGCCCGCCGCATCGGTCGTTGCTGCCAGCACGGTTGCCGGGTCGATGCCCAGCGATTGCAGTTGTGCGGTCAGCGCGGCATCCAACGTCGCCGCACTGTCCGGCAGGCCTAAAGCCTGTTGCACCGCGTCGACGCCCTGCGCGCCCAGCAGGGACGAGAGATCGATCAACTGCGGCGTACCCGTGGCAGGCTGGCCCGCAGGCGCCGTCTGGCCCAGCAGACGGATAACGGCCGCGATGCGCTGCTGGCTGTTGGGCAGCAATTGCAGGTCGACCTGCGCCAGCTGCTGGTCAGTGAGCAGACTGATGTCGAGCGTTGCTAGCTGACCCTGGGTCAGGCCGGCCAGCGGATCGAGGATCGTTCCGAGGCCCGGCAGGCTTGGCGTGCCGGTGCTACCACCAGACGCAGGTGGTGTAGTGACGGCCGTGAGCAGAGGATCGAGGAACACGCGCAGATTGCCCGCGGCATCTGTCGTCGCTGCGAGCACGGTTGCCGGGTCGATGCCCAGCGATTGCAGCTGTGCGGTCAGCGCGGCATCCAACGTCGCCGCACTGTCCGGCAGGCCTAAAGCCTGTTGCACCGCGTCGACGCCCTGCGCGCCCAGCAGGGACGAGAGATCGATCAACTGGGGCGTGCCGGTGGCAGGCGCCCCGCTGGGCGCTGTCTGGCCGAGCAGGCGGACGACGGCATCGATACGCTGCTGGCTATTGGGCAATACCTGCAGATCGATCTGCGCCAACTGCTGGTCGGTCAGAATGCCGACATTGAGCGTGGCAAGCTGCGTCTGGGTGAAACCGGCCAGCGGATCGAGCGGGTTGGGCAGCAGGTTGTTGACGACATTGGAGACCGTGCCGGCCGCTTCCTGCGGCAGGGCGGCCACCGCGCTCAGCGCCGGATCAACGAAAATCAGCGCATTGCCGGCCAGATCGGTTGTCGCGGCGAGCACGCTGGCTGGGTCGATGCCTAGCGACTGCAACTGGGCCGCGAGCTGTTGGTCGATAGGCGCGCTGCCCTCGGTCAGCCCGAGCGCCTGTCGGACGGCCTCGATCCCCTGCGTGCCGATCAGAGCAGGGAGGTCGAGCACTTGCAGCGGACCTGCGGTTGTACCCTCGACAGGCCCGTTCTGCGCCAGCAGGCGCAGGACGGCATCGAGGCGCTGCGGCTCGTTGGGCAGCAGACTCACATCGATGCGCGCCAGATCGCGATCGGTCAACGCGCTGACATCCAGACTGGCCAGCTGCACCTGCGTCAGCCCGAGCAATGGATCACCGCTGAGGCCGATCGCGGCATCGTGGTCATCCGTTCCAATGGCGGAATCGGTGAAAATGCGCAGCGTCCCGTCCGCTTCCGTACGGATAGCGACGACAAGGTCGGCATCAATCCCCAGCGCATCGAGTCTGAGCTGGAGAGCGTCGGTGATGACCGGCCGTGGTCCGAGCGCCCCGCCCAGAATGCCCTGGGCTTCGCTGCCCAGAAGCGTGGCAATGTCAAATATGCGAGCCGGACCCGAAGGCGCCGGCGGCGTGGTGCTGATCGTGCCCGTCGTCAGCAGGCGCACCACGGCATCGACGCGCTGGCCTTCATTGGGCAAAAGCGTCAGATCAGCCGAGACCAGTTCGCTTTCGGTCAGCACACCGACATCGAGTTGCGCCAATTGACCACCGGTCAGGCTACCCAGTCCGTCCGGCCCCAGGACGCTCTGCGTCACGGCGCCGAGGCTGCCCAGATCGATGGCACCATTGCCGACGACCAGCTCGGTATTGCCGGCACCATCGACATGTACGGCCAGAACATCAGCCGGATCGATCCCCTGCCCGCTCAGCAGTGATGTCAACGTCGGGTTGGAGGTGATTGAGTTGAGCAGGTCCGCTCTCGCGTCAGGATTACTCTGGAGTGCCGCGGCAATCTGCTCGACACCGGCGTTATTGACCAGATTGGTCACCGGTACGATGCTCACGGCCAGGTTATTGACCGTATCGAGGACGGTATTGACCACCGGATTGAGGATGCGATCGACCAGCGCGTCGGTGCGGACTTCGGCGCCCAGCGACAGCACCGGCACCGCCGGAATGGCGGGTGTCGACGGGGTCGATACGACCGTTGCCGCGACGGGTGTGGTGACGGAGATGGCAGGCGTCGAGGGCAGGATGACCTGCGGAATTGTCACTTGGGGAGCCACAACCTGAGGCAGGTTGACCTGCGGCAGCGTCACTTGCGGAACACTGACCTGGGGCAGCGTGACCTGTGGGATTGTGACCTGCGGCAGGGTGACGGCCGGCAAGAGGCTTCGGCTGAGCGTGCGCAATGTGGGCGTACTGGCCGGGGCGCTGGAAGGTGCGCTGCTGGTCGCCAGCGGGATCAGTGCCCCACCATTCGGCCCCGTCCCGCTGTCGGCCGGAGCGGGGTTCGAGGCAGCAGTGGCCGCTGGAGCGCTACTCTCGGAAGGTGCTGCGTTGGACTCCGCACCCGAACCGTCACTGCTGGCTGGCTGGCTGGAGCCGTTATCGCTGGAGTTGTTTTCCGTGGCCCCGCTGTCCGAACTTCCACCGTCACTGGATGAACTGCCGCTGTCGCTGGATGAGCCGTCACTGCCGCCGGAACTGCCGCTATCCGAAGAACCGCTATCCGAGCCACCGCCACTATCCGCTTCGGAGCCGTTATCCGAACCAACGCTAACGCCACTATCGCCGCCCAAGTCGATGTCCAATTGAGCCAAGACCGGCGCAGCAGCAAGCAAAGCAGCTGTAAGAGTAACTACGGAAATATACGTACGCATTACAATACCTTCCAGGTGTATTCCCGGAAGGCTAACTCAATATCCCTAATCAGTTTCCAACACAGTCGGTGGAGTGCTTGACCATATCATAACGCGAGATCACAAATTACTTCAAAGGCGCTGAAAACAGCAGAATAAATTGATAACTCACCTGCGAAGCAACAAAACCTTAGCGTTCTGCGCGCTATAGACCTGCAGTGACCTACAAGTTGAGACTGCCCACCCGGCAGATGAATCTGCACACCGGGGAAGAACTTTTGAGCCGCGCCGAGCCATCCCATCTGACGCTCTCCCGACGGATGAGCACCATTTACAGTACAGCCACTACTGGCCTGGCCGTGCTGAGCCTGTTCTGGCTTGGTGTACTTCTCGCCATGAAATGGTGGGAGCTGGCCTTCATCGAGGGTGTGCTGGCCCTGGCCTGCCTCTTCACCTGGCTGCTTGTGCGCGCCCAGCGATTGTCGCTGGCGATGATTGTCTCGCAATTGACCTTCTACGTGGTCATCCTGATCATCTGTCTCAAATATGACATTCCCGACGCTGCAGCGCCGCGCGTCACCCATCTTTTCCTGCTGAGTGCAGCCCTGGTCGGCTATATCAACTACATCCGCGAACCATCGCGGCTGCAACTGGTGATGATCGGCGTGAACCTTGTGACCTTCGTGGTCTTTGCCAGCACGTCCCTCGCCCTGCCTGGCATGGTCCCGCTTCCGGACCAGGTGCGGATTCCTGGTTCGTGGCTGAACACGATTTTTGCGGTCACCATCCTTGTTGGCAGCGTCTATGCCATGCAGGCCGAACTGGCCCGAAAATCTGCCCTGGTCCGGGAGTTGCAGGCTGCGGTCCTCGGCAACCAGTTCGAACTCTTTTATCAGCCACAGGTCGATTGCGACGGGCGCACCATTGGCGCAGAGGCCCTGCTGCGCTGGATGCATCCCAAGCGCGGCCTGGTCCCGCCCGACGAATTCATCTCGGTCGCCGAGCAGAATGGTCTGATGAAGCTGATCGGCAGTTGGGTTATCGAACAGGCTTGCCGCACGCTCGGCCAATGGCGGAGCGATCCCGACCGGCAGGACCTGCGGCTCGCTATCAATGTCAGCGCCGACCACTTTCTCGACCCTGGCTTCGAGCAATTTGTCGTTGCGGCTGCCGCCCGTCATGCCATCGACCCGACGCGGCTCAAGCTGGAACTGACCGAAAGCATCATGGTCGCCAAGATCGAGCCGGCTATTGCCAAGATGACCGCTCTTCGTCTTGCGGGCATCGGAACCGCACTGGACGATTTCGGCACCGGCTATTCCTCGCTCGGTTACCTGCAGCGCCTGCCGCTGGAGCAGCTCAAGATCGATCGCAGCTTCGTCCGCGACGTGCTGGACAACCAGCGCAGTGCGGCGCTAGCCAGAAGCGTGATCCAGATTGGCAATGACCTTGGACTGGCCGTGCTGGCCGAAGGGGTCGAGACGCAGGAACAGTTCGACTTCCTGCGCAACAACGGCTGCACCCAGTTCCAAGGTTACCTGTTCGGCCGCCCAGTGCCTCTCGACCAGTTCGGCATCGCCTAGCTAAGCCTACCGCCCATCTCGTCTTCGATATGGGCGCGGATGATCTCGTCAAAACTTGTTTCGGCAATGAAACCCAGGCCTGACGCCCTTTTGGCCTCGAAGGCCTGCGGCCAGCCGGCGACGATTTTGGCGATCGTCTCGTCCGGTTGTCGCCGGATGAGGGCCACTGCCCCGGCACCCGCCACCCGCCCCAGCGCCGCAATCTGCTCGCCCACGGTGGCGGCAAGGCCAGGCATGGTGAGATTGCGCTGACTGCCCAGCAGTGACGTATCGATTTCAGCCGCATGCATCAGGAAACGCACCGCTGCGCGCGGACTGGCAAACCAGTGCCGTACATTGTCGGCCACAGGTAGGATCGCCTCCTGACCGGCCAGCGGCTCGCGTATGATGCCGGAAAAGAAACCCGATGCCGCCTTGTTGGGCTTGCCTGGCCGCACCGCTATGGTTGGCAGGCGAATACCCACGCCGTCGACAAAGCCGCGCCGGGAATAGTCCGCCAGCAACAGCTCGCAGATGGCTTTCTGCGTTCCATAGCTGGTAAGTGGCGTATGTTCCTGCGTATCGGGAATTGTAGCCGGCAGTGGCTCGCCGAACACGGCGATGGACGAGGTGAAGACCAGGCGTGGACGATAGCCGTCGCCAACCTGCCGGATGGCTTCGAGCAGATAGCGCGTCCCATCAAGGTTGATGCGATAGCCCTTCTCGAAATCCGCTTCAGCCTCGCCCGAGACGATGGCCGCGAGGTGAAAGATCAGGTCCGGCCGATCGGCGACGAGCTCCGGGCCAATCTCGGGCGTGGACAGATCCACGGCGCTGGTGGTGATCGCAATGCCGGTCTGGGGTGCCGATGGCGCCACCACATCGGCCAGATGGATGTTGTCGATCCTGCGCCCATTCACCTGTCCTGCAGCCAGCAGCGCCGCCACCAGCTTGCGACCAACCATCCCGGCCGCACCGATCACCAATACTTTCATCAATAATGCTCTCCATCCCTTTGATGGAGCTTAGCCCGGGTATTTCCTGCGGGGAAAACAAAATCGGCGCCCCGAAGGACGCCGATTGGAGATGCGATTTGGCTGGCGCTTAGTTGAAGCGGTAGCGCAGCGAGGTGCGGATTTCGTGTAGCCAGTTGTTGTTGGTGTAGATGTCCAGCGGGGCATCCAGGCCATTGCCGATCTGGGCGATGTAAACGCCGCGGTAGCCGATATCGGCAACCACGGAGCCGAAGTCGTAGCCGACGCCAACCATGGCGGCCAGTGCCGGGCTGGTGTTGCTGCCGGAATCGGCAGGGCTCGTGCTGGTCGCAGGCGAGGTGATGTCGAAGCGGTTGTGAGCGATACCCGCACCCGCACCGACATAGCCGAAGGCACCGCCAGCAGCGCCGTAGCCATAGTCGCCGAAGGAGAAGTCGTAATAGGCGTTGGCCAGAGCCAGGCCTGTCCGCAGGCGGGCTGTGTATTCACCGGCACGGGTGCCGAATTCTGGGCCCTTGATGACGCTGAGGCCATCGTTGTCGACATAGTCGATCGTGGCGTCGAAACGCAGGCCGGTTCCGGTTTCGTAGCCGAAGCCGGCGCCGACGCTGTAGCCATAGCCCCAGGTTTCGAAGGGGAACTGCGTCAGGACTGTGCCGGGTTCGCCAAGCGTGGTGCAAGTCACGCATTCGTACGCATTGGCTTCCTTCGCCCAGAGGGCGTTACCGGCGGCACTGCCGCGCAGGTAGAAGGAACTCTGCACACCGTAATCCACGTCCGGGATTTCGATGACGGGCGGATAGTAGGGGAAATCGGCGGCGACGGCCGATCCGGCGACCAGCGTGGCTCCTGCCACCATGATTGCTGCAATAAACTTGCGCATGAAAAACGTCCTTGAGGTTGCCACGACATTGGTCGGTTGGCCTCAATATCGACGATTTTCCTTAAAACCCACTTAACCCTAACAAACGCGATCGAGTAAACAGAAAGTAAATACAGATGGTTAGCAAGTTATTACTTGCCGACACCCGTGCTTACGCAACGTCGCGGATCGCCGCCTCGATCTGACCGACTACGGTCGACACCAGCCCGGCATCATCCGCCTCGCCCATGACGCGAATGACCGGCTCGGTGCCCGAGGCGCGAACGACCAGGCGTCCGCCCGTGCCCAGCAGGGCTTCGCCATCGGCAATCGCCTGCTTGACGTGCTTGTCCTCGAGCGGCTTGCCAGCCTTGAACTTCACGCTGCGCAGCAGCTGCGGCACCTTGGTGAAGCGCGAGCAGATTTCCGAGACGCTGCGATCTTCTTCCTTGAGCACAGCGAGCAACTGCAGCGCGGCGACCAGGCCGTCGCCTGTCGTGGTGAAATCGGAGAGGATGATGTGGCCGGACTGCTCGCCGCCGACATTGAAGCCCTTGTTGCGCATGGCTTCGAGCACATAGCGGTCGCCCACCTGCGTGCGCTCGAGCGTCAGGCCGAGCGAGGAGAGATAGCGTTCCAACCCCAGGTTGGACATGACCGTCGCGACGATACCGCCGCCAAGCAGCATTTCGCGCTCCAGCCAGCTTTGTGCGATCACGGCCATGAACTGGTCGCCGTCAACCACTTCGCCCTTTTCATCGATAATGATGACGCGGTCCGCATCGCCATCGAGCGCAATGCCGATATCGGCGCGCACTTCCTTGACCTTGGCAGAAACGGCCTCGGGCGCGGTGGAGCCGACCTTGTCATTGATATTGAAACCGTCCGGCTTGTCGCCGATGGTGAACACCTCGGCACCCAACTCCCAGAGGGCCGTCGGCGCTACCTTGTAGGCGGCGCCATTGGCGCAATCGAGCACCACCCGCAATCCGGCCAGATCGGTATTCCGCGGCAGCGTGCGCTTGGCATATTCGATATAGCGCGTGCTGGCGCCTTCGTCGCGATAGGCTCGGCCGATGCCGCGGCCATGCGCCAGCCGGGCGGTCATGTCGCTGTCGATCAGGCCTTCGATCTCGAGCTCCAGCTCGTCGCTGAGCTTGTAGCCGTCGGGACGGAACAGCTTGATGCCATTGTCGTCATAGGGATTGTGCGACGCCGAGATCATGACGCCGAGGTCGGCGCGCAGCGAACGGGTCAGCATGGCGACAGCCGGCGTGGGCATGGGGCCCAGGAAGTAGACATCCATACCGACGGCGGTAAAACCGGCCGCCAGGGCGCTTTCGATCATATAGCCGGAACGGCGCGTATCCTTGCCGATGACGACGCGATTGCGATGGTCGCCCCGCACGAACTTGTGCCCGGCGGCCATGCCCACTTTGAGCGCCAGTTCGGGCGTCAGCTTGGGGCCGTTGGCGAGGCCGCGAATGCCATCCGTGCCGAAATACTTGCGTACCATTTGGTCCTGTCCCCTCAACTGAGCCAGCAGCGCTGGTCGCGCTGGATAATACCACTTCTGCGCCCCATAGCGGAATTCGCCACAACGCAAAAGGGCCGCCTCGCGGCGGCCCCCAATTCTTGATCAGTGTCAGCTGTTTGGCTGCGGTTCCAGGCCGGGCTCCGGCGGCGCGTCGGGGCGCTTCTTGCCCGACTTGCCGGCCGAAGGAACACCAGTGGCCTTGGTCGACGGGCCCGAGTCGTCGGGGCGAGTCGGCTGCTGGCCATCCATCAGGGCGCGGAGTTCGTCGCCGGTCAGCGTCTCGAACTCGAGCAGCGCCTGGGCAATGGCTTCCCACTGGTCGTGATAGGTAGTGAGAATATCCTTGGCGGATGTCTCGCCATCCTCGATCAGCTTGCGCACTTCCTGATCGATGATCTTGGCCGTATCGTCGGACATGTGCTGGGACTGCGTCACCGAATGGCCGAGGAAGACTTCCTGGTCGTTCGACTTGTAGCGCACGCGGCCGAGCTTTTCGCTCATGCCCCATTCCATCACCATCGAGCGCGCCAGGCTGGTCGCCATCTGGATGTCGCCCGAGGCACCGCTCGTCACCTTTTCCGGACCGAACTTGATGATCTCGGCCTCGCGGCCGCCGAACAGCATGGTGAGACGGGCCAGCGCCTTTTCGCGGGAGAAGGAATAGGTGTCGCTCTCGGGCAGTGTCATCACCATGCCCAGCGCACGGCCGCGCGGAATGATCGTTGCCTTGTGGATCGGGTCGATGCCGGCAACCTTGAGCGCGATGATGGCGTGGCCAGCTTCGTGATAGGCGGTCAGCTTCTTTTCGTCCTGCGACATGGCCATGGTGCGGCGCTCGGCGCCCATCATGATCTTGTCCTTGGCGTCTTCGAATTCCTGATGCGTGACGAAGCGCTTGTTCTTGCGCGCGGCCATCAGAGCCGCCTCGTTGACGAGGTTCATCAGGTCAGCACCGGAGAAGCCGGGGGTACCGCGGGCCAGGACCTTGAGATCCACGTCTGGCGCCAGCGGCACCTTACGGACGTGAACCTTGAGAACCTTCTCGCGGCCCGAGACGTCGGGGTTCGGCACGACGACCTGACGGTCGAAACGGCCGGGACGCAACAGAGCAGGATCGAGAACGTCGGGACGGTTGGTCGCGGCGATCAGAATGATGCCTTCATTGGCCTCGAAGCCATCCATCTCGACCAGCAGCTGGTTGAGGGTCTGTTCGCGTTCGTCGTTACCGCCACCAAGACCGGCGCCGCGCTGGCGACCGACGGCGTCGATTTCGTCGATGAAGATGATGCAGGGTGCGTTCTTCTTGGCCTGTTCGAACATATCGCGAACGCGCGATGCACCAACACCGACGAACATTTCGACAAAGTCCGAACCCGAAATGGTGAAGAAAGGCACATTGGCTTCGCCGGCAACCGAACGGGCCAGCAGCGTCTTACCGGTACCCGGAGGGCCGACGAGCAGCACGCCACGCGGGATACGACCGCCCAGGCGCTGGAACTTGCCGGGATCGCGCAGAAATTCGACGATTTCCTCGAGGTCCTGCTTGGCTTCGTCCACGCCGGCGACGTCTTCGAATGTCACCTTGCCATGGGTTTCGGTCAGCAGCTTGGCGCGCGACTTGCCAAAGCCCATGGCGCCGCCGCGGCCACCGCCCTGCATCTGCCGTATGAAGAAGAACCACACGCCGATGATGACGATGAAGGGCAGCCAGGAGCTGAGCAGGATCGACCAGAACGGGCTCGATTCGGGCGCCTGCGCCGTGATCGAGACATTCTTGCTCTCGAGGCGCGGCAACACGTCATTGGCGCCTTCGGGAAGCGTCGTTTCGAAGCGCGTACCATCGCGCATCACACCGGACACGACATTGTTGACGAAGGTCACGCTGGTGACGCTGCCGGCATCCACATCGGACACGAACTGGCTGTAGCTCTTGTCGGAGACCGAAATAGAACGCGTCGACGACTGGAAGACCTGGAACAGGCCCATCAGCATGAAGAGTATGACGAGCCAGATGGCGAAGTTGCGGAAGTTGCCGTTCATCAATCCTGTCCAGTGAATGCAGCGCAATCATGCGCGGCGCGATGGCCGAATGTATGTCCGGCATTGGGGCGTTACAAGGGCACGACCTGCTGTCGTTTGCACCTCTCGTCCAGTCATAATGTCGCGATTGGGTTAATACGCGGTGCGCGGGGATTGGTTCCAGACTGTCGCAGGCCTGTGCCGCGCCTCAGGACCACCTGACCCCGGGTCGTCAATCCGAAATACAGGCGGTCCCCCTGGGCGTGCCAATTCGCCGTTCGGCCAATTGGCGTCGCGGTTACACGGGTAATGGGCGGCCTTCGAGCCAAGAACTACTAGTAAAGTACGGCCCAAGGGCCGCCCATCACGGTCTGGAGTTTCCTCACCGGGTCCGGAACTCGACCGAGACTATTGTTGCAAGTCCGGTCGCCGACTTTCTGCCCGGCCAAATGGGCGCCCCCATCTCCAGCCTTCCCATCCGGCCCTGCGTCGGGGCCGCGTGAATGACGGGAATGGGTGAATTATGCGGCCGGCTGCAGGGGTATAGGAAAACTATTTTTGGATTTGGTCGTAAGGGACTGACGGGGAAGGAATAAAACTGTTGGCATGCAGGACATGAGCCACAAGACGGATGTCTAGCGGTGCTTGCTCTCCCGTTTTCGGGAGAGGGAGCGGCACGCAGGATGGCTCGCGCGGGCTCGCAGTCAGTCGATCAACAATTGCACCGTGATCCGGTCGTCGAACGACCAGCCGCCCAATGACAGCACGCCGCCCTGCGCATCGCGCACAATGGGCGCGGTGCGGATGGCTTCGGCCGGAGCAGTGACCTTGAAGCCCAAAAACTCTTCCAGGCGATGGCGCGGTAAATAGTCGGCCACCGAGGCGGTGAGGCCCGTCTCGTCCGAGCCATTGACGATGCGGAAGCGCTCGTCCCAGACCAGCGTGCCATGGGGCAGGAGGATCTCGTCCTGTGGCAGCGCCCTGCCCGGCTCACGCGCCACGGCAATGGCGCCATCCTTGAGCCGGACGACACAGCCCAGCACCGTGGTCGACTTGGCCAGCGCATCCGAAGCGATCGACTGGCGCAGGCGCTCGACCTGCCCAAGCGCGCGCGGCTTCTGCCGGCCGCCGACGATGTTGAGCACGCGCCCCAGGAGCCGCGTCGAAATGGCCGGGCTGAGACCGATGAAGGGCGCCAGCTCGATCCGCGCCGCGCCAAAACCATCGAGACGTACGATCTCGGCAAAACAGCCATCGGCCATCTGCGCAATCGCCGCGTCGGCCTCGGCCATGCGTTCGGCAAAGACCGATAGCGCCGCAGCATCGAGCCCCAACGCCGACAGTTGCGGCATGGCCTGGCGCCAGCGCACGCGCTCGTAGTACGGATCAATGTTTGAGGGATCCTCCGCCGGCACCAGCCCGGCTGCCAGCACCATGTCGCGCAACACGGCAGGATCGGCACCGAGCAGCGGCCGATGCACGCGCACGCCCTCGACCTCGGCCATGGCTGCCATGCCCTTGAGACCCTCGATGCCGCTGCCATGCGCCATGCGCATCAGCACCGTCTCGGCCTGGTCCTGCCGATGATGCGCGGTGAGCAGCACCGCGGCGCCATCTTCGGCCATCGCCGCCCCCATCAGCCGGTAGCGCGTCAGCCGCGCTGCCTCCTGCAGACCGCTGCGCGGCTTTGTGCCAGTCCAGGCGAGGTCACGGGCAGCCAATCCAAGCGCTGTGGCGCTCTCCAGCACCATGAGGACCTCGGCAGCGGCTTCAGGCCGCAACCCGTGATCGACAGAATAGACGGTGATTTTTGGTGGGTTGGCCCGGTTCGCCGCCCAGCGCTGTGCCAGCAGCATCAGCGCCAGACTGTCAGCGCCGCCCGAAACGGCCAGGGCGATGGCGGGTTGATCCGCCACCGCCGCAAAAAGAGCCTCGAGCTCCTCTGGCGTTACCAGGCCCGGCGTCATGCCGGCGGGCACTGCGCCCGGGTCTTTTCGGCCGCGAGGCGTCCGGCGACATCTTCTGCCAGGCTCGGATAACTGGCATCCACCTGGGCAAAGGTCCGGCAGGCCACATCCCGTTCGCCGGCGCCCGACATGGACGCCCCGAGCTTGACCAGCAGTTCGGCTGCACGCGCGCCCTGCGGATCCTTCTGATAGGCTTCGAGCAGCACATCTGCCGCCTCGTTATAGGCCTGCCGCTGCAACAAGGCGTCACCGAGGAAATTGGCGGCGTCTGCGGCCCGCGGGCTGTCGGGATAAAGATCGAGAAACTGGCCGAACTGCTCTTCGGCAAATTCATAATCGCCCGACGCCATGGCCTCGTAGCCGGCCGTGAACTGGGCATCCTCGTCGCCACGGCCCTCGGCCGAGGCCGCCGGATCATAGCTGAGGTTGAGCGGCTGGCCCGTCGTGAGGTCAACGCCACCGGTCGCGCCCGTTCCCACCAAGGGATCGCTGGAATTGCCCACGTCATCCATGGGCGCCGAACCGTCATCATAGGTCGGATCGAATTCGATCTCGCCGGGCAGTGGCTGCACGCCCTGTTCCGGAATTTCGGTCATCGGGGCAATTTCGGGCCGTGCGGTTTGGTCCTGCGGCAACGCCTCGGGCTGCGTCACGCCGCCCGGTTGGGTTGCCGCATCAGTTTTTCCCCCAGCACCACCTTCCAGCGCCTGGAAGCGGAATTCATTGTCTTCCTGCATGCGGTTGAGGATTTCCTGCATCTGCGTCAGCTGGAAGGTCAGGCCTTCGATCTGCCCGTTCTGCGAACGCAGCTGCTCCTCGAGCTGCTGGATGCGCACCAGCAGCTGTGCGCTGTCGCCAGCCTGGGCGACATGCACGCGAATGGGCTCTGCATTGGTATAGGTCAGGCCGCCCAGCTCGGCAGGCGGCATGGGGTTTTGGGCAGCCATGCCCGGAACGGTGATCCCGAGAGCAACGGCAACTGCGCAGAGCGCAACTTTTCCCCCTCGCAGAAATGACGATAACTTCAAAACCAACGCCTCCGATGCGCGCATGACAATCGTCCCAACATGGTGCCGATGACGCTGCGGATAAAGGCCAATTTGGTCAAAAAGAAAGCGCCCGGGCCAAATAATGGCTCCAGGCGCTCTTGCCTCCAGTTTGCACTGGATCGCTTCGGCCCCGAAGGACCGGTTTTGGATTACTGCACCACAGTAACCGCACGGCGGTTCTGTGACCAGCAGGAAATATCATTACAGATCGCAACCGGGCGTTCCTTGCCGAAGGACTGCGACGTGATGCGCTGCTGGTTGACGCCCTTGGAAACGAGGTAGTTGACCACGATCGAGGCGCGACGGGCGCCCAAGGCGATATTGTATTCGCGGGTACCGCGCTCGTCGGCATGGCCTTCGATCATGATACGGTAGTTCTGATACTGGTTGAGCCAGGCAGCCTGCTTGTCCAGCGTGGCCGAAGCTTCAGCGGTCAGCGAGCTGGAATCGGTTTCGAAGAACACGCGGTCTCCGACCGAAACCAGGAATTCCTGCTGGCTGCCCGGAGCGCCACCGCCCGGACCGACATTGCCCACGCCGGTGAGGCCGACATTGTCATTGGGGTTACGCGCACAGGCTGCGATGACCAGTACGAAAAGCAGCATGGCGGCAGAGCGCAATGCGGTGTTGATGTGTGCGGTGTTCACCACGGTTAGCTCCTGAGAAGGCGACAATCTTAAGCAGGGCATTTACCGCGCTTAGTCTTAAGGCCGGGTTTTCCGCTATGGTTAATCTTGTCCTATTCGGGCGCCAATATGGCGGGATTCCGGGCTTTTTCGCCCTGATGCAATTGCGCCACAGCGCCAATCGTGATCGCGTTAAGGTTACTGGCAGCGGACCTTCAAGACCCTCAAACACGAACCCCACCGTCTTGCCGACGATGGGGTTCAAGGATGCTTACGAACGCAGGCCCGACCACGCCGGGTCGGAAGCATAGCTCTCGGTGGGGATGGTGAGCAGGTTCCGGCCCCAGATATCGACGCTCATCAGTTTGGGGCCGTCATTGCCGCCCGGATCCTGGAAGAACATGATGACGCGGCCATTGGGTGCCCAGGTCGGGCCCTCGGCGTGGAAGCTGGTGTAGAGCATGCGCTCATTGCTGCCGTCGGGGCTCATGACGCCGATGTTGAACTGGCCGCCCGACTGGCGGGTGAAGGCGATGAGATCGCCTGTCGGTGCCCAGACCGGGGTCGAATAGCTGCCCTGGCCGAAGCTGATGCGCTGCGCATTGCCACCCGAAGCACCCATCATGTAAATCTGCGGCGAGCCGCCACGATCGCTTTCGAAAATGATCCGGCTGCCGTCGGGCGAATAGGACGGGCCGGTATCGATGGCTGCGCCCGAGGTCAGCTGCGTCGGCTGGCCGCCACCGGTGCCAACCGAATAGATATTGGTCGCGCCGGCCTGTTCCACCGAAAAGGCCACCGTGCCGCCATCGGGCGAAAAGCGCGGCGCAAAGGTCATGGCGCCGACATTGGCCAGCCGCTGCTGGCGGCCGGTCGAGAGCTGCAGCAGGTAGACCTGCGGATTGCCTTCGGCGAAATTCATATAGGTGACCATGTCGCCATTGGGCGAAAAGCGCGGCGTCAGCGCCATCGTCGAGCCATCAGTCAGATACTGCGCATTGGCGCCGTCCTGGTCCATGATGGCGAGACGACGGACGCGGTTGGCCTTGGGGCCGCTTTCGGCCGTGTAGATGACGCGGGTGTCGAAATAGCCCGTGCCACCGCTCAGCGCCGCATAGATGGCGTCGGAAATGATATGGGCGATGCGGCGGGACGAGCTCGGATCGGTATTGTAGCTCGAGCCGACCACCTGGGCCGCCTGCTGCGTATCCCAGACGCGGACCGATGCGGAGATCGTGCCGCCGCGCTCCACCGCACCCATCACCACGCCATCGACATTGGCGGTGCGCCAGATGTTGAAGTCGGGCGTATTGTTGACGTCGCCCACCTGCACCGGCAGCGAGGCCGGCTCGAGCGGCAGGAACAGGCCCGAACGGCGCAGGTTGTTGCGCACGATATCGGCAATCTCGCGCCCGAAAGTCGGGTCGGACGAGGCAAAATCGGGAATGGCGATCGGCAGCGGCTGGAAATTGGCGCCTTCGACGACGATGCGCAGCTGCGCCATCGCGAGGGACGAGCCGGCCAGCATTGCCCCGCCGGCAAGGCCGAGCTTGAGCGCATTGCGCCTTGTGATCAGGGTCATTTTACGTCTCCATACGCAACGCCAGCCGCATTCTGCGCACCGGGCGTGACAATTCAAGGTCAGCTTTGCAAAGCGATTGCGGGCATTTTGCGATTGCCCCCCGCCATTGCGACAAAGAGATAGCGGCCAGTCGGTTCCACACCATCATGGACGCAGTTCCACTTCGATGGTCCGCCACTCGTCATAGGCGTCCGCCGACAGCATTTCATAGGGACCGCACTGGGCGACCGCACGCTGCGCGGCACGGGCAATGGCGCCACCCGCCGGCGAAGAGTCGGCCGAGATGATCTGCGAGTTGGCGACCGAGCGATCCTGGTTCATCGTCACGCGCAGCGTGACATTGAGACCGCTGTTGATGTCGCTGGGCAGCAGGTTCCAGCAGGTCTTGATCCTCGCCACGAGCCCATCGATCGCCGACTGGCTGAGCCGCGCCGACGTGCCGGTGGTATCGCCCAGCGTCGGCGTACCGCCCTGCCCCGTCGTGCCACCGGTGGTGCGATCGGTGTTGATGATCGCCGAAATATCGTCGGCCAGCGAAGCATCGATCTGCGGCGTCGGCTGCGGACGATTGGTCTGCGTCGGCGTGGGCGGCTGTTGCTGCTGCTGTTGGGCGGCGGCCTGGCGCTGGCGCTCTTCTTCCTCGCGACGACGGCGCTCGGCCTCGGCCGCCGCGAACTGCTGACGCAGCTGCGCAAGGTTGCTCGGGCGTGACGCCGGTGTGGGCGCAGCCACGGTCGGCTCAGCCGGTTCTGGCGTCGGCTCGGGCGGCGTGGGCTCCGGGGTCGGCTCGGGCGTGGGTTCGGGCACAGGCTCGGGAGCCGGCTCTGGCGTCGGCGTGGGGGTTGGCGTCGGCGCCGGCTGCGGGCGGGTCTGCGGCACGGGCGGCTGCGGCGTCGGGGTGGGCGGGGGCGGCGTGGGTTCTGGAGCCGGGGCAGGTTCGGGCGCAGGCGTCGGTTCGGGAGCCGGTTCGGGCTCGGGTTCCGGCTGCGGCTCGGGCACGGACTCGGGGGCCGGCGCGGTATTGGTCACCGGCGCCGGTGTCGGGATATCGGCCGGCGACGGGGTCGGCTGGTCTTCTTCGGTATTGCCCGTTGGCTGGGCGATCTCGGCGGGCTGGTCGTCCTCGACGATGGAGGGTGTATTGGTCTCGACGATTTCGCTGTCGAGCTGACCGGCACGAATGTTGGAATATTCCTCGATCGGCACCAGATCGACCGAGATCGCCTCGACGGCAGGCGTCAGCGGCTCGGCAAACCCCAGGTTGATGAGGCCGATGCACAGAACCGCGATATGGGCCGCAATCGAGACGGTTACGCCAACACGCATCGGACTGGACTACTGCTCGGGCTGCGTTATGAGGCCGATCTTGGAAAAGCCTCCGGCGGAGAGAAGACCCATAACGCGCATCACCGCGCCATAGTTGGCGCTGGTATCGCCGCGCAGGAAGATGCGGTCCTCGGCACCGTTGACGCCACGGGCAGTGAGCTCGGCAATGAGCTGGTTTTCCGCCACGGGATCATTGTCGATGAAGACGGCACCCTCGGGCGTCACGCCCACGGTGATCGGATCGGCCTGATTGGGCAGCGCGGCAGCGGCCGAGCTCGGCAGGTCGAGCGGCACGCCGGCGGTCATCATCGGCGCGGCCACCATGAAGATGATCAGCAGCACCAGCATGACGTCGACCATTGGCGTGATGTTGATCTCGCTCATCACCGCTTTCTTGCGGCCACGACGACGGCGTCCGCCGCCCCCGCCACCACCGCTGGATACACCCATTCCCATCTTAGTGCTTCCGCGCTTCGAGCTGGCGGCTGAGGATGGTCGAGAACTCGTCGGCAAAGCCTTCGAGGCGCCCGGTCAGCTTGCCGGCATCGGCACTGAGCTTGTTATAGGCGATAACCGCCGGGATAGCGGCGACGAGGCCAATAGCCGTGGCGAACAGCGCCTCGGCGATCGGGCCGGCCACGACGGCAAGGCTGGTGTTGGAAGAGGCGGCAATGGCGGTAAAGGCATTCATGATGCCCCAGACCGTACCGAAAAGACCGATGAACGGGCCAGCCGAACCGACGGTCGCCAGGAACCCGAGGCGCTTTTCCAGCACGTCGCTTTCGCGCGCAATCGCCACATCGAGCACCTTGTCGAGACGCTGCTGCATGCCGACAAAGCTGGCTGCGTTCTGCTCGTGGCTGCGCTTCCATTCCTTCATGGCGGCGACGAACACCGCACCCAGCCCGCCGGAGGGCTTTTCGGCCTGCTGCTGATAGAGTTCTTCCAGCGACTGACCGGACCAAAAGGTCCGCTCGAACTTGTTCATTTCGCTCGTCATGCGGCGATAGGTGATCGACTTGTCGATGATGATGGCCCAGCACCAGACCGAAGCTGCAACCAGGCCCAGCATGACGGACTTGACGATCCAGTCTGCGGCCCAGAACAGGCCCCAGATGGACAAGTCGGCATGAGGGGCGGCTGCCACTGCAGCATCCATGGCTTCCATGTAGTGAATCCTTTTCGGCCCGGTTCCTGCACCCGACCCATGCTCAGGCGATGGGATCGAAATCTGTCAAAATTAAGAGAAATGCCCGGCAAACCGGCCCTGTGCGGGCTGCCTGACGGACACGTGTTCGCTTTGCCTCAATTATGGTCAAGGACTGGTTAACAAAAGGAGTCGGCGCGCTATTGCATCGATCACACTTGTGCGGGCGATTTATGCCGACTTGCCAAAGCGCTCGATGATGAGCCGGGGCATGCGCGCCGCGCCGCCCGAGGTCTTGATGGCCACCACCATGACTTTCGCCCGCGTCAGCACCACTTCGCCGCGCAATATAGTCTGGTCGAGCGTCAGCCGCGCGCCGGTGATCGCGTCAACCTCGGTGATCACCGTCAGCAGATCATCGATATGGGCGGCGCCATCGAAGGAAATCTCCATCGAGCGCACGGCAAAGGCAATGCCCTCTGCCGCCAGTTCTGAGTGATGGATGCCCTCGTCGCGCAAAAATTCCGTGCGGCCACGCTCGAAGAATTTGAGATAGGCCGCATGATAGACATTGCCGGAAAAATCGGTGTCTTCGTAATAGATCCGGACGGGAAAGCTGTGCCGGGTCACGCTGCACCTCCCAGCTCGAGCAGCACGATTTCCTGGCTGGTGGCAAAGCGCACCGGCCAGCCCGAATAGCCCAGGCCCGACGAAACGATCAGGTGCCGGCCCTCTTCCACCACATGCCCATAGACATAGCGGCTGCCGTATAGCGAGGGGACGACGGGTGTGCGGCCGAACAGCTTGATCTGCCCGCCATGGGTATGACCCGAAAGGGTCAGCGCCACCCGGTTCGGGACCTTTGGAAAGATGTCGGGCTCATGCGCCATCAGCAGGATTGGCGCATCGTCGGTGACCTGCGCCAGCGTGCCATCGAGGTCTTCGATCCCCAGGCCGGGCATTTCATAGGGCATGCCGCGCCGGTGAAAGGCACGCTGGTCGCCCAGCCCTGCCAGCCAGAACGCCTTGCCGCCATGCGCGATGCGCTGACTGCGATTGACATGGACCTCGACGCCCGCTTCGCGCAATGCGTCAATAGCCACCACCTCGCCGGCCAGAACCTGCTCACGGGTGTAGTGATCGTAATCATGATTGCCCATCACCGCATGGACGCCCAGCGGCGCAGCAAACCCGGCGAAAGCGTCAACCAGTTCGGCCCGCGTCAACTCGCGGCTGAAGCGCGGACCGCCGACGAAATCGCCCAGCAGCAGGATGATGTCCGGCTCGAGCGCCATCGCCTGCTCGCCGATGCGGTGGATCATCCCTGCATTCATGAAGGGCCAGCAGCCGTGGAAATCGCTGAGCACGGCGACCCGTAGCTTGAGGTCACCCGGCCAATTCGGCAGCGCCGGGGCATATCGCGTAACGACCGTCACGGCGTTGCTTCGCGGAAAATGACATGGGCCGGTGTGTTGGCAAGGCCGCGTAACCGCTCGGGCAACCAGGGCGGCAGCAGGCGCGCCTTGCTCAGCGCATCGCCTTCGAGCGGCAGCCAGGAAAACTGCAGCACATGCCCCTCATCCTCGCGCACGAGGAAAGGCTGCAACCCGCCGGGCCGGACGTCTTCAGGCAGTTCGATCGCATAGATGAAACCGAGTTCGTGATAGCGGTCACCCTCGCGGCCGTAGAAGCTTTCGGAGGTGAACAGCAGATCGCCCACCGCAACGGGCATGACCAGTTCCTCGGCCATCTCGCGCACCAGCGCCACATCGCTCGGTTCGCCCATTTCCACGCGCCCACCGGGCAGCATGCAGTAATCGTCCTCGTCCTCGCGGCAGACCAGAACATGGCCGTCGCGAATGGCAGCCCCAGCAACGCGATAATTGAACCGCGTGCCGCCGACCGGAAAACTCAGCACGACCCGTTCACTCATCGCTCGACTCCTCGAACAGGCTTTGCTGTGTGCCGACAAAGCCCTGCGGCACGCCACGCCCCAGATGCTGGAAGGCGGCACCGGTCAGCATGCGCCCGCGCGGCGTGCGCTGGATGAAGCCCTGCTGGATCAGGTAGGGCTCGACGATTTCCTCCAGCGCATCGCGCGGTTCGCTCAGTGCCGCAGCAATGGTCTCGATGCCGACCGGCCCGCCATTGTAGAAATCGGCAATGGTCGTCAGATAGCGCCGATCGAGCTGGTCGAGCCCGCGCGCATCAACATCGAGCCGCAACAGCGCCTTGTCGGCAATCGTCCGGTTGATCTCTTTCGCGCCGTCCACCAGCGCAAAATCGGTTACCCGGCGCAACAGCCGGCCGGCAATACGCGGCGTGCCGCGCGAGCGCCGCGCGATCTCCATCGCGCCATCGGGCGCCATCGGCATGCCAAGCAGGCGCGCGCCGCGCTGCACGATCAGAACCAGTTCCTCGGGCGTATAGAAATTGAGCCGCACCGGAATGCCGAAGCGATCGCGCAGCGGCGTGGTCAGCAGGCCAGCGCGCGTCGTCGCCCCGACCAGGGTGAATTTGGCCAGGTCGATCCGCACCGAACGCGCCGCGGGGCCTTCGCCGATGATCAGATCGAGCTGGAAATCCTCCATCGCCGGATAGAGCACTTCCTCGATCGCTGGATTGAGCCGGTGGATCTCGTCGATGAACAGCACGTCGCGCTCTTCGAGATTGGTCAGCAGTGCCGCAAGGTCCCCCGCCTTGGCGATCACCGGGCCGGACGTGGCCCGGAACCCGACCCCCAGCTCGCGCGAGATGATCTGCGCCAATGTGGTCTTGCCCAGGCCCGGCGGCCCGACGAACAGCACATGGTCGAGCGCCGCCCCGCGCTGCTTGGCCGCCTTGATGAAGACTTCGAGGTTCGCCCGCGCCGCCGCCTGCCCGACAAATTCGGAAAAGCCGGACGGGCGCAGAGAGACATCGAGACTGTCGTCACGGCCGGCTTCGGGAGAGGTCAGATCGGTCAAAGGTAGGTCTCCGCTGGCGTCATACCTGCCAGCTTTTGTGCATCTTGGTCAAAGGTCACCGTCGTTACACAGCCCGCCTTCGCGTTCATCAGCGAGATCAGTGCGTCGGCTAGATCACACTCTGCTTCTACCGCTTCGGCGATAGCCTGCTCGATCAGTGGCGACTGTTCCACGGAGAAGTCATTGCTTTGCAGCAAACGGCGGCAGACTTCAAAGACATCATGCGAGGGCCACCGCTTGACCTTGCGCAACACCCAGACAAGCTCAATCAAGACGATCAGAGTGACACGTATGGGCTGGTTGCTATCCCTGGTGATAATTTCATGGGCCAATGTCGCCTGAGCTTCATCGTCCCGGGTGATGAAACGCACGAGAAGATTGGTATCAACGCCCAGCACGGATCCGCTCTTCGTCTTCCGCCAATGCAGCTGCGAATGCCTCGTCTTCCTCCTTAGGCGTCATCGCCTTGTCGTCCGGCCTATGCAGCATGCCGTAAAGCTCCGTGGCGCGCACATTGCGAGGCCTCAGAGTGTAGACCCCGCCTTGCTTGACGATGTCCACCTTATCGCCCGGCTTGAGTCCAAGCTCGTCACGGACATCCTTGGGCAAGGTCATCTGCCCCTTGCTGGTCATCGTTGCACTGGCCATGACAATCATCCAATTCCTTACCAAGCAAAGATAGTAAGGAAAACAAAGGTACGCAAGGAATTCTACTGGCTCAATTCCCGCAGCCCCAGCCGGATCAGCTTCTCCGTTGGCACGCCTTCGCCCTCACGCGCCACGATCCGGGCCAGCGCCGCAGAGGCCTGGGCGCTGGAATAGCCGAGATTGGTGAGCGCCGAGACCGCATCGGCAATCGCGCTCGGTGCCACGCCTTCGCTCAGAGCTGCCTGCAGGCCCAGCGTGCCGGAATCGATCCCCGGACCAGACGGTACCTTGCCCTTGAGTTCGGTGAGCAGGCGCACGGCAAGCTTGGGGCCGACGCCGTTGGCCCGACCGATCATCGCCTTGTCCTGCAGCGCGATGGCGCTGGAGATTTCCGCCGGCGCCAGCGCCGAGAGGATGGCCAGCGCGACGCGCGCGCCAACCCCCTGCACGGTTAGCAGTAGGTTGAACCAACCCTTTTCGCTCTCGCTGGCAAAGCCATAGAGGCGGATCATATCCTCGCGCACGATTGTTTCGATGAAGACCACCGCTGCCTCGCCGACGCGCGGCAGGGTCTGCAGCGTGCGGCTGGAACAGAAGGCCTCGTAGCAGACGCCCCCGCAGTCGATCAGCACGAAATCGTCGCCGAAACTGTCTACCAGACCCTTGAGCTTGCCGATCATGCCAGGGCCCTCAAGCGCTGGCTGGCCACACGGTGATGTGCATGGCATATCGCAATCGCCAGGGCATCGGCCGCATCGGGCCCCTTGAAGTCGGCGGCCGGCATCAGGGTCTTGACCATCAATGCCACCTGCCCCTTTTCTGCATGGCCGGTCCCGACCACGGATTTTTTCACGAGATTGGCGGCATATTCCGCCACCGGAAGGCCGCGCGCCGCCGGCGTGAGCAGCGCCACGCCACGCGCCTGGCCCAGGATCAGCGCCGAGCGCACTCCGGCATTGACGAACGTCTCTTCCACTGCCGCCTCATGGGGCACGAAACGATCGAGCACATCGCCCAGGGCTGTGAACAACAGTGACAGCCGTTCGGCCAGCGACAGATCGACTGGCGGCGTTACCGTACCGCTCGCCACATAACTCAGCCGGTTGCCCTGGCTCTCAATGACGCCCCAGCCACAACGGCGCAGGCCGGGGTCGATGCCGATGATTCGCACGGATGCATTCATGCGCCAATCCTTATTCAACGGCGGCCAGCCTACCAAGCACAATGTGAACAAATGCGAAACACCGCCAGTGGATAACCGGACGATCGGTAAAATTTTCTGTTTGCTGGCAATGGGTTCTTTATGGCCGCCACCCTAGCTTCGAAACCGGGAATGCAGGTGTCGAATATGAAAGAACTTGGCGGGGTCCTCCCCAGGCAAGCCTGGCGTCGCATTAGTCGCGTCACGGGAGCACTATTGGCTGTGTCGGTGGTCTTGTCGATCATCCTGACAAATCTGCTCATGGAGACCTTTTCGGCTGGCATCAATGTGCCTGGCCTGGTCGCCTCGATCGTCATGCCACCGGTCCTCGGCGGCCCGATGATTTTGGCCTTCATGATCAAGCACGAGCAGTTGCAACAGGCCAATGGCCAGCTCGCGATCATGGCGAGCACCGATCACCTGACCACCTGTCTCAATCGCCGCGCCTTCATCGGAGCTGTGACAGAGGCGCTTGAAGCCAATCCGGACAGGCAATCCGCTGGCGCTTTGCTGATCGTGGATGCGGACGAATTCAAGAGCGTCAACGATCGCTTCGGCCACCAGAGCGGCGATGAAGCCATCCGCCTGATCGCCGACGCCATCCGGCAAGCCGTTCGCCCGAACGATCTGGTCTGTCGGCTGGGCGGCGAGGAGTTCGGCGTATTCCTGGGCAATGCTGACCGCGCGACGGTCGATGCGCTTGCCGAGAGAATACGCGGCGCGGTCGGCGCCATCTCCTTTCTGCCGGGCGGCAAGCCCTGCCCGCTGTCGGTCAGCATCGGCGGGGCGACCTATGCCGGTCGCGCCCTGCTCCCCGACCTCTACCGCATCGCGGATCTGCACCTCTACCAGGCGAAGGACACCGGTCGCGGCCGCGTTGCTCTGATGCAAGCTGCCTGACCGGCAGCGATCGACGCTCTTCCTTCCACCCAACCACCGCTTTCAGCGCCCGCGCCAAAGCCCTTTTAGCCGCCCAAGAGAGTATGAGCCCATGATGCCAAGCAAGAACTCGACAGCCCTGCAAAACTGGTCCGGCGTCGGACTATGGACATTGTTCGGCACGGTCACTTGCCTCATCGTGTGCCTGGCCTTCAACACAGCCCTGTTCATCGACCTCGGTGGCCAGGCGCTGCAGCGCGCCCTTGTCGCCGCCACCATTTTGCCGATCATCCTGGCCGTGCCCTTCTTCATCTACACCGGCCTGCGCATGCGGGGCCTGACACGGTCAAACCTGCGCCTCGGCCTTGTCGCCCGCACTGACAGTCTGACGGCCTGCCTTAACCGCGGCGCCTTCACCGCCAAGGTGGGCACCATGCTGTCGCGGCGCAATCGCGGCGCATTGCTGATGATCGATGCCGACAACTTCAAGTCGATCAACGACGTCTATGGCCATGACGCCGGCGACGAAGCCCTGACCATCATCGCCCGCGCCATCCGCGCCACGCTGCGCTCGGGCGACCTTGTCGGCCGCATGGGCGGCGAGGAATTCGGCGTCTACCTGCCCGAAGTCGACCAGCGATCGGCCGAGCTGATTGCCGAGCGCATTCGCCGCGCCGTCAACCAGGCCCGCTTCATGCCAACCGGCGAGCAGCGTCCGCTTTCCGTCAGTGTCGGCGCAGTGGTGTTTGACCGCCCGGCCAGCTTTTCCGAACTGTTCCGGATTGCCGACCAGCGGCTCTACGGCGCCAAAAAGAGCGGCCGCAACCGCGTCACCATGGCCCATCTCAACGACCACCCGATGATCGCCCTCAAGCGCAGCGCATGAAAAAGGGCGGCGCCGTGGCACCGCCCTAGAGACCTTATCTCGTGAAAACGGCTCAGGCTTCGAGCTTGGCCGCGTCTTCGTCACTCATCTCGAAGTTCGAATAGACGTTCTGCACGTCATCGTCTTCTTCCAGCGTCGCGATCAGCTTCATCAGCGATGCGCCCTTGTCGGCGTCGATCGGCGTATTGGTCTGCGGCTTCCACACGGCCTTGACCGATTCAGCCTCGCCCAGCACCTTTTCAAGCGCGGCTGCAACTTCCACCATCGCCTCGAAAGTCGTGGTGATGTAGTGGCCTTCCTCGTCGCTCTCGACGTCGTCGGCACCCGCTTCGATGGCGGCTTCCATCACCTTGTCTTCGCTGCCGGCCTTGGCCGGATAGGTGATCTCGCCGACCTTGTCGAACATGAAGCCGACTGAATTGGTTTCGCCCATCGCGCCGCCGCTCTTCGAAAAGTACGAGCGGACGTTTGACGCTGTGCGATTGCGATTGTCGGTCAGTGTTTCGACGATGACGGCAACGCCACCGGGGCCATAGCCCTCGTAGCGGATTTCATCATAGTTCTCGCCGTCCGAACCGATCGCCTTCTTGATGGCGCGATCGATATTGTCCTTGGGCATGGACTGCGAGCGGGCATTGACCACGGCAAGGCGTAGTCGCGCGTTGAAAGCCGGATCAGGCATGCCCAGCTTGGCAGCAACGGTGATTTCTCGCGCCAGCTTGGAAAAAATCTTGGAGCGCACCGCATCGGACTTGCCTTTGCGGTGCATGATGTTCTTGGCATGTGAATGGCCGGCCATCGGTCACTCCCCTCATATCGGAATACTGGAATTGGTGGCGCTATATAGGCAGGCGTGGTGGAAATGTGAAGCCGCGCCGTAACGGCCTATTTGCTCTTGCCATCGGCCTGCACCCGAACGAAGAGCGGCGCACTCGCTGTACCGATCACTTCGGCCAGCGCATCGAGCTCGCTGTTCGAAAAGCTGCCCGAGATCACGAAAGTGCCGCCCACGATCGGGTCCATGATCCGTGGCGCGACCACGACAGTGTCATTGACCAGGATCTCGATGACCTTGCCGACATGCTCTGAGGTAAATTCAGCCAGCGCCTGCCGACCCTCGTCATCCAGCACCACATTCACCACGGGCATTCCCGTGGCATCCCGACTGGCCTCGGCTTCAGCCACGGCAAGGGACAGTTTTTCCTGTGCCGTCGCGGACACCAAAAGACTGAGCGAAAGCAGCATCATCACGGCGAAGCGGCGCATGGCGGTCTCCCAAGGCAAGTCTAGTCGAAAATCGGCTCTGCCTGCGACAGGCTCCCGCCGATCCGCAGGGGCAGCACCTTGACGGCAAGGCCCGTGCGCGGATCTGTTTCGACCGCCACGCCACACAGCGTCGCCTCCCCCTCGGCCGGCGTGAAGCGGCCATTGGGAATGCCCGTGAGAAAACGGTTGAGCGGCTCGTCGCTCTCGGTGCCGATGATGGAATCGAAATCCCCGCACATGCCAGCATCGGCCATCAGCGCCGTGCCCCCGCGCAGCACGCGGTGATCCGAGGTGGGGATATGGGTATGCGTGCCCACCACCAGCGTCACCTTGCCATCGAGAAACACGCCCATGGCCTGGATCTCCGAGGTCGCCTCGGTGTGGAAATCGACGATGATCGCATCGGCCTGTTCGCCCAGCGGGCAAGCGGCCACAGCAGCTTCCACCGCGCGGAACGGGTCATCGATCGGCGGCATGAACACGCGACCCTGCGCGTTGATCACCAATACCCGGTGACCCTTGCGGCTTTCCACGAACATGGCGCCACGGCCTGGTGTACCGGGCGGCATGTTGATCGGCCGGATCAGCGTGGTTTCGCGCTCGATATAGCTCAGCGCCTCGCGCTGGTCGAAAGCGTGATCGCCCAGCGTCACGATATCGGCGCCGGCATTGCGCAGCGCATTGAAATGCGCCTCGGTCAGGCCCTTGCCATGGCTGGCATTCTCGCCATTGACCACGACGAAATCGAACTTATAGCGCTCGATGATCCCCGGCAGGCGCTCGGCCACGGCATCACGGCCAGCCCGGCCCATCACATCGCCCAGAAACAACAGCCTCATGCGGCAGCGCCGAAATGACGGACACCGGCTTCGGTGACCACGGCATCGAGCGGCACGTCATGGCTCTCGCGGGGAATGCTGTCCAGTTCCTGGACCGCGAAGGCCAGGCCCACGAGAAGGGGTCGTTTCGTCATATGGGCAAGTGTCCTGTCATAATAGCCGCCGCCATAGCCAAGGCGCGTGCCAGTGTTGTCGAAGCCGAGCAGCGGCATGATGACGACATCAGGCTCGGCACGTGGGGCAAGTTCGGATGGCGCCAGCGTGCCGAAACCGGATTCGTAAAGCGAGGCACCCGGCTCCCAGATGCGCAGGTCGAGCGGCTCGTCCTGGCCCATGACCACCGGCAGCACCACGGGCTGGTCGCTGTCCATCAACCTTACCAGGATGGGCTGACAATCGAGCTCGTCGCGAATGCGCCAATAGGCAGCGACCACGTCGCCTGGCTGAAGTCCAACGCCATCGAAAAAATGTCCGGCGGCGGCAATGGCGGCTTCGGCGCGCGTTTCGTGATCGAGCGAGGCACGGGCCGCGCGGGCCTTGATGCGCAGGGCCGCCTTGGCCTCCTCGATCACCTCGTCCGTCATACGCGCCGCTTGCTCTCAAAATTAGGGCCACCCTGGCCGTGGGATAAGCGATCCCGGGAACCTACTTACGTAGGTGGGCGCCGTATGTCCGAACCCACGGGTCCGGTCAGGGACAGCTCCCTCAGAATCGATTAAGGCCCCGGGGATATTGGTATCCTCACGCGCCGGGCAGCGATTGAGATATAGGCGCTTTGAATCGGGATGCAAAGGGTGAGTTAAAGCAGATCGAACCAATCCTGCAGCCCGTGCAGAACCCGCAGGATGATGACGTCCTCGTTCTCTATGACGTAGACGATATTGTGCGCACCGCACGGCATGAGGCGGACCTCGCGTTGGGCCGCCTGCTTGGGCGAAGCCATATAGGGCAGGGCCGCAAGCGTATCAAACATGTCCACAAGCTTGACCGTGTATCTGCGAGCGTGACTTTCGCCAAAGTTGAGGATGCCGTCTTCGGCAATGTGCTGCAAATCCACCGCGGCATCATCGACAACCCGCCACACCATCGCCTAAGCCGATTTTCGCGCTTCAATGGCAGCTTCCGCGCGAGACATGACACGTTCGATCAGCTCTTCTCTGCTGCTCTCGACAATTCCGCTCGCCAGCGCCTGATCCACCATGTCCTGTAGTTTCTGCTGCGCCCCCGCCCGCTCCTGGTCCCGTCGCACCAGGTCCCGCACATAGTCGCTGCTATTGCCGTAACGGCCGGTGGCGACCTGGTCTTCGATCCACTGCTTCATCTGGTCGGGCAGGGAAACATTCATCGTGGCCATCATGGTTCTCCTTGGCTCATCCAATCTAAGACCTTATGGCAAACATTGCCAAGAATTAAGCTTGCAGACAGCGCGCTCGCTACTCACTATCTAGGCGCCCCGGAGGCTCCCGATGTTTGCCCACATCCTCATCGTCATGGTTGTTGCCATCGCCATCACCGCCTTTGCGGAAAGGCGCAATGTGCTGCCGGCGCTGCTGGTGGCCATCATCGGGCTGATAGCCTCCTTCATCCCCGGTCTGCCGCGACTGGAGCTTGAACCCGAGGTCATCCTGACCCTCGTCCTGCCGCCCCTTTTGTTCTCGGCCGCGCGAGACTTTTCCTTTGCCGAATTCAGCCGGCGCATGGGCACCATCGTCAATCTTGGCGTCTTTCTGGTCTTTGCCACGGCTCTGGTGATCGGCAGCACCGCCACCGCCGTCCTGCCTGTATTGTTGCCGCTGACCGCGCTCATCCTGGGTGTCGTCATCGCGCCGCCCGATGCCGTCACCGCCATTACCATCGGTCGCAAGGCCGGCTTGCCGCGCCGGCTGATGACCGTGCTCAAGGGCGAAAGCCTGATCAATGACGCGGCGGCGCTGACCATGTTCGCCGTGCTCGTCGCCACCGCCTCCGGCACTCACGCCTTTATCGACAGCATCCCGCTCTACTTCCTCTATGCGGCAGCCGTCGGGGTGCTGGTCGGTCTCGTCATCGGCAATCTGGCGCAATGGGCGCGCCACCGCCTGGCCAGCCCGGCACTCTCGACCGCCCTCTCGGTAATCATCCCTTTCGCCGCCTACCTTGCCGCCGAGGAACTGCATGCCTCGGGCGTGCTGGCCGTGGTCATGGCGGGCTTCACCATGGGTCATCATGGCGTTCAGGCAGGCTACGAAGAGCGCATGCAGGAGCAAAGCTTCTGGCGCACCGTCGACACGCTGCTCGAGACCTTCATCTTCGCCTATATCGGCCTGCAGCTCCGCTTCGTCATCACCGATGCCGGCGAGGCCGGTTTCGAGCTGACCGATCTTGCCATGGCCACCGCCGCCATCTTCATCGCCAGCGTCGCCATCCGCTTTGCCTGGATCTTCGCAACAGCCCTGATCGGCCGCTGGCGCTACCGCCGCATCAGCGAGCGATGGCCCGCTTTCGAACAGTCACCCCGTTTCCGCAACAGCAGGCACAAGGCGCAGCCGCCCCAGCCGCCCCTGAGCTGGCGCGAAAACACTGTTCTGGCCTGGACCGGCATGCGCGGCGTGGTGACCTTGGCCGCCGCTGCCGGTACGCCCTTCGTGACGGCCTCCGGAGAGCCCTTCCCCGGCCGCGAAGCCATCCTGGCTCTCGCCTTCCTCGTCACCATCGCAACCCTGCTGATCCAGGGGCTTAGCCTGCCCTGGCTGATAGCGAAGCTGAAACTGGAGGATTCCGACCATCCGCTTTTCGTCAAGCGTGAGCATGACAATGCGGAAAAGCTGATCCAGGCCGCCAGCAACGAGGCCCTCGCCGCTTATTCCAGCGCCAATCCGGATCCCGCGTCGCAGCGCCTCGCCGCCGTCATGGCCAAGCGTATCGGCCAGGAGGAGAAGTCCGAGCAAATCCAGGGGTTCGACGCAGAAAGGGCCATGGCGCTGGGCAAGATCCTGCTCGAAGCCCGCCGCCAGCGGCTGGTCACAGCCCGCGACAATGGCGAGCTCGATGACACCATTGTCCGCGAAATGCTCGAGCAGATGGACATCGAGCAGGCCTTCATGGACAGCCTGAGCCGGGACGCCTAACTCAACGGCAGCGGTGCTGCTTCGTCCAGCGCTCCGGCGACGCCTTCCAGCGCCCGCGCGGCATCACTGAGCCTGCTGGCAAACTGGGCTTCCAGCGTTTCGATTTCCGCCGCCACTTCCTGGCCGGCCCGTGTCAGCACCAGTACGTCCTGCTCCAGCGCCTTGATGCGGCGTTCGGCCTCGGCCAGTTCGTCGACCACGGCGATGCCGGCCATCACGGTCAGGCGATTGTCGCCAATCTCGCCGACGGCGCCCTTGAGGGCCTCGACATGGGTGTTGAACCGCTCCGCCAACCCGATCAGGTGACCCTGCTGGCCCTCTTCGCAGGCCATGCGATACTTGCGGCCATTGATCTCGACATTGACTTCGGGCACTGCGCTACTCCGCCTTGGCCAAAACTTCGCGCACGGTTTCCATCGCCTCGACCAGCCGGCGCGACACGTCATGCGCGCTGTCATCGAGCCGCTTGGCGCGGGCTGCGGTCTTGTCGAGCTCGGTGGCAAGGCGCGAGCGCTCATGCACCAAGCGCTGCGTATCCACCTCGATGCGGTTGTGCTGCCGCAGCCGGGTATTGAGGTTCTTGACGCTCTGGTCGAGCCGCATCATCGCGCGCTCGAAGCGCGCATTGGCGGCATTCAGCCCGTCTTCAAGTTCCGCTTCACTCATGGATACTACGGTCCCTTGCCCCATGGGCGATTCAGCCCGCATCAGCGTGCCCCAGCCACCATGCCAATGCAACCGAACAGGGCCATGTGGCGCAAAGACGGCAATCTCGCAGCCGAACCGTTTGGCCGCCCAGTGTCATTGACAGGATAGGCGAACCTGTTATGCCTCGAACCCGCCTCTGGAGGGAGGCTCTGCGCCTCTTTCCCCCAGATTTCAGACCTGATGAAAGCGCAAGAGCAATGACGAACACCGCCCAGCAGAACGACTTGGCCAATGCGATCCGCTCCCTGTCCATGGACGCGGTCGAAAAGGCCAATTCCGGTCACCCCGGCCTGCCCATGGGTTGCGCGGACATTGCGACCGTGCTGTTCACCAAGGTGATGAAGTTCGATCCCGCCGACAGCAAATGGGCTGACCGCGACCGTTTCATTCTCTCGGCCGGCCACGGCTCCATGCTGCTCTATTCCAGCCTTTACCTGCTCGGTTACCCCGACATGGGCATCGAGGACGTCAAGAACTTCCGCCAGCTCGGTTCCAAGACCGCCGGCCACCCCGAATACCACTTCGCCCAGGGCATCGAGACCACCACCGGCCCGCTCGGCCAGGGCCTCGCCAATTCGGTTGGTTTCGCCGTTGCCGAAGCCAAGCTCAATGCCGAATTCGGCGCCGACATCGTCGATCATCACACCTGGGTGCTGGCCGGCGACGGCTGCCTCATGGAAGGCATTTCCCAGGAAGCCATCGCTTTGGCCGGTCACCTCAAGCTCAACAAGCTGACCGTGATCTGGGACAACAACTCCATCACCATCGACGGCGCCGTTTCCAACTCGGATTCCACCGACCAGATCGCCCGCTTCAAGGCTGTGCAGTGGAACACCATCGAGATCGACGGCCATGACCAGGACGCCATCGAAAAGGCCCTGCTCGACGCCAAGAAGTCCGACAAGCCGACCCTGATCGCCGCCAAGACCACCATCGGCTTCGGCGCCCCCAAGAAGGCCGGCACGGAAAAGGTGCATGGCGCGCCGCTCGGCGCCGAGGAACTCGCCGGCGCCAAGGCTGCGCTCGGCATCACCTATCCGGCCTTCGAAATCCCGGCCGAAACTCTCGCCACCTGGCGCGCTGCCGGCACCCGCAGCCAGAACATCCGTGGCGAGTGGCAGTCCCGTCTGGCCGCCCATGCCGACAAGGCCGAGTTCGAGCGCCGCATGCAGGGTGACCTGCCGGTCGACTTCAAGTCCGCGATCGACGTGTTCAAGAAGAAGCTCGTCGAGGACAAGCCCAAGGTCGCGACCCGCAAGTCCAGCCAGATGGCGCTCGACGTCATCAATGCTGTTCTGCCCGAGACCCTTGGCGGCTCGGCCGACCTGACGCATTCGAACCTGACCAACACCAAGGAAATGGTGCCCTTCCAGGCCGACAACTATTCCGGCCGCTACATGATGTATGGCATCCGCGAGCATGAAATGGCCGCGGCCATGAATGGCGTGGCGCTGCATGGCGGTCTCATCCCCTATGGCGGCACCTTCATGGTCTTTACCGACTATGCCCGCCCCTCGATCCGCCTCGCGGCGCTGATGGAACAGCGCGCCATCTATGTCATGACCCATGACTCGATCGGTCTGGGCGAAGACGGTCCGACCCACCAGCCGGTGGAACACCTGACCGCCCTGCGTGCCATTCCCAATCTGCTGGTCTTCCGCCCGGCCGACGCCGTCGAGGCGCTCGAATGCTGGCAGCTGGCGCTGGAATCCACCACCGCACCGTCGATCCTGGCGCTCAGCCGCCAGAACCTGCCGGCCCTGCGCACCGAATACACGCCGGAAAATCTCTCGGCCAAGGGCGCCTATGTCATCGCCGGCGATGCCTCGGCAGATGTCGTGATCTTTGCCACCGGTTCGGAAGTGG
Organism: Candidatus Devosia phytovorans; assembly: GCA_029202405.1. Taxonomy (NCBI): domain Bacteria; kingdom Pseudomonadati; phylum Pseudomonadota; class Alphaproteobacteria; order Hyphomicrobiales; family Devosiaceae; genus Devosia; species Candidatus Devosia phytovorans. Next base: position 225,607 of record CP119312.1, on the reverse strand, counting down.
CCATCGCCGTCGAGGCGCTGAATACGCTCAAGGATCAGGGTATTGCCGCCAAGGTCGTCTCAGTGCCATCCATGGAACTGCTGGCCAAGCAGTCCGATGCCTACAAGACAGAGCTCTATGGCAATGCCAAGGTGCGCGTCGCCATCGAAGCCGGTATCGAGATGAGCTGGAGCAAGCTGCTGGGTGACAAGGGTCGCTTCGTCGGCATGCATTCCTTCGGCGCCTCGGGGCCGATTGACGCACTCTATGCCCACTTTGGCATTACGGCTAAGGCCGTTGTTGAAGCCGTCACCGCACAGTTGTAAGAGGGCATCGCCCTCCCTGTCCTAACTCCCTTTTAGGAGCGTCTACTATGGCAATTCGCGTCGCCATCAACGGCTTTGGCCGTATCGGCCGCAACGTCCTGCGCGCCATCATCGAATCCGGCCGCACCGATATCGAAGTCGTTGCGATCAACGATCTTGGTCCGGTCGAGACCAATGCCCATCTCTTCCGTTTCGACAGCGTGCATGGCCGCTTCAACGGCACCGTGACGGTGGATGGCGACACCATCGACGTGGGTCGTGGCCCGATCAAGGTGACCGCCGTGCGCGATCCCGCCGAGCTGCCGCATGCCGCCATGAACATCGACATCGCGCTCGAATGCACCGGCATCTTCACCAGCAAGGAAAAGGCTTCGGCTCATCTCAAGGCTGGCGCCAAGAAGGTGCTGATCTCGGCCCCCGGCGATGGCGCAGACCTGACCGTGGTCTATGGCATCAACCATGCCCAACTGAGCAAGGACCACGTCGTGGTCTCCAACGCCTCTTGCACCACCAATTGCCTGGCACCGCTGGCCTATGTCCTGCACAAGGAACTCGGCATCGAAAAGGGAATGATGACCACCATCCATTCCTATACCGGTGACCAGCCGACGCTCGACACCATGCACAAGGATCTCTATCGCGGCCGCGCGGCTGCCCTCAGCCAGATCCCGACCTCGACCGGCGCTGCCAAGGCCATCGGCCTCGTGCTGCCCGAGCTCAAGGGCAAGTTGGACGGCATTTCCATCCGTGTGCCCACGCCGAATGTCTCCTGCGTCGACTTCAAGTTCATCGCCAAGCGCAATGTGACCGCCGACGAGATCAATGCCGCAGTCAAGAAGTATGCCGACGGCGAGCTCAAGGGTGTGCTGGGTTACACCACCCAGCCCAACGTCTCGATCGACTTCAACCACGACAGCCATTCCTCCACCATGGCGCTCGACCAGACCAAGGTCATGGACGGCAATTTCGTCTCGGTCCTCTCCTGGTACGACAATGAATGGGGCTTCTCCAACCGCATGGCCGATACGGCCGTCGCGCTGGGCAAAACTCTCTGAGGCTTTCGACCTCACCAAGCCTTCGAGGCCCGTCGCTTGCGACGGGCCTTTTGTTTTCGTCACAGTCTTGTCCAGACTCACGGCATAGATGTCGCCTTCAGGAGATTTCCATGAAGCCATTGCCTCGTCTTGCCCTTTTGATCCTCGCTCTCGCAGCCGGCCCCACGCAGGCTTTCGAACATCCCGAAACCGGCTTCGCGGTCGAGCTTCCCGATGACTTCATTGTCGATCCCGACGTGCCACAGCAGCCGCAGTACGATATCCTCGTCGGCATCAACCCGGCCTCGGGCGATCCGGCCCCGGCCGACACCAATCCCTATGTCTGCCAAGCCGGATTTCAGCGCATCCCTGCCAACCAGGGCCTGCGGCAAAAGCAAATCAACGCCTTGGCAAGTGACGACAACTGGGTTTGGCAGGTTGCCGCCACCTTCGAGCCGTTGATGGAGATCGACTCCGTGGAGAATTTCAAACATGCCGGCATCGTCGGCGTGCAGTTCGTCACCACACCCAAGATCGGCCCAGGCGCTGAAAATGCGCGTCTCGTGATGACGATGATGGAAACACCCAAGGGTCGCACCGTGCTGACCTGCACGGCCACAGCTGACGGTATCTGGCCGGCGCTGCCGGTCTTCGAGCGCATTCGCGATGGCTTGCTCCCGCCGCGCTGACAACGGCTTGTCAGATCAAACCGATAGGCCATATTGCGGCTATTCGGGCCCGGGAGCGCCACATGAGTCTTGATCGGTCCATCCGCTGGCGCGGCCTCGATCCAGCCAGTATCGAGCATTGCCACGTCATCTCCACAGAGCGTGACACCCGTATCCGCGGCACCATCGTCACGCCGGACTATGGCCTCTTCTACCGCATCAAGCTCGACGACAGCGAACGCGTCCGCACGGTGCGGCTCGAACGCACCGATGGCGCAGTGCTGGAGCTTTTCTCCGATGGCGCCGGCAACTGGTCCGACGACCGCGCTGCACCGCTCGACGCCCTGCGCGCCTGCATGGACATCGACATCTGGCCGACGCCCCTGACCAATTCCCTCCCCTTCTGGCGCTGCCAATGGACCATTGGCGAGCCCCAGCGCTTCGCCATGGCCTGGATCAATGCCGATGACATGACGGTCAAGCGCAGCGAACAGATCTACACCCGGCTCGACAACACCCGTTTCCGCTTCCAGTCGGCCGATTTCGAGGTGGAGCTGACCGTCGATGCCGACATGCTGGTCGTCGACTATCCGGGCCTCTTCACGTTGGCCTGATTGGACAGATTGTCATCGCCCGGTCACCAAATCAGCTTACCCAGATCGTGGTTTCAGGCGGGGCAACAGCGATGTTCCATGTCATGCGGCGTATTCTCCTGGCTCTCCCGGCCCTGTCCGGCGCCATCGGCCTGATGGGTCAGCCGCTCCTTCTGGCCTTGCCACCGACCACGACAGCCTTGCTCATTCTTGTTCATGACCGCCAGATACGTCGCCGGGTCGGTCTGTTCGCCTGGCCCAGCGACGGCTTTGCCCGGCATGTCCTCGTCGACGACATGGCGCGGCTGCTTTGCTTCACGCTGGCCGGCCTGCCCTTTTTCATCGCCGGCACCGCGCTGCGGACAGCGCTGCTCGGTCCCTGAGCGTCCAGTATTTTGCAACAGCCGCTTCCGCCCCGCCCCGTGGTCTGCTACGCCTCGCGCACCAGTTAGTGACCTCGGAGACCAGCATGTCCGCGACCTTCAAGACCCTCGATGAGCTCGACCTCAAGAACAAGCGCGTGCTGCTTCGGGCCGATCTCAACGTGCCGGTCGCGGATGGCAAGGTCACCGATGCCACGCGCATCGAGCGCCTCGTTCCCACCATTCGCGAGATCGTCAAGCACGATGCCAAGGTCGTGTTGCTGAGCCATTTCGGCCGCCCCAAGGGCAAGGTCGACCCCGAGTTCTCGCTCGAACAGGTCTGCGCTGCCGTCGCCAATGAAACGGGCCACCCGGTCGGTTTCGTCGCCACCGACTGGACCGATGTCAGCGAAGCCCAGGCCGCCATCGATTCCGCCCCTGCCGGCTCCGTGCTGATCCTTGAAAACACCCGCTTCCATCCGGGCGAAGAAGCCAATGACGTCGAACTGGCCCAGCGCATGGCCAGCCTTGGCGACGTCTATGTCAACGACGCCTTTTCGGCTGCTCACCGCGCCCATGCCTCGACCGAGGCGATTGCCAAGCTGCTGCCCGCCGCCGCAGGCCTTGCCATGCAGGCCGAACTCGAAGCGCTCGAGGCCGGCCTCGGCAAGCCCAAGAAGCCGGTGGTTGCCATCGTCGGCGGCGCGAAAGTCTCTTCCAAGATCGATCTGCTCGAAAACCTCGTCACCAAGGTCGATGGCCTCGTCATCGGCGGCGGCATGGCCAACACCTTCCTGTTCGCGCAGGGCTATGGCGTCGGCAAGTCGCTGGCCGAAAAGGACCTCGCCGACACCGCCCGCCGCATCATGGAAAAGGCCGAAAAGGCCAATTGCGCCATCATCCTGCCGATCGACGCCGTCGTCGCCTGGCATTTCAAGGCCGATACCCCCACCCGCCTCTATGGCGTCGATGCCATCGACGCCGACGGCATGATCCTCGATATTGGCCCCTCCTCCATCGAGCGCATCAATGCCGCCATCGACGATGCCCATACCGTGGTCTGGAATGGCCCGATGGGCGCCTTCGAGATGAACCCCTTCGATGCCGGCACGGTGGCTATCGCCAAGCATGTCGCCAAGCGCACCCATGACGGGAAGCTGACCTCGGTGGCCGGCGGTGGCGACACCGTTGCAGCCCTGGCCCACGCCGGCGTCAAGGACGCCTTCACCTATGTCTCGACTGCCGGCGGCGCCTTCCTCGAATGGATGGAAGGCAAGCCTCTTCCCGGCGTCGAAGCGCTCAAGAAGTAAGTCGAGGCAACTGCCTCGCCACCAGCGCGTTTCTCCGGCTCACGCCGGAGGAACAACCATGGACAAGGTATCCACCTGGCTCTGGAGCAATTTCCAGGCCGAAGAACAGGCTAGGTTCTACACCTCGCTGATCCCCGATAGCCGCATCATCGAGACCGCTCCCGCCATGTCGGATTTTCCCGGCGGCAAGCAGGGCGATGTGGTCACCGTCGAAATGGAACTGGCCGGCCGCAGCTACGGCATCATCAACGGCGGTCCGGGCTTTCCGCCCACCGAAGCCACCTCGATCCAGATCCTTTGCGACGACCAGGCCGAGATCGACCGGCTCTGGAATGCCCTGACCACCGACCCCAGGGCCGAACAGTGCGGCTGGTGCAAGGACAAGTATGGCGTCTCCTGGCAGATCGTTCCCCGGCGCCTGCTGGAACTCTTGAGCGATCCCGACAAGGCTCGCGCCAGACGCGTGAATGAGGCCATGTTGGGAATGAAGAAGTTGGATATTGCCGGGCTGGAGGCTGCCTAAATAGGGCTCACCTCCACCTTTCGTCTAATAACCACAGGTCTAATCGCCGCGCGGATAACGAAAGTCTAATCTCCGGCCCAAGGTCCCCAGGAGGTTAGACATGACGAAGTCGCTCAATGCCATTGCCCAGAAACTGATGGAGCCCGGCAAGGGCATTCTCGCCGCCGATGAATCGGAAGGCACGATTGCCAAGCGCTTTGCCAAGATCAACCTGCCCAATTCGCTCGACCTGCGTCGCGACTATCGCGAAATGCTGTTTCGCTCGACCGAGGCCATGACCAATTACATCTCCGGCGTCATCCTGACCGAGGAAACGCTGGAACAGCACGCCGCCGATGGCACCGCCTTCCGTTCGATCCTGGCCGACGCCGATGTCATTCCCGGCATCAAGGTCGATCGCGGCGCCTTCCCCATGCCGGGCGACAGCGGCGAGAAAATCACCGAAGGTCTCGATGGGCTGCGCCAGCGCCTTGAGCGCTACGCGACGCTTGGCGCCGGCTTCGCCAAGTGGCGCGCCGTCATCACCATCAATGACGTGGCCCCGACCCGCAACAATATCCGCGCCAATGCCCACGCCCTGGCCCGCTATGCCATCCTCTGCCAGGAAGCCGGCATCGTGCCGATCGTCGAGCCCGAAGTGGTGGGCGATGGCGATCCGGGCAATCATTCGCTCGAGCGCAGCGCCAGCGTCACCGGCGAAGTGCTGGAAAACGTCTTCAAGGAGCTGCGCCTGGCCGGCGTCGACCTCTCGGGCATGCTGCTCAAGCCCAACATGGTCCTACCCGGCGTCAATTCCCGTGAACGCCCGAGCTTTGAGGAAGTCGCCAAGCGCACCGTCGCCGTGCTGCGCGAACATGTTCCCGCTGCGGTTCCCGGCATTGCCTTCCTTTCGGGCGGCCAGACCGATGAAGAAGCGACCGCTCACCTCTCGGCCATGAACCAGATCGCCGGCAAGCCCTGGCCAATGACCTTCTCCTATGGTCGCGCCCTGCAGAATGTCGCTCTGCGCACCTGGGCCGGCCGCCGCGAGAACTTCCCCCAGGCCCAGGCCGCCTTCAGCCACCGCGCTCACATGAATTCTTTGGCGGCGTTGGGCACCTGGACCGGCGAACTCGATCGCGCCGCCTGATCGCTTTAAGCCTTCGATGACCCCAATGCGCGCTTCCCTCGGGCAGCGCGCATTTTCTTTGCGCCATGCCGACCCATCGCCTATTGGATTAAACCTCCTCTTTGTCGCCAAAATGGGAAGACAAAAGAGCCACTTCGCGTCGAGTATCCGGAAGCCATGGTCCCCCAGCTCTATCTGATCACCCCAGCCAATGCCGATCTGGAGACCTTTCCCAAGGCATTGATGACCGTGCTGAGCGAAGCCGAATTTGCAGCGCTGCTGGTGACCCGCGGCACGCTTGGGCCAGATGCCTATGCCAAACTGGCCGCCAAGCTCGTCAATATCGGCCAGGGCGCCGGCTGCGCTGTGCTGGTCGAGGATGATGTCGCCTTGGTCAAAAAGATCGGCGCCGATGGCGTCCATATCACCACAGGCGCCGAGGACCTTGCCGACGCGGTGGCTGCGCTGAAGCCGTCGATGATTGTCGGCGCCGGCAATGTCGCCTCTCGTCACGACGCCATGACCGCGGGCGAAATGGACATCGACTATGTGGCCTTTACCGATCCTGACCTCGCCCAATGGTGGGCCGAAACCTTTGAAGTGCCCGGCGTGCTGATCCGGCCGGAGGCCAAACCCGGCGCAGCCGATGCGCTTGGCTCCGAATTCCTGGCGCTCTCGGACAGCATCTGGACCGCGCCTTCGCCTGCCGAAGCCATCCGCGCGATTGTCGCCGATCTGGAGACCGATGCATGATCCGTCGTCTGCTACTCTCGACCGTCATCGCTTTCGCGCCAGCACTGGCCTTCGCCCAGGAAACGCCCGTTGAAGCCCCCGCCGAAACCACCGTCGAACAGGATGGCGGTGCGGCCACCACCATCTCCGACGAGATTTTCGGTCCCCGCGCGCCGGCCGACTACGCCTTTGGCGCCTTCCAGCGCGGCTATTTCCTCACGGCCCTCGACCTGGCCCTGCCACGCGCTGAACAGGGCGATAGCGCGGCCCAGACGCTGATTGCCGAACTCTATGCCAAGGGTCTGGGCGTCGCCCAGAACGACCAGCGCGCCGCCGGCTGGTACCAGCTCGCCGCCAACAATGGCGACCGCCTGGCCCTGTTCGAGCTGGCGCTCTACTATCAGGACGGGATCGGGGTGCCGCGCAACCGCGCCCGTGCCGCCGACCTGTTCCGCCAGTCCGCCGAAGCCGGCTATATCCCGGCCAAATACAACATGGCCCTGCTTCATGTCGAAGGCGTCTATGCCTCGCCCAGCATGGTCACGGCCGCAGGCCTGATGAAGGAAGCCGCCGACGCCGAACTGCCCGAGGCCCAATATGACTATGGCAGCATGCTGATCGAGGGCGCCGGCATGGCGCCCGATCCCAAGGAGGGCGCGCGCTACATCCAGCTCGCCGCCGAGCAGAATCTTATCGCCGCCCAAGTCGACTATGCCACCCTGCTCTATCTCGGTCAGGGCGTGGACAAGAATGTCGAGGAAGCGGCACGCTGGTATGGCATTGCCGCCGACTCTGGCAATGCCGTGGCGCAGAACCGCTATGCCAAGCTCCTCGCCGTCGGTGAAGGCGTGACGGTCGATCTCGAGGAGGCCGCCATGTGGCGCGCCCTGTCGCGTCGTCAGGGCCTGTCCGATCCCTCGCTCGATCGCCTCCTGGTTTCAATTCCAGCCGAGGGCCTGTCGCGTGCCGAGGAGCGCGCCCGCTTCTGGCCGTCGCCGCCGCCCCAAGTCGAGACGCTGTTCGAAATCCCATCGACGCCGGCGCCAGCGGCCGATGGCACGGCCCTGCCGGCGCCAACCGACGCCGGCGAGGAACCGACGGCACCGGCCGCCGAAGCGCAAGACCCTTGAACCAGAGGGCGTTCTGGGGCAATAAGCCCGCCACGCCCTTAAAGCCCATCAACCTTCGGCCAGACGCATCCGGCGCATGGCCCTCGCGCGCAGTTCGCGCATCAAAGAGCAGCACATCCATGGCCAAAGTAAACGGCAATGAAATCCGCCCCGGCAATGTCGTCAACCACCAGGACCGTCTCTGGGTCGCGGTCAAGGTCGACCACGTCAAGCCCGGCAAGGGCGGCGCCTATGCCCAGGTCGAGCTGAAGGCCATCCTCGGCGGCACCAAGCTCAACGAGCGCTTCCGTTCGGCCGAAACCGTCGAGATCGTCGATCTCGAATTCCGCGATTTCACCTTCCTCTACGAGCAGGGCGAAAACCTCGTCTTCATGGACCAGGACAGCTACGAACAGGTCGAGCTGGCCAAGGACTTCCTCGGCGATCGCGCTGCCTTCCTGCAGGACGGCATGAAGATCACCCTCGAAATGCACGAAGAGACCCCGCTTGGCGTGAAATTCCCGCCCAATGTCATTCTCGAAGTGACCGAAGTCGATCCGGTTCAGAAGGGCCAGAGCGTCTCCAGCCAGTTCAAGCCGGCGATCCTTTCCAATGGCCTCAAGGTCATGGTGCCGCCCTTCATCGCCGTCGGCGAACGCATCGTCGTCGATACCGCCGAAGCCACCTATATGCGTCGGGCGGACTGATCCATGGCACGTTCAGCAATCCTCAATGTCATGGTCAATGCCGCCATCAAGGCCGGCAAGTCGCTGACCAAGGACTTTTCCGAAGTCGAAAACCTGCAGGTATCGCGCAAGGGACCGGCCGACTTCGTTTCCAAGGCCGATATCCGCGCCGAGCAGATCGTCTTCGCCGAGCTGCAAAAGGCCCGCCCGACCTATGCCTTCCTGATGGAAGAAGGCGGCGAGGTCGCCGGCACCGATGGCCAGCATCGCTGGATTATCGACCCACTCGACGGCACCACCAATTTCCTGCACTCGATCCCGCTCTTTGCCGTGGCCATCGCTCTTGAGCGCGCCAATGAAATCGTCGCCTCGGTGATCTACAACCCGATCCTCGACGAGCTCTACACCGCCGAAAAGGGCGGCGGCACCTGGCTTAACGATCGCAAGCGCCTGCGCATCGCAGGTCGTCGCTCGCTGGCCGATGCCGTGGTCTGCACCGGCATCAAGACCCAGGGCACGTCCAATGACAGCCTGCAGCTGCGCCAGCTGGCCCATATCAATCCGGCCGTCGCCGGCATCCGCCGCTCCGGCTCGATCTCGATGGACATGGCCTGGCTCGCCTCAGGCCGCTACGACGCCATCTGGGAAGCTGGCCTTTCCCCATGGGACGTCGCACCGGGCCTGCTGATGGTCAAGGAAGCCGGCGGCGTGGTCTCCGACTTTGCCGGCACCACCGGCTCGGTCTGGAACGGCCAGGTCATCGCCGGCAACGAACAGATGCATGCGGCCCTGTTCAAGGAACTCAAGGGCATCCAATAGGCCCTGTCATCCGTCATTCCTCTTGGCCTCTGCGTGTCTGTCGCACGCGGGGGCCTTTTGCTGCCAATCGACCAGTGATCGGCCAGCATCCTTTCGGCTGGATTAACCTTTCTGATTGCCCCCTTGCCATGCGCTGACTAGTCTTGCGGCCAAGTGATTTGCGCCTATGGGCAAGGTGGAACTTAGATGACGCAAGGCTACGATCCCTATCACCTGGCCAGCCCCACCGTTTATCTCATCAAGATCGTGATCTTTCTGGTTCTGGTCGGCCTCGTTGCCGCCATCCTGGGCACGCAGATCATCACCTTTTTCTGGGCCAATCCCTTCATCAACTCGATGATTTTCCTGGCCCTGGCCGTTGGCATATTCCTCAGCTTCCGCCAGGTCATCCGCCTCTTCCCCGAAGTCAAATGGGTCAATTCCCTGCAGGATGGCACGTCCACCAACGTCCGCCCGCCCATCCTTCTGGCGCCGGTGGCTGGCATCCTGCGCGAACGCATCGGCGAGGCGGTCATCACGCCCTCCTCCATGCGCTCGATCCTCGATTCCGTGGGCAATCGCCTCGATGAAGCCAAGGATACGTCGCGCTATCTCACGGGCCTGCTGGTTTTCCTCGGTCTCATGGGCACCTTTTACGGCCTGCTCGAAACCGTGAGCTCGGTCGCCGGCGTGATCAATGCCCTCGACCCGACGACGGGCGATACGGCTTCCCAGTTCAGCACCCTGCAGGAAGGCCTTGCGGCACCCCTGGGCGGCATGGGCACAGCCTTCTCGTCCTCGCTCTTCGGCCTTGCCGGTTCGCTCGTCCTGGGCTTCCTCGATCTCCAGACCAGCCAGGCGCAGAACGCCTTCTATACCGATCTCGAAGACTGGATGACCTCCATGACCGAGCTCGACCACCCGGTCAGCGCCATGCAGGCCAATGCCGGCGGGCCGGAAATGCAGGCCATGTTCGACAAGCTCGGCGACAGCATGCAGAACCGCGATTCCAGCCAGAATGCCATCCGGGCCATGGCCGAACTGGCCCGCGGTATCGATGGCCTGGTCAAGCATATCCGCATCGAACAGGACGATCTGCGCAAGCATATCAACGAGCAGGGCGAGACCAACAAGAAGCTGCGCGAACTGATCGAGGCCGTGCTGTCGCAGGGCGACAACGAGCGGCGGAACTAAGCCATGCCGGGAGCCCGTTCCCGCCGCAGGCAGGAAGCCAACTACTGGCCCGGCTTTGTCGACGCCCTGTCGAGCCTTCTGCTCGTCATCATCTTCATGCTGTCGCTCTTCATGCTGACCCAGTTCTTCTTGGGACAGGAACTGCAGGGCCGTGACACTGCGCTATCGCGGCTCAACAGCCAGATCGCCGAACTGACCGACCTGCTGCAGCTCGAACGGGCCAATTCCGATGATCTGACGTCCCAGATCGCCACGCTCACTGCCACCCTGGGTAGCGCGCAGGCGGAAAATGCTTCGCTCAGCAGCGAACTGGCCGGGATCGGCGATGGCATTGGCGCGCAGGACGCGACCATCGCCGGGTTGCAGGATGACCTGCTGAGCGCCCAGGAACTCTCCGACGAGGCCAATGCCCAGGTGGCGCTGCTCAACCAGCAACTCGCCGCGCTGCGCACCCAGATCGGCGCGCTGGAAGCCGCGCTCGAAGCCTCGGAATCCCGCGACACGGAATCGCGCACCCAGATCGCCGACCTCGGCCGCCGCCTCAACCTGGCGCTGGCCCAGCGTGTGCAGGACCTCAGCCGCTATCGGTCCGACTTCTTCGGTCGCCTGCGGGAAATCCTCGAAGGCCGCGCCGATGTGCGCGTGGTCGGCGACCGTTTCGTCTTCCAGTCCGAAGTGCTGTTCGATCCGGGCCAGGCCGATATTTCCACGGAAGGCACGCCCGACCTCGATGCCCTGGCCGACGCCATCCTGCAGCTCGAGCAGGAAATCCCGCCCGACATCAACTGGGTGCTGCGCATCGACGGTCATACCGACGTGCGGCCGATTTCCAACGCCCGCTTCCCGTCAAACTGGGAGCTCTCGGCAGCCCGCGCCATTTCGGTGGCGCAATATCTGGTCAGCAAGGGTGTAGCCCCGAGCCGGCTCGTCGCTGCCGGCTTCGGCGAATTCACCCCGATCGATCCGGGCACCACGGACGAGGCCTACCGCCGCAACCGCCGTATCGAGTTCAAGCTGACCGAAGGCTAGTTCGGCTCGTCCATCCGGAACTGCAGCTTCGCCAGTTCGGCATAGCGGCCGCCCTTGGTGACCAGCTCGTCATGCGTGCCCTGGTCGATGATCTGGCCGCCGTCGAGCACGAGGATCTTGTCGGCATCGCGGATGGTGGCGAGGCGATGGGCGATGACCAGCGTGGTGCGGCCCGCCATCAGATGCTCCAGCGCGGTCTGCACCAGGCGTTCGCTCTGCGCGTCGAGCGCCGAGGTGGCTTCGTCGAGCAAGAGGATTGGCGCATTCTTGAGGATGGCGCGGGCAATGGCGAGGCGCTGCTTCTGCCCGCCCGACAGCATGACGCCGCGCTCGCCCACCAGCGTCTCGTAGCCCTTGGGCAGATCGACGACGAAATCATGCACCAGTGCAGCGCGGGCCGCGGTTTCGACATCGGCGTCGCTCGCACCGGGCTTGCCGAAGCGGATATTGTCGGCGATCGAGCCGGCAAAGATCACCGGCTCCTGCTCGACATAGGCAAAGCGGTGCCGCAGGTCTTCGAGGCGGACGTCGCGGATGTCGAGCCCATCGACGACAATGGCGCCGCCTGTGACATCGTAGAAGCGCTGCAGCAGCGACAGCGTCGTCGACTTGCCCGAGCCGGACGGCCCGACCAGCGCCACCGTCTCGCCCTTGGCGACGGTGAAGTTGAGCCCATGCAGCACCGGTTCGCTGCCGTCATAGGAGAAATCGACATTCTGAAACGCCACGGTGCCCAGCGCCGGCTGCGGCAGCACCTTGGGCTGCGCCGGCTCGACGATGGTCGCTTCGGTATCGAGAATTTCCGTCAGCCGTTCGGTGGCACCGGCCACCGACTGCAGAGTGCCCAGCACTTCGCTGACATTGGTCAGGGCGCCCGAGGCCATCAGCGCATAGACGAGGAACTGTGCCAGCTGGCCGGTGGTCACCGTGCCCTCGAACACCGATCGGGCACCCCACCAGACGAGGAAAACCAGCGCACAAGTGCCGAGGAAGATGACCATGGCAACGAGGACGGAGCGGGCCATCAGGCGCCGCACTTCGGCGCGATAGCTGTCCTCGCTATGCCCGTCGTAAATGGCAGCCTGACCCTTTTCCTGGGTGAAGCTCTTGAGCGTCCGCGTCGCGCCCAGCATTTCGGTCGCCATGGCGGAAAGGTCGGCCAGGGCATCCTGGGTCTTGCGCGACATGCCGCGCAGGCGCCGGGCGAAACTGACAACCGGCAAAAGAATCGCCGGCACGGCGATGATCACCGCCAGGGTCAGCGTCGGGCTGGTCAGCAGCATCATGATCAGCGCGCCGGTGATGGTGACGACCGAGCGCAGGGCGAGCGAGAAGCTCGAACCGACCGCGCCACGGATCACCGCCACGTCGCCATTGAGACGGCTGGTCAGCTCGCCGACGCGATGGGTGTCGAAATAGCGGACGTCGAGCTTGAGCAGATGTGCGAACACCGCCTGGCGCAGGTCGGCCAGCACACGCTCGCCAACGCCGGAGATGAAATAGAAGCGCGCGCCGCTGGCAATGGCCATGAAGAAGGCGACGGAAATGATGATCCAGCCATAGCGCCCGACATTGTCGAGGTTTTGCGTGACAAAGCCCTCGTCGATCGCCCCACCCAGGAGCGCCGGAATGGCCAGCGAGGTAATGGAGGAGACGAGCAGGAACAGCACGGTGAGGCCGAGCCGCCACGGATAGCGCAAAAGGAATGGCAGCAACTTGCGCAGCGGCTGGAGCTGCCTGGGATTGACCGCCGTCGAGGAAGTGAGCTTTTCGGGGTCAGCCTGAACCGAAACGGTCTGGTCTGTCATAGCTTGGTCATGCCACCATGCTTGGGATCCGATCCGGGGCCGGACCGCAATGAGGCCCCGATATAGGCGTTGGGGCGGAGAGCGGCAACCGCTTTGTCCGGTGTGAATTTGCCGCGCCCATAGGCTTGCAGATTCCCCAAGCCTTCTGTATGAAGCCGCCAACAGAAGTTTTAGATGCTCTCCGGGCGCCGTGGCGCCCGTTTGATTTGAGGCGATAGAGATGAAGGCTGACACCCATCCGGACTACCACATGATCACTGTGGTCATGACCGACGGCACCAAGTACGAGACCCGTTCGACCTACGGCAAGGCAGGCGACACGCTGCAGCTCGACATCGACTCCAAGACCCACCCGGCCTGGACCGGTGGCACGGGCCAGCTGCTCGACCGCGGCGGCCGCGTCTCGCGCTTCAAGGAGCGCTTCAAGGGTCTCGGCCTCTAAGGTCACCCGAAAGAATTTCGAAAAGCCCGGCCCTCGCGCCGGGCTTTTTATTTGGTCTGGGCATCACCCCCTGGACGCCTCGAAGCACCCGACCCTGGGTCGTCAATCCGAGGTCCGGTGCTTCTTTGGGCGTGCCAATTCGCCGTTCAGCCAATTGGCGTCGCGGTGCACGGTGCGGGAAGCGGCTTTTCACCTCGGGGGCCTTACGGTCCCCAGTATATTTTTAATGAAGAGGCTAGAGCCGCTTCCCACGATCCGGTTTTTCCTGCGCCTGCATCGAGCGGCGCTACCAGGGCGCCGGTGGTCAGCAGTACACAGGTGCCGGGCGACCCCGGCTGCCAGTTCATCCCCGCCCGATGCTTCGTCGGCACCGCGTGTGTGACGACGGGAACGTGATCAGTATGCAGCAGGGCCAAGGGGCGGGGAAAACTATCTCGAGACGAGAATTTTATCGTTTCACGCCAGAGAGATGTCCTCGGGCTGAACTGTCGGAACCAGCCTGCCTGCATCCTACGACTGGATGGATTCCAGGGTGATCCAGTCGTCATCGTCATGCATGTCGTCGTGGGCGCGATGGTTCCATTCAAACAGATCGAGCGCCAGCCGCGCGTCATGCAGCAGGGTGACCAGCGCCTCGTTGCGAGGCGGGTGGCCTGGATGGATACGCTGCAGCGCCCTTGCGCCGGGCTCGCGCGAAATCAGGCGATGGATGTCATCGAGCAGGCGGGCAGCAACCAGCACCAGCACCGGGCTGGCGGTATCGGCACGCGCATGTTTGGAGGCCGTTTTGGCCTCGGTCCGCAGGTCGGTCAGGCGGGTCATCAGGCGTTCGTGCTCGAGGACCCGCTCAAAGGAAATGATATAGGCCATGTGCTTCTCCATGACGGATTATCGCGCCTGGGCGCGGCACGGGGAGAAGTTTTGCGACGCGTTCGTAACAAGTTGGGACGAAAGAAGAAATCCAGCACCTGGAGCGGGGATTGAGCGCCTGCTGGCGGGACAAGATCGGCACCGGTGCCTCGGACGGGCATTCCTCTCCCGCAGGCGGGAGAGGAAAAGAGGGCTTGGCGCGTGACCTAAAGGCTTTCCGCGATGATCTCGAAGGAGCGGATGCGCTTGGCGTGGTCGAAGACATCGGACACCACCATGAGTTCGTCGGCCCCGGTCTGCGCGATGATGTTTGCAATGCCCTCGCGTACGGTGTCTGGCGACCCATAAATGGAATAGCCCAGCATGCGCGCCGCCTGGGCCTTTTCCATGGGTGACCAATAGTCGTCGATATTGTCGATCGGCGGCTGGCTGAGCCCGCGCGCGCCGCGGAAAATGTTGGCAAAGGACATCTGCTGGGTCGTTGCCAGGCGCTGCGCCTCGGCATCGGTCTCGGCGGCGATGATATTGACGCCGATCATGACATGGGGCGAGGCAAGCTGCTCGGATGGCTTGAAGCGGGCGCGATAGATTTCGATGGCCGCCATCAGCGCATCGGGCGCGAAATGCGACGCGAAGGCATAGGGCAAGCCAAGCTCGGCCGCCAGCTGGGCCCCAAAGGTGCTGGAGCCCAGGATCCACAGCGGCACATTGGTGCCGGCAGCGGGCACGGCCTGCAGGCGCTGACCGATTTCGGCGGGTGCGAAATAGGCCTGCAATTCGAGAACATCCTGCGGGAAATTATCCGAATTGTCCGGAGCCCGGCGCAGGGCGCGCACGGTCATCTGGTCGGTGCCGGGCGCCCGGCCCAGACCGAGGTCGATGCGGCCGGGATAGAGCTGCGCCAGCGTGCCGAACTGTTCGGCGATGATATAGGGGGCATGATTGGGCAGCATGATGCCGCCCGCGCCGACGCGGATCGTCGATGTGCCGGCGGCGATATGGGCGATGGCCACCGAGGTGGCTGCACTGGCAATGCCCGGCATGTTGTGATGCTCGGCCACCCAGTAACGCGTATAGCCGAAACGCTCGGCATGGCCCGCCATGTCGCGCGCATTGTCCAGCGCCACTTTCGGTCCCGATCCCTGGTTGACCCGCACGAGATCGAGAACAGACAGCGCTACCATGACAGACATCCTTTATCGTAAAGTCACGATATAAGATGGCCGGGGTTGATTTACGAGGTCAGGTACGCCAAAAAAGCTGCGGCAGATTGGCCAGCTTTAGCTGCGGCCGAAGGCGGCTTTCAGCCGGGCCAGCTGATCGGCGATGGAATTGGCGGTGCCGGGATCGAGTTCGGGCATCTTGCCGCGTTCCAGCGTATCGAACTGCATCACCCGATCGAACAGGCGGTCGCCCTTGTCGATATAGTCGCGCAGGGTCTGCGGCAGCTGATCATAGCCCGGCCCGCCCCGTTCGGATGGCGTGGCGGAGAATTTGACCTTCTCCTTTTCCGAGCGCGCGCTTTCCTTGGTGATCTCGCCCTCGTTGACCGCCCGCTGCAGCAGGAGCCATGAGGCGAGCTGCATCAGCCGCGTGGTGAGGCGCATGCTTTCGGTGGCATAGAGGAAGGAGGCTTCGCGCGACAGGATGCGGCTATCGGCGCGTCCATCGCTGTCGAGATAGCTCGCCACGCCCTCGATCAGGCCCATGCCTTCACGATAGAGCACGTCGAAACCACCCGAGGCGACAATGCGCGGACCAATGGCAATGGCTGTATTGTTGACGTCGCTCAAGGCGTGCTCCTCTTTCGCTCGAATATAGGCGCAAACGGCGATACCGTCATGCATTGGGCCTGATCAGACTGAAAAGAGCTTTAACATCAGGGCCATACAAAGGCCGAACGACGCCTGAAAAGAAAAAAGAGCGGTAGTGATACCGCTCTCGAAGTCAACAGGGAGGCGTCAAACAGAGGGAGAAACCGCTCTGCAAATCCAGAAACATCTGAATGTTTTAAGGTTACCGCGCAGAGATTAATTGCAGGTTAACAGGACTCGATTTCTTAACCCTGCCGCTTGTCGAAGCGTTGACTGCTCTGACCCGCACGAATTCGGCGCTGCCGCCACAAATTGGGCCAGCTTGAACCAAATAACACATTGGGCGTTGTTGGCATGGTGAATGGCCGGTTAACGCGCCATTCGATTGGCTCGTGGCGCAATGCACGCCATTGCTGGAGGTTTGGGAATGACGACGATCTCTGCCGGTGCCGCTGCCGGCCTTCTGGTTGCACTGATGGTGATGGCGACAGCCAATCCGAGCCACGGCGCCGAATTGGCCATTCAGGCAAAACCCGGGGTCATCCCGTTCCAGCCCATGGCCGCAAAACTCCCCGCCCCGACCCTGTCCGATCTTTCCCGTCTGGCCAGCTAGAATTCGAAGGCGGCATCGGCCGCCTTTTTTGATGCGCCCCGCGCGTCGATGGCGGCCTTGAGGCGAAGGATTTCCGCCTCCAGCAGGCCAATGCGTTCGGCCAATTCCTCGACCGACATCGTGTCGATGATCATGCCGACCTCATGGCCCTTGGGCTTTTTGATTTCCTCGTCGAACATGAGAAGCCGCTTTTCGTCAGTATCGGCGGTCCAGTCTAATCCCATGCGCTTGCAGAGCAAGTCCACTTCGTCCAGCATGCGGCCATGTCTTTTCCCGATCAGATGAATGCCGTCGTCATCGCCCAGCCCGGCGGTCCCGAAGCTCTTGAGCTGCAGGCCTACCCCCTGCCCGCCCCGCAAGCCGGCGAGGTCTTGATCCGCGTGGCCGCGGCGGGCGTCAACGGCCCGGACCTGGCGCAACGCCGTGGACACTACGACCCACCGCCCGGCGCCTCGCCGCTGCCCGGCCTCGAAGTAGCAGGCGAAATCGCCGCGCTGGGCGATGGCGTGACGGGCTGGGCCATCGGTGACCGCGTCATGGCGCTGACCAATGGTGGCGGCTATGCCGACTATGTCGCCGTACCGCAGGGGCAGATCCTGCCCGTGCCGCATGGCTGGAGCCTGACCCAAGCCGCTGCCCTGCCCGAAACCTGGTTCACGGTGACCCAGACCCTGGTCATGCGCGCCGGCGTGGAGCCGGGCATGTGGGTGCTGGTGCATGGCGCCTCGGGCGGCATTGGCGGTGCGGCCATCCAGATTGCGACCATGCTGGGCGCCCGCGCCATTGCCGTGGTGTCTTCGGCGGAAAAGGCCGAATATGCCCGCCAGCTCGGCGCCGTGGCGACCGTGGATTATACCAGCGAGGACATCGGCAAGCGGGCCGTGGAGCTGAGCGAAGGACGGGGTGTCGATCGCGTGGTGGATGTCATCGGCGGCGCCATGACCGAGCACAATATCGCTGCCTGCGCCCGCGGCGGTCACATCGTCCAGATCTCGACCCTCGACGGCGCCAGCGCGAAGGTCTCGCTGCGCACCATGATGGCCAAGCAGTTGACGCTCTCCGGCTCGACCCTGCGCCCGCAGGATGCCGCGACCAAGGCCGCCATCGCCAGCCGCATCCGCACCGATCTTTTGCCCGCGCTGTCGCAACCCGGCGTGGTCAAACCCAGGGTCACCAGTTATCCGATAGCAGAGGCGCCCGAAGCTCACCGCGCCATGGAAGCGCGCAATCATCTGGGCAAGATCGTGCTGCTGACCGCATGGGGCGCCAGCGATCAGGGATAACAAGCGGTGAACGCGGCGACATTGCCATTGCGGATCAGGCCCTAAACCCATATATTGAGGCAAGTTCCCCCTCAGCATGAAGCAAAGAGGCGGAGCGGTTCGGCGGAAAGCCGGCCGCGCCTGCAGGAGAGATTTATCATGACCCAGCCCCTGTTGATGCCCAAGGCGACCGCCGTCTGGCTCGTCGACAACACTGCGCTGTCGTTCGAACAGATCGCCGCCTTCTGCACCCTGCACCCGCTCGAAGTTCAGGGCATTGCCGATGGCGACGTCGCCGGCGGCATCATGGGTGTCAACCCGATCCAGAATGGTCAGCTGACCAAGGAAGAGATCGAAAAGGCCGAGGCCGACCCCAATTACCGCATGAAGCTCAGCGAGCCCAAGGTTCGCGTTGCCGCTGCCAAGCGCAAGGGCCCGCGCTATACTCCGATTTCGCGCCGCAACGAGCGCCCCAATGCCATCAAGTGGCTGGTGCGCAACCATCCCGAGCTCAAGGACGCCCAGATCATGCGTCTGGTCGGCACCACCAAGTCGACCATCGACTCGGTGCGTGAATCGACCCACTGGAACGCCGCCAACCTGACCGCCATGGATCCGGTAACCCTGGGCCTCTGCAGCCAGATCGACCTCGATCTCGAGGTCAAGCGCGCTTCCAAGGGCTCGACCGGTCCGGACGAGGCCGAAGAAGGCACGATGCTGATGACCGCCGAGGAAGCCCTGGCCCGCGCCGGTGGCCGTGGTCATGGCGAAGCGGGCGAGTTCGCCGAAGGCGATCACCGCCCCGAAGCGGCTCAGGACGATTTCGACGCCGACTCGGTCTTTGCCAAGCTCAAGTCGCTCAAGAGCGATACCGACAACTAAGTCACGTCAGCTGAATTATAGGGCCGCTCCTCGCAAGGGAGCGGCCTTTTTGTTTGCGCAGCGATTGACAAGCCTGACCGAAGCGTACCCACTGGTTCGACCTGTCCCGGACTGTCCCCATGCCAGTGTTTGATCCCTATTTCGTCACGATCGCCGTGATCGCGGTGCTGATCGTCGGCCTCTCCAAGGCTGGCCTGCTCGGCAGTCTCGGCATGGTCGGCGTGCCCCTGCTCAGCCTCGTCATGCCCGCCCGCGATGCCGCCGGCATGATGCTGCCGGTACTCCTGGCCATGGATGCCTTCGCAGTCTGGACCTATCGCAAGGAAGTGGACTGGCGCATCATCGCCATCATGCTGCCCGGCGCGGCCGTGGGCACGATCATCGGCTGGCTGCTGTGGAGCGTGGTCTCCGACGATGCCGTGCTGCTGTTTGTCGGCGTGGTGACGCTGCTCTTCATCCTCGACGCCATCCTGCCGCTGCGCAACAAGCTCGAGGGCCTGCCGCCGTCACGGCCCTGGGGCACTTTCTGGGGCGGCTTTGCCGGCTTCACCAGCTTCATCAGCCACACCGGTGGCCCGCCGTTCCAGATTTACGTCCTGCCGCAGCGCCTGCCGCCCGCCGTCTATGCCGGCACGACCTCGGTGTTCTTTGCCATCGTCAACACGGCCAAGCTGGTGCCCTATTTCTTCCTCGGCCAGCTCAATGTGCACAACCTGCAACTCTCCGCGTCGCTGATCCCGGTCGGCATTGTCGGCGTGCTCGGCGGCATTTTCCTCGTCCGCCGCATTTCCATGAAATGGTTCTATCGCATTGCCTACTGGCTGGTCTTCCTGCTGTCGCTCTACCTGATCTACAAGGGCGCCATGGGCCTGTTCTTCAGCGCATAAAAAAGGGCCGCAGCGCATGCTGTGACCCTTCTCCCTCTTCAAAATTTTCTGCCGCTATTGGGTTGCGTTGAACCTGAAGATTTCGTCCTTCACTTCGAGCTTTTTGCGCTTGAGTGCGGCGACTGCAAGATCGTCGAACCGTGTGCTTTGCATCTCGGCCTGGATCTGGCGGTCCAGCTCCTGATGACGGCGCTCCAGCGCCGCGATATGCCCTTCAGTCGTCATGACAACTCCTTGAAAGCCTCTGTGGACGACTCGATCGTCACAAATAATTCACGTCCTGTCGACTGCCTTTCGGGCCCCTCTGGAAATCTGGTGCAAAACACCGCGTGATCGGTTAACCAGAACTGACGGCTGAGGCGTCAGGGGTAAGTCGCATTCTATGCTTTCGCTCACCAAGGAACAGGAAGCCGCTTTTGGTCTGGAACTGGCCACCAAGCGGCAGGAACACAGCGATCTCGACGCGGCGATCGATACGCTGACCGCATCCCATGTTGCCGATCGCATGCTGATCCAGCGGCTCAAGAAGCGCAAACTGGCGCTCAAGGATCGCATCGTCCAGCTCGAGAATATTCTGCTGCCAGATATCATCGCATGAGGCTCTAACCGCCTTGTTTTGTGGCGAAATCTGGGCTACTTGCGCGCTTTGTGGAGCTTGAGGGAGCCAGCTCTATGCTGACCAAACCACCTGTCGCCATCGTCATGGGCAGCCAGTCCGACTGGCCCACCATGCGCCTCGCCGCCGAGACGCTCGAAGCGCTCGAAGTCGAATACGAGGCGCGCATCGTCTCCGCTCATCGCACACCCGAACGCCTGGTGGATTTTTCCACCAATGCCCGCTCGGAAGGCTTCAAGGTCATCATCGCCGGCGCCGGTGGCGCCGCTCACCTGCCGGGCATGATCGCCGCCATGACGCCGCTGCCGGTATTCGGCGTACCGGTCAAATCCAAGGCCCTCAATGGCCAGGACAGCCTGCTCTCGATCGTCCAGATGCCCGGTGGCATTCCCGTCGGCACCCTGGCCATCGGCGAGCCCGGCGCCATCAATGCCGCGCTGATCGCGGCGGCCGTCCTCGCCCTCTCCGATGACGATCTGGCGGACCGGCTCGACGCCTTCCGCGCCCGCCAGTCGGCCGCCGTCCCGCTCTTTCCTGCAGACACCGAGTAACGCCTGTGACCACCGAGTTTTCCGCGCTGCCGCCCGGCAGCATGATCGGCATTCTGGGCGGCGGTCAGCTCGGCCGCATGCTCTCGCTCGCCGCCAGCAAGCTGGGCATGCGCACGCATATCTTCTGCCCTGACCCCAACAGCCCCGCTTTCGAGGTCACGCCGCACAAGACAGTGGCCGCCTACGACGACGAAGTGGCCCTCGCCGCCTTTGCCGATGCGGTTGATGTCATCACCTATGAATTCGAGAATGTGCCCGCCCGGACCGCCGAATTCCTGGCTGCCCGCAAGCCGCTGCGCCCCGGCGCCAATGCCCTGGCCATTTCCCAGGACCGGCTGGCGGAAAAAAGCTTTCTCGCATCCAAGAACATTCCCGTCGCCCCGCATCGCAAGGTCGAGACTTTGGCCGAGCTGGAACAGGCGATCGACGACCTCGGCCTGCCCGCCGTGCTCAAGACCACAAGGCTCGGCTATGACGGCAAGGGCCAGCGCGTGCTGCGCGACCGCGCCGACGCCGCCGCGGCATTTGCCGCGCTGGAGCCCAAGCCGCTGGTGCTCGAAGCCTTCGTGCCTTTCGAGAAAGAAATCTCGGTTGTCGTCGCGCGCAATGTCTCGGGCGAAGTGCGCGCCTTCGACGCTGCCGAAAACGTCCATCGCCACCACATCCTCTTTACCAGCACCGTGCCGGCCGAGATCGCGTCGGGTGTGGAAAAACATGCCGCCATGCTAGCCAAAGTGATCGTCGTGGCGCTCGACTATGTCGGTGTGCTGGGTGTCGAATTCTTCGTCGTGCCCGGCGAGCGCCCGACGCTGATGGTCAACGAGATCGCGCCCCGCGTGCACAATTCAGGCCATTGGACCGAGGCGGTCTGTCTCACCGACCAGTTCGAGCAGCATATCCGCGCCGTGCTCGGCTGGCCGCTGGGCGATCCCACCCGCATGGCCGATGTCGTGATGGAAAATCTCGTCGGCGACGAGGTCAATGTCGTCCCTGGCGAGCTGGACGGGGATACCCAGCCTCATCTCTACGGCAAGACGGAGATCCGTCCGGGCCGCAAGATGGGGCATGTGAACCGGATTACACGGCGGGCATAGGGGCACGCCCTCGTGGTTCGAGGCTTTGCTGCGCAAAGCACCTCACCATGAGGGCTACTGTTAGCTCAATATTAGAACAGCCCTCATGGTGAGGTGGGAGCGAAGCGACCCTCGAACCACGAGGGCGTGGCTCGATCAGCGTGCCAGCCACCCCTTCATCGCTTCAATCACCGCCGCCGGGTTCTCCATTGTTGGTAGATGCGCGCTGTCGGGGAAGCGGACCAGGTCCGCCCCATCGATACCAGCTACCATTTCCTCGGCCAGTTCGGGCGGCGTCATCCTGTCGGCCTCGCCGACGCCGACCAGTGTGGGAATCGCTATGGTGCCCAGCAGCGGCCGTGAGTCCACCCGGCCAAGGATCGCCTTCTGCTGGCGGATATAGGCCTCCTGCCCCACCCGCTCGCTCATGGTCTGAACCTCGCGGGCAATCTCAGTGCCCATATGCTGGGGCGCAATCAGATTGCCGAGCAGTCCGCGCGATACGCCGATGAACTTGCCCTGCCCCACCATCTCGATACCCTTGCGCCGCGTTGCCTTGCGGGCCTCGTCGTCGGCCCGGGCGGAGGTATCGAGCAGGGCCAGATGTGTGACGCGCTCGGGCGCCTGCCGCAGGATTTCGAAGGCGACATAACCGCCCATGGAAAGCCCTGCGAGGGCGAATCGGGCCGGCGCGGCGGCCAGGGCGCGCGCCGCCATGGCCTCCATGGTCTCGTCCTGCGTCAGGTCGGCGACCATGGAATGCGCATTGAGCCCGGCCATGACGTCGCGCCACAGCCTCTCGTCACAGATCAATCCGGGCAACAGCAGCAGCGCGCTTGCCATTCTGGCACTCCATGGGCAAAATCAACTGGCTCGACTGTTTCGCTGCAACGCAACAAGGACAAGCCCGGATATCCCCAATTCCGCGGTTTTATCCTCTGCGGGAGTGGACAAGCCCAGATAGCTGGGCTATAGAGCGGCCCACGGTGACTGGCTCTGCTGGTCGGCGACGGTGCTTTTTGGTGTCGGCGCTCTATTCCAAACCCACATGTCCAAGCTTCGAAAGGGCGGTTGACCTTTGCAAGTAGTCGTTCGCGATAATAACGTTGATCAGGCGCTGCGCGCGCTGAAGAAGAAGCTGCAGCGCGAAGGCGTCTTCCGCGAGATGAAGCTGCGCAACTACTACGAGAAGCCCTCTGAGAAGAAGGCTCGCCAGAAGGCCGAGGCCGTTCGTCGCGCCCGCAAGCTGGCTCGCAAGCGTCTGCAGCGCGAAGGCGGTCTGCCCGCAGCACCGGCCCGTACGCCCCAGGCAAACGGTCGTCCGGCCGCAGCGACCCCGCGCACCTAAGCGCTGGCAAGCATTGAATTTGAAAACGCCGTCCTTCGGGACGGCGTTTTTGTTTGTCCTCAGACTGGCTTTGTGCGGCGCCGGTCAAGCAGGGCAACGACGATGGCGAGCACGGCCACGACCGGCAGCTGGATCGTCAGGGCCGTGCGGGCGTCGCCAAACAGCGTTCCCGCAGCCAGCGATCCGGCGAACCCGCCTCCCACCTGGAAGAAACCGGTCAAGGCCCCCGCAGCCCCGGCTATGGACCCAAATGCCGCCATGGCGGCAGTTGTCGTGGCAGGGCTGACAAAGGCCAGTCCCAGCATCCATACCCCGACCGGCGCCATGATGGCGAGGACCGACCCCGGAAAAAGATTGGGCAAGAGGGCAAAGCCGAGGCCACTGAGGGCGATCAGGCCAAGGGCGATCAACACCAGCCGGCTGCCGCTGATGCGGGTCGATAGATAGCCGACGATCAGATTTCCGGTGATGAAGGACGCGGTCTGCACCAGCATGGCCATGGCGAATTGAAATGGCGTCAGCCCCATGCCGTCGATGAGCACGAAGGGCAGCAGCGCCGTAAAGCCGTGAAAGCCGCTGAACACCAGGCCCAGCAGCAGCGACGGCATGAGGAAGTCCGGCGAACTTAGAAGCCGGCGGTAATTCCCAAGGATCACCGATGGCCGGATGGGCACGCGCGCATCCTCCGGCAGCGTCTCCCGGGCACCCAGGGAAAGCAGCGCCAGGATGGCCAGCCCGAACCCCGCCATGACGATAAACATGTGATGCCAGCTGCCCAGCAGCAGGATGACGCTGCCAAGGGTCGGCGCCACGGCTGGCGTCACGGTCAGGATCAGGTTGATCAGAGTCAGGATGCGGATGGCTTCGCTGCCGGTGAACTGGTCGCGCACCATGGCGCGCGACAGCGCCACGCCGGCCGAGACGCCAAAGCCCTGGATGAAGCGGCCGATGAACAGCACTTCGAGCGTCGGCGCGACGACCGAGATCAGGCTGCCCAGAATATAGATAAGGAAGAAGGCCATGCCGACGCTGCGCCGGCCGTAGCGATCCGACAAGGGCCCGCACAGCAGCTGTGCCACGGCAAAGGCCGCGAAATAGACGCTGAGCGTCAGCTTGCCGCCGGCATCTGTCGTGCCGAGGTCAAGCACCATGGTCGGAAGTGCGGGGGCATAGAGCGTGAGACTAAGAGGGCCGGTGGCAACCATCAGGCCGCCAACAATGGCGGTGCGGCGCGCCGACATGGCCGCGGGTCGAGTATCGATTTTGGTCATTGAAGCAGTCCGAAGGCAGGACGCCGACTTGGCGCCCTACCGCCCAGGAAGGTCAAGCGCTCAATTGGAGAGGGCCCGGTCGAAAAACGGCATGGCATGGCTCCAGATGCCACGATCCCACAGGTCACCATGGCCGGCATCCGGCTCGATCCAGAGTTCGTCCTTATTGGGCGCCAGGTCATAGACCCGCCGTCCATTGCTGACGTCGATCGTCGTATCGGCGGTGCCATGTGCCACCAGCACCGGCTCGTCGACATCGGCAATCCACTCGTTGACCGGAAACTGGTCCTGCATGACCCAATAGACGGGCAGGAAGGGATAGCGTTCGTGGGCCACGGTCACCGCCGACAGGAACGGCGTTTCCAGCAGCAGCGCCTCGGCATCGCGCACGCTGGCCACATAGGTCGACGGACCCGAGCCGATTGACCGGCCCCAGATCAGGATCGGAAAGCCCTTGGCATCGGCCCAGTCGAACACGGCGACGGAATCATCAAGCATGTTCTGCTGCGTGATTACGCCGGGCGACAGTGGAAAGCCGCGATAGTCGAAGCTGACAAAGCCATAGCCATCAGCCACGAACTGCTCGAAGCGTTCATGCTCCTCGGAAAAACTGCCCGAATTGCCCTTGTAATAGACGATGACCGGCTTGCCGGCAGCCGGCGCCTGATACCAGCCATGCACCGTGCCATCGCCCGAGGGAATGGAGAAGTCCTCCGCCTGCGGCAGCGCCGCATCGGCCAGGTTGACCACGACGCCATCGGGGAAATACTGCAATGCCCGCTGGTTGACATACATGTAGCCGACGACCCCGGCATAGGCGATGACGACCAGCAGCACGAGGCCCGGCACGATACGGCGCAGTAATTTCACGTCAGGCCTCCGGCACAGATTCGCGTCAATCTATACCGAAGGCGAAAATCGCTAAAGCTCGCTGATGGTCTGCTGCAGCGCCCGCTCAAAGACCTCGTCGGGCTGCGCACCCGACAGGGCATATTTCTCGCCAAAGACAAAGAAAGGCACGCCGCGAATGCCTTGCGCCGCTGCGTCATTGGCCAGCTGTTCGGTGATCGCCAGCTCGTTCTCGTCATTCATCGCGTCAAGCGCATCGCCGCGATCGAAGCCGAATTCCACGGCAATATCGGCCAGCACATTGTCGTCGTTCACCTGGCGGTGCTCGAGAAAATAGGCATTGGCAATGGCATTGGCCATCTCGTGCTGGATGCCGAGCGGCTTGGCGAGGCGGGTGATCGTATGCACCTTCCTGGTGGGGAACATGCGCGGCTGCTGGCTGAGATCAAGATCAATGCCAGCCTTTTTGGCCTCGCTCTCGACCCGCTCCCACATCTCTTTGGGATCCTTGCCATACTTTTCGCGCAGCATGTCGGCCACGACGACGCCTTCGGCCGGCGTATTCGGATCGAGATAGAAGGGATGGTTCTCGACCACGACCTCGACATCGTCAGGCAGGGCGGCAATTGCCGTGTCGAGCCGCGCGGAACC
Source organism: Candidatus Devosia phytovorans (assembly GCA_029202405.1). Taxonomy (NCBI): domain Bacteria; kingdom Pseudomonadati; phylum Pseudomonadota; class Alphaproteobacteria; order Hyphomicrobiales; family Devosiaceae; genus Devosia; species Candidatus Devosia phytovorans. The sequence goes on along the minus strand of CP119312.1, from coordinate 199,219 downwards.
AACCAGGCACCACGGGCAGACAACATCGGTAAACACGTCGATCTTGAGCATTCTGGACATGGGCAAACCTCGTTCGCCCATCACATGGCGCGGAAATTGCTCAATCGCAAGGACGCACCTTTGTGTAACTAGGCTGCAGAATTGCTGTTGGTGACGGCAAAGGGCGGTGCCCAGGCTGCAGCAAAGCTGAGGCCGACAAAGGCACTGAAGCCCAGCCAGGCAATGCCCGGCGCCATCAGAAGCGCTGCCTTGCCATCGACCTTGGCGACCCTCGCCCAGGCGCTGAGACCCGTCACCAGCAGCACAAAGGCCAGAATGGTCAGTGCCAAGGATTCGAGCGGCGCCACGAGGAAGGGCATGGCAATCGTGCCGGCCATCAGCGCCACCAGCCACCAGCCAGCCTTGCGACCCTCATCGCCGCGCGCCGCAACCATCCATCGTGCAATGCCAAACAGCGGTAATGTCGCGAGATAGAGCGCTCCGCCCGCCCAGCCAGGCAGGCCCAGCGGCGAGAAAAACAGCGGCAGCATGCCATTGATCTCGGCAAGCCCATTGGCAATGACGAAAACCGCCAGCGGCAGCGCCGCGCTCAGCACGAGGCCCAGGGCATCATGCCGGTCGGCATCGAGAAGGGACAGAAAGGGTTTTGCTGCGGCTCTGCTGGTCGCCATGCTCGGCTCCCGTTGCTGGAATAGACCTGCCAAAGCAACAGCCATGCCCGCAAAAGGGTTCCCTATACGTCAATCTCACATCTTCTTGTTTTCATTGCATTCACTATTGATGGAACCCGGATTTACGCGAAAGCAACGAAACATTGGTTAGCCTGCATGTTGCAACGAGGGGTGGGACAGGACATGCAAGCAACATCGACGCCGCGGGGCAAAAAACGCCTGTCGATCGTCACGCCCTGCTTCAACGAAGAAGCCGGCCTTGTGGAATTCCACCGCCGCGTGACTTTGGTCTGCTCGGCTGCTGCTGGCGCCTCCTACGAGATTGTTCTGATCAACGACGGCTCGACCGACGGCACGCTCGACGGCCTGATGGCGCTGGCCGCTGCCGACCCGCATGTCGTCGTGCTCGACCTGGCGCGCAATTACGGTCACCAGATTGCCCTCAGCGCCGGCCTCGAACTCTGCACTGGCGAACGCATCCTTATTCTCGACGCCGACCTGCAGGATCCGCCCGAGCTTTTGGCGCAGATGATGGAGGAGATGGACCGCGGCGCCGATGTCGTGCTCGGCCAGCGCCGCACGCGCCAGGGCGAGAGCTGGTTCAAGATCAACAGCGCCCGCGCTTTCTATCGCCTGCTGCAGCAGTTGGTTGATGTGAAGCTGGCCATGGACACCGGCGATTTCCGCCTGATGAGCCGCCGCGCTCTCGACCATCTCAACGCCATGCCGGAGCGCTACCGCTTCATTCGCGGCATGGTCAGCTGGCTCGGCCTGCGCCAGACCGCCATTCTCTACGATCGCGATCCGCGCTTTGCCGGCGAAACGCACTATCCCCTGCGCAAGATGATCGCGCTGGCGCTCGATGCCGTCACCAGTTTTTCCGTCGTGCCGCTGCGCCTTGCCTCCCATCTCGGCTTCTTCATGGGCCTGATGGGTATTTTCGCGCTGATCTACACCGTCGCCTCCTGGGCCACCGGCCATGCCGTGCCCGGCTGGACCAGCCTGGCGGTGCTCGTGCTGATCATCGGCAGCGGCCAGTTCCTGGTACTGGGGATTTTCGGTGAATACCTGGGCCGGATGTATATGGAGACCAAGCGCCGGCCGCTCTACATCATCAACCAGATCCACGCCTCGCCCGCTGTCGAAGCCAGCGGCGAGGATGCCCGCGGCCTGCAGGAAAACCTCAAGCAGGTGCTGCGCGCATGACATTGCAGGCATCGGCCGAAGGACGCTCCGCCCACGCAGGGCTGCGCAGCTATTGGCCCGAGTGGCTGGCCGCCACTGTCTGGCTCGGCACAACCATCGCAACCTTCGGCATAGCCGTTCCGCACGATGTGGTCTGGCAGTTCTGGATCGCCCGCCAGCTTAATGCCGGAATGGGCCTCTATAGCTGGCTGCAGGAGGTCAATCCGCCGCTCTGGTATTGGATGGCCCAACCGCTCGACTGGCTCGCAGCCCGATTGGCGCTGCCGCCCGTTACCCTTTTGTCCCTCGCCATCGCCCTGCTCGCCGCGATCAGCCTCGCCTGCATGGCCCGCCTCGCCGCATCCTGGCCGGCAAGACATCGAGCAGCGCTCTACCTCGTGTCACTGGCCGCCATGGTCATCGTGCCGCTGGCAGACTTTGGTCAGCGCGAACATCTGGTGGTAATCGCGAGCATTCCCTATGCCTTGCTGATTGCGGCGCGGGCCGAGCGCCGGCCCGTATCGCTGCACATGGCTTTGGCGGTGGCGCTTCTGGCAACACCGGTTTTTGCACTCAAGCACTACTTCGTACTGATGCCGATCGCGCTGGAGGCCTGGCTTCTATGGCGCCTGCGTCGCTACTGGCGACCGGTTCGGGTAGAAACCCTTGTCCTCGCGATCGGTGCCCTTGGCTATGGCGCAGCGGTTCTGGTCTTTGCGCCAGATTACCTGACCACCATGGTGCCGGCCCTGCGCCTGGCATATGGCGATCTGCGCATGAGCACGCTCGCCATCTTCGTCAGTTCGATGAACATGCTGCTGCTCGTTGCAGGGCTCTACCTGTTCCACTTTCGCCGCGAGCTGAGCCCGCAGGTGCAGGCCATGCTCATCGTGGCGGCTGCCGGCGTGATTGCCTACTACCTTCAGTTCAAGGGATGGAATAATCACGCCCTGCCTGTCTTGGGTGCCCTGCTCGTGGCTGTAGTCCTGCATCTTGCCCAGCGGCCGTCACTGCCGCCGCTGCGTTGGAGCGAGCGCCTCGCCGCCGCCTTGGTCGTCATCATTGGCTTGCTGCCGTCCCTGCTGCAGGGGCCGTTTCGCGCCGATTTCGCGCCCTATGCCGACCGGATGCTCGCGCAAGCCAAGCCGGGTGACAGTGTCGCCATGCTGGCTGTGCAGGGCGCCCCGATCTGGCCCATGCTCGATCAATGGGGGCTGATCTGGCCGTCCCGCTACTACCACCTCTGGATGCTGCCAACCATTGCCGATCAGCTTGCCACCGGCCAGCCTCTCCGTGGCCCCCTACTCGAGCTGGCCGATCGCATGCGGCGAGAAACGGTCGATGATTTCGCCTGCAATCCGCCCAGGGTCATCATCGAGGACGGCACCGGCGTGGGCCGTGAAGGTCTTCGCATCATGGATTTCTTCATGGACGAACCGGGCTTTGCCGCCCTGATGCAATCCTATCGGGTGCAATCGACCCTTGGCCCCTTCACCGTTTACGAGCGCATCGCCGATTTGCCAGCACCCACCGGCCCCTGTATGACCCTCGCCCCGGCCCATCAGATTGACCCCCGCCCCGGAGCGCCCGCATGAGCGATATCACTTCCCGCCTCGAGGCCCTCGAAACGCGCATCGCCTTCCAGGACCAGACCATTGAAGAGCTGAACAGCACGATCACCGCGCAATGGCGCCAGATCGACCTGCTGACCCGCAAGCTCGATCAGATGGAAGAGCAGGTCCGCGCCGGCGTGCATATCGCCGATCCATCGACAGAGCCGCCACCGCCGCACTACTGACCAAGAAAAAGGCCCGCCGAAGCGGGCCTTTGGATTTCTAGTGGCCGAGTGCCTTGACGATATCCTCGGTCATCTTCTTGGCATCGCCGAACAGCATCATCGTGTTGTCGCGGTAGAACAATTCGTTCTGCACGCCCGCATAGCCCGCCGCCATGCCGCGCTTGATGAACAGCACCGTGCCCGCGTCCTCGACATTGAGCACCGGCATGCCATAGATCGGCGACGTCTTGTCGGTCTTGGCCGAAGGATTGGTCACGTCATTGGCGCCGATGACGAAGGCGACGTCGGACTGGGCGAATTCGGAATTGATATCTTCCAGCTCGAACACTTCGTCATAGGGCACATTGGCCTCGGCAAGCAGCACGTTCATATGCCCCGGCATGCGTCCGGCCACGGGATGGATGGCATATTTGACGGTAACGCCTTCCTTCTTGAGCAGGTCGGCCATTTCGCGCAGCGCATGCTGGGCCTGGGCCACGGCCATGCCATAGCCCGGCACGATGATGACCTTGCCGGCATTCTTCATGAGGAAAGCGGCGTCTTCTGCCGCACCCTGCTTGACCGGACGATCGTCCTCGGCCGCACTGGCTGATGCACCGCTGTCGCCACCGAAGCCGCCCAAGATCACCGAGATGAAGCTGCGGTTCATGGCCTTGCACATGATGTAGCTCAGGATTGCGCCCGAGCTGCCGACCAGTGCGCCGGTAATGATCAGCGCCGTATTGCCCAGCGTGAAGCCGATGCCGGCGGCAGCCCAACCCGAATAGGAATTGAGCATCGAGACGACGACGGGCATGTCGGCGCCACCGATCGGGATGATCATCAACCCGCCCAGCACCAGGGCCAGGATCGTGATCGCCCAGAACAGCCAGGGCTCGCCCGTCGTGGTGAAGGCCCAGACCAGCGCGACGATGATGATGCCGAGCACGATATGGATGGCGTGGCGCGCCGGCAGGATGATCGGCTTGCCGCTCATATTGCCGTTGAGCTTGGCAAAAGCGATGATCGAGCCGGTGAAGGTGAAGGCGCCGATGGCGACACCAATGCTCATCTCGACCAGCGCCTGCGCATGGATCGGGCCGATCACCCCATCCACCACTTCGGCAATGTGGAAGGCGTCAGGCGCATAGAGCGCCGCCGCCGCCACGAAGACCGCAGCCAAGCCCACCAGCGAGTGGAAGGCCGCAACGAGCTGGGGCATGTCGGTCATCTTGACCGAGCGGGCCATATAGGCGCCGATGCCGCCACCAATGGCGACGCCGCCAATGATCAGCAGCCAGCTCAGCCAATCGCCCGGTGCGGCCAGTGCCAGCGTGGTGACGATGGCAATTCCCATGCCCACCATGCCGAAGCGATTGCCCTGCTGGGCCGAACGCGGGTTGGAAAGACCGCGCAGCGCCAGGATGAACAGCACGCCGGAGAGGAGATAGAGAAGGGCTGCAATATCTGCAGAAATCATGGCGTCAGCCCTTCTTCTTGTACATTGCCAGCATGCGCTGGGTAACGAGGAAGCCCCCGAAAATATTCACGCTGGCAAACACCAGGGCGATGAAGCCAAAAGCCTTGGACAGCCAGTCGGTCTCGCTGATCGATGTCACGCCAACGGCCAGCAGCGCACCCACCACGATCACCGAGGAGATCGCATTGGTGACGCTCATCAGCGGCGTATGCAGGGCCGGCGTCACCGACCAGACCACGAAATAGCCCACGAAGATCGCCAGCACGAAAATGGCGAGGCGGAAGGTGAAGGGATCGATCGCTTCCATTAGTTTTCTCCCTTGGGGGTCGCGGGCTTTTTGGCGGCAGGCTTTTTGCCAGCCGGCGTCTTGGCCACGACCTGCTTGGCCGGAGCATGGTCTTCAACGGCCTCTGCCGGCTTGGTCACCGGCTTTTTGGCAGGGGCCTTGCGAACTACAGGCTTTGCCGCAACCGCTGGCGCGTGATCTTCCACATGCTCGGCCGGCCTGGTGATCGGCTTGGCCTTGACCGGCTTGGGCGCCGCAGCGGCGTCGACTAAAGCCACGGCCTTCTTGACTGCAGCGCGCTTGGCCGGGGTCTTGGCTGGCTCGGCTGCAACCGGGATCGACTGTTCGACGCCGGGGGCTGCCTTGTTGGGCGTATCGGCCATGGCGGCAACCACAGCCTTTTTGGCAACAGGCTTCTTCGCCGGCACCGCAGAGGCTGCGCCCGTCTTGATTGGAGCCGCCTTGGCCACCACGCCGGCAGCCGGCGCCCTGGGCGCAGCCTTTGGCTTTGCGATCGGCTTGGCCTCTTCGACCATGGCGGCACCGACGAAGTTTGGATGCACGACCAGACCATCGCGCGTGAGGACGGTCGCCTTGACCAGCTCATCGTCCCAATTGACGGCGAGCTTCTTCTCCTTGGCGTCGATCAAAGTGGTGAGAAAGGCCAGGAGATTACGCGCATAAAGCTGGCTGGCCGTGGTCGGGATGCGACCCTGCACATTGGTATAGCCGACGATCTTGACGCCGTTGTGCTCGATGACCTTGCCGGGCACGGTCAGCTCGACATTGCCGCCGCGCTCGGCCGCCAGATCGACGATCACCGAACCGGGCGCCATGCTCTCGACCATGGCCTTGGTGATCAGCCGCGGTGCCGGACGGCCCGGGATCAGCGCCGTGGTGATGACGATATCCTGCTTGGCAATATGGGCGGCGGTCAGTTCGGCCTGTTTGGCCTGGTATTCGGCCGACATCTGCTTGGCATAGCCACCGGCGGTTTCGGCCTGCTTGAATTCCTCGTCCTCGACGGCAACGAACTTGCCGCCGAGCGACTCGACCTGTTCCTTGGCAGCCGGCCGCACGTCGGTTGCCGACACCACCGCACCCAGACGCTTGGCCGTGGCGATGGCCTGGAGACCGGCGACGCCGGCACCCATGACGAAGGCCTTGGCGGGACGCACCGTGCCGGCCGCAGTCATCATCATCGGCAGCGCGCGGTCAAATTCCGCCGCCGCCTCGATGACACCCTGGTAACCGGCAAGGTTTGCCTGTGAGGAGAGGATATCCATCACCTGTGCACGGGTGATGCGCGGCATGAATTCCATCGAGAAGGCAGCGACACCCGCTTTGGCGAGATCGGCCACATCCTTGTCATTGCCGTAGGGGTCGAGCGCACCGATGACCAGCGCACCCTTGGCGACGCCGCCCAGCGTTGCTGCCGCGGGCCGGCGCACGGTCAGCACGACCTCGCCCCCCTTGAGCGTCGCATCGGCGCTGGGTGCGATCGTCGCCCCTGCAGCCGCATATTCGCTGTCGAGAATGCGCGAGCCCAAGCCCGCACCCTTTTCAACCGAAACGCTGGCGCCCAGCGCAATCAGCTTGCCCACCGTTTCGGGGGTCGCCGCGACGCGGTTCTCTCCCTCGAAACGCTCGCGGACGATCGCAATTTTCATGAAAGTCTCCTGCCCGCCTGCCGGAGGGCAGGCTTGGTTAGAATGCCTGCTTGAACGCTGAACTTATGGATTGATGACGAAGTAGAGGATGACGGCTATGACCGCCATCGAACCGATCCCCCACTTCACTGCGGTCAGGAAGCCGTTGTAGGTCGCCTCGTGCTGGGCATAGTCCATCGGGGATTCCACCTGCAGTTCGGAATGGTGTTCGGGGCGGGTCTTGGTGGCCATGTCGTCCTCGTTGGTCCAGTCATCCAAAAGTCGTTGGGCCGAAGTCGGCCCGGGAAGCACTCAGGGCGAAGTTGCTTCCAGCTCGTCGATCAGCCCCTCGATCATGGAAAGGCCCAGCGACCAGAATTGGGGATCCTTGGCGTCCAGCCCGAACGGCTTGAGCAGTTCGGAATGGTGCTTGCTTCCCCCAGCCTTGAGCAGCTCGAAATAGCGCTCTGCAAAGCCCTCGCTGGCCTTCTCATACTGCGCATAAAGCGAGTTCACAAGGCAGTCACCGAAGGCATAGGCATAGACGTAGAAGGGCGAATGGATGAAGTGCGGGATATAGGCCCAGAAGATGTCATAGCCCTCGTTGGCAATGATCGCTTCGCCCAGCGATTCCTTCTGCACCTCCAGCCAGATGGCATTGATCTCCTCGGTCCGCAGTTCGCCCTGGCGGCGCGCCGTGTGCACTTTGCGCTCGAAGGTGTAGAAGGCAATCTGCCGCACCACGGTATTGAGCATATCTTCCACTTTGGAGGACAGGAGCGCGAAGCGCTGCTTCGGGTCGGTGGTGTTGTTGAGCAGATGCCGGAAGGTCAGCATTTCGCCAAAGACCGACGCCGTTTCGGCCAGGGTCAGCGGCGTATTGGCGAGGATCGGCCCCTGCGCGGCGGCCAGCCGCTGGTGCACACCATGACCCAGTTCGTGGGCGAGCGTCATGATATCGCGCGAGCGGCCAAGATAGTTGAGCATCAGATAGGGATGGGCGCTCGGCACGGTCGGATGCGCAAAGGCGCCCGAGAGCTTGCCGTCGCAGGTCGGGGCATCGATCCAGCCGCTGTCAAAGAAGGGCGCGGCAACCTCGGCCAGCTGTGGCGAGAACTTGCCATAGGCCTCCATCACCGTCGACTTGGCACTGTCCCAGTCCCAGATACGCTCGTCGCTAGTCGGCAGCGGCGCATTGCGGTCCCAGGCATTGAGCTTGTCTTTGCCGAACCATTTCGCCTTCATCGCGTAATAGCGGTGCGACAGGCGTGGATAGGCTTCCTGCACGGCTTTCTGCAGCGCATCGACCACTTCGCGCTCGACAGAATTGGCCATATGGCGGCTGTCGGCGATATCCTCGTAGCCGCGCCAGCGATCCGAGATTTCCTTGTCCTTGGCGAGGACATTTGTGATGTGGGTGAAGAGGCGGCTATTGTCGCTCAGCACCTTGCCCAGCGCCTTGAAGGCGCTTTCGCGCTTCTTCTCGTCCTTTTCGCTGAGCAGGTGCAATGTCGATTCAAGGGTCAGCGTCTCGCCATCGACCTCGAATTGCAGGCTCGACAGCGTCTCGTCATAGAGCCGGTTCCAGGCCGAAAAAGCGGTCACCGACTTGTCGTGGAACAGCTCTTCGAGCTTGTCATCGAGCTGATGCGGCTTGGCCTTGCGCAATTCGGCAAACCAGGTGCGATAGCGCGCCAGCTCGGCATCCTTTTCGAAGGCGGCTTCAAGATCGGCATCCTCGATCCGGTTCAGCTCCAGTTCGAAGAACAGCACGCGGGTCGACAGATTGGTGATCGCCTCACTGGTATCACCCATGAACTTGGCGCGATCCGGATCGGTCGACTTCTGCGCATATTGCAGGAACGAGAACGAGCCGATGCGGCCGGTCAGATCCCCCAGCACTTCACTGTCCTTGATCGCCTCGACCAGCTTGCCTTCTTTTGTCAGCGCGATCAGCTTGCCCTTGTAGTCGGCCTCGAACTGGGCTGCGAGCGACTTGGCCTTTTCCAGATCAGCCTTGAACTCGGCGCTGTCCTTGCCGGGATAGAGATCGCTGAGATCCCACACAGGCAGATTGCCGAACTGGTTGTGGCCCTTTTGAGCTTCTGCGGTCATGGCGATCTCTCCGACTGGTCAAATAGTGGGCGGACCTTAACCAGCGCCCGCGCTGATTGGAAGTCTCGGCACGGGCAAGACGCCCTGCCCGGCCGATAAGCGCGGGACGCGATGAAATTGGTCATGATTAATCGCCCCTTAACACCCTCCACCCATGCTTCTCCCAAAACGGCACACGATTCGATGCCGCAGCAAGAAGACGGAGCCTGGATGACGCGCGTTCTCGTAGTCGATGATGATCCGGTACAATTGCGTTTGACCGCCGAGGTGGCCAATCGCGCCGGCTTCAAGCCGCTGACCGCCACCGGTGGCGAACAGGCACTGGCTATCCTGCGCGACGATCGCAACATCGGCGCCATGATCCTCGATCTTGTCATGCCCGACCTCGATGGCATGGGCGTGATGGATGCCATGCGCCGCGAGGGCCTGACGACGCCGGTCATCATCCAGACCGCCAATGCCTCGCTTGAAACCGTCATCTCGGCAATGCGCAACGGCGCCGCCGACTATTTCGTCAAGCCCGTCGCCCCCGAGCGCCTCGTCATGTCGCTGCGCAATGCGATGAAGCTCGATGCGCTCGAAGCCACGATCCGCGCCGAGCACGCCCGCCGCAGCGGCACCTTCACCAGTGCCGACATGATCGCCAAAGCGCCCGCCATGGCCCGCGTGCTGACGCTTTGTGGCAAGGCCGGCAAGTCCAATATTCCTGTGCTGATCGAAGGCGAGACGGGCGTCGGCAAGGAGCTCGTCGCCCGCATCATCCAGGGCGCCAGCGACCGCGCCGGCAAGCCCTTCGTCACCATCAACTGCGGCGCCATTCCGCCAAACCTGGTTGAATCCGTACTCTTCGGGCACAAGAAGGGCGCTTTCACCGGCGCCCATGCCGACCAGACCGGCAAGATCGCCGAAGCGCACAACGGCACGCTTTTCCTTGATGAAGTCGGCGAGCTTCCGCTCGAAACCCAGGTCAAACTCCTGCGCGTGCTGCAGGAAGGCGAGATCGAGCCGATTGGCGCAACCAGGCCCGAACGCGTCAATGTGCGGATCATCTCGGCCACCAACCGCCGCCTGCTCAATCTCGCCAAGACCGGCGAATTCCGCGAGGATCTCTACTACCGCCTCAACGTCTTCCCCATCTATGTGCCGCCGCTGCGCGAGCGCATGGAGGATGTGGCCGAACTCGTCGCCATGTTCATCGCCCGCTTCGCCGCCGAAGCCGGCAAGCGCGTGCTCGGCATTTCCCCGCCGGCGCTGGAACTGCTGATGTCCTATGACTGGCCGGGCAATATCCGCCAGCTCGAAAACGCCGTCTATCGCGCCATCGTACTGACCGACGGTGCTTTCCTCGAAAGCGTCGATTTCCCGCAGATCTATGCCCAGACAGCCGGCCGTGACAAAACCGTCGAAGCCATCGGCTCTGTGCCGGTCCCGGCCGAACCCGTGCATATCGACACGGCCTCGGCCCGTCAGCGCATCGTGATCGAAGAGCCGACCCCCGCGCCCGACCGCTTTCTCGACCCGACGGGCGAGATCGCGGCCCTGGCCGAAATCGAACGCGCCGCCATCGTCTTTGCCATCGCCCATCACGGTGGCCGCATGTCGCGCGTCGCCCGGGCCCTCAAGATCGGTCGCTCGACGCTCTATCGTAAACTGCATGAATATGGTCTGGCCGAAGAGCTGATCAGCGACGCCGCCTAGACATCCCTGGCAGCCGCGACAATCCAACTCACGGCGATAACCGAGATTTTCTGAACCTCGACACTATTCGGGGTTGCGAAATCGCGAGTCAGACACCACAACGGGTATAGCGACACTCCTGGAGTGCCCGCTTACCCACATTTCGCCATCCGAAGGTGCCCCGCGCGATAATGACGCCATCATTCTTGCTGACACTTGCATTGTTCCTGCCATTCGGAGCTGCCCTCCTGGCAGCGGTTCTTCCGCAGAATGCGCGCAATGCAGAAGCCTGGCTGGCAGGAAGCGTCGCCGTATTCGGCATCGCGGTCATGATCTACCTCTTCCCCCAGGTCGCCGAGGGCGGCGTGGTGCGGCAGGAAATCGCCTGGATCCCGGCCCTCGGCCTAAACCTGATCCTGCGCCTCGATGGCTTCTCCTGGCTCTTCGGCATGCTGGTCGCCGGCGTCGGCCTGCTCGTCGTGCTCTATGCGCGCTACTACATGTCCCCCAAGGACCCGGTCCCGCGCTTCTTCGCCTTCTTCCTCGCCTTCATGGGCTCGATGATGGGCCTGGTGCTCTCGGGCAATATCATCCAGCTGGTGATCTTCTGGGAACTGACCTCGATCACCTCCTTCCTGCTGATCGGCTACTGGTTCCACCTCGCCCAGGCCCGCGACGGCGCCCGCATGGCGCTGACCGTCACCGGTCTGGGTGGCCTCGGCCTGCTCGTCGGCATGCTGATCATCGGCCAGATCGTCGGCAGCTATGATCTCGACGTGGTGCTCGCCTCCGGCGACATGATCCGCGAGCATCCGCTCTACCTGCCGGCCCTGCTGCTGGTGCTGCTCGGCGCCCTGACCAAGAGCGCGCAATTCCCCTTCCATTTCTGGCTGCCGCACGCCATGGCCGCCCCGACCCCGGTCTCGGCCTATCTGCATTCGGCCACCATGGTGAAGGCCGGCGTCTTCCTGCTGGTTCGCTTCTGGCCGGTGCTTGCCGGCACCGATGCCTGGTTCTGGATCGTCACCTTCGCCGGCCTCTCGACGCTGATCTTTGGCGCCTATGCCGCCATTTTCCAGACTGACCTCAAGGGCCTGCTCGCCTATTCGACCATCAGCCATCTCGGCCTGATCACGACCCTGCTCGGCATGTCGACGCCTCTGGCCACGGTTGCCGCGATCTTCCACATCGCCAACCATGCCACCTTCAAGGCCTCGCTGTTCATGGCCGCCGGCATCATCGACCACGAGACCGGCACGCGCGACATCAGAAAGCTGTCCGGCCTCTTCCGCTTCATGCCCTTCACGGCCACCCTCGCCATGGTGGCTTCGGCGGCCATGGCTGGCGTACCCCTGCTCAACGGCTTTCTCTCCAAGGAAATGTTCTTTGCCGAAGTGGCCGAGCGCGACGCCAATCCCTTCGTCAACTATGCCCTGCCGATCGGCGCCACCATCGCCGGCATGTTTGCCGTGACCTATTCGCTCCGCTTCGTGCATGGCGTCTTCTTCGGCCCCAAGCCGACCGACCTTGCCCACGAACCCCATGAGCCCCCGGCCCTGATGCGCCGCCCGATCGAAATCCTGGTGCTGGCCTGCCTGCTTGTCGGCGTCATTCCCTCGATCACCATCGGCCCCTACCTGGCCGCGGCCGTGCTCTCCATCACCGGCCCCGACACGCCCTATTACAGCCTCTCGGTCTGGCACGGCTGGAACAATGCCCTGCTGATGAGTGGCGTGGCGCTGGTCGGTGGCGTCCTGCTTTACTGGGCGCTCTACGGCTATCTCGCCAAGGGTGTCGATGGCCCGCCGTTGATCCGCCAGCTCAAGGGACAGCGCATCTTCGAGCGCATCATGCTGACCATCACCAGCAAGTGGGCGCGCAAGCTTGAAGCCACTTTCGGCACCCGCCGCCTGCAACCGCAGCTGTTCCTGATGTTCTTCCTGGCGCTGGTTCTGCCAGCCAGCCTGCTGCTCGGACGTCTGGGCGGCATTGACCTGCAGCTCGGCGATTTCGATCCGGCCTTTGCCCTGCTCTGGGCCATCGGCATCACCTGCGCGGTGGCCGCGACGCACCAGGCCAAGTTCCACCGCCTTGTCGCCCTCGTCCTGCTCGGCGGCGCTGGTCTTGTGACCTGCATCACCTTCGTCTGGTTCTCGGCGCCCGACCTGGCCATCACCCAGTTGCTGGTCGAGATCGCCACCACGGTTCTGATCCTGCTCGGACTGCGCTGGCTGCCCAAGCGCGTCGAGGACATGAGCGACGAGAACCTGGTCCGCAAGGCTCGCATCCGCCGCTACCGCGATATCGTGCTGGCCGTTCTCGCCGGCATGGGCATGACCGTGGTCGCCTATGCCGTCATGACACGAAAGATTCCCGAGGGCATTTCGGAATATTTCCTCGAAAACGCCTACAAGCTCGGCGGCGGCACCAATGTGGTCAACGTCATGCTGGTTGACTTCCGCGCCTTCGACACGCTGGGCGAAATCACCGTGCTCGGCATTGTCGCGCTGACTGTCTTTGCCGTGCTGCGCCGCTTCCGCCCGGCCAAGGAATCCGTCGGCAAGACCGAACAGCAGCGCATCCAGAGCGAGTTCGATGCCCGTGTCCCCGAGCGCAATCCCGGCGACACCGTCAATGAATATCTGATGATTCCCGCCGTCATCATGAACTGGATGTTCCCGGTCATCATCGTGCTCGCGGCCTATCTGTTCCTGCGCGGTCACGACCAGCCCGGTGGCGGCTTTGCCGCTGGCATCGTCATGTCCATCGGCTTTATCCTGCAATATATGGCCGGCGGCACCCGCTGGGTCGAGGATCGCCTGCGCATCCTGCCCGTGCGCTGGATCGGCTCGGGCCTGCTCGTGGCCATGCTGGTCGGTCTCGCCTCGCTGGCCTTCGGCTATCCCTTCATGACCACGGCCTTCCAATACGCCGAGATTCCCTACATCGGCCGCGTGCCCATGGCCTCGGCGCTGATCTTTGACCTTGGCGTCTTCAGCCTCGTGGTCGGCGCCACCGTGCTGATCCTCATCGCCCTTGCCCACCAGTCGGTCCGCTCGCCCAAGGCGGCGCGCACGCCCGCCCCGATCAAGCAGGCCGAAGTCTCGGCCGACGCACCGGTGGAGAACAGCTGATGGAACTCATCCTCGCAATCGGCATCGGTGTCCTGACCTCCTGCGGCGTCTATCTGATGCTGCGCCCGCGCACCTTTCAGGTCATCATCGGCCTGTCGCTGCTGTCCTATGCGGTCAATCTCTTCATCTTCTCCATGGGCCGCCTGATGACCGGCGCCGCTCCCGTGGTGACCAATGGCGAGATCGATCCGACCCAGTTTACCGACCCCGTGCCCCAGGCCCTGGTGCTTACCGCCATCGTCATCGGCTTTGCCATGACGGCGCTGTTCCTGGTCGTGCTGCTCGCCGCCCGCGGCGTGACCGGTACCGACCATGTCGATGGCAGGGAGCAGCGCTGAGATGACCATGTTGCTCGATCACCTCTCCGTCCTGCCCATCCTGCTGCCGCTCGCCACCGGCGCCGCCATGCTGCTGATGGATGACCGCCAGCGCGCCGCCAAGGCCTATATCAACGTGGTCGCCACACTGATGCTCGTCGTCATCGGCGTGCAGATGGTTCTGACGGCCTCCGCTGACAATGGCATCGAGGCCATCACCTATCCGCTCGGAAACTGGCCCGTGCCCTTCGGCATCGTGCTCGTCGCCGACCGCCTGTCGGCCCTGATGGTGCTGCTGACGTCCATCCTGGGCACCTCCGCGCTGATCTATTCGCTCGCCCGCTGGCACGCCATGGGCCCGAGCTTCCACACGCTCTTCCAGTTCCTGCTGATGGGGCTCAACGGCGCCTTCCTCACCGGCGACATCTTCAATCTCTTCGTCTTCTTCGAAGTGATGCTGGCCGCCTCCTATGGCCTGGCGCTACATGGCCTTGGCCTCGCCCGCATCAAGGCGGGACTGCATTATGTCGCGGTGAACCTCGGCGCGTCCTTCCTCTTCCTGATTGGCGCCGCGCTCATCTATGGCGTCACCGGCACGCTCAACATGGCGGACCTTGCCAACAAGGTCGCGACCATTCCCGAGCTCGACCGCGGCCTGCTCGAAGCAGGCGCCGCCTTCCTTGGCCTCGCCTTCCTGCTCAAAGCCGGCATGTGGCCGCTCGGCTTCTGGCTACCCACCACCTATGCCGCCGCCAGCGCCCCCGTCGCGGCCATATTCGCCATCATGACCAAGGTCGGCATCTATGCCGTACTGCGCCTCTCGACCCTCGCCTTCGGCCTTGAAGCCGGCGCTTCGGCAGGCCTTGGCCATACGGTCCTTCTGGTTGGCGGCATGGCGACCATCGCCTTCGGCGCCATCGGCGTCCTCGCCTCCCAGACCATTGGCCGCCTTGCCGGCTATTGCGTGCTGATTTCCTCGGGCACGCTGCTGGCCTCCATTGGCATGGGCAATCCCTTCGTCACCGGCGGCGCGCTTTATTACCTGGTCGTCTCGACCCTGGCCGTCAGCGCCTTCTTCCTCATCGTCGAACTGCTCGAACGCATCCGTATCGCCGGTGCCGACGTGCTGGCCATCACGCTCGAAGCCTATGGCGATGACGAGGAAGAAAGCGAAGTCGACGAAATCGGGCTCGCCATCCCCGGCGCCCTGGCGATCCTGGGCATCAGCTTCGCCGCCTGCGTGCTGCTGCTCGCCGGCTTCCCGCCCCTGGCCGGATTCCTCGCCAAATTTGCCATCATCTCGGCCCTGTTCAACCCTGGCGGCCTTGAAGCGCCCGCAGTCATCACTCCGGCCGCCTGGACCCTCGCCGGCCTGATGATATTTGCCGGCTTTGCCGCCCTGGTCTCGCTGACCCGTACCGGCATCAGCACCTTCTGGGCCACCATGTCCGACAGCCCCGCCCCCGTGCGGCTGATCGAAATCGCGCCCATCGTCATGCTGCTGACCCTGACCGTGATCCTCACCATCATGGCCGGGCCAACCATGGACTATATGTATGCCCTGGCAGAGAACCTCCACTCTCCCGCCACCGAGATCGGCAATATCCTGGGCTCGACCGTGGTCGGAGCGGTGACGCCATGAGGACAATCGCCAGAACCGTGCTGCCCTATCCGCTGCTGTCGCTGAGCCTTTTGATCTTCTGGCTGCTGCTGCAATCGTCCATGGGTCTGGGCCATATCCTGCTCGGCTCGGTCATCGCCCTCTTTGCCGGCAAGGCGCTCGACGCGCTGCAACCCGAGCGCCCGCGCATCCGCGCGCCGCACCGGATCATCCAGCTCATGGCGCTGGTCGCCGTCGACGTGCTGCGCTCCAACATGGCCGTCGCCTGGATTACGCTGCAGGGTCATCGCCGCGAACAGACCTCGGGCTTTCTCGTCCTGCCGCTCGAACTGCGTGACCGTTCGGCCCTCGCAATCCTTGCCTGCATCATTACCGCCACGCCAGGCTCGGCCTGGCTCGAATATGACGCCGCCCGCGGTACCGTGCTGATCCACGTGCTTGATCTGGTCGACGAACAGGCCTGGATCGACCTCATCAAGAACCGCTACGAAAGCCTGCTGCTGGAGATCTTCCAATGAGCGAAGCCGTGCTCCACTGGACCCTGCTGCTCTCCCAGATCATGCTGGCCGGCGCGATGATCGCCGCCACCACGCGCATGATCCGCGGCCCGCGCGCGCAGGACCGCATCCTGGCGCTCGACGCCTTCTATCTGGCCGCCATGCTGATGCTCGTGCTCTTCGGCATCCGCGTTGGCTCCAATGTCTATTTCGAGGCCGCGCTGGTCATCGGTATCCTCGGCTTTGTCTCAACCGTAGCCCTCGCCAAATTCCTCATGCGCGGCGAGGTGATCGAATGAGCGATCTCCCGCTCTGGCTCGCCATTCTCGTTGGCGTCTTCGCCCTCGTCGGCTCCGGCCTCACCCTCCTCGGGTGCTTGGGGCTTGCGCGCTTCGACAGCTTCTACCTCCGCATCCACGCCCCGACCCTGGGCTCGAGCTTTGGCACCATTTTCGTGCTGCTGGCCTCGATCGTCTATTTCTCGGTCAATGGCGGCCGCCCGGTTTTGCATGAAGTGCTGATCGTAATCTTCGTTTCTCTGACCACGCCGGTGACGCTGATGTTGCTCGCCCGCGCCGCGCTTTATCGCGACCGCGCCGAACGCAACGGCACCGTGCCCGACTCCATCGGTCAGGACATCGTCGTCGATCCGGCCGAAACCAAAGCATAGTTCAGGGGAAGCGCTGGAGGCCCTGCCCTGGACTTGAACCAAGGGTACCAGGAGTTGCAATCCCGTGCGTAACTCTCCGCCACAGGGCCATTCGCAGGCGCGCAGCTTGCTTAGACCAGGCAAGGTTACTTGTCTGTGCGTCAATCCAGCCAAGCTTGCATTGCGGTAAACAGGTTCTGAAAGTTGCCGCGACCCGGCAAAAGCAAAAGCGCCCCCTGGAGGAAAGGGGGCGCTTGAGGATCGCGCCGGTCGGGAACGTAGGCTGCCGCGCGACTGCCTCTATCATGTCACCACGCGAACGGATTGCTAGTTGGCGGATATGACATCGTCAGTTTTGCCGAGTACTGGCGCAAAATGCCGTCATGCGATGGCGCCTTCAAAGGCTTCCGCCGCCTGTTTCGACCCTGCCGCTGCCATGTCGCGGGCATAGCGCGCCGGCGACACACCCACATCCCGCGTGAAGGCGACGCTGAAGGCACTCGCGGAGCGATATCCAACCTGCCGGGCAATTTCGGCGACGCTTGCTTCCCGCTTGCGCAGCAGATCCTTGGCCAGCGCCAGACGCCATGCCGTCAGATATTCCATCGGCGCCATGCCCACCGCACCCTGGAACCGCTCGTAAAAACCCGAGCGCGACAGCGCCGCCTCGCGCGCCAGCTCGGCCACTGTCCAGCCGCGTTCGGGCCGCGCATGCATGCCCCTGATCGCCACCGCCAGCCGTTCATCGGAAAGACCACGCACGAGGCCAGGCGAAGCACAGACCTCGACCGAGGAGCGCAGGGCTTCGATCAGCAGCACTTCCAGCAGATGCTGCATGACCACTTCCCGCCCCGGCTTGCTGCCCATGGCCTCGTCGCCCAGCAATTGCATCAGCATGGCAAGGCGATGCTCACCCCGTACCACCACCAGTTCGGGCAACAGCGACGACAGCAACGTCGCATCCTCGGACTGGAAAATGCAGTAACCCACCAGCGCCCGCATATCCACCGGTCCATCGACGCTCCCCACCCGATAGCCGCCGCCCGGCAGGATGACCGGATCCACCACCATATTGCTGTCGTCGCTGGGCATGTCGCTCCACATCATGAAGTCCTGTGCCGAAGGGATGAGGATGAAATCGCCCGCATTGATGATCACCTCTCCGCTCCGCTGATCGCTGTAGCGCAGGCTGCCCTTGAGCACGGCTACATAGTAGGGATTGGGCGACTGCGTCCGCCGCACCCGCCATGGCCCCGAACCGGTGACGCATTTGGAAAACGGCGCACCCGGCTGAAGCAGGCCAACGATCTGCGCGAGGGGATCTGTCATTCTGGACAATCTCGACATAAGCTTGGACGTTTGAATATAGAACGTCCAATAGCGCATGCCCATCTCCTGTTCGGCCAATCAAGAACAGGATCAAGCCACCATGACTGAACATTCACGCATCGCACTCGTCACCGGCGCCAACCAGGGCATCGGCCTGCAGATCGCCACCGACCTCGCCGCCAGCGGCCTGACCGTGCTGCTCGCCTCGCGCAATCTCGATCGCGGCAAGGCAGCGGCTCAAGGCATCGAGGGCGACCTCCACCCCATCCAGCTCGACGTGACGGACGAGGCTTCGATCCGCGCCGCCGCCGCCCAGGTCGAACAGCAGTTCGGCCGCCTCGACATCCTCGTCAACAATGCCGCGATCTCCCGTGCGAACACCCATGAGGTCGAGACCATGGCGGACTATATCCAGCGCTCGCGGGCGACGTTGATCTCGGTGGATGAAGTGCGCACCATCTGGGAGACCAATGTCTTCGGGGTGCTCGCCGTCACCCAGGCCTTCGTGCCCCTGCTGCGCAAATCCACCGCCGCAAGCATCGTCAATGTCTCGAGCGGCCTCGGCTCGTTGACCTTCAACTCGACGCCCAATCCCTATCGAGCCACCTTCAACCCCGGCTACGCCGCCTCCAAGACCGCGCTCAATGCCATCACCCTGGCCTTTGCCATCGAGCTTGAAGCCGAAGGGATCAGGGTCAATGCCGTGACCCCCGGCTTCACCGCCACCGCCCTCAACAATTACGAAGGCACCGAAACCGTCGAACAGGGCGCCGCCGAAGCTGTCCGCGTTGCCCTCCTCGGCAGCGATAGCCCCACTGGCACCTTCACCGGCTCGGTCAACCAAGCCTATCCCTGGTAGTCGACAAAGGCCCGCCGCCACTGTCGCGGCGGGCCGGACCCTACTGTGTCCTCGACACCACATCTCGCGCTCACAGTGTTGCGAGTGATTGCTCCCGTTAAGGTTTGCAGTTTATTGCTCGATAGCTCGGGAACGGCCAGCCAGACCCTTTGATTCTGGCATTCCGGCCGTCACAATATTGCCGTGCATGGAGCTCAGATGAACAAGATCGTGGTGTCCCTTTTTGCCGTTATTGCCGGCATGGGTGTCTCGTTTTCGGTATCGGCGCAGGATGTGAACGCGCTGGCCACTGCCCCCGTCATCATCGCTCCGCCGCAGACGCCACTGGCCCAGACCATCAAGACGGGTCTGTCCACGGCCTATAATGACACGAACAAGAACTCCGCCGCCTATGCGGAGGCGCAGAAGCTCTATTTCTTCTACGGCGGTCGTCATTTCGAGCCGATCTGGCTGAGCACCGACGCCAATGGCGACGTGACTTTCTCCGAGCCAGCCCAGAAGATTCTGAAGCTTTTCGAGAGTGCCGAAAGCGAAGGTCTGCGGCCGTCCGACTATCTGACGCCCGACCTTGACCCGACGGGCGCCAAGGGCGACCCGGCCAAGCTTGCGCAGCTTGAAACCGCCTTCTCCGGCGCCACCCTGCGCTATGCCACCCATATCTATACCGGCCGTATTGCCCCCCAGTCGGTCGATGCCAATCTCGACGTCCAGCCCAAAAAGCTCGATGAAGCAGCGCTGCTGGTCGAACTCGCCACAAGCAAGGACCCGGTCAAGGTTCTCGCCGCGCTGGAGCCGACGCATCCCGAATTCCTGGCTCTCAAAGCCGCCCTTGCCAGCTTCGATGGCACCCAGCCCGATCGCCCCGCCCAGATCGCCACTGGCCCCAGCCTCAAGCCGGGCATGACCGATGCCCGGGTGCCGGCACTGCGCGCGCGCCTCAACCTGCCGCCCGTCGAGGGCATGCTCTATGACGACCACATGGTCGAGGCGATGAAGCTGTTCCAGACCGCCGAAAAGCTCGATGTCGATGGCGTCATGGGCCCGGCGACCCTGGTCGCGCTCAATGGCGGTCAGCCGATCACCAAGGCCGATATCATCGCCAATATGGAACGCTGGCGCTGGCTGCCGCGCGACCTTGGCGAATTCAACGTCTTCGTCAACATTCCAGAATTCCGCCTCGCCATCAATCGCGGCCAGACCGAAGAATATACCACCCGCGTCGTCGTCGGCTCGGTCAAAAACCAGACGCCGATCTTCTCGGACAATATCCGCCACGTCGTGGTGAACCCTTATTGGAATGTGCCCAGCTCGATCATCAAGGGCGAGATCGCTCCGGCGGTCATGCGCAACCCGGCCTATACCGACAACCAGAACATGGACCTGCTCTACAACGGCGATGTCGTCAGCCCCTGGCAGGTCAACTGGGGTGCGGTTTCATCCACCAATTTCCCCTTCCGCGTGCGCCAGCGCCCGGGGCCGGGCAATGCCCTGGGCCAGATCAAATTCCTCTTCCCCAACAAGCACGACGTCTATCTGCATGACACGCCGTCCAAGGGCCTGTTCGGCCGCGCCGCCCGCGCGCTCAGCCACGGCTGCGTCCGCGTCGAGGACCCGATGGCCTTTGCCGGCGCGCTGATGGCCAATGAGCCCAATATTTCCCGCGCTTCCCTCGAAGGCATGTTCGGCCCCGCGGAAAAATGGGTAAACCCGGAAACGCAGATCCCCGTCCACCTCGCCTATTTCACCGTTCGTGTGGATGACAATGGCGAGCTCAAGGGCTTTGGTGACATTTATGGCCACAATGCCAAACTGATCGCCGCCATGGGCTTGGCCAAGCCCGCCTTTGCCCCGGAAATCATCGCCGAGGCAGCGCCCGTCGTGAACGAACTGGCCCCCTGATCAGGGCCGGTTCACCCCGCAGAGTATGGCGTGCCGCCACACTCCTTAATGTCACATTTACAATTTCGCCTTGGTTGCGCCAGCATTTGCTCGTAATAACGAGGTCGTGAAGTGCCGGGGTGCCGGCTTGAGATCTCGTTAGCGTTAATCAATTCGATCCATTTTGGCGCTAACCTCTAACGACAACTGGCAATAACCGGGCAGAGTTTGGCGTGACGGGGACTTCCTTTTTGAAACGGCACCGAATTGGGCGGCTCCTGCTTGCCGCTCTTGTGAGCTTCACCGTGATCCTGCCCCAGGCGGTCACGCCTGCGGCCGCCGCTTCCGAGCGCGCCATCTATCTCTACTATACCCACACCCAGGAAACCGCCCGCATCGTCTTCAAGCGCAACGGGCAATATGTGCAGTCGGGCCTCAACGAGCTCAACGTCTTCCTGCGCGACTGGCGCCGTAACGAACCGGCCAAGATGGATCCGCGCCTCTTCGACCTGGTCTGGGAAGTCTATCAGGAAGTCGGCGCCACCCAGCCGATCAACGTCGTTTCCGCCTATCGCTCACCCCAGACCAACGCCATGCTGGCCAAGACCTCGTCGGGCGTCGCCGACAATTCCCAGCACATGCGCGGCACGGCGATGGATTTTTTCATTCCCGGCATTCCCCTGGCCAAGCTGCGCGCCACCGCCATGCGCAAGCAGGTCGGCGGCGTCGGTTTCTATCCCACCTCGGGCAGCCCCTTCGTCCACCTCGACGTCGGCTCGGTCCGCGCCTGGCCACGCATGACCCGCGCTCAGCTGCAGGAAGTCTTCCCCGACGGCAAGACCATGCACCTGCCCACCGACGGCAAGCCGCTGTCGCAGGAAGGCTATCAGGTCGCCATGGCTGGCTGGAAACAGTGCCATCGCTACCCTTGCTCGGGCACGGATTCGGGCACCCAGACCGCCAGCAATGGCGGGAGCGGCAAGACGCTGATGGACATGTTCTTCGGCGGCAATGGCGAACAGCAGCAGGCAGCGGCGCCCGCCGCGCGTGCATCCGCTCCGGCACCTGCACCTGTTCAGGTCGCTTCGGTCGCGCCGCAGTCGGCAACGACCGACGTCGCCCCTGTTCCGGCCGCCCGTCCCGCCGCTTTCGGCGGAGTTATGGCGCCAGTCGAAACGGCCTCAGCTGCCATCCCCTTTTCGACCACCGGCAGCGCGCCGCTGGATCCGTCCGAACTGGCCAGCGCCGAAGTCGCGCCGCTGCCGCTGATGAAATCGGAAGCCATTCGCGTCGCCACCGCTGCGGCCCTGCCCTCAGGCGACGCCGTCACGGCCCTGGCTGCCTTGACCGCTCCCATGCCGCAGCCGCGCCTCATCATGAGCGAACGCGAGCAACCCGAAGCGATGACCGCCTATATCGCCCAAGACGGCAATGCCCAGCGCGCGCTGGAAATGATCATCGACAACAATACGACGGCCGCCGTTCCCCCGGCGCCGGCGACGCGCCAGCCCATCCTGCCGCTCACCGTCGAAACCGGCCTGCGCACCGCCTCGCTCGGCGGTACGCCAGCCACTTCCGGCGCCTTTGGTAATCTGTTTGACTCCACCTTCGGTTCGGCACAGCAGAACGAGACGACGGCAGCAGCCCTTGCCGAACACATCGCCAAGCGCCCGGTACCCGGCGCCATGCGCAACCCGCAGATGATCGCCCCCGATCTCGAGCATGCCGACATGCTGACGGCCCCTGAAGCCGTCACCTCCGAGCGCTTCGCCATCATCTGGGATCACGATCAGGCCGATTTCGACCCGACCGCCGAGATGGGCAAGTATGTCACGGTGATGAGCGCCGGCGACGCTCCGGTGGGCCTGTCGCATACGAGCTTCGTCACCGCCAAGCCGGCCGCTGCAGCTTTCAACTGACCCGCCCTATTTCAGGCAATTTGCCACACTAATTCACCCCGCTGCGCTCGCGCGGCGGGGTTTGCTCTTGTTGCAAACCAGCGGCACGGAGCCTAAAGACAATCAAAGCGTTCTCGCCAGACTGGCCTTTGGTTTGCTCTCGGAGAGCGTGGCACCAAGAACCAGTCAGGACCGCTTCCCGACTGTGGCCACCGCCACTGTGGTAAAGGACTTCCAGCTTGGCCGAAAAGCCCGTCACCCCACTGCTCGATACCGTCAATACGCCCACCGACCTGCGCGCCCTGCCACAGGAAGACCTGCGCCAGCTGGCCGACGAATTGCGCGCGGAAATGATTGACGCCGTCTCGGTGACCGGTGGTCATCTTGGCGCGGGCCTAGGCGTGGTGGAACTGACCGTGGCGCTGCATGCCGTCTTCGACACACCGCATGATCGCATCATCTGGGACGTCGGCCACCAGGCCTATCCGCACAAGATTCTGACCGGCCGTCGCGACCGCATGCGCACCCTGCGCCAGAAAGATGGCCTCTCAGGCTTCACCCGCCGCGCCGAAAGCGAATACGATCCCTTTGGCGCCGGCCATTCCTCGACCTCGATCTCGGCCGGCCTCGGCATGGCGGTCGCCAGCGATCTCATGGACAAGCCGCGCAATGTCGTCGCCGTCATCGGCGATGGCGCCATGTCGGCCGGCATGGCCTATGAGGCCATGAACAATGCCGGCGCCATGGATGCGCGCCTCATCGTCGTGCTCAACGACAACGACATGTCCATCGCGCCGCCCACGGGAGCGCTACGCACCTATCTGGCGCGCCTGGTTTCGGGGCCCGTCTATCGCGGAACGCGAGAAGCCGCCAAGAATGTCGTCAGCAAGCTGCCGGCTTTCCTGCATGAACCGGCCCGCAAGACCGAGGAATTTGCCCGCTCCTTCTTCACCGGCGGCACCCTCTTCGAAGAGCTCGGCTTCTATTATGTCGGCCCGGTCGATGGGCATGACCTCGACAATCTCATCCCGATTTTCGAGAATGTCCGCGATGCCGCCGAAGGCCCGATCCTCGTGCATCTGGTGACCCAGAAGGGCAAGGGTTACGCCCCGGCCGAGCATTCCGCCGACAAGTATCACGGCGTATCGAAATTCAACGTCATCACCGGCGCCCAGGCCAAGCCCCCCTCCAACGCGCCGTCCTACACCTCGATCTTTGCCGACACGCTGATCCAGGAAGCCAATGACGATCCACGCATCGTCGCCGTCACCGCCGCCATGCCCTCGGGCACCGGCCTCGACAAATTCGCGGAAATCCACCCGACACGCATCTTCGACGTCGGCATCGCCGAGCAGCATGCCGTGACCTTTGCCGCCGGCATGGCCAGCGAAGGCATGCGGCCGTTCTGCGCCATCTATTCCACCTTCCTGCAGCGCGCCTTTGACCAGGTCGTGCACGACGTGGCGATCCAGCACCTGCCGGTACGCTTCGCCATCGATCGCGCCGGCTTTGTCGGTGCTGACGGCCCCACCCATGCCGGCAATTACGACGCCGCCTATCTTGGCGCCATTCCGGGCATCGTGCAGATGGCGGCCGCCGACGAGGCCGAGCTCCGCCACATGGTGGCAACCGCCGCAGCCTATGACAACGGCCCCATCGCCTTCCGCTACCCGCGCGGCGAGGGTCTGGGCGTCGACCTGCCGGCACGCGGCGAAAAGCTTGTCATCGGCAAGGGCCGCATCGTCCGCCAGGGCGCCACCATCGCCATCCTGAGCTATGGAACGCGCCTCGGCGAAGTCCTCGCTGCCGCCGACCGACTGGCTGCACTGGGCCTCAATCCGACCGTCGCCGACGCCCGCTTTTTGAAGCCCCTCGACGAAGAGCTGACGGCAAAGCTGGCGTCCACCCATGATGTGCTGCTAACCGTGGAAGAAGGCTCTATCGGCGGCTTCGGCAGCCATGTGGCGACCTTCCTCGCCTCCAATGGCCTGCTTGACGGCAAGCTGCGCTTCCGTCCGCTGATGATCCCTGATCGCTTCGACGAACACGCCAGCCAGTCCGACATGTATGCCGCCGCCGGCCTCGACCGCGCCGGGATTGTCGCCACCGCGCTGACGACCTTGGGCTATGACGAAGCGGCCATGGCCGCTGCGCTCGGCAAGATCAGCTAGCGACTTCGCCAGTTACAAACAAAACGGCCCGCATCGCTGCGGACCGTTTTTTTGCGTCAATGGACGCCTATTTCCACGTAAACGCCCGCGTTACCGCATAGTTGAACACCGAGCTCATGATCGCGCCCGAGAGGCCTGCCACGAAGGTCTGGTGATCGAACTGGTAGATCGCATTGGCCACAGAAATATTGGCAATGCCGCCCAAGGCGCAGATGGCACAGAAGCTGATGAAGCCCGTGATCAGCTTGGGGCCGCGCAGCTTGCGATCGGCATAGGTCAGGTTGTTGTTGAGGACGAAATTCCACGCCATGGCCGTCAGCGTCGCCACGATCTGGCTGACCACGAAGCCCTGTGCCAGAACTGAAGTCATCAGCGCCAGCATGGCCAGATGCACCACGACGCCCGTGCCGCCAACGAGACCGAACATCAGAAAACTCGGCGGCAGCGCACCACCGGTCATCTTCGACAGCCACAGGCCCAGATACTGGATCACCACCAGCGGGCTCATCTTGCTCTCGCCGGCATGGCGCTGGCGGAACGTGTAGCCCACTTCCGCGATCTTGAGCGGCATGCCGATCTTGGCCGAGGTGACGATCATGTCGATCAGGATCTTGAAGCCGTCGCTCGAAAGCTTCGGTGCTGCCTTGAGCGCTGCCTCGCGGCGCATCAGGAAAAACCCGCTCATGGGGTCGCTCACCGCCTGGCCCGCAATCATCCCTGCCAGTCGATTGGCAAAATTACTGCCTGACAGGCGCGTCGCGCTGAGCCCGTCGCCGGCCGAACCGCCCTCGGCAAAGCGCGAACCGACAACCAGATCCGCCCCGGCCTGTGCCTTGGCCAGCATGGTGGGCAGAATGGCTTCGTCATGCTGCAGGTCACCGTCGATCACCGCCACATAGGGCGCACCTGTCACCGCCATGCCCTCGACACAGGCCGAGGCAAGCCCGCGCCGGCCAAATCGGCGCAGGCAGCGGATATTGGCGTAGACGCGGCTCAATTCATTGACCAGGTCTGCCGTGCCATCCGGGCTGTCGTCGTCAACGACGATCATCTCCCAGGGCGTGCTGCCCAGCGCGATAGCCACCTTTTCATACAGCAGCTCGATATTGTCCCGCTCGTTATAGCTGGGCACAATCACTGCAAGCTGCGGGGGGTGGAAACTGCTGGTCTGCTCGACGAGAAGACTGGAGCTTTGGTCGATCGACATCTGTGGTTAACTCTTGCTGAACCAGCCGATAGAAACCACGTCCGCGTCAAAAGGTTGCGCGACAAGTTTGGATGTCTGCCTTGCAAAGCGCGCAGGTGTGGAAGATTCTGATTTGTGCCAGAGCATCTTGGCACTATTTGCGGAGGCGCCGTGTTTCAGGCCAGCAACGACCCGGCGCAGGATCGTCCGACACGGCTGGTCCTGTTTCTACCCCTGCTTTTCGTGCTGACCGGCACCGCTATCCGCTTCATCGCCTTCCGCTACGCCCAGCCCGATGTCGACTGGACCCGCTATTTCCGGGCGCTTTGCCGCTGGGATTGTGGCTGGTACGTCAAAATGGCCCAGACAGGCTATGACCCCTTCCCCGTCCCTTCCCGCATCAACGCCGGCAACTGGGCCTTCTTCCCCTTCTATCCCATGCTGGTCGGCCTGATCGGCAAGCTGATCCCGCTGCCGATGATCTTCCTGGCAAGCATTGCCTCGATCGTTACCGCCTATGCCGCTGTCGTGGTCGCCTGGCCTCTGCTGGGCCGCAACCTGCGCGCCTATACGCTTTACGCCGCCTTCGTGCTCAGCGGCCCGGTCTCCATCTATTTCACCACCTTCATGACCGAGGTCATGTTTCTGCTGCTGACGACGCTCGCCTTCCGGTCTCTCAGCCGCAGCAACTACCTCGGCGCCGCAGGCTTTACCGCCCTGCTTTCTTCCACCCGCATCGTGGGTGTCTTCATTTCGCTGTCGATCGGCCTGCAGGCCCTGCTCGACTGGCGGCGCAATACCGGCTCGTGGAAAGGCTGGCTGCCTGGCCTGCTCGCCCAGCCCAAGCTGGTGCTGGCAATCTTCATCTCGCCGCTCGGCCTCTTCGTCTACATGGCCTTCCTCAATTACTGGATCGGCGATGGCCTGGCCTTCAGTCATGTGCAGCGTGCCTGGGCCCGCGTCGTCGGCAATCCGGTCTTTTATCTCTGGCGCGGCCTGACCAACTGGTCCGTCACCCAAGGTCAATGGTTGACGCCTTCGCAGGTGCTGGCCCTCGCCGCTGTCGCTGGTCTCATCCTCACCGGCGTCCTCGCCTGGCGCCGCCAATGGCCCGCAGTACTCTTCGCCCTCCTCGCCATCATCATTCCGCTGGCCGCAGGCCTCGCCTCCATGCTGCGTTTCATGACCGCCATGGCGCCACTGACGATCACGCTGATGACCCTGCTCGGTCGTTGGCGCTGGCTCTTCGTCGTGAGCCTGCTCACCATCCTTATAGGCGCCTGGTTCACCACCCTCGCTTGGCTGGGAGGCAATGTTGCGCTTGTCTGAACGCTCCCCGGCCGCGCTCGGCCTTTATGCCCTTGCCGCCATCCTTGCCCTCTTTGAACTCGCCGTCTTCTGGCAGGCGCTGCATCCCAATGTGCCCGAAAACTACCACGCCTATTACCTCGACAAGTCGACCACCTGCCTGACGCAGCCGGTCACCGGCGTCTATACCCTCGGCACCGAACTCGACTTCACGGCCGGCGGCGACGACACACGCGAACTGCGCCCCTGCGGCTGGGATGGTCCGGCCGGCGACGGCGCCCATTCCATCGGCACCTCGTCCCGCCTGAAATTTGCCATTGCCGAACCACAAGACCTGACCCTGACGCTGGACCTGAGCGCTGTGACCATGCCCGGCCCGCCAGAACAGCGCGTTGTGGTTTCCGCCGGCGGCACTGAACTGCAGACCCTGACCGTCCTCCCCGACCAGGTCGATCGCTTCATGCTGCCCATCCCGGCCAGCGCCATCGACGATCTGGGCTTTCTCGAAATCATCTTCGACTATCCTGACGCGATCAATCCTAATGGCCGCACGTCCAATACCCATTGGCGCGCCATCAAGCTCAGCGCCGCGTCCCTGTCGCCCGCCGCGATTTGACACAAGTTTGGCGGGTCCCCGCTAAGACAATCTCAAGCAGTTCCCGTTAGGGTTTGGGTAACTCCCAACAGGTGTAACGCATGAACATTTCCAGCATTGGCGCGGCCGGCATGTTACGCGCCAGCGATCGTTTCGAAGCCAGCGCCACCCGCATCGCCCGCACCGGCACCGGCCAGGAAACCTCCGACCTCGCCACCGACGTGGTCGACATGATGTCCGCCGAAATCGACTTCAAGGCCTCGGCCAAGATCATGAAAATGGCCGACGAGATGGCCAGGTCCACCATCGACATTCTGGCTTAGAGCGCTTTCAGCAAAAGTGGCCACCACTTTTGCGGTTCGATAGCGCGACCATACAACAACAAAAATGCCGGCCTCGCAGCCGGCATTTTCATATTTTCGCGGTCAGGCCAAAGCCGATCAATCTTCGGGTGGTGCTTCCACCATGCCGAGAGCGGCCATGTACAATTCCAGGATCGCTTCCTGCTCGGCGCGCTCATTGGCATCCTGCTTACGGATGCTCACGATCTTGCGCAGGATCTTGGTATCGAAGCCATTGCCCTTGGCTTCAGCATAGATTTCCTTGATATCGGCAGCGATAGCGGCCTTTTCTTCTTCCATGCGCTCGATGCGTTCGATGAACGCCCGCAACTGATCCTGGGCAACGCTGTCTTCGACGGCCATTGGCACATTCCTTTTCATTCGCTGCCGGTGTTCAATCGTACTGGGCGTTAGGGTTCAAGTCCTTTTGAAACCAATCCACATGACCAGCCGATCACTTGCCCGCAATTCGGTCAAATCGCGGCTTTAGCCATTGACCTATCGCCTACCATGGGCTCAAAGAAGGCACCTTTTCCCGATGATTGCTGGCACCAGATTGCTCACTTCCCGTCTCGGCAAAAAACATCTCGGCAACAAGCGTCTAGCCCTGCCCCTGATCGGCGCATTGGCCGCCAATCTTGCCTTTTTCATCACCCCGGCCCACGCCGATCTGCGCGTCTGCAATGAAACCGGCAATCTGGTTTCGGTGGCCCTGGGCTATCGCGCCGAGCGCGGCTGGATGAGCGAAGGCTGGTGGCAGGCCCCGCCCGGCGATTGCCGCGTGCTCTATCAGGGCACACTCGAACGCCGGTTCTATTACCTGTTTGCCGTGGACGATATCGGCGGCGGCGCATGGGACGGGTCGGTCTTCATGTGCACGCGTGACGAAACCTTCACAATATTCGGGGTTGAGGATTGCCTCGCCCGGGGCTATGAGCGCACCGGTTTCTTTGAAATCGATACCCAGAGCCGCACGGACTGGACCCTCCAGTTGACCGACGGTGCCGGAGGGCCTGCCATCGTGGGTCCTGACGGCAGCGAAGACCTAGAAGACCCTACATTCCTCGTCGATCCCGATGACGTCACTATCGACGCTCCGGAGACCGGCACAGAAACGCCAGGAACGGACACGCAATGAGACGCATGAGACGCGCCAAGATCCTCGCCACCCTCGGGCCAGCCAGCCACGACGAAAAGATGATCGAGGAACTGGCCAAGGCCGGCGCGGACGTGTTCCGCATCAACATGAGCCATGCCAGCCACGAAGTGCTGCACCAGACCGTGGCGCGCATCCGCGCGGTCGAGAAGCGCCTCAACCATCCGCTCGGCATCCTGGTTGACCTTCAGGGTCCCAAGCTCCGCGTCTGGAAATTCGCCGAAGGCTCGATCAACCTCGTCGCCGGCCAGAAGTTCACGCTCGACAGCGACAAGAACGACAACGGCAATATCGACCGTGTCTACCTGCCCCATCCCGAAATCATCGAGAGCGTCTCCGTCGGTGACCGGCTCTTGCTAGACGATGGCAAGCTGGCCCTCAAGGCTACTAAAGTCGGTAATGGTGCCATCGAGACCGAAGTCATCTACGGCGGCAAACTTTCCGACAAGAAGGGCGTTTCGCTGCCCGACACGCTGCTGCCCACCGGCGCCCTGACCGAAAAGGACCACGCCGATCTGCTCGAGGGCCTCAAGGCCGACGCCGACTGGATCGCGCTTTCCTTCGTGCAGCGTCCGGAGGACATCATCGATGTCCGCAAGATTGTCCAGGGTCGCGCCGGCGTCATGGCCAAGATCGAAAAGCCCCAGGCCATCGACCGCCTCGAGGAAATCGTCAAGCTCTGCGACGCTATCATGGTGGCGCGCGGCGATCTTGGCGTCGAGCTGCCGCTTGAAACCGTTCCTGGCCTGCAGAAGCGCATGATCCGCATGTGCCGTCGCTATGGCAAGCCGGTCGTCGTTGCCACCCAGATGCTGGAATCAATGATCACCTCGCCGGTCCCGACCCGCGCCGAAGTGTCCGACGTTTCCATCGCGGTCTTCGAAGGCGCCGACGCCGTCATGCTCTCGGCCGAATCGGCCTCCGGCCAGTACCCGGTCGAAGCCGTCGCCACCATGAACAAGGTGGCCGTGGCCGTTGAAACCGACGCCAACTATCGCAACATCATTCGCGCCGCCCAGACCGAACCGGAAGCCACCGCAGCCGACGCCATCTCGGCGGCGACGCGCCAGGTTGCCGAAACGCTCGATCTGGCTGCCATCGTCACCTACACGGCTTCCGGCTCCACCGGCATCCGTGCCGCCCGCGAGCGGCCTTCCAAGCCCATCATCGTGCTCTCCCCCAACATGCGCACCATCCGCCGCATGTCGGTTGTCTGGGGCGTCCATTGCGTGCAGACCGAAGACGCCGTCAGCCTCGAGGACATGGTCGACCGCGCCTGCGTCATCGCCTACCAGGAAGGCTTTGCCCGCCCTGGTGACCGCATCGCCATCACTGCCGGCATTCCGCTGGGCACGCCCGGCGCCACCAATATGCTGCGCATCGCCTTCGTCCGCCAGGACGGCGCCGGCAGCAGCTGAGCCACGCCACACGGCTGAATGAACAAAGGGCCCGGCAGTCACCTGCCGGGCCCTTTCCCTTTGGCGTCTGTGACGCCTAGAAGTGGTAGTTGAAGCCCAGCTTCACCGCATGCGCGACGGGCGAAACCTCCTGCACACCGGTGCCGATCGTACCGGCCGGCGCGTCCTGACTGCCCAGGTCGATATAATTGTATTCCGCCTTGACCGAGATGGCATCGGTTACGGCCAGCTCGACGCCCGCGCCCGCCGTCCAGCCGACGAATGTATCTTCGAACTCATTGCTGATGCCCGCAAAGGCTGGCGTTACCGTGCCGCGCCCTCGGGCGACGGCCACGCCGCCCTTGGCAAAGACCAGGATACTGTCGAAGGCCACGCCACCGCGCGCAGTGACGGTACCCAGCCAGTCGATCTCGGCATTGCAATCGGAACCCGGCAACAGCTCGCAGGTGGCGCTGCCATCAGCACCCGACCAGGCGAGGTCGCCTTCCGCGCCCAGCACGAACATGCCGAACTGCGCATTGCCGCCCAGGGTAACGCCCAGCATGGCACCATCGAGCGGCACTTCCGTTGTGACACCGGTGGCAACGCTGGTGGAATCGACATCGCCCGTCAGATAGCCGCCATTAAGACCCGCATAGAAACCGCTCCAGTCAAAACCGCTGGCAGGCAGTTCGCTGCGGTCCATCGACACAATGGTCTCGCCGAGCATCAGATCGGCAGCGCTGACTGGCGCAATAAAACAACCCAGCACAGCCAGGCCAGCACAAAGACGCTTCACAACAACCTCCAGAAACGTGGTGAAGGAAGTGTGACCCACTATGGTTAACAATACGCTGATGTCTGAGAATTAATTCAGATACATCAATAGGATAGGTACATATACGTAGGCAGGTCTGTGTCTAGACAGTTATGCGCCAGCCGCCCGGTCAAACGCGCCGGCGATTGCCAGCCTCGAGATAGCTCTTGAGCGCCAGAAAGTCGGTCCGGATCCATTCGATGCTGGATTCGAAGCGCTCGTCGCTCATGCCCTCGCGGACATAGTAGGTAAAGGTCAGCTCGGTGCCGTCCTGGTTGGGCGTCACCCGCATCGGATTATACAGCATCTCCTTGCCTGGCACGAAGATGGCATGGTCCAGCACGCCGAAATT
Source organism: Candidatus Devosia phytovorans (assembly GCA_029202405.1). NCBI lineage: Bacteria > Pseudomonadati > Pseudomonadota > Alphaproteobacteria > Hyphomicrobiales > Devosiaceae > Devosia > Candidatus Devosia phytovorans. The sequence goes on along the minus strand of CP119312.1, from coordinate 166,874 downwards.
GTTGGGCGCGGTAAAACGATGATGGCGCAATCCGGCAGGCGTCATGCCGACCCAATCGCCATTCTCCAGCGGCTTGAAACTGCCCTGCTCAACTGTAGCCCAGTCCTGGTAATTGCTGGGTTTGGAGAGGTAGGCATAAACTTCGTCAAAGGGGCGGTCGATCGAGATGGTGATCGTATGGGAGCGCCGCATACTGTCCTCCAATTGATCGCAACAGGCACAAAAACAACAAAGCCCGCTTTCGCGGGCTTTGAAATCAGACTGGCGTGACGCTCAACCCTGACGGGCCTTGAAGCGCTTATCCACCTTGTTGATGATATAGACCCGGCCGCGACGGCGGACGAGCTTGTTCGCGCGGTGGCGAGTCATCAGCGCCTTCAGCGAGTTACGGACTTTCATCGGTCAATCCTTGGTCAAACAAAAGGGGCGCTCCAGATTTCTCTAAGCGCCGCCCGGAAACTGGCGGCATACATAGGGAAAAGGGCTAGGCCTGTCAACGCGTGACGGACCCGTTTTTCACTGCCCCGGGCGTTTCTTGTGACAAGATTGCAATATGCCGATTAACGGCCTCTTGGCAAACCGGGGTTATTCTACAGTCCCGGCAGTCACTAACGGCAAACTGGCATGGCAAACGAGGAAATTACCAAGCACGGCGTTCTCGTCGTCGATCCATCCACCCATATGGCAGGTCTGGTCAGCATCATGCTGCGCAGCCTGGGACGCAAGGACATCCGCGAGGCCTATGATGCCGAAAAGGCCATGGCCGAGCTGCAGCGTCGGAACTTCAACGTCGTCATTATCGACGACGGCCAGGGCTTCGACGGCGTGGCACTGACCCGCAAGCTGCGCGCCAGCACGGAATGCCAGAACCGTTCGGTCCCCATCATCATGATGAGCTCGGCGCCCGACGCCAAACGCATCGCCGAGGCCCGCGACGCCGGCGCCACCGAATTCCTACGCAAGCCCTTTGCCGCCAATCACCTGCAGACCCGCCTCAGCAGCCTCGTCATCAACCCGCGCGGCTTCATCGAGGGCGGCGAATACAAGGGCCCCGACCGTCGCCGCAAGACCGTCGACGTCTCCGAAGATCGCCGCGGACCGACCGCCAAGGCTGGCTGAGCAGCAAGGCATCACCCACTCGGCAAAAGGCCCGCCGGAGCGGGCCTTTTCGTTTCTGACGCAGAAGGTCAGGCCGTAGCCTTTGCCTCCTCGGCAGCCTCGCGGCGCAGCTTGCGGCGCAATTCGCGCCGCGCCATCTCCGCCTTTGGATCGGGCACCGGCACCGAAGCGATGAGTTTCTTGGTATAGTCGTGCTGCGGATCGGTCACCACCTGCTCGGACTCGCCGATCTCCACCACCTCGCCGAAATACAGCACCATGACGCGCTGCGCGATGTGGCGGACCACGGCGATGTCATGCGCGATGAACAGCAGCGAAATCCCCAGTTCCTTCTGCAGGTCCATCAAGAGGTTGATCACCTGCGCCTGGACCGACACGTCGAGCGCCGACACGGCTTCGTCGCAGACCACCAGCTTGGGGTTGGTTATCAGCGCCCGTGCGATGCCGATGCGCTGGCACTGCCCGCCCGAGAATTCGTGCGGATAGCGGTTCACCAGCTCGGGCGCGAGCCCCACCTTGGCCATCATGGCGATGACGCGGGCGGCGCGTTCCTTCTTGCTGACTTCCGGATAGTGGATCAGCAGCGGCTCGGCGATGATGGCGCCAGCCGTCATGCGCGGATCGAGCGAGGCCAGCGGATCCTGGAAGATCATCTGGATGTCCTTGCGCAGCGCGATGATCTCGCGTGGGCTCATCTTGATGATGTCCTTGCCCATCCACAACGACTCGCCCGAGGTCGGCTCGATCAGCCGGATCGCGGCACGCGACAATGTCGACTTGCCACAGCCGCTTTCGCCCACGATGCCGAGCGTTTCGCCCTGGTGCAGGTCGAAGGACACTTCCTTGACCGCCTTGAGAATCTTCTTGCCGCCGAACATGCCGCCGGTCGGAATCTGGAAGTCCACGGAGAGGTTGCGGACCTGCAGGATCGGTTTCTTGTCCGTCATCACAATTCGCGTCCTTGCGCCAGGAAATCATAGGAAACCGTCGACAGCCGCTCGACCTTCTTGTCGAGCCGCGGCACGGCGGCCAGCAGGCCCTTGGTATAGGCATGCTGGGGGTTGGCGAAGAGCTCTTCTGTCTTGCGATATTCCATCACGCGACCGTCAAACATGACCAGCGTATCCTCGCAGCTGCCCGCGACAATGCCCAGGTCATGGGTGATCAGGATGATCGACGTGCCGAAATCCTCCTGCAGGTCGACCAACAGGTCGATGATCCCGGCCTGCACAGTCACGTCCAGCGCCGTGGTCGGCTCGTCAGCGATCAGCAGCTCCGGTCCGCATAGCAGCGACATGGCGATCATCACGCGCTGCCGCATGCCGCCCGAGAACTCGTGCGGATACATGTGGATGCGGTTTTTGGCGTCGGGAATGCGCACCGCATCGAGCATACGGATACTCTCTGCCAGGGCCTGACTGCGGCTCATGCCCTTGTGCCGTTCCAGCACTTCCGTCAGCTGCCGCGAAATGCGCAAATAGGGATTGAGCGATGTCATCGGGTCCTGGAAGATGATCCCGATCTTGGCAGCGCGATATTCATTGATCTTGCGCGGCGACAGGTTGAGGATTTCCGTGCCGTTGAACAGCACCGAACCCGAAGCCTTGCCGTTCTTGGGCAAGAGCCCCAGAATCGCAAAGGCGCCCTGCGTCTTGCCCGATCCGCTCTCGCCGACGATGGCCAGCGTCTTGCCCTTTTCCAGCGTGTAGTTGAGGTCGCGAACGGCGCTCACCACCCCATCCTGGGTCTGGAATTCGACCTTGAGGTTTTTGACTTCAAGCAATGTCATGTCGATTGTCCTCACCGGTCCTTGGGGTCGAGCGCGTCGCGCAACCCGTCACCGATATAGGTGAGGCAGAGCAGCAGCGTGACCAGCACGGCGGCGGGTGCCAGCAGCATCCAGGGCAACACTTCCGCAACCGGCGCACCGGCGGAGATCAGCGTACCCAGCGATGTCTGCGGCTCCTGCACGCCCAGGCCGAGATAGGAGAGGAAGCTCTCCGCGATGATGATTTCGGGAATGGTGAGCGTTGCATAGATCACCACCGGCCCCGTCAGGTTGGGCACGATATGCCGCATAATGATGGCGAAGGGTTTCGCACCCGAAGCCCGTGCAGCCTCGACGAATTCCTTTTCCTTCAGCGACAGCGTCTGCCCGCGCACGATGCGCGCCATGGTCAGCCATTCGATCGCGCCGATACCAACAAACAGCAGCACCGGATTGCGCCCGAACATCACCATCAGGATGATGACGAAGAGGATATAGGGCAGCGCATACATCACGTCGACGATACGCATCATGATCGCATCGACCCGGCCACCGAAATAGCCGGCCACTGCGCCATAGACCACGCCGATCGAAACCGACACCACCGTCGCCACAAAGGCAACGATCAGGCTCATCTGCGTGCCCTGCAGCACGCGGGCCAGCATGTCGCGGCCGTTCTGGTCGGTACCGAGATAGTGCCCGGTATCGAAATTGGGCGGCTTGCGGATCGAGGCCCAGTCCACCTGCGAATAGCCCCAGGTGACGAAATAGGGTCCAATGAACGCCGCCAGGATAATCAGCACGACAATGGCGATGGAAACCACAGCCGCCTTGTTGCGCACCAAGCGCCGCATTGCGTCTTCGGTCAGCGAGCGGCCCTTGGGCGCATCAAGCGTTTCCAGCTTGCGCGCATATTGGGTGAGGACTTCGTCCTTGCCGGTAATTCCAGCCATCAGTGGTACCTCACCTTCGGGTCGAGCCAGGCATAGACGAGGTCAACGATGAGATTCAGTGCCAGGATGATGAACATGTAGAGAATGGTCGTGCCCAGCACGATGCCATAGTCGCGGTTGAGCGCCGCGGTGACGAAATACTTGCCGATCCCCGGCAGGCCGAAAATCTGTTCAACGGCCAGCGAGCCGGTCAGCAGATAGGAGAGGCCTGGCCCGAGATAGGAGACCACCGGCAGCAGCGCCGGCTTGATCGCATGGCGCACCAGCACCAGCCGCTCGCGCAGGCCCTTGGCGCGCGCCGTGCGCACGTAGTTGGTGCCCAGCACTTCGATCATCGAGCCACGCATCAGCCGGCTGATACGCGCCGCGTGTGGCCAAGCCAGCACGGTCACCGGCAATACCAGATGGGCGATCGAGCCACTGACCCAGCCACCCGCAGGCAGCCATCCCAGATGCACGCCGAACCACAATTGCAGCAGCGCCGCATTGAGGAAGTTGGGCACCACGACACCGATCATCACGATCAGCACAAGCACATAGTCAGGCCATTTGTTCTGGTTCACCGCCGCGACCATGCCGGCCACGATACCCACCAGCGTCGCGATGACGAAAGCCGACAGCGCCATGGTGAGGGTGAAGGGGAAGCCGATGCGGATCAGGTCGCTGACGCGGAACCCGTCGATCACCATCGAGGGACCGAGGTCGCCCTGGATGAGCCGCCAGACATAGATGAAATACTGCACGACCAGCGGCTGATCGAGATTGTAATGCGCACGCAGGTTCGCCAGCACGGTCGGGGGGAGCGCACGCTCGCCATCGAAGGGGCCACCGGGCGCCAGGCGCAGGATGAAAAAGCAGATGGTAACGGCGATCAATGCAATCGGAATGGCCGAAAGCACGCGCCTAAAGGCATAGGCCAGCATGTTGGTTTAATTCTCCTTGCCGGTGCGCTGGAACACGATAGTTGCGCCTGCCGGACAAAAGAACCGTGGGGGCGCTTGGCCCCCACGGTCAGGTGTGTCTGCCGCTTATTCCGACTTCGAGAGCCAGCGGGTGCGGAAGATGTTCTTGGCGTTTTCCTGGAAGCCCGAGATCTTGGGCGACACGACGTCCTTGGACACATACCAGTAGATCGGGATGGCAGCGAATTCGTCCATGGCGATCTTTTCGGCATCGGCGAGCAGCTGGCCGCGAGCGGTCAGGTCGAGCTCGTTGGCAGCCTGCTCCAGCAGACCGTCGAACTCTTCGTTCGAATAGCGGCCGTAGTTATTGCCCCAGTTCATGGTGCCAGCCTGGTTGGTACCAGTCTTGAGCAGGTCGAGCGTGTTGGACGGATCGTTATAGTCCAGCAGCCAGCCGGCGCGGCCGACCTGGAAATCACCCGAACGCAGGGCGTCGTAGTGAACCGCGGTTTCGGCGTTGAACAGCTCGATCTTGACGCCCAGCGGCTCCCACATGGCGGCAAGCGCCACTGCGATACGCTGGTGGTTGTCATTGGTGTTGTAGCGCAGCTGCAGCGTCAGCGGCTTGTCCGGGCCGTAACCGGCTTCCGTCATCAGCTCGACGGCGCGGGCGACGCGCTCTTCATAGGGCTCGCTGGCCCATTCCGGCGCATAGGCGTCTTCGACATAGTTGTTGGTGCCCGGCGGGACCCAGCCATAGGCCGGCAGTTCGCCGGTGCCCAGGATATCGGGCCCGATCACGTCACGCAGCACGGTGATCGACAGCGCTTCGCGAATGCGGACGTCCGAGAGCACTTCGCCCTCTTCCTGGTTCATCACGTAGTAATAGACACCCAGGAACGGCACCACATGGGCTTCGCCCGGCAGATTGTCCTGCAGCCACTGATACTGATCGGCCGGGAAGTCGGTCAGGATATCGAACTCGCCCGCACGGTAGCGGTTCAGCGCTGCCGCCTGGTCTTCCAGCACATGGTAGTAGACTTCATCGATCTGCACATTGGCAGCATCGTAATAGTCTTCGTTCTTTTCCGAACGGACATAGGAGCCCGGCAGCCATTCCACGATCTTGTAGGGGCCGTTGGCAACGATGTTCTCGACCTTGGTCCAGTCGTCACCGATCTCTTCGACCAGGTGCTTTGGCACGGGATAGGCCGTGTAATGGGTCAGCGCATCGAGGAAATAGGGGGTCGAGGCACTGAGCGTGATTTCGAGCGTCTTGTCGTCGATCGCCTTGACGCCGAGTTCGTCGAAATCGGTGATTTCGCCCGAGTTGATGGCTTCAGCATTCAGGATCGGGAACTGCAGATAGGCATAGTCGGCAGCGGTCGCCGGGTTGAACAGGCGCTGGAAGGCGTAGACGAAATCTTCGGCCGTAACCGGCTCGCCATCGGTCCACTGGATGCCGTCACGCAGATGGAAGGTATAGACCTTGCCGTCTTCGGAGATTTCCCAGCTCTCGGCCTGACCAGCGATCGGCTGGGCGGCAGCGTCTTCAGTCACCAGACCTTCGATATAGTCGCCGATGACACGGTTTTCCCAGTCGCCGGAAGCCTTGTGCGGATCGAGCGTACCGGGATCACCGCCATTGTGCAGCTGCAGCGTCACGGCAGAAGCCGCTGTGCTCATCATCAGCGCCATTGCGCCGGCGGTCGCGACCGCGGTCAAGGTTTGCGTGAGTTTCATTCTCGTCCCGTCTCCTTGTGGGTATTTTTCTAAATCGTCTTTGTCCCGCGATCATGGCGCCGCGGATTGCAATGTCTTGTGGCCAGGGCTTTAACCACCCGGTCAAGATGGCTGGACGGTATTACGCCATTCCGTCCACTGACAAGCAAAACATTGACCTATGCGTCAAGCCGTCTCGAATTATTAACATGCCGTATACGCCCGCGCCGCCTGTCCAACCAGGCGGCCTCAGGGGTATTCGCGGCGCGTATGCACCACCGAAGTGACCTCAATGGTGTCAGGACCGACGGCGTAGATCACCAGATAATTGGGGTGCGCCAATAGTTCACGTGTCCCCGCGCGCCGGCCAGGCCGGCCCAGAAATGGGTGCTCGACGAGCGACATCACAGAAGCCTCAATCCGGGCCTGCACCTTCAGCGCGGCCATCTCGTCAAATTGCGCTATATAGGTCGTGATACCAAGCAGGTCATCCAGCGCTTCGGATCGCCAGCGGACAAGCAGCATTTCTATTCAGACCGTCTCGCTGCAGCTTTGATAGCTTCTTTGACGCGTCGCATAGCCTCATCATGCGGAATGCTCGGCCTCGGGTCAGACAGGGATCTTTCAACCTTGGCCATCAGCCAGCGATCATAGCTATCCGCCTGCTCTTGCGTCTCGAACTCCGAAACGAGGGGATCCAACTGGTCAAAGGCTGCACTGGGCTCCTCCAGCCCTGACACCTTCTTGCGCTCGACGGCGGCGTCGATCACCGCCCTGACCTGTGCCATCACTTCATCATGCGGAATACCCGGTCGCGGATCGTCCAGTGCCTGCTGCACTTTCTGGTGGAACCAGCGGTCGTAACTATCCGCCTCTTCCTGCGTCGCGAATTCGGAGATGATCGGGTCGAGCTTTTTGGTCATGCTGACCTCCTGCTAACCTCAGCTTGGCACAACCGTGGACGCTGTCAACGCCCCAGCATGCCGGCCTGTTGTGCCGCGTAGATCGCTACTGCAACCGCCACCAAAATCACCCACGGCACCCAGCCGGGCATCGGTCCGCGCGGCTTTTTCACCGGCGGCTCGGGCTTCTTCTCGGGCCGGCGGAATTTGAGGACATTTTCGTTCATTGCGCGCTTTCAACCAGGGCCGCGACACCCATGCCGCCCGCCGTGCACACGCTTAGCAAAGCCCTGCTGCCGGGGCTAGTCGACAGTAGTTTGGCGGTGAGGCCCAGGATGCGCGCACCGGTCGCAGCAAAGGGGTGCCCATAGGCCAGGCTCGATCCCTTAACATTGATCCTCTGCGGATCGACCGCGCCCATCACCGTCTCTCGCCCAAGCACATCCCGGCAATAGTCCGCATCGTTCCAGGCCTTCAGCGTGCACAGCACCTGCGCCGCAAACGCCTCGTGCAGCTCGAAATAGTCGATGTCGTCAAAGCTCAGCCCCTTGCGCGCCAGCATCTCGCTGACCGCAATGGTCGGTGCCATCAGCAGGCCCTCGCCATGGGCGAAGTCATTGCCGGCCACGCGCCCTGCCGTCAGATAGGCGAGCACCGGCAGTCCACGTTCTTTGGCCCACTCTTCGCTCGCCAGCAGCACGGCCGAGGCGCCATCGGTCAGTGGCGTGGAATTACCCGCCGTCAGCGTTCCCTGCCCGCTCGACTTGTCGAAAGCAGGCTTGAGCGTGCTCATCTTGTCCAGATTGGCGTCCGCCCTGACATTATTGTCCCGCACCAGCCCGGCGCATGACACCAGCAGATCGTCGTGAAACCCTTCGTCATAGGCCTTGGCCGCATTGCGATGACTGGCCACCGCCAGCTCATCCTGCGCCTGGCGGGTAATGCCCCATTCGCGCGCCATCAGCTCGCAATGCTGGCCCATTGAAAGCCCTGTGCGTGGTTCGTTGACTGAAGGCGCCACCGGCGTCAGCTCGCCGAAGGAAAAGCCCTTGAACGCCTTGAACTTCTCGCCGGTCGAGCGCGCCTTGTTCACGTCCAGCAGCCGGTGCTGGAACTTGTTGCCGAAAACGATCGGACTGTCACTGACCGTGTCCGACCCGGCGGCAATGCCGCTATCGATCTCGCCCGAGGCAATCTTGCCGGCCAGCACCAGCGCCGCCTGCAGGCTTGTGCCACAAGCGATCTGCATCGTCGTGCCCGGCGTGCGCGGCGACAGCCCCGCATCAAGGGTTGCCTCACGCGCCAGGTTGAAATCGCGCGAATGCCCGATCACCGCCCCGGCAATGACCTCATCCACCTTCTGGCCCTTGAGCCCAAACTTGTCCGCCAGCCCGGTCAGCACCGTGCCCAGCATGGAAAGATTGGTCTCGTCGGCATAAGCCGTATTGCCGCGCGCAAAGGGAATGCGCGCCGAACCCACGATGGCGACCTTGCGAAGTTCGGCCATTATGCTCTCCCATCCATGCGTGCCTTGAGCGGTCCACCCAGGAACGGCGCGAAGCCCGTTCCCATGATCACGCCGATATCGGCAAGGCCCGCATTGGCGACCACGCCTTCGGCCACGACCACTTCGGTCATGTCGACCAGCGGCTTGACCAGCTCACGACCCAGCCCGGCCAGATCGGCATGCGCGGGGGTCTCGCCCTTTTGCGCCTTGCCGTCTACCCATTTGTAGAAGCCTTCGCCCGTCTTGCGGCCAAGCTTTCCTGCCTTCACCAGCTGGTCGAATTGACTACCCTCGGGCACAGCATGCCCAAGTTCGGTCGCGACCGACTTGCCGACATCGAGCCCCACCGTATCCATCAGCTCGATCGGCCCCATCGGCATGCCAAAAGCCACCGCCGCTGCGTCGAGCAACTCGCGGCTCTCACCGCGCTCCACCCGCTCCACCGCACCCAGCATATAGGGCATCAGCACACGGTTCACGAGGAACCCAGGCGCCGACTTGACCACAACCGGGCTCTTGCCGATTGCCAGCGCAAAAGCCGCACCCTTGCCGATTTCGGCATCAGTATTGAACGTCGAGCGGATCACCTCCACCAGCGGCAGCTGCGCCACCGGATTGAAGAAATGCAGCCCGATCAACCGCTCGGGCGCCTTCAGCTTTTCGGCAATGCGCTCCAACTCGATCGACGAGGTATTGGTCGCAAGGATCGCACCCGGCTTGAGCCTGTCTTCCAGCCCGCCAAAAATGCTCTGCTTGACCTCGAGCTTTTCCACCACGGCCTCGATGATCACATCGGCCCGCGAAACACCCTTGCCCTCGGGATCGGCTTCCAGCCGCATCACCGCTGCATCCACCTCGCGCTTTTTCTTGAGCCGTTTCTTGAATAGCTTCTTGCCGCGATCGAGCGCTGGCTGGATCCGCGCCATGTCGAGATCCTGCAGGGTCACGCTCATGCCGCGCAGCGCGCACCAGGCGGCAATATCACCGCCCATTACACCTGCGCCGATCACATGCACCCGGGCAAATTTGACGCCCTTGGCGCCCTGCTTCTTGAGGCCCTCCGAGGCAAAGAACACCCGCCGCAGATTGGTCGCCGTGTCGCTCCCCATCAGCGGGACGAACGCGTCCACCTCACCGGCGATCATCGCCTTCCAGTCGTCGCCATGCTTTTCGAACAGGTCGATCAGCGCGTAAGGCGCCGGATAATGCTCTGGCCGCGCCTTCTTGCCCGCCCCCTCCCGCATTTTCTTGGCGACATAGGCGCGGATAGGCCCCAGCGCCATCACCTTCTTGGCAAACCCGGCCTCGCCGGACTTCCGCTTCTGCAACACCGCCTTGCGCGCTTCCCATCGCAGCATGTCGCGATGGCGCACCAGCTTGTCGACGAGGTTCAATCCCCGCGCGGCCCCAGCCCGCAGCATCTTGCCCGTCAGCATGATCTGCATGGCATCCACGGGCCCGGCCTGGCGGATCGACCGCCCCGTTCCACCAAAGCCCGGGAAAATCCCCAACCCAACTTCTGGAAAGCCGATCCGCGTCTTGTCGTCGTTCACCGCCACGCGGTAGTGACAGGCCAGCGCCAGTTCCAGCCCACCGCCAAGGCAGAAGCCATGGATGCCCGCGACGAAGGGAATCTTCAGGCCTTCGATCCGGGCGAGCAGCGCATGTGTCCGCTTGAGCGCATCCGGCAGCACCGAAAAATCACTCATCGCGTCGAATTCGGAAATATCGGCGCCGGCGATAAACCCGCTGTCCTTGCCCGACAGCAGGATCACCCCGACCAGCTCGCCGCTTTGCCCCAATTCCTCGAATCGTGCGACCAGCACCTCTAGCTCCGCAATCGCCTCCCGGCTCAGCGTATTGACCGGACCCGGCGTATTGATCGTCAGCCAGCCCAGGTTCTCGACGTCGCGGTGAAAGCGCCAGTTCTTGGTCTCCGGCATGCTTGGCTGGATCATCATCTCGCTCCTCACTCCGCCGCGATGCGATGTTTCGCGGGCGCCGTCAGCTCGTCGCTGGCGAAGTCATCCACCTTCACCACGCGCTCGGTTGCCTCGTCCGCCGCCCGCATGATGCCCGCTTCATTGTCGTTGAGCACGCCCGCCGCCACCGCATCGGCAAACGGATCGCGGTCCAGCCGCCGCTCGATCACGCCCTTGCGCGCCGCCTTGACGAAGCGCGCCTCGATTTCCTCCGCCTCCGTCACCTTGATGAAGGCATCTTCCAGCACGCCGGTGATGTCGTTGGGATCGAATGACACATAGGTCCCCGTCGTCAGCCGGTCGCGGAAAGCCCCGGGCCGCAGAACCGAGCGCACGAAACGATAGTTCACCCGGTCGCTGGCCGGCTTCGCATGCCGCCCCAGCGGGAAGCACAACACGCGCATCGCCCAGGCAAACAAGGGATTGGGGAAATTGGCGAACACCTCGCCAAAGGTCCGCTCCATAATGGCGATCCGGTCCGCCATGATGGCATCGACCAGCTCGCGATCCTCGGCCAGCCGCCCCTCGTCCTCGAAACGCCGCAGCGTTGCCGACATCATGTAGAGATCGCCCAGGATATCGGCCATGCGGCCCGAGATCTTCTGCTTGCGCTTGAGCGCTCCGCCCAGGAACACCGTGGTCCAGTCTGCTGTCAGCGCAAAGGCCTGCGAGTAGCGATGCAGCTTGCGATACCATTGCGCCATCGGCCCCTGGTTTGGCGTCGAGGCAAAAGCGCCGTTCGACACGCCATGCAGGAAGCTCGCCGCAATATTGCGCAGCATGAACTTCGCATGCCCGCCAAAAGCCAGGTCGAACTGATCGAGCCCTTCCTTGCGGTCTTTGTTCTGCGCCGCCTGCACTTCCTTGAGCAGGAAGGGATGCGCCCGCAGCACGCCCTGCGCAAAGGTCATCAGCGTGCGCGTCAGGATATTGGCGCCTTCCACCGTGATCGCCACCGGCAGCGCCTGATAGGCGCCAAACAGGTAATTGCCCGGCCCGTCCTGGATGGCGCGGCCACCGTGAATGTCGAAGGCATCGTCCATGCTGTCGCGCATGGCCTCGGTGGCAATATATTTGAGCAGGCCCGCGATCACCGCCGGCCGCTGTCCTTCGTCTACCATCGATGCTGTCAGCCGCCGCGCCGCCTCGAACGTATAGGCCCGCTTGATCATCTCGCCCAGCGGTTCGGCTACGCCTTCCATAATGCCGACCGGAATGCCGAATTGCCGCCGCACGCGCGCATAGGCCGACGTCGCCCGCAGCGTCTGCTTGATCGAAGTCGTGCCGATCGCCGGCAACGAAATCGCGCGCCCGGTCGAGAGACATTCCATCAGCATCCGCCAGCCCTGTCCGGCATAGCTCGTGCCGCCGATCAGGAAATCCATCGGAATGAACACGTCCTTGCCCCGCACGGGCCCATTCATGAAGGCCTGCCGCGCCGGGAAATGCCGTCGCCCGATCTCCATGCCCTTATGGTCATGCGGCACCAGCGCCAGCGTGATGCCGATATCATTGCCACGGCCCAGCAAATTATCCGGATCCTTGAGAATGAAGGCCAGCCCCACCAGCGTCGCGATCGGTGCTAGGGTGATATAACGCTTGTCAAAGCTCAGCTTGACGCCCAGCACCTCTTCGCCATTCCACTGACCCTTGGTCACCACGCCGATATCGCGCATGCCGCCGGCATCGGAACCCGAATGCACGCCGGTCAGCGCAAAGCACGGCACCTCCTGCCCTCGCGCCAGACGATGCAGATATTTCTGCTTCTGCTCCGGCGTGCCGTATTTTTCCAAAAGCTCGCCCGGCCCGAGCGAATTGGGCACCATGACCGTAATCCCCGCCGCCACCGAACGGCTGGCGATCTTGGAGACGATCATCGACTGCGCCTGCGCCGAAAAGCCCAGGCCCCCATGCTCCTTGGCAATCAGCATGCCCAGGAACCCTTCGTCCTTGAAATATTGCCAGAGCTCGGGCGAGAGATCCGCGCGATTGTTGCGAATGTCCCAGTCGTCGATCATCGAACAGGCGACATTGGTCTGGTTGTCCAGGAACGCCTGCTCCTCCGGCGTCAGCGTCAGCGGACGGATATCATTGAGCTTGCTCCAGTCCGGTCGACCCGAAAACAGCTCCGCGTCCCATCCAACGGTGCCGGCATCGAGCGCTTCCTGCTCGGTGCGGCTAACCCTGGGCAGAATGGATTTGACCGCGCCATAGATCGGCACCATCAACACAGCCTTGCGGATCGCCGCAATGCTCAGCACCAGCATCACTAGGCCGATCACCAGCAGCAGCCAGCTACCCGCACCCAGACCATAGCCAATCCCGCTCTCGGGAAAATACAGCCCGGACACCAGTGCGATGGCCACAGTCGCCACTCCCCACTGCCACAGCGGGCTTTCCCGCATTGCCAGAGCGGCAAAGACGACAAGGCTGAGGATGATCAGAAGTAATGTCACAATGTGCCTCCCTTGGCCCGCGCTGCCATGCGCGGGTTTTCGATCCTCTTGTCCGCCCGATCGCCGGTTAATCGGCTGTTTTCAGTTCTTTGCGCCAGGATCAGAGCACATGCGGGCTTGTTGGGTCAGTCTAGCAAGCTTTACGTTTACGTCAACCAAGCGTCGTTAACGTCGTTTACGGCCCGAAATGCGCGCCGCCCCGGTCCGTCAACGCAGAACGCGTTCAAAGGTTCGGGCAGCCATTTGACGCTAACGTAAAGCCGTGGAATATTTGCGCCCGAAAGGGCGTTAAGCCCTGGCGACATCGCCATTCAGCTCAGTCAGAGTCGAAAGTGGCGGTCTTTGAGAACCGGAGCGAAGCGTATGTTTGGATACGTGAGCACCGGAAGCGCAGAAGACTGGCATTTGCAGACTTGCATCAGCTGAATGGCGATGTCGCCAGCCGGAAATCCGGCACCCGGAGGAGGACCACATGACGACGCTAGAGACCGCCGCCCGATCGCGCCCCTGGATTGCCAGCTACCCGGAAGGCATCAAATGGGATGCCAGGGTCGATACCCGTCCCGTCCATGAACAGGTACTCGCAGCCTGCGCCAAGGATCCCTCCGCCACGGCGCTGGATTTCCTCGGCGGCACCACCAGCTTTGGCGAGCTGGCCAGGAAGATCACTGCCTTCGCCGGCGCCCTGCAAAGTCAATTCGGCATCAAGAAGGGCAGCCGCGTCGCGATCATGCTGCCCAATACGCCCTTCTATCCCATCGTCTACTACGGCGTGCTCCGCGCCGGCGGCACCGTGGTCAATTGCAATCCGCTCTACACCGTCCACGAGCTCAGCCACATCGCTGCCAATGCCGGCGCGGATGTCATGATCACCCTCGATCTGGCCCAGATCTACGACAAGGCCGAAAAGCTGGTCGAGGCGGGCCATGTGAAGTCGCTGATTGTCTGCCACTTCCCCAACGCCCTTCCCCTGGTCAAGAAAATCCTCTTCTCCGTGGTCAAGCGCAAGGATCTGGCCAGGCTCGGCAGGTCCGCCATCCGCAGCAACGTCACCCATTTCGACGACATGATCGCGCGCGGCGACACGCCGAGCGCCGTCGTCATCGACCCGGACAAGGATATCGCCGTCCAACAATATACCGGCGGCACCACCGGCATCCCCAAGGGCGCCCTGCTGACCCACGCCAATATCTCGGCCAATATGAGCCAGATCAACCTCTGGGGGGATGGCCTCTTCCTGCCGCCCTCCAAGATCGTGGCCGTGCTGCCCTTCTTCCACATCTTCGCCATGACCGTCTGCATGAACACCCCGCTCTCGAGCGGCGCCCAGGTCGTCATGCTGCCCCGCTTCGAGCTCAAGGCCCTGCTCGACCTGTTGACCCGCACCCGCGCCAATGTCCTGCCCGCCGTTCCCACCCTGCTCAATGCCATTGCCCGGTCCGACACCGTGACCGCCGACCAGCTTTCGAGTCTCGAAGTTTGCATATCTGGCGGCGCTGCGCTGCCCGACGAAGTGCGCCATGCCTTCAGCAAGAAATCCAAGGCTCTCTTGGCCGAAGGCTATGGCCTGACCGAGGCCTCTCCCGTGGTCTGCTGCGCTGCCCTGCGCAAGCCAAGCAAACCCAAGTCCATCGGCCTGCCCCTCCCCGCCACCGATATCCGCTTTGTTGGCGTCGACAGCGGCAAGGTGGTTGGCACCGGCGAAGACGGCGAATTGCAGGTCAAGGGCCCTCAGGTCATGCCCGGCTATTTCAACGATGACGCCGCCACTGCCGAGGCCTTCTCGCACGGCTGGCTGCGCACCGGCGACGTCGGCCACATGGACGAAGACGGCTATGTCTTCCTCGTCGACCGCATCAAGGACCTGATCATCTGCTCTGGCTTCAATGTCTATCCGCGCACCATCGAGGAAGCGCTGATGGCCCATGATGCGGTCGAGGAAACCAATGTCATCGGCGTTCAGGACGAGTATCGTGGCGAGGCGCCCATCGCCTTCGTCAAGCTGCGCGACGGTCGGACTGTCACCGAGGAAGACCTCAAGAAATTCCTCACCGAGCGCCTCAACAAGATCGAAATGCCCAAGGAAATCATCTTCAAGGACACACTGCCCAAGACTTTGATCGGCAAGCTGTCCAAGAAGGAACTGCGCGAGGAATACGCGCAGGCGCGAGCCAGAAAGTGAACCGCACTGTCCCGGAAAACCGCGATCTCTTCGCTATAGCCGACCTCTCCAGGGAGTTCGGCATTTCCACCCGCGCCATCCGCTTCTACGAAGCCAAGGGCCTGCTCGCTCCCGAACGCGTCGGCGCCACCCGCATCTTCCGCCGCCGCGACCGCGCGCGACTGATCCTCATCCTCCGCGGCAAGCGCCTGGGCTTCTCGCTGCGCGACATCTCCGACTACCTCAGCCTCTACGACGCCGACCGCAGCCAGCAGGTCCACCTGCTCACTGCCAAAGTCGACGAACGCCTGGCCTCGCTGGAAGCGCAACTTCAAGACCTCCAGACAACAATTGCCGAACTTCGCGAGATCAAGAAGCTAGCCGACGAACGGGTAGAGCCGGCACGCTGAGAGCTCTTGAATTTATGTACAGAATATTGTACGTAAATTTCATGGAGAGATACTATGCCTGCTAAGTCCATTTCTGCCTTTCGCAAGGATATTGCGTCCGACATCGAGGCTGTGTCGCAGACCGGTATACCGCTGATTGTGACCCGCACTGGTGGAAAAAAGCCAGTTCTTGTCATTCCCATGGAATGGGATGAAACCACCTACTTGATGAGCAATCCTGCCAACGCTGAGCGGCTCCTGCGATCAATCCGACAAGCCAATGAAGGTAAAGCCGTTGAACGCCAGTTGATTGAGGAATGAACCTCCTCTTCCTGCCAGACGGTTGGGAGGATTATCAGCATTGGTTGGCAAACGATAAGCGCCTGCTGAAGAAGATCAACACGCTGATCAAGGAATGCCAGCGGAGCCCTTTTTCAGGTTCGGGTAAACCCGAAGCGTTAAAGCATCAGCTGGCGGGTTGGTGGTCGCGGCGGATAGATGAGGAGCACCGGCTGGTCTATCGAATTGTCGAAGATCGCCTCGAAATCGCGCAATGTCGCAGTCATTACTGACTACTTCCGCCCCTTCACATTCGTCATCAGATCCGGCTTCTTCGGCTTGACCCACCCTTTGGGCGGTTGCCGTACCGGAACTTGCGTGCCGAGCCCCATCGCCCCCGGCGGCGGCTGGCCCACGGTTACCGTATCCGCGTCGCCAGGACCGATCGGTCCCTCGCCCCTGATCCGCGCCATCTCGTTGCGCAGGGCCGTCGCCTTTTCGAAATCCATAGCCTCCGCGGCTTCGGCCATTTCCTTGCCCAGCGCCACAAGCTTCTCGTTGATTGATCGCGATGACACCCTGCCCTCCTACGTCGCCCCGATAAACACGGCCATATCCTCTAACGTTGCCGCCTCCGTCGCCGGCTTGTCCCAGCGGATCCGGCTGATCCGTGGAAACCGCAGGGCCACGCCGGACTTGTGCCGCGTACTTTCCTGCGCCGAGTCAAAGGCCACCTCGAACACCAGTTCCTTGCGCACTTCGCGAACCGGTCCGAAAGCCGCCGTCGTATTGGCGCGGATCCACTTGTCGAGCAGTTTCAGCTCTTCGTCAGTGAAGCCGAAATAGGCCTTGCCGATCGGCACGATCTCATTGCCCTTCCAGACGCCGAACGTATAGTCCGAATAGAACGAACTGCGCTTGCCATGCCCGCGCTGCGCATACATCAGCACCGCGTCCACCACATTGGGATCGCGTTTCCACTTGAACCAGTATCCCTTGGGCCGCCCCGGCACATAGGGGCTTGATCGCAGCTTGATCATCACCCCTTCATGGCCGTGCTCGTCGGCTCCCTGACGTCTTTGCTGCGCCAGATCGTCCCAATCGGCAAAGGGCAGGATTTCGGAAATGTCCAGCCGGGTCTGCGGATTGGCAGCAAACCACGCCTCGAGCCGCGCCCGTCTTTCCGTCCAGCTCAGCGTCCGAACATCCTCGCGCCCATCAAACAGCATGTCGTAAACGCGGATAAAGGCCGGGCTGTCCTTGAGATGCTTGGCACTCGCCACCTTCTTGTTGAGCCTCTGCTGCAACTCATTGAATGACCCGGGCTCGAAATCCTTGCCCACCAGCAATTCGCCATCCAGCACTGCGCGGCCCGAGACATTCTCGACAACATCGGGAAACGCATTGGCGATATCGTCGCCCGTGCGCGAAAACAGCGACACCGTATCCCCGCCCAGCACCAGCTGAACCCGGATCCCGTCCCACTTCCACTCCGCCGAAAAATCCGCCGGGGCGAGCTTGCCGAGATCCTTCTCCTCGTCGATCGGATTGCTCAGCATCAGCGGATGAAACCGCGACGTCTGATCAATGTCCGGCCGTCCAGCCTTGCCATCCAGCCAGGCAAACAGATCAGGATAGGGCACCTCGAGCCCATGCCACACTTCCTCGATCGCCTGCAGGTCCACCCCGCTCATTTCGCTCAGCGCCGTCTTGGCCAGTCGCGCCGAAACCCCGATGCGCAGGGCCCCCGTCGCCAGCTTCACCAACGCCCAGCGCTCGTTGATCTCGGCCCGTGTGAGCAGGCTCGCGATCAGTTTCGGCAATTCCGACTTGCTCGTTGTATTGAACAACTCGATCAGGTCCGTCAGCGACGGCAGGTCGCCCACCTCGCCATGATGCGGCCAGATCAGCGCAATCGTCTCGCCGAGATCCCCCACATAGTCATAGCTCATGGCGAAAAGCGTCGGATCGACCTCGCGCAGCACGATTTCTTTCAGCAACGCCGGCTTCACATTGCGAAACGTCAGCGCCCCGGTCAGCACCGCCAGCGCAAAGCCACGATCGGGGTCCGGCGTCTCGCGAAAATACTGCGTCAGCGCGGCGAGCTTGCGCGTCCGCGACGGCGTCAGGGCCAAAAGCTCCAGCAATTGGGCAAAGCGCTTCATGCCGCTTCCCCCTCGCCGCCATCATCTTCAAAGCCCTGGATATTGAGCGGCTCGGCCTCGAGCCCCTGCTGTCGGCACCAATAGACCAAGGCATCCTCGCGCCCATGCGTCACCCACACGGTCTTCGCCTTGGTCTCGGTGATCGTTTGCTGCAACTCACCCCAGTCGCAATGGTCCGAAATCACCAGCGGCAATTCCACCAGTGCCTGCCGTGCCCGCTGCTTGACGCTCATCCAGCCTGAAGCCTGGCACACCACCGGATCGGGAAAGCGCCGGCTCCACCGGTCGCGAATGGCCGAAGGCGGCGCAATCACGATCTGCCCCGCCATCTCGGCCTTCACCGTCCCCGTCGCCGGCCGCAAATCCCCGAGCTCGACACCCAGTTCCTGATAAAGCTCGCATAGCCGGATCATCGCACCGTGCAGATAAATCGGCGCATCCCAACCCGCATCGCGCAACAGCCCGATCACCCGCTGCGCCTTGCCCAGCGCGTAGCTCCCGACCAGATGGCTGCGCTCCGGCTGGTCCGCCACCGATTTCAACAGTCTCGCAATCTCCAGCTTCGGGTGCGGATGCTGGAACACCGGCAGGCCGAACGTCGCCTCGGTCACCAGCAGATCACACTCCACCAATTCATAGGGTTGAGAAGTCCGGTCCGGCAGGCGCTTGTAGTCGCCGGTCACCACCACCCGCTGGCCCCGATGCTCCAGCAGCACCTGCGCCGACCCCAGCACATGCCCGGCCGGATAAAGCGTTATCGTGACATCATCAACCTGCAGCGGCACGCCGAAATCCAGCGGCTCGAATTTTCTCGCGCAATCCTCGCCATAGCGCACCTTCATGATGGCGATCGTATCCGGTGTCGCCAGCACAGAGCCATGCCCGCTCCGCGCATGATCGGCATGGCCATGCGTGATGATGGCCCGCTCGCGCGGGACATTGGGGTCGATATAGGCGTCGATCGCCTTGATATGGAGGTTGCGGTCGAGGATCGGACTGGCCATGGCACTCCTAACGCGGCCATGCGGTGCAGGTTCACGGCATGGTCTCACATCATGGCGCGTCAGCCCGTGTCAGCAGGCCTCACATCACCTTGCTGACCTCGAACAGCCCCGGCCGCTTTTCGTTGGCGAGATTGATCGCCGCCTCGCCGCCCAGCACCACGACGTGACCCTGTCGCGCCACCGCGTCCACCGCCTCCGCCATCCGGCGGAAATCGGACACCGTAGCCCCCAGGATTTCGTCGCGCCGCTGCTGGCGGATGGCATCCGTCGTACCGGTCAATTGCCGCCACATCGACGAATAGCCCTTCGCATCGGGGAATTCATAGCCATCCACATCCCCGATCACGCCGATGATGGACCGTGTCAGGTCGTTCTCGCCAATCTCGCTCTTGAGTGCCTTGCTCGCCCCGTCATAGGCATCCAGCGTCTTCAGCAGGTTCGGGTCGCGATAGCTGAGGAAGGAAAAATTGCCAGAGGTCAGGTCGAACCGGCTCGAGCCGCCATAGGCACCACCCTGCACGCGCACCTTGTCCCAGAGATAGGTCGTGTTGAGGAATTTGAGCACCACCGACGACGCGCCCGTCATTTCGAAGCCGAGCTCGCGCAGGTTGGCGCCCTTGCCCACATAGTTGACCTGCGCCGGAATGATCAGCCCTTCCGACTTGGGTCGATAGTTGATCGACCAGTCGGCAAAAGCAAAATCCTGGTTCGGCAAGCGCTCGAGGAATGCCCCGACCTGCCCGCGCGCGTGGTCCCACAACGCGCCTTCGGCCGTCACATTGACCACCATGCGCCCGCGGTTGAACAGCGTATCGCGAATGCGCACCAGCGCCGCCTCAACACTGTCCCAGTCGTTCTCCACCCGCTTCACCAGCTCGCGCAGGAACTGCAGATAGCTGATGCCACCGATCTGCTCGGCAATCCAGCTCGCTTCCGTCAGGCCGGACTTCAGCCGCGTATCGACAATGGCATTGCCGCTCGGCACCAGCCGCGCCTCGAAACCTGCCTTCTCCTCGAGCGCCATCTGCTTGAATCGCGCGCGATTATCCAGCCGCGCATCGAGCAGCACATCGCCCATGATGGCGAGCATTTCCTCGATTCTATCCGGCACAGCCTTGCCCGACAGGAAAAACCACGCCGCGCTGCCATCGCTGCCCTGCCGCGCCGACAACCCGCGATGCTGCGCAATCCCGCCGGTCGAGCGGCCAATGCGCTGCGTCAGCGACACGAAATCTTCCTTGCTCGTCCCGGTCTGCAGCAGCGCCCGCCCGAACAGCGGCAGATAGGGCAGCAGGTCCTTGTCCAGCACATGCAGGTCAAAGCCGAGATCGAGATAGACGATGCCCACGGTTGGCAGGTCGTGATAGAACAGCCGCGCATCGCCCAGCGTACCGATATCGATCGGCGTGGTCCGCGTCTCCCGCGGCAGATCCGCCAGGGTCAGCGTCGGGATCTTCGCCAGCAGCGCCGGATCGTCGACCTCTTCCTGCAGCGCCTTGAGCCGCTCGGTCTCGGCCACGGTTTCGGCCAGCGCCTTGTCGTCCAGCCCCGTTCGCACCTCGGCAAGGATTTCAGCTTCCGTCGCCGCCTCGCGCGCCCCCTGTTCCGGGTCAGCGCTCAGCGTTACCGTTGTGCGATGCGTGTTATCGAGAAACAGCCGGCGGATTTCCTTCTCGAAATGGCCCTTGCCGGCAAGGTCCTTGAGCGCCGCCAGCGCATCCTCGAACTTGAGCTGCGACAGCGGGTCGCCCTCATGCAACCAGGTACTCAGCGCCGCAAACATATAGACCATGCCGCGCGGATAGCCGCCCGAATTGTTCTCGCGCAGGCTGAACTCAAACGTATTGATCGTCGCCTCGATCTGCTCGGCGGCAAAGCCCTTGTCGGCAATCTCTTCCAGCGTCGAAAGGATCAGCGTCTCGACCTTGCCGGCGTCACCCGCATCGATCCCCTTCATGCCAAAGCTGGCCATCGGCTGGCGCAACCCGCTGCCGATCCCGCCGCCCGTCATGCCCTCGCCCAGCCCGCTTTCGGTCAGCGCCTTGCGCAGCGGCGCCGCCGAATTGCCCGCCAGCAAATAGCTCAGCATGCCATGCGACAGCACTTCCACCCGGTCAGCCGGCGCATCCACCATCCAGTTGACCGATACCATGCCGTCGCGCGCCTTGCCCTCGTCCTTCGTGCCGGCATAGGTCGCCACCACATTGCGCGGCGCATTGAACCGCGGCTGCAGCTTGACCTCTGCATCCACCGCAATCCTGTCGAACTGCGAAAAGTACTCATCGAGAATGGCCAGCCGCTGCCCGGCATCGTCATCGCCCGAAAAGAAGGCCCGCGTATTGGACGGATGATAGAACGTCTCGTGAAACGCCTTGAACTGCTTGTAGCTCAGCTCCGGAATGGCTTTCGGATCACCGCCCGAACTCTTGCCATAGGTCACATCGGGATAAAGCGAGCGCTGCGACAGGTCGCGCATCACCGCGTCGGGCGATGAAAACACGCCTTTCATCTCGTTGAACACCACGCCCTTATAGACCAACGGCGAACCACTATCTTCCAGCTCGTAATGCCAGCCTTCCTGGCGGAATGTGTCCTCGCTGATCAGCGGGAAGAACACTGCGTCCAGATAGACATCGACCAGATTATAGAAATCCTTGAGATTCTGGCTGGCGACTGGATAGGCCGTCTTGTCCGGAAAGGTCATCGCGTTGAGGAAGGTGTTGAGGCTTCCTTTGATCAGCTCGACGAAAGGCTTCTTGACCGGATATTTCCGGCTCCCGCACAGCACGGAATGCTCGAGGATATGCGCCACGCCCGTCGAATCCTCCGGCGGCGTCTTGAAGGTAATCCCAAACACCTTGTTCTCGTCGTCATTGACGAGGCTCAAGACCTCCGCCCCCGTCTTCCTGTGCCGATACAGCAGCGCCCGACTGTTCACCTCCGCGATCTGTTCGTCGCGGATGAGTTCGAAAGCAGGATGAGACATGGGGTATACTCAGGTGGGTTCTTGTTGTTGTCCAACAAGGTAGGGATCAACGGCGAGATAAGCTAGGGGCACGCCGTTGGTTTGACGAAGTGTACACTTTGGTGTACACTAAAATTCTCATGGCTGTGTGTGGGGGCACATGGACTACGAGTGGGACGAGAACAAGCGACGAACCAATATCGAGAAGCACGACGTGGATGTCCTCGACGCCATGCTTATCTTCGAGCAATGGGTACTCACCGAGCCAGACGACCGGTTCGATTATGGTGAGGCCCGGTACAGGTCGACCAGCTTCGTCGATAGGGAGTGCTACGTCGTCATCCACACCAATCGGAATGGGATCATACGAATAATTTCTGCCTGGAAAGGTGGCCAACGTGACCGACAAAAATATCAAGCGGGCGACGCTCGCAGAAATACGGGCGATGAAAGATAGGGGGGAAGTCTATCACAATCCCGATGCACCCGAGGGCCCCGACCTTCCAGACAGCTTTTGGGAAAACGCCGTCTGGGTCGATCCCCAGGGCAAAACCTCGGTTCATCTCAAGCTCGATTCCGACGTTTTCTTCTTCTTCAAACGTCAGGGCAAAGGCCATATCACCCGTATGCAGGATGTGCTCAAGGCCTATGTAAGGGCGCACGAAGCCGTGGGGGAACAACAGGCCGGCACCGCAGATAAAAAAAACACTCGCCGCGCCGGCTGAAGTCTTCTCCTCTTCGCTGAGAAGACCGCCGCTGGGTGAGGTGGAGCTTGCTACTCCACCAACCGAGCCGCCTTCAAACCCCGCCGCGTATCTCCGGCTTCACCGATTTCTCATACCATTCGCCCAATTGGCCCATCAGCGCCGGGAACAGGCTCTTCTGTTCACTAGCCGCAACATTGTCCGCAATCTGTTCCGGCTTGCTGACGCCGGCGATGACGGTCGAAACCTGCGGATGATCGAGGATCCAACGCAGCGCAAACTGGCTCATTGGCAGCGCCTCGGGCGCCAGACCCCGCAGCTCGGCCACCAGCTCCACACCCTTCTCGAAGGGCAGGCCCGAAAAGGTTTCGCCCACCGAAAAAGCTTGCCCCTCTGCATTATAGCTCCGGTGATCGCTCGGATCGAAGCGCGTTGCCTTGTCATACTTGCCGCTCAGCAATCCGCTCGCCAGCGGCAGCCGCACGATGATGCCGACATCCTTCTCCGCCGCCTTGGGCAGCAATTCCTTCGCGGCGTCCTGGCGAAACAGGTTGAAGATGATCTGCAGCGTGGCGCAGCCCGGCTGCTCCAGGCAGATCAGCCCCTCCTCGATGGTCTCGACGCTGGCGCCCCAATGCCTGACGATCCCCTCGGCCCTGAACTCATCCATCCAGGAAAAGATCGCCCCGTCGCGCAGCACATCCGTCGGCACGCAGTGCAATTGCGCCAGGTCGAGGCTCGTCACACCCAGCCGTTCCGCTGAAGCCACAAGGCTCGCCCGCACGCCATCCTTTGAATAATTGTTCGGATAAAGCCCGCCGCCACGCCCGAGCTTGGTCGCAACATGAAGACCTTCCGGCTTGTTATGCGCGCCGATCCGGCTTTCGCTGAGGCCCGATCCATAGACGTCGGCCGTGTCCCAGAATGTAATGCCAGCCGCGTTGGCGGCATCGAGAATGGCGCTGGCCGTCTCATCGCCCACCGGCCCGAAATCGCCACCCAGCTGCCAGCAGCCCAGCCCGATCTCGCTGACCTCATATCCCGTCTTGCCCAGCCGTCTCGTCTTCATGCGTCTGCGTCCTCAAACTTGCTTGAGAGGAAAGTCGCCAGACTGGCAACGGGTTGCCGGCCTATTCGAAATAGTCCGAATGCTCGGCGATGGTTTGCGTCAGCAGCACTTCTGCGCGCCCCAGATGCGCCCGCATCGCCGCTTCCGCAGCCGCCACATCACCCTTGGCCACGGCCGCCACTATCACCTTGTGCTCGCCGATCGCCGTCTGCGACTGCGATACGCCCAGCGTCAGATAGCGCACGCGGTCGAGCTGCATCTTGTGATCATCGATCAGCTGCCAGGCATATTCGACGCCCGCCAGTCGGGCGAGGCTGCGATGAAACAGCTCGTCCAGCGTGTGGAAGCGCCGGCTATCATTGGCATTGGAGGCCACTTCCTGGTCCGCAATCAGCTCGCTCAGCACCGCGCCCGCATCACCCGGATTGCTCGCCAGTCGACGCACGATCTCGACCTCGATGCTTTCGCGAATGAACCGGCTTTGCCGAACGCCCTCGGGCGAAATTTTCTTGACCACTGTGGCGCGCTTGGGCCGGATCAGCAGCAGGCCCTGCTGCGCCAACCGGATAAAGGCCTCGCGCACCGGTTGCCGCGACACGCCATAGCGCCCCGCGATATCGCTCTCCGAAATCACGTCGCCTGGCTTGAGCGCCATAGTGACGATATCGTCGCGCAGCGCGCCCACCACCCGCAGCGCCATGGTTTCTTCTGGAATGTCGAGCACGCTGGTCGTCACCTTGGCTGATTCTCCACTTCGGACCATGATCCCCTTATCCCGCTGCTCTGTCTCGTTTTTGTCCCGCTTCCACAGAAAACTGCCTTTTGCGGCCGCGATGAAAACAACACTACATTCTTGCCATCTTGTATGGTAGATGCAATTTCACGCGTGCCAAACCACGGTCACGCATCTGTTCGAATTGGAGAAAACGAATGGCCAAGAGCTATGCGATAGTTGGCACGGGCGGTCGCGCGCGCATGTTCTACGAAGCGATCCTGGGTCCGCACCGCGAGCACTCCCGGCTCGTCGCGCTTTGCGACACCAACCAGACCCGCATGGATTTCACCAACAAGGTCATCGCCGAAGAGCTCTCAGGCCAGTCCGTACCGACCTACAAGGCGGCCGATTTCGCCACCATGATCGCCGAGTGCAAGCCCGATACCATCATCGTCACCTCCGTCGACCGCACCCATCACCTCTACATCATCGCCGCGCTCGAGGCCGGTTGCGACGTCATCACCGAAAAGCCGATGACCACCGACCCCGAAAAGTGCCAGGCCATCCTCGACGCCGTCGAGCGCACCGGCCGCGATGTCCGCGTCACCTTCAACTACCGCTATGCGCCGCACAATTCGGCCCTGCGCGAACTCATTGCCGAAGGCGCCATCGGCACCGTCACTTCCGTCCATTTCGAATGGCTGCTCGATACCCGCCACGGCGCCGATTATTTCCGCCGCTGGCACCGCGACAAGCGCAATTCCGGCGGCCTCATGGTGCACAAGTCCACCCACCATTTCGACCTGGTCAATTTCTGGCTCGGCAGCCAGCCCGACACGGTCTTCGCCATGGGCGACCTGCGCTTCTATGGCCGGGCC
Organism: Candidatus Devosia phytovorans; assembly: GCA_029202405.1. Lineage (NCBI taxonomy): Bacteria > Pseudomonadati > Pseudomonadota > Alphaproteobacteria > Hyphomicrobiales > Devosiaceae > Devosia > Candidatus Devosia phytovorans. The sequence goes on along the minus strand of CP119312.1, from coordinate 141,234 downwards.
AATGCCGAGGAACGGGGTGTCTTCACCCCCTATAGTCGCACCACCAATGTCGCCGCAGCCGGCGAAGATAAATTCGCCATCGACCTCACCAGCAATCCCGTCCAGAAGGGACTTTATTGGGATGCCGAAAAGGAAGACGGCTACCAGCGCGACCAGAATGTCTTCGGCGATGGCATTTCCATCGAGGATACGATGAATGTCATGGTCCGTTACCGCAACAAGGCGGTGATGACCTATTCGCTCTATGCCTATGCCCCCTGGGAAGGCTTCAACGTCGCCATCAACGGCACCGGTGGCCGCCTCGAGCTGACCGTGCACGAAAATTCCTACATCAATGCCGGCTCGACCTCTGACACCGAAGGATCGGCCAAGGGCATCAAGCTCTACCACTTCCCCATGCATGGCGAGCCGCGCGTCGTCCCGGTCATCCATGGCGAAGGCGGCCATGGCGGCGGTGACAAGATCATGCTCGAGGAAATCTTTGGGCGCGCCACCCCACGCCCCGGCTACGGCGCCAACCACCGCGACGGCGCCCTCTCCATCCTCACCGGCATCGCCGCCAACAAGAGCTTCCAGACCGGCCTGCCGGTCGATGTGAAGGGGCTGGTCAGGCTCTAGAAACACAAAGGCCCGCGGAGCGATCCGCGGGCCCTTTTGCATGTCTGAAACCGAAGCCTACTGGCTGAACGGCACCGAAGCGGTCAGCACTTCGCCGGAGTCGTTGAACTCCACTTCGAAATTCACCGTGATGCTGTCATTGCCCTCAAGCAGGATTTTCGAGCCGATGCGCACATCGCTGCCGGTCCGGTCCTTCTGACGTTCGCGCAGGTCAAAGCTGATCTGACCACTGCTCTGCTGGCCGATGGCAAGACCTGTAAAGCCCGCATTGGAGCTCATCGCAGCCTCATACTGCCGTGCCTGATCATTATAGGCGATCGTGCCGCTGATCGAGAGCGTCGCGCTCACCAGCGTGCAGCGGCCCGAATAGTTGATCTTGCCCTGATTGCCCTTGGCCACGCTCAACCGGCAGCGAAACGGCTCGGGCTTGTCGCCGCCCACCAGCGCGCCTTCACCGCGCCAGCTACCGACATAGGAACCCAGCAGCGCCAGTTCTTCTTCCGCGGCCTGGGTGGTAACCGGGGTGATGACCATCATGGGCAGGGCCATGACCAGGGTACAAAAACCGGCAAAAAACTTTGATCGCATACTCAAAAGACAATTCCCCTGTCACGCGGTGACGTCAGTTCGTTTAATGTCTGCCAGCAAGGCGTTTCCGAAGCCAGCCAAAATCTGTCACATCTTGTTTAGTTGTTACGGTTTAGCTAGCGCTCGATAGCATGGAGTGAACCGATTGGTTCACTTCGGCATTGCCCTATGAACGCATTTGGATGGAAAGGGTTCTGGTGAACACCTCTGACGCTCCGATCATCGACGCCCGGGATGTAACCTACACTCTCGAAATCGCCGGCAAGCCGCTCACCATTCTCAAGGGCGTCTCGCTCAAGGTCGCGCCCGCCGAAGTCGTCGCCATCGTCGGCCCCTCGGGCAGCGGCAAGACGTCCATGCTGATGCTCCTCGCTGGCCTCGAACGCAGCTCCACCGGCTCTGTCACGGTCAACGGCTCCATCCTCGAAAAGCTCAGCGAAGACGATCTGGCGCGTTTCCGCCGCCACACCATGGGCATCGTCTTCCAGAGTTTCCATCTCATCCCCTCGCTCACCGCCCATGACAATGTCGGCCTCGCCCTGGAAATCGCCGAGCCAACTCTGTCCATGTCACAAGTGCGCGAGCGTGCCGCCGAAGCGCTCAAAGCCGTTGGCCTCGGCGACCGCCTCGACCACCGACCCTCCGCCCTGTCCGGTGGCGAACAGCAGCGCGTCGGCCTCGCCCGCGCCATGGTCGCCAACCCGCCGCTGTTGCTCGCCGACGAGCCCACCGGCAATCTCGATCAGACCACCGGCGCCGTCGTCGTCGACCTGATGTTCGACCTCGCCCGCAAGCAGAACACCGCTGTCGTGCTCATCACCCACGACCCCCATCTCGCCGAACGCGCCGATCGCGTCTTCACCATGACCGCTGGCGAACTGGTCGAAACCACGGTGGCGCGCTGATGCATCAGTTCCTTGCGGCAGTCCGCATCGGGCTGCTCGACATGCGTGGCGACCTGCGCCGCTTCCTGCTCCTCGTGGTCTGCCTTGCTGTGGGCACTGCGCTGATTGCCGGCGTCAATTCCGTCGGCGCCAGCATTTCCCGCGCTATTGAATCGGGCGCCGCCGAACTGATGGGCGGCGATCTCGAACTCTCCCGCGCCGACCGCGTCGCCAATGCCGAAGAACTCGACATCATGCGCAGTTTCGGCGCCGTCACCGACACCGTCGACACCAATGTGCGCGCCGAATCCGATGCTGCCGACGCCTTCGTCGATCTCGCCGCCGTTGGCGACAACTATCCCCTGCTCGGCCAAGTGGTCAGCCCGCAGCTGACCGGAGGCACCACTCTCGCCGACCTGCTCGAAATCCGCGACGATATTCCCGGTGCCCTTGTCGATCCGCTCCTCCTCGATCAGCTGCAGATCGCAGTTGGCGACACCTTCTTCCTCGGCGGCACCGAGTTCGAGGCCCGCGGCACCCTGACCCGCCTGCCCGATGGCGCCGTCCGCGGCTTCCGCCTCGGGCTCACCGCCCTGATCTCGGCCGAAGGCTTTGCCGGCATCGGTGATCGTTCCTCGCCCCTGCCCGGCCTCGGCACCTGGTCGCGCTACAAGATCCTGCTCTCCGATCTGGACCAGGACGCTGGCCGCCTCGCCGCCGACGACGCCTTCGCCAATAGCGGCTGGACCATCCGCTCCGCCCGCGACGGCCTCGGTGACATGGTGCGCTACTACGACCTCTTCATGCGCTTCCTCGTCATCGTCGGCCTCGGCTCGCTGCTGATCGGCGGCGTTTCCGTCTGGACCGGCATGCAGGCCTATATCGCCGAGCGTGCCAGCGTCATTGCCGTGCTCCGCTCCATGGGCGCCGGCCGCACCCGCGTCTTCCTGCATTTCTTCGCCCAGGTCGCAGCCCTTGCCGCCGTCGGCGTCGGCATCGGCATCATCATCGGTGGTGGCGGCGCCTTCCTGCTGCTGCCCTATGTCGGCAGCGCCGTCGGCATCGCCCTGGCACCCGCCGTCCATCTCCAGCCCCTGCTGGTTGCAGCCGCGGCCGGTTTCGTCACCGCCTTTGCCTTCGCCTATCTGCCGCTGCAGCAGGCCCAGACCATTCGCCCGGTCCTGCTCTTCCGCTCCAAGGGCCTCTCTGCCCCACCGGTCAACTGGCGCGCTCTGCTGCTGACCCCCAGCATCATTCCGCTGATCCTGGCCGCTATCGCCTTCTTCATCCTCGCCTGGCTGATGACCGAGGATATCCAGCTCGTCGCCGCCTTCGGCGTGGCCAGCATCGCGGCAGCCCTGGTGTTCCAGCTCTTCATCCGCCTCATCCAATGGGCCCTGCGCCACCTGCCCGAGCCGCGCATCATGGTTCTGCGCCATGCCCTCCGCGCCATTTCCGGTTCCGGCCAGAATGCAGCCTCCGTGGTCGTCTCCGCCGGCATGGCGCTGGCCATGCTCATCGTCGTGCTCGTGCTCCAGGCCAATATGCGCCAGGAATTTCTCGGCGCCTCGGCCTTCGATGCCCCCACGCTCGTCGCCTCCGACCTCTTCCCCGACGAGGTCGAGCTGCTCGAAACCATGTCCGCCCCCGGCGGCAATATTTCGCGCTTCGTCTCGACCCCCATGCTGCGCGGCCTCCTGACCGATGTCGCCGGCACGCCTGCGGCAGACCTGCAAACCCGCGGCCCCGAAGCCACTTTCCTCCTTGCCGGCGAGGTCCCCCTGACCTTCCGTGAGGAACTCCCCGCCTCGTCCCGCGTCACCGCCGGTGAATGGTGGCCCGAGGAGTATTCCGGCCCCGGCCTTGTCTCCCTGCACCAGAGCCTGCGCTCCGGCCTCGGCGTCAATCTCGGCGACACCCTGACCTTCACCATCTTCGGCGACCCGGTCACCGTCACCGTTGCCAGCTTCCGCGACTATTCCTGGCAGGGCGGCATCGACTTCCTCGCCACCTTCTCGCCCGGCGTCATCGAGGATTATCCGACGACGCTCTTTGCCGCCGTCACTGCCGTCCCCGGCCAGGAAGATGCGGTCAAGGTCCAGCTCGCCAATGACCTGCCCGATATCCGCTTCATCGCCATCGGCGATACGCTGAAACAGATCACCGACGCCCTGGCCCAGCTCTCCTTCGCCTCGGCCCTGGTCGGTGGCCTTGCCGTTGGCAATGGCCTGCTCGTCCTTATCGGCAGCCTCTCGACCGGCCGCCGCCAGCGCGAGGCCGATACGGTCATCACCAAAGTCCTCGGCAGCACCCGCCGCGGCCTCCTCGGCACCGCCTTCCTGCAATATTTCATCCTGGCGACCCTTGCCGCCATTCCCGCTGCCCTCATCGGCATCGGCCTTGGCTTCCTCGTCAGCATGGTCATGCTCAACGTGGACTTCGTACTCAACACCCGCGTCCTCGCCATGGTGCTGATCGCCGCCATTGTCATCACCGCCCTGCTCGGCGCCATGACCATCTTGCGCTCCGCCTCGGCCCGCCCGGCGCGCCTCCTGCGCGACCTCTAGACAACAAAAGCACCGGTCCTCAGGACCGGTGCCTTATGAAATCAGCCCTGTAATGGCTTCAGTCCGTGAAGCTGAACTCGGCCAGCTCGCAGACATTATTGTCCGTCGACGTCACTTGGTCGCCATCCTCGAATACGGCGAGGAAGTCATATTTGCAGTAGCCAGAACCATCGTCGATGTTGATCACCACGCTGCTGCCCGACGGCAGGATGTCGCTGCCTAGGATATCCTCCTGCCACGACGACGTGCCCGTGTTGGACGCGTAGAATTCATAGATGTCATAGCTCGATGTGTTGTTGATGCGGACGCGGCGGTCCTGCGCCACGGCGCTCGTCACACCCACGGCAAGAATGGCAAGCACAAGTGCTGCCCAAAGCGTTTTCATGATTACCCCCAGCCCAAAGCGGACCCGATCGGTAAGTAATTCTGCGCATCTGGACTTTGCAACGCAAATCGTTCGCCCGCGATCAGAGATGCGCCTGCATCCGCCTGACCGCCCATCAACTTTGTGACTTCCTTACACCCGGCTTCCCCGAATCGCTCCTGCAGGTGTTAAAAGTCCCCTCTGCCAGACACTGGCACGCGTTGACTCCCGATTGCCGGGACGTTCCCCGCCAATCGGAGACCTGATGAAGGTAGCAATCGACATGGGCGCCACGACGGGCGCCGCGCCCGCGACGCTCGATCTCGAAGAGCTTCTCGCCACGCGCCTGCTGGTCCAGGGCAATTCCGGCTCGGGCAAGTCGCACCTGCTGCGACGCCTGCTCGAACAGTCCGCCCCCTGGGTACAGCAATGCATCATCGATCCCGAGGGTGATTTCACCACCCTGGCGGACAAGTTCGGCCATACCGTTGTCGATGCCACCCGCACCGAGGCCGAACTCACCCGCATCGCCGCCCGCGTCCGCCAGCACCGCGTTTCCGTCGTGCTCAATCTCGAAGGCCTCGACGTCGACCAGCAGATGCGCGCCGCCGCCGCCTTCCTTGGCGGCATGTTCGATGCCGATCGCGACTATTGGTATCCTGTCCTCGTGGTCGTCGATGAGGCCCAGCTCTTTGCCCCCGCCGCCGCCGGCGAAGTGGCAGATGACGCGAGAAAGCTCTCACTTGCCGCCATGACCAACCTCATGTGCCGCGGCCGCAAACGCGGCCTTGCCGGTGTCATTGCCACCCAGCGCCTCGCCAAGCTGGCGAAGAACGTCGCGGCCGAAGCCTCCAACTTCCTCATGGGCCGTACCTTCCTCGATATCGACATGGCCCGCGCCGCCGATCTCCTTGGCATGGACCGCCGCCAGGCCGAACAGTTCCGCGATCTCGCGCGTGGACATTTCGTCGCCCTCGGCCCCGCCATTTCGCGTCGGCCGCTGCCGGTCACCATCGGCGCTGTCGAAACCTCGGCCCGCTCGACCAGCCCCAAGCTCACGCCTTTCGAGGCGCCCGTCGACGCCGCCGACCTGATCTTTACCGCCGATCCCGACGAGCTGGTGCGTCCCGTCGTGCGCCGGCCTGCTCCGCCACCGCCGCCCTCGACCAATGAACTCCTGGCCCAGCTGACCCGCGCCCGCCCGCAGGCCGAGGAAGCGCCGCAGACGCTCTTCCCCGAGATCGACGAGGCCGAACGCAGCCGCCAGATCGACGACATCATGGCCGAACTTCTCGGCGATCCCGACGCCGGCTTCCGCACCGTGGCCGTGCTCTATCAGGATTTCCTGGTCCGCTGCCGCATTCGCCGCGTCCCCGGCGAGCCCCCGGCCCTGCCCGCCTTCAAGCGCAAGCTCGCGGTCGCCCGCGTCGCCCCCGCGCCCGAAATGGCCCAGTCCGACGGCTGGCAGCAGGCGCTTTCCATGTCGGAAACCCTGACCGACGACGTCCAGGGCGTCTTCCTCGTCCTCGCCCAGGCCGCGCTCACCTCGGCGCCCTGCCCCTCCGACGCAACCCTCGCCCGCCTCTACGGCACCCATTCATCGAGCCGCGCCCGGCGCCTGCTCACCTGGTTCGAGGAACGCGGCCTCCTCGTGGTCCGTCTCGACTTCCGCCAGAACCGCGTCGTCGCCTTCCCGGACCTGAACGCCGAAACCGCGCCCGGTGACCCGAATGGTCCGGATGCCTTGGTCGATGTCCGCGGGGCGGCTGAATAGGGCCACAGCCTCGATGTCATCCCGGCCTTGAGCCGGGACCCATCTCGATATGCAAGAACGGCCGCAAGGTCGTCGTGCTGAGCACAAACACCTCGCGGCCGTGGAAAAATCTCAGGATGGACCCCGGCTCAACGCCGGGGTGATACCGAGTTTGTGGAACCCTCAATCGTCCTCCACAAACACCTCTTTCCGCTTCTTCCTTATGCTCGGCAGCACCGCAATCACCACCGCCGCCAGAGCCAGCGCCAGCAGCGTCGCCGAGATCGGCCGCGTCACAAACACCATCGGATCCCCGCGGGAAATGATCATCGCCCGCCGCAAATGTTCTTCCAGCAGCGGTCCCAAAACGAACCCCAACAACAGCGGCGCCGGTTCGCAGCCGAACCGCATCAGCACATAGCCGACCACGCCGAAGAAGCCGATCGCATAGACGTCATAGATGTTCTGATTGATCGAGTAGCAGCCGATGCAGGCAAACAGCACGATCGCCGGGAACAGCGCCCGATAAGGAATGGACAGCATCTTCACCCACAGCCCGATCAGCGGCAGGTTGAGCAGCACCAGCAGCACATTGCCGATCCACATCGAGGCGATGATGCCCCAGAACAGCGCCGGCTGGTCGTTGATCACATTCGGTCCCGGCGTAATGCCCTGGAGAATGAACGCCCCCACCATCAGCGCCATCACCGGATGAGCCGGAATGCCCAGCGTCATCAGCGGAATGAACGAGGTCTGCGCCGCGGCATTATTCGCCGATTCCGGCCCCGCCACGCCCTCGATCGCCCCATGCCCGAATTCTTCGGGCGTCTTGCTCAGCCGTTTCTCCGCCGAATACGAAGCAAACGACGCCAGAATATGCCCGCCACCCGGCAGAATGCCGAGCACCGAACCCAGCGCCGTACCGCGCACCACCGGCGCCGCGATCCGCTTGAAGTCGTCCTTGGTCAGCCACAGGTTCTTGACGGCCTTGACCATGATGTCGCGGCCCTTCTCGTTCTCGAGATTGCGCAGGATTTCGGCCACGCCGAAAATACCCACCGCCACCGAAACGAAGTTCAGCCCCGAATAGAGTTCGCGAATGCCGAAGGTGAAGCGCGGCTGGCCGGTGTAGATGTCCTGCCCCACCATGCCCAGCAGCAGCCCCAGCACGATCATCGCCAACGCCTTCAGAATTGACCCATGCGCCAGCGCGATGGAAACCAGAAGGCCCAGGACGATCAGTGCGAAATATTCCGGCGCCCCGAAATTGAGCGCAGCTCGCGCCAAGGGCGGCGCGAAGAATGCCAGCAGCAGCGTACCAACGGTGCCCGCAAAGAACGAGCCCAGCGCCGCCGTCGCCAGTGCGGGCCCGGCCCGACCCTTCTTGGCCATCTGATAGCCGTCGATCGCCGTCACCGCGGAGGAGCTTTCCCCCGGCAGGTTGATCAGGATTGCCGTGGTCGAGCCGCCATATTGCGCGCCGTAATAGATGCCCGCCAGCATGATCAGCGCCGTCGCCGGCGACAGCGAAAAGGTGATCGGCAGCAGCATGGCAATGGTCGCCGTCGGCCCGATGCCTGGCAGCACGCCAACCAGCGTGCCCAGCAGCACGCCGATGAAACAATAGAAGATATTGACCGGGTCCAGCGCGACCGAAAAGCCCAGGCCCAGTGAAGCAATGATGTCCATGTCTTATGCTCCCAGCGGACCGAGCCACAGGCCGAACAGCGGCACGCTCATGCCCAGGCCAATGACGAAAATCAGGGTACACATCACGGTCAGCGTGATGGCGAGGAGGATCGAAAACACCGGGGAATTCAGCCGGCTCGACATGGCAGCAGCAAAGCTCGAAATCAGCACCACCGGCACAAAGCCCAGTCCCCGGATCGTCGCGCCGAAGAAGATCACCACGCCGATGATCAGCGCAATGCCGCGCCAGCTTGGCGCCAGCAGCGCCTCCTCATCTGGCTTGTTCCAGCCCGCCGCCGCGACGGCTATGCCCAGCGCCGCCAGCACGGCCCCGAGAAACAGGGGCATGAACCCCGGCCCCATGCGGAACGCCGTTCCCACTTCGTAGTTCAGCGATTCAATGGCGAAATAGCCCCCAGCCAGCACAAAGATGCCGCCCGACACGAGGTCCTTGGTCGCAAAATTCGAGACTGCCACAGCCGCCTCCTCCCCATTTTATTGTTTGCAAAGATGGGCCCACAACCGCGGTGTCACCCCGGCCTTGAGCCGGGGCCCATCTCGAGATCAAGCCACAGCCGCGAGGTGCCGCCTCTCGGCGAGACCTCGCATTGTGTCACGCATCAATCCGCATAGACGCCTGCGGCTTCGATCACGCCGCGCCACAGCTCAATCTGGCTGGTCAGCGTTTCGGTCAGCGCGGCGGGCGTGGCTTCTTCCGCCGTCACCGGCGTCGTGCCCAGTTCGGCAAAGCGGCTGATCACCGTCTCATTGGCCAGGGCCGCCTGCAGCGAAGCTTCGAGCTTTTCGATGATAGCGGCATCCGTGCCGGCCGGCGCATAGAGCCCGTGCCACACGCCGATTTCGAGCTCGAGCCCGCCTTCAGCCGTGGTCGGCACATCCGGAAGCGCAGCAAGCCGCGCGGCCGTCGTCACGCCATAGGCCTTCACTTCACCGGCCAGGATCTGGCTCGTCGTATTGGTCGTCTGGTCGCAGATCATGTCGATCTGGCCGCCGATGATGTCGGTCATGGCCGGGCCGGCGCCCTGATAAGGCACTGTGGTCATCTGCGTATCCAGCGCATCCATCAGCAGCATGCCGCAAAGCTGGCTCGCCGAACCGATGCCGGCATGGGCATAGGTGACATTCTCGCCATTGGCCTTGATGAACTCCATCAGCTCCGCCAGCGTCGTCGGCTCGAGATCCTTGCGCGCCACCAGTGTCATCGGCACCGAGGTGATCAAACCGATCGGTGCGAAATCCGTGGTCGGATCATAGGGCAGGCTGCGATAAAGCGTCGGCGCGGTCGACATGCCGATATGGTGCAGCAGCAGCGTATAGCCGTCGTTGGGCGCCGTCGCGACCTGGCCCGCACCCAGCGTACCACCGGCCCCACCCACATTCTGGATCACCACTTGCTGGCCCAGGTCCTGGCTCATCACCTCAGCCACGAGGCGCGCCACCGTGTCAGTCGGGCCACCGGCCGAGAAGGGCACGACCACCGTGATCGGCTTGGTCGGATAGTCCTGCGCGAAGGCAGAACCGGCAAAGCTGAGGCCCGCAAACAGCGCACCCGTGGCGAGTGTAAGAACAGTCTTCTTCATTATTGTCCTCCCGGATTGTATTGGGCACTGGCTCCCCGCCACGCCCATGGCCTCCTCATTGCAAAGCCCATGCCAACTCAAAAACGCAAGGCAGATATGCAATTCCAGAAACCTATGTTAGCACATTGGGCAAGAACTTGCCGACGCTCATGGCAGGTTTTGGCAAGAAATTGCCACAGGAGGATCATTGGCCAGCCGCTTCGCCTTCCGCGACATGCTGCATCGCCGCCAGCTCTCACTGGCTGGCGTCGCTCTGGCCCTTGTCCTCGCCACCGGCTGGGCCGCCTTCGAAATCGCCCTCTCCGGCGTCATCGCCGCTGCCGGCCAGCAATCCGACCGCCGCTTGGCTCTTTTCGATCGCACGCTCGTCGCCATGATCGAGCGCTTCCACTACCTCCCCTCTTCCATTTCCCTCGCCGCCGAAACCCGCGCCATCCTTGCCGATCCCGCCAATCCCGACCTGCGCGAAGCCGCCAACGGCTTCCTCTCCCGCATCAACGACACCTCCGGTGCCAGCGAACTCTTCATCATGGCCGTTGACGGCAATGTCGTCGCCGCCTCCAACTGGTGGGCCTATGATAGCTTCGTCGGCGAGGACCTCGGCTTCCGCCCCTATTTCATCGAAGCCATGGCCGATGGCGATGCCAAATTCTACGCGCTGGGCACCGTCACCGGCGTCGCCGGCTATTTTCTCGCCCGCCGCATCGACGGCGCCGATGGCCCGCTTGGCGTAGCCGTCACCAAGATCAATCTCGGCGAGATCGAAGCCAATTGGTGGCGTTCGGGCGAACTCATCACCATTGTCGATCTCAACAATGTCGCCATTCTCTCCACCCGACCCGACTGGCGCTATCGTCCGCTGGCTCTGGTCGCTCCCGGCGAAATCTCCCGCATTGATGGTCAGCGCCTTTATGGCCCCGGCGGCCTTGAAAACAAGCCCATCGCCGCCGATATCTGGCCCTCTCGCGGCGCCATCATGGCCTATATCGCCGGCTCCGACAGCGAAACCGCCGGCGTCTTCCTGATGGATGAAATGCGCCTCCCCACACATCAGTGGCGCATTGTCTCCTTCACCCCCACCGACCCGCTCTTCCGCGACGCCTGGGTCGCCGCCGCAGCCGCCGCCCTCGCGGCCGCTGCCCTCCTCCTCATTGTCGTCCTGCTCTTCCAGCGCCAGCGCAATATCGCCCAGCGCCTGGCCGATCGCGAAAGCCTCGAGCAGCGCGTCGCCGAACGCACCGAGGATCTCTACATCACCAATGAAGCCCTGCGCGAGGAGATCGCCGACCGCATCCGCGCGGAAAATGCCGAGCGCGAGGCCCAGCATGGCCTCGTTCAGGCCGCAAAGCTCGCCAGCCTCGGCCAGGCCCTGGCTGGCGTCGCCCACGAGGTCAGCCAGCCCGTCGCGGCGCTGACCACCCATATCGCCAGCGCCAAGCTCATCGCCACCCAGCGCCAGGACGCAGACATTGGCACCATCCTCTCCACCATGGACAAGGTCGTCGACCGCCTCTCGGCCCTGACCGGGCATCTCAAGACTTTCGCCCGCAAGGAAACCCGCGTCGAAATGCAGGCCGACCTCGCCATGGTCATCACCAATGCCCTCGACCTGGTCGATCACAAGCTGAAAGCCTTCGGCGTGGACGTCGAATATACCCGCCACCGCGGGTTGCTGCTGGTCGCCGGGAATCCCGTCCACATCGAACAGGTCCTCATCAACCTCATCTCCAACGCCGCCGACGCCATGGAGCACCAGTCGCTGCGCGTCCTCTCCATCGGCGTCCGCAAGGCAGCCAGAGCCGTCGAGATCTCGGTCACCGACACCGGCTCCGGCATCGCCGCCACCGAACTGACCAGCCTGTTCGATCCCTTCTATTCCACCAAGGACGCCGGCCGCGGCCTCGGTCTCGGCCTCTCGATCTCCTATGGCCTTGTCCGCGACATCGGCGGTGCCATCACCGTCGCCAGTACGCCCGGCAAGGGCTCGACCTTTACCGTAAGACTACCGCTGGCCCAGCTGCCGGCAATGACCAGAGAGACTTCTCCATGACCAATCCCACCGTCCTCATCGTCGACGACGAGGAAATGGTCCGCACCGCCCTCGAACAATGGCTCCGCCTCTCCGGCTTTGTCACCCACGTCGCTACCAATGCGAGTGACGCCCTCGCCATGCTTGACGATACAAGGCCGCAGGTCATCCTCACCGACGTTCGCATGCCCGGCCTCTCCGGCCTCGACCTGTTGCGCCATGTCCGGGAAAAGAGCCTCGGCTCCGAAGTCATCCTCATCACCGGCCATGGCGATGTGCCCATGGCCGTCGAAGCCATGCGCGGCGGCGCCTTCGATTTCCTGCAAAAGCCCTATGTGCCCGACCAATTGGTCAAAACCCTGCGCCGCGCCGCCGAACAGTCCGGCCTCAAGCGCGAAGTCGCCGAACTCCGCCGCAAGCTCGATGGCGGCGAAATGGAGCTTTCCACCCGCCTCGTCGGCGCCTCCCGCGTCATGGAGGACCTGCGCCACGCCGTGCGCGAACTCGCACCCATCCCCACCGACGTCATCATCCTGGGCGAAACCGGCACCGGCAAGGAAGTCGTCGCCCGCTGCCTGCACGATTTCTCGCCCAGGGCAAAAGGTCCCTTCGTCGCCGTCAATTGCGCTGCCATTCCCGCCGAGCTGATCGAAAGCGAACTCTTCGGCCACGAAGCCGGCGCCTTCACCTCGGCGCGGGAAAAACGCATCGGCAAGTTCGAATTCGCCGATGGCGGCACGCTGCTGCTCGACGAGGTGGAATCCATGCCCCTCCTGGCCCAGGCAAAAGTCCTGCGCGTCATTCAGGAGCGCATGGTCGAACGCGTCGGCTCCAATCGTCAGATCCCGCTCGACGTCCGCATCATCGCCGCTTCCAAGGTCGATCTCGGCGCCGAAAGCGAAGCCGGCCGCTTCCGCTCCGATCTCTACTATCGCCTGAACTTGGCGACCATTCACCTCGCCCTGCTGCGCGATCGCGGCGATGACGCAGTGCTTCTGTTTCACCACTTCCTCGGCCAGGCCGCCCAGCGCTTCAACAGGCCCGCGCCCCCGCTCCACCCCGCCGACATCAACGCCATCCTGACCCACACCTGGCCCGGCAATGTCCGCGAGTTGAAAGCCGCCGCCGACCGCTTCGCCCTCGGCCTCGACACCACCGGCCGCTCCCTCGACACCATCCTCGGCAGCAAGGCGCCGCCGGTTCCCTCCACCGCCAGCCTCGCCGACCGCCTCGCCGCCTACGAGCGCCACCTCATCGAAGCCGAACTCGCCCGCCACAACGACTCCATCGCCGCCGTCGTCGACGCCCTCCAGGTTCCACGCAGAACATTGAGCGAGAAGATGACAAGGCTCGGCGTAAGACGATGAGACCCTGCCACGCCCTCGTGGTTCGAGGCTCGTGAAGAACTCGCACCTCACCATGAGGGCTACTGGGAACTTGATGCATCAACAGCCCTCATGGTGAGGTGGGAGCGCAGCGACCCTCGAACCACGAGGGCGTGGCACCAGGATCCCGGCTCAAGGCCGGGATGACATTGAGCGCGTGGAAGCACCTGTTATAAGCACTGCACTCTCCCGGCCGCCCAGGACCCGCCCATGACCATCGATCTCGCCAAAGTCGAAGCCACCCTCCTCCGCGCCGCCGAAGCCGCCGCCGCCCACACTCTCCCCCTCTTCCGCACCTCCCTCGGCGTCGACAACAAGCTCGATTCCGGCTTCGACCCCGTCACCGAGGCCGATCGCGGCGCCGAGACCGTCATCCGCGCCGTCATCGCCGAAGCTTTTCCCGACCACGCCATCATCGGCGAGGAATGGGGCTCTTCCGGCGACAGCGACTACACCTGGATCATCGACCCGGTCGACGGCACCCGTGCCTTCATCTCCGGGGCTCCCGTCTGGGGCACGCTGATCGGCTTTGCCCACAAGGGCGTCGCCATTTCCGGCCTGATGAGCCAGCCCTTCATCGGCGAAACCTTCCTCGCCGTCCCCGGCCGCTCCACCTATCTGCGCAACGGCCAGACCACGCCAAACCGCACCAGCGGCCAGACCGAACTCGCCCCGTCGCGCGTCTTCACCACCACCCCCGCCCTCTTCCGCACGCCCGAACTGATGAGCAAGTGGACCGCGATAGAATCCGCTACCCGCCTTCAGCGCTTCGGCATGGATTGCTACGGCTATGCCCTGCTCGCCGCCGGCCACGCCGATCTGGTCGTGGAACCCTTCCTCAACACCTATGATATCGCCGCGCTCGTCCCGATCATTCGCGAAGCCGGCGGCGCCATCGCCTGCTGGGACGGTTCCGACCCCACCCCGGGCGGCAATGTCGTCGCCGCCGCCACCCCCGAATTGCTGGAAAAAGCCCTGACCCTGGTCAACGCCAGCTAGCAGGCACCGGTAGCTAGACGCTCTGCTGAGTGATGAACGCGTCAAACGCCGCAAACACCTGCGCGCGGATGGCATCGGTTTCCATGAACAGCTCATGCCGCGCCCCGGCAATCACCACATGCCGCCCGTTGCGCATGCGCAGGCCCAGGTTTTCGATTGCCCGCGTGGAAACCACCTCGTCCCGCGCCGCCGCCAGCATCAGCAGCGGGATCTTGATCCGCGCCGGAAATGTCTCCGATGTCGCCTCCGCCATCGCCCCGAAGGCCGAAGCGGCCCAGCGCACCGTCGGCGCCGCGATCTCGAGGTCCGGCCGCGCCCGGATCACATCCACCGCCCGCATATAGCGCACCACGTCGCCGGTCAGCGGATTATTGGCAAAGCCGCCATCGCTGGCTTCCCGGTCCTGCCGTCGCGCCACCGGCATCTGCCCCAGCCCGAAAAAGCTCAGCGTTTCAGTCAGTCGCGCCATATTGGTCATGCTGACCGGTTGCCGATCCAGCGCCACCATCGGCGCGGACAGGAAGATACGCTCAAACATCATTCGATCGTGAATGCCGGCATAGAGCGACACCAGCCCACCCATCGAATGCCCGACCAGGTAAAACGGCGGCGGACAGTCAGGCAGCAATATCTCCTGATGGAAACTGCGCAGGTCGGTCCAATAGTCCTCGAAGCGATCGACATAGCCGAGCTTGCGATTGCCGATCAGCCGGTCCGACCCGCCCTGCCCGCGCCAGTCGAATGTCGCGACGGCAAAGCCGCGTCGCCGGAAATCGGCGATCGTCTCGAAATATTTCTCGATATATTCGGTCCGCCCTTGAACGAGGCAGATCGTCCCCCGATGCGCGCCCTCCGACTTCGGCCAGATCGCATAGCGCAGCCGCACATTGTCGATTGTCTTGAAATACCCGACCCGCCCGCCCTCCGGCACCGGATTGGACGCAACATTGGCCAGCTCGGGTCCCTGGGCATCGACAACAGCGTTCATCTTGAGGCTCTCCGCAACGCATCGCTGTTAGAGCAGAGAGATTGAAAAAGAAAAACCGGCATCTCTGACAGGAGACACCGGTTTATCTTGTAGATGCGGCCCATGCGGGGGGCGGGTGATGAACCGCATTGACCGTGTTCTAGTCCAGCGACCCTGAACTCAACCGGACTCCGTCGTTCATATTCCGTTCAGAATTGAACAAAGGCTACCGCAGGCTCAATCGGTCCCTCCCCCTTTTCAGGGGGAGGATAGGTGAGGGTACCAAGCAGAGACTCTTCACCCTTGAACCCGCCAAAACCCCACCTACATTTCAATCGTTCGCCGGATCAGCCGGGAACCCCGACCTCGAAAATCATCGCTCGCCTAATGCTGGGAGCGCTGTCCGAGACCCCCGGGACATCCACGTTGCTTGAAGAAAGAATGTGAAAATGCAGACCATCGATTTTTCCCCCTTCTATCGTTCGACCGTCGGTTTCGACCGCGTTTTCAATCGTCTCGACACGCTCGTCGGGCAGGAAGCCAAGACCTACCCTCCCTACAATATCGAGCGCACCGGCGATGACGCCTACCGCATCTCGATCGCCGTCGCCGGCTTTGCCAATGGCGACATCGCCATCGAGACCAAGGAAAACAACCTGGTCGTCAAAGGCGCCAAGTCTGCCGATACTGCCGACAAGGCCCGTGAATTCCTCCATCGCGGCATTGCCGAACGCGCCTTCGAGCTGCGTTTCCAGCTGGCCGACTATGTCGAGGTCCAGGGTGCTTCGCTCGAGAACGGCCTGCTGCATCTGGAACTGAAGCGCGAACTGCCCGAAAGCAAGAAGCCACGCACCATCCAGATCAACGGCGCCACTCCGACCATCGAGGATAACTCGGTAAACTAGATGCCGGCGCTATTGCGCAAAATCGCTCCAGTGGAGCGATTTTAGGCGGCTAGGCCACGAGGGCTATGCCCGAGTGGCCCGGATTTTCCGCAAGCAAGGTCTACACCGCACCCTCGGCTCTGCCGGGGGTGTTTTGTTTTGATAGATGTCCGGAACCCCACCCGCCCCAACCAGTTGACTCTCCCGAACCCTCCAGCGTCCAAGGACTCCTCCAACATGAAAACCCCATCCATCGCTATCGAAGGCAACGGCAAATCCACCGTCATCGAAATCCTCAATGCCCGTCTTGCCGATGCCATCGATCTGGCGCTGATCACCAAGCAGGCGCATTGGAACCTCAAGGGGCCCAATTTCATCGCCGTGCATGAAATGCTCGACCCGATCCGCGCTGCCATCGATACCCATGTCGATATCATCGCCGAGCGCATTGCCCAGCTCGACGGCATCGCTTTGGGCACGTCCCAGATCGTCGCCAAATCGACGAAGCTGGACGCCTACCCGACCGATATCCGCAAGGTCCCCGATCATCTCGCAGCCCTGGCCGATCGCTTCGCCACTCTGGCCAATCAGGTCCGCGAGGATATCGACGCCACCGACGAAGCCGGTGATGCCGATGCCGCCGATATCCTCACCGCCTTTTCCCGCGAGCTCGACAAGGACCTCTGGTTCATCAAATCCCATCTCGAATAGGAAATCACAGGCTGATTCCCGGCCGCGACTTGCTGTAACAGGCAAGTCGCGGCGTTTTTCTGTGCCAATCCGGGAGAGAACCCTACAGTCTCCTACACAAAAATCGGCGAAGTCCTATTTTTCGTGTCAGATTGATGGCAAACACGCTTGCTCCCAGTTTGGAATTATGCAAATGTGCAGATGTTAGGGCAGCACGACTGTCCTATCTGACGCGTCGCCCGGCTCTCCGCCGCCAGCACGCACGCTGGTCCGGCTGGCCCACTTCAGGTAAGTGGAAACGGATAGGCGGGGTTGTGAGACAACCGAAAATTCGAGTGGCCATTTGGATGCAGCGCCACTCTCCAAAAATGGATGCATTTGACAATGCGAGCCGTACTATAGAAGTACGACCCGCTCCAAGGATGCGCCCAGAGGACAAGACTGCATCCAGCGGGCCGGCGACCGGCAACATCAGGATGCTTGACCAATAGCGAACCAAGCCCGGCAACGGGCGCGATCAACCAGCGAGGACACTATCATGGCACACGAGCAGAACGGATTTCTCCCTCCGGTCACAGCGATTGCCACCACTCGCAAAACCACTCTGATCGAAAATTCGCGCCGCGTCGTCTCTGGCCGCCCCGAGGCCCAGGGTCTTTATGATCCGGCCAACGAGCATGATGCCTGCGGCATCGGCATGATCGCCAATATCAAGAACAAGCCCAGCCACGAAGTGGTGCAGAAGGGTCTCGAAATCCTCGAGAACCTCGAGCATCGCGGCGCCGTGGGTGCCGATCCGCTGATGGGCGACGGCGCCGGCATTCTCGTGCAGACCCCCCATGCCTTCTTCAAGAAGGTCATGGACTTCGCCCTGCCGGAAAAGCACCACTATGCCGTGGCCATGCTGTTCTATCCCAACATTGTGGACCTGCGTGACCGCTGCGCCGAAGCCGTGCGCGGCGTCCTCGCCAAGGAAGGCTTGACGCTCCTCGGCGAGCGCGTGGTCCCCACCGACAATTCGCCCCTCTCCGAAGGCGTCATCGCCACCCAGCCGATCATCGAGCAGATGGTTATCGCCCGCCCCGATGGCCTTTCCCTCGACGAGTTCGAGCGCAAGCTGCTGATCGTCCGCAAGGTGATTTCCAACTCGGTCTACGCCGCCATTCCCGAAAGCGATGGCGACAACGGCTTCTACGTCGTCTCCATGTCGGCCCGCACAGTGGTCTACAAGGGCATGTTCCTCGCCGACCAGCTCGGCAAGTTCTACACCGACCTGCACGACGAGAGATTCGAGTCTGCGATTGCCCTGGTCCACCAGCGCTTCTCGACCAATACCTTCCCCTCCTGGAAGCTGGCCCATCCCTACCGCATGACCACCCACAATGGTGAAATCAACACCATCCGTGGCAACGTCAACTGGATGGCCGCCCGCCAGGCCTCGGTCTCCTCGCCCCTCTTTGGCGAAGAGATCAACAAGATCTGGCCCATCTCCTACGAAGGCCAGTCCGACACCGCCTGCTTTGACAACGCGCTCGAATTCCTCGTGCGCGGCGGCTATTCCCTGCCTCACGCCGCCATGATGCTGATCCCCGAAGCCTGGGCCGGCAATCCGCTGATGGATGAGACGCGCCGCGCTTTCTATCAGTATCACGCGGCCCTGATGGAGCCATGGGATGGCCCCGCCGCCATGTCGCTGTCGGACGGCCGCTATGTCGTGGCGACGCTCGACCGCAACGGCCTGCGCCCCGCCCGCTACCTCGTGACCCGCGAAGGCCACGTCGTGCTGGCGTCGGAATCCGGGGTGCTCAACATTCCCGACGAAGACATCATGGAGCGCTGGCGCCTGCAGCCGGGCCGCATGCTGCTGCTCGATCTGGAAGAAGGCCGCATCATCTCCGACGAGGAGATCAAGCGCACCCTCGCCACCAAGCACCCCTATGCCGAATGGCTCGCCCGTTCGCAGATCGTGCTCGAAGACCTGCCCGAAACCGAGCCCAAGGCCCCGGTCACCACCGAGTCGCTGCTCGATCGCATGCAGGCCTTCGGCTACACCCAGGAAGACATCAAGATCCTGATGGCGCCCATGGCCACCACCGGCCAGGAAGCCGTCGGCTCCATGGGCACCGATACGCCCATTTCGGCGCTGAGCCAGAAGTCCAAGCTGCTTTACACCTATTTCAAGCAGAACTTCGCCCAGGTCACCAATCCGCCGATCGATCCGATCCGCGAGGAATCGGTCATGTCGCTGGTGAGCTTCATCGGCCCGCGCCCCAACATCTTCGACCTCGAAGGCGTCAGCCGCGAGAAGCGTCTCGAAGTGCGTCAGCCCATTCTCACCAACGAGGATCTCGAAAAGATCCGCGCGATCGGTGACATGGAAGACAACCAGTTCAAGACCCGCACCATCGACATCACCTACCCCGCCGACTCTGGCGCGGCGGGCATGGAAGCAGCCATCAAGGCGATCAGCGTCGAGGCAGAGGCCGCCATCGCTGGCGAATACAACATCATCATCCTCTCCGACCGCCTGGTCGCGGCCGACCGCATCGCCATTCCCGCGCTGCTGGCGACGGCTGCCGTACATCACCATCTGATCCGCAAGGGCCTGCGCACCTCCTCGGGTCTTGTCATCGAAACCGGCGAAGCCCGCGAAATGCACCATTTCGCCATGCTGGCCGGCTATGGCGCCGAGGCGATCAACCCCTATCTCGCCTTCGAGGCACTGGCCGCGCTCCATGCCGAAGGCGAATTCCCGCCCGAGGTCGATGCCAACGAAGTCGTCTACCGCTACATCAAGTCGGTCGGTAAGGGCCTGCTCAAGGTCATGTCCAAGATGGGCATTTCCACCTACCAGTCCTATTGCGGCGCCCAGATCTTCGACGCCGTGGGTCTGCACTCCGATTTCGTCAAGCGCTTCTTCTTCGGCACCGCCACCACCATCGAAGGCGTCGGCCTGGCCGAAGTCTCCGAGGAAACCGTGCGCCGCCACCGCGACGCCTTTGGCGACGATATAGTCCTGCGCAAGGCGCTCGATGTCGGCGGCGAATATATGTACCGCATCCGCGGCGAAAAGCATGCCTGGAGCCCGGACGTCGTTGCCGATCTCCAGCACGCCGTCCGCACCCATGACGAAAGCCCCGAATCGGCCCAGCAGCGCTACGACAGCTTTGCCGCCCGCGTGAACTCTGGCGAAAACGGCTATCTTGCCATCCGTAACCTCCTCGATATCAAGCCGCTCGGCGCTGCCGTGCCGCTCGACGAGGTCGAACCGGCCGTCGATATCGTCAAGCGCTTCGTCACCGGCGCCATGTCCTTCGGCTCGATCTCGCGCGAGGCGCATACCACGCTTGCCCAGGCGATGAACCGCATTGGCGGCAAGTCCAACACCGGCGAAGGCGGCGAAGAGCCCGATCGCTACAAGCCCCTGGCTGACGGCTCGCGCAATCCCTTGCGCTCGGCCATCAAGCAGATCGCGTCCGGCCGTTTCGGCGTCACCACCGAATATCTGGTCAATGCCGACCAGCTCCAGATCAAGGTCGCCCAGGGTGCCAAGCCCGGCGAAGGCGGACAGCTCCCCGGCCACAAGGTCGACTGGGTTGTCGCCAAGACCCGTCATTCGACGCCCGGCGTGGGCCTCATATCCCCGCCGCCGCATCACGACATCTATTCCATCGAAGATCTGGCCCAGCTGATCTACGACCTCAAGAACGTCAACGAGGCGGCCGACATCTCGGTCAAGCTCGTCTCCGAAGTCGGCGTCGGCACCGTCGCGGCCGGCGTCGCCAAGGCGCGCGCCGATCACATCACCGTCTCCGGCTATGATGGCGGCACCGGCGCGTCGCCCCTGACCTCGCTCAAGCATGCCGGTGGTCCCTGGGAAATCGGCCTTGCCGAAACCCACCAGACCCTGGTCCTCAACCGCCTGCGCAGCCGCGTCGTCCTGCAGGTCGATGGTGGTCTCAAGACCGGCCGCGACGTGCTGATCGGCGCCCTGCTCGGCGCCGACGAATTCGGCTTCTCGACCGCGCCATTGATCGCGGCCGGCTGCATCATGATGCGCAAATGCCATCTCAACACCTGTCCCGTCGGCGTCGCCACCCAGGATCCGGTGCTGCGCAAGCGCTTCAAGGGCACGCCCGAGCACGTCATCAACTACTTCTTCTTCATCGCCGAAGAGCTGCGCGGCCTGATGGCCGGCATGGGTGCCCGCACCATGCAGGAACTCACCGGCCGGTCCGACCTGCTCGATCAGCGCAAGATGGTCGAATACTGGAAGAGCGAAGGCATCGATTTCACCAAGCTCATCCACAAGGCCGAGCCCATCGGCGGCGACACGCTCTATCACTCCGAGTTCCAGAACCATCATCTGGAAGCCGTGCTCGACCGCAAGCTCGTCGAACTGGCAGAGCCGGCCCTTGCCCGTGGCGAAGCCGTCCAGATCGAACTGCCGATCCGCTCGCGCGACCGTTCGGCCGGCGCCATGCTGTCCGGCGCCCTCGCCAAGAAGTATGGCCACGAAGGCCTGCCCGAGGACACCATCTCGATCCGTCTCAACGGCACGGCTGGTCAGGCCTTTGGCGCCTTCCTCGCCAAGGGCATTTCCATCGACATGGTTGGCGACGCCAATGACTATGTCGGCAAGGGCCTCTCGGGCGGCCGTATCGTCGTGCGCCCGTCGGAAAAGGCCAGCTTTGATCCCTCAAAGTCGATCATCGTCGGCAACACCGTGCTTTACGGCGCCATTGCCGGCGAGTGCTACTTCCACGGCATTGCCGGGGAACGCTTCGCCGTCCGCAACTCCGGCGCCATCGCCGTGGTGGAAGGCACCGGCGACCACGGCTGCGAATACATGACCGGCGGTGTCGTCGTCGTCATCGGCCAGACCGGCCGCAACTTTGCCGCCGGCATGTCGGGTGGCGTGGCCTATGTCCTCGACGAGGACGAGACCTTCCGCGACCGCTGCAACCTCGCCATGGTCGATCTCGAACCGGTGGCCGAGGAAGAAGCCCTCATGCAGAAGCTCCACCACCATGGTGGCGATCTCGAGTGGCATGGCCGCGTCGATATCTCCGGCGACATGACCAAGCATGATGACGAGCGCCTGCATCAGCTCATCTCCAACCATCTGCACTACACGGGCTCGGCCCGCGCCAGGATGATCCTGGATAACTGGGTCGAGATGCGTCCCAAATTCGTCAAGGTGATGCCGGTCGAATATCGCCGCGCCATCAAGGAGATGGAAAAGAAGCGCGCCCAGGGCACCATGGGCATGGCGGCAGCGGAATGAGCTTCCAGCTCTATGGCAACCTTGGGTCCGGCAACGTCCTCAAGGTGAAGTATATCGCCGATGCCATCGGCCTGCCCTTCGTCCTGCACGACATCGCTTCGCGCTCCGGCGCGACGCAGACGGCAGAATTTTTGAAGCTCAACCCCGCCGGGCAGATGCCTGTCGTGGTGCTGGAGGATGGTCGCCCGCTCGCCCAGTCCAATGCCATCCTGCGCTATCTGGCATTGGGCAGCCGCTTCATTCCGGCCGATGCCTATCAGGCGGCCAAGGTCGACGAATGGCTGTTCTGGGAACAATATAGCCATGAGCCAACCGTCGCCGTCGCCCGCGCCAGGGTCGCCTACGACGGCGTCGCCATTGCCGATCTCGACCCGAGCCTCGTTGCCCGTGGCAACAAGGCGCTCGATCGCATGGAACTGGCCCTTGAGGGCCAGAAATATCTCGTCGGCGAGACCATGACCATCGCCGACATCGCCCTTCTGGCCTATACGCGCCAGGCGCCACAGGGCGGTTTCGATCTCAATGGGCGGCCACAGCTTCTGCGCTGGATTGCCGCCTGCGAACAAGAACTTGGACTGCCTGCCTTCACGGCAGAATTTGGGGAGCAAGCACATGGGTAAGGTAACCGGCTTTCTCGAGATCGAACGCGAAGAGCCCCGCTACGAGCCGGCTTCCGACCGCATTCGCCATTTCGGCGAATTCACCATTCCCATGTCCGAAGGCCGCATTGTCGATCAGGCAGCGCGCTGCATGGATTGCGGCATTCCCTTCTGCCATGGCGATACCGGCTGCCCGGTGCACAACCAGATCCCGGACTGGAATGACCTCGTCTACAACGGCGGCTGGGAAGAGGCCTCGCTGAACCTTCATTCCACCAACAACTTCCCCGAGTTCACCGGCCGCATCTGCCCCGCGCCCTGCGAGGAAGCCTGCACGCTCAACCTCGAGGACACCCCGGTCGCCATCAAGACCGTAGAACAGGCCATTGCCGACCGCGCTATCCGCTCGGGCTGGGTCAAGCCGCAGATCAATGCCAACAAGACCGGCAAGTCGATCGGCATCGTCGGCGGCGGTCCCGCCGGCATGGCTGCGGCCCAGCAGCTCGCCCGCGCCGGCCACGATGTTCATCTCTATGAGCGCGAGCCCAAGGCCGGTGGCCTGATGCGCTATGGCATTCCCGACTTCAAGATGGAGAAGGACCACATCGACTTCCGCGTCGAGCAGATGGAAGCCGAAGGCGTCACCTTCCACTATGGCGAAAACATCGGCATCAGCCGTCCCCTGTCCGATCTTCAGAGCAAGCATGATGCCGTCCTGCTCTGCGGCGGTTCGGAAAAGCCGCGCGATGTCGACAGCGAAGGCACCGAACTGAACGGCGTCCACTACGCCATGCCCTTCCTCGTGCAGCAGAACCGTCGCCTCGGCGGCGAGGATGTGTCCGAGCAGGCCCAGCTCACCGCTGCCGGCAAGCATGTCGTCGTGGTTGGCGGCGGCGATACCGCCTCCGACTGTGTTGGCACCAGCTTCCGCCAGGGCGCCATTGCCGTCACCCAGCTCGACGTCCGCGCCATGCCGCCCGAGCTCGAGAACAAGCTGACCAACTGGCCCAACTGGGCGGTCAAGATGCGCACCTCGTCCTCCCAGGCCGAAGGCGCCATCCGCGAATTCGCCGCCGGCACGATGAAGATCATCGGCAATGCCAAGGGTCAGGTCACCGGCGTCGAATGCGCCCGCGTCGACCGCAAGCGCCAGCCCATTCCCGGCACCGAGTTCATCATCAAGGCGGACCTCGTCCTCCTCGCCATCGGCTTCGCCTCGCCTGTTTACGAAGGCATGCTCGAACAACTCGGCGGCCAGCTCGACAAGCGCGGCAATCTCTTCGCCGACACCATGAGCTACAAGACCACCGTCCCGGGCGTCTACGCCGCCGGCGACATGCGCCGCGGCCAGTCCCTCGTCGTCTGGGCCATCCGCGAAGGCCGCCAGGCCGCCCGCTCCATCGACTTCGATCTCATGGGCAAGACGGACCTGCCACGCTAAAATATGTGAACTCCCGCCCATGGCGGGAGTTCGCTTTTTCGCGCTTGAGCTACCGTCAGTGCTAGCAGTCTGCTAACGCATTCGCACCTTGCGTGACTCGGAAATGGCCATGACTCAAAAGCCCTATATCGTCGATGAACTGATCTCCGCCAAAGCCATCGCCGCCCGCGTCGAGGCGCTGGCCAAGGAGATTTCCACCCACTATGCCGACACCGACAAACTCGTCGTCGTCGGCCTCCTGCGGGGCTCCTTCATCTTCATCGCCGACCTGGTGCGCGAACTCGACCTCCCCGTCGAAGTCGATTTCCTCGAAGCCTCCTCCTATGGCAATGCCATGGAGTCATCGCGAGAAGTGCGTATTCTCAAGGACTTGCGCGGTGAGATTGGCGGCCGCGACGTCCTCGTCGTCGAAGACATTGTCGACACCGGCTATACGCTCAAGCACGTCCTCGAAATCCTCGAGACCCGCCATCCCCGCCGCATGGAAGTCTGCGCCCTGCTCAACAAACAGAGCCGCCGCGAAACCGACATATCGGCCAAATGGGTCGGCTTCGACATCCCCGACAAATTCGTCGTCGGCTACGGCATCGACTACGGCCAGCGCAACCGCAACCTGCCCCACATCGGCGCAGTTCGATTCGTCGAAGAGCCCCAGTAACTTACTGCTGCCCCGGATTGACCGCCTCGGCCGCCGGATCCACCCCGACACCGAAGTCATCAACCCGTCCCATCGGCGCCGTCATCAGCTGTTCCAACGTGAACGGCGGCGCCACCACCGGCACGCTATTGGCTGTCAGCAGCTCGCTCGCCCGCGCCGGCACCCGGCTGATCGGGATCACCGCCCCCGCCACTTCGAGCAGCCGCACCTGCCCCAGCCCCTGATACGGCGGCCGCAGCATGGCTGCACCATCCGTTCCCAGCAGCGGATCGGCCACTGCGATGGAAACACTGCCCCCGCGATAAAACGCACTGATGCTCTGGCTGATATAGAAGGCCAGCTTGTCCGAACCGGCTGCCGAAAAGTGAATCCCGTCATCCTTGCGCATCTGCGCCGTCTGCCCGTTCACATCCGGACCCGATGACGAATACTTCCCGTCTTCGCCCAGAAACCGTTCGTAAATATCGAGAAATTCCGCCCCGCCGGAAAAGCTCGCCAGCCGCTGGATATTGCTGATCTGGCTGATATCAGCCGAATATTCCGCCTTGGCCATCGGCGGCAGCCCCACCCAGATCACCGGCTTGCGTGCAGCCCGCAACTTCCCCAGAAACGCATTGATCCGTGCTTGATAGGCCGCCGTCCACTGCTCGGTCAGAGGCGCATAATTGGTCCCATTGACCCGGATTTCCTGCCGGTCATTGACGCCGATGATTACCACCGCGAGGTCGAAACTGTCCTCGGCAATCTGCTGATCGATCGCCGCATCCCAGTCGAAATAATCCTCACGCACGAAGCCCGAATTGCCCACGCCCTGTTTGACCACGACAAGGTTCGGATCCTCGGCATAGAACCGCTCCAGCGCCCGGCTGAGGTCGATGGCAAGACTATCGCCGAACACCGCCAGCCGCGTCGCGTCCAGCGCCTTTTCCACCTGCGGCTTGGGCGGCGGCAGGGCCGCCTGTGGCGCCGGTGCCGCCTGTGTTCGCCGCGGCTGTTGCTGCGCCGGCGCCGGCTGCTGCGGCTCATCGCCAAACAGCAGATCGAACAATGTCCGTCGCCGCTGCTCCTGCGCCACCAGTACGGAATCCTGCGCAAACGCCGGCGTCATGTCGGTGACGACAAGCAATCCCACCAGCAATGCCACGACGTAACGCATCAGGCTCTCGTGCTCATTTCAGCCAGAAATCTCTAGCAAGCCGTGCTTAACAAAGCCACGCGGTCCGCATCACGTTACCGCGCCGCCGCAGCCAGTTCATCGTAACTGGCCCGGGTGATGAACCCGTCGGCCACCTCGCCCCGTGCCGCCTGGAACCGCGCATAGGCCTCCTGGCTCACCGGCCCCAGCCGCCCGTCCACCGCGCCCTGGTAATAGCCCAGCTGCAGCAGTGCCTGCTGAATGCCCTGCCTTTGGCCGAGATTGGGCAGAGCGACACTGCGCGGCCAGTCATCGACATAGCCGCCCCCACCCTTCAGCCGGTCCGTCATATGCGCCACGCTCATGGCGTAGCTGTCCGAAAAATTATAGCCCTTGAGCACCAGGTAATTCCCGGTCATCAGGAATTTCGGCCCATCCTTGCCGGCCGGCACATAGAGGAACACCGCAAGGTTTGGATCGGCAAACTGCCGTCCCGCCACCCGCGCAATCCCGCGCTCGGCAAAAAACGACACCGGCCGCATTTCCGTCCGCGTCGCCAACAGGTAGTCAAACCCCTCCGGCACCACGACTTCCATGCCCCAGTCCACACCCGGCTGATAGCCGAGATCGCGCAGGAATTTCGCACTCGTCGCCAGCGCATCGGCCAGCGATCCATGCAGGTCCACCTTGCCGTCGCCATCGCCATCGCTGCCATGCGCCAGCACATTGCTCGGATTGACCTGCAGATGCCCGATCGCCCCGGCCCATGAACCCACCGGCACCACACCATCACGCTGCACCAGCAGCAGCGCCGCGATCAGGTCCTTTTCATCCTCCACCAGCCGCGTCCGCCGCTGATGCACCAGCGTCGCGAGACTGCGCACGATCGGCCTGATCAGCCCGTCATTGCCCAGCACCGCGCCATAATCGGTTTCCATTCCCCAGATGGCGCCCAGCAGATAGGGATCCACCCCATATTGCTGCCCCACCGCAGCAAACAGCGCCTGGTTCCGCCCGATCGCCGCCTTGCCGCGTTCGATCCGCCCGGAGGTCACCCGCCCCTCGATATAGTCCCACATTGGCGTGGTGAACTCGGGCTGCGTGGTGACAAGGTCAGGCACCCGCGGATCCGGCGTCAGCCCACCCATCGTCGCATCATAGACCCCTGCACTGACGCCACCAGCCAATGCCTTGGCCCGGAGCCCGGCCAAAAAGCTCTCAAAACTCTCCACCGGCTGCGCCGCAACCGGCGCAACCATCAGCATCAGAGCGACGATCGTCTTGAGAGCCCTGTTCATCCCTACCGGTTCCGCGTCATCAGATGACGCTCCCAGGCATAGGCCGTCTCGACGATCTCGTTGAGGTCGTCATGCTGTGGCACCCACCCCAGCAGGCTCCGCACCTTCTCGCCCGTCGCCGTGATCGAGGCCGGATCTCCCGCACGACGCGGACCTTCCTCGGCCTTGAAGTCCACGCCCGAAACCTTGCGCACCGTTTCCACCACCTGCCGCACCGAATAGCCCTGGCCATAGGCACAGTTGAGCGTCGTCGATTCCCCGCCCTTGCGCAGATGCTTGAGCAGCAGCGCATGCGCCGCGATCAGGTCGGTCACATGGATATAGTCGCGCACGCATGTGCCGTCCGGCGTCTCGTAGTCCGTGCCGAAAATGTCCATCCTGGCGCGCTGGCCCAGCGCCGTCTGGCAGGCCACCTTGATCAGATGCGTCGCCAGCGGCGTAGACTGCCCGCTGCGCTTGCCCGGATCGGCCCCCGCCACGTTGAAATAGCGCAGCACGCCAAAGGTCATCGGATGCGCTGCCGCCACATCCGCCAGCATCCATTCGGTCATCAGCTTGGAGCGGCCATAGGGCGACATCGGGTTGAGCGGCGTGGTTTCCACCACCGGCGCCAGCCCCGTCATGCCATAGACAGCCGCGGTCGAGGAGAAGATGAAATGCTTCACCCCGCCCTTGATCGCGGCCTCGATCAGGTTTCGTGATGTAGCCGTATTATTGGCGTAGTATTTGAGGGGATCGGTGACCGATTCCGGCACCACAATCGAGCCCGCGAAATGGATGATCTCGGTAATGCCATGTTTGTCGATCAAACGGCGCACCAGTTCGATATCGCCCGCATTGCCGCTTTCGAATGTGGCGCGACCATCGATCGCCCAGTCAAATCCGGTGACGAGATTGTCGAGCACGACAACCTTTTCGCCCGCATCGGCGAGGTTGAGCACCATATGGCTGCCGATATAGCCCGCGCCGCCGGTTACAAGAACTGTCATCGATTAACCCCGAATTCCAAATTTTCGTCCCAATTGATGTTATCTGCCAGATCGTTGAGATAGCTTTACAATCAGCCATCGCATTGGAGTGTGTGATTTGCCTAAACGCGTCAGAACCGCCGTATTTCCCGTTGCCGGTCTGGGAACCCGCTTCCTGCCAGCAACCAAGGCCATGCCCAAGGAAATGCTGACGGTCGTCGACCGTCCCCTCATTCAATATGCGGTCGATGAAGCCCGCGAAGCCGGTATCGAACATTTCGTCTTCGTTACGGGCAGAAATAAGGGCGTGATCGAAGATCACTTCGATCGCCAGTTCGAGCTCGAGACCACGCTCGAAACCCGCGGCAAGACCCAGGCGCTCGACGCCCTGCGCAAGGACCTGCCTTCGGCCGGCCGCACCAGCTTCACCCGCCAGCAGGAGCCGCTCGGCCTGGGCCACGCCGTCTGGTGCGCGCGCGATATCGTTGGCGACAATCCCTTCGCCCTGCTCCTGCCCGACATGCTCTTCAAGGGCGAGCCCGGCGTGCTGCGCCAGATGATGGACGCCTATGAAGCCGGCGACGGCGGCAATATCATCGCCGTCGAGGAAGTGCCGGAAGAGGAAGTCTCCGCCTATGGCGTCATCGCCCGCGGCGAAGGCCCCGATACCGGCTTCCAGCTCACCGGCATGGTCGAAAAGCCCAAGCGCGAAGACGCACCGTCAAATCTCATCATCTCGGGCCGCTATATTCTGCAGCCGGAAATCTTCTCGCTGCTGGCCGATCAGCAGCGCGGTGCAGGTGGCGAAATCCAGCTCACCGACTCCATGCAGGCCCTGATGAAGCAGCAGCCCTTCACCGGCGTCAAATACCAGGGCAAGAGCTTCGACTGCGGCTCCAAGACCGGCTTCCTGACCGCCAATGTCGTCTACGCCCTCGACCGCGACGACATCCGCCCCGGCTTCGTCAAGGAACTCCGCAAGCTCGACCTCGACGACCACCTCTGAGCGTAAGTCTGCGCCCTGCGCGCGTGTTTGCCACCATGGCACTCACAAACTCGGTGTCACCCCGGCCTTGAGCCGGGGCCCATCTCGAGATGTCAGCTTCGCCGCGAGGTCACTCATTTCATCACAACCACCGTGCGGTTGCGATCAGATCTTGGGATAGGCCCCAGCTCGAGGCCGGGGTGACATCGTGGGTGTGGCACTTATGTGGACAAGAACACCGCCGCGCTACCTGGCGATGGTTACCCCCATCGTCACCCGATGCGCATCCTGCACCCCATAGCTGGTGCTATCGGAATAATCATAGCCATAGTCGGCTGAAACCGCGGTATGGGCGTTGACCGTGTAGTCGGCGCCCAAGGCAAACCCGTGCCCGGTCTCTTCATTGTCGCTGCCCTCGAAGCGCGCCATATTCCAGTCCGCCAGCGCCCGCAGCGCCAGCCAGGAATTGACCGTATAGCCCACTTCGGCCGTCGCCGTGTGATCCACTCGCACCACGCCGCTCCCTGTTGGCCCGGGCGGCGTCACCGTGGTGGCAAAGCCTGCCGTGAAGCGCCAGGTCGGGTCCGGCGTATAAATCAGCTGCGCATCATAGAGCTGCGTCACCACCTCGCCCAGATCCGCCACATCGAACTTGCGCAGGCCAAGGCCCGCCGAGCCCGTCACCTCGAGCACCTCGTTCCAGCGCCCGGTCACCCCGGCCCGCAGCGTATAGTCAGCCGCATCCATCGACACGCCCAGGCTCGGCGAGTCATTGTCGAACATGTCCCGTCCGACCGTTGCCTGCCCGAACACCTCAAAGATCGGCGTCACCTGGAAGCCGACGCGCAGCCCGCTGTCCAGCGCCCAATAGTCGTCGACCGAATTGTCTCGCACCAGCCCATCGGCATAGGTCGTCGGGCCGTAGGTGGTGCGTTGCGCCCCACCCGTCAGCGACAGGTTGAACTTGCCGAATTCGCGCGTAATCCCGACCGTCCCGCCGCCGCTGACCGTCCGTGACGCTTCCACCACATCGCTGGCCAGCCCCGGCGTTCCAGGCACGGCCCGCGTGACCGAGAGATTGCCGCTGCCAGTGATCCGTGTCGCGCTATCGAGCTGATAGGCTGTGTCCAGCCCCAGTCGCAGCGCCGAAATGTCGATCTCATTGCCCTCGTCGGGCCGCACCACTTCTGCGCTGCCGTCGAAACGCAGCGCCGACCGCGTGCCGGTATGCTCGAGGCTGACGCTGGGCACGAGATAGGTATCGAACCGCTCCCCGTCCGTCCCCTTGGTATAGGTGCCGCGTAGCGCCACCGACCAGTCAACGTCGAGGAAGGGATCATAAGGCTCGCCGCCCGCGCTGCCATCGACCAGCACCGGATCGCCCGGATAGACATCGGGCAACAGCCGCGCATTGTCGGTCTTGGAGCCGTCGCCCAGCGAATGGTCCGAGGCCGCCAGCACCGGGCCGGCAACACAGAGCGCGCATGCCAGCGCCGCCCGTCCCGCCATCTGCCGCCGCCACCACGCCAACGCAACACTCCACAAAAGCAAAAGGACCGCAGCGCGACGCACCCGGCTCGCTGCGATCCTCACAGTTTATGGTTAATGATCCATTTCAAGCGCTTAGCTGACGGCTTCAACTTTCAGCACATTGCCGTCGCTACCCACGATTTTGACTGTGGTGCCCGCTGGCAAGTCGGGCCCCGAGACACGCCAGACCGTATCGCCCAGCACCACCCGGCCAAAACCCTGCGCGATCGCCTGTTCCAGCACGGCCTCATGCCCGGTGAACTGTTCCGCCCGGCGATTGAGCAGCGGCCGGTCCGACCGGTCACCGCGTCCGCGTGTGAACCGCACCCACAGCCCGATCGCCACCAGTGAGAACAGCCCGAAGATCAGCCATTGCGCCGGCCAGCCAATGGCCCAGACCAGCGTGATCAGCCCGGTAATGATCCCGGCAATGCCCATCCACAGCAGGAACCCGCCTGGCACCACCAGTTCCAGCGCCAGCATCACCAGCCCCGCCACCAGCCAGGACCACGGCCCATTGCTGGCAATGAAATCCACCACCTGCATGGCGTGGCGCTCCCCTTAAAGCGAACCAGCCGTCGGCGGACGGCTCGGCCGTGGCGCCGGTGTGGCAGGCGAACCGCCACCGAACGTCTCGCGCGCGATCTCGGCAATGCCGCCAATCGAGCCGATGACGCTGGCCGCTTCTACGGGCAGCATCAGCACCTTCTGGTTCGGCGAAGTGGCAATCTTGCCCAGCGCGTCGATGTAATTATTGGCAACAAAATAGTTGATCGCCTGCACGCTGCCCGAAGCAATGGCCTCGCTGACCATCGTGGTCGCCTTGGCTTCGGCTTCCGCCGAACGCTCGCGCGCCTCGGCATCGCGGAAGGCTGCTTCCTTGCGGCCCTCGGCCTCCAGCACCAGCGCCTGCTTTTCGCCCTCGGCCTTGAGGATGGCCGACTGCCGACGACCCTCGGCCTCAAGAATTGCCGCACGCTTCTCGCGCTCGGCCTTCATCTGCCGGCCCATCGAGTCGACGAGGTCTTTCGGCGGGTCGATATCCTTGATCTCGATACGGGTGATCTTGACGCCCCAGGGCGATACCGCCGTATCCACCACCTTGAGCAGGCGATGATTGATCTCGTCGCGGTTCGACAGCAACTCGTCGAGGTCCATCGAACCCATCACCGTACGGATATTGGTCATGGTGAGATTGAGAATGGCATTCTCGAGATTGGAGACCTCATAGGCCGCCGCCGCCGCATCAAGGATCTGGTAGAAGGTCACGCCATTGGCGGTAATCGAGGCGTTGTCGCGGGTGATGACCTCCTGGTGCGGCACGTCGAGCACCTGCTCCATGACGTTGATCTTCTTGCCCACGCCATCGATGAAGGGAACGATCAGGTTGAGGCCTGGCTTCAGTGTGCGCGTATACTTGCCGAACCGCTCGATGGTGAAGTTATAGCCCTGCGGCACCGTCTTGGCGCCGGCAAACAACACCAGCAGCGCCAGAATGCCCAGTACGATCAGCGTAATGCTGAGCCCGTCCAGCGCAAAGCCATTCATCAAATCCATCGCTGATTCTCCCTTCGTCTTCATGCGCGCGACCATATTGTCGACGAGCACTTGGCGCAACGTTGCAGGGATCGGAACGGTTAGCCATTTCGACTCGTTGGAAAGCCAACCGAAACCAGCGCCACGAGCCTGTCAGGGAATCTCCTTGGCTGCTCGTCAGATTGCGCAAAAAGGTGTTCCGCGCCATGGCCGCCAAAGCCGAAACCCTGCTCAAGGAATACAATTCCAAGCGCGACTTCACCAGGACACAGGAACCCTCCGGCAAGGCCGGCGAGGGTGAGGCCGCCTATCGCTTCGTCGTGCAAAAGCATGACGCGACCCGCCTACACTATGATTTCCGCATCGAGCTCGACGGCGTGCTGAAAAGTTGGGCCGTGACCAAGGGCCCTTCCGACAATCCCGAGGACAAGCGCCTCGCCGTTCGCGTTGAAGACCATCCCCTCGACTATGGCTCTTTCGAGGGTACCATCCCCGAAGGCGAATATGGCGGCGGCACCGTCATGCTCTGGGACGAGGGCACCTGGGAACCGATCGGCGATCCCCATGAGGGGCTCGAAGGCGGCGACCTCAAGATGAAGCTCAATGGCCACCGCATGAAGGGCGAATATGTCCTCGTCCACATGAAGGGCCGCGACACCAAACGCAAATCCGGCCCGGCTCGCGAAAACTGGCTGCTCATCAAGCACCGCGACGACTATGCCAAGGACAAGGAAACCCTCGTCACCCGCTTCACCAAGTCCGTTTCGACCGGCCGCGATCTCGATGGCATCGCCAAGGGCCTCAAACCCAAAAAGCAGACCGAGACCAGAGCCGACGCCGTCTGGCATTCCGACAGTGACAAATCCGTCGACAATCCCCTCCCTGCAAAGCGCTCCGGCAAGACTTCCGAGCTGCCCAAATTCCGCCAGCCCCAGCTCGCTACCCTCGTTACCGACGTGCCGGAGGGCAGCGACTGGATCTTCGAGATGAAATATGATGGCTACCGCTGCCAGGCCGCCATCTCAGGCGATCAGGTCCGTCTCTACACCCGCACCGGCAAGGACTGGACCGAGCAATTCGCCGCCATCGTCCCGCCCCTCGCCCGCATCACCAAGGGCACGGCCCTGATCGACGGCGAACTCTGCGCCTTCGACGACAAGGGCCGCACCGACTTCTCGACCCTCAAGGACCACCTGTCCAACGGTGGCCCCCTGGTCTATCTCGCCTTCGACCTGCTCGAACTCGACGGCACGGACCTCACCAAAAAGCCGCTGACCGACCGCAAGGCCAGGCTCGAAAAGCTGCTCGGCAAGATCGAATCCTCCTCGCTCGTGCAATTTTCCGCCCATGTCACCGGCAATGGCCAGAAGGTCTTCGACACCGTCACCCGCCAGGGCCACGAAGGCATCATCGCCAAGGAGGCGTCAGCTCCCTATAGCGGCACCCGCACCCGAAGCTGGCTCAAGATCAAGGGGACGAAACGCCAGGAATTCGTCATCGCCGGCTGGTCCCCCTCGACTAAAAAGAAAACCTTCGCCTCCCTCCTGCTCGGCACCTGGGAAAACGGCAAGCTCACCTATCGCGGCCGCGTCGGCACCGGCTTCACCGCGAACAGCGCGCAGGAGCTGCAACAGCAGCTCGACACCCGCGCCCGCAAGACCAGCCCCTTCGACACCGTGCCCAAGACCATTGCGCGCGGCGCTAGATGGGTTACGCCCGAACTCGTCGCCGAAATCGGCTACACCGAATTCACCCCCGACGGCATTCTTCGCCACCCGTCCTTCCTCGCGCTGCGCGAGGACAAGCCCGCCAAATCCGTCAAAGCCGAAACCCCCGCTTCCCTCACCGACGACGCCGGCATTGCCGCCGCCGAAGCGGCCAGCATCAAGCTCACCAGCCCCGACCGCGTCATCTACCCCGGCCAGGGCGTTACCAAGGCCGACCTCGTCGCCTATTTCGCCGCTGTCGCCGATGCCATGCTGCCCTATGTCGAAAACCGCCCTCTTAGCCTCCTGCGCTGCCCACAGGGCCGCGCCAAATACTGCTTCTTCCAGAAGCACGACACCGGCGGCTTCTCCGATGCCATGAAGAGCCTCCTTATCGCCGAAAAGGACGGTAGCAAGGAGGACTATTTCTATATCGACAGTCTCGCGGGCCTCATCGCCGGCACCCAGATGAACGTCCTCGAATGGCACCTCTGGGGCTCGCGAAACAGCAATGTCGAAAAGCCCGAGCGCATCATTTTCGACATCGATCCAGACGAAGGCCTCGGCTTTTCTGACGTCCGCGATGCCGCCCAAACCATCCGCGAAGCCCTGGCCGAATTCGACCTGGGATCATATCCCCTCGTCAGCGGGGGCAAGGGCGTCCACGTCATCGCCCCACTGCGCCCCAGCGCCGAATGGCCGCTCGTGAAAGCCTTCTGCAAGGGCCTCGCCCAGCACCTCGCCGACAATGAACCTGACCGTTTCGTTGCCACGATGAGCAAGGCCAAGCGCAAGGGCAAGCTTTTCATCGACTATCTGCGCAACGAGCGCGGCTCCACCGCCATTGCCCCCTGGTCCTCCCGCTCCCGCGAAGGCGCTCCCGCCGCCGTCCCCGTCTCATGGGACGAACTGCCCGAGATCAAGGCCGCCAACCAGTTCACCCTGGCCATGGCCGCCACCCGCGCCAAACAGCCCGACCCCTGGAAAGACTATTTCTCCGCCAGCAAGGCCATCACCAAGACCATGGTCGCTAAGCTCGACTAGGGCATCGGCACATTGACCCGCCGATCAATGCTCAGCGTCACCGCAATGACGACAAAGGCGAAAATCACCATGCCCAGCGCCACCACATGCGCCTCGCCCCATTGCAGCCGCTCGACATAATCGTAGAGCGCAATGGCGATCACCTTGGTCTGCCCCGGGATATTTCCCCCGATCATCAGCACCACGCCGAATTCCCCAACCGTATGGGCAAAGGTCATCACCGCGCCGGTAATATAGCCGGGGCGGGCAAGGGGGACCGCCACCCGCCAGAACCGCTGCCAGTCCGAAGCCCCCAGGCTCGTCGCCGCCTCCAGCGCATCATCGCCGATCGCCATGAAGCCATTGCGCAGCGGCTGAACCATGAAGGGCAGCGAATAAAAGAACGACCCGATGATGAGGCCGGTAAACGAAAACGCCAGCGTCCGCCCACCCCAGAGCCCGGCGATCCACCCGCCCGGCCCATAGGGCCCGAGCGCCAGCAGCAGGTAAAACCCCAGCACCGTCGGCGGCAGCACCAGCGGCATGGCCACCACCGCCCCCACCACTTCGCGAAACCGGCTCCTGCTGCGCGCCAGCCACCAGGCAATCGGAGTGCCGAGCAGCAAAAGAATGAGCGTATTGATCCCCGCCAGCGTCAGCGTCAGACTGACCGGCGTCCAGATATCGCCAAGATACATCCTGCTCCTGCCTATTCGACGACGTAACCCGCCGCTTCGATCACGGCCACCGCGGCATCACTCTTGAGGAAGTCCACATAGGCCGACGCCGCCGGACTGGCCTCGCCGGTCTTGAGCAACACCGCATCCTGCCGGATCGGCTCATAAAGATCGGCCGGCACCAGCCACACCGACGACTTGCCCACAACCTGGCTCGCCGCTGTAAAGCCGAGCTCGGCATTGCCGCTTTCGATGAACTGCAGCGTCTGGGTGATGTTTTCGCCCGTCACCAGCTTGTCCGCCACCGCCTCGGTCAGCCCCAACCCATCCAGCGCTTCGGTTGCAGCGCGGCCGTAAGGCGCGGTTTCCGGATCGGCAATGGCAATCTTGTCGAAATCACCGGCCTCGAGCACCGCCTTGCCGTCCGTCAGGTCGAACGACGTCGAATACAGCGCCAGCGCACCAATGGCATAGGTGAACACTGTCCCCTCGACGCCAATCCCGTCGCTCACCGCCTGGCTCGGCCGCACATCGTCGGCCGACAGAAACACCTCGAACGGCGCCCCCTGAGTTGCCTGGGTGTAAAGCTGCCCCGTGGCACCAAAGCTATAGACCACGTCATGGCCGGTCTCGGCCTTGAAGATCGGCGCCAGCTCTTCGGCCACCTTGGTGAAATTGGCCGCCACGGCCACATTGACCGTTTCGGCATGGGCGCCAGTGGAAGCAAGCAGGCCCGTCACGAGGGCCAGGAGGACGCGGTTCATCGAAGGCTCCGATATGTTTTTCGTTTCATATCGGTTGTCGCCCGCCGTTCCAACCCGAAGCAAGCGTTATTTCCGTCCAGACATATCGAACTTCTGCCGCAGCGCCGCGACGTCCCCGGCAATCGCCGCCCGCGTCCTCTCCTGCATCCCCCGATAGTGGTCGAGCACAAGCCGTCCCGCCTCGGTCAACTGCGCCCCGCCCTGCGCCGCTCCACCGCGGCTGGATTCAACCAGGTGAGTGCCAAACCCTTCGTTAAGCGCCTGCACCAGTCCCCAGGCCCGCTTGTAGCTCATGCCCATGGCCTTGCCCGCAGCAGAAATGGACCCGGTCTGATCGATCAACTCAAGCAGGTCAGCCCGACCCGGCCCGATATAGGCCGTCTCGCTCAGCGTGACCCGCAGATGGCTCAGCCCGTCCTCCGGCACCTCGGCCATGGCTAGCCGCGCAGCGCGCTCGCCTCGCGCGCCAGCGCTTCGATCTTGCCCCAGTCGCCAGCCGCGATCGCATCGGCCGGCATGATCCAGCTGCCGCCCACACAGATCACATTGGGCAGACCCAGATAGACCTTGGCCTTGGCCGGATCGATCCCGCCCGTCGGGCAGAAGGTGATATCCGGCAGCGGCGAAGCAAAGGCTTTCAGCACCGGCGCGCCGCCATTGGCCTCGGCGGGGAAAAACTTGAGAAAGCTGTAGCCGCGCTCGGCCGCCGTCATCGCCTCGCTCGGCGTCGCAATACCCGGCAGCAGCGGAATGCCGATATCATCGGCAGCGTCTAGAATACGCGGCGAAATTCCCGGCGACACCATAAAACGGCAACCGGCATCCACTGACTGCTTCATATGCAGCGGCGTCCGCACCGTACCCGAGCCGACGATGGCGCCATTCACCTTGGCCATTTCCTCCATGACTTTCAGCGCGTTCGGCGTGCGCAGCGTCACTTCGAGGATCGGCAAGCCACCCGCCACCAACGCCTCTGCCAGCGGCCGCGCTTGGCTCACGTCATCGAGGATGATGACCGGTACGACCGGCGCTAGCGAGAGAATGGAACGAATGGCGGCTGCGTCTTGCGGCATGGTCGAACCTCGTCGGTAACTGTGCCAGAAGGGTTAGGACCAAGCCCGGTCCGCCGCAAGCCCGTTCACCCCGATGCGACGAAATTATCATCGCCCCAGAGCATAACGCCGGTGATAGGCAAGAAATCCTGTGCCTGGCTTGAACAGCTCTTCCCCCGGCAGATCAAGGCCATGCCGCAACACGTCCACCAACTGCCGGCCCAGCAGATCCGGATGCGGCACCACGATGCGGTAGTCGTCATCGATCGTGATCAGCCCATCGCCAAACGGTCCGCTGAGCGACGACAACATGGGCAGGAAATTGCCGATCGTCAGCTGCCCGCCCTGGTCCAGCGGCTGGATGGCAACGACGTCGAGATCGGGATGCAGATGCAGCACCTGCTTGCCGAACTGTGCGCCGGTGAGCACGCAGCGGTAGCGATAGCCCATCAGGACAATGGCCTGCATATCGGTATAGGCGCCGACCGAATCCGTAGCATTGGCAAAGCCACGTTGGGCCTCTTCGCCCAAGCCGTCATCGTCCCGTCCACCCATCGGCAAGCCCCCTGCCATCGGGGCAATAGCTTAGGGGCAATGCCGGATCATGCAAGCATTTCTACGGATGGACTTGCCGGCTCAACCCTCCGATCCTATCATAAATTGATATTTTCAGGAGCGCCCATCATGCCATCCAGCTATTCCCTCGGCGATCACTACGAGGCCTTCGCCAAAAATCTCGTCGCCTCAGGCCGTTACGCCAGCGTCAGCGAAGTCCTCCGCGACGGCATGCGCCTGATGGAAGAACGCGAAGCCCTGCGTGAGTGGAAATTGAACGAGCTGAAAAAGGCGATCCAGGACGGCATCGACAGTGGCGACGCCGGACCTATGGATGCTGAGGAAATCAAGAGAGAGGGCCGACGCATATTAGCCGAACGAGCCAAGTCAAATGCGGCTTGAGGTCAGGGAAAGCTTTGCAGCCAAACAGGACCGCCAGGACATCTGGCTCTACATCGCAAATGACAGCGTCCGCGCAGCCGACGATATTATCGATTCAATCATCGCCGTCAGTCAACGCGCCGGTGACTATCCAGAGTCTGGACAGCCCAGACCGGAACTGGGCGACGGCATAAGATCGATCCCGCTCGGGAACTACGTCATCTACTATCGGCTGCTTCCCCGAGCGGTGTTTGTCCTGCGTATCTTGCACGCCGCACGTAATGCCAAGGAGGCACTCAAAAATCTCTAGCGTCACTCCGCCAGCAGATACTCCGCCAGCGCCGCCCGATCCTCATCCGTCCACAGCGACGTGGAATCAGTGATCACCTCGCCCATCGGCCCGCCCAGCACGTCGAAATTGGGCGTGAAACCATCCATCAGCGTCTGCGCCAGGCTCGCCTCGTCATAACCGCCGTCCAGCAGCGCCTGTCGCGTGATCGCTGGCGCCCGACCGCCCGTGCCGCCCGGCGAACCGGCCATGGCCTGATCCCATTCCAATGCCCCCAGCGCGTTTCGCGGCGTATGGCAGGCGACGCAATGCGCCGGCCCCAGCGCCAGATACTTGCCGCGGTTATAGCTGTCCGATCGCCCCGCTTCCGGCACGAAGCGTTCCGGCGTGAAGAACAGATTCTTCCAGCCCGCCATGGCAAGGCGGATATTGAAGGGAAAAGGGATCTGGCTTTCCGCGGCCGGCTCGCTCACCGGCTCGGTCGCCATCAGCGCCGCATAGAGATCGACGATCTCCTGGTCGCTCATCAGCGTATAATTCTCATAGGGGAAGGCCGGGTAAAGATGGCCCTGCGGCCCCATGCCATTGCTCATCGCATCGGAAAACTGCGCCACCGTCCAGCTACCGATGCCGGCCTCGGGATCGGAAGTGATATTGGGTGGCACGAAAATCCCGAACTGTGTCTCCAGCCCTGCGCCCCCTGACAGGAAGGCTTTGCCATTGGCCACATCGGTATGGCAGGCGACGCAGCCGCCCAGTCGCATCAGGTAATCGCCGCGCGCCGCGTCGCCCGTAAGGGTCAGGTCACGCGCCGGACCATTGACCGGCTTGAGGAAATACACACCAGCGCCCACAGCCGCCACGGCCAGGACGCCCAGAATCACCAGACCACGCCGCATTGCTCAACCCCTTGCCGCTGTCACGAGCTTGAGCGTTTTCAGCAAAAATGGACACCACTTTTGTGGTTCGAAAGCGCGATCACTCAAAATCTAGAGAGCAGAGCCGAAAGCCACTGGCAACTAACGGAAATGTTAAGGTGCAGTCCGGGATTATTTCCCTAGCACGGCATCGACCTCGGCGCGCGTCGGTGGCTGGCAGCCCTTGCGACCGCAATTGATCCCCGCCACCACCGCGCCGAAGCGCAGCATCTCTTCGAGGCCCGCCGTGTCCAGGCCGGCAAAACCGCCAGCATGAAACGCGCCATGCTCACCCAGCCAGGTCAGTGTACCCGCCATCAGGCTGTCGCCAGCACCGACCGTGTCGACGAAGACCGGCGGCGAATAGATTGCGCTCTTGGCTTCCGCCTCCGACGTAAAGGCCAGCGAGCCCTCTTCGCCCAGTGTCACGATCACCAGCTGGCAATTGGTTCGCGCCAGCAACAGTCTGGCATGCGCTTCGATACTCAGCTTGGGCTCAAGCCAGACGTGATCCTCGTCCGACAGCTTGATCACATGCGCCAGGTCGAGCAGTTGCGACAATTGCAGCCGATAGCTTGCCTCGTCGTCAACCAGCAGCGGCCGCACATTGATATCCATGGTCAAGACTGCGCCACCGGCAATAGCCTTGCGCGCGACTGCCTGCCAGGCCGCCGCATCCGCAGTCTCGATCGGCACGAAACCACCCAGTTGCAGGACTTCGACATCGCCCGGCAGCGCCTCGAGCAGGCTGTCCTGGGTGAAAGCCCGTTCGGCTCCGCGCTCGAACTGATAGCTTGCCTGCATTTTCTCGTTAAAGGTGACGATCGCCTTGGTCGTTGGCGCATCGACGCGCTCCTTGACCAACACATTTACCCCCGCCTCGGCCAACGGCTGGAGCAGCATGTCGCCATAGGAGTCTGTACTGATCGGACACAGGAAGCCTGTCTGATTGCCGAGCTTGGCCAGGGCAATGGCGCAGTTGAACGGAGATCCACCCGCCACCGGCTGCCGCTCGGCCGCCGGGCCGGGCGCTGCTGGCACCAGATCAATCAGGCTCTCGCCACCCACCACGAACATGCAGTCACCTCCCGTTTGTTCGACGGCTCACATACCATCTTTGCCGGACCTGTCACCAGCACCCAGAGCATTTGCCCAACCGGCGGGCACGCGGCGCCATCACAAGTAAATTCTTCCGCACAACTGGCACAAAACCCTGTCTGGACTTGGGTTTTGCGCCGTGTATTGTTGATGCCGACCGGAAGGGGAGATCCGGTCTTTTTGAGGGAGGAATATTCGTTGGATCGTCGCAAGTTCTTTACCAAGGCCAGTGCCGTGGGCGCTGGCGCCGTTGCCGCCACAACCGGCCTGGCCATGCCGGCCATTGCCCAGAGCCAGCCCAAGATTGCCTGGCGCCTGGCCAGCTCGTTCCCGCCCGGTCTCGACACCATTTATGGCGGCGGCGAAACCCTGGCCAAATATGTCAGCGAAGCCTCCGACGGCAATTTCACCATCGACGTCTTTGCCGCCGGCGAACTTGTTCCGGCCTTTGAAGTGGTCGACCCCGTCTCCGAAGGCACGATCGAAATGGCCCATACCGTGGGCTATTATTTCTCCGGCAAGGACGTTGCCTGGGCCGCCATGGCCGCCATTCCCTTTTCGCTCAATGCCCGCGGCATGAGCGCCTGGTACTATTATGGCGGCGGCCTCGACATCACCAATGCCTTCCTCGCCGATTACAACATCGTCGGCTTCCCCTGCGGCAATACCGCGGCCCAGATGGGCGGCTGGTTCCGCAAGGAGATCAATACCGTCGCCGACCTCCAGGGCCTCAAGATGCGCGTCGGCTTCGCCGGCACCATCCTCACCAAGCTCGGCGTCATCCCCCAGACCCTGCCGGGCGGCGAAATCTACAATGCGCTGGAAAAAGGCACGATCGACGCCGCCGAATGGGTTGGCCCCTATGACGACGAAAAGCTCGGCTTCCAGAAGGTCGCGCCCTATTACTACTATCCCGGCTGGTGGGAAGGCGGCCCGACCGTCCACGCGCTGATCAACAAGACCAAGTTCGAAGAACTGCCAGCACAGTACCAGTCGCTGCTGAAAACCGCCTGCCAGGCCAC
Source organism: Candidatus Devosia phytovorans (assembly GCA_029202405.1). Taxonomy (NCBI): domain Bacteria; kingdom Pseudomonadati; phylum Pseudomonadota; class Alphaproteobacteria; order Hyphomicrobiales; family Devosiaceae; genus Devosia; species Candidatus Devosia phytovorans. Next base: position 99,295 of record CP119312.1, on the reverse strand, counting down.
CAGTGCCGACATGCTGGCCAAGTATGATTTCGTCAATCCCACCGCCATCAAGAAGCTCGTCGCCGCCGGCGCCCAGCTCCGCCCCTTCAGCCCGGAAATCATGGAGGCCAGCTTCGAAGCGGCCAATGAAACCTATGCCGAACTGAGCCAATCCAGCCCGCATTTCAAGACCATCTGGGACTCCATCACAGCCTTCCGTAAGGACCACTATCTCTGGAACCAGATCGCCGAACTCAACTACGACGCCTTCATGCAAAGCCAGCAACGCGCGAACAAACTCTGAGAGCTCAGGCTCGAACAATCAGAAACCCCGGGCCAATGGCCCGGGGTTTTTCGTCTCAGAACGCCGGTGGCGGAGGCGTTTCAAAACTCGGCGCCGGCGGTGTTCCAAAACTCGGTGGCGGCGGCGCCGTAAAGCTGGGCGTCGCCACCTCGCCCGCACCGCTCGACGGCAGCACGATCTGGATCGTGTCGAGATCCACATCCACCGGCGCTTCGAGGAAGAACGTCACCAGTTGCGGAAAGGCAATCAGCAGACCCACCAGGATCAGTTGCAACACCAGCCACGGGATCGCTCCCATATAGATGTCCGTCGTCTTGACCTTGTCGCGCGGCACGATGCCCCGCAGGTAGAACAGCGCAAAGCCGAACGGGGGATGCATGAAGCTCGTCTGCATATTGGCGCAGATCATCACCCCGAACCAGACGAGGTTGATCCCCATGCTCTCCGCCACCGGTGCCAGCAGCGGAATGACGATGAAGGCGATCTCGAAGAAGTCGAGAAAGAAGGCCAGGATAAAGACGAAGATATTGACGAAGATCAGGAAGCCCACCACCCCGCCCGGCAGGTTGCTGAGCAATTCCTCGATCCAGTGCCCGCCACCCACGCCCTGGAACACCAGCGTAAACACCCGCGCCCCGAGCAGGATGAACACCACCATCGCCGTGAGCCGCATGGTCGACAGCATCCCGCCCCAGGTCACCGCCCAGCTCAGCCGCCCGTTGATCCAGGCCAGCAGCAGCGCCCCCACCACGCCCATGGCCCCCGCTTCCGTCGGCGTGACGAGACCCAGCAGGATCGTCCCCAGCACGATAAAGATCAGCGCCAGGCTCGGCACCGTGCCGCGGATGATCGTCCGCCACAGCGGCCAGCCCTTGAGCGTCCGCGCCTCGGGCGGCAGCGCCGGTACGTCCTGCGGCCGGATGATGGATAGGATGAACACCCAGCCCATGAACAGCAGCACCTGGACAATGGAAGCCCCGGTCGCCCCGATATACATCTCGCCCGGCGAGCGCTGCAGTTGGTCCGCCAGCACGATCAGCACCAGCGACGGCGGTATCAGCTGTGTGATCGTCCCCGAGGCCGCGATCACCCCCGTCGCATGTCGCACATTATAACCATAGCGCATCATCACCGGCAGCGAGATCAACCCCATGGCAATCACCGACGCCGCCACTGTCCCGGTAATCGCGCCAAGGATCGCCCCGACAATGATCACCGCATAGCTCAAGCCCCCGCGCACCCCGCCGAACAGCTGGCCAAAACCCTCCAGCAGGTCCTCGGCCAGCCCGCTCTTTTCAAGGATCACCCCCATCAGCGTGAAGAACGGGATCGCCAGCAGCAGTTCGTTGCTGAGCACGCCATAGAGTTGATAGGTCAGGTTCCCCAGAAACTGCGGCCCGATCAGCCCCAGCTCGATTGCAGCCAGCCCGCCAAACAGCCCCACCGCCGCCAGCGAAAACGCCGCCGGATAGCCGATCAACAGGAAGATGACGAGGCCGCCAAACAGGATCGGCGCCATATTCTCGCGAATGAGATCGATCATTGCACGGGCTTCTCATAGGCGAATTCGCGGACGTAATTCGTCGTCAGCGCCAGCACGCATTTGACGATCTCGGCCACCCCCTGCAGCATCAGCACGGCAAAGCCCACCGGCAGCATCAGCCGCACCGGCCAGCGCGGCAGCCCCCCTGCGGCATTGGACTGGATATTCTGGTTCCACGCCTGCAGGAACCATGGCCAGGTGAAATAGATCAGCAGGATGCAGAGCGGCATCAGGAAGAACAGCCCGCCCAGCAGGTCAATCCAGGTCCGCGTGCGTTCGCTGACCGCGCCATACAGCAGGTCCACCCGCACATGCTCGTTCATCTTGAGCGTCCAGGCGCCGCCCAGCATCACCATGCCGCCGAACATGTACCAGACGCTCTCCGACAGCACGTTGGAGTAATGCGTATAGATCCACACCATCCCCCCGAACACGCCGCCCCCAATGCTCCGCTCCAGCGAAATCATCGCCGCCACCGAATAGCGGAAAATGGCATTGAAGGCGCTCACCAGCGCCGAGAACAGCACCAGCCACACTGCTATCAGCCCAACCCGTCGACTGATCTCGTCGACAATGCGCGTAAAGCGCAAGGCAATGGACACGCTCGACCCTCCCCGTCGTTTGCATCGCCCTAAGTCATGGCACGTCACAAATCTTTTGCAAATCAAACACTGGAGCGTTTCCAGCAAAAGTGGATACCGGTTTTGCGCTTCGGAAACGCGACCACATAAGACAGAACCGCCCCGAAGAGGAAATTGTGAGCAAGTAGACGGATGAAACCTGCTTGCGCGGTGTTGTTCTCAGTGGAGGCCGCACAGCTGGCCCCGCAACAGGAGGAACTTCCCCATGCAGTTTCCATCGCTTCTCGCCGGTGCCGCCGCGCTGGCCCTTCTCGCCATGCCCGCCCTCGCCGAGGACTATATGGGCGGCGCCGTCAAATCGACCGACATCGGCGGCAAGATGGTGCTCACCGACGCCAATGGCATGACGCTCTATACTTTCGACAAGGACATCAAGGGCGACGGCAAGAGCGTCTGCAACGGCGATTGCGCCGTCAAATGGCCGCCGCTGATGGCCGAAGCCGGTGCCGCCCCCGAAGGCGATTTCACCGTGGTCACCCGCGATGATGGCACCATGATGTGGGCCCATGACGGCTGGCCGCTTTACTATTGGTACGAGGATGTCGCTGCCGGCGATATCAAGGGTGACGGCGTCGGTGGCGTCTGGCATCTTGCCGTTGAATAGGGCGCAGATCAGCCAATAGCGAATAGACGTCTTGGACCAGTTTCTCGACCAGTTGGAAGCCTGCGTACCGGCCTTGCGGCGCTATGCCCGGGCGCTGACGCGCAATATCGACCTGGCCGATGATCTGGTGCAGGACTGTCTCGAACGCGCCATCGCCAGGCGCGGCCTGTTCCGGCCCACCGGCCCGGTCCGCGCCTGGCTCTTCACCATCCTGCTGAACCTGCATCGCAATGCGCGCCGCACCACGCTCCGCCGCGGCACCCAGGTCGACATCGACACCGTCCCGGAGATGGCCACCCCACCGCCCCAGCCCGGGCACATCGCCCTGGCCGAAATGGCCCGCGCCATCGACACCCTGCCGCCCGAGCAGAAGGAAGCCCTGCTGCTGGTTGCCCTCGAGGGCCTGCCCTATCAGGAGGCCGCCGACATCTTGCATATCCCCATCGGCACATTGATGAGCCGCCTCGGCCGCGCCCGCGCCGCCCTGCGGCTGGCCACCGGCACGCCATCCGAACCGCACCTGAGGACCGTCAAATGACGCCGATCACCCGCGACATGTTGATGGCCTTTGCCGACGGGCAATTATCCGAGCCCGACCGCCTCGCCGTGCAGGCGCATCTGGCCTCCAATGCCGACGCCGCTGCCGAAGTCGCGCTCATCCAGCGCCAGAACCTTGCGATAGAAACCCTCTTCGCCCCCGCCGGCGCCGAGCCGGTTCCCGCGCGCCTCAAGCCCACCCGGCTGGCTGAAGTCCACAAGTCGCGCCGCTGGCAGACGCTGCAGCGCGCCGCCATGATCACCCTGCTCCTTGCGGCCGGCATGGCCGCCGGCTGGCTGCTGCGCCCCACCACCCAGCCCGGCCCGCTCTATGATCGCCTGATCGCCGACGCCGTCAGCGCCCACACCGTCTATGTCGCCGAAAACCGCCATGCGGTGGAGGTCGCCGGCACCGACGCTGAACATCTGAGCTCCTGGCTCTCCAACCGCCTCGCCACCAATCTCCCCATGCCCGACCTCACGGCCCAGGGCCTCACCTTCATGGGTGGCCGCCTCCTCCCCGCCCCCGCCATTCCGGGCGGCCGCGCCGCCCAGCTCATGTATGAAGATGTCGGCGGCGAGCGCCTCACGCTCTACATCACACCCTCACAAGGCGTGGATGGTCCCGACTACGAAAGCGTCAACTTCGGCGCCGACACGGCTCTCTACTGGGCCAATCCCCTCATCACCTGCACCATCGTCGGCAACGAACAACCCGAAACTTTCCAGGCCATTGCCAACACGGTCTTCGCCCAGTTGAGCCCTGGCCCGGCATCGGAACGGGTTTATCGAGGCTAGGGCAACTAGATCCAATGCCTGGCGACGTCGTCATAGAGGTCGCGCCATTCGGGATTGAAGTCGGCGACCAATTGATCTTTCCAGGCGCGGCGCCACTTCTTGATCTGCTTTTCTCTCTGAATTGCAGAAAGCGCTGTCAGGTGTTGCTCGTACCAGACAAGATCATGCACCTTGTAACGCCGTGAAAAGCCGTCGACGAGATCATTGCGATGGACGAAGGTGCGGCCAATGAGATTGCTCGTCACGCCGGTATAGACCACGTTGCGATGCTTGTTCGTCAGGATGTAGACGAAGAATTTCTTCAACGACCATTCCCCAACAGCCGCCCGGTGACCACCTAACCTACATTACTTCCGCCGCTACAGCAGGTCATTCCACTCAACCCACCGCGTCATTCCCGCGAAAGCGGGAATCTCCCTATGGCCCGGGCACGATCCAGGGGGATTCCCGCTTTCGCGGGAATGACGACCCAGGATTAAGCTAGCTTCGGCGCATTCCGCACCGGAATGTCATTCGAATAAATATTATGCAGCCCGACATTGAGAATGTCCCGCTCGCCACACAGCGCCATCGTCGTGTCCAGCTCTTTCCGGATAATCTCCAGCACGCGCGTCACACCCGCCTCGCCACCGGCGCCCAGCCCATAAAGCATCGGCCGGCCGATGAACGTCCCCTTGGCGCCATAGGCCAGCGCCTTGACCACATCCTGTCCCGAGCGGATGCCGCTATCGAGATAGACCTCGGTTCTGTTGCCGACCCGATCGACGATTTCCGGCAGCACGCGAATGGTCGACGGCGCGCCATCGAGCTGGCGACCGCCATGGTTGGACACGACGATCGCATCCGCCCCATTGTCCACCGCCGCCTGCGCATCATCGGGGTCGAGCACGCCCTTGACGATCACCGGCCCGCCGAACCTCTCCTTGATCCACTTCACATCCGCCCAGTTGAGCGTCGGATCGAACTGGCTGGCCGTCCACGACGACAGCGACGCCAGGTCGTGATCACCGCTCACATGGCCTACGATATTGCGGAACGTATGCCGCTTGGTGCCCAGCATGCGCGCGCACCAGATCGGATGCTGCATCATCTGCCAGACGGAATAGGCATTGAACTTGGGCGGCGTCGACAGCCCGTTGTGGATGTCCTTGTGCCGCTGCCCCAGGATCTGCAGATCCATGGTCAGCACCAGCGCCGAGCACTTAGCCGCCTTCGCCCGGTCGATCAGCCGGTTGATGAAGTCGCGATCGCGCATCACATAGAGCTGGAACCAGAACGGCGCCGTCGTATTCTCGGCGATATCCTCGATCGAGCAGACGCTCATCGTCGACAGGGCAAAGGGAATGCCGAACTTTTCCCCCGCCTTGGCCGCCTTGATCTCCCCATCGGCCACCTGCATGCCGCCCGTCGCCGCCGGCGCAATCGCCACCGGCATGGTGATCTCCTTGCCCAGCATCTGGGTTTTGAGATTGCGCCCCTCGAGGTTCACCGCCACCTTCTGGTTGAGGCTGATCTTTTCGAAGTCGCTCTCATTGGCCCGATAGGTCCCCTCGGTATAGGATCCGCTATCGGCATACTCGAAGAACATCTTGGGCACCGACCGCCGCGCCCTGCGCTTCATTTCATCAACGGTCAAAATCTTGTCGAGTGCAGCCATGGCGCAGGAAACTCCGAAATTTCCCCTGCCCTAGCAACTAACATGTTAGTCTTCAAGCCGACCGCAGGCAAAATCGCTCCAGCGGAGCGATTTTAGGCTTGAAGGCCATGAGGGCTATGCCCGAATGGCCCAGACGCTCCACCCACTCGATCTCAACCCTCTCCCCTTGAGGGAGAGGGACAGCTTTTCTGCGTTCAGCAGAAAAGCAGGATGAGGGGTTCTGAGCGTTCCGTAGGCCGCGCCCATGCGGGTGTTCACAACCACCTCCACACCCCCGATGTCACCCCGGCCTTGAGCCGGGACCCATCCTGAGATGCCGGCGCAGCCGCCAGGTAGTCAGTGAAATCACCGCCACCTTGCGGCTGCAGCGCGACCTCGGGATGGGTCCCGGCTCAAGGCCGGGGTGACACCGGGTGTTGGGAAGCACCTACCCCACCAGCTCCGCCTTGAACTGATATCGCCCACTCGCCCCCGGCCCCAGCACCTCCGTATACGGCCGCTCCTCGAGCGCATCCGTCCCGCCCGCCTCCGCCGCCATCCCCCGCCAGGGCTCCAGACACACAAACGGCGCTCCAGCCTTCGACCAGATGGCAAAGTTCGGCAGGTTGTCCCAGGTGAAATGCACCGCCTTGTCCTTGGCCGCATAGGTCACGCCCGCGCCGGCTCCTTCGGGGAAGATCATCGCATCGGCATCGAACAGGTGATGTTTTAGCGTCAGCGCCCCATTGCTGAAGGGCGACGGCAGCTTGTGCGTCCCCAGCAACCCGCCCGACAGCCGCTGCAGCTCCGGCTCACCGCCATCATCCAGGATCACGCTATGATCCAGCCCCTCGCAGCCCGGCAGCGGCCAGACGAAGGCCGGATGAAAACCGATCCCGAATGGCATCGGCCGGTCATCGGCATTGGTTATCTCCGCCGTCACCTTCACCGCACGCCCCTCGACGCGATGCTCCAAAGCCAGCACGAAATCGAAGGGAAAGATTGCCCGCGTCGCCGGGCTCGACCGCAGTTCGAACCGGCAAAAATCGGGACCGCTGTTCATCAGCTCGAATTCATTGCGCCGGGCGAAGCCATGCTGCCCCATCGGATAGCGCGTTCCCGCGATGCTGACATGATCCTCAGGCGCCTTGCCGACGATCGGGAACAGCACCGGCGAGCGTCCGCCCCAGAAGGCTGCATCGCCATCCCATAGCCAGTTCTGGCCATCACTGGTGACCAGCGACTGCATCTCCGCGCCGAGCGATGACACCTCCACGCTCAAATCCTCATTGCCGATGCGGATCAATGCCATGCGTCAGTCTCCCGTCCTGCCTATTGCCCTACCCTCGCCGATCCGCCATGAACCGGCAATGCTTTCGTCCCTGCCGCCGCTACCGATCGACGACGCCCTGCCCCAGTTGCGTGCTGCGCTGGAGGCCGGGCCCTATGCCGTCCTCGTCGCCCCGCCCGGCGCCGGCAAGACCACGCGCGTCCCCCTTGCCCTGCTCGATGCACCCTGGCGGGGCGACCGGCGCATCATAGTGCTCGAACCGCGCCGCCTCGCCGCCCGCGCCGCCGCCGGCCAGATGGCGCGCCTGCTCGGCGAAAATGTCGGCGACACCGTCGGCTATCGCGTGCGCATGGACAGTAAAATTTCCAGCCGCACCCGCGTCGAGATCGTCACCGAAGGTGTCTTCACCCGCATGCTGCTCGATGATCCCGAACTAACCGGCATCGCCGCCGTGCTCTTCGACGAATTCCACGAGCGCAGCCTCGATGGCGACCTCGGCCTTGCCCTGGCGCTCGACGCCGCCGCCCTCCGGCCAGATCTGCGCGTCCTCGTCATGTCCGCCACCATCGACGGCGCCCGCGTCGCCCGCCTGCTGCAGGATGCCCCGGTCGTGGAAAGCCTCGGTCGCGCCTTCCCGGTCGAAACCATCCACCGCGAACCCGACGCGCTGCAGCGCCTCGAGGACCAGGTCACGTCCGCCGTTCTTTCCGCGCTGCGCGAGCACGACGGCTCCGCTTTGGTCTTCCTCCCCGGCCAGGGCGAAATCACCCGCGTCGCCGAACGCCTCGCCTCCCGCGTCGCCACCAATGTCGATATCGCCCCGCTCTATGGCCAACTCACCCCCGCCGAGCAGGACCGCGCCATCCACCCGGCAGAACCCGGCCGTCGCAAGGTGGTCCTCGCCACCTCGATTGCCGAAACCTCGCTGACCATCGACGGGGTCCGCATCGTCATCGACTCCGGCTTCCGCCGCATCCCCGTCTACGAACCCAACACCGGGCTCACCACGCTCGCCACCGCCCGCGTTTCCCGCGCCGGCGCCGACCAGCGCCGTGGCCGCGCCGGCCGCACCAGCCCCGGCATCGCCATTCGCCTGTGGAACGAGGGGCAGACCGCCGCGCTCGAACAATTTGACACCCCCGAGATCCTCGCCGCCGACCTGTCCGGCTTTGCCCTCGACCTCGCCAACTGGGGCGTCACCGATCCCGCAGCGCTCGCGCTGCTCGATCCACCCCCCGCTCCGGCCTGGAACGAGGCGATCACCCTGCTCAAGTCGCTCGATGCGCTCGACGACCATGGCCGCATCACCACCGCGGGCAAAGCCCTCGCCCGGCTCCCCCTCCACCCCCGTCTTGCTCATATGGTGGTCGCCGCCGATGGCGATCCGGACACCGCTGCCGAGCTCGCCGTGCTGGTTACCGAACGGGGTCTGGGTGGCGATGCCGTCGACCTCGCCCATCGTCTCGACCGCTTCCGAACCGACCGTTCGAGGCGTGCCGACGACGCACGTGCCCTCGCAAGACGCTGGAGCAAGCTGGCTGGCGGCCAGTCCACAAGAAGTCGTCCAGCATGCTGGCATCTGGCCCATGCTTTTCCCGACCGCATCGCCCAGGCGGCCGGCGCGCGGGGCAAATTCCGCTTGGCAAATGGCCGCCAGGCCAGCCTCGACGAGGCCGAACCTCTTGCCAGCGCTCAGTATCTTGTTGTGACCGATATGACAGGCGCCGCCGCCAGCAGTCGCATTCGCTCCGCCGTCGCGATTGATCGTACAACTATCGAGGATTTGTATGATCACCAGACAACCGAGACGGAAACCCTCTCCTTCGACGCTCAGTCCGGCAGTGTCCGCGCCAGAAAAACGCGCACTCTCGACGCTTTACGCCTGAGCGACGAGCCGGTCCCCATCACCGATCTGGTCACCGCCGCCGACCTCCTGGCCGAAGCCGCCGCCAGAAACATCAACGCCCTTCCTTGGACCAGGGACCAGAAGGCCCTCCGCGCCCGCTCCACCTACCTGCACCAAACCCTCGGCACCGACTGGCCCGACCTCTCCGACGACGCCTTGGCAGTAAATGCTAAAGCCCTGCTATCGCCTTATATTCTCGGCGAAACAAAGCTCTCCGCCATCACCGCCGCTCATCTCGGCAACGCCCTCGACGCCGTGCTCCCCTGGTCGCAGCGTAAGGAGATCGACCGGCTCTTGCCCAGTCATTTTACAGCGCCATCAGGGAGTTACCTCCCCATCGACTATGCTGCCGAGAATGGTCCCGCTCTCGAAATCCGCGTTCAGGAGCTCTTCGGCCTTGACCGCCACCCCGCCATCGCTGGCGGTAAAGTCCCGCTGCTGCTCATTTTATTGTCGCCAGCCCACCGTCCGATCCAGACCACCCGCGACCTCCCCGGCTTCTGGCGCGGCTCCTGGAAAGACGTCGCGAAGGATCTCAAGGGCCGCTACCCCCGCCACTTCTGGCCCGACGATCCCATCACCGCAGCCGCCACTGCAAGAGCTAAGCCACGCGGCACATGAAAAAGGCCCGGATCGCTCCGGGCCTCTAAGCTATTCAGCGGGCGTAAAATTCAGCGCCACACCATTGATGCAATAGCGCAGTCCCGTCGGTGGCGGACCATCCGGGAACACATGCCCCAGATGACTGCCGCAAGTCGCGCAATGGCATTCCGTCCGCACCATGCCATGGCTGCGGTCCGTCGTCGTCTCGACCGAACCCGGCAGCGGATCATTGAAACTCGGCCAGCCTGTGCCGCTCTCGAACTTCAGCGTCGATTCAAACAGCGGCGTATCGCAACCGGCGCAGGAAAATGCGCCCTGGCGCTTTTCATACAGCAGCGCACACGATCCGGGCCGCTCCGTGCCATGCTCGCGCATGATATAATACTGTTCCGGCGTCAGCTTGGCGCGCCATTCGGCATCGGTATGGGTCACCTTATAGGCATGGCTATCCATGATTTTCTCCTTTTGGGGCGCGGGGAGACACGACTAAAGACTCGTTCGCCTTGTCATTCCACCATCATATAGGATCGGTTAGACGAAAGCCCATACTCCCGTCGCATCACTTCGGGCTGATCCGCCGTAAAGGCCTGCCCATGAGCATTATTCAATCCGTCGAACAGCTTGAGGCGCTCTATTCGCCCCCGCGCCCGTTGCCGCCTCCACCGTCAAGGTGGCCAATCGCATGACCCCGGAATACCGCCGCCTGATCGAAGCCAGCCCTTTCGCGGCCCTGGCGACGATCGGCCCCGAGGGCATCGATTGCTCGCCACGCGGCGACCAACCGGGCTTCGTCCGCATCCATGATGACCAGACCCTGATGATGCCCGATCGCCGCGGCAACAACCGCGTGGATTCGCTGCGCAACATCGTCCGCGACCCGCGTACCGCCTTCCTTTTCCTGCTGCCGGGCAGCGGCACCACCTTTCGCGCCAATGGCCGCGCCCATCTCAGCATCGACCCGGACCTACTCGACAGCTTCGCCGTCGACGGCAAGCCACCGCGCTCGGTCATCGTCATGCAGATCGACGAGCTCTATTTCCAGTGCGCCCGGGCCATCGTCCGCTCGGAACTGTGGAATCCGGCCCGGCACATCGACCCAAAATCCCTGCCGACGCCAGGTGAAATTCTCGCCGCCATGAGCGAAAACCAGGTCGGCGGACAGGCCTATGACACGGCCTGGCCCGAACGAGCGGCAAAGACAATGTGGTGACCGCCGGGCGGTCTTTTCAGGACATATCCACAAAGCCGGATTTGCCCTCTTGACCCCCGCCCAAGTTTTATGGTCTACCCGCGCCACTGGAACGGCTTAGCGGCCATTCCTTCCCGGAGAGATGGGCGTATAGCTCAGCGGGAGAGCACCTCGTTGACATCGAGGGGGTCACAAGTTCGATCCTTGTTACGCCCACCATCTCTCTAAGACTTTCGCCATTGGCGACGGGAGTATAGCTCAGCGGGAGAGCATTCGCTTCACACGCGAAGGGTCACAAGTTCAATCCTTGTTACTCCCACCATTTCCCTTCTACCCAAAAACGTCAGCCACTTCTGAGCGATCAGGGCTGCGCCTCTGCATCGGCGACTGACAAACAAAAATCCCCGCTCTCGCGGGGATGATGTGTGTAGCAATCCGCTCAAGCTTACGCAGCCAGCAGTCGCTCGACTTCGTTCACCAGATCCTTCAGGTGGAACGGCTTGCTCAGCACCGACGCATCCTTGGGCGCATCGCTGTCCGGGTTGAGCGCAACCGCGGCAAAGCCGGTGATGAACATGACCTTGAGATCCGGATCGAGTTCGGTGGCGCGGCGCGCCAGCTCGATGCCATCCATTTCCGGCATCACGATATCGCTCAGCAGCAGCGAAAACGGCTCCTCGCGCAGCCGCTCGTAGGCCGATAGGCCATTGTCGAAGGAGACGACCTCATATCCCGCATTCTTGAGGGCGCGCGTCAGAAACGAGCGCATGTCGTTGTCGTCTTCAGCGAGCAGAATTCGCTTCATCGGGTTCTCCGGCCGTTAAACCTCTAAGGCCGGGTGATTACCCGGCGCGCTCTTCGGGCGCCACTGAGTCGCACTATATCCATCGATGTTTAAGCGAAGTTTTCTCAATCGCAAATTCAAACCGGGCAAAATGGGGAAAGCTGCCGGCCCATCGTCGGCGCAGGCATGTGACAATCTGGACATTTTCGCCGCGAGGGCCCACAATCTCCAGACAAATCAGTAGGGTGCCTCAAATCGGCATCATCGGGGAGGCAGCGTGCGGTCCGACTATTGGGATCAGCCAGCATTTGAAACCATCCGGCCACGCCGGCTCGTTGCGCCGCTGGTTTTCAACTCGCCCCATTCCGGCCGCGTCTATCCCGAACGCTTCCTTGCCATGACCCGGCTGGACCACCTGTCGATCCGCCAGTCTGAAGACGCCTGGGTGGACGAACTCTTTTCCCGTGCTCCCCATCTTGGGGCGCCGATGATCCGCGCCCATTTTCCGCGCGCCTATCTCGACGTCAATCGCGAGCCGTGGGAACTCGACCCGACCATGTTCGTCGAGCCGCTGTCCGACCGTTTCAACACGACGTCACCCCGGGTCGCCGCCGGCTTGGGCACGCTGGCCAGGGTGGTGGCCGAGAACAAGCCGATCTATCGCGATCGCCTGACGTTGGACGATGCCCGCATGCGCATCGAAGGCATCTATCACCCCTATCATGCCGCGCTGCAACGCCTGCTGGGGGAAGCCATCAGCGCCTTTGGCGTGGCCCTGTTGATCGACTGTCACTCCATGCCGCGCATCACCCGTTCCAATGACAAGGTGGCGCCCGATATTGTGCTTGGCGATCGCTATGGCACGACCTGCGCCCCGGCCCTGATTGATTTGGCTGAAACCATTTTCACCAGCGCCGGCCTCAATGTCGCACGCAATCGTCCTTATGCCGGCGGCTTCGCTACCCGGACCTACGGTCGCCCGCAGCATGGCGTGCATGCCCTTCAGATCGAGATCAGTCGCCACCTCTATATGAACGAGGTGACCCTGGCCAAGAATGACGGCTTCGAGGCGATCAACGCGGTGATCGACCGGCTGATCTTTGCCCTGATAGGCCTCGATCTCGTCTCCCTGGTCGGTGTTCAGCCCACGATCACGAGCCTTGCCGCCGAGTAAAGCCTCTTGCGCGACGCCTGGAAGCCAAGCCAAATGCCGACAAAGACCGGGAGGAACGGCATGGCTATCGGCGGCGACGCGCTCGAAATCATCGACAATGCATTCAGGGACCTGACGATCGGCGACGCGCCGCTGCAGGTGCATTTCGACCAATGCCTCTGGGCCGAGGGCCCCGTCTGGTTCGGCGACGGCCAATTTCTGGTCTGGAGCGACATTCCCAACAACCGCATGCTCAAGTTCGTGCCCGAACTGGGTGTCACCCCATTCCGCATGCCGTCCAATTTCGTCAACGGCAATACCCGGGACCTAGAGGGACGTCTTGTCTCCTGCTCGCACGGCGCCCGCGCCGTGCTGCGCACCGAATGGGATGGCACGGTGACGACGCTGGTCGACAGCCATCAGGGCAAGCGGCTCAATTCCCCTAATGACGTCGTGGTCAAATCCGACGGCACCATCTGGTTCACCGACCCCAGCTACGGCATCCTGAGCGACTACGAAGGCTACAAGGCCGATCAGGAACAGGACGGCTGCTTCGTCTACCGTTTCGATCCCGCAGACGGCTCGCTGACCGTCGTGGCCGACGATTTCGCCAAGCCCAATGGTCTCGCCTTCTCGGCCGACGAAACCACACTCTATGTCTCCGATACCGGCCAGAGCCACGATCCGGATTGGCCGGCGCAGATCCGTCAGTTCAGCGTCAACGGCAAGACACTGACCAATCCGAAGGTTTTCGCCGACATCGATTCCGGCCTGTCCGACGGCTTCCGGCTCGATACGGAAGGCAATATCTGGACCAGCGCCGGTCTTGGAGTGAATGTCTACAATGCCTCGGGCGCTCTGCTCGGACGCATCAAGACCGGTGCCAAAACCTCCAACGTGACCTTCGGTGGTCCGAACCGCGACCAGCTCTTCATCACCTCCAGCCAGTATCTGCTGAGCATCAACGTCAGGGCCAAAGGGTTGCAGCGCCCTTGACCACCGATCCAACGGGCTTCATCCGCTCCAATCTTCGGCTGGAGCCCGTTCCGGCACTTCCCGATGTCTGGCTCTACACGGCTCACCCCGGCAGCCGCCTGTCGCGCCTGTCCGGCCCGGATGACGCAGCACCCTATTGGGCCTGGCAATGGGCCGGCGGCCTTGCCCTCGCGCATCATTTTCGGGCGCATCCGGATATTGTGCGCGGCAAGCGCCTGCTCGACCTCGGCGCGGGATCTGGCCTTGTCGGCATCGTTGCAGCCCAAATGGACGCCATGGCCAGCGCCGCAGAGATCGATCCCAACGGCCGCGCTGCACTCGCCCTCAATGCAGAGGCCAATGCCGTCACCCTGCCGCTAATCGACGTGGACGTCACCAGCGAGCCGCCAACTAATTTCGACATCATTGCCGCTGGTGATGTCTTTTATCTGGCAGAGGTTGCGCGCCGCATGCTGCCATTCCTCACCCACTGCGCCGCAGCAGGAATGACCGTGCTGATCGGCGACCCCGGCCGCCGCGACCTGCCACTCGAGCGGCTCACGCCACTCGCCGCCTACCCCGTTGGCGACGTTGGCGACGCCCGTTCGGCGACAGATCGCACCGGCACCGTCTATCAGCTAAAGGCCTAAACCTTGGTCTTCTTCGGCTTGGGTACCGGCAAGTCGTCGGCGGTCGCCTTCACCAGCCCAGCCAACCATTCGGCATCGTCCCAGCGTTCGCCGTCGATCAGGAAGTACATTTTCGAACCCGGATAGGCCGGCGCCTCGGTGACTTCGCCCAGATAGGCGCGGCCCGCCTCGGTCGGCTTGATGAACAGCTTATCATCTGCGACGAAGGCCATCACCTTGCCGCCGCAATAGAGCCCATATTCGCCGAACATCTTCTTCGCAGTCATAGTACCAGCGCCGGCGCTCTGCTCTAGGATATAGTCGATGGTCGACTGCTGGCTGCTCACATCACTGCCCCGACCTGCCAAGGCACGAATTCATTGTCGCCATAGCCCAGTTCTTCCGACTTGGTGCGCTTTCCCGAGGCGATATCGAGCAGCATGTCGAAAATCTGCTGCCCCTTGTCCTCGATGGACACACCCTCGACGATGTCGCCGCAGTTGATGTCCATGTCGTCGGTCATGCGGGCATACATTTCCGAATTGGTCGCCAATTTCATCGATGGCACCGGCTTGCAGCCATAGGCCGAGCCACGGCCAGTGGTGAAGGCCAAAAGATTGGCACCGCCCGCCACCTGCCCCGTCGCCGAGACCGGATCGAACCCCGGCGTATCCATGAAGACAAAGCCCTTTTCGGTCACCGGCTCGGCATATTCATAGACGGCCGTCAGCGGCGTTGTGCCGCCCTTGGCCGCCGCCCCAAGCGACTTCTCCAAAATCGTTGTCAGCCCGCCCAGCTTGTTGCCCGGCGAGGGATTGTTGTTCATTTCGCCCCGGTTGCGCTGGGTGTAGTCTTCCCACCAGTGGATCCGGCTGATCAGCTTTTCACCCACTTCGCGATTGACCGCACGGCGCGTCAGCAGGTGTTCCGCGCCATAGATTTCCGGCGTTTCGCTGAGGATGGCCGTGCCACCATTGCGCACCAGGATATCAGCGGCATAGCCCAGCGCCGGATTGGCGGTAATGCCTGAATAGCCATCCGATCCACCACATTGCAGCGCCAGCGTCAGATGGGACGCATCCATGGTCTCGCGCCGCGCGGCGGCGGCCACCGGCAGCATTTCCTTGACCTTTTCGACGCCCCACTCGATCATCTTGCGCGTGCCACCGCGCTCCTGGATCGTCATCGTCTGGAAGGTCTCGCCGTCCTCGACGCCGTAGATTTCCTTCATCCGGCCGATCTGGAACACTTCACAGCCCAGACCCACCAGCAGCGCCGCGCCCAGGTTTGGATTGGATGTATAGCCCCACTGGGTGCGCTTCAGAATATCGAAGCCTTCCCCACGGCTCTCCATGCCGCAGCCGGTGCCATGGACGAAGGGCACCACGCCGTCGATCTCTGGATAATCGTCGAGAATGCCCGAGCGATTGATCGCCTCGGCGACAAATTTGGCGACGGTGGCCGAACAGTTCACCGAGGTCAGGATGCCGATGTAATTGCGTGTTCCCACCTTGCCATTGGGACGGAGATAACCCTCGAACGTCGCACGCTGGGACGCAGGAATCATTTCCGGCGCCACCGCGCCCTCGGCAAAGGCATAGTCGTGGCTCAGCGTACCGTCCGGCCCGCCCATGCCGCAATTATGTTCATGCACCCAATCGCCGGGGGGAATGGCTTCCTTGGCAAAACCGATGATCTGCCCGAACTTGACCACCGCCTCACCCGCCGTAATGCCGCGGGTGGCAAACTTGTGCCCGCGCGGCACACGTCGCATAATGTTGACGCCCTGCGGCGTAGCGGTTCCAACATCGAGATTGGTCAGTGCCACGGCGATATTGTCGGCGGCATTCAACACCAGCGTTGTCGGCCGGGGGCGGGTCATTGTCTCGGACATGAAGGCACTTTCGGGCAGAAGGGTCTCAACTGTGCTTTACGCCGCCCCGGTTTGCCGCCAGATTGCCGCGACCATTGCCGGGCGCTTTAGCACTGGCTAACATGTTAGCATGAACAACCATACAAGTTCCTATTCTTTTTTGGCGCGCCCCACGACGCTGACCCGCGGCAATGTCACAGCCGAAGTGACGCAGGCCATCCGGCAGGCGATCGTGACGCTCGACCTGCCGCCCGGCAGCGTGATCGACAAGACCGAAATTTGCGCCGAACTAGGCGTATCGCGTTTCCCGGTCAGCGAGGCCCTGGCGCGCCTGCAGGCCGAGGGCCTTGTCGATATTGCGCCGCAACGCGGCTCCACCGTATCGCTGGTCCGCATTGCCGATGTCCGCGAATATATGCTGATCCGCAAGGGCCTCGAATCCGAAGCCCTGCGCGTCCTGATCGGCAGCCACGACAGGAGCCTGATCGAGGCCCTGCATGCCAATATGGCAGCCCAGCGCGAAGCGTCCGAGCGCGATGATGCCGAAGCCTTCCATCAGATCGACATCGAGTTTCACGACATCATCTATCGCTCGCTGGGCTTCACGCGCATCAAGACCATCATCGACAGCGCCCGCGCCAATCTCGACCGCGCGCGGCGCCTGATCATCACCCCGCGCCGCTTGGCGCTGACTATCGCCGAGCACCAGTCCATATTCGACGGCATCCTGTCGGGTAACGCAGCACAGGCCAGCAAGGCCATGCGCAGCCATATCGATGCGGTCATGATCGAGCTCTTCGCCTTCGCCCGCGAGCACCCTGATGTTTTCGCCGATGGCGATACTTTGGGGAGCGACAGCGACAGCTTCCCCTTCGGCTAATCAATCGTTCCAAGGAGGGAACGACCCATGCTCAAGAATATTCCACCCATCCTCGGCCCCGATCTGCTCGGCATCCTGCGCGCCATGGGCCATGGCGACGAGATCGCCATCGTTGACGCCAATTATCCCGCCGACTCCGCCGGTCCGGCCCTCGTGCGCATGGACGGCATCTCCATCACCGACATCCTCGACGCGGTGCTGACGCTGATGCCGCTCGACGACTTTGTCGACCAGGCCGCCATCTGCATGCAGGTAGTGGGCAAACCCGATCAGCGCGAGCCCGTCATGGACGAAATGGATGTGATCATCAAAAGGCACGAGCCCAAGATGGGCCTTTCTTCCATGGAGCGCTTCGCATTCTACGACCGCGTTTCCAAAGGATATGCCGTCATCCAATCGGGCGAGCGTCGCCTCTATGGTAACGTCCTGCTCAAGAAGGGCGTCATTCGCCCCGGCCAGTGACGCGCAAACCAGTTGCACCAAGGTTGCGCTCGACAGCTAACATGTCAGCCGCTAAGCCTCCACTTACGGATAAAGGGAGTATTGATCCATGAAATTGCTGCGTGTCGGCCCCAAGGGCTCGGAAAAGCCCGCTATCCTGGCCGAAGACGGCTCCATTCGTGACCTGTCGGGCATTGTTTCCGACATTGGCGGCCAGACGCTGACCAGCGAAGGCCTGGCCAAGATCCGCGCTACGGACATCGGTGTCCTGCCGAAACTGGATGCCAATGACCGCATCGGCCCCTGCGTCGCCAATGTCGGCAAGTTCATCTGCATCGGCCTCAACTATGCCGATCATGCTGCTGAAACCGGCGCGCCCATTCCGGCCGAGCCGATCATTTTCATGAAGGCCACCAGCGCCATCATCGGCCCCAATGACGATGTGATCATTCCCAAGAATGCCATCAAGCCCGACTGGGAAGTCGAGCTCGGCGTCGTCATCGGCAAGGAAGCCCGCTATGTCGAGGAAGCCGACGCCATGGACCATGTGGCCGGCTATTGCGTTATCAACGACGTCTCCGAACGCCACTTCCAGACCGAACGCGGCGGCACGTGGGACAAGGGCAAGGGTAGCGACACCTTCGGCCCGATCGGCCCCTGGCTCGTCACCAGGGATGAAGTCGCCGATCCGCAAAAGCTCGGCATGTGGCTCGACGTTGATGGCAAGCGCTACCAGGACGGCTCCACCCGGACCATGATCTTCGGCGTCGCCAATGTCGTTGCCTATGTGAGCCAGTTCATGAGCCTGCAGCCAGGCGACATCATCTCCACCGGCACCCCGCCCGGCGTCGGCATGGGCATCAAGCCCGACCCCGTCTGGCTCAAGCCCGGCAATGTGATGCATCTCGGCATCGAAGGCCTTGGCGAACAGCGCCAGAACGTCAAGGCTTACAGCCCCAACTGATGGATCGCCCCGGTTTCTCTTCCAGAACCCGGGGCTTCTTCCTTATGGTCGCCTGGCGACCAGATCGATCTCGACCAGCGCACCCACGGCCAGCGCTGTAACCCCTACGGTTGTCCGCGCCGGCAGCTCGCCCTCGGCAAAAAAATCTGGCCATAGCGCATTGAGCGCGTCATAGTCTCGCTCGAACTGGGTCATGTAGATGCGGGCCATGGTGACATGCTCGAGCCCCAGCCCGATGCCCCCCAGCACCACCTTCAAATTTTCCACCACACGACGCGTCTGCGCCTCGATTCCCTCCGGCAGGGGGGCATCTGGCGCGGCCGGATCAGTTGGCATCTGCCCGGTGATGAACACCCAGCCATCCGCTTCCACGGCATGGGAAAAAGGCGCCACCGGACGAGGTCCGGATGCGATCATGTGATGCAATAATTCGCTCAAGTAACACTCCTACGCGATAGGGCTTGAGCGGCAACGCGCTCGCCGTCATAAAGTCTATGCCCTGCATGATCTATCATGCCGCACCGGCGCCGAAAGATTCATCCCGAATGTTCGATATCTTCCATACCGTGTCCGCCTATCTCGAAGGCTTTCTCAACACGATATCCGGCAATTTCTGGCTGACTTTCTGGTTCATTTTCGCCGTCGCCATCGGCGAAGCAGTCTTCATCCTTGGGCTTTTCGTCCCTTCGACGCCAGTGCTGCTGCTGGCCGGCGGCATCATTGCCGAGGGTCGCCTGCCCTTCTGGGAAGTGTATTTCGCCGCGGTGATCGGCGCCATCATCGGCGACGCCATTTCCTACACGATCGGCCACTTCCTCAAGGACAAAATCAAGGAAATCTGGCCCTTCCGCAATCACCGCGACCTCATCGCCAAGGGCGAAGCTTTCTTCGCCCGGCACGGCGGCAAGGCCGTTTTCATCGGCCGCTTCATTCCGGGCGTAAAGGCCGTGATCCCCGGCGTCGCCGGTATCATGGGCATGCGCTATGGCCACTTCACCATCATCAACGTGACCTCGGCCTTTGCCTGGGCCGCCGCCCATATCCTGCCGGGCATGTTGCTGACCGCCTGGCTCAAGTCGATCGGCCTGTCGCTTGAACTGGTCATCGTCTTCGGCACGTTGATCCTCGCAGCGCTCTTCATCCTGCTGCACTACCACCGCCGAATCCTGCTGTTCTTCGCGCCCTGGCTTGGCGGCTTCGGCCGGTCGATCCAGGCCCGCTGGGCCGGACAGGAAACCAGCCACTAGGCGGCATCGCGCTTGCAACCCGCGGCCGGCGCTCCACATTAGCCTGACAGATGCAAGGAGCCGACATGACCGAATCCGAACTCATCGTGCAGCGCGAAGATGGTGCCACCCGCGGCCGCTATGTCATTCGGCTCGCGCCCGGCTTTGAAGCAGAGATGACGTTTCACAAGGCGGAGAACGGCACAATCACCATCGACCATACCGGCGTACCGCGCGAGTACGAAGGTCGCGGCATCGCCGCCAAACTGGTCAACAGGGCCGTGGCAGATGCACGTGAACAGGGCTTCAAAATCCTGCCGGTCTGTTCCTATGTCGTCGCCCAGTTTCGCCGCCACCCGGAATGGGCTGACCTGCGCGCCTGACTTATCGGCCAGAAGCACTGCGCTGGCGGAACAATTCCGTCAGCCGCGCCAGCGCCACCAAGTGGACGTTCTCGGCCGTCTTGGGTTCCTTTAGGCATTTGACTTCGGTCACTACAGTGAAGCTGCAGCCATTGCGCTCGCCGGACGCGGCGAATTCGAGCCGACGCCGCTCTCCCCAATAGCGCGAATAGGTGACCTTGAAGCGCATCGAAAAGCGAGCATCCCCCGACCTCGGTAAACCCAAGGCTGGCAGGCTGATCGCTTTCCGTCAACACACCAACGCGCTATTGCCCGCCGATGAACGCCTGCGTCTCGCTCAACTCTTCCTGGCGTAGCTCGTGCCCGCCCGGATGCCAGAACAGCCGGCTGTCTGCCCCATTGGCGGCGAAATAATCGTGCAGCGCCTGCGTCGCGCTAGCCGGAGCGATCGGGTCACGCTGCCCGGCGGTGATCAGCACCCTTTTCCCCGAAAACTCTCCCTTGGGCGGCAAAAAGGGGATCAGCGGATGCATGAGGATTGTCGCGTCGAACAGGTTGGGCGCGGCAAATTGTACTGACGCCAGGATATTGGCGCCGTTGGAATAGCCCAATCCGATCACTTGGTTGGCAACACCCTCCGCCTTTCGCGTCTCTACGAAGGCAATCATCTGCGCGGTGCGCAGCCGCAGATCGTCCATGTCATAGACGCCCTCCGCGGTCCGCCGAAAATAGCGCAGCGCCCCGCCTTCGCTGACATCGCCTCGCGGCGCAATCACCCGCGCGGCTGGGATCAACTGACCCGCCAGTTCAAAGAACTGGTTTTCATCGCCACCAGTGCCGTGGAAGACAAAAAACAGCGGGGCCGTGGCATCCGAGCCCTTGCCCTCTCGATAGTTATACTCGGCCATGCCTGATCTCCGATTGAACATCTCCGGAATATCGGGCCTCACCGTGGTCGGAGCAACTGCCCAACCCCGCCACGCACTGTTGCCGATGACGGAACAGTCGGCTCTTTACGTCAATTGATGCGCGTTGGCATTCGTGCAGAATGCTTCCATGTTCCTGTCCGTCTTCGACGTTTTCAAGATCGGTATCGGCCCCTCCAGCTCTCACACCATGGGCCCGATGACCGCCGCCAAGCGCTTCCTCGACGAATTGCGCCTGGGCGACTGGCCGCGCGCCAAAAACGCCAGGCCTGCGGCCCTGACGGCAAGCCTGCATGGTTCGCTGGCCTTTACCGGCATCGGCCACGGCAGTGGTCGCGCGGTCATTCTCGGGCTCTGTGGCGAGGATCCGCGCCATGTCGACCCCGATACCATGGACGATATCATTGCCGCTGTTGAAGAAACCGGTAACGTCCACCCCCCGCTCCATCCTGCCTACCGTTTTCGCCCGGCAGTCGACCTGATCTTTGACAAGCGCAATGCCCTGCCCGGCCATCCCAACGGGCTGCAATTTTGCGCCTATGATACCGACGGCCAGCTTCTGCTGCGCCGGGCCTACTATTCCATCGGCGGCGGCTTCGTCGTCAGTGCAGAAGAGTTGGAAGCCCTCAAGCACGCGTCACCAGCCCAGGCCGACGTGCCCTATCCCTTTGCCAATGCCAAAGACATGCTGGCCATGGCGGCCGGTTCCGGTCTCTCCATTGCCGGGATGAAGCGGGCAAATGAGGAAGCGTCGCGCAGCCGCCTGTCGCTCGATCGCGGCGTGGACGAGGTCTGGAGCGCCATGGACGCCTGCATTACCCGCGGCATCAACCAGGATGGCATCATGCCCGGCGGGTTGAATGTAAAGCGCCGGGCGCGCGGCATCTTCAGCCAGCTCGATGCCCAGTGGCAGCGCAACGAGCTGACGCCGCTCATGGCCAATGACTGGCTGAGCCTCTATGCCATGGCCGTCAATGAAGAAAATGCCACCGGAGGGCGTGTCGTGACCGCCCCGACCAATGGTGCTGCCGGGGTCATTCCCGCCGTGATGAAATTCTATCTCAAGTTCAACGCGGCGGCCGGTCCGCAGGCGATTCGCGACTATCTGCTGACGGCCGCTGCCATCGGCGGCATTATCAAGCACAATGCCTCCATTTCCGGCGCCGAAGTGGGGTGCCAGGGCGAAGTCGGCTCGGCTTCCGCCATGGCTGCCGCAGGCCTCTGCGCCATCATGGGCGGCACGCCTGAACAGGTTGAGAATGCCGCAGAAATTGCGCTGGAACACCATCTCGGCATGACCTGTGACCCGGTAGCAGGCTTGGTGCAAATCCCCTGCATCGAGCGCAATGCCTTTGGTGCGGTCAAGGCCGTGACGGCCGCTTCGCTGGCCCTCAAGGGCGACGGCACCCATGCCGTGCCGCTCGATGCCTGTATTGAAACCATGCGCCAGACCGGACTCGACATGAGCGCGAGCTACAAGGAAACCAGCCTTGCTGGCCTAGCCGTCAACGTCGTAGCCTGCTGAAAAGGAAAGGCCCAGCCAACTCATTGAGTTGCTGGGCCTTTTTGGTTGCGGGAGCAGGATTTGAACCTGCGACCTTCAGGTTATGAGAACGACGGCGTCGCCCCCACCATCTACTACCTGCTTTTACCCCATCTTATTTCTGTAGGCAATCCGGCACTCTTCGCCCTATGCTGTCCCCCGTCATCGTACCAAGTTTTCTTCACGGTGACGATCCGGTGACGACTGGAAAAGCGGAGGGTTGCGCATTTGAGGATCACCAAACGAGCCATCGACGGTCTTATGGAGCACGAGCCCGGTGCCGTTTTGCGGGATGAGGACCTCAAGGGATTTCAAGCCCGACGCACTCAGAACGGCATAACCTACGCCTTCGAATATCGTGCAGGATCCGGACGGCTGGCACCGGTTCGCCGCATGACCATTGGCAAGGGTGGCGCACTCACGCCCGACGAAGCTCGCAAGGAGGCGAAAGCCCTCTCGCTGGAGGTCGCGCAGGGCAAGGATCCGGCGGCGCGCAAAGCCAAGGACAAATTGACACCAACGGTAGCGGATTTTGCAACCGCTTGGCTGGACGGGGCCGAGCAGATGGCGCTCGCCCAACCAGAGGCCGCCACGCTGCGGCCGCGAACCATCGCCACCTACCGGTCGCTGCTGCGGCGACATGTGCTTCCGTCGTTCGGCAACAAGCGTCTCGATCAGGTCGATGGTGCCGACGTCAAGCGCCTGTTCGACAAGGTCAAGCTGGCGCAGCCGGCGACCGCCAACAGGTGCCTGGAGATTGTCGGATCAATCTACCGCAACGCCGCCTCTGACCTGCTGGTCCCACGCGGTACTAATCCAGCAGCCGGGATAGCGGCCAACCGCGAGAGGCTGCGGGAGCGCTTCCTCTCCCCCGCCGAGCTCGCGTCCCTGGGCCAAGCGATAACTAAGGCCGAAACAGAGGGCGTGCCGTACGAGCCGCCGAAACGGGACAGCAAGCGGCACAAGCATGTCCCCAAGCACCGTCCCCCGCAGCGGATCGACGCGGGTGCGGCAGCGGCCCTTCGGCTGCTAATCTTCACCGGTGCCCGCCTCCGCGAGATCCTCCACGCCGAGTGGGCGAATGTGGATGTGGCGTCTGCTCGCCTCCGGGTCTTTGGAAAGACCGGGTGGCGGTACATCGTACTTCCTGCTCCGGCGCTCGAGGTCATCGTGGCGCAGCCTCGAGTAGGACGTTACGTTATCGGCTCATCCCATCCCGAGAAGCCCAAGGCGGATCTGGCACGTCCCTGGGCCGCGGTCAGCAAGCTGGCCGGGCTAGAGGGAGTGCGGATTCATGATCTGCGTCATTCTTTTGCCAGCGTCGCTGTGAGCGGCGGCGCGTCGCTACCCATGATCGGTGCGTTGTTGGGGCATACTCAAGCCCAGACCACGAAGCGTTACGCTCATCTAGCGGATGACGCCCTGAAGGCTGCAGCCGACGCGGTGGCACGGCAGATAAATATCGCTGAGGATGCGCGAGCTAACAGCGTCCGACCATTGAGGGCCATCCCGTAATGGCGCGCAAAGTGATGCGGCGTAAGGCGCAGGATGGGTTGCTGCCGAAAGATGTTGCCGTCCTGGGTGATGCACTGCGTTCAGACTTCCTCGATCTTTCCAGACCTGTGCAGTTCATTCGTGCTTATGCCCAACCAGAGCTTTCCGATGAGGAGATCTGGACCAAGATCGAGGGGGCCTGCTGGGAGGTTTGGGGCGAGCTTCTTTTGGATTGGCAACACCGGCAGCACGTGAATAAACGGCGCCCGATAGTGAGAGGTCGTCCCAAAACGATCAGAGCCATGCGGAACTTACTTGAGGAACTCGAGAGCAATTTGGATCACTGCCTTTCCACGCAGGAAAAATATGACGTCGACCTTCAGAACGACGCCGAGGTGCTAACTTCAGCGACCGAGGCTCTGCAAAAGGCGTTAGACTGCATCGAGAATTTGGTGACCTCGGAAGAAGCCGGGCTACAACGGCCACCGCCAAACACCCGGTTGATGACTGCAGAGTACGTGAAAGCGGTCCGAGCCATCTGGGAACATATAACGACCGAGCCAGCAGGTGTTGCAAAGAAGGTGGTGGTGGATTTCGCAATGGAGCTTTGGGTCGCTCTTAGCCTACCCGATAACGGCCCTGAGGTGCCAACCCGGCAATGGCTTGAGGAGAGATTCAAAAACGTAGGGTAGTTTGACCTCGCAAAGGAGACGCCCAAACTACCCTAGGCGAGCTTGGATGCTTTGCGGCACCATCCGTCCGTATTCGATCCTATCGAACCCGACGGAGATACCATGGAAACGACCTCACAGGTCACCAACCCCGACCTCTTTGATACTCCTGCCGCCGCCGCACACCTCCAGCTTTCCCGACAGTACCTCGAGAAGCTGCGCCTGACGGGTGGAGGTCCCTCCTTCGCAAAGTTGGGACGAGTAGTTCGGTACCGTCGGGTTGATCTTGATATCTGGGTTGCAGCTCAGATTAAGACGTCGACGAGCGACGCTTAGATCCACTAACGCGGGTCGCGAGGGCAGCCATTCGGCAAACGCTTCCATTTTGCCGGCCTCTACATCGACCCCACTTGGGCCGGTAACCCGCTGAAAGCGGATTTCCCTGAAATCGCCAGTTTGGAGCAGCCAGTGGATTCTCCACGGCGGCTTCTGCTCGCCCTCAAAACATACTCTGCAACTGCGTTCGCAGCGGCAGATAGCAATCAATTGAGAGAGATATGAAGACCTTCAAGGCCAATCCTAATCGCTACGAAAATACCGCTATTGCGGCGTACCAGCAAATGATCCGAGAGCGGATTGAACAGGGCTGGCATCCCTCCCTGCTTACGTTCACCTTCAATCCCATGCCGGACAACCGGGCATTGCCCCCTGAAGCAATCGGGAAAAGCCTGGCGCAGTTTTACTCCTTGTGCCTGACGAGGCTGATCCATCACCCCCATCGGGGACCGATCACCAATTTGCCGCTCATGGTGGGGATGCCAGACCTACCCCTCTTCAAACATCGCAAAATTAGTGTCGTCGCCACGATCAATGACGGCCTCCACGCTCATGCAGTATTTCTGAAGCCGATCCGCACCAGAAATGGCCGAACCCTCGCTTCGACACTGGAGGAGAACGGTAACCTCTTCAAAGATGCATGCCACCTCATGTCCATCCATTGCGCGGACATCAAGGAGACCCCCGGCAAGGCTGTGGCCTATGTCTTGAAGTCGCTGGACCTCAAACGGTTCCCCGGCGACGACATCTGGATCTTTCCAAAGTCTCGCAGCGAGCGCACGAAAGCCAGCCGACGAGTTTCGCGTCATGATTAACGAAGCACCTGACGACCAGATGGATCTGTTCAATTGGGTGCAGGCGGCTTCCCCTCAATCGCACGTTGAGCAGTTTGTCGACCTGCTCCTTATGCCTGGTGCCAGAAATTCTGCACGTCCAAATGGAAGCCTGAAGTTTGACGTGTGGTTCGGCGAGGCGCGGCTCATCACTAACCATCGTGTGCCCATTTACGCGGCGTGCCGCGCGTTGGTCGAATTGGGGATCTTCGGAACAGCGCGTGTCTTTAGATCGGACGGTGTTCTAGCGATGACAGTTTCAATTGCCAAAGGTGCCAAACTGACCGTCAGCGAGACCAATGGCGCCCCTCGTGTCGTTAAGTACGTGCCATTTGAAAAAGGGAGCGTCGCCAAGCGTTGAAAACCGTGCGGTGCTTGCATAGGTCGGCCGAACCTGACTTCAGCCGACCTAGCTGCCTCGTTTTGCATTGAGGACTTGCTGAAAAACTCTATTTTGTTCGAAGCAGCCGGATCAGCGCGGCCAAATGCTCATCAGAGTGGCGTTCCGATGCTGATATAAGATCCGCCACCAGCAATGCCCTCTTCTTCGCTGCATCGGGGACGTCGGTCGAAATCCATCCAAACAGCTCATTTGGTGACTCCTCCAAGACGATTGCAATCCTCAGGATGATGTCCAGCGAAGGGATGCCCGTATTGCGCTCAATCTTGCTGAGTGTGATCGGCGAGAGATCCGCCAAGGCAGCCAGACGCTCTTGCGTCAATTGCTTGCGTGCTCTCCCAGCACGGATCCGGTCGCCCAGACCCGCCACCATTCGCGATGATTCTTCGTTGGCGCCCATGAAACAGTGATGGACTGTTCGACCTGCCGCCTGAACGTCTCTCAAGACGAATTTACAGTTGACTAGTCTTCGAGGATAAGTCGTGTGTGTATGGCAATTTGGAGTTTGCCATGCAGATCGTATTGTTTCTTGTGCTTGCCGTTAGCCTCGTGTCCATCCTCGTCGGCCTTGGGTTTGGTTTGTTCGCCAAAGGCAAGCGGCGTAGGGGATGGAACGCTGTTACGATAGCGCTTTTCGGAGCCATTTTCTCCGTCATCGGTCTTATTTGGGCCACCGATGAGGATGCCAGGTCCGAAGGCTATCTCGATTACCTTGATCAGCTCAGCGCGAGTGCTGCGGGGTACGAAGAACCCAACGCATGGGCTGACGAACGTGATGCCCGTCGTGAGCAGCAGAGGGCCGAAGAAGCTGCGATTAGAGAGCACTTCGAATTGACGGCGGCGGAGATCAAGGAGATCGAAGAGGGCCTAACGCTTGAATACATAAGGCAGGATCGCTGGCCTGCAGTTCGATGCAAAATAAATAGCGTCCAGAATAGATCGTTCGCATTCTGTGAGGGCGTGGGGACAGTGGCTGCGGGCGGGCTCTTTCTGCTCAGCAGAAACAATGGCGATGCAGTTGTAACGCCGATGAACGGACGGGCTATGCAACATTTTTCGGCGGTGAGATACGTGACCAGCATCACGGAAAAGAGGTTTCCTGTGCTCGACATCGATGAGGGTGATCTGCGTGGTCAGGTTGAGCTGATTAGTACCGCACTTGCGTCGTTCGAATAGTCGGCGGGACAGGTCGTGGTAAGCGCTCGCACAAACCCGGTACACCCTATTTCGAGACGTTTGACGACTGCGCGTCTGTCTGGTCCGATATCGGTAGAGTACGATTAGAGGAGCAAGTGCACGACGTTAGCAGACAACCTCTGAGACTGTCCCCGTGGGAAAGGCGCAGTTCCACTCACGCCTTTCCACCACCCTGCCTACCAACAAGTTGCCAATGTCTCATCACCCCAAATCCTCCAGGTTCGATAAACAGAGACAGACAGAGATAGAAGCAAGGGATGCACACGCTCACACATGGGAGGGGCACCGCACCCGCAACCCAACCTTTGCAACAGCGCCTAAGCACGCTCCCAACACTCCACGCCCTGAAACATAAATCCCATTGTGCGCGGGGCAGTGGTAGCGAGGGAACCGAGAGGGAGAGAGCGACACGCCTCTGCATCGCGACACGCATGCCCAAGCCCTCACCCCACCATGCATGCGCGCATGACCGAGCATCGACCAGACCGCGCACCTGTCTCTAGACGCAACACCCCCCACCCTGCCGCACCCCCTAGGTTCCTGACAGGGGGCCG
The DNA here is from genome assembly GCA_029202405.1 of Candidatus Devosia phytovorans. NCBI lineage: Bacteria > Pseudomonadati > Pseudomonadota > Alphaproteobacteria > Hyphomicrobiales > Devosiaceae > Devosia > Candidatus Devosia phytovorans. The sequence continues at coordinate 71,023 of CP119312.1, read as the reverse complement.
AAAGCATGCGGTGGCGCAGCAGCCCGAATCCCGACTATTTCTGGAAAATTGAAAAACCCGTTTCGCTTCGCACCGAAACATCGCGAAGCTACCCGAAAACGGCGAGTTTTGCCGTGGTAGCACAGCCAAAAGCGAAATGGCGCAATAGGGAATGACTCATACAGCCAGTCGTCTTGCGGGAGAAATCCTCGGCAGTGCGATCCCTCTCGCTGCTGCCTGCTCGAGGCCTTGAGGTTGAAGATTTGCGGCGTTTTGGAACGACCCGTGCGTCATACCGTTGCCCGTTACTCAAGGCGATGACCCGATGACCACACCCAACGATCTTTCCAATCAGGCGCTAGCGGTATTTGCGTTCGCAGCCTACCACCAGCTCAGCAGTGGCGATGTCGTGACGAGCGTCGTATCAAATGATCCGTCAGGCCACAGAGCCGACCCAGCGGCCATCGACGAGCTTGTCCAAAAGCAATTGGCCACAAAGACCGACAATCGGCTTCATTTGACCGACGGCGGACAACTCATGCTGTCCCAGATCATCGACCGTATTAAGGGAACATGGTGATGGCTTCACGGATACTCATCGTCGAGGATGAACCGGAGCTGGCCGACGCGTTGAAATCGGTTCTGATCGCACAGGGCCATGTTGTGATCGGTCCGGCGCCCGACTGTTCTTCCGCGCTTGAACTACTTTGGCGCGAGAGGCCCGACATCGCCTTCGTCGATACCCACCTCGGTTCCGACACTTGCGAAGCTGTTCTGGATGAGTGCGACCAACAAATGGTTCCGGTGATAGTGACCACGACGGAGCCCGTTGGCCTTCCGGAATTCTGCGGCACCCGCAAGAGCCTACACAAGCCGATCAACGATGTCGGGCTGCGAGCCGTCTCGCTGTAGGCCAGCCAATCTGGCGTGTTTTCATGAGAGTAGGGCGGTAGAGGGAAACCATGAAGGTTTTCGAGCCTGAGGCCGTAACGCTTATTGGCAGCTTGCCTGCTAACGGGCCCCTAACGCAGGGCGTGCCGCTACCTCGGTATCTAAGGTAGAGGGCTTGCGCCCATAGCAAGGCGTGCTCGGCCCGTTTCAGTTAATACCGGGCCGCCCTCCTTCTGCTCGAGCATCGCCAGAGACAATAGCTTGGCGAAATGCGCGGGATCAATCTCCGATGGCAGGTCGGCGAGTTCGAAGAAGGCAAGGGTCTTAAGCTCGGCAGGCGTCAGCTGATTGTCCGTCATCGCTTCGCTCCTCTGTTGTTTCGGCCTAATGGCTTCGATCAAAATAGGTTTCCGACAAGCTTAGAACAGCTCCTGTTGACTGTTTTGGCGGGGGATCTCCTGCTCTAAATCCCCACGCCGTCGCAGTTCAGTCTGGGCGCTGAAACGGGTGTCGATGTCTCTGTCTCGAGCCAGGTCCTCCAACGAGGAGGCGCTCAGCGCCGACCACGCCTTGCCCCGCTCCGGGCCCGAGCGCACCCGAGGCAGCAGACCCGGTTGCCGGCTCCAGGTGATCAGTTGTTCTGGGCCCACGACGTTCAGCATGTCGCGCAGATGATGTGCTGTCACATAGGCGTCTGGCAAAGCGCGATGCGCCGGCAAGCCTAGTTCATGCACCAAGCCCTCAGGTCTTCTCTGATATCGCAGCATCTGGTTGGAAAAGCCCTCCAGCTTCGGCCAGACCCGTTGTGCCCCTTTCCATGTGCAGATCCAGTCGGCACCACCGGCCAATCTCGGCGTGCAGAAGCGCTGCTCGAACGCTGCACGATGCGCCGCCAAGGCGATAACCCCGCCATCAGGCTGCAGTACCTCCGCCGCCATTTCCCTCCAGAACGGAGCGTCGGCAACCCATTCGTCGAGGATGTGGTGGATCGCCATTGTATCGGGCGAGATCGGCCGCCCTGGGTTCACGAACCGAGCGCCACGCTCTGGATCGAGTGCCCATCCGCCGCCATCGATGGAGACGACATCCTGCCAACCGATCTCGCAGACATCTGTACCGGCATCGCCAGCCGTTTCGAGATCGATCACACGGATTCTACGTACGGCCATCAAGACCTCCTGCAGGGTGTCTATCGGTCAACGCATTCAATGCCCGGAGGTGACGCTGCTTCCTCATTCAATTGGAAGCGCCATCTGGAACTGATCTGTCTGTTCGCCACGATCGAAGTTTGAAACCGTCACGCCCAGCAGCCTCACGGCCATCCTGGGTGGGAACGTCGCAGCCAGCAGCTCCTCGACCACGGCGCCGAGGACATGGCGATCCCGGACCGCTGCAGGCAGGCTACGTGTGCGGGTAATCTGTTCGAAATTGGCGAACTTGACCTTGAGGGTTACCGTTCGGCCGAAGAGTTGTCGACCCTCGCAGACCTGCCACACCTTATCCGCAAGCGGCGCTGTCATCGCACGGGCGTCTTCGATGGCGGTGATATCCTCCATGAAGGTGTCCTCTGCGCCGATCGACTTGCGCTCCCGATCGGGGTTGACCTGGCGCTCGTCGATGCCCCGGCTCAAGTCGAACCAATACTGGGCCGAGCGGCCGAACCGGGTTCGCATCTCCTCGATCGACAGTGCGGCCAAGTCGGCGCCGGTTTTGATGCCGAGGTCATGCATGCGGGCCGCAGTTGCTGGTCCAACGCCGTGGAACTTCTCGATCGACAGTCCAGCGACGAATGCCGCGCCTCGTCCGGGCGGGATGACGTAGAAGTTGTTCGGCTTACGGTGCCCGCTCGCCATCTTGGCCAGGAACTTGTTGTACGAGATGCCCGCACTTGAATTGAGGCCGGTCACCTCCTTGATACGAGCGCGGACGCTGTTGGCAACATCGGTGGCCAGCACGATGCTCTGCTTGTTCTCGGTCACGTCAAGATAGGCTTCGTCCAACGACAGCGGCTCGATCAGATCGGTGTGCTCTGCGAAGATCTCCCGGATCTGTGCCGATACCGCCTTGTAGACGTCGAAGCGCGGTTTGACGAAAACCAGATCAGGACACCGGCGTGCCGCAGTAACCGAGGGCATTGCAGAGCGGACGCCGAACGTTCGGGCCTCGTAACTGGCTGCAGCGACGACGCCGCGTTGGCCGCCACCGACCGCGACTGGTCTACCGCGAAGAGTGGGATCGTCTCGCTGCTCCACGGAAGCATAGAAGGCGTCCATGTCGACATGCACGATCTTCCGGATCCGATGAGTCACCTCGTCGTCGCCCAAATTATCCCCATCGGCACCATCGCCGTAGGCCATTGAATCCTTTGACATGCAGATCCTCGCGTCGATCACATTCGCACAGGCGGTCAGCGAGGCAATTGACTCTTCGCTCTTCGTGAGTGAACAAATGCGGAACATAATCCCATCCCGATCGCTTGGGAAGTCGATCGGAGCGTTTCGAACTGAATATGGCCCATCCTCCTGACAGTGCTTTAATTGCCGATCTCCGCGAGCGGATAGAGCTCCTCGAAGGGCGCTCGACATCGAAGCGCGAAGCTTTGCCGTTCGGTGTTGAAACGATCGATCGGCATCTCCCTGGCGGCGGACTGGCCATGGGCGCGTTGCACGAGGTCGCAGGCGGCGGCAATGGCGCAGTCGACGGTGCAGCGGCTGCGTTGTTCGCTGCGGGGGTCGTCGCGCGGACGAAGGGCAAGGTGCTCTGGTGCGTGACACGACAGGACCTGTTCGCCCCGGCCATCGCCCAAGTTGGGCTGTCGCCTGGCCGGGTGATCTATGTCGAGGCCGGCGACGAGAAGGCGGTGCTCGAAGCTTTCGAGGAAGGCATGCGCCACGGCGGACTGGGCGGCATCGTGGCCGAAGTCGCCAAGCTGTCGATGACCGCATCCCGGCGGCTGCAACTCGCGGCGGAGAGTTCTGGCGCGATCGGTATCGCTATCAGGCGATGGCGTCGGCACACGGAGGCCGCCGATTTCGGTCAGCCGACCGCAGCTGTCACCCGATGGAGGGTCAGCACCCTGCCATCCCGACGACTTCCGGTTCCGGGTGTGGGAAGGCCCCGATGGCTGGTGGAGTTGATGCGTTGCCGCGGCGCCGAAGCGGCGGATTTCGAAGTAGAGGCTTGTGATGCCAAGGGTCGTCTCAGTGTATTTTCCGACCTTCCCGACAGACCGGTACCGGCGCGTGCTTGGAAGCGAAGCGCCGCCGGCTGACCAGCCTTTGGTCATGGTCCCGCGTCGCGGTAACCGGCGGGAGATCATCGCACTCGACGCTGTTGCCACCTCGTTGGGGCTCCGCAAAGGCACCGCCATCAGCAAAGCGCAGTCCATGATCAAGGGCCTGCACGTCGCCGACTTCGATCCGATCGGGGACGAGAAGGCCCTTGATCGCTTGGCGCTGTGGGCACTGCAAAGGTTCTCGCCACTGGTCGCGGCCGATGCCCCCGACGGTATCGTCATCGACATCGCCGGCGCTGAACATCTGCACGGCGGCGAAGAGGCAGTGCTCCGGAAGATCCTCGAGCAATTGGAAGCCGCCTCACTGTCCGGCAAGGCGGCTCTTGCCGACAGTTGGGGTGCAGCCCACGCTCTGGCGCGTTTCCATCGCCATCCGGCCGTTTTGGTCGAGCCGGGAGAAGGTCGGGACATCGTAACGGCACTGCCGATGAATGCTCTGCGACTACCGGCTAAGACGATCGAAGGATTGCGGTCCTTGGGCTTTGAAACCATCGGTGACCTGGCCGCGACCCCGCGCGCCAACCTCACCATGCGCTTCGGCCCGGAGGTCGGCCGACATATCGATCAGGCCCTGGGAATTGTCGGCGAGCCCATTGAGCCCATCCGTCTGCCGGAAACCTGCGAGGTCGAACGCGTCTTCGGCGAACCGATCGGGGCGGCCGAGACGATCGCCAAATACATTGCCCAGCTCGTGGAGAGGTTGGTGGGCGACCTCGAGCTGAAAGGACTGGGCGCCAAGCGCGTCGATCTGATCGTGGTCCGCGTCGACAACACCATCGCTACGGTGCGCATCGGCATGGCCTTGCCCGTTCGCGACACCAAGCGCTTGACCCGAATGCTCTCCGACAAGATCGAGAAGATCGATCCGGGTTTCGGCATCGAACGCATGCGCCTCTGCGCGGTTCTGGCAGAGCCGCTCGATCACGAACAGATGCTATCGTCGCTGATCGACGACGGCGATCCCGACGTCTCCGCCCTCGTCGACCTCCTGTCCAACCGCATGGGGCAGAAGGCAATTTACAGGATGGCGCCGGTGGCCAGCGATGTGCCCGAGCGCTCGTTCCGGAAAGTGGCGCCCATGGCCGATGACGATGGCGCCGATTGGCCGAGCCGCTGGCCGCGCCCGACCAGACTGCTTGTCCATCCGGAGATGATCGAGACCATGGCATTGCTGCCGGATCATCCGCCGGTCTGGTTCACCTGGCGCGGCATCCGCCGGAAGGTGAAGGCAGCGGACGGGCCTGAACGGATCTTCGGCGAGTGGTGGAAACGGGACGAAGAGGTCGCCGCCGTCCGCGATTACTTCCGTGTCGAGGACGAGGCTGGCGAGCGATATTGGATCTATCGCGCCGGTGACGGGGTGGACCCGGGGACCGGAAGCCATCGCTGGTATCTGCATGGCGTCTTCGGATGAGATACGCCGAACTCCAGGTCACCAGCCATTTCAGTTTCCTGCGCGGCGCCAGCGCCGCGGAGGAACTGTTCGCCACGGCGGCTGAACTGGGCATCGAGGCATTGGCCGTCGCCGACCGCAATTCGGTCGCCGGCATTGTCCGCGCCCATGAGGCTGCGAAAACGACAGGCGTGCGCCTGATCGTCGGTTGCCGCCTCGATCTGGTCGATGGCACGTCCCTGCTGTTCTATCCAACGGATCGCGCAGCCTACGGTCGGCTGTGCCGCCTGCTGTCGCTCGGCAAGGGAAGAGCAGGGAAGGGCAAATGCGAGCTCCATTGGGACGATGTGGTGCTCTACAGCGATGGACAAGTCGCTGTTCTTGTCCCCGACATCGCCGACGACACCTGCGCCATGCAATTGCGTCGGCTGCGAGAGACATTTGGTGACCGAGGCTATTTAGCACTGACGCTGCTACGCCGGCCGAACGACCAGCTGCGGCTCCACGAGCTGTCGGAACTTGCCATCGAGATGGGCGTCGCCGCGGTCGTGACCAATGACGTCCTCTTCCATGAACCCGGCCGGCGCATTCTGCAGGATGTCGTCACCTGCATCAGGAACAGGACGACCATCGACGATGTCGGGTTCGACCGCGAGCGCCACGCCGATCGGTATCTCAAACCTCCAGCGGAGATGATGCGCCTGTTTCCCCGCCATCAGGATGCCGTGGCCCGCACGATCGAGGTGACGAACCGTTGTCGCTTCAGCCTGGACGAACTGAAGTACCAGTATCCCAAGGAGGTGACCGACCCGCGGTTGACCCCGCAGCAGGCCCTCGAGCAATTGACATGGGCCGGCGCCGATCGCCGATATCCGGAGGGCGTGCCCGATAAAGTCGTGGACACGCTCAAGCACGAACTCAACCTCATCGACCAGCTCGGCTACGCGCCGTATTTTCTGACGGTGAACGCCATTGTTGAGTTCGCCCGCAGCCAGGACATTCTGTGCCAGGGGCGAGGCTCGGCCGCCAACTCTGCCGTCTGCTACGTTCTGGGTATCACTAGCATCGATCCTGATCGAAACGATCTTTTGTTCGAGCGTTTCGTCTCCATGGAGCGGCGAGAGCCACCTGACATTGACGTCGACTTTGAGCACCAAAGACGGGAGATCGTCATCCAGTGGGTCTACGAGACCTACGGTCGAGATCGCTCCGCCCTGACCTCCGTCGTTATCCGCTATCGATCCAAGCGGGCCATTCGCGATGTCGGCAAGGCGCTTGGGCTGCCGGAGGATGTGACCAAACTCCTGTCCGGCCAGGTTTGGGGCTGGTCGCGGGAAGGCGTCAGCGCGAAGCAGGCTGCAGAACTCAACCTCAACCTCGACGATCGTCGGCTGGTTCTGGCTATCGAACTCGCCCAGCAGCTGATCGGCACACCGCGCCATTTCAGCCAGCACCCCGGCGGCTTCGTTCTCACCCATGACCGTCTCGACGAGATGGTACCAATTGAACCGGCGACTATGGATGATCGCCAGATCATCGAATGGGATAAGGACGACATCGACGCCCTCAAGTTCATGAAGGTGGACCTGCTGGCGCTCGGCATGATGAGCTGCATGAAGCGCAGCTTCGACATGCTTGCCGACTATAAGGACGTACATTTGGACATGGCGACGATCCCCGCCGAGGATCCGCGGACTTATGCAATGATCCGCAAGGCCGATACGCTCGGTGTATTCCAGATCGAAAGCCGCGCGCAGATGTCCATGCTGCCGCGCATCAAACCCCGCACCTTTTACGACCTGGTCATCGAGGTCGCCATCGTCCGGCCTGGGCCTATCCAAGGCGATATGGTCCATCCCTATCTCCGTCGCCGCGAAGGCCGGGAAGAGGTCAGCTATCCTAAGCCCGAGCTCGAGAAGGTCTTGGGCAAGACCCTGGGCGTTCCGCTCTTCCAGGAACAGGCCATGCGGGTGGCGATTGAGTGCGCCGGTTTCACCCCAGGCGAAGCCGATCAATTGCGTCGAGCCATGGCGACGTTCAAGTTCACCGGCGGCGTCAGCCATTTCCGAGACAAGTTGGTCGGGGGCATGGTCAGGAACGGCTACGAGCAGGACTATGCCGAGCGCACCTTCAAGCAGCTCGAAGGCTTCGGATCCTATGGTTTTCCGGAGAGCCATGCAGCCAGCTTTGCCCTGATCGCCTACGCCTCGTCCTGGATGAAGTGCCACCACCCCGAGATTTTTTGCGCAGCACTTTTGAACAGCCAACCCATGGGATTCTATGCGCCTGCGCAGATCGTCCGGGATGCCCAAGCACATGGTGTCGAGGTGCGGCCCGTTTGCGTCAATGCATCTCGTTGGTTCACCTCCCTCGAACCAAACGAGGATGGTTCCTTCGCCGTCCGTCTGGGGTTCAAAGTCATACGCGGCTTCCCGAACGCTGATGCTGCAGCATTGATCGGCGCGCGACCGAATACGGGCTACAAGTCGGTCGACGAGCTTTGGCACCGGGCGGGCGTGCCTGCGTCCTCGCTCGTCCTGCTGGCCAAAGGCGATGCGTTCCGGCCATCGTTGGGCGTCAAGCGCCGCCAAGCGCTCTGGGAGATAAAGGCACTGCGGGACGACCCGCTGCCGTTGTTCGCCGCAGCCGCCGAAGCAGAGAAGCGCTTCATCGCTGAGGTCGTAGAATCTAACGTCCTGCTACGGCCGATGCCGGCAGGTGCCGAGGTCGTCCAGGACTACGCCAGTGCCAGTCTGAGTTTGAAGGCCCATCCTGTTGCGTTTCTCCGCGAGGATCTATTGTCTCGAAGGGTGCTGAGCTGTGCCGAGGCAATGGCGACGCGGAACAACCATTGGATCACGACAGCAGGCCTGGTGCTGGTTCGGCAAATGCCAGGCAGCGCCAAAGGCGTCATGTTCATCACCATTGAGGACGAGACCGGCACCGCCAACCTGATCGTCTGGCCGAAAATTTTCGAACAGCATCGCCGCATCGTGCTGGGCGCTTCGATGATGAGTATCTACGGAAAGGTGCAGAGGGAGGGCGAAGTTGTGCACCTCATAGCGCGCACACTGACCGATATGACCTCGGAACTTTCAAGCGTCGGCGGCAGAGATGGGTCTTTCGTTCACCGCACTGGCCGCGGCGACGAGTTCGCCCATGGAGGGTCGGGCACGGATAGCCGGGCCAGGGAGCCCAAGGATTTTCGACAGCGAGATATCTATATTCCGGACCTTCACATTGACAGCATTCGGGTGCGAGGTCGGAACTTTCACTAACGCTGCTTTCGACCCCATTTCAGCCGTTTGCGAGCACTTCAAATTCTCTATTAAGCGGACGTAACGAAAGTCTAGAGTTTTGGAACTCACCGGCTTGTGAGCATCTCGCCGATCTGACGCTCGATCAGTCGATGCGAATAAGGCTTCATGAAGAAGACGCTGCCGCTGGGAATATCGGTGATTTCCACCATCCGCCGCCCGGATGTTATGATGATGCGGATCGGGGGCCAGCGATCCGCCACTGCTGCAGCCAGCTTCAGTCCATCCATGCTTCCAGGCATGTCGATGTCGGTGAATATGACGCGGACATCGTCTTCCCGTTCGAGCACTTCGATTGCCTCGTCAGCGTCGTTGGCCTCCAGCACGTGATAGCCTACGTCTTCCAAATGATCGGCCAGCGCCATCCGTACCAGGACTTCATCTTCCACGATCAGCACTGTCACGCGAGTAGCCATGGGTCATCCGAATTTAGGGTGGCCAGCCGACGCGTTCTGACAAACATGAAATGCGCGGGAAGGGTTTCGGTGCCAAATCGTGGATCACAATTTCAGCGTGATCTGCCGCACGGCCTTATACGTTTAGTTATTTGCAAAGCCCCAAAGGGAGGTTCAATATCACCGCATACGTCAGGTGCTTCCTGCTAAACAAAAATAACAGGAGGGTGACCGTGGCCGACAATGTCGAGAATCGTCGGATTGACGTCGAGATCCATCGTGAGGGTCGCGGAGGAACCGACCCGTTTGCGGCTGCCGTACGGGCCACCCGCATGCCGATGCTGATCACCGATCCGACCCTTCCGGACAATCCCATTGTCTTCGTCAATGACGCGTTTGCTAGGCTCACCGGCTATACTCGCCAAGAGACGCTCAACCGCAATTGTCGCTTTTTACAGGGTCCGGGTACCAACCAGGACGATGTTAAGCGCATGCGCGAGGCCATCAACCGGCGTGTGCCGATCGAACTCGACCTGCTGAACTACCGGAAGGACGGCACCACGTTCTGGAACCGGCTGCTCATGTCGCCCGTGTTCAACGACGGTGAGTTGTCGTTTTTCTTCGCGTCCCAGTTCGACATTACCCCTGAGAGAGAACGCCTTGGCCGTGTGGCGCAGGACCGCGATGCCCTTGAGGCCGAAGTGTCACGCCGGGTCAGTGACCTGACCGCGTCGGAGGACCGACTGAAGTTTACATTAAGTGCCGGACGTCTCGGCGCATGGACGCTGGACCTGATCGAACAGCGGCTGGTTGCTTCCGGGCTTTGCAAAATCAACTTTGGTCGGCAGCCCTCTGATACTTTCACCTATCGCGACCTGCAGGCATCGATCCTGCTTGAAGACATGGAGCATTGGCGCCAGGCGGTTGGTGCAGCCGTTGCAGGCAATGGTGATCTCGATGTTGCCTACCGCATCACTACGCCATCGGGAGAATTGAGGTGGATCGAGGTCCGCGCCCAGACCCGCTTCGATGCCGATGGCAAGCCGATCTCGATGGCCGGCGTGTCCCAAGACATCACCGATCGCAAGCTTGCGGAAAGCCACCGCGACCTCCTGACCAAGGAGATGAGCCATCGTGTCAAGAACACACTCGCAACGGTACAGTCGATCGTGGGTCAGTCGCTCCGCGGAGCCGATGTTCCTCCAGAGGTGGCGGCGGTCATCGCGCAGCGTCTACAGGCTCTTGCCGGAGCCCATGACGTTCTGACGAATACGGGATGGGAAGAGGCCAGGCTGGCCGACATCGTAAAGACCGCAACGGCGCCATTCGACAGCGGCCCGACTGAGCGTATTCATATCGGCGGCGATGAAGTGACCGTCTCGTCGGCGGCCTCAACCGCTATCGCCTTGGCCGTGCACGAGTTGGCCACCAATGCTGTCAAGTACGGTGCCCTGTCGAACGACACAGGCGTGGTTACGGTAAACTGGCACATCGAGAACGGACTGCTCGATTTCAAATGGACGGAATCCGGAGGACCGGTGGTGGGCCAGCCAACCCGCACGGGCTTCGGGTCGCGCATGATCGAGCGGGCGCTGGCAGCGAGCATACAAGGCAAAGCCGAAATCGACTATCGGTCAAATGGCGTGGTCTTCAGGATCACCACTGCGGTTAGCAACCTTTCGGATACGTCGTCGGGCGGGCCGGAGTTATAATCCGCTGAGGCGTCCAGCCGCAGGAACGCTTCCCTCGCCGCATCGTTGACCTTCCACACACCAACACAGGAGACCGATCATGGATTGGAACCGCGTAGAAGGTAGCTGGAAGCAGATGTCCGGCAAGGTCAAAGAACAGTGGGGCAAACTCACGGACGATGACATCACTCAGATCAACGGTAACCGCGAGCAGCTCGAAGGCAAGCTTCAGGAGCGCTACGGCAAGGCCAAGGATGACGTCAAAAAGGACGTCGACGACTGGTACGGTCGTCAAACCTGGTAATGCAAAGGGCCCCTCGGGGCCCTTCTTTTTGGGCGCCGATAATTCGGTAGATCACAACCATAGTTCAAAGCTTGCCTCTCTAAATTGTGGACTGGATCTCTGGGTTCGTGCGATGAACCTTTCACGGCGCCGGGGCTTCTAGTGCTTTCTACCCACGAGGTCCCGAATGTCTGACTCGCCCAATCGGCCAATATTTCTTCCGGCTGGGGGAGAACTCGCGGACATGATCGCTGCATTCGACTGGCAGGCAACGCCGCTTGGGTCCCTGGACGCTTGGCCCGTAGCGCTACAGACCAGCATCGCCATGATATTGCGATCACCGGTACCCATCGTGACACTGTGGGGCGAAGCCGGCGTCATGATCTACAACGACGCCTATTCCATCTTCGCTGGTCGCCGACATCCAGAATTGCTGGGTTCCAATGTCCGTGAGGGCTGGCCCGAGGTTGCCGACTTCAACGACAACGTCATGCAGGTCGGCCTTGCAGGGGGCACGCTGTCCTACCGAGACGAGGAACTAACGCTGCACCGTTCGGGGAAACCCGAGCAGGTTTGGATGAACCTCGACTATTCCCCAGTCGTGGATGAGCTGGGCAACACCATCGGCGTCATCTGCCTCCTTCTCGAAACCAGCGACCGCGTAAAGTCAGATCGGGCCCTGCAGGCGTTGAATAAGGACCTCGAGCGCCAGGTTCTGGAGCGCTCCCATGAGCGCGGCACAACCTGGAACGTCAATCCGGACCTGTTGGCCGTAGTGGACCTGGACGGACGCTTCCTGACCACGAACCCGTCCTGGACGAAATCGCTGGGTTACTCGCAAGAGGAGATGCGCGGCTACCTCTACACCGACCTGCTGCATCCCGACGACGTAGTCGGCGCGCAGGGCGCGCTGGCCCGCCTTGTCGAAGGCCAGGCAATCATCGGCGCAGAGAACCGTTACCGTGCGTCTGATGGTAGGTACCGGTGGTTCTCATGGGTCTGCGTGCCCGAGGGCGACAAAATCTACTGCATCGTCCGCGACATCACCGATGAAAAAGCTGCCCGCGCGGAGCGGGATCAGCTATGGCGACTGTCAGAGGACATGTTGGCCAGGGCGGACTACGCCGGCGACATGTCGGCGGTCAATCCGGCATGGACTACGGTACTGGGGTGGACAGAACACGAGCTGCTCACCAACCCCTATGGCGACATCATCCATCCGGAAGACCTCCCGGCGACAGCTGCCGCTTTGGCGGAGATGGGGCGGACTAGTCAGCCGACCCGCTTCGAGAATAGGATCCTTACGAAGGACGGCATCTGGCGCCCCATCGGATGGACGGTATCGCCGGAAGCGGACGGAGCGAATTTCATCGCTGTCGGACGTGACCTGTCCGAGTACAAGGCGCGCGAGGCCGAGCTGGAACAAGCGCACGGTTTGCTTCGTCAGTCCCAGAAAATGGAAGCGGTCGGTCAACTCACCGGCGGGCTCGCTCATGACTTCAACAACATCCTGGCCGGTATTGGTGGTAGCTTGGAGATGATGTCGACTCGATTGGCGCAGGGCCGCATCTCCGACCTTGACCGCTACATCGTCGGCGCATCGGGCGCCGCCAAGAGAGCAGCGGGTCTGACCCAGAGGCTTCTGGCCTTTTCGCGGCGACAGACCCTCGATCCGAAGTCCACCAATGTCAATGCGCTGGTCAACGGCATGCTGGACTTAATCACTCGGACCGTGGGACCCGCGATCAACGTCGAAACCGCTGGAGCAGCGGGTCTGTGGAGCACCTTCGTTGATGCCGGCCAATTGGAGAACGCGCTGCTGAACCTGTGCATCAATGCCCGTGACGCAATGCCCGATGGGGGCAAGCTGACGATTGAGACCGGAAACCGCTGGATGGACGAGCGGTCGGCGACGGAACGCGGAATTGAGCCCGGCCAGTATATCTCCCTGTGCGTGAGCGACACCGGCACAGGCATGACCGCAGAAACCATAGCCCGCGCCTTCGATCCCTTTTTCACGACCAAGCCGATCGGACAAGGTACGGGATTGGGCCTTTCCATGGTCTACGGTTTTGCCGGGCAGTCTGGTGGGGCGGTCCGGATTTATTCTGAGGTCGGCCAAGGGACCATGGTGTGCATCTATCTCCCCCGGCTGGCGCAAGGCGATGGTGGCGATGTTGACGCGGGGACGATGGTGGGAAGCGCAGAGCTCCCGCGCTCACCGGGTGGGGAGACGGTCATGGTCGTCGATGACGAACCCTTGGTCCGAATGGTTGCCACCGAACAACTCGAAGAGATGGGCTACAACGTCATTGAGAGCGCGGATGGCCCCTCGGCGCTGAAGATCCTAAACTCAGGGATCTCGATCGATTTGCTGATTACGGACGTCGGGCTACCGAACGGGATGAACGGGCGTCAGTTGGCAGACGCCGCGCGTGTGTCCCGCCCAGGTTTGGAAGTACTCTTCATCACTGGCTATGCGGAAAACGCAGTCCTCAATCACGGTCATCTTGATGTGGGAATGCACGTGATGACCAAGCCGTTTCAGATGGACTCGTTCGCTCGACGCGTGAGGGAGCTTATCGAAAAGAGCTGATAGTGCTCGGGCGAGCGACGTCCTTCAATCGCGTACGGCAACCGACCCCATTCTTGCCGTCAATGAGCCTGCTTGCTGACCCCGAAAGCAGCCATTGAAGTAAGATTGCTACGCAGTTCGTGCTGCAAACGCCTGGAGAGGTCCGAGGGCCTTCAGAAGTTCTAGTCCCAAGGGGCTCAAGCTGTATTCCACGCGAGGAGGAATTACGGGGAAGTGGTCGCGTCGAACCAGTTCCCTCTCCAGCATCTGCTGCAACACATCGGTGAGGCTTTTCGCCGTCACCCCGTTCAACTCCCGGCGCAAGGTGCTGAAGCGAACGGTTCTGTCTCCCAGCGTCAGGATGACTTCCACGGCCCATTTCTTGGCAAGGATGGAAGTGGGGCTTGGCTCTCCGCCAAGCTCAGTTCGAACATTCATATGGTGTCTCCACTAACGGCTCGAGGGAATGCCGCTGCCAACGGCGGGCATCCGAGTTCCAGTTCTTGGGCGATCGAATCCCTGGCGGTTCAAGCCGCAGAAGTCGATTTTTGAGAATGAGGCGGTGAGGCTTGCCTCACCGCCGTTGAGATCGAAGTGCCTACTGACCCAGTGCCGGAACCAAGTCGGTGCCGGCCGGCTTGGCAGCCTTCCGGTGATCCTTGGCCAGGAGCACGTAGAAGGTGGGCAGCATGAACAGGGTGAACAGCGTGCCCACCAGCATGCCCATGACCACGACGATACCGATGGCGAAGCGGCTGGCCGAGCCGGCCCCGCTGGCCATGACCAGCGGGATAAGACCGGTGACCATGGCCGCCGTTGTCATCAGGATCGGACGCATGCGGACCGCGGACGCCTCGATGATGGCCGAGCGCTTGTCGTAGCCCTTGCTCACCTGGATCTCGTTGGCGAAGGCGACCATAAGGATACCGTGCTTGGAGATCAAACCGATCAACGTCACCAGACCGATCTGAGTATAGATGTTGATCGTCGTGAACCCTAGGAACAACGGCACAAGCGCTCCGCTAAGAGCCAAGGGAACCGTCAGCAGAATGACGAACGGGTCACGGAAGCTCTCATACTGAGCTGCGAGGACCAGGAAGATAACGACCAAGGCCAAGCCGAACGCCACCGTCAGCTGATTGCCTTCGGTCACGAACTGCCGGCTGTCGGCCAACCAGTCGATGCTCATGCCCGGGGACAGTGGCTGCGACTGCATGTATTCGACAGCTTCACCCATCGTGGCGCCAGGCAGAAGCACGCCCGACAAGGTCGCTGCGTTCATCTGGTTGAACTGCCCGAGCCGGTTGGCCTGCACCGTCGCCGTGCTGGTCACGATGGTGGACAACGGCACGGTCGTCCCGGACGCCGTGCGGACGTGGTAAGAACCCACGTCCTCGGGCGTGACGCGGTCCTTGGCGGCAACCTGCGGGATCACGTCATAGGACCGGTCGTAATAGTTGAACCGGTTGACGTAGTTCCCGCCGACGAGCGTGGCCAGGGTATCGGCGATGGTCTGCATGCTGACTCCCAGTTCACCCGCCTTGGCGGTGTCGATCGAGATATTGGAGGACGGGCTGTCGAACGACAGGTCCGTCTCGACCCAGGCGAAAAGACCGCTACCCCAAGCTGCCCACTTCAGGGCTTCCATCTGTTCGTGGATAGACGCGTAATCGGCGGTCGAACGCAGGACGAGCTGGAACGGCAGGCCACCGCTGGCCGCCGGCAATGCCGATGGCTGGAATGCGGTGATGGACGTGCTCAAAATGCCGGCAGACTTTCCGAAGAGTTGGCCCTGAACGTCGTCTGCGCTGCGCTCGCGGACATACCAGTCCTTGAGGACAACGCCGCCGAACGAATTGTTCTGACCGTCGATGCCATCCACGAAGAAGCTGGACTCGGAATCGGGCAGACGAGCGAAAATCTCGTCCATCTGCCGGGTGGCGTTAGAGGTGTACTCAAGGCTCGCATACTGGGGTGCCCTGGCCGTGGTGAACACGACGCCCTGGTCTTCCGGCGGCGCCATTTCGCTCTGGCTCTGCGTGAAGAACATGACCGTGGCGCCGCAGACGATCACGGCGCTGGCGAGCACGGCCCACCGATGGTTGAGCGTGCCGTCGAGCAGGCCGGCGTAGCCACGGGACATCTTCTCGAAGAAATGCTCGACTGCTAGGGACAAGCGCCCCTCGGTGACCTTCTTGTTGATCAAGAGTGCCGTCATCATCGGCGACAATGTAAGTGCGACCACGCCCGATACCACGACCGATCCGGCCAGCGTGAAGGCGAATTCGCGGAACAGACCACCGGTCAGACCACCCATCATACCGATAGGAGCGTAAACCGCTGCCAGGGTGACGGTCATGGCGATGACCGGCCCCACGATTTCGCGTGCACCCAAAATGGCTGCTTCCACCGGCGTCTTACCTTCGACGATATGTCGATGGATGTTTTCGACCACCACGATGGCGTCGTCCACGACGAGGCCGATGGCAAGAACCATGGCCAACAGGGTCAACAGGTTTATCGAGAAGCCGAAGGCAAGCATGAGCGCCGCCGTGCCGACGAGCGACAGCGGGATGGTGACGACCGGAATGATCACGGCCCGCATCGAGCCCAGGAATAGGAAGATCACGACCACGACGATGATGACCGCTTCGATAAGGGTATGCTCGACCTGGGAAATCGATGCATGCACGAAGTGTGCGATATCGAACGCGTTGGCGATCTCGAGACCCGGAGGCGCCGTTGCCTGGATGTCATCGATGATCTTGTCGGACGCTGCCACGATGTCGAGCGGATTGCCTTCAGGCGTCGGATACACTTCTACGATCACCGACTGCTCGCCATTGTAGCGGGCACCAGTGTCATAGCTCTGTCCACCGATCTCGAGGGTGGCGACGTCGGCAAGGCGAACCAGGCCACCGGCGCCACTCTTGATGATCATCTGACGGAAGTCGTCGAGATTGGTCAAATCGGTCGAAGCCGTGATGTTGGTCACGGTCTGCCCGGAACGAAGCACGCCTGGAGCAGCCTGCACATTGTTGGCTCGAAGAGCCTGAACCACGTCGCCAGCGGTAAGGTCGCGAGCCGACAGGGCATCAGGATCGATCCAGATGCGAAGGGCGAGCTGCTGGGCGCCCGAAAGCGGCGCGGAGGCCACGCCGTTGATCGAGGTGAACAGCGGCTGGGCCACACGGGTGATGTAGTCGGTGATCTGCGGCACCGTCATCGTCTCACTGGTGAAGGCGATGTACTGAACGGCAGATGCCCCATCGGTCATCTTCGTGATGACAGGATCCGAAACGCCTTGGGGCAGCAGGTACTTAATCTGCTGAACCTTGGCCAGGATCTCGGTCATGGCGCGATCAGCATCGGCATTGAGGACCAGCTTGGCCTTGATGCTGCTCATGCCGGTGGTCGAGCTGGACTGCAGGTACTCGATACCGCTGGCCGTGGCGATGGCCTGCGAGATCTGGCTGGTGACGAACCCCTGCATGACTTCCTGCGTGGCGCCCGGGAAGGCGGTGTTGACGGTGATCGTCGCACTTTCGAGGTTGGGATACTGGCGGATAGGCAGCGAGAACAAGCTGATGCCACCGACTAGCAAGATCATGAGACTAACCACCACCGACAGGATGGGTCGGCGGATGAAAAGATCAGTAAAAGACATTGTCTACCTACCAGGCGGTTTCAGCAGCGGGTGCATTAGGGTCGGCGATGACGACGGCAGCGCCAGGATCGACGCGGGTCTGGCCCTCCGTTATCAGGACGTCGCCTAGCTCAAGGCCCGAGGTGATTTCGACACGACCGTCGAGACGCGTTCCGACTGTGACGGGTACAATGGCCGCGACGCCCTCGCGAATGAGGTAAGCCATGTCGCCTGATGCGCTCTGCTGTATGGCGGTGCCGGGAACCACGATGGTCTCAGGCTTGGCTTCAAGCGCCAAGGACACGTTGGCGAACATTCCCGGGCGAAGACTACCGTCCGAATTGTCTAGAGTTGCCTGTACGGTGACGTTGCGAGTATCAGCCGCGATGACCGGGTCGATCGCAGAAACGATCGCCGTAAAGTCACGATCGGGAAACACGTCGGTACGAATGTTCACCGGCGCGCCTACGGACAGCTTCGGCAGATCGCGCTGCGGCACGCGGAAATCCACATGCAATTCGTCGATCGCAGTCAGGGTGGCAATGACCTGACCGGCGTTGACGAACGCACCCTGTGCCACCTGGCGCAGGCCAAGAACACCATCGAAGGGCGCGATGATCGTCTTTTGGGCGATACGTGCTTCGACCATGGCGACTTCGGCGCGTGCCTGCTCGGCCTCTACCTCGCGCTGCTGAAGCGCTTGACCAGACTCGGTGCCGGACTGCGCCAAACGCTGAGAACGCTCGAGCTGCAATTCGGCGTAGCGCGCGCGTGCTTGGGCAGAGAGCAATTCGGCCTGTTCGGTCTTGTCATCGATGGACACGAGCAAGGTGCCAGCGGCGATGGTTTCACCAGACTCGAGGTTGAGCTGGCTGATGCGGCCTCCAACTTCAGGGGCCAGCACGATCTCATCGGCGGCCTTCAGCGAACCGACCGTCGCGATGTTTAGCGGCAAGTTTTCATAGGCAAGCTCGACCGCCGATACCTGTACCGGTGCCGCTTCCCAAGCCGACGCGGCGGCAGCTGCGGCTGCGCGGCTGTCTCTCCAGCTGATGATCCCATAGAAAACCGACCCCAGCACCGTGACGGCGACGACTACGGCGACGACCCGCGGTACCCGCCGAGGCCGGATTGGCGGTTGCCCGCCAATTTTTGTTCCACTGCCCACGACGGTCTCGGCGTAGATAGCCTTGCCCTCAATGCTCTCAGCGGGAAGATTGGGATTGTTGTTCGACATGCACACACTCCGCAAAAGCAGGAAGCAGCGGATGTGTGTGGGAGGTCACAGACAACCATGCGCCTGCATCCAATCCCTCGGGATTGTAATGAGACGCCATGGGCCACACCGAAGTGGCAAGTTCGCTTTCGCGATGACCGGATTGACCGAACCGGTCCACCTTTTTTTGGCAGATGATGTTGAGGCCGAGCTCAGCTTGGGCACTCTTCATTTAACTTATAATTGGTCGAGACTGGCTTCGAAACCAAAGAGTTTGGCCTCTGTGGCGAGATTCGTCGCTTGACAAAAAAGACGAATTCGCCGCAACGCGACCATAATTTGTTCTGGTCAGGTTCAAGGATTCGGATCAACTCGCGAGCTCTTTGAGGCCCAGTCTTATCAGCTTTTCGGTAGGCAGATCGTCGCCTTGTGCCGAAACGATTTTGCCAAGAGCTGCCGATACTTTCGCTCTCGGATACCCCAGGTTTGTCAGCGCCGAGATCGCTTCGGCAGCACTGGTTTTTACCGAACCGTTGCCCACCGACTTCTGGAAGTCGAGGGTCTCGCTTCCCATCCCCTTTGGGGCTTTGCCGTCTAGGTCGGCGATGATCCGGGATGCCAGCCTGGGGCCAACTCCATGGGCGCGTCCGATGGACTTGGTGTCGCGCAATGCGACCGCGCTCGCCAGTTCATCGGTGGACAGCGCAGAAAGTATCGCGAGCGCCACTTTCGCACCGACGCCCTGCAGGCCCACCAGGGTATTGAACCAGGTCTTCTCAGCCTGGTCGCTGAAACCGTAGAGCCGGATCATGTCTTGACGGACGACGGTTTCGACCATGATAGCCATCTTTTCTCCCTCTGCCGGCAAAGCGGCCAGGGTGCGTTGGGAGCATTGGACCAGGTAGCCTACGCCATTGCAGTCAATGAGGGCGGTGTCGTCCCCGATGGTGTCGAGAAGGCCGATGAGTTTGCTGATCATGGCCGGTCCGAGGTCTTGGTCATAGTATCGTCTCCGCTGGCAGGCGAAGGCCGCAATGGTGCGCGCCATGCACCTGCGCTCATCCGATTGGAGGAGCTTGAGGTGCCATGGGTTCGCTGGGTTGCGACAAGGCTCACGCATCTGCGCGAGGGCCGGATTGACCAACCGACCGATCTTTTCTTGGACGACGATTCAATAGCTTCCCATCGAAACTTTGCCTAGTCGGCAAGCGGAATATCCGACACGCAGGGCCAAAAAGGTGGGGTCGACAAGCAAAACTAGCGTCGGTTAAGGCAAGTCATCTCGTCAGTCGAAGGCGAGCGCGTGCCCTCGAACCACATAGTTCGGAGGCCTTAGCGAGAACGCCGGGCCGGTCTCTCAATACATTCAGAACAAAGGAAGCCGCCTGGAAACAGCGTGCTGCAAGGAGACCTCACGTGCATAATAAGTGGCTGGTGCTGACGGTGATATCCGCAGCGCTTTTTCTCATCGGCATCGACATGACCGTGCTCTATACGGCCCTGCCGACGCTCACCCATGATCTGAACTCGACCAACAGCGACAAGCTTTGGATCATCAACGCCTATCCCCTGGTCATGGCTGGCCTGCTGCTCGGTGCTGGCACCCTCGGCGATCGCGTCGGCCATCGTCTGATGTTCATGCTGGGGTTGACCTTCTTCGGTCTGGCCTCGGTTTTCGCAGCCTTCGCGCCCTCTGCCGGCATGCTTATCGCTGGCCGTGGTCTTCTCGCAGTTGGCGCTGCCATGATGATGCCGGCGACGCTGGCACTACTGCGCCACACCTTCGTAACCGACCAGGAACAGGGCATCGCCATGGGCATCTGGGGAGCTGTGTATTCGGGCGCAGCAGCGGTCGGTCCGCTGATCGGCGGCTTCTTGCTCACCCATTTCTGGTGGGGCTCGGTGTTCCTGATAAACGTGCCGGTGGTTTTGCTGGCCCTGATCCTGACGCCCATGCTGATCGCCAAGACCGAGGGCAACCCGGAGCGGAAATGGGACCTGATCAGCTCCCTGCTGGTCATGGTTGGGCTCGTCGGCCTGACCTACGGCCTCAAGGAAGTGGCCAAGATCGATCGCGACTGGACCGTGTTCGCGGCCTCCATCATCATCAGTCTTGTATTCCTGGGTCTGTTCGTTCGTCGTCAGCGTCGGTCGACTTCGCCGCTGGTGGATTTCGACCTGTTCAAGAACCCTCGGTTCCGCGGCGGCGTGATTGCGATCGTCTTCTCCATGGTCGTCCTGCTGGGTGTTCAACTCGTCCTGACCCAGCGCCTGCAACTGGTCGAAGGCTTGGCGCCGTTACAGGCCGGACTCTTCATGGTCCCCGTGTCGCTTGCCTCATTCCTGGCAGGCCCCATTATCGGCTCGATGCTCTTCAAGATCGGCATCGGTCGCGTGCTCTGGGTCGCCTTGGCCTTCGCCGGGATCGGTCTGCTGGCCTTCGTCGGCCTTAGGATGGCCCGATCTGGCTCAAGGTCATCGCACTGGCCATGTTCGGCTTCGGCAGTGGGTCGGCGGTCTCGGCGGCATCAACCTCGGTCATGGTCAGCGCCCCGCCCGAGAAGGCGGGCATGGCCGGCTCCATTGAGGCGATCTCCTATGAGCTGGGTGCGGTTTTCGGCGTCGCTATCATGGGCAGCATCACGACGTACCTTTACGTCAGCAACCTGCTTGTTCCCGCGGAATTGGGCGACATCGGTACGGCGCGCGATGGCCTCGACCAGGTCCTCATGATGGCCGAAACCACTGCGGGCGCAGGCGTCGATCAGCTCGTCGCCAATGCGAAGCTGGCCTACGAAAGTGCCTTCGCCGGCGTCATGATGATAGGCGCGGTCCTACTGTTCGTGCTGTCATTCGTCCTAGCGATGACCTTCCGGCCAAAGCAGGGCGAGCCAGAAGTAGCTGCTTGGTCGCACTAAAGCAGCGCTGTCGGTTAACCCATCGCTGCGAACGCCAGATTTCGGAAACTACGCGCCCTGGGAACCACGTTTCCCGGGGCTACTCTGTTTGGACTTGGCATACGCGCAATCGCCCTATGATCTCCCCAAGGGGGCAGTTCGTTCCGCCAATGAGACACTGCGTCCAAATTGGCTGTCTCCCGCCCATCTAAGCAACATAATAGCTTGGCTACATCCAAAGGAGATCGACATGACCGACCAAGCTATCAACGCCATTCCCGCCGATGACCTCAACCGCAACGCCACTATCGTCCACGCCGACGATGACGGCCTCATCCATCTGGGCGTTGGCGCCGGCACGTACACAATCCTCGTCTCGGGCGAGCAGACCGGGGGCCGCTACACCATGATCGACATGCTGGTGCCCGCCGGTGGCCCCCCGCCGCACCGTCACAATTTTGAGGAGATTTTCCACATTCTTGAAGGCGAGCTGGAGATCACCTTCCGCGGTGAAGTGCATCGCGTCGGTCCCGGCCACACCATCAACATTCCCGCCAATGCGCCCCACGGCTTCCGGGTTGCCTCGGCCACTCCCGCCCGGTTCCTTTGCATCTGCCTGCCTTCCGGGCAGGAAGAATTCTTCAAGCTCGTTGGTGAGGCGCTGCCCACCCGCACCAGCCCGCCCACACCGCCGACACCCGAGGTGATGGCCGAACGCCGCCAGATCATGCTGGCCAATGCAGCCCGCTTCCACAGCGAGTTCCTGCCGCCAAAGGCATGATCGCAGCCTCGAACTAGCGCATAGGCGGTCGCTGCATATTCTGCAACGGCTGCCTCGGCACGTCTGCGTCACAGTCCGACATAGGCAGCCAACTCGTCCGGCGTGCCTTTGGGAAAGGCGTGTCGCAGATGCTCAAGAAAGGCCGAGACACGTGCGCTCAACAGGCGGCGTGACGGGTAGAGTGTCCACAGGGCAATTTCGGGAGCATCGACATCGCCCCAATGCACCAGCTTGCCGGCTGCCAAATCGCCGGTAACCAGCGAGATCGGTAGGCGTGCGACACCGACACCGGCACGCACTGCATCCCGAAGCATCGGCATTGAGGCCAGATGGAGGATCGGCTCGACAGCAAGTAGCACCTCGCCAGCGTCCGATCGCAGGTTCCACACCGTGGCGCGATCATCGCCCCCTCGGACAATGGCCGGCACCGCTGCCTCATCAGCTGGCCGGATGAGGTCGGGGCTGGCAACGGCCACCAACCGGTCGCGCAAGAATGGCCGGCCAACTAGGCTTTCATCGGGAGTTGGATTGACTCGGATCACAAGGTCATAAGCATCCTCGATCATATCGACCGCTCGATCCTCGGTGGTAACCTCCAGCCGCACCTCGGGATACTTCATGGCAAATTCTGCAGCCAGCCTGCCCATGGCGGTTTGAGAGAACAACAGTGGCGCGCTGATCCGCAGTCTACCACGCGGCTTTTCACCGCCCGACGAGATAGCTGCCGCCGCCTCGTCAAGCTCGGTCAAAAGGGTGCCGGTGCGCTCATAAAGCGCTTTTCCCTCTTCAGTCAGTTTTAGCATCCGGCCACCACGCTCGAACAAGCGGAGCTGCAGGCTGGCTTCGAGCTCGCTCACACGGCGTGAAAGGGTCGCTTTCGGGCGACCGGTCTCACGCGCGGCTTTGCCGAAACCGCCATGACGGGCAACGAGATTAAAATCGGCGAGAGCGAGGAGATCCATCTGTTCCACCTATGAGGCGCATGGTCCAGATATATCGCCCATCTGCAAAATTTTGGATCGCTGACACGCCGTCTCCTGTGGAAGGTCCGCTATAATGTGGATAGGACCAAAAGTCGCCTGTCAGCTAACCACCCCGCAGTTGCCTCAGTACACCCGTCGCACTAATTTTGGCGGGAACGAGGCGACAAGCGTTGTCCAATCTCGAGTCGTCACTTGGTCGGTCACTCCACCAAACCAGCTACCATTGGTGGGTGCGGCCAAAAATCCATCAGAAAGCAAACAGCGCTTCTTCGGGGTCGGGTGGCTCCAAAATGCTTGCTGAAATAAGATCGGCGGCGATGCGGCTGAAGGTTATGCCGTTCCCGCCATAGGCCATGGCGCAGTAGATATTTTGCTCGCCAGGAAGTCGACCGATGGATGGGAGGCCGGTGTCGCTGCCACCGAAGCAGGCTGCCCAAAAGTGTGTCGTCTCGAAAGTGTAGTCGGGGAACAGTTTGGCGAGCTTGTGCTCCAGGGCTTTCTGCTTTTTGCCCATGAGTTCGTCACGCCGATCCTCGTCGCCAAACTCTTCGTCCTCGCCACCGAAGATCATCCGGCCATCCATGGATGGGCGACCGTAGACATAGGGGTCGGAGGCTTGCCAGAAGAGGGGAATGTCGAAGCCTTTCCGGGGAGCCGTTGCGAGTGCATAGGTTGATGCGATGGCGTGCTTTTTCGGATGAACACCGACAGGCATTTCGTAGCCAGAGGCATAGACGACGTAGCGCGTTTTGATCTCATACCCGGTGTCGGTGGAGAGGACGATGTTCTTGCCGCGATGTTGCAGCTCTTCGATCGTGATGTGTGGATAGAAGTTGGCGCCACGTGCAATCGCGGCTTTCAGGAAGCCGCCCGTCAATTGCACGGGGTTGCAAGTGAGGTTGTTCTGGTTGAGCAGGGCGGCGTCACATTTGATGCCGTAGTTCCGCTCCAGGTGCTGGCTGCCGAGTAGCACAGTGGGAATGCCAATGGCTTCGCGGGCCCACGCCTCTTGCTCCAATCCTTTCCTGTCCAGCATGTCGCCTGCTAAAAACAGGCTGTCCTTGCGTGTGAAATCGCAGTCGATCTCATTTGCACGGATTTTGGCCGCAATGCCTTCCACTGCGACCCTCGACCGTCGCCATGCGGATGCAGCTCGTTCTGCCCCGATCTGCTTGGTCAGCTTGGTCAAGGGGACGTCGATCTCATACTGGATCAGCGCAGTCGATGCCGAGGTCGAGCCGGTCAGCGGCGCACGTCGATCGACGATGGCAATATCGAGGTCATGCCCACTGAGGGATTCCGCGATCATCGCCCCGCTGACACCGCCGCCGATGACGACTACGTCGACCGATATCGACCCGTTGAGTTCGCGGGTTGGGATGCGCGGTTTGCGATACGATTCCCAGACGGGTTCGCCGGTGAAGAGCCTCTTCGCTTCGGTGAGCATCTCACGACACCAGGATGTTTTTGAATTGCCAGGGATCGGCTTCGTCGACATCGCCCTTGAACAGATCGTCACGCGCCAGAGGCGTCCAATCGGTATAGTGACCGGCCACTGATCCGAGATAGGGTCGCTGGATCTCGAGGCATCGCACGTAGTCCATTTCGTCGGTTTCGACGATGCCGGCATTCGGATTTTCGAGCGCCCAGACCATGCCTGCGAGCACCGCGGAAGTGACCTGAAGCGCAGTGGCATTCTGTGAGGGCGCAAGAGCTCGAGCCTCATCGATGGTCAGGGTTGAGCCATACCAGTACGCGTTCTTCTCATGGCCGAAGAGAAGCACCCCGAGCTCGTCCATGCCGCTTTCTACCAAGGTCTCATCCAGCACCTGGGAATGCCTGGGTTCATGTCCCTGCCCCACTAGCTCATGGACGGATATGATGGCTTCGTCCGACGGATGGTAGGCGTAATGGCACGTGGGCCGATAGTCCGGCTTCTGGCCCCCGCCAACTGTGAAGTAGTCCGCAATCGATATCGACTCGTTGTGCGTGACCAGTAGTGCTTGCTGGGGCCCGGCTGTCGGACACCAAGAATACACAAGCGTCTGCGCGCCCGGGCGGTCGATGTAGATTGAAGCCTGGCAGCCATTGTCGAAGCGATGTGCCTTGGCTGGGAAGTACTTTTCGTGGGTTCCCCAACCAAGCTCCGCGGGCTGCAAGGCCTCGGAAACAAATCCGTCGACCGACCAGGTATTGATGAAGGTGCCGATCGGTTTGGGCTTGCCGGAGCTCTGCGTGTCGCGTTCTGCGATATGGATACCTTTGACGCCGACCCGTTGCATCAGGGAAGCCCAATCTTGGCTGCTGTTAGGCGACTTGACGGCATTGCCGGTATCGGTCGCGATGTTCATCAAGGCTTGCTTGACGAACCAGGAGACCATGCCGGGGTTTGCCCCACAACATGACACTGCCGTGGTACCGCCCGGGTTCACTTGCTTCTCTTGGCGGACCGTCTCCCGCAACGCATAGTTGGTTCTGGCAGCCGTGTCAGCCTTGTGTTCTTCATCAAAGCCGGCCCAAGGCTCGACGACAGTGTCGATGTAGAGGGCGCCCAGTTCCCTGCAAAGCTTCATGATATCGAGCGAGCTCGTCTCGACCGAAAGGTTCACGCAAAAGCTCTGTCCACTTTTAGACGTAAGCTCAGCACCAAGAATGCTTCGATAGTTTTCTCGGGTTATGGCCTGATTGAGAAAGCGGATGCCCTTCTCGGCGAGATCTTTGGCACAAGACGCATCCGGGTCGATGACGGTTAGCTGGTCGCTGTCAAACTCGAAATGGCGCTGGATGAGGGGGAGCATTCCACGGCCAACAGAGCCGTACCCGATAAGAACAATCGCACCAGAAATGCGACCGTAAACAACGTGACTGCTAATTTGAATTCTCCCAGCCGTAACCGTGCCATCCGCCCGAGGCACAACCTTCTCGAAATACTTCGACTGCCCGATTGGTTGCTCGGTATGAGAGACCGCGTCGCGGGAAGTTTAGGTCCGCTCAAGATCGCTGAGGGATGGTTCCGAAGTGCCGGATCTCGCGTTGAGAGCGTGATGGAACGCCACAGCATGGCTACCGTTGGCCGGTCTTCAGAAGAGGAGACTGCTAATGTTTATGCGCGTCGACAGACTGATAACCGAACTGCCTCCTGCCAAAAAACAGGACCCTAACGCCGCGGCTGCGCTGCAGGAGCTGCTGGGCGGCAAGTATGGTGAGATGTCCACGCTCGGGAACTACATGTTCCAGAGTTTCAACTTCCGGTCCAAAGACAAGCTGCGGCCCTTCTATTCGCTGGTTGCCTCCATCACCGCCGAAGAGTTGGCGCATGTGGAACTGGTCAGCAACGGCGTGGCCATGCTCAACAACGGCCCGGAAAAGCCCAAGGGCGATATGGGTGATGGCGGCGATATCTCGAAGTCACCGCACGAAGCCATGGAAGATATCCGACTCGCGTCAGCCTTCTTCGCCAATGGCGGCGGTGCCACACCGGTCAACAGCAACGGTGCCTCTTGGAACAATGACTTCATCACCACGACCGGCAATGTCATCTTTGACCTGCTACATAATTTCCATCTGGAATGCGGCGCACGCCTGCACAAGCTGCGGGTTTACGAAACCCTGAGCGCCGATAACGCCACCGGTCGCGAGGTCTGCGGTTACCTCTTGGTCCGCGGCTCGGTCCATGCGCATTCCTATGCGCTTGCATTGGAGAAGCTAACCGGCGTCGACATCAAAAAGATGTTGCCGACGCCCAACATCGACCTGTCGAAAATCCCGGAAAGCCAGAAATATCTCGATGAAGGCTCGCATCGTCGGCTCTACACCTGGAGCCAGGATGACTACCAAGAGATCTCCGGCATCTGGTCCAATGACGAAGTCGCCCTTCCAGGTGATCCTCCTGGACCGCTCGAAGTGGTCGAAGGTATTCCAGATGGCGGTAAGATGCAGCAGTTGCAGGGCGTACCATCAGCGTTTACGCCGGATTATGCGCCCGAAGAATTCTATGAAATCGCCTCCAAGCTTTACAAGGCTTCGCGCTAATATGACGACGCGGGCAGTTACACTGTCCGCGTCGTCGCGTGCTTCGAGCTTACACGAACCGACTGGCTTCTGTCTCTGTCGGGAGGCGGCCTTCGGGGGTGAAGCGATCTACCGCACCAGGGAGAGTGCGCGAGAGGCGTTCGAGCAACTCCTGCTTGCTGAGCCCAGTCTTTTCTTCCAACGCCGCTATGGTATCGGCGCCCAAAGTGCGTTCGAGTTCATCGGCATCGATATTTTCGTCCGGGCCATCCTTGACCCATCGTTCGGCCTTTTCGCCGTTTCCGTTGTTCTTGAACTGCTCCATGAGATCGCCGAGGCCGCCACTCAGGACGCTACCAAGTCCACCTGCGCCAGCGCCGCCTAGCATTCCACCAACGCCCGATAGCAGATCGTTCAACCCGCCTTTACCGGCATTGGCCTCAGTGCCGCTTGGTTCACCGGGCTGCCGATTTCCGCCGTTGCCGATTTCACCCAACACTGATCCAAGCTTGTCGCGGTTCTGGTATCCTGCGACAGCCAGTAGTCCAAGCAGGGCAACGAGTGACGGCATAGATTTGGCCATGATGACCTCCTAAAATGGTGTGATTAGCGTCGGCGTGCGATGAGGCCCCAAACGAACAAGACGATGATCGATCCTACAATGGCACCGATGAGGCCGGCGCCTTCGCCAGGGGCATACCAACCCAAGGCCTGGCCCAGGTATGACGCCACAAAAGCACCCACGATGCCCAATATCGTCGTTAGGATGAAACCGGATGGCTCGTTGCTGCCGGGCATAATGAACTTGGCGATGACGCCTGCGATGAAGCCAACGATGATGGTCCAGATAATACCCATGACGCTCTCCTGTGTCGGTCACAAACGTGCGGCCAAGTCGGCAGTTCCGTCAGAGACTTTCTTGAACGAGCCCGTCCAACCAACCGCGATACGGTGTGTTCTTGGCTAAATGCCGATTGTAGTCAGGGGTCCCGTCGTCCCACCATACCGGCCCTCTTTCCCCCAGTGCGGTTTTCGCCTCATCGACGTCGTTCCTGGCCCGTGCCTTGGCCGCGACGTTGGTGGTCCGGACGCGCCTGCGTGCATCCATGAGCGCCTTGACCAGTTCATCCCGTTCTCGTTCTGACAGGTTCGGGTTTGACGCTCGCCAGAGCCGACCTCGAACGACGATGTAGCGACCATCGGGGGTGATAGGCGGCGTCATTCCAGCTCGATCCATGTGGGAGCATGATCGCTGGACTTCTCCCATCCACGAACGTGGCGATCAACGCCGGCCGCTTTAAGGCGTTTGGCCACTGTCGGGGCGAGGAGGAGATGGTCGATGCGAAGGCCGGCGTCTCGGGCGTATGCGTTCCGGAAATAGTCCCAGAATGTGTAGATGCGTTCGCCCGGATGTAACTGTCTGAGAGCATCCGTCCAGCCTTGATCGAGGAGCACCTGATAGGCTTCCCTTACCTCGGGCCGGAACAAGGCATCGTCTTTCCAGCGCTCTGGCTTGTAAACATCGAGGTCGGTCGGCATCACATTATAGTCGCCCGCCAGCACGACGGGCAGTCCGGTGTCGAGCAGTTCCTTGGCGTGCTCGGTGAAGCGCTTGAACCATCGGAGCTTGTAGTCGAATTTCGGACCCGGGGCGGGGTTTCCATTGGGAAGGTACAGGCAACCGAAGAGGACGCCGTCGACCGCCGCTTCGATGTATCGGCTATGGTCATCGTCCGGATCTGCGGGAAGCCCGCGACGAGTTTCGGTCGGCGTAGCGCCACGGGCCAGGATCGCCACACCGTTCCAACTTTTCTGACCGTGCCATATCGCTCCGTAGCCGGCTCGCTCGATTGCCGAGATCGGGAACCGCTCGTCGGGTGATTTCAGCTCTTGCAGGCAGACCACGTCCGGCGCCGCTTCCTCCAGCCATTGCAAGAGAACGGGAAGACGTCCGTTCACACCGTTCACGTTATAGGTAGCGATTTTCATCGGTGGTTCGCAATCACGTCCTGGATGCGTTCGGTGAGTGTCTGACGGGTCTCTAAATACCCATCCCAGGCGTCCGGTCCTACGGCACGCTCTGCAGCGGAAAAAATGTCGAAGGCACTTGCTCGATCGAAGCCCTGCAGCTCTTCCCATGTCACCGGGACGGCGACCGTGCCGCCGGCTCGCGCGCGTGTCGACCAGGGACAGATCGCCGTGCTGCCCTGGCCATTCCGAAGATAGTCGAGAAACATCCGCCCTTTGCGCCTTGCCTTGCTCATGTTGGCAACGAAGCGGTCGGGTTCAGTCCTGGCCAGAAGCTCGGCGAAATTCTTGCAGAAGGACTTTACCGCTTCCCAGTCTGCTTCCGGCACCAGCGGGACTACGACGTGCACGCCCTTGCCGCCGGACAGCAATGGCCACGACTGCAAACCGATCGCGCCCAGCAGATCGCGAATATCGGTGGCCGCCTTCTTGACCTGCTCGAAACCGAGACCTTCATCGGGGTCGATGTCGAAGACCATGCGGTCTGGCAAATCCGGGTCATGTCGATCCGATCCCCAGATGTGAAACTCGAGTGCGTTGATCTGCACGCCACCGACCAGACCGGCCAGATCTTCAATCCATAGGATGCGGCTCTCCGTACCCTTCATTTTTGTCAGCTTGCCCGATTTCAAGCTGTTGGGCATGCCGGCCAGCGCATGCTTCTGGAAGAACGTGTTGGCGAGGTCGTTGTCCGTGTCGCGCACCAGCGATAAGGGGCGGTCTTTGAGATGCGGAAGCATTTTGTCTGCCACTGCCGCGTAGTAGGCTACCAAATGCGTCTTCGTGATTTCGGTGCCGGGATACATGATCTTGTCAGGGTGCGAGAGTTTCACACCCACGGCGCCAGCAATCTCAATGCCCATGGTTGGGTCGAGGCCGGAAGCTTCGTCGTTCGATGGTGTTTCCAGCACGACCTGGGCCGCGCTCTTGTCCTCACGCAAGCCTTGGAAACTGGCATGGCGCACGGATCCATCGGGAGTTAGTTCGGCGAACGCGACCTCGGCCACCAGTTCCGGTCGCACCCATCGCGCCTGGCGTGCTATGTCGCGCGGGACGGCGGCGAAGGCCGGTTTCTCGACGCGGCGAGCCTCCATCTGATTGAGTATCTTCGCGCGCATGGCATCGGTGAAGCCGGTGCCGACTCGCCCGCGATAGATGAACTGACCTTGTTCATAGGTGCCGAGGATCAGACTAGCCAAGCCGCGGCCATTGTCGCTGGGGCGCCATCCGCCGATCACGAATTCCTGGCGCTTCGTGCATTTGATCTTGAGCCAGGTGGTGCTGCGGTCGCCGACATAACGGGCATCGGCTTTCTTGGCGATCATGCCTTCGTGGCCGCCAGCTGCAATGGCATCAAATACCGCCTCGCCATTGTCGATCACGTGGTGGCTGTATTGCAGGCTGTCTTCGGGAGCGCGTTCGCCAAGCAGGTTCTCAAGGATCGATTTGCGCTCCGACAGCGGTAGTCCGGTCAGATCCGAACCATCCTTCTCCAAGATGTCGAAGACGTAGAGCTTAAGGGGAATGCCGGCCCCGATGCCCGACTTGAGCATAGAGAAATTGGTCCGGCCGGACTTATCGATGGCGACGATTTCGCCGTCCAGCACTACCGATCCGGTTGTGAGTGCCCGGAGGGGAGGCAGGATGACTTTGAACTGCTCGGTCCAGTCATGTCTGTTGCGCGTGTAGACCCGGACCTCTTTGCCTGAAATCGCGATCTGGGCTCGGTAGCCGTCGAACTTCATCTCGAACAGCCAATTGCTGCCGACAGGAATTGTGGTGGCCAACGTGCACAGCTGGAACGGGCGGAAGTTTGGAAGAGGGTAGCGGGAGTTAGATTCTGAGTCCCGGCGGGGCGACCGCCTTTTGCGGGGTGGGGCCTCTACGGCCTCCATGTTTCACTCGGGTACATCGGTAGTCGAGAATGCCCAGGACCGGAATCGGTTGCGACTCTAGAATGCGTGCCTTGGTCGGGTTGGGTGTAGAGGCGGACCACATTGGTCGGTGACGCCCCAGCTGCCAATACACTCTCGCACGCAGGTTCTTTTTGTGGCCGCCTCGGACGAGCTTGATACCGAGGATCAATTCGGCGGCGTGTTCCGGGGAAGAAGCCTGGACGACCCGGGCTTTGGATCGATCGTCTGAATGTTGAGGTCGATCACGCGGTATTCGGTCATCCATGTCGTGTAGCGATTGAACCATCGATTCAGCAAGGCGTTTGACGAGGACCTCAACAACGAACCTTGGAAATCAAATGTCCAATACTGCACAGGATCGCGCAAAAGTGGCAGGCCAGCAGAACCACGAGGTCCGCTACGAAGCTGAAAAGACCGGCAAGTCGAAGGACGCCGTTAAGGAAGCGGTGAAATCCGCTGGCAACAGCCGCGACGCCGTTGAGAAGAAGCTGGGTTCCAAATGAGCCGCGAGAGCGGTGACGGCCTGCCTACGGGTAAGCAGCCGGGAGTGCCGAATGATGTCGCCGACCCTCATCCGTCGACAGAAGAGTCTGGGGACGGTGACGCGTCCGGTGCTGTGACGAAACCCGGCAAGGACAAGGATATCGGTCAGAATTCGTATGCACACGACGGCAATGCACCGCCGCGCCCGGCCAACAACGGTTCAGGTCCGAAATGATGTCGATCAAGCTGGCCGACGATCTGCTCGATGGCATCGAGCAGTTCATTTCGGATCACAACGAGCCGCCCCGTGGGAAGATGACCCATGAGGATGCGGTCAACGTCATTGTTCGGGACTGGCTGATGGGTCAGGGATACCTAGCTTTGCCAGATGATCCGGACGGCGTGGTGACCGCCTTGGTCGCCGCCAGGGTACCTAAGTGATGACCTCGGTATCTGACTACTCAAACCGAGCTACCCTTGAGCCCGCACCCCACGGAGCGGCGCATCGACCGGCACGTGCATCCGTGCGAATGTCATTCGGAAACTCCCGTTTCCAAGCCGACGCCGAGATCACCCCGGTCGGCTTGCTGGCCATTGGCGGCATGGTAGGTGTCATCATGCTGGCTTTGGTGCCGGTGGTTTCTGCTGCGGCCAACTCCAGACGCCGACAATGACCTGGGTTTAACCCAGCGGCGAACGGTAGTCAGGCAGGACGAAGTCGTCCGACTTGCCAGCGAGCAATTTGCCTATCGACTGCCGAACGCCAGGCGTGGATGCCAGCTTGAGGGTTCCATACAATAGGGCGAGACCCAGCCGTGAATGGGGATTCGCCATCCGCGGTGCTATCTTGGGGATCCCTTGGGCATCATCGACGAATTTGCGCAGGCGCGCCTCATACCTGGTGAAGGCCGATGCGACGTCGCCTTGCTCCGCCATCTCTCCTGCCAGGACATAAGCGCCGATGACGGCCAGAGTTGCGCCGACGCCGCCCAAAGGCGTTACGCACCAGGCGGCATCCCCGGTTAGCACCACGCGGCCCTTCGACCAGGTTGGCATTCGGACCTGCCGCAGGACATCGAAATAGAAGTCCTCCGAACTGGCCATGGCTTCAAGGATACGCGGGGTTTCCCAATCGACATCCCCGAATTGCTCTGCAAGCCATTCCTTCTGCTGCTCGGGCGTCAAATCAGCCTCTTCGCCGGCAGGCTTCTGTACCGTCAGCATGGCGCGCATCGTGCCATGCTGGTCCGGACGCAGGGATGCGCTTCTTCCGCCAGTGGTGTGATACCAGCGCCAAAGCTTGTCGTCGGCCGAGGTCTTCGGCACCGTGAAGTAGCCGATGCTCATGTCCAGCCAACGTGGATCGTTCTCGCCAGGGAAAATGATGTCGCGCGTGGCGGAACCGACGCCCTCGGCAATAACTACGGCCGCGAAGGTTTCCGTCTTCCCACTCTCGAAGGTTACAGACAGCTGGTCGCCAATCTCCTCCAACGCCTTGATGCTGTCGCCGAAGCGGTAGGAGGCATGCTTCTGTGCCGGCTCGTACAGCAGGCGCGCGAGGTCACCGCGAAGGATTTCCATCTCGGCAGTTGGGCCATCGGCGCCCATGTCCTTAGTGTCGAATTCGGCGATGACGCTGCCATCAGCATGCACCCATGCCGTGCCTTCTTCGCCAGTGCCGTTTGCCAGAGCCGCCTGTTCCAATCCCATCTTCTTCAGCACGTCGCGACCAGCGTCGCGGATGTCGATGTTCTGTCCGCCGTCCCTGAAGCTGTCGGCCTTCTCCACCACAGTGACGTCGAAGCCGTAATGTCCAAGCCACCAGGCGGTGGCGTTGCCCGCGATACTGGCGCCGGAGATAAGGACTTTCTTGGTCATGGGATTCCTCGCTGCCGGAACGGCACGATTGGGAACGAGTGGCCCTGCGTATCGTTGCCGAGCAAAGCCCTCGGAGCATCGACATGACCACACCCAACGACCTCAGCGACAAGGCACTCGCGGTGTTCGCATTCGCAGCCTTCCATCAACTCGAGAGCGGCGACGTCGTGACCAGCATCGTGGCCAAGGACGGCGTTGCGCACAGAGCAGACCCGGCGGCCATCGCGAAACTGGTCGAGGCGGGCTTGGTCAGCGAGCAGGGCGATCGGCTTCACCTGACCGATGCCGGGCAGTTGATGCTGAACCAGATACTGGACCGAATCCGCGGTTCGTGGTGATCCACCCTAAAACGTCTACTTGAGCCCTGACGTCACCGAAACCGGACATTCTGCAAACCATCCCGTTTGAGACATCGCAGCGATTTACATAAGGGCGCCCTGTCGGGCTCAAAGAATGTTTTCACTCAGCGCCCTTTCCTCCGCCATTTCCTACAGAGGACAATTCTTTGAGCTCGCCTATCTCCCTCTCAGCCCCACACTCTGGCGGGTTTCACGCCAAAGAGCTGTAAAGTAGCAGAGGGCGCAAGTTCACCAGGCCTTTCTCTCTGCCGTCCGCTTTCTGGGAAGCTCTGAAGTTTGTGCACGTACTTCAGAGCAAGATTGAGGGAGTTACACGCACATCGTTTCGAGGCGCCTTTGCGCCCCAATTCAGATAATAGGCAGCTCAACGACAACTCCAAAAAGCAGACATCGATCTCGCGTTACGAATTGAGCAGAGGTCCGCACTGTCACTTGGTTCGACTGCAACAAATGAGGTTGCAGCGAATCTTGCTTGAGCCCATTCAGGTGCATGGCCAAATCAGCATCTGAAATCGACGGATCGTCTTCCGAACAGGTGGCTTCGTTACCCTGGCGGATCGATGCTGACGGCAAGTTGCGCATCCTGTTGGTGACATCCCGTACGAATGCGAAGTGGATGCTTCCAAAGGGCTGGCCGATATCTGGAAATTCGGCAGGTCGGACTGCTGGCATAGAGGCCAAGGAGGAGGCCGGCGTAGAGGGGGTGGCGTCGGAAACGGCCATTGGCTCCTACCGCTTTATCAAGCTGTTCGACGATGGCACCTCCACGCCCGCGCAGGCGCTGGTTTTCCCTCTCCGCGTAACATGTGAGCTCTCAAAATGGGATGAAAAGGGTCAGCGAAAACGCCGCTGGTTCCGTCCGAAAAAAGCTGCTGACGCCGTGTTCGAGCCAGACCTACGCCGGTTTCTGCTCGACTTGCGGGAGGATGCCTTGGTTTTATTCTCCCCATGATAGGGCTCAGCGTGTTCTACATGGTTTTTGAGGGCGGCAATAAGCGACTTTTGAGCTACTCCACCCCCTGTGACGACTTCCGATACCAGGCGCTTTCGCGCACGCTCAAGGGCACCGATTGCCCTGCCGGCCAATGTGGAGTAAATGTCCGGCACTTCTCGGCGATTGGCCTCGAGCGGCAGCCGGAGAGATTTCCATGACGAATAGGTTCGAGCGCGCGAGCAAGCGACTGTTGCGCTTCCAAGCTACGCCTTGGCGATGGGCCGCTGCCGCCGTTGCCTTCGCGTTGGCACTGTCGCTGCGCATGGCCCTGCATGACAGCCTGCCCCCCGGTTATCCGTTCCTGACTTTCTTTCCGGCAGTGATCCTAACCGCATTCATAGGCGGGCTCCTACCGGGCGCTGTCGTAGCGCTCGGTTCATTCTTGGCATCCTGGTATTTCTTCATTCCGCCGTTCGACACGTTCGAATTAAACCCGCCTACAGCGTTGGCACTCGTCTTCTTTGCCACTGTCATCACCGTCGATCTGCTGGTGATCCATCAGATGTTCCGATGGCTGAGCGAACTCGACCAGGAGCGGCAACGATCCGCCAATCTTGCTGCCTCGAGGGATCTCATGTTCCAAGAGCTTCAACACCGGGTGTCTAACAACCTATCTGTGGTGGCCTCTCTGATTAGGATGCAGCGTCGCAATGTCGCCGATCAAGAAGCAGCGAGGGTGCTCGACGAGGCAGCCAACAGACTGGCCTTGATCGGCAAGATTCAGCGACGGCTGCACGATCCAAACGGACAGATGCTGGCACTTGGCCAGTTTGCGCGAGAAATCTGCGACGACCTGCTGTTTGCATCCGGAGCGACCTCAATCAAATGTTCAGTTGTCGCCGACGACACCAAACTCTCCGCCGAACGCGCGGTACCGACCGGACTCATTATCGCAGAACTGGTGGCGAACAGCGTGGAGCACGCTTTCGGTCCTGAGCAGGTCGGACTGATCGAAGTTCACATCGAACGGCTTGGCGCCGGCGCGGAAATAACGGTGCGGGACAACGGTCAGGGACTACCGGCCGACTTCAACCTGTCGACATCCAAGAGCCTTGGGCTCACAGTGGCGCGTCGTTTCGCTGAACAGTTAGGGGACGGCCTCTCGATGGAAACCGATCATGGGACCGTATCGAGACTGCGTTTGGACACCCTCTGAGCCTCGCTGACGACTCGATGTGATGATCGTGCTCGCAACCAACCCGGTCCTGAATCGCTTCCGCCCCGACAACCTAGGCGGGTGATCATGCGAAACACGGTGCTTATTGTAGAAGACGACCCTGTCCTGCAGCTCTTTTTGGAGGAAGAGCTCGAGACCTTGGGCTGGAAGACCATTTTGGCTCCATCCACGCTTGACGCGATGGAAGAGATCAGAGACCGCTCCGACGACATCGCTGTTGTCATTACTGACGTCCAGATGCCAGGAATCCGTAATGGATTCACTCTTGCGAACCAAGTGCGGTTCGGTTGGCCGGAAATCGGAGTGGTCATTATCTCGGGAACAGAGCGTCCAAAGCCGGGCGACCTCCCACAAGGCGTCGCCTTCTACAACAAGCCGATCGCAGGCGAAAAGCTGCTCACGGCAGTGGATAACGCAATGCGGGATGCGGACTGGTCCGTCAGCAATCGAGACCGGTTGGGAGACCCGACCGACGAGTCCAGTAGGAAGGCTCACTAGATGGGGACCCCGCACACCGTAAGCAGGACCCGAATGTTGGTGGTGGACGATCAAGTTTTGGTACGAACGGGCATCGTCCAGCACCTCGACCATCTTGGCTACGACGTCTACGAAGCCGGAGACACCGAGGAAGCGATCGAAATAATCGAGAGCATCGACGACATCCGGTTGGTGTTCACCGACGTAGATATGCCTGGATCTGTGAGCGGCCTCACACTGGCACGGGCAGTTGCGCACCTCTGGGCGCCGATCAGGATCATCGTGACTTCTGGCAAAATCCAAGTTGACGGTCGGGATTTGCCTGCGGGTGTCCGATACTGTGCAAAGCCATATTCCTATCGGAGCATCGCTCAAGCCATAGAGACGATGCTGGCCTAGTCGCCCTGCCAGCCGTCGATCTGGCAAAAGCCGTGTGACTGGAGCTGTAGCTGTCGACCCTGGGCCTCAATCTCCTAATCGCGGTCCCGCCCATCAGGTTTTGACGGAACGAGGTGCGGCACAACGGCCAAAATAATTAGGAGGATAATGGATGAAAGGACGGCGGTCGCTTCTAGTCCCAGTCCGGCAAGCACCCCAATGGCTGCCGTTGCCCAGATGTTTGCGGCTGTAGTCAGCCCCTCGACCTGATTCTTCGCGGTGCGAACGATGATGGCGCCAGCGCCCAAGAACCCGATACCTTGCACGATGCCTTGCAAGACGCGGGACATGTCACCTATGGACATACCACTTTGAGATGGGCCCATCACGAACAAAGCGGCGCCTACCGCCACCAGCATATGTGTTCGAAGGCCTGCGCTGCGCCCCTTCCGTTCCCGTTCGAAACCTAAGATGCCCCCTAGAACTGCCGCGAGCGCGAGACGCATGGTGATGCGTGTCAAAGTGGCAACGTCCGGTACATCGGAGAACTCGCTCACTGCAGTCGACCAAATCTCATCCAGCATGTTCGCAGCCATTCTCTCTGCTCAGGCGGTCGACCGGATTGTAACCACACGCGGGCCCTGAACTTTCGAACCTTCGATCGCAAAATCGCGACAACTGATGTGTCGGGAGCTGGCTTGTGTCATCACCTGACAATGAAAAGCCCGGAGCGGTTCTCGCGCTTCCGGGCGTTTGAGACAGCCGCCTCTGGCTAGACATCCGATGCAGACGGACAGGTCTACGTATGCTTGAATGCGATCATAGATTAATGGTTCCTGAACCTAGCCAAATCAGCGTAAGCGCATGGCTTGTTGAGTTTTCCAGAATTTCCCACTCTGTTCGGGGTCGGCGTAGCGCTGATCTTCACCATGTTGATCCTAGTGCCACTGCTCAAAGCCATTCGGCGCAAGCGTGCGCGCTGGTGAGAAGTTCCCGCGGCCCTTGAGACGACGTAAATTGAAACGCTGCTGTTATTGGCCGGTGTAGCTAACTAGCCGATCTTAAACTGGCGCTAATGGTGGGGCGGGAACGCGCCCCATTTCGGTCGTTAGGCGGGCCTTTGTCGACTCCCGAAAGCGGACGTCCTTCCACCAGGAAGTACCCTCACTTTGAGTTAGTGACCATTCAATGTTGCAGAAGGAAGACCGTCATTTCGTAAAGTCAGCAATAAGCGGCGGCTGCTTGTCGGCCTTCAAATGGACTGCCGCAAATCAGGCCTTGGTAAAACCAAAGTGCATCTTCTAATACTCTAAATTGCACCGACACAGCACAGATGTGGACTTCCGTGCAGAAATCGCCCAAGTTTCACTTGGGGGAAAATCATGCATTCGAGCACCGCTGAAGTGCTGACCGACGACTTCTGGGATCCATTGCCCGTTCCTGGACCGATCCTGCGTGCGAACGAGGATTTCTGGTCGCCGGTCCGAGCCCCGGAGCCCACTCTCCCGTTCCCTTCGATCTGGGAATTCGACGACGCCCTTTCGGTGGAGAAGAGTTCTGCTGAAGACTGGAGTGCCGGCGCGCTCCCCTGGTTCGATGCCGACCGTGCGGAGGATCCCAGTGTTCTGGTGTTCGCGCCTCCGACGGCCGAGCATCTTGCGCTCAAGCGCGGTCGCTGGATCAGCATCATGCTCGACATACCCACCGCGGAAGGGCGCCGTCGCTGCGCCGAGTTCCTGCAGGAGGTGTTCACACGCTTCCCATCGCGCGCTGCATTCCAGGCATTGGCCGACGTGGCATTGGCCGGTGCTGGTGTCGATGACTTCCTCGACGGATGCCGGTTCCGGATAGAGCTCATGGACCATCCCTATTTTTCAGTCCGCCGAAACGGTCGGCATCCGCCGACGACCCCGCAGGATCCGCAGACCCTTCTGTCCTGGCCGCGCGCGGTTAGGCTTGCCGAGCTTGCAGGCGGCGACCCGCTCCAATGCATTGAGGACGACTGGCTGCCGAATTGGATCTCGTTGCATCCCGGTCACGAAGGGTACTGGTCCTTCATCGACTACATCGAATGGCGACTAAGAGCTGCAGCGAGCTTTTCGTTCGTCGCCTGTGAAGCGTTGCCCAACTCGGATCGCATCAAGACACGGATGTTTCTCGGTTCCGCCTCGCCCCGCTCGCGCACGGCTGCGCTCGTCAAGGTCGACAAAGGGCACATCGGGGTGCTCGACCTGGACCCCATCAAGCCTCTACTCATTCGGAGAACTTCGATTTGACCAAGCTCACGCCGATAGTGGACTGCTGGATAGAGGATACGAGATCCAATCGCATCGGCCACGTCGTGAGGCACGACGACCAAGGGGTCGTGGCGAATTTCGGTCCGGAGATTGGGGAGCGGCAGGTTCCAGAGGGAAGCTGGGGGTGCGGCTTCAGGCAGGGCTTCATCGTCCAGGACGTTCCGCTCTCTGCGGTGCGCAGGACGCTCGGCCTGGGCACCGTGGTCGCCACGCGCGCGATCGCCGATTCTTACCTGGTGGCGGTGCAGATACACGAAACGGGGCAGACCCGCTGGTTCCCTTTCGAGCGTCTGGCCCGCATCATGGACCCACGTCTACAATATCTGCGCAGCGAAGAGCGCTTCGAGGACAGCGGCGAACGCACCGCCCTGAACCTGATGTCGCATGCCCTTCGCACGTGGAACGAAGCGACAGGCGCCCTGGAACGGCTCGACGTGGATCCTCTGCCCCATCAGATCAACTTGGTGCACCGCATCGTTGGATCCGGCACTAGCAACTGGCTCATCGCGGACGACGTCGGTCTCGGCAAGACGATCGAGGTCGGTCTTCTGCTCGGAGCGCTCGAGCGCAAGCAGAACGTTCGACGCGTCCTGGTGATCGTTCCGTCCGGTCTCACCAAGCAATGGAAGACTGAGATGCAGACCAAGTTCAATCGCAGCTTCAAGATCTACGGCCGCGATTTCGAGGTTGAGCAGCCGGAGGACTGGCCGGATCACGTCATTGCGTCGCTCGATCTGGTGAAGCCGAGGAACTCCGACGACGAAGGCGTAGACTTCACGACTCGGTTCGGGGCGATTCTTGCGGCAGCGAGCTGGGACATCGTCATATTCGACGAAGCGCACCGGCTGTCCAGGGACGAGGCGGGCAGGCAGACCCTTCGCTTCAAACTGGCTAACGCGCTGCGCAAGCGCACTGACTCTCTTCTGCTGCTTTCAGGCACGCCCCACCAAGGCGATGTCGGCAAGTTCCAGAGCCTGCTCAAGCTCGTGAGACCTGGGTCCAGCGCCGAGATCGACGACCTTGACGAGGACCCGAGCTTCGTCGCCGACATCGTCCTAAGGAACCGCAAGATCGACGTGGTGGACGCCGAAGGCAAGTTCATATTCCACGGCGTGCTCGTTCGATTGGCGAACATACCGAACAGTCCGGAGACCATCGAGCTCGAACGCCGGCTGTCGAATTATCTGGCTCGCGGCTATCAGGCCGGAGACAGGATGGGCGGCAATTCCGGTCGTGCGATCGGGTTTGTCATGACCATCTACAGGAAGCTGGCGTCTTCGTCGGTCTGGACATTGCTGGTCGCGATGCGAAGACGACGCGCGCGACTGTCGGGCCAAGGGCTCGCTGCCGCCAGCTCCATCGAACTAAACGGCAATGAAGGCATCGAGATCGCCGATGGCGAGGACGATGCAGCAGGGCAGGACTACGGAACTGCCAGCAGCTTCTTCGCCGAGGAGCTGGACGCGATAGACAGCGTTATCAGCCAAGCCGAAGCGTGTTTGCTCGCGGACAGGAAGCTCCTTGAGCTGTTGGGCGTCGTAGGCGACCTGATTCTCGCCCAGGGCAAGAAGCTGCTGATCTTCACCGAGTACCGCGCCACCCAGGAATACCTCCAACGGAAATTGATGGAGGACCTCGGCGTCCGGTCCGTCCTCATAAACGGCGGCATGACCGTGGATGACAAGCAGGCGTCGATAGATGCCTTCGAGGACGACGTGGACGTGCTCGTCTCCACCGAGGCCGGTGGCGAGGGGCTCAACCTCCAGAAGAATTGCCACGTCCTGGTTAACTACGACATTCCGTGGAACCCAGCGAGGCTGCAGCAGCGCATTGGGCGACTCTATCGATATGGGCAGCTCGATAAGGTCGTGGTCGTGAATATGACAAGTACGGATACCATCGACAACGAGATCCTCACCTCGGTGCTGACCCGCCTGGAGCACGTGGTGAAGCAGATGTCAGCGGTCAGCTCAGAATACGACGATCGTCATCGTTCAGAAGTGCTCGGCGATCTGCTCGATCGCATCGACATAAACGATCTGCTCGAGGAAGCACGAAATGGACCCGTGCAGCGAACGGCCGAACGCATCGACCGCGCAATCGATCAGGCTCAGCGCGCCCGATCGTTGCAGGACGACATCCTATCGGGCGTTTCGACTTTGAGCAGCGGAGGCTGGATGCATCTAGGGTCGTTCACCACGCTCGATCTTGCCAACTTCATCAGACGCGCTGCGGTGCTTTCGGGCATCGAGGTCGTACCCGGGGACGATCCGGAGCGGTTCGACCTGCGCCTGGGCGAAGACCTTCGTGGGCGGTTCCCTGAATTCGGGGGGCGCACTGTCGTGCCATGCCGCACGCGCCGAAATGGCGTCGTCACTGGTAGCAGGGTACTGCTCGACTTCTCGTCGAGCATCGTGCGCTTCCTGGTGGAGCATGTATCCAGGCCTCAGTTCGGTGGCGGCTACGGCGTGTTGGCGACCCCGGACATGGTGCCTCTGCTCGCTGCCGGGGTCGTCCATTATCAGAACGAGCAAGGCGAACCCCGGGGCGCCGACCTCTTCGTGGCCGGGAGAGGAACGGGCGGCGCTGTCGCCGTCGACAACGGACTGCTGAAGCCGCTTTTCGAGGGTGCCAAACCAAGAGGCAGACCGCTCCAGCAAAGGCCCGAGGACAGGAAGGCTGCGATCGACGCCCTGATGGATCGCATCGAGATCGATGTGGCAGCAGGTTTCGAGAGTGGGCGACACGCCAACGGTATCTTCGCGGTAGGCGTGATCGAGAATAATGAAGCTTGATGCGGATCACCGGCGCCCAACAGCCAAAGCCCTATCGCCCGCTCCAAGTGGTGAGACCATTCACTAGCTTCATTGGTTCTGTGTCATGCGGAGCATGCGTGGCGTTCGTTCGGACAGCGTTGAGGCCTGGCAAGCGCCCCTTTTCAGACGTCTGAGACCTGCCTCCTAACTCCTGAAAGCAGACATCGCAGAAGCCATAGAATTGTTCGGTCAGGATCGCTTGCCCTCCAGATCGATGCTTCGTTTGCCAACGGCACGGTGCTGAGGCTGCATCTGCAATAGTCTTCGGGGAATGGAGAACAGCTAATGCTGCCTTCGGCTAAACAGGACTGGTTGGTGCTGTCCGAAGCGGCCGATTGCCTGGCGCGATCGCAGCGGTGATCGAAAATATCCCGGCAAGCAGATCAGGCAGGCGCTGGCCTAGGTATCAAGCATGTCCCACTCATATCCAAGGACCCACCGCAACGCCGACAGCTTGCCGTTGACCATTCCCCATTCGAAGTCGTCCCACGGCCCGAGGTTCTCGATGCCAACTTCTTCTTCCGTCCGCTTCGCCGCTGCCAGCGCGCCCTCCCACACTGTGTCGAGCGTCTCGTCGTTTTTGTAGGGTTGTGTCGAATACTGATCCTTTGGCACGACCTTATGCCGGCCCTCCTCGATGGCGATCCGCAGGTTCCAATGCCGATTGTACCAGACCTGCCGGAACAGGAGGTTCTCCGCTTCAAGGATGGCCGAGAGGCCGCGGGACTCGTCCTGATAGTTCCGCTCGAACTCTAGATTGGCCAGCAGGTCCTCGTCGGCAGCTTTCACCACGTCTACAAGCGATGTCATGTAGAACGACGGGATCTTGAACAGCGGCTCCAAATCGACGTGCGGCTTGCGCTGGTCGCCGTTGTGCAGACTGAAGTCCCGGACGTTTGATGTGACGAACGCCGCTTCATCGTACTTACTGAGTGCCGCTCGCTGCTCGGCATAGATCTCGATCAGGACGGCGTCGGCCATAGAGTTCTTGGCCAAATGGAAGGGAGCGACCTTATCGATGCCCCGCTTTGCCGCCTTAAGAAGAGCGTCAGTGCTGGCTGTCACCTTCTTCGCGCGGCCGAACAGTTCCTGGATCTTGACTACCGACTCCGACACGTCCTCGCTCTTCATTGCGATGCGGTGGTCGAGTTCACTGATCTGCTGGAGCGTGGCGTTCCGTTTTGCATCGTCCTCGGCGAACTGCACAACGGCATCGCGAACGCGCTTGAGGTGGGATGCAAAGCCGCGGCGAGCATCCTCGACAACGCGGTCCTTGTTTCGCGCGAATTCGGCCTCGACGATGTCTGGCACGATCAGGACGACCCGCTCCTCGTCGACCAGATGACGAAGTGCGTCGAGCACCGGCAGCAGTCGATGATCCTTGGCCATGTCGAGCCATATGCTACTGTCGACCAGAATGTGCGTCTGGCTCTTTTTTCGCTCTGGCTTCGCC
Organism: Candidatus Devosia phytovorans; assembly: GCA_029202405.1. NCBI lineage: Bacteria > Pseudomonadati > Pseudomonadota > Alphaproteobacteria > Hyphomicrobiales > Devosiaceae > Devosia > Candidatus Devosia phytovorans. The sequence goes on along the minus strand of CP119312.1, from coordinate 27,414 downwards.
ATTTACCCCCCCCGGAATCAACAGACGGGATCGTACCCCGGAGGCGCTGAAGTCGCCAATGGTCAGCGCTTTCGACCTCGCATTTCGGGCACGCGACATGTTCTTCAGCCACGCCGCTTCTTGCGGCGGCGGGGACGGCCGTTTCGTCCCGCTGGGCCGTAGTTTGGAAGAGCAAGAGGAGTGAAGCTAGGCAGGGCACGCTTCTTGGCGATAGGCGTGACCCCACGCTGGAAAAGGCTTGATCGAGCTCGTTCAATCTCTTCTGTCGCGATCGATTTTGCGGTCATCCATGCTTTAAGGCAGTCCTTTGCTGGCTGGCTCATCCCGCCGGTGAGCAAGGCCAAGGCGAGACCACGATTGGATCCGGTAAACCGGGTCAAGTTCTCGACAATCAAAGACGTGCCACGCTCGCGCTTTTGGCCCTCAACCTTCGCTGTCGCGCTCCAGATGTAGAGAAGTAAGGCTTTGGCGACGTTCACGTGGGAAAGAAGATCTGCTTTCTTACCGCCAATAAATTGAGCGACGGCGGCAAATTCGTAGAGTTCATCGGTGCTGTCACCGATTAAGGAGTCGACCAGATCCTGACCGGACAACGACAGGTGGTCATGCCGGCGACCGGCCAGCCCGACGATCAATTGCCGGTAGCGTGCCCGGTCGATGCGGTCGGTTTCCAGCGCATAGGTGAAGACAGGTTGTAGCCAAACGCCTTGGGCAGACGTCGCCGCGGATGCCCATTGGCGGTAGTACATGTCCTCGCAGACCAGGACGTAGCCGTCGCGCGACAAGAACGCCGGATCGAGGATATGGCTTGCAAAGGCACGTGTCAGGCTGCCGGCCAGTTCACCGATATCGTCAGGCGCCGCGACGGGAAGGGTCTCGCAGGCAGCCTCGATTTTCGCAATCTGTGCCAGGATCAGTTGATGGCTCCCGGCATCGTCTTCGGCGGTATGTTCCTGCCGTAAATACTGGCCGTCCCTATAGGCCACGGTCATGGTGCTTCTTCCCGACGGACGGTGGCTGTCCGCAAGGCTCCGCAGGTCATCGATGACCGAGCGGGGGACAACGAGTTTGCCGAAGACGCTTGTCAGGACGTCGAACGCGTCCATGGTGGCGACGGTCCACGCCGTATAGGTGTCAAGCACCGCCCCGCCGGCACGACGCGTGGCTATCGTCTTGCGCGCCTCCATGCGCTCCGGCTGGTTTCCGAAGCAGACCACGACGCTTTCGTCCAGCGAACGGATATAGTCGACAAGCCCTATGATGTCGCCGCCGTGGCGTTGCGCGACCATCGCCAGCGGAAGCTTCTTGTCGAGGTAAAGGTCGGCAAGCGCGCGATGCGCTTCGGACGCCTTGCGTACCTGCTCGAGAGCAGGTTCTAGGTCGTTGCCCTCCATCGTCATGGAATAGAACCCGTCGGCGTCCGGAAACCGGCGTTCGAAGTTCTGCATGACATCATGAAGAGCGTGCAGGTATTTGTGTTTGATCTCCGCGACACGCCAATGGCGGGTTGCGCCGAATGGCCCGGCCATCTCGAAGTTATCGCCGACACGAAGACCCAAAGCGGCAGCTGCGGTAGGGTAGGACGGGCCCACGATGCCCTGCGCCGGTCGGTCCTCGCCATTGACGATAAGGAAGGCGTCCTCACGGTCCTTGTCGCCTTCGAGCCTGACGAACGTGTCCAAAGCAACCACCGGGGCTTCGGGGATGACATCCTCATCCGAGCGCATCATGACGAGGCCGAAGTAGCCGAGCGCCACTCTGGGGTCGTTCGGGGCGCTGACGACGGTCTCATAGCCCAATGCCATCGCCCTCTCGGGTTGGCCGACATCGCGAAGCGCCTGGGCCACATGCATCCGTTGATAAGCGCTGCCTCGGAATTCCGATATATCGAAGTCCTTCAGAAATGCCTTGATGTCGTCATGGCGATCCGTGCGACGCATCACGGAAATTAGTGCCAGGGCGCTATCCAGCGATGGGTCTAGGTCCAAAGCGTGACGCAACGCGGTCTCCGCTCGCGGCAAATCGCCGAAGTTGAAGGCAAGCATGCCCTCGCAGTGCCGATAGAAGGGCATTTCCGCGACGTCTGGAGGCAGCGTCTCGAAAAACTTGAGCGCTCGGTTACGTACGGGCAGGTCGTTGACGAGGGCTCGGGCAAGCGCCCGAAGCGCCGCGCTGTCCCTGCTACAGTCGACGTGTGCCGACAACAAATCGGCTGCGAGAGCCCATTCGTCCCGTTGACCGGCATGGCGAGCCAGCATGATCCTGTCGGCGAAATGGCTTTGGGGACCAACAAGGCCCTTGGCTGCTTCGAAGGCGGCCTCTGCGATATCCGCAAAACCCTGTTCTCGGGCCAGGTCGGCGACGACAATGCTCGCTCGCGCATCGTCTTTGACGGTCTGCGCAACGTGGACGAACCCGGAATGCCGATCTGCCTGCGGTCCGATGAGAAGGGCCGCCAGGCGCGCTGCCGCCGTCAAAAGGGGTCGCTCGCTTTCGGGAAGCAGATCCACCTTCGGCAACAAGGCCGCCAGCGCGGGCCAGTCGGCACTGGCCGTGTGCAGACGGAAAGCGATCACCACCGTTTCGGGCCCATCCGGCAGGCGCGGCAGTAGCTCTCGGGTCAAATCGAGTTCCCCACCCTCCGACGCTACCATCGCAGCCCTGCCGAGCAGGTCGACATCATTGGGAGCGACCGCCAACCCTTGGCGCGCGATGTCAATCGCGCGAGGGAATTCGTCGAGGGCGTGAAGGGCAACGATGATGTTGCCGCATATTGCGATATCCTCGGGTCGGATCGCCGCTTCCCCGGAACGTGCCTCGTCCCAAAGGGCAGCGAGAGTCGTTGCCGCGCCTTCCAGTTTGCTGCGATCGTCCGGGGTCAATCGCCGCGAGTGGGCGAAGATCGGATTCGTGACGACGCTGTCGATGTCGGCCTCGGCGGCGAATTGCCTGGCATGGGGGTCGTCGGGGTGGTCGGTGAGCGCCTGATGCGCTAAGGCCCACCATTGTCCCGCGCTACGGCGCCAACGGAAGAAATCGATCCGCCCGATCGCAACCGCCGCCGTGTTGTGCAGTGCAGCAGGAATGAGGTCCAACGGGTCTTTGCCGGGGTCGTCGAAACGCCCGGTCTGAACGAGATATCCCGCCAGGCCCTCATTGGTCGGATCGTCCCGCAAGGATTTCACGCCGAATTCTTGCAGCTCGCGCCAGCGCCCCTGAAGAAGCAGCGAAAACGCTTTGTTGGCGATAGCCTTGGGTTCGTGCGGCGCGTGCTCGTAGGCTTCGGCCAGTGTCGCAGCAGCGTCGGCATCCTTCCCAAGTGCATATTGGCAAGAGCCGATATTCGCTCTGATACGGAAGAGGATACGACCCGAAGCCGTTGACGCCACACGCCCCAGCAGGCCTTCCAAAAGCGTCTTGGCGGTTTGCGGCTGCCTTTTCTCGATTAGGGCTCGATAATTGTCGATCTCGGCATCAAGGTGCGCTTCAACGACATCGGCGCCTGTCGTGGCATCACCCGGCGGTGTCCCGAAATGCTCCTTAAGCAACGTCTCGATGTTCGCCAGTTTTGTAGCCATGTCGGCCTGCCCTGACGACACCTTTCGGGTTTCTTCCAGGATAACCGCGCTATGCGGCGTATAGGTCGGATCGAAAAGGTTGCGCGCTTCGGCGTCCTGCGAGATCTTTTCTTCCAGGGCGTTCCAACCCCAGATATTGACGAGCATCGGAGTGCCGGCCTTGCGCAGCTCGCCCGTAATCGTACGTGCCAGCTCCTGCATCGCGACGTCGTCGGGGGCAGTCGTGGTGATGAAATACTCCTTGAGCGCTGGCTTAAAGGTCAAAGCCTTCGTCACCTCGTCTCGGACTTCCTTCTCACTCAGGGTGTGCCCGTCGCTCTTCAACTTACATTGGATGCCGACGTAATGTTTGCTGTCGCCGTCCCTGATGCCGTAGAGGTCAACACCATTCTGGCGTTGTCCGCGGCGACCGTTCCGCGGCACGTTCGGGTCGTCGAGAAGGTTGGCCCATAGCGGGACGGAAGCCCTTTCGAAGGCTTGTTCATCAGCCGGCTTGGGAATTTGAGTGGCGGCGATAAGGGACATGTCGGTCGGTCACGGTTTGAGGACTACGGACGCAGCAGGGTCTTCAACTGATCAGGCGGCGCTTCCTGCCGCTGGACCTTAGGGGCGCGATACCCGCGGGTTCCCACTGCCTTTCGCGTCGCCTTATTCATTTCCTCCACCTGACGGAACTCCGGCTCCAGCTCCTGCAGCCTTCTGACCAATCCGCTCAAGTCGTAGATATTGCTCAGCTTGCCGCCATTGCTGGCGCGTCGGTCGACCCGATGCACCAAGCCTTCCTGCTCGAGGTCCGCGATGTAGCGCTGCACCTGCCGCTCGCTCAAACTCAGACGTTGGGCCAGCGTTTCCTTACTAGGGAAGGGCTTTCGATCCTTGTCCCACCAAAAGTCGCACAGCTGAAGCAGCACCGCGAGTTGGGTGGGGCTGAGGTTCAGTCGGCGTTGTGCCCTCAAAAGCAGCGAAGGAACGAGGCAGAACCCGAGATCCATAACCTTCTGCCCCCACTTTTCGGCAGAGGACTTGGGACTCACTTTGCGCTTTGCGATGTCCTCGGGTGCGGACTGTTCTTGTTGATTTTGCAGCGACATAATAGTGATCTCCGGCGGTTGCTGTCCGACAAATGCTACCGCGCCGGCGAAATCGCAAGACGCCTCCTGTAGTCACTCGTGACCTATAGTACAAGACATGGGCGTCCGGTGCTGACGAGACAAGAGCGTCCGCCTAATAAGGACGCCACCTCGAAACGGACGAAGCGGTCAAAACGACAAACGAGTATCGGCTCGCGACCGGTCAGCTATGTCCGGTGGATCCAGGCATTCGAGGCCGGCGAATATCGATGAACTGACCCTACCTGAATGATGTCCAACGATTTTGCCCTCATTGCGTGGGTGCGCACATCACATCGCACCTATAAGCAGCCCGTGAGCCTGCGGCCATGCCGTTGAGGCGCGGTACTGAAATGAGCTAATGCGTTTCGGCGTACCCACTTCGTGGCTACCCTTGACGGCTGGTTCCCGCCAAGCTCAGCAAAAAGCGGTCGGACCGCTACCGGCCCCAAATCTGCCGAAAGCTCGAGCGTGGCGGACGTCAGCAATGGGGCCGAGAGCAGTCCGTCCGCATTGCATAGGTTTCTTGTTAAACCGGACACACCTGCCGCGCCAGCCCTTCGAACTAACGTCCGGCGGGCGGCGCCCCTGCTCCCGAAACTACAGCGATAGAGACCTGATCCCAGTCGTGATCTCGCCACCTAATTGTTACGACACGGGGGCCGCCGCCAGTAGTGGGTAAAGTGGCGGACTTGGCCACCCTTTTTGCGTCGAGCAGATCGCCATTTCCGTCCGGGGACGGCACAGCAGGCCCTACTGCCAATCCTACGGGTGGTGGACTGACGCAGGTGGCATTCCAGTGACACATGGCCAAGCTGCTCACGACCAGATAGCGAGCCTGAGAGGTCGAACTCAAGCTATTGGTCCGAATTTGCGGCCACCGGGTCGGCCCCACTCCCGTATCCATGATCGGCACAAACACCCAGTCAGGCTGATAGGCTTTGATTACGTTGGCGACGATCGGGTCGGACTGGAAATCCTGGCAGATCAGGATCAAACAGCGCCCAAGGCCATCGGTATCAACAATGGTCAAGTCCTCGCCGTTAGCAACATACTCCACCAGAGGACCACCAACCGAGTCAGTGACAAGTCCCAAATCGAAGGCCGTGTTCGCCTTCATGGCATAGGGGCTGAGCTTTTTTTGGCGCCAAAGAACGGCGCCGGCCGGATTGACCATCCGCGCCTCGTTCCAGCTCAAGCCCTCTGCGCTGTTGGCAGCCGTCAGGCCTGATCCGGCCAGTGTCAGAAGGGGGTTAGATCCTGCACTGCTGGTCAGGCCGTTTTGGAATTCTATGAAGTCAGCGTCAGACATTACCAGCTCCGGCGCGACGAGAATGTCTACGGGACCTACAGCTCTGGCAGCGTCAAGGAGGCGTTGCCCGCCCCTAAGTGTGCTTGCAGGCCTCACATCGAGAAAACGACCGGCCGCCAATGTGTGGACACTGGGCTCAAGATCTACGCCCGCTTCAGCGATAGGCGCGAAGGCCACTCGCTCCGCACCCGGGGTACCGGTGAGACGGATCCCGGTTGTAGCGTGCGGCGTAAGGACACGCATGCTAATCGGCACAGCGCGTGTGTCGTGCTCGAACGCCCCCGATACAACGGTAAGCGCCGAAAAACGGTCGGAAAGTGTATCGGTAGCTTCGGGAAGAGCCATTCCTCGGCTCAGTGGCCCCTTAGCGATAACCCGGCGGTCCGCATCCCTCCAATAGGCGCCACTATACACCCGATCGGCCTCTGCCCCTAAAAGCCAATCCGGCAATGCGGGGCGTGCGGCGCTCGTCGGCATCAGATGAATTCGGGGATGGATTGCCGAAAACTGTTCGTCGATCGCCTTCATTACCGCGAGGGTCGCGGAAAGCTCCCATCCTTCGGCTGCTTGGGTGGCGTGGAAATCGCTTAAAACCTGGATGACTTGGTCTTCATCGTCATAACCGGTGGCACGAACAAGCCGCCCCCGATAGCGCGGCCAGAAGTCCTCTGCCAATGCCCGTCGGGCGGGGCCAGCCTCCGTGGCACGCACCCAAAGCCGGGCGAAGTACGCAGCGACACTCACCGGCTGTTGGTCCCCCGTGGTGGCCGAGATGATTGCTGCTCGAGCAGTGCTTTGATATCAACTAAGTCGGCCAATTGCTCCGGATGCAGCAGCGGGCCGAACCGATCAATCCACGCACCAATCGTATCGGATATTCCACGATCCAGCCGTCTCTGAACCAGTCGCATGCTGTCGGGTCTCCCGGTTAGTGCTTGGCCGACTGACAGAAGCATGGCCGTGAGCGATGACAAGATTTCGGGCTCCTGGTCAGATCGACCCACCCATTCCGCCATGCGAAATAGCTGATCGGCAAACTGGCGAGCAATCCCCGCGCCGCGACCGTAATGAGCGCCGATGAAGTGGGTCATTCGCCTGTTCATAAACGCGCGGCGCACAAACTCAGGAACCAAGTCCTGTGCCCTGTCGCTTCTGAGCACAACTTCCGCTAGCGTTGAAATACTAGCCGTAAGAGAGCTGGAGGTCGGCGCATAGCTTAACGCACTCATTGCGTATTGTGGGGCCTCTTCAGGTCCGGCGGTTTGCGCCAACCGCATTGCAAAATCAAAGAGAGCTCGGGTGACTTCGCCTCGTTTCGAGCTGAGCTCGCGAGCCTTGTTGAAACCCTGCTCATATGCTGCAACAGCGCCGGCGTTGTTTTCCGCAATTCGCTCTAAGTCGCCTTTAAGGACTAAGTGGTCCAGCTCGAGGGCCGAATACTGGTCCGCGCGTTGAGTACCGAACTCGACGGGGAAGCCGCTCAACATTTCTTGAAGTTCCTCAGTCGCGAGACGGGCTCGATCAAGCTCGCCATTCTTGAGCAAAAGCTTCGTCGCCCCTACTTTAAAGCTAATGCGCTTGAGTGCGTCGATCGGTCCATTTCCATCGACCGCAAGAATGGTGTCGAGCTCTTCGAGAACCGCCAGCTCTTCGTCCTCGTCTACGGTGATCTGCCCAAGGAGTTGAGCATATCTTTCGAGGGTTGCGACAAACAAGGAGTACCATTCGTCCCTCGCGGCTGCCGAGCTCTCGCGCAATAGCTCAACGGAAGTGTGCATCAGTTCGAAGGCAGTGAAGGGGTCGATACGCTCAACGAGTTGAAGAGTGAGTTCCGCCATAGCTCGAACATAACGTGGATCCAGCGACCCATTATCGAGCTGCTCATTACGCGCACTGTCGAGAAACCGAGCAAGGTCTGCTGCGGCCCGTTCCGGCTCGGCGGTCTGTAAGTCGGCGAGATATTCGATCGTTGTGTGTTGGGGGGCCAGTCTTTGTCGAACGATATCCAGCCATTCATCGTCTAAGTCTGGTACGATAAGCGCCTTGCCTGTGAGGTGTACGGCGAGGTCGAGATAATTCAACGTCGCCACGTCTCGGTTTGGCGTCGTCGCCGCGATGGGAGCAAGCGTTTCGTAATATGGCACTGCGACCGATGCCTTGATCGGCAAATCGCTCAAATGCGACTCCACGGTCGCGGGATCCAACCCGCCAGTTCGTACCAATTCGCGTGTGGCGCGAGAGAACGCGTCTGCTTCTTCGGCCGTACTCGCTCCGGCTACACGCATGGGAATTGTGTGGATGGAAACCGATGAGCTTCGCTGACGGCGGATCGCCGAAGCCACTCGAGCAATACCATCGATATTTTGGCGATTGAGCACGAAGCACATCACCACCTCATCTGGCATCTGCACTGTGCAGATGCCAGCGTCGTCCGCGAGACCAGTTCGGCTGTCTATCAACACCAGGTCGTAGTGCAGTTTCGCCCAGTCTCTCAGGTTATCGAGCAGAATGCCGCCGGCGCGTTCGTTGATGAATTCGTGCCATGAGAATTCGGCAAGCGCTGCCTCATATCCGATTTGCGCGCTGTCCAGATCGCGCGCGGTGAAGGTGTGCCCGCCAGGCATAATCAAATCTAGATGACCGTCGCCGAAATCAAACACCCGGTGCGCGAACTCGCCAAAATACCCGCCAGCCCCGGTCTCCCTGACTAGCTGATCGACGTCGTCTTGGCTCAAGGCTTTGTCAGTTCGTGACACCCAATTCCAAGCCATATCCAGAATGCCGGCTTGGTCCTTCATCTCGCGGATTTCAGTAGGGTCGAGCAATCCTCGGAAATAGTAAAGCAGGCCCGGGGCCTCCAAATCCCAATCGATCGTCAAGACTTTGAGGTCATTAAGCGCGCACAGGAAGGCAACATTCGCGAGGGCCATGGTTCGACCCACGCCCCCCTTATAAGAATAAAAGGTCGTTATCTTGCCAAGTTTTTCGCCGGCCTCGTTCATTGGATAGAAGCGAAAGTTGGAGCGTGCTGCATGTGTTCTGGCAGCTCCTCTCTCTTTTCTTCCAGCCTCTCTCTGCCCGCTGGGGTCATACCCTCCAGACGAATTTTGCGACGCTGCTCCCCGACGTCACGGTAAGCTGCCCGTGCCATGGAGGTCAGAAAATTGATGCGCCGCGTCCCCTCCTGCCTGAAGTCACTAAGTCCGAGACCACGAAGATCGATTAGCACGCGGCTAACGTTTTCAGTGGTCTGGCTGACGGCGTCGGACAGTTCGATACCTGTCTTGTCTGAGCGATATAGAGCGTCGATATACGGCACGTAGCGCGGGTTCTCGAAGGCATGCTGAACCTGCATCGGCGCGCGACGGTCAGCCGCTCGCGCAGCTATAGACTGAGCAAAACCCAGCTGGCCAAGCTCATAGGCCCACAACAAGGGCGCTTCCATCACCATATCGCCATCTCGCAAAACGGCTAACACCTGCGCGGGGACGTGCGGAAGCAACTTGTCAATCAAAGCGGTAAGTTCAGCATTGACTTCATGGAGCGAAGCGACATCCGATACGGCGGCAGCAGCCTCTATTCGATCTGCCAAGATCATGGCTGCGGGTCCTGTCCGCTTTCCTGCGAGCAAGTCCTGCTTTACCATATCCAGAAATCGCCATTTGGCTTTCGGCATGGTTTCAACTCCTAGGCTACATAGCCATGGTGTAACGCCGGATTAGACCCGGAACAAGGTCCGATCAATGATCGATTGATGATTGAACGGGTTTCCTTAATTTGGAGTTCCCTAACAGTTTGGCAAGGATCATGGCTGGGAATATGCCAGGTAACGGTAATGAGCAGTGAACCAGGCATTGATCCTAAACCTATTTCCGACCTTAGTCCGAGATCAACTCGCAGCACTTCATACAGGGTGAGTGGATCCGCATTGCATGCAGTCCACATAGGTCCCGCCGAGTGAGTTGGATGGGCGCCTAATATCCGCTTTTGGAAACGCGCAAAAACTCGCTCAATGGCTGGAATGGGGCGCTTGGCGGTCAATAGTGGCATACACAATCACATGCGGTCGCGAAAGTTCAGGATCGATGCTCGCACATACTGGGGGATGTTGAGGTGCGCGGACCACGCTGACTTTCCCAGGTGGCCTCGCAGTTTAACCTCGCTGGTCAGCGGATTTTCAGCCGGGTTTCCACAATCCGGCACAATATGCATCGCATGGATTATCTTGTTGCAGGCTTGCTCAAAAGTCAGCGGGATCTCTTGGCCGCTATTGAGGACGTCTGGCTGGAGCGAACCGCACCGCAGGGTAATAGGCTGGTGCATCGGCTCCGAGGGATCGTTTCGCAGCGGGTTCATATGTTCTGCGTGAACGCGATTGGCGACCGCGGTGCCAACCAACAAATGAATAATCTCATCGGCGAAATGACTGTCGCGCATTAGTCGGAGTGGATCATCCGGCGTAGGCGCCAGTTCAAAAAGCTGCTGGTCTCCACTGAAAACCAAAAACAGGCGGTACACATCCCGGATGGCAATTGATGCGTTCAACTCGAAGTTCTTGTGACCATAAGCAACCAAGTTCGGGCCCCGTCGTCTGCTGGCGAAATTGCCGACCCGCCCATGCAGGGCGAGTGTCCGCTTTTAGCTTCCGGAAAACGATCGGGGACGGCCGGAATGGGGCGCGAACCAGACGAGGCTCACTCTCGCCTCTAACAAGGCGCTACTAGCATTCGACATTCTGCCAACGGACCTAGATTAGGCGTTCACTATGGTGGGGACAATCGACTGCGCCGCACGTCCGCCCGTGGTGACGACCCGGTGACGATCAACGACTAAGGCAAGGTTCACCCCAAAAGGAAAAGCCCAGCGAACTCTTTGAGTTCACTGGGCTTTTTTGGTTGCGGGAGCAGGATTTGAACCTGCGACCTTCAGGTTATGAGCCTGACGAGCTACCGGGCTGCTCCATCCCGCGACAAGGATGTTTGATAACAATGCCGGGTGGGTTGTCATCGATCACGACCGTTGGTCGCGACGTGAGGGGTATATAGGGGGTACAGGCGGATAGCTCAACCCCAAAACCGCTTTGCATGACGCTTTTTTGACGGCGCCATTTTTTCTGGCAGGAATACTGGCATTTTCAATGACTTGCGCTACGGTGGCGCCGCCCCAGATCCCAGCTTCCGAGAAATCGATATGAAGAAAAAGCCGCTTGGCCGCACCGATACCCTCGTCACCGAACTGTGCCTGGGCACCATGACCTGGGGCAGCCAGAACACCGAGGCGGAAGGCCATGCGCAGATCGACATGGCGCTCGAGGCCGGCGTGAACTTCATGGATACGGCCGAGATCTATGCCGTGCCGCGCAGCCCGCAAACCTCTGGCCGGACTGAAGAAATCATCGGCAGCTGGTTCAAGAACACCGGCAAGCGCGATCAATGGATCCTGGCCTCAAAGGTGGCTGGTGGGCCAGTGGATTTCATCCGCAACGGAACGCGCACCAGCGGCAAGACCTTGCGCGAAGCCTTCGAGGCTAGTTTGAAGCGCCTGCAGACCGATTATATCGACCTCTACCAGATCCACTGGGCCGGGCGCGGCAGCTATAATTTTGAGGGCTACTGGGACTTTAGCCCGGAAAAGCAGGACACGTCCGATGTGCTCGACAATATCGAGGACATGCTGCAGACCCTCGACGCCTTGGTGAAGGAAGGCAAGCTGCGCCATGTCGGCGTTTCCAATGAGACCACCTGGGGCATGGCCCAGTGGCTGCGGATTGCCGAGGCTAAAGGTCTGCCACGCCTCGTTTCCGTGCAGAATGAATATAGCCTGCTGAAGCGCCATTTCGACCATGACCTGGCCGAACTGAGCCATCACGAGAATGTCGGCCTGCTGGCCTATTCGGCGCTGGCTGGCGGGCTGATGACCGGCAAGTATTTCGATGGCCAGATGCCCAAGGGCAGCCGGGCCGACTACCAGAAAAGCTTCTGGCGGCTGAACCAGTATTCCGAAGCCGCTGGCAAGGAATATCTGGCACTGGCAAAGCGTTACGACCTGGATATCGCCCAGATGGCGATCGCCTTTGCCCTCACCCGCCCCTTCATGACCTCGGTCATCATCGGCGCCACCAGCACCGATCAACTGGCCAATGTCCTGGCTGCAGCGGACCTCGAACTTCCTGCCGAACTGCTGGCCGAGATCGACGCTATCCACCGCCGCCACCCTCGCCCGATCTGACGGGGAAGCGTCACCTGGGTCTTGATCCGGTGTCGCATTCCGATCGAATTGGCTAGCAGACTGTTAGCATCGAGCGTCACCAAGCGGCTATAACGGTGAAAGATGGGCTGTAGATTCGGGGACGAGTGTGACTGCGCTGATTTCAACCATTCTTCCGCTGGTCTGCTACGTCGCCTACAATGTGATCGTGCCGCAGATCGAAAAGCTACGGCCATCCTTATCAGTGATAATGAACATGCAGCGGCGGCGCTGGGTCGCCAATGCCTCCCTGCGGGAATCGCCCTTCGATGCAATCCTCTCGGGCAATATCATGGGCTCGGTCAGCTTCCTCGCCTCGACGGCGGTGCTGCTGATCCTCGCGGTGTTTGCCGTCTTCGGCCAGGTACCGGCCCTGATGGATGCGTTGAACTCGCTGTCGCTCGATCGCACCTATACGACGCTGGATGTGCAACTGCATCTGGTGGTCATGCTGACCATGTTCGTGCTGGCCTTTTTTGCCTTCACCCTCTCCCTTCGCCAGTTCAATCACTTCTGCATCATGCTCGGCGCTATCGATCATAGCGCGCCGACATCGGAAGAGGAGATCAACGCCATCACGCGCATGAATGCGCTGGGCGCCAAGAACTTCAACAGCGGCATCCGCGCCTATTATTTCTCGGTCGCCAATGTCGCCTGGTTCATCCACGAATGGCTGCCGATCGCGGCATGCCTCGCCACCATCCTGATCCTGGCGCATCGCGAATTCTTCTCGTCGTCGCACCGCACTGCAGCCTCGGCCGCCGTCATCGCGGCCCGTCGCGACAAGGAACGCGCGCTCTAAAGATAGCGCTTCAAAAACGCTGCCACGTCATCAAGTACGGGCGCCAGAAAGCGCAAGGGGCGGCTGAGGGCCAGCAGCGGCCCCGCATGCCCGAGCCGGGGATAATGCAGCTCGCTGACATCGACCCCGACATGGCGCAGCTTGGCGGCCAGGGCCACGCTGTTCCGCGGCAGCACCAGATTGTCCCGGCCACCCGTGGCCAAGAGTGTCGGTGGTGCCGCCGAGGTGACGAGATTGATCGGCTGGCTGACGCGCGGCTCGCGCACGGCACCAAAAGTGCGCAGCGAAATGCGTCCATCGAACGGGAAGAAATCATAGGGGCCTGACAGCCCAACCATGCAGCGCACATTGGCCATCAAGCCGCGTCGCGCCAGATGATCCGGGCTCAGGCCAAGCATCAATGCGTTATAGGCGCCAGCCGAATGCCCCATCAGCGCCATGCGGGTATAGTCGCCGCCATGTCTGGCAATATTGTCGACAACCCAGGCGAAGGCCAGACTGCAGTCGTCGAGAAAGGCGGGATATTCCACCTCGGGCAGCAGGCGATAGTCGGCGATAACGGTGACATAGCCCAGCGCCGCCAGCGCCCTGCCAGCAAAATCATAGTTGCGCCGGTCGCCATCATTCCACGATCCGCCATAGACGAAAAAGATCACCGGCAGCGCTGTCTCGGTCTTGGTCGGCGCATAGATGTCAAGCTTGTGCCGCCCGCCCGGCCCATAGGGCACGCCCTGTGCCAATTTTTGGGAACGACCGTCTCCGGGGCTGATGGCATTGAACATTCCAAGAAGAGAGATAGGCATGGGCGCTCCGAACTCGTCCGGAATAGATACGTAGTCCGGACCAATTTGGTTTAGCTAAAGTACCGAATATAAAGGAAAATTCATGTCAACTTAAGAAGTCGCAGAAGAAATTGCGATCACCGGAAGACTTAGGAACAATCGGCATGAGCCAGAAGGCCCAGCTCAAATTGATCGACACCACGCAGACCTGGGCGACCAGTCCATCGCCACAATTGATGGCTCTGCTCGGGCAATATGATCACATCACGCATTTGCCAAATCGACTTCAGTTCATCAACTGTTTCGATCTGCTTGCAGGCTGCGGCCGACCCGCCATGCTGGTTCTGGTATCTCTGGCCGACGCCCGACACTACAACGAAATGCAGCGCGCACTGGGCATTGCCTTTGTCGAGAATTTTGTGCGCGCCGGCGCCAGAATGATCGGCGATCTGTTGCCCCCGGGCGCCGAAATTTTCCATGTCGGCGTCTTGAGCTTCGTCACGGCCGTCCCGGTGGACGACCTGACCCGTGCGCCTGACCTCGTCGCCCATGTGGCCGCCGCCTTCGCCAGCTCGATGCTTGTCGACAATATCCCGATCAACACGAGGGTCGGCGTGGGCCTGCTTCCGCTTGACCTCAGCCGCGGACCGACGGAATCCCTGCGCGCCGCACTGGTCTCCGCTCAGGACAGCAGGAACGGCGACACGGGTTACAATTTCTACGATCATCGGACTGACGCGGCCAACCTGCGGGCCTTCCGCATGCTCGCCGGCCTACCCGAAGCCCTGGCGGCTGAAGACCAGTTGAGCCTGCATTTCCAACCCCGTGTCCGGCTATGCGACGGCATCTGTACCGGCGTCGAGGCACTGCTGCGCTGGACACACCCCCAGCTGGGCCCAATCGCCCCGGGCGAATTCATTCCACTCGTCGAACAGACCGCCCTCATGGCTCCCCTTACCGACTGGGTCATGGATAAGGCGCTGCGCCAGGGCCGCCTGTTACGCAACGCCGGCTACGACCTGAAGATGTCGATCAACACTGCACCGGCAAACCTGTCCGAAGCCGGCTTTGACGACCTGCTCCTGAGCCGGCTGGAAGCCAACGACCTCTCGCCCGAACATGTCGAACTCGAATTCACCGAGGGTACACTGGCGGCCAATCCAAAACGCGCAGTGCAGCAACTCAACCGCCTGCGCAAGACCGGGGTCGAGGTTGCGCTGGACGATTTCGGTTCTGGCTATTCCAACCTGATTTACCTCTCCCGTATTCCGGCTGACGTGCTCAAGATCGATCAAAGCTTTGTGCGCCCGCTAATGGGCGCCGAGGATGACGACTTCCTGCTTCGCCATATCGTCACCATGGCCAAGGGCCTCGGTTTCCGCATCTGTGCCGAGGGCATCGAAACCGAATATGCCTATGGGCATCTTGCAAGCCTTGGGGTCGAAGAGGGCCAAGGATACCACATGGCCCGACCGATGCCGGCCGACAAGCTGTTGCAATGGCTCGACTCCAGACAGCACCAAAGCTA
Organism: Candidatus Devosia phytovorans; assembly: GCA_029202405.1. Classification (NCBI taxonomy): domain Bacteria; kingdom Pseudomonadati; phylum Pseudomonadota; class Alphaproteobacteria; order Hyphomicrobiales; family Devosiaceae; genus Devosia; species Candidatus Devosia phytovorans. Next base: position 12,057 of record CP119312.1, on the reverse strand, counting down.
AGCACCGCATGATCTACAGCAGTGCACAAATTCTGACATTGACATTCACCTAATCGAGTCGCTTTATGCGGGCCAGCAAGCCACCTATCTGACCGTCGCAAGCCATGCTCGTCTGCCAATGCAACATGATCACTTCGAGGGAAATCGAGGACATCGTTCTCGATCTGCTGAAGGCTGATCCCTGGCAGCTCGTGGTCCCCGCCAAGGTCTATAGTGAGCTGAATCGCCGCGCCAAATGCAGCGGTTGCGTGCCGAATGTGGTGGACATTATTGTCCGCGTCACAGAAAACTACCACTCGCAGCAAGCCCTGGAGACCGGCGAAGTCGTTTCGCTTCCCTCTGGGTTAGACAAGCTTAAAAAGCAACAGAGTGGAGTCCGTCGTGAAAGGCGAAGCACAAGTCATCGAGCGGCTTAACGAAGCCCTTTTTCTTGAACTCGGCGCAGTCAACCAGTATTGGGTTCACTTTCGTCTCCTGGACGATTGGGGCTACAAAAAGCTGGCCAACAAGGAACGCGCTGAATCCATTGAAGAAATGCATCACGCCGACCGTCTGATCGAGCGCATTATTTTCCTCGAAGGCCATCCGAACCTGCAGCGCGTGGCGCCGCTGCGAATCGGCCAGACCATTAAGGAAGTTCTCGAGGCCGACCTGGCCGGCGAATATGACGCCCGCGCTGCCTACAAGGCCAGCCGCGAGCTCTGCGAACAGCTTGGCGACTATGTCTCCAAGAACCTGTTCGAAGCCCTGCTGGCCGACGAGGAAGGTCATATCGACTTCCTTGAAACCCAGCTCGAACTGCTCGACAAGATCGGCGTCGAAAAATACGGCCAGCTCAATTCGGCATCGGCCGACGAAGCCGAATAAGCCGCGCTACCGATTATCGCAAAACCGCCCGGAACTCAGTTCCGGGCGGTTTTGTTTTGGCTGGAGACTGGAGGAAGACCATGGCCTGGCATGTCGGACGTTTGATCGACCATATCCACCTGCGCACCACAGACTTTCCGGCAACGCGGCACTTCTACGAGACTTCGCTGGCAGCGCTCGGCCTGACGATCGAACAGAGCGGCGAGGACTGGTTCCAGCTCGACGAACTCTATGTCAGCACCGCCGATGCCGGCAGCACGCCCAGCCATGTCCATCTCGCCTTCCAGGCCAGGGACCGCGCCATGGTAGACGCCTTCCATGCCGCAGCCCTGTCAGCTGGCGGTCGGGACAATGGCGCTCCGGGCGAACGCGACTACCACCCCGGCTATTACGGCGCCTTCGTGCTGGATCCGGATGGAAACAACATCGAGGCGGTGTTTCACGGAGCGAGCCGGCGGAGCGCGGAGTCGGTGGAGATTGAGGCGAGATAGTGCCACGCCCTCATGGTGAGGTGCGAGTTCTTCACGAGCCTCGAACCACGAGGGCGTTGCGCTCTGTGCATGTGCGGCAACTTCGTGCCATTCGGGCGTAGCCCTCATGGCCTAGCCAGCTAAAATCGCTCCACTGGAGCGATTTTGCCCTTTGGGCACGCTGCCTAGTTCTCGATAGGCTGGAACATGGCGTTCATCTGCTCGACGATCTGCTCCATCGGGGCGATCGACTCGGGCAGTTGCTCGGGCGCATCGGGCGCTACGGCGACATAGGGCACCCCGCTGGGGAAGGCGCCGAACATCTGGAAGAACGCTACCATGTCATCGAGCACCGGCATGCGCCAGCGCCACATGGCGCCCATCGCCAGCACCGGCTCCATATGGCCGAAGCCGTCGTAATATTTGGTTGTCACCCAGATGCCGTTGTCCTTGAGCTTCTGGGCGAAGCGTTCGGTATTCTGCACGCGCACGATCGGGTCCGTGGTGCCGCTGGCCAGATACATCGGCGGGGAATCGGGCGTGACCAGGTTGATCGGCTGCGTGCCTTGCGGATTGGGCGCCTTGCCGAAGACGTCGCGGACTTCATTATATTCGAAGGGATAGAAATCGAACGGCCCCGACAGTGCTGCCACGCCCAGGATGGAGAGGTTGACGCCGAATTCGCGCATGAAGGACGGGTCGAGCCCCAGCATCACAGCATTGTAGGCACCCGCCGAATGACCGGCGAGGAACAGACGATTGGGATCACCACCGTAGGAGGCGATATTGTCTTCGACCCAGCCCAAAGCCGCTGCGCTGTCATAAAGAAAGTCGGGATAGACCACGCTGGGATAGAGCCGGTAGTCGGCAATCACCACGACAAAGCCGCGTGAGGCCAGGGCCTGGCCGACGAACTGATATTCATACTTTTCGCCACGGCTCCAGCCGCCGCCATAGATGAAGAACACGACGGGCGCCGGCGTGCCGCGCTCCTGCGGCGCATAGACATCGAGCGTATGGCGCGGCCCATCGGCATAGACGATGTCGCTGCCCACCTTGATGCCGCCGCCATCCATGGCCGCCGGCAGGTTGAACGGATCCATGATGGAAACGGCATGCGCCTGGGGCGCCAATGCAAGGGCAAAGGCGGCTGCGAGCAGGGCACGACGGGACAGGGAGATGCTGGACATGGATCTGACTGATGAAGCTGGAGGAGGACGCGAGTTAGCGCAGGAAGCCGTATAGATTGTGGCGTTGGAGCGGGATCACCACTCTTTGAAACGCCTGGGGCTCTCTAGCCCGTTTGCTGCAATCTGGAAATGGGCGAGGGCAGGCGCCTCGAATGAATGGAGACTGACCTGCCCTCTACTTAAGCCCGTAAAAGGTGAACCCAAAGGGTTAACCAGAGGTTAACGCTTGAGCCGGTCGAGCAAACGACCCGAGATATAGCCATCTGCAGGAATGCCGGCGCGCTGCTGATAGGCGATGACCGCGGCACGGGTTTTCGGACCCAAGACGCCATCGGGCGAACCGGCATCAAACCCAGCGCGACCCAGCAGCGTCTGCAGCTCGGCGCGCTGCGCCTTGCTCAGCGCATAGTCGCCACTGGGCCAGGGCGTGGCAAAGCCCCCGCCCCCGATGATGCGATCAGCCAGATGCCCAACGGCCAGAGCGTAGGAATTGGAATTGTTGTAGCGCTTGATCACATCGAAATTGGGCAGCAGCAGAAAAACAGGTCCCGAGGCCCCTGCCGGCATATAGAGCGAGGCCATGTCGGAGCCGCGCGGAAAGGCCCGGCCGGAGACCCGGCCAATGCCCATCGCCTGCCACTGGCTGATCGGCGCCTTGTCCATGCCGCGGGCCGCATCGAAGTTGAAGCTATTGGGCAGCTTGACCTCATAGCCCCAGGTCTCGCCATTGCGCCAGCCATGCTCATGGAGGTAATTGGCGGTCGAGCCCAAGGCATCCTGCACCGAATTCCAGATATCCTTGCGGCCATCGCCATTGTAGTCGACGGCATAGCGCATGAAGCTCGAAGGCATGAACTGGGTGTGGCCCATGGCGCCGGCCCAGGATCCCGTCATGTTATTGGCGCTCACATGCCCATCGGAAATGATGCGCAGCGCCGTCAGCAGCTCGCCCTTGAAGAAATCGGTGCGATAGCCGCCTTCGACCAGCGTGGCCAGGGCATGCACCGTATGCTCGCCGCCCATGAAGCCACCGTAATTGGTTTCCATGCCCCAGATCGCCAGCACCACCTCGGGCTGCACGCCCCAGCGCTGCTGCGCCCCGGCCAGCGTCTGCGCCCATTCGGCACGCATCGACTGGCCCTTCTGCGCCTGGCCATTGGTGACGCGGCGATCGATATAATCCTGCACCGTGCGGGTAAACTCGGGCTGGCTCTTGGTGTGCTCCATCAGCTTGGCGGAAAAGCTATAGCCGGCAAAGGCCTGCTCGAATGCGGAGCGGCTGACGCCGCGCGCTTCTGCCTGGGGCCAGATGCTTGCAACGAATGCAGCGCTATTGGCATAGGACGGCGCGATCGCGCTGACGCTCAGTGCAGCGGCCACGGCCAGGGCGGACAGGCCGCGAGTAAAGGCGGTAAAGGAATGCATGGCGGGCCTCGTGATACGCTTTGAGCTGGTCGCGTCCGGATCCTCTACCGGGCACATATCACTATTTTAACCGACCGCCTTAAGATCGGATTAAGTCAAACCGCGCCCGTGATCACGAATGCGCCAGATCAGCCGGCGCCCTCGTCGGCTCCCGGAGGCGGCAAAGCCTTGGCATTGCGATAGGTCACCGTCTGGCTCGGACCCATGATGTTCTTTTCGAACAGCATGCGCTTGACCGTCTCACTATAGAGCCGGCCCGGGCCCCATTGCTTGCCGGCCAGCGTCTTGATGCGCGAACGCAGCTTCATCTGCCCCGGCATGAAGGAGACCAGCGCCGGCTGGTCGAGATCGTCGATGATGACATCCTTGTGCTCGCTCTCCATCACCACCTGGAAGGCATCGCGCATGATCTGCTTCACCACCTCGATATCGCTGTCATAGGCGACGTCGAATTCGGCGACATAGAAGGAAAAGCCGCGCACCATGTTGGAGACGAGATCCACCGAGGAAAACGGGATCAGATGCACCGTACCGCCCATATCGCGAATGGTGACCGAGCGAATGGTGAGTTTTTCGACGACCCCCGACTTGCCGGCAGCTTCAACGACATCACCTTCGTTCATGACATTCTCGAACTGGATGAAAATGCCGGTGATAATGTCCTGCACCAGCTTTTGCGCGCCAAAACCGATGGCGAGACCGATGACACCGGCACCGGCCAGCAGCGGCGCAATATTGACCCCGATCTGCGCCAGCGCCAGCATCAGGCCGAACACCACTAGCGCGATGGTGAAGGCATTCTTGAACAGGCCGAGCAGCGTCTTCTCGCGCGCCGTCGGCGTCTTGCCGATGCTGGTGTTGAGCCGATACTCGACCCAGGACGCCACCACGACATGCAGCACGATACAGGCAAGGACGATCAGTACCGCCGAAATCACCGACCCGGCCACCTGCTGGCCGTGATCACTGCCGATCCAGCCGACGAAGTCGAACAGCATCCACACCTGGGCATTGGCCAGCAGCACGCCCAGGATCACCACCCAGCGCACCACCTGCATCACCGTCGGCACGAAGGCCTTGAGCCGTGTCTCGAGCAGGGGAAGACGGTGCTTGATATCGGCCGGCAGGCTCAGGCCTGCATTGACGAAGCGGGAGATGAAACCGACGATCACTATGCCGACGAGAATGGAGATCACCGACTGCAGCGTCGCGCCCAGCATGAAGGGCAGTGCCTGCTCGGGATTGGCGAACCAGACCACCAGCAGCGCCACGAGATAGAGGATGGCAATCAGATGCCAGTGTTGCCCCAGTAGCGCCAGCAATTGCCCTGTGCCATCATGCCCGCGCCGCTCGGCAATACCAGAGAGCCAGTTGCGCACATCGTCCTTGTTCTGCAGCACGATAATGATGCCGATGGTCACGGCTGTCGCCATCACCAGCACCTGTACGGCCGAGGCCGAGCCGACGGAGAGATTGGCGGCCAGCAAAGGACTGACGAAGAGGAAGGTATAGCCGATCAGTGAAATGATCCGCGCCAGCCAGAACGACCAATAGGCCGCATTGCTGTCGCCGACCGGGATGATGCGCAAGGCCTCGAAGCGGGGCGCCAGCAGCGCCCGCGCCACCATCTTGCTCATTTCGACGAGGAGGAAGGCGTTGAGCAGCAGCGACTGGTTGATGCCCATGCGGCCGGTTGCACCACCCACAAAGGTCAAAGCCACCACATAGCCGATTGCCCAGGCCAGGAGCACCGAGCCGAGATCGATCACGGTCGCTCCCAGCATGCCGGCAATCCGCAATAGCCATCCCCGACCTTCGACGCGCCGGGCGATCATCCGGTGAATGGCATGCACCACCAGGCGCAACACCCAGAAACTGCCGAAGAGACCCACGGCGACGAGAAACACCGCAATGGCCACATCGCGAAAGGCATCGAAATCGGCATTGAGCGTGCCGCTCAACCCATGTTGCAGGTCGGTAAAGATCGCGCCAAGTGAGCGTAGCGTCGTCGAGGTGCCCTCGGCCGCAGCGCGGGTATATTCGGCCAGCTGGCGGACGATGCTGAGATCATTGAGCGGCTCCTCAACAGGCGCAGCGGCGTCAGCGGCCACGGTCTGCTGCTGCAAGCGCTCGATGAGCAGGGCACGGGTCTCGTCATTTTCGAGAATACGCACCAATTCGTCGATGCTGGCATCGCTGCTTGTCGTCGTTTCCGCCGTCGCTTCCGGTAGCAATTGAGCCTGAGCCGCGACGGGAGTGATCAGCAGCAACAGCAGCAGGACAAACAAACGCATGGAGAAATCCGCAAATCAGGTCATCGAACATGTCGAGGCATTTAAGCCCTTTGAATGTGGATACGCTGAGGCGGCGGAAAGGTCCAACCCCGCGGAGCATTTGGTCTTTGGAACGCAAAAACCCTCCACTGTTTTCCAGTGGAGGGTTTTTGATTTCGTTTCGACATTGTAAAGAGACAACGCGTTTTTGGCAGACCTTGCAGCGACCTACTCTCCCAAGCCTTGAGACTTAGTACCATTGGCGCGGAGGAATTTGACGGTCGAGTTCGGGATGGGATCGGGTCTTGGGCTCCTCGCAAGAACCACAAGGTCAGCGAAAAACGCGTTGGTGAATTCTGGTTTTTGTTTATGGACACCGCCTCTCCCATGCAAGGAGGGGTGTCTGGTGTATTTCTAACCGATCGCACATTTCACAATCTATGCGGACATAGATTAATGAGAACGATCAAGCCAATCGAGCTATTAGTACCGGTAAGCTTCACACATTGCTGCGCTTCCACACCCGGCCTATCGACGTGGTGGTCTTCCACGGCTCTCAAGGGAATACTCGTTTTGAAGGAGGCTTCCTGCTTAGATGCTTTCAGCAGTTATCCCGTCCGAACTTAGCTACCCTGCAATGCGGCTGGCGCCACAACAGGTCCACCAGAGGTTCGTCCAACCCGGTCCTCTCGTACTAGGGTCAGCTCTTCTCAATATTCCTACACCCACGGCAGATAGGGACCGAACTGTCTCACGACGTTCTAAACCCAGCTCACGTACCACTTTAAATGGCGAACAGCCATACCCTTGGGACCTGCTCCAGCCCCAGGAT